>JBJDRQ010000001.1:0-3184271 GCA_044989425.1 Bacillus sp. N9
AGTTTGATCTTTGAAAACTGAACGAAACGAACGTCAACATAATTTTTTAAACAATGGTTTTAAACCATTGCCAGCTTATGAGCTAACATTCTCTTTTATGAGAGTTTGATCCTGGCTCAGGACGAACGCTGGCGGCGTGCCTAATACATGCAAGTCGAGCGGACGGATGGGAGCTTGCTCCCTGATGTTAGCGGCGGACGGGTGAGTAACACGTGGGCAACCTGCCTGTAAGACTGGGATAACTTCGGGAAACCGGAGCTAATACCGGATAATTTCTTTCCTCGCATGGGGAAAGGTTGAAAGGCGGCTTCGGCTGTCACTTACAGATGGGCCCGCGGCGCATTAGCTAGTTGGTGAGGTAACGGCTCACCAAGGCGACGATGCGTAGCCGACCTGAGAGGGTGATCGGCCACACTGGGACTGAGACACGGCCCAGACTCCTACGGGAGGCAGCAGTAGGGAATCTTCCGCAATGGACGAAAGTCTGACGGAGCAACGCCGCGTGAGTGATGAAGGTCTTCGGATCGTAAAACTCTGTTATCAGGGAAGAACAATTATCGGAGTAACTGCCGGTACCTTGACGGTACCTGACCAGAAAGCCACGGCTAACTACGTGCCAGCAGCCGCGGTAATACGTAGGTGGCAAGCGTTGTCCGGAATTATTGGGCGTAAAGCGCGCGCAGGCGGTCTCTTAAGTCTGATGTGAAAGCCCACGGCTCAACCGTGGAGGGTCATTGGAAACTGGGAGACTTGAGTGCAGAAGAGAAGAGCGGAATTCCACGTGTAGCGGTGAAATGCGTAGAGATGTGGAGGAACACCAGTGGCGAAGGCGGCTCTTTGGTCTGTAACTGACGCTGAGGCGCGAAAGCGTGGGAGCGAACAGGATTAGATACCCTGGTAGTCCACGCCGTAAACGATGAGTGCTAAGTGTTAGAGGGTTTCCGCCCTTTAGTGCTGCAGCAAACGCATTAAGCACTCCGCCTGGGGAGTACGGCCGCAAGGCTGAAACTCAAAGGAATTGACGGGGACCCGCACAAGCGGTGGAGCATGTGGTTTAATTCGAAGCAACGCGAAGAACCTTACCAGGTCTTGACATCCTCTGACAACCTTAGAGATAAGGCGTTTCCTTCGGGGACAGAGTGACAGGTGGTGCATGGTTGTCGTCAGCTCGTGTCGTGAGATGTTGGGTTAAGTCCCGCAACGAGCGCAACCCTTGATCTTAGTTGCCAGCATTAAGTTGGGCACTCTAAGGTGACTGCCGGTGACAAACCGGAGGAAGGTGGGGATGACGTCAAATCATCATGCCCCTTATGACCTGGGCTACACACGTGCTACAATGGATGGTACAAAGGGCTGCAAGACCGCGAGGTTTAGCCAATCCCATAAAACCATTCTCAGTTCGGATTGCAGGCTGCAACTCGCCTGCATGAAGCCGGAATCGCTAGTAATCGTGGATCAGCATGCCACGGTGAATACGTTCCCGGGTCTTGTACACACCGCCCGTCACACCACGAGAGTTTGTAACACCCGAAGTCGGTGGGGTAACCCTTTGGGAGCCAGCCGCCGAAGGTGGGACAGATGATTGGGGTGAAGTCGTAACAAGGTAGCCGTATCGGAAGGTGCGGCTGGATCACCTCCTTTCTAAGGAATAACGAAATGTGGAGGCGACTGTTCAGCTGCGACAAGCGCTGGAGTTTCTGGCGGAAAAGCCCTTGGGTTTTGACAGAAGAAGTGAAGCGACCTCGAGCAGCTAGGATCCGCAACTAGACATTTCTAAATAAAGACGTTTCGTTTCGTTCAGTTTTGAGAGCTCGAACACTCTCACCATACACACAATGTGGGCCTGTAGCTCAGCTGGTTAGAGCACACGCCTGATAAGCGTGAGGTCGGTGGTTCGAGTCCACTCAGGCCCACCATCCCACATTTGTTTCTTTGAAATGGGGATTTTGTACTTTTATGGGGCCTTAGCTCAGCTGGGAGAGCGCCTGCCTTGCACGCAGGAGGTCAGCGGTTCGATCCCGCTAGGCTCCACCAAGAATGCTGATGGTTACATCAGTTACTTCGTTCTTTGAAAACTAGATAAATTGAGAAGCAATAAACCGAGAAGCATCACCTTATGGATTTTCATCCGTAAGAAAAAGTAAGACCTTTTTAATAAAGGTCAGGTAAAAGAAGCAAGCAGTTCGAGGAAGCAACTGAGCGACCACCGGAGCGTATGCAATACGTGAGGATGGGAGTGAAGGAAGCTGACGAAGAAGTGCGTCGCTGATTTTTAGCTGGACGATTAAGTTAGAAAGGGCGCACGGCGGATGCCTTGGCACTAGGAGCCGATGAAGGACGGGACTAACACCGATATGCTTCGGGAGCTGTAAGCAAGCGTTGATCCGGAGATTTCCGAATGGGGAACCCACTGCTCGTAATGGAGTAGTATCCATTTCTGAATACATAGGAAATGGAAGGCAGACCCGGGAACTGAAACATCTAAGTACCCGGAGGAAGAGAAAGAAACATCGATTCCTAAGTAGCGGCGAGCGAAACGGGAAGAGCCCAAACCAAGAGGCTTGCCTCTTGGGGTTGTAGGACACTCTACACGGAGTTACAAAGGAACGAAGTAGATGAAGCGGTCTGGAAAGACCCGCCAGAGAAGGTAACAGCCCTGTATTCGAAACTTCGTTCCCTCCAGAGTGGATCCTGAGTACGGCGGGACACGTGAAATCCCGTCGGAAGCAGGGAGGACCATCTCCCAAGGCTAAATACTCCCTAGTGACCGATAGTGAACCAGTACCGTGAGGAAAGGTGAAAAGCACCCCGGAAGGGGAGTGAAATAGATCCTGAAACCGTGTGCCTACAAGTAGTCAGAGCACATTCATGTGTGATGGCGTGCCTTTGTAGAATGAACCGGCGAGTTGCGATTTCATGCAAGGTTAAGTTGAAGAGACGGAGCCGCAGCGAAAGCGAGTCTGAATAGGGCGAATGAGTATGAGGTCGCAGACCCGAAACCAGGTGATCTACCCATGTCCAGGGTGAAGGTAAGGTAACACTTACTGGAGGCCCGAACCCACGTACGTTGAAAAGTGCGGGGATGAGGTGTGGGTAGCGGTGAAATTCCAATCGAACCTGGAGATAGCTGGTTCTCTCCGAAATAGCTTTAGGGCTAGCCTCAAGGTAAGAGTATTGGAGGTAGAGCACTGTTTGGACTAGGGGCCCTCATCGGGTTACCGAATTCAGACAAACTCCGAATGCCAAATACTTGTCCTTGGGAGTCAGACTGCGAGTGATAAGATCCGTAGTCGAGAGGGAAACAACCCAGACCGCCAGCTAAGGTCCCAAAGTATACGTTAAGTGGAAAAGGATGTGGAGTTGCTTAGACAACCAGGATGTTGGCTTAGAAGCAGCCACCATTTAAAGAGTGCGTAATAGCTCACTGGTCGAGTGACTCTGCGCCGAAAATGTACCGGGGCTAAACGTATCACCGAAGCTGCGGATTGACACCTCTGGTGTCAATGGTAGGAGAGCGTTCTAAGGGCTGTGAAGCCAGATCGTAAGGACTGGTGGAGCGCTTAGAAGTGAGAATGCCGGTATGAGTAGCGAAAGAAGGGTGAGAATCCCTTCCACCGAATGCCTAAGGTTTCCTGAGGAAGGCTCGTCCGCTCAGGGTTAGTCGGGGCCTAAGCCGAGGCCGAAAGGCGTAGGCGATGGACAACAGGTTGATATTCCTGTACCACCTAATTTCCGTTTGAGTAATGGGGGACGCAGGAGGATAGGGTAAGCGCGCTGTTGGATATGCGCGTCCAAGCAGGTAGGCTGGGAGTGAGGCAAATCCTTACTCCTAAGGCTGAACTGTGATGGCGAGGGAAATATAGTACCGAAGTTCCTGATTCCACACTGCCAAGAAAAGCCTCTAGCGAGGAAATGGGTGCCCGTACCGCAAACCGACACAGGTAGGCGAGGAGAGAATCCTAAGGTGATCGAGAGAACTCTCGTTAAGGAACTCGGCAAAATGACCCCGTAACTTCGGGAGAAGGGTGCTCCCGCGAGTGAAAGCTTGCGGAAGCCGCAGTGAATAGGCCCAGGCGACTGTTTAGCAAAAACACAGGTCTCTGCGAAGCCGTAAGGCGAAGTATAGGGCTGACGCCTGCCCGGTGCTGGAAGGTTAAGAGGAGCGCTTAGACTTCGGTCGAAGGTGCGAATTGAAGCCCCAGTAAACGGCGGCCGTAACTATAACGGTCCTAAGGTAGCGAAATTCCTTGTCGGGTAAGTTCCGACCCGCACGAAAGGCGCAACGATCTGGGCACTGTCTCAACGAGAGACTCGGTGAAATTATAGTACCTGTGAAGATGCAGGTTACCCGCGACAGGACGGAAAGACCCCGTGGAGCTTTACTGCAGCCTGATATTGAATGTTGGTGCAGCTTGTACAGGATAGGTAGGAGCCTTTGAAACCGGAGCGCCAGCTTCGGTGGAGGCATCGGTGGGATACTACCCTTGCTGTATTGACATTCTAACCCGCAGCCGTGATCCGGCTGGGAGACAGTGTCTGGCAGGCAGTTTGACTGGGGCGGTCGCCTCCTAAAATGTAACGGAGGCGCCCAAAGGTTCCCTCAGAATGGTTGGAAATCATTCGCAGAGTGTAAAGGCACAAGGGAGCTTGACTGCGAGACCTACAAGTCGAGCAGGGACGAAAGTCGGGCTTAGTGATCCGGTGGTTCCGCATGGAAGGGCCATCGCTCAACGGATAAAAGCTACCCCGGGGATAACAGGCTTATCTCCCCAAGAGTTCACATCGACGGGGAGGTTTGGCACCTCGATGTCGGCTCATCGCATCCTGGGGCTGTAGTCGGTCCCAAGGGTTGGGCTGTTCGCCCATTAAAGCGGTACGCGAGCTGGGTTCAGAACGTCGTGAGACAGTTCGGTCCCTATCCGTCGTGGGCGCAGGAAATTTGAGAGGAGCTGTCCTTAGTACGAGAGGACCGGGATGGACGCACCGCTGGTGTACCAGTTGTTCCGCCAGGAGCATCGCTGGGTAGCTATGTGCGGAAGGGATAAGTGCTGAAAGCATCTAAGCATGAAGCCCCTCAAGATGAGATTTCCCATAGCGCAAGCTAGTAAGATCCCTGAAAGATGATCAGGTTGATAGGTCCGGTGTGGAAGTGTGGTGACACATGGAGCTGACGGATACTAATCGATCGAGGACTTAATCAAATATAAAGCGGAAGGCGCTACGCGCTGAAGCTAGCATGATCTAACGGTTTACCTTCTCATTTATCTAGTTTTGAGAGAATGAAAAATTTCTCTTGAAATTCGCAAGAAAAAGTATTATAATAAAACCTGTCTGGTGGCGATAGCGAAGAGGTCACACCCGTTCCCATCTCGAACACGGCAGTTAAGCTCTTCAGCGCCGATGGTAGTTGGGGGATTCCCCTGCAAGAGTAGGACGTTGCCAGGCAAAATAAAAACACGACGCAGTTTTTCACTGTGTCGTGTTTTTATTTCATATTCTTCATTAAAAATTGATAAATCAAATAGGGTCCCTTTCTTTCAGTTACATCTAGATACGTTTGAATGAAAATCGCATCAGAATTTGGTGTTGTTTTTAATTGTTCAAACCACCATTCAGTTTCGTATCGTGAAATCATACTTAAATTGTATAAAAGTAAATAATGAATGAGCATATCAGGTAATTCAAGATGTTTGTGAAGCTTGTTAGGAAGACATACCTTTTGTTTATCAAAATGATACCGAAAAGGAGGATGATACGTGTCTACCTTCTTAAATAGCAAAGTGTTAGGACTATTTCTTCGCCAATCAATGTTTCTAGGATGTTTATTATTTAGAATTCCTTTAATCTATTTTCATCCATAAAATAAGATTCGGCTACTTCCTTTGGAATGATCCATGAATCAAGCCCATCATCAATTAAAGGGAACATTGTAGATTCTCCTTTTGTAAACAAAAAACTTCATCTAACTCTGCGACAAGAAATAAAAGCTCCTCCATTTTAAACTTTTCACCTTCTAAATGTTTCACATGAAACATTTTATCAGAAAAATATGTACATATTCCGTTTTTTGGATTTTAATCTCATCATCAAAAAGAGGTAATCGCGCTTTTTCCTTTTTCGCGCAGAAACACCATGAGCAAGTACAGTAGTTGAATTAGGATAAAATGGATCAACGGTTAATAAGCATGCTTTGATTAAATGGACAAATCCATAAAGAGTAGCATTGGTTTAATAGAGAGTGGAGAGTCATTTGCTTGTTTATAAAAGATTTCTCCTTGTTCTAAATAATACATAAAAGGGTAACAATTATCATAGCTTTTTGTATCAGCGTTTGGAAAATGTTCGTAATTGCTCTTCAAGTATTTTTCAGTCACTTCTGCTGACTGAAAGAAATTTATCCGCGTCCACACTTGCTCGATAGGGTTCAATGTTTTCACCTCTGAATTATTTGAAAAATGGAACATTGTTGCTTATCCTTGACAGTATTTTATCCAATTGATAACCTACTAATAATATTTCGGAGCAGGGGGACGAAAAAAATGTGGGAATCAAAGTTTGCAAAAGAAGGTTTAACGTTTGATGATGTGCTATTAATTCCAGCAAAATCTGAAGTTGTTCCAAAAGATGTTGATCTCAAGGTTGCATTAACAGACACATTAAAATTAAATATTCCTATTATTAGTGCAGGAATGGACACGGTGACGGAATCAAGAATGGCCATCTCAATGGCACGTCAAGGTGGTATAGGGATTATTCATAAAAATATGAGCATTGAACAGCAAGCTGAAAATGTGGATAAAGTAAAACGCTCTGAAAGTGGAGTTATTACAGATCCATTCTTCTTAACCCGCAGCATAAAGTGTATGATGCTGAATATTTGATGGGAAATACCGCATTTCCGGAGTTCCGATCGTTAATAACGAAGAAGAAAAAATTCTCGTAGGGATTATTACGAATCGCGATATGCGTTTCATCCAAGATTATTCTCTATTAATTACAGATGTAATGACAAAGGAAAACCTAGTTACAGCACCCGTTGGTACGACGCTTGATGAGGCGGAAAGTATTTTACAAAAGCATCGAATTGAAAAACTACCTTTAATTGATGAAGATGGAGTGTTAAAAGGGCTAATTACGATCAAAGACATTGAAAAGGTGATTGAATTCCCTCATTCCGCCAAAGATTCAAAGGACGCTTACTCGTAGGGGCAGCTGTTGGTGTTAGTGGCGATACGATGAAGCGAGTAGATATGCTTGTTCAGTCACAAGTTGATGTGATTGTTATTGATACAGCACATGGACATTCTGCTGGTGTATTAAATACAGTGAGAAACATCCGTGAACTTTATCCACATTTAAATATTATTGCCGGAAATGTTGCAACTGCTGAAGCGACAAAAGCGTTAATTGAAGCGGGAGCTGATGTTGTAAAAGTTGGAATTGGTCCAGGTTCCATTTGTACGACTCGTGTCGTTGCCGGTGTCGGGGTACCACAAATCACAGCGATTTATGATTGTGCAACAGAAGCACGAAAGCATGGAAAAGTAATTATTGCCGACGGCGGAATCAAATATTCAGGAGATATTGCTAAAGCACTTGCTGCTGGTGGACATGCCGTTATGTTAGGTAGCTTACTTGCTGGTACTTCTGAAAGCCCGGGAAACAGAAATCTTCCAAGGTCGCCGTTTTAAAGTGTACCGAGGAATGGGATCAGAAGCTGCAATGGAAAAAGGTTCTAAAGACCGCTATTTCCAAGAGGACGCAAAGAAATTTGTTCCTGAGGGAATTGAAGGACGTTTGCCATATAAAGGGCCTTTAGCAGATACACTTTATCAGCTAACAGGCGGATTACGTGCGGGAATG
This sequence comes from Bacillus sp. N9, assembly GCA_044989425.1. Taxonomy (GTDB): domain Bacteria; phylum Bacillota; class Bacilli; order Bacillales; family Bacillaceae_C; genus Lederbergia. The sequence goes on from JBJDRQ010000001.1 coordinate 7,864, forward strand.
GGCTACTGTGGTGCTCCTACTTTGGCGGATTTCCGTGAGAAGGCTCAATTTATTAAAATGACTGGAGCGGGCTTGCGTGAAAGCCATCCACATCAAGTTCAGATTACGAAAGAAGCACCAAATTATTCATTATCATAATAAATTGTGCATGTTGATGTTTGTTAACGAGATAGAAACCGATTTTGATTAATCGTATTACTTGTTAGGTAGTCGAAAACGATGGCAGGGCCATGGAAGAAATGTTCATGGTTCTGCCATTTTCTGTTGCTTTTAACGTACAATTGTCACTTTCTAAATGCCATGAAACTATGATAAAATGACAAACGTGTACATATTATGTTGGAGGGTTTTCATGTGATAAAAAATCAAGCAAGATATATATTGCTATTTGTTTATCTGTATTAATGTTGGTCAGTTTAATTCAACTTCCTAATCGCACATTTGCGGCTGATCCATTAAATATTAATGCAGATGCAGCTATTTTGGTGGAAGCTAGCACAGGAAAATTTTATATGCAAAAAATGAAGATACAGCACTTGGTATTGCTTCAATGACAAAGATGATGACTGAATATCTGATGTTTGAAGCCATTCATGATAAGAAAATTAGTTGGGATCAAGAACATACAATTAGTGAATTCGTTCACAATGTATCTATAGACACAAGACTTTCCAATGTACCATTAGAGGTTGGCCAAAATTACACAATTAGAGAACTATACGAAGCAATGGCAATATTTTCGGCAAATGGTGCAACGATTGCAATCGCTGAAGCAATTGCTGGATCAGAGTCTGCATTCGTAAAAATGATGAATGATAAAGCGAAAGAGATTGGGTTAGACCATTATCATTTTGTTAATTCAACAGGATTGAATAACAGTGATTTACATGGGAAGCATCCAGAAGGAACGGGGCAGATGAGGAAAATGTCATGTCTGCACGTTCTACGGCAAAACTTGCGATGCGAATTATGGAAGATTTCCAGAAGTTTTAGAAACGGCCAGTGTACCGAAAAAGAGTTTCGTAATTTAGAAGGCCAAATGAAAAACTGGAACTTGATGCTTCCATCTTTGGAGTATGAATATCCAGGAGTAGATGGGCTAAAAACAGGAACGACGAGCTTCGCTGGGCGCTGTTTTACAGGAACAGCAAAACGCGGGGATTTTAGAGTCATTACCGTTGTTATGAACGCAAAAGACGAAAATGGTAATAGCAGTGACCGGGGCAGATTTGGCGAAACGAAAAAATGCTTGATTATGCGTTTTCTAATTTTTCGATGAAAGAAATTATACCGAAGGATTATGTGATTAAAGGACATAAATCATTAAAAGTGACGAAAGGGAAAGAAAAGTCCGTTCAAATTCGTACGAAAGATCCTTTAACATTAATCGTTAAAAATGGGCAAGAAGAATCGTTTACACCAGTATTTACGGTTGATCAAAAGAAAGTGAACAAAGATAGCGAAATCCAGGCACCAATTAAAAAGGTGAGCAAATAGGCGTACTCACAGTTATTCAAGAGAATCAAGAAGATTATGGTTATATAGAAAAAGAATATACACCATCTGTAAAAGTTGTAACAGCAGATAAAGTCGAGAAAGCGAATTGGTTCGTATTAATGATGCGCGGCATCGGCGGTTTTTCTCAGATGTATGGGGAAGTGTTACAGATACAGTTAAAGGATGGTTTTAACTCGTTCACATCTCCTTGTATTGACAAGGAGATGTTTTTGTAGTTTACTAAAGTATATTGAATTATTCTGATAGTTTTAGTGTGGAAAAATATGTTTTTAATCATAAGGAGCGACTAGATATGAGAACTGGAACAGATCGAGTAAAACGTGGGATGGCAGAAATGCAAAAGGTGGCGTCATTATGGATGTCATTAACGCGGAGCAAGCGAAACTAGCAGAGGCAGCTGGGGCAGTAGCTGTAATGGCCCTTGAGCGCGTACCTTCGGATATTCGTGCAGCTGGTGGTGTAGCGAGAATGGCTGATCCAACAATCGTAGAAGAGGTCATGTCTGCTGTTTCAATTCCAGTGATGGCGAAAGCACGAATTGGACATATTGTAGAAGCGCGTGTGTTGGAAGCAATGGGAGTCGATTATATCGATGAGAGTGAAGTATTAACTCCTGCTGATGAAGAGTTCCATTTAAATAAAAAGGAATATACGGTACCATTTGTTTGTGGATGTCGAAATTTAGGCGAAGCGCTTCGTAGAATCGGAGAAGGGGCTTCGATGTTAAGAACAAAAGGTGAGCCAGGAACAGGGAATATTGTTGAAGCTGTTCGTCATCTACGAGAAGTCAATGCGCAAGTACGTAAAGTTGCACATATGAATGAAGATGAATTGATGACAGAAGCTAAATTACTAGGTGCTCCATATGAATTATTACTAGAAATCAAACGTGCAGGTCGCTTGCCGGTTGTAAACTTTGCAGCTGGTGGAGTTGCAACACCGGCAGATGCTGCTTTAATGATGCAGCTTGGTGCTGACGGTGTGTTTGTCGGATCAGGGATTTTTAAGGCGGAAAATCCTGAGAAATTTGCCCGTGCAATTGTAGAAGCAACAGCACATTACCAAGATTATGCAAAAATTGCTGAACTATCAAAAGGGCTTGGTGCAGCAATGAAAGGAATTGAAATTTCTTCTCTTTCACCAGAACAACGCATGCAAGAGCGTGGGTGGTAAATCGTGAATGAAAAGATGGTCATTGGGGTTTTAGGCCTTCAAGGTGCAGTACAAGAACATGTACGAGCAATTGAACAATGCGGAGCTAAGGCGGTCATTGTGAAGGAAACAGCACAGCTTGCTGAATTAGACGGAATCATTCTTCCAGGCGGCGAAAGCACAGCGATGCGAAGACTGATGGATCAAAATGGCTTCATTGAACCACTTCGTGAATTTGCTAACGATGGGAAGCCGATGTTTGGAACATGTGCAGGTTTGATTTTACTAGCAAAGCATATTTCTGGTTCAGATGCTGCACATTTAAGCCTGATGGATATTGTTGTAGAACGAAATTCGTTTGGACGCCAGCGCGATAGCTTTGAAGCCGATATTGCCGTTGCAGGTGTAGCGAAGTCGATGACGGCTGTATTTATTAGAGCTCCACATATTCTGGAAGCGGGCGAAAATGTAGAGATTTTGGCAAAGTACGAAGGGCGTATTGTTGCAGTGAGAGAAGGACAATTTTTAGGTTGTTCTTTCCATCCAGAATTAGCGGATGATGACAGTATGATGAAATATTTCCACCAGATGGTGAAAGAAGCCCGTTCGTAAAATATTTGCAAATGATCGATGTTTATAGTATAGTATGGGCAAATTAAAATGAGTGAGTATGTTGAGAGGAAATAGTAACAGAGATGAATTCTAAAAGAGAGCCGATGGTTGGTGGAAATCGGTGAAGTCATTCTGTGAATCCATCCTTGAGTAAAATGCCGAAAGCGTGATGCCTGTAAGCATTTTCGGTTAAAACCGTTATCTTATCAAGAGGAAAGCAAAGAGCTTTCAATTTGGGTGGCAACGCGGGTAACTCTCGTCCCTTTTGTAGGGATGGGAGTTTTTGTTTTTATTTCAAAAAATTCAAAAATAGGAGGAATTGCGATGCTTGATATGAAATTTTTACGAGGTAATTTTGAAGAAATCAAGGAAAAATTGAAGCACCGTGGGAAGATTTAACGGATTTGGATACGTTTGGGGAGTTGGACCGTGAACGACGTGATGCGATCGTAAAGGCAGAACAATTAAAAAGCCGACGCAACGAAGTGTCACAACAAATCGCTCAACTAAAGAGGGAAAAGCAAGATGCAGATGAATTAATAGCTGAAATGCGTACAGTGGGCGATGAAATCAAGGAGCTTGATACGAGGCTTCGTGAAGTAGAAGCGCAGCTTGAACATTTATTATTATCGATCCCGAACATTCCACATGAAAGTGTACCTGTCGGTGAAGATGAGGAAGACAATATTGAAGTGCGAAAATGGGGGAGTTCGCCAGTTTGATTTTGAAGCGAAGCCTCATTGGGATCTTGCGACAAATTTAGACATTTTGGATTTTGAACGTGCGGGTAAAGTAACGGGAAGCCGCTTTGTCTTTTATAAAGGGTTAGGAGCGCGTTTGGAACGTGCACTTATTAGTTTTATGCTTGATCTTCATGCTGAGGAACATGGATATGTAGAAATGTTGCCGCCGTATATGGTAAATCGAGCAAGTATGGTTGGCACAGGTCAACTTCCAAAGTTTGAAGAGGATGCTTTTTAATTGAGGAAGAGGATTATTTTCTCATCCCAACTTCAGAAGTACCAGTAACGAATTATCATCGTGACGAAATTTTATCTGCCGATCAATTACCGATTAGCTATACAGCATATAGCACGAATTTCCGTTCAGAAGCCGGGTCTGCTGGCAGAGATACGCGAGGGTTAATTCGCCAGCATCAATTTAATAAAGTAGAATTAGTACGATTCGTTAAGCCGGAAGACTCTATGCTGAATTAGAATTATTAACAAGTCATGCCGAAAAAGTTCTCCAGCTTTTGAATTTACCATACCGCGTTATGAGTATGTGTACAGGTGACCTAGGTTTTACAGCTGCGAAGAAGTACGACATTGAGGTATGGATTCCGAGCCAGGAAACATATAGAGAAATCTCTTCTTGTTCAAATTTCGAAGCATTCCAAGCGAGACGTGCTAATATCCGTTTCCGACGTGAAAAAATGCAAAGCCGGAACATGTTCATACGTTAAACGGCTCAGGGCTAGCAATTGGAAGAACGGTAGCTGCTATTTTGGAAAACTTCCAACGAGCAGATGGCACAGTTGAAATTCCAAAGGTGCTCCAGCCTTATATGGGAAATAAAGAAGTCATTAAATAAATAATGTCTAAAGTCTCATGATTTTCATGGGGCTTTTTTATCGTTAAGACTGTAATTGCACGACTACCTAAAAGTTCGACTTATTCCGAGTGGCCATCAAATGTAAATTCAATTTTTTGTTCATATTTTGTTGACATTAAAAAAGATCTTGTTATTATTATTTTTGTTGTTACGGAGGTATACCCAAGTCTGGCTGAAGGGATCGGTCTTGAAAACCGACAGGCGGGTCAAACCGCGCGGGGTTCGAATCCCTCTACCTCCTCCATACATAGCGCATAAATATTGAAGATATACGAAAACCCTCTGTATAAACAGTGGGTTTTCTTTTATTTGATCACTTTTTGACAACATTGAAATTATCTGTAATGAGCAGCCAATTTTGAGGGAAGGAAAGACCAAGTTTCCAGTAGCTAACACCACGTAATTGTAATTCCTTCACTAAATTAAATTTCGCTTGGATTGATCGGGCATCTTCAAACCATACTTCATGCTCCCTTCCGTCGCTAGCGGTATAGTTAAAAAAGGTGCTTGCGATGTTTCATTATATTGGATGGCCACATTATTTTCTGCGGCAATTTGAATCGCACGTTGCGGGCTAACAGCTCTTGCAGTTGTACCTTGAACAAATGGAAGCGTCCAATCATAACCATATAGATTTTGCCCCATTAAAATTTTATTTGCCGGAATTTCAGTTATCGCATATTCAAGTACTTGGCGGACAGGACCGATTGGTGAGACAGCCATGGCAGGGCCGCCGCTATACCCCCATTCATATGTCATAATGACTGTATAATCGACGATTTCCCATGTGCTTTATAATCATGCGCTTCATACCATTCGCCTTTCTGGGTAGCACTTGTTTTTGGAGCTAGGGCAGTTGAAATCATTATCCCTTCCGCATGCAGACGATTACGTGCTGTTCGTAAAAATTGATTATACGCTTCACGATCGGCAGGAAGAAGCCGTTCCAAATCAAAATGAACATCACCAAATCCAACTCGCTTCGCCTCATTAATAATATTCGTTAAAAACGTATTTTGGACATCCGTATTTGTCAAAAGCACATGCCCTAGGTCTGAATTAAATTGACCGCCTTCTTGATTGGCGACGACCATTACTAGGACGTTGTTATTTGCACGGGCAATGTCTGGAAATTGATTTAATGGAGGTGCTGTTAATGAACCGTCCCGCTTTGCTAAATAGGTAAACGGAGACAAATAAGTTAAATAAGGTGCGGCATTGCGTGCGCTCGTTTCAAGCGCCGGTGAAACGACCCTCCAAGTGGCTCAACATATGCATTAAATTCCTATTTGTTTTAGCTCTTTGTGGAATATACAGACGCATGCCAATATAAAGTGGCTGATTTACAGGAAAGCCATTAATGCGAGCAAGCTCTACATAAGAAATGCCAAATTGTCTACTTATGGACCACAGGCTATCCCCGCTTTTACCCAATAAAAGCTCCCTACAATCGGAACGACAAGTGCTTGACCAACGACGAGTTGATCTGGATTAGGCAACTCATTCGCTTCTATAATTAATGTAGAGTTCACACTATAGCGAGAAGCGATGGAAATCACGGTTTCATTAGGTTGAACAACATGAATTTGCATAACAATCCCCTTAACCAAATAAATGGCTGACACCATTGTATGAGTGAAAAGGGTTGTTTATGTTAAAATATGAAAAAGACGATAAGGAGTAGTAAAACGATGGTACAGCGCACAGAAGAAGAGTATATGCGGCTCGCAATTGCTGAGGCAGAAAAGGCGGAGATGGCCAATGAAGTGCCAATCGGGGCTATTATTGTCTTAAATGGGGATATCATTGCTTCCGCGTACAACTTACGAGAGACCGAACAAAATGCAATCGCCCATGCAGAGCTTTTGGCGATCGACCAAGCATGTAAAAAGTTAGGAACGTGGCGACTTGAGGGGCGGAGCTCTATATCACACTTGAACCATGTCCGATGTGCAGTGGGGCGATTCTATTATCACGTATTAAAAAGTAGTGTATGGAGCTTCCGATCAAAAGGTGGCTGTGCTGGTACATTGATGAATTTGCTTGAGGATAAGCGTTTCAATCATCAATGTGAAGTAAAAGGGAGTGCTTGAGGAAGAATGCGGAACAATGCTAAGCGACTTTTCCGAAACATTCGCGAAAGAAAGAAGATTGAAAAGCAACGTCAACGATTGGAAATACGAACCATTGATTAATTTTGAAAAAGATAGTATACTATGTCTTACCGTGCTAGACGGGAAATAGCGGAGCCTTGTAACCCGCAATCCGCTCCAGCGGGGTTGAATTCCTTTCCTGAGGCTGCCTGTGCTGTAAGGTCTGACTTAAGTAAGTGGTGTTGACACTCGGGTCCTGCGCAATGGGAATCCATGAACCATGTCAGGTCCGGAAGGAAGCAGCATTAAGTGGAAGCTCTCATGTGCCGCAGGGTTGCCTGGGTCGAGCTAACTGCTTAAGTAACGCTTATGGCACACAGTCGAAGGAAGGTGCACGGTACTTACATAAAATGCAAAACCCATTCATTTGAGTGGGTTTTTCTTATTTCTTAGGAGGAATTCTACCAACATTTTCGCACAGGCATAGCAAGTTTTTAATAAGGCTTGTAAAATCTCGCTCTGGTTCAAGAATCCTAACACCGGTCTATCATTCCCTATTGTTATTAGCTTTACGTATTTCATATCACCTCACTCCTTTTCGAAGAGTGAGAAGAATTCATTTTGAAAATCATGTTTCTAACTGTATAATGAAAGAGGAGAAACGATCAAGGGAGAAGGAGGAGGAGAAAATGGGCTATCAAGCATTATATCGGGTATGGAGACCACAATCATTCGCAGACGTCGTTGGTCAGGAGCATGTCACGAGAACATTACAAAATGCTCTCCTCCACCAAAAATATCCCACGCTTATTTATTTTCAGGTCCACGTGGTACGGGAAAACAAGTGCAGCTAAAATTTTAGCAAAAGCAGTGAATTGTGAAAAATGCCTGTCTCTGAACCGTGTAATGAATGTGCGGCCTGTGTTGGAATTACGGATGGTTCAAATCAAGATGTGATCGAGTTTGATGCGGCTTCCAATAGCCGCGTCGAGGAAATGCGAGATGTGCTTGATAAAGTAAACTTTGCTCCTAATTCGGTTCCATATAAAGTTTATATTATTGACGAGGTACATATGCTCTCCATCAGTGCTTTTAATGCGCTGTTAAAAACATTGGAGGAGCCTCCAAGGCATGTTATATTTATTTTAGCAACGACTGAGCCGCATAAAATTCCTTTAACAATTATTTCCGTTGTCAACGTTTTGATTTCAAACGAATTACTGCTCAAGATATCGTTGGCAGGATGGAACATATTGCTACAGAATCTGGTCTTCAGTTCGATGAAAAGGCGCTTCATGTCATCGCTCGGGCAGCCGAGGGTGGAATGAGAGACGCACTTAGCCTTCTTGACCAAGCGGTATCGTTTAGCGATGAAAGGGTAACTGTAGAGGATGCTTTAGCGGTTACGGGTTCTGTTGCCCAAAGCTATTTAAATCGCTTAGGAAGAGCGGTGTATGAAAAGGATACACCGATGGCTCTTGAAGCACTGGAAGAACTGATGCTCGAAGGGAAGGATCCTGGGCGATTTGCAGAAGATATGATTTTATATTTTCGTGATATGCTGCTTTATAAAACGGCACCGACGTTAGAAGAGTCCCTAGAGCGGGCGCTGCTTGATGAAGAGTTTACAACATTATCGGAGCAAATTCAGCCGGAGCATATTTATGAATACATTGATATATTAAATAAAACCCAACAAGAAATGCGATTTACGAACCATGCTCGTATTTATTTGGAAGTTTGCCTCGTTAAGCTTTGTCAGACGGAAGTGAAAAACAATGTTATCGATTCAGCAGGCGGTCAACAATTATTAGCGAAGATTGCTACGCTTGAAAAGGAAATTGAAGCAATGAAAACGCATCGACCTGCACAAGAAGAAGTTCGTCGAGATCAGCCAGCGAAAAAGGTGGCACGTTCTACAAAGGGGTATCGAGCAAACGCAAGAATGATTGAAGAAATATTAAAGCAAGCAACGAGAGAAGATTTAAATGCGATCAAGAGTCGTTGGGGCGATTTGCTTGAAATGTTAAATAGTAGGCAAATGCGTTCTCAATCTGCTTTATTAAATGATGCTGAGCCTGCAGCCGCTTCAGCTAATGCATTCGTGCTGAAATTTAAGTATGAAATCCATTGTCAAATGGCAGTGGAAAATCATAAATTTATTCAAACACTGACACAGTTTTTAGAGGAATTAACAGGGAAGCAATATCAGTTCGTCGGTGTTCCTGAAAATCAGTGGCTTGAAATTAGGCAACAATTTTTACAACATCAAAGTCAACAAGGCGAGAAAAGTGAAGAAATGAGTGAGGATCCGCTAATTGCAGAAGCAATGAAATTAGTAGGTGCGGATTTACTTGAAATAAAAATTAATCCAGTGGAGGTAATGGAAATGATGCGAGGTATGGGAAATATGCAAGGCATGATGAAACAAATGCAAAAAATGCAAAAGAAAATGGCTGAGGCACAAGAAGCACTCGGTGAGAAAAGACTTGAAGGAACAGCGGGTGGCGGAATGGTAACCGTCATCGTTTCAGGTCATAAGGAAGTGCTCGAAGTGAATATTAATGAGGAAGTTGTTGATCCGGAAGATATTGAAATGCTTCAAGACCTCGTTGTTGCGGCAACAAATGATGCATTAAAGCAAGCGGATGATCTGACGAATGCGACGATGGGGCAGTTCACTAAAGGGATTAACCTTCCTGGAATGTGAGGATACGATTATGCATTATCCAGAACCAATCTCAAAGCTAATCGATAGCTTTATGAAATTGCCGGGAATTGGGCCTAAGACCGCTGCCCGCCTGGCTTTTTCGTTCTTAATATGAAGGAAGATACGGTGCTTGATTTTGCCAAAGCACTGGTTAACGCGAAGCGTGATTTAGGATTTTGCACGGTTTGCGGACATATAACGGATCAAGATCCTTGTTATATTTGTAAAGATGAGCGGCGTGACCGCAGTGTCGTCTGTGTCGTTCAAGAGCCAAAAGATGTTATCGCGATGGAAAAAATGCGTGAATATAATGGACTCTATCATGTTCTTCACGGTTCAATTTCGCCAATGGAAGGCATCGGTCCAGAAGATATTAATATACCTGATCTATTAAAAAGATTACAAGACGACACGGTTCAGGAAGTCATTTTAGCGACAAACCCGAATATTGAAGGGAAGCAACAGCGATGTATATATCCAGATTGTTAAAGCCATCTGGTATTACGGTTACGAGAATCGCTCACGGTCTTCCCGTTGGTGGAGATCTTGAATACGCAGATGAAGTGACGCTTTCTAAAGCGATGGAAGGAAGAAGAGAACTGTAATGTTTCGAAGAAAAAACTTCGTAAAGAGTATGATCAACGGCTATTAGATTTAATGGAAAGTACGAAGGAAGATTGGCTCAAGCAAAAGCAAATAGAAAAACTAAGCTATGAACATACCGACCAATTACGATATGAAACAAAGCTTGCAAAAGCAAAATACTTTTTCTTGTTCCGAGAAGCTAAATTGAGGCCTGTTTCATTGAAAACGCGTATCGAACGATAAATTGAATGTAAATTTTGTTCTTTTTTTAATCTCGTCATATAAATAGGATTGTAGACGAGAGGCAGGAGGGACAAGATTTGAATTCATTCGCAATGATTGCAATAATAGGTGGAATCATTCTCATATTGCTTTTAATTAGCTTGCCTGGGAAGTTTTGAAATGGACGGGACAAGCCGTCATGAAGATAATGATTGGTGCATTGTTTTTGTTTTTCTAAATGCAGTTGGCAATCAATTTGGCGTGTATGTTCCGATCAATTTCGCAACCTCAACAATCTCCGGTTTTTTAGGTTTACCAGGTGTTGCCGCTTTGACGATTATTCAATTATATATTCTCGTTTAACCACCTGCACTCGCTTGATGTAGGTGGTTTTAACTTATAATTTTATCTATAAGACAAACAACGTCTCAATATTTTGAGCATAAGATAAAGAACAATTGATTTAATTTTATAAATTATGTATACAACGGAGAAGGATGGGTAACCTTGATTGTATGGAGGTGGAGGTATGAGTAAGTGCATTATTTGCAATGGGAAATAAGCAAGGATATCATCTTTATACATCGTATATTTGTACAGATTGTGAGACTGCTATGATTAATAGCGATCCAGTTGATCCAACCTACAAGTATTTTATCCATAAATTAAAAGTGATAACAGAAGATAGAACGATATCATAGCCAGGGAAGAAGCTGGCTATATTTTTTGCGCTTCTATCTATGATATGATCGTAAGTACAAGAGATGATGAACGAGAGGGAATTCGATATGAAAAAGGTAGCATGCCAATTTATGACGCATTACAGGAGCATAGGGAGCGAAACAGTATTTCCTTTCATGTTCCGGGACATAAAAATGGGTTGTTAATGGAGCAGACAGATCCGTTATTTTCACAGTTTTTAACGTATGATCTTACTGAAATTACGGGGCTGGATGATTTACATGATCCACAGGAAGCCATTGCTAAAGCAGAGAAGCTTCTTACTCAATTTTATCGTACAAATAAAAGTTATTTCCTAATAAATGGCAGTACCGTAGGGAATATAGCGATGATATTAGCGAGTTGTCGTGAAGGAGAGCACGTGCTCGTTCAACGCAATTGTCATAAATCGATTTTAAATGGGCTCATGTTGGCGAATGTTCACCCGATTTTCATTTCCCGGAAATAGACAAGCATTTGTCGCTGCCAGCAAGCATTGATCCAAATCGTGTAAAGGAAGCGTTTAAACGTTATCCTAATATAAAGGTTTGTATTTTTACATACCCTGACTATTATGGGAAAACATATGAATTAAAACAAATCATCGACATTGCTCATCATCATGGAGCAGCTGTGTTAATTGACGAAGCTCATGGGCCCCATTTTCAATTAGGCGATCCGTTTCCTCCTTCAGCGCTTACACTAGGTGCTGATGTTGTTGTTCATTCTGCCCATAAAATGTTGCCCGCGATGACAATGGGTTCTTATTTACATGTAAATAGTGAGCGAGTGAGTAGACGGGAGATTGAGATGTATTTATCAATTTTACAATCAAGCAGTCCGTCATACCCCATTATGGCATCACTAGATATCGCTCGTCATTATTTAGAATCTTTTACCGATAAAGATATCGAGTATACGATGAAAAAGCGAGAGCAATTTTCAATACAGCTTTCTCGACGGACTGATCTTTACGTTCACCCACTTGAAAGTGGACAAGATCCTTTAAAAATGGCAATCTCTCATCCAAATATGACTGGATATGAGTTGCAAAAGAAATTGGAAGAATGGGCTATCTATTCAGAGTTAGCAGATCCTTCACAAGTGCTGTTCACCTTGCCGTTGCTAAAGCAAGGCACTGAATTTCCATATGAACGTGCAGTTGAGAAAATAAGCAACTTCCGATCGGATAATTGCAGGCAAAATGAACAGATGATGCCAACGCTTAGAAAATATGAAACGGAGAAAATAAGTCAATTAACTTATTCATATAAGGAAATGCGTGATCTACCTACGGAACATGTCGAAATTGACGAGGCAGTTGGTAGAATTGCGGCAAAAATGATTATTCCATATCCACCAGGGATTCCGTTATTGTTGCCAGGAGAAGAGATAAAAGCTGAACATTTGGATCAATTAAACCTATTGTTGCGGACAAATGCTCGTTTTCAAGGTGGAGAAGAGACCTTTATAAAAAGGAAAATTGAAGTGTTTTCATCAGACAACCCTCGATGATATACTAAATGGTATGAGCAACAAAGGATGGGGTGGGACGATGGAAGGAACATTTATTACGTTTGAAGGTCCTGAAGGTGCAGGAAAAACAACGATTATACATAAACTAGTAACGGAATTTCAACAAATGGATAGGAAGTAGTCATCACACGAGAACCTGGAGGAATTAATATATCTGAGCAAATTCGTCAGATCATTTTAGATCCTAATCATACGATAATGGACCGACGTACAGAGGCCTTATTGTATGCAGCAGCGCGACGTCAACATTTGGTTGAAAAGGTCGTACCAGCTCTTAACCGAGGAGCGATCGTCATATGTGACCGATTTATTGATAGTTCACTCGCTTACCAAGGACATGCAAGGGGTTTAGGAATCGATGAAGTATTAGCGATTAATACATTTGCGATTCAAGAATTAATGCCGGATTTAACATTATATTTTGATCTTGCGCCTGAAATTGGTTTAAGCCGAATTAATCAGCATCAAGGAAGGAAATTAATCGCCTAGACTTAGAAGCGATCGATTTTCATCACAAGGTAAGGGAAGGCTACCATCTTCTATTAAAAAGATTTCCCGGAAGAATTGTAAAAATTGATGCAAGTGCTTCGGTCGATCTTGTTTATGAATCGGCAAAAGGCGCAATAGATGCATTTTTGCAAAAGAATAAATAATATCTATCAATTTAGAATATAATGAAAAACTTTTATGATAAGACATGTATCATAAACCGATAGCTGATATAATAAATATAAGACAATATGTAAAAAGTAATCTCAAGGGAAATTGTACATGAAGATGATTATGGCGGTTGTGCAGGATCAAGATAGCAATCGTTTAATGACAGCTTTAGTTGAACATAACTTTAGAGCAACGAAGCTAGCAACAACAGGCGGTTTTTAAAGTCTGGCAATACGACGTTCATGATTGGAACGGAAGATGCAAGAGTTGCTAAAGCCCTTCAAGTGATTAAAGATAACTGTAAAACCCGTGAGCAACTCATGGCACCGGTATCGCCAATGGGCGGTAACGCTGATTCATATATTCCTTATCCAGTAGAAGTGTCGGTAGGTGGGGCGACGGTTTTTGTCCTTCCAATTGAAGAGTTTCACCAATTTTAGAATGATACAAGCAGTCATTAATTTCAGCGAGATCGTAGAAATTAAGGACTGCTCATTATTTTATGATAGTTAGCGAGTTGAATGATGTGTCTATATCATGGATAGAATTCGAAAAAGAACAGCCGCTTGCTGCGAGGATGTTGAAGCGCAGCATGGAAAAGAATCGAATCGCTCACGCTTATTTATTTGAAGGTGAGCGTGGGACAGGAAAACGGGCTGCTAGTTTATTAATGGCAAAGGCGCTCTTCTGTGAAAATCGCGTCGATTGTATTCCTTGTGGACATTGTATAAATTGTAAACGAATAGAGCATGGCAATCATCCCGATGTTCATCTCGTAGAACCAGATGGATTATCGATTAAAATAGAACAGATTCGTTCATTACGAACGGAATTTAGCAAATCAGGAATGGAATCGAAGCAAAAGCTATATATCATAATTGAAGCTGAGAAGATGACGGTTTCTGCTGCAAATAGCTTATTAAAATTTTTAGAAGAGCCACATTCAGAGACGATGGCCATCTTAGTCACTGAGCAACCACAGCGAATCTTGTCAACGATTTTATCACGTTGCCAATTGATTTCCTTTCAATCGATTCCAGCTGCTATTTTATGTGAAAAACTTGAAGAAGCTGGCGTTCATTCTGTTAAAGCACCACTTCTTGCCGCAGTAACGAATCATATTCATGAGGCATTGGAGCTTGATGGCGATGATTGGTTTGCACAAGCACGAAAAATAGTGTTAAAATTATATGAAGTCCTGAAGCAAAATCCACTTTATGCAATGACGATTCTTCAGGATGAATGGAATAGTCATTTTAAAGAAAAGGCCCAGTTAGACATGGGGCTCAATCTGTTATTACTCGTATATAAAGATGTACTTTATATACAAATGGGGAAGGATCAGCGGCTCGTTTACCCAGATCAGCGAAGTATGCTTAAAACAGATGCTCTTCACATCTCCTCTGGACGATTGTCGGAACAAATGACTGCAATTTTGGAAGCCAAACGGAAATTAAACGCAAATATGAATCCTCAGCTGTTAATGGAACAGCTTGTGCTAAATTTGCAGGGGGACCTTCTTTTGTATAATGTGATAGGTATCCGGTTTAAAAAGCCGGTAAAATATATTATTTTGACCCAGGTGAATTCCCAATCGTTATTAATGATTATGTGATTGTGGAAACAGCCAGGGGATCGAGTATGGAAAAGCAGTCACAAATATTAAACAAGTAAGTGAGCACGATGTTGTTCTTCCACTCAAGAAGGTAGTTCGGCTCGCTGACCAAAAGATCAACTTAATGTCGAGGAAAATAAGCAAGCTGCGATGCAAGCGCATGCTGTGTGCAATGAAAAAATAAACGAACATCAGCTTGATATGAAGCTGGTTGATGTTGAATATACATTTGATCGTAATAAAGTTATTTTTATTTTACTGCGGATGGTCGTGTTGATTTCCGCGATCTTGTGAAAGATCTAGCGTCTATTTTTCGAACGAGAATCGAACTGAGACAAATCGGAGTGAGAGACGAAGCGAAGATGCTTGGTGGGATCGGTCCGTGTGGACGCATGCTATGCTGTTCTACCTTTCTTGGGGATTTTGAACCTGTTTCAATTAAAATGGCAAAAGATCAAAATCTCTCTTTAAATCCTACGAAAATTTCAGGTCTATGTGGGAGATTAATGTGTTGCTTAAAATATGAGAATGATGAATATGAAGCAGCAAAGGCGGAACTACCGGATGTAGGGAATCCATAAAAACGCCGAATGGCCCTGGAAAAGTAATTGGGTTAAATATTTTAGAGCGAATCATTCAAGTAAATTTAACGGGACAAGAACGTGTTTTAGAATATACACTGGAAGAGATCATGAATGAAAGCACGGTTTCGGCGACAGAATAACGAGGTGTAAAAAATATGGATAAAAAGGAGTTCTTCGATTCAGTAAGTAGCATGGAGATGCAGATTGGCCATTTGTATCAGCAGCTTGGGAAATCAAGCAATATCTTGCTGAGTTAATAGAGGAAAACCATGCCTTGAAACTGGAAAATGACCATTTGCGAAGGCATATGGAGCAGGAACCCGAGCAGACGAATACTTCTTCCAATCATGAGAAAAAACAAAAGAGAAATCTATGTATGATAAAATGACTGAAATTGGTGAAGGCTACGATAATCTTGCCCGGTTGTATCAAGAAGGCTTCCATATTTGCAATGTTCATTTTGGCAGTCCCCGCGGTGATGAAGATTGTCTATTCTGTCTCTCCTTTTTAAATAAAAAGTGAGCGGAAATAGATTGAAGTTGGTTATAAGAGGATGTCCATGATAACTGATGGACATCCTTTCTTTGATTGTTTATTCCAGCGCACCTTCTAGATTGGAGTGAATTAATATTGGTAACGCTTGTTGGTGATGAACGACTTGATTATTTACTTGCAGAGGATTTGCGAATCATTCAAAGTCCTTCTGTTTTTGCTTTTTCTTTAGATGCGGTATTGCTTGCCCGCTTTGCGTATTTGCCGATTCAAAAGGCAATATCGTTGATTTATGCAGTGGAAATGGTGTTATTCCTTTATTGTTAAGCAATAAAACAAAAGGTAGGATTACAGGTGTCGAAATTCAATCCCGGCTTTACGATATGGCCGTTAGGAGCATCGATTATAATGGGTTGGCAGAGCGACTAACGATGATCCATGGCGATGTGAAAGAGATGCCAAATATGCTAGGACATGGTAAGTTTGATGTTGTCACATGCAATCCTCCATACTTTTATCGCCTTCGCAAGATGTGATCAATGAAAATGAACATTTGGCGATCGCCCGTCATGAAATTTTATGTACTCTAGAGGATGTTATTCGCGTCAGCAGCCAGCTCCTTCGCCAAGGTGGGAAAGCAGCCTTTGTCCATAGACCTGATCGTTTGATGGATATTCTCACACTTATGCGACAATATCGGTTAGAACCGAAGCGCCTTCGTTTCGTTTACCCGAGAATGGGAAAAGAGGCGAATACAATTTTAGTAGAAGGAACGAAAAATGGACGAGCCGGCTTAATTACTCTGCCACCATTGTTTGTTTATAATGAGGAAAATGAATACACGTCCGAAGTGAGAGCAATATTATATGGCAATGAATAATAAACATTTTTCTACGTCCTCGAATGTAATGACGGTTCTTTTTACGGGGGCTACACGGTTGATTTAGAGCGGCGATTAGCCCAGCATAATAGTGGAAAAGGTGCAAAATATACGAGAATGAAGCGGCCGGTAAAAATGATTTATTCAGAGGAATTTGCAGAAAAGCGTGAGGCGATGCAAGCAGAATATTCGTTTAAGCAAATGCCGCGCAAGAAAAGGAACAATTTTTAATAAAGGCGAGTGAATGGAATGAAGATACAAAAGAGCTTTGAACACAAAATAAGCGGAAATCTCTATTTGGTTCCTACGCCGATCGGAAATTTGGAAGATATGACATTCCGGGCAATCCGAATCATGAAAGAAGCCAATGTGATTGCTGCTGAAGATACGAGGAATACAAAGAAGCTTTGCAACCACTTCGATATTCAAACACCGCTCGTAAGCTATCATGAACATAATCGAAAGGTGAGCGGTCCACAATTGCTAAAAGGCTCGAACAAGGAGAAGATGTTGCGCTAGTAAGTGATGCGGGAATGCCGTGTATTTCTGACCCGGGATACGATCTTGTCAAAGAAGCGCTTAACTTAGGTTAACAGTTGTACCGCTTCCAGGAGCAAATGCAGCCCTAACAGCACTTATCGCTTCAGGCCTTGATCCACAGCCCTTTTATTTTTACGGCTTTTTGGCGCGTGGTCGCAAGGAAAAGAGGGAGAACTGGAAAGGCTCGCTCGCCAACAAGGGGCAATTATTTTTACGAAGCTCCCCATCGCCTCAAAGAAACATTAAAAGTGATGCTTGATACGCTAGGTGACCGTAACATCGTCTTATCGAGAGAATTAACGAAGAAATTTGAGGAGTTTTTGCGCGGGACGATTTCCGACGCGCTTAACTGGGCAGAGCAATCAGACATTCGCGGAGAATTTTGTCTTATTGTTGAAGGGAACACACAATCAACTGAGGAGCTAGAGGAAACGGAATGGTGGTCGTCCATAGAAATAAAAGACCATGTTCTCCATTATATGAATGAGCAAGGGCTCTCATCAAAAGAGGCAATTAAGCAGGCGGCCGTTGATCGAAAGTTGCCAAAACGTGACGTTTATCAAGCGTACCATATGAATAATGATTAACACTGTCGAAAAATGAATCGACAGTTTTTTTGTTGTTGCTTTATTATGTAGCACATGATAAATTAAATCATATATTAATTCCGAGTATTTTTATATGAAAAGGTGGTATAGAGATGGCTACAAATTTTACTCAATTATTTGATGAATGGTCGAACACGTATGATGAAACAGTCGCTGGCAATGATCCTGAATATAATGAGGTTTTTCGAGGTTATGAAAATATATTGGATCAAGTGGCTATGAAAGCTTTTGGGAACGTGATCGAATTTGGTGTTGGTACGGGAAATTTAACAGAAAAGCTAGTGAACGGGGGAAAGTCGTTTTTGGATTTGAACCTTCCGATGGAATGAGGAAAATAGCGAAAGAGAAGTTACCGAATGTAAGTTTAGAAAGAGGTGATTTCTTAAATTTCAACATTCCTCATAAATTGATAAATTCAATTGTAAGCACATATGCATTCCACCACTTAACAGATAATGAAAAGGAAACAGCAATAAAAAGTATAGTGAAATTCTTCCAAATGGCGGCAACATTATATTTGGTGACACGATTTTTGTCGACGAAGAGGCAAAATTGTCAACGATTCAAGATGCAGAAAATAAAGGATTTCACCGTTTAGCGAATGATTTAAAAACAGAATATTATACGACGATCCCTTTTTAAAAGGAGCTTTTCAATCATATGGATTTGAGAGCGTATTTACGCAATTGAATGATTTTGTTTGGTTGATTGAAGCGACAAAACGGTGAGGAATGAGAAATGAAATATGCAAAAAAATTCATGAGTTAATAGGACACACACCATTATTAGAAATTACCTCTTTTCCATTGCCAACTGAAGTACGCTTGTTTGCTAAATTAGAATTTTTAACCCAGGTGGAAGTGTGAAAGATCGTCTCGGTTTATATTTGCTTCAACAGGCAATGGAAAGTGGCCGTTTGCAAAGGGCGGCACAATTATCGAGCCAACGGCAGGTAATACAGGGATTGGTCTTGCGCTTGCTGCATTGAAATACAATGTAAAGGCAATTTTCGTTACACCTGAGAAGTTTAGCATGGAAAAGCAAACATTAATGAGGGCTTTAGAGCCCAAGTCGTTAACACACCAACAAAGCTTGGAATGGAAGGGGCGATTCAGAAGGCAAAGGAATTGATCGCAAGTATTCCAGGGCCTATTACCCCGGTCAATTTCAAAATACTGATAACCCGGCGACATATTATGAAAGCTTAGGTCCAGAGTTATATGAAGCATTAGATGGAGAGATTCATATATTTGTAGCAGGAGCAGGTTCTGGTGGTACGTTTATGGGGACTTCTCGTTATTTAAAAGAACGATTAAAGGAAGTCAAAAGTGTCATCGTTGAACCAGAAGGATCGATTTTAAATGGCGGTAAACCAGGATCCCATCGAACCGAAGGAATTGGCATGGAATTTTGCCGCCATTTATCGACCGCTCTTACTTTGATGCGATTTATACGATTTCTGATACAGATGCCTTTTATTATGTAAAGGAATTGGCTAAGAAAGAGGGATTATTAGTCGGTAGCTCTTCGGGAGCCGCTATGGCGGCCTCGCTGATGGAAGCAGAAAAAGCAGTCCCAGGTACAAATATTGTTACGATTTTCCCTGATAGTAGTGAGCGTTATATTAGCAGTCATATTTACGATGAGGTGAGCGAGTAATGAAAAAGAAGACAAGGTTGATCCACGGAGGAGTTAGTCGTGATCCACATACGGGTGCTGTTTCGATTCCTATTCACCATGCAAGCACATTTAAACAAAATGGTGTAGGAAATTTTGAATATGAGTATGGGCGAACGGGAAACCCAACGAGAGAGGCACTTGAAAAACTCATTGCGGATATCGAAGGTGGGGCGCGTGGCTTTGCTTTTGCATCTGGAATGGCTGCGATCACCGCTGTTGTGCAATTATTTTCAAAAGGAGATCATTTTATCTTTACCGATGATGTATATGGTGGAACATTTCGTCTCATGACGAAAGTGCTCTATAAATTCGGCGTTGATGTTACGTTTGTCGATACAACGGATATAGAGCAAGTAATAGCCGCCATCCGTGAAAACACGAAGGCGATTTATGTTGAAACACCGACGAATCCGTTGTTGAAGATTACCGATCTGGAGAAAATAAGCGCAATTGCCAAAGAGCATGAGCTAAAGTTGATTGTTGATAATACGTTCAGCACACCGTATTGGCAAAATCCAATTTCTTTAGGTGCCGATATTGTTTTACACAGTGCGACAAAATATTTAGGTGGGCATAGTGATGTCGTGTCAGGCCTTGTCGTCACAGCAGATGAAGATCTTGGCAACGACATTCATTTCATTCAAAATTCGACAGGCGGTGTGCTAGGACCGCAAGATAGCTGGTTATTAATAAGAGGAATTAAAACATTGGGTATTCGAATGGAAGAAATCGAAGCGAACACGAAGGAAATTGTTCAATTTTTAGTTGAACATCCTGCGGTAGAAAAAGTGTATTATCCTGGGCTTGAAAATCATCCGGGTTATGCGACGCATGAAAGCAAGCGGATGGATTTGGCGGAATGATTTCTTTCACAGTCGAAAGTGAAGAAAAAGCGTTGGCACTCGTCAAAAACGTCCACTATTTTACATTAGCTGAAAGTCTAGGAGCGGTAGAAAGCTTAATTTCTGTACCGGCACTCATGACTCATGCATCGATTCCAAGAGAAAGAAGATTGGAGCTTGGGATCGAGGATGGCCTTGTACGTATTTCCGTTGGTCTTGAAGATGTCGAAGATTTAGTGGATGACCTTAAACAGGCGTTAAGTTAATACAAAGAAAAGAAGAAATCAGCCCGAGAACCGATTTCTTCTTTTCTTATTTTTGTTTTATTTTTCAAGGTTAAAAGCGTTTTGAATTTCTTTAATTAATTGATTTGCGCCTTCTCTGCTTAGCACTAATTTGCCACCAGCTAGGAATGCGTTCTCATCAGAAACATCACCAGTAATATGACAAGTCATACTTGGTTTATATTTTTTCAAAATAATCTTATCATCATCTACATAAATTTCAAGAGAATCTTTTCCTCAATCCCCAATGTGCGGCGAAGTTCAATTGGGATAACAACCCGGCCTAACTCATCGACTTTACGGACAATACCTGTAGATTTCATCTCTTTTCCTCCCAAAATATAAAAATGATCCCTCTATTAATCGCCATTATTCGACAATTTTTTCTATAAACGTATCATACCAATTTTCTCCAAAACCGTCAATTACTTAAATTTTTATTTTAAAATGAGTTATTGTTCGTAATTCATCGCTTTAGCGCGCAATGGTTTCAACATATAAAAGTAGAGCACTTCCCAAAATCCTGTATATGTTAGTTATCGTAATAAACATATACAGAGAGAGGGAAATGCTCTTTTTACATGCCAGTAATCGACTTTTTATTATGTTATACCTTTTCTTCCAAGCCAGAACATAATTAGACCAAATAATATGCAAAAAATAATCGCCCATATAACTAACAATGTTTGCTTCTCTGGATTTTCTTTGGACAACTTAAATAATTGTTCAACAGTGTTACTATCTAGAGCGAAGGGAATCTCTCTATTAATAATTCTTCCATCAATGTTGCATGGATTGATAACACATACTCACCTGGAATTAATGTCGAAATATTCATTGATAAAGGATAATGTATTTGACTTTTGGGTGCCATATCAAAAGATCCAAAGTCCCCTTTATAAAGTGTCTCATTTGAAATGTTTTCTATTTTATAAGTGCCAATGATATTTTTTGTATCAGTTGAGCGTGGTTAATTAAAGTAAAATACATATCTCCATTTTGGGAATAAATATCCGAAATGGGGATTTCTAAATTAGGTGTATCTTTCTGATATTATCCGCTAACGTATTATAGCATAAAAATATGAATTTTTTCACTAGTGTTGCATTAATTAAATCGCGCTGTTAAAAATACTCATAATCTTCACTAATTTTACTTTGTGCAAAGAAAAGTCCTTTATAATGGATAGTGTCAGGTGGTAACCCGTCCAAATCCACTAAAAAGGACTAACGCATGGACAAGATTACACGAAAAACTTCATTTGGGCAATGGTTTTCACCAACAAATCTTCAATTATTTGAAGAAAGCGTGAAAACGTTGAAATTAGATTACTATACGAAAAAATTAACGACTGAGTCATTCCTAAAATTACTACTTTTTGCGCAGCTAGAGGAAATCGAAAGTTTGCATGCACTGGGCGATTGTCTTTTCGATGACCAGCTTCAAAAGAAATCGATCTTGATTCTATCAGTATTTCCCAGCTTTCACGCCGATTAAATGGCATGAATCCAGATATTTTCCAAAGGCTTTTCCTTGATTTGGTAGCACAAATTCATGCTAAAACGCATTATACAAAACTTGTTATGCCGTTAAAAATCATTGATTCAAGCACATTGCCACTCAATTTAACCAATCATAAATGGGCGAAATTCCGCAAAACAAAAGCAGGAGTGAAATTGCATCTGCGTCTTGTATTTATGGAAAAAGGTACATCCTATCCCGAAAAGGCTGTTCTGACAACGGCAAAAGAACATGATCGTGGTCAGCTTGAAGTCATGGTAGATGACAAGGAATGCATGTATGTGTTTGACCGTGGCTATCTGGATTATGAGCGCTTTGACCGCATGACAGATGATGGCTACTTTTTCTTTCAAGGCTACGGAAAAACGCTGTTATACGGGAAGATTATCGAAAATGGCTTGATAACCAAGGTGTTGATACAACAGGCATGTTTCGAGTGCAAAAGCAAGAGTTCAAGTTGGAAGCCATTTGTGTGCGCACTTTGAATAGGTTAAACAGACTGCTTTTATTCGTCTCACTGATGGTGGCTTATATGTCGAAGAAAACGGAAAAGCAAAATAACTTCTTCCATGCCGTCATTCGTAGAGCAAGAGGGATTAAATCGCCTGATAAAATTCGGATGTTTTTATACCGATTTACAACTGGAATGAAGGCGATATTGGAAAAGGTTTCTGCAGGAATCCGGCATTTTAAGTACATAGAAAAGCGAAGTGTTCCAAAGCAACTTGTGCTCCAACTTTGAAAAGAAGAAATTGAATACGAAAGGTTTTTGGTGAGATCTATCCGATTTCAGATCGCGTTGATTGGAGTGGCGGCTGGCGACTCCTGCGGGAATAAGCGTGCAGCTTGAGACCCTGCAGGAGCGTAGCGACGAAGCGGCTCAAGACACGCCCCGCGGAAAGCGTCCAGCCAGAACGTAAATCAACATCCCCATTTCACCACTAACCTTTTAAAAAATGTACCTAACCGTACGTTTATTTGTCTTGCCTAAATTACGCATTAAAAAATCATTTAAACGAATTCTATCCCGAAAATCCTAACTCATGAAAAAAACCTTATCTTCAACGAAAAACGGTAAACTTAAAAAGGCTCGCAGGTTGCGAAAAGAGGCATTTTCACGTATATTTTGATGATATAAGAGGATAAGATGGCAATAGTCTATTTTTGCGCTTTGTACTATTTTGATGGAGGGAAAATCATGAAGGAAAAATTGAAAACTTTTATTTAACGACTCCGATTTATTATCCAAGTGGAAATTTACATATAGGGCACGCTTATACAACCGTTGCAGGTGATGCAATGGCTCGATATAAGCGACTGCGTGGATATGATGTCATGTATTTAACAGGAACGGATGAGCATGGCCAGAAGATCCAAAAGGTTGCTAAGGAGAATAATCTTACACCACAAGCGTATGTTGATGGGATTGTAAGTGGAATACAAGAGTTGTGGAAAAAACTTGATATTTCCTATAATGATTTCATCAGAACGACGGAGCAGCGTCATAAGGAAATTGTCGAAAAGATTTTCCAACGTTTACTAGATCAAGGTGATATTTATCTTGATATATATGAAGGCTGGTATTGTACACCTTGCGAGTCCTTTTTCACAGAGCGTCAACTTGATGACGGCAATTGTCCGGATTGTCACCGCTCAGTCGAAAAAGTAAAAGAAGAATCGTATTTCTTTAAAATGAGTAAGTATGCGGATCGATTAATGAAATATTACGAAGAAAATCCGGAATTTATTCAACCCGAATCACGAAAAAATGAGATGATCAATAATTTCTTGAAGCCTGGTCTTGAAGACTTAGCTGTTTCAAGAACAACGTTTGATTGGGGAATTAAAGTACCTGGAAATCCAAAGCATGTAATATATGTTTGGATTGACGCTTTGTCAAACTATATTACTGCATTAGGCTACGGTACAGACAACGATGGGAATTTTGTAAAATATTGGCCAGCTGATGTGCATATCGTCGGTAAGGAGATTGTTCGATTCCACACAATTTACTGGCCAATTATGCTAATGGCACTTGATTTGCCGCTACCTAAAAAGTATTTGCTCATGGCTGGCTCTTGATGAAAGATGGAAAAATGTCGAAATCGAAAGGGAATGTTGTCAATCCTGTCACGTTAGTCGACCGTTATGGATTAGACGCTTTGCGCTACTATTTATTGCGTGAAGTACCATTTGGTTCCGATGGAATTTTTACTCCAGAAGGGTTTGTCGAAAGAATCAACTTTGATTTGGCGAATGACCTTGGTAATTTATTAAATCGCACGATCGCCATGATTAATAAATATTTCTCTGGCAGTATTCCTGCATATGAAGGTGATGTTACACCATTCGACAAAGAGCTACGCACGATGAATGAGGAAATTGTTGAACAAATCGAAAAAGCGATGGACAATATGGAATTCTCTGTTGCTCTTTCATCAATCTGGCAGCTTGTGAGTCGCACGAATAAATATATTGATGAAACAGAGCCGTGGGCGTTAGTAAAAGATGAAAATAAGAAAAAGAACTTGCAAGCGTCATGGTTCATCTTGTCGAATCATTGAGAAGAATTGCGATTTTACTAAAACCATTTTTAACGAAGACCCCATCTAACATCTTTACTCAATTAAATATCGATAACGAATCACTCACATCGTGGGAGAGCTTGGAAACATTTGCAAATCTTCCAGAGGAGTTTCCGTCGTTGCTAAAGGTGAGCCGATCTTCCCGAGACTAGAGGTGGAAGAGGAAGTTGCTTATATTAAAGAGCAGATGCAAGGTTCTGCTCCAAAGGTTAAGGAAGAGGACGAGAAGAACGATCAATTACCTGAGATCGCCATCGATGACTTTATGAAGATTGAGTTAAGAGTCGGACAAGTAACCGAGTGTGAACCGGTTAAGAAAGCGAACAAGCTTTTAAAGCTGCAACTCGATCTTGGCTATGAAAAGCGTCAAGTCGTTTCGGGAATTGCTGAATTTTACAAACCAGAGGAATTAATTGGTAAAAGGTCATTGTCGTAGCCAATTTAAAACCAGTGAAACTTCGTGGAGAATTATCGGAAGGAATGATTTTAGCTGGTGAGAAAAATGGAGTCCTCTCAGTTGCAGAAGTCGACCAAACATTAGAAAACGGCGCTCTTGTAAAGTAAATGTAACAAAACGAAATATTTAAAAAAGAATGAAAAGGAGCGGCATAGAGAGAATAAACAGTAATCATGCATGAAGATTACTTCTCTATGTTATTTTTTGTAATATAAATGTTAGTTTACTGTGATAAATGTTACCGAATTATGGATTATACTCAATGAAGGGGACAAAATGATGCTTTTGACACTCATGTACATGTAAACGATGAGCAATTTGCTGAAGATCTTGAAGAAGTAATGACAAGAGCGAAGGCGTCCGGAGTAGCCAATATGGTTGTTGTTGGTTTTGACCGGAAAACAATTCATCGAGCATTAGAACTAATTGAAACTTACGATTTTTTATACGCTAGTGTTGGATGGCACCCTGTTGATGCAATTGATATGACCGATGAAGATTTACGTTGGTTAGAAGAAGTTTCTGCACATCCGAAGGTAGTAGCCCTAGGTGAGATGGGGCTTGATTATCATTGGGATAAATCGCCGAAGGATATTCAGAAAGAAGTGTTTCGGAAGCAAATTAGGTTAGCTAAAAAGATCCAATTACCAATCATCATACATAATCGTGATGCAACACAAGACGTAGTAGACATTCTAAAAGAAGAGCATGCCGAGGAAGTGGGGGCATTATGCATTGTTTTACTGGCAGTCCTGAAATAGCTAAGCAATGCTTGGATCTGAACTTTTATATTTCCTTAGGTGGGCCAGTTACGTTCAAAAATGCTAGAATACCAAAAGATGTCGCCATACAAGTCCCGTTAGACCGATTGCTCATTGAAACCGATTGTCCGTATTTAGCCCCACATCCATATCGTGGGAAAAGAAATGAACCAGCTTACGTCAAATTAGTTGCAGAACAAATCGCAGAATTAAAAGAAATGTCTTTTGAGGAAGTGGCATCTGCAACAACAGCAAATGCAAAAAACTCTTCGGCATTGATTGACAAAATTTGAGTCAATCAATCCTTTGAAAAGTTCTGCCTTCAGAAGCGCAAATGTCATTTATTCTACAAACTTTGCTTCTCCATTGGTTGATTTTGTCGTTAAATCTTCCTATGCAAATTGGAAAACGATGTGCATAATAGGGCATAATTCCAAAATGATAAGGGGTTGACAAATGACAAACAATGTCTTTATAATCTCTCGGAGAAGAAGGAGGCGTGTTTTGTGAACACAGAACCATCAGACAAACCGCTGTTTTCAGTGGTAAGTCGAAAGAAATTAGGGCTTATTATAGCTAGTTTCCTAGTGTTTGTAGCTACTTTAAGTATTTTAGCTTACGAAGGGACAAAGAAAACAATTGCGCTTGTGATCGATGGTGAGCAAGTAGTCGTGAAAACTCATGCGAAGACGATTGACGATGTTTTAAAAGAACTTAACATAGAGATTAAAGATGTCGACTTTTATCCCATCCTAGAGAAACAGAAGTGAAAAATAAACTGGTTGTAATTTGGGAACCTGCGAAACAAATTGCTTTTATAGACGGAAACAATGAGAAGCAATTCATCTGGACGACAGCAAAAACAGTCAAGGAATTTTTGCTAGTGAAAATATTACAGTCAATGAACATGACAAGATCAATTTTTCACTCGAAGGTAAACTTAAAGACAATATGAATCTTACAATCGAGCGAGCTTTTCCACTTGTTATAAAAGATGGCAATGGAGAAGAAGAGGAAGTGTGGACAACTTCGACTACCGTCGCTGACTTTTAGTGCAACAAGGAGTTACTCTTGGCAATTTGGATCGAGTGGAGCCAATGCTAGATGAGAACGTGGAGCCAAACGGCGTCGTAAACGTCATCCGCGTTGAAAAAGTCACCGATGTGGTGGAAGAACCAATTGATTTCGCAGTTGTGACTAGAAAAGATGAAAGCCTAGCAAAAGGTACAGAAAAGTCGTACAGAAAGGCGAAAAAGGCCTTCTGAAAAAGAGTTTGAAGTAACGAAAGAAAATGGTGTAGAAGTTAGCCGCACACTCATTGCTGAAAGCAAATTGAAGGATAGTGCAGATAAGATTGTTGCAGTTGGTACGAAAGAATTGGTTGCGCAAGTATCCCGCGGTAAGGCGCCATCTGCTGTCAGCACAGCAAATGAAGCTGCTCCTAGTAACGGGAAAGAAATGTATGTCAATGCAACTGCTTTTACTGCCTATTGTAATGGCTGTTCAGGAGTTACGGCAACAGGTATAAATCTTCGGTCAAACCCGAATGCAAAAGTGATCGCCGTTGACCCAAATGTCATTCCACTTGGTTCTAAAGTGTGGGTCGAAGGTTATGGAAACGCGATTGCTGGCGATACTGGTGGTGCAATTAAAGGAAATCGAATCGATGTGTTTGTGCCAACCAAAGAGCAAGCTTATCGTTTTGGTACGAAAAAGGTAAAGATTCGTATATTAAACTAAGTAATAGACGATCCAAGCAGGAGGAATCATTCCCCTGCTTTTTCTTTTTAGTAAAAGCGGGTTATAATAAAAAATGAAATATGATGTGCTGGAATGTATTCATATAAATAGACGTCTATTTATTTAAAAAGGTTTCAATGTTTTCGGAGGAAAAGATGAAAATTAAAGAATTTATTGTTGTAGAAGGTAAAGATGATACAAGGGCCATTCAAAGAGCTGTCGATGCTGATACGATTGAAACAAATGGATCAGCAGTATCAAATGAGACGATTGAGAAGATTAGGCTGGCACAAGCGGTGAGAGGGGTAATCGTGTTTACAGATCCTGATTATCCAGGGGAAAAATACGCAAGCTTATTGCGGAACATGTCCCAGAATGTAAACATGCCTTTATTGAGAAAAAGTATGCACTGCCTAAGCATGGACGTGGAATTGGAGTGGAACATGCACCTCCCCAAGCAATTGTTGAAGCATTACGAGATGCTCAAAGGATAGAAAAAGATGTAGAAGAACAAATTACGAAGGATGACCTCATGGCTGCTGGTTTAATTGGTGGCCCTCAAGCAAAATCTCGACGGGAACGATTAGGTGAGCTGTTGAAAATCGGCTATACAAATGGCAAGCAGCTTCATAAACGCTTAATGATGTTTCAAATTAGTCAAGCAAGCTTCGTGGAGGCCTTACAGTGTGTGTTACAGGAGGAGCAAAGGAAATGAAGAAGGATATTGCTACACCAATTAGAACGAAGGAAATTTTAAGTAAGTACGGATTTTCGTTTAAAAAAGCTTAGGGCAAAACTTTTAATCGATCCAAATATTTTACGAAATATTACGAGCTTTGCGGAATTGACGAAAGAAACGGGAACAATTGAGATTGGACCGGGAATTGGTGCTCTAACAGAGCATCTGGCTCGGACGAGCAAAAAGTAGTCGCGTTTGAAATTGATCAACGGTTATTTCCAATTTTAGATGATACACTTTCTGCTTATGATAATGTCAAAATCGTTCATCAAGACGTATTAAAGGCTGACTTAAAACAGATAATTACAAGCGATTTTCATGATGTTCAAGATGTGATGGTAGTGGCGAATTTACCATACTACGTGACAACGCCCATCATTTTAAAATTATTGGAAGCACATCTACCGATTCGTGGAATGGTTGTTATGCTCCAAAAGGAGGTTGCTGATCGGATTGCGGCGAAGCCAGGTACTAAGGAGTATGGTTCATTATCGATTGCGATTCAATATTACACAATGGCTGAAACGGTCATGATCGTTCCAAAACGGTCTTCATGCCTCAACCGAATGTAGAATCAGCGGTCATCCGATTAACGAAACGAGAGGCTCCAGCGGTTGCTGTGAAAAACGAAGCATTTTTCTTCCAAATTGTAAAAACATCGTTTGCTCAACGACGAAAAACAATTTTAAATAATTTAACAAATGGTCTAAAAAAGGAAAGGAAAAAAAGGAGGAAATTATGAGTGCACTAGAAGCAGCGAATATAGCTCCTAACAGACGTGGAGAAACACTCTCAATCCAAGAGTTCGGGCTTCTTAGTGATTATCTGGAATCATCCTTTTCTGAATAAACAAATGAAAAACTCCCTTAGAAATCGGCTTGATCGCCGATTTCTTCATCTTACACATCCTATTTCTTACCTAAACTAGACACATTCATTTCAACGATGGCATAGCCTATGACAGAGGATGTAATAATTTTGCTTTTTATTGGAGTGGATGGCCTTAATGGAAATCAATACACTTGTTGCTCGAAAATCTTATCAATGTGATCTGTTATTTCGAGTAATCGCAATTAAGCAAGTGAATGGTCAACAAATGGCCACATTATTTGGTGAAGATTTTCGACTCATTGCGGATGCGCCGGTTGAGGACTTAATTGTGATTTCGGAGGAAGAACGATCAAAGAAAATGTCTGAAGTTCGCTCGTTAGAGGAGCAGTCTTTGGAACTTTTTCGTCAGGATATTGATCTCCTTCGCCTTACTCAAGAGTATAAAGCTACATCAAGCTATAAGCGAGAGCCAAATTATTTTCAAATTCCGGGTCGAGTGCTTCATCTCGATGGAGATCCTTCATACTTACAAAAATGCCTTGATTTATATAAAACTCTAGGTGTAACCGTGTATGGGGTTCATTGTAATGAAAAGGAAATGTACTTACATGTTGGCTCATTGATTGAACATTATCGCCCCGATATTCTCGTTATTACTGGACATGATGCATATTCAAAATCGAAAGGGATGAAGATGGATTTGGAAGCATACCGTCATTCAAAATATTTCGTTGAAACGGTAAAAGAAGCCCGTAAAAGGTCCCTCATCTTGATCAACTCGTTATTTTTGCTGGAGCATGTCAATCTCATTTTGAATCATTAATCTATGCTGGAGCAAATTTCGCCAGCTCGCCTCATCGCGTTAATATTCATGCACTTGATCCTGTATACATCGTATCAAAAATAAGTTTTACTCCATTTATGGACAGAATCAACGTATGGGACGTATTGAGGAACACGTTAACAGGAGAACGAGGGCTTGGAGGGATTGATACGAAAGGTGTTCTACGTACGGGCATGCCGTTTAAACCAGCGGGGAGATGAATAATAGAGAGTAGATAAAGCATTGAGCCATTGCTCAGTGCCTTTTCTTCGAGTTAATTCTAAATATATATACATAATGTTGTGAAAGTGGCACATACTAATGTTGGAAAATGCGTGATTTTGTTGTAAAAAATGATTGACAACAGAACGTGTATATTGGTAAAATTGATTATTTATTTGACTTGATTTCCAGGCTGTGCTACAATGATATACAGTGAGGTGGAAGCGAATTGCCAAAAACATTAGCAAGCATTAAAAAGTCCCTTGATTCAAATTTGGGTAAGAGATTAATGTTAAAAGCCAATGGTGGCCGCAGGAAAACAATTGAACGTTCTGGGGTTTTGGCAGAAACTTATCCTTCAGTTTTTGTCATCGAATTAGACCAAGAGGAAAATGCTTTCGAGCGAGTTTCCTACAGCTATGCAGATGTACTAACCGAAACGGTTGAACTTACTTTCTATGAAGATACAGCTGGATCATTAGCATTAGGGCAGCAGTAAACATTCATTGTTTGCTGCTGTTCTTTCTTTATTTCTTATGAGATTATACCATTTGGTGTTTTACATAACTTAGGTCATCATCGTATTGCCTTCGGACATGGCGAATTGAGTTGTAGATGAAATTTCTCTTTAAGGTAGAGTTCTCTGATAATTATTAGCTTTTAGTCAATAATATAAAAGCGGATAATAAAGGGGATTTGCTTTGGGTCGAAAAAGAGGAATCATGTCAGATCGATTGAAAGTTGAATTGGCAAAAGAGCTTGGCTTTTATGATGTCGTCCAAAAAGAAGGTTGGGGCGGAATCAAAGCAAATGATGCAGGTAATATGGTAAAACGAGCAATTGAAATCGCTGAACGTCAGCTTGCTGATAAAAACAACGAATGACATAAGACTTCTTGAATAGCCTGAAAACCGAATTTAAATCCGCAAAAACCGAAGCAAATGCTTCGGTTTTTCGTGTTTTATATGAAAAATAAGGTATATATCGACTTCTCTTTACGAAGAGTTTTGGAGTTATCTCTTTTCGTGGTAAAATGAAAAAATAAAAGAGTCGGAAGACGAGCAGGTGATAAAAATGAAACTATTAATGAAGGCCCCGGCTAAAATCAATTTATCCCTTGATGTACTCAGGAAGCGAGAAGATGGGTATCATGAAGTAGAGATGGTGATGACAACGATTGATTTGGCGGATCGGATTGAATTGGAGGAAACGCAGGAAGATCGAATTGAAATTATTTCTCATAGTCGCTTTGTCCCTGATGACCAACGAAATCTTGCTTATCAAGCCGCCAAACTTTTAAAGGAAAGGTACGGAATAAAAGTAGGTGTGACAATTTCGATCGATAAAATGATCCCAGTAGCTGCTGGTCTTGCTGGAGGTAGCAGTGATGCAGCTGCGACATTGAGAGGCTTAAATGCTTTGTGGGGTTTACAATTGCCACAAGAAGAATTAGCGGCGCTTGGGCGGAAATCGGATCGGATGTTGCTTTTTGTGTTCATGGGGGACAGCGCTAGCTAAGGGACGAGGAGAACAAATCACACCTCTTCCTGCTCCGCCTAATTGCTGGGTTATTTTAGCTAAACCATCGATCGGGGTATCGACTGCTGATGTGTATAGAAACCTCGACTTGAAGAAGATCAAGCACCCAGATACGATGGCGATGGTAAAGGCGATTGAAAATCAACAATATGAAAATGTTTGTAGGAATATGGGCAATGTGCTCGAAGATGTCACATTAAAAATGCATCCCGAGGTACTTCATATTAAAGAGCAAATGGAAAGGTTTGGTGCCGATGCCGTCATGATGAGTGGCAGTGGTCCGACAGTTTTCGGATTAGTACAGCATGATTCAAGGCTGCAACGGATTTATAATGCTCTTAGGGGCTTTTGTGAACAAGTATATGCGGTACGGATGCTCGGTGATTATAGAAAATAAAGGATGAACAAACTTGCTAATATCCGTACAATAATGTATCATTACACTGATAATATTCGCATTTGAGATTGTACTGGAGGTTGAAGGATGAAATTTCGCCGTAGTGAGCGTCTTATTGATATGACTCATTATATATTGAATCATCCGAGAAAACTTGTTTCACTAACTTTTTCTCAGAAAAATATAAATCAGCTAAATCATCGATTAGTGAAGATTTGGTCATTCTTAAGGATACATTTGAACACCAAGGAATCGGAACACTACAAACTTTTCCAGGGGCCGCTGGAGGCGTTAAATTTATTCCAAAAGTGAAGGAAGAACAAGCAGAAGAATTTATTACTCGGCTGTGTCAACTTATGGAAGATCCTGAACGATTATTGCCAGGCGGTTATTTATTTACAACCGATCTGCTCGGTGATTCCCAAATATTGAATGAAGTTGGGAAATATTTGGCTTCTGCCGTATCAGAGCGTGACATCGACGTCATTATGACTGTTGCTACGAAGGGGATTCCGATTGCCCAAGCAGTTGCTAAACATTTAAATGTTCCTTTTGTAATTGTTAGGCGCGATGGCATCGTCACAGAAGGTTCAACGGTAAGTATTAATTATGTTTCAGGCTCTTCTAAACGATTACAAACGATGTCTCTTTCTAAACGCAGCTTAAAGGAAGGGGCAAAGGTTCTTATCGTCGACGATTTTATGAAGGCTGGCGGAACAATTAACGGCATGATTGACCTTCTTGCTGAATTCAATGCAACGGTTGCTGGTATCGCCGTTCTGGTTGAATCAGAATATCAAGAGGAGCGCTTAATTAATGACTATATATCACTCGTCAAATTGACAGACGTAAATGTGAAAGAAAAGAAAGTTAGTGTTGTGAAGGGCAATTATTTTTCGAGCAATATTGATTTTATTATAAAATAAGAGTAAAAATGGAGGAGAAAAGATGAGAACCATTTCGACGAATCAAGCACCAGCAGCAATTGGACCATACTCACAAGGAGTCATTGTTAATAATTTGTTTTTTAGCTCTGGGCAAATACCATTAACGCCTGAAGGTGAAATGGTTACGGGCGATGTTACAGAACAGGCACATCAAGTTTTTCGTAATCTTCAAGCTGTTTTACATGAAGCAGGTGCATCGTTTGATACGGTAGTGAAAGCGACTGTTTTCATTAAAAATATGGGCGACTTTGCTACGATTAACGATATATACGGTCAATATTTCACAACACATAAGCCTGCACGTTCATGTGTAGAAGTCGCACGTCTTCCAAAAGATGCTTTATTAGAAATAGAAGTAATCGCACTTGTACGTTAAAAGTAGCTGTTAAGAAAGAGGGCTCTAAAAAGTCCTCTTATCTCTTATATAAGCTACATAGAATACGGTTGATTTCGGCGTCAGCCAGAACGGAAATCAACACATTCGTTTGACCTCTTTAACAATCAGTGGAAAAACGATAAACATAAAATGGTTTCATAGATCCCTTTTTAAGTTAACATACAAAGTTTCACTGATAATCAACCACCATTCTCTCTTTTTGTGTATTTTTTAAATATTTACAAATAAAAGAAGGAGAAAGATAATCTATGTTGAATACATAGTCTATGATTCAATCAAAAAGGTGGTGAACACAATGGAAGTAACAGACGTGAGACTACGCCGAGTTAACACTGAAGGAAGAATGAGAGCGATTGCATCGATAACCTTGGATAATGAATTTGTTGTTCACGATATTCGGGTGATTGATGGAAATAATGGTTTATTTGTTGCAATGCCGAGTAAGCGAACTCCAGATGGCGAGTTTCGTGATATTGCCCATCCAATTAACTCTAATACACGCGGTAAGATTCAGGACGTAGTATTGGCGGAATACCATCGTTTAGGGGAAATTGAAGAGCCGGAGCTGGAAGGGGCCGGGGCTTCCTGAATATAAAAACTGTACCAAGAGCCTACTGCAAGGCTCTTTTTGCTGTCTAGGAAACTATAAAATACTTGTTTGTGGACAATTTCGATTGGAGCAATCTACGTCTAGCTCCAGTCGCCCAGCGACTAGCAAACTTCACTCTTCTTCCTACGATAAGTCAACATCGGCTCATTCTTCGCCGTGTTTCCTTTATCTCGTCAGAATCGCTCCAGTTTGTACGTCGCTAAACGGGCGCTTGCGCTTTTGTTCTGTGATAAAGAGAAAAGATAATGTATTAAAATCTGTAATTATTACCATTATAGGTATTATTTTGGGTGTTTTCAGAGATGCAAAAAGTATTAGACGTTTATCTAGATGTAATTAAAGGTATGCAGTAAAAGTGTT
Organism: Bacillus sp. N9; assembly: GCA_044989425.1. Lineage (GTDB taxonomy): Bacteria > Bacillota > Bacilli > Bacillales > Bacillaceae_C > Lederbergia. The sequence goes on from JBJDRQ010000001.1 coordinate 42,740, forward strand.
TTCCTGTTTATGTTTAAAAAACTTCCAAAATAGGTACTTCTAGTTGGTTATGTCTAATTTTCAAAGAAATTGTCGATTTCTTGAAAAGAATTGACATTTACGATATATTCATAAAGGAAAATAGGATATTGGAGGACCGTTTATGTCAAAAGATTCGCTGTAATACTGGCTGCAGGACAAGGGACAAGAATGAAGTCAAAATTGTATAAAGTGCTCCATCCGGTTTGCGGAAAGCCGATGGTCGAGCATGTTATAGATAATATTTCAAAGCTTCGTTTTGATAAAACTGTCACAGTTGTTGGGCACGGAGCAGAGCTTGTGAAAAGTCATTTGGAAGGAAGAAGTGACTTCGTTCTCCAGGAGGAACAGCTAGGAACTGCACATGCGGTTAAACAAGCGAAGGAATTATTGAACGGACAAAAGGGACGACTCTTGTTATTTGCGGTGACACACCACTCATTAAAGCAGAAACGATGGAAGCTCTACTTGCGTTGCATAACGAACAAGGCGCAAAAGCAACCATTTTAACAGCGTATACGAATGAGCCAGATGGATATGGACGCATTATCCGTAATCAAGAAGGAATGGTTGAAAAAATTGTTGAGCATAAAGATGCGAACGAAGCAGAACGAAGTGTGAAAGAAATCAATACTGGGACATACTGTTTCGATAATGAATCTTTATTTAATGCTCTTGAACAAGTTTCAAATGATAATGTACAAGGCGAATTTTATCTTCCTGATGTCATTGAAATATTAAAGCGACAAAATGACGTTGTGTCCGCATATCAAACTCCGGTGTTTGAAGAAACGTTAGAGTGAATGACCGTATCGCTCTATCTGAAGCGGAACGGATTATGACAAAGAGAATTAATGAAGAGCATATGCGTAAGGGGTTACAATCAAGGATCCTGACAATACGTATATTGGCGCGGATGTTGTGATTGGGAGCGATACAACCATCCTACCAGGAACAATGTTGCAAGGGAAAACAACGATCGGAGAAAATTGCCTCATTGGACCAAATAGCGAAATAAGTGATTCAACTGTGGGGATTCTACAAATGTTCGACAATCTGTTGTTCATAATAGTTCGATTGGTTCGAAGGTTGACATCGGCCCATTTGCACATATTCGTCCGCAAGCTGTTATTCATGATGAAGTGAAGATCGGGAATTTCGTAGAAGTGAAAAAGTCAGTAGTTGGAGAAGGCAGCAAAGCTTCTCATCTTAGCTATATTGGTGATGCCGAAATCGGGGCAAATGTAAATCTTGGCTGTGGTTCGATTACGGTGAACTACGATGGAAAAAATAAACACAAAACAGTCATCGAAGATCATGCTTTTGTTGGTTGCAATGCTAATCTTGTTGCCCCAGTAACTGTAGGTAAAAATGCTTTTATTGCAGCGGGGTCAACGATTACAAAGGATGTTCCAGGAGAATCTCTTTCGATCGCACGCGCAAAGCAAGTGAATAAAGAAAACTATGTCAAGAAACTAAATTTGAATAATTAATTGGAGGTTCAACATGTCAAATCAATATCTTGACCCAAATTTAAAAATATTTTCATTAAGTTCAAATCGTGCTTTGGCGCAAGAAATTGCGAAAGTAGTCGGGTTGGAACTAGGTAAATGTTCTGTAAATCGGTTTAGTGATGGAGAAATTCAAATCAATATAGAAGAGAGCATCCGTGGTTGTGACGTATACGTCGTTCAATCGACGAGCGACCCAGTTAACGATCATTTATTGGAGCTTCTCATTATGATTGATGCATTAAAACGTGCATCAGCAAAAACAATCAACCTCGTTGTTCCTTATTATGGATACGCTCGGCAAGATCGTAAAGCGAGAGCACGTGAACCAATTACAGCGAAGCTCGTTGCTAATTTGATTGAAACAGCTGGAGCAACTAGAATGATAAACCTTGACCTCCATGCTCCCCAAATTCAAGGGTTTTCGACATTCCTAATGATCACCTTATGGGTGTGCCAATTTTGGGTGATTATTTTAAAGCGAAAGATTTCAACCATGATGAGATTGTGATTGTTTCTCCTGATCATGGCGGTGTTACGCGCGCAAGAAGACTTGCTGATCGTTTGAAGGCGCCTTTAGCGATTATTGATAAACGTCGTCCGCGTCCAAATGTAGCAGAAGTGATGAATATTATTGGACATGTAGAAGGAAAAACAGCGATTTTAATTGACGATATTATTGATACAGCAGGGACGATTACGTTAGCTGCAAACGCACTTACGGAAAGTGGTGCAAAGAAGTATATGCATGCTGTACTCACCCTGTTTTATCAGGTCCAGCGATCGAACGAATTGAAAACTCTAATATTAAGGAGCTTGTCGTTACAAACTCAATCGCTCTTCCAGAAGAGAAGAAAATTGGTAAAATTAAGGAACTTTCTGTCGCGCCATTACTTGGGAAGCGATTATCCGTGTTCACGAGAATCAGTCTGTAAGTAAGTTGTTTGATTAAGCTAAATCTTAAGAATCTCATATTATTAGGTGTTTATCTCTTATTATGGTAGGGTATTTATAGGGACTATAAAACAATACATAAATAGGAGAGTGGATAATACTCATGAGTACATTGTTAGAAGCTAAAACTCGTTCGAATGATCGTCACTCGCAACTAAGTGAACTAAGGGCACAGGGCCATATCCCTGGGGTCGTTTACGGTTACAAGGTAGAAGACACACCTATTTCAGTAAATGGCAAGGATTTCGGTAAAGTAATGCGTGAAGTTGGGAGAAATGGTGTTATTTCTCTAGACTTGGAAGGAAAAAGCTAAATGTGATTCTTCATGAATACCAAGAGGATCCTTTACGTAAAGAAATCATGCATACCGATTTCCTTGTGGTAGACCTAACACAGGAAATTGAGGCAAATGTTCGAGTTGAGTTAATGGGAGATGCGGTTGGAGTTAGAAATGGAGGATTGTTGCAACATATTCTTCATGATATTTCTATTACGGCTAAACCTGATGAAATCCCAGAAGTCATTCAAGTCGATACTTCTAATTTGGAAATTGGGGAATCAATTACGATTGGTGAAGTAAAAGGAATTACTCGACTGTATTCAATCATGAAGATGACGAGCCGATTGCTTCGATTGCACCACCAAGAGAAAATGCAGATGTGGACGCTGAAGAAACAGAAGAGGAACAAGAAGCAACTGAAGAATAATCGATATATGAGCGCAGCCTAAACAATGGCTGCGCTCTGTTGTTCTTACACATCTTCATGAATTGATCATAAGCAAGCGCTTTTTTCTTGTTCGCAACGTATTTTTGGGTATAATAAAAGAAACCGGCTATCAAGAAATTAGAAACTGGAGTGTTTATAAAGATGAAAATAATTGCCGGATTGGGAAATCCCGGATCAAATTACGATAAAACAAGACATAATATTGATTTGAAGTGATTGACGAATTGGCTAGTCAGTTTGGCGTGCCACTTACTCAAACGAAATTTAATAGTGTTTACTCAATTATCCATATGAATGGAGAAAAGTTACTTTTATTAAAGCCGCTTACGTATATGAACTTATCTGGTGAAAGCATTCGTCCGATGATGGATTATTACGATATAGACACAGAAGATCTTTTGGTCATATATGATGATCTTGATTTACCTGTTGGAAAAATTCGACTTCGTCAAAAGGGAGCGCCGGTGGACATAATGGAATAAAATCTACAATCGCCCATTTAGGTACACAGCAGTTCAATCGGATTCGAATTGGCATTGACCGCCCACCTGTTGGTATGAAAGTTTCTGATTATGTATTAAATAAATTCCGTCATGAAGAATGGCAAACAATGCAAGAAGTCATACAAACATGTGCGGATGCGTGTAAGGAATGGATAGACAAACCGTTTCTTGACGTAATGAATCGATTTAACGTTAAATGATGAATAACTCTTTGCAAAAGCGATCATACTAATAGAAACGGATTGGATTGCAAGGAGGATTTGCATGATTCATTATTATTGTCGTCATTGTATGGCTAAAATGGGTACACTTGAACAAGCATCTTTAGAAGATGACCAGCTAGGTATACAAACTTTAACGACCCAAGAAAGGGAAGAAATGATTTCTTACGACTTAAATGGAGATACCCATATACAAGCAATTTGTGAGGATTGCCATGATGCTTATACGAAAAATCCCGATTTACATCAATATGATTACTTAATTCATTAAGAAAGCTTTGGAATGAAGTCCAAAGCGTTTTTCCATTTGCATGAAAGGGAAGAGGAGATAGATATGCAAGGTTTACATCAGTTAATTTTACAGCAAGGGAGATTCAATCCATCGTTTCTGGGGTTGAGGAAAATTTAAAAGAACAACTCATTGCTGGTTTAACCGGATCAGCAAGAGCAGCATTTATAGCAGCCATCGCTGTAAAAACAGGAAAATCAGTCGTTATTGTCACCCATAATCTATTGCAAGCTCAAAAACTACATGAAGATCTTACACAATTTATTGACGAAGGGAGATTATTTCTTTATCCGGCAAATGAATTGATTGCGGCTGAACTTAGCATTGCAAGCCCGAGTTACGTGCCCAAAGAATCGAAGCATTAAACTACTTAGCATCGGGGAAACGCGGTGTTTTTGTCGTTCCAATGGCGGGATTAAGGAAAGTCCTTCCTCCTCCTTCTGAGTGGAAGCAATATCAGTTGTATAGGAAGGTAGGAATGGAGATCAATTTAAGTGAGGATGTATCAACCCTTATTGAAATGGGATATAGCCGCGTTGATATGGTTAGTGCGCCAGGTGAGTTTAGCGTGCGCGGGGCATTATTGATATTTATCCTCTAACCGAAGCGGATCAATTCGAATGGAGCTTTTGATACCGAAATAGATTCAATTCGTAGCTTTTCAATCGAAGATCAGCGATCAAAGGAGAAAAAACCGATGTGAACATTGGTCCGGCGGTAGAATCTCCAGTTAAGGAAAATCAGCTTTTAAAAATAGCGGCAGAACTCGATGTTATGCTGGCAAAATCTCTAAAGCGGCTTTCCAATAATCAAACGAAAGAACGGTTAATTGAAAATATTGGTTTCGACTTGGAGAAATTGCGAAATCGACAAAAGCCAGATAACCTCTTTAAATATTTATCGCTTGCCTATGAAAACTCTGCAAGTTTACTAGATTATGTATCTAATGATGATGTCATTGTTTTTGATGAGATGAGTCGAATTCAGGAAATGAATGAAAGGCTGGAGAAAGAAGAAGCGGAATGGTTTACGACGTTGTTGGAACAAGGAACGATCATTCATGATCTGTCCGTATCCCACTCACTTGTCCACCTTTTAAGTGCGAATCAATCACGACGGGTATATTTATCATTATTTATGAGGCATATTCCGAACACGAATCCGCAAAACATTGCTAATATCCGTGTAAGCCGATGCAAAATTTCCACGGTCAAATGCATGTATTAAAAGCAGAAGTAGATCGCTGGAAGAAAAACAATTTTTCGATTGTCTTCACCGCGCCAGATGAACAAAGGGCGAAGAAAGTCAATTCCGTTTTACTTGATTATGAAATTGAAGCAGCGATTGTTAAAGATCCGGAAAAAGTGATTTCTGGTGCTCAAATTATGATAGGAACATTGCAAACGGATTTGAATTGCCGATGGCAAAAGTAGCGGTAATCACGGAGCAGGAGATTTTTAATAAAACGACACGAAAATCAAAGCGTCGTCAAAAGCTGTCAAATGCAGAAAGAATTAAAAGTTATTCGGAGTTGCAAGTAGGCGATCATGTCGTACACGTGAATCATGGGATTGGTAAATATTTAGAATTGAAACATTATTAATTAATGGAGTGCATAAAGATTACCTCCATATTAAATACCAAGCAGACGATAAATTATATGTACCGATTGAACAAATCGATCTTGTTCAAAAATATGTAGGATCTGAAGGAAAGATCCGAAAATATATAAGCTTGGTGGCAGTGATTGGAAACGTGTGAAGAAAAAGTAGAATCATCAGTAAAGGATATTGCGGATGATTTGATTAAGTTATATGCCGAAAGGGAAGCGGCAAAGGATATGCATTCTCCCCAGATGGTGAGATGCAACGTGAGTTTGAGGCATCTTTCCCATATCAAGAAACAGAAGATCAATTGCGTTCAGTGACAGAAATTAAACGGGATATGGAAAGAGAGCGGCCAATGGATCGCCTTTTATGTGGAGATGTCGGCTATGGGAAAACAGAAGTGGCCATTCGTGCTGCATTTAAATCAATTATTGATGGCAAGCAAGTAGCTATCCTTGTTCCTACAACGATCTTGGCTCAACAGCATTACGAAACGATCAAGGAGCGCTTTCAAGATCATCCAATTCATATCGGGTTATTAAGCCGCTTCCGTACGAAAAAGCAACAGACGGAAACGATTAAAGGCTTAAAAAATGGTACGGTCGATGTTGTCATTGGGACACATCGCTTACTCTCGAAAGATATTCACTTTGCTGATCTCGGTTTGCTCATTGTCGATGAGGAGCAGCGGTTTGGTGTTACACATAAAGAGAGAATTAAGAAGTTAAAAACAAATATTGATGTACTCACATTAACAGCGACACCGATTCCACGAACGCTTCATATGTCAATGCTCGGAGTACGAGACTTATCGGTTATTGAAACGCCGCCTGAAAATCGTTTTCCTGTGCAAACATTCGTCATGGAGTATAATGGTTTGCTCGTAAAAGAAGCGATTGAGCGAGAATTAGCAAGGGATGGGCAAGTATATTTTCTTTACAACCGTGTAGAAGATATTGAGCGAAAAGCAGAGGAGATTTCGTTGCTTGTTCCCGATGCAAGAGTAGCTTATGCACATGGGCAAATGGCTGAATCCGAGCTAGAATCGGTTATATTAAGCTTCCTTGATGGTGAATTTGATGTATTAGTAACGACGACGATTATTGAAACCGGCGTTGACATTCCAAATGTCAATACGCTCATCGTTCATGATGCCGATCGGATGGGACTTTCACAACTTTATCAGCTACGAGGACGAGTTGGCCGATCCAATCGAATTGCTTATGCCTATTTTACACATCGACGCGATAAAGTATTGACAGAGGTTGCCGAAAAACGTCTTCAAGCAATTAAGGAATTTACCGAGCTCGGTTCTGGCTTTAAAATTGCGATGCGTGACCTTTCGATTAGGGAGCGGGAAATTTATTAGGGCACAACAGCATGGATTTATTGATTCTGTCGGATTTGATTTATACTCTCAAATGTTAAAAGAAGCAATCGATGAACGGAAAGGTGGCATCGATGTGAAGCAAGTACCTACCCTTGATGTTGATCTTGAGCTTGATGCCTATATTCCGGATGCTTATATTCGTGATGGTCATCAAAAAATTGAAATGTATAAGCGTTTCAGAAACATTGATTCAATGGAAGATCATGAAGAGTTACGCGAAGAAATGGTTGATCGTTTCGGAGATTTCCCACCACAAGTAGGCTATTTATTTACCGTAGCGGAGATGAAGCTCGATGCGAGAGTAGTTAAATTGGAATCGATCAAACAATCGAAGTCAATCATTGCCATGTTTTTATCCGAAGAAGGGACAAGTGAAATTGATGGGAAGAAAGTATTTGATGTTTGTTCCAAGCATGGCAGAGGAATCGGACTTGGAATGGATGGAAATAAGCTAAAGATCACCATCCAAACAAATCGATTACACACAGATGAATGGTTAACGATTGCGAAAGAAATTATTAAAGATCTAGAAAAGGCGAAAAGATAAAGTGAGAGTGAGGGCCTCTCGTTTTCAGGTAAAATCACCTATGTCATCTAAAAATTTACTTGATGATGTATAGAACTCACTAACTGAAAGATACTAAATTCAATCACTGATGGAATAAACTGATCAATTCGGAAGCGATTGTAAGTAATGTTTCTACATGTAGACTTCTGAAAAAATCATCTGATGAAAGAGAGGCAACATAAGATGAAAGCAACAGGTATTGTCCGTCGTATTGATGATTTAGGAAGAGTTGTGATTCCGAAGGAAATTCGTAGAACACTTCGAATTCGAGAGGGAGACCCACTAGAAATATTTGTCGATCGAGATGGGAAGTTATCCTCAAAAGTATTCACCGATTAATGAATTGGGTGATTTCTCGAAGGAATATGCCGAGGCTCTGTTTGAAAGCTTAGGAAGCTCTGTATTAATTTGTGATCGTGACGAAGTGATTGCAGTTGCTGGAAGCTCAAAAAGGACTATTTAAATAAACATAACGGTGAAATCATTGAAAAGTCAATGATGGATCGCACTTCATATTTGGAAGGGACGGCGGGAAAAGTCTCTCTATTAGACGGAAATGAAGAGGAATTATCGTCTTACACCGTTGCTCCAATTATTGCAAGCGGTGATGCGATTGGTGCGGTCGTCATCTTTTCAAAAGATCGTACGATTGGTGATATTGAGCAAAAATCAGCGGAAACAGCTGCCAGCTTCCTTGCAAGACAAATGGAGTCATAACAAACGAAAGAGATCGCCTGACGTTTGCTCGTTACTTAGCGAGTAAAGTTAGACGATTGGAAAAACGACGACTTATATTCGACAATAAGAATATAGATCGTCGTTTTTTTATTTTAATAAACCATTCCCATTTAAAGTGGCTTCTATCATTCGCTATTTTAGCTTGCAAGTTGAATTTCCGCCTGATTTTTGCCATTCAGAGCCTTTTTCAGTGCCTTCAGCTAAAGCTTGGACTTTTTCTGTGCTATAATAACCCGATATAAACTTATATAGAAAGGTGAGGAGAAGATTGCCTCACAATTCATCACATACTTTTATGAAGGGAGCATTTATACTTACGCTTGCTGGCTTTGTTGTAAAAATATTAAGCGCCGCTTATCGTGTGCCCTTTCAAAATATTGTTGGCGATATTGGGTTTTATATTTACCAACAAATTTATCCAATCTATGGCATTGCAACCGTGCTTAGTGTGTCGGGCTTTCCTGTTATGATTTCTAAAATGACAACTGACAATCTGTCTGATCGTCGCCAACTCGTTTATACATGGCAGGCAGCGTTTCTCACCCTACTTACTGTTGGGGTCTGTTTATTTTGCTTTTCTTTGTTGGAGCGAACATGATTGCAGGCTGGATGGGAGATGCTCAGCTTGGACCATTAATTAAAACGGTTTCTTTTGTCTATTTATTTTTGCCATTTTTGTCAATATGGCGAGGGTATTTTCAAGGGAATGGTTTTATGATGCCTTCCGCCTTCAGTCAAATGACCGAGCAACTCATTAGGGTCATTGCCATTTTGCTCTTCTCCTTTTTGCTGTATCGAGTGGCTACTCATTATATGAAGTCGGACAAAGGGCTTATATTGGTTCGCTGTTTGGAAGCGGAGTCGCTATTCTCTTATTATTCTATTTTGCAATGAAACATGATGGGATGAAAGCTTTTTCATTAGAGGATTATCGTTTTCCACCTTCATACAAACGGCAAGGATCGTTCTAATTCAAGGTGCGGCTATTTGTGTGAGCAGCATCGTTCTGATCTTATTTCAACTCGTTGATTCGTTTAGTTTATATTCCCTCCTAGTGAAGGCAGGGATGGCAATGGAGGAAGCGAAAGCATTAAAGGGAGTATTTGACAGGGGACAGCCGCTCATTCAGTTAGGGACGGTTGCGGCCGCTTCGTTTTCACTTGTACTTGTTCCACTCGTAACGCTTGCATGGAAACAAGGAAAAGAGGAAATATGGAAGAAAAATGCGCTTAGTGCAATGAAAATAAGCGCGATCATTGGTACGGGAGCAACGGTAGGGCTTGTCAACATTATGAAGCCGACTAATATGATGTTATTTGCGGATCGTGCAGAGTCTTTTGTTTTAGCGGTCTTATCGATTAGTATCTTTTTAATTCCGTCATTCTCGTTTGTGCTGCGGTGTTACAAGGGCTTGATCAAGTATTTGCTCCACTTAAATATATTTTATGTGGGCTCATTGTAAAATTGCTTGGCAATGGGCTTCTCGTTCCAGCGATGGGCCTGATCGGTGCAGCTGTATCAACTGTTTTTGGTCTTGCGGTCATCGCCATGTTCATAATAAGAAGTGTACATAAAAGAGTTAAGTTACTATCGACGTTCGCTTTCATCATGCCACGAATCCTATTTGGAGCTATGATGATGAGCATTTGTCTTCAACTATGGCAATTTCTCTTTTCTATATTTGAAAACAGTAGAATGATGAGTGCGTTCGTTGCCATATTCGGCGTTGTACTCGGTGGATGTGTATATATTTTCCTTGTTTTGCGCATGAAGTTATTGAATGATGATGAGTTAAGTCTATTACCATTCGCAAATCGGTTCGTACGAAATCAAAAAGAAAAAGGTGATACAGGTGAATGAATTATTAATTCTTGGTCTTGGCGCTGGGCAGCTTGATCAAATGCCGCTCGGAGTTTATAAACAATTAAAAAACACAGAGCGACCACTCTTTCTAAGAACGAAGGAACATCCAGTTGTAGAAGAGTTTGTTAGTGAACAAATTGCTTTTTCTTCATTTGATGAAATATACGAAAAGCATGATCAATTTGAGGCGGTTTATGAAGAAATAGTAGAAACGTTATTAGAAAAGGCGATGCAATCCGATCTCATCTATGCGGTTCCAGGCCACCCACTTGTAGCCGAAAGAACGGTTCAATTATTATTGGAAAGGGGCGCCGATCGTGGAGTTGATGTAAAAATTGGTGGTGGTCAGAGCTTCTTGGACAGTTTGTTTTCTGCGGTAAACGTTGACCCTGTTGACGGTTTTCAGTTATTAGACGGTACATTGCTTCGTAGGGAAGACATGATGATTCACCAACATATTATTATTTCTCAAGTGTATGATACCTTTATTGCATCAGAAGTGAAGTTGACGTTAATGGAGAAATATCCAGATGACTATACCGTGACAATTGTAACGGCGGCTGGAAGCGAGTTGGAGGAAGTGAAGGAAATCCAGCTTTTTGAATTGGATCGTCAAGTCGAGCTATCAAATTTAACAAGTTTGTATGTTCCACCAATTCCATCTAGAGAGTATGCGTACAAAGAATTTTCTACTTTGCGGAAATTATAGCAGATTTAAGAGGACCAAATGGTTGTCCATGGGATAAAAACAGACACATCAGTCATTGAAAAAGTATTTAATTGAGGAATCATATGAATTGCTTGAAGCAATTGATCGGGATGATATTGATGATATGATAGAGGAACTCGGGGATGTCTTGCTTCAAGTTCTGCTTCATGCTCAAATTGGTGAGGACGATGGGATGTTTTCAATTGAGGATGTGATTGAAGCGATTAGTACAAAAATGATTCGACGTCATCCACATGTTTTTGGTAAGGGAACGGCAAATTCGCCAGCAGAAGTAAAGGAAAACTGGGAAAAAATAAAGGCTGCTGAAAAGGGAGCGAATAAAGAAAAATCAATGCTGCTTTCAGCCGTAGGCAAGGGATGCCAGCCTTATTAAAGGCGTACGAATATCAAAAAGAAGCGGGAAAGGTCGGTTTTGATTGGGATCACCCTATTCCTGCGATTGAAAAAGTTCGTGAGGAATTGCAGGAATTTGAATTCGAATTAGCGAATGACAATCAACAGGAGCAGTTGAACGAGTTAGGTGATCTTCTTTTCGCTGTGATCAATGTATCACGTTTGGCAGGGATTCACCCTGAAGAGGCATTACAAGTAGCTAATGAGAAGTTTTAAAACGATTTTCATATGTCGAGATGAAAGTCCTGGAGAGCGGGAAGCGTTTCGAGGAATTTGACTTAGAGCAATTGGATCAATTTTGGAATGAGGCAAAAACAAGGGAAGGTAGGGGTGTATTGGATGGCGACAATGAGATTAGATAAATATTTAAAAGTATCTCGGTTAATTAAGAGGCGAACACTGGCAAAAGAGGTAGCGGATAAAGGCCGCATTACGGTGAATGGCCAGGTCGCAAAGGCAAGTTCTAACGTAAAGATGGGTGATGAGCTAACGATTCAATTCGGTCAAAAGCTTGTGACAGTCAAAATAAAGGAATTACAAGAATCGACGAGAAAAGAAGATGCAGCTAGCCTTTATACAGTTGTCAAAGAGGAGCGGCTTAATGAGGGAAACAACTAGGAAATAATTTTTTCATCTCATCGCCATATCTATTTTTCTTACAGGGCTTGTTCTATTTATCCCTCATTATTCATAGAAATGTATTAAAACGAGTGCGGAAATGAGGGATAAGAATGAACCAGTTTCACGAACAAACCTATGAGGGAAGGGGTCCGGCACCTGAGCACGATATTATGATGCGAGGGAGAAGGGTGATTGATATAACGGGAGTTAAACAAGTGGAAAGCTTTGACAATGAAGAATTTCTGCTTGAAACAACGATGGGTTTTTAGCGATTCGCGGGCAAAATTTGCAAATGAAAAATTTAGATGTTGATAAGGGAGTTGTTTCAATTAAAGGTAGGGTGTATGATCTCGTCTATCTAGATAATCATGACGGGGAGAAGGCCAAAGGCTTTTTGGCAAGTTATTTCGATGAGTCTATCCGTCCAATTTTATACGATGCTTGCCATGATCGCTATGGGAAGCTTTTTGGTGCCACACTAGACACGTATCAACGATTTTTAAAGCGAGGAAAGCGGAAGAGGACCCTTGTGTTTATTAATGATATTTTATTTTGGGTTGTCCAAGGGTTGATTGTTTTCTATGTTCTTTTTCTAGTTAATTATGGGGAGTTACGCTTTTATTTAGCCGTCGCTTTATTATGTGGCTTTGCGGCATACAATGCTCTAATGAAAAGCACATATCTTCGTGTACTTGAATCGATAATTTCCTTTGTTCAAGCATCTGCAAAGTATATTTATCGAGTATTTATACTCATCATCTATAAACCTGCAAAGGGACTCATTTTATTTCTTGTTAGTATAGTCGGATTCATTTATCGGATTCTTTTAGGGCTTGTAAAAGTAATAGGAAAGTGTTATTATGGTTGGTAAAGATTAGCTTTTACCCTGTATTAATGATAGGCAAGGGAATATGGAAACTCGTTCCTAAACGAGCAAAGCGTTATATTCGATTAATTTATTATAAATCAACTCGCTATTACACGATCGTAAAGCGTGTGATACGCAATGGGATTGGAATGATGAACAAGCTGTTCCATAAATAAATAGAAGGAGGCGTTAGGATGGGGGTGGAAAAGAGAAGACCGATTGCTTCACTAGAGACAAATTATATGAAGCAGCAGGAAGTTTCGATGAGGAGAGCGGCTAAAAGGAAAAAACTTCTAATTCGTCGCTTAACTGCATTTCTCATCCTAGTGCTTACTTTATCTTATTTTGTTTTGTCCACCTTTATTTCAAGCAATAAAGTACTTGAAGCTAAAAGGAAGAAAAGCAATTGTTAGAAGAATCGCTTGCCAAACTGGAGAAAAAGCAACTCACGTTGGAAAATGAAATTGTCAAATTAAATGATGATGACTATATTGCTAAATTAGCAAGAAGCGAGTATTTCCTTTCCGAAAAAGGCGAAATTATTTTTAACATTCCAGACCCGAAGGAAGAAGAGGAGGAAGAAAAGGTGCCTTATTGACACCTTTTTCTAAATCCTATATAATATAGTATAAGTGTAGTTTTTAAACTTTAAGGAGGATAAATTTTTTTATGTCGATCGAAGTAGGCAGCAAGGTACAAGGTAAAATAACAGGCATTACTCATTTTGGTGCGTTTGTGGAATTACCCGGCGGTTCAACAGGACTTGTTCACATTAGTGAAGTAGCCGACAATTATGTAAAGGATATTAACGAGCATTTAAAAGTTGGTGAAGAAGTTCTCGTTAAGGTGTTAAATGTTGAAAGTGATGGAAAAATCGGTTTATCGATTCGTAAAGCAAAGATCAGCCGCCAGCTCAATCCCATACTCAATCGAGCCAGCGACCGCGTCAAAATAGAAATAGCGATTTCCGTCCAAAAGAAAGCTTTGAACAAAAAATGAATAAGTTTTTAAAGGATAGTGAAGATCGTCTTTCTTCATTAAAGCGCAACACAGAATCCAAGCGTGGTGGGCGTGGCGCAAGGCGAGGTTAACTTGCTGTCTGTTTTTTATACATTAGGCAAATCCAATCAATGGATTTGTCTTTTTATTTATTAAATAATGATGAAAATTAACGTCCGAGGCGAAGTATATCGACCGTACGGTTTTGTTCTTTAGTCACTCTTATTTTTAATAAAGATTTGTCAAATATTGAGCGTAAGCTAATGGACGAAAAAGCGAAGTAGGAAAGTGGAAAATGCCCAAATTAGTCGAACGTTTTTTTCTCCCTGCATCAAAGTGACAAAATTTTAAGTAGTGCCGCTTTATAATGAGAGCAATATACAGAAATAGGGAGTGGTAAAGATGGAACGCGGAGATCGCAGTCTGGTTAAGTCGACGATCAGTATGGACGTGGAGAAGACAGAATGGGATATGGCAGACCGACTGAGAAAGATGCAACAAAAAATTGAATATCTATTGTTTCAAAAAGGCGCTGCCCTATTCATCGTTGCGATCTTGTTGGGACGAGCCTTAATTTTATCTCATTTAACCCCTTTTCCTTACCATTTTTTGCGTCAGTGTATATGTTGCGGAGGGACAAGGCCCCACTCGTATTAATAGGCTTGTTGTTTGGGGCACTTACTTTGTCTGTTGGAAAAGCGGCCTATTCACTCCTTCTATGCGTCGGCTTCCTTTTAACCTTTCAAATCTTTAAAGGATTATTAAAGAATCCGCTGAAAGCCTTGCCATATTTTGTTTTGTGTTTAACATTCTCTGTTACATGCGGATTTTCGTATATCCAAAATGGACAACAGCTTACTCGTTACGATGGGTTAATGGCGGGCGTCGAAGCGGGTTTGTCATATGTATTAGTATTTATCTTCGTGCAAAGCATTCCTTTCTTTGCATCCTTCACTAAGAGAAAAACACTCAAAACAGAAGAAGTCATTAGCCTAATTATTATGCTTGCTTCGATTATGACAGGTACAATTGGCTGGGCCATTTATGGATTGTCGATTGAGCATATTCTTTCACGTTATCTCGTCATATTATTTGCTTTTACCGCAGGAGCAGCTGTTGGATCAACAGTTGGTGTCGTGACTGGTTTAATCTTCAGTCTTGCTAGCGTTTCAAGCCTTTTTCAAATGAGTTTGCTTGCATTTGCGGGCTTACTTGGTGGTTTATTAAAAGAGGGGCGACGGTTAGGCACGGCGTTAGGTCTTCTAGTTGCAACGCTATTAATTGGTTTGTATGGCGAAACAAACAGCTCACTTCCAAACACATTGTATGAATCGTTTGCAGCGGTTTTCTTATTGATTATTACGCCTTTAAGTTTTACAGAGAAGCTCGCACGCCATATACCAGGTACACCTGAATATGCTCAAGATCAACAGCTTTACGCGAAGAAAATTCGTGACATTACTGTTCGTAGGGTTGAACAATTTTCTTCTGTTTTTCAGGCGCTATCCAATAGCTTTTCACAGCCAGAACAATGGAAAGAAGTCGAAAATGAGCAACAAGAGTTTGATCTATTCCTTAGTAATGTTACTGAAAAAACATGTCAAACTTGTTTCAAAAAAATCAATGTTGGGAAATCGCTTTGATAAAACGTATGATTTAATGGAAAAGGTTATGCATGGAATGGATGAAAATACAGGAATTATTCCTTCGCCTCTATATAGGAGTTGGACAAGCATTGCAGTCGAGCAAATAAAGTAAGGGATACAATACACCAAGAGTTAGCGATGCTTCAAGCTAATCAGCATTTGAAAAGGCAAGTTCAGGAAAGTAGAAAACTTGTAGCTGAACAGCTGCTTGGTGTTTCTGAAGTAATGGGGATTTTGCGAAGGAAATAAAGAGGAGAGAGAAAATCATCATCGACAGGAAGAAGTGATACTCGATGCTTTACAAGAATTTGGAGTGGAGGTGGATCAAGTTGAAATCTACAGTCTAGAAGTAGGAAATGTCGATATGGATATTACGATTCCGAATGATAATGGTTATGGAGAATGTGAAAAATCATCGCCCCGCTTTTATCGGATATTGTTGAGGAAACGATCGTTGTACATCAGAAAGATTTTCCGCAGTCAACATCAGGAAACTGCTATGTGACGTTCCGGTCAGCAAAGGCATACGTCGTTGAGACGGGGTAGCCCATGCGGCAAAAGATGGCGGCTTTCTTTCTGGAGATAGTTATTTGCTTATGGAGCTCGGACCTGGGAAATATGCCGTTGCAATTAGCGATGGGATGGGGAATGGGGAGAGAGCTCATCATGAAAGCAGTGAGACATTAAAGCTTTTGCAAAAATACTCCAATCAGGCATAGAGGAAAGAGTAGCGATCAAATCGGTCAACTCTGTGTTATCGTTACGGTCGACAGATGAAATTTTCTCGACATTAGATTTAGCGATTATTGATTTGCATAGTGCTGAAGTGAAATTTTTGAAAATTGGTTCAACCCCAAGCTATATTAAGAGAGGATCTAAAATTATGAAGGTGGAAGCAGGAAATTTACCAATGGGAATTTTACAGGAGTTTGATGTCGATGTGGTTTCTGAAAAGTTAAGGGCGGGGATTTATTAATTATGATGAGCGATGGGATATTTGAGGGGCCAAAGCATGTAGAAAATTATGATGTATGGATGAGAAGAAAGCTAAGAGAGATGGAAACGGAGGATCCACAAGCAGTTGCAGACTTAATTATGGAGGAAGTAATTCGAACGCGCTCGGGTGTCATTGCTGATGATATGACGATCGCGGTTATACAAATCAATCATAATACGCCAAAATGGGCGGCTATTCCAACTCAGCATCGAAAAACAAAAATATCATAAGGAGGTTCAAGGTATCTGAATCGTATAAAAACCCTGTGATTAGGCGAGGCTGTTACCATCATGCAATAAGGAAACTTATTGTCATATTGGAGGGCAAAATATGAAAAAGGAAGTTTGAAACAAATTTTGCTAATTACGGACGGCTGTTCTAATCAAGGGAAGATCCAATTGCAATGGCAGCGCTTGCGAGGAAGGTGGGTTAACTGTTAACGTAATTGGGGTGATTGAAGACGATGTGATCGAGGAAAAGGGTGTACATGAGATAGAAGAAATTGCGGCTGCGGGAGGTGGTATTAGCCAAATCGTATATGCGGAGCAACTTTCACAGACGGTCCAAATGGTTACGAGAAAAGCAATGACGCAAACATTACAAGGAGTTGTTAATAAAGAGCTAAGACAAATTTTAGGCAATGAAACAAAAATAGAAGAATTACCACCCGAAACGCGCGGAGAAGTAATGGAGGTGGTCGATGAACTTGGAGAGACGGCCGAATTACGTGTGCTTATTTTGATTGATACGAGTGCAAGTATGAAACACAAATTACAAACTGTAAAAGAAGCATTGCTTGATTTATCATTAAGTTTAAATGCGAGAACGGGGAAAAATGAGTTTGCCGTATTAGTATTTCCCGGAAAAGAAAAGAAGTCGAAAAGCTAATGGATTGGACGCCAAATTTAAATATGCTACAAGGAGTTTTTCAAAAGCTTACGGTTGGCGGCATTACTCCGACAGGTCCGGCATTGCGTGAAGCGAGGGGATATTTTGAGGAAAAACGTTCCTTGAGGAGGCGGATTTTAGGTGATCACCAATCATTCATGGAAGAATCAATGTAACCTGCCTTCTGGAACAATTGTCCAAGGGAAGTGGAACAAGCATAACTACCAGATTATGAGGAAGCTCGGTGAAGGAGCAAATGGCGTTGTTTATTTGGCAAATAGCAAGCGTGGGTGCATTGCTTTGAAAATTAGCAGAGATAGCTTCTCCATTACTTCTGAGGTAAATGTTCTGAAGGAAATTGCAAAGGTTCAGGGGTCTGTCCTTGGACCTTCTTTATTTGATGTAGATGACTGGGGAAGACATGGAACGTACTATCATTATTATGCGATGGAGTATATCCGTGGATCAGATCTACTTTCATTTATTGAACAAAAAGGTCATTCATGGATAGTCGTGATGATTGTCCAACTATTAGATGTCTTAAATAGACTTCATCAACAGGGATGGATATTTGGCGATATCAAACCTGAAAATTTAATCGTAACGAAAAGTCCTGCTACGATTCGTTGTATTGATGTTGGCGGCACAACAAAAATGGGACGTGCTATTAAGGAATTTACAGAGTTTTATGATCGTGGCTATTGGGGATTAGGGTCAAGGAAAGCAGAACCAACCTATGATTTATTTTCTGTGGCGTTATTAATGATTCACTTGTTTTATCGGAGACGATTTACAAAGCGGAACGGTGGGCATAAGCAGTTAGTAGATATTATCCAGTCACATTCAGAGCTTATTAGATACGAATCGCCATTAAGGAGGGCGCTTGCTGGAGAATATGAGAGCGCTCATGAGATGCAGGCAGATCTACTAGCAGCCGCTAGAGGTGATCAGCGAGTACAAAAGATCCCTAAGAAAAAGGTAATATGCTCGAAACAAGCATGATGATTTTCGTATCAATTATGATTTACTTTTTTACATCATACAAACTTTATAAAGATGTACGCTCAATATTTTCATTTGAAAATTAACGAGTGAAATCTCTATATGGAAAGAGAAGGAAATGGTAATATAAAATTCAAGCCATTGATAAGGGAATGAATCATGATGCATGAATTTGAAACTAAAGTCGTAAAGTTTGTGAGAAAGCACTCACTTATTCAATCAGGTGATTATATTCTTGTTGCCGTGTCTGGTGGTCCAGATTCAATGGCACTCCTTCATTTTCTTGCTGAAAAGCAAAAGCAAATAGGGATTACAATTGCCTGTGTCCATGTCGACCATATGCTTAGGGGAGCGACTCACTTGATGATCTTGAATATGTAAAGGCATACTGCGACGAGCATTATATTACCTTTAAAGCAAAATCGATAAATATAAAAGAAAAAATGAAGCAGGATAAGACGGGGTGCAACTAGCAGCTAGAACATACCGCTATCAATTTTTCAAGAAGTGATGGATGAGCTTGGGGCAAATAAATTGGCGGTTGCTCAACATGCTGATGATCAAATTGAGACAATTCTCATGCGATTAACGAGAGGAAGCAGCGGGATAGCAAGAGCAGGGATTCAAATAAAAAGACCTTTTGGCAACGGCGAACTGATTCGTCCTCTGCTTGCTGTAACGAAAGAGATGATCGAACAATATTGTGAGGAAAAGAAACTAGACCCGCGTTACGATCAAGCAATCAAAAGCATCTATATACAAGAAATCGATTTAGAATGGAAGTGATTCCTTTTTAAAAAGGAGAACCGTCAAGTAGAGGTGCATTTTCAACGATTTAACGAGGATATAACAGAGGACGAAAAATATTTACAGGCCCTAGCTAAAGAGCAAATAAAGGAGATTTGTCAAAAGTTTGATAACAATGAGATTGTATTAAAAATCCCTGCCTTTAACTCAATGCCTTTGCCTTTACAAAGGAGGGGATTCATCTAATATTAAACTATCTTTATCAGCATAAAGCGCCTGATTTATTAGCGCACCATCTTGATGCAATCAATAAGCTCCTAAAGGGTTCCAACCCGTCGGGCCAATTGAATTTACCATCCGGGTTAAAAGTGATTCGTACATACGAACGATGCACATTTACTTTTAAAGAGCGTGAATCTCAACCGGGATACTCATTTACACTAGCGGTTGGCGAAGAGCTCACCCTTCCAAATCAAATGACGATTCGTTTTGAGAAAAGGAGAGGCGATCGTTTAAAAAAGGGAAAAATCATCTTGTGCTTAACCCATCGGATATTGAACTCCCATTGATCATTCGCACGAGGAAGCCTGGCGATCGAATCAGAATAAAAGGGATGGAAGGCTCTAAAAAGGTAAAAAACTTTTCATTGATATGAAGGTTGATGTGCTTGAACGAGCAGGATGGCCAATTGTCACGGATACACAAGGGAAAATCCTCTGGATCCCCGGATTGAAAAATCTTGCTATGATACATCTTCGGATAAAGAATCTTTTATTACCATATACATTTTAACTACAACGAAACATTTTCTGGGAGGAAATGAAGTAATGAAGCATGATATTGAAAAGGTCCTCATATCAGAGGAAGAGATTAACGACAAAATTAAAGAAATCGCAGCTCAATTAACAGAAGAGTATGATGGGAAATTTCCGCTAGCGATAGGTGTTCTTAAAGGAGCAACGACTTTTATGACAGACTTGCTCAAGCGAGTAGATACATATTTAGAAATTGATTATATGGATGTATCAAGCTACGGAAGATCGACTGTTTCTTCAGGAGAAGTAAAAATATTAAAAGACTTAAACACTCCGGTTGAAGGAAGAGATATTCTTATTATTGAGGATATTATCGATAGTGGCTTAACATTAAGTTATTTAGTCGATTTATTCCATTATCGCAAAGCGAAATCAATTAAGATCGTTACTTTGCTCGATAAGCCAACAGGTCGCCAAGCGGATATAAATGCTGACTATGTAGGCTTTGAAGTACCGGATGCTTTCGTTGTTGGGTATGGGCTTGATTACGCCGAAAAATACCGAAATCTCCGTATATTGGCATACTAAAACCGGAAATATATGGAAAGATTGAAGAGTAAATTAACATTGAAAAAGATACGAAATGTTGTAAAGGCAGAAACGTCTATGATACTATTGAATATAGTTTTTTCAGCGTGGGAGGAGGTATGTCATGAATCGGATATTTAGAAATACAATCTTTTATTTACTCATTTTTCTAGTACTGATTGGAATTGTAAGCTGGTTTAACAATGGGAATGAGTCAACAGAACCGATATCTTATGATCAATTTGTTACCCATTTGGAAGATGGTGACATTAAAGAGTTTTCCATGCAGCCTGAACGAGGGGTTTATGTGATTAAAGGCCAGCTCGTAGGTGCTGAAGAAGGAAAGCAATTTCTTACGTATGTGATGAATAGTCCTGCTATGCTGGATCGAATAGATGCGGCATCATCGAAAGTAACGATCATGCCTGCGAAAGAAACGAGTGGTTGGGTATCATTCTTTACGATGATTATTCCATTCGTCATTATCTTTATCCTCTTCTTCTTCTTGATGAATCAAGCTCAAGGTGGAGGAAGCAAAGTAATGAGCTTCGGTAAAAGCAAAGCAAAACTTTACACCGAAGAAAAGAAAAAGGTCCGTTTCAAAGATGTTGCTGGAGCAGATGAGGAGAAGCAGGAGCTCGTTGAAGTTGTCGAATTTCTAAAAGATCCTCGTAAATTTTCTGACATCGGCGCGCGCATTCCTAAAGGTGTGCTCCTAGTTGGACCACCTGGTACGGGTAAAACGTTATTAGCGCGGGCAGTTGCTGGAGAATCGGGTGTGCCGTTCTTCTCTATTAGTGGTTCAGATTTCGTTGAAATGTTCGTCGGTGTCGGTGCATCGCGCGTTCGTGATTTATTTGAAAATGCTAAGAAAAATGCTCCTTGTATCATCTTTATTGATGAAATTGATGCAGTAGGTCGTCAGCGTGGTGCTGGTCTTGGTGGCGGTCACGATGAGCGTGAACAAACATTGAACCAATTGCTCGTTGAAATGGACGGATTTGGCGCAAATGAAGGAATCATCATTATTGCTGCGACGAACCGACCAGATGTTCTTGATCCAGCATTGCTTCGTCCGGGACGTTTTGATAGACAAATTACAGTGGATCGACCAGATGTTAAAGGGCGTGAAGCGGTATTGCATGTACATGCCCGCAATAAGCCGTTGGATGATTCAGTAGATATTAAAGCAATTGCTACAAGAACGCCAGGTTTTTCGGGTGCAGACTTAGAAAACTTATTGAACGAAGCGGCACTTGTCGCTGCTCGTAGAAATAAAAGAAAATCGATAAATTTGATATCGATGAAGCAACAGATCGGGTAATCGTCGGAACGGCTAAGAAAAGCCGAGTGATTTCCGAGAAAGAACGAAATATTGTTGCTTACCATGAAGGTGGACATACGGTCATCGGTCTTGTTCTAGATGATGCTGATGTCGTTCACAAGGTTACGATTGTTCCACGTGGTCAAGCTGGAGGCTATGCGGTGATGCTTCCGAGGGAAGATCGCTACTTCATGACAAAGCCGGAATTACTGGATAAAATTACAGGACTTCTCGGCGGGCGAGTTGCAGAAGAAATTACTTTTGGTGAAGTATCAACAGGTGCACATAATGACTTCCAACGCGCAACGGGCATTGCTCGTAAAATGGTCATGGAATATGGAATGAGCGATAAGCTCGGACCATTGCAGTTTGGTCAGCCGCAAGGTGGTCAAGTTTTCCTTGGTCGTGACTTGCATAACGAACAAAACTATTCGGAAGCAATCGCACATGAAATTGATTTAGAAATCAAAGCATTATTATGGATTGCTACAATCGTGCGAAGAAAATCTTACTTGAGCATCAAGATAAATTAATTTTAATCGCTAAGACATTATTAGATGTCGAGACATTAGATGCAAAACAGATTAATCATCTCTTTAAACATGGCACAATGCCAGCAGAAGATATAAATAATGATGATTCTGATCTGGAAGTATCCAATGATCAGACAGAGTTACAAGAGGAAATTGGCGATATGGAGATCAGCGAAAAACGCGATGATGATGTGTTGAAGGACCCTCCGCCAATGGATTCTTACGGATCTGGAGACGCTCATGAAAAACTCGGTCCTACAAAACAGCCAGATGACAAAAAGAATAGTTATACAAAAACGCCGTTCTTAGCTAACGGTGTTTTTGTGTAGAATCGATGTCTTAGGAAATGATATCCGTATGACAAATTGATGTATTGAACATAATATTTATTATATTCAAAAGGACAGTCGAGCTTTTCTTTTCTAGACATCAAAGTAAATTATAGGTATGATGTTTGGAGTGAAAAGTCTCTAATAAAGTGGTGAGCATATTGATTTTTGTTCTTGATGTTGGAAATACAAATATTGTACTAGGTGTATATGAGCAAGATCATTTGAAATATCATTGGCGAATTGAAACAAGCCGTCACAAAACGGAAGATGAGTTTGGTATGGCGATTAAAGCTTTATTCGAACATGTTGGGCTCCGTTTTAGTGATATAAATGGAATCATCATTTCATCGGTCGTGCCTCCGATTATGTTTACGCTCGAGAAAATGTGCTATAAATATTTTCAGGAAAAGCCATTGGTCGTTGGACCAGGGATTAAGACAGGTTTAAATATAAAATATGAAAATCCACGCGAAGTTGGGGCAGACAGAATCGTCAATGCAGTTGCTGCGATTGCGAATTATGGCAATCCATTAATCATTGTTGATTTTGGAACTGCGACGACGTTTTGCTATATCAATGAAAAAGTGAGTATATGGGAGGGGTCATCGCCCCAGGAATTGGCATTTCGACAGAAGCGCTATATTCTAAGGCAGCCAAACTACCTAGAATTGAAATTACTCACGTTGACGATATTCTTGGAAAAATACTGTTTCTGCAATGCAAGCTGGAATTTTATTCGGATTTGTTGGACAAGTGGAAGGGATTGTAACACGTTTAATAGAGCAAAGTAAGGTGAAGCCAACCGTTATTGCAACAGGAGGGTTAGCTAATTTAATTGCGACAGAAACAGAGATGATTGATATTGTTGATCAAGATTTAACGTTAAAAGGGCTGCAATTAATATATGAAAGAAATGTAAATGGATGAAAGGTGGTTTCTTTGTGAGTGATTATCTAGTGAAAGCACTCGGGTTTGATGGACAAGTCCGTGCATATGCGACAAAGATGACGAACACGATTAATGAAGCGCAGCGTAGGCATTATACTTGGCCAACTGCATCTGCGGCACTCGGCCGAGGAATGATCGCTGGTGCGATGATGGGTGCGATGTTAAAAGGGAAGAG
Source organism: Bacillus sp. N9 (assembly GCA_044989425.1). Classification (GTDB taxonomy): domain Bacteria; phylum Bacillota; class Bacilli; order Bacillales; family Bacillaceae_C; genus Lederbergia. Next base: position 66,676 of record JBJDRQ010000001.1, read on the forward strand.
AAGATTACGGTTAAAGTCGAAGGGGACGGTCCGCTTGGAATCATTCTCGTTGACGCTAATGCGAAAGGGCATGTTCGCGGCTATGTTACAAACCCACAAACCCATTTTGACTTGAATGACCAAGGGAAGCTCGATGTACGAAGAGCGGTCGGTACAAACGGTACACTAACCGTTGTAAAAGATGTGGGATTACGCGATCATTTTTCAGGTCAAGTTCCAATTGTGTCAGGCGAACTAGGAGAAGATTTTACGTATTACTTTGCAACATCAGAACAAACGCCATCATCCGTAGGTGTAGGGGTGTTAGTTAATCCTGATAATACGATTCTGGCAGCAGGTGGATTTATTATTCAGCTCATGCCTGGAGCGACGGAGGAAACGATCACAGAAATTGAAAAACGTCTAGGGCAGACCGCGCCTGTTTCTGCAATGATTCGAGAAGGGTTGTCGCCGGAAGAAATTCTTTCTCAATTGCTTGGCAGTGAAAATGTAAAAGTCCTTGAAACGATGCCGATTGAATTTCAGTGTACTTGTTCCAAAGAGCGTTTTGGCAATGCGATCATTAGTCTTGGTGCAGAAGAAATTCAAGAGATGATTGATGAGGATGGAAAAGCGGATGCGCAATGTCATTTTGTAATGAAACGTATCATTTCTCAAAAGAAGAACTGCTAGAACTGCAAAAGAAGTGAAAAAATAAAGAAAGAGGGTAGGTCTCGTTGAAGCGACTTACCTTCTTTTTATTTTTGATTTCTTATTGTTCGGTGTAGTTAATACTAATATTTATAGCTTTCATCGTTGACATAGAAGTGCATGCATGTTAATTTGTAAATAAACCAACAAAAATACTCGGAATTAGAGGTGGGGCAATGTCAATTTTGGTAAATTCTATTGTCGATCTAGTGGGAAATACCCCGGTTGTAAAACTTAATCGTATGGTTAATGAAGACAGTGCTGACGTATATGTAAAACTTGAATACATGAATCCTGGAAGTAGCGTGAAGGATCGAATTGCTTTGGCGATGATTGAAGCAGCAGAAAAAGAAGGAAAGCTTAAAGCTGATGATACGATCATTGAGCCGACAAGTGGAAATACAGGAATCGGCCTCGCGATGATTGCAGCTGCGAAAGGATATAAAGCCATTCTTGTCATGCCTGATACAATGAGCATGGAGCGAAGAAATTTACTACGTGCTTATGGTGCTGAGCTTGTGTTAACTCGGGTAGTGAAGGAATGAACGGAGCGATTAAAAAGGCAAATGAACTAGCTGCTGAACATGGATATTTCGTACCACAACAATTTGAAAACATGTCTAATCCGGAAATACACCGCTTGACGACGGGGAAGGAAATTGTTGAGCAAATGGGTGCTGAACTTGATGCTTTTGTCGCTGGGATTGGAACGGGCGGTACGATTACGGGTGCTGGTGAAGTATTAAAGGAGAAGTATGAAAACATTAAAATTTATGCAGTTGAACCTGAAGATTCTCCTGTTCTTTCAGGTGGAAAGCCGGGACCACATAAAATTCAAGGAATTGGTGCTGGGTTTGTCCCTGGTGTATTAAATACCGATATATATGATGAAGTGATCACAATTAAAAATGAGGATGCATTTGAATTTGCTAGAAGAGCGGCTAAGGAAGAAGGGATTCTTGGAGGGATTTCTTCAGGTGCAGCGATCGCAGCAGCGTTGAAGGTAGCGAAGAAACTTGGAAAAGGGAAAAAGGTGTTGGCCGTCCTTCCGAGTAATGGAGAGCGCTACTTAAGTACACCACTTTATCAATTTGAAGATTAACAATAAGCGAGTCCACGATGGGCTTGCTTTTTGTTATGTGAGGAAATGATATGCTCGTAGGTCTATGTAATCGACTTCTAGTTTTTGACGATCAACAACTCGTTTCGTTGTTAGTTATCATTAAATTCGCATTAAAAAAGAGCGCGTGTCGTCGAACAGGCGCCTTACACTTTTGTTCATTGTCTGTGTTTGATAAACTAAAGAAATAAAATTGGAAATCGGAAGGATAGAGTATGTGATGATGAGTTGTGGACCATATAAATTAAATTTTTACGAGAAAACATTGATCATGGGAATATTAAATGCAACTCCAGATTCCTTTTCGGACGGAGGGCGTTATCATACGAAAGAAATCGCAGTTGAACATGCTAGAAAAATGGTTGCTAATGGCGCTGATATCATTGATATTGGTGGAGAATCGACAAGACCTGGACATACTCCCGTGACAGTGGAAGAAGAAATTGAAAGAGTAGTTCCGGTAATCGAAACACTTGCTCAAAAATTACTGTTCCACTTTCAATTGATACATATAAAGCGGAGACGGCACAACGAGCGATCACGGCGGGAGCGCATATTATTAACGACATATGGGGAGCGAAAAAGATCCAGAAATTGCTGATGTAGCGGCACAGCATAAAGTTCCAATTATTTTGATGCATAATCGGGATAATCAAGATTATGATGTGTTTATGCGTGATGTATTACATGATTTATACGAAAGTATTACGATTGCCAAAAAGCTGGGGTAAGTGATGACCAAATCATTCTTGACCCGGGTATCGGGTTTGCAAAAGGGTACAATGAGGACATTGAGATGATGAAAAATCTGGATAAAATCATTTCGTTGGGCTACCCGGTTTTATTAGCTTTATCACGAAAGAGAATGATCGGTACAGCGCTTGATTTACCTGTGGATGAAAGAGTCGAGGGGACAGGGGCCGCCAATTGCTTTGGGATTCAAAAGGATGCCATATGATCCGGGTTCATGACGTGAAGGAAATGAGTCGAATGGTAGCAATGACCGATGTCCTAATCGGAAAGGGTGGGGAAAATGGATAAAATTTATTTAAACGAAATGGAGTTTTACGGTTACCACGGAGTTTTAAATGAGGAAACGCGGTTAGGGCAGCGATTTCGTGTTACCATCATTGCTGAGGCGGATCTTCGCGAAGCAGGAGAAACGGATGACTTAGAGAAACCGTTAATTATGCGGATATATATAATGTGTGTAAGAAAATTGTCGAAGGTCCCCCATACAAACTAATTGAAGCTGTGGCGGAAAAAATTGCTCATACTATTTTAAAAGAATATGGAAAAATCAAACGAATAACGGTAAAAGTAATTAAACCAGATCCGCCTATTCCAGGACATTATCGTTCGGTGGCCGTAGAAATTACTAGGAGAATACATATGAATAATATTGCTTATCTATCGCTCGGCTCCAATATCGGCGACCGGAAAAATTGTTTGAAGTTGGCAATAAGGGAATTGGCTAAACGTACAGATGTAAGAATTGATAAACTTTCTTCGATCTACGAAACAGAACCCGTTGGCTATGTTGATCAGGCAAATTTTCTAAATATGGTCATAAAAATATCTACATCATTATCAGCGCTCCAGTTGCTTCAGCTTTGCTTACAAATTGAGGAAGAACTAGGAAGGGTGCGGGAGTTCCGTTGGGGGCCTCGAATCATTGACCTTGACATTTTATTATATAATAAAGAAGATATTATGATGGAGGCTTTGCAAATTCCTCATCCGCGGATGACGGAACGGGCATTCGTCCTCATTCCATTGCTTGAGATTGATCGGGATCTTACACTTCCGAATACGGTCACGCCTTTGCTTCATGTACTTAATGAAATACGTGACAAAGAAGGAGTTCGGTTATGGAAAGAGATAAATGGGGAAGACGCATTAGAGCTTTTCGGAAATTAAAGGATTTACGCAAGAAGAACTTGCGAAACATATAGGTGTCTCCGTTTCAGTGTTAGGGAAATTGAGCGTGGTAATCGTATACCTGCTGAACATATACTCGATAAAATTTCGAGTTCTCTTAATATCACACTGAAGGAACTAACGCCAAAAAAGACGCGAAACAATAAGCAGAGGAGGAAAGCAGTGTTAAAATGAAAAACTAAGTGGTACTCGCACCAATGGCAGGCATTTGTAATTCAGACTTTCTGTAAGAAATGCGATTAATGAGTGTCATACAAGAGCCGAGCTTGTGCACTTGATCGGTCTAATTACAGATGGGGCAGTGGTAAAACAAGCGGTATAAAACGAACTTACACTGTCAGTTTCACGCTGGCAGTTATTTTTTGTAAGCTGAAAGATGTCTAGATAGACATTTTTGTGTACAATAATAAAGATATATTTAAAGAGAGTCATCGGATATATAAATAGATTGGAGTGTTTTGCATGGGTCACGAAGAATTGAATGATCAACTGCTAGTTAGACGTGATAAAATGGCAGCTTTGCGTGAAGAAGGATTGGATCCGTTTGGAAAGCGATTTGAGCGGACGCATAGCTCACAAGAAATCAGTGATCAGTATGAGAAGTTTTCAAAGGAAGAATTGGATGAAAAGGCGATTAAAGTAACGATCGCTGGAAGAATTATGACGAAACGCGGGAAAGGAAAAGCTGGATTCGCGCATATTCAAGATCTTCCTGGACAAATTCAAATTTATGTACGACAAGATGCAGTGGGAGAAGAGCAATACCACCACTTCACAACAGCTGATATTGGCGATTTGGTCGGTGTCACAGGAGTAGTGTTTAAAACTAAGGTAGGGAACTTTCCGTAAAGGCTATGGAATTTACGTTTTTAACAAAAGCTCTACGTCCACTCCGGAGAAATTTCACGGTTTAAAAGATATTGAGCAAAGATATCGTCAACGCTACTTAGATTTAATTACAAATCAAGATAGTAAAAAACATTTATTGGCCGAAGTAAAATTATCCAATCGATGCGTCGTTATTTGGATGGACAAGGCTTCTTAGAAGTAGAAACCCCGATGTTACATTCAATTGCAGGTGGTGCCGCGGCTCGTCCGTTCGAAACCCATCATAACGCATTAGACATGCCGTTTTTCATGCGAATTGCAATTGAGCTTCATTTAAAACGCCTCATTGTTGGAGGTCTTGAAAAAGTATACGAGATTGGTCGTGTATTCCGTAATGAGGGTGTTTCGACGAGACATAATCCAGAATTCACAATGATTGAGTTATATGAAGCATATGCGGATTACAACGATATTATGGAATTAACGGAAAACATGATTGCCCATATTGCGAAAGAGGTACTCGGTACATCGACGGTTCAATATGGTGACAATGAAATAAACCTTGAGCCGAAATGGCGCAGACTTCACATGGTAGACGCTGTTAAAGAATACTGTGGGGTAGATTTCTGGAAGGAAATGAGCGATGAAGAAGCAAAAGCTTTGGCGAAGGAACATGGCATCGAAATTACAGAGCATATGACATATGGTCATATATTAAATGAGTTCTTTGAGCAAAGGGTTGAAGACAAGTTGATTCAGCCGACGTTTATCTATGGTCATCCAGTGGAAATTTCTCCGCTTGCGAAAAAGAATGAAGAAGATCCACGCTTTACAGATCGTTTTGAATTATTTATTGTTGGTCGCGAACACGCCAATGCGTTTACAGAATTAAACGACCCGATTGATCAACGTGCTCGCTTTGAAAGTCAGTTACTTGAACGTGAACAAGGAAACGACGAAGCGCATGAAATGGATGAGGACTTTATTGAAGCACTGGAATATGGAATGCCTCCAACAGGTGGTTTGGGAATCGGAATTGATCGCTTAGTTATGTTACTAACAAATTCCCTTCTATTAGAGATGTATTATTATTCCCGTTGATGAGAAAGCGCGACTAAAATTGAAAAGCCTAGCAAAGCAGAGAGTTGTAATAATAGAAGAAAGGTGAGTATCTACTATTTGTAGTATCTCACCTTTTGTTTTGATCTATATATCGTTCCTTTATGCTCGTTAGAAAGACGCGGGAAAATAATTTGTTTTTTAGAGATAAAGTATTGCCATAATAAAAGAAAGGTGTTATATTATTATTCGTGCTTGATCACCGACAAACAACTTATAAAACTTTTTAAAAAAGTTGTTGACATTTTCTTAGGTGGTTGGTATACTAGAAAAGTCGCCTCAAGGAGACGGCAAACAAGTTTGATCTTTGAAAACTGAACGAAACGAACGTCAACATAATTTTTAAACAATGGTTTTAAACCATTGCCAGCTTATGAGCTAACAAACTTCTTTTATGAGAGTTTGATCCTGGCTCAGGACGAACGCTGGCGGCGTGCCTAATACATGCAAGTCGAGCGGACAGATGGGAGCTTGCTCCCTGAAGTTAGCGGCGGACGGGTGAGTAACACGTGGGCAACCTGCCTGTAAGACTGGGATAACTTCGGGAAACCGGAGCTAATACCGGATAATTTCTTTCCTCGCATGGGGAAAGGTTGAAAGGCGGCTTCGGCTGTCACTTACAGATGGGCCCGCGGCGCATTAGCTAGTTGGTGAGGTAACGGCTCACCAAGGCGACGATGCGTAGCCGACCTGAGAGGGTGATCGGCCACACTGGGACTGAGACACGGCCCAGACTCCTACGGGAGGCAGCAGTAGGGAATCTTCCGCAATGGACGAAAGTCTGACGGAGCAACGCCGCGTGAGTGATGAAGGTCTTCGGATCGTAAAACTCTGTTATCAGGGAAGAACAAGTATCGGAGTAACTGCCGGTACCTTGACGGTACCTGACCAGAAAGCCACGGCTAACTACGTGCCAGCAGCCGCGGTAATACGTAGGTGGCAAGCGTTGTCCGGAATTATTGGGCGTAAAGCGCGCGCAGGCGGTCTCTTAAGTCTGATGTGAAAGCCCACGGCTCAACCGTGGAGGGTCATTGGAAACTGGGAGACTTGAGTGCAGAAGAGAAGAGCGGAATTCCACGTGTAGCGGTGAAATGCGTAGAGATGTGGAGGAACACCAGTGGCGAAGGCGGCTCTTTGGTCTGTAACTGACGCTGAGGCGCGAAAGCGTGGGAGCGAACAGGATTAGATACCCTGGTAGTCCACGCCGTAAACGATGAGTGCTAAGTGTTAGAGGGTTTCCGCCCTTTAGTGCTGCAGCAAACGCATTAAGCACTCCGCCTGGGGAGTACGGCCGCAAGGCTGAAACTCAAAGGAATTGACGGGGACCCGCACAAGCGGTGGAGCATGTGGTTTAATTCGAAGCAACGCGAAGAACCTTACCAGGTCTTGACATCCTCTGACAACCTTAGAGATAAGGCGTTCCCTTTCGGGGGACAGAGTGACAGGTGGTGCATGGTTGTCGTCAGCTCGTGTCGTGAGATGTTGGGTTAAGTCCCGCAACGAGCGCAACCCTTGATCTTAGTTGCCAGCATTAAGTTGGGCACTCTAAGGTGACTGCCGGTGACAAACCGGAGGAAGGTGGGGATGACGTCAAATCATCATGCCCCTTATGACCTGGGCTACACACGTGCTACAATGGATGGTACAAAGGGCTGCAAGACCGCGAGGTTTAGCCAATCCCATAAAACCATTCTCAGTTCGGATTGCAGGCTGCAACTCGCCTGCATGAAGCCGGAATCGCTAGTAATCGTGGATCAGCATGCCACGGTGAATACGTTCCCGGGTCTTGTACACACCGCCCGTCACACCACGAGAGTTTGTAACACCCGAAGTCGGTGGGGTAACCCTTTGGGAGCCAGCCGCCGAAGGTGGGACAGATGATTGGGGTGAAGTCGTAACAAGGTAGCCGTATCGGAAGGTGCGGCTGGATCACCTCCTTTCTAAGGAATATTGTTGGCAGCTAGACCAACATAAAAACGTTTCGTTTCGTTCAGTTTTGAGAGGTTAAACTCTCTATCATATGTTGCTCCTGTAGCATAGCGCATTCGAGGAAGTTTTTGTTCAACTCGTCGCAAAGCTGCATGAAGCAAAAACGCTGATGAATCACATGATGTGATTGAAGTCAGTCAATTCGTTCTTTGAAAACTAGATAAATTGAGAAGCAATAAACCGAGAAGCATCACCTTATGGATTTTCATCCATGAGAAAAAGTAAGACCTTTTTAACGATTAAGTTAATAAGGGCGCACGGCGGATGCCTTGGCACTAGGAGCCGATGAAGGACGGGACTAACACCGATATGCTTCGGGAGCTGTAAGCAAGCGTTGATCCGGAGATTTCCGAATGGGGGAACCCACTGCTCGTAATGGAGTAGTATCCATTTCTGAATACATAGGAAATGGAAGGCAGACCCGGGGAACTGAAACATCTAAGTACCCGGAGGAAGAGAAAGAAACATCGATTCCCTGAGTAGCGGCGAGCGAAACGGGAAGAGCCCAAACCAAGAGGCTTGCCTCTTGGGGTTGTAGGACACTCTACACGGAGTTACAAAGGAACGAAGTAGATGAAGCGGTCTGGAAAGACCCGCCAGAGAAGGTAACAGCCCTGTATTCGAAACTTCGTTCCCTCCAGAGTGGATCCTGAGTACGGCGGGACACGTGAAATCCCGTCGGAAGCAGGGAGGACCATCTCCCAAGGCTAAATACTCCCTAGTGACCGATAGTGAACCAGTACCGTGAGGGAAAGGTGAAAAGCACCCCGGAAGGGGAGTGAAATAGATCCTGAAACCGTGTGCCTACAAGTAGTCAGAGCACATTCATGTGTGATGGCGTGCCTTTGTAGAATGAACCGGCGAGTTGCGATTTCATGCAAGGTTAAGTTGAAGAGACGGAGCCGCAGCGAAAGCGAGTCTGAATAGGGCGAATGAGTATGAGGTCGCAGACCCGAAACCAGGTGATCTACCCATGTCCAGGGTGAAGGTAAGGTAACACTTACTGGAGGCCCGAACCCACGTACGTTGAAAAGTGCGGGGATGAGGTGTGGGTAGCGGTGAAATTCCAATCGAACCTGGAGATAGCTGGTTCTCTCCGAAATAGCTTTAGGGCTAGCCTCAAGGTAAGAGTATTGGAGGTAGAGCACTGTTTGGACTAGGGGCCCTCATCGGGTTACCGAATTCAGACAAACTCCGAATGCCAAATACTTGTCCTTGGGAGTCAGACTGCGAGTGATAAGATCCGTAGTCGAGAGGGAAACAACCCAGACCGCCAGCTAAGGTCCCAAAGTATACGTTAAGTGGAAAAGGATGTGGAGTTGCTTAGACAACCAGGATGTTGGCTTAGAAGCAGCCACCATTTAAAGAGTGCGTAATAGCTCACTGGTCGAGTGACTCTGCGCCGAAAATGTACCGGGGCTAAACGTATCACCGAAGCTGCGGATTGACACCTTTGGTGTCAATGGTAGGAGAGCGTTCTAAGGGCTGTGAAGCCAGATCGTGAGGACTGGTGGAGCGCTTAGAAGTGAGAATGCCGGTATGAGTAGCGAAAGAAGGGTGAGAATCCCTTCCACCGAATGCCTAAGGTTTCCTGAGGAAGGCTCGTCCGCTCAGGGTTAGTCGGGGCCTAAGCCGAGGCCGAAAGGCGTAGGCGATGGACAACAGGTTGATATTCCTGTACCACCTAATTTCCGTTTGAGTAATGGGGGACGCAGGAGGATAGGGTAAGCGCGCTGTTGGATATGCGCGTCCAAGCAGGTAGGCTGGGAGTGAGGCAAATCCTTACTCCTAAGGCTGAACTGTGATGGCGAGGAAATATAGTACCGAAGTTCCTGATTCCACACTGCCAAGAAAAGCCTCTAGCGAGGAAATGGGTGCCCGTACCGCAAACCGACACAGGTAGGCGAGGAGAGAATCCTAAGGTGATCGAGAGAACTCTCGTTAAGGAACTCGGCAAAATGACCCCGTAACTTCGGGAGAAGGGGTGCTCCCGCGAGTGAAAGCTTGCGGAAGCCGCAGTGAATAGGCCCAGGCGACTGTTTAGCAAAAACACAGGTCTCTGCGAAGCCGTAAGGCGAAGTATAGGGGCTGACGCCTGCCCGGTGCTGGAAGGTTAAGAGGAGCGCTTAGACTTCGGTCGAAGGTGCGAATTGAAGCCCCAGTAAACGGCGGCCGTAACTATAACGGTCCTAAGGTAGCGAAATTCCTTGTCGGGTAAGTTCCGACCCGCACGAAAGGCGCAACGATCTGGGCACTGTCTCAACGAGAGACTCGGTGAAATTATAGTACCTGTGAAGATGCAGGTTACCCGCGACAGGACGGAAAGACCCCGTGGAGCTTTACTGCAGCCTGATATTGAATGTTGGTGCAGCTTGTACAGGATAGGTAGGAGCCTTTGAAACCGGAGCGCCAGCTTCGGTGGAGGCATCGGTGGGATACTACCCTTGCTGTATTGACATTCTAACCCGCAGCCGTGATCCGGCTGGGAGACAGTGTCTGGCAGGCAGTTTGACTGGGGCGGTCGCCTCCTAAAATGTAACGGAGGCGCCCAAAGGTTCCCTCAGAATGGTTGGAAATCATTCGCAGAGTGTAAAGGCACAAGGGAGCTTGACTGCGAGACCTACAAGTCGAGCAGGGACGAAAGTCGGGCTTAGTGATCCGGTGGTTCCGCATGGAAGGGCCATCGCTCAACGGATAAAAGCTACCCCGGGATAACAGGCTTATCTCCCCAAGAGTTCACATCGACGGGGAGGTTTGGCACCTCGATGTCGGCTCATCGCATCCTGGGGCTGTAGTCGGTCCCAAGGGTTGGGCTGTTCGCCCATTAAAGCGGTACGCGAGCTGGGTTCAGAACGTCGTGAGACAGTTCGGTCCCTATCCGTCGTGGGCGCAGGAAATTTGAGAGGAGCTGTCCTTAGTACGAGAGGACCGGGATGGACGCACCGCTGGTGTACCAGTTGTTCCGCCAGGAGCATCGCTGGGTAGCTATGTGCGGACGGGATAAGTGCTGAAAGCATCTAAGCATGAAGCCCCCTCAAGATGAGATTTCCCATAGCGCAAGCTAGTAAGATCCCTGAAAGATGATCAGGTTGATAGGTCCGGTGTGGAAGTGTGGTGACACATGGAGCTGACGGATACTAATCGATCGAGGACTTAATCAAATATAAAGCGGAAGGCGCTACGCGCTGAAGCTAGCATGATCTAACGGTTTACCTTCTCATTTATCTAGTTTTGAGAGAATGAAGATTTTCTCAAGCAGGAAAGGATCTTCTGTTAAGACCGCTCACGTCCTGTGAGCAATACAGAAGCCAGTACATCCTGTACAGGTCTGGTGGCGATAGCGAAGAGGTCACACCCGTTCCCATCTCGAACACGGAAGTTAAGCTCTTCAGCGCCGATGGTAGTTGGGGATTCCCCTGCAAGAGTAGGACGTTGCCAGGCAAACATATAAAGTTTAAGGATGACAAGTTAAAATAAGACATACACTTGTACATCCTATACTTTGGAGGATTAGCTCAGCTGGGAGAGCATCTGCCTTACAAGCAGAGGGTCGGCGGTTCGATCCCGTCATCCTCCACCATCTTTAATATGCCGGCCTAGCTCAATTGGTAGAGCAACTGACTTGTAATCAGTAGGTTGGGGGTTCAAGTCCTCTGGCCGGCACCACTTGTACGAGCCATTAGCTCAGTCGGTAGAGCATCTGACTTTTAATCAGAGGGTCGCAGGTTCGAATCCTGCATGGCTCACCATTTTATATTTGCGGGTGTGGTGGAACTGGCAGACACGCTAGACTTAGGATCTAGTGCCGTAAGGCGTGGGGTTCGACTCCCTTCACCCGCACTTTAACTAAATCAACTTCTTTTAAGAGCTACCACATCTTGTGGTAAACATAGAAGTCAGAACATCTTGTTCAAACGCGGAAGTAGTTCAGTGGTAGAACACCACCTTGCCAAGGTGGGGGTCGCGGGTTCGAATCCCGTCTTCCGCTCCAAATTTTTTGCCGGGGTGGCGGAACTGGCAGACGCACAGGACTTAAAATCCTGCGGTAGGTGACTACCGTACCGGTTCGATTCCGGTCCTCGGCACCATTTTATTTGCGCCCGTAGCTCAATTGGATAGAGCGTCTGACTACGGATCAGAAGGTTATGGGTTCGACTCCTGTCGGGCGCGCCATTTATAAAATGAAATGGAAACATAATATTTATATTTTAAGTTTCTTAATATTTGGAACGGAAGTAGCTCAGCTTGGTAGAGCACTTGGTTTGGGACCAAGGGGTCGCAGGTTCGAATCCTGTCTTCCCGACCAGTTTTATACGGGGCCTTAGCTCAGCTGGGAGAGCGCCTGCCTTGCACGCAGGAGGTCAGCGGTTCGATCCCGCTAGGCTCCACCATTTTTTTAATAAAACTATTGACAATTCTTTAGAGGGTTGTTAAACTAGAAAAGTCGCCTCAAGGAGACGACAAACAAGTTTGATCTTTGAAAACTGAACGAAACGAACGTCAACATAATTTTTAAACAATGGTTTTAAACCATTGCCAGCTTATGAGCTAACAAACTTCTTTTATGAGAGTTTGATCCTGGCTCAGGACGAACGCTGGCGGCGTGCCTAATACATGCAAGTCGAGCGGACAGATGGGAGCTTGCTCCCTGAAGTTAGCGGCGGACGGGTGAGTAACACGTGGGCAACCTGCCTGTAAGACTGGGATAACTTCGGGAAACCGGAGCTAATACCGGATAATTTCTTTCCTCGCATGGGGAAAGGTTGAAAGGCGGCTTCGGCTGTCACTTACAGATGGGCCCGCGGCGCATTAGCTAGTTGGTGAGGTAACGGCTCACCAAGGCGACGATGCGTAGCCGACCTGAGAGGGTGATCGGCCACACTGGGACTGAGACACGGCCCAGACTCCTACGGAGGCAGCAGTAGGGAATCTTCCGCAATGGACGAAAGTCTGACGGAGCAACGCCGCGTGAGTGATGAAGGTCTTCGGATCGTAAAACTCTGTTATCAGGGAAGAACAAGTATCGGAGTAACTGCCGGTACCTTGACGGTACCTGACCAGAAAGCCACGGCTAACTACGTGCCAGCAGCCGCGGTAATACGTAGGTGGCAAGCGTTGTCCGGAATTATTGGGCGTAAAGCGCGCGCAGGCGGTCTCTTAAGTCTGATGTGAAAGCCCACGGCTCAACCGTGGAGGGTCATTGGAAACTGGGAGACTTGAGTGCAGAAGAGAAGAGCGGAATTCCACGTGTAGCGGTGAAATGCGTAGAGATGTGGAGGAACACCAGTGGCGAAGGCGGCTCTTTGGTCTGTAACTGACGCTGAGGCGCGAAAGCGTGGGAGCGAACAGGATTAGATACCCTGGTAGTCCACGCCGTAAACGATGAGTGCTAAGTGTTAGAGGGTTTCCGCCCTTTAGTGCTGCAGCAAACGCATTAAGCACTCCGCCTGGGGAGTACGGCCGCAAGGCTGAAACTCAAAGGAATTGACGGGGACCCGCACAAGCGGTGGAGCATGTGGTTTAATTCGAAGCAACGCGAAGAACCTTACCAGGTCTTGACATCCTCTGACAACCTTAGAGATAAGGTGTTCCCCTTCGGGGGACAGAGTGACAGGTGGTGCATGGTTGTCGTCAGCTCGTGTCGTGAGATGTTGGGTTAAGTCCCGCAACGAGCGCAACCCTTGATCTTAGTTGCCAGCATTAAGTTGGGCACTCTAAGGTGACTGCCGGTGACAAACCGGAGGAAGGTGGGGATGACGTCAAATCATCATGCCCCTTATGACCTGGGCTACACACGTGCTACAATGGATGGTACAAAGGGCTGCAAGACCGCGAGGTTTAGCCAATCCCATAAAACCATTCTCAGTTCGGATTGCAGGCTGCAACTCGCCTGCATGAAGCCGGAATCGCTAGTAATCGTGGATCAGCATGCCACGGTGAATACGTTCCCGGTCTTGTACACACCGCCCGTCACACCACGAGAGTTTGTAACACCCGAAGTCGGTGGGGTAACCCTTTGGGAGCCAGCCGCCGAAGGTGGGACAGATGATTGGGGTGAAGTCGTAACAAGGTAGCCGTATCGGAAGGTGCGGCTGGATCACCTCCTTTCTAAGGAATAACGAAATGTGGAGGCGACTGTTCAGCTGCGACAAGCGCTGGAGCTTCTGGCGGAAAAGCCCTTGGGTTTTGACAGAAGAAGTGAAGCGACCTCGAGCAGCTAGGAGCCGCAACTAGACATTTCTAAATAAAGACGTTTCGTTTCGTTCAGTTTTGAGAGCTCGAACACTCTCACCATACACACAATGTGGGCCTGTAGCTCAGCTGGTTAGAGCACACGCCTGATAAGCGTGAGGTCGGTGGTTCGAGTCCACTCAGGCCCACCATCCCACATTTGTTTCTTTGAAATGGGGATTTTGTACTTTTATGGGGCCTTAGCTCAGCTGGGAGAGCGCCTGCCTTGCACGCAGGAGGTCAGCGGTTCGATCCCGCTAGGCTCCACCAACAACACTGATGATTTATATCAGCATCATCGTTCTTTGAAAACTAGATAAATTGAGAAGCAATAAACCGAGAAGCATCACCTTATGGATTTTCATCCATGAGAAAAAGTAAGACCTTTTTAACGATTAAGTTAATAAGGGCGCACGGCGGATGCCTTGGCACTAGGAGCCGATGAAGGACGGGACTAACACCGATATGCTTCGGGAGCTGTAAGCAAGCGTTGATCCGGAGATTTCCGAATGGGGGAACCCACTGCTCGTAATGGAGTAGTATCCATTTCTGAATACATAGGAAATGGAAGGCAGACCCGGGAACTGAAACATCTAAGTACCCGGAGGAAGAGAAAGAAACATCGATTCCCTGAGTAGCGGCGAGCGAAACGGGAAGAGCCCAAACCAAGAGGCTTGCCTCTTGGGGTTGTAGGACACTCTACACGGAGTTACAAAGGAACGAAGTAGATGAAGTGGTCTGGAAAGACCCGCCAGAGAAGGTAACAGCCCTGTATTCGAAACTTCGTTCCCTCCAGAGTGGATCCTGAGTACGGCGGGACACGTGAAATCCCGTCGGAAGCAGGGAGGACCATCTCCCAAGGCTAAATACTCCCTAGTGACCGATAGTGAACCAGTACCGTGAGGGAAAGGTGAAAAGCACCCCGGAAGGGGAGTGAAATAGATCCTGAAACCGTGTGCCTACAAGTAGTCAGAGCACATTCATGTGTGATGGCGTGCCTTTGTAGAATGAACCGGCGAGTTGCGATTTCATGCAAGGTTAAGTTGAAGAGACGGAGCCGCAGCGAAAGCGAGTCTGAATAGGGCGAATGAGTATGAGGTCGCAGACCCGAAACCAGGTGATCTACCCATGTCCAGGGTGAAGGTAAGGTAACACTTACTGGAGGCCCGAACCCACGTACGTTGAAAAGTGCGGGGATGAGGTGTGGGTAGCGGTGAAATTCCAATCGAACCTGGAGATAGCTGGTTCTCTCCGAAATAGCTTTAGGGCTAGCCTCAAGGTAAGAGTATTGGAGGTAGAGCACTGTTTGGACTAGGGGCCCTCATCGGGTTACCGAATTCAGACAAACTCCGAATGCCAAATACTTGTCCTTGGGAGTCAGACTGCGAGTGATAAGATCCGTAGTCGAGAGGGAAACAACCCAGACCGCCAGCTAAGGTCCCAAAGTATACGTTAAGTGGAAAAGGATGTGGAGTTGCTTAGACAACCAGGATGTTGGCTTAGAAGCAGCCACCATTTAAAGAGTGCGTAATAGCTCACTGGTCGAGTGACTCTGCGCCGAAAATGTACCGGGGCTAAACGTATCACCGAAGCTGCGGATTGACACCTTTGGTGTCAATGGTAGGAGAGCGTTCTAAGGGCTGTGAAGCCAGATCGTAAGGACTGGTGGAGCGCTTAGAAGTGAGAATGCCGGTATGAGTAGCGAAAGAAGGGTGAGAATCCCTTCCACCGAATGCCTAAGGTTTCCTGAGGAAGGCTCGTCCGCTCAGGGTTAGTCGGGGCCTAAGCCGAGGCCGAAAGGCGTAGGCGATGGACAACAGGTTGATATTCCTGTACCACCTAATTTCCGTTTGAGTAATGGGGGACGCAGGAGGATAGGGTAAGCGCGCTGTTGGATATGCGCGTCCAAGCAGGTAGGCTGGGAGTGAGGCAAATCCTTACTCCTAAGGCTGAACTGTGATGGCGAGGAAATATAGTACCGAAGTTCCTGATTCCACACTGCCAAGAAAAGCCTCTAGCGAGGAAATGGGTGCCCGTACCGCAAACCGACACAGGTAGGCGAGGAGAGAATCCTAAGGTGATCGAGAGAACTCTCGTTAAGGAACTCGGCAAAATGACCCCGTAACTTCGGGAGAAGGGGTGCTCCCGCGAGTGAAAGCTTGCGGAAGCCGCAGTGAATAGGCCCAGGCGACTGTTTAGCAAAAACACAGGTCTCTGCGAAGCCGTAAGGCGAAGTATAGGGGCTGACGCCTGCCCGGTGCTGGAAGGTTAAGAGGAGCGCTTAGACTTCGGTCGAAGGTGCGAATTGAAGCCCCAGTAAACGGCGGCCGTAACTATAACGGTCCTAAGGTAGCGAAATTCCTTGTCGGGTAAGTTCCGACCCGCACGAAAGGCGCAACGATCTGGGCACTGTCTCAACGAGAGACTCGGTGAAATTATAGTACCTGTGAAGATGCAGGTTACCCGCGACAGGACGGAAAGACCCCGTGGAGCTTTACTGCAGCCTGATATTGAATGTTGGTGCAGCTTGTACAGGATAGGTAGGAGCCTTTGAAACCGGAGCGCCAGCTTCGGTGGAGGCATCGGTGGGATACTACCCTTGCTGTATTGACATTCTAACCCGCAGCCGTGATCCGGCTGGGAGACAGTGTCTGGCAGGCAGTTTGACTGGGGCGGTCGCCTCCTAAAATGTAACGGAGGCGCCCAAAGGTTCCCTCAGAATGGTTGGAAATCATTCGCAGAGTGTAAAGGCACAAGGGAGCTTGACTGCGAGACCTACAAGTCGAGCAGGGACGAAAGTCGGGCTTAGTGATCCGGTGGTTCCGCATGGAAGGGCCATCGCTCAACGGATAAAAGCTACCCCGGGGATAACAGGCTTATCTCCCCAAGAGTTCACATCGACGGGGAGGTTTGGCACCTCGATGTCGGCTCATCGCATCCTGGGGCTGTAGTCGGTCCCAAGGGTTGGGCTGTTCGCCCATTAAAGCGGTACGCGAGCTGGGTTCAGAACGTCGTGAGACAGTTCGGTCCCTATCCGTCGTGGGCGCAGGAAATTTGAGAGGAGCTGTCCTTAGTACGAGAGGACCGGGATGGACGCACCGCTGGTGTACCAGTTGTTCCGCCAGGAGCATCGCTGGGTAGCTATGTGCGGACGGGATAAGTGCTGAAAGCATCTAAGCATGAAGCCCCTCAAGATGAGATTTCCCATAGCGGAAGCTAGTAAGATCCCTGAAAGATGATCAGGTTGATAGGTCCGGTGTGGAAGTGTGGTGACACATGGAGCTGACGGATACTAATCGATCGAGGACTTAATCAAATATAAAGCGGAAGGCGCTACGCGCTGAAGCTAGCATGATCTAACGGTTTACCTTCTCATTTATCTAGTTTTGAGAGAATGAAGATTTTCTCAAGCAGGAAAGGATCTTCTGTTAAGACCGCTCACGTCCTGTGAGCAATACAGAAGCCAGTACATCCTGTACAAGTCTGGTGGCGATAGCGAAGAGGTCACACCCGTTCCCATCTCGAACACGGAAGTTAAGCTCTTCAGCGCCGATGGTAGTTGGGGATTCCCCTGCAAGAGTAGGACGTTGCCAGGCAGGCAAAAACACCCTTATATTCAAGGGTGTTTTTTGTATGGAAAATCAGTACTTGACTTGTATAAATTGCATAGAACTTATTTGCGTTCGTTCTTTCTAGCCGCATTCCGCTGTTTAGTCCAATTCCAATAGCTCTACTATTTTTGCGTAGCATTCGGCTTCTTCTAATAATTTTTACCTATCCCCATATATTGATAAATAAATGCCTTAACTAAGCCAATCATTTCAACGATTTTGCTATCATTAAAAGCTAATAAAGTGTAATAGTTTGCTTTAGTATGAGTAACCGTTTTATCATTTTTCAGTATTGGTAGGATAACTAAGCTGAACTCTTAATGTAGTTTCATTTAGGAAGTCATCCAATGTTGATTCACTAATGATCATTATCAAATCTTCCTCATCGCTTTTTCTTGTGTTCATTTTATTATTTGTTCGTTTTTTAAGCTATATAGGTTTTATCTTTGGAAGCAATGGTTAATATTAAATATAATAAAATGAACGGATTGCATCACGCATCTAGATTCATGTATAATTAAAGTCAAATATAGTCAAAGTCAGGCGGAAGTGAGGGAGGTGCTTGATGATGCGGAATATATCCGATATTATTGAAAATTATTTAAAAAAGTGATCGAATTAAGTGAGGGTGAGATTGTAGAAATTAAAAGAAGTGAAATGGCAGATAAATTTCAATGTGTACCCTCACAAATAAATTATGTTATCAATACTCGGTTTACGATGGAAAGAGGCTATATGGTTGAGAGTAAACGGGGCGGAGGTGGGTATATTCGGATTACAAGGGTGAGGATTCATGATAAAGCTCATTTAATTGATCAATTAAAGGTATTAATAGGGAATAAAATTAGTCAGTCCAATGCTCAAGATGTCATTGTTAGGCTACATGAAGAAGGTATGGTTACTGAGAGAGAAGCGAAGTTAATATTAAGCGTCATCGATCGATCTGTTATATATATTGACTTACCTGACCGTGATGAATTAAGAGCACGGATGTTAAGGGCTATGCTTCAAGCGATTAAATATGAATAAAAGGATAGGTGAAATCGATGATCTGCCAAGATTGCAATGAAAGGCCAGCTACCTTACATTTCACAAAGGTGGTAAACGGGGAAAAGTCTGTCATTCATCTTTGCGATAAATGTGCGCAAGAAAAAGGAGAATTTTTCATGTTTGATGGATCTGCCAATTTTTCATTCAATGATTTGCTTGCTGGTTTATTAAATGTAGATCCAGTACATCAGAAGCAAGCTCACCATTCTACTGCTCAGAAATTATTCAATGTGATAAATGTAAAATGACTTTTCAACAGTTTATTAAGATTGGCCGGTTTGGCTGTGCTCATTGTTACACCTCTTTTAAAAGGCATTTAGCCCCACTCTTAAAGAGGTTGCATAGTGGGAATGTTACACATGGTGGAAAGGTTCCAGAAAGAATTGGAGGCTCTATCCATGTGAAGAAGAAAATTGAGCAACTTCGAGCCGAGTTGAATTCATTCGTTGCACGGGAAGAATTTGAAAAGGCAGCGGATGTACGTGATCAAATTCGTTTCCTCGAAAGCAGTTTAGCGAGTGGGGAGGGAACAACATATGAGTCTGGAAAAATTTCTAAATAAAGCCGTTAGCTCCTGGATGTGTGGAGACGGACCAGATTCTGATATTATTCTTAGCTCAAGAATTCGTTTAGCTAGAAATTTTCGTGATTATAAATTTCCGACGCTGTTTACAAATGAAGAAGCGAAAGAAATTATTCATAAAATAAATGATTTGGTGGCGTCCAATGGTTTTGAGCAATATGGGCCAATGGAATTTTTACAAATTGAAGAGTTAAAATCATTAGAGAAAAGAGTGCTTGTAGAAAAACATTTGATCAGTCCTCGTCTTGCAGATCAATCCTCACATGGTGCCGTTCTTCTATCAGAAAATGAAGATATTAGTATTATGTTTAATGAAGAGGATCATATAAGAATACAGTGTTTATTTCAGGATTGCAAATAAAAGAAGCATTAAAGAGAGCGAGTAAGATCGATGATATTATAGAAAAACATGCCGACTATGCTTATGATGAAGACCTTGGTTATTTAACAAGTTGCCCAACAAATGTAGGAACGGGGCTTAGAGCCTCTGTTATGGTTCATTTACCTGCTTTAATTTTAACACGACAAATGAATCGGATCATTCCAGCGATTAATCAATTAGGCCTTGTCGTTCGGGAATTTATGGTGAAGGCAGCGAAGCGTTAGGTAATATTTTTCAAATTTCCAATCAAATTACTCTTGGAAAGTCAGAAGAAGATATTGTTAATGATTTAACGAGTGTTGTTCAGCAAATTATTGCACAGGAGCGGTCCGCGAGGGAGGCACTCGTGAAAACGTCTAACATACAATTAGAAGATAAAGTGTTTCGTTCGTATGGAATTTTGGCAAATAGCCGAATTATTGAAACAAAAGAGGCATCAGAATGTTTATCTGACGTCAGATTGGGAATAGATGCAGGATATATCAAACATTTATCGAAAAATATATTAAACGAATTAATGATTTTGACACAGCCTGGATTTTTACAGCAATATGCAGGTGGACCACTTCGGCCTGCTGAACGCGATATAAAAGGGCAACATTTATTCGCGAACGATTGCAGCTTGAAGAGAGAGAGTTAGGAGGAGATCATATGATGTTTGGACGTTTTACTGAAAGAGCACAAAAGTATTGGCATTGTCACAAGAAGAAGCAGTCCGTCTTGGACACAGTAATATTGGGACGGAACATATATTATTGGGCCTCGTTAGAGAAGGTGAAGGAATTGCAGCAAAGGCTTTGTATGGTCTAGGCCTTGGTCCTGAGAAAATTCAAAAAGAGGTAGAGGATTTAATCGGGCGCGGCAAAGATAAAGCAGAATCGATTCATTATACACCGAGGGCAAAAAAGTCATTGAACTTTCGATGGATGAGGCGAGAAAGTTAGGCCATTCTTATGTTGGTACGGAGCATGTTCTTTTAGGATTAATTCGAGAAGGTGAAGGGGTTGCGGCACGAGTACTTACCAATCTAGGCGTCGGCTTAAATAAAGCTAGGCAGCAAGTGTTACAGCTATTGGGAAGCAATGAGTCAAGCTTGAATACAAGTGGGAATGGCTCGACAGGCGCAAGCACACCGACGCTTGATAGTCTTGCTAGGGATTTAACGGCGATTGCGAAGGAAGGAAGCCTTGACCCTGTTATCGGAAGAAATAAGGAGATACAAAGGGTAATTGAAGTGTTAAGCAGACGTACAAAAATAATCCGGTGTTAATCGGAGAGCCTGGTGTCGGTAAAACAGCGATTGCTGAAGGACTCGCTCAACAGATTATTAACAATGAAGTGCCTGAAACATTACGAGATAAACGAGTAATGACCTTAGATATGGGGACTGTTGTTGCTGGAACGAAATACCGCGGTGAGTTTGAAGACCGATTGAAAAAGTAATGGATGAAATTAGACAGGCAGGAAATATCATCTTGTTTATTGATGAACTTCATACATTAATCGGTGCAGGTGGAGCAGAAGGAGCGATTGATGCATCCAATATTTTAAAACCATCACTTGCTCGTGGAGAATTGCAATGTATTGGGGCAACGACCCTAGATGAATATCGCAAATATATTGAAAAGGACGCAGCACTTGAACGTCGATTCCAACCGATTCAAGTTGATGAGCCGACAACGGAAGAATCGGTTCAAATATTAAAAGGACTTCGTGATCGCTATGAAGCGCATCATCGAGTATCGATTACTGACGATGCGATTGAGGCAGCAGTAAAATTATCTGACCGTTATATTTCAGATCGGTTTTACCGGATAAAGCGATTGATTTAATTGATGAAGCCGGCTCAAAAGTAAGGTTGCGCTCTTATACGACACCTCCGAATTTGAAGGAGTTGGAAGTGAAGTTGGAAACGATTCGTAAGGAAAAAGATGCAGCAGTCCAAAGTCAAGAGTTCGAAAAAGCAGCTTCTTTACGCGACACGGAACAACGACTTCGTGAAGAGTTGGAAGAAACAAAGAAAACGTGGAAAGCAAAACAAGGGCAAGAGAATACAGAAGTAACAGTTGAAGACATTGCAACGGTTGTTGCAAGTTGGACTGGAATTCCTGTCTCTAAGCTTGCCTCTACTGAGACGGAAAGATTGCTTAGGCTTGAAGAAATATTACATTCACGGGTAATCGGTCAAGAAGAAGCAGTCAAGTCGATCGCAAAAGCGGTGCGCCGGGCACGTGCAGGTCTAAAAGACCCTAAACGTCCGATTGGTTCATTTATTTTCCTCGGACCTACGGGTGTCGGAAAGACAGAACTTGGAAGAGCACTCGCAGAAGCAATGTTTGGTGACGAAGATGCAATGATCCGTATTGATATGTCTGAGTATATGGAAAAACATTCAACATCAAGACTTGTTGGATCACCACCGGGTTATGTTGGGTATGAAGAGGGCGGTCAATTGACAGAAAAAGTACGCCGCAAACCTTATTCAGTTATTCTGCTTGATGAGATTGAAAAGGCTCATCCAGATGTTTTAATATTTTACTTCAAGTTCTTGAAGATGGTCGTTTAACCGATTCAAAAGGGCGGACAGTTGATTTCCGTAACACCGTATTAATCTTAACATCAAACGTCGGTGCAGAGGCCTTGCGTACGAATAAGTATGTTGGATTCAGTATTCAAGACGGGAAGCAGGATTATAAAGATATGAAAGGTAAAGTGATGGAAGAACTGAAAAAGCTTTCCGACCGGAATTTTTAAATCGGATCGATGAAACAATCGTCTTCCATGCGCTTGAGAAACCTCATTTGAAAGAAATTGTCACATTAATGGCAGATGAACTTGTGAAACGCTTGAAAGAGCAAGAGATGGATCTTGACTTTACAGAGGCTGCCAAAGATAAAATTGCTGAAGAAGGCTATGATCCAGAATATGGAGCAAGACCATTAAGAAGAGCGTTGCAAAAGTTTGTGGAAGATCGTTTATCTGAGGAATTACTAAAAGGAACGATTACTACGGGACAGCATGTGTTGATCGATGTCGAAGATGGACAATTTACAGTAAAAACGACGGAACAAACTGTTTCATAATCATAAAGTTGACGGGGTTCGTGGGTTCTAGCCGCGCAACCCCGTTTCTACATGATGTTGCTCTGTAGATCAGAAGAGGATTTAGATTTAAACGCTCAGCGTCTACGCATCTTCCTATCTATTTTGCGGTCCACACGATGGAAGGGAAGTATATCGCCAAGTGGACGCGGTCTTAACGTGTTAGGGGAAGAGTATGTCTAAGAAAAAACAAAATTTATGTGCCAAGCATGTGGTTATGAGTCGCCGAAATGGATGGGACGTTGTCCGGGTTGTGGTGAGTGGAATCAAATGGTCGAAGAAGTCTCGATTGTTGGAAAGCAGCCGAAAAGATCCTTTCAGCATTCAGCACCAGGAGTTGCATCTAAAGCGGCTCCAATTACGAACATTGAAACAGAGCAGGAACCACGGGTAACAACGGAAATGAAAGAATTAAATCGGGTGCTTGGTGGCGGAGTTGTTCCCGGCTCACTTGTTTTAATTGGAGGAGATCCGGAATTGGAAAATCAACACTTCTTTTACAAGTGTCTGCCCAATTAGCGGCAGGAAATCGAAAGGTGCTCTACATCTCTGGTGAAGAGTCTGTTAAACAAACAAAACTGAGGGCTAATCGTCTCCATGTTTCCTCGCAATCATTGTATATTTACGCTGAAACAAATTTGGAATCCATCCATCACACAATCGGTGAATTATCGCCTAATTTTGTCGTTGTCGACTCAATCCAGACGGTTTATCATCCAGAAGTTACTTCTGCTCAGGAAGTGTATCACAGGTGCGTGAATGTACGGCTGAATTAATGCGAATTGCAAAAACGCAAGGAATTGCGATTTTCATCGTTGGCCATGTAACGAAAGAAGGAGCGATTGCCGGACCTCGTCTTTTAGAGCATATGGTTGATACGGTGCTTTACTTCGAAGGAGAACGTCATCATACGTATCGGATATTAAGAGCTGTAAAAAATCGTTTTGGGTCAACGAATGAAATGGGAATATTTGAAATGAAAGAGACGGGCTTGGAAGAAGTAGCAAATCCGTCAGAAATATTTCTTGAAGAAAGGTCAAAAGGTGCAGCAGGATCGACCGTTGTTGCATCGATGGAAGGAACGCGCCCAGTGCTTGTGGAAATTCAAGCATTGATTTCCCAACAAGCTACGGAAACCCAAGGAGAATGGCGACAGGTATTGATCATAATCGAGTGTCATTATTAATGGCTGTGCTAGAAAAGCGGGTCGGAATGTTGTTGCAAAACCAAGATGCCTATTTAAAAGTAGCCGGAGGAGTTAAGCTTGATGAACCAGCGATTGATTTAGCAGTGGCGGTTAGCATTGCATCAAGTTTTCGTGATAAACCGACAAGAGCAACAGATTGTATTATAGGTGAAGTGGGGCTAACAGGCGAAGTTCGACGTGTTTCTAGAATCGAACAGCGAGTCCAGGAGGCCGCAAAATTAGGCTTTGAAAGAGTGCTAATTCCTGCTAATAATATTGGTGGTTGGACAATCCCCGATGGCATTCAAGTGATAGGAGTAGGTACAGTTAGTGAAGCGTTACAACAAGCCTTTTAAATTGAGAAGCAATTTGTTTAAAATTGACATTACGTATAATTGTTGCTACGTTTTAGAAAAGAATCACGTGTCAAATGATATATAAATATAACATTTTTTCCTTTATTTGTTTAAATTTATAATTTTTTGCTTTTCATACGTTATAAAATGCGTTTCATGTTTATAATTACTAATAAGGAGGTGGTGGAATCGATGTTAAAAAGGATTGTGCAAGCGTGTTTTCTACTGCTCGGAGGTACGCTTGGCATTTTTCTCATTCCCGAATTATTGAAGTTAATGAAGCTTGACGGTATTATTTGGGTAAATAACCCGTATGTTTCTGCTATTATAGGTGCTATTATATTTTATTTGCTTACTTTTGGGCTGTTGATTACATTGTAAACATTGTAAAATGGCTAGAAGACTTGCTAATCAAGGCACCCGTAACAGATATTATTTTTGGCAGCCTCGGTCTTACATTTGGACTTATCGTTGCTTTTTGGCTGGACTTGCTATTAATCAAATGGAAATACCAATCCTAAATACATTTGTTCCAATCTTATTAACTTTATTGCTCGGTTATCTTGGTTTCCAAGTAGGCTTTAAGAAAAGAGATGAACTCACCAATTTATTTTCTATTAATCGTGTAGGAAAAAGCGAATCGATGAGCTTGAAGAAGAGTTGAAGCCTGTTAAAAGCTTGAAAATTCTTGATACGAGTGTGATTATAGACGGGAGAATCGCAGATATTTGCCAAACGGGCTTTCTTGACGGCATTATTGTTATTCCTCAGTTTGTATTGGAAGAGCTTCAACATATTGCAGACTCATCAGATGCCTTGAAGAGAAACCGCGGGCGGAGAGGGCTTGATATATTAAACAGAATACAAAAAGAGATCGATATTGCAGTTGAAATGTATGAAGGTGATTTTGAAGATATCCAAGAAGTGGACTCCAAACTTGTGAAGCTAGCGAAGATTACAATGGAATTGTTGTGACAAATGATTATAATTTAAATAAAGTGTGCGAGTTTCAAAATGTGAGTGTATTAAATATTAACGATTTAGCAAATGCGGTCAAACCTGTTGTTCTTCCAGGTGAAGAGTTGAATGTTCAAGTGATCAAAGATGGAAAAGAATATAATCAAGGCGTTGCGTACTTAGATGATGGAACGATGATCGTCGTCGAAGAAGGACGAAATTATATTGGGAAAAGAATAGATGTGATCGTTACAAGTGTACTTCAAACATCAGCAGGGCGAATGATTTTTGCCAAGCCTAAATTATTAGAGAAGGCATTGTAAGTCGATGTTTGAGGGCGCCTAGCTCTAAGATAGGGTACAATATTTTTCTCGATATTGAAAGAGTAGTACGTTAGCGGATGTTCCCTTTGATAATTGAGTACGTCAGCAATGAAGAAGGCCGACGAAGAAGTTCGATATGCTAACTTTACCGGTCAAATTGAACAACCTATATGAAGATAAGGGGATAAAGGAAAATGAATTACCAAGTGATTATTCCGGCTGCCGGATCTGGAAATAGAATGGGAGCTGGATATAATAAAGTGTTTTTAAAATTGGATTCCCGGCCAGTGATTCTTCACACTTTAGATGTTTTTGGGCTAGATCCAGCATGTAAACAAATCATCTTGGTGATCCAGCGTAGTGAAAGAGATGCTTTTGCAAAGTTGCTGCAAGAGGTTCATTATTTACCAAAGATCAAGTTCGTTGATGGAGGGACTGAGCGGCAATATAGTGTGTATAATGGGTTGGATGCGGCACATGAATGTGAAATCATTCTCGTACATGATGGTGCTCGTCCGTTTATTCAATCGAATATAATTGAAAACTTAGTGACCGCAGCAGCTGAAAGTGGGGCTGCAATTGCAGCTGTTCCAGTGAAAGATACGATCAAAAGGCAGTCGATCTCGAAGTAGTCGAGACGGTCAATCGATCGGGCTTGTGGCAAGTGCAAACTCCACAAGCTTTTCGCTTTCTATTTTGAAAGAAGCGCATGAAAAAGCGAAGATTGACCAATTCTTAGGTACGGACGAAGCTTCCTTAATCGAGAGGATGGGGCAACGAGTAACAATCGTTGAAAGTGACTACGACAATATTAAATTAACGACACCGGAAGATATTTATTTTGCTGAGGCGATCATTGCCAAACGTCGGCATGATCAATAGCTGGAAGGAGTAGGGAAATGTTAAGAATTGGACAAGGTTTTGACGTACATAAATTTGCTGAAAACCGACCATTAATCATTGGTGGAATAGAAATTCCTTATGAAAAGGGATTGATTGGTCATTCCGATGCAGATGTATTGCTTCATACAGTCTCTGATGCGTGTCTTGGAGCGATTGGGAAGGGGATATAGGTCGTCACTTTCCTGATACAGATCCGAAGTTTAAAGATGCAGATTCAGCCAAATTACTACTGTATGTATGGGAGCTTGTAAAAGAAAAAGGCTATGAACTCGTAAATGTTGATTGTACGATTATGGCGCAAAAGCCTAAAATGGCTCCGCATATTGAGAAGATAAGAGAACGCGTCGCCCAGCTGCTTGATGCAAATGTAGATCAAGTGAATATAAAGGCGACAACAACGGAAAAGCTCGGCTTTGTGGGCAGGGAAGAAGGAATTGCCTCCCAAGCGGTCGTACTTCTTCAAAAAAGCTTAATGTCGCTTGCTTTATCGATTTGCGATACTATTGTAAAATAGAGAGAATGAATGGTAGATATTCAAGGAGGATGGACGATGACTAAAGATATTCGTGTGCGTTATGCACCAAGTCCAACCGGGCATTTACATATTGGTAATGCGAGGACTGCGCTTTTAATTATTTATTTGCCCGTAATTTAGGTGGGACTTTCGTTATTAGAATTGAAGATACGGATCAAAAACGCAATATCGAGGGTGGCGAGCAAAGCCAGCTTCAATATTTAAAATGGCTTGGAATTGATTGGGATGAAAGTATCGATAAAGGCGGAGAATACGGACCATACCGTCAATCGGAGCGAACAGACATTTATAAAAAGTATTATGAAGAGCTGCTTGAGCGCGGCTTAGCATATAAATGTTACTGCACAGAAGAGGAGCTTAATGCTGAACGTGAGGCACAGGCTGCGCGTGGGAAATGCCGCGTTATTCTGGGAAATGTGCAAACCTTTCAAAGGAAGAACAAGAGAAATTGGAAGCGGAAGGAAGACAGCCGAGCATCCGCTTTAAAGTTCCAAAAGGGAAGGTATACAGCTTTAACGATATTGTCAAAGGTGAAGTTTCATTTGAATCTGATGGCATTGGGGACTTTGTCATTGTAAAAAAGATGGTTTTCCGACGTATAACTTTGCGGTTGCAGTCGATGATTATCTCATGGAAATTAGTCATATTCTTCGTGGAGATGACCATATTTCCAATACGCCAAGACAGCTCATGATTTTCGAAGCGTTCGGATGGGAAGCACCTGTTTACGGACATATGACGCTGATCGTTAACGAAAGCCGTAAGAAATTAAGTAAGCGTGACGAGTCGATCATCCAATTTATTGAGCAATATGCAGAGCTTGGTTATTTACCAGAGGCACTATTTAACTTTATTGCTTTACTCGGATGGTCACCAGAAGGTGAAGAAGAGATTTTCTCTAAAGAGGAATTTATTCAAATTTTTGATGCTAACCGCTTATCGAAGTCACCTGCGTTATTCGACCAACAAAAACTTGCATGGACGAATAATCAATATATGAAAAAGCTTGATCTCGATAAGATCGTTGAATTAGCCTTGCCACATCTCATTAAATCGGGTTGTGTGAATGAGGAATTGAACGATGAAGAAAAAGTGTGGACAAGAAATTTAATCGCCCTTTATCAAGAACAGATGAGTTTTGGTGCGGAAATTGTACAACTATCGGAACAGTTCTTTAAGGAAGATATTGAGTATAGTGAAGAGGCAAAAGTAGTTTTAGAGGAAGAGCAAGTACCGGAAGTAATTCGTGCTTTCTACGATGAGGTGGACGCGTTAGAACCATTTGAAGCCGGCGGTGTGAAAAAGGCGATTAAATCCGTTCAGAAAGCGACGGGTCAAAAAGGAAAAAACTTTTCATGCCAATCCGCGTTGCTGTGACTGGGCAAACTCAAGGACCTGAGTTACCAAATGCGATTGAATTACTCGGGAAAGAAAAAGTAAAAAGTCGTCTTGAACGATTAAAAGGTTAACAATTATAAAAAATGTAATATATTAAAGTTATCAAAATAAGTGTATATGTTCAAAAGTGAAAATAAAAGGATAGCGAATTTCAAAATGTAGCGGACTTTCGATGTGCCCTTTTATTGGATAATTGAACAGCCTCTATAAGCGTTGACAAGGAAAAGTAAAAAACGGTGCCGATCAGAGAGAGTCGTCATAGGTTGAGAGCGATTCAGGCCTCCCGTTTTTGAAGTGCCCCTTGAGCTCCTGCCCGAACGGCTTTCAACCAATTAGGCGCAGGCGGAACCTTACCGTTATGAAGGTGAGTTGGGATTTATGTGCATCTAATTTGTGCATCATCCAAACAGAGTGGAACCGCGCCATAGGCGTCTCTGATTTTTTTCAGAGGCGCTTTTTGTTATTAATAGGTGAATTCTTGTGCGTGAGTCTATCCCAATTTCCCTCATCCGACGTACGTATAGTATTTGGCACTTCTTTATTGAAAATATGAGGAGAGGAACATTCATATGTTCAAAACGATGAAAGAGGATATTGAGACGATTTTTGATCAAGATCCAGCTGCGCGTAGTTTGATTGAAGTCATTCTAACTTATTCAGGATTGCACGCAATTTGGGCACACCGAATTGCACATTATTTTTACAGAAGAAAAATGTTTTTCTTGCAAGAGTAATTTCCCAAGTGAACCGCTTTTTACCGGAATTGAAATTCACCCAGGAGCCAAAATAGGTCGGCGCTTTTTATTGATCATGGAATGGGTGTAGTCATCGGAGAAACATGTGAAATTGGAAATGATGTAACTGTATATCAAGGAGTTACACTTGGGGGTACAGGAAAAGAAAAAGGCAAGCGACATCCAACGATTAATAATGGAGCACTAATTGCAACAGGCGCTAAAGTGTTAGGCAATATTACAATTGGGGAAAACTCTAAAGTAGGCGCAGGTTCAGTTGTACTTAAAGATGTTCCGGCTGACTCGACCGTTGTCGGAATCCCTGGAAGAATTGTGATTCAAAATGGAGTGAAAATGAAACGGGATTTAAATCATAGTGACTTGCCAGATCCGATTTCAGATCGATGCACGGAGATTGAAAAACGAATCTTCCGTCTTCAGGAAGAAATCGAGCGTTTAAAAAATGGAAGGAGCGAAGGGCAATGACAATCAAGATTTACAACACATTAACGCGGCAAAAGAAACGTTTATTCCTTTAGAAGAAGGCAAGGTAAAAATGTATGCCTGCGGCCCGACTGTTTATAATTATATTCATATTGGCAATGCAAGACCGGCGATTGTTTTTGATACGGTAAGAAGATATTTTGAGTATCGTGGATATGATGTCAATTATGTTTCTAACTTTACCGATGTTGATGATAAACTTATCCATGCGGCAGAAGAGCTAGGAACGGACGTACCGGCTGTTGCAGAGCGATTCATAAAAGCTTTTTGATGATGTGACGGCTCTCGGCTGCAAACGAGCAAATACTCATCCACGTGTAACAGAAAATATTGATGAGATCATCGAATTTATCGAAACATTAATTGAAAATGGGTTTGCATACGAATCGTCTGGGGATGTTTACTATCGGACTCGGAAATTCCCGAATACGGCAAACTATCACAACAATCGATCGATGAATTAAAGGTAGGAGCCCGAATTCAAGTAGGTGAGAAGAAGGAAGATGCACTTGATTTCGCCTTATGGAAGGCGGCAAAAGAAGGTGAAATTTCCTGGAGTAGCCCATGGGGAGAAGGACGCCCGGGATGGCATATTGAGTGCTCGGCGATGGCGCAGAAATATTTGGGGGACACCATTGATATTCACGCAGGCGGACAAGATTTAACGTTTCCGCATCATGAAAATGAAATTGCGCAAACAGAAGCGGCGACAGGCAAACCGTTTGCTCGCTACTGGATGCATAACGGCTACATTAATATTGATAATGAAAAATGTCAAAATCACTCGGTAACTTTGTACTTGTGAAAGATATTATTAAGCATCATGATCCTCAAGTATTGCGATTCTTTATGCTTGCTGTGCATTATCGGAACCCGATTAACTATACAGAAGAAGTGTTGGCAAATGCAGCAGCGGGCTTGGAACGGTTGAAAACATCCTATCAAAACTTAAAACACCGTATTGAATCAAGCGCTAATTTAACCGAAAATAATGCGGAGTGGCTGCAAAAAATTGTAGAACTTAAAGAAGAGTTCGTTAAAAAGATGGATGATGACTTTAATACGGCAGATGGTATTTCTGTATTATTCGAGTTATCGAAACAGGCGAATTATTATTTGATGGAGAAAAACACATCAACGGAAGTTATTGAAGCCTTTATGAGTGCAATGAAGGAATTGTTCGATGTTCTTGGTTTGGAAATTGAACAATCGGATCTATTGGATGAGGAAATTGACCAATTGATCGAACAACGTTTACAGGCGAGAAGAAATCGTGACTTTGCGAAAGCAGATCAAATTAGAGATCATTTAAAAGAATTGAACATTATTTTGGAAGATACACCGCAAGGAACAAGGTGGAAACGGGGTTCTAAGGCATGAGCTTGTTGAAACCTAAGGTTGATTTTAAACAATTGAATAGTTTAGCCCTCGCGTATATGGGTGATGCCCTTTATGATGTCTATATTCGGCACCACCTCCTGGCGAGTGGGAAAACAAAGCCGAACCAACTTCACCGTGAGGCCACACGTTATGTTTCTGCTAAGGCACAAGCGCGTATTTTGAAAAAGCTAGTTGAGGATGGAATATTGAACGACGAAGAAATGGCGATAATGAAACGTGGAGAAATGCGAAGTCCGGAACAATCCCGAAAAATACAGATGTGCAAACATACAGGCATAGCACAGCTTTCGAGGCAGTACTCGGTTCCATTTATTTAGGAAAAGATATTGAAAGACTTGAAGAAATCATCGAGAAGGCAATTAGACTTGTAGAGGAAGAAGGAGGGACAACAGCATGAGTCAAGAGTGGATTGCCGGGAAGAATCCAGTAATTGAAGCGTTGAAATCCGATCGGGATATAAACAAAATTTGGATTGCTGAAGGGGCGAAAAGGGGCAAATGCAAGTAGTGACAAAGCTTGCAAAAGAGCGAAATGTTA
This sequence comes from Bacillus sp. N9, assembly GCA_044989425.1. Taxonomy (GTDB): domain Bacteria; phylum Bacillota; class Bacilli; order Bacillales; family Bacillaceae_C; genus Lederbergia. The sequence goes on from JBJDRQ010000001.1 coordinate 98,155, forward strand.
TCGTTCAATTTGTTCCGAAGCAAAAAATTGATCAAATGACAGAAGAAAACCATCAAGGGGTAATCGCTCAAGTTGCCGCTTACCAATATGCAGACATCGATGATTTATTTGATCGTGCGATGGAGAAAGGTGAAGACCCTTTTTCCTTATTCTTGATGAATTAGAGGACCCTCATAATTTAGGCTCAATTTTAAGAACAGCTGATGCAGCAGGTGTCCACGGAATCATTATTCCAAAACGTCGATCAGTAGGGTTAACAGCAACTGTGGCAAAACTTTCAACCGGTGCCATTGAGTATATTCCTGTTGCAAGAGTGACGAATCTAGCCAGGGCGATAGACGAATTAAAGCAGCGTGGTGTTTGGGTGTTTGGCACCGATGCAAAGGAAAGTCAAGATTATCGTAAGATAGATGCGACTCTTCCTCTTGCAATCGTAATTGGTAGCGAAGGCAAAGGGATGGGGCGACTCATTCGAGAAAAATGCGATTTCCTCATTCATTTGCCGATGTCAGGACATGTCACATCATTAAATGCTTCAGTGGCAGCAGCTTTACTTATGTATGAGGTTCATCGTAAACGCCGCCCATTAGAAGGATAGATGTATGGATATTTTGCTAGTCGATGGCTATAACATGATTGGTGCCTGGCCAGAGCTTACTCGTTTAAGAGATTATGATTTAGCTGCTGCTCGTGATCGTCTGATTGAAATACTTGCTGACTATCAAGGCTATACCGGATTTAAAGTTATTGTTGTTTTTGATGCCTATGAAGTAAAAGGAATTGAAAAGAAGTACAAAAATCATAAAGTGGAAGTTATTTTTACGAAAGCGGAAGAGACTGCGGATGAACGGATTGAAAAGCTAGCAATTGAATTAAATACGATGAGGACACAAGTGTATGTGGCAACATCTGATTACACGGAACAATGGGCAATTTTTGGACAAGGTGCGCTGCGAATTTCTGCAAGAGAATTATTGATTGAAATCGAGACCGTCGATCGAAAAATTGAAAGCAGACTTAAACGAGCCATAGAAAAGGCACCTATGTCCAAAATCCCGTTAAGTGAAGAAGTGGCTGAAACTTTTGAAAAATGGCGTCGTGGTCAGAAATGACTGGTTGACGCTTGAAAATTCTGTCATGTATAATTAGCATTATCTATTGCTTGTGAGGGCGGGGATAAGAGTGATCTCAAATTTCAGATTAGAGAACGACATCAGATATGATTTATTGGAAGATGAAGAACTGATCGATCTTGTTCATGAAGGGAAAGCGACGCACTTGATTATCTCATTAAAAGTACCGCAATTTTGTTCGCGCGAAGGCGCGATCTTATTTTCTAATTGGAGCAGATCGAGAAGATATCGTCCAAGAAGGTATGATTGGCTTATATAAAGCAATTCGAGATTATCGTGGCGATAAGCTTGCTTCTTTCAAGGCCTTTGCTGAACTTTGTATTACGAGACAAATTATTACGGCGATTAAAACGGCAACGCGTCAAAAACATATTCCTCTTAATTCATATGTCTCCTTGGACAAGCCTATTTATGATGAAGAATCCGACCGGACGTTAATGGACGTGATTTCCGAGCAAAAATTTTAGACCCTGAAGAGCTTTTGATTAACCGTGAAAAATTCAGCAGCATGGAAGGAAAAATGGTAGAATTGTTAAGCGATCTCGAAAGAGAGGTTCTAGCACTTTATTTAGATGGTCGTTCATATCAAGAAATTTCTGATCTATTAAACCGTCATGTGAAGTCAATTGATAATGCTTTGCAAAGGGTAAAACGCAAGCTTGAACGCTATTTAGAACTAAAGGAGTTTAGAAGGTAACGACATCTTGTATTGACAGAAATTAGGTTCCATGTTATTTTTTATAGGATATTCGAACAAGAGCAGGTGTAAAGAGTGGAAGGAAAACTAAAACTAGCCTGCGAGGATTGCGGGTCGCTCAATTATTCAACAAACCGAGGAAAACAACGCGTTCCGGGCGCTTAGAATTGAAGAAGTTTTGCAAGCGCTGTAACTCGCACACGATACACAAAGAGACAAAATAATACATGTTTAATATATACGTATAGATATTTACATGTTGGAGGTACGTGCACATGTCAAGCTTAACCCAATTTTTTCGCAACGTAAACTCAGAGATGAGAAAGGTAAGTTGGCCGAAGCGAAAAGAACTTACTGGATATACAATCACTGTCTTAACGACAGTTATTATTTTAGCTTTGTTCTTTGCTATTGTTGATTTAGGCGTTTCAAAAGTGATCCGTTTTATTTTAAATTTATAATCTTCGAGATTTTTAGTGTAAACTGCTTATAATTCGCTTATGAGCTTGTATACTGTGTATGTAAGCATGGTATAATAAAAGTATATACGAGAAATGTAAAGAGCCCGGTTCATCGGGTTTTTCATTTGGCTAATAAAAAGCGAGGCATTGTTTTATTAGATACGGAAATGAATGGGAGGGAAGGACAAATATGTCCTATGAAATGGAAAAAATTGGTATGTTGTCCATACGTATTCTGGATATGAAAATAAAGTGAAAGCAAACCTAGAAAAACGTGTTGAATCAATGGGGATGCAAGACAAAATCTTTCGAGTGATCGTTCCAGAAGAAGAAGAGATGGACATTAAGAATGGCAAACAGAAAACGGTAAAAAGAAAAGTTTTTCCTGGATATGTATTAGTTGAAATCATTATGACAGATGATTCTTGGTATGTCGTGCGCAATACACCGGGCGTTACGGGATTTGTTGGTTCATCAGGTTCGGGATCAAAACCAACTCCATTATTACCGGACGAAATTTCATTTATTCTCAAACGAATGGGGATGGATGAAAAGCGGACAGATGTTGATTTTGAAATTGGTGAAACGGTGACGGTAAAAGAAGGTCCATTCGCGAATTTCACAGGAAATGTGGAAGAGATGGATCTCGATAAAGGCAAAGTAAAGGTGTTAGTTAATATGTTTGGTCGTGAAACGCCTGTTGAGCTTGACTTTAGCCAAATAGATAAATTATAATTTGAAAAAACTTGAAATCGTTGACGAGAAATGTTAATATTTTATGGTCGGTATGTCATGGAATAGGCTACTGTCGATGTAAACATAAGTTGAGTGGGAGGGTAAAACCCTATTACCACATCACGGACTTAAGGAGGTGTGTCTCGTGGCTAAAAAGTAATTAAACTTGTAAAATTACAAATTCCTGCTGGAAAAGCGAATCCGGCTCCACCAGTTGGACCAGCGCTAGGTCAAGCAGGTGTAAATATCATGGGATTCTGTAAGGAGTTTAACGCTCGAACAGCAGATCAAGCTGGCTTGATTATCCCGGTTGAAATCACGGTATTTGAAGATCGTTCTTTTACATTTATCACAAAAACTCCACCAGCAGCAGTTCTACTTAAGAAAGCAGCTGGTATCGATTCTGGTTCTGGTGAACCGAATAAAAAAGCGGTTGCGGTTGTTAAACGCGATAAAGTACGTGAAATCGCAGAGTTGAAAATGCCGGATCTAAACGCAGCAAGCGTTGAAGCGGCTATGTTAATGGTAGAAGGTACTGCGCGCAGCATGGGTATCACAATCGAAGATTAATCCCTTTGCGCAAAAAGGATGTTGTTTTGTTGGAGGAGGCCGCGGTTGTGATGGCCTTCCTTTATTCGTGGGAGGTTATTCCGCTAAAACCACAATACAGGAGGAAATAAAATGGCAAAAAAGGTAAGAAATACGTAGAAGCTTTAAAATTAGTTGACCGTTCAAAAGCTTATTCAATTAATGAAGCGATTGAACTTGTTAAAAAACGGACTACGCAAAGTTCGATGCTACTGTTGAAGCGGCATTCCGTCTTGGTGTAGATCCTAAAAAGCAGATCAGCAAATCCGCGGAGCGGTTGTATTGCCAAATGGTACAGGTAAAACTCAGCGTGTATTAGTTTTCGCAAAAGGTGAAAAGTTAAAAGAAGCTGAGGCAGCGGGTGCGGACTATGTAGGAGACGCAGAATACATTAACAAAATCAACCAAGGTTGGTTTGAGTTCGATGTGATCGTTGCTACGCCTGATATGATGGGTGAAGTCGGTAAATTAGGACGTGTTCTAGGACCGAAAGGACTAATGCCTAACCCGAAAACAGGTACAGTTACATTTGATGTAACGAAAGCAGTGAACGAAATTAAAGCAGGTAAAGTTGAGTATCGTTTAGATAAAGCGGGTATCATCCATGTGCCGATCGGAAAAATTTCTTTCGACGACAACAAATTAGTTGAAAACTTCAGTACTTTGATGGATACACTTGTGAAAGCAAAACCTGCTGCAGCTAAAGGGACTTACATGAAGAGCGTTACTGTTACATCTACAATGGGTCCTGGTGTAAAAGTTGATCCATCATCTGCCATCTAAAAAGTGATTGACAGATTGAAGGATATTTGATAAAGTTATACTCGTTGTAAAAAGAGAATACATTTGTACCGTAGACAGCAGGGCTTTATGCTTAATAACCTGCCGAGGTCATTGCGATATATAAAAGATAATCGAAACTGATCGATTAAACGCATGAAACCTCCGTGTCTATTTGCATGGAGGTTTTTGTGTGTTGGTATAAATGTCCATTAAAAAATTAGGAGGTGTAAAGATGAGCAAAGTAATTGAGCGTAAAATGCAAGTAGTTGACGAAATCGCAGAAAAGCTTAAAACAAGCGTTTCAACGGTAGTAGTTGATTACCGTGGGTTGAACGTTGCCCAAGTAACTGAACTTCGTAAACAGCTTCGTGAAGCTGGCATCGAATTCAAAGTATATAAAAACTCAATGACACGCCGTGCGGCTGAAGCATCAGGCCTTTCAGCTCTTAATGAAGTATTGACCGGTCCTAATGCGATTGCTTTCAGTACTGAAGATGTTGTTGCACCAGCTAAAATCTTGAATGACTTCGCAAAAGCGAATGAAGCACTTGAAATTAAAGCGGGTGTAATCGAAGGAAACGTTGCAACGGTTGAAGAAGTAAAAGCATTAGCTTCACTTCCTTCACGCGAAGGCTTGCTTTCAATGTTGCTTAGCGTTCTTCAAGCTCCTGTTCGCAACCTTGCTCTTGCTACAAAAGCAGTTGCAGACCAAAAAGAAGAACAAGGCGCATAATAATTTCGCAAGAAATGCTTGCTGGTTAACGGTAAGCTTGAATTAGATACGAAACTTAAAAAACATTATAACGGAGGAAAAATCATGACTAAAGAACAAATCATCGAAGCTGTCAAAGAAATGACAGTTCTTGAATTAAACGATCTTGTAAAAGCAATTGAAGAAGAATTTGGCGTAACTGCTGCTGCTCCAGTAGCTGTAGTTGGTGGAGCTGCAGGTGGCGAAGCTGCTGCTGAACAAACTGAGTTTGATGTTGTATTGGCTAACGCTGGTTCATCAAAAATTAAAGTTATCAAAGTTGTTCGTGAGATTACAGGCCTTGGCTTGAAAGAAGCGAAAGAACTTGTTGATAACGCTCCAAAACCAATTAAAGAAGGAGCTTCTAAAGAAGAAGCTGAAGAAATCAAGCTAAACTTGAAGAAGTTGGAGCTAGCGTAGAAGTTAAGTAATCCAATTGCTCATAAAAAGCTCGCTGCTTATAAGGCGAGCTTTTTCGGTAAAGAAAGTTAAACGCTCTGTTACTTTCTTATCGTTAAACGATGGAGGTTGTTGCGCATGGCAGATCATTATTATACGCGTAATCCTGAAGTCGCAAGTGAACCTACGTTTTGGAATGCAGAATTAAGAAATCATCCATTTCGGTTTAAAACGGATCAAGGCGTCTTCTCGAAGAAAGAAGTAGATTTTGGCTCACGCTTTTAATTGAAACGTTCGAATTGCCTCAAGTGGAAGGTCCGATCCTTGATGTCGGTTGTGGCTATGGTCCAATCGGAATAAGTCTAGCGAAAACCTTTTAGATCGGCATTTTCATCTAATTGATGTAAATGAGAGGGCGTTGAGTCTTGCTAAGGAAAATGCAACGATCAATCAAATAAATAACATATTGATTTATGAGAGTGATCGGCTTCTCGAAGTAACGGAAAAGAACTTTGCGGCAATCGTAACAAATCCGCCAATCAGAGCGGGTAAGTCGGTTGTTCATGATATTTTAGAGCAAAGCTATAATCATCTTATTGCAAATGGAGAACTTTTCGTCGTTATTCAGAAAAAGCAAGGAGCGCCATCTGCAAAGGCGAAAATGGAGGAGATCTTTGGTTTTGCGGAAGTAGTAGCAAAGCGAAAAGGTTATTATATTTTGAGAAGTGTTAAACGTTGACTATTTAGAATGCTTGTGGTAGCATTGTAAAATGCTAATATAGTGTTTTCTAAACGATCCAAAACTGCATACTGAAGTATGGAATTTGGATAAAATGGAAAAGATTATAACATAATAATTATTTATGTAGGAAATGTGGTTTTCAAGTAAAACCCTTTTTCTTTTGTCTTATGATTTATCAGCTATACGGGTAAAACCAAAAGGCTGATTTCATTAAAACGCTTGATTTGAGGGTGAATCAGTTGACAGGTCAACTAGTTCAGTACGGACGGCACCGCCAGCGCAGGAGCTTTGCGCGTATTAGTGAAGTATTGGAGCTGCCGAACCTTATCGAAATCAATCTTCTTCGTACCAATGGTTTCTTGATGAGGGCTTAAAGGAAATGTTCCAGGATATCTCCCCAATTGAAGATTTTGCCGGAAATCTTTCATTGGACTTTATTGATTATAGTCTCGGCGAACCAAAATATTCTGTAGAAGAGTCAAAAGAGCGAGATGCTACTTATTCTGCTCCTCTTCGCGTGAAGTTGCGCCTTGTAAACAAAGAAACTGGTGAGGTAAAAGACCAAGACGTGTTTATGGGTGATTTTCCGCTAATGACAGAAATGGGAACCTTTATTATTAACGGGGCAGAACGGGTAATTGTATCTCAGCTTGTTCGTTCACCGAGTGTCTATTATAGCGGGAAACTCGATAAAAACGGAAGAAAAGGCTTTACTGCAACGGTTATACCTAATCGTGGGGCCTGGCTGGAATATGAAACAGATGCTAAAGATGTAGTATATGTACGCATCGATCGTACGAGAAAGTTACCGATTACGGTTCTTTTGCGTGCACTAGGTTTCGGTTCTGATCAAGAAATCATCGATTTAATCGGTGACAACGAATACCTTCAAAACACTCTTGAAAAGATAACACAGAGAGTGTTGAAAAAGCTTTATTGAAATATATGAGCGACTTCGCCCAGGTGAACCACCGACAGTAGAGAATGCGAAGAGCCTTCTATTGTCACGCTTCTTCGATCCGAAAAGATATGATCTTGCAAGCGTTGGCCGTTATAAGTTGAATAAAAAGCTTCACATTAAAAATCGCCTTTTTGGTCAACGTCTAGCGGAAACGCTCGCTGATCCTGAAACGGGTGAAATTATTGCTGAAGCAGGTATTACCCTTGATCGACGTACGTTAGATAAGATTATTCCGTATCTCGAGAAAGGAACTGGATTCAAAACATATCCGCAACATGGTGGAGTATTAGATGGGGATATTGTTGTTCAGTCGATAAAAATTTACGCTCCTTATGATGACGATGAGAAAATCATCAATGTAATTGGAAATGCGTATGTTGAGGATGAAACTAAAAATATTACACCCGCAGATATCATTGCATCAATCAGCTATTTCTTTGATCTATTGCATGATGTCGGTGATACAGATGACATTGACCATCTTGGAAATCGTCGTTTGCGTTCTGTTGGTGAATTGTTGCAAAACCAATTCCGCATCGGTTTGTCGCGGATGGAGCGTGTTGTTCGTGAACGAATGTCCATCCAAGACATTAATACAATTACCCCACAGCAATTAATTAATATTCGTCCGGTCATTGCGTCCATCAAAGAATTCTTTGGCAGCTCGCAATTATCACAATTCATGGACCAGACAAATCCACTCGCTGAATTAACGCATAAGCGCCGTTTGTCTGCACTCGGTCCTGGTGGATTAACACGTGAACGCGCTGGCTTTGAAGTGCGTGACGTTCACTATTCCCACTATGGGCGTATGTGTCCAATTGAAACACCTGAGGGTCCGAATATTGGATTGATTAACTCCTTATCATCATTCGCAAAGGTCAATCGATTCGGGTTTATTGAAACGCCATATCGACGGGTTGATCCTGAAACGGGATTAGTAACGACACAAATTGACTACTTAACTGCAGATGAAGAAGATAATTATGTTGTTGCACAGGCGAATGCTCCGTTATCGGAGGAAGGTGCCTTCTTAAATGATGAAGTAATTGCTCGTTTCCGTGGTGAGAACACTGTTGTTGGAAGAGATCGTGTCGACTATATGGATGTTTCGCCAAAACAAGTTGTTTCGGCTGCAACAGCCTGTATCCCGTTCTTAGAAAACGATGACTCTAACCGTGCCTTAATGGGAGCGAACATGCAACGGCAAGCTGTTCCTTTATTGCAGCCTGAAGCTCCACTTGTTGGGACTGGAATGGAGCATGTATCTGCGAAAGACTCGGGTGCTGCTGTCATTTGTAAACATGATGGAATCGTCGAATATGTTGAATCTCGTGAAGTGTGGGTTCGTAGAATTATCATGGTTGACGGACAAGAAGTGAAAGGCGATCTTGATAAGTATCGCTTACAAAAATTTATTCGTTCAAACCAAGGTACATGCTACAACCAGCGTCCGATCGTAAATGTAGGTGACCGTGTGAACGCTGGGAAATTATCGGTGACGGTCCGTCGATGGATAAAGGAGAACTTGCACTCGGTAGAAACGTGTTAATCGGATTTATGACTTGGGAAGGGTATAACTACGAAGATGCGATCATCATGAGTGAGCGTCTTGTGAAAGATGATGTATATACTTCCATCCATATTGAAGAATATGAATCTGAAGCAAGAGATACGAAGCTTGGCCCAGAGGAAATGACGCGTGATATACCGAACGTTGGGAAGACGCATTGCGGAACCTTGATGAGCGTGGAATTATCCGAATTGGTGCAGAAGTGAAGGATGGAGATTTATTAGTTGGTAAAGTAACTCCTAAAGGGGTAACAGAGCTAACTGCTGAAGAACGCCTCCTTCATGCGATCTTTGGAGAAAAAGCGAGAGAAGTCCGTGATACATCATTGCGTGTACCGCATGGTGGCGGAGGGATTGTTCTAGATGTAAAAGTATTTAACCGTGAAGATGGTGATGAGCTTCCACCAGGAGTAAACCAACTTGTCCGTGTGTACATCGTTCAAAAGCGAAAAATTTCCGAAGGGGATAAAATGGCAGGACGTCACGGAAACAAAGGGGTTATTTCTAGAATTTTACCTGAAGAAGATATGCCATACATGCCGGATGGTACGCCGATTGATGTGATGTTAAACCCACTTGGGGTACCTTCGCGTATGAACATCGGTCAGGTGTTAGAGATGCATTTAGGTATGGCTGCAAGACATTTAGGTCTTCACATGGCATCCCGGTATTTGACGGAGCTACTGAGGAAGACGTATGGGAAACGATTGAAGAAGCTGGTATGGAACACGATGCAAAAACGGTCCTTTATGATGGAAGAACTGGTGAGCCATTTGATAACCGCGTATCAGTAGGAATTATGTACATGCTGAAGCTTGCTCATATGGTTGACGATAAATTGCACGCGAGATCAACAGGACCTTACTCACTCGTAACGCAACAGCCGCTTGGAGGTAAAGCTCAGTTTGGTGGTCAGCGTTTTGGAGAGATGGAAGTATGGGCGCTTGAGGCATACGGTGCTGCATATACACTTCAAGAAATTCTTACTGTTAAATCGGATGATGTCGTCGGTCGTGTGAAAACATATGAAGCGATCGTTAAAGGTGAGAATGTACCAGAACCAGGTGTACCAGAGTCATTTAAAGTATTAATTAAAGAGCTACAAAGTCTTGGCATGGATGTAAAAATTCTTTCTGATGACGAACAGGAAATTGAAATGCGAGATTTGGAAGATGATGATGAGGCACATCAGGCTGATACATTAAATATTGCGCCTGATACGAAGGTAGAAGAAACTGCTGCTTCAAAAGAATAAAAATGTTAAGCAACTAGGGTAGAACCTGTAGACGGAAAGGGAGGTAGGCCCCTTGCTGGATGTAAACAATTTTGAGTATATGAAAATCGGTCTTGCTTCACCGGATAAGATTCGTTCTTGGTCTTTTGGTGAAGTAAAGAAACCTGAAACAATTAACTACCGGACGTTAAAGCCGGAAAAAGATGGGCTCTTCTGCGAGCGTATTTTCGGTCCTACGAAAGACTGGGAATGTCATTGCGGAAAGTATAAACGTGTTAGATACAAAGGTGTCGTTTGTGACCGTTGTGGAGTAGAAGTAACTCGTTCAAAAGTTCGTCGTGAGCGTATGGGGCATATTGAGTTAGCTGCCCCTGTCTCACACATTTGGTACTTCAAGGGATACCAAGTCGAATGGGACTTCTTCTTGATATGTCTCCGCGTGCCTTGGAAGAAATTATTTATTTTGCGTCCTATGTTGTAACAGATATTGGTGATACGACATTGGATAAGAAGCAACTTTTGTCTGAAAGAGAGTTTCGTGCATATCGTGAAAAGTATGGGACGAAATTCCAAGCGTCAATGGGGGCAGAGGCAATCAAAAAGCTTCTTCAAGACATTGACCTGGATAAAGAGGTAGACCAACTTAAAGAAGAATTAAAAACAGCGCAAGGTCAACGTCGTACGCGTGCGATTAGACGACTTGAAGTACTTGAAGCGTTTCGGAACTCTGGAAATCATCCAGATTGGATGGTTCTCGACGTATTGCCGGTTATTCCACCGGAGTTGCGTCCGATGGTTCAATTAGAAGGTGGACGCTTTGCTACTTCGGATCTTAACGATTTATACCGTCGTGTGATTAACCGTAACAATCGTTTGAAAAGATTATTGGATCTTGGTGCGCCAAGCATAATCGTTCAAAATGAAAAGCGGATGCTTCAGGAAGCTGTCGATGCATTGATTGATAACGGCCGTAGAGGACGCCCAGTAACAGGACCAGGAAACCGTCCATTAAAGTCACTTTCACATATGCTGAAAGGGAAGCAAGGACGCTTCCGTCAAAACTTGCTTGGAAAGCGTGTTGACTATTCAGGTCGTTCGGTTATCGTCGTAGGTCCGAACTTGAAAATGTACCAATGCGGTCTTCCAAAAGAGATGGCACTTGAGTTGTTTAAACCATTCGTTATGAAGGAGCTCGTTGAAAAAGGGCTGGCTCATAACATTAAAAGTGCGAAAAGGAAGATTGAACGAGTTCAACCGGAAGTATGGGATGTATTAGAGGATGTTATTCGTGAACACCCAGTCTTACTTAACCGTGCACCGACTCTTCATAGACTAGGTATTCAAGCGTTCGAACCAACACTTGTAGAAGGAAGAGCGATTCGTCTTCACCCACTCGTTTGTACGGCTTATAACGCTGACTTTGATGGTGACCAAATGGCAGTTCATGTTCCGCTATCGGCGGAAGCACAAGCGGAAGCTCGTTTGCTCATGCTTGCTGCACAAAACATTCTAAACCCGAGAGATGGAAAGCCAGTTGTAACACCGTCACAGGATATGGTCCTTGGAAACTACTATTTAACACTTGAGCGTGAAGGCGCAGATGGTGAAGGAATGGTTTTCAAAGATATAAATGAAGCACTTTTAGCATATCAAAGTGGATATGTGCATTTGCACACTCGAATCGCGATTCATGCTGGATCACTGAAAAATGAACGATTCACTGATGAGCAACGGAGAATGTTATTGGTAACAACGGTTGGAAAATTGATTTTCAATGAAATATTACCACCATCATTCCCGTACATTAATGAACCGACAAATTATAATTTAGAAGTAAATACGCCGGATAAGTATTTTATCGAGCCATCTGTTCAAGTGAGTGAATTTATTAAGTCACAGCCACTTGTAGATCCATTTAAAAAGAAAATCTTGGAAATATTATTTCTGAGATCTTCAAACGATTCCACATTACTGAAACATCGAAAATGTTGGATCGGATGAAAAACCTTGGATTTAAATATTCAACGAAGGCTGGAATTACAGTAGGTGTTTCCGATATCGTTGTTTTAGCTGAAAAGGAAACAATATTAAATGAAGCGCAAGATAAAGTAGATAACGTCATGAAGCAATTCAAACGTGGTTTGATCACAGAAGAAGAGCGTTATGATCGCGTTATTTCAATCTGGAGTGCTGCTAAGGATGTCATTCAAGAGCGATTGATGAAAACATTGGATCACTTGAACCCGATTTATATGATGAGTGATTCAGGTGCCCGTGGTAACGCGTCGAACTTTACACAGCTCGCTGGTATGCGTGGTTTGATGGCCAACCCGGCTGGTAGAATTATCGAATTACCAATCAAGTCTAGTTTCCGTGAAGGGCTAACCGTTCTAGAATACTTTATTTCTACACACGGTGCTCGTAAAGGACTAGCTGATACGGCGTTAAAAACAGCCGACTCCGGTTATTTAACAAGAAGGCTGGTTGACGTTGCTCAAGATGTCATCATTAGAGAAGATGATTGTGGAACGGATAAAGGCTTACTAGTCGCATCTTTGAAAGATGGTACAGAGGTCATTGAGACGTTAGAAGAACGTTTGATTGGTCGCTATGCTAGAAAGAAACTCATTCATCCTGAAACAAAGGAAGTGCTTGCTTCTGAAAATCAACTCATCGATGAAGACATGGCAAAAGAAATTGTCAACGCTGGAATCGAAAAAGTATGGATTCGCTCCGCATTTACTTGTAACACACGTCATGGCGTATGTAAAAATGCTACGGTCGCAACTTGGCAACGGGTACGGTTGTTGATGTTGGTGAAGCAGTTGGAATCATCGCTGCTCAGTCCATCGGTGAACCAGGTACACAGTTGACGATGCGTACATTCCATACAGGAGGAGTTGCTGGAGACGATATTACTCAAGGTCTTCCGCGTATTCAAGAGTTGTTTGAAGCTCGTAATCCGAAAGGGCAAGCGATCATTACTGAAATCAGTGGTGTCGTCACATCGATTTCTGAAGGTCGCGATCGCCAGCATGAAATTGTCGTTCAAGGTGACATTGAAACGCGCACATACAATGCTCCATATACAGCACGTTTAAAAGTGGCTGTAAATGATGAAGTAAAACGCGGTCAAGTATTGACAGAGGGATCTGTTGATCCGAAGGAACTTCTGAAAGTATTGGATGTTGCTGCAGTTCAGGAATACTTGCTGCTTGAAGTTCAGAAAGTATACCGGATGCAAGGGGTTGAAATTGGGGATAAACACGTAGAAGTAATGGTTCGTCAAATGCTTCGAAAAGTACGTGTAACCGATGCTGGAAGCACGGATGTATTGCCAGGAACATTACTCGATATCCATCAATTTACAGACGCGAATGAAAAAGCATTGCTTTCAGGCGAACAGCCAGCGACTGGCCGTCCTGTTCTACTTGGAATTACAAAAGCATCGTTAGAAACAGATTCGTTCTTGTCAGCTGCTTCCTTCCAAGAAACAACACGGGTATTAACTGATGCTGCCATTAAAGGTAAGCGCGATGAGTTACTCGGACTGAAGGAAAATGTTATTATCGGTAAGCTTGTTCCAGCCGGAACAGGAATGCAACGTTATCGAAAAGCTGTTTCAATCATGGCGGGAGAAGAAGTTCCAGCTGTTGATTCGGTCGAAAAATAAGTATTCTAGTTGCTTTTTGTTATAAAAAACTTAATGAAATGGGAAAAGCGCCGGCAATATCGCCGGCGTGCCATTTTCTTCGATTTTTCTAAAAAAGTTATTGTTCTTATTGACTTTTAAAAAACAGATGTTAATATATTCAAGGTGCTCCTATCATTAACCTGTTACTTTGGAGGATATGAAAATTGTCTTATGAAAAAGTCTTGCAGGCTTCGAATGTAATAGTAGGAACAAAGCAAACAATAAGAGCTCTTAAATCAGGGCATGTGCTAGAAGTAATTGTGGCTTCAGATGCTGATCCACGAATTACAAATAGCATTATTCAACTAGCAAATGATGTAGATGTCCCTATCGTTAAGGTTGACTCTATGAAAAAGCTAGGAAAGCATGCGGAATTGATGTGAGAGCAACAACGGTTGCCATAATCCAATAAAGGTGTTTTTGCAAAGATTCTTGCAAGAACTTGTTTTTACCTTGAAAAGAACCACCTGGATGTGTGGGCTTAAGAAAAGAACGAAGGGAGGAACAAAAATGCCTACAATTAATCAATTAGTACGCAAACCGAGAAAGTCAAAAGTAACTACTTCTGACTCTCCAGCACTAAACAAAGGGTATAACAGCTTCAAGAAAGCAAACACAAACGTATCTTCACCTCAAAAACGTGGTGTATGTACTCGTGTTGGTACAATGACTCGAAGAAACCGAACTCAGCACTTCGTAAATATGCTCGTGTTCGTTTGACAAACGGAATCGAAGTTACAGCTTATATCCCAGGTATTGGTCATAACTTGCAAGAGCACAGTGCGGTACTTATCCGCGGAGGTCGTGTAAAAGACTTACCGGGTGTGCGTTATCATATCGTTCGTGGTGCACTTGATACTGCTGGTGTTGAGAACCGCAAACAAAGTCGTTCGAAGTACGGTACAAAACGTCCGAAAGAAAAAAATAATAAAACATTGAAACGTAATTGTTTCGTTTGAAAGGAGGCAATCTGATGCCACGTAAAGGACCTGTTGCAAAAAGAGATGTTTTACCAGATCAATTCATAACTCTAAACTCGTTACTCGTCTTATTAACAAGTTAATGGTAGACGGAAAAAGAGGTAAAGCACAATCTATTCTTTATTCATCATTCGATCTTATCCAAGAGCGTTCGGGCAAAGACGCTATGGAAGTATTTGATCAAGCTCTAAAAATATTATGCCTGTACTTGAAGTTAAAGCTCGCCGTGTGGGTGGTGCAAACTATCAAGTTCCGGTTGAAGTGCGTCCGGAGCGCCGCTCTACCCTTGGTTTACGTTGGTTAGTAAACTATGCGCGTCTTCGCGGAGAAAAACAATGGAAGAGCGTCTTGCTAATGAAATTTTAGATGCTGCTAATAATACTGGAGCGTCTGTTAAGAAACGTGAGGAAACTCACAAAATGGCGGAAGCGAACAAAGCATTCGCACATTACCGCTGGTAAGATCATAAATAGATTGATTATTACACTTATCCCAGGAAGGAGAAATACGAAATGGCTAGAGAGTTCTCCTTAGAAAAGACACGTAATATCGGAATCATGGCACATATTGATGCTGGTAAGACAACGACAACCGAGCGTATTCTTTTCTATACAGGGCGCATCCATAAAATTGGTGAAACCCATGAAGGTGCATCACAGATGGACTGGATGGAGCAAGAGCAGGAACGCGGAATTACCATTACATCAGCAGCTACAACTGCACAATGGAAAGGTCACCGTGTTAACATCATCGATACTCCAGGACACGTGGACTTCACTGTTGAAGTTGAACGTTCACTGAGAGTACTAGATGGTGCTGTCACTGTCCTTGATGCTCAATCAGGTGTTGAACCACAAACAGAAACAGTTTGGCGCCAAGCAACAACATATGGTGTTCCGCGAATTGTATTCGTAAATAAAATGGATAAAATTGGTGCGGACTTCCTTTATTCAGTAAAAACTTTGCATGAGCGTCTACAAGCAAATGCACATCCAGTTCAACTACCTATCGGTGCAGAAGACACTTTTAAAGGTATGGTAGATTTAGTAGAAATGAAAGCATGGTACTATGAAGGAGACGCAGCTCTTGATGCAGTAGAAGGAGAAATTCCTGAAGAGCTTCAAGATCAAGCTGAGAACTTCGTGGAAACCTAATTGAAGCAGTTGCAGATTTTGATGAAGAGTTAATGATGAAATACCTAGAAGGTGAAGAGATCACTAACGAAGAACTAAAAGCTGCAATCCGTGAAGCAACACTAAAAGTAGAATTCTTCCCAGTGTTGTGCGGAACTGCATTCAAAAATAAAGGTGTTCAAAAGGTGCTTGACGCAGTAATTGATTACTTGCCGGCTCCAACGGACATTGCTGCAATGAATGGTACTGTTCCAGGTACTGATGAGGAAACAACTCGTCCGGCTGATGACAATGCACCATTCTCTGCACTTGCATTTAAAGTTATGACTGACCCTTACGTTGGACGCCTTACGTTCTTCCGTGTATATTCTGGAACATTACAATCCGGTTCATACGTACAGAACTCAACAAAAGGTAAACGTGAACGTGTTGGACGTATTCTTCAAATGCACGCCAACCACCGCGAAGAAATCTCTGTTGTATACAGTGGAGATATTGCGGCAGCAGTTGGTTTAAAAGATACAGGAACGGGCGACACATTATGTGATGAAAAGGAATTAGTAATCCTTGAGTCAATGGAATTCCCAGAACCTGTTATCTCAGTAGCGATTGAACCAAAATCAAAAGCTGACCAAGATAAAATGGGTGCTGCGCTTGCTAAGCTTCAGGAAGAGGATCCAACATTCCGTGCAGAAACAAACCCTGAAACGGGTCAAGTGGTTATTTCAGGGATGGGTGAGCTTCACCTTGATATCCTTGTAGACCGCATGAAGCGTGAGTTTAAAGTTGAAGCAAACGTTGGAGCTCCACAAGTTTCTTACCGCGAAACTTTCCGTTCATCAGCTGAAGTTGAAGGGAAATTCGTTCGTCAATCAGGTGGGCGTGGACAATTCGGACATGTTTGGATCGAATTTTCTCCGAATGAAGAAGGAAAAGGCTTCGAGTTTGAAAATGCGATTGTCGGTGGGGTTGTTCCGCGTGAATATATACCTGCTGTACAAGCTGGACTTGAAGATGCAATGGCAAACGGCGTAATTGCTGGCTATCCACTAATCGACGTCAAAGCAAAGCTTTTGATGGATCATACCATGACGTAGACTCGAATGAAATGGCATTTAAGATCGCTGCTTCAATGGCTCTTAAAAACGCGGTTAAGAAATGTAACCCAGCTATCCTTGAGCCATTAATGAAAGTAGAAGTTGTTATTCCAGAAGAATACCTTGGCGATATCATGGGTGATATTACATCACGTCGCGGTCGTGTTGAAGGTATGGAAGCACGCGGAAATGCACAAGTTGTAAAAGCATTTGTCCCACTTGCTGAAATGTTTGGTTATGCAACATCACTACGTTCTAATACACAAGGTCGTGGAACTTATTCAATGCACTTCGATCACTACGAAGAAGTTCCAAAATCAATTGCCGAAGAAATTATTAAAAAGAATAACGGTGAATGATTGATTTTATACAATGAATCAAGTATAACTACTTATAGATAAGTATCGAGTGGCTTAAAAGTAAAGGAGACTTTTCTTTTAAGCCACCAATAATACTAAAGATTTTTCAAATTAAAGGAGGATTTTCAAATGGGTAAGGAAAAATTTGATCGTTCCAAGGAACATGCGAATATCGGTACATTAGGTCACGTTGACCATGGTAAAACAACTTTAACTGCTGCGATTACGACTGTAATGGCTAAAAGAGGCGGCGGAGACGCTAAAGGATATGACATGATCGACAACGCTCCAGAAGAGCGCGAGCGTGGAATTACAATCTCAACTTCACACGTTGAGTATGAAACTGAAAAACGTCACTATGCACACGTTGACTGCCCAGGTCACGCTGACTATGTTAAAAACATGATCACTGGTGCTGCACAAATGGACGGAGCGATTCTTGTAGTATCTGCGGCTGACGGCCCAATGCCACAAACTCGTGAGCACATCTTACTTTCACGTCAAGTTGGTGTTCCTTACTTCGTAGTATTCATGAACAAATGTGACATGGTTGACGACGAAGAACTTCTTGAATTAGTAGAAATGGAGATCCGTGATCTTCTTTCAGAATATGATTTCCTGGCGACGATATTCCTGTTGTTAAAGGTTCTGCTCTTAAAGCTCTTGAAGGTGAGCCAGAGTGGGAAGAGAAAATCGTTGAATTGATGGACCAAGTTGACGAGTACATCCCAACTCCAACTCGTGAAACTGACAAGCCATTCATGATGCCAGTAGAGGACGTATTCTCTATTACAGGTCGTGGAACAGTTGCTACTGGACGTGTTGAGCGTGGACAAGTTAAAGTCGGTGAGGAAGTTGAAATCATCGGTCTTGCAGAAGAGTCAAGAAAAGTAGTTGTTACTGAGTAGAAATGTTCCGTAAACTTCTTGATTATGCTGAAGCAGGTGACAACATCGGTGCACTACTTCGTGGTGTTGCTCGTGAAGAAATCCAACGTGGTCAAGTACTAGCTAAACCTGGTACAATCACTCCACATACACAATTCAAAGCGGAAGTTTATGTTCTTTCTAAAGACGAAGGTGGACGTCATACTCCATTCTTCACTAACTACCGCCCACAATTCTACTTCCGTACAACAGACGTTACAGGAATTTGTAACCTTCCTGAAGGAGTAGAAATGGTAATGCCTGGAGACAACGTTGAAATGACAGTTGAACTTATTTCTCCAATCGCGATTGAAGAAGGAACTAAATTCTCAATCCGTGAAGGTGGACGTACAGTTGGAGCTGGCGTTGTAGCTACAATCCAAAAATAATAACATTGTTCTAAAGCAAATGGATTTTTATCCATTTGCTTTTTCTTAGTGTCAGCTTCTCTACATTAGTATGTGCCTGATTGTAATTAATATTTTCAGAATTCCGCCAAACCCTTGATTTCATGCACTTTGACCTGTATAATCATAAAGGTGCGAAAATATAAGGAAATGATGAATAAATTATTGCATTTGCATTATATTTTCTGTTATAATAGACAACGTTGGTCTTTGACTGCAATGAAGTGAAAGGTTGCTGACACACCCGGCCGCTTTGCCATGGCGAGTGTGTGGGAAATTTTCATGGAGTATGTCTATTTTAAAAAATAGGCGAAAAGGAGGAAAGTAATGGCAAAACAAAAGATTCGTATTAGATTGAAGGCTTATGATCATAGAATTCTTGATCAATCAGCAGAGAAAATTGTTGAAACAGCAAAACGTTCAGGTGCAAATGTTTCGGGGCCGATTCCGTTGCCAACCGAGAAAAGTGTTTATACAATCCTTCGTGCGGTGCACAAATATAAGGATTCACGTGAACAGTTTGAAATGCGCACACATAAACGTCTAATCGATATCATCAATCCTACACCACAAACTGTAGATTCATTGATGAGATTGGATTTACCATCAGGCGTTGACATTGAAATTAAACTTTAATAAATAGAAGAATAAAATTATTAGGAGGTGTGACTCATGACCAAAGGAATCTTAGGAAGAAAAATTGGAATGACGCAAGTGTTCTCTGAAAACGGCGAATTAATCCCCGTAACAGTTATCGAAGCTGCTCCCAACGTTGTTCTTCAGAAGAAAACAGTTGAAACGGATGGATACGAAGCTATTCAATTAGGTTTTGAAGATAAGCGCGAAAAGCTTGCTACTAAACCTGCTAAAGGACATGTTGCGAAAGCAAATACGGCTCCTAAGCGCTTCATCCGTGAATTTGACGGAGTAAATTTAGATGAGTACGAAGTTGGTCAAGAAGTCAAAGTTGATATTTTCGCGGAAGGCGATCTAGTGGATGTTTCCGGAATCTCTAAAGGGAAAGGATTCCAAGGTGTGATTAAGCGCCACGGACAATCACGTGGACCAATGTCTCACGGTTCTCGTTACCATCGTAGACCAGGATCAATGGGACCAGTAGATCCGGCTCGTGTATTTAAAGGTAAAGCATTACCTGGACGTATGGGTGGAGAAAGAATTACGATTCAAAACTTACCAATCGTTAAAGTTGATGCAGAACGCAACCTGATCTTAGTAAAAGGAAACGTGCCTGGACCTAAGAAAGCTTTGCTTGAAATCAAAACAGGAATTAAAGTGAAATAAGAAAAGATTAAGAAAGGAGGAAATAAGAATGCCGAAAGTAGCATTATATAACCAAACAGGCTCTAAGGTTGGAGAAGTGGACCTTAATGATTCTGTATTCGGTATTGAACCGAACAACGCAGTGTTGTTTGATGCAATCGTGATGCAACAAGCTTCACTAAGACAAGGAACGGCTAAAGTAAAAACTCGCTCGGAAGTTCGCGGCGGCGGACGTAAACCATGGCGTCAAAAGGAACAGGACGTGCTCGTCAAGGCTCAATCCGTTCACCACAATGGGTTGGCGGCGGAACAGTATTCGGACCAGTTCCACGCAGCTATGCTTACAAACTACCGAAGAAAGTACGTCGTTTAGCGATTAAATCAGCACTTTCAGCTAAGGTGTTGGAAGAAAGTGTATTAGTATTAGAAGCATTGTCATTTGAAACACCAAAGACAAAAGAATTTGCAAACGTACTTGCAAATCTTCCAGTAGGCAAAAAGCACTAATCGTTACAGAAGCTCTTGAGGAGAATGTAGCGTTATCAGCAAGAAATATCCCAGGAGTGACAGTGATTGATGCAAATAGCCTTAACGTATTAGACGTTGTTGGCCACAATACATTGATCATAACGAAAGCCGCAGTTGAAAAAGTAGAGGAGGTGCTTGGATAATGGATGTACGTGATGTCATTAAGCGCCCCGTTATCACAGAACGATCTATGGAGCTGACGGCTGAGAAAAATATACGTTCGAAGTAGATGTTAAGGCGAATAAAACACAAGTGAAAGATGCAGTTGAAAGCATTTTTGGAGTGAAAGTCGCTAAAGTCAACGTGTTGAACTATAAAGGTAAGTTTAAGCGTATGGGCCGTTTTGGCGGTTATACGAACAAACGCCGTAAAGCAGTCGTAACATTAGCACAAGACAGCAAAGAAATTGAATTCTTTGAGGTTTAATAAACTTAGTAATTACTAAAGTAGAGGAGGGAAAAAATGGCGATCAAAAAATATAAACCTACCTCCAACGGACGTCGTAATATGACAAGCTTGGACTTTTCGGACATTACAACTGATAAACCGGAAAAAACTTTGCTAGCTCCTATTCACAGAAAAGGTGGCCGTAACAATCAAGGTAGGACAACAGTTCGTCATCGCGGCGGTGGTCATAAGCGTCAATACCGTATCATTGATTTCAAACGAATTAAAGATGGTATACCAGGACGCGTTGCTACAATCGAGTATGATCCAAACCGCTCAGCAAATATCGCTCTTATTCATTATCATGATGGTGAGAAACGATATATTTTAGCACCAAAAAACTTAAAAGTGGGCATGGAAGTAATGTCAGGTCCAGAAGCTGACATTAAAGTAGGGAATGCACTTCCGCTTGCAAACATTCCAGTAGGTACAGTTGTACACAACATCGAGTTAAAACCAGGAAAAGGTGGACAATTAGTTCGCTCAGCAGGAACTTCTGCACAAGTTCTTGGTAAAGAAGGTACAAAATATGTACTTGTTCGCTTAAACTCTGGTGAAGTTCGCATGATTCTTGCTACTTGCCGCGCAACAGTCGGTCAGGTTGGAAATGAACAACACGAGTTGGTTACAATCGGTAAAGCAGGTCGTTCACGTTGGTTGGGCAAACGTTCGCACGTACGTGGATCTGTTATGAACCCGAACGATCACCCACACGGTGGTGGGGAAGGACGTACACCAATTGGTCGTAAGTCGCCTGTTACACCATGGGGTAAACCAACACTTGGTTACAAAACACGCAAGAAAACGAACAAGTCGGATAAATTTATCGTGCGTCGTCGTAAAAATAACGCGATTGTTCTACGGTTCACTGGGACCGTAGTGCAATCACGAAGGGAGGATCAACCATGGGTCGCAGCCTAAAAAAGGACCTTTGTAGATGAGCACTTAATGAGCAAAGTTGAGAAGCTGAATGAAGCTGACAAGAAGCAAGTAATTAAAACTTGGTCACGTCGTTCAACGATTTTCCCAGCATTCATCGGACATACGATTGCAGTCTACGATGGTCGTAAACACGTACCGGTATACGTCAGTGAAGATATGGTCGGGCATAAACTTGGTGAATTTGCACCAACACGCACATACAAAGGCCATGCAGCAGATGATAGAAAAACAAAACGCTAATGAGAGGAGGGCATCCTGATGCAAGCAAAAGCTGTTGCAAGAACAGTTCGTATTGCTCCTCGTAAAGCACGCTTAGTAGTCGATCTTATTCGAGGAAAGCAAGTGGGAGAAGCAGTTGCGATTTTAAAGCTTACACCAAAAGCTGCATCCCCAATCGTGGAAAAATTATTGAATTCTGCAGTTGCTAACGCAGAACATAATTATGATATGGACGTAAACAATTTATTGGTAGCAGAAGCATTTGTTGACGAAGGTCCGACAATGAAACGCTTCCGTCCACGCGCACAAGGACGTGCTAGCCAGATTAATAAACGCACAAGCCACATTACAATTGTGGTATCAGAAAAGAAGGAGGGATAATTCGTGGGTCAAAAAGTAAATCCAATCGGTATGCGTATCGGAGTTATTCGTGACTGGGAGTCAAGATGGTACGCTGAAAAAGATTACGCAACTTTATTACATGAAGATATTAAAGTGCGTGAGTATATTGCAAAACGACTTGCGGATGCTTCTGTTTCAAAAGTTGAAATTGAGCGTGCTGCAAACCGCATCAATATCACAGTCCACACAGCTAAGCCTGGTATGGTTATCGGTAAAGGTGGAAGTGAAGTTGAAGCACTTCGTAAAGCTTTAAACCAACTTACTAATAAACGTGTTCACATTAATATTATTGAAATTAAAAGAGCAGATCTTGATGCGAAATTAGTAGCTGAGAACATTGCTCGTCAACTAGAAAACCGTGTATCGTTCCGTCGTGCTCAAAAGCAAGCGATCCAACGTACAATGCGTTCTGGTGCGCTAGGTATCAAAACACAAGTATCTGGACGTCTTGGTGGAGCGGATATTGCTCGTGCGGAACATTACAGCGAAGGAACAGTTCCACTTCATACACTTCGCGCTGACATTGATTATGCACATGCTGAAGCAGATACAACTTACGGCAAGCTCGGCGTTAAAGTATGGATTTATCGTGGAGAGGTCCTTCCAGAAAAGAAAAATCTGTGGAAGGAGGAAAATAAACATGTTAATGCCTAAACGCGTTAAATATCGCCGCGAACACCGCGGAAAAATGCGTGGTCGTGCAAAAGGCGGCACTGAAGTATCATTTGGTGAATTCGGCTTGCAAGCTGTTGAAGCTGCTTGGATTACGAATCGTCAAATTGAAGCTGCAAGGATTGCAATGACTCGTTACATGAAACGTGGCGGTAAAGTTTGGATTAAAATTTTCCCTCACAAACCATATACAGCAAAACCTCTTGAAGTACGAATGGGTTCTGGTAAAGGTGCTCCTGAGGGATGGGTAGCAGTAGTAAAACCTGGAAAGGTTATGTTTGAAGTTGCAGGTGTATCTGAAGAGGTGGCACGTGAAGCACTTCGTCTTGCAATGCACAAACTTCAATTAAATGTAAGTTTGTAAAACGAGAAGAAATTGGTGGTGAACGTAATGAAGGCTAAAGAAATCCGTGATTTGACCACTGCCGAAATTGAACAAAATGTAAAATCTTTGAAGGAAGAACTCTTCAACCTTCGTTTCCAATTAGCAACAGGGCAACTTGAAAATACTGCCCGCCTTCGCGAAGTTCGTAAGGGAATTGCTCGTGCGAAAACAATCATTCGCGAGAGAGCTCGAAGTTAACAATCGATAATTGAGAGGAGGTTTGCGAAAATGAGTGAACGCAACCAGCGTAAAGTTTATACAGGACGCGTTGTTTCCGACAAAATGGATAAAACCGTTACTGTAATGGTTGAAACTTACAAGAAGCATTCATTGTACGGCAAACGCGTAAAGTACTCTAAAAATTCAAAGCTCATGATGAGCATAACGAAGCAAAAATGGGTGATATCGTACGTATCATGGAGACTCGTCCATTATCAGCCACAAAACGTTTTCGTTTATTAGAGGTAGTAGAGAAAGCAGTTATTATCTAATCATAGATTCGGATTCATACTTTCCGAAGGGAGGTAAACGTAATGATCAACAGGAGTCACGTTTAAAAGTTGCAGATAACTCTGGAGCTCGTGAAGTATTAACAATTAAAGTTCTCGGTGGTTCTGGACGCAAAACAGCGAATATCGGTGACATCATCGTCTGCACAGTGAAACAAGCAACACCAGGCGGCGTTGTCAAAAAAGGCGACATTGTCAAGGCAGTAATCGTAAGAACGAAAAGTGGTGCACGCCGTGTAGATGGTTCTTACATTAAATTCGATGAAAATGCATGTGTTATCATTCGTGATGATAAAGCACCTCGAGGAACTCGTATCTTCGGACCTGTTGCTCGCGAACTTCGTGATAACAACTTCATGAAAATCGTATCTTTAGCACCAGAAGTTCTTTAATAAATTTAGATTCATCCATTCAAGGAGGTGCGACTCAATGCATGTCAAAAAGGTGATAAAGTAATGGTCATCTCCGGTAAAGATAAAGGGAAAACAGGCACAATCTTAGCTGCATTCCCAAAAAGACCGGGTGATTGTTGAAGGTGTGAACATCGTAAAAAACATTCAAAACCTTCTCAAGACAATCCACAAGGTGGCATTAACAGTCAAGAGGCAGCGATTCACGTTTCTAACGTAATGCCGCTTGATCCGAAAACAAATGAGCCAACTCGAGTTGGTTATAAAGAAGTAGATGGCAAGAAAGTACGTGTAGCTAAAAATCTGGTGAAGTATTAGATAAATAGTCTTTAGAAGAAGGGAGGTACACGACATGAACCGCCTAAAGGAAAAATTTCAAAAAGAGATTACTCCTGCTCTCGTGAGCAAATTTAATTACAAATCTGTAATGCAAGTACCTAAACTTGAAAAAATTGTTATTAACATGGGTGTTGGTGATGCCGTTCAAAATGCGAAAGTTTTAGATAACGCTGTTGAGGAACTAGCACAAATCACAGGACAAAAACCAGTTGTAACAAGAGCAAAAATTCAATTGCGGGATTCCGCTTGCGTGAAGGTATGCCAATTGGTGCAAAAGTAACCCTTCGCGGTGAGCGTATGTATGAGTTCTTTGATAAATTAGTTTCTGTATCACTACCGCGTGTGCGTGACTTCCGTGGAATTTCTACAAAAGCTTTCGACGGACGTGGAAACTATACATTAGGTATTAAAGAACAGCTCATCTTCCTGAGATTGATTATGATAAAGTGAGCAAAGTTCGTGGAATGGACATCGTTATCGTAACAACTGCGAACACAGACGAAGAAGCTCGTGAACTATTAACTGCATTTGGAATGCCGTTCCAAAAGTAATCGCTAAATAAGGGAGGCGAAAACGTGGCTAAAAATCAATGATCGTTAAACAGAAACGTACTCCAAAGTTTAAAGTACAAGCATATACACGCTGCGAACGTTGCGGACGTCCACACTCCGTCATTCGTAAATTTAAACTTTGCAGAATTTGTTTCCGTGAACTTGCATACAAGGGTCAAATTCTGGCGTAAGAAAAGCCAGCTGGTAAGACCGAAACTGGGAAGGAGGTAATGATAAATGGTTATGACTGATCCAATTGCAGATTTGTTAACTCGTATCCGCAACGCAAACATCGTCCGTCATGAAAAGCTGGAATTACCGGCTTCGAACATTAAGAAAGAAATCGCTGAAATCCTTAAACGTGAAGGTTTCATTCGTGACGTTGAATATATTGAAGATAACAAACAAGGTATCATTCGTATTTTCTTGAAATACGGAGCTAATAACGAACGTGTTATTACAGGCCTTAAACGCATCAGTAAACCTGGTCTGCGTGTATACGCAAAAGCAAACGAAGTGCCAAAAGTACTTAACGGCTTAGAATCGCACTAGTTTCTACATCTCAAGGCGTATTGTCTGATAAAGAAGCAAGAGCGAAACAAGTTGGCGGGAAGTACTCGCTTACGTTTGGTAATATTCTTCTGAAGAACGGAGGTGCAACAAAATGTCTCGTATTGGAAAAAACCGATCGAAATCCCTGCTGGCGTAACAGTAACAATGAACGATAATACTGTCACTGTTAAAGGTCCAAAAGGTGAATTGACAAATACTTTTAATTCAGATATGACAATTCATATTGAAGATAATACTATTACTGTTACTCGTCCATCGGATGCAAAAGAACACCGTTCTATTCACGGAACAACTCGTTCTTTAATTGCAAACATGGTTGAGGGTGTATCTAAAGGATACGAAAAACACTTGAACTCATTGGTGTTGGGTACCGTGCACAAAAACAAGGTACAAAACTTGTTTTAAACGTAGGATTCTCACATCCAGTTGAATTCGAACCGGAAGAAGGCGTAGAAGTAGACGTTCCGGCAAACACAAAAATCATTGTCAAAGGTTACAACAAAGAAAAAGTTGGTGCTTTGGCTTCGAATATTCGTGCTGTACGTCCTCCAGAACCTTATAAAGGTAAAGGAATTCGTTACGAAGGCGAATTGGTTAGACGTAAAGAAGGTAAAACAGGTAAATAATGCCGCGTAGGCACTGAAAGGAGTGACTCGTAATGATCACTAAACAAGATAAGAACAAAGTGCGCAAAAAGACATGCACGTGTGCGTTCTAAATTAAGCGGAACTGAAATGCGTCCACGTTTAAATGTGTACAGATCCAATAAAAACATCTATGCTCAATTGATTGATGATGAAAATGGTGTAACATTGGCAAATGCTTCTACACTTGACAAGGAATTGAACATCGAGTCTGCTGGCAATGTTGAAGCGGCTCAAAAAGTTGGCGAATTAATTGCAAAAAGAGCGGTTGAAAAAGGCGTGAAATCTGTTGTGTTTGACCGCGGCGGATATTTATATCACGGACGTGTAAAGCTTTGGCTGATGCAGCTCGTGAAAACGGCCTTGAATTTTAATCGAAAAAGGAGGGACAGATTACATGCGTCACATTGATGCTAACAAACTTGAACTAGAAGAACGTGTAGTTACAGTAAATCGTGTAGCGAAAGTTGTAAAGGTGGACGTCGTTTCCGTTTCACGGCACTTGTCGTTGTTGGAGATAAGAACGGTCATGTTGGTTTTGGTACTGGAAAAGCACAGGAAGTTCCAGATGCAATTCGCAAAGCGATTGAAGATGCAAAGAAAAATCTAATTTCCGTTCCAATTGTTGGAACAACGATTCCACATGAGATTCTTGGTCGCTTCGGTGGAGGTCAAGTCTTCTTAAAACCAGCGAGCACGGGATCTGGAGTTATCGCAGGTGGACCTGTTCGTGCGGTACTTGAGTTAGCGGGGATTGCTGATATTACATCTAAATCACTTGGCTCAAGCACACCTATCAACATGGTTCGTGCAACAATTGAAGGTATTAAAAACTTAAAACGCGCTGAAGACGTTGCAAAATTACGTAATAAAACAGTAGAAGAACTGTTAGGTTAAGGAGGGACTCTTAATGGCGAAGAAATTAGCAATTACCCTCACTAAAAGTGTTATTGGCCGTACTGAAGGTCAACGTGAAACAGTGAAAGCTCTTGGATTAAGCAAATTGCATCAAACAGTTGAACATGATGACAACCCTGCAATCCGTGGGATGATTAATAAAGTTTCCCATCTTATCACTGTAAAAGAGCAATAAGAGACATAAAAATAAGGAGGTGCCAACAATGAAACTTCATGAGCTAAAACCTGCTGAAGGTTCACGTAAAGAGCGCAACCGTGTTGGCCGTGGTATCGGTTCAGGTAACGGAAAAACTGCCGGTAAAGGTCACAAAGGTCAAAATGCTCGTTCGGGCGGTGGTGTACGCTTAGGATTTGAAGGTGGTCAAACTCCTTTGTTCCAACGTTTGCCAAAGCGTGGCTTTACGAACATTCACCGTAAAGAATTTGCAGTAGTTAATCTTGATGCCCTTAATCGTTTCGAAGACGGTACAGAAGTAACACCAGAACTTCTCATTGAAACAGGTGTTGTTCGCAAAGAGAAAGCTGGAATCAAAATTCTTGCTAACGGCAACATCGAGAAAAAGTTAACTGTAAAAGCTAATAAATTCTCCTCTGCTGCAAAAGAAGCAATTGAGGCTGCCGGCGGTAAAACTGAGGTGATTTAATGTTTGCGACGATCTCCAATTTTATGCGCATAGGTGATATAAGAAGAAAGATTTTTTCACCTTATTAATGCTTATTGTATTTCGGATTGGAGCTTTTATACCGGTACCTAGTGTAGATGCAAATGTTCTCAAGATGCAGGACCAAGCGAGTTTATTTGGTTTTATGAATATTTTTGGTGGGGCGCACTCCAAAACTTCTCCATTTTTGCTATGGGTATCATGCCGTATATTACGGCTTCGATTATCGTGCAGCTTTTACAAATGGATGTAGTACCGAAATTTACCGAGTGGTCGAAACAAGGTGAAGCAGGTCGTCGTAAGCTAGCACAGTTTACTCGCTACTTCACAATTGTTCTCGCATTGATTCAGGCATTGGGTATGTCATACGGGTTTAACCGAATGACAGGTTTGCAACTCATTAAAAATCCCGGTTTTGGCACATATATTACGATTGCCATCGTGCTTACAGCAGGGACTGCTTTCCTGATGTGGCTTGGTGAGGAAATAACAGCTAAAGGTGTCGGTAATGGAATTTCCATTATCATATTTGCTGGAATTGTTGCAGGCATTCCAAGTGCAGTAAACCAAGTTTATGCCCAGCAGTTTGAAGGTGCAGGAGAAGCTTTATTCCTTCGCATTATCGTTATGCTGCTTATCCTTCTTGCGATTGTTGCCATTGTTGTCGGAGTTGTTTTCGTACAGCAGGCACTACGCAAAATTCCAATCCAATATGCGAAGCGCATGGATGGACGCAATACAGTGGGCGGGCAATCAACACACTTGCCGTTAAAAGTGAATGCGGCTGGAGTTATTCCCGTCATTTTCGCGAGCGCATTTATGGTGACCCCGCAAACAATCACAACTTTTTTGGTTCGAGCGAAGTCGCAAGTACCATTCAATATATATTTGATCATACGAAGCCAATTGGAATGATCATTTTTGTAGCATTGATTATTGCTTTCACATATTTCTATGCCTTTGTTCAAGTAAATCCTGAACAAGTTGCAGAAAACTTAAAGAAGCAAGGCGGATATATTCCAGGAATTCGACCTGGAAATAATACGCAGGAGTATTTAACCCGGGTATTATACCGTCTAACCTTTGTAGGTGCTATTTTCCTAGCGGGTATTTCAATCCTTCCAGTGTTTTTCATTAAGTTTGCCGGATTGCCAGAGGCAGCACAAATTGGCGGAACAGGCTTATTGATAGTCGTTGGAGTAGCATTGGATACAATGAAACAATTGGAAGCTCAGCTAGTGAAACGTCATTATAAAGGCTTCATTAAATAATCAAGATGGTTTTAGGAACAAATCGTTTGTTCCTGAATCCATTTAGAGGCTCGGGGCGTTACGAATGAATTTAGTACTAATGGGCCTTCCGGTGCTGGTAAAGGCACACAGGCCGAAAAGATTGTAGAAAAATATTCGATTCCACATATTTCTACTGGAGATATGTTTCGTGCAGCGATGAAAGAAGGTACAGAGCTTGGGTTAAAGGCAAAGTCATTCATCGATCAAGGTGAACTTGTTCCAGACGAAGTGACTATTGGAATTGTTCGCGAACGTTTAAGCAAAGAAGATTGTAAACAAGGCTTTTTGCTTGATGGCTTTCAAGAACCGTTGCTCAAGCAGATGCACTTGAAAACATCCTTGCCGAATTGGAAAGAAAAATTGACTATGTAATTAATATCGATGTCGATCAAGAGATATTAATGGAACGTCTTACAGGTCGTCGCATTTGTAAAGAGTGCGGTGCAACGTATCATCTTGTCTTTAATCCGCCAGCAAAAGAAGGGGTTTGTGATCGTTGTAACGGCGAATTGTATCAACGCCCTGATGATAACGCGGAGACGGTTCAAAACCGTTTAGACGTAAATGTAAAACAAACAAAACCATTGTTAGATTTTTATAGCGAAAAAGGCTATTTGAAAAACATCAATGGACAGCAGCATATCGATCAAGTTTTTGCTAATGTCGACACGCTGTTGGAAGGATTGAAATAATGATTATTTCAAAAACGCCTCGTGAAATAGAAATCATGCGCGAGGCAGGAGAATTGTAGCTTTGACACATCAGGAGCTGCAAAAGTATATTCAGCCTGGTATTTCTACGAGAGAATTGGATGCAATTGCTGAAAATTTTATCAAGAAGCATGATGCCTCACCATCTTTTAAAGGGTATAATGGTTTCCGTGGGAGTGTTTGTGCTTCTGTAAACGAGGAACTTGTTCACGGTATTCCCGGAGATCGTATCCTTAAAGACGGAGATATTATCAGCCTTGATATCGGGGCCCATTACAACGGCTATCATGGAGATTCGGCCTGGACTTATCCAGTCGGAACAATTGATGAAGATACACAAAAGCTTTTAGATGTCACAGAAAAGTCTCTCTATCTTGGCTTGGAGGAAGCAAACCCGGGTGAACGTCTATCTAACATTTCTCATGCTATTCAAACATTTGTTGAGTCCCAGGGCTTTTCAATTGTTCGCGAATACGTTGGTCATGGCATTGGCCAAAACCTACATGAGGATCCGCAAATTCCTCATTACGGTCCGCCAAACAAAGGACCACGTTTACGACCTGGCATGGTTCTCTGCATCGAACCGATGGTAAATGCAGGTAGTCGCTACGTAAGAACGTTGGCAGATAATTGGACCGTCGTTACAGTAGACGGAAAAATGTGTGCACACTTCGAACATACCGTTGCGATTACAGAAACAGGCTACGAAATCTTAACAAGAATTTGAGTGCAGGTGATCTAATTGAAAGAGTCTGATTCGACTCCCATATAGGTCAAATCGTTCTTATTAAGAAGGGGCGAGACGCAGGACAATTCGCAGTTATTATTCGACAGATGGATGAACGGTTCGTTCTTATCGCGGATGGTGATAAAAGAAAATATGACAATCCGAAGAAAAAGAACATTCAACATCTTGATTATTGCAACTATGTTTCTCCTGAAGTTCGAAACAGTATTTTAGAATCCGGCCGAGTCACGAACAGAAAGTTACGATGGGTACTTGGGAGTTTGCAGAGAAAGCTATGGATGATATAGAAGGGAGACAAAATGAATGGCTAAAGAAGATGTAATTGAAGTTGAAGGTAAAGTAGTTGACACTTTGCCAAACGCTATGTTTAAGGTAGAATTAGAAAATGGTCATACGGTGCTTGCTCACGTTTCGGGTAAAATCCGCATGCACTTCATTCGAATTTTACCTGGAGACAGAGTAACAGTTGAATTATCTCCATATGATTTAACGCGCGGAAGAATCACTTATCGTTTTAAATAAACATTGCACTCCGGACTACTAAGGAGGTTATACGAAATGAAAGTAAGACCATCAGTGAAGCCGATTTGCGAAAAATGTAAAATTATTCGTAGAAAAGGCAAAGTCATGGTTATTTGTGAAAACCCAAAACATAAACAAAAACAAGGATAAAAAGGAGGTGCGTTTATACAATGGCACGTATTGCTGGTGTAGACATTCCACGTGAAAAACGTGTAGTAATTTCTTTAACATACATTTTCGGAATTGGAAGAAACACAGCTTCGAAAATTTTAGCTGAAGCGGGTGTTTCTGAAGACACGCGTGTTCGCGACTTAACAGATGAGGAATTGGATAAAATCCGTAACATCATCGATAATTTAAAAGTTGAAGGGATTTACGTCGTGATATTTCCTTTAACATTAAACGTCTAATGGAAATTGGTTCATACCGCGGGCTTCGTCACCGTCGTGGACTTCCAGTACGCGGACAAAACACTAAAAACAATGCACGTACTCGTAAAGGTCCTCGCAGAGCGATCGCAGGTAAGAAAAATAAGAAGTAAAGGAGGTTGCTTTCTAACATGGCACGTAAAACTAACACTCGTAAACGTCGTGTGAGAAAAATATTGAAACAGGTATTGCACACATTCGTTCTACATTTAACAATACAATCGTAACAATTACTGATTCTCAAGGGAATGCTCTTTCTTGGTCATCAGCTGGAGCTCTAGGTTTTAAAGGGTCACGTAAATCAACTCCATTTGCAGCTCAAATGGCTGCTGAAACAGCTGCTAAAACCTCGATGGAACATGGCTTAAAATCACTTGAAGTAACGGTGAAAGGCCCAGGCGCTGGACGTGAAGCTGCAATCCGTGCTTTACAAGCGGCAGGGCTTGAAGTTACAGCAATTAGAGATGTAACACCTGTTCCTCATAACGGATGTCGTCCACCAAAACGTCGTCGTGTGTAATGGTTCTGTATATTTTATATATTACTTGGGCATACTTTGGTAATATGTGATTTTATGTACGTAGGAATCAATTCTTCATCCAGTTGTTACACAAGTGGGAATGAAACACGGGAATTTCGGGAAGGAATTATCCAATAGGAATCCATTCCGATGTTTCGACGTTTTGAAGGAGGGTATATTTGAATGATCGAAATTGAAAAACCAAAAATTGAAACGATTGAGATCAGCGATGATGCTAAATACGGAAAATTTGTCGTAGAGCCATTAGAGCGTGGATATGGTACTACTTTAGAAACTCCTTACGTCGTATTTTATTATCATCACTACCTGGTGCTGCTGTGACATCCATTCAAGTTGAAGGTGTTCAGCATGAATTTTCAACGGTAGAAGGTGTCGTTGAAGATGTTACAAATATCATCCTTAACATCAAGAAGCTGGCTTTAAAAGTTTATTCTGATGAGGAAAAACGTTAGAAATTGATGTACAAGGAGAAGGTGTCGTAAAAGCCTCAGACATTATGCATGATAGTGATGTAGAGATTCTAAATCCTGATTTGCATATTGCTACATTGGGGAAAATGCGAACTTCCGTGTACGGATGTCAGCTAGACGTGGTCGTGGTTATACACCAGCTGATCTAAACAAACGTGATGATTTGCCAATCGGTGTTATACCAATCGATTCGATTTATACTCCTGTATCACGTGTCAATTATCAAGTTGAAAATACAAGAGTCGGTCAAATGACAAACTACGATAAATTATCACTTGATGTATGGACAGATGGGAGCATTGGTCCGAAGGAAGCCATTTCCTTAGGAGCAAAAATCTTGACAGAGCATTTAAATATTTTCGTCGGTTTAACTGATGAAGCACAAAATGCTGAAATTATGGTTGAAAAAGAAGAAGATCAAAAAGAAAAAGTTCTTGAAATGACAATTGAAGAGCTTGATCTTTCGGTTCGTTCTTATAATTGCTTAAAACGTGCTGGAATCAACACGGTCCAAGAACTGGCAAACAAAACAGAAGAGGACATGATGAAGGTTCGTAACTTAGGAGAAAATCCTTAGAGGAAGTAAAAGCGAAGCTCGATGATCTTGGCCTTTCACTTCGTAAAGATGACTGATCTTGACTTTTAAACAATATCAACAAAGGAGGGAAACTTGATGTCTTATAGAAAACTAGGACGTACGAGCTCTCAACGTAAAGCGATGCTTCGCGATTTAACAACAGACTTAATCATTAGCGAGCGCATCGAAACGACTGAAGCACGCGCAAAAGAACTTCGCTCGGTTGTAGAAAAATGATTACTCTTGGAAAACGCGGTGATTTACACGCACGCCGTCAAGCTGCTTCATTTATCCGTAAAGAAGTAGCTAATGCAGAAACAAACCAAGATGCACTTCAAAAACTATTTGCTGACATTGCTCCTCGTTATGCTGAGCGCCAAGGTGGATACACTCGTATCATGAAACTTGGACCTCGTCGTGGTGACGGTGCACCAATGGTAGTAATTGAATTAGTGTAATAAGCTTAAACAGTTGAAAGGGCAGGGCATCTAGTTGTCTATTGCCCTTTTCTTCGAATATAAGGAAGCAAATATTTAAGGACTTAGACAACTGTCTAGCTCCAGCGCCTAGCCTCTCGAGGTCACAAGTCACAGGGTAGCAAATTCAAGAAGTTTGTGCTCCTGCGGCATGGATTATTCGAGGATGCTTATGTTCACCTCGTCGCAAAGCAGGCAAGCTGCTTTACTGTGGTTGCTGAAGAAGCTGCCTCGGGCCCACACGACGTGGGTCACATCGGCGTTGCCACAGGTTGCAGCGAACTTAGCCGTTGTTCCTTATTTTCTTGTGCTTGTCGGGGCTAGTCAAGGCGCTTCCGCTTACCCGTGTAAAAGTCATAAAAGAGCGTTACGATAGGCACTTTTTTAAAATGGGTGACCCTGTCTAGCTCCATGCGCCTCCTCCACCTCTATTTGAGTGTATTCCCACTGGTGGGTTTGAAGCCGGGATCGATACCCGCTTCATGGAGAGAGGCGCAGGCTTTTTCTATTTATAGACTATTTTTAAAAATACAACAGTAGCTTACTCCCAGAGGAGGAATAAACAATGGCAACGCCTGTAATTTCCATAAACAATATATCTTTTCAATATGAAGGTCAGAAAATACATGCACTTAAAGATGTTTCCTTCCATGTCGAAGAAGGTGAATGGCTTGCAGTAGTGGGACATAACGGTTCGGGTAAATCTACACTTGCAAAAATTTTGAATGGCCTTCAATTTCCTAATAGTGGAACAGTGACAATCCAAGGAATCCCTTTAACTGAGGAAAGCGTGTGGGATATTAGAAGGATGGTAGGAATGGTCTTTCAAAGTCCTGACAATCAGTTTGTAGGAGCGACAGTTCAAGATGATGTGGCTTTTGGGCTAGAGAACAATGGAATCCCGCATGAAGAGATGAAAAAGCGAGTGAAGAATGCGCTTGAGCGTGTTCATATGGCTGATTTTCTTGATCAAGAGCCACACCATCTTTCTGGTGGACAAAAACAGCGGGTTGCCATGGCAGGTGTGATAGCTTTGCGACCAAAAGTAATCATTTTGGATGAAGCCACATCTATGTTAGATCCACTAGGAGACAAGAAGTGATTAAAACGGTTAGGGAAATTAAGGAAGAGCAAGGTTTAACCGTAATCTCGATTACACACGATCTTGAGGAAGCAGCGCAAGCAGATCGAATCATCGTAATGAATAAAGGACAGATTTATTCAGAAGGCACACCTGAAAATATATTTAAGCTTGAGGAAGATCTAATTAAGCTAGGACTTGATATCCCTTTTCCAATTAAAATGACAAATGCATTAAAGGAAAAAGGTCTTGGTCTTTCTAAGAGTTATTTGACAGATGAAGAGTTGGTGAATGAGCTATGGACATTGCACTTCAACAAGTAGAATATAAATATCAAGTGAACACGCCATTCGAACGCCTCGCGATTAAAGATGTAAATTTGGAAATTCCACATGGTGTGTTTATGGCGATAATTGGACATACAGGATCTGGAAAGTCGACGGTTCTTCAACATTTAAATGCCTTGCTCATACCAACAAAAGGTCGAGTTATTCTAGGTGATCGGAGTATTGAAGCAGAAAAAAAGGAAAAAATTTAAAGGCTGTTCGGCAAAAGGTCGGGATTGTGTTTCAATTTCCAGAGCACCAGCTTTTCGATGAAACCGTGGAAAAAGATATTTGTTTTGGACCAATGAATTTTGGCGTTTCAGAGGAAGAGGCAAAGAAGCGTGCGAGACAATTGGTTGTTGATGTTGGTTTGCCTGAGGATATTTTGCAAAAATCACCTTTTGAATTATCGGGTGGACAAATGCGACGGGTTGCTATTGCGGGTGTGTTAGCAATGGAACCAGATGTACTCGTATTAGATGAACCGACCGCTGGGCTCGATCCGAGAGGTAGAACTGAAATTATGGACATGTTTTACCGCCTTCATAAGGAGAAGGGGTTATCGACGATCCTTGTCACCCACAGTATGGAAGATGCAGCAAAATACGCTGATGAAATCGTCATTTTGCATCGCGGCCAAGTGAAAAACAGGAAAGCCACGTTCGATTTTTCCAATCCTGAGGAGTTGTTAGTACTCGGTCTAGATGTACCCGAAGTGGTGAAATTTCAATATATGCTTGAAAGCAAGTTAAACAGAAAGCTAGAGAAGACATGTTTATCAATCGATGAACTTAGCGATGCCTTAAAAGAGCTAAAGGATCGAGGTGAGCCATCATGATGGAAAAAATGATTTTTGGTCGATATATACCAGGTGATTCGATCATCCATCGCCTTGATCCTCGTTCAAAATTGCTTTTTGTATTTGGTTTCATATGTATTGTTTTTTAGCAAATAATCTTTATACGTATGGTTTCCTTTTATTATTTGTGACGATCATTATATTATTGACAAAAATGAATGTCCTTTTTTAATCAACGGATTACGTCCTGTTCTTTATTTAATTATTTTTACGTTCCTTCTTCAGCTCTTTTTAATAAGGAGGGGAATTACTGTTTTCATTTGGCTTTATTTCGATTTATGAAGAGGGCTTAAGGCAAGCCATTTTTATTTCATTACGGTTTTTCTTGCTCGTGTTTGTTACATCGCTTTTAACCTTAACAACGACACCGATTACGTTAACAGATGGTTTGGAGACCCTATTAAACCCATTGAAACGGGTTAACTTCCCGTGCATGAGCTTGCGTTAATGATGTCCATTTCATTGCGTTTTATTCCAACATTGATGGATGAAACAGATAAGATTATTAAGGCACAAACAGCAAGAGGAGTAGAGTTTACAAGCGGCCCAATGAAGGATCGGTTCAAGGCGATTATTCCATTACTGATCCCCTCTTCGTCAGCTCCTTTAAACGTGCTGAGGAGCTTGCTACGGCGATGGAAGCGAGAGGCTACCGCGGGGGAAGGAAGAACGAAGTACCGAATTCTTAAATGGCGGATGCAAGATTCAATGGCTGTTGCATCACTGCTTTTATTAGCCATATTATTAATTGTATTTAGATCATAGATGAGAGTTGATAGCAAATGAACCGTTACAAAGGGATCGTTGCCTATGACGGATCAGGCTATGCCGGTTTCCAAATTCAAACGAATGACAAAACGATTCAAGGAATGCTGGAGCATGCCTTAAAAAGATGCATAAAGGGACCGAAATAAAAGTAATTAGTTCGGGAAGAACCGATGCAGGAGTGCATGCACACGGTCAAGCATTCCATTTTGATTCACCGCTTGAACTACCGTCTGAAAGATGGGTAAGAGCGGTCAACGGCTTGCTTCCTCATGATATTGCGATCCAATCCGTGAAAAAGTAGAAGCAAGCTTTCATGCCCGTTATGATGTAACTGGCAAAACATATAAATATTTTTGCACACAGGAAAGATTAGAGATCCGTTTAAGCGAAATTTCACAACGTATTATCCGTATCAATTAAATATCGAACAAATGAGAGCCGCTGCTCAATATTTTGTTGGTACACATGATTTTACAAGCTTCTGTTCCGCAAAAACAACGAAGAAAAATAAAATAAGGACGATTACGGCCCTTACGATTGAAGAACAGAATGATGAGATTATTTTTACATTTACAGGTAACGGATTCCTTTACAATATGGTGAGAATTATTGTAGGAACCCTTCTCAATGTCGGAAATGGCAAACTGAGACCAACAGACATTCTGGATATTATCGCTGCCTGTGATCGAAAGCAGGCAAGCAAAACGGCTCCTGCCATGGGCCTATATTTATGGGAAGTGTATTATGACAACTAAACCTGGTGTATAAATATTTTCTTGACTTTTCTTGTAAAAAGTTATAAAATTGCCTATGGTATTGTTTTTAACCCACGATAAGCCCGGAATCTTATTGTGATGAAAATAAATACGAACTTGAAACTTTATTTTATATATTGGGAGGGTAACAAATGCGTACTACGTATATGGCTAAAGCCAGCGAAATCGACCGTAAATGGTTTGTTGTAGACGCTGAAGGCAAAACACTTGGCCGTCTTTCAACTGAAGTTGCTTCCATCTTGCGCGGTAAACATAAACCAACTTACACACCGCATGTAGATACAGGCGATCATGTAATAATTGTCAACGCTGAAAAAATCGAACTTACTGGTAAAAATTAACTGATAAAATTTACTACCGTCACACAGGTCATGTTGGTGGTATCAAAAGCAGAACTGCATTAGAAATGCGTACAAATTATCCAGAAAAATGCTTGAGCTTGCAATCAAGGGCATGCTTCCTAAAGGTTCTTTAGGTCGTCAAATGTTCAGAAAGCTACATGTTTATGCAGGCGCTGAGCATCCACATCAAGCACAAAAACCGCAAACTTACGAGCTTCGCGGGTAATTAAAGGGAGGGCATTATATTGGCACAAGTTCAATACTATGGTACAGGTCGCCGTAAAAGCTCTGTTGCCCGTGTACGTTTAGTACCAGGCGAAGGCCGTATCATTATTAACGATCGTGAAGTAGAAGAATATATTCCATTCGCAGCTTTACGCGAAGTAATCAAACAACCACTAGTAGCAACTGAAACAGTAGGAAGCTACAATGTATTAGTTAACGTAAACGGCGGCGGATACACAGGACAAGCAGGAGCAATCCGTCACGGAATCGCTCGTGCATTACTTGAAGTAGATCCGAGTACCGCGGCACACTTAAACGTGCAGGACT
The DNA here is from genome assembly GCA_044989425.1 of Bacillus sp. N9. Lineage (GTDB taxonomy): Bacteria > Bacillota > Bacilli > Bacillales > Bacillaceae_C > Lederbergia. The sequence goes on from JBJDRQ010000001.1 coordinate 136,756, forward strand.
TCTATACGTGATCCTAGAATGAAAGAGCGTAAGAAATACGGTCTTAAAGGCGCACGTCGTGCACCACAGTTCTCAAAACGTTAATATCGTTGTTATATCAACGTTTAAAGCCTGTTTGGAAGTCAATTCCAAGCAGGTTTTTCATTAAAAAGGGAACAAAAAATGAATAGTGACTGGAATTAGTTTTGAAAGAATTCACTGCTCTCTGTTGGGAGGTTCACTATTTGTGTCTTTTAGATATTCAATGAATAAATGGTTTATATGATCGTCACTTCTTTCTGTAAGGTGAGTATAGGTGTCCATTGTTGTTACTATTCTTGCATGTCCTAATCTCCTCTAAATATCCTTCATTCGAGCGCCAGCTGCATATAATATAGAAGCATGGGTATACATAAGCCCATGAACATTTAATATTAGCTACCTCAAACTTTTTTACTGACTCAATAATTTATAGCCGCATTGGTTTTAAGTCAGAAACACTTGAAAATAAGAAATGCTCTATCTCTGGATTGCCAAAATTATTGCGTAACTCTTGGTTTAATTCTTTTAAGTGTAATAGTATAAACTGAATGTAATTGGCAGTGAGTGAATGTATACTGACTTTAAAAAATATAATAATTTATAGAAGTTTGTTGTTAGTATAGTTCCATGGACACAGATTAGTTAAGTCATTACAATCAGTAACTAAGGAGGATGTGTCCGATGAAACAAGGAAATTTTAATGATGATTTCAAAAAACGGTCGTTGATCTATATCATTCTGGCAGTTCAGTGAAAGATTTAAGCAGCGAATATGGCGTATCAGAAGTAACTATTTATAAATGGATTAAGAACTTTACTCCTATTGAGGGGCCACAAGGTAAGGAGATTACTCCTAAAGAAATTGATATTTGCACTAAAGGACCGTGAGCAAAATAAATGACCTTTTCTGAAGTAAATGAAGCTTAATTTTTGCTGATACCACCGAGGAATGAGGCTTTTTTATTTTTAGATTTCCTGACGATATCTCTAGAAGCTATATTGTTGGTTCGTAGAGATTTGATTTGTACGCCGAGAAAAGGGAAATAAACCCGACTCATATTATAACCCTATCTTTGTATTTAGAAAAGTTTGACTTTAGAATAATCAGCGGTAGAATTTGCCTTACACAAACTTTGTTTCCTTGGATAAACTAAATTAAAACCATTATAAAAAGGTGAGTCTTTTTTGAAAGTCATGAGAGCCCTATAGAAAGTGATTTTGGTAAATGCTAATTTGATCATTGAAGTAAGAAGTAATTGAGGTAATTCGTATGCCATTTGACTCTCGGACTGGTAAGCCGGGAGCTGCTCATTGTTTATTTGGATCGACTTGTGCATCACGCCCATGTTATTGCGTATACAGGAGTTAGTCATCGAATAAAGAAACGCACTCTCATCTGAGAGGCCGGGCTTAGCTGCAATCTAATACACTTTTCGCTTCCAAAAACAGGATTACTTTTCACTTGTGAAATAGAGAAGTAGCACGTTCATTACCATCTTAGAATAAATTTATGAATAAACCCAAGTTAACTAATTATGGAAATATGACGCTTGTAAAACAAAGGTAACAAGATACTGTAAAAAACATAAAAAAGTATTGACAAATATATATACGAATAATATTCTGATAACATATAAATTTATATTTGCCCTCGGCAAACTTTTTGGGTAGGTAAAATAAAATGGAGGCTATGTTAAATGGGAAGTTTAATAAAAGAGGAGTATTTGCTTTGGTATCAATGGTTTTAATGCTAGTTTTTACAGGATGTGCGGAAAAGGGAAGTACAGACTCTACGGAAAAAGACGAAAAGATTAAGATTGTTACGACCACAGCCCAAATTGGAGAACCGATTTCCTTTATAGGAGGAGAGCATGTAAAAGTTGAAAGTCTCATGGGACCCGGTGTGGATCCACATTTATATAATGCAACACAAGGAGATATTAAGAAGTTGGAGTCCAGTGATATTGTTTTTTATAGCGGACTCAATTTAGAAGGGAATATGTCAGAAGTTTTCAAAAAATAAAAAAGGCAAAAACAGTTTTAGCTATCGCTGAATCCATTTCTGAAGACCAATTCCTACAAGATGAAGATGGAGCAGTCGATCCCCATGTATGGTTTGATATTGAATTATGGAAAACAGCGTTACATGCTGCAACTGAATCATTAAAAGAGTATGCCCCTGAACATGCAGAGGAATTTGAGAATAATAAACAAGAGTATTTCAATAAATTAGATGAGCTTTTGGAAGAATCGACAAACAAACTTACAACGATACCAAAAGAAAAAGAGTACTCGTTACAGCGCATGATGCTTTTGGTTACTTTGGCCGTGCTTATGATATTGAAGTGGTTGGTTTGCAAGGATTAAGTACAGAAGATGAAATAGGAATTTCAGATATTGATAACACGATTAAAATTCTAATGGAGCATCAAATTCCTGCTGTTTTTGTAGAAAGTAGTATTAATCAAAGCTCTATTAAGGCAGTAATCGAAGGGGCAAGTAAGAAAGGCCTTGATGTGAAGTTGGGCGGCGAACTATTTTCTGATGCCATGGGAGACGCCGGTACAGAAGAAGGAACCTATATAGGGATGTACCGTCATAATGTGAAAACGATCTATGAAGCATTGAATGGGGGAGTGAGTAAGGTGCCCGTCTTACAAGTTAAAGATTTATCTGCTTCTTATCGAAAAAATAAAGTTTTGCATGATGTAACTTTTGATATCCAACCGGGTCTTTAACGGAATTGTAGGCCCTAATGGAGCAGGAAAATCTACATTAATTAAGGTATTATTGGAACTTCATCCTAAATTATCGGGTTCCGTTTCCTTTTTCGGATCAACGTTAAGTAAAGAAAAACAAGAATTGGCTATGTTCCACAAAGGGGTTCGGTTGATTGGGATTTTCCGACAAATGCTCTTGATGTAGTATTAATGGGGCTATATGGGAAGATTGGATGGTTTAAATTACCTTCACGCAAAGACAAAGAACAAGCGTTGGAATCACTGGCAATAATGGGGATGGCGGATTATGCCAATCGTCAAATTAGCCAGCTTTCAGGCGGACAGCAACAACGTGTTTTTAGCTCGTGCCCTCGTTCAAAACGCAGATTTATACTTTATGGATGAGCCGCTTGTAGGAGTAGATGCCGCAACTGAAACAGCTATTATGACTACGTTAAAACAATTAAAAGAAGCGGGAAAGACGGTAATGGTAGTTCATCACGATTTACTAACTGTGGAAGACTACTTTGATCATGTAATGTTGCTTAATCGGACGATTATTAACTACGGGAAGACGGAAGAAGTTTTCACAAGAGAAAATGTGCAACGTGCATACGGCGGTTCACTTAGATGGATGAAGGAGGCGTAATGCGCTCATGTTGGAAATCATATTGTCTCCAAATGCTCAATGGGTACTTTTAAGCACATTCATATTGGGAACTGCCTCAGGAATGGTAGGTACAATTGCATATTGGAAACGTCAAAGTTTAATGAGTGATGCTCTATCTCATGCTGCGTTACCTGGAGTCGTCATTGCGTTCGTACTAATTGGTACTAAGAATTTACCTATTATGATTTTAGGTGCTGCAATAAGTTCTCTTATAGGAGCTTGGTTTATTCACTTGATTCGCTCCTCCAGTCGTGTAAAGAAGATACAGCCATGGGGATTATTTTATCCGTGTTTTTCGGCTTTGGTATCATGTTATTAACAATTGTGAGTCGTTCAGGTGGCGGGAACCAAGCCGGGTTGGATAATTTCATATTTGGTCAGGCCGCTTCTATGGTTCGTACAGATGTTTATACAATGTTAGCTGTAGCCATTGTTACGATATTAATTGTTGTCATCGGATTTAAAGAGTGGAAGTTATTCTTATTTGATGCTCATTTTGCAAAGGGTTTAGGTATGTCTCTTAGACTAATGGATGGGATTTACTTAACCATGTTAGTGCTAATTATCGTAATTGGTATTCAAGCAGTTGGAGTAATTTTGATGGCCGCTCTGTTAATCATCCCTGCTGTCAGTTCCTATTATTGGACGTATTCTTTTAAAATGATGCTTGTTTTGTCCGCTTTTTTGGGGAGCATCAGGCGTAGTAGGTACATTATTTAGTGCAATGGGAAAGGGTTGGCCAACTGGACCGTTTATCGTTATCGCATCTTCGAGCATTTTTATTATTTCCTTTTTCTTGGTGCAGAAAGAGGCTTGCTCGTTAGGGCACTTCAATTACAAAAACAACGAAGATTTCATGCTCAATCGCATTCCGAACCTCTAACCAAGATGGTAAAGGAGGGCAAGTGATTTGAGTTATGAAGGATGGATCTTGTTAACAGCTTCATTAGTTGGTTTATCTTGTGGGCTGATCGGTGTATTTTTAATATTGCGTCGTATGGCCATGATGGCTGATGCTATTAGCCACACGGTTTTACTAGGAATAGTGACTGCCTATTTATTAACACGAGAATTAGCGGGAATATATATGCTGATCGGTGCGATTGTAGCAGGTCTTGTTACAGCAATTTTAGTTCAATGGTTTCATTCACGTGGGGTTCAGCAAGATGCCTCGATTGGGGTAGTGTTTACTACACTATTTGCTATTGGTGTAATTCTCATTGCAACTAAAACAGGGAATGTGCATTTAGACGTGCAGCATGCGCTGATGGGTGAAATCACTTTCGTTCCATGGAATACGATGGAAATTCCGTATTTAGGAGAAATACCACAGGCAACATTTACTTTATTTATTGTTTTGGCGGTCGTTATCGTTATGATTGTAGCCTTTTATAAAGAATGGAAGATCACAACTTTTGATGCTGCACTTGCTGCTAGTATTGGGATTCCAGTCGTTTTGCTTCACTATGTATTTATGGCACTTGTATCTGTGACGACTGTTGCTTCCTTTGATGCAGTGGGAGCTATTATGGTTGTGGCGATGCTAATTACTCCTGCTGCATCGGCTTATCTGTGGACGGATCGATTATCAATCATGTTAGTGATTAGCGCTGCAGTTGGGGTGGCTTCAGCTATTGGCGGTTACTATATCGCCGTTTGGCTTGATACTTCTATATCGGGGTCGATGGCTTTTGCAACTGGAATTTTATTCATAGGAGTTTTGTCTTTTCTCCTAAACATGGAATTTTGTCTCGATTCGTTAAACCGTATACTGTATCGTCAACATAAAAATAATAGATTTACATCGGTTGATTCAATCCTGTCAAGGCTCTCAGACCAATTGGTGATGGTACTGAAATTAATAAAGGCGTCATTTTGTTCGATTTCGAACGAAATGCCGCCTTTACTGTTAGTAGTTCTGACTCTACTTCCTTCATTAAAGTTAGAACTTGTTTGAGATTCACTACAAAAACAATTAATAATTTCTATACAATAAAACAGCGAGTCATTTTCTGATTTAATGGAGAATTGGTTCGCTGTTGTATGTCCTTCTCGTGCATCTATATTTTTGAATGAGTTTGATTGGAGCGGAAGGTGCGACTTTTTATTTTGGTATTGGAGATTGACCGTCGTTACAGATATACGATAGAATTTGCCTCAACTTAATTGTTAAGAACACAAAGTCATATTATTAATAATATGCATTGTGCAACATAATATACTAATAGTATACAGGGAATTGACTTAACTTCTAAATGGCGCATGTACTCTTTTGATGTTTGAATTGAACGAATTCTATCCTAATATTAGTGGTGATATCAGGTGAAAGCTCACTTAGATAGTAAATATTTGTTTCAAAATTTACAGGAACGGAATCTAACGTTTGAGCAGGTGTTTGCGCGAATTGTTCTGTTTATGAACAGGGAACCTTCTGGAAATTACCGGCTTATGGTTGGAACTGATTCGCAAGTTCATTGTAAGAAGACGGTTTTTATTACCGGTATTGTGATTCAAAATGAGGGGAAGGGGCATGGGCCTGTATTCGAAAAGTAGTTATTCCACGGAAAATGCTTCAATTGCATGAGCGGATATCCTACGAAACCTCATTAACGGAATCAATCGTTTCGATGTTTACCCGAGAGCGGAAAAATCAAATGATTGATATTGTACTCCTTATATTTATCAAGGAGCGACGTTCACGATGGAAGGTCATTTGGATATTGGGTCTGAAAAAGAAATAAAACGCGAGAATATGTAAAAGAAATGGTAGCGCGGTTAGAATCAATAGGGATTGAGCCGAAAATTAAGCCGGATGCCTTCGTAGCTTCAAATTACGCAAATCGTTTTACGAAAAGATAAGCGTGTGAACTAGTACGTTATGCCGGGCATCCTTTTTCATTTTATCTTAGAAGGAAACCTGAAATAATGTGCTATTTTTATCTTTATTTCGGAATGCGCAACACCTTGATCAAATTGATCCAGCCATAGAAAAGTGATGTGTCATATTCAAGTCTTACATGATGAGATCATTTACAATATGGTAATGAGTCACTGTATGTAATGCAAACGATGTTTCGAAAAGATATAGACATTTCTAACTAAAGGGAAGGAATGAACATAAGTCCGAATTTTCAATTTTTGATGTTGAACTTTTCCTAAACGATCCATGTTAAGCGATGAAATATGAATGATAAAGTTGGATGGTGAAATGCAGTGTAAAGGAACATGATATGTTTTATCACCCTTTTGTTTTTCTTGCTTCTTCTCGTAAACGTGTATCGATCTTAAAAGCTGCCGTGCAATCGGAGCTTGTTTATCGAGAAATAGTTGACAGTACCAAAAACGCTGTTTATAATTAATTTGAATTCAAAATATTTATCATTAGGAACAAAAGATATATTTTTTAAAGTATATCTTGAATTAAGAACAACTTGAATAAGGAAATATAAGGTTGGAGGGGTTATATACAGCTGAATTGTTAGAAGAGGTAATGGGGCTTGAATTCATTGGCCAAGAAGGAGGGTATATTCGTTTTCGTTCTTTAGCGGATCTTGAAATATGATTGACATAAAAGCAAACTCAACTGGAAAGGTCAAATGGGCGTTGGGACGGTTCATCATATCGCATGGAGAGCAAATGATGATTACCTGCACCGTATGAAAAGCATAGAGAACGACTTGAACAAAGTTTGATTCAGATTAATTTCGTAAAGGAATGATTTCGATGCTTTCTATTGATCCTGGTACGAATTCAGAAAGGGACAATTACAAATTATTAATTGGAAGTATTGTACCGAGGCCAATTGCGTTCGTGACATCTTTATCTGAAGATTGTATTTTAAACGGTGCCCTTTTAGTTACTTTAATATTGTATCTTCTAACCCCCAATGATTTCTTTATCGGTCCAACGTATTGGAGGAAAACAGAAAGATACAGCAAGAAACATTTTGCAGAAAAAGGAATTTGTCGTTCATATAGTTGACGAACAAAATGTTGAAAAAATCAACGAAACGGCTGCAAGCCTTCCTCCTAATGAGAGTGAAGTTGATCTGGTACAATTAACACAAGTTGAAAGTACAAAAATCTCAGTCCCAGGCGTTAAACAAGCAAAAATCCGAATGGAATGTACACTGGAACAGTCCTTACAATTGGGAGATAAAGATACACCTAGCTGCGACTTGATTGTAGGAAAAGTGATTCAGTTTCATATCGAAAAAGAAATCTATGAAAATGGAAAAATTGATGCTAAACAATTGGCCGCTGTCAGTCGACTAGCTGGTGCTTATTATGCAAAAATCGGAGAAATGTTTGAATTAGAACGACCTAAGTAGAGGAAATGACAATGGGTTAAATAAGTTAGGATTTAAAAATGTTTTGGATAAGAAGAAGCTAAGAATGTCCAATCCCTAATATCCTTAAATCAGGAAATATGAATTAAATGTAATAATTAAATTTATCTTTTGAGGAATAATAAGAACAGTATGACATTGAAGGTGGAGTATTTTCAATGGAGGTGGTTCTTATTAAGTTTTAAAAAACAACGAAGAAGGTGTAAACATGGGGTTTTTAGCAAATTATTTAGCAAATCAAAGGAGATGGAAAATATGTCAAACGTTAAATTAGCAGTCGTTTTTACAGTATGGGTGGAACTAACTTTCAATTAGCAAAATGGGCAGAAGAAGGAGCAAAAGAAGCAGGTGCTGAAGTAAGAGTATTAAAAGTACAAGAATTAGCTCCACAATCAGTGATTGAAGGAAATGAAGCTTGAAGTCGACTGTTGATGCAACAAAAGACGTTCCAGTTGCAACATCAGAGGATCTAGAATGGGCAGATGCAATTATCTTTAGTGTTCCAACACGTTTTGGCAATATGCCATCACAAATGAAACAGTTCCTTGATACTCAAGGTGGACTTTGGGCAAGCGGTAAGACAATCAATAAAGTAGTGAGTGCTATGACTTCTGCACAAAACCCGCATGGCGGACAGGAAGCTACATTATTATCATTGTATACTTCTATGATGCATTGGGGTGCAATTATCGCAACTCCTGGTTATACTGATCCTGTCATTTTTGGAGCAGGTGGAAATCCATATGGAACAAGTGTAACTGTTGGTCAAGATGGTAAAATGATCGAGGATGTTCAAGCAGCGGTGAAGCATCAAGCGAAACGTACAATCACTGTTGCGGAATGGGTGAAAAAGGAAATCAATAATCGATTTATGAATCTGATAATAGAAATTAGAGAAATGAATGAAGCGGAGAAAAAGTTTATTTTCCCGCTTCATTTATTTTAAAGTGGTTAGCCGCTCCCCATTATCTTTTATTAGCAAGGTTGTTAGCACCAACCAAACGATTGTGCTTCAATTAAAGATTATAGGAACTCCGCCATAAAATTAAGCCTCCATTTAACGATTTATTCTGGAACCTCTTTGAACCGACGTTGCTTTTCAAGCGGATCTTGATAAACGTGATCCCCAATACACCAATTATGAATATGCCCCCATTTTTACTATTGCTATTAAGAAATATGTATAAAATTAGGGAAAAAGCAAATATATTGTTGAAAATTTATGATAATTACTTGATTATTAAGCACACTGCTATTATACTAAATTATGCAAACGCTTAAGTTTGTTTAACAAACAAAGTAAATAACGTTTATTATTAATATTAAGAGGTGAATGTTAGATGAGAGGGAAAACGTTTTCCATTATAACAATTCTCTGTATTTTTCTATATTATTTGCAGCTTGTGGTAGAACTTCTGATGGAGTGACTACTTTAAGACTTGCTGAAAACCAACCGGCAGATTTCCCAACGGCGATCGGAGTAAAAGAATTTGCCAGATTAATTGAGGAAAAACTGACGGACGTTACAAGGTTGATGTTTATACAGGTGGACAATTAGGTGATGAAAAAGTGTGATTGAGCATTTACAGTTAGGATCAATTGATTTGGCGCGTGTAAACGGTACACCGTTAACAGAGTTCTCCGATGTCATTGGTGTTTTATCATTGCCATTCTTATTTGAAAGCGCTGAACAAAAATGGGATGTGTGGAATGGCGAAATTGGACAAGAAATTTTGGATTCCTTTGAAGGATCCCGGTTTGTCGGACTTGCTTTTATGATAACGGTGAGAGAAGCTTCTATAATTCCAAACGCCCAATTAAAACGCCAGCTGATATGAAAGGGCTTAAGATTCGCGTACAACCTTCTGAATTGGCAATTTCAATCGTGCAATCATTAGGGGCTTCTGCTACTCCGATGGATTATGGTGAAGTATATTCTTCAATTCAAACAGGAGTGATTGATGGTGGGGAAAATAATCTTCCAAGTTATTACTCTTCTAATCATTACGGTGTAGCGAAACAATTTACAATTGGCGGATACCAAAGCGTTCCAGAAGTCGTATTAGCGTCTGAGAAATTGTGGAATTCATTAAGTGAACTAGACAAGATTGCGTTTAAAGAAGCTGCACAAGAGTCGGTAGCGGTTCAGCGTGCTGCTTGGGACAAAATGGTGGAAGAATCATTAGAAGCTGTGAAAGAAAATGGTAATGAACTTGTTGAAATTGAAGATATGGACGCTTGGAGAACAGCGGTTGAACCTGTATATGAGAAATATGCAGACCAATATCAAGAGTGGATTGATCGAATTCACGAACAAATAGGGGTGCAATAGTAAGCATCTTTCAAGAAGGAGAGGATACGTAATGGAAGCGCTAAAAAGATTAAATCCGGAATCGATAAATGTCTATTAGCTTTTTCAATAACGCTGCTTACAGCGATGGTTTTGATTATCATTTTTCAAGTGTTTTCACGTCAAATATTTCATTACACACCATCATGGTCAGAAGAGTTATCACGTGTACTCTTCGTTTGGATGAGCTTCCTTGGAATCGCATACGGATTTAAGGAAAAACTTCATATCGCAGTAGGGCTTGTCGTTGATCGAATGCCGGAAAAATTCAAGATACAATTGATTTTATTGCGAAGCTGATTATTATTGCTTTCGGGCTTGTATTGCTTGTTTATGGATGGAAATTTACAACAATCATGGGTTATTCCACATTGCCAGGTCTTAAAATGCCGTCCAGCTATTTATACGCAATTATTCCGATCACAGGCTTCTTTATTACAATTAATGGGATTGAATTATTATTTAAAAGGATTGCATCAAGATCTTGATGCAATGTAAGTGAGGGTGAGGAAATGGGTGTAACCATTTTATTTGCGAGCTTTATTATATTTTTAATTTTGCGCTTTCCGATTGCGCTGTCATTAATATTATCTTCTTTAATTACAGGATTTTATTTAGATATTGACCCGGCTGCGCTTGTCCAGCGGATGGTTGGTGGATTAAACTCCTTTTCTTTATTAGCCATCCCATTCTTTATCCTTGCTGGGAAATTATGAACGAAGGTGGAATTTCACGCCGATTAATTGACCTTGCAAACGTGTTAATTGGGAAAATTAGAGGTGGACTTGCTTTAGTAAACGTAATGACGAGCACGTTTTTTGGCGGAATTTCAGGTTCTGCTCTGGCTGACGCTTCTTCTTTAGGTTCCGTGTTAATTCCAATGATGAAAAACAAGGATATGACGATGATTATTCCGTTGCTGTAACCGTTTCAGCAGCGACACAAGGGTAATGATTCCCCGAGCCATAATATGATTATTTATGCAACAGCTGCTGGTGGTGTATCTGTTGGTGCGCTCTTTATGGGTGGTCTACTACCTGGATTATTACTAGGTGCTGGCATTATGGCCTTAACGTATTTCCTTGCGGTAAAACGAAATTATCCAAAAGGTGAAGTGATTACGAGAGATCAAGTACCTCGTATTCTTAGAGAAGGATTTTTAGGCCTCTTTACAGCAGTCATTATTATGGGCGGCATTTTAAGTGGTATTTTTACGGCAACTGAGTCAGCAGCCATCGGTGCACTTTATGCGTTCATTATTACATTCTTTGTCTATAAAGATATCAAAATCTCCAGAATGGGCATTATTTTAGTACGTACATTTAAAACATTAGCAATGGTTTTATTCTTAATTGGTGCATCATCTGCATTTGGTTGGTTATTAGCTGTGTTAAAAGTGCCAGCTATGGTATCGAATGCGTTATTAAGCATCTCTCCTAATGATGCAATTACTTTGCTTTTAATCGTGATTATTCTGTTACTTTTAGGAATGGTTATGGATATGGCGCCACTTATTTTAATAGCAACACCAATTTTATTGCCGGTTGCGGTAAGTGCAGGAATGGACCCGGTTCATTTCGGTGTCACATTAATGTTAGCATTAGCTGTTGGATTAGTTACTCCGCCAGTTGGGTCGGTTCTTTTCGTCGGCTCTGCGATTGGAAAGATGTCGATCGAACGAGCAACGAAAGGAATGGTTCCGTTCTACGGCATATTAATCCTCGTATTGTTATTAGTCACGTATATTCCAAACCTATCTCTGTTTTTGCCAAGTGTTTTTGTGAAATAATTGAATGGCTCTCGACCGATGATCCGGTTGGGGGTCATTTTATCTTTCATTGACAGATTACATCCATTTCGTTAACATTAAAACCAAGTAGTTAGATCGGGATTAATGAGGCGTGGAGGTATAAAATGAATCAATTATTTGTAAAGAACGATAGTCAAAAACATTGGTTAAAAAACTTGCTTGATAAAGCAAGTCATTTTAAAAACGATTCGTTTGAAATTGATGAATTGGCGGTTTTCCTCATAAGAATATTCAAGATTTAATTGAGATGGGCTATACGAGTACAACATTGCCAAAAGCATACAAAGGTGCGGGATTTTCTGTTTATGATATGATCCTCCTCCAAGAAACATTGGCTCGTATTGATGGATCCACGGCTCTTTCAATTGGATGGAATCTCGGAGTAATCGGAGAGATTTATGAAAAAAGCTATGGAATAACGATAACCTGAACATGTTTGCATCCGAGATATTAAATGGAGCATTAGTGAATCGCGCGGTTAGTGAGGCGCGAACAGGAAGCCCCAGCCGGGGAGGACGCCCTAGTACAATAGCGATCAAACAGGGAAACACGTGGGTCATTTCTGGGCGAAAAACTTTACAACCATGGCTCCAGCTCTTACTTACTTTCTCGTTTCCGCGTGGATCGAGGAAAAACAAGGGGTTGGTTTTTTCTTGTACATAAGAATGCGGTGGGATTATCGATTGATGAAACATGGGATGTCATGTCAATGAGAGGAACAGGGAGTCATGATCTCGTTTTACAAAATGTAAAGGTGAGCGAATCGATGCTTGTTGAGCAACCGGGAGCAAGAGAAAAGGCCCCGCTAAATGGATGGATCCTTCACATCCCTGCTGTTTATCTCGGTATTGCACAAGCTGCAAGAGATTATGCGATTGAATTTGCTAATGAGCACACACCTAATAGTGTAAGTGGTTCGATTAGTCAATTAGCAAATGTACAGCAACTCATCGGTGAAATTGACTTAGAATTAATCAAAGCGAGACATCTTCTATATAGTGTTGCAGAAATGTACGATGACCCATCAAGAAGGGAATATCTTACAAATGAGCTTAGTGTCGCCAAGCATGCTGTCACAAATGCAGCGATTACGATTGTCGATAAAGCAATGCGGGTCGTTGGGGCGAAAAGTTTGCAACGAAGCAATCCGCTCCAGCGCTATTATCGGGATGTGAGAGCGGGCTTGCATAATCCACCGATGGATGATGTGACGATTAAAAAATTGGCACTGACGGCGATCGGGCAAGAAAATTAAGTAAGTGATAAGAGGATAAGCAAAAACGCATACGTATGTATTAATAAAAAGATGAAAGGGCTTTTGGATGAATAGAGAGTTTGTCGGCGGGCGACGCTATACAATTATACGCCCTTTTAGCCCATCCTATTTATATAGCGTCTAACCTTTTCTATAAAATAATTAGGATCAGCATTCACTTCAAAAGCGAACACACCTTGAGATGTATGTAAGTAGAGAAAACCGTAGTTACTAGAAAAGGCTCTGTAAGAAATGTCGAATACATCTTTATTTTTAAATACGTGAGTGGAAGTCGAGATTTTATTTTTATACAATTTAATGCAATGTTCTGTTTTAATCTGTTTTTGTTGATTGAAGTCAATGATTCGTTTTACTTTAATATATGAAATAGTTGAGATTATTTCATCGTTCATAGTATCCAATTTTTTCACTCCTACTAGTATCAACATTTTACTCTTAAAGTGGATAAGAAAAAATGGCTAAAAAAGCTGTCTGATTTAGACAGCTTTTTACTTTTAAACTTTAGTTCATCTTGAACACTTTTCTCTGATAATTTTACGCCTGTATGGTAGGCGGCTCTGCTAATTAAATGACCGGCTACTGGGGCAGTAATAAAAATGAATATAATACCTAGGACGATTCTGGCATTGAATTCACCATCATTTGAATAAAAATAGATCAACGTTCCAAGAAGAGTAAATAACACACCGAGTGTAGTTGATTTAGATGCTGCGTGATTTCTTGTATACACATCGGGTAATCTTAATAGTCCAATCGCAGCAACGATACTTAAGAAGGTACCAATTAATACACAAATGGCGATCGTCCATTCAGCTACGGCGCTCATATTCGATGATCTCTCCTTTCTGTAGAAACTTAGAAAATGCAACCGTCCCAATAAAGGAGAGAATCCCGAACAATAAAATCACATCTAAAAAAGCTTTCGTATGAAAGATCATAGACGTAAGCCCTGTAATTGCTGTCAGATTGATTCCCATTGCATCAAGTGCAACGACCCTATCAGGTGTAGAAGGACCTTTAATCACTCTAATTAATAAGATGACTGAAGAAATAGCGAATCCGATCAGGGCAATTTTTAAAACGATATCCAACATTAGCGGCTTACCTCCATAATTGCTTTCTCAAAGAAAGTCTAATGCTTTCAACAGCTTCCTTTACATCCTCAATATCCATGGCGTGGATGTATAGTGTTTTATCATCCTTTGACAAATCGACAACAAGTGTACCAGGCGTTAACGTAATTAGATTTGCCAAAAGAGCAATTTCCCAATTAGATTCAAGTTTTGTCTCTAAAGCGAAAATACCTGGACGAATCGATAATTTCGGATTCAAGACAACTTTTAATACAGCTATATTAGAAAGAAGCAACTCTTTTAGAAAAAGAAGAACGAGCCAGACGACCGCAAATACCCTATATAAATAAAATCTCGATGAAAAAATCTACGCATCACAAAAATAATGATTAATCCAAGTAAATAACCAATAACAAACGTAGACACGGTGACAGAACTCTCAAAAACATCCATAACGATGCCATAAAAACATTTAATAATATTTGAAAAGCCATCATGCATTCCTCCTTTGCTCCGTCTAAAACTTTTGTGTATGCATGTTTATTTGTTTAAAACAGCCTCGATGTAAAGAGACGGATCAATGAGTACATCGACAGCTTGAGTAATATACATATTAACGTTCTCAGAGAATACCCCATAAGAAATCGATGCGATCATAAGCATGATGATAGGGATAAGTGATTTTCCAACTGCGATCTTTGAATTACTATTGCTACCCTTTGTATTCCCCAAAAACTATTGATAAATACCCTCATTAATGAATACAAGACGAATAGACTGGAGAAAAGAATGACCAGTGCGCCAACAACGTCCCCTTCCGCAAATCCTCCTCTTGCAATCAAAATTTTCCCTATAAAACCACTTAGTGGTGGAATGCCTGCAAGTGCAAGAATCGATAAAAAGAACGTCCAGCCGAGCAACGGGTAATGTCGCAATAACCCACTAAATTTCTGGTAACTGCCTGTGCCAGTAATTGCAATAATGACACCAGCAATCATGAATAGCGCCGCTTTGATGATCATATCATGGATTAAATAAAAAACAGATCCACTCAATGAATCAGGATTCATCGTACCAATTCCATACGTAATGATCCCGATGGCAACAACAATATTATAAATAATAATTTTCTTAATATCTTTATATGCGATCGCGGCGATAGATCCAAGAACGACGGTAAAGAGCGATAAGATAATGAGAAGCTCATGAGTAAATCCTTGATCATGATAAAAGAACAGCGTGTATGTTCTTAAGATAGAATATACCCCTACTTTTGTTAATAAGGCTCCGAATAGCGCCATTATTGAAGCTGGCGGTGCATAGTACGAACCAGGAAGCCAGAAGAAGAGTGGAAATATACCCCTTTTAAACCAAAAACGATTAAAAATAGCACCGCTACGACTGTCATGACTCCAGGTTGACCGGCTTCCGCAATTCTTTCGGAAATATGGGCCATGTTTAATGTACCGACCATCGAATAAAGATACGCGACTGCAATAACAAATAATGCGGATGATGTGACATTCACCAGCAAATATTTAATCGATTCTCGTAACTGTATTTTCGTTCCACCAATGACAATGAGTACATAGGAGGACATGAGCATCACTTCGAAAAAGACGAACATGTTAAAAATATCACCGGTAGTAAACGCTCCGTTCACACCTACGATTAAAAATTGAACGATCGAATAGTAATAAAATTTTTCACGTGCTTTGCCAATTGTATGGAAGGAGTATAGAATACAGCAAAGTGCAATAAAAGAACCAGTAGCAACAAGTAAGGCAGACAACATATCCGATACAAGGGTAATACCGAATGGTGCTGGCCAACTTCGAGATTAAGCGTTTGGATACCATTTTGATCTACTGTATGAATCAATATCAATGAAGCAATGAATGTTCCAGTCATAGAAATAGCCGAAATCCATCGCTGAATGACTATGTTTTTAGTGAAAAAATCAAAACAACTGCTGTGATAAGTGGAATCACAATCGGCAAAATTAATAAATTAATCATTTGTTTCAGTCCCTCTCATCTCATCTATGTTATCAGTGCCAAGCTCTTGATAAGCTCGATAAGCTACAACGAGGAAAAAGGCTGTGACACCAAAACTGATGACGATTGCTGTTAAAACGAGTGCTTGGGAATAGGATCTGTATACGCTTCTGCATTTTCTCCTAGTAGTGGAACAGCGCCTCGCTTCAGCCCCGCCATTGTTAACAGCATTAAATGGGCTCCATGGCTAAGCAAACCCGTACCAATAATAATCCTCAGCAAACTCTTTGATAACATTAAGTACACGGCACTTGCAAATAGCAAGCCAATTAATATAGACATTAAAACTTCCATTATTCGCTCTCTCCAATCGTTTGAATAATGGTCATCGTAGCACCGACGACAACTAAATATACGCCGATATCAAACAATACGGCTGTATGCAGGAAGTTTTGCCGAGTAACGGCAATGTAAAATAATCAAATGCATGGGTGAGGAAAGGAACATTAAAAATTAGAGACCCGACACCCGTACCAATCGCAAATAATAGTCCAATAGCGATCATCATTCTATAATTAATCGGCAAGCTGTTTGCTACCGTTTTTATATCATAGGCAAGCAATAACAACACGATAGCGCCGGACGTCAGCAGGCCACCGACAAATCCTCCGCCAGGATTGTAATGACCTGCGAAAAATATATGGAGAGAGAAAAGCAGAATGATAAAAGAAACAATTTTAGTAGCGGTTTGTAAAATGAGATCATTCGTTTTCATTCACTCTTCCTCCTTGAAAGCCTTAATCGAACCATGCCGTATATGCCAAGAGCGGCAATCCCTAGTACTGCTATTTCAAACAATGTATCAAATCCACGGAAATCAACGAGGATGACGTTAACCATATTCCCCAGCAGCTTTTTCTGCCGTGTTTTCAATATAATAGTGTGCAATCGAATCAAACATTTTCGTACTATGTGCAGATAGAGCGATCAACGTCACAACAATACCTACACCAGTAGCAATCATTGCATTTGTTAGTTTAAATTTAATCCGTTCTTCCTTCCTGCTTAACTTCGGTAAATGGTAGAAGCAGAGGAGGAATAACGCAACGGATACCGTTTCAATAACGAGCTGTGTCAGCACAAGATCAGGTGCTCTGAACAATACGAAGAAGAGTGCGACAGTATATCCAATCGCTCAAGCGCAATAATCGATGTGAGTCGTGATTTTGCCATTAAAATGGTAAGTGATGCTCCAACAACAATCATTGCAAGTACGAGTTCATACACGCCGATAGGTGCTACGTTAGATGTATCAAACACGAAAGCATTCTTTTTATTAACGAAAAACCAAGCATGCCGATGAAGGCAATAAAAATATAAATCATATATGTTCTAATTGAACCTGTCATATAAAAATTTGTTGCTTGATTAGATCCCGTTTCTGCTCTCTTTAGTCCATGGTCATACATGCTATTTAACGTAAACCGCCCTGGCAATGTATGATAAATCTTCTTCCATTTAGGTAAAGAGAGGTAGAGGAATATTCCTACTAAAACGACACCAATTGTCATAAATAATGCTGGCGTGAAGCCATGCCAAAACGAAATATGAATATTGAAAGCTTGTCCCGCATCAATTAGTCCAGGCATGATCGCCGCAGATGCTGGTTCGATAATAGAAGCTGAAAGCACATTCGGAAACAAGCCGAAACCGATCACGAGCAAAGCTAAAATGATTGGAGAAAAGAGCATTCCAACCGGTGCTTCATGAGGTTGCTGCGGTAATTTTTCTGGTTCATACTTGCCTGTGAATGGCTTGAAAAAGAGAATCATACTATAAATAAATGTAAACACACTTGCAATCCACGCTAATACAGGAAAAGTACTCCCCATGTACTTAGTTGGAATATATTTAACGAAAGCACGTCAACCATACTTTCAAGAAACATTTCTTTACTTAAAAATCCGTTAAAAGGTGGCAAACCAGCCATTGAAAAAGTACCGATTAAAGCAATTGTACATGTAATTGGCATCACTTGCATAAGCCCGCCAAGCTTGCGAATATCTCTTGTGCCTGTTTCGTGGTCGATAATGCCTGCGACCATAAACAAACTACCTTTGAAAGTAGCGTGGTTAATTAAATGAAACACAGCGGCGACTGTTGCGGCCATGTAAATATTATTATCCAGCCCTGTGAAGTGAAGGGCTGCAGAGCCGACTCCGAGCAAAGACATAATTAAGCCAAGCTGACTCACTGTCGAAAACGCAAGAATTGCTTTTAAATCCGTTTGTTTCACCGCATTAAATGAACCCCATAAAAGAGTGAGTAAGCCTATTCCGCCAACGAGCCAAAACCAAGTTCCTTGTTCAGCAAATATTGGGCTCATGCGGGCAACTAGATAAATTCCTGCTTTGACCATTGTGGCAGAGTGCAAATAGGCACTTACAGGGGTTGGCGCTTCCATCGCATCAGGGAGCCAGATATGAAAAGGAAATTGTGCAGACTTTGTAAAAGCACCTAATAGTACTAGCACTAATGCTGTGATAAATAGCGGTTCTGAGCTGATTTCACTTGTTAATGCAATCATTTCTCGAATACTGAATGATCCTGTCATTACGTGAAGCAGAAGGAAACCTCCAAGCATCGCCAGTCCGCCAAAAATTGTAATGAGCATAGATTTTTGTGCACCATACCGTGAACGTTCTCGCTCATTCCAGAAACCAATTAATAAAAATGATGAAAAAGAAGTCAATTCCCAAAAGCATAAAGAACAATTAAGTTGTCAGAGAGTACAACACCAAGCATTGCTCCCATAAACATAAGTAAATACACATAGAATGTGCCTATATTTTCCTTTTCTTTAGATAAATAAAAGATCGAATAAAGCACAACTAATGCGCCAATACCAGTAATGAGTAAGGCAAATAATAGACCTAGCCCGTCTACATAAGCTGTGAAATTAATGCCTAACGAGGGAATCCAATGAAAGGTTTCTTGAATTGTCCCATGATTTCTCATTTCCGGTATAAGCCGAAAAAGTACATAAACAACGTAGCCGGTAGTAAAAGAACGAACCAGCCCGTATGAAAATGCGGAAACCTTTTATTTAGTAAAGGAATAAGAAATGCCAATAGTAGTGGTGCTACGATAACAAGATGTAAAACAGACAAGAAAACTCCTCCTTAAAATCTTCCTTTCAATTATTATTAACTCATGAAAAAAGTATATGAAGTAATTGAAAAAAATAATTTAACCTGATTTCCACCCTTCATGCGTTTATTTATCAGTGAACGCAAAATAAGCCTGCAACCAAAGGGCATAATAATCCCTTAGTGACAGACTCCTCCAATTGCGCTCATATTTGACTATGATTATCATAACATATGTTTTAGAAGAAAAGTAGAAAAATATCGAATGTTGCTATTGTATCATTTATAACAAAACGTGTACCCTTCATTGAGTGATTTCCACTTCTTTAAATTTACTTGTTGCTTTTTTATATAAATAAAGTAATCTATTAATTGTAATTTAAATCGTAATCATTCCTATTTGCGAAAAGGAGACAGCAAATATGCAGAGAAAATTATCTTTATTATTTACCATCTTTATCTTAATGTTTGCTACAGGTTGTCAGAAGAACGAACCAAACCAAGTTGCAAAAGTAAGTGGAGATACAAAATTAGATGTATATACAACGGTTTATCCACTTCAATTCATTACGGAACGAATTGGCGGAGAACATGTTGAAGTAAAGACGGTTTATCCTCCAGGAGCGGATGAACATACGTATGAGCCAACGCAAAGGGATATGATCAAGCTTGCAGATGCTGATTTATTTCTATACATTGGTCTAGGGCTTGAAAGTTTTGTAGGGAAAGCAGAAGAAACATTAAAAATGAAAATGTCTTGATGTTATCAATGGGTGATGCTCTTCCTATTGAAAAACATCATGATCACGCTGACCACGCAGAAGACTCCGATGCAGAACATCATGACCATGCAGACCACGCAGAAGACTCTGATGCAGAACATCATGACCATGGCGACGAAGCCGCCCATGAAGATGATCATGGCGATGTGCATGACCACGACCACGACCATGACCACGACCATGACCACGATCATGCACATGGTGATGTAGATCCTCATGTGTGGATTGATCCATTTCTCATGAAAGAATTGGCGAACAATGTGCTCGTTGCTTTGAGTGAGCAAATGCCGGAACATAAACAAACATTTGAAGAAAACTATCAGGTACTTGCAAAGGAACTGGAGGAACTTGATGGACAATTTCATGAAGTGGTTGAACATGCAGAACGAAAAACCATTATAGTCCCCCATGCGGCATACGGATATTGGGAGTTACGATATGGGATTGAGCAATTGGCGATTTCAGGAATTTCATCTGCTAGTGAGCCATCACAAAAGAAATTGAAAAATATGATTGATCTTATAAAAGAAAAGCAAGTTCCATACATTTTATACGAACAAAACATCAATTCAAAACTAGCGGACGTTGTTCGTGCAGAAACTGGCGCAGAAGCATTGCACATTCATAATTTAGCCGTTTTAACGGATGAAGACATTAAAAATAAAGATGACTATTTATCGCTTATGAAAAAAATATAGATGTTTTAAAAAAGGCACTTTATTAGATGATAGGATTCAGTTTTGTGAGGAAATTCATAAACAACAGGGACCGAATTGTATCAAAACGAAACGTAAATAGCACAAAGGAAAAGCTCAGAGCTAAACTCTGGGCTTTTCTTTTATATTGAGTTTTGGGAAATATCAATAATCCGATCAAATTTCAAAGCTTGGAACGATAAAAATACGGTATATATTATTGCCTTATCATAATAAGTGTATTGTTTAGACTATGAATTACAAAATCGAATCAAAATATGTAGTTGACAAACATGTATATACAGGTTAACTCGAAGAAGCGCATAACCGTGATATGAAAATCATTATGGATATTGTTGTCAACCATACGTCAACAGATCATGAATGGTTCCAGCAATCAAAATCATCGAAGGACAACCCGTACCGTGATTTTTATATTTGGAAAGATGGCCAACCGGATGAAGCGCCGACGAATTGGCAGTCCAAATTCGGTGGATCTGCTTGGGAGTATGACGAGCAAACTGAACAATATTATTTACACTTATTTGATGTTACTCAAGCTGACTTGAATTGGGAAAATGAAAAAGTAAGAGACGCTGTGTATGAAATGATGAGATTTTGGCTCGATAAAGGGGTGGATGGCTTTCGCTTAGATGTGATCAACCTTATTTCCAAAGATCAACGTTTTCCAAATGATGACGGTTCAGTCCCGCCAGGAGATGGACGTAAATTTAACTATGTATATCTTGATGATGCGAGTTTATTCCAGTATACCGAATCAAGGCATCGTCCTGATAAATTCCGTTTTGTTGACTTTGCAAGAAGAAATCATCTATGAAGTAGGAAAGGTCACCCGTTGATTGAAACAAATGGGTGACTCTTTTATCATGCTGAATATTCCGTCTATATGAAAATGCCTTTAATTAAAGAATTTTACGTCGATATTATTATCGTGACTAGTTGAACAGATGATAGGCTTTACCGTTGCTAATCATCTTAAATAATAAAGAAATGAAGGGAAAATTTATATGAGAGGCATATTTAGCTTTAGAAGTGTGAAACAAAGGATGATAGCGGGTTTTTCTACTATAATTATTCTCGTTATTTTATTAGGCGCCTACAATATTTCGGTCATCTATTCGGATAATAAAGATGCCGAAAACATATTAAACAAAGAGCTGCCATTACTACTGGCAACGGATGGGCTATCTAATACGATGGCGAACAGACTTTCAACGGCCCGAGGCTATGTGCTATATGGAGGCGACTATAAAGAACGCTTTAATGAATATACAGCAGAGGCAAGGGAATATGAAAATATTGTTAAAGAGATCGGCGTCTCAAAGGAATTTGATCAGCTTTTACAAAAGACCATTAATTGGCGTGAGATGATTTATAAAGATGTGTTTAATCAGTATGATAAAGGAAATGTAGAGTTAGCACAAAAAATCTTGAGGGTGCGGCAGAAGTTGTTCGTGAGCTGATGGCAAGTTACGACCAATTGGCGCAAGATAATGCAGACCGAATTACCGAAATAGAGCAAAACATCGTAGCAGGTGGTAAAGCAACCCTTCGTCTCGTTCTTATTATTACTAGTTTGGTCGTCATTCTTGGCATGGCAATCGCCATTATTACTTCGAATGTCATTTCTAGGCCTTTAAAAATTGTTATGGAGCGGATGAATGCCATTGCAAGCGGGGATTTAAGTGGTGAGCATTTGGTAACGAAGTCAAGCGATGAGATTGGACAAGTTGTTATCGCAACGAATGAAATGACGGATAATATTCGCGAATTGTTATCACAGGTGAATGTTGTATCTGATTCAGTAAGCAGCCATAGTGAGGAGTTAACGCAAACGACAAACGAAGTAAATGCCGCTTCTCAACAAGTCGCTACGACGATGCAGGAATTGGCATCAGGTTCCGAGAGACAGGCTATTAGTGCAAGTGAACTTTCTGAAATGATGGGGACTTTTGCAACGAATGTAGAAGAAACGAATGAAATTGGTGAACAGATTCGTCAATTTTCGAGTCAGGTACTTAAAATGACGACTAAGGGCAGCGGTTTGATGGATACATCGAACAAACAAATGGTCGAAATAAATAAAATTGTAAAAGATGCAGTAAATAAAGTTCAAGGATTAGATGTACAATCCCAAGAAATTTCAAAATTAGTATCTGTCATTCAAGATATATCTGACCAAACGAATTTATTAGCGTTAAATGCGGCGATTGAAGCAGCAAGAGCAGGAGAGCACGGGCGCGGCTTTGCGGTCGTTGCTGACGAAGTAAGAAAGCTTGCTGAGCAAGTGTCTGTTTCTGTTACAGATATTACCGGTATTGTTGATAGCATTCAACGTGAATCAAATATGGTCGCAGGCTCATTGAATGAAGGATATAAAGAAGTAGAGTTAGGAACGCAGCAAATTAAAACGACAGGTGAAACTTTTGCTGGGATTAGCTTAGCGATACAAGAAATGACAATGAATATCCAAACGATTTCCGATCATTTATCCGAGGTGATGGGGCAAAGTCAAAATATGAATGGATCGATTGAAGAAATTGCAGCGATATCAGAACAATCAGCTGCCGGCGTAGAACAAACGTCAGCTGCTGCTCAAGAAACGAGCAGTTCCATGGAGGAAGTCGCTGGGAGTGCGGAGCAACTAGCGAGTTTAGCAGAAGAACTAAACGGATTAATTGGGCGATTTAAGCTATAAATAAAAAAGCAGGCAAAGGGAAAACCAACGTCGATCATGGTAGGTTCAGACTGTGCAACAGAACATGTATGCCTATGTTGATGCGTGGTGACTTGAATAACATTGCTAAAACAGTCATGATGAGCAGAAAACGAATCGCAATAATTTGCCTATAAAAGACTTGGAGTAGTGTTGCAGCGTTGCCTTTCAGTTTGGTATCAAACGTTTTGTTTGCATTGCGATTACAAAAGATAAAAAACAATGGATTGTAAAGCTTGTCTCAGAATGTAGACAAGCTTTACTCTTTACGTTCAATATGCATGACTTTCCTTCTTCGTTAAAAGCTATAAGTAGGAAGGATGGGAAAACATGAATGTAATAGGTAATTTCGAAGAAAGAAGACGCGAAAAGCAAATGATGAATGAACGCAAGCTTTTACGCGATTTACCTATCAATGAATTGAAAAAAGTGTCATTCTTTATTTTTATGCAGCAAGAATTCATTCCGGATTGCTTGATGATGGTGTAGAGGAAGCGTGTCTGGATGTTGCCATTGAAGCATACTTAACCGGAGGGAGTATAGTCGCTTTACTCATTCTGGAGAATCGCTGGAGATAACGAAAGCGAGAAGTCGCGAAGAGCTAAGTCATTTTATCGATACATTGCATCATTTCTGGCTTTATCTTGACTTTGAACAGAGGACAATAGATGAAGAGACGATCTATTCATCTTGTGAAAAATTTGTAAATTATTGGTGGTTGGAAGGATACAAAAAAGGTGCACGACTTTATAAGCTCCGTTTACATTAGATCCAGTTCATTTCGATTGAACTGGATTTTTAGTAAGTTCCTGAGCAAACGGGGCTTTTCTATCAAGGATATAATATAAAAAGTGAATAGGAGGTGGAATTCGTTCTAAAATTTCAACTTGTCCCATATGTTTTTATGAGCGAAACATAAAGGGGAAGATGGAATGGGAAGGAAAGTGAAATGGACTTTTTTCAATCGGGTTAGCAATTTTATTCCTCCTTTTTCAATATCAATTTCATCCGAAAGATTCATTTCAGACGTGGAATCTTCCGTTAACGGGCAAGATTATATATATAGACCCTGGCCATGGTGGTCCTGATGGAGGAGCAGGAGATAAGGGGCGTTAGAGAAGGATATTGCCCTGCAAGTTTCACGAAAGCTGCGTGATTTATTACAGGGCAAGGTGCATTAGTCTTGATGACAAGAGTAACAGATACAGATTTGGCTGGTCCCAACGTACGTGGGTATAGCAAGAGGAAGAAAGCTGACTTAAAGGAAAGATTAAAAATCATTAACGAATCAGAAGCGGACCTTTTATAAGTATACATTTAAACTCCATTCCTTCACCGCGTTGGAGTGGAGCTCAAACCTTTATGCGCCGCATCTCATTGAAAATAAACGAGCGGCCAAATTTATTCAAGCGGAATTCATTTCTAGCCTTGAAAATACAACCCGCCAAGCGAAAACAATTGAACAAGTCTATTTACTGAAGCATGCAAAAAACCGGGAGTTCTCGTTGAAGTTGGCTTTTGTCCAATCCAACGGAACGACATAACTTAAAACAAGACGATTATCAGGAAAAAATAGCCGAATCGATTTACAAAGGGATTCTTCGCTATTTTACAGATGAACAAACGTTGGAATGATGATTTCTTTCTGCATCCGTTGAAGGGTGCTTTTCTTATGAAAAGGTTTAGATTATGGTATACTGGAAAGAAAGCGAAACCAACATAAGGATGGTGTCATGAATTGGTTACTGAACAACAAGCACGTGAATTATTAAACCAATTAGAGGATCCGATTTTACATAAAACGCTTGAGGAAACAAACGGTGTTCTTGAGGTGAAAGTAAAAGAGGAAAAGTCACATATTAGTGTTCGCATTGCTCTTGCAAAAACAGGTACACCTGAACAACTTCAATTGCAAATGAAGATTGTAGAACTGTTGAAAGAAGCGGGTGCTAACACCGTCGGAATTCGATTTGCCGATTTGCCAGAAGAAGAATTGGAAAAGCACCGAGTAGCAGGTGATCTATCCGAAGAAGGCAGCAATCTTTTATCGCCTAATAGTCAAACAACTTTTATTGCGATTGCTAGCGGAAAAGGTGGCGTTGGTAAATCTACTGTTTCCGTTAATTTAGCTGTTTCCTTGCGCGCCTTGGCAAAAAGGTTGGTTTAATCGATGCCGATATTTACGGGTTCAGTGTTCCAGATATGATGGGAATTACTTCAAGACCAGTTGTGAATGGAACGAAAATCAATCCTGTTGAGCGATTTGGCGTCAAAGTGATTTCTATGGGCTTTTCGTAGAAGATAATTCACCCGTCATTTGGCGTGGTCCGATGTTAGGGAAAATGCTTAATAATTTCTTTACGGAAGTAGACTGGGGAGAATTGGATTATTTATTGCTTGATTTACCGCCAGGAACTGGTGATGTTGCACTTGATGTACATACGATGCTTCCAAGTTGTAAAGAAATTATTGTAACGACGCCACATCCAACGGCTGCCTTCGTTGCTGCGCGAGCAGGTGCAATGGCATTACGTACGAACCACGACATTATTGGTGTTGTTGAAAATATGTCCTATTTCGAAAGTCGTTTAACGGGTGAAAAGGAGTTCGTATTTGGACAAGGTGGCGGTGATAAACTCGCAGAAGAATTAAGAACAGAAGTGCTTGGTAGGCTGCCTCTTCAGCAACCAGATTGGAATGAAGATGATTTTGCTCCTTCTATTTATGATGCGAACCATCCAACTGGGAAATTTATCACGAGATATCAGAAAAAATGATTGCGATTTTAAATAAATAAACACTAGAAGTGCCTAATATGTTCTAATTGTATATTAGGCACTTTCGTTTTTTGTTGCAATATTAAGAAGCTGTAATACTTCTGCTTCTAGACTTCGAAGAGAGTGGGAGATGAAGAAACCCTACGGATTGAAGGTTCACTTTATTCTTTACTATCCCCGCTCTCACCTGACTTTTGTTCTTTTTCTCGCCTCCGACTTCTTCAGCGGCCTTCATTAAAATATCTTGAATTTTTGTTTTAAAGAGCGGGCTTTCGATTGTATCGGTTACCACTTCTTTCATTTGCTCGCGAAATTCCTTGCTTTTAAGTACCTGTGCAAACTCTTTCTGTAATTCGGGGTCTTTCAAAATATCCATCATCATCCCTTGGTACTCGGGATCTTTCATTAAATCCTTGAGCAGTTTTTCATGCTCTGTTTTCATGCTCTTTGCCATTGATTCGGCAAATTTTGGATCTTGAAACGCCTTCTTCCAAAACTCAAGCCCCTTTTCGGAAGTAAGTTCCTTTTCGATTGTTTCTTTCACAACGGCTTGATCCATCACCATTTGTTGTTTAAATTGTTCATCATTTAAAATATCTTCGATGGCTTTTTTCCCTCGTCCGTCTTTAAAATATCGACTAACATCTTTTTGTCTGTTCATAATCAAGATCGCTTCCTCCTCCATTGGCGTTACAAGAAGAAAGCAAGAAAATAGCGCATATTAGGAGCAAGACACTTACCTTTTTCATGAAAAAGGCTCCTTTCCGTTTAGCGATCGTTCTTATGATTAATATGGGACTTTGTGAAGAATTTATGCACAATTTAGCGAAGCGTGGCTTTTCGTTTTAACATTGCTACTATTATAGTGGTTGCGACTTTTTGTTATTGGAGGAAAAAGCAGTGACAATTCGAAACTTGATTAAATTTTTATTTAATTCCCTCGTATTAGGTGGTCTCATAACAGGGGTTCTTGGCTTTGTCATTCGTTGGAATGAATTTCAACCTTATTTTGCCGAAGTGAAAATTGGAGCGATTTTGTCAACATTTATTTGGCTAGTCGGTGTTGGTTTTATTTTTGCAGTTGTTAGTCAAGTGGGCTTCTTTGCTTATTTATTTATTCACCAATTCGGACTAGGATTGTTTCGCTCGATTTCTTTATGGAATGCGGTGCAGTTCCTCTTAGTCGTTGTTGTGTTATTTGACTTAGTTTATTTCCGTTTTCAAAAGTTTGCTGGTGAAGGAGAAAGTTTGTTACCGTATATTGGTCTAGCTTTAATTATTTTAGTGGCAGGCCTAATCGTTGCCTATTTCAAGGCGAAATGGACAAACCGGACGACATTTATGTCTGCTCTTTTCTTCATGGTTGTTGTTACAATTTTGGAATGGCTGCCAGTATTACGTCCTAATGAAGAAAGTTGGATGTATTTAATGCTTTTTCCTTTAATTGCATGTAATGCTTATCAAATTTTAATGTTGCAAAGTACAATCGCCTTTCAGCCGAAGATATGGAAAAACGCCGTCAACGAGCTAAAGAGGAAAAAGTAGTTGAAAGAGGAAAAGAGACAAGAGTAAAAGCGAGCCAATAATGGTTCGCTTTTAATTATGGGATTAATTTTGTTTTTACTTTTCCGTTTGCAATGAGGGTAGAAACAGATATGAGTTCGGCTCGATCCTCAAGAACCGCAATTGCCTTAGGTAAAGCTTCCGCTGTTTGGATGGCAGAATCAGAAGCGTGCATTAAAATGATATCACCCTCTTTTGCCTTCTTTATATGATTAATAATGACTTCTACACCAGGGTTTTTCCAATCCTGAGAATTAATACTCCAATGAACAACGGTTAAACCGAATTTTTCTGCAATCGAGAGCGTACGTCTATCAAAATGCCCTGTCGGTGACCGTAGCAATGTTACATCTTTAATGTCAAGTTTCTTAAAACATCCATTCCTTGGACGATATCCCGTCTTACTTGCGCATCGTCCAATTCGGTATAATCTTCATATGCGTAGCCAAGACTCCCAATTTCATAACCCATCTCTTTTATCCGTTTCACGGTATCCGGATGTCTTTCCGCCCATGCGCCGGATAAGAAAAATGTTGCGGATCGAACTCCTTCTTTTCGAGCACATCGAGAATCGGTTCAGCCTGAACATCACCCCAGCCAATATTAAATGTTAAAGCGATGCCTTTTTCACCTTTAAAAATAGCCTTAGGTCCATCGGATGTTCCAAATACAGGTATATGAAGTGATGCTTGGGAAAAAAGAACAAAGCTGTAAAAAAGAAATAAAGAGGATAAAGGATGCTTGTTTCAATTTCCTGCCATCGATTGTTAAGAAAAACTTCATCTGCTTCCTCCTTTACGAGCATGTCCATTATATTCTATGCCCACTAATCTCCTATATATGATTAAAAACCTCTCTTTCTTTGAATTTGACTCACACAATGTGGAAATACCTAGTTGTAACTAAAGCAAGCGAGGTGGACACATGATTGGATTATTAATTAGTAGTGTTGAAAAAGAGGAAATCATATATTTACTTAAAAGGAAATGGGTGAAATGATCGATGATTTGAGAGATGCCCATGTAGACCCGATTGTTAAAGCAGCTATAAAGGAGCGCTATAAAATTTTATTTACCCTATTTAAGCGTGTAGCTCCACATAATGAATGTCTAGGTTTTATGCTTCAGGATAGGCAGTAAGTGGAGTAATTGAGTAATATGAAAAAACTTTTAAAAAGGTGTTGACACTTTTGCAGGAACTTGTTATAGTAATAAACGTCGCTGCTGACGCAGCAGACAAAATCGAAAGAACTAAAAAAATAAAAAATAACTCTTGACTAAATGATTGTTAATGAGTTATGATATAAAAGTCGCCTCAAGGAGACGACAAACAAGTTTGATCTTTGAAAACTGAACGAAACGAACGTCAACATAATTTTTTAAAAAACAATGGTTTTAAACCATTGCCAGCTTATGAGCTAACAATCTCTTTTATGAGAGTTTGATCCTGGCTCAGGACGAACGCTGGCGGCGTGCCTAATACATGCAAGTCGAGCGAACGGATGGGAGCTTGCTCCCTGATGTTAGCGGCGGACGGGTGAGTAACACGTGGGCAACCTGCCTGTAAGACTGGGATAACTTCGGGAAACCGGAGCTAATACCGGATAATTTCTTTCCTCGCATGGGGAAAGGTTGAAAGGCGGCTTCGGCTGTCACTTACAGATGGGCCCGCGGCGCATTAGCTAGTTGGTGAGGTAACGGCTCACCAAGGCGACGATGCGTAGCCGACCTGAGAGGGTGATCGGCCACACTGGGACTGAGACACGGCCCAGACTCCTACGGGAGGCAGCAGTAGGGAATCTTCCGCAATGGACGAAAGTCTGACGGAGCAACGCCGCGTGAGTGATGAAGGTCTTCGGATCGTAAAACTCTGTTATCAGGGAAGAACAAGTATCGGAGTAACTGCCGGTACCTTGACGGTACCTGACCAGAAAGCCACGGCTAACTACGTGCCAGCAGCCGCGGTAATACGTAGGTGGCAAGCGTTGTCCGGAATTATTGGGCGTAAAGCGCGCGCAGGCGGTCTCTTAAGTCTGATGTGAAAGCCCACGGCTCAACCGTGGAGGGTCATTGGAAACTGGGAGACTTGAGTGCAGAAGAGAAGAGCGGAATTCCACGTGTAGCGGTGAAATGCGTAGAGATGTGGAGGAACACCAGTGGCGAAGGCGGCTCTTTGGTCTGTAACTGACGCTGAGGCGCGAAAGCGTGGGGAGCGAACAGGATTAGATACCCTGGTAGTCCACGCCGTAAACGATGAGTGCTAAGTGTTAGAGGGTTTCCGCCCTTTAGTGCTGCAGCAAACGCATTAAGCACTCCGCCTGGGGAGTACGGCCGCAAGGCTGAAACTCAAAGGAATTGACGGGGACCCGCACAAGCGGTGGAGCATGTGGTTTAATTCGAAGCAACGCGAAGAACCTTACCAGGTCTTGACATCCTCTGACAACCTTAGAGATAAGGCGTTCCCCTTCGGGGGACAGAGTGACAGGTGGTGCATGGTTGTCGTCAGCTCGTGTCGTGAGATGTTGGGTTAAGTCCCGCAACGAGCGCAACCCTTGATCTTAGTTGCCAGCATTAAGTTGGGCACTCTAAGGTGACTGCCGGTGACAAACCGGAGGAAGGTGGGGATGACGTCAAATCATCATGCCCCTTATGACCTGGGCTACACACGTGCTACAATGGATGGTACAAAGGGCTGCAAGGCCGCGAGGTTTAGCCAATCCCATAAAACCATTCTCAGTTCGGATTGCAGGCTGCAACTCGCCTGCATGAAGCCGGAATCGCTAGTAATCGTGGATCAGCATGCCACGGTGAATACGTTCCCGGGTCTTGTACACACCGCCCGTCACACCACGAGAGTTTGTAACACCCGAAGTCGGTGGGGTAACCCTTTGGGAGCCAGCCGCCGAAGGTGGGACAGATGATTGGGGTGAAGTCGTAACAAGGTAGCCGTATCGGAAGGTGCGGCTGGATCACCTCCTTTCTAAGGAATATTGTTGGCAGCTAGACCAACATAAAGACGTTTCGTTTCGTTCAGTTTTGAGAGGTTAAACTCTCTATCATATGTTGCTCCTGTGGCATAGCGTATTCGAGGAAGCTTTTGTTCACCTCGTCGCAAAGCTGCATGAAGCAAAAACGCTGACGAATCACATGATGTGATTGAAGTCAGTCAATTCGTTCTTTGAAAACTAGATAAATTGAGAAGCAATAAACCGAGAAGCATCACCTTATGGATTTTCATCCATGAGAAAAAGTAAGACCTTTTTAACGATTAAGTTAATAAGGGCGCACGGCGGATGCCTTGGCACTAGGAGCCGATGAAGGACGGGACTAACACCGATATGCTTCGGGAGCTGTAAGCAAGCGTTGATCCGGAGATTTCCGAATGGGGGAACCCACTGCTCGTAATGGAGTAGTATCCATTTCTGAATACATAGGAAATGGAAGGCAGACCCGGGGAACTGAAACATCTAAGTACCCGGAGGAAGAGAAAGAAACATCGATTCCCTGAGTAGCGGCGAGCGAAACGGGAAGAGCCCAAACCAAGAGGCTTGCCTCTTGGGGTTGTAGGACACTCTACACGGAGTTACAAAGGAACGAAGTAGGTGAAGCGGTCTGGAAAGACCCGCCAGAGAAGGTAACAGCCCTGTATTCGAAACTTCGTTCCCTCCAGAGTGGATCCTGAGTACGGCGGGACACGTGAAATCCCGTCGGAAGCAGGGAGGACCATCTCCCAAGGCTAAATACTCCCTAGTGACCGATAGTGAACCAGTACCGTGAGGGAAAGGTGAAAAGCACCCCGGAAGGGAGTGAAATAGATCCTGAAACCGTGTGCCTACAAGTAGTCAGAGCACATTTATGTGTGATGGCGTGCCTTTGTAGAATGAACCGGCGAGTTGCGATTTCATGCAAGGTTAAGTTGAAGAGACGGAGCCGCAGCGAAAGCGAGTCTGAATAGGGCGAATGAGTATGAGGTCGCAGACCCGAAACCAGGTGATCTACCCATGTCCAGGGTGAAGGTAAGGTAACACTTACTGGAGGCCCGAACCCACGTACGTTGAAAAGTGCGGGGATGAGGTGTGGGTAGCGGTGAAATTCCAATCGAACCTGGAGATAGCTGGTTCTCTCCGAAATAGCTTTAGGGCTAGCCTCAAGGTAAGAGTATTGGAGGTAGAGCACTGTTTGGACTAGGGGCCCTCATCGGGTTACCGAATTCAGACAAACTCCGAATGCCAAATACTTGTCCTTGGGAGTCAGACTGCGAGTGATAAGATCCGTAGTCGAGAGGGAAACAACCCAGACCGCCAGCTAAGGTCCCAAAGTATACGTTAAGTGGAAAAGGATGTGGAGTTGCTTAGACAACCAGGATGTTGGCTTAGAAGCAGCCACCATTTAAAGAGTGCGTAATAGCTCACTGGTCGAGTGACTCTGCGCCGAAAATGTACCGGGGCTAAACGTATCACCGAAGCTGCGGATTGACACCTTTGGTGTCAATGGTAGGAGAGCGTTCTAAGGGCTGTGAAGCCAGATCGTAAGGACTGGTGGAGCGCTTAGAAGTGAGAATGCCGGTATGAGTAGCGAAAGAAGGGTGAGAATCCCTTCCACCGAATGCCTAAGGTTTCCTGAGGAAGGCTCGTCCGCTCAGGGTTAGTCGGGGCCTAAGCCGAGGCCGAAAGGCGTAGGCGATGGACAACAGGTTGATATTCCTGTACCACCTAATTTCCGTTTGAGTAATGGGGGACGCAGGAGGATAGGGTAAGCGCGCTGTTGGATATGCGCGTCCAAGCAGGTAGGCTGGGAGTGAGGCAAATCCTTACTCCTAAGGCTGAACTGTGATGGCGAGGGAAATATAGTACCGAAGTTCCTGATTCCACACTGCCAAGAAAAGCCTCTAGCGAGGAAATGGGTGCCCGTACCGCAAACCGACACAGGTAGGCGAGGAGAGAATCCTAAGGTGATCGAGAGAACTCTCGTTAAGGAACTCGGCAAAATGACCCCGTAACTTCGGGAGAAGGGGTGCTCCCGCGAGTGAAAGCTTGCGGAAGCCGCAGTGAATAGGCCCAGGCGACTGTTTAGCAAAAACACAGGTCTCTGCGAAGCCGTAAGGCGAAGTATAGGGGCTGACGCCTGCCCGGTGCTGGAAGGTTAAGAGGAGCGCTTAGACTTCGGTCGAAGGTGCGAATTGAAGCCCCAGTAAACGGCGGCCGTAACTATAACGGTCCTAAGGTAGCGAAATTCCTTGTCGGGTAAGTTCCGACCCGCACGAAAGGCGCAACGATCTGGGCACTGTCTCAACGAGAGACTCGGTGAAATTATAGTACCTGTGAAGATGCAGGTTACCCGCGACAGGACGGAAAGACCCCGTGGAGCTTTACTGCAGCCTGATATTGAATGTTGGTGCAGCTTGTACAGGATAGGTAGGAGCCTTTGAAACCGGAGCGCCAGCTTCGGTGGAGGCATCGGTGGGATACTACCCTTGCTGTATTGACATTCTAACCCGCAGCCGTGATCCGGCTGGGAGACAGTGTCTGGCAGGCAGTTTGACTGGGGCGGTCGCCTCCTAAAATGTAACGGAGGCGCCCAAAGGTTCCCTCAGAATGGTTGGAAATCATTCGCAGAGTGTAAAGGCACAAGGGAGCTTGACTGCGAGACCTACAAGTCGAGCAGGGACGAAAGTCGGGCTTAGTGATCCGGTGGTTCCGCATGGAAGGGCCATCGCTCAACGGATAAAAGCTACCCCGGGGATAACAGGCTTATCTCCCCAAGAGTTCACATCGACGGGGAGGTTTGGCACCTCGATGTCGGCTCATCGCATCCTGGGGCTGTAGTCGGTCCCAAGGGTTGGGCTGTTCGCCCATTAAAGCGGTACGCGAGCTGGGTTCAGAACGTCGTGAGACAGTTCGGTCCCTATCCGTCGTGGGCGCAGGAAATTTGAGAGGAGCTGTCCTTAGTACGAGAGGACCGGGATGGACGCACCGCTGGTGTACCAGTTGTTCCGCCAGGAGCATCGCTGGGTAGCTATGTGCGGAAGGGATAAGTGCTGAAAGCATCTAAGCATGAAGCCCCCTCAAGATGAGATTTCCCATAGCGCAAGCTAGTAAGATCCCTGAAAGATGATCAGGTTGATAGGTCCGGTGTGGAAGTGTGGTGACACATGGAGCTGACGGATACTAATCGATCGAGGACTTAATCTAATATAAAGCGGAAGCGCCCGTTTAGCGACGTACAAACTGGAGCGATTCTGACGTGATAAAGGAAACACGGTGAAGCCTAAAAGGCGAGCCGATGTTGACTTATCGTAGGAAGAAGAGTGAAGTTTGCTAGTCGTTGGGCGCTGGAGCTAGCATGATCAAATAGTTACACGGTTTATCTTCTCATTTATCTAGTTTTGAGGGAATGAATAAAAAACCCTTGAAAAAAGCAAAAAATGATTATAATAATAATTGTCTTAGTAATTTGTCTGGTGGCGATAGCGAAGAGGTCACACCCGTTCCCATCTCGAACACGGCAGTTAAGCTCTTCAGCGCCGATGGTAGTTGGGGATTCCCCTGCAAGAGTAGGACGTTGCCAGGCAAATAAAAGCAAACTTGGTTGATCTTTACCCGGTTGTACGATAATCTTAAATCACTCATTCCGCAGTAGCTCAGTGGTAGAGCTATCGGCTGTTAACCGATCGGTCGTAGGTTCGAATCCTACCTGCGGAGCCATGCTTCCATAGCTCAGTAGGTAGAGTGCTTCCATGGTAAGGAAGAGGTCACCGGTTCGATCCCGGTTGGAAGCTTCCAGGAATATCTTTTACATACTAATAATGGCCCCTTGGTCAAGCGGTTAAGACACCGCCCTTTCACGGCGGTAACACGGGTTCGAATCCCGTAGGGGTCACCAATTTTATTATAAATTAAAGGAAGCAAATAATTTTAAATGGAGGATTAGCTCAGCTGGGAGAGCATCTGCCTTACAAGCAGAGGGTCGGCGGTTCGATCCCGTCATCCTCCACCATATTATATATGCCGGCCTAGCTCAATTGGTAGAGCAACTGACTTGTAATCAGTAGGTTGGGGGTTCAAGTCCTCTGGCCGGCACCAGGTTGATTTTTTTGTGAAAAACGGTGGGGTAGCGAAGTGGCTAAACGCGGCGGACTGTAAATCCGCTCCCTCCGGGTTCGGCGGTTCGAATCCGTCCCCCACCACCATTTATGCATATTTCTCTGATTAAAGGGTATTATACATAATATGTTTATTCAACAATGGGCTATAGCCAAGCGGTAAGGCAACGGACTTTGACTCCGTCATTCGTTGGTTCGAATCCAGCTAGCCCAGCCATTGAGCCATTAGCTCAGTCGGTAGAGCATCTGACTTTTAATCAGAGGGTCGCAGGTTCGAATCCTGCATGGCTCATTATTGCAATTAAATATAAGTAATTATATGTTGTCTTGAAATATCAAGACTTCTTTGCGTTTTATTTTGGATTTTACTGCAGTAGCTCAGCTGGGAGAGTGTCTGCCTTGCATGCAGGAGGTCGCGACGGTTCACTCCCGCTAAACTCGCCCAATTTACATAGAATCACTCGGTTCAAACAGAGGACACTGAAAAACGTATGTATTAAAATTGAAATTCAAAAGGCGACATTTTGTTCAATTTCGAACAAAATGTCGCCTTTTCCGTTGATATTTCTCACCGTTGTCTGACATGATTCCCAACTTCTGGATGATCCAAAAAACTTTATTCAAGGCTTCTGTAATAGTTGGAGCATTCTTACTCGGAATTCGTCTGATGATTTTTCTTTCGGGTCTTTTTTCCACTAGCGTCAGTAATATTGACTTGTGGACCAGTACGGTTTCCGATTTTCCAATGTCCGAACTCCTCCCTTGTTTCGACAGATCAAGGCGCTCTTCAATGCTTGTCCCCAATACTTTTTGTGCTCACGGGACTTTTTCGTCTTGGTTAATTTACGCAGCTTCATTACTAAATCCATTATTAATTACAGACAATTTACCTTCATCTATTAAAACATGAACGGAGTTTTCTTTTTATCTCCACTTGCATAAATATTCAAAAAATAGTTGAGTTGAGTCATACCTTTTAATTTTGTAATATATGAGACGAGGGGTAAAGGGATGAAAAAAGACTGACTGTCATCGGAATGCCGCTCGATTATGGGCAAATGAGACGCGGTGTGGATATGGGACCGAGTGCTATTCGCTATGCTGGGGTGATCGAGCGCTTACGAAGGCTCGCTTATGAAATAGAGGATGCGGGCGATATTGTAATTGATCGTTCAGAAGCAAAACAGGCTTCAAATGAAAAGTTAAGGCATGCAGAAGTCATTGTACGGGCAAATGAACAGCTGGCAAACAAAGTCGATCAAATCGTAAATAAAGGCTCCTTCCCTTTAATATTGGGAGGAGATCATAGTATTGCGATCGGGACACTTGCAGGAATAGCAAAGCATTATCAAAATCTTGGTGTCATTTGGTTCGATGCTCACGGAGATTTAAATACGGAAGAAACAACTCCGTCAGGCAATATTCATGGGATGTCTTTGGCTGCAAGCCTTGGTTTTG
This sequence comes from Bacillus sp. N9, assembly GCA_044989425.1. Taxonomy (GTDB): domain Bacteria; phylum Bacillota; class Bacilli; order Bacillales; family Bacillaceae_C; genus Lederbergia. Next base: position 173,282 of record JBJDRQ010000001.1, read on the forward strand.
GGAAACTTCTTTAACGAATCTGGGCGGATATCATCCGAAAATAAGGCCTGAAAATGTTGTCATTATTGGTGCCAGGATTTCGATGAAGGGGAAAAGAGGCTTATTCAAGAACAAAATATAAAAGTATATACGATGCATGAAATTGACCGATTAGGCATGACAGAGGTAATTGAGGAAACGATCAACTATTTAAAAGGACGAACAGATGGCGTTCATTTATCGCTCGATTTAGATGGATTAGATCCAAATGATGCGCCTGGGGTAGGCACACCAGTGCTTGGTGGGATCAGTTATCGGGAAAGTCATTTGGCGATGGAAATGCTTGCGGAATCTGGACTCATTACATCGGCGGAGTTCGTAGAAGTGAATCAATACTAGACGAAAAAATAAAACTGCAAAAGTAGCAGTCGCTTTAATGGGGTCACTTTTAGGGAGAAATTATTATAAAAGCAGTAGTTCTAGATTTTATAGGACTACTGTTTTTTGTAATAATCATCTGATATTTATATAATAGCTTGTCCAATTGATTACTAATGTTGATTACCCGCTCATCAATAAATGAGGATGATAACCCTAATTCGATCATGTTTTTCTATTTTCTTCGATTTTTACTAACAAATCATCTACAGTCATAATTGATAAGCCTCCTGGCAAGTCTTTTTATTGTATTCCCTAATTTTAAAAAATTTAAACCAAATGTGGTAATCTTTGTTAAAATAGATAGGTATGCTTTTATTTATGTTTTAGTGAAACCTTTTTCGTTTACATACGTAAGAATGGATAACCGCATGGAGCGGGAGGTAGAATGAATGGATGCGATTGTTAAGCAAAGAATTAAACAGGTGTTGCGTGGAGACCAGGAAGCTTTTGGGAGATTGTAGAAATTTATAAAGATAAAATCTTTCATTTAAGTTACCGGATGTTGGGGAATCGCCATGAGGCTGAAGACATAGCTCAGGAGGCGTTTGTTAGAGCTTATGTTAATATTCATAGCTTTAATCAAAATCGGAAATTTTCAACGTGGCTATATCGAATTGCTACAAATCTATGCATCGATCGAATTAGGAAAAGAAACCCGATTATTTCCTTGATGCAGAAGTAGCTGGAACGGACGGGTTAACGATGTATTCCCAAATTGCAGCAGATGGGAAAACACCTGATTTAGAAGTGGAAACACTGGAGACACAGGAAATGGTTCAAAGGGAAATATTAAAACTGCCAGATAAATATAGAGCAGTTATCGTTTTACGATATATTGATGAGTTATCGTTAAAAGAGATAGGAGAAGTGTTAGAAATCCCACTTGGAACTGTAAAAACGCGTATCCATCGTGGACGTGAAGCTCTGCGGAAACAGTTGCACAATTTGTAGGAAAGGTGAGAAGAAAATTGAAGGCATGTCCTGAAGAGATGATTCTTTATATGCAAGATTATTTCGATAATGACTTGTCGCAGAGAAATGAACAAGTGTTGAAAGAACATTTGCAAAGATGCCCAGGTTGCCAAAAACATTTTCAGGAACTGAAAAGTACAATTGCTAACATTAAAAGCACTTCTCATATTGAAGTTCCTAATGGCTTTACCGCTAATGTTATGTCTCGATTACCGAAAGAAAAAGAAGTGTCAGCATAAAGAGATGGTTTCGACATCATCCCTTGCTTGCAGCGGCGTCATTATTTCTTATATTAATGGCAGGCAGTATGTTTAATGTCTGGAATGATGATCAAAAATTCTCTGTTACAATGCAGGAAAATCTTGTTGTTGAAAATGGAACAGTAATTGTCCCAGAAGGAAAGATTGTTGAGGGAGATATAACGGTAAAAAATGGTAATTTACGTATAGAGGGCGAAGTACATGGAAATGTAACAGTCATAAATGGTGAACGTTATTTGGCTTCGGCAGGAAATGTAACAGGAGAAATTGAAGAAATTAATGAAATATTTGAGTGGATTTGGTATAAAATAAAAGCAAGTGGAAGGAAGGTCATCCTTTTATTTGATGATGAATAAATTCAGAGATTACTTTTGGGCAGGTGCATGGCATCTGTCCTTTTCAAGTCTAGCTTTACTCGAAAACAGAAAAATATGTTATAATGGTGGGGTTATTTGAAATAGAAAAATTTAGAATAAGCTGTATTGAAAAAATAATGGAGGAAAGAATATGCCGTTTGCAGACTTTACCATTATGGACTATTTGTCCAGCATAGTGGATATTTTCCTCGTTTGGTTTGTTATTTATAAACTAATAATGCTCATCCGTGGTACAAAGGCTGTCCAACTTTTAAAAGGAATATTTGTTATTATTATCATTTGGTTTTTAAGTGACTTCTTCCATTTAAATACGTTAGGCATGATGATGGAAACCGTGATTTATTGGGGATTTCTTGCGATTATAATCATCTTTCAACCCGAATTACGGCGGACGCTAGAGCAGCTTGGTCGTGGGAAAATATTTGCTAGAACGAGCATTCATGAAGATGAGGAGCGTAAACAAAGAGTGGATTCCATCGTAGAGGCAGTCGGCTATATGGCGAAACGGCGGATCGGTGCTTTAATCTCTGTGGAAAGGAAACAGGTATGGGTGATTACATAGAAACTGGAATCCCGCTCCATTCTAATTTAACTCCTGAGCTTTTGATTAATATTTTTATACCGAATACTCCATTACACGATGGGGCTGTCATTATTCAGAAAAACCAAATTGCTGCGGCCGCATGTTATTTGCCTTTATCGGAAAGTCCGTTTATATCAAAAGAGTTAGGTACGCGGCATCGGGCAGCCCTTGGAATTAGTGAAGTAACTGATAGTTTAACGATCATTGTTTCAGAAGAGACTGGTCATATATCTGTCACACAAAACGGTGAGCTTTTTCGTGATTTATCCAATGAAGAGTTCGAAAAGCTTTTAGAGAAAGAACTCCTTATTGAAAATAAAGGTAAGCAGTCTTCTTCATCATTTTGGAAAAGAAGGGAGAAGGCAAAGAATGGATAAGTTTATGGAAAGTCCATGGTTTATGCGCTTGATAGCCTTGCTGCTTGCTATTCTCTTATTTTTTACTGCTAATGATTTAATGAACAAGGAATCGCGAACAACTCCAAATGGAATGGAATCGAATGATACGGATACGATTACAGATATTCCTTTGGAAGTCATTTATGATACTGAAAATTTAGTCGTATCAGGTGTGCCGCAAACGGTTGATGTGAAAATTGAAGGACAACGAAGATTTGTTGAGGCGACAAAGAGACAAAGGGATTTTAGTGTGTATATTGATTTGTCAGATGTTGAAATTGGAAAACACCGTGTACCGATTTTATACAAAGATGTTTCTGAAAAATTAAAGGTGACAATTGTGCCGCAATATGTTGACATATCTTTACAGGAACGAGTTACAGAGGAATTTAAAGTAGAAGCTGAATTTAATCGAGGAATTTTAGCTGAAGGCTTTGAAGCCGAAAAACCTGAAATAAATCCAAAAACTGTAAAGGTCACGGGTGCAAAAGATGTAATTGAAAAAGTGACTTACGTGAAAGCAACGATCGATACAAGTGGGTTAATTAATGACACAATTAAGAAAGAGGCACTTGTGACCGTACTTGACCAAAATTTAAATAAACTTGATGTGATCGTGGAACCGTCATCTGTTCTAGTGACAATTCCGGTCACCAATCCAAGAAAAAATGTTCCTGTTAAAATTAATCGAACCGGCACTCCACCTAGTGATATTGAAATTATTACCGTAAGTACGAATACACCTGAAGTCGTTATATTTGGTCGCACTGAAATTCTTCAGTCGATCAACGAGATTGAAGTGAGCATTGATGTAAGTGGGATTACAGAAGATACGGAAATTGAAGTGCCAATCAAAGCTCCATCAGGATTAAATAAATTAACACCTGAAACAATAATTGTGAATATCGTTGCGGAAAAAAGGTGCAAAAGTCGACTTTCTCCGATTTAAGCTTGGAGGGCAGAGGATTGGATCAAGGGCTCGATCTGGAATTAGTGTCACCGGCCGATGGCGTTGCATCAATTACGGTGACCGGATTGAAAGAAGAACTTGAAAAAATCAACGAAAAGGATCTTCATGTTTTCTTTAATGTAGATGGTCTGGGTAAAGGCGAACATGAAGTTAGTCTGGAAGTAAGCGGACTAGGGGATTTGAAATATGAGTTATCTGTAAAAACAGCAAAAATCCGATTAATAGAAAAAGAAGCTGTCTAGAATAAAGACATTGTTTGAAGAAGGAGCGAATGAGTGAAATGGGTAAATACTTTGGAACTGATGGAGTACGAGGAGTAGCAAATACAGAATTAACGCCAGAATTGGCATTTAAGTTAGGGCGGTTTGGCGGATATGTTTTAACAAAAATGCGGAGCGCCCAAAGGTCATTATCGGTCGAGATACTCGCATTTCTGGACATATGCTTGAAGGTGCTCTCGTGGCTGGATTGCTCTCGATTGGAGCAGAAGTTATGCGGTTAGGAGTGATCTCTACTCCAGGGGTATCTTTTTAACAAAAGTGTTGGGAGCTCATGCTGGAGTGATGATCTCGGCATCTCATAATCCGGTAGCTGATAATGGGATTAAGTTTTTGGACCGGACGGATTCAAACTATCGGATGAACAAGAGGAAGAAATCGAAGCACTACTTGACGAAAATGAAGATCAATTACCAAGACCAGTTGGTGCGGATCTAGGTCTTGTAAATGACTATTTTGAAGGTGGACAAAAATATTTACAATTTTTAAAACAAACGGTTGATGAGGATTTCTCTGGAATACATGTAGCTTTAGATTGTGCACACGGGGCAACTTCATCGCTTGCTACTCACTTATTTGCGGATTTGGAAGCAGATATTACAACAATGGGTGCAACACCGAATGGATTAAATATTAATGAAGGTGTTGGATCGACACATCCAGAAGCATTGGCTGCTCTTGTAAAAGAAAAAGGCGCTGATGTTGGACTAGCTTTTGATGGTGATGGTGACAGGCTAATTGCGATTGATGAAAATGGCGATATTGTTGATGGTGATCAAATCCTTTACATATGTGGTAAATTTATGAAGGAGGAAGGAAGATTAAAGCAATCTACAGTCGTATCGACTGTCATGAGTAATCTAGGCTATTACAAAGGCCTTGAGGAACTCGGAATTAAAAGCGCCCAAACGGCGGTAGGTGATCGATATGTTGTCGAAGAAATGAAGGCAAATGGGTATAATCTAGGAGGCGAACAATCCGGACACATTATTTTCCTTGATTATAATACAACAGGTGATGGCTTATTAACTGGTCTTCAACTTGTGAATATTATGAAACTTACTGGTAAGTCACTTTCTGAACTTGCCAAAGGGATGAAAAATACCCACAAAAACTTGTCAACATTAGAGTAACCGACAAATATCACGTAACCGACAATGAAAAAGTGAAAGAAATCATCAATGCAGTCGAAGCTGAAATGAATGGAAACGGCCGAATTCTCGTACGTCCATCAGGTACCGAACCACTCGTTCGTGTCATGTGTGAAGCTGCAACAAAAGAACAATGTGAAGAATACGTCAATCGCATCGCAGCCGTTGTACAAGCTGAAATGGGATTGCAGGAATAATTTGAATAGGCATAAAAGCGATTAACAGCTTTTATGCCTATTTGAAGGAGAGTTTGAAGAAATAATAGATAAGGTAGGTTTTTACCATGACATATGAAAATGAACATTCTAATTTACCGCCAAAGACTTGTTCGATTGAACGTCTAGTTACAGTTCCGAAGATATTGAAAGGGTGCTGAACGGGAAAAAGACAGCAACACGCCGCAATGGAAGATACGCGGATGTAGGAGAAGTAATGACGCTGAAAGGGAATGACTTCGTCGTTCAACGGGTATACATTCAGGCGCTCGGTCAATTAACAGATGAAGATGCGAAGCAGGAAGGCTATGAAAATGTTGATGAATACAAGGAAGCGATTTTAGCTTTGCATCCGGGCATGCCGTGGGTGCCGAAAATGAAAGTATGGGTGCATGAATTTGCACGCATCTAAAGCACAATAATGCATTAACAATCACTGGTGAAGAAAGCGAGTTTTCTTCACCAGTTTTATTTTCATGACGATAAAAGATTTATTCATTCGTTTACTTTTTGTGATACATACTCATTTTTCCCCGCCCTCATACCTGATACAAACAAACAAGCCGTTGCGATAAATAAAAGAATGAGTGGGGTTGACCAGCTTGAAGATACATCATGTAAAAGCCCAAAGAAGACGGGGCCAATGGCGGCAAGAATGTAGCCAAATGACTGTGCCATCCCAGATAAATCCGCTGCTTCTTGTGGTGTGTACGTTCGAAGAGTGAAAAACATCATCGCAAGGCCGAACGCCGATCCACCCGCAAGCCCAAGAATAATCATCCAAAGTGGAATCAGTGGCGCTCCGATGAAAATGCCCCAAATCCGATGAAGAAAAAATAGCAAGGAATACAACGAGCATCTGTTGATTCTTCAATTTTCCGGCAATGACAGGAGTAATGAACGTCATCGGCAATTGTGCGAACTGCATAAGCGAAAGCATCCAACCGGCCTGCGCCGCGCTTAATCCTTGTGATTTTAAAACTTCCGGCAACCATGCGGAGCAAGTATAAAAGATGAACGATTGCAATCCCATAAAAAGCGTAATATTCCAAGCTAGGTTAGAGCGCCATACTGGAGATGTCTTCTGCTTTTTATTGTCATTGCTGCGTCATCCATTGTTTTTTCGCTTTAATCTGTGGCAGCCAAATGATCGTTGCGACGAATGACAGAACTGCCCAGCCACCTAATGCACCTGCCCAGCCAAAGTTTGTTCTTTCCGCAAGTGGAACACTAATCCCAGCAGCAATCGAACCTGATAAATTCATGGCAACGGAATAGAACCCCGTTAAAAGCCCGATATGGAGTGGAAAATTAAGCTTAATTAACCCTGGCAATAAGACATTTCCAAACGCGATCGCAGCTCCTAATAAAAACGTGCCAATGAGTAAATACGGTGTTGAGCCCAGTGATCGAATGGCAATCCCAAGCGTTAATAAAACGAGTGAACCAAATAATGTTCGTTCCATCCCAAAACGCCGAGCAATCCGTGGTGCGAACGGCGAAATGAGTGCAAATGCGAGCAATGGAATCGTTGTCAGAAATCCAGCCAGCACATTGGAAATATGTAAGCCGCTTTTAATTAATGATATGAGTGGGCCGACAGATGTTAATGGTGAGCGAAGAGTAGAAGCTATGAAAATAATACCGATAATAAGAATCCAATAGTCTCGTGTAAACGTTAATTTTCTACTAGTAGGTCTTGAATAGTGACTAGCCAAAATAAAGCCTCCAAACATGTAATCGTTGTCTTAGTGTATCATGTTTATAGAGGATAAGTAATGATAAAAATTTGCTATTCGCTAATTCTAAGCAAATTGGCTATCATGAGAAGTAGAAAAGGAAAAATCGAGGGAGAGAAATGGGATGAGAGTAGGTAGTTGTATTAAAACATATACAGGGATTGAATTTTGGCCGCTAGACCCACGGGCTGATGAGATTTCAACGCGGGATATCGCGCATGCACTCTCATTGACATGTCGGGCAAATGGACATGCTGCTCATTTTTTAGTGTCGCACAACACTCCATTTATTGCGCAAGAGAGGCAAAGAATAGAGGGTATTCAGAACGAGTCCAATTAGCATGTTTGCTACATGATGCTTCAGAAGCATACATATCTGACATCACAAGACCCGTTAAACGACATCTTGCTGATTATATAAAAATAGAAGATAGATTACAAAAGGCGATCTATGAAGCATATGGATTGGTCTCTTTAACAAAGGAAGAGTTAGAACTTGTTCGTTTGATTGATGATGCGATGTTGAGATATGAAATGGCGGAGTTGTTAAATAACGCTGATTTTTCAGGCGAAGAGGTACGAGAACCATATAATCTTGCGTTTAAAATGATGGACGTTGTAGAGGAAGAGTTTGTGAGACTGGTAGAAGAACTGCAAGCAGCTTTATCCATAAAGGTATAAATAATTAAAACAAGGGGCTGTCCAATAAGTCGATTTTTCGACTGTTAGACGCCCTTTTCATGTTTAAGAATGTTGATATAACAACATCTTAGTTTTAAATTTTTAGCGGATTTGTCCTTTTCGGACAGCCCCTCGATTCACTATTATTTTAACTCGAAGCGAACAACGTCTTTGTCCCATGCAAACTCTAATACCTCATTGATTTTTAAATTAAGAATTTCCATCTTTTCAAACGTTCCATTCTGCATATCAGAATAGATCCGCCTTTGCGAAGCTCCTCAACATATAGCTCGGAAAACCATTGTTTAAGCTTTTCATTATCCGTTAACATTCCCACACATCTGCAGTTGAGTGATTTAAAGGGTGCTCGAATGTAGCTATAAAGTTATTTTCAACTCGTTGTATCGTAGCAATCATCATGAAACCTCCTCATTTTGTGGCGATAATCCTTTGATTAAAAATTGAATCGTTCGCTCCAATTCGGCATCGTCATCCCAGTTTACGTCAAGAGCAAGGACATATTTTGGGGCAAAAATCCAATTAAGCTTGAGGCTGTTAAGCGAATGATCGTATCGACAGGTCCATCCATAATCTGTTTCTTCGCTTGATAATAACGGACAATTTCTCTAAAACGTGTGAATACCTTTTTCCGATATGTTCCATAAATTGTTCTCTTAATTCAGGGTGAAAAGGGATTTCTTGAATTAAAATTCGAATGACTGAAATATTATTTTCGAGGAACTTTGCTCGATTTTCAATCATTGCTCGTATGAAATCTTCAAACTGTTCGTAGTGATGATCCAATACTTTATTTAAATCCTTAATAACAACGGGAGCCATCAGCTTCACCATCATTGGGCTCACGATCGATAAGAGCAAATCCTTCTTTGTTTTATAATGCCTAAAAATCGTTCCTTCCGCAACGCCAGCCTTTTTGGCAATTTCACTCGTTGAGGTGGCTGCAAATCCTTTTTCGGCGAATGCCTCAATCGCGGCTTTTAATATATTCTTTTGTTTTTCAGTAAGACCATCCCCGTGCATGAATAGATCCTTTAAATGTTGTTTATCATTAGACATGTGGCGGCCTCCTACTATATTTTCCGGTATTTTTCAGCGCAAAAATATTTAAGATCATGAACAATAATGAAAATCCAGCAAGCATGCCGATGTCCGTGTAAATGTCTGCCCAGCCGTACCCTCTTACCATTACATTTCTTAATGCATTTGCAGCATAATAGAGCGGTGTAAACGGTCCAATCCAGCTAAGCCACTTTGAAATCGTGTCTAAATCAAATAATCCGGAAAAGAAGATTTGCGGGACGACGACAATCGGAATAAATTGCATCATTTGTAGCTCATTGTTAGCAAAAGCAGATAATAAAATACCGAGAGTGAGAGCGGTTAACGCCAGCAGCAAGGTGATCAATAATACATAACCGAAGTTTCCTTCCATGACCATCCCGAGAACATAGGTCGCATAGGCGGCGATAATCGTTGTTTGAATCATAGCAAATAAACCGAAGCCGAGCACATACCCAATAACGATTTCCCATTTTCGCAACGGGCTAGCAAGCAGCCGTTCAAGTGTTCCTGTTGTGCGTTCGCGTAGGAATGATACACCTGCAATCAGGAAAACAAAGAAAAAGACGAAAAAGCCGAGAAGAACGGGGCCGAAATAATCAAAGATGCCCATATCACTTGAGCCGTGTAAATAATCGACCTTTAACGTTGGTGCAGGGCCGTTCGTCGGCTGACTAGAAAGCAAGGCGGTTTGTATCCACTTCATAACGGCACTATTCTTACTTGGATCACTGCCTTCAAGATAAAGAGCAGGTGACTGATTTTCGAACGTAATATAACCGTCTATTTCACGATCTGCAAGTGCATTCTCAGCTTGGCCTTTATCGTTGTATTCAGTGATTTTGTTGTCATCGCTCTTTATCTGTTCGACAATTGCTTGCGGAACATCAGCAATGCCGATTTTAGGAATGTACTCGTCTCCAGCAAAAACGAAATGCATCATCGTTAATACGAGAATAGGGGCAAAAATCAACAGTCCCATCGTTCGTTTATCTCTAACAATTTGCCGTAAAATCCTAATCATTAAAGCGGCAACTCTCATGCTTGCGCACCTCCGTAAACGAGGAATGCATCCTCGAGCGATTTTGTTTCTGTTTGTGCCTTTAATTCTTTCGGAGAGCCAACTGCGATGAGTTTTCCTTCGCGAATGAGGCCTAAGCGGTCACATTTTTCAGCTTCATCCATCACATGGGTTGTCACGAGCAGCGTCGTTCCTTTTTCTTTAGCTGGTAAAAAGCTTCCCATATATTTTTGCGTAAAACAGGGTCAATGCCTACGGTCGGTTCATCAAGAATTAAAATGTCTGGCTGATGAAGCAACGAAATGGCCAGAGAAAGCCTTCTTTTCATTCCACCAGAATAGTTAGAAACCAGTTTTGTTAGATGATCGTTCAGATCAACGATCTCCATTACAGCATTGATTCGCTTTGCTTGATGTGCGCCTTTTAAACCGTAGAGCGCAGAAAAAATTGTAAGTTTTCCTTTGCTGATAATTCTTCATAAAGGGCATCAGACTGCGCCATATAGCCAATTTTGTTCATCGCATGTAGGGAAGGCATTCTTTCTTGAAAAACAAAATTTTCCCAGATGTCGGTGTATCAAGTCCGGCTAATTGCTTTACTAATGTTGTTTTTCCAGCCCCAGAGGGACCAAGCAGACCGAAAATTTCTCCTTGAACGATATCGAGCTGAATGTCATCAAGTACTTGATGCTTTCCAAATGATTTGGAAACATGGTGAATCGATATGCATGTGTTTTGTTCATCCATTTCATTCACTCCTTTGTGATAGTGAGTAATCACTCACTATTTATATTTATCATACTCGCACGCCCACTTTATGTAAAGTAGCACGGGCAAATTTTTCTCGAAGGACATATCGCGTACTTTACTTGTTGACATTGTCTTGCAACTTATCTTTCATGGACATATTTTCGGGTTTCCCTCTCACATTGTCCACCAATTGCGTGGTCAAGGACACTTCTTCCATTTCTCTACTCGTATTTGTCCATGGTCAATTATTCTTAACTTTTCTATCATCATAAAAATGATAAAACACACTTCGAAATGAGTGTGTCTTATTCGCTCTATTCTAGGTGGGGATTTTATCCATAATCATCGTCATCGTAAAGGAAATGCAGGGATGTTTGGTGATATGACTTGCTCGTCTTTTTGATAAATATTGATTATTTCATAACGATCATCAAAGAGAACGTATTGTTCTAAAATACCCATTTCAGGCTCGACAACCCAATATTCGGGGATCGCAAACCGAGCATACGTCTTTAACTTATCGATCTTGTCCCGTTTCAATGAAGAAGGAGAAAGAATTTCGATCACAAGGTCCGGCGCACCTTCAATTCCGCGTCTGCTTAACTGTTTGATTCGATCGCGGTGGAGCAAGACAAGATCCGGTTGGCGCACTTCATTCCCAGACAAAATCATGTCAATCGGTGCGTTTAAAATAAAGTATTCGGATTCACAGCTTTGAGTAATGTACTTTTGTATTTGGGAACTGACTAACTGATGAACCGTCGACGGGGAAGGACTCATTAATTCCAATTGCCCGTCGACTAATTCATAGTAATTTCCATCATCAATTGCTGCATAATCATCGTATGTTAAACCGTCTTCCTTTATTGTACTCACTTTGGACTTTTATCACTCATTTTACTCCCTCCTTAATGAGTATTCTGATAATAATCATAGCACAAAAGTAAGTCTAAATAAGGACAATCAAGAACACACTTCAGTTAGAGTGTTAAACAGTGATAATAAATTATGGTCGTTCCTCCTATTTCTTTTCAATGTATTTTTCGCCAAGAATATCTTTCAGGAGTAAGCTTCAGGTGATAGTTCTTTTTGAATAAAAGCATCAGTCTGCTTTTGCTCAATGTCGTACATCACTTCAATTTCTTTTGAAAACAAACGCTCTTCCTTCTTCAACAGATCGGCAAGTGCTGGCGGTTTCTGTTGTTGCAGTTCCTCTGTTTCGAGAATTTGTTGCAGACCACTTACATAATATTCTAACTGACGCGCTCCAACAATTTTCACGCCTTTCTTTTCCTCATTGACCATAATAATTGTTGGGAAGCCGCGAACACCAAGGCTTCTAGCGAGTGCAAAGTCCTCATTTAATAATTGGTGCCCACCTTCAAGATGTGCTTGCTTTACGATGTCCACTCCGTTCAGTCCCAGTTGATTGACTATTTTAATCATAAGCCGATCTTCAGCAATGTTTTTGTTAAAGGCAAAAAGCTCTTCGCGGAGGCGACGGAGAAAGACGGTCGCTAACTTCTCATCCTGTTTTTGAATGATTTTAAATACACGAGAAGGAGGGAAAGAAGATTGGATCGGGTTATTAAGCCAAACGGTTCCGTCAATCGGCATGCGCGAATGCCCCCAACTTCTTGCCAATGTTCCGTTACATCGGCAGGGCTGGAAATCCCATTGCTTACATCGGCGAATCCATCCCAGCTTTCTAATAGTCCCCCATAACGGTGTTCATATTAAAATAATGACCATACTGAGCTTCGAACTTACGGAGTACAGGCTCAAGTGCCCAACAATGTGAACAAATGGGGTCCGTTACATAGTAGAGATCGATCGTTTTCTTTGGTTGAGATAAATCAATCATTTCGAAAGTTCCCTCGCCGGCTTCACCACAAATCCCCGTTTCTAAATCACAAATTAGATTATTTTTCATACTTATTCACTCCTTGATTTGTTGATATTGTTGTGCCCATTTTTGAATGGGCTGCAATGCTTCTGCAAGCGCTCGTCCTTTTTCTGTTAATTCGTAAGAGATGATCACTGTTGTTGTACCTGTTATTTTTTTCGACGAGCCCATGCTCCCCGAGCTCGAAAGCTTCATGGATAATGCTCTTGGGGTGATGCCTTTCAGGTCTTTTTGTATATCAGAAAAATGGGCCGTATGATTGTTACAAAGAGATAAATAATGGATGATGAGTCCGTTCCACTTCCTCCCGAGAATCTGGAAGGAGGACTCTAAAAATGGACAAATTTGTATTGTAATCACCTTCTTTATATTTAGTATACCGAATATAAATATTATATACACTATAAAAAGTATATTTATTGGTAAAAAAAGCTAATTCAACAAATGATGTGATTAGCTTTCCGATATTAATGATGGATGACCAGATCATAGCTGATTTTGTGCTTTAAGCCCAACTTTTTCAGAGCATCGATTAATATCTCTTTTTCCTCTATTGTTATTTCTGCAAATAAATCTTCAATTACTTTTTGATGCTGCGGAAAGATGTTGTCCATAAATTTTTCCCCTGATCCGTCAGCATGACATGAACAACTCGGCGGTCTTGCGGGCAGGCTCTTCGTTCGAGCATGTTTTTCTTTTCCAATTTATCGATCACGTATGTCATGGAACCGCTAGCAATAAGGACTGAATTACAAATTTGTTGGACCGTTTGCTGTCCTTTATGGTAGAGCACTTCCAAAACGGAAAACTCGGAAAGATTTACACCGTAACTATTTATGTCCTGCTTGATTCTTTCTTGTAATGATCTTGCTGCTTTCATCAATACAACAAATGATTTTAAACTAAGATCTTGACTCATTGTACACCTCCGTAGGAAGTTGTTTTGAATTCAAATTAATAATATAATATGTTGCGCTTTCTGTCTACTGACTGAATAAATCTTTCCATGGCTATGGAAAGATTTATTTGGTGAGTAGGTGGTGTTGTTTTGCTTTAATTGAATAGAAACGGTAAAGAACGAGAGCGATAAGGGAAAGGATGATCCCTGAAATATACGGTAAGCCGACCATCATCGAAAAGAGCCAACCACCCAACGGAGGACCGACAATTCTTCCAAGTGAATCGAAAGAAGATAATAATCCGGTTGTGCTTCCGTGTCCTGTTTTCGATGTTTTTGTTAGTAAAGCGGAAACACTAGGGCGAATGACCCCATTTCCAATCCCAAAAATTGTTAAAAAGATCGCTGCCGTCGTGAAACTATCGACAAATAAAATGAGAGCAAATCAATCGCTGAGATGATGATGCCTAATTGAATGACAAATCCTTCACCATATTTTTTCGTTAACCTGCCGACGAGTCCACCTTGGACCAGTGCCCCGGCTAATCCCATAATCATAAAAATATAACCGAGCTTAACCGTTCCGAGTCCCGCTTTTACTGCTGCATAATACGCAAACGTTGCTTCTAACCCTGAAAGCGACAAAGAAATAAATAATTGGAGGAAATACAATACAGATACGGAGCCATCAAATGCATGCCAGATCGATTTTTTCTTCCATTTGTTTTCTTCTGTTTTCTTTCGGCAATGATTCCTTTAAAAGGAAAGATACGAGCAAGAAGGTAATCAAAGATGAGATCCAGCAATGTAAAAGGTAGGCTTAAGCTGGCTTTTGAAAAGATTCCACCAATCGCTGGTCCTAAAACAAAGCCAAGACCTACTGCTGCACCGACAACCCCATTCCTTTTCCACGATCCTCAGGGGACGTAATATCAGCTACATAGGCAGTGACAGTAGGCATATTCGCTGACGATAAAAATCCACCGATGACTCGTGCTGCAAATAACATCCATAATTCAGATGCCATTCCCATTAAGAAAAAGAAAGGGCAAGCCCAACAATTCCAATCATAATGACAGGTTTACGACCGATACGGTCAGAAATCCGTCCCCACATTGGGGCAAAAAGAAGCTGCATCAATGAATAAACGGCCATAAGCCATCCTAATTGAGCTGGCGTTGCACCAACATCCTCTGCATAAAATGGCAATACGGGAATAATGATCCCAAAGCCAACCATGACAAAAAACATAACAGCAAACAAAATAGGTAAAGCCTTTTTGTTTCTACCATAACATTCACTCCACATAAGGCGTAATATCTACCATATCTTAATGTAATGAAGTTAGTGTAGGATAGTCAACCTCTAACTATTAAAGCTGTTCCATAATTCATTTAATAAGGCAAAATTGCAAACAAAATAGTATATGTTACACAAGGGTCATAACGGTCAAAGTAATAATAGGTTATATATTATTGTATTTTTGAGTTATGCGCGCACCAATACGATGATTTTGAAGCTTTTAGTGAGTGGAGATAAATGGACAGAACAATCTGGAACATATGCTTCTATTGGAAGGGAGGAGCCGAGGCGGGTGAGATTTGTCCACGCTTAATCAAACGTTTGATTAAAAATAAATACAGTACCTTGTAATGAATAATACCGTGTGTTATATTGTTGTCAATCAGTACTATTTAATAAACAGTACTGATTAATGAAAGTGTGGAGTGATTTAAACATGAATGTCCAATTTAAAAAGGTGTGCTGGAGCTATGTGTTCTTGCGCTTTTACACAAGCAGGATCGCTACGGCTATGAGCTTGTGCAAAGTATTTCTAATCAAATTTCCATTTCTGAAGGGTCGGTCTACCCATTGCTGAGACGGTTATCAAAAGAGGGATATTTTACGACGTATTTACAGGAATCATCCGAAGGACCTTCACGTAAATATTACAAACTAACGGAGACAGGCAAGAAATATCTTTATGAATTGATCAACGAATGGGAGAACTTTTCAAAAGGCGTTAATCAATTAATAAAAGAAGGTGTTGAAAATGACTAAATATCAATTTTTAAAGATATTAGATTCTGCTTTGCAGAAACTTCCTGCTGATGAGCGTGCTGATATTTTACAAGACTTTGAAGAACATTTTGCGATGGGAATGGCAGAAGGAAAAACCGAGGAGGAATTATCGGCCTCGCTCGGTTCACCACAGCAAATTGCCAAAGATTTACTTGCCACGTATTATCTTGAGAAAGTGGAGGCTACGGCAACGGTCGGAAATGTTTTTCGCGCAGTTTGGGCTGTGATTGGATTGGGCTTCTTCAACTTAGTAATTGTGCTTGGTCCGTTTATCGCACTTGTCTCCATCATTTTTGCAGGTTGGGTAGCAGCTGTTGGATTACTTGCTTCACCGTTGCTTGTCGGAATAAACGCGATCATGTTTCCTGGAACATTCGAGCTTTTTGAGTTTTTGCCGCTCTTGCATGTGTGGGTATCGGACTATTTATTGCGATCGGAATGTTTTTCGCGACTCGGACCCTAACAAAAGGATTTGTTCGCTATTTACAATTCAATGTAAAACTCGTAAAAGGTGGTTTGAAACATGATTAATATTAAAAATGTATCGATTATTGCCTTGATCCTTTTCTTAGTAGGCATTGTTGGGGCAGCTCTCTTTTAAGTTCATAAGTAAGCCTGAGGAAATTTTTGAGGAAAAGCAGATCGCTGCCGAATTTGCGAATATGGAAATTGTTACGGAAAATGCAAAGGTAATCATGATACCTACAACTTCATCTTCCGCAAAAGTAGAACTAACAGGTAAAGCAAAAAGCAAAAGTTTGAAGTGAGTGTAAAGGGAGATGCACTGATCGTTCATGTAAAGGAAAAAACTGGGGCTTCGTGAATTTTGACTTTTTGCAAAGGGTGTAACATTGACTGTATATGTCCCGGAACAACTGTATGATACGATCTATACAAAAAACAATAATGGACGAATTGAAGCCGAAAAGCTAAATGCAAAGGAAATTCAAATGGAAACAGATAATGGCCGAATTCATTTGACAGACGTAAAAGCGTCGAACGTTACAACGAAGACGGACAATGGGCGCACAGAGTTAAAGAACATTGTAGCCGATACGATTTCTGTAAAAGCGGCAAATGGAAGAGTCATCTTAGACAATGTAGAAGGAGATTTGGTCGGAAAGACGAATAATGGCAGCATTACTATGATTACCAAGCAGCTAAACCATCCGATCGAGTTAGTAACAGATAACGGAAAAATAAAAATTGAAACAGAAAAGGAGCCAGAAAACGCTACGCTCAACGCTGATGTGGCAAATGGAAAAGTGCGAATTTATGGTCATTCAGATAAGCATATCGTTTTTGGAAATGGTAAAAATTTAATTCAATTACGGACACATAATGGCAGTATAACAGTCGATTAAGTACGCGGATGAAGTCACCTTCATCCGCCTTTTGTTTTTTAGAATACAGCGACATACAAATCTATACTAACGGCTTACACAATCCCTTTGTTTTTAATCAACCATCCGATTAGTGAATCTTATTTCACGTTCAAGCGTATACTTATCAATTAATAAAAATAGAGGATGGTCGAAACGATGGAATACGAAAGGAAGGTTCAGGCGGAGCTGCAAGCATGGCAACGGCAAATGCTTAGAAAATCGAGCATATTAAATCGTATGTCGAAAAAAGCACAAGGGAAAATCAATGAGTTCATTCCAGAGAAAGTTCATAACGTGTTAACGGAAAGTATGAAGGCGATGGTGAAAGCGACGCTTGTTGGTTCCAATATAACGACAAATAAAAGCCAAGCGGCAAATAAAAGCCTTTATGAGCGTGATGAGCTGTTAAAGAAAAAACTGTCTACGTTTCGAAAAACAGCAGTCATTGAAGGGGCAGGAACGGGTGCAGGAGGAATCTTGCTCGGATTGGCTGACTTCCTTTGCTCTTATCAATAAAAATGAAGTTCTTATTTGAAACGGCTGCTGTTTATGGATTTGATACAAATGAATATGAGGAGCGATTATTCATTTTACACATTTTTCAGCTCGCGTTTTCAAGTGACGAAAAAGAAAGGAAACCTATCATATAATTGTAAATTGGGCAGAAAATAAGCAGATGCTCGCAGATATGGATTGGCAAACATTCCAGCAAGAATATCGGGACTATATTGATTTAGTAAAGTTACTGCAATTAATTCCGGGTTTCGGAGCAATTGTTGGAGCATACGCCAACTATCATTTACTTGATCATTTAGGAGAAACGGCGATGAATGCTTATCGGATGAGAATCTTACGAAGTTAAGGCATAATGATAGCAACGACATATTTATGAGGTGCAACGTTGAATAATAAAGTGATTGTAATTTCCACATTATGCCTATTTGCTGTAATGATTGCTTTTGTTCTATTTCTTAATAAAGGAGACAAGACGGATCAACCAATTACGACAGTTAATCATCCATCAATCGAAAACCAGCCAACGATTGGTGATGAAGCTTCAACTGTTTCCATCATTGAATTTGGCGACTATAAATGCCCTTCATGTAAAGCTTGGGAGAAAAGGTATATCCACAATTAGAAAAACAGTATATTGATACTGGAAAAGCAAAGTTTTCTTTTATAAATGTATTATTCCACGGGAAAGAGTCGATTCTCGCCTCTTTAGCATCGGAGTCCATTTACAAGCATTATCCAGAAGCGTTTTGGTCTTTTCATAACGCGCTCTTTGCTGCACAGCCAGCAAGTCAGAACCATAATGAACAATGGGTAACGATTGAAAGTCTCATTGAAGTCGCCCAACAATCGGTTCCTCATTTGAATGTTGACCAGTTTCATTCGGATATTACCGAAGGAGCAATGGCCGAAGAGGTTGCGATCGATATGGAGTTAGTGAAGGAATTGAATGTGCAATTTACACCGACGATCATCATTGATGGAGTCATGTTAGAGGATCCATTTGATTATGATGCAATTGTAACCCAAATTGAAAAAGGATTGAAAAAATAAAGATGCAAAAAGCAAAAATGAGTTACCATTTATATTTTGCTTGGGTTATTTCTGTCATTGCCACACTAGGAAGTTTGTATTTTAGTGAGATTAACGGGTTTATTCCGTGTGAGCTCTGCTGGTACCAAAGAATTTTTATGTATCCATTGACGATTCTTCTCGGGATTGCAGCTTTTTATAATGATAAGAGCTTGAAAAATATATTCTCCCTTTGTCACTAATTGGCGGCACGATCTCTTTGTATCACTATCTCGTGCAAAAGGTTCCTGGATTTGCTTCGATTAAACCATGTGTACAAGGTGTGCCATGTAATGTGCAATATATTAATTGGTTGGGGTTTATTACGATTCCGTTTTTAGCATTCATCGCTTTTACGCTCATTAGTCTGCTGCTATTGTTTATGCAAAAAAGCGAATAAATTTATTTAACAAGCTTGCTCATACTAAAAGGTGAACGAGTTGCTTTGCAGTCATGTATAGACAACTTCTTCTGTCTTTATTATAATAAAGAGTCGTCTCGAATTTGTAGAGAAAGAAGGTTATGCATTTTGACATCTGAGCAACGTAAAAAGATGTTTATACTAATGATAAATATGTTTATTGCGATTGGAAGTTTTGGGATTATCATTCCTATTCTGCCAGCGTATCTAATGTCAATTGGTCAAGGTGGAACAGCAGCTGGCTTAATCATTGCCATTTTTGCTGGGGCACAGCTAATCATCTCACCGATTGCTGGAAAATGGACAGACCAATACGGACGCAGAAAGATGATTATTTGGGGACTTAGTGGACTCGCACTTTCCATGTTTGTCTTTTATTTTTCGGATTCACTTATTGTATTATACCTTTCACGTGTCATTGGTGGAGTTGGAGCGGCATTGCTAGTTCCAGCCATTTTCGCATACGTAGCTGACATTACAACGATGGATCAAAGGGCGAAAGGTAACAGTTATATTTCGGCTTCTATGTCGTTAGGAATTGTTGTTGGTCCAGGCATTGGTGGGTTTTTGGCTGACTTTGGCTTAAAGGTGCCACTTCTTGTTTCCGCTATTGTTGGGCTTGTAGCTGTTGTTTTTTCAGCGTTCGTTTTAAAAGAGAGCATGACTGAAGACAATTTTGTTCCGGAACAGCATACCGATTCAATGATCAAAAAGATTGGCCAGTCTTTTAGTAAACCGTATTTCATTCCACTCGTTATCATTCTTGTGATGAGCTTTGGCTTGATGGCGTATGAGTCTGTACTCGGACTCTTTGTTGACAATGAGTTCGGGGCTACACCGAAAGAAATTGCTTGGATGATTACGGCTACTGGGATCGTTAGTGTAGTTGTTCAATTGTTTGCCGTGAACCGAATTGTGCGACGGTTTGGAGAAGCATCTGTATTAACGATTTTTCTCGGTGTTGCAGCCGCTGGATTCGTACTATCACTTTTAGCAAACAGCTATATGATGTTCTTCGTTGTAACGATGATCATTTTCCTTGCGACATCGATTTTAAGACCCGTATTAACAACACTTATTTCAAAACTTGCTGGAAATGAGCAAGGATTTGCGATGGGAATGAATAATGCGTATATGAGCATTGGGAACATTCTCGGGCCACTAACGGCCGGTCTTTTGTATGATGTGAATATCATCTATCCATTCATACTTGGCTTAGTTGTATTAGTTATTACAATGTTTGTTTCAATTATGTGGCGTGGGCGCCGTAATACGGTTCCAGCTATCAAATAAGAGCAAAGTCTATTTAATAGGCTTTGCTCTTTTTATATAAGATGGATTTATTGTGTCATTAGTAAAATTCTATGATTGGTGCAGGCTAAGGTGTTATTTTTGTATGGTGAAGGGAATGAAGATAAAGGGCGAGTGTGCATTCCTTACATACGGATGGTAATACTATGTAAATATAATAAATGCTCTGATGTTAACTTGTTATCATTTTCAATATTTTATATCAAATTTCGCATAATATTACGTGTTTTAATAATTCATAGGTGGACTTTATTATTCGTTCTAAATCATCAGAATACTTTCTTGAAATATGTTGCAATTTGTCGATCATAAGAGTAATATAGATTTCGGCGATATATTGCATACAAGTCTTAGCAGACTGAAAATAGGTTTACATTTTTGAGGGGGACAGATTTATGAAGACAAAATTATCATTTTCGTCTTTTTTGTAATAGGAGTTATGTTATTCGCACTATTTTTTGGGGCAGGAAATCTGATCTTCCCGGCGACACTTGGACAAAGCGCAGGAACAAACCTATGGCCTGCTGTTATCGGATTTTTAATTACGGGAATTGGCTTGCCATTCCTTGGAATATTGGCGATGGGCTTTTCAGGAAGCCGTAATTTACAAGATCTTTCAAGTAGGGTTCATCCAGCCTATGGTGTTATTTTCACTTCGCTTCTTTATTTGACAATTGGGCCATTATTCGCAACGCCACGTACAGGAGCGGTTGCATACGATATTGGAATTGCGCCATTTGTCAGCGATGGGTTTATGCAGATTGGACTGTTTATTTTCACATTGATTTTCTTTGTGGTTACAATGTGGTTTTCTTTAAAACCAGCAAAGATTGTCGATTATGTTGGGAAAATTCTCTCGCCTGGAATTATTATTCTTCTCGCTGTTTTACTCTTGATGGTCTTCGTAAAACCAATGGGAGCAATTGAGGCTCCGCAACCCTCATATACAAGTGGAGCATTCATGAAAGGATTTACGGAAGGGTATAATACGATGGATGCCCTCGCATCGATCGTTTTTGGCATTATTGTCATTAATGCGATTCGCGGGATGGGTGTTACATCAAAAGGCGGTATTCTTTCTATCGCAGTAAAATCGGGAATTGTTGCGACTGTATTCCTTGGAATTATTTACGTTGGAATTGCTTATTTAGGGGCAACAAGTACAGAAACATTGGGTCTTTTTGACAATGGTGGCCCGGTTCTTAGCAATGCATCTTCTTATTATTTTGGAAAATTCGGATTAGTGATGCTAGCCGTTATTATTATCCTTGCATGTTTAACGACAAGTATCGGGTTGATTACCGCTTGTGGAGAGTACTTCCACACATTGTTCCCGAAAGTAAGTTATAAAGCTTTTGTCGTTTTCTTTTCAGTCTTTTCTTTTACGATTGCAAACTTTGGATTATCAAATATTATTAATTACTCGATTCCAATGTTAATGTTCCTGTATCCACTTGCGATCGTTCTAATGCTTTTAACCTTTGTATCGCCACTTTTTAATCATTCTAGAGTCGTTTATGTGGCAGCGACAATCGTCGCATTTCTGATCAGTATTGTCGATGGATTAAAAACATTTTGTAAGCTTTTTGATATAGAGTATTTTGGATGGTTGGCACGGATTGTTTCTTTCTATGAAGAAACTTTGCCAATGTATGAGGAAGGTCTTGGCTGGTTGTTGCCAGTATTGGCCACCATTGTTATTACCAGTGTCATTGTGCGAATCGTCATGCCTAATCGTTCGAAAGTAAGTTCGAATCCAGAGCCTGGCCCATCAACAAACTAAATATTCTTTAAAAACGAAAACCTGAGAATGCTGTTAAATCAACATTTACGGGTTTTCGTTTTTCAACGTTCAGAACAACTAAACAAAAAGGACCTATTATTAGACAGGTCCTTTACTTATTCATTAAATGAAATTCATCAATGGCTCGAAGCCAGTTTTCCTCATCATAGCAGAAACTTTAGCTGCATCGTTTTTTTCATTAATTTAATAATTTGATTATGTTCATCGATCGACTTTTCCGTTAAGACGATGGAATTGTAAAAAACAGTCGGCGTACATGGGCTTGCAATGATTCAAGCGTCAATAGAATGTACGGATTATTTGCCGTATTGACGATTAATCTATGAAATTCTTCATCGATTTTTATTGCTGAAAAAGTATCATTTGAACGAATCGCATCGGCAAATTGCTGATTCGTATCTTCAAGCAATGAAATGACTTCCTTTGTTAAATGTGGAATTGCTAATTCAGCGGATAAAGCTTGCAATGCGGCCAAAGGTGGGAGCAAGTCTTTGATCGATTCCTTTTTCACCTCTGTTACTTGCGTTGCTTTTCCAGGATACATTTTGACAAAACCTTGAACCTCGAGCAATTGTAAAGATTCTCGAACAGGAGTCCTACTTACACCTAATGCAGCAGCAATCTCTGAGTCAATGAGCTTTTCACCAGGCAGTAAGGTCCCATCGATAATCCATTGCTGGAGTTGATGAAACGCTTTTTCTTTTGCCGTTTTACGGATCGGCTTCGAATGATTTATCGGGATCGGCATAGCGATTCACCACCCTATTCACAATATTATATAGGTATAGTATACAGGATAATGTTTAAAAGTGAAATTAGGTCAAGCGCCATTTACAATTTTGTGTTGACCCTAACGTTACGTGATAGCTTATAGTCATATGTGAAGGGAGGAAAAAGGTGTTGAAAGTGAAAGAAGTGGCTGATTTGGTCGGTATTAGCGTGCGTACACTCCATCATTATAATGAAATTGGTTTATTGACTCCAGAGAAAAAGACGGAAGCGGGGTATCGTTTGTATTCAGATGACAATCTCGAAACATTGCAGCAAATTTTATTTTTAAAGAGCTTGGCTTCCCTTTGAAGAAAATCAAGGAGATTATCAATCGTCCAACGTTTGATCGGCAAGAGGCGTTGGAGCTGCATCGGAAAATGTTGCTTGAAAAACGGAAGCGACTCAATCAAATGATTGCAACGGTTGAAAAGACAATCCAACATGCGAAAGGAGAAATACAAATGTCTAATAAAGATAAATTTAAAGGCTTTGACTTTAATCATAATCGATACGAACAAGAAGCACGCAAGCGTTGGGGAGATGCAGCTTTCGATCAAGCGAATGCAAAAGTAAATTCGATGTCTAAACGTGAGAAGAAGGAATTTGAGGAGCGGTTTAATGAGATCTATCGTAAGCTTGCAACGATTCGGTACACCGACCCGAGTCAGAAGATGCCCAAGCAGAGATTAAAGAGTGGTTTGACTTTTTAAATCAAATGGGGATTACTCGCTCGAAGCATTTAAAGGATTAGGTCATATGTATGTTGAAGATGAGCGCTTTACCAAAAACATCGATCAATTCGGTGAGGGTCTCGCGCAATTTATGTGTGATGCGATGGCGGTTTTTGCTAAAGAAAACAAATGATAACTGATGCTTGGCCCCAATGGTCAGGCATCAGTATTTTCGTTGTATAGGTTTGATTATTAATGTTAGTGTGTAAAATATAAATACTACATAATTGAATAACAATAGGTTTGTCGTTCACATGGCGACAAAGTTAGTATTCGTCTTTATTGAATCTACGTGAATCGTGACTTAAAATATAGAACGAGTTTAAAATGAAAGGGAGAGAGCGTATGGCTCAATCAAATATAAAAGTAGCTGTTCAGAAATTTGGTAACTTCCTCAGTTCAATGGTTATGCCAAATATATCAGCTTTTATTGCATGGGGACTTATTACCGCGCTATTTATACCTACCGGATTTTTACCTAGTGAAAGCCTTTCCAAGATGGTTGATCCGATGGTCACATACTTATTGCCATTATTAATTGGATTTACTGGCGGAAAAATCGTCTATGATCAACGAGGAGGGGTTGTCGGAGCCATTGCTACGATGGGAGTCATCGTTGGGACAGATATTCCGATGTTTCTCGGTGCGATGATCATGGGGCCAGTCGGTGGATATGTCATTAAAAAGTTCGATCAGTCAGTTGAAGGAAAAGTAAAAGCGGGCTTTGAAATGCTCGTGAATAATTTTTCAGCAGGAATCCTCGGTGGAATTCTTTCGATCTTGTCATTTTTAGCGATTGGACCTGCTGTTAATGCCTTTTCCAACTGGTTAATGCTAGGCGTCGATTGGTTAGTTGGTGCAGGGCTATTGCCTTTAACAAGTATTTTAATCGAGCCTGGAAAAATTTTATTCTTAAATAATGCGATTAACCACGGTATATTAACGCCGATCGGTTTAGAACAAGTTAAGCAAACAGGACAATCCGTCTTGCTGCTACTTGAAGCAAATCCAGGACCAGGACTTGGTGTACTTCTCGCTTATAGTATTTTTGGAAAAGGGAACGCGAGAAGGTCTGCGCCGGGAGCTGCGATCATTCAATTTTTAGGGGGATTCACGAGATCTACTTCCCTTATATTTTAATGCGTCCAATGTTATTTTTAGCGGTCATTTTAGGGGAATGAGCGGTGTATTCACACTTGTTCTCTTAGGTGGAGGTTTATTCGCGCCATCATCACCAGGAAGCATTCTTGCGATTACGGCTGTTACACCACATCATACTAGCTCATTTATCGCTAACTATGCAGGAATTTTCGTTGCAGCGATCGTTTCCTTTGTTGTTTCTGCCTTTGTTTTAAAAACGGGCAAACAAACGGATGAGGATATTGAAGAGGCAACAAGAAAAATGCAGGAAATGAAAGGGAAGAAGAGCTCTGTTGCAGGGGCTTTGGTTGCAAATAACGGAACATTGCCTGATCAAGTGGAAAAGATTTACTTCGCTTGTGATGCAGGAATGGGTTCAAGTGCGATGGGTGCCTCGCTTTTACGTAAGAAAGTGAAGGAAGCAGGTTTAAATATTGCAGTAACCAATACGGCAATTAGTAATCTGCCAACAGATGCACAAGTCGTTATTACACAGGATGAGCTAACTCCAAGGGCGCAAAATAAGGTGCCTGCCGCTTATCATGTGTCAGTTGATAATTTCTTATCGAGTCCTGAATATGATGAATTAATTAAGAAGCTAAAAATCCGCAACATCGTTCTGAAGATGAGACTGTGGAAGAAGTAGAAGAGACAGAAACGAATGAATCTGAAAATAACGATTTGCTTCTTGAAGAAAACGTCTTTTAAATAAAGAATTTGCTAATAAGGAAGAGGCAATTCGCTTTGCAGGGCGAGCTTTAGTAAAAGCTGGGTACGTAAAGAGAGCTATATTGAAGCAATGATCGCTCGTGATGAAATGACTTCAACGTATATGGAAATGATGTAGCAATCCTCACGGCACAGAAGAGGCGAAGAAAGATGTCATTAAATCTGGATTTACGGTCATCCAAGTTCCAGACGGTGTTGATTTTGATGGACAAAAGGTAAGATTGATTTTTGGAATTGCTGGAAAAGATGGTACACATTTAGAAATCTTATCGGGCATCGCAGTTACATGTGCGGACATGGACAATATTGAGAAATTAGTAGCGGCCCAAACAGCACAAGAAATTATTGATATGATCGATATTTCAAGTAATTAGTCGATTGTCTTAGTTTTTGGATAAAACATGAACTCTAATTATAAAATGAACCTATATGAAGAATAGAAAAGCGTATATATACGCTTTTCTATTCCTATTTAACGACTTAGGGAAATGAGCTGAAGGAATGTATATTACTTCAAGGGAAAAAGAGATCATTGAATTCATTATTAAAACATCTGGGAAACATACAGCAGCATCGATTGCCAATCAATTACGAGTGAGTGTTCGAACCGTCCAACGCGATTTACAAGCAATCGAAAAGGTCCTTCGATCTTTTGATTTAAGCTAGATCGGAATACGAATAAAGGACTCATCGTTCGCGGCAGGAACGAACAAATCTTTCGACTTATTCAATATTTAGCGGGGATTCAGCCAATCGATCAAACAACAGAGGAAAGAAAGCTACGCCTACTTTTAACATTGCTTGAACAGGAAGCATGCAAGCTGCAAGTTTTGGCAAATGAGTTGGGGATTAGTATTACGACGCTAATCTCTTATTTGGATGAACTAACAGTTTGGTTAGCAGATTTTCAAATAAACATTACGAGAACGAGAGGAATCGGAGTAGAACTCAGTGGGAAAGAAGCGAATAAGCGCAGAGCATTAGCTCACTATTTTTTATTATATTTTCAGGAAGAGCTAATTGAGAGCTTATTTTTATTGGAAAAAGGGAACCGTACAAAAGCGACGATTTCTCATTACTTTTCCGCCGAGTATTTATGGTCAATTGATCAGGTCGTTACCGATGTGCTAAGTCATTCTCAACCGAGGCTGGCTTATAGTGATTTTGTCGGGTTTATTGTACATACATGTATTACGATGCAGCGGACGGAGGCAGGATTTTTGTTGGAGGAAGCTCCAAGAGATATTGCTGATTTTGCACACGAATATCATTTGATTGAAAATATTTCCAATCAATTAAGGCGAGTGCAGCTAACAAAGAATGATGTAATCTATTTAGCGATTATTTTGAAAGGCTCTAAGTTTCAGACTGTTAACGATCTTGTCTATGATCGAATTGATCTTGCGCAAGTCGTGAAACGATTAATGAAAGATGTATCGGACCAACTTCATATTGACGTAACGAATGACTTTTCCTTATATCAAGGACTGCTCGCACATATGGAACCATCACTATTTCGTATGAAGCAGAATATGGGCCTATTTAATCCGTTAAAAGATGAAATAAAGCGGAAATATCCTGTTTTATTTATGGCAGTAAAAAGGTTTGTTGAAAGAGAGTTTCCAGATATATGTCCATTTCCCGAAGATGAAATAGCCTTTATCGTCCTACATTTTGGCTCAGCTTTAGTCATGTGGGAAGAGAAATTAACGATTAAGGCACTGATTATTTGTCCAACGGGAATTGGTACATCAAAGATGCTAGCAAGCAGAATTAAAAGGAAATCGTTGAAATCGAAATAGTCGATGTATTATCTTTGCAAGAGATTCAATTAGATAAGAAGATGATTGATTATGATATCGTTATTTCAACGGTAAGACTCCCATTTTCAAATATCGATTATATTCTTGTTTCACCACTACTAAATGAAGAGAATATCGAAGCAATCAGAAGTTACTTAGCAAATAATATTGGCAAGTTAACGAAAAAAGGAATACCGCCAAATTGCTAGGAAGGATGTAATTTATAAGCCAACGAAAAAATCTTCCTTAAAACAAGTGTTGAAGGAAATAAAGGATGTCCAACAAAGCATTGAATCACTGCTCGATCATTTTCGTGTTTATCGAATGGAAGAGAAGCGACGATATGAGGAGATCCTCGAAGAAATGGTTAAGCATGCGGAAAGGGATAAACTTTTAACAAATGCTTCTGAAATTATGGCAGCTTTGAAAGATAGGGAAGCCAAAGGAGGGCTCGGTATTCCTAATACCACAATGGCTCTTTACCATTGTAGACATAGATATGTTCAGGACGTAGTTTTCCAAATTACGCATTTATCGGAGCCATCTCTTGTTAAAGGGATGGATGGGAAAGATATGTATATGAAAAACCTTTTACTCATGCTCGCACCTGAGGAACTGAGTATAAAAGAGCAAGAAATCGTTAGTTTAATAAGTACAAGCTTAATTGAAAATCATGAAGCAATGATGACATTTTCATCTGCAAACGAGGAAGCGATTCGCAAAAGGTTAGAGACGATCTTTTTAGACTATCTTCATACTAACTTAATAAAGGACTGATATGAATGAAACAAGTAGTACATTTTGGCGCAGGAAATATCGGAAGAGGATTTATTGGGGCACTGTTTTCACAGGCAGGCTACCATGTGACATTTATTGATATTGCGGATGAGATCATTCGCAAATTAAATGAAGAAAAGCAGTATGACGTAAAATTGGCAACCGATGAGCAAGAGGCAACGACGATTAAAAATGTTTCTGGCTTAAATAATATGACGCAGGAGGAAGAAGTCATTCAGGCAATTGTAGAAGCAACATATGTAACGACTGCAATTGGACCGAATATCTTACCAAGAATCGCGCCATTAATTGCAAAAGGACTTGAGAAGCGAATCGAAGCAAACGATGAAAAAGTATATGTAATTGCTTGTGAAAACCAAATTTCAGCGACGGATTTATTAAAAGAATATATTTTAGAACATGTAGACGATGCGAATAAGGTGAAAATCATTGACCAAGTTCGTTTCTATAATTCTGCGGTTGACCGAATCGTGCCCATCCAGCATCATCGCGGTTCGCTTGATGTGCTCGTTGAACCGTATTATGAGTGGGTCGTCGAAACGACAGATACAGTTCCTCCAGTTAAAGGAATGACCGTTGTCCCAGATTTGGCACCATTTATTGAAAGAAAGTTATTTACCGTGAATACAGGGCATGCAACGATTGCTTATGTAGGTTATTTAGAGAATAAAGCGACGATTGATGAGGCGTTAGCTGATGAGGAAATTCTCGCCCAAGTACAAGCAACATTGAAAGAAACGGGGATTATTTAATCCAACAATACGGCTTGGACCGTGAAGAGCATCAACAATATATTAGCAAGATTATTGATCGCTTTAAAAATGCCTATTTAAAAGACGATGTAACGAGGGTTGCGCGCTCACCGCTACGTAAACTCGGTGCAAGTGATCGCTTTATTCGACCGGCAACAGAGGCGAAAAAGGCAGGGCTCACATACACCTATTTAGCTAAGGCGATTGCTTCTGCTTTATTATTTGATTATAACGAAGACGAAGAAGCGGTTAAGCTACAAGCAATGCTAAAACAACAAGATGTTCGCTCAGTGTTGAAGGAAGTGAGCGGTCTGGAAGAAAATAGTGAAATTACGGAGGAAATTGTGCGCCATTATCAAGAACTAAAGAAATAATGAATAAGGAGCAAACGACGATGTGACGTTTGCTCCTTATTCTTCTTTATAAAACCTTTCTCCCGTATCCGGATGATAATAGACGACTAGTTTTTATTTGTCGTTGGATCAATCGATACTTCATTTGTACGGATAAAGCCTTCAGGAACTTGTTGATCGCTTTTCATTTTGAAGCGGCGATCCCAAATAAACCAAGAGCCAAAGATTAGAATGAGCACGATGATGATTTGAATGCCGTATAAGCCGAGAAACCATACCATTTGAATTATTCCTTTTCGGCTATAACGGCTGTTCCGTAAGCAACGATTTCACTCATGTTTTGCCCGATTTCCCGGAATCAAAACGCATCATAATGATCGCATTTGCTCCCATCATGTTTGCATTTTCGACCATGCGATCCATCGCTTGCTTCCGGGCATCTTCTAGCATTTCCGTGTATTGGCTAATTTCTCCACCAATGAGCCCCTTTAAAGCCGCACCAATATCTTTACCAAGCCCGCGAGCCCTAACGGTTAATCCAAATACAGGTCCTTTTACTTCGATAATTTTGTGGTTAACGATGTTTTCAGTTGTTACAACGATCATGGCGGATCACTCCTTGTTATTTATCCTTATCTATTATTTTACATGAGTTGTTGCTTCGCTACGAGTGTTACTACTGATTTTAATAAAAATAACAAACTTAGCAGGGGTTCTCCATTGATAATCCTGAATCCCTGTATAAACAAAGGGCTAGAAGAATTAATTAGATCGATTATTTGCAATCGCCTTTTTATTTTTAACCTGCCTACAAATGGTTGACACAGACCAACTTCGGTTACAACCCTTTTCCGATCATATGAGTATGTTATGCTAATAGCAAAAGCTAAGGAGGGGCTTAGTTACAATGGTCTGGGAAACAATTTTAAATTACGAGCATGTAAAGAATATTTCTATTTCGATTGCTATTTTTTCGTTTTCCTTTTATTTAGAAAGCTATTTACTAAGTATGTGTATGCCATTTTACTCAAATTGATGAGGAAGGCACCGAGCCAACTTTTTCTCATATGATGCTTGCTTTCGAAAAGCCAATGCAGTGGTTATTTATCATTATCGGATTGTATGTATCTATAGATTATTTTCCATTTTTGGAACAAAAAATCTTTTGTTTATGCAATTGATAAGATCTTCCATTATTTTTCTTGTCGTTTGGGGATTATTTAATCTTGCTGGTGCATCTTCCTTGTTTTTGCCAAAATAAATGAAAGATTTAATTTAGAAATTGATAATTTATTAATTCCGTTTTTGTCAAAAGCATTACGGTTAATTATCGTCGCGGTAGGTCTGAGCGTTATTGCTCAAGAATTTGGGTATAATGTGAACAGTTTTGTTGCCGGACTTGGAATAGGCGGACTTGCCTTTGCTTTAGCTGCCAAGGATGCACTCGCTAATTTATTCGGCGGTATTGTGATCATTACAGAGAAGCCATTTACAATTGGTGATTGGATCATGACTCCAAGTGTTGAGGGATCAGTGGAGGATATTACGTTTAGAAGTACAAAGGTGCGTACGTTTGCTCAAGCACTCGTTACCGTTCCAAATGCAACATTGGCTAATGAGACGATTACAAACTGGAGCAAAATGGGGAAGAGGAGAATTACTTTTAATATTACGGTTGCACATGATACACCGAGGAAAAACTAGAGAACGTTGTAAAAGAAATTGAGGCGACCGTGAAAAATCACCATCACATACACAAAGAAACAATTTTTGTGACTTTTAATGAATATAAACAAAATGGACTTGAGATTTATTTATATTTCTTCACAAAGACGACAATCTGGGAGAGTTTTTAAAAATTAAAGAAGAAATCAACTTTAAAATTATGGATATACTGACAGATGAAGGTGTTTCCTTTGCGCTTCCGAGTAGCAGGGTCTATGTGCAAGCACAAAATGAAGGTAGCGTCCCGCAAAATCATGAATTTTAACGGTAAAATAAAAGAAATCATCCAGAGCGGCTCGAATTAAAGAAATATTCGCCAAGGTTAAAAGGGTAACTGTGCATAAAGAAGTGAAGTAATCAATTTATTTAAAAGGATCGTTCAGTCATATCAATCGACTGATCTATCCTTTTTTGTACCAGATCACATTTGTACACCTTCAACGTCAATTTAGTTCATTATCTTCAACTCAAACAACGATTATAATGATGGTAAGCGATTACATTTAAGTGGGTGGTAAATACATGGTGAAAATGCTTGGAGAGGCGGAACCTCCTTTCGTACAAACGAAAATAAACATGAATCAACAGCGAAAAATAAATTGGAAAAACATCTTAACATACGTTGCTTTTGTCGGACCGGCACTTTTATTTTTTATCGTCATTCAAATCATCCCTTTTTTAATGGGCATCTATTATTCTTTTACTTCATGGAATGGCGTTAGTTCGACCGTTGAGTGGGTTGGATTTGAAAACTATGTAAAGATTTTTACGAATGATGCGGCATTTTTAAAATCCTTTCTCTTTACAACAAAATTTATGTTTGCTGCTGTCATTATTAGCAATCTCATTGGCTTCGGTCTCGCCTTATTGCTCAATGCAGCGTTGAAAACACGCAATTTATTAAGAACAGTCTTTTTATCCCGAATGTCATCGGTGGTTTATTGCTCGGATTTATTTGGCAGTTTATTTTTGTCAGAGGGTTTGCTTCAGTTGGTAAGGTGACCGATCTTGCTTTTTCAAACAAGCTTGGCTCGGCGATGAAACTACGGCTTTTGGGGCATTGTCATCGTCTTTGCTTGGCAAATTAGCGGTTATATGATGATCATTTACATTGCGGCCCTTCAAGGGGTGGATCATTCTTTATTAGAGGCAGCAAGAATTGATGGCGCATCGAACTGGACGTTGTTAACAAAAATTATTATTCCGCTTATTTTACCGGCTTTCACGATTTGTTTCTTTTAACGATTTCAATGGCGTTTAAAATCTTTGACTTAAACATTTCATTAACGGGCGGTGGACCATTTAATTCAACCCAGTCGGTTGCAATTAATATTTATCAAGAGGCTTTCCAAAATAACCGTTATGGGTTAGGGACGGCAAAGTCTATTCTATTCTTCTTTATTGTCGCGATCTTTACGACGGTGCAAGTGATGATTACGAAGAATAAGGAGGTTGAGGCATAAAGTGGATGAAAAATATACGAAAAAACCTTTTACTAGAGATACTCGGAATCGTTATCGCACTAATATTCCTTATCCCCTTTACTTTGTTTTCATTAATTCGGTAAAAGGTTTTGCGGAAATATTAATTGATGCGGCCGCATGGCCAAAAGAATTTTTATTCTCGAATTACGTGAAGGTGTGGAGATCATTCATTTTCCAAGAGCGTTCTGGAATTCCCTCGTTATTACCGTTTTCAGTAATATTGGCCTTGTGATTATTAGCTCGATGGCTGCTTGGAAACTCGTAAGAACGCCAGGAAGTTTAGTAAAATATTGTTTATCTTTTTCGTTGCTGCGATGGTGATCCCTTTTCAGACGGTGATGATTCCACTCATGAAGCTTGGAGGAATGCTTGGTTTAACGAATAGCATTCCCGGATCATTGTGATGTACTTTGGTTTTGGTGTTCCTTTATCTTTATTTCTGTTTCATGGATTTATTAAGACCGTACCTGTCGAAATTGAAGAGTCAGCAAAAATCGACGGATGTAGCCCATTTGGTGTATTTTGGAGAATTGTCTTTCCGTTATTAAAGCCAATTACAGTTACGGTCATTATTTTAAATACATTATGGATTTGGAATGACTATTTGTTGCCATTGCTCGTGCTTCAGGATGCGGAGCTAAGAACGATTCCACTTGCTGCCAGTTCATTTTTCGCTCAGTATACGAAGCAATGGGATATGGACCTTGCGGCGCTTGTTTTAGGGATTACCCCGATCATTATTTTCTTCCTGTTTTTACAAAAGCATATTATTAAAGGAATTGCTTCGGGGTCGATTAAATAACGGTAATACGAGAAAGACAATATATATAAACAATTAGGAGGTCAATTTATCATGAAACGATGGTTACTCATTTGTTTATCTGCTTTGTTTGTTTTTGGTATGATGGCTGGCTGTTCGAAAGGATCTTCAGGCAACACGAATGAAACAGGATCAAAAGGGTCCGACAATAACGGAGGTTCCAAAGAAGAGAAGATTACGCTTAACCTCTTCCAGTTTAAAGTTGAAATTGCCGATCAATTGGCGGAAATGATTAAAGAATACGAGGCTGAACACCCGAATGTGACGGTGAAGCTTGAAACGGTTGGCGGCGGTGCAGATTATGGTGCAGCATTAAAGGCGAAATTTGCTTCAGGTGAGCAACCGGATATTTTCAATAATGGTGGTTTCAAAGAGTTAGAGCTTTGGAAGGAGCATTTAGCCGATTTATCTGACGAACCTTGGGCAAACCATGTCCTGCCAATTGGTAAAGTACCAATGACTGATGAGGATGGAAAGCTGTATGGAATGCCAGTTAACTTGGAAGGGTATGGATTTATTTATAATAAAGATTTATTTGCAGAAGCTGGAATTACGGAAACACCGAAGACGATTTCTGAACTGCGTGATGCAGCGGCGAAATTAAAGGAGAAAGGAATTATTCCATTCTCAGCTGGTTATGGCGAGTGGTGGGTCATTGGACAGCATTTCCTTAACATCCCGTTTGCACAACAAGCAGACCCGCTCGCATTCATCGATGGGTTGTACGATGGCAAGGAAAGTTTCGCTGGCAATCAGGCTTTTGAAGATTTTAAACAAGTACTAGATACAGAGCTTGAATTTGCGAATGATAATCCAATTACTACCGATTACAACACACAAGTGACATTGTTTGCTTCTGGTGAAACAGCGATGCTTCAGCAAGGGAACTGGACTGAAAATATGATTCTTGAAATCAATCCTGACATTAATATGGGCTTTTTGCCAATCCCGCTCAATGATGATAAGGATAGTGCGGATCGACTGCCAGTAGGGGTTCCGAATAACTGGGTCGTGAATAAAGATTCTAAAAATCTAGAAGTAGCTAAGGATTTTCTCAATTGGATGGTCTCCTCTGACACAGGCAAGCGTTATTTAACGGAGGAATTTGCTTTCATCCCTGCGTTTGATAATATCGAGCCTTCTGGATTAGGTGATCTCGGTCAATCGATTCTCGAATATTCGAAAGAAGATAAAACGATTCCTTGGACTTGGTTCAGATGGCCGGATGGCGCCAATAAGGAATTTGCTGCTGCGATCCAAGAATATGCAGCCGAAAAAATAGATTATGAGACATTAATCGAGCGGATGCAGGATAATTGGGATAATTTGAAATAACTCGCAGAGCAATTAGGAAAAGCATGTCTATTCAAGACGTGCTTTTTCTTATATATTGGATGTAAGCGAGGTGTCAGCGATGATTCGAACGAGTATTAGGAATAAACTCATAGTCCTATTGCTTCTCATTACGATTATTCCATTTGGTACGTCGATTATTATTTCGTATATCCATACGAAGGAGTCGTTAAAAGACCAAGTTGTCAAAGAAAATAGCAATCTACTTTATCAAGGAAAAGTAAATATGGAAGGCTATTTGAAGGAATTAAATGGATTCATTTTATCGCTTTACAATAATAATGATTTTATGAATTACATGAGATCGTCGAATCGTGAGAAAAATTTTTTACGATTAGCATTGTGAAACCTGTGATGCAATCGCTTTTATATGCGGACGAAAACATTGAAAGGGTATACATTTCGTTTGTTGATGATGATAGCCTTATATCCGCATCGAAACAATCGACGGTCGTTTTTTCTACGGGCTTAAAAATGGATGATGAAGAGCATTATCTAAAAGCGAAGGAAAGCCCTTATAATATGTATATCGAACCATTACATAGCCAGCGGATGATTGATCCGATTGTAAAGATTAAAAACCGCAACAGGTGATTGGATTGCATCGCTCTTTTACAAATGCTCCATCTAATGAGCAGATCGCCTATATTAGTATTGAATTGAAGCCTAAGAAAATTATTGAATTGAGCGAGAACCTCTACAATCAAGATTCGGAGGAATTTTATGTTATTTCTCCAACAGGGAGCAAATCTATCGTTCACATCCGGATGTAGAGAGCAGTGTTTGGATTGATGCGCTTGTTCAGACCGATACGGAAAGCGGAACGCTGGAATGGCAAGATGAATCGTTTAAAGGCGTGATGATTTATAATAAAATTGCTGACTCTGCTGGCGGTTGGATGTTAATTAAGCGTATTCCATATACAACTTTATATGAAAGTGCGATTCAAGTAGCGCTTATAAATATTCTGTTCGGCGTGATTGGACTCTGCCTCGTCATTTTGGCGACGTTCTTTGTCTCGTTTAAGATTACTTCACCGATTCGGGTTTTATTGGAGCAAATTCGTCAAGTTGAAAAAGGCAATATGAACGTAAACTTTCAATCATTAGGAAATGATGAAATTGGTTACTTAGGGGCGCGCTTTAAAGAAATGATCGCAAAAATGAATCGGTTAATTAATCGTGAATATAAACTTGAAATTGAAAATAAAACGAATCAGCTAAAGGTGCTTCAATCGCAAATTAATCCGCATTTTTATACAATGCGTTACAGTCGATTGGTACCGTCGCATTAAAAAACAATGTGCCGCAAATTTATTCGCTGATCCATCATTTATCAAAAATTATGAGATATAGTATGAATATGGACGAAGATGTTGTGCCATTAGCGGATGAGTTAAATTATATTGAGGCATTTTTACTTTTACAAAAGAACGATTTGGCGATCAGTTGGATTATCAGATTGATGCTGAAGAGGAAATGCTGTCGATCCCTATTCCGAAAATGATCATCCAACCGATTGTTGAAAACTATTTTAAGCATGGGTTTGACTCGCGTGATCAAGTAGGTATCATCCATGTAAAGTGCACGAGAGAAGAATCTTTTACGAATAAAAGTGCTGGATAATGGCAATGGCGTTGAGGAGGATCGCTTAACAGAGATAAGTGAGAATATTGGAGAAAAAGGCGGGAGCAATATCGGCTTAAAAATGTTTATCGTCGTTTGCATATTTACTATAACGGAAAGGCGAATCTTATTTTACAAAATAGAGAAAAAGGCGGTTTTATCGCTGAAATGAATATTCCATTATAGGGGTTGAGTGAATGAAGGCAATCATTATTGACGATGAAAAGCATGTGCGAGAAGGTTTGCTTTTATTGGCTCGTTGGGATCAGTATGGAATTGATGAAGTGTTGGAAGCGGAAAATGTCGATGATGCAATGGTGCTGATTAAAGAACAGCAACCTGAAATCGTTTTTACGGATATGAGGATGCCAAAAAAGACGGGATTGATTTACTAAAATGGTTAAATACAAGCGGAATCGATTGCAAAACGATCGTTATTAGCGGCTATGATGATTTTCATTATATGCGCAATGCCATCTTTTATAAGAGCTTTGATTATCTTTTAAAGCCGATCGATCCAGAGCTACTGAATCAAGCGTTGGAGAAGGCAGTATTTGAGTGGAGAAGCAATGCAAATCAAAGACGCTCACAAGTAGAACATCATCAAGTCATCAATGAAGTAAAGCCTTTATATGTTGATCATGTATTTACAAAGCTCCTTTCCGATTCAGGCCGTTTATCGCCTGAAAAGATCCGAGAAATTTTTCATAAATGCCATTTGAAGATCACGGATCAAAGTTTTGTTATTGCCATATTGCCGATTCAACCGTTTATTCAGCGCCAATTTCAAGAAGATAAAGAGCTGATTTTCTTTATGCTCACAAATATTTGTAATGAAATATTAAAGAAAGAGGAGTGTGGTGTTTGTTTCCGTCATGTTGAAAAGGAAGATAAACTTGTCATCCTTATATGGGGAAAGAAGGATCCATCGCCTCTTATTGAGCAGATTCGTTCAGCGATTTACGAATCGGTTCATGTGAAAAGTATGATCGCCTTCGGTGAACAAAGCGGGCAATTATCGACTGCCTATCAATCGGCGTTTCAAACGTTTTTAACGTATTCTTTATATGGGGAACCCCATACCACCCACCGATCCATCTTTGGATTATTCGGAGGACATTAAGTGGGCGATCCAAAGTGGAAACACAGCGAATATTGATCGATCATTGGATCGGATCTTTCAAGAGTTGCGCTATATTTCATGGGAGCAACTACAAATATGGGAAAATCAATTTACCATCCTTCGTCAGCACTGGCTAAAGGAATATAATATTGATCAAGACGTACAATTATATTCTGGCGAAAATTATTGGGATGAGCAAGGTTGTTTTTCTTTTGAAGCATTTAAAGAAGAGAAGAAAAGGAATTTCACGATTTAATCGCCATATTGTATGATGTAAAATATCAAAAGGAGAAAAATCCGATTCAGCAAATTGCTGAGTATATAAGGAAAAATTATGAGAAGGACATTAATCTCCGCGATATTTCTGCACAATTTTATTTAAGCAGAGAACATATTTCACGTCGCTTTAAACAAGAATTCAATGAAACGATTACCGATTATATTACGAAAATCCGCATGGAAAAGGCAAAAAATTATTGGAGAACCCTCATCTCCGCATCTATGAAGTTTCAAATCAAGTAGGCTACCCAAATGAACGATATTTTAGCCGATTGTTTAAAAGGTGAGTGGCTACTCGCCAGTTGAGTTAGAAACAACCTCGATAAATGATTTTTATCGAGGTTGTTGTGGTTACTCCCGATAATTGGGCTGTTACTACCGATTCTCCGTGATTTACTACCGGTTGTAAAAAATGTACCCCGTTCATTCAAAAAATCATTGAGTAGCTTCGATCACGATAGCTTCCTTCGCTTTGAAGGCTCATGCTTTGTAAAAGTCGGGTTGCTGTTTGCAGATTGTCGATGTGAAGGAACTCACGGCAATCTTTATTTCTCATTTTACCTCCAAAAAGGAGAAACCAATCTTTTATTGCCTCTTTATGCGCCATTTTGTCGTGATGCTTACATCTTTTGCAGTACCATCCTTTTTATATTTATCCATCCCGATCATATTGCAAAGACTGCATTTCACACCAGTTTGAATCTCATTTTTGAAATAGAATATGTTTGGCACAAGGGAGTAGGAATAAAGCGTTGGTGGCTGCGCATAATTGCCTCAGTTAAATAATCGAGTTTTTCTACATCCAGCTTATTAGGATATGATGGAAGGTTGCGAATGTATGAAGGGATGATGTATGGGAATAAAACCTTTGTTCTTGCGGGGCGAGCTCTACAATTTGTTTAGGGTAGGCGAGGACAACGACGCCGAAAACAGGTAAGTGAAAACCATGCATGAAAAGCCATTCTTGAAATAATTCTACATTTCTTTCAAGTTGTGCTGCCGGGCAATCAAATCCGTCGATTTGTCCATCAGCTCTTGTCCGAATTAATTGCGGGGCTCATCAGAGAACTTTAATCTACCACTAATATTTTTAACTTCCAAAATAAACGCATATGCACGTGTTAAAAATAAGCTATCAATTTGAAAGATCGTACTGGCGACAAGGGATACATCATGTAAAATGCGATGTTCGAACGTAGAAGAGTAATTACGTAAGACTTCGGCTACTCGTTCCTCCTGGCAATGCCAGCTTCACGGGAAAAATGTTTCACCTCAAGCGTAGGATAGAGAGGATGTTGTTTTTCAATTCGCAGCAGTCCGGCTTGCAGTTGTTGAAGGGCGAGTGATTCGTCACGAAATTTTATTGTAAACGCTTACACCTCCAGTTAAGAGAAACGATCAATGGACCGTTTCACCATATTCATTTCTTTTTATGATACAGGAATATCATCGACACGACTAGCAATACAATTCCAGTAAATAAAAATCCTTCGTTTGCGGTTAAAGCTAAAAATCCAGTTACACTGGAACCGACGACTACACCAATCGAGAAAAATGCGTAAAAATAACCGTATGCTTGTCCCCGGAAATGTTTTTCGGTTGCTTCGATTAATAGCGAATTAAGGGAAGGGAATAAAAGGAAAAACCTATTCCATAGATCCCCATTATGATATATAGAAAGAAATGCTTGATGAAAAGCTAATGAGCATGAGACCTATCCCCATCATCGCCATGCCAAATATTAATGTTTTCAATGGTTTGATCATATCAAACAAACGATTTGTCGGAAGGAGGAAAATGAGAATAGCGACAATGCCAAAAGTGCTGAGTAGCATTCCATTCGTTTGTGTATCTTGTCCAAGATCAGCTACTTTTAAAGGGAGCATATAGGCAAGCACCCTTGTGAAAACATTAAGAAGAAGGCACCAGCAAATGCTTTAACGATGCTTAAGTTTTGAAAGAAAACGCGAATAGAAACTTTTTCGATTTTATGATCTGTCTCTTTTTATGAATGGCGGATGAACGTAAATAAAATAAAGCAAGTAGCCCTAGAACAATCATAAGAGTGGCCGTAATCGTTAGCACCGTTACTTCGCTCGTCCTG
This sequence comes from Bacillus sp. N9, assembly GCA_044989425.1. Classification (GTDB taxonomy): domain Bacteria; phylum Bacillota; class Bacilli; order Bacillales; family Bacillaceae_C; genus Lederbergia. Next base: position 213,156 of record JBJDRQ010000001.1, read on the forward strand.
CTTGCGACAATTCCGCTAAAAGCAGGGCCAATGACGGCTGCTAATCCAACAAAAGCTCCGGAAATGGCCCCGCCTTTTCCCTTCTTTTCAGTTACGACTGAATTAGCTAAAAATGTAAAAGCGGCTGGCACGATTAATCCAGCTGTGAGTCCATGTATAAAGCGGATGATAAGCAACAACCAGGCATTGTCAGCAAGTGAATAAAGGAAAAGAGAAGAGCCGCTTAAAAGCAATCCTAGCAGTAATATGACATAGGGACCTTTTCTGTCTGTTAAAAAGCCAGAAGCAATATTGCCCATCGTATTTGAAAAGAGTACATTCCTACAACAAGCCCTGTTAAAAAGGGTGTTGCTCCAACCGATATGGCAAGCGGAGTCATAATCGGAAGTTGAGTAAATAAATCAAAAACGAGAAAAAACAATGATATATACAAACGCACGCATGAAAAATAGCCGCCTCCATTAAATGATCTAAATCTATCATCGCTTTTTTAAGTAAATAGGCAAGAAGTACGAAACTTTGTCATTAAATCGTGGAATGGTCACAGCTTTACTACCGATTATTGCTGCAATACTACCGATTGTTAAAATGACATATTTGATCGTAAAAGATCCCTACGCGCTACCAATGTTTTGCCATTTATTCTCTCATTCTTTATAATTGAGGAAACTTTGGAATATAAAAGGGGAGCGTTATGATTACCTTTTCAGAGGTTAAAAAGCAATATACGGATGATACAGTTGCAGTCGATTCACTTCATTTACATATCAAAGAGGGAGAGTTTTTGTACTAATTGGTCCGAGCGGATGTGGGAAAACGACAACGCTTAAAATGATCAATCGGTTGATTGATTCAACGAGTGGGACGATTTCAATTGATGGGAAAGAAATATCAGCATACGACATTCACGAACTCCGTTGGAATATCGGGTATGTTTTGCAGCAAATTGCACTTTTTCCTCATATGACGATCGAAGAGAATATTGCGATCGTTCCCGAACTGAAGAAGTGGAGACGAGATCAAATTAAGCATCGGGTAGATGAATTACTGGAAAAGGTCGGGTTGGATCCAGTCGTATACCGCACCCGAAAGCCAGATGAATTGTCTGGTGGCCAACAGCAGCGGGTTGGCGTAGCGCGTGCATTGGCGGCCGATCCTCGGATTATTTTAATGGATGAGCCGTTTAGTGCACTGGACCCAATTAGCAGAGAAAAACTGCAGGATGATATGATTGATTTACAGCAAAGGATAAAGAAAACAATTGTTTTCGTTACTCATGATATGCAGGAAGCGCTAAAGTTAGGAGATCGAATTTGCATCATGAAGGATGGAAAGATTGTTCAAGTGGGAACGCCAGAAGAAATTATACACAGTCCGGAGAATGGTTTTGTGAAAGAGTTTGTTGGAACAGAATCGTATACAGACGCTGATATCAATTTGGAAGTATTGCTTGATCCGATTAAAGAAACAAGTAAGTCACTGCGGAAGATATCAAACCAATCAACACTTAAGGAAATGTTAGAGGTGCTTTCTCAAGTAGATAAGGTATCTGTTGAAAAGGATGGAAAAATAATCGGCATTATAAATAGACAAAAGATCGTTCAGTATATGGCAAGTCGTATGCAGGAAAGAGGAAGGGACCATGAATAACGTAATAGATGTTTTTCGCGACAGGCAGGATCAGCTTCTTCAAGCGCTATTGGAACATATTCAAATATCGTTGATTGCCCTCTTTTTGCCGTCATTATCGCGATTCCACTAGGCATCTTTTTAACTAGAAGAAAAGAGTAGCAGAAAGTATTATCGGAGTTACGGCTGTTTTACAAACGATTCCTTCACTCGCATTGTTAGGCTTGCTCATTCCGCTGCTTGGCATTGGTAAAGTACCGGCCATCATTGCGCTCGTAGCCTATGCTCTCTTGCCGATTTTAAGAAATACGTATACGGGAATTAAAGAGGTGGACGCTTCATTAATAGAAGCGGCACGCGGAATGGGAATGAATAAGCGCAAGCAACTGATTAAAATTGAATTGCCACTTGCGATGCCGGTAATCATGGCGGGAATTCGAACAGCAATGGTATTAATTGTTGGAACAGCAACGTTGGCTGCCCTTATTGGTGCAGGTGGTCTTGGCGATATTATCTTGCTCGGAATTGATCGGAATCATTCAATCTTAATAATACTGGGAGCAATTCCAGCTGCCCTACTTGCTATTCTATTTGACGTATTGCTTCGCAGGATTGAACGCCTTTCTTTTAAAAGAACGTTGACAACACTAGGTGTATTTGCAACCGCAACGATCCTTATGATGGTCATTCCGTTTTTATCAGGCGGTATGAAGAAAGATATCGTCATTGCCGGAAAATTAGGATCAGAACCAGAAATATTAATTAATATGTATAAAATATTAATTGAGCAAGAGACAGAATTACAGGTTGAATTAAAGCCTGGATTAGGAAAAACATCTTTTGTATTTAATGCATTAAAAAGCGGGAGCATCGATGTTTACCCTGAATTTACAGGTACGGCGATAACGGAATTTTTAAAAGAAACAGCTGTAAGTACAGACCGCGGGAAGTGTATGAACAGGCAAGACGTGGATTGCTTGAGAACTTCGATATGGTTTTACTAGATCCGATGAATTTTAACAATACGTATGCTCTTGCAGTTCCTGACAATACCGCTAATCAATACGAACTAACGACCATCTCTGACTTAGCAGGAGTGCAACATAACATAAAAGCTGGCTTTACATTAGAGTTCGCTGATCGTGAAGATGGTTATTTAGGTATTCAAAAGCTTTATACAATTCAATTTCCTAATGTGGTGACAATGGAGCCAAAGCTTCGCTACCATGCGATTGAAACAGGAGATATAAATTTAGTCGATGCCTATTCGACAGATAGTGAAGTTAGACAGTATGGCCTGGTCGTTTTAGAGGATGATTTAGGGTTATTCCCACCTTATCAGGGAGCGCCTTTGCTGCGGGCGGAAACGGCAGAGCGATATCCTGAGTTAGTAACTGCTTTAAATAAGCTCGCCCGCAAAATCACGGATGACGAAATGCGCGAAATGAATTATAAGGTGAATGTGGAAGGGGCCAGCCCGGAGGAAGTAGCGAAAGAGTTTCTCAGGGAGGCAGGGTTGTAACATGAGCTGGGTTAAGCCGCTATTTTATAGCGGCTCTTTCTATTTAGATAGAGTCAAGTTACTCTCGTATAGGTGTCAGTTACTCTCGCATAGCAGTATTAACTCTCGTATAGGTGTCAGTTACTCTCGCATAGCGGTATTCACTCTCGTATAGGTGTCAGTTACTCTCGCATAGCGGTATTAATTCTCGTATAGGTGTTAGTTACTCTCGCATAAATTAATATGTTTGATTGAAATCCATCGAGTATGTTCTATTTCGATATGTTCCGGTAATCTTGAGGTTCATGCTTTGCAGAATGCGCCTAGCGGTATCTATTTCTCTAATATGCAGAAACTCGCGACAATCTGAATTTTTCATCTTTCCACCGAATAGTAAAAACCACTCTTTTAAGGCTTTTTGATGAGCCAATTGTTCGGTTTTCCTACAACCCGGACAGTACCATGTCCTGACTATTTTTTCATTCCGATTCTTCCACAAGACCCGCACTCAACTCCAGTACGAATATCATATTTAGGTATATTAAAAGTTTCACAGAGTGGGCTTGGGATATATCGTTGATGACTTTTCAAGATTTCGGTAGATAACCAGTTCAATTTTTCTGTATTCAACTTAATAGGGCGTGATGAAAGAGTTCTAATGTATGAGGGAATTAAGTTGGGGAATAAAATCTTCGTTTTTGCCGGGGCACGTTCTACGATTTGTTTCGGATAAGCCAGTACAACGACACCGTAAACAGGTAGATGAATACCGTTCATAATAAGCCACTCATTAAAAGTTCCACATTGCGTTCGACCTGAGCAGCCGGGCTGTCATATCCATCCGCTTGTCCGTTGGCCCTCGTGCGAATTAATTGTGGTGGATGATCGATAAATTTCAATCTGCCACCAATATTTTTACTTCGAAAATAAGCGCATAAGAAGTAGTTAGGAACAAAGTGTCCATTTGGAAGAAACTGCTGGTAAAGAGTGTTATGTCGTGGAAAATACGGTGATCGAACATAAAAGAATGCTTTCTAAAGATTTCAGCTACTCTTTCTTCTCCACCAATGCCGGCTTCACGTGAAGAATACTTTGCTTGTAGCGTAGATGACAATGAATGGTTTTCTCCTAATCGAGCCAACCCGGCTTGTAAGCCTTGTAGTAATAGCGATTCGTCCCGATCTTTTATTAATATCTTTTTCACCTCCAATTTAAGCTCATCATAGCACGAAATGAAAATGCTGCCTACCCTTCCTTCACCTGCTAAAAAGTATAACACACGTAGAGAAGAGGGAAAGATAATAAAGAAAGGAGCTATTAACATGACCATTAAAAATGTTAGTGATGTGAAGCGATTCAATGAAGGAAGACTAGTAAGAACACAATTATTTCAAGAAGGTAAAACAACTGCATATGTGCTAAATTTTTTGCCAGGTCAAACATTGCCACCGCATCCCCACCCAGATTCCCATGTGTATTTATACGTGATTGAAGGAGAAGGGAGATGTACGATCGATGATCAACAGTATGATATCGCTGAAAATGATGTCATACATGCTGTGGACAAACAGCACGTAAGTATCGAGAATATGGGTGACACTCCATTAAGTATTTACGTTGTGCAAGCACACGAATCTCTCTAAAACATGTGCCTCTCTACATGTTATAATAACCCTATTAACTTTGTAGAGGGATTAGCTTACATGAATTGGAAAAATATTTATCGTGGACTATTAATGGGCATCACCGACCTCGTTCCCGGTGTGAGTGGGGAACCGTTGCATTTATTCTTGGGATTTATGATCGTTTATTAGAAGCAATTAGTGGATTTTTCAGCCGGGACTGGAAAAAGCATATCGGGTTTTTGCTACCGCTCGGCTTAGGTATTGTTGCAGCATTACTCATATTTAGTCGCCTTATTGACTATTTGCTAGAACATCATTTGGCCCCAACACAGTTCTTTTTCATGGGTTTAATTATCGGGGTTATTCCATTTATATTAAAACAGGCAAAGGCAAAGGAAAACTTTAAAGCGATACACTTTATTGCTTTAGTATTTATTGCAATTCTACTTGCCTCACTTGCGTTTATAAAGCCGGATGAGGCAGCTGCGCCGATTACATCGTTAAATGTTTCAACTTTTTCCTGCTGTTTTTTCGGGGTGGCTAGCGAGCATGGCGATGCTTCTGCCTGGCATCAGTGGGTCATTCATCTTACTTTTAATAGGGTGTACTCTACCGCAATTAGAGCATTAAAGGATTTTAATTTGCCATTGATCCTCGTCATTGGTACGGGAGTCATTATCGGTTTTATCGTTAGCAGTAAAGCAATTCGTTACATGCTTACACATTTTCAGCATATGACGTATGCAATTATTATTGGTTTAATTTTGGGGTCATTTTTTGTCATGTTCCCTGGTGTACCGGCGGGGCTGAATTTTTGTTTAGCATCATTACATTTGTTATTGGACTTTGTTTTTCGCTATGGTTTAGCTCCGATCGGTTTTCGGGAAAACCAATGATTAACTTAACAAAATCCTAATTTTTACAAAAATGTAGTAGTCAATGATAAGATCATTGGCTTTTTTATTTATGATGTATAGTGTGTATATAGACATAAACACATAAACTTATAGGAGGGAATGTGATGGAAAGCTGGAAACAAGCACTATGGTTAGTGAAGTTTGAATGTAAGGCGTATAAGAAAAGTATGTTTTCGATTTTACTCATTTATGTAGCATCTTTATTAGTTCTCGTTTATTCATTGGAGAGCGATATAGAGCCGCTTGATGATCTTTTCTTTGTCAGTATTTTTTGGTTTATGTTTTATTTTACAAGGCCAAAAGAGATGCAATTACAAAAAATGAGTGGAGAATTTTGGGGTGTACCGTATTTTGTGGTTTTAAAACAGTTGCCGATTCCTAAAGATGTTTTAATAAAGAGCCGATTTCTTCAATACTATATCACTTCGGTTCCAGCCCATTTATTTATTCTTATCTTGCTTTTTATCAGTTCAACGATGTTAAGAGATGCACTTTCTTTTGGGAATATATTTCATTTTCCCTTATTTGGCTAAGTTCCGGCATTGCCTTTGGCTCCATTTATCCAGCGAGTGATTCCGGTGAATATATCTCAAAAATCAAATGGATCGTTTATAGTATCATCACATTTGTTGTGTTGTTCGGAGGATTTATTGGTGTTCATGTATTCACTGGCGAAGGGATTGTCTATTGGTCGATGGTCGCAGCTAGTAATTGGCCCATCCTTTCAGCGTTGATTTCGATTGCTGTTGCCGTGATCTCCTTGATCTACTGGCCGCATTATCTAAATAAAAGAATCGAATCCATCGATTATTATAAGTAGAAGGAGAGGGTGCAGATGAAACTTCCAATTCGCCTTTCAAAAGATTCACGAGAACCGATTTATTTTCAAATAGAGGAACAAATGAAAGCATTAATTGCGAGTGGGCAATTAAGTGAAGGAATGCTTCTGCCTTCGATTCGCTCTCTTCGAAAGATCTTGAGGTGAGTATGATTACAACGAGAAGGGCCTATCAAAACTTAGAGCAACAGGGATGGATTCGCACGACACAGGGAAAGGGACATTTGTTGCTAAAATGGCTGAAGAGGTCAAGAGCGATATTAAGATCGCTACGGTTAAACAGGCTTTTGGAACAGCCATTGATACTGCACTTCTCCATGATTATTCTTTAAAAGAAGCGATGGACATCTTTCAAGCAATCATTGAAGAGTACAAAAGGAAGGGTGAGTAACAATGGGTCATGCGATTAAATTAACAGGGATACGTAAACAAATCGATGATTTTCAATTAGGTCCAATTGATCTGCATATAGAAAGGGCATGATTACCGCCCTTGCTGGTAACAATGGAGCGGGGAAAAGTACGTTACTTAAAATCATGATGAATTTAGTGAAACAAAATGACGGAAAAATAGAACTTTTCGGTGAGCTCGTTCGTAAAGATGAAGAGGACTGGCAAAAGAAAATTGCTTATTTGCCTCAATCGATGCCCGGAGCGCTTCCGTTTACGGGAAAAGATTTAAAACGCTTAGTTGCTCACTGGTATCCAGAGTGGGATGAAGCATTATTTAAGCAGATGATGGATGCATTTGAAGTGCCGCTGACAAAGCAATATGAAAAGTTATCGCAGGGGAAAAACAGAAATTGAATATAGCACTTGCCCTGCCCCGAAATGCGGAATTGCTCATATTGGATGAACCGACATCACATCTCGATATTCCGGCAAAGAAGATTATGCAGGACATTCTCATAGAATGGATGGAACGAGCGGAAAGAACGGTTATTTTTGCTAGTCATCAAGTGGAAGAAATTCGTAAGCTTGCTGATTATATTGCTGTTATGAAGGATGGGGTGTTGATTGGCCAATTTGAGAAGGAGCAATTGACAGAGCAATATAAACGCTATTGGATCACAAGCCCTTTGCAAGAAGGCAGAATCCCAGGCGAAGTCGAACGTCAAGACCAGACGCTTATTACGAATCGCCCGCAAGAAACAGAAGCATTTTTGACAGCAATCATATTCAATGGACGGCTTCAAAGGCAGTAGAGCTGGATGAAATTTTAACATGGATGTTAAGGAAGAAAGGGTGAGCACGGTTGGAAAACGTGTTAACGGTTAGCAATCTAGGAAAATCATTTAAAACGAAGCGAGTACTTCAAGATATTAGTTTCGATGTTCGGAAAGGGAGATCATGGCGATACTAGGCCCAAACGGTGCGGGAAAGTCAACGACAATCCGCAATATTATGGGCATTATGTATCCGGATGAAGGCAGTATTACGTTCTATAACTATGAGGAAAATGAAATCCCACGCCATAAAATTGGTTACTTGCCAGAGGAACGTGGGTTATATAAAAATGTAAAAGTGATGGATATGATTTTATATTTAGCTAATTTAAAAGACTATCCATTGAAAAAGGCTAAGGAGCGCGCTCTATCCTATTTAGCAAAGTTTGACCTTGATGGAAAAGAAAAAGTATCCGTTGATGAGCTATCGAAAGGGATGGGGCAAAAAGTCCAATTCATTGCGTCAATCATCCATGAACCTGAACTGCTTATTTTGGATGAACCGTTTTCTGGACTGGATCCCGTAAGCCAAGATGTGTTTAAAAAGAAATACGAGAGCTTGCGAACAATGGGACAGCAATTTTATTATCGTCCCATCAGATGAACATGGTCGAGGAATTATGTGATCGTTTATTTATGATTAATCGTGGGCAAAAGTTATTTATGGAACAATTGAAGACGTGAAAAATGAATATGCCAACTTCAAATGTGCGATCAAAGGGAAAAATGAACTTACTATACTTGAGCAATTACCTAATGTGCAACGGATTGAACATTCGGAAGATGCATCGGTTCTTTATTTAACACAAGATGTGGTTGTGCCAACATGGCTTAGACAGCTTCCGGAACAAATAAATATACAAGAGCTATCGATTGATCGAATATCCTTGCATGAAATTTTCATAGATGTGGCAACGGGCAAACATGGAGGTGCGGATCATGCGTAATAGTTTAAAAGTGGCCAAATGGGAAATCAAACGAAATATGACGAATAAATCGTTTATTATTTCACTGTTATTAACGCCGATTCTTTTTATGGTTTTTTCTTTGTCCCTTCTTTGTTTAGTGGCAATGATTCAGATGATATCGTCAACGTATACATTCATGATGAATTAAATCTTTACAGTGAAATCGAACGAATCGTTGAAGAACGTGAATTGACTACTTGGAATGTAGAGAAAACGGATCTCGAAGAAGCGGCTATGGAAGAGCAAGCTGCAACTTCGGAAGGAGCAGTTTACATCGCACTCACAAAGGCGGGGCTAGAACAAGGCAATATGAATATGTATTTGAATGATGATGTTGGAGATTATTTCCTTTACGAGTCATCGATTTTAGAAGAACCGCTTCGACAATTGCAAATGGAACAAATCGGCTTAACTGTTGAACAAAAGGCAGCGATCGCCAATCCGATCACACTTCAACCCATTATGATTGAGCAATCGGATAGTGGCGTTGCGACAACTGAGGAAGAGGCTGGAGCTGATCCCTCAAGCGAATCGTACCTGGAGCTTTTGCTGGCATTATTCTATTTTCAATTGTTATGACAGGAATGTTGATTTTCCAATCTGCTTCACAAGAAAAGAAGGAAAAAGTAGCAGAAATCATTTTATCTTCGCTTACACCAACCGAATTAATGCAAGGAAAGATCATCGGCTATTTTGTACTCGGAATTACTCAAGTGCTTGCCTGGATGATTTTTATCGTTCCGCTTGTTATTTGGAAGCTTGATATTCCGATCATGGAATATTTACTTGTTCCGGAAACGATCTTGCTTGTATTGATTGCCTTCGCTGGTTATTTTCTATTTGCGGCGATCTTTGTCGGACTTGGAGCAACGGTCGAAGAGTTGACAGCGACGAGCAATTTTCAAGGAATGGTTATGATGCTTCCGTTTTTACCGTTTATTTTTTCAGTCCGATCATTAGTGATCCAAGCGGAATGATTGCTAAAGTTGGGACGTACATCCCTATTACCTCACCGGGAATCCTTCTTATTCGATTATCGTTGCTGGAGGAATGGCCATGGATGGAAATTATTATTGCACTTGCTGTACTTGCCATTAGCATTTGGCTATTTATGAAACTAGCAGGAAGATTTTCAAAATCGGTATTTTAATGTATGGAAAAATGCCACACCAAAAGAAATTTGGAAATGGATGTGGACATAAATCATAACGATCAAAAATCCAGTTCATTCAATTGAGCTGGATTTTTAAAATGATGATACATCTGAGAGATATCATCGAACCAGAGCAATTCTTGGTATAAATGATAGAAATATAGCGACTAATCCGATATAATAAACTAATAAGTAAAGCAACGGGAGATGTGGAAAAGGTGTCTGTAAAACTAACGGAAGAACAACAAATCAAAAATCGGGGCGCTTATTAGTCAACTGCCCAGATCAACCTGGGATCGTTGCAGCGATTTCGAAGTTCTTATATGAACATGGTGCAAATATTATCGAATCAAGTCAATATACGAGTGATCCAGAAGGTGGAGCATTTTTTATTCGAATTGAATTTCATTGCGATGGATTGTTAGAAAAGCACGAACAAATGGAAAGTGATTTTGAAGAACTCGCCGCTAATTTTTCGATGAAATACGATTTTACGTATGGAAGCAATCGTAAGAGAACGGCGATCTTTGTTTCACATGAGCCTCATTGTTTAATGGAGCTTTTATGGGAATGGAAAAATGGCGATCTTGAAACAGATATTGCAGTTGTGATTAGCAATCATGAAAACTCACGAGAAGTAGTTGAGTCATTCGGTATTCCGTTTCATTACATCCCAGCGAATAAGGACATTCGCAAACAGGTTGAGGAAGAACAGATTCGTTTGATAAAGGAATACAAGATTGATGTAATTATTCTTGCTCGATATATGCAAATATTAACACCTAACTTTGTAGAGCAATTTCCAAATCAAATCATCAATATTCACCATTCGTTCTTGCCGGCGTTTATTGGCGCACGTCCATACGAGCGTGCGTATGACCGCGGCGTAAAATTGATTGGTGCAACATCGCATTACGTAACAAATGATCTTGATGAAGGTCCGATCATTGAGCAGGATATTGAGCGTGTTGATCATCGCGACCACGTAACAGATTTGAAAAAATCGGTCGACAAATTGAACGTCGAGTGCTTGCGCGCGCAGTGAAATGGCATCTCGAAGATCGTGTCATCGTTCACGGCAACAAAACAATCGTGTTTCAATAATTACGAACGCCCCTGTCTTATCTTTTTGATAAGGTGGGGCTTTTTTGTACTCATAAAACCCATATTTAATCGAAATCACGCATATATTTAGATCATGTTATAGGAATTATGAAGGAGGGTTCGATCATTGTGACAATCGAAAAACTGACAAACTATATTCATGGTCATTGGTCATGCCAATCAGATGTAAAATATGTAAACGTCATGAATCCTGCCACCGGAAAAGTCATTGCTGAGGTGCCTTTATCGGATAAAAATGAGGTCGATAAGGCGGTTACTGCTGCAAAAAAGCACAAAAGGAATGGGCGCTCGTTCCAGCTCCACAACGCGCTGAAATATTATATACAGTTGGCATGATTATGAAGGAAGAAAAAGAGCGGCTTGCTATGCGGTTAACAATGGAAAATGGAAAAGTGATCGATGAAGCCCGCGGTGAAGTGCAGGAAGGCATTGATATGGCCTTCTATATGGCGGGAGAGGGCAGGCGCTTATTTGGGCAGACAACTCCATCCGAATTGAAAGATAAGTTTGCAATGAGTGTGCGCGCGCCTATTGGTGTTGTTGGGATCATTACTCCGTGGAACTTCCCGATAGCAATTGCAACGTGGAAGTCGTTTCCTGCGATCGTTGCCGGCAATGCAGTCATCTGGAAGCCCGCCACAGAAACACCACTCATGGCATTTGAGTTGGCTCGAATCTTTGAAAAGCGGGCTTACCTAAAGGTGTGTTAAATATCGTGTTTGGCTCAGGTTCAACGGTCGGTGATGCCATAGTTGAGCATGAAGAAATTCGTGTCATTTCCTTTACTGGATCGAATGAAATCGGAAGAAAGATTGCGGAAACATGCGGAAGAAATTTAAAGAAAGTATCGCTTGAAATGGGTGGAAAAATGCCGTTATTGTGATGGATGATGCAGATTTAAATCTTGCTGTTGAAGGAATTATATGGAGTGCATTTGGTACGAGTGGGCAAAGATGTACAGCATGCAGCCGCGTCATCGTTCATGAAAAAGTGAAAGGTCAACTGGAAGAACGGTTATTAGCTGAAATGAAAAAGCTGACAATCGGCAATGGATTAGATGAACATGTGAAGATAGGACCAATCATTAATAAAACTTCGTTGGCAAAAATTAAAAGCTATATCGATATTGGGATTAACGAGGGTGCGGAACTGAAAGAGGGCGGTTATGTAGTCGATGAAGGAGAATATGCAAAAGGATTTTATTTTGCACCGACCTTGTTTACAAGTGTATTGCCGACGATGCGAATCGCTCAAGAAGAGATTTTTGGCCCGGTTATTTCCATCATCGAAGTAAAAGTTTTGCGGAAGCAATCGAAGTAAATAATCAAGTGACGTATGGATTATCAAGTTCAATTTTTACAAAAGACGTGAATCGCGTGTTTGCAGCGCAGCGCGATTTAGATACGGGATTGTGTATGTAAATGCCGGAACGACGGGAGCTGAAATTCATCTGCCATTTGGTGGAACAAAAGGAACTGGAAACGGACATCGTGATTCAGGGGTGGCGGCATTGGATGTGTTTACAGAATGGAAAAGTATTTATGTCGATTTTAGCGGTAAGTTGCAAAGGGCACAAATCGATATTACGTGAGAAAGAGCAATCCCTAAAGGGGTGGATCAATAATGAAAGTGATTGTTTTAGGATCAGGGTTCATGGGAAAAGAGGTTGCTCGTGATTTGCTCAAAAGCGATAAGGTGACAGTCGTAGGACTTGCGGACATTGATTTGGATAGGGTAAAAGCTGTATGCGCTCATTTACAATCGCCTAAACTAAAGGCTTGCTATGTGGATGCAACAGATCGGGAAATGCTCGCTAAATTGATCCGGCCATATGATGTCGTCGTCAATGCTTTATTTTATGCGTTTAATGAGATCGTCGCCCGAACAGCCATTGAAGTGGGGGTGCATTGTGTTGATCTTGGTGGGCATATCGGTCATATAACCGATAAAGTGCTGCAGCTTAAAACTGAGCATACGACGGTCATACCAGATCTAGGTGTCGCTCCTGGGATGAATAATATTGTAGTTGGATATGGGGCAAGTAAATTAGATAAAGTAACCTCGATTAAAATGTATGTTGGGGGCATTCCAGTGAAGCCTGAACCGCCGCTCGAATATAACCATGTATTTTCAATGGAAGGGTGTTGGATCATTATACAAATCCTTCCATCATTGTCCGTAATGGTGTGAAGCGGGAAATACCATCTTTATCAGAGGTAGAGACAATCTACTTCAACCATTTTGGTCCATTGGAGGCGTTTCATACGTCAGGCGGTACATCCACATTGCTTTATTCGTTTCCACTTTTAGATGAATTAGAATATAAAACGATCCGCTACCCGGGTCATGCGGAAAAATGCAAGCTGCTTGTTGATTTGAACTTAACTCGAAAAGATGTTGAAGTGGAAGTAAAAGGGCAAATGATCAAACCACGGGACGTATTATTAAAAGTGCTTGATCCGATCGTTGCTTTAAATGGAAAAGTAGATGTCGTGCTCTTGCGGGTGATCGTTTCGGGAGAAAAAGCGGCGCAAAGAAAACCTATCAATATGAAATGGTCACATATAAAGATAGCGAGAATGATGTGACAGCAATGGCACGAGCGACAGCAAATACAATCTCAATCGTCGCGCAAATGATCGGTAACGGCATCATTTCGAAAAGAGGTGTATATCCGCCAGAACAAATTGTCCCTGGAAAGCATTACATCGCGGAAATGGCGAAACGTGGTGTTGAGATTGTGGAAAGTGAGATATAACCTTGGTTTAAAACGGATGAAGAAGGATGTCATTATTTTCTTCATCCGCTTTCGTATTTTTGATAAAATAGCAGCTTGTAAAGGACGCTAATTCATACATATCATGCATATTTGTCCTTCAAATTGCATTTGAAGGACATCTTTCGTGTAGTCGATGAAAAAGTGTCTTTCAAATCGCTTTTCAAAGACATTACTTATGCTATCTATTTAAAAACTGTCTTTCAGTTCCAGTTTGATGGACAATGCTTTTAGTTAGCTTCCTCATTCATATCCATCCAAGCAGGCAGCATCTTCCTAAGTGTTTTATCCTTTCGATATCCAAGCACATACTCAGCCTGCATAATCGTATGGATCTCGCGTGTTCCTTCGTAAATAACAGGCGCTTTTGAATTTCTCAAATAACGTTCAACTGGGTATTCATTCGAGTACCCATATGCACCGTGAATTTGCACCGCATCGTCCGCTGCCTGATTGGCAAAATCACATGCTTTCCATTTGGCGAGCGATGTTTCTCTCGTGTTTCTTTTCCCGCTATTTTTCAGCTCCCCGGCGCGATAGACGAGCAGGCGACTCATTTGTAATCCTGCTTCCATATTAGCGATCATTTGTTGGACGAGCTGATGCTTGCCGATCGGCTTGCCAAACGTTTCTCGGTCGTGGCAGTATTTTACACTCGCTTCGAGACATGCCATGATCAAGCCGCAAGCACCGGCGGCAACGGTAAAACGTCCATTATCAAGCGCAGACATCGCGATTTTAAAGCCTTCACCTTCTTTTCCTAGTACATTTTCTTTCGGTACTTTCATATTGTCAAAATAAAGTTCTCCTGTATTGCCGGCTCGAATGCCTAATTTTCCCTTAATTGCTTTTGAGGAAAATCCTTTCATTGTTCTTTCGACGATAAAAGCGGTCATCCCTGTATCCGTATACGCAAAAACAAGGAAATGATCGGCAACATCACATAAAGAAATCCATGTTTTTTGTCCATTTATTATATAATGATCCCCTTTTTCTCAGCCTTCGTTTGTACCGCAGCAACATCCGATCCTGCACCTGGTTCCGTTAAAGCAAAGGCGCCGATTTTTCCCCTTTCGCTTGTGGGATTAAGTATTTCTGTTTTTGTTCCTCTATTCCCCATTGTAATAAGGTCATCGAGTTTAACCCAGTGTGAACGGATACCGCTGTACGAAACGCGGTGTCCCCACGTTCAAGCTCCTCGCAAACGATTGCTAAACTGTTATAATCCATGCCGCTTCCGCCATATTTCTCCGGTATACAAACCCCATCAAACCCAGCGCCGCAAGTCTTTTTAAAATACTCTGATCAAAATGCCCTTGAGCGTCCCATTCACCAATAAACGGCATGATTTCTTTATCAACGAATTGTCGAATCGTTTTCCGAAGCAATTCCTGTTCAGCGGTAAGATCGAAATTCATGAAATCACTCCCTTTTATCTGTTTATGGTTTCTGATCGAGGAAAAGACCATTGTTTTTAACAAAAATGTGTTTAATCAAACGTTTGATTAAGGGAGGAAAGGTCTTTACCTACTTCTTGTTTTTAAATATACTCATTAATTTGCCTTTATAAATGAAAGATAACTAAAAATAATACCGATCCTCAAACTATTTTGAGAATCGGTATTATAGGTTTTCTCAAGTTGTCTCCCTCTCAACTAATGTCACGGGAATGACAATATCAAGCTTTGCTCTCGTTTCTTCTTTATTTATAAAATTCAATAAAGCATTTGCTGCTTCTTGACCTAATTTCTTTTTGTCTTGATCAATGGTTGTGATGCTAGGGTAGCTATATTTTGAAATTGAAATATTATCAAAGCCAATGATTTTTACGTCTTGTGGCACGCTTATATTATTTTCTCTTAATGCAATTAATGCTCCGAGAGCAAGCCAATCATTTGTCGCGAAGACGCCATCAAAGGTAATTCCAGCTTTAATGAATCGTTCCATGGCTTCCTTTGCTTCTTCAAAGGTAGTATAGGTCAGGTCGATGATTAATTCATCGCGGACCTTGAGGTTCCTTTCTTTAAGGCATCGGCATATCCTTTATATCTTAGACGGATCGTTGAAAGATCTTTTCTACTTCTAATGAGTAAAATGTTTTTGCATCCTTCGTTTATTAATTTTTCAGCGGCAATGTATCCGCCTACATAGTTATCCGATTCCACGATAGCAATGTTTTCATCAATAGTAGGCTTGCGGTCGATACAAACAATTGGAATATTTCTTCGCAATGAATGGAGCGATAAATCTTCTTTCCTGAAATATAAATTAATCCGTCTACATTTTTGCATCAAGGCTCTTTAAATATTCCTGTTCTTTTTCTTCTTCATTGTTCGTATTACATATAAATACAGAATAGCCTTCAGAGAAAAAGAAATGTTCAATTTCCAAAACGATGCTGGAGAAGAATTCATTTTTTATATCGGGAACGATTACACCAATGGATTTCGATTGTCTCATTCGTAAACTTTTGGCCACCATATTTGTTTTATAGCCGTACTCCTTAATAACGGCACGTACTTTTTCTTCTGTTTCTTTAGAAAATCTGCCATTTTGGTTGATTACCCGCGAAACAGTTGCGACAGATACATTGCATAATTCCGCAATCTCTTTCATAGATAAATTCTTTTTTGTTCATCGTGCACCTCACACATACTTATACTCCGATAATGACTATGCTACTATATAAATTTATTTTGTGAAAGCGGGGAACCATTAAAATGAAGGACCTAACTCTAAAATAGAGCTAGGTCCTTAACACGTTTTATTTCAAGTTAATTAATGGCTCTCCATACTTTACATCTCCACTAATTAATGTCGACACATCAGCAAAGGATGCTGCATTTGTCATAATGACAGGGGTGTAAATCGGATAACCTTTTGCTTTAATTTGTTCTAAATCAAATTCAGCGATCAAATCTCCTGCTTTGACATGCTGATCCTGTTCTACATGAGCGACAAAAAGCTCGCCGTTTAATTCAACTGTGTTAATACCGATATGAATTAAGATATCGGCACCGTTAGCTGTTGTAATTCCATAGGCGTGTTTCGTAGGAAAAACGGTTGACATGACACCACTTGCAGGTGCATAAACTTTTCCATCAGATGGAATGATGGCGATCCCTTCACCTAATAACTTTTCGGAAAATACACCGTCAGCCACTTCTTGTAAATCGACGACTTTACCAGTGATCGGGCTGTTGATCACTTGCTCGCTTCCTATTGATGCAGATACTGTTTCAACATTGTTAACATTTTCTTCGTTTTCATCTTCTTGTTCTGTTCTTTCATCCACAGGATCTTCGAAGCCTAAGATCATTGCTGCCACAGCTGCGACGACATAACAGATTAATAATCCAATGACATACTTTGTAAATGTGCTTCCTACGAAAGCAGGTAAAGTTGTTAATCCACCGAATACAAAGGCATTGGCAATAACTTGGAACCCGCCGATAAATGCGCCCCAGCAGCACCACCAATAATTGCGGCAATGAATGGGCGTTTAAGTTTGATCGCAACACCATAGATTGCTGGCTCTGTAATCCCAGCAAAGAAAATGGAAATTAATGCTGAAAGGGAGAATGAACGCATTCTTTTATTTCTAGTTTTAATTAAGACACCTAAAGTTGCTCCAGCGATACCAAAGTTAGCAGCCGCTGTAAGAGGAACAATTTTATCAAATCCTAATGTACTAATATTGCTAATCATAATTGGGTTAACTGCCCATTGTAATCCGAATACAACGAAGACATTCCATACGCCACCAATTAACGCACCAGTAATCCAACCATTTGTTTCACTCAAGTAATTAATTGCATTCGCTAATCCTTCACCAACGTAAACACCGAATGGACCAAATGCAATCGCTGTAAGAGGTACGATAATAACGAAAGAAATAAGTGGTACTAAAATAATTTGCATGCTTCTCCAAATATGCTTCTCTAAAAATCTTTCAAGATATGAATATGCCCAAATTGCTAAAATTGCTGGAATAACCGTTGAAGGATATGACATCAATACGACTGGAATTCCAAAGAAATCAGTTTTTGCCCCATTTCCTAAACCTTCAAGTAAACCCATAAAATCAGGGTGAATCAAGGAAGCCCCTATTACCGCTGCGATATATGGATTTGCGCCGAATCTCTTGGCCGCGGTAACAGATAGTAAGATCGGCATAAAATAGAATACACTTAATGATGCTGCTGATAAGATGCCATAAGTTCCAGAATCTTCACTAATCCAACCAAGTTGATTACAGATCATTAATAACCCGCGCAATACTCCGGCACCAGCCAATACAGGTAATAGCGGTGTGAAGATTGCTGATACGACGTTAAAGAAACGACCAATTACATTTCCAGAAGCTTCTTCTTTCGGTGAATCTGATTTTTCACCTCAATATTTGCTACGTTCAATAAATCTTTATATACATGTGAAACATGTGTGCCAATAATGATTTGGTATTGGCCGCCTTTGTTAACAACAGACAATACATCTGGAGAAGACTTAAGTGCTTCAGTGTTTGCTTTTGAATCATCTTTTAATTTAAAGCGTAATCTCGTTGCACAGTGTGTGACGGATGAAATATTATCTTCGCCACCAATATTTTTGACAATCATTTTTGCTAATTTTCCATAAGACATGGTTTTCCCTCATTTCCAAATAGATAAGCGCTTTCCATGCGGTTGAAGAAAAATAAGGAGCACTTATTTTTCTTTGCCAACATGTATTTAGCATAAAAATTGATCTTCAATTGTGCCAATCATTTCAATACGATTAGCGTGTCTGCCACCTTCAAACTCTGCATCTAACCAAGATTTCACAATCATTTTAGCGAGTTCACTACCAATGACACGAGAGCCGAAAGCGAGGATATTCGTATTATTATGCTGTTTAGAAAGCTGAGCTGTATAAGGCTCGCTACATACAACCGCACGAATTCCCTTTACTTTATTAGCTGAAATAGAAATTCCAACTCCAGTTCCACAAATTAATATACCTGCATCCGCTTTCTTCTCAACGACTTCAAGTGCAACTTTCTGTCCATATTTAGGGTAGTCTGTGCGATCCGCTGATTGTGGGCCAAAATCGACAACTTCGTGGCCAAGTTCTTGAATGTACTCAACAATTATTGGCTTTAATTCCAAACCGACATGATCACTTGCAATTGCAATTTTCATCATTTGATCCTCCTATATTATAAAGCTCGAAGCTTCTCTACAATCGTTCTATATGATTCTCTTTTTCCGAAAAGAGCAGAGGTTCCCAACACGAATCCTTCAACGCCAATCGCAGATAACTCTTGAATTTTTCTGGTGAAATCGCACCATCTACAACGACTTGGAACGGATGATTGCTTTCGTTTTTAATTTTGCATAGTTCTTCAATTTTTTCGTTTACAAACGATAAATATGTTTGTCCAGCAAATCCTGGGTTTACTGTCATGACAAGCACATAATCGACTAAGCTTAATAATGGCTCGATCGATGCAATCGATGTACCTGGGTTAATGGCAATGCCTGGCTTAACATCATTTGCACGAATCCGGTCAATCGTTCTTGCAGGATGCATGTCCGTTTCAGGGTGAAAATAAATAATATCTGCGCCTTTTTCTGCGAATAAATCAATATAAGCAGATGGATTATCAATCATTAAATGAACATCAACGGTTTTCTTTGTAGCTGAGCGAATGTACTCTAAATCTTGAAGCCCCATTCCAAAGTTCGGGACAAATTTTCCGTCCATGATGTCAATATGATAAATATCAACATTCGCTTCTTCCAGCGCTTTCATTTCATCTTCTAAAGAGCGAAAATCAGCACACATCATAGAAGGACAAATTAATTTTTCCATGCGTAACACCTTCATTTCTTTTTTAAAAATATAAACGAATGACAAACGATCTACAGGAGTAATCGTTTACCCTTTTGAGTAAACGATTACTCATCATTCAAAATAAAAATAACGATGAGTGTATGTTTAGATGATGTGTAATCATCACTTGGGTAATCGTTTACCTGAATTTATAATAACACGTTATGATAATAAATCAAGCGTTTTTTTAAAATAAGTTATGACTGTTTACTTTTTGTTCATTAAGAAAGGAAGATCACAGCCTGATCTCCTTTTTATCGCAATATAAATGGCCACACCCCAAATAATCAAAGCCGATATTTTATTAATCATCTTTAGAAATTACCTGTTGAATCAAGGTTGCCTATTATTCTCCCAGCTATAGCTAGTCCTAGAAACCAGAGACAGGACACGATGATGCAAGCACCTGTAAATAAAATCTTTTCCGCTCCACTGTAATTGAGTGAACTCGTTCCAATCACACCGATCGTATCAAGAATGGCATGAGGGTTTAGCAATGATACAGACAAGGTAAACATGATTTGTTTTTTGGTGGCAACGCTTCAGTCGCTTGGCTTATGAATGAAGTGGCACTACTCCAAACGGACCAGCCCATATATATTAAGAATAGTAGTCCGATAGAAAACAGAATCGTTTGTAATACAGGAATCGTTAGCACCATTACAGACACACCTAAGACGGCTAATAAAATAAGCAAGCTATCGCATAATGAGGCGGTAATAATGACGGGAATGACCCCTTTGAATTTTCGATTTGAAGCACCTTGATTAAAAATGAATACATTTTGTGCACCGAGTGGAAGAATTAACCCGAATGCCATAATAAACCCGTGAAGAAAAGCAGCTAACATGAAAGATCTCCTATTCTACTATTTTGCCATATTTCATTATAGATTAAGACGAAAGAGAGTAAATAATAATTATTATTGATAATTAATAGTGAAGTGCAGTTGATATTGATGATCATTCTCATTTGTTACATATGATTATCATTTAATGTTGACACTTTGCAATTAGTTTAATATAATAATTATTATAAATAGATCATGAGATTTATAAAATAAGATAGGAGAAGGTGTAGTGATGAGCTCTCAAGTAGAAACGTTAAAAAGTAAACAAGTCGTCCCTGAAACAAATATTAAAGAGAAGTTAAAGACGAATGGTGAACTAGTTGCAGCGGTTGGAAGTGGGATGCTCATCTTATTAGGCTGGCTCGTTGATAAAAGCGGATTTGCTGCAGCATCGATTATATTGTATGTACTTGCCTTTGTTATTGGCGGATATGCGAAGGCTAAAGAAGGCATTGAAGATACGATTGAAAACAAAAAGCTAAACGTTGAAATGTTAATGATTTTAGCAGCGATTGGTTCTGCGATGATTGGGTATTGGACAGAGGGCGCGATATTAATTTTTATTTTTGCGATGAGTGGCGCTCTGGAAACATATACGATGAATAAAAGCTATAAAGAGCTTTCATCGTTAATGGAAATGCAGCCGGATGAAGCGTTGAAAATAACTGATCATGGGGAACAGCATGTGTCTGTATCAGAATTAGTGGTCGGTGATAATATATTAATCAGACCAGGTGAAAGGGTTCCTTCTGACGGTGAAATTACGAATGGATCGACGAATTTAGATGAGGCAGCGATTACGGGCGAGGCGACACCTATGTTTAAGGGGTAGGAGAGGAAGTTTTTGCCGGGACGATGAATATGAATGGATCGATTACCGTTCGTATTACAAAACCGAGCAATGAAACGCTCTTTCAAAAAATCATTGAACTCGTCCAATCTGCACAAAGTGAAAAATCACCCTCACAGCTTTTCATTGAACGCTTTGAAGGAAAATATGTAAACATCGTGTTAGCCGTTGTCACAATGATGATTTTTCTTCCTCAATTTCTTCTTGGCTGGAGCTGGAATGAATCGTTTTATCGGGCGATGATTTTACTTGTTGTCGCTTCTCCTGTGCACTTGTTGCATCAATTACTCCTGCAACATTAGCGGCGATTTCAAATGGTGCAAAGCGAGAATTCTTTTTAAAAGTGGAGTTCATTTAGAGCAATTAGGTCATTTGCGGGCGATTGCATTTGATAAAACAGGCACGCTCACAAAGGGAAGCCTGAAGTGACGGATTTCATCGTTAGTGAACATTTAGATGCAAATGAGGTTCTGAGAACGGTTTCGTCGATTGAAAGGCATTCGAATCATCCTTTAGCGAATGCCATTGTAAATTACGCTCGTGCAAACATTGAAATACCATTTATCGAACCAAACGAAATAAAGGATGTACCTGGTTGGGGAATGGAAGCAGTCATTGATCAAGTACAATGGAGGATGGGTAAACCTACTTATTTTGATGAAGCGGCTGTGAATCAGTTTGCCAATGGGCGTGCGAATCAGCTTGCAAATGAAGGGAAAACGATTGTGTTTGCTGAAGAAGCTGGTGAACTTGTCGCATTGATTGCGTTGAAAGACATTGTCCGTGCCGAAACGAAAGAAGCGATTGATCAATTAAGGCGCCAAGGAATTTACACGATCATGCTGACTGGTGATAATATAACGACGGCTGAAGCGATTGCTTCTGAGACTCATGTTCATGAGCGAATGGCCGAATGTTTGCCGGAAAACAAAGTAACTCATCTTCAATTATTAAAGCGTAAATACGGAAATGTAGCAATGGTTGGCGATGGGATTAATGATGCTCCTGCGCTTGCAACGGCAAATGTGGGCATTTCAATGGGGAAGGGACTGATGTTGCACTAGAAACTTCTGATATTGTTCTCATGAAAAATGATTTATCGCGTATTCCAGAAGCGATTCAACTATCGAAGCGAATGAATCGCATCATAAAACAAAATATTATTTTTCTATCGGTGTCATCCTCCTTCTCATTGCCTCCAATTTCCTACAAATGATGGATTTGCCGTTTGGGGTGATTGGTCATGAAGGAAGTACGATATTGGTCATTTTAAACAGCTTGCGCTTATTGAAGTAGACATATTTATTTGATTTTTCGAAAAACATATTGACTTCTAAAAATACCTGCTTATAATACAATTTAAACAATTAAATGTAATCAGTACTGACCGGACAACCGGAAATACTCCTTTTCATGAAAGTGGTATTTCTTGTTGTCCTTTTTATTTCATGGAAAACAGGAGCTAATTCATCACTTTATAAAAATGTATAACACTTCGTTCTTATCGAGAGAGGTTGAGGGAATGGCCCGATGACACCTCAGCAACCACCGTTTTATACGGAAAGGTGCTACATCCAACAAGTTGGAAAACGACTTGAAAGATGAGAAGAAGCCTTCGGATATAGATATATATCTATTTAGGGTCTTCTTCTTGTCGAGAAGGCTCTTTTTATTGGAAAAGCCTTCTTAGTCTAAATATAAATGGGGAGGGTGAAGCGGTATGAGCTTATTAAGTCGTTTGCAAGAGCAACTATTGATCGGTGATGGGGCGACAGGAACCTTGCTTTATTCATACGGAATCGACCGTTGTTTTGAAGAGTTGAATCTTACACATCCAAATGAAGTAAGCCATGTTCATCAGGCTTATCTCAATGCAGGGGCAAATGTCATTCAAACGAACACGTATGGGGCAAATTATATAAAGCTATCAAGATATGGTCTAGAGGAAAAAGTAAAGAAAATCAATAGTGAAGCAGTGAAAATTGCGAGGAAAGCGGTAGGCAATGATGCTTATGTCGTGGGCACGATTGGCGGTATTCATGGTTCGGGTATACGCGTGGAGACGAAAGAAGAATTAAAACGGAGCTTTCGAGAGCAGCTTTACTGTTTGTTGCTTGAAGGTGTCGATGGCCTATTATTGGAAACCTATTATGATTTGGATGAACTGACGACTGTTTTAAAAATTGCTCGTGAAGAGACGGATATTCCAATTATTACGAATGTATCGATGCATGAACCTGGAGTATTGGAAAGTGGAATAGACCTATCAGATGCATTCGTTCGTTTAGAAGAGCTAGGTGCAAATGTTGTTGGAGTGAATTGCAGGCTCGGTCCTTATCACGTTTAAAAGCGTTGGAACCGATCCCGATTCCAACGAAAGCATTTTTATCTGTTTATCCGAACTCAAGTCTTCCGGAATATCGCGAAGGTAAACTTCGCTATAAAGCGGAGCCAGCTTATTTCGAAACGTATGCCCGTGATTTTCGCAATCAAGGTGTTCGATTAATCGGGGATGTTGCGGAACAACACCAGAACATATTAAAGCACTGGCAGAAGGTGTGAAAGGCTTACCGCCGATTAAGAAAAAGGAGGTGAAACATAAAAGAAGAATTGAGATTGCCGAATCAAAACAAAAGGATCACTTAACGTTATTTGAAAAAGTAAAAACAAAGCGATCGATCATTGTTGAATTGGATACCCCGAAACATTTAGATACGAACAAGTTTTTCGAAGGGGCACGAGCACTGAAGGAAGCTGGAGTTGATGGATTAACACTTGCCGATAATTCACTCGCTTCACCGCGTGTATGTAATCTGACGATGGCATCACTCGTCAATCGAGAGCTTGATTTGCCTTCACTCGTTCATATTACATGCCGGGATCGAAATATTATCGGATTACAATCGCATTTAATGGGTTTACATACATTAGGAATCCGAGATGTATTGGCGATCACCGGTGATCCGACTAAAATTGGTGATTTTCCAGGCGCAACCTCCGTCTTTGATGTCACATCATTTGAACTCATAAAGTTAATCAAGCAGTTTAATGAAGGAATTTCTTTGTCGGGAAAGTCGCTGAAACAAAAAACGAACTTTCATATTGCGACAGCTTTTAACCCTAATGTTCGAAATATTGGCAGAGCTGTTGAACGATTAGAAAAGAAAATTCAATATGGGGCGAATTACGTCCTTACGCAGCCAGTCTTTAGTAAAGAGAAAATCATTGAAATAAGTGAAGCGACAAAACATATAAAGGCACCGATTTACATTGGGATTATGCCTCTAGTCTCAACACGAAACGCAGAGTTTCTTCATAATGAAGTGCCTGGGATCAAAGTGCCGGATGATATTCGCGCAAGAATGGCTGCAACTTCAGAAAATCCAGAACAGGCTATCCAAGAAGGATTGCAAATTGCGAAGGAATTAATCGATACAGCGATAGTGCACTTTAACGGAATTTATTTAATCACACCATTTATCCGCTATGAATTGACGGCTAAACTATCTACTTATATACAGCAGAAAGATGAACAATTGTTAAAAAGAAAAGAATCTCAATTTATTAGTTAGGGAGAAATAAAAATAATGAAAGCAGGGAAGATATTATGGCAAACATATTAAGTTCAAATGTAGGTTATCCAAGAATCGGTGAAAAACGTGAATGGAAAAAGTATTGGAAAAGTTTTGGAATGGGGACATTACCGAAGAGGAGCTATTGAAGGAAACAAAAGCATTACGATTAGACGGATTAAGAAAACAACAAGAAAAAGGGATCGATCTCATTCCAGTTGGAGATTTCTCATTGTATGATCATGTACTTGATACATCGATTATGTTTGGAGTCGTCCCAAAGAGATTTCAAAATAATGAAACGACTACATCGTTGGAGACGTACTTTGCGATTGCACGTGGGACGAAGCAGGCTGTTGCCTCAGAAATGACCAAATGGTTTAACACAAACTATCATTATATTGTGCCAGAATTTGATGATGTAAAGCCAATATTAGTAGAAAACCGCCCGCTTACTTTTTATAAAGAAGCAAAGGAAGAGTTGGGGATTGAAGGCAAGCCGGTATTATTAGGCCCTTTTACATTTTTAAAGCTAGGAAAAGGAATAGAAGATTTCCCGGAACTGTTGAAAACATTTCTGCCTTTATATATTCAATTATTACAAGAACTGGAAGAGGCAGGAGTTCAATGGGTTCAACTCGATGAGCCGATCTTTGGGACCAACCTAACAGATGCCGATCTTGTACTCATCGAGCAAGTTTATAAATCGATCGCTCAAGCAGTACCGGGAATCAACATCATCGTTCAAACCTATTTTGAAACAATTGATTTTTATAAGGAAATTGTACAATTGCCTGTTGCAGGTATTGGGCTAGATTTCATCCATGGAGATACGATTCAATCATTACATCAATATGGATTCCCGAAAGATAAAGTACTTGTCGCTGGGGTGATTGACGGAAGAAACGTTTGGCGTGCGGATTTGGAAAAGAAGCTAGATCTTCTAGCAATCATTCAGCAATTCGTTGATAAAGATAGAATCATTGTTCAGCCATCATGCTCGTTACTGCATGTGCCAGTAACGAAAAAACAGAAGATGCACTCGATCCAATTATTAAAGATGCACTCTCATTTGCAGATGAAAAGCTTGAGGAAGTCGTAACGCTTGCACAAGGTTTGAAAAAAGGAAAGAAAACATTGTCGCACAGATTGAGGATAGCCTTCGTGCCATTCAGACGTTAAACGATTCAACATATCGAAAAAATCAGCGGATCAAATCAATGCTAACGAGCTAAGTGCGGAGCGTGCTTTACCATTCGCTGAAAGAATCGCCATTCAAAAGAGATCCTGCAACTGCCATTATTACCGACAACGACGATCGGAAGTTTGCCGCAAACAGCGGAAGTGAGGAAGCAGCGATTAAAATGGCGTAAAGGTGAGCTGTCAAATCAAGAGTACGAAGAGTATATACAAGCAGAAACGAAAAAGTGGATTCAAATTCAAGAAGAAATCGGTCTTGATGTGTTAGTCCATGGTGAATTTGAACGAACGGATATGGTTGAATATTTCGGAGAAAAGCTAAATGGTTTTCAAATTACGCAATTTGGCTGGGTGCAATCGTATGGATCACGTTGTGTGAAGCCTCCGATTATTTTCGGTGAAGTATCGTTTGCACAGGCAATGACGGTGAAGGAAAGCGTCTATGCACAATCATTAACGAAGAAACAAGTAAAAGGAATGCTGACAGGTCCTGTCACGATTTTAAACTGGTCATTCGTTCGCGATGATATTGCTCGTTTCGATGTACTGAATCAAATTGCTGTTGCATTACGGAAAGAAGTCGAAGAGTTGGAAAAGAACGATATTACGATCATTCAAGTGGATGAACCAGCGCTGAGAGAAGGGCTTCCATTAAAACGTGATCAATGGGAAACATACTTGCACGCCGCGGTTCATGCATTTAAGCTGGCAACGGCATCAGTGAAAAATAGTACACAAATCCATACGCATATGTGCTATTCGAGCTTTGGAGATATTTTTGAAGCGATCAGTGCGTTGGACGCGGATGTCATTTCCATTGAAACGTCGAGAAGCCACGGAGAATTAATTTCAACATTTGAAGAAAATATTTATGACAAAGAAATCGGTCTCGGTGTGTATGATATTCATAGTCCACGGGTGCCTAGTAAAGCAGAAATCAAAGAAAATATTAAACGAGCGTTACAAACGATTCCTGCCAAACAATTTTGGGTCAATCCAGACTGCGGATTAAAAACGAGAAAAGAAACGGAAACGATCGCTGCGTTGAAAACGATGGTAGAAGCAGCGAAGGAGGTAAGGGAAGCCCAACTTGTTTCGATAAAGTAAGAAAAGCTGTGTTGTCAACTGAAAGCTCCTGACTATTCGGGAGCTTTCACACTAAATATGAATGAGTGGAGGAACGAACGATGCGCTATCAACTTGGAATTCTCGATCAAAGCCCGATCTTCCCTAATACATCGGCTTATAATGCTTTGCAGCAAACGATTCTATTGGCACAAAAAGCCGAAAAGTGGGGATATAGTCGCTTTTGGGTATCGGAGCACCATCAATTGGAACAAGTAGCAGGATCTTCACCTGAAGTGCTAATTTCACATTTACTTGCACGAACGAATACGATTCGGATCGGTTCGGGAGGGTGATGCTTCAACATTATAGTCCATATAAGGTTGCCGAAAACTTCCATGTATTATCAACATTGGCACCAGGAAGAGTCGATCTTGGTGTAGGAAGAGCGCCAGGAGGATTTCCGTTATCAACAAAAGCATTACAGTTTGGAAGCGTGAATGATGGAAGTGATTTTGAAGAACGCTTAACCTTCTTGCAGCAATTAATTGACGACTCCATTGCTGAGGGCCATCCTTATAAAGGTCTTCAAGCACTACCGAAACCGCCGGAAAGGCCAGAAACATTTTTACTCGGTTCTAGTGCAAATAGCGCTTTGCAAGCAGCGAAGCTTGGCGTTCATTTTGTCTTTGCCCGCTTTATTAATGATGATGATTCGATCTTGAAAGACGCTTCCGACGTTTATCGGAGGACGTATCCAAATGGCCGTTTCATTGTTTCTTTAGCGGTGATTGCGGCGCCAACTCAACAAGAAGCAGAAGAATTGGCAAGTAATCATAAATTATTTCAAATCCATCTAAAAAATAGTGGACGCACATTAACGGTCCAATCGTATGAACAGGCACTTGCTTTTGAGAAACAGGCAGAGGAACCTTTGAAATTGAAGAGATACGAGCCGATATCGTTGCTGGTACACCCTCGTATGTGAAGCAAATATTAGAAGAGCTTTATCAAGCATATCAAATCGATGAATTTATTTTGCATACACCACTACAAAAGAAGAAGAGCGCGTTCGATCATTTAAATTGTTAAGTCCTAATCTTGAATTAAGAAAAGCTATTCAAAAATCTAACTATTAATCCGATTAAACTGATGTGAAAACGAAGTATTGAGGAGGCCCGTATGGTTGATACAGTTGTTGTTCAGGATCTAGTAGAGGAAGAGAAAGAAGCCGTTCGCCTATTACTAGTGGAAAGTTACCAACAATACGAGCAAGAATATACGGATCCGCAAGTATGGAAAGCTTATTTACAAGATATTATCGCTTCGGTAGATAATCCGCACGTCGATAAGATTTTAGTCGCGAAAAATAACCAGGGAATTATTGGGAGTTTGCAGCTGTTTCAATCATCTGAACAGGCGTATGAAAGACCAGAGCTGCAAATTTACTCGCCGATTATTCGCTTGCTTGCCGTCCATCCAAGTGCAAGAGGGCACGGTGTGGCACAAGCGCTATTAAAGGCAAGCGTAGACTATGCGAACACTTTTGGCGCAAAGAATCTATATTTGCACACGAGCGATTCGATGCAAAAAGCGATCCGTTTGTATGAATGGCTTGGATTTAAGCGGGATCAAACAAAAGAATTTATGAAGAATGATATTTTAGTAAAATGCTATCGGTTTGATTTATATACAAAATTATAACAAAGGGAGAAGAGAAAATGACAAAGACAAAAGGGTTACTCATTACATTATTGGCATTCGTACTATTCGTATTAGGAGCATGCAGCAACAATGGGAAAACGGCAGCGGAAAATCAAGCAGACGAAAAAGGAGAGATTACATTAAAAATTAGTGCATCATCGACACCACATGCAGAGATTTTAGAGTTTATTGCACCAGATTTAGAGAAAGAAGGGGTGAAGTTGGATGTTGTTATTACAACGGACGGCATTCAAGCGAATCAACAAACAGCGGATAAAGAGTTGGATGCAAACTTCTTTCAACATACACCGTATTTAGAGCAAGTGAATAAAGATAGTGGTTTAGATTTAGTGAACGTACAAGGAACACATATTGAACCATTTGGTGTCTATTCAAAGAAGATCCAATCGATTGAAGAATTGTCCGATGGTGCAAAAATAGGCATACCGAAGGACCCTGTTAACTTTTCACGTGCATTACTGCTTTTGCATCGGTAAATATGATTGAATTAACTGAAGAAAAATCAGGCGATTATACGATTGAAGACATTACGAAGAATGAGAAAAACTTACAGTTCATACCCGTTGATGGGCCTGTGCTTGTTCGTTCGCTTGATGATGTCGAAGCTTCAGCAATTAATACGAACTATGCATTAGAGGCAGGTTTTAAACCTTTGGAAGATGCACTTATTATTGAAGGCATCGACTCACCATATGTGAACATTTTAGTCACTCGTCCAGATAATAAAGAGGATGAAGCGATTCAAAAGCTTGCAAAAGCGTTAACGACAGAAAAAGTGAGGGAATTTATTTTAGAGAAATACGATGGTGCGGTTGTACCAGCATTTTAAGCAAAAAGGAGGCGGCAGCTATGATTGAATTCCGTCAAGTATCGAAAGTGTTTGCTAGTGGAAACCGGCAAATTGAAGCCTTAAAGGACATTAATATAACAGTAGAAAAAGGCGATATTTTCGGTGTCATCGGCTTTAGTGGAGCGGGGAAAAGCACACTTATTCGAACTGTAAATTTGCTAGAGTATCCGACTTCAGGCGAGGTCATTGTCGATGGTGTCAACTTAGCGAAATTATCCGAGAGAAATTTGCGTGAAGCGAAGAAAAGATCGGGATGATTTTCCAACATTTTAATTTGCTCCATTCAAAAACCGTCTACGATAATGTCGCCATACCACTATTATTAAGCAATAAAAAGAAGAAAGAGATTGAGAGGCGAGTGTATGAAGTTCTTCGTTTTGTCGGATTAGAAGACAAAGCGAAGAATTATCCTGACCAGCTTTCAGGCGGACAAAAGCAGCGCGTGGGGATTGCACGTGCATTGGTGACGAATCCATCAATTTTATTATGTGATGAAGCAACATCCGCGTTAGATCCGCAAACAACAAAATCAATTTTACAATTATTGAAGCGAATCAATGAACAATATAAAATTACCATTCTTATTATTACCCATGAAATGGAGGTCATTAAAGATATTTGCAATCGGGTCGCTGTGATGGAAGATGGACGTGTCATTGAATCAGGCAATGTGTTTGATGTTTTTGCCCAGCCACAAACGGAGACAACGCGTAAATTTATTCGCTCGGTTGTTCGTGATGAAGTGCCAACAACGGTGTATAACTTGTTAAAAGAACATAGTCGTATATATAAAATCAATTTTTTGGATCGAGTTCGGGGCAGCCAGTCATTTCGAAAACGGCGAAAAAATATCAGATCGATCTCAATGTTCTATTTGGCAATATTACGGAGCTACAAGGGATCCCATTTGGTAATTTAATCGTTGAATTAATCGGTAACGATCAAGAAATTGAACGAGCGATTCAGTTTATCAAGAGTCAGAATGTAGAAGTGAAGGAGGTAAAAGCGAATGGAAGTAAGCACACAGATTATCGTGAAAGCCGTTTGGGATACGCTATACATGGTTAGTGTGTCGCTCTTTTTGGCAGTATTATTGGGGTTCTATTAGGACTATTATTAGTCGTAACGCGAAAAGGACATATTTTCGAAAACAAATTCATTTTTAATTTTGTCAACCCGGTCGTTAACATATTTCGGTCGGTTCCATTTATTATTTTACTTGTCGCAATCATTCCATTCACTAGGCTTTTAGTTGGTACATCGATTGGGACGACGGCAGCGATCGTTCCTCTCGTTCTTCATATCGGTCCGTATTTTTCAAGACTTGTTGAAAACTCCTTGCTGGAAGTAGATGCGGGCATCATTGAAGCAGCGAAGGCGATGGGGGCTTCTCCATTCCAGATTATTTATCGATTTTTAATCCCAGAAGCTTTTGCATCGTTAATTTTAAGTGTGACGACGGCAACGATTGGATTAATCGGTGCGACTGCAATGGCCGGAGCAATCGGAGGCGGAGGACTTGGTGATGTCGCAATCACTTACGGCTATCAACGTTTTAGCACGATGACGATTCTTGTTACAGTCATTATTTTGGTCATTATGGTTCAGGCGATTCAAGGCTTAGGAAATATATTGGAACAAAAATTAGACGGGTGTAGTTGAGAAGGAGAGATGATCATGGCAAAGGAAAGAAAAATGAAACTAGCAGCTTACTTAATTGGTTCAGGCATGCATGTTTCTTCATGGCGCCACCCAGCAGCCAAACCAAATGCAAGCATTGATATAAAAGCATTGCAAAAACAGGCACAAATCGCTGAAAAGGGAAAATTTGATCTTGCCTTTATTGCGGATAGCTTAGCGATCAACCACGAATCGCATCCGCAAATCCTCAATCGGTTTGACCCGATTGTGCTCATTACTGCCTTAGCTGCAGCAACAGAAAAAATAGGAGTGGGGGCAACAGCTTCGACCACGTATAGTGAGCCATATATTCTCGCGCGCCAGTTTGCTTCTGTTGACCATATTAGCGGTGGCCGTGCAGGATGGAATTTAGTGACAACTGCCGATGCGACGGGCGAAACGGCGTTAAATTTTAGTCGAGAAAAGCATTGGGAGCATGATCATCGTTATGAACGTGCAGAGGAGTTCATTGATGTAGTTCAAGGTTTATGGGATTCATGGGAAGATGACGCGTTTGTATACAATAAAGAGACAGGACAATTTTACGATCCTTCTAAATTGCATGAGGTAAATTTTAAAGGAAATTATTTTTCGGTAAAAGGTCCATTAAACATTGCCCGTTCACCACAAGGACAGCCGGTCATTATTCAGGCGGGGCTTCCGTACCTGGACAGCGATTAGCTGCTCGAACAGCAGAAGTCGTTTTCGTCCATTGGGATCATATTGAAAAAGCAAAACATCATTATCAAACGTTTAAAGCGAAATTGAAGGACTTTGGAAGAAATGAAGACGAACTTCATATTCTTCAAGGCATTTCTCCGATCGTTGGGAAACAGAGGAAGAAGCTCTTGAAAAATATGAGCAATTACAAAACCTAGTTGATCCTTACGAAAGTTTGAAATTCGTATCTGGTTATATGGGAAATGTTGATTTCTCCAAATACTCTTTAGAAACGTCAGCAAAGGATGTCGAGTATCCAGAAGTAAATAGCATTCAAAGCCAATTTAATGAAATGATAAAAATCATTGATGAGGAAGATTTAAAAGTAGGAGAGTTGTATACGAGATTTTTCGGTGCAGCGAAAAAGGATCGGTTTGTTGGAACACCAACACAGATCGCCGATGAAATGGAAAGATGGTTTACTGAAAAAGGCGCTGATGGTTTTATGATTCAATTTCCTTTATTACCGAGTAATTTGGATGACTTTGTAAAATTAGTCGTTCCAATTTTACAAGAGCGGGATTATTTCGTTTAGATTACGAGGGTGATACATTGCGTGACCATCTTGACTTAAAGAAGCCTGCTAATCGATTTGTTTTAGAAAAAGCAATGATTAAAGGACAATATAAGTAAGAAACGCGTTAAAAATGTCTTAGGAGCCTGCGTCAAAGGACAATATGCGAAAGATCAGCGTTAGAACTGTCTTAGGAATCGACGTTCAAGGACAATTAAAGTGAGAAATGCGTGAAAATTGTCCGTACAAGACAAAATTCGGAAACGACATAAAGGAATTGTGTCTGGAAAGTAAATTACTCGATAATGTCAGCAAAGATAAGAAAAGAACTGCCCTATGATGGACAGTTCTATTCGGATTTGAAAAAATGTTCAGCAGAAGCTTACTAAATTTGGGACGTTCTAGGCACTTAAAAATTTCTCTTTTTCTTGTTCCTCGACACCTTGCATGTATTTGATTCTTCGTTGTGCCGAGGCTTGACTTACTTGTTCGTCTGCATGATACGAGGAGCGGACTAAAGGTCCTGATTCACAATGGCTGAAACCTTTAGATAGAGCGATTTGCTTTAATTGTTCAAATTCATCCGGATGGTAATAACGTTCAACCATTAAATGTTTCTTCGTTGGCTGTAAGTATTGGCCAATCGTCATAATATCGACGTGATGGGCACGTAAATCATCCATTGCTTGAATAATTTCTTCCTTCGTTTCACCGAGCCCGACCATGATGCTCGATTTGGTCGGAGTCATAGGAGAGATTTCCTTCACGCGCTTTAAAAGTTCTAAAGAACGGTCGTATGTGGCGCGAGCCCGGACCCGTGGTGTCAATCGTCTAACGGTTTCGATATTGTGGTTAAAAATATCAGGACCACTCGCCATCAAATGACTTAAGCTTTCATAATCACCTTTCATATCTGACGGTAAAATTTCAATCGTGCAACCTGGAACTTTACGCCGAATCGCTCTAACGGTTTCTGCAAATACTGCCGCGCCACCATCATTCAAATCATCACGGGCAACGGCTGTTACAACGACATGCTTTAATCCCATGATTTCAACTGATTGTGCAACCCGCTCTGGTTCGCCCCAATCAAGCTCATTTGGTAAGCCTGTTTTCACCGCGCAAAAACGGCACGCTCTCGTACAAATATCACCGAGAATCATGAATGTAGCTGTTTTCCGTTCACTCCAACATTCATGGATATTCGGGCAACGTGCCTCCTCGCAGACCGTGTTTAGCCCTTTTTCCCGCATGAGCTTTTTAATCCGAGATAAGATTCATTCGTATTGATTTTTGTTTTTAACCATTCAGGCTTCCTTATGTACTCCTTTTGACGAACCATTATGCAAGCACCCGCTTTCGATTTCTGTTCATATTCCATTCTGTTGAGCGATATTTTGAATCGGCTAAAGCGTGGATCTCATTCCACTGCTGATCGGTAAGTTCGAATGTTTTCAGTTGTAAGTTCAATGCTTGTTCAAAGCCTTTAGTAAAAGCTTTTGCAGCCATATCATATGTAATGTTTGTTTCGGATGCTTCATTCATTGTTATTGCTTTTTGGAAAAAGCTTTTCGCTGTCGTTCTTTTAATTCTTCTGTTGAAAAAGAAATAAATCAAATAACATTTGTTTATCGATTGTAAAGGGAGTGAGCCGTGTTGGAGTAGGACTCCTTTTTTCTCGTTTGCGCATGTCCGGAAATTTTCTTTCCATTTACGAGCATTTCATAGTCGGAAGGTTTTTCAAAACAAACAGCAGTGCCTTGCTGCTTATATTGTTCCTCTGGAAGTGTATAGTCAGCGTGAATACCAAGCTCCTTGAATCCAGCCATAATTCCTTTGATAATGTGAAGTAAGCCTCGCGAATCGAATCGGATATGTACGGCTTGTTTTCCGAAACAACGACGCTGTATGTGAGTTCATCATCATGTAAAACGGCACTTCCTCCCGTTAGACGGCGAATAAACTCACAGTCATAACGATCAATCGCGGCAAAATCTATGGATTTTTCAACCTTCTGAAAATGACCGATAGATAGAGTCGGTTTTGACCAACCGTAAAATCTTAAGATTGGTGGAATTTTTCCTTCACTATGCCAGTGAAGGAGCGATTCGTCTACGGCCATGTTCACAGCAGCATCATGATAACCAGTATGAAGTAAACCCCATGTATCATTCACTTACCTTCCTCCTTATGTTCATATAACAAATAAAGGCGCATCTCATAGAAATGCGCCTCAGATGATGTATGCGGTAAAAAGCATGCGTTGAAGACACAGCCTAAATGAAGGGGCGTTTCGTATGATTTTTTTCCGATAATCAAGTTCAAAAATAAACCAACCATTATTATAGGATATACCATAAAAATATACAAACTTTAAGAATTTTATTAAAAATGATACCGGAAGGACGGTATATGTGACTTCACTCAAGTAGATGTTACGAATGATTTAATTGCTCCCAACATCAAATTGAATAAAGACTTTTGGAATCGAAGCAATCCTAGAACGATTGAAATCAGTTACTCGTATATGGTAATGAAGTTTCCAATTAGCCAATTTACAGGAGAAAATTTATTTGCATCCTATTTTAATCAACCGCGACAATCGTTGGATATATTGTATTTGCGCGTTCCAGAAAATGTAGATGTGATCAATGATCAGCATTTATCGATCAGCTATGTAGGGGATTGAATGATTGATTCCTATGTTTAAATCCGAAGATTATGGAAATCATGCTAAAGATTGTAAACATAGGAGGAATTGATCATGAAAAAGCGATTCGTTTTCGCACTGGCAACCGTTTGTTGTACGCTTATTGTGGCATGTTCCGTTAAGGAAGACGCAAACCCGCAGGCAACCGATGATGAGGCTGTTCCGGTAACCAGTCATATGCCGCTTAATGTAGATCTCATAAACACAAAAGGTACAAAGATTGGAAAGGCAACTTTTTCTGAAACAGATAAAGGAGTAAAGATCGAAGTCAAGGCTGAAGGAATTGAACCAGGAACGAAGGCGATTCACATTCATGAAACGGGAAATGTGAAGCACCTGATTTTACTTCGGCTGGTGCTCATTTTAATCCGGAAGGGCGGGAACATGGCTTTGAGAATCCGAATGGCTTCCATGCGGGGATTTACCTAATATTGCAGTATCAGCTCAAGGCACCGTCAATGCGGTTATTACCGCGCCGAATGTAACGCTAAAGAAAGGGAGAAATCATTGCTTGATGAAGATGGAAGTGCATTAGTTATCCATGAAAAGGCGGATGATTATAAGACAGATCCTGCGGGAAATGCTGGTGATCGAATTGTATGTGGTATAATTGAAAAATAAATAAAGGCTACCTTGATTTAATGGGGTAGCCTTTTTGATCTGACTAATTCTGATTGGTTGATAGCATTAAGGAAAATAAGACAAACTAGTTTTAAAGGAACGGGAGGAAGGGTAAACATGGTAGGTAGAAATGATCCATGCCCATGTGGAAGTGGAAAAAGTATAAGAAGTGTTGTATGAATAAAGTTGTTTCCATCAGTTCCATCGTAGACACTGAATTGGATTGGCTTCAAGAAGAATTATTAGCATTTGTGGAGACAAAGGACCCACAGGAAGTTGCCACAGTGTTGCGTAATTTAATAGGTAATGTAACGACTGAGGAAGAAATGGAGCATTTAAGTATCCTTCT
Source organism: Bacillus sp. N9 (assembly GCA_044989425.1). GTDB lineage: Bacteria > Bacillota > Bacilli > Bacillales > Bacillaceae_C > Lederbergia. The sequence continues at coordinate 249,493 of JBJDRQ010000001.1, forward strand.
AATCAAATGGATGATTTTTCATTATCCATATAATTCAGGGATATTGGCAGATGAATTTATTGAAAGAAAGAAAAGGAAGAATAAATTGCGTCCAGCTACTTTAGCACAAATAGAAAAGTGGAGAGCTATTGCACCAAGCTGTTCCATCGTCACAAATATCATTGACGAAGAATGGTTGGAAGTGAAGGATTGTTTTACGGGTGAAGTGAAGAAAGTGAAGGTTTACGAAAATGCACCTGATTTTGAAGAAGGCATGTACCTATTAGGTTTTTACTTCCATATGGTAGCTATTATTCTTATTTTCTGTTCGCACTTGATTTCGAAGAAGAGGATGGAGCGCTTTTAGTTGATAGTATAAAAGAAGTTTTCGAGGCAAGTGGGGTAAATCATATCACTGAATTCCTTATTGATGAGTATCCAAATATGATAAAGTCAATTTTTTAGAAGATGATTTTGACAAGACTGATATTGAATGGGCGGATTCGCGTTATATAGAAGTTGTCGATATATTTGAAGAAGTGATGGAGTTATATGTTGATGCAGATAAGGAATTAATCGATTTAGGGACGATAGTGTGGGGAGTTTTTGCAAGAAAAAGGAACCCGACGTTCGGAAGCCAGCCGTGTATGCAGCGGGCTACATTATTATATTTCGACAATCAATCCAGATGGAATATTTTATACTCAAAAGAATTAACTGAAATCTATGAAGTAAGCACAACGTCACTTTCTAGAGCTTATCGTAGCATTAAAGCACTTATAAGTGATGAAATAGATAATTTAGACGATGATGATAGGTTGGATGAACCTGCCTTCTTCAATCCGTTGAGAATGGAAGCAGAAATGCGAAAACTAACGGAAATGATAGAAAATGAGGGCTTGGATTCTGAGGAGGAGATTCAGCAATTTTTAGATCAGTTGAATGAGCAACAACCATTTAACTTTGAAACACCAGGTGAACGTACTGCACATGATTTGATCCATGAAGCATATGAAGTTCAAGGTGGAAAACGAATTGAATTAGCTAAGAAAGCATTGAAGCTTGACCGAAATTGTGTTGATGCGTTCAATATTCTCGGTGAGGAAGCCAAAGTGCAAAGAAGCTTTAATGTATTATGAAAAAGCAATGAAAGCTGGTAGGAGAGAACTCGGCGAAGAATTTTTGAAGAAGAAGTAGGGCATTTTTGGGGACTAATCGAAACAAGACCTTATATGCGTGCGAGATATAATTATGCGTTTTTATTACATTCTCTTGGAAAGACGAAAGAAGCAATTAATCATTTTGAAGAGTTATTAAGATTGAATGAAGGTGATAACCTTGGTGTAAGGTTTGAACTTTTTCCGTGTATTTAGAGAATCGTGACTATCAAAAGGCGCAGAAACTATTAAAAAATACTCGGACGATTATTCGATAGACCATGCCTACAATCAGGTTCTATTAGAATATATGTTACATGGAGTCACTCCGAAATTAAAAACGCTGCGTAATCAAGCAAAACAGAGAAATTCCATGTAATTGATCTCTTAACTGGAAAAAGAAAATGGGTAAAAAGTCCCGCTTCACTTTCAGATTGGAAGTATAGAAGAGGCACAAATATATTTGAAAAGTATGGGAATTATTGGCAAGATAAAGCCCTTATCAAATCGATGATGGAATGACCACAAAAACCCTAAGCGAATTTATTCGCTTAGGGGTTTTGAACTACGCGACGGCTTAGAAAACTACGCGACGGCTTAGAAAACTACGCGACGGCTTAGAAAACTACGCGACGGCTTAGAAAACTACGCGACGGCTTAGAAAACTACGCGACGGCTTAGAAAACTACGCGACGGCTTAGAAAACTACGCGACGGCTTAGAAAACTACGCGACGGCTTAGAAAACTGCGCTACGGCTTAGAAATTTATCGATTTCCACCAAAAATGTTAAACAGGCCTCCAATCCCACCTTCATCTTTAGAGCCACCCGTTGCTGGCATTGCGGCAAATACACGGCTTGCCAGTCTTGAGAATGGCAGTGACTGAATCCAGACCGTCCCAGGTCCCTGTAGCGTCGCGAAAAATAATCCTTCGCCTCCAAATAATGCAGTTTTTATCCCTTTCACCATCTCAATATCGTAATGAACGTCATTTGTCATTGCAACGAGGCAACCTGTATCGATTTTTACAACTTCGCCAGGCGCTAACGTTTTCTTGTGAATCGTTCCTCCTGCATGAACAAAAGCCATTCCATCCCTTCCAGCTTTTGCATAATGAAGCCTTCGCCCCGAAGAAACCAGTACCAAGCTTACGTTGAAAGGCAATCCCGACGGAAACCCCTTGGCAGCGGCTAAAAGCATCCTTCTGACAAATGAGTTTGCCGCCGAGGTCAGATAAATCCATCGGAATAATTTTTCCGGGATATGGAGAAGCAAAAGAGACATGTTTTTTCCGGAACCTTCATTTGTAAATGTTGTCATAAATAAACTTTCGCCAGTGAGTAATCGCTTCCCTGCCCCCATTAATTTCCCCATTAATCCATTGCTTTGGGAAGAACCATCGCCGAAAATGGTCTCCATTTTGATTTCACCATCCATCATCATCAGGCTTCCAGCTTCTGCTACAACTGTTTCAAACGGATCGAGTTCAACTTGAACAAACTGCATATCATCGCCAAAAATTTTGTAATCAATTTCATGATTATTCATCAACAACACCGTCCTTTAAAGCGTATACGAATATATATAATAAAAGGTTTCGTGTTACGCTATCGAGACAATAATAAATTAGTAGAGAGGCGTCAAACTAGATAGCTTACACCCCTCCAAATTTTCAATGGTTCTTTGATTCTACTTCCTCTTGTTATAAAATGTTATTCTTCTCTGTGGGGTTGCTATTTAATATCCCATTTTGTGGGATTTCAATTTGGAAATGAGTTCCTTCCAAAGAGCTATCCACAATGCTAATATTTCCTAAGTGTTCTATGAATATCTTCTTTACATAAGGTAAACCTAGTCCCATGCCTTTTTCTTTAAATGACATGAATGGATCAAAGACACTTTCCCAATTTTCCCGTGGTATTCCTTTTCCAGTGTCAATAAAATGAATGAGAATCATGCCCTCATTCAGTTCCGTCATAATTGTGATATTTTTATTATCTGTCATTTTTGGAATGGCTTCGATACTATTATTAATTAAATTAATAAAAGCTTGTTCGAGATTTGTTTTATTCACATATGCTTTGAGGGATTTAAAGTTATTCACAAATATAATGTCCACATTATTTTCACGCAGCATTTCTTGAGTAAAATCGATCGACTCTTGAATAATTAATTCTAAATCCTCAATCTTCAAGGTCAATTTTGATGAATTCATATATTTTACGTAATTGTTAACTAAGTCTTCTAAATGTATAGAAGATCGATTGACCATTTCTAATAGGCTCTTATCTTTATCGGATAAGGTTTCACTCTTCGTTAATAATTTAGAAAAACCACTAATAATCTGATTTGTATTTTTACTTCATGAATGAGACTTCCGGATAAATTTCCGATATAGTCTAGTTTCTTCTGTCTCTCCATCAATTGGTAATAATTGAGCTTGATATGATCATTGAGCTTTATAAATTCCCGAACAATTAAGGTGGAGAAAATGATTACTCCTATGCTACTAGATATGCCGCCTGTTTCTGAAGAAAAATTCAGGAAACCTGATACGAATAATAAAATCGAATAGATACTAAAGTTTCTCAAAAAGTATCTAATATTTACGTTCATGAACTTTCTTGAAATGACAAAAACTAGGAATTGGAAAAGGATGAAGCTACCGACATGGATAATATAGATCCACGCGAGCGGTCCATATTCTGGGAAATAATAATCGAGCGATGAATGAGTTTTCGTTAAATGAATGGCCTGTATGCCTAAAGGAGTCCAATTAATAATATAAACGATCGAACTCCAAATAATTAATACGTACAACGTTATTTTATTGAATAAAATTATCAAAATTTTACTCAACCATTTATTTCCTTTTAGCATTGTTGGTTGTAATTTAATGATTGAATAAGCTACAAAGAATACAACTGGAATAGAAAAAGTAGTTCCCATTCGAAATAACTTAAAAAGAATAAGAATGATCTCTTCTTTTAACAAGTCTTTAAAGTATAGGATTCCTACATCAAATTGCCAGATTGTGATCAAAAGCATATATATAACCAATCCGACAGACAGTTTTGATTCTTTATAAAAGTTATGCATCGTTAGTGCTAATACACTGGGGATTAATCCAATCGCACAGATGAGTAAGCCAATAATCATAAACCTTCACTTCTTTCTGCTTGGCTCATACCGGTTTGGTCATTTAATATTTTTTACATAGGCACATGCGTTGTTTCCACTATGGCCATGATTCGTAATCGCAACTTCTTTAATCTCTTGGTACTTTGTTTCCGTAATGATATTCATATCTTCATAGCCATTTTTTGATGTTCGTATCGTCGGTGGGATGAAATTATACTGAACACTTAAGAAAGATGAGATGACTTGCAATATTCCAACTACGCCAAAGGATTTCCATACATGCTTTTAATGGATGTATAAGGTATTTGATGATTAAATAGGAACTTAGAGCAATTATATTCTATTTGATCATGTATTTTTATGCCAAGAGCTTGACTATTAATATAGTCTGGCTGACGTCCTGCGATGACATCTTCTAATGCTTTAAGCATTTGTTCCCTGTCTCATCTATTGAAAAATATCGATTCCATCATTATTTGAAACGACTTCAACCATTTCTCCTTTAATATGTGCACCTCGATGAACGGCATCTTCTTCTCTCTCTAATATTATAGCACCAGACGCTTCAGCCATCGCAAATCCTTTGCTATTTTTATTAAATGGAACAGCCCCTTCATCAAGTGTTTGATTAAATGGTAAAGATTTCGTTTTGGCAAAAGCATATGTAGTTGCTTGTGTGATTGGGCTATCTGTTCCTCCAACAATCGCTACATCTACTTTTCCGCTTCTTAAATAAAGAAGGGCTTCCTCAATCGCTTCTAAGCTTGAAGTACAAGCAGTTGTAATGGTTTTTGTAATTCCATTTATTCCTATGGAGTGAGCAATAGCAGCTGTAATACTGTGGTAATTGGCATAATGGGAGAATGTAATAGGAATGGACCGATAATCTCCTCTTTTTCCATGTTCAATCGAATCTTGAAATATTTTCTCACCAGACGCTCCTAGTGATGTACCGATAAAAAGTCCTACTTTTTTATTTTTTAAATCGATTTGAGCAGATTTTACTGCTTCTCTAGTAGCAGCGATTCCTAATTTTGTTACTCTTGGAAGCCGTTTTAGTTTAGGGTCAATTTCATAATCCTCAATCTCTTTTTTATTAAACCAACGATGTTTGTTTCGTTTTTAGGACCGCTCTGTTCTACAATTTCCAATGAACATACGCCATTTTTGAGATTATATAGAAATTCTTCAATGTTTTTGTATTTGGAGCCATGATTCCATATCCAGTACAAACTACCTTCATGCTGATTCTCCTTACCTGAGTATTTCTGACTATATGATTATACCAGATCTTCTCGATCTTCCTATTACGAAAGGTAGTATTAACTTCAAATTGTACGTGAAAATGGTATGACAAGGAAGAAAGTGGAAAGGGGGATTATGCATCAATGATAGTATTGGGGGATATGTAGGTGTAGATAGGTTGATGTTTGCTCGAGAAATTTGGAAAAGCGTTGCAGATCCAATTTATTACATTTAACCAACTTATTTTTGAAGCCGAGTTGAGTAGAAAGTAATAAAGAAATTTTAAGCGATTGTAAAAAAAAAAGTGTGCAATCTCTGCACACTTTTTCCTTACTTCTTAACACCCACATATGTTGACGCTCTTTTTCGTTTCTTCGCCTTTATGTGTAAGTGTTACTGTATACGTTTTTGCGTCAGGCAATTTATCGCCTTGTTGTAATTCTACACGTTGCGCGTCTTTTACTGTTCCGCCGCCGTGTCCTACTTCTACATAAGTGCCAGCAACTGGTGCTGTTTCACCTGATTTTAAAAATTGATTCATTTGAAATTCCTCACTTTGAATGTATTGCAAAACATATAAACCGATTATAACAAAGAAACAAGGTAAATTGCCAATTGGAATGAAAAAAGTAAGCTTTTGTAGAAAATCCTTTATTCCACAAGTCCGATCGACTGCAATCCATTAAAAATTCCGGATTCCGTTACCGCGCTCGTTTTTCGATTGCCGTACGCGAACAAGTCAGGATGTCCATTTCCCATAACAAAACCTTCACCGACCGTTGATAGCATCTCTTTATCGTTCATCCCGTCACCAAATGCAATTGTTGCTTCCTTTAGGACATTTATATGTTCGAGTACTTTTTGAATGGCGGCTCCCTTATTAACCGTATCACGGATGACATCATAGCAATTCCTTAGACCGTTGATATTTACTTGGGCAAAATGATAGCTCGGATCCCCTTCATACAAGCGTAGTTCATCACCTTCAAGATTCAGTAATGTAGCGCTAAGTACTTGGTTAGCAACACCGTCATGATATTGATCATTATTTTTCATTTGGAACATCTCAATGAAGTTCTGTGCAGATGGTGCATCCAAGTTCGTAAAATAATTTTTCTCACTTGTATACAAAACGATTTCATGACCATGTTTTTGTGCGATATTCACAAATTCACGCACCGTTTCAACTGACATTGGTTCATCTACAATCGATTGCTCTTTATAAATAGCAAATGCGCCATTATATCCAATAAAGGAATGAATATTTAGTTCCTCAGCCAAGTCTGTGATTTCGTGAATAGGTCTTCCTGTCGATAAAAACACTTCTATGCCCAGCTCCTGAACTTGCAAAATCGCGTCCTTTGTTGAGAAATCATACGTATGATCGGGCTTTAAGATCGTTCCATCAATATCTAAAAACAATGCTTTATATTTCGTCATCTATTATTCCTCCAAGTAAGCAATAATATAAGTGTACCATATGCGGGCATCGGTTTAAACTACACTCAACCACTTGACAGCGCTTTCTTATATGAAAAAGATAGAAAGTAAATACAGATAGAGGGAGAGATGGAGATTGAAGTATCGCAGATTAGGCCGTTCAGGATTAAAAGTGAGCGAAGTGAGTGTAGGAAGCTGGCTTACTTATGGGAAATCAGTGGAATACAATATTGCGGAAAAACGATACATAAAGCATATGAATTAGGCATTAACTTCTTTGACTCCGCAAACGTGTACGAACGTGGAGAAGGCGAAAAGTAATGGCAAAAGCGTTGAAAGAATACGCAAGGGAATCTTATGTCATTACAACGAAAGCTTTTTGGCCAATGGGCGACGGGCCGAATGACCGAGGATTATCTCGTAAACATGTATACGAACAGTTGCATAATAGTTTAAAACGAATGGAACTAGATTATGTCGATATTTTTATTGCCATCGCTATGATCCGGAAACACCTGTCGATGAAACGCTCCGAGTGATTGACGATTTAATTCGTCAAGGAAAATTCTTTATGCGTAAGTGAATGGACGGCTGCACAAATTGAGGAAGCGGTAGGAGTAGCAGATAAGTTTTTACTCGATCGCATCGTTGTCAATCAGCCGCAATACAGCATGCTTAACCGCTATATTGAAAAAGAGGTTATCCCGGTTTCTAGTAAATACGGAATCTCACAAGTTGTCTGGTCTCCGCTGGCGCAGGGGATGTTAACTGGAAAATATAAAGATGGAAAAATTCCAGTAAATAGCCGTGCAGCAAACGATTCAATTAACACATCTGTAAAAACTTCATTACAGACGAAAATCTGAAGCAGGTTCAGCAATTGGATAAATTAACTCAAGAACTGGATACAACATTGCCTGCACTCGCAATTGCTTGGATATTGCGCCAGCCTAATGTGGCAAGTGCGCTTGTAGGCGCAAGCCGTCCAGAACAAATTGAAGCAAACGTGAAGGGAAGCGAGTTGGAATTGAGTACAGAGGTAATTGAGAAAATTGAGGCAATATTAGCGTGACGAAAGGGAGGCGATCGCCTTCCTTTTTTGTTTTGGTAAAAAATACGAACCAATGTCAAAAAATTTTCAATTCGGTCAAAAAAGTGACTATGATTGCGTTTACATATTCCATACAATGAATTTACACCTAGTATATAGGAGGTTTCGACATTGAATAATCGATTAATGGCAACGATAAACACCGGTTGCGATTGGATTCTTAAATTACTTTATCTGAATTTTTTGTGGGTTGTCTTTTCTTTAGCTGGATTGGTAGTCGGTGGAATATTTCCGCAACTGCTTCCTTATTTTCAATTATGAAACAGTGGGTTCGGGGCGATGATCATGCTCCAGTCTTTAAGTCATATTGGAAAGTATTTAAAGAGAATTCCTAAAGACAAATCTACTTGGATACACATTTGTCTTTATTGCAGTCGTTTTTTATTATGATTGGCTGTTTATGAATATGATTGGTGGAACGATCGGAATGATCGCAAAGGGAATTTTATTAGGTTGTACATTTTTTCTTGGAATCACGTTCGTCTACATTTTTCCGGTCTATTTACAAATGGGGGAAAGATCTTTACTTCGATTAAATCAGCATTTCTTATTGCAATAACGTACCCGATTCAAACGATGATTATGTTTATATCTATTTTTTCTTTATCTATCGTTTTCGTACTTTTACCGATGGCAGGCTATCTATTTGCCATCAGCGGCATCTGTTGGGTGATTACGTTTTCTCTCTGCATCTATTCGGCAAGATTGAAAAGCAAACGGAAGAAATGCAAGAGCGTAAAGAGAGACAGTTAGCAGCTAATCAATAAACGCAGTCATACAAAATAAGAGAGGTGTAATAAAATGAGCATGGAAGCAAAAGAAGTATTAAAAAATGTCGAACATGTGGAAGTAAAAGGAAGCGACGCAGCCTAGAAAATGAAAATATGGTTGGACTACTATTCGTAGGTCCGATGTTATTGGGAGTAGGTATTTTAGTTCTAATCCCGATCATCGCAACCTTCCTTTTAAGTTTTGCGGATTGGAACTTTATTAAAGGCTTTTCAGCAATTAAATGGGTAGGTCTTCAAAATTATCAAGACTTATTTGCAAGTGAAGTCTTTCGTAAATCAATCGTTAATAACTTGTTATTCTTATTAACTGTACCAATTACAATCGCAGTATCATTGTTTATTGCGATTCTCGTTGATAAAAATGTGTATATGAAAACGTATTTTAAAGTGGCTTTCTTTATGCCGTATATTTCTAGTATTGTAGCGGTTGCGATCGTATGGCAAGTTCTATTCAGCCCAACAGAAGGACCGATTAACCAATTCTTATTATCAATCGGTGTGGAAAACCCACCTAAATGGATTGCCGATCCAGACTTTGCTTTAATTTCAGTCATGTTGATTCAGATTTGGGCAGCAATTGGCTTTAATATGATTCTATTTTTAGCGGGATTGCAATCGATTTCAAAGGAGCTTTATGAAGCGGCTGATATTGATGGAGCAACACCTTGGAAAAATTCGTTCATATTACGTTGCCATCTTTATCTCCAACGACGTTCTTCCTACTGATTACTGGGATGATCGGAACATTCAAAGTGTTTGACTTAATTGCCGTATTAACAAAAGGTGGTCCTGTTAATTCAACTACAATGCTAGTTTGGCACTTATATGAAAGTGCATTCTTGAATCTAAAAATTGGTTATTCCTCAGCAATTGCTGTTATCCTATTTGCTTTTGTATTAATTATTACAGTAGTGCAGTGGGTAGGCCAGAAAAAATGGGTGAATTACTAAGGAGGAATAAAGATGGAAAAGAAAATGAGCCCAAGGAAGCTAGTTATTACAATCCTTGCGTTTGCAGCTAGTATCGCCTTTCTACTTCCGTTTTTTGGATGATTTCGTCTTCATTAAAAATAGAAGCAGATGTATTTAAATTCCCGATTGAGTGGATTCCAAAAAGATTCAATGGGGTTGAAAACTATAAAGAGGTTTGGGCGGGAGAATATCCATTTGCTCTTTACTATTGGAACTCAATTAAAGTGACTGTTATTACGACAGTTGTTTCAGTAACCGTCTCGGCGATGGCCGCGTATGGTTTCTCGAAAGTGAATTTCCCAGCTGGAAAAGTATTGTTTTTAATCGTTTTAGCAACGTTTATGGTTCCTCAACAATCTATTTTAGTTCCCCAATTTATTTTATATCGTTATTTGGGACTATTTGATAGCCATCTTGGCTTGATCCTATTAGGAAGCTTTAGTGTACTAGGTACATTCATGTTAAGGCAATTTTTCATGAGCCTCCATCAAGATTTTATTGATGCGGCGAAAATTGATGGTGCAGGGCATTTTCGCATCTTCTGGTCAATTACGATGCCAATGGTTCGCCCGGCGATTGCGACATATGCCATTTTACGATTCATTTGGACGTGGAACGATTACCAAAACCCATTAATCTTCCTACGCTCAGACGCATTGTATACGATTCAACTTGCAATGCAAAAATTCTCATCTTTAAATGGTGAGTTTTATTCATTGATCATGGCTGCGGCAGTATCGGCAATTGTTCCACTCGTGATTGTCTTTATTATCGGTCAGAAACAAGTAATTGAAGGAATTGCCATGGGTGGAGTAAAAGGTTAATCAATATTTTTTTAAAAGCCGTTTCGATGTAAAAGCCGAAACGGCTTTTTATGCTTCTGATTTACAAAGAAGGAGGTAAATGTCAATAAATTTTTAATTTAGTAGAAATACTCTATATAATATTCAGATCTAGCCCGGTAAAATATATATATAAGTGAAATACTAGGGGAGAAATAGATGAAAAGACTTCTATTATTCATTGCAAGTCTTACTTTAATGATTGGTGTACTAGCTGCATGTGGTACAACTGAAAATGCTACTGGAGGAGCAGACGGACCAGTAACGATTAAACTCCATACACATGGTACAGAAAGTGGATATGCATGGGAAAAACGATTGAAGCATTTGAGAAAGAACATGAAAATATTAAGGTTGAAGTCGTTCAATTAAGTGAAAAACAAGATACTCAAGAGGCATTGCAAAAATGGATTTAGCTGCAGCCTCTGGAGAACAAATGGATGTCTTAATGTTTTCCAACCCCGCTGACTATGCTCAGCGTGTGAGCTTGGATATGCTTGAACCAATTGATACATTCATTGAGGAAGAAGGTTTTTCTTACGATGATGAGTATAAATCTAGCACGAAAATAGGTGATCATTACTATGGGTTACCAGGAAAGTTTAGTACTTGGTACGTTCTGTTAAATAAAGACCACCTCGATGCTGCTGGTCTTGAAGTGCCGAAAAGCTGGACGTGGGAAGAATATATGGACTACGCAAAAAGCTAACGACGGATGACCGTTATGGTACTTATTTCCACGGTCCAACGAATGGCGCCTGGATTGAATATTTAAAATTGAGATTAGCTTCAAAGGAAACAGATACAGATTTTATAAAAGCGGATGGAACTTCAAATATCGATGATCCAATGTATAAAGAAACGTTAGCAATGCGTGTGAAAATGGAAAAAGAGGATCAATCAGTTGTCCCTTACGCAACAATGATTTCCCAAAAACAAATTATCGTGATTTATTTTTCACACAAGGTGTAAGTATGATCGTCGCAGGGACATGGATGAACTCTGAGCTTGGAGGTTCAGATCGTTTCCCGGTCGATTTCAATATTGCTGTTGCACCAATGCCACAAAATAATTCGGATCAAGATGGAGCATATTCACCAGTCGGTGGGGATATCCTATCGGTCGCTGCAAACTCAAACAATAAGGAAGCAGCGTATGAATTTATTAGATGGTATTCGACTAAAGGTCTGCTCGCCCAAGGTCTTGAAATCCCTGCATGGAAAAGTGTAACGGATGAGCAAATGATCGAGTTAATCGATAAAGTCCTTGCGGAAGCTACTAGCCCGGAAAAGGTTGACAAGGAATCGTTAATTCATTCAATTCAATCTACGCTTTCACCTGAGCTCGGACAACCCGTGCCATATATGCAAGAAATTAATCAAGCACTAACAAATGAGTTTGAGAAATTAATTCTCGACAGGCAAGATCTAAATACGACTGTTGAAAACTCGAAAGAAATTGTTCAAGATATTATCGATCAACACAAATAATAGACTATGAATGAAAACCGCTTCGCTGAAATAAAAAATCGAAGCGGTTTTTGTAGAGGAATGTCAAAATATTTTCAAAAAGGTCAAAATATTACATATGTAAAATCTGAATCTTCCCATATAATCATGATTACAGATAATGTAAGGGTTTACACAAATCTGTTGGAGAAAACACAGATAAAGATGGAGGGAGAAAATGAAAAGATTTCTACTAATTTTAGCCAGTATCGGTTTAGTACTTGGAATTCTGTCCGCATGTGGTACGAAAGAAGCTGAAAAACAGGTGGCGATAATGCCGGTTCAAAAGACAGTAGTGGGGGCCTGTTACAATTAAACTCCATACACACGGAACAGAAGACGGCTACGCATGGAAAAAACCATTGAAGCATTTGAAAAAGAATATGAAAATATTAAAGTAGATGTCGTGCAATTAAGTGAGAAACAAGATTCATCAGAAGCGTTACAAAAATTGACTTAGCAGCAGCTTCTGGAGAGCAAATGGATGTCATTATGTTCTCAAATCCAGCTGCTTACGCTCAGCGTGTTGCCTTAGATATGCTTGAACCACTTGATGAACTTGCTGAAAAAGATGGATTTAACATTGAGGAAGAGTACAAGTTAAACACTAAAGTTGGTGACCACTATTATGGATTACCTGGAAAATATGTTTCTTGGTATGTATTGTTAAATAAAGATCACCTGGATGAAGTTGGACTTGAAGTACCTGAAAGCTGGACATGGGATGAGTTTATGGACTATGCAAAAAACTAACGACAAATGATCGTTTTGGTACGTATTTCCACGGACCTCATAATGGTGCTTGGATAAACTATATGAGTTTACGATTAAACTCAAAAGAAGAAGACGCTAACTTTGTAAAAGTTGATGGCACGTCAAATATCGATGACCCGATGTTTAAAGAATCATTGGCACTCCGTTTGAAAATGGAGAAGGAAGATAAGTCAGCCGTTCCTTATTCAACGATGATATCTCAACAAATGAATTACCGCGATGTGTTTTTACACAAGGAACGAGTATGATTTTAACAGGAAATTGGATGACGCCTGAGATAGGTGGGTCATCAAGATTTCCGGTAGATTTTAATATAGCGGTTGCACCAATGCCACAAAATGAAAAGTCGGACGAAGCATTTCAAGTGGTCACGGGAGATGTTGTCGGAATTTCATCTAATTCCAAACATAAGGAAGCGGCATATACGTTTATTAAATGGTTCACAACAGAAGGTCAGATTGCCCAAGGTCTAAATGTTCCTTCATGGAAAAATGTAAGCGATGAACAGTTAGTTGAACTCATTGACGAAATTCTGGCGGAAGCTGCAAATCCAGAAAAAGTAGACAAAGAATCATTAATCCATTCGATTCAAACGGCACATTCCGCAATAACGGGACAACCATTATCTTATGATATGGAAATTAACCAAGCATTATCGGTAGAATTTGAAAAATTAATTCTTGATAAACAAGATCTTGATACAACGGTTGAAAATTCCAAAAAGGTAGTACAGGAAATTATCGATAAAAACAAATAAATGTGAAAATGAAACCGCTTTGATGATTTATGTCGAAGCGGTTTTTTATGTCAATTCGTTCAACTTAGTGATCGTTTCAGTAAAAAGTGATCGAATTGATCAAAAAGGTCAAAAAAATTTCGTTTAGGTAAAAAAGTTCATATGAAATATGAAAGGTCTCTCGTACAATGAGTATAAAGACACAGTAGCAGGAGGTTACAAACGCAGAATGAAAGCCCTTTTATTAAACTTAAAATGTAAGGGGTTCCATTATTTTTGAAGTTTTTGTCGAAATAAGTAGATTAATTAAAAAAAATAAACGAATTTGGAGGGATCAAGTTGAAAAGGTTTCTAGCAATATTTACAAGTCTAGCTTTAATTGTTGGTATTTTAGCTGCATGTGGATCTAGTGGGTCAAGTGAAGGAAGTAAAAGTGGCGGGGGTCTGAAGGTCCAGTTACAATCAAGCTCCATACACATGGAACAGAAGATGGGTATGCTTGGAACAGAACAATCGAAGCTTTTGAAAAAGAGTATGAAAATATTAAAGTAGAAGTCGTTCAACTAAGTGAAAAGCAAGATTCACAAGAAGCGTTGAAAAAATTGATTTAGCTGCTGCTTCAGGTGAACAAATGGACGTAATTATGGTAACGAATGTTGCTGACTTTGCACAAAGAGTAGAACTAGATATGTTTGAGCCACTCGATGAGTTTATTGAAAAAGAAGGATTTTCTTATGACGATGAATATAAAGTAAATTATCAAATTGATGGTAAACACTATGGTTTACCAGGTAAATATACTTCTTGGTATGTGTTGATGAATAAAGATCATTTGGATGCAGCTGGTCTAGAAGTGCCGAAAAGCTGGACGTGGGAAGAGTTTATGGATTATGCAAAAAGTTAACGACGGATGATCATTATGGTACGTATTTCCACGGACCACAAGGTGGTGCTTGGCAAGACTATATGAAACTAAGATTGACAACGCAAGCTGAAGGTGTCGACTTCGTAAAAGCTGATGGTACTTCCAATATGGATGATCCAATGTATAAGAAGTCATTAGAAATGCGTTTGAAAATGGAAAAAGAAGATAAGTCAGCCGTTCCTTATGCAACGATGATTTCCCAAAAATGAATTATCGTGATCAATTCTTTACTCAAGCTACAAGTATGATTATTGCAGGAACATGGATGAATCCAGAACTTGGCGGTTCTGATCGTTTTCCAGTGGATTTCAATGTTACGGTAGCACCGATGCCACAAAATGATGCGGATCAAGACGGTGCATACACGATGGTAGGCGGAGATATCGTTGGAATTGCTGCAAACTCAAAACATAAAGAGGCCGCATATGAATTTATTAGATGGTATTCAACGGAAGGTCAGATTGCCCAAGGGATTAATATTCCAGCTTGGAAAAATGTAAGCGATGATCAATTAGAAAAGTTAATTGATGATACTCTTGCAGAAGCTACGAGTCCGGAAAAGGTAGATAAAGAAGCTGTACTTCATGCAATTCAATATTCTAAAGCTCCGGAGCTTGGAAAAGCGGTACCATATGCATTGGAAATCAACCAAGAGCTAGCAAATGAGTTTGAAAAGTTAATCCTTGATAAACAAGATTTGGATACAACCGTGGAAAATTCCAAAAAGGTTGTACAAGACATAATCGACAAACATAAGTAAATAGAGGGTATAATAAAGGTAGGGGCGAATTTAGTTTTCCGCCCCAATCTTTTTATGGGAGGATGGATGTGAAAACACGATTTATACACTTTTTTCATCCCTATCTTTTCGTTATAAAGTTTTATTCATTTCTATTACTTGCTTAATGTTACCTGCGGTCAGCACATTTACTGTATATAATTACTTAACGAAAGATGCCGTAAAAGAACAGGCAATTATTAGTGCAAACAATGACTTGAAATTAAAAGAACAATATTTAAATAAAATTTTTGAAGACATGTTATACACACTTAATTACATTCAAATGGATACAGAATTAAGTTCGAGCTTCAAAAACAAGAATGCCACAAAAGATTTATACGACCAGTTTATAGACGAAAAAAGGATACAAAAGTTATTAAACACCGTAACGTTACTTGGTCAAAATGCTTATGTTTCAATCGTATTGAAAGATGGAATGTCATATACGAATTATTCAAGGAATGAGTATAATCCTGAAAAGTTACTTAATGAACAATGGATTAAAGATTTAAGCGAGGTGAAAGGGTACCAATCAACATGGTTTGCACCACAGACAACGATGCTTGCTTCGGAGAAAAATCGCAGTCCCTTTCAAATTTCGGTTGCTAGAGCACTTCGCGACGGACATGATATTTATGGATATGCCATGGTTACAATTCCTGGATATAAAATTACTGATATTTTAAAGGGAAGCGATGAAGACCATGGGATAATTCTTCAAAATGAAGTCCATACGATGATTACGAGCTATGGCTCAACCGGGTTAGCTGAACAAATGAACGAAGCAATTATCAATGATTCATCGAATGTTATTAAACTAAATGGTGAAAATTACTTAGTCAGTCGTTATAAAGTATCTATTAACGATTGGACGTTAATCTCTTTTATTAGATATAACAAAGCGGTATATAGCATTGATTCGATCTTCAAAAAGGTGTTTGTCGTACAAACGGCAGCATTTATTTTGTTTTTCCTTTTACTTGCGTATTTATTGAATAGAATATTAAATCCGTTAGTCTATTTAAAGAGAGTCGCAAAAAAGTGCAAAAGGAGATTTAACAACGAGATCAACATTAACCGGAACAGATGAAATCGGGACACTCTCCACTTCTTTTAATCAAATGTTAGATAGAGTAAATGAAATGATGACTCAAAATATAAGGACCGAATCGAGAAAGCGGAAGCGGAATTAGCGATGTTGCAAGCGCAAATTAATCCACACTTTTTGTTTAATGTGCTCAATTCAATTAGAATGAAGGTGCTCATGAAGCGTGATCATGAAAGTGCGGAAATGATTGGCTCTTTATCTAAATTATTGAGAATGACGATTGATAAAAATAAAGGTATGGTCATGTTCCACGAGGAAGTAGAAATAAATAGAGATTATGTTCGCTTAATGAACATGAGGCAAAAGCAAACAGTAGATTTGCAAGTGGATGTATCACCTGATACATATCTAATTAAAATACCTCGACTTATTTTGCAGCCGATTATAGAGAATGCGATGATTCACGGACTTAGTCAAAAAGCCGGCATTATAAAAATTAATGCCAGAATAGAGGCTAATACACTTTTCGTTGAAGTGAGGGATAATGGTATCGGGATGAATCCATCTCAACTAAATGAAGTTAGAGATAAATTAAGTGAATCAACAGTCAACGAAAATGAATCGACTACAAAAGATCAAGCATTTTCGAGCATTGGACTATCGAATGTTTATGAGCGGATGAAATTAACATTTGGTCCTCGTTTTACGATGAACATTGAAAGTTCACCTGGAAACGGTACGGTTGTTTCCATGCATATTCCAATAGAAAGGAGTGCAGAAAATGTATAAAGTGATGTTAGTTGATGATGATTATCCAGTTTTGGAACTTCTTTCAGAAATGATCGATTGGCATGGACTTGGGCTCACATTACAAAGTGTCCATGAAAACGGAGAAAGTGCTTTAATGGAAGCCAAAGAAAATATGCCCGACATATTAATTACTGATATTGGAATGCCTAAGCTAAATGGGATTGAGCTTACGAGAAAATTAAAAGAGAAAACCCGGATTTAACGGTGGCAATTTTATCATGCCATGATGAGTTTAAATATGCTCACCAAGCATTGCAACTGCAAGTACGTGAATACATTTTGAAGGATGCTTTAGACATTGATGAGATTAATCGGCTACTGCATCAATTCAAAGAAGCATTGGATGTGGAGAGATTCCAGAAAGAGTCAGAAGAAAATGACAAATGTAATTGAGCGCAGTAGGTTGGCGATGATCGAGAAGTTCATTCGTAAAACGATTGATCAGCCGATTTATAATGAAGCCGATTGGTATAGTGAGGTGACATTGCTTGGGCTGCAAGCAAATCAAAATTATAAAATTGTTTTATGTGTAATTAACCATTATGAAGAAAGTATCAATCGATTTCGGACAAGGGATGCGCTAGAATTTGTCATTCATAATGTGATCGCAGAAGTGTTGAATGGAAAGATTCCGGTATCCTATGGTCAATTCGAATCAATGAATCATTTTTATTTTTGCCAATCGAAAAGGATAGTCGCACAGAAAATGAGGAGCTGGGAAAGCTTCTTATAAATATCCAGGAAACTTTGTTTAAAACACTTCGTATTTCCATGTCGTTTTTGATCGGAAATAAGGTTGTGAATCCGCAAGAAATCAAGAGTGAAATGACCCGATTGGTGAAAGCAAAAGCGGAGAAATTTTATTTAAAACCGAAAAGCATTGAGCAATTAAAACAAATAACGGAATCAGATCAAAATATTTTCCTGTGGTATGACAAAGCGTCTAATGAATTGAAGGACGTTATATTGACGAAAGATATAAAGGATAAAAACTTTGCGCTTGAAAAGTGGATTAACTTTATTATTAAACATCGTTTTCCAGTCGAAGCAGTAAAGGATTGGACATTAAAAATTTTACTTGATATTAAAGTAAGAGTCCAAGCGCTGGCATATTTTAAACAAAATGAGTCAGCTGAAACATTATATGACACTTTTTCCAAAATAAATAGTGTTTATGAATTGGAAGAATGGTTAAAACAATACTTCCATGATGTAAACGAGTATGTTAGATCGAAGCCAATTACGAATGCAGAAATAGCGGAGGCACGCCAATATATTTCCGATCATCTCCATCGAAGAATAACATTAGATGAAGTTGCTCAGCAATTGCATTTAAATCAAGCTATTTTAGCCGTTTGTTTAAAAAGGAAATGGGAGAAACGTTTGTTAGATATGTCATTAATCAAAAGATAGAGCGAGCCAAGGAATTGCTTGAACGAACAAATTTATCTGTATATGAAATTAGTGAACAGTTAGGTTATGACAATCAAAGCTATTTTAATAAAACGTTCAAATCTGTTGAAGGTGTAACACCATCTGAATATAAAAATGGAATTTCATAATGTTGCGAATTTCAAAGGTTTTCGTATAACTATTAGGGAAGCAGGAGATATGTATGGATCTCATCCTTGTTATAGATATAGGCACCTCAAGCATGAGGGCGTTCTTTATGACGGAAACGGAACAAATAAAAGATGTTTCAAATCCATTATCGACCGAAATATCTTCCGAATGATCGAGTGGAGCAAGATCCGTCCGATTGGAAGGATGGCTTGTTCACGATTACTGCGGATGCAGTGAAATGGACGAAGGAAGAAGGTTATGAAATTGCGGGATTTCAGTCACATCACAACGTACATCGATTATCCCTGTCACCCAAGATGGGGTCCCGCTGCATGACGCAATTATGTGGCAAGATAAACGAACGATCGATATTTGTCAGGAATTGAAGGGTGAATCGGAGTTCGTCTATAAACGAACAGGTTCAAAAATAAACCCTGTTTTTACTGCACCAAAAATTACTTGGCTTAAGAGGTACGAACCCGAGATTTACAATCAAGCGTATAAAATGATTGTGATCCCAGATTATGTGCTGTTTTTGATCACAGGAAAATTTATGACCGATTATACGTATGGAAGTCGATCTTCCTTAATGAATATCGAATCATTGCAATGGGATGAAGAACTGCTAAATCTATTTGAAGTGGATAGAGAAAAGCTTTGTGAACTCGTTCCGCAAGGCAGTGTCGCTGGTCATTCAACTCGGCAGTTTTACGAAATGACAGGACTAGCGAAAGGAACTCCAGTCATTTCAGCTGGAGGAGACCAACAATGTGCAGCCTTAGGGGCAGGAGTGATTGAAAATGGATCGATACAAGTGACAACAGGAACCGGATCTTTTATTATCGCTTCATCTGATACATTGCAATTAGATCCCCAAATGAGGGCGATTTGCAATATTTCTGCGGTACCGGATAAATATGTTTTAGAATCAAGCATTTTAACAACATCAACGGTTTCAAGTTGGTTTTTAATCATTTTTACGATAACGAACAAAACTTTGAAACGATGCTTGAAGAAGCTTCTTCCTCATCAGTCGGGTCAAAGGGCTGTTGAGCTTTCCTCATTTTCAAGGAAGGGGATCCCTGATTGGAACCCGCTCGCAAAAGGAATGTTTTTTAACGTAACGCTGGAATCAGACCGCGGTGACTTTTCACGATCGATATTGGAATCGATCGCTCTCGAAATATCAGAGAATATCGATGTAATGAAGGAATTGCTAGGCTCCGTTTCTTCGATAAGCGTTGCTGGTGGTTTAACGAGATCAAATCTTTTAATCAAATTCAAGCGGATGTATATGGCAAGCGAATTGAATTACCAGCAAATAGCGAAACAACTTCACTTGGTGCTTGGGTTTCGGCAGCAGTCGCGCTCGGTTTGTTTGAATCTTACCGGGAGGCACTCACTCGATCGGAACATGGGTTGGAAAGAAATCAGTTTGAACCGATCAAGGAAAATGTAGAAATATATAATAAGATAAAAATTCGTCGATCGGCTTTATATGAAAGCCTTGTAAATGCCGGGATATATGAAATTTTTCGTGACACATTAATAGATTAAAAGTAAAACACCATTTGTCATTCTATTTTTAGATGATAGATGGTGTTTTTGTAATTTTATATCAAATCAGGCTAATTTGATAAGAAAGGGCTTGCATTTAACTGTAATGTGTTATACAATCAAATCAATCGAAACGATCAATAAAAACATAAAGTGATCTATATTCGATCGAAAGTCGTTATGTTTGCTTTGTGGAGGTGTATAATTCTTCTGTGAAAAGAAGTGATTTTATGATTTGATCAATTTGATCGATCACCTAAATAATCATCGAATGAGTTGAAAAGTAAATGAAAAGTAGATCAGTGTACCAACGTAAAAGAAGATTGAAGATTACATTCGGAAACATGGATCTGCCAGGACGGATGAATTAAGTAGAGTATTTTCCGTCTCGGAAATTACGATTAGAAGAGATTTAAAGAAGTTTGAAGAAGAGAATATTTTAGAACGATTTCACGGTGGAATTCGATTGCACAAAGATTACACAGACAATGAAGTGGTCTATGAACAAAAAGATGAGCAATACAGTAAAGAGAAGATGGCAATTGCAAAAGAAGTTACTAAACTGCTTAATTCTGGAGATACAATTTTTCTAAACTCTGGATCAACTTCATTGGCCGTTTTACGCGAAATGAACGCACAAAATGAAAGAGTTAAAGTCATTACAAATAATGCTCTGGCACCAGCAGTCATTACAAATGAGCAAGTAGAACTGATGGTAACTGGCGGTGAGTATAGACAAAGTTCAAAATCCCTTATTGGGGATTTAGCTACACATATATTCTCCAAAGTATTTGCAAATAAGTGTATTTTAGCTGTCAACGGTGTGAGCGCTACACACGGAGTTTCTACGTCTGTTTATCAAGAAACATTGATCAATGAAATGATGGTTGAGCATTGTAAAGGTGAATGTATCGTTGTAGCAGATGGATCAAAAATAGGAAATTTTATAATTTTAAAAGTGTCGCAATAGATAAAATTGACACCCTCGTCACAGATTCAACAGCTAATTCGGATTATGTTGCCGAAATTGAAAAAGCGGGTGTAAAGGTAATTATCGCTAAAGTGAAATAAATGACAAATATAACTGAAATGAGGAATAGTAAATGAGTCAAATTTCTGATATTACAAGAGAATCATGGATATTAAATACGTTCCTGAGTGGGGTACGTGGCTAAACGAAGAGATTGAAGAAACGGTTGTAGAGAAAACACATTTGCAATGTGGTGGCTAGGTTGTACAGGTATTTGGCTAAAAACAGAAGGGAATGCAAATCTACTCGTAGACCTATGGTGTGGATCAGGAAAAAGGACAAGAAAAGAAAAACTAATGAAAAAAGGTCACCAAATGCAAAGAATGAGCGGCGTTAGAAAACTTCAGCCGAACTTAAGAACGGCGCCATTCGTTATCGATCCTTTTGCCATTAAAGAACTAGATGCTCTGATCGTTACACATTTCCATTCAGATCATTTAGATATTAATACAGCGGCAGCAGTATTGCAAAACTGTGATGAGTCAGTACCATTTATTGGACCTCAAGCAGTAGTAGATATTTGGAAAGAGTGGGGTGTACCTGAGTCTAGATGTAAAGTAGTTAGACCAGGAGATACGGTAAAAATTAAAGATGTAGAAATTGTCGTACTAGAAGCTTTTGATAGAACAGCACTAATTACAGTTCCTGAAGATGTGAAATTAAAAGGTGAAATGCCGATGGACATGGATGAAGTGGCTGTAAACTACCTATTTAAAACACCAGGCGGAAATCTATATCATGCAGGTGACTCACATTACTCTAATATGTTTGCGAAACACGGAAACGAACATGAAGTCGACGTTGCATTAGGAGCTTACGGTGAAAATCCGCGCGGAATCACGGACAAATTAACTTCTTCTGACATGTTAAGAATGGCAGAGTCGTTGAGAACGAAAGTAGTCATTCCTGTACACCATGATATTTGGTCAAACTTCCAAGCGGACCCTAAAGAGCTACAATTAATTTGGGAATCTAAAAGAATCGTTTGAAATGGGATTTTAAACCTTATGTTTGGCAAGTAGGCGGTAAATTCGTTTACCCGGATAATAAAGATGATTTAGAGTACCACTATCCAAGAGGATTTGACGATGCGTTTGAAGGTGAAAATGATATTCCATTCCCGTCATTCCTATAGTTTATAAAACTTACACGGCGCTTGAAAAAGCGCCTTCTATATTCAAAAAAGGAGGAAAATAATAATGGCATTACCTAAACTACAAATCGCTCTCGATAATAATACATTAAGTGACGCAATTAAATCAATTTCTCAAGTAGGTGCAGAGGTAGATATCGTTGAAGTTGGGACCATTCTTTGTCTTACGGAAGGAATGGAAGCTGTCAGATGTATGAGAGCGCTCTATCCAGATAAAATTATTTTAGCCGACACGAAATGTGCGGATGCAGGTACAACGGTTGCACGTAACTGTGCGGAAGCAGGTGCCGATTGGATGACGGTTATTTGTTGTGCAGAAATCCCAACAATGACATCTGCCTTAAAAGAATTAAAGGATGTTCAAATTGAGTTATATGGCGATTGGACATTTGATCAAGCGAGAAATTGGAAGGAAGCTGGATTGTCACAAGTTGTCTATCATCAAAGCAGAGATGCTCTTCTTGCTGGAAAAACATGGGGAGAAGGAGATTTAGCGAAGATTCGTAAATTAGTAGACATGGGCTTTAAAGTTTCGGTTACTGGAGGCCTAGAAGTTGATACAGTTAAACTATTTGAAGGGATTGCGGTTGAGGCGTTCATTGCTGGGCGTGGAATTAGAGATGCAGCAGATCCTGCGCAAGCAGCAAGGGAGTTTAAAGCGGAAATCAAACGTTATTGGGGGACCGAATAATGAATCCAATCGGCATTTATGAAAAAGCTCTCCCGACTAAATTGAATTGGCATGAAAGGCTGACAATTGCTAAAAATTTAGGTTTTGATTTTGTTGAAATGTCAGTAGACGAAACGGATGAGCGACTTTCGCGATTGGAATGGAGCAAAGAAGAGCGAGAAAACTTTGTTCAGTTGCTTTTTGAAACGGGTATGAAAGTGCCGACGATGTGTTTGAGCGGGCATAGAAGGTTTCCGCTTGGATCCCATGATGAAGAGAAACGGAAAAGGCATTAGAAATAATGAAAAATGCCATCGATCTTGCCTCTGATATCGGCATTCGTGTCGTCCAATTGGCGGGTTATGATGTGTACTATGAAGAAAAAGATGAGCAAACGAGAAAATACTTCATCGAAAACTTGAAACAGTCATTACAATGGGCGGGGAAAAACAAGTAATTTTGGCGATTGAAATAATGGACGATCCGTTCGTTAATTCGATTACAAAATATTTATCGATAGCCGCTGAAGTGAATTCACCATGGCTATACGTCTACCCTGACTTAGGCAATCTATCAGCGTGGGAAATGACACTTTAAAGGAACTGACTAGAGGAAATTAGATATTGCCGCTATTCATTTAAAAGATACTCTTGCGGTGACAGATGACTTCGGAGGAAAGTTTAAGGGTGTCGATTTTGGAGCGGGATGTGTTGATTTCCAATCCAATTTAACACTACTAAACTCACTTTCATATAGCGGTCCTTTCCTTATTGAAATGTGGAATGAGGAAAACAATTCCTATGAAGAAGAAATTCAAAAAGCGCTAGCATTTTACTTCCTATTTTAAAGGAGTCTGGTTATGACTATGGGGACAAATTTGCAAGAACTGAAAAAGTCGTATATGAAGCGAATTTAGCTTTGCCTGAATATGGCTTAGTTAAATTGACTTGGGAAATGTAAGTGTTGTGGATAGAGACAAGGGAATCGTAGTAATAAAACCGAGCGGTGTTCAATATTCGCAAATGGAAGCAGACCAAATGGTCGTCACGGATTTAGATGGGAATGTGCTTGAAGGCGGTCTTCGTCCATCCTCGGATTTGCTCACACATTTGGTTTTATATAAACATTTTCCGGACATTCAATCAGTCGTTCATACCCATTCGATCAATGCGGTCAAATGGGCACAAGCAGGAAGAGATATTCCAGCGTACGGCACAACTCATGCGGACGCATTTTACGGAATAATCCCTTGCACACGTCATCTGACAGAAGAAGAAGTTGAACGTGCCTATGAATTAGAAACAGGCAATGTCATTGTTGAAACCTTTCAACAACGTGGTATCGACCCGAACTCCGTCCCAGGAGTCATCGTGTGCGGTCATGGACCGTTTACATGGGGCAAATCAGCAATGGATGCTGTTGAAAACAGTCTAATATTAGACGAAATTGCAGACATGGCGATGTATACCGAACTAATTAATAAAGAAAGCAACCCATTGCCGCAATATGTTCTTAATAAGCACTACTATAGGAAACATGGTGCAAATGCTTATTATGGGCAGAAGTGATTTAATAGGGAAGATTAATTAATGAACCATTGGAATAAACGATTTCAAACGCAGAATTATATTTATGGAAAAGAACCGAATGTTTTTTAGAGTATTTTCAGAAAAGAGTAAATCTTTCGGGTGATGTTTTAGCCATAGCCGAAGGAGAAGGTCGTAATGCGGTTTACTTAGCGGAGCAAGGAATGAAAGTCACCTCATGGGACTATGCGGAATCGGGGCTTGCCAAAACAAATAGGCTTGCGGATGAACGGGGGTCGTTGTTTCCACTGAACTTGTGGACTTAAATGAGGCAAACTGGCACCAAAGCAAGTGGGATGGTATTGTTTGTATTTTTGGTCACTTCCAGCGATGCTTCGACATAAGACACTTCAGCGTGTAAAGGAGGCTATAAAGCCAGGAGGGTATTATTTGACTGAAGTATATTCAAATTACCAGACCTCATATAAAAGTGGTGGACCGAAAAACCAAGACTTTTTATATAAACCAGATGAGTTTTTGAACACCTTCTCTAATTGGCGTATTATTCACTTCTTCATGGGAGAGGTTGTCCGCTACGAAGGGAAAAACATAGCGGGTTGTCACATGTTATTCAATTTGTAGGACAAAAGCCTGTTAGCTAACTATCTTAAAGTTAGTCAGATCAATAAACTTAAAGCGTAAAACTAGTAAGCAAAAACAGATCAACCTTATTTTTATTAGGTTTGATCTGTTTTTTGTTAATTAAGGTATCTGTTGTATCTATGAAAAATATTATATTAAAAACATAAAAGAAGGGCTGTCTATAATGCGCTAGAAATCCTCTTGTAACTGTACATGTCTTATATAGGTTTTATATATAGTTATATCAATATAACTAAAAATAGATTAAGTTTAAAATTTTCCGAATATGATGAATAATGTGTTGATATTTAGTTCTTTATAGTTTAGAATGAAATCAATCACAACTTGATCAATAACTTCGAAGTAATTGATCAAATTTCCAGAAAATTCAAAGACCCGCAAAACAAAACTAAGATCGAGGTGAATTATTCTTAGGTAATGACCGATTTGAGCAATTAAAGTATCTGGATTAATTGTAAGCGCTTTATAATATGTTGTTTGAGAAAAATTTTATAAAGGATGGTGTAATTTATGAAACTACTCGTAGCTTGTGGAAGTGGAATAGGAACCTCTGTAATTATTCAAAAGAAAATTGTGAATATACTAACGAATAATAACGTAGATGCCACAGTCGATCATACAACCATAGATAAGGCAAAAGATGTTTTGAAAGAGTATGATGCCGTTTTCTGCCCAGAATTATTAAAGAAGCAATTTGTGTTAGAAAACGGACCTAAGGTGATAGGGATTAAAAACTTATTATCGGATGCTGAAATAGAAGAAAAAATTAAAGAACATGGAATTATTTAATAGATTTTAGGAAATGGAGGTGATTTTATGTTTGGAAATATACTAGACTTTATCGTAAATGATGTTCTCGGAAAACCTGAAATTGTAATAGGTATATTAGTAGCTGTTGGTTATATTCTTCGTAAAAGCTCGGCTACAAAGATTATTACTGGTGCAGTAACAGCAATGGTAGGGATTACTATGTTGTTGACTGGTGGTAAATTGATGAGTGCCTACTTTAAGCCAATTACAGATGCAGTTAATGAAGCGTATGGGATTAGGGGTTACATTATGGACTCATATGCAATGAAAGCTGCCACTCAAAATGCACTGGGAGATAACTTTGCCCTTGTTGGATACGTATTTATTGTTGCATTTGCAGTAAACCTATTGATTGTATCCCTTGGGAAATATACTAAAATGCATGGGGTTTTCCTTACGGGGCAAACGGGAGTAGCTCATTCACAAGCAATGTTGTGGTTGGTACTCTTTTATTTTGGAGCACTTGGAATGGGAAGCGTTGGCGCAGTCGTACTTGCAGGGGTGATTGTAGGGATACTTTGGTCAATAGGTATTCAATTGGCAACTAAACCAGTTAATCATGTAACGAATAATGCTGGTTTTACAATCGCCCATAACCAAATGTTCGGAATTTGGTTTTTCTCGAAAATAGCTCGCTTTTTCGGAGACCCTGAAAAGGGAAATGCTGAAAACCTTCGTTTACCGGGAATACTAGGGATATTCAATAGTAATGTTGTCGCTGTAGCGATTCTCATGTCCGTATTCGTAGGTGGCTTTATGCTTTCATTGGGAATTAATGGAGTGCAAGAACTAGCTGGGAATACACATTGGTTTATTTATATTATTATGACTGGAATCACATTCTCAATGTATATGGTTATTATTCTGACAGGTGTTAGAATGTTCGTTGGAGAATTGGCGGCATCCTTTAAAGGGATTCAAGAAAGATTTTTGCCAGATGCTACACCTGGTGTTGATGTAGCTGCATTACTTGCTTTTGGACCGAACTCTGCAGTACTTGGTTTTATTTTTACAACTATTGGTACACTTATAGGAATGGGAATATTGCTAGTTTTAAAGCTACCTATTATGGTATTGACTGGTTTCACTCCACTATTCTTTGATGGTGGTCCAATAGGTGTAATTGCTAATAAATATGGGGGATGGAAGGCGGTAGCAGCCTGTGGAATTATGCTAGGGCTAATTCACGTCTTCGGTACAATTTGGATCATCCCGATCAGTGGTCTAGCTGATGAAATGGGTTGGTCTGGAATGTTTGACCTAAGTACGATTTGGCCAGCCATTGCTCAGTTATTTAAGTTAATTGCAAGTCTATTTAGTTAATAAAAATGTGGATTTATGAGGAGGAATTATTATGAGTAAAGAAAAAGTGAACTTATTATTCGTATGTGGATTTGGTGTTGGAAGTAGTTTAATGATGAAAATGTCAGTAGAGCCAGTATTGGAGAAGTATGGAATTAATTGTGATATGCAAGTTACCGCTGCTGGTGAGGCTAATGGATATCTAGATTGGGCTGATATCGTTGGGGTGAATGAAATGCTGGGGGATGTTCTGAATATTCCTGATAATAAGGAAATCGAGTTTATTAGTGTTAAAAACTTAACTGACGGAGAAGCAATTTCTAAACAGGTATTGGAAATTGTTAAAGAAAAATTTCCGGCAGCATTAATTGAGAAGTAAGTAACTTTAGAAATGTGGGAAACTTATGCAGCGCCCTTGTCATGGAAAATGAGGGGCTGTATAAATTGAAAGGAGATTATTATGAAAGCGATCGTGGTACTATTTGACAGTCTTAATAGACATTATTTACCTCCGTACGGAAGTGACTGCTCAATTGCCCCAAACTTTAAACGATTAGCCGAAAAACAATTACATTTGATAATAGTTATATTGGTAGTATGCCTTGTATGCCAGCAAGAAGAGAATTACATACGGGGCGGTATAACTTCTTACACCGACAATGGGGTCCCATTGAACCGTTTGATGATTCGATGCCTGAGTTACTAAAAAGTCGGGTGTGTATTCCCATTTAATTAGTGATCACTTCCATTATTGGGAAGATGGAGGAGCTACTTATCATAACCGATATTCATCCTGGGAAATTGTAAGGGGACAAGAAGGGGATGCTTGGAAAGGGAAGTAGAAGAACCTGATATTCCAGAAGTGGTTCGAGTTCCTAAATCTCATGATGGAGATAAACCATCCTCTTTGTGGCGTCACGAATGGGTAAATCGGAAGTATATGCAAAGTGAAGAAGAACAACCTCAATCAAAGGTTTTCTCATTGGGTGCTGAGTTTATTGAAAAGAATGTTGATTCGGATAATTGGATGCTTCATCTAGAAACATTCGATCCTCATGAGCCATTTTATGTACAACAGCATTATCTTGATATGTACGACGATGACTATGAAGGACCGTATTATGATTGGCCTAGGGGCGAAGCGACTGAAGGACCAGAAGTTATCGAACATGTAAGAAAAAGATATTCTGCATTATTAACAATGTGCGATAAGAATCTTGGAAAAGTCCTTGATTTAATGGATAAGCATAATATGTGGGAAGATACTATGCTAATAGTTGGTACGGATCATGGATTCCTGTTAGGTGAACACGGTTGGTGGGGAAAGAATTTAATGCCTTACTACAATAAAGTTGCTCATACTCCTTTATTTATATGGGATCCAAGAAGTGCTCTTCAAAATGAAAGAAGACAATCATTAGTGCAAATGATTGACTGGGCTCCAACATTGTTAGAGTACTTTAATGTTGACATCCCTAAAGATATGCAAGGAAAGCCTTTAAAAGAAACGATTGCAAAAGATACATCGATTAGAAAGGCTAGTCTTTTTGGAGTTCATGGTGGACATGTAAATATTACGGATGGCAAATACCTATATATGCGAGCCCCTATTAGCTCTGAAAATAAACCACTATATAATTATACATTGATGCCTGTTCATATGAAGAGTCGATATGATATAGAAGAATTAAAGCAGACTGAATACGTAGAACCGTTTGAATTTACCAAAGGTGTTAAAGTATTGAAAACGCCTGCTAAAGATAAATATCGTATCCATAAATTTGGGCACTTATTATTTGACTTAGAAAATGATCCTGAACAACTGTCACCATTAAATAATCCAGAGATCGAATCGATGATGATAAATAAAATGGTTAAGCTGATGAAGGAAAATGATTCACCACCTGAACAGTTTGAAAGACTAGGATTACAGGAATATATCGGAGGTTAATTATGTATTCTCTTAAAAATATGATAGCTGACGGTGCAGTTCAACTTGGAGTAACAGTTGAAAATTGGGAAGAAGCAATTAGGGTTGGCGGATCCTTATTGAAGCAAAATAGATTTATTACTCAGGAATATGTTGATGCAATGGTAGCTACATGTAACGAGCTTGGTCCGTATATTGTTATTGCTCCAAGGTTAGCGATGCCCCATGCTGCACCAGAAAATGGTGTAATTAAACCAGGAGTTAGTTTAATTACACTTTCCCAACCGATTGAATTTGGAAATAAGGATCATGATCCTGTCTCTCTCGTATTTTGTATCGCCGCTACTAAAGACCATGATCAGTTGGTTTCTGCACTTACCCAAATTACAAGTATTGCATCGGATTCAAGCATCATGGATAAGTTAATTGAAGCCGCTTCCTCGAAGAAGTTGAAAGTATAATTGATGAATTAGAAAACTTAGTAGTTTAGTAATTTATAAAGAAAATTATATTTCAAAAAAGGGTGCTCAATGGTTGCATACGGACAGCTTGAATTATTCATACTTCAAATCTAGAGGTGATGCAAATTGGGTATAAATACGAAAAATCTTGTTGTTCGATAAAGTTCAATAAACAAGATAAATCAACAATAGAAAATAGTAAACACGTATCAAACCAGAAATATACTACGGAAGATATGGTTTATATTGAGGGTGGAGAATTTTTGATGGGCTCCAAGGAGCCCGATGCTATTTTATCGGATGGAGAAGGACCAATTAGACAAGTGAGGGTTCAGCCATTTTATATCGATAAATATGCAGTAACAAATTCTCGATTTGCGGAGTTTATTGAAGATACTGGCTATAAAACGGATGCAGAGAGATATGGTTGGTCATTTGTTTTTAATCGATTTTTATCTAAAGAAGCTAGTAAGAATATAAAAGATTTAGATACAGGTATACCTTGGTGGAGTGCGGTAGAGGGGCATGTTGGTCACTGCCGGAAGGCTGGGGATCATCAATTGAGGATAGAATGGATCATCCCGTTATTCATGTTTCTTGGAATGATGCCCTTTCATATTGTCGGTGGGCTGGAAAAAGACTCCCAACGGAAGCGGAGTGGGAGTTTGCTGCACGTGGTGGTCTTATTCAAAAGCGGTTTCCTTGGGAGATGACCTTTATCCGAATGGTGTGCATGCATGTAATATTTGGCAAGGTGAATTTCCAAACAATAATAAAGGATCGGATGGATTTATTGGAACTGCACCAGTAGATTCTTTTCAGCCTAATAAATATGGTCTTTATAATATGGTCGGAAATGTATGGGAATGGTGTCAAGATTGGTTTAGTCCATCTTATCATTTACATGATCGAACAGATAACCCACAAGGACCCCTTTTGGAGAAGGGAAATCTATGAGGGGTGGCTCCTATTTATGCCATGAATCTTACTGTTTTAGATATAGGGTAGCTGCCAGATCCGCAAATGCACCGAATAATTCAACGGGAAACCTAGGCTTTAGATGTGTTCGAGATGAAAAATAACGATCATTATAAATTTTTACAACGAAAATGTATACTGTCATTCATTCGATTCGATCTTTTTGATCGTTTTGTCTATAAAAACGGGTTATGATAATGAGTAAGAACCCGAGAGAGAGTGAAATGATAAAATGAAAAGTGGATCGGTGTATCAGCGCAAAAAAGATTGAAGAGTATTTACGAAAGCATGGTTCAGCACGGACAGATGAACTAAGTCGATTATTTTCTGTGTCTGAAATTACAATTAGAAGAGATTTAAGAGATTTTGAGAAGAAAAATATTCTCGAAAGATTTCATGGTGGGGTACGTTTACTTAGAGATTATACGGATAATGAAGTTCTTTTTGAAGAAAAAGGAGAGAGATTCAGTAAGGAAAAAGCTGCTATTGCTAGAGAGGTTGTTAACTTACTAAATCCGGGCGATACGATCTTTTTGAATTCGGGGTCAACCTCATTGGCTGTTTTAAGTGAATTGAATAATAGAGACAAGACAATTAAGGTGATCACAAACAATGCCTTGGCTCCTACAGTGATTACGAACAATAATGTCGAACTCATGATAACCGGCGGGGAATACAGGAAGACATCGAAGTCCTTTGTAGGAGATTTGGCTTTGCCGGTCATATCAAAAGTAATCGCAATGAAATGCATTTTAGGCGCAAATGGAATTAGTGCGGAACATGGTATATCAACCTCCGTCTACCAGGAAACGCTTATCAATGAAATGATGGTCAATCATTGTAAAGGTGAATGTATTATTGTTGCTGACGGATCAAAAATTGGTAAATTTTTCAGCTTTAAAAGTGTAGGACTGGAAGAAATCGATATTTTAGTAACGGACTCAACAGCTGATCGTGATTACATTGCAAAAATTGAAAAGGCGGGTGTGAAAGTAATTATCGCAGAAGTGGAGGAGGAGAATGAACAATGATTCGTGAAGAAATACAAGGGGTAGATTTTAAATCATCCCTAATTGAAAACGATTCGATTTTATTAAATCAAAAAGCAGATACTTGGCAGGAAGCAATTAAAATAACGGTCGACTTACTCGTTAAGGCTGAGGCGGTGACCGAGGAATATTACGATAAAATCATTGAATCGACGAAAGAGATGGGAGCGTATTATATTCTCTGTCCGAAAATGGCGATGCCTCACGCCCGTCCGGGAGATTATGTATTAAAAGATTCGTTTAGTTTTGTTACATTAAAAGAGCCTGTCCTATTTCCGGGAGAGCAGGAGGTAGATGTGTTAGTTTGTTTGGCAGCTACGAATGATGATAACCATTTGCAACAGGCGTTGCCGCAAATCGCTACTTTCTTTCAAAGGACAATATTTTCGAAGAAATTTATAGGGCAAAAAGTCCGGAAGAAATTCTAGCATTGATTTAATAGTAAAAGGTTGAACGAAGATGGAGGGAATCCATTTCGTTCAACCTTTTAAAAGATAAGAAAGATATATTTTTTAATTGTGTCTAGCTTCAGCGCCCAGCGACTAGCAAACTTCACTCGTCTTCCTACGATAAGTCAACATCGGCTTGCCTTTCAGGCTTCACCGCGTTTCCTTTATCTCGTCAGAATCGCTCCAGTTTGTACGTCGCTAAACGGGCGCTTGCGCTTTCTAATTAGAACCAGTCAGCATAGCCTAGTTTTCTTAAGTTCTCAGCAGATGTTTTCAAGCAATCAAATGGATCACGACCATATGTATCATCTTGTTCTACTAGGAAATGCTTTGCTCCACTTTCTAGACCAACTTCAATTAATGCTTTCATATCTAAGTTACCTTCCCCGACTTCCGCAAATTCAATTACGTTTCTAAAGTCATTGAAGAATGTTTCCATATCATTGTTTTCTAATGCACTCATATTGATCGAACCAATACGATAGTCTTTTAAGTGTAATAATGAAATTCTTCCCGCGAAGTTTTTGATGACTTCAATCGGGTCAGCCCCACCGCGGTGAATCCAGTGGACATCTAATTCGAATCCAAGTTTGGACGTGTTATCTCTCATAATATCAATTAAATATTCGCCGTCGTATTTTTTAAACTCGATGTGGTGGTTGTGATAATATAGCTCAATTTCATGTTCAGCCAAACGCTCAGCGAAGCCTTCTGCTTTTTCAATAAACGCCATAATATGATCTTTATCTCCCATTAGGTTCAATGGAAGCATACCAATTCGAAGGAAGTTACAATTTAATGTTTTGCAATCGTTCACAATTTTGTCGAAGTCATTCGTTAATGTTTCTCCAGGCGCCCCAGGTATTGTTGGGTCGACAGCAGCGGACATGGCAGCGATCTCAATGTCAAAGTCCTCAGATGCTCGTTTTAATTCTGCTACATTTTCCGGAGTCATTGGAATTTGTGATACTTCGACACTTCGATAGCCAAGCTCGCGTACTTGTTTCATTGTTTCATACACACCAAGCTCTTCGACTTTACCTTTAAGCATCATCATTTGAACGCCGATTTTACCTTTTTCACTATGCTCTCCTCCAATTTGATCCTTCCCTAACGCCATTGGTTCGGGGAAAGCCTTTATTATTTACTGCTTTTTTCTCTTCTTCAATTCTCTTGTTTAATTCTGCCAAGTACAATTCTTCATCAAATGGAATTTCGACTTCTTTATCTAACCAGCTTGATAAATGAATCGCATTCGCCAATGTTACCCCGTGGATTCCGTCGCTTCCAGGTGCGATTAACGGTGTTCCATCCAAAATATTTGCAGCGAAGTTTTCGATTACAGCAATATGCTGCTCACCCCATACACTCTCATACTCTATCACTTCTTCTGTATAAATATCAGTTTGCTCTCCACCCGAAAAGAGTCTCATTACATCGGACATATCCATTGAATTACTCATTTCAAGTTCTGGCGTATGAAGTCTTTTAATTGTGATCTTCTTGCTGTCATCAACAACAATTTTCCTTTTTCACCTAAGATTTCAAAGCGATCTGTTCCTAAGACGTCATGTGTACATGTAATGAGAACGCCGCTTGCTCCATTTTCATATTCGAACATTGCTGTAACTTCGTCTTCAACTGCAATGTTTCTCTTATATCCATACTTCACATTCGAAGTTACTGTCTTAGGCATTCCGCAAATCCACTGGAATAGATCGAGTTGATGTGGTGCTTGGTTTACAAGTACACCCCGCCTTCACCTTTCCAAGTTGCTCTCCATGCCCCTTGGTCATAATATCCTTGTGGTCTCCACCATGTTGTAATGAGCCAGTTTGTTCGGCGAATCTCTCCAATCTCACCATTGTCAATCAATTCTTTTAGCTTTTGGTAAAGTGGATTCGTTCTTTGGTTGAAAAAGATTCCAAATGTTAATTCAGGTTTTGAAGCAGCAAACTCATTTAATTCTTTTACTTGTTTCGTATAAACTCCAGCGGGTTTTTCTACTAGAGCGTGGACATTTCTCTTTAATGCGTTGATTCCCATTTCAGGGTGGAAATAATGAGGAACGGTCGTCACAACTGCATCGACATCTCCGCTTTCTAACATGTCTATATAATTGTCATAAAAGGAACTCCACGATATTTATCTGCACTTACTTGCTTTTTATCAGGGTCAACATCACAAATTGCCCCAAGCACAACATTTTTCACTTTTCCTTCGGCAATAAAATTAGCATAGGTTCCACCTTGGGCTCCTAATCCGATAATACCTAATCTTACTTGGTTCATACGTATCTACTCCTTAGTAGTTATTTAAATAATACTAGTGCATCAGTTAGTAAGGGTTTTCAGTATCTATTTCATAGTATCCTATAAAACGATAAATATCACTAGATAATCATGCTTTATTTTGGCGTAAATTTGACTGATATTGACCTGATAATCTAAAATACAAAGTAATAAAAGGGCAATACTAGTCAACTTTATTTAAAAAGGAGCACGATTAGATAGTGTGTTTAAATGATAATTTCGATAATATAAATAGTGAGTTAAACCCCTTCAAGGATGGTTTAGATAAAAAATGAATAGATGGTTAATTTCTAATTATCGGATGAAGTCTTTAGGCGAGCAAGACCTTGACTTTCATTCGCATGCACAATACGAAGTGTATTATTTTCATAGTGGTAACTGTAAGTATTTAATTCATCATACGATTTATGATTTGCAACCCGGAGATATCATCATCATGGATGGATTAACCGCTCATCGTGCAAATCCATCTAAATACGAAACGTATGAACGTAGTGTCATCCATTTTTCACCTGATTGGATCGCACCAGTAATTGAAGCAGTACAAATGCCCGAAATCCTTTCCCCGTTTAAGGAAATGAGCAATTCTTTATTACGAGGGGAAGAAGGTGAAGAGCGGAAGATTATTTTAAATTGTATTAGAAAGATTGCCCATCTCGATCATCAAGCCCAATTGTCTTGGTCTCAAGGAATTGAGATTAAACAAAAGCGAGAAGAAATTGCAGAAATTAAATTGTTACTCGTTACAATGCTTGTTCAAATATTCAAGCTAAGCAAAAACAAAAATCAGAAATTAACGATGGAAAAAAGTGAAAAGGATATCCACGTTGAAAACATAGCTCGTTATATAAATGAGCATTATCAGAGAAGAATTACGTTAGATGACTTATCGAATGCATTAAATATAAGTAAATATTATTTATCCCGTATATTCAAAGAAATGACAGGGACTACAGTGATGGACTATGTGATGGCTTGTAGATTGAATAAAGTAAAATACGAGCTCGAAATGAATCTGAAGAAGAATTTATCCGATATAGCAACTGAATCGGGTTTTGAAAGCCCTGCTCATTTTAGTCGCTTCTTTAAAAAAACCTTGGGATGACTCCTTCAGAATATCGAAAAAACAAACAAAGAGATTAATATAGCAAAATGAACGAATCCGAATGCGTGGGAGGAAAAGCCATGGAGAAAGTAAAGGTTGGCGTCATTGGTTTAGGAAATATGGGGGCAAGTCACGCGAAAATCCTATTTAATAGAAAAGTAGAGGGAGCAATACTTACGGCTGTCTGTGATGCACGTGCTGATCGGGGAGAATGGGCAAGAGATCTTTTGGCGAAAAGGTTCAGGTATTTTCTTCGATGGATGACTTTTTAACGATGCTAATATTGATGGCGTTTTAATCGCAACTCCTCATTATAGTCATCCGGAACTAGCTATTCGCGCTTTTGAAAATGGATTGCATGTACTATGTGAAAAGCCGGTTGGTGTTTATACGAAAAATGTGAGACAAATGAACGAGGCCTCAGAGAATAGTGGAAAAGTATTTAGCTTGATGTTTAATCAGCGAACGAATCCCCTTTATCAAAAAGTGAGAGACTTGATTCAATCAGGTGAATTAGGTGAAATTAAGCGCACAAATTGGATTATTACGGATTGGTATCGTTCACAAAGCTATTATGATTCTGCTGGTTGGCGGGCGACATGGGCTGGAGAAGGGGTGGTGTGTTGCTAAATCAATCCCTCATCAGCTTGATTTATGGCAATGGGTTACCGGTATGATGCCTGTACGGGTTAGAGCTTTTGCAGTTTTGGAAAATATCGTGATATCGAAGTTGAAGATGATGTAACCGCTTATGTGGAATACGAAAATGGTGCAACCGGCTTGTTTGTTACGTCAATTGGTGAAGCGCCAGGGACAAACCGCTTTGAGATTGTTGGAGACCGCGGGAAGCTTGTTATTGAGGATGATCAAATTACGTTTTGGCGCTTAAGCCAATCTGAAAGAGAATTTAATCGTGAGTATAAAGGTCTGTTTGGTAAGCCTGAATGTCGGAAGATTGATATTCCTGTACTGGCTGATGCTACACATCACCAAGGCATTATGGCGAACTGGGTAGATGCAATTTTAAATAGCGCTGAATTAATAGCGCCAGGTGTGGAAGGGATTCAAAGCTTAATGATTTCCAATGCCGTTTATTTATCTGCGTGGACGGATAATTGGGTTGATCTGCCGATTGACGAGGATCTTTTCTATGAAAAACTTCAGGAAAAGATTCAACAATCGAATGTAAATAAATAGAGTGGAGTGAGAGAAATTGAGAAATGATGGTATGAACTATGCACCAAAAGGAAAGGTGAATCGTGTCGTTGCAGAAGGGAATTTGTCATTGCTGCGATGTCCCTTGATCATGGACATATTTATGGAATGTGTAATGGATTAACAGAGGCAGGGCAACTTTAAAATGGGTATATGATCCAGATCCTGCAAAGGTAGAAAAATTTGTTGAATCTTTCCGGGTGTAAAAGCTGCTGAAAGCCAAGAACAAATTTTACAAGATGAGGAAGTACAACTTGTTGCGGCAGCTGCGATTCCATCTGAGCGAGGGCCGCTTGGCGTTCGTGTGATGGAAAGCGGCAAAGACTATTTTACAGATAAAACGCCTTTTACAACGATGGAGCAATTGGAGGCGGCGAAGGAAGCTGTTAAACGTACAGGCAAGAAATATATGGTTTACTATTCAGAGCGTTTGCACGTAGAAAGTGCAGTATATGCGGGCCAGCTCATTGAGCAAGGGGCAATTGGTCGTGTGCTTCAAGTATCGAATTTTGCACCGCATCTTTTAAATGCACCATCACGTCCAGAATGGTTCTTCCAAAAGAGAAATATGGCGGAATTTTATGTGATATCGGCAGCCACCAAATTGAGCAATTCCTATTTTCTCTGGAAATACAGAGGCGGAAGTCGTGCGAAGCCAAGTTGCAAACTATGCAGCGAAGGATTATCCAGAGCTTGAAGACTTTGGTGATGCGATGCTCGTTGGTGAAAACGGCGCGACTCAATATTTCCGCGTAGACTGGCTCACTCCAGATGGGCTCGGTGTATGGGGGACGGTCGTACATTCATCTTAGGTACAGAAGGGTATATTGAGATTAGAAAATATATCGATATCGCCCGCGATGATGAAGGCGATCAAGTGTATTTGTCAAATAAAGAAGGTACGTATCATTATTCCGTAAAAGGAAAGGTTGGATTCCCATTTTTCGGTGAGTTGATTCTTGACTGTATCAATCGTACAGAAAATGCGATGACGCAGGAACATGCATTTAAAGCAGCAGAGCTTTGCTTGATTGCGCAAGAGAAAGCAGTAAGATTGGAGTAGGAAGTAAATGAATGAAAATCCCGTGTAAGAATCTACCGCTCTTACACGGGATTTTTTACCTGTTATACTTATACATAAGTAAATGGGAAAGGAAGCTATATTCATGAAGCAGCATGATTTTACGAGTGGGAGTATTTGGAGGCAGCTGCTCGTTTTTCGATGCCAATTTTATTAACAAATTTATTACAAGTTTCATACCAATTTATAGACAGTCTATGGGTGGGGAATCTGCTTGGAGCGAATGCGCTCGGTGCGGTGGCGGTTTCGAGTACAGTCATTTTTACCGTGCTATCATTTATTATTGGTGTGAACAATGCGACATTAACGATTTTATCCCAGTTAAAGGGGAAGGATGATTCAAAGCAACTAAAGAGCTATGTAAATGCGTTTATCGTTATCTTATCAATTATGTCAATTTGGCTAGGGGTCGTCGGTTTTCTCTTTGCGGAACAGATTTTGAGATTGCTTGGCACACCTGAAACAATGCTAGATCAAGCGGTTCGCTATTTGCGAATCAACTTTCTTGGGATTCTATTTTTATTCGGTTATAACTTTATTGGGACAGTGTTCCGGGCATTAGGAAATAGTAAAACACCGCTTCGGTTTGTCATCATTGCTGTCATTTTAAACGCTGTTCTAGATCCGCTATTTATATTCGTGTTCGATTGGGGAATAGACGGTGCTGCATATGCAACGATTGTCGCTCAAGGGGTTGCATTTTTGTACGGCTTATTTATGAGCTTACATCATAAGCTAATTCCATTTTCTATTCCAAGAGTTCCGCAAAAGGCTGAAGTTTCACTTATTTTAAAACAAGGAATTCCCGCTGGATTACAAATGACCGCTATTTCCGCTGGAATGGCTGCGATCATGAGTGTCGTTGCATCGCTCGGGAATGATGCAGTTGCTGGATTCGGGCGGCCCAGCGGCTTGATAGTATTCTAATGTTGCCAGCGCATGCGCTCGGTACAGCGGTGAATAGTATGGCAGGACAAAACATTGCTGCTGGAAAATGGAAGCGTGTGAGACAAATTTCATTATATGCCACTCTATTAAACTTAGGGCGATGCTCATGGCAGCTGTCGGTATCTTTTATTTGCTGGCTGGGGATTCGTCTCTTTATTTCTGATGAGGGTGCTGTAAAGTTTGGAACAGAATATGTAAAAATTATTGCATTCTTTTATCCGTTCCTTGGACTTAACTTCATTTGGAATGGAATTGTCCGAGCTTCAGGTGCGATGTTTCAAGTGCTAGTATTAAATATTATTTCATTTTGGGTATTGCGCTACCCGCTCACTTTTCTATTTGCGAGCAAGTTTGGTGAAAAAGGAGTAGGAATGGGGATGGCGGTCAGTTTTATGATTGGAAGTGTCACTGCCTTTGCCTATTATCGATATGGAAAATGGAGAAAGAAAGAGTTATTTAGGAATCGCTAATGAACTATTTTCAATAGCGGTTCTTTTTAGTTGAAATTCACGTATAAAAGTTATAAAGTAAACATAAACGAACAAAAATGGAAGTGTGAATAAAATGCTTAGTGCGAAAAGACATGAAACCATCTTGGAAATGCTTGATAAAGAAAATATGATTAAAGTTTCCGATTTAAGTAAAGAGTTAGGTGTGACTGAAAAAACGATTCGCATGGATTTAATGACGCTCGAAGAAAAAGGTTTGCTGCAGCGTGTTCATGGTGGAGCCGTACCTGTCCAATCGTCCGGTTTGTTTCCGATTGCGGAACGCCAAGAAAAGCATATAGCAGAAAAACAACGAATTGCAGAAAAGGCAGTAGAAAGCATTGTAGATGGAGATACAATTTATCTCGATGGCGGGAGTACAATGAGGGAAATTGCTAAACTGCTTGATCAACATAGGGTAACGGTTATTACGAATGATCTGCGAATTGCAAGCATTATTGCTGAAATGAGTAAGCCGGATTTAGTAATGCTAGGTGGAATGCCTGTTGGATCAACGACTTCGCTGTATGGGCCTTTAGCTAAAGATGCGCTTAAAAACATTCATGTAAAACATCTATTTCTTGCAACAACTGGCTTATCTATGGAACACGGTTTAACCGTATTTCACACACTACATGCTGAATACAAGCGGAAATTATGAAAATTGCAGAGCAAATTACGCTATGCTGCGATCATACAAAAATCGGTAATATGGCTCTGTTTAAATTTGCTGATATACCTGAGGTTCATACAATCATTACGGATCAAAGACCAGAAGATACATACATTGATTATTTTGCGAAAAACAATGTGAAGCTCATTGTCGTCTGATTTTTAGAGAAGCTTAGGAAGGCAACCTTAGTTCGCTGCGACCTGAGGGAACGAGCTCGAAAAAATCTAGATGCGATTGCGCTGAAGTGTAATTGACTTTCTGCGCTTGACATGTTCGTAAATGTTCGATAGTATGAAAATACGAACAAAATAATACCTAAAAGGATGTGTACCAATGTCCTCTATTTTTCATTTAGATGGAAAGACGGCGTTAGTTACGGGTGTTAGCCGTGGATTAGGGAAAGGAATTGCTTTAGGTCTTGCTAAAGTAGGCGCAGATATCGTTGGAATTAGTGTCAGCAATATGGATGAGACTAAGCAAGAAGTAGAAAAGCTTGGCCGCAAGTTCTATGAGATTACTGCTGATTTCTTAGATTTGGAAGCGGTAAAAAGGCAGCAAATGAAGCAATTGAAAAAGCAGGAAAGATTGATATTTTAGTAAATAATGCAGGTATCATTCGCAGAAACGATGCGAAGGATTTTACAGAAGAGGATTGGAACGACGTAATGAACGTCAATCTTAATGCCCTTTATTCAATCAGTCATATTATTGGGAACCATATGATTGAAAATGAAAAAGGAAAATCATCAATATTGCATCAATGCTTTCATTCCAAGGCGGAATTCGCGTCCCATCGTACACGGCGAGCAAGCATGCAGTAGCGGGATTAACGAAAGCGCTATCTAACGAATGGGCAAAGCTTGGCGTAAATGTAAACGCTATTGCGCCAGGATATATGGCAACTGACAACACAGAAGCATTGCGTGGAGATCCTGTAAGAAGTACAAACATCTTAGGAAGAATTCCAGCGGGACGTTGGGGAACACCAGAAGATCTCGTTGGTCCAGCTGTTTTCTTAGCATCCGATTCGTCAGACTATGTAAATGGTCATATCTTATGTGTGAGACGGCGGTTGGATGAGCAACTAATATCCAAAAGCGTAAGCGCCTTGAGCTGAAGAACGGCTAAGTTCGCCACGTCGTGTGGGCCCGAGGCAGCTCTTCAGCCACAGCAATTTGGCTTGTGTCCCCGAGGGGCTAGGCGATGAAGCTAGCCGATCCACTCGCTTAAAAATATATTAAACTATTAAATTTCAGGAGGGTATTCATAATGGAAATTCGTCACTCACGCCACTATAAAGAAGTAGAGCGCTTTAATACAGAAGAGTTGAGAGAGAACTTTTAGTACAAAATTTATTCGTTCCGGGCGAACTAAAAATGGTTTACTCACACGAAGATCGTATGATCGTTGGTGGAGCATGTCCAACAAACGAACCAATCAAGCTTGATGCTGGAGATGCTTTGAAAACAGAATATTTCTTAGAGCGTCGTGAAATTGGAATCGTTAACATCGGTGGAGCAGGACTTGTAACGGTTGAAGGAAAAGACTATGAGCTTGGCCCGAAAGACTGCCTATATGTAGGTAAAGGAAATGAAGAAGTTCTATTCAAAAATGTTGACGAAGAAACCCCTGCGAAATTTTATTTAATGTCAACAACTGCTCATAAAGAAATTGACGTTCAAAAAATGAGCATTCATGATGCAACTCCTGTAAAACTTGGTGCGGTAGAAACATCAAACAAAC
This sequence comes from Bacillus sp. N9, assembly GCA_044989425.1. GTDB lineage: Bacteria > Bacillota > Bacilli > Bacillales > Bacillaceae_C > Lederbergia. Next base: position 291,458 of record JBJDRQ010000001.1, read on the forward strand.
GTACCATTTATCAATACATCCATGCAGGCGGACTAAAAAGTTGCCAATTGATGCTAGGTATGACCATTCTAGAGGATAACAGCCTATGGAATACAATGCCAGCTCACGTTCATGACCGTCGTTCTGAAATTTACTTATACTTTGATATGGAAGAAGATACACGCGTATTCCACTTTATGGGAAACCAGATGAGACTCGCCACCTTGTAATGAAAAATGAAGAAGTGGTTATTTCACCACCATATTCGAATCACTCAGGTGTAGCAACAGGTTCTTACACATTCATTTGGGCAATGGGCGGAGAAAACTACACATTCACAGATATGGAAGCAATAGCAATGGATCAATTAAGATAATATAGTTTCAAGAAGTGCCGGTTATTCTCTGGCACTTCTTTTGTGCGAAATTGGGCCAAATACAGGTTAATTGGGCTACTTTCGCTGGAAATTGGGCCAGACGGAAGAATAATTGAGGAAGTTGTCATGAAGAAGGAGGAAGATAGTAAACTCTTCCTTTTGTTTCACCCGAATGCTTGAGATTCATAGATTGGAAAATCTTTTTGCGGTATAGCGAGATGGAATTTTCAAAAACTCGCATATCTGCTGATTTGTAATAGTAGGACCGATCAACAGAGAGTAATCTTTAGTGCATCAATATGCGCGGTTTTCGAGAAAGTCATACAGGCGGGGCATTGCCATTTTCCATACACCCGCTGCATAGGTAAAAAGAACAAATAGGACAATGCACTCCTTTTAATAGTTCACTAGGAGAAATATTAAAGCGGCTGAGTACATCGTATTCAAGTGGGGTATTTTGTTTGATCAAACGCTTTGCTAATTTCATCAGTTCTTTTTCGAATAAAGTTCAATTTTGTGCATATGTCTAAAAGCTTCAATCTTTTTCTCAATGTTGATACTATGTGTAATTTGTTTAAAATATTTTGGGTTTGTTGTTGTTTCAATGATCGTGTTGGGATTGCTAATGATGATAAGTGGCATGAGTGGGATATTTGGAAACTTATTTACATTCAGCCACCAAGATAACTGTGCCATAAGGCGATTCATTTGAGAAACGGGGTCGAGCAATGCTCTTTTTCGTCTTTATATGTTTGAATCAATTGGCTGAAGTCTTTGTCGAATGTGATCGTTCCACTGTGATTTTTCACATCAATAGGGGTGATAAAATAGGGGATAGAAGAATAGTGTCTAGTTGAAAGAAAAATCCGTGCTGATTTTCGAGGCGAAGATCATGAAGAATATAGTATTGTTTTTCGGGTAAAAACTTAAATGATAATCAAGTGATTGTTCACCTCTATACCCAGATCTTCTATTTTTAACTCCGTCTGAAGTTGGGGCATTTTCGAATGGTCCCTCGGAAGCCTTCGCGCTAGAGCTTCTTGTTTTAGTAGTATTTTCGGTGGTTTTCGTTCATTTAATAACATTTTATCCACTCCTATTAAGAAATTCATACTATGTTATTCTACCAACGTCGATCAAACCCTCTATTTTTCGATAGAAAAAACGATCATTGGGTCACTTTCGCATATAATTGGGCTACTTACAAGTTTATTGGGCCATACTCAAAAAAGACTGACTCTTCGTCAGCCTTCTCTTGCAGGTGCGCATGAATTCCGCTCAGTCAAAACGGGATCAAGCGTTTGAATAAGGGAATCGATTCTGCCCTTTCAATTGAATGCAGGATCGTTTGCACAATTTTAGCAGCCATTTCATCGACTGGCACTCCGACACTCGTTAAAGGAATTTCGATATTTTCCATTTGGGGATGTTATCGTAACTAATGACGGAAATATCTTTTGGGATGAGAAGATTGGCCTCACGAATAGCCCGGACAATTCCCGCACTAATGTCATAGCTTGCTCCGATAACCGCGGTTGGCAAGCGCTCTGCTTTGAGTAAACGCTTTGCGGTAATATAGCCGTCGTACCAACTTAATCCACCTGTATTAATCAAAAGATCATGATTAAATGATCGTTGAAAGTGTTCCATCGCTTTTTGAAAACCTTTATATTTTTCGACTTGCCGATCATCAATCGATGAAAAGTCACCAACGAAGGCAATATGTGAATGACCGTATTGAACGAGATGTTCAACCGCCGTGTACATGGCCTTTTGATAATTTACATCAATAATCGGTAAATTTTTCCCTTCGCCAACACCGTACGAAATAATCGGCATAGAAATGGTTAAGTTATCGAGTTTTTCATTATCTTCATTAAAAATAATGATTCCCTCTGCTTGGTATCTTTTAAAAATATCAAGAGATGTTTGAATCGGATTGATCGATAGAATCATCGAATAGCCATTCTTTGTAATTTCTTCGTTAATTTTTGTAGCGAGCACCGAGTGGGCCATTCGCTCTAACGTTGGCCAGGCAAGACCGATCAGTTTCGATTCCTTTTTACTAGACGCTGGGCGGCATAATTGGGCTCATATCCCATTTGATTCGCGATTTCAATAATTTTATTTTTCGTCTCAGGCTTCACGAGCGGGCTATTATTTAGAGCTTTTGAAACGGTTGAGTAGCTAACCCCGCTGCAGCAGCAATATCTTTAATCGTTACAGACATAATAATCACTCATTTATTAGTAGATTTGTTCATATAATAGCATACATTAACAACGTTGTTAATTTAATATATTGAAAAGAGAAAGCGCTTGAATTTTTACGTCAAGTATCTTAAACTTAAAGATAGATAACAACGTTGTTATTTGCGTTGAAATAATTAGAATGTAGGTGGAAGAAAATGAAAAAGTTTATGGATGATAACTTTTTATTGAACAGCAAAACAGCAGTAGAGCTATATCATCAATTTGCTAAAAATATGCCGATCATTGATTATCATTGCCATTTAAGTCCACAGGAAATATATGAAAACAAAACATTTAAAAACATTACGGAAGCATGGTTGTATGGCGACCATTATAAATGGAGAGTCATGCGTGCGAACGGAATTGAAGAGAAGTACATCACAGGCGATGCTGACGATTATGAAAAATTCCTTGCTTGGGCAAGAACAGTGCCGATGACAATCGGTAACCCACTTTATAATTGGACACATCTTGAGCTTCAACGGTTCTTCGGAATTTACGATCTTTTAAATGAAGAAAGTGCTCCAGCGATTTGGGAGAAAGTAAATGCCCAATTAACAGGTGAAGGTTTTGGTGCAAGAGACTTAATTGTAAAATCAAACGTAGAAGTTGTTTGTACGACTGATGATCCAATCGATTCACTAGAATATCATGCAAAATTGAAAGAAGATACAGAATTCAATGTACAAGTGCTACCAAGCTTCCGTCCTGATAAAGGACTTGAAATTAATCAGACTGGCTATGTTGAGTGGGTACAAAAGCTTGCTGAAGTTTCTGGTCAAAACATTGAAACATACGCTGATTTCTTAGCTGCAATGAGCGCGAGAATTGAATTTTTCCATTCCATGGGTGGACGAGTATCCGACCATGCTTTGAATACGGTTGTATATGCTGAGTGTACAGAACAAGAAGCAGCTGACATTTTCGCAAAAGCTCTTCAAGGTGAAAAAGTATCTGCTGAAGAAGAGGTAAAATACAAATCATACACGCTTACGTATATCGGAAAAGAGTATGCGAAACTCGGTTGGGTAATGCAGTATCATATGCATGCATTGCGCAACAACAACACGAGAATGGTTGAAAAATTAGGGCCAGATACTGGATTTGACAGCATCAATGATGGAATCTTAGCTAGACCATTATCACAATTGCTTAACTCACTTGAAAAAGAAGAGGCACTTCCGAAAACCATTCTTTACTCATTAAATCCGAAAGACAATTATGTTCTTGGAACGATGATCGGTAACTTCAAGGTGGTGGAACGGCTGGGAAGATCCAGTTCGGTACTGCATGGTGGTTCAACGATCAAAAAGATGGAATGCTCGAACAAATGAGAGCACTTGCTAACCTAGGCTTATTCAGTCGTTTTATCGGCATGCTAACAGATTCAAGAAGCTTCCTATCTTATACGAGACATGAATATTTCCGCCGCCTCGTATGTGATTTAATCGGTAGCTGGGTAGAAGGTGGAGAATATCCAAATGATAAAGTGATGCTAGAAAAGATTGTTAAAGGCATCTGCTACGATAACGCAAAAGAATATTTCCAATTTGATCAGGTTCAATGATTAACAAATAATCAGCGGGTTTCCTCCTGCTGATTATTTATTTTTGAAATGTGACAATTTATAAACAAATAGGTTTTCACATGATTTTAGAATGAGAAATTCGCTATAATATAGAAATAATTAGCCCGGATCGGATTACGATCCGGGTCGATTTGTACCCTTTTTTAATTGTGTGAAAATACGCTTAACATTTTACGATAACTTTATTTAAACATTATTGGAGGAAGAACAGATATGATAACGATGGCAATGGACATTAGAGTGGAGTCTGATTTTTAGGCTCAAAAGAAGTGCCTGCTCATGCGTATTATGGAATTCAAACGTTGCGTGCTGCAGAAAATTTTCCGATTACGGGATATCGAATCCATCCGGATTTGATTAAGGCAACAGCGATGGTAAAAAGGCTGCGGCGATTGCGAATATGGAAGTTGGTCTTCTAGAGAAGCAAATCGGGGATGCGATTGCGAAAGCCGCGGAAGAAGTGAGCGAAGGACTCTTGCACGATCAGTTTATTGTCGATCCGATTCAAGGTGGCGCTGGAACTTCCATCAATATGAATGCGAATGAAGTGATCGCAAATCGTGCGCTTGAATTATTAGGAAGAGTAAAGGTGATTATGCATACATAAGCCCGAACTCACATGTAAATATGTCTCAATCGACGAATGATGCCGTTCCAACTGCCATTCACATTGCGGTGCTGGCTCAGTTGGATCAATTATTAGTGACGATGAAAAAATGCACGCTGTTTTTGTCGAAAAACAAACAGAATTTGATCCTATTATTAAAATGGGTCGTACACATTTGCAAGATGCAGTACCGATTCGACTAGGGCAGGAATTTGCAGCATATGCACGTGTGATTGGCCGTGATATAAAACGAATTAGCCGCACACGTGAAAGTTTATATGAAGTAAATTTAGGGGCAACAGCAGTAGGAACCGGGCTCAACGCGGATCCACAATATATTATGGCGGCTGTTCGTCATCTGGCTGAAATAAGTGGTTATCCGCTTATGCCAGCGGAGAATCTCGTTGATGCGACACAAAACACAGACGCATATACAGAAGTATCCTCAGCACTAAAAATTTGCATGCTAAATATGTCGAAAATTGCTAACGATTTACGGTTAATGGCTTCTGGACCGAAAGCGGGAATGGCTGAAATTAACTTGCCATTAAGACAGCCAGGATCATCGATTATGCCAGGTAAAGTGAATCCGGTTATGGCAGAGCTTATGAATCAAATCGCGTTTCAAGTAAATGGGAACGATCATACAGTTAGCCTAGCTTCCGAAGCAGGTCAATTTGAACTAAATGTGATGGAGCCAGTCTTAGTGTTCAATTTATTACAATCTATTTCCATTATGAATAATGGCTTTAACGTATTTACGGAGTATTGTGTACAAGGCATAACAGCAAATGAAGAACAAATGAAGCATTACGTTGACACGAGTATCGGAATCTTAACGGCTGTCAATCCACATATCGGCTATGAAGCAGCGGCAAAAATTGCGAGAGAAGCGTTGGAAACAGGTAAATCCGTTAGAGAGATGTGCTTGGAGCATGGCGTTTTGACAGAAGCAGAACTTGACAAAATTTTAAATCCATTTGAAATGACAGAACCGGGCATTTCAGGTGCAGCATTATTAGCAAGATAAAAAACACCAATTGAACTACACTCCAATTATGGAAGACGAACAAACTGATGATTAGGAAAAGAACAAGACAAAATTGCAACCCTATTTCCCATTCAACCATCATATAAAAATTATAATTGGACATTATAATCATGTGCAAAGGAGGAAGATAGCACAAAAATGAGTTTTTTAGGAGGCTTACTATGGGTGTATTAAGTGGAAATCAAAGGATGAACCAATGCATTACGGTGAAGTTTTTAGTACTTGGTCATTTTTAATGGTCAGCAAAGGTTTGGTTTCAGCTTATCAAGCGATGTTAAATCACGCTGGTGATGAAGATTTAAAAAGTTAATCGACGAATCCATCCAATTAAGTCAGCAAGAAATGAATCAAATTGAAGAATTATTAAAAGAAAATGGAGTAGGATTACCGCCAACACCTCCTGAACGACCCAATGCATGTTTAAACGATATTCCCATTGGAGCTCGCTTTCAAGATCCTGAGATATCTGCAAAGTTATCGGGTGATATAGCGGCAGGATTAGTATCATGCAGCACCATTATTGGACAATCGGTTCGGGAAGACATTGCCATGATGTTTACTCAAATTCATGCACAGAAGATTGCACTAGGTGGTAAGCTCCTTCGCCTAAATAAAGAAAAAGGCTGGCTAGTTCCTCCGCCTCTACATCACTATAAATCAGAGAATTGCTAGCACCATTTAAAAATGAGCAGATAATTTCTGCTCATTTTCCTTTCATACGGCTTTTCATTGCCCTTGCTCTTCGTTTTTATGAAACGATGGTCAATGAAATGTTTGCTAATAGCCCGAATCCCTAGGGTTAATCGAATCGGAATCAATGAGAATGGCATTTCATAACCGATAGCAATCGGCATTTCTAATGTCACTTATTCAATGATCAATCCGATTTTCCCGAATTGATCGGCATTTTCAATTCTTTTAAACGCTTTTTTAAATTGATCTAATGGAAACATTTGATCGATGACAGGTCTAATTTGATGTTTTTCAATAAATTGCAGCATTTCCTTAAATTCTTCGGCACTTCCATCGTTGACCCAAGAAGATTGTATTGTCCGTAGAAAAAGTCACGTAAATTAAGTTGAATTTCATCTCCGGCTGATGCGCCAAATGTGACGATTGTTCCACCGGGACGAAGTTGTTGTAAAGATTTTTGAAAAGTTGCTGCTCCAACCGATTCGATCACGAGATCCACTTTTTCACCTTCAAGCGCTTCTTTCAATCTTCGTTACTATCAATCGCTTTATCCGCCCCAAGCTCAAGTGCTCGTTCACATTTTTCCTTTGAGCGGGAAGTAACATAGACGGTTGCCCCGACAGCTTTTGCAAATTGCAGAATAAAAGTTGCTACACCACTGCCAATACCCGGTAAGAACAATGTTTTCTCAGCGTCAATTTTCCCCTTGTAAAGAGGGCGCGATAAGCGGTTAACGCAGCAAGTGATAAGACACCCGCTTCTTCCCATGTTAAATAATCTGGTTTCGGTACGGCGTTTTCGGCAGGTAGTATCATTTGCTCGGCAAAGGTTCCGTGTCCAGGCAAACCGATGATATCAAATCCTTTTGGTGGAGCATCACTATTGTCCTTCCAGCCAAGGCCAGGATTAATGATGACTTCATCTCCGACCTGAACATTTGTCACACCTTCGCCAACAGCAGCAACGATTCCAGCCCCATCAGAACCAATAATTAATGGTGGATCAGTCGGTTGATGGCGATGGAGCACAAATAAATCACGGTGATTTAAGCCAGCCGTTTTCAGACGAATTTTCACCTCGCCATCTCCAGGTTGTAGATCTTCCATGTCACGGTATGACAACCCTTTTAAACCTGCAAAACTTTCATGAACGACAGCTTTCATACGAATCCCTCCATTATGTATTATTGAACTAATCTTAGCATAATTCTGCCAATGAGTAATGAAGTTCTAACTATCTTCAAACATCGTTAATAGTTTGTTCATACATTCTGGATAAAATATACATATGAAGAAGAGCAGGGAGGAATGGAGCATGAAAGAAATCGACGAAAATAATGTAACGGATAAAAATCGTTGGAAGCCTAGGAAATCGACCATGAGTCGGTTTTTATCCACGGTCAGTGCAGGTGTTATTGGATCAGTGTTGACTCTGACTATTGTGACGAATACATCATTGCTGCAAAAGAATGAAGTATCAGGGAAAAATGAGATTCCGGTTGTACAAACAGATATAGATCAATCATATAACGTAGCGCAAACATCAGCCAATCCGACATCATTAGCAGATATAGTGGAACATGCGTCGAAATCAATCGTTGGAGTTGTCAATTATAAATATAATAAAAATCGGTTTGCAAGGGATTCTGAAATTTGGCAGTCTGGATCAGGGTCCGGGGTTATTTTTAATAAGGATGGTGATAAAGCCTATATTGTCACAAACAATCACGTGATTGAAGGGGCGGAGAAAATCGAAGTGGTGGTCGACAGTGGCGATAAAGTGGAGGCCGAGCTCGTTGGGGCTGATGCGTTAAGTGACTTGGCAATCTTGAAAATCGATGCGAAGTATGTGGAACAAGTGCTTGAGTTTGGGGATTCTGATCAGCTTCGGGCTGGTGATGAAGTGATCGCGATTGGAAATCCACTTGGTCTCGATCTTTCAAGAACAGTCACTCAAGGAATTGTCAGTGCGGTTAATCGTTCCGTTAATGTATCAACATCTGCGGGCGAATGGGATCTAAATGTCATTCAAACAGACGCAGCGATTAACCCAGGAAACAGCGGTGGTGCCTTAATTAACGCAGCTGGGCAGCTCGTCGGTATTAACAGCTTAAAAATTGCTGAAAATGGTGTAGAAGGGTTAGGCTTTGCGATTCCAATTAATGATGCGAAACCATTAATTGAAGAAATGATTGCTCATGGAAAAATTGAACGTCCATATATGGGCATCGGGTTAGCAGATCTTGATCAAGTTCCGCAGCAATATGTACAGCAATTGCCGTTAACGGTTGATGGAGGAGTAATGGTTGCAAATGTTGATCCAGAATCGGCAGCAGCAAAGGCAGGTTTAAATGTGCAAGATGTCATCGTCGCGATTAATGATAAAGAAGTAAATCATTCCGGGAATTGCGAAAATCATTGTACACTGAGTATAAAATTGGCGACACAATTACGTTGAATGTATATCGTGGAAGTGAATTGAAAACGATGAAGCTTACCTAACAGGTAAATAAGGACTCGCTACCTCTTATCGTTTTTCGGTAAGAGGTTTTGTAGTAAAATGATTAATAAAGGCGGGTGTGTTCAATGAAAATATTAGTAATTGAAGATAATGAAAGTGTTGCTTCAATGATCGAAATGTTTTTGCTAAAGAAGGCATTCATGGTGAGTTTATCATGGATGGTCTTGAAGGGTATGCTCGTGCGAAGGCAGGAGAATGGGACTGTTTGATCGTTGATTGGATGCTTCCTGGTATGGATGGAGTGACTATTTGCCGGAAATTAAGGCAGGAGAATGAAACAGTGCCGATTATTATGCTAACGGCAAAAGATAGTGAATCAGATCAGGTGCTCGGCCTCGAAATGGGTGCTGATGATTATGTAACGAAGCCATTTAGCCCACTCGCACTGATGGCTCGAATTAAAGCTGTTACACGCCGATACAATCCACAAAAAGTGGATGCTCATATGATTGAAACGAACCATTTTAAAATGAATAAAAGCACGAGAGAATTGTATCTCGATGGAAAGCTGATTTCTAATTTAACACCTAAAGAATTTGATCTGCTCTATCACTTTTACAGCATCCACGGCAAGTATTTTCCCGCGAACAGCTGTTGGAAAGTGTATGGGGATATCAATTTTATGGAGATGATCGTACGGTTGATGTTCATATTAAACGTCTCCGCAGTAAAATTGGCTCAAAAGACCGAGACTTTTTCCAAACGGTTTGGGGTGTTGGTTATAAATTTGAAGAAAGCCCATCGGGTACTGACGAATGAAGGTAAAATATCTTTACCAGCAGCTTGGCAGTCATATTAGTGTTTTAGTGATTGCTTTTTAATTTTAAGTTTATTATTTTCTCAATTTGTCGAACGATTTGTTTATGAAAATAAAATTGATGAGTTGAAGTCGTATGGAAATAATATATTGCAAGATCTGGAAAGGAATCGGGGCAGCTCGCAGTTTGTTTTGCGGCAATACGAAAATGTGTTGTCGGGTCGGGAGATTCAATACAGTTTATTCGATGATAATTCAACGATTATTTATTCGACGGGGTTATCAAGACTTACCATGGAGTTGACGACGGAAGAGTGGCAGAAAATAAAAAGTGGAGAAAGCGTCAGTATGAAGCAGGAGTATAGACGCTTCGGTGAAGGGGTTACGTTTGTTTTACTTCCATATATTCACCAAAATCAATTTACGGGAGGGATTTTGCTCATTTCACCGATTCAAGGCTCGCGAGAATTAATCTCGCAAATGAATCAATATTTGTTTTATACTGTTATCATTGCGCTTGCGATTGCTTTGCTGCTAAGCTGGATCGTTTCCACTTTTCATGTGAAGCGAATTAAACGCATTCAAACAGCAACATCTTTAGTTGCTGCCGGAGATTATTCTGTGCAAATTCCTTCTTCAAGCTTCGATGAAATTGGCGAACTTGCCGATGATTTTAATAAAATGGTAAAAACATTACATACATCGATGGAAGAGATTGAAAATCTTGAAAATCGAAGACGGCAATTTATGGCCGATGTATCACATGAATTACGAACGCCGCTTACGACGATTAGTGGTGTCATTGAAGGGATTCGCAATGAGATGATCCCTGAAGCGGAAAAAGAAAAGGAATGTTACTCGCTAGCAAGGAAACGAAGCGATTAATTCGGCTCGTAAACGAAAATCTTGATTATGAAAACATTCGCTCCAATCAAGTGAAGTTAGTAAAAGAAGAGATTCAACTTCGCGAAGCATTAGAACTGATCAAGGACCAATTGGATCACTTTGCGGAGGAAAAGAAGAATCGCATCTATGTTGACGTCGGTGAAGATGTAATCGTGTATGCGGATTATGATCGGCTCATGCAAATTCTAATCAATATTACAAAAACAGCATCCAGTTTACAGATCATGGAGAAATTACGTTGCGCGGAAGAGCGAATGGAAATGAAACGATTATCGAAATTAAAGATACAGGAATAGGAATTGATCCTACTGAAATTGAAAAGATTTGGGGAAGGTTTTATAAAGCGATGCTGTCAAGAACGACAAACCCTTACGGAGAATTTGGGCTTGGGCTATCGATCGTAAAGCAGCTTGTTTCGTTACATAAAGGTGAGATTACGGTAGAAAGTGAAAAGGGGAAAGGGACGATTTTTACTATTTCTTTACCGGGAAAGCCATTTCGCTATAAATATTACTCTCTATTAAAAAATCCAGTTCTAAATGAACCGGATTTTTGATTTACTCAATTACGTTCATATTTACCGATTTACGTTTGAAATTACTCAATTATGATTTCGGACCTGTGCTTTTACAATCCATTCAACATTTGTTAATCATTTGTTCATACTTTTTCCGTATGCTAACGAAAGGAAATAGGGATGGAGGCGAAACAGATGGAAAATAAGAAATTTATATTTTCGATGATTATGTTAGTCATCGTTGGAATGGCAGTCATTTTTGGGGCAGCTTTTACAAAAGAGAGATTGTGGCAAATGTTAATGGAGAAAAATTACAAAAAATGAATTATACGATGTGCTCGTTGAACGTTACGGAACGGATACACTTGATACGATGATCGCCGATAAGATCGTTAAGTTTGAAGCAAAAAGGAAAACATATCGATTTCAAAAAGAACTTGATGATGAGTTCGCTGATTATATGGAATCATACGGTGGAAAAGAAGCTTTCAATCCGTATTGGAACAAAGTGGAATCGATGAGAATCGGATTAGAGATGATATAAAAAATACATTGAGCTCAAAAAATTACTGGAACCACAAATTGACGTAACGGAAAAGGAAATGAAGGAATACTTCGAAGAAAATAAAGAAAAATTTAACGAAGAAGAGCAAGTACAAGCAAGCCATATTTTAGTTGAAGACGAGAAAACAGCAAAAGAAGTAAAAGAGAAGCTTGATGCTGGCGAAGATTTTGCTAAATTAGCGGCTGAATATTCTACGGACGAGTCTAACGCTGAAAATGGTGGGAAGTTGGGGTATTTTGGAAGAGGGAAAATGGTAAAAGAGTTTGAAGATGTTGCTTTTTCAATGAAGAAAGGTGAAATAAGCGATCCGGTCAAAACGGAACATGGCTACCATATTATTAAATTGACCGACAAAAAGAGGCAAAAGAAGCCGTCTATGAAGATCATAAGGATGAAATCAAGGAAGCAATATTTGAAGAAAAGCTGCAAACCGAATATCCGACTTGGTTAAATGAGAAAAAGTCCAAATATGAAATAAAAATTCATTGTCATAATTTCATGAGGTAGAAGATTCTGGGTATGCTAAAGGTGAAATCGATACAAGGAGGAAAACGCATGAAAAAGATAGCGATCACCTACATATTTATGGCAATGTTCATGTTAGGAGTAGTAATTTCAACGCCAATGATAGGTCATGCCCATGGAAAAGTCCATTTCTCGCATAAGGACATGCATCCTGAATTATTGAAAAACAAGCGGAAGAATGGAGAATTGAGACGAAAGGAAAAGATGATGAAACCCTACGTAAAGAACTAAAGGAAATGCATATAAGAAAGCAAGCAGAGGCTTTAGGCATTGAAACAGAAGGGAAAGACATCGATACATTAGCGAAGGAAGTACGCCGAGTTTGGGTGGAACAAATCGCGAAACAATGGGGAATTGACATAAAAGGCAAAGATGACAAAACGATTATGAAGGAAGTAAAAGAGGCGAAAGTGAAAAAGGCTGCACAACAATTAGAATTTCGTCTGAAGGTAAAGGCTTAAAGCAACTGGCGCGTGAAGTTCGAGAAGCCCAACTGAAAAACCAAGCGAAAGAACTCGATATTGATACACAAGGAAAGAGTATAAAGAGCTAGTCAAAGAAGTTCGTGAAAAATGATCTACAATGCCGCTGAAAAATTAGGCGTCAATACAGATGGAAAAACATCAGAAGAAATTTTTCATGAAATCATGATGAACCATGGTGAGAAGGTGCGTGAGTTAAATTTGTTTCCTTTTCAAAAAGACAATATTATTTTCTTTAAAAGGTGAGGAGCGTTCAATGTGAGCTCCCTTTTCAAAAGGGTAGCATGTGATGAGCGACTGTTCATTGCCCATTACTGCTTATTTTTGCAAAAAACGGTCCATGAACACCTGTTTCATGGACATGAACTGCTTCATTTTACGGAAAGCGGTCAATGAAAGCCCATTTCATTGACCATTATCCGCCCTTTTGTTTAAACTCGGTCAATGAAAAGTTATTTGACTTTCAACGACGATAGATCGATCAGTCGCAAATATTTTGTGAGATTTTGATAAGTGAGCACGAAGAGAGTGAAGAAATGACCATCCCTTCGACAATTGAAAAAGTAGAATGAAGAAACAGCCTCCAATTTGGAAGGCTGTTTCTGTTATGTGCCAGCATTTATTTTCCTCACTTTTGTCCTAATCGAAATAAATACCCCGACTATAATAATAAATGCTCCAATGAGTTGTGGAACTGTGACACTGTTCCCCAAGATGAAAAAGCCAAAGACCATCGCGACGAACGGTTCTAAATTTAAAAGAAGGGCTGCCTTTGTAGCCCCTACTTTATGGATGGAACTATTCCAAAGATATGTACATAATCCGTGCATAATAATGGCTGTCATAATTAGTAGCACCCAGTATCGCAAAGGGACGGACCAAACAATCGATGTGTTTTTCCATGGAACGAGTGGAAGAAGGAAAGCAAGTCCAAATATATTGCTATATAGAGTGATCATAGCTGGATGGATCGTTTTCGTTAAATGTTGGACAAAAATTAAAAAGATCGAAAATGACAACATTGTAATCGCAATGAGCAATTCTCCTTTTCCAACCTTTGGTACGAAAAATGAACCACTTGTGATCACCAGCCAGACGCCTAATAAGGCAATAAATGAACCGAGCCAAAACGGTATTTCCTTTCTTTCTTTAAACCAATAAGAGAAATTACTGCGGTGACGATAGGAGAGAGGGCTAAAATTAATGCAGCTGTTACTGGGTCGGTATATTGCAAGCTTGCATAAAGCTCCACTGGTTAATCGTTACGCCAAAAATCCTGCGATCGCGATCCACACATAATGAGTGAACGTTAATTTACTTTGGTGAATGAAACGAAACGTCACGAAAAAGAGAAAAATAACAATAAAAATAAGCCTGAAGAACGCAATAACACTTGGATCAAAATTGGCGACCAAAATGGTCCCAAATACAAAATTACTGCCCCAGGCAATAATGCAGAATAAAAGTATCAAATAAATAAAGAGTGGATTCCTTTTCAATATGAATTCCTTCTTTCTAGTCTCCAATTGTAGAAAGTATACACTAAATTATAAGGGAGTAAAAAGATGCGGATAGGTAAATAACGAGTGTGATTTCGTTTAGAGTATTCTGATTGGAGAAATGAATGTTGTAATGAAAAAATGTTGATATATGATAAAAATATATTGTTAAACGATAAATCATTTAGTAAAATCAAATTGAAAATAAATAGGTGAGGTACTTTTTATGAAACATGAAACCATCTTTTTAAAGTTCACTGTTGTTCTTATGGGACTCCTGTCCTTGCTTTATGTATATTCGTTCTGCCAAAAATCGCTGCATTTTTGCTGAATTAAATCAAAGTTAGCTTTTTGCAATATCCCTTTTAATCGGGCTATATATAGCAGCGGTCGTATTTTTGTTGCATTGTACCAGACGTTAAAACTGTTAAGCTATATTGATAGGAAGTTAGCCTTTTCGGAAATATCGGTACAGGCTTTGAAAAACATTAAATACTGTGCGACCACGATCAGTGCGTTATTTGTTGTATTTATGCCGCTCATCTATCTTATGGCAGAGGTTGATGATGCTCCCGGTATTATATTAATTGGATTAGTCATTATTTTTGCTTGCATAGTGGTGGCGGTCTTTGCGGCTGTTCTTGAAAAGCTATTAAAAATGCCATCGATATAAAGTCAGAAAATGATTTAACGGTTTGAGGTGTAAACATTGGCAATTATTATTAATATTGACGTAATGTTAGCGAAAAGAAAAATGAGTGTAACAGAGCTTTCGGAAAGAGTTGGAATTACGATGGCCAACCTATCCATATTGAAAAACGGTAAAGCTAAGGCGATTCGGTTATCAACTTTGGATGCGATATGTAAAGCGTTAGACTGTCAGCCTGGGGATATTTTAGAATATCGAAGTGACGAGAGCAATGAAGAAGAAAAGTAAAAGCATCGAAGAGGGATTCAAGCGATGGTGATGCGGCACAATTTCCTGCCGCATCCGGCGATAGCACTTTATTTTCGTGAGAGTCAGCTCGCGGTCACCTGCAATGGCCGCCCGCGATTCAAAGATGTGTGTATGATAAGGAAGGCATGCTATGATAATAACATGAATAACAAGGGAGGATTCAAATGTCCCAATTAAGTAGAAAAGCATTGGCGGGCAGAAGATTAGAAAAATACGCACACTTTTTCAGATGCCCGCTATGCCATCATTCCATGTCTTTTGATAATCAATCGCTTATTTGTGCCGAGGGGCATCGTTATGATTTGGCTAAAAGGGCTATATACATATGTTGGCGCAATCGGTTCAAACGAAATATGATAAAGAATTATTTCAGTCACGCAGAAGAATAGCAGAGGGTGGATTTTTACCCCTTTAATTAAAGCGATCAGTGAGATCATCAATCAAAATCATGCCCAAACACCAATCGCTATCTTTGATGCTGGATGTGGAGAAGGCTCTCATTTAGCTCAAATTCAAGAATATGTTTCACTTGATACGATTGGTTTTGGCGCGGACATTTCGAAAGAAGGAGTACAGCTTGCGGCCAATCATCCATCTAAAAGTATGTGGATTGTCGCTGACCTAGCTAATTGTCCGCTTGCGAGTGGGAAATTTCCATATATCCTTAATATTCTATCGCCATCTAATTATTCGGAGTTTAGCCGAATGCTGACGGATGACGGATTGTTAATGAAAGTCGTTCCGAATCAAGATTATCTGAAAGAACTACGGGAGTTTTTCTTTGAAACGAAAGAAGCGTTTGACAATGAAAAAACAATCGGGCGTTTTAAAGAGAATTTCGACTTAATCGAGGTTAAAAATATTCATTATCGTCTAACTTTACAACAACCACTTTTGTCCGATTTAGTGAAAATGACGCCTTTATCTTGGTCAGCAAATGAAAACAAATTAAAAGAAATTCATATGCGCCAAGAAATGGATATCACTGTAGATGTATCCGTATTAATCGGCAGAAAATATAGTTTCAACAAATAGTTAAAAAATGTAACCTTCATATAGAATGTTCCGTCAAACAAGTAAAGAGATGGGGGCATTCAAATGAAGAAAAGGATATTGGTACTCTTTTTTCTGTTCTATTATTGGTTGCATGTAGTGGAAAGCACTCAACTGAAAGCAAGAGTGGTGATTCTGCACAAGGTGTAAAGGAGTTTGTAACGGAATCACATGCAGATTATGCGGTCAGAGCGAGTGAGGAGACGGAAGTAACGGTAGCACCAGATATTCAGACAGATGAAGAAAAAGCTTCAACTTCAACGGAACGGATGATTATTCACCGTGCGTATATCCAAATGAAGGTGAAGAAACTCGATCAGACCCAGCAAGCATTTGAAAAAAGCTTCATGAATATGGAGGATACATCGTTGAGTCAAATGTGTATCGAGAGAGTGATAAAACGATGAGTGGACGACTTAGTGTACGGATTCCGGAAAAACATTTTCAATCATTTTTAACATATGCAGAAGAAGAAGCGGTTGAAATTGTAGAACGTAATGTCAGTGGGCAGGACGTCACGGAGGAATATGTTGATTTGGAGTCCCGTCTAAAGTCGAAACGTGTTGTTGAGGAACGATTGCTTGAATTTATGGGTGAAGCGGATAAAACAGAGGATTTATTGAAAATTTCTAGTGATTTAGCAAAGGTACAGGAAGAAATAGAAGTCCTTGTTGGAAAAATGAAATACATCGAAAATCAAACATCGTTTTCAACAGTAGACATTTATATGATCGAAAATAGCGTCATTGTTCCGGATATCGATAATGATCTCAATACGTGGGCAAAAACAAAGAAACAATTGGCGACGAGTACGAATTTTCTGCTTGCGAGCGTTTCGGGCTTAGTTGTCTTTTTCATCGGAAACTTGCCAGTCATTATGATCATCTTACTTGTGGGGGCAGGGGTTTATTTTCTCGTTAAGAGATCAAAAAAGAATGAATAGATGTGCAACAAAAGGCGAGGAAGCAATGATCCATCGCCTTTTGTTAATTGTGAAGGGAATGCTTCCAATAAAGATCGACCGGTATGAACAATCCAACCTTTCCATGCACTTTATGCTTTAACGTAGCAAATACAATGCCAATCACTTTCCCATCTTCATTTAAGACAGGACTTCCACTATTTCCTCGATACACGGGTGCCTTCATCATTACGACGGGCTCTTCCCAGCCGGTTAATTTTATTTCATTGATAATCGTTCCTTCATTCGCAATTCCTGTGAATCGTAACGGATTGCCAATAAAATAAATGGGATCATCCGCTTCAAAGCCCGATTGTTTGGCAAGTTGCAAAAAGGAAGGTCCACAGCGTTTACTTTTATGATGGCCAGATCAATGTCTGGATACGTTTGAACAATATCTGCTACGAAATGCCCGTGATCGGGAAATTCAACGACGACCTTTTTATTACCTTCGACGACATGATCATTTGTCAGGATTATCCCGTCAGCAGATATGGAAAAGCCGGTTCCTTTACGATCATTTGCAGCAATGACGACGACGGATTTTTATATAAATGAATATCTTCTTGTGACGATAATCTGGCGGATGTCTTTAAAAATTCAAGCGCCGGAATCGAATAAATTTCAAAAATTACTACAAACGTATTGATGACGAGCACAAAGGACATGAACCATAACATCAATTTGATAAAAGGTTTTTTCTTGCGACGATTCATAACCTCTTTTCCCGCATTAGAGAGGGCTTCTCGTTGTGCTTCTAACACGATTTTCTGCAATTCTTCATCATCTATGTCTTCAATCATGTCTTCATCTAATTGTTTTTCCTTGACCCCATATGCTCACGTCCTTAAGTAAAACATATATTGTTGCATCTATTATACACAATGAGCAATGTTTGTTTGTCTGAAAGTCGTAGTTATGTATTTAGCACAGCTAATTAGTAAATAGGATTAGTAATTGAGAATGAAAAGACATTCTGTTTACGATATTCCTCCTTTTTAACACTCATACAAAATTATTGCATGTACGAATCAATTGACGTGTATTTCTTGACAAATAATTCTCTTTATATAATAATAGATATCGAATTAGAATTATTATAGTTAAGAGATAATAACAAATAGTAATCCATTATTTGTTATTAGGTTAGATTTTATGACTTTAACCTATAATAACTACTACATAGTTCTAAAAAACCATCAGGAGGCTATTTTACTATGTCATTAATTGGAAAAGAAATTCAACCATTTGCAGCATCAGCTTATCATAGCGGTAAAGGTGAGTTCATCGACGTTACTCACGAAAACTTAAAAGGACAATGGAGTGTTGTTTGCTTCTATCCAGCTGACTTCACATTCGTTTGTCCGACTGAACTTGAAGATCTTCAAGACCATTACTGGGCTTTAAAAGATCTTGGCGTTGAAGTTTATTCTGTTTCTACAGATACTCACTTTACACATAAAGCATGGCACGATCATTCAGAAGCAATTAGCAAACTTGAATATATTATGATCGGTGACCCTTCACAAAAAATTTCCGCAATTTTGATGTACTAGACGAAGAAACAGGTCTAGCAGATCGTGGTACGTTTATCATTGATCCAGATGGTGTTGTACAAGCAGTTGAGATTAATGCGGGCGGCATTGGCCGTGATGCTAGCACTCTGATTGGTAAAATTAAAGCAGCACAATACGTTCGCAATAACCCAGGCGAAGTTTGCCCAGCAAAATGGGAAGAAGGATCTGAAACATTAAAGCCAAGCCTTGACCTTGTAGGTAAAATTTAAGGAGCGCGATATATAGATGGTACTAGATGCAGATTTAAAAGCACAATTAGCTCAATATCTTGAAATGATGGAAGGCGATGTGCTTCTAAAAGTAAGTGCGGGATCAGATAAAGTTTCCGCGACATGGTGGCTCTAGTGGATGAACTAGCCACCATGTCTTCCCATATTAAAGTAGAGAACACACAGCTAGAAAGAACACCAAGCTTCAGTGTAAACCGAATCGGTGAAGATACAGGGATTACGTTTGCTGGTATTCCACTTGGTCATGAATTTACTTCATTAGTACTTGCATTATTACAAGTTAGTGGAAGAGCGCCAAAAGTGGATCAAAAAGTCATAGATCAAATTAATAGCTTAGAAGGCAAACTTCACTTTGAATCCTATATTAGCTTAAGTTGTCAAAATTGTCCTGAAGTTGTACAGGCATTGAACATCATGAGTGTGCTGAACCCGAATATTTCACATACAATGATTGATGGTGCGGCATACAAAGAAGAAGCTGAGAGCAAGAACATCATGGCAGTACCAACTGTATTCCTAAACGGAGAGGAATTTGGCGGAGGCCGAATGACAGTGGAAGAAATTCTTGCGAAACTTGGCAGCGGCCCAGATGCTTCTGAGTTTGAAAATAAGGAACCGTTTGATGTGCTCGTTGTCGGCGGTGGCCCAGGTGGTGCAAGTGCGGCAATCTATGCAGCGCGTAAAGGCATTCGTACAGGTATTGTAACGGAGCGCTTTGGCGGTCAAATTTTAGATACAGCTGCGATTGAAAACTTTATTAGTGTTAAGCATACAGAAGGTCCAAAACTTGCAGCAAGTCTTGAAGAACATGCAAAAGAATATAATATTGACATTATGAATTTACAGCGTGCTGTTCGATTGGAGAAGAAGGATCCGATCGAAATCGAACTTGAAAATGGTGCCGTTCTAAAGAGTAAATCGGTCATCCTTTCAACAGGAGCTCGTTGGCGCAATGTTGGAGTACCTGGTGAAGCTGAACTCAAAAATAAAGGTGTAGCTTATTGCCCACATTGTGATGGTCCATTGTTTGAAGGCAAACGCGTAGCTGTTATTGGTGGTGGTAACTCAGGGATTGAGGCAGCTATTGATCTCGCAGGGATTGTGAAACATGTAACAGTTCTCGAATTTATGCCTGAATTGAAGGCTGATGCCGTACTACAAGATCGCCTATATAGCTTGCCGAATGTCACTGTCATTAAAAATGCCCAAACAAAGGAAATTACAGGTTCTGAAAACGTGAACGGCATTACGTATATTGATCGTGATACAGAAGCGGAACATCATATTGAATTAGAGGGCGTATTCGTTCAAATCGGTCTTGTACCAAATACAGATTGGTTAGGCGAAACAGTTGAACGCAATCGTTTCGGAGAAATCATTGTAGATAAACGTGGAGCAACAAATGTACCTGGTGTATATGCTGCAGGTGACTGCACAGATTCACCTAACAAACAGATTATTATCTCAATGGGATCAGGAGCGAATGCTGCTTTAGGTGCATTTGATTATCTTGTTAGAAATTAAAGAGCACATATGAAAAATATGATATGCAGGAATGGACCAGTAGAAAGTCACTTTACAATCTGATTGAATAGTAAAGTGACTTTTTCTTATCCTTATTAAGTTGCCGTAAGATACTCACTTCAAGGTAGATAATAGTAAAAAATTAAGTGAGATAACGTCACTTGCGTGTACGGTTAATTCAATTAATAAACGATGATTAATTCTTTATATTTTTCTTTGTTTTATTTTCCATTTGTTTTGTAATTTACTCGAATCAAATTAGTTTGAACCCACCTCATTAGAATCCACAGATGGTAAAAGTGTAATGTTCTTTAAAGTAGATCTTTGTCATAAA
Source organism: Bacillus sp. N9 (assembly GCA_044989425.1). GTDB lineage: Bacteria > Bacillota > Bacilli > Bacillales > Bacillaceae_C > Lederbergia. The sequence goes on from JBJDRQ010000001.1 coordinate 312,412, forward strand.
TCATTGCTTCGCCTTTCTTTAGAAAAGCTCAATTAATGTATAGCCAAAAGCCATGATTTCTTGAAATCATGGCTTTTGGCTTAGAAAATCGCGCGACACTTAGAAATCTCCCTTTCGATGAGGATCCGCGAGCGAGATATAGTAGGGAATCTTTCTATTTCAAAATTAACATATTATCTTACGAGAACTGTTTGCTAAATGGTTTAAACCTTTTTCTTACAGATGGCAATGAAGAATATGAAATTACAACGATTAGCAAATCCATATATAAGCCTAATTTCTCGGTGATGTGAGTGGAAATTAGGCTTTAGTTAGTTTACATTTTTAATGTTTGTTTATCCTTTGCATCCCCGAATAGCTTATCTAAAGCAAACAACTGGCTTCCGCTAATCGAAAGTGCAACTGCCATTGATAATAACGCTAAATCTAATTCATAGCCCGCTGTTTCAGTACCCATGAAGCCTGCAGACAATTTAGCTGTAAAAATAGCCCCAAGCATCACTATGCCAATTAATGCGGAGAATACTTTAGTTCCAAAACCTAAAATTAATGCAATTCCGCAAACAGTTCAATGAAGGCAACGACATAACCTAGGAAGCCCAAAACGCCGATACTTTCGAACCAACCTGCTACATTGCCAAGTCCCATTTGAAATTTTGCAATACCGTGGATAAGGAACGTTATTCCTAAAACTAATCGAAGAATTAAAAACCCCATTCATATTTTAACATCATTATTCATGCCCCTTGTCTATAGTTTATTACATTTCAATTTGTATTAATGTCAAATTCCATATTATCTCAACGTTTTTAATGCGCTACTCCATGCAACAACTTCATCAAGCATTGCATTCACATTATCTAAGTGAAGTGCTTGTGGTTTAAAGTCAGTTCCATTTTCAAAATCAGTAAATAAAGATAATGTTGGATGTGTGCGAACATCAGCAATTTTTAATTCTCCACAGATTCCACGTAAATGTTCTGCTGCACGCGCTCCTCCAGTAGACCCATAACTAACGATTCCAGCTGCTTTGTCATTCCATGGCTCACGAGCAAAATCAAGAGCGTTTTTTAATGCTCCTGTAATGCTGTGATTGTATTCTTGAACAATGAATACGAATCCGTCTAAGTCGGATAGTTTTTTATTCCAATCTGCGATCCACGTTCCGTTCCATCTGTTGTTCCTAAAAACGGTAAATTAAAATCAGCAATATCTACAATTTCATAATGTGCATCTCCACGTTTTTCAGCAATGTCTATCACCCATTCTCCTACTTGTGGACTTACGCGCCCTTGACGTGTACTCCTAAGATAATTCCAATATTTAATTTTTCATTTGTCATTGTTTCTTCCTCCTTCGTTGAATTTCCAAATAATTTATTGAAAAAAACATTTCTTATCTCACCTATACTTTCCTAATATTTAATGATTGCTTGCACTTGTTGCTTTCTAACGATTGGAGCCACCTCTGCAGCTAATAACTTAATCGTCTTAGCCGCTTTTTATATGGCAAACAACCAATATCAATCTGTGCCATGAAACGTCGTGCTCAAATAGTTCATATTGTCGCAGCATTTTCTCAATGAACTGTTGTGGGTTTCCTACGAATAAAAGCAGTATCAGCAGCCAGATTTGCGGATCTTCAATTCGTTCTAATACATTAAATCCGATTACCTCCTGTTCATATACAGAATCAAACAATTTGTTAGTTGGTTACTTTACGTAAGTTAGTATATGATCAAAACCACCGTTAGTCAAGTAATAGACTTGTAAAAATAATTTAATTATTTAGCGACACCAGTTATACCTTAGATAAGGAGATGATCCATTGGAAAAATCGATTTGTCCTGAGCCAAAGATAAACAGGTTAAATTATTTAGCAGTTATTTTCTGGTCCCCACCGTTTTGGCAGCATTGAATCATCAATCGGTATTAGTGGGGAGAGTTTTATCAACAAGGTTTAAGGATTTTGAGAGTTGGGGGTGGAAACATACGTCCTGGTGAAATGGAAATAAAAAGCCATCACCAATTTAATATTGGCAATAGTTATTGGATTAATTATTTTTGTTCGAGTTCTTTCCGAACCATTAGAAGGTAGCCTTCACACTACCGAGTAATTTCGATTCAACACTAATTAGTGTTTATTTCAAGAATTCAGCTCAACATTGTGATTTTCCGCATACAATGCGACACTTATTACGAACGCAGTCAATCCGCCTTTTGCTTCAAGATGGGCAAAACGATCGTGATTGCTTTCGTTATTATTGCTTTTCTCACTAGTTCTTTTAACCTAATCTCTTTTTGAGCAATGGAAGAAGTAAAGATGACGGCTCCCAACAATTCGACTAACGCCTTTCACTTTTAAGGTATAGTAATTCTTGGTTGATCATATTTGTGCAATAGCAAAATATAACAAAGAGTTGACAAGAACAGCTTAAGATCTTAAGGAAATAGGTTACCTTGAATAATGAAAACCTTCTAAGCTTCTCCTTCATTAGCAAACTAGTTAGAAAAACTCCCGCATTTATGTGATAATAAGAGAACGAATGTTTCATTATTTAAAAATGAGGTGTATTTATGCGACCAGTCATTCTAGCTGAAAAACCATCACAAGCTAAAGCGTATGCAGATGCTTTTTCGGTTAAAGCACGCCATAAGACGCATATTGAAATAAATCCTTGTAGCACGTTCCCGAACGGGGCAATTATTACATGGGGAATTGGACATTTAGTTGAGTTAAAAGAGCCAAAAGAATATCGAAAAGAGTGGGCAACTTGGAATTTAGCGTCTTTGCCAATCTTGCCAAGTAGGTATGAATATAAGGTTTCCTACGATAAGAAGGTTCAGTTCAATTTTATTAAACAATTATTCAATGATCCTGCCATTACTACTATTTTGAACTGCTGCGATTGCGATCGTGAAGGATCTAATATTTTCTATTCTATTTACAATATGACAGGGGCAAAGAACAAGACAATTAAACGACTGTGGATTAACTCGTTGGAAGTGGATGAAGTAAGGAAAGGGTTTAATAATCTCCAAGATAATAGGAAAGACATCATGCTCTATTATGAAGCGAAAACACGCCAAATTAGCGACTGGCTTGTTGGGATGAATGGCAGTCGACTTTATACTCTTCTATTGCAGCAAAAGGGTTCAATGAAAGTCTTTCAATTGGTCGCGTTCAGTCTCCTACGGTGTATCTTATATATAAACGACAAAAGGAAATAGAGAATTTCGTTTCTACTCCATATTATGAAATTGAGGAAATTTCACTGCTAAAAATGGTACATATAAAGGAAAGTAAAAATCAAAAGTGATAAAAAGAGGAAGTCCAACAATTATTGGAACAGCATAAAATCATGGAGCAAAACGATGGGGTTGTAAAATCTGTAGCGAAGAAAGAAAAACGTGCGAAGTCACCTAAACTCCATGCTCTTTCTACGCTCCAAGTCGTCGCAAATAAAAAGTGGAGATATAGTCCAGCCAATGTGCTAAAGGTAGTACAAAGCCTATATGAAAAGAAACTCGTTACCTATCCGCGAACTGACACACAATTCATTACTAATAATGAATTTGCTTATCTTATAGACAATGTAGAACGTTATCAACAAATTGCCGGCGTCTCATTCCCAATCGCTTCAAAGCGGCCGAATAAACGGTATGTAGACAATTCTAAGGTACATGAACATTACGCAATCATTCCGACAAAAAGCATTCCAACTGAAAGAAAGCTACAAGGATTATCGATTCAAGAGCGCAATTTATATTTTGAAATATTAAAAACAACACTTGCTATGTTTCATTCCGATTATATCTACGAAGAAACAAAGATCCTCACTGATGTGAATGGACTTGAATTTGAAACGACTGGAAATATAGAAATTAGCAAGGGATGGAAAGAGCTTTTCATAGATTTAAAAAGAGAAACGAATGATAGAAAAAAGAATCCATTCAAGCCATTCCTGTGCTTACAAAGGGTGAAAAAGTATTAGGTGTTGTAAAAGTGGTAGAAGGAATGACGACACCGCCTAAGCCGTACACAGAAGGCCAATTAATTGGAATGATGAAAACTTGTGGAAAAGTAGTTGAAAACGAAGAAGAGATGGAGATTTTAAAAGCAGTTGAAGGTCTAGGAACAGAAGCGACACGAAGTGGAATTATTGAGACGATTAAAAATCATGGATATATTGAGGTTAATAGGAATATTGTCAGCGTTACAAAAAAGGGAGAAATTCTTTGTCAATCTATTGAAGGAAATCTTCTATCCAGCCCATCTATGACAGCAAAGTGGGAGGCATACTTAAGAAAAATTGGGAACGGCGAAGGCTCACCAGAACATTTCATCTCTACCATCGCTAAATTCATTAACAAATTAATTCAAGAGGTTCCTCACCAATTAAAAGTTGAAGCATTAGAACAAAATATCGCCACCCTTCAAAAAAACAGCCTTATTGCTCCGTGTCCTGCTTGTAAAAAGGGAGTATTGTTCAAAGAAAAACGTACTACGGCTGCACCGGGCATGCAAATGGCTGTAAACAAACTTTTCCAGGGAAAATGCTAGGAAAGAAATTAACGGAAAAGAATGTTAAAGATTTATGCACGAAAGGGAGAACGAGTGTAATTAAAGGGATGAAATCTAAAGCTGGGAAGAAATTTAATGCAGCTCTAAAACTTGAAGGGGATAAAATTAAGTTTGAATTTCAAAATAAGGTTTAAGTGAGGGCAGTTTAAAAGACGATCAATCATGATCTGACAAAAACGTATAATCGAGACTAATAACAAAAAGGAGGCTATCAAGCTTCCTTTTGTTTATAAATATTCCCTTAGGGTAAGCCTATAAACAATTCGCAAAACGTTAAAGGCGGGAGCAGCGATGTTAAACGATAAAATACAGACCGAAGTCATTGACTGGATTATTGAGAAATTACGTTAGACAAACGATTTTGTGCAAAAGGCAATAGCTATGGATGAGAAGCAAGGCCTATTACTGTACGTGAAAACGGTCGTTGATCCGATTCACTTGTAGGAATTGATTATAAAACCCTTTTCGAAATGGCATCATGAAAAGCATATTGCTACTAGGTCTTAAAAAGGTAAATACAAATGAAGTTCAGAAACAAGCCTAGAACAAACGCTTCAAGATTCCAGCTTAGGATTAAATGATGATATTGAAACGAATATTAATCTCATTTGTCAACGATATTATCAGCCATCATTATTCGTTGAAACGTTTGTTATCGGGCATAGTTGGAGCGATCATTGAGCTTGTAAATTATTGGAATGTTACTGTGTATGCGATATGGTTTAAAACCATCCCAACCTAAAGAGCCGATTCAATCAGAAAATGAGTTGAACGATAGCTGTATTTCAGGATTGATGCTTGGGGCGGTAAAAGCTTCGGCCTCCGTAAAAACGATGGCTGCACTTGAAGTAACAAACCCAGTCGTGCGTCGTGTGCTAGCTGATTCTGTCCCAAACTGCATTGAAATGGCATATGAACTGTCGATTTATCAAAACAAGCATCATTATTATCAAGTACCACAGCTTGCACAGCAAGACATGCAGCAAATGCTCGATTCATTTGCACAAGCACAAACACAAAACATGCAACTGAATGCGCAAAACCCAAATATGCCACATTAAAAATGCATCCCATAAGTCATTGCTTATGGGATGCATTTTTCGCCTTAATATGTTGACTTAAACCATTCTGCCGCTTTTTCTACTTCACCAATCGTCAGTTGGTGACCATGATGTTCCCAGTGAAGCTGGACATTTGCACCTGCTCCTTGTAGCAAAATTTGCAACTCCTCGGATTCCTCCGGCGGGCACATTGGATCATTTTTTCCAGCGCCAATAAAGACCGATGTAGAGGTTAAATCAGGTAAATCGATTCCTCTTCTAGGTACCATTGGGTGAAATAGAATCGCTCCCTTTAAGCTATGTTGAAAATGAAAGAGTAAGCTTCCTGCAATATTTGCACCATTTGAATAGCCAACTGCAACGACATTATTGCGATCAAATCCGTATTCTTGTGCACTATCATCTAAAAATTGGTTTAATTCCTCTGTGCGAAAGATCAAATCTGCTTCATCGAATACGCCTTCTGCTAATCGGCGGAAAAACGCGGCATGCCAGATTCTAATACATTCCCTCTTACACTTAGTATGGATGATTTATTCGAGATCATTTTCCCAATCCCTAGTAAATCTTGTTCTGTCCCACCTGTGCCGTGTAGAAGAAGTAATGTAGGGGCATTTTTGTCTTCTCCTTGTTCAAATATATGTTTCAAAATATAACCCTCCAATTAGTTTGTATTTAATGGTTTTAGACGTGCTTCAATTTGTTCTCGCTTTGCTTCTAGGAAAGGAGGAAGGGCGAGGATTCACCTAAATGATCGATATGTTCGTCCGTATCAAATCCAGGTCCGTCTGTTGCTAATTCAAATAAAATTCCATTAGGTTCTCTAAAATAAAAGGATTTGAAATAAAATCGATCAACGAACCCTGAATTCGGAAACCGGGCTGCTCGAATATGTTTAATCCACTTGCGTAATTCTTCTTCATCCTCGACGCGAAAGGCAACGTGGTGAACACCGCCGCGACCTAATCGTTCCGGGGGCAGATCGTTTCTCTCTTCAAGATGAATTTCTGCTCCGCTCCCACCTTCACCTGTTTCATATACGCTAATAACAGGTTGGTCTTGTAGGTGTGAAGGATACTCGCCTGTTTTTCGAAAACCGAGTAAATCCGTTAATACATATGCTGTTTTCGCCGAGTCACTAACCGTGAGTTTAACGGGACCAAGCCCTGTTATTCCGTATTTTTGAGGAATCGTGCTCTTATTCCAAGGAATCCCAGCTGCAACACCAACATTCTTTTCGTCAGACACGAGAATGAGACGTTGACCTTCATCATCAGAAAAAGTTAATGTGTTACGACCAACACGTTCGGTTATATCTCCATGTTCGATGTCTAGCTTCTCAAAACGCTTTTTCCAAAAGTGAGTGCTTCATCATTAGCAACACGGAGAGATAGGGCAGAAATACTATTTACACCTGCTAAATTTCTTGCCATCATCGGAATTTCAAAAAATGTTAGCTCCGTCCCAGGATTCCCTATTTCATCCCCATAGAATAAATGATAAACAGAAGGATCGTCTTGATTGACTGTTTTCTTCACGAGTCGCAGACCGATTTTGTCTGTATAAAAGTCAAAGTTTTGTTTAGCATTAGCGGTCATTGCTGATACGTGGTGAATGCCTTTTAATTGCATGGATATACCTCCCGTTTGCAATGTTTATATCTTGAATTCAAGATAATTGTACAGTCTTTTTATACGTTGTCAAATTGAGGGGTTCTATAAATAACACCAAGCAATTGCTTGGTGTATGATCACATTTTTCTTATATGAAAATTATCTTCAAGTAAAGCCCAGTTTTGCGGGAATGGATAGCCGAGCACCCAGTAACTAATACCTTTTAATTGATAATCCTTCACTAATTGAAACTTCGCTTGGGCACTGCGAGCATCTTCAAACCACACTTCATGACGGCGACCTTGTTCGTCTGTATAATGAAAAAACGGTGTTTGTGTGACAGGGTCGTATTGAATTTCAGCCTGATATTTTGTTGCTCGTCTAATCGCTTCTTGCATGCTAAATGTTTCTGCCTCCATGCCTTGGACATGGGGAGAAGCCAATCTTCGCATAAAGCTGAAAGCCCATGAAGATTTTATTTCGCGGTATGACCGTTATCGCGTAATCGAGCACACGCTTTATTTGATTCAGTGGCGAAATCGCTTGAGGCGGGCCGAGACGATACCCCCATTCGTACGTCATTAATATAACGAAATCGACGATTCGTCCGTGTGCTGCGTAGTCAATAGCCTCATATAAAAGTCCCTTTTGGTCTCCGCTCGTCTTAGGTGCGACAGCTGTTGAAACAGAATAACCAAGCGGGTGCAGCCGGTTAACTGTTCGTTGTAAAAATTGATTGTATAGCTCTCGATCCGTTTGTCTTACATTTTCAAAGTCGATATTTAATCCCTGGTAGCCTTTTGATCTCATCGTGTTGATAATATTTGTAAGAAGCCGATCTTGTAATTCAGTGCTTGCTAAAATCGTATGTGCGAGTTTTGTTCCGGGTTCAGTTGCGCTAAAGTTAGTGAGAGTCATAAGAGGGACAATGTTCATTTCCCGAGCCGTTTGGAGAATCGCAGCATCATTAAGTGAAGTCAATCCACCATCTTCCGTCATTGAGTAAACAAAGGGTGATACATACGTTAAATGACGGCCAACCTCTCGAACTTCTGCCGCTCCTACTTCGCCCATATTTAGTACATAAGCATTGACATCGATTTTTCTCTTAGGGAAGGGAATCGTGAGGACTGTCCCAATAAAGATATTCGGTTGTTGAAGTTGATTGGCTGTCATGATCGCTTGGACAGTGACGCCATAATATTGAGCGATTTGTACGAGTGTTTCACCTGCTTGAACGGTATGAATTCTCGGAGGAATCATTAACACTGTTCCAATAGCTAGACTGGAAGGATTGGTAAGTTGATTTATTTGAATGATAGATTGTACAGGCACACGATATGTTTGGGCAATCGTCCATAATGTTTCTCCGCGCCTAACGATATGTTCGATTCCATTAATGGGAATGACGAGTGATTGGCCGATAAGTAATTGATTTGGATCGGGCAATTGATTCACACTCATAAGTTGTTGGACCGTAGTACCATATCGATGAGCAATATTCCGTAATGTTTCCCGCGATTAATTACATGAATGATCATAACGAATCACTCCTAATTTTGGTCATATCACTACTATATGCGCAGGAAACGATGAAAGACTCATGATTTTCTATGAATAGAGTGATGAGAGTGCCTGAATCGTAATGTTATTCGCTTTAAAGGCATCATGGATGTTTTTGGCGAAAGTTAACGCATTTTTCCATCGCCGTGAATGCAAATTGTATCGACACTGATGGGCAAATCATTGCCATTCACCGTTGTAACAAGGTGATCTTTGACCATTTTAAGTGCTTGTGCAATTGCCTTTTCAGTATGATCGATTACCGCATTTTTGTGTTCTCGCGAGGTCAAAGTACCGTCGTTCTGATATGTTCGGTCAGCAAAGGCTTCATTCGCGGTTCTCAAGCCTAGCTTGTTTCCGGCATGAATCAATTCGCTTCCTGCAAGCCCATATAAAATCATTTCTGGATTTAGTTGATAGATCGCTTCGGCAATTGCCTCAGCGATAGCTGGATCGACGGCTGCCATATTATATAACGCGCCATGCGGCTTCACATGACGGAGCTGGCTGCCGTTAGCCGTTGTAAATGCGTGCAATGCACCTATTTGATATATCATAAGCTCATACGTTTCTCGGGAGAGATGTCCATTTTCCTTCTCCCGAACCCTTGTAAATCAGGAAGAGAGGGTGTGCACCAATGCTAACATGATGCTCAATCGCAAGTCGAACAGTTCGATTTATTATTCCTGGGTCTCCTGCATGAAAACCACATGCTATATTGGCGGAAGTAATATACTGCATTAATTCTTTGTCTTGACCGAATGAATACGGACCGAAGCCTTCCCCATGTCACAGTTTAGATCAATTTGTTTCATATTGATTGATCATTCCCTCCATTTTAATCTGCATGCTGCTTTTACTTTCATTAATACATGATGATCCTCTAGTAATAGATGTTGCGCTTCCTCTAGCGATATTTGTTGAAAATGAACACAATCACCTGGCCGCATTTGGCTAAGTCGGTATAGATCATGCTGAATAACTTCGCCAATTTTCGGATATCCACCGGTTGGTTGGCGATCCGCCATTAATATGATTGGCTGTCCATTTGGTGGGATTTGGATAGAGCCAAATGCGGTTCCTTCTGTGATCAATTGTCTTTCATTTTGAAAATGAATCGGACGTCCTGATAATCGGTAACCCATCCGATTAGAAGCGGGGTCGATTATATATTTTCTTCGCAAAAAGATTGCATCGCTTTATCCGAAAACCAATCTGCTTGTCTTCCTTTAATAAACCGTATTGGACTGTTATTTTCTCGAAAATAATTTTCCAAATGTCGCGATGTTTTCCAGGTGGTATGAGTAATGGAGGTGGGAGAGTGAATCGGCAATCGGTCACCTGGAGCAAGAGCTTGTCCGTTGCACCCTCCGATCTTCGCCTGCACATATGTACTTCGACTATTGAACATCTTTGGAATGGCAAACCCGCCTTTTACGGCTAGATAGCATCTTACTCCTTGTCTTGCTGTTCCAAATGATAATTGATCCCCTTGTGCATTTGAATCGGTTTTCCGTGTTCAAACGCTTTCCCGTTCAAACGTGCTCCCATCTCGGCACCGAAAATGGCGATGACCGTATGCTCTTCAGAAAGAAACGTCGCTCCAATCATTGTCATCTCAATAACTGCTTCATGAGGTTCGTTATGAAGAATAATATTAGCCATTTGTGCGGCGAACCGATCCATCGCACCACCAGCAGGTATGCCAAATGACTGCCCGCCAATCCTACCTAAATCTTGAATCGTAGTAAACATTCCAGCTTTGATTACTTTCAGCGCCATGATTTTCCCTCCAAAGAGTGAAACTCCTTTTTAGAAATAGGGGTGAATCGTACACGACTTCCTGGTTTTAATAACGCAGGGGGTCATTGTTTATGTTAAATAAATCGATTGGTGTTCGCCCGATAATTTGCCAACCGCCTGGGCTTGCAAATGGATATATCCCTGTCTGTTTCCCGGCAATACCGACCGAACCTTTTGAAATTTGCAAGCTTGGTGTGTCTTTTCTTGGAGTAGCAATCGCTTCGTTCATTCCGCCAAGGAACGGAAATCCAGGAGCAAATCCAAGAAAATAAACATGGTAGATCGGTGCACTATGTATGTTTATGATTTCGCTTGTCGTTAGATGATGGTAATGAGCAACGGCTGTTAAGTCTGGAGAAAAGGGCTCCTCATAACAAACAGGTATGTCAATTGTTTCATGATGAATCATTGTCAACGAATGAGCCGCCTGTAATCTCTCTTTGATTACTTGCTTAACTTTTTATATGGAAAACGACTGCCAACTGCGATCGGATCATAGAAAATGGTGAGCGTCGTATAGGCAGGAACGGCTTCTAGGAATCCATGAAAAGGATTTTTTCTATAATTTGCTTCCATTTTAGAATGGTGTGATTGTTATCTAGTTCAATGTCTCCCCTAAATCGATGACGATCGCTGAGTCACCGAGTGGTGAAAAAATTCATCTTTCAAAGGATCCACCTCCGTTCTCATCATCTAGTTCGATCTTAGCATGTTATAAAAAAAGTGGAATGAAAAACAGAGGCCGTCTTTTAAAAGACGGCCTCTAGCTAGTATTAGCGAATGGAGATGTAGACAATTCCGATAATGATGGCTAAAATAATGCGATAAATGGCAAAAGGTAGTAGTTTAATCCTGCTAATTAATGCAAGGAAAAAGCGGATAGATAACCATGAGAATAAAAACGCACTAATAAAACCAACCGCAAAAAACGGCAGGACATCCATTGTCATGACATCCATTTTCTTTATTAAGGAAACAGCACTAGCACCAAACATGATTGGTACAGCCATAATAAACGTAAAATCAGCGGCTGCTCGATATTTCAGTCCCATTAACACCCCACCAGAAATGGTAGCGCCTGAGCGGGAAAAGCCAGGCCATAATGCAATACATTGGAATAACCCAATTAATAATGCCTGCTTATATGTAACGCCATCAAGAGAGGTTGCTTCATAATGATAATGAGTCTTTTTCATCCGTTTAGTTTTCCAATCAGCTAAAATCATGAGAAACGATCCAGCTACTAATGCAACGAGCACCCATTCAACGGTAAAGAGATGCTTGTCAATAAAATCTTCAAACGAAAGGCCAAGAATAGCAGCAGGTAGTAACCCGATTATGACATGGGTTAATTTTAATCGTTGGTCAGAAGAAATGGCTTCTTTTCCTCTACTAACATTTACACCTACTAGACTCCAAAGACGAGACCAAAAGACAATGACAACGGCCATAATCGATCCGAGCTGAATCACCACTTTAAATGTGTTAGCGATTTCGGGTGCTCCTAAAATATCCACTGATTTTAACAACATATCATCAACGATGATCATATGTCCTGTTGAGGAAACTGGAGCAAACTCCGTTAGACCTTCTACGACACCTAGAATTAACGCAACGAATAAATCCCAAATATTCATTCTGTATTTCCTCACTTTCATTACAAAAGCTAATTTTACCGTTTTCCAATAGAAAAGAAAAGAGAAACCTTTCATTTCCGGCATAATGATAGACGTGTATTATTAGCATTTTCACTACAACCGTTAATAAATGTGTTTCTTATTTCTCTGAATTATATATTATGAAGCTAGGAAGAAATATAGTATAATTTATCATACGTGGTCTGTCCGAATATATATTTAAGTAAGAAAAATCTAAATTACAGGGTGTACACCTTTCATTGAAAGGTGAACCATTTGGACATAGTTAGTTTACTTTTAATTACGATATTGATTGCTTTAACTGCTTTTTTGTAGCAACAGAATTTGCCATCGTCAAAGTACGCAGCACTCGTATTGACCAGCTCATCGAAGAAGGAAAGCCGGGAGCGAAGGCGGCGAAACATGTCATTACACATATGGATGAATATTTATCTGCCTGCCAGCTTGGTATTACTGTTACCGCCTTGGGCATTGGTTGGCTTGGTGAGCCTGCGGTCAAAAGCTTGATTGATCCATTGTTTGTCAGTTTAGAAATTGCCGCTAACGTATCGCGGATTATGTCAATTACCATCGCCTTCTTAATTATTACATTTCTCCATGTTGTTATAGGTGAATTAGCGCCGAAGACGGTTGCCAATCAAAAGGCAGAAGCCGTATCTTTGATCTTTTCAAAACCACTTATTTTATTTTATCGATTGCTCTTTCCGTTTATCTGGATTTTAAATGGATCAGCACGATTAATGGTAAAAATGTTTGGCTTAAAGCCGGTGATAGAGCATGAGGGATCACATTCTGAGGAAGAGCTTCGTATTATTATGGCTGATAGCTATAAAAGCGGGAAATCAATCAATCGGAATTAATTTATATGAATAATATTTTTAAATTCGATAATCGCATCGCCAAAGAAATCATGGTTCCAAGAACCGAAATGATCTCGCTATCAACAGAGGACGACATGGAGGATTGGTTTAAAATCATTCGAAAAGAGAAGTTGACTCGTTATCCTGTTTATGAAGGCGATAAAGATAATATTATCGGGATTATTAATATTAAAGATATATTAATGGAGCAAATTAAAAACTCAGGTCCAGACAGTAATTTAAAAATTACACAGTTTTTAAAACCTGTTATTGTCGTTATCGATACGATCCCTGTTCATGATTTGTTACTTAAAATGCAAAAGAACATACTCATATGGCAATTTTACTTGATGAATTCGGCGGGACATCAGGACTCGTAACGGTAGAAGATATTATTGAGGAAATTGTTGGGGAAATCCGCGATGAGTTTGATACTGATGAGAGAGCAGAAATTACAAAAATCGATGAAGACCATTATTCAATTAGCGGAAAAGTACTCATTCATGAAGTGAATGATTTACTTGGTTCACATTTGTCAGATGAAGAAGTTGATACACTCGGCGGGTGGATTTTATCGCAAAACTTTGATATTGAAGAAGGTGAAATGATTTACCTCGATGACTTTACGTTCACGGTAAAAGAAATTGAAGGTCATCAAATTCAATTTATTGAAGTAAAGAAGGAAGAAACGATTCATCAAGTATCACCAGAAGCCGAAATTGATAAAGTGCAGAAGTAAAGGGGAGCACCCCTTGTAGAAGGGAATGTTATAAATGGATGACCGTTTATTTCGTACAGCGATGGGGAAATTTGCAACGGGAATTACCGTGATAACAACAAAAAAGGATGAGGACGTATACGGGATGACAGCGAATGCGTTTGTTTCTGTTTCGCTTAATCCGAAGCTCGTACTCGTTTCCATTGGTGAAAAAGCGACAATTAATCCGCTTATTAAAGAGACGGGCACGTTCGCAGTAAGCATTTTGAATGAAAATCAAGAAGAGCTTTCTGCATATTTTGCTGGGCAAATAAAGAGGACAGAAACATTGATTTTGATACGTTCAATGGAATGCCAGTGTTAAAAGATACATTGGCGAATATTACGTGTAAGGTCCATCAAACGGTCGTTGCTGGCGATCATACATTGTATATCGGTGAAGTAACGGATTTGCGAATGCAAGATGGAGATCCATTGCTATACTTTGGAGGTAAGTATAATAAATTGAATTAATCGGTTCCCGGTTCGTTCCATGCTGTTCAAGCGAGAACAGACCGGGTTTTTCTAGTGAAGGAGGAAGAAGGGAATGGAGAGACTATCGGAACTTTATAGGGGAATATTCATGATTGAAGCTATTGAACGCTTATCTTATTAGAAATAATATAAGCGCAAGCATAGAAAGCAGGCTGCCATCAATATGATAACAGCACTCGCAAACTTATTCCCATTTTTCCAAAGGGACAATCCATACGTAAATGTGTAATACATTAAATATAAGGAGAGAGCGATGATAAGGTATTTCATCTTAATCATTCCTTTGGCATTTTCTTAATCGTTTCAGGCACTAATTGTTCACCAAGACTTTCAATTTTCACTTTATAATGCACTTTTACATTTGCTTTAGAATATTGATAAGGCCAATTATATTCATTGTAGTCTTTGATTGTCCAAAATGTCCGCCGTGCTTCCAAATACCATAAAAAGGCTCACTTTTAAATTCTGTTTGCGTCCTTCCTATAAGATTCATCGCTTGCTTCTCTAATTCTTTTTCGATTGCCTTTTTCAATCGATTTTGTTTCCTTATATCGACGGCATAATTAGTCAGACTTGGATTAGATAAAACTTGAATTCTGATCGGTACCGTTACATCGATATCCGCGATATCCCCTTTGTATTCATTTTGACTTTGGTACTTCCGTTTTTGATCATTCGGACCGTGATTCGGTAGTCCTCTTTAAGTGGATCAGGGAATGATTGGATCACAGAATCAGTCAATCCTCTTGGTCTTAGAAATAAAGCCGTTCTTGTTTCTTGTCCCGTTAATGTGCCGATCATTTTTCCGTTTTTTATAACGGCTGATCCCATTAATTGTGCAGGATCCCTGATATTTGGGGATTTCGCCGGCAACATAATCATCCTCATTATGTTCAAGCTTTTCCTCTTTTTCCGTTGTTGCATAAATTGCTAGAAACAATTCCTGATAACCGTTGAAAATAACGGTTTAAATTTGAATAAGGGACGTATCCTGTGTCCCGCCATCTTTGCTGCATGAATGCATAATATTTATGTGGCCGTGTTTCTAATTTTGGTTGATTATTTTTTATAAATTCACTTGCCTTTTCTTTCGAAACAATTAAATTATTTTCTCGCCGAACTTCTGGATCAATGACCGCTGATCCAATTACATGGTGAAATAATGTTGTCTTTGCTAACTCCTCACCAATAATAATGATCCGCAGGTGATCGAAGCTTACCTTTCTCGGTAACACGCTGTTTGCTAGTTCTTTTGCTGATAAAATATCAGGAGCTGAAACAGTCACAATATCACTGGGCGGTTCGTTTTCGGCAGTGCTCGTATCCGAAGAGCCGACTTGTGGATTAGCGATTTGAAAGGTAACGTCGATTAAATGATCGTCCTTTGCTTTATCTAATCCAAGCACTACGGCATAATCTCTTTCCTCTAATTCAAGCTTTCCCCAGCAACCCGATAGCAGGAAAGGGATCAAACTAATGAGGAGTATTTTGATTGTTTTCATGTTTGGCTCGCCCCTTCCACCAGTCAATTGCTGATAATAAGAAAGGAAGTAATATAAGAATAAAAGAGCTAATTAAAAACAAGTATTCCCGATATTTGATTAATATAAAAACATTGTCAGGTAATAAAGAGGAAATGTAAATGAACCCGGTAATGGGCATAATTAAAGGCTCGAATTTTTCCAATCTTAATGTTCCGGCAAATAAGAAGGTAATCAAATATAAATAAATTGAAAAGCGAACAACGGATCCAATCATCCAAAAATAAAAACACACCTTCGACATGTGATAAGTTCTCTCCAAATTCAGCTATCCTCGTTAATTGTTGGTGAGGATAAGCCATCTTTAATGTGGATGGATAATCGAAAACCATGATATAAAGAGCAAGAAATAAAGCTAACTGAACACATGAAATAATGAAACCGATCAAAGATGCAAAACGATAGCTTTTATAGGAACGGTTAAACGTAAAAAATGCAGATAATAAAATTAATTCACTAACAAGAGCACTATGGCTTAAGCTAGCTAGTGTTAATTGCTTCAGACCAGGACCGGCAATTGGAAAGATATGTAGAAAGCTTACTTCCTTCCATACGGAAATAACCAAAATAACGAATAAAAATTGAATCGTTGGAATGATCAGCCATGCTGCACGGCTAATCACTTCTAACCCACGTTTAGCAATGAGATATGAAGTGAGCAGGAAAAAAATAATAGGACTGGAACGGGCACTTGCAGAAAAAAACAGTATTTACAATGCTTATATAGCTTCTACTACTCATCATCACACCGAAAAATAGCATGAAAAATAAGCTGCTCATTATGATGATCCTATATATTTTCCAAGTAAGTGATAGATAAGATCAATTAAGCCTTTGTTATGTTTTTTAATAATCTTAATAAAAGAAGAAAAGGGACTCCAATCGTTATTAAAAAGATAAAAGGCATTGCCCAAGCAGCATTTTCACCACCTGTATAGAGCTGATTCGGAGTTGTATCGGAAAGTTTCATTCCGAGCGAAAGCAAAATGATCGAGGTTAATTCCCTTGTCCCAATTTTTCCATCTGCAACTTTGATCATGATTCCGCATTCCCTTCAGGTTTTGGTGCTCTAACTTTATCTTTTGGCGACGTAGAAAAAGGTCGTAACCATTGCTTCCAAGCCGGCAGTCGAATGAGTAAATCTTTTGATGACGGAAATGAGGTGATAATGGTGCTAAAAAGGAACACCAAATGATTTTATGGAAACAAGATAAGCGATCAAAAATGCTAAGGTGATTGAAAGTCCAAAAAACCTAGAAAAATGCAACGAATAAAAAGTAAAACGCAACATCCGTACAGCAATATTCATGCTTATATCCGGAATCGTAAATGATGCTAAACCGGTAATTGCTACAATGATGACAAGAATAGGGCTAACGAGATTTGCCTGTACGGCTGCTTGGCCGAGAATGAGTGCTCCAACAATGCCGATCGTCGTACCAAGTGTATTGGGAACACGTACTCCAGCTTCTCGCAAAATTTCAAAGGTCACTTCCATAATGAATATTTCAAAAAGATCGGAATGGAATTCTCTCCTAGAAGCGGTAATGGCTAGCATTAAGTCCGTTGGAATCATTTCTGAATGAAATGTCGTTACAGCCAAATAGAAGGACGGAGTGAAAAGTGCAAGCAATAAGGAAATAAAGCGAATGATACGGATAAAGTTTCCGTAAGCCATTCGTAAATATTGATCTTCTACCGTATGAAATAAGGACCAAAAAGTAATCGGCACAATAAGTGCGCTAGGCGAGTTTTCCATCAGTAATACGACATGTCCTTCCAGTAAAAATGAAACCGTTCGATCAGGTCGTTCGGTTTCTAAGGTGGAGGGATGATCGAATATGGCCGTTCCTCAATATGTTGCTCTAATGTTGCAAGAGTTATAATCGAATCTATGCGAATTTTCTTTAGTCTTTCTTTTACGTTTTCGACGATCGCAGGATCAGCAATATTTTTCAAATACATGATGGAAACTTGCTGGGGCGCACGTTCCCCAATTTCAACAAACTCACACATCAAGTTCGCATCACGCAATTGCTTGCGCAAAGAGAACGATTGACAGCAACGGATTCGATAAAAGCTGCTTTTGGACCTTTTAGAACCGTCTCGGTTGATGATTCAGCAACGGATCGATTTTCGAATTTAGCCGTATCGACCGATATTGCTTTCGCTTCTCCATCAACGATCAAAATGGTATTTCCATTTACTAAGTCTTTCATTACATCGGAGAAAGTTGATACTTCTTTCGCATTTGCGGTCGTAAGCACACTTTTCATAATCGAAGTAACAAAATCTGAATCCGCTTGAATGGATGCACCTGAATGATGAAGCAAAGGGTTGATAATATGTTCATCGACGATATTTGCATCGATCGCCCCTTCGATTGAGAAAATCGTTATATGCTTTTAACACTTGGCAGATAAAGCTCGCGCATTTGTAGGGCGTGATTAACTGGAAAGGAAAACGCCTCTTTCAAGCGATTTACATTAAAAAGTAAATCTTTTGTTAACATTTCACTCTGTTGCTTTTTATTATTTTGTTCGTTATTTGCTATTTTAAAAAATGCCACAATATAGCCTCCAACCGGTATTCATTCATAAAGTAAGTTTGAACGAATTTGTTGAAAACATACGTCTTCAATCATAAAAATAAACCCGAAACGATGGAAACCATCGATTTTCGGGTTTATGAAATAAGATTATTTTCTATTTGTTTCCTTTGGACGTAGCGTTAAGCCGAGTTCCTTTTTTCTTTGTTCAAAGCTTTGTAGAGCGAGAGCATCATTAAAATAATAATAAATGAAAATGGAAGTGCCGCAATAATGAGCGCATTTTGAAGTGCTTGTAAGCCGCCGCTATATAAGAGAATCGCGGCCATTGCAGCAAGAGTCATCCCCACGTTAGCTTTAATCGATTGGGTGGAGCTAACGATCCGTTCGCCGTCTGCATACTGAGTACAAAGGTTGCCGAATCCGCCGATGTAATAAAGAAAATCGCAATGATTACAATTGCCAGCATCGATAACATGTTAGATATCGGCATTTCACTAAAGACCGAAAACAAAACGGTCTCAGTTGGCAACTGAGAAAAATCGATGCCCGATGTCTTTTGAACATCGATTGCAGTAGTCCCAAATATAGCAAACCAGATGAAACTCACGATCGTCGGTAGCAAAAGTACGCCGATTAGAAACTCGCGAATGGTTCGTCCTTTTGAAACTCTGGCAATGAAAATACCGACAAATGGAGACCATGAAATCCACCATGCCCAATAAAAATCGTCCAGTTATTTATCCACTCGCGATATTGATCCGTTCGAAGTGGTGCAATTCGGAAGCTCATGCCAATGAGGTTCTGAATATACCCTCCGATTGTATCCGTGAATAAATTTAAAATAAATAAGCTTGGACCTAGAATAAATACGAACCCCAAAAGAAGAATAGCTAGCACCATATTTGTATTACTCAAATATTTGATACCCTTACTTAATCCGGACCAAGCGGATGTTACAAATAGAGCTGTAGCGACAATAATGATGATCAATTGAATGATGAAATTATTGGGAATACCAAACAGATAAGCAAGTCCACCATTGATTTGTGTTGCACCAAAGCCTAGCGTTGTAGCAACACCAATTACGGTAGCGGTTACCGCAATCACATCGATCGATGTGGCAATTTTTCCATTAACATATTTACCTAAAATAGGGCTTAATGTGGCACTAATTAATCCTGGTGCACCTTTTCGGAAATTAAAATAGGCTAAGCAAAGTGCAACCAAAGCATAAATTGCCCATGCATGAATCCCCCAATGGAAAAAGGTAAATCTCAATGCATCTTTAAACGCCGCATCTGTGCCGGGTTCGGCCATTGGTGGGCTTCCTGCAAAGTGGGAAATAGGCTCTGCTGCTCCCCAAAATACGAGTCCGATCCCCATTCCAGCACTGAATAACATCGCAAACCATGTTGGCTTCGAGTATTCTGGTCTTTCTCCAACTTTCCTAATCGGATATTTCCAATTGGACTAAAGATAAGAAAGACACAAAAGAAAACAATGACCGATACTAAAATTAAATAATACCAACCAAAGGTAGATGTAACAAATGCTTCAATATTAGAAGTCATTGCTTCGAAGCTCTTCGGTGATATCACTCCGAAGAGGACGGCAATTAATAATATGGCAAACGCAATCCAAAAACATTTGAAATATTTTTCATCATATCTCCTTTCATTGAGTGAAGTTTAGAGAGATGATTTTAGTTTCTCATCTCAATGTTGAGTTTCTTCATTAATTAAGTTTCAATACCCTCTCTACTTCATTTTTGAAACCTGACTTGACCTATTTTATCCCGCGCTTACGGAAAGGAAGCTTCTGTTCATTTGTATGACAGTACTTATCTTAAGCCCAAACGAATAAAAACATCAACAATAGAGTTGTTTCGTATTCTTCGGCATTATCAAAGTCGAAGAATAGTCTTTCTCAGTATAAGGTAAAATCTTTCCATTTGTAAGGAATTTGTCTTGCAATAGCGACTCTGCTCCAGATGCTAATAAAAATTCGATCAATCGTATTTGCAGAGGAAAGGGCTAATGGAGTTTTTCGTCTGCAACCGACAATTTCGTTACAACCCTGTCCCCGCCATTCTAGCCAAGATGATCAGCAAACGTCAATTACTTTGCTAGTTCTCCAATAATAGCAAAAGTAGCCCAATTAAAAAGAACCAGGAAAATCTTGTCTGGTTCTACTCATTTTATCCATTTTATGTGCAATGGTTGGTCTACTAATTCAATTTGCTGTTTTTCAGCAGTTGTTGCCTGTAAAACTTATTGCTTCTGACTCAGCCTGAAATTGCTGCTCTTGAACGCTTTGTTCCACGTGAAAAATTCATTTTATGAATCCCTTTCTTCATTTATGAATATTATTCATCACGATTCTCACAATCGTATTAGCTAATTGTTGTACATCCTTCTCTGTCGTCTCTTTACCAAAAGAAATTCGAATAAATTCCTTTGCAGGCTTCCCGGTTAACCCAAGTGCTGTCATTGTTTTCGATGGAGCTTGCAAGCCAATTTGACAGGCGCTTCCGGTTGAAATTGCAAAGCCGAATCGGTTGCATTCGAGCATGACAAATTGTCCTTCTAAACCTTTCACACGCATGCCTAATGTTGACGGAAGCTGTGTCGATTCATCGCCCTCATAAATGATGCATGATAAAGTGACAGGATTTAGAGCATCGAGAAAAGAGTGCGGAGCCGCCAATAATGCTGTTGGTGCTCTTCTAATTGTTTATATGCCTTCTGCGCGGACGTGATCATTGCTGCAATCGCAGGAACATTCACGGTTCCAGGGCGAAAGCCATTTTCATGAACCGTTCCCGGTAAAAATGGACTCCAGCGCACACGTGGATTAATATATGCCGCTCCAATCCCTTTTGGTCCGTAAAACTTATGCCCGGAAATCGATAGGCTATCTACATACGTTGCAATATTTTTACATCAACCTTTCCAAATGTTTGCACACAATCACTGTGAAAAAGAATATTATTTTCTTTACAAAGCTTACTTATTTCTTCGATCGGTTGAAGAGTTCCGATTTCAGGATTGCCATGTTGAATCGTAATCAGAATCGTATCTTCCCGAATCGCTTTTTTAATTCAGAAACGTCAATTTGCCCTGTTGAATTGAATGGGAGGGCGGTGACCTCATAATGATTCAGTGAATTGAGAACAGAGGAGTGTTCCGCGATGCCTGTAATAATATGCTTCCCTTATTTAGTGGGGAGGAAAGGAGAGCATGAATCGCGAGAAAATTACTTTCAGATCCCCACTTGTAAAATATACCCCGTCCTTCTCAACTGCTAGCAGATCAGCCAATGCACGACGACAGTTTTCCAAAGGGAATTCGCTTCTTCACCAATATCATGTAGGCTGCTCGAATTTCCATAAAACTCTGTTGCCGCTTTTATATATACTTGAGCAGCTTCCTCATCAAGCGGGCATGAGGCGGCATAATCAAAATATTTCATTTCCATTCCCAACCTTTCTTGCAATAGGAGCATAAAAATCGGTTACTACCGATTATCCCGGTTTTTCTACCGAATTTTTAAAAACTCTTGTCATAAGTTTAAAACTATGTAAATATATGTGTCAAGACAGTTGTAAAATTACAGGGGTGGATGATGAATTATTCCAACGTTATTATTATCGGAAGTGGGATAGCGGCTTTGCAATTGGCGAGGAAACTTCGCAATGATTTGAATGTGATGATTATCACAAAGTCTACCGTGGTAAAGAGCAATTCTTATTTAGCTCAAGGGGATTGCTGCGGCGATTGGAATGAATGATCATCCAGAAAAACATTTGATCGATACGCTTAAAGCGGGTAGATATCATAATCAGCCCGAGGTCGTTCGTGCGTTAACCGAAGCGGCGCCAATCCTTATTAATGATCTCGTTCAGCAAGGATGTATATTTGATAAAGGTGAATATGGGGAGCTTGCGCTTGAATGGAAGGTGCGCATAGCGAAAAACGAATCATTCATGGAGGCGGTGATGCAACAGGAAAAACAATCATTGATTTCATGCTTGCGAAAAATGACTTAAAAATTATTGAGGATGTTTATGTGTTTGAGCTTTTGCTTGATTCAGCACGCGAACGATGCATCGGTGTGAAAGGAAAATGCCCGATGGCAAGATCCAAACGTATTTCGCCGAACATATCGTTCTTGCAACTGGTGGCTGCGGACAATTGTACCGTTATACATCGAACGCAGAGACGGCTATTGGCGATGGGGTTGCACTCGCATATCGAGCAGGAGCCGAAATTTCTGATATGGAATTTATCCAATTCCATCCGACCCTTCTCTATGTAAATGGAAAAACGCGCGGGCTTATTTCAGAGGCTGTGCGCGGAGAAGAGAGCAGGCTCGTTACAGAAGAAGGAAAGCCGATTATGGAAAATGTTCATCCTTTGGCGGACCTAGCTCGAGACACATCGTCTCTCAGACGATCTATGATTATTTAAAGCAAGAAAAACAAATCTTTTAGATATATCAAATGTGAATCGTTTCTCAAATCGATTTCCAACGATTGCATCCATTTGTAAAAATAATGGAATCGATTTAAGGAAAAATAAAATCCCGGTCGTTCCCGGCAGCCATTTTTAATGGGCGGCGTCAAAACCGATCTTTATGGCCGAAGTAGTTTGAAAGGGTTATATGCGATTGGGAAGTCGCACGCACAGGAGTACATGGAGCGAATCGACTTGCGAGCAATTCACTGTTAGAAGGATTGTTTTTGGTCAAAAACTGGCGGAATATTTGAATAAGCAATGTAAAGAAAAATAAATTTCGCTGTTTATTCACGAGAGAAAGCTGATATACCAAAGAATTTACCGTCTATTCAAGACATTCAACATTCGATGATGGAGCATGTAGGCATTGTTCGGACGCAGGAAGGGCTGTTAAAGCAAAAGCAATGGTTAAAAAGCTTTTTGATAGAGAATGTAGATTTAGCCAAAGTACCCGTCGAAAACATCTCCCAAGTTTTTATGCTTATTACCGCATCATTAATTACGGATGCCGCTTTGCAACGTACAGAAAGCAGAGGGGACATTTTCGCCAAGATTATCCATGTGAAACCGATCACTTATGGCTGCGTAAGGAAATTATTTTTAAAGGGGATGGAGCGCATGAACAAGTTGAAGTTGCGGCGGTTACTTGAGCCATTTTTATTGAGGATATTGGAGATGGAGACGTGACCTCCCATATTTTTACTGAAGATGAGCAAGGTACGGTGGAATTTATTGCAAAAGATCATGGGATTTTTTGTGGTGAGGAAATCATTCAAACCGGTTATCACATTCTCGATCCATTAACAAAGGTGAAACTAAACGTCAAAGATGGGGAGCAAGTGGAAAAGGGCAAGTGCTTGCAACGGTTAATGGATCGGTATCAACACTGTTAAATGGAGAGCGGGTCATCTTAAACTTAGTGCAAAGAATGAGTGGAATTGCAACAAAGACGCGGGAAGCCGTTTCCATTTTAAATAGTTGCCATACGAAAATTTGCGATACGAGAAAAACGACACCAGGATTACGAATGCTCGAAAAATATGCAGTTCGCTGTGGCGGCGGCTATAATCATCGTTTTGGTCTATATGATGCAGCGATGATCAAAGACAATCATATTTCTTTGCCGGCTCAATTACAAATGCGATTGAGGCAGTTCGAGCAAATATCGGACATATGGTCAAAATTGAGGTAGAAACAGAAACGAAAGAGCAAGTGATGGAGGCAGTGAAGGCAGGGGCGGATGTCATCATGTTTGATAATCGCAAGCCAAGCGAAGTTAAAGAGTGGATCGAACTCGTTCCCGAAAGCATAATTACGGAAGCATCGGGTGGCATTACACTTGATACGCTTGCGTCGTACAGTGATTCGGGTGTTGATTTCATTTCATTAGGTTTTTAACGCATTCAGTTCAATCATTGGATATAAGTGTAAAAGTCACAATAAAGGAGACGGAGCGGGTATGAATATTTTCCAAACATTAGAGAAGCAGTCGAATGTACTTCCTGAACATTATCGAAAAATGAGCACGGATGAACTGGAGAAAATCGTTCAATCAGTGAAAGAAAAACTTGGCAGCAAGCTATATATTCCGGGACATCATTATCAAAAGGATGAGGTGATTCAATTTGCGGATGCGACAGGGATTCACTAAAACTTGCGCAATTATGTGAGGAAAACCGGGAAGCAGAACATATTGTTTTTTGTGGTGTGCATTTTATGGCGGAAACGGCGGATATATTAACGACCGAACTTCAAAAGGTATATTTGCCTGATATGCGCGCAGGTTGTTCAATGGCAGATATGGCTGATATTTATCAGACAGAACGTGCATGGACAAAGCTGGAAAATCTATTTGGCGAAACGATTCTCCCATTAACATATGTGAATTCAACCGCTGCGATTAAATCTTTTGTCGGCGTTCATGGCGGGGCAACAGTTACGTCTTCAAACGCAGAAAAAATGGTTCAATGGGCATTTACAAAAAGGAAAGATTACTATTTTTACCTGACCAACATCTCGGAAGAAACACTGCTTTTAATTTAGGCATCGGATTAGATGAAATGGCCGTATGGAATCCAATCACAGATGAATTAGAATACGATGGATCAATTGAAAAAGTAAAGGTGATCTTGTGGAAAGGGCATTGCTCCGTTCATGAAAACTTTACCGTGGCTAATGTCGAGGATGTGCGCCGACAATATCCGGACATGAACATCATCGTCCATCCAGAATGCAGCCGCGAAGTCGTGGCGGTTTCAGATATGGCCGGATCAACGAATTATATTATCGAAACGATCGAGAAAGCAGAGGCAGGAACGGCATGGGCGATCGGAACAGAAATGAATCTCGTTAATCGGATCATCCAGCAGCATCCTGATAAGCATATCATTTCTCTCAATCCGCATATGTGTCCATGTCTAACGATGAACCGGATTGACTTGCCGCATCTTGCTTGGTGCTTAGAAACAATTGAAAAAGGCGAAGAACATAATTTAATCAAAGTAGATGAAAATGTGACAAAGTATGCGAAGTTGGCGTTGGAGCGGATGTTAGCATTGGCGTGAAACAAAGAGAGACTGGGATATAACTAAATTTATCAAGTTTAAAGGCGAACAAAGTAAGACTTAAGCGTAGGGAATATACGTAGACTCCTGCGGGAGGAGACTCACCAGCCGCCCGCGGAAAGCGAACTATATTTCGGGAGCGAGTTATTTGCGGTCGCTGTCTTTCGTATTTTGATTTGATAAAAAACTTTTGTCCCAGTCTCTTTTATGCACCTATTTTCAAATTAATCCTAAAACCGTTCTTGAAATATTCATTGCGTGATGATTCACTAGCAATAATTGATTCACAATATCTAAATAAACTGCGCTTATCTCAGGATTATGCTCCTTATTATTTATTAAACGATTAAAATGATCAAATTTAATATCATTTTCTAATTGATCAATATACGACTGAGATTGAATAATCTCCTTCGCAATATCCATATCGTCGTTTCTAAAGGCTGTTAATGAACCAACATATGTTTGTTCAATTTGATTGAGCAATTGTCTTAGCTGCTTGAGATCTTTTTCATTTAAAACAACACTTTTTTGTCGACTTTTTCCGTAACACTAATAAACCGAACGACGGTATCACCAACATGCTCGATTTCGTTCAAGATGTTTAATAGTTTTACTTCTCGAATCGATTGATCACTCGATAAATCAAGCTGACCAAGCTTCAGCAAATATTGCTGAATCTTAATGTATGATTCATCGATAGTTTCTTCTACATGCCACAGCTTTTCCACGGGAAATTTCCGTTCAAATAGGGTGACAGGGGTGTAATCATCTCGTCGTAGACCATCTGTGATAATTTTTCAATTTGCCTTTTACTAGCAATTAAAGCTTCCTCTGGTACTGCTAGCAATCGTTCATTTAGCTTTATAGTAAAGTGAGGTCCTTCAATTTGCTTAGAAACAATCGATCAAAGAGATTTGCGATAAGAGGTAGAACAGGAAAAATTAAGACGGCAATCATCATATTAAATAATGTGTGGAAATGAGCAATTTGCCGCTCTGCACCTCCTGGCAGGAGACTGAAGTATTTGTTAATTAGAGATAAGCAGAGAAAAGCTAGAACGGCCCCAGTCGTTTTAAAAGAAAATAAAACGAAGCTAGTTTTTTACCTTCCTTATTTGTTGCGAGGCTCGTCATGATGACAGGGATTGTTGACCCAACATTTGCCCCGATAACTAATGGAATGATCGTTTGAACTGACAGTATACCCGTCGTTACAAAAGCAATTCCAATAATAATCATTGCCGCGCTGCTATGAAATAAAGCTGTTAAAAGCATTGCAATAAGCGCAAATAATAAAGGGCTTTTCGAAATGTAGACAAGCATTTCTAAAAAATAGAGGTTTTTGCTTAACGGATCCAACGAAGACGAAATGAGATGGATCCCAAGAAAGATGAAACCGATACTTAGTAGAATCGTCCCGATTAACTTCCAACGTCCGCGTTTTAAAAAATGATAAAAATAGCGCCAAGAAAAATAAAAATGGAAGCATACATGGAAATATTGAAGGTCAAAATTTGGACGGTTAATGTTGTGCCAACGGCTGACCCTAATACAATGCCAAACGCCTGTGAAAGTGTCAATGCCGAACTACCAACTAACCCAACAACAATAATTGACGTCACTGTACTGCTTTGGAGGAAAAAGGTAGTAACAGCTCCACTTACAACTCCTTTTAGCCTTGTATTAGTAAGTTTGGTCAAATACATTCTCATTTTAGAGGCTGCTAGCTTTTGCAAACCATCGCTTAATAAATGGGTTCCATATAGAAAGATGCCTAACCCACCGATAAAACCTAATAAACTATGAAAAACAAGCGCCATCCTTCATCCCTTCTATCTATCTATTTCACTTAATAATTCTAAATATGTTCCGGCGATGTTAACTAGGTGATCACCCATTCTCTCTAAAAATCTGCTAATGATAATCATCTTTAATCTACTTTCCGTAATCGTTTCTTGCTCATTTATTGACTCCACTAAATCCTTATATGTTCCTTTATTTAATTTATTTACATGCCTATCGTGATCGATTACATTTTTAACGCATCGGCATCTTCTTCCCTTATTCCTTCAATTAACCAATCGATCATTGCTCGCTCAAAGTCAAGAAAGGGTAATATCATCGGCTTTAAAACACAAACATCATGGGCGTTGCTAATTGTAACGATATTCGTTATTTGATCACCGAACCGCTCTAATTCCCGAATGATACGATTCATTCCCAATAACCATTTAATTTCGTGGAGATTTAATTGTTGTAAGGAGATTGCTTCTAATATATGTTCTTCAATCTTTCGCTCATTTTGATCAACATAATTTTCCGCTTTTAATATAAATTCCTTATTTTCGATGGAAGGGTTATCCATGTAAGAAATATAGTGATCCGTCATCTCGACTAGATTTTCAAGCATTTTTAATAAACGCTTTTTAATTTTATTCCTTTTTTCAACATAATAATTTTGTCGAATCAGCATCAAATCACCTTCAATTAAGATAAAGTCGTTGTCGGAAAACAACGCTCATAATTTTAAGCTTCTTTCAGATCTAGGCCTCACCACCCTATTAACTTTTTCGGATTTGACTAGTAATGAACTTATGAACATATAGAGCCACGAAAACACACCTGTATTATATTTAAATAATACAGATGGATTTTGTGGCTCTCCTCGTCTCCATGCGCGATATTCGTTTATAAATTAATTTAATCAAATATTCCGAAGATTGTCAACGATCAAAAGAGGGAGGTTGCTCTTCTGAACGATACTATCGTAATCGTATATAAAAATGATGTTGCTTTTAAATGATAATTGTTGTACTATTATAAAAAATCAGATTAGTAACTATTGGGTAGAGATTAGGAGAACCCTATGAACAAAAATGTGTTGCATCTTTGTAATGCATGTATATGTTCATGGGTTTTTTATTTTCCTAATTTCGGAAAGGGAGTATACTGCATTTTGAAAAGGGGAACTTTACGGCATTTTCACTATCCTTTAACACAATGTCAACAATTGGCAGTTATTATTATGTAGTTGAAGGGAGGCTTTATAAGGCTTTTTGAAAAAAACAAAGGGGGATAAAAAATGAAATTAAAATGGAAAGGGTTTAGTCTACTCTTGATTTTCCTACTTATCCTATCTGCTTGTAGTAGTGGGACAGGAGGAAAGAAAGCCGAAGTAACCGAAATTGATTTTTATTTTCCAGTGGCGGTTGGTGGGCCAGTAGCAAGAATTGTGGATGATTTAGTTGCCGACTTTGAAGGAGAAAATCCCGATGTGAAAGTGAATGCGAATTTTGGTGGTAGCTATGCAGAAACGATGACGCAGGTAATGGCCTCGGTTCAGGCCGGTAATCCACCCGAAATGGCTGTTTTATTTTCTATCGACCTTTTACTTTGCTTGAAAATGATGTCATTGAAGAAATGACTCCATTATTTGATAAAGCAACATTGGATGATTTTTATGATGCGTTTATGGCGAACTCCTCTGTCGGTGATAAAGTTTGGAGCCTGCCATTCCAGCGAAGCACCATTGTTTTGTATTATAACAAAGATGCTTTTAAAGCTGCGGGTCTTGACCCTGAAAAGCCCCTACTAACTGGGATGAGCTAGTGGAATATGGGAAAAAGCTCACTGTTGATAATGGAGCAACACAGTGGGGGTTAGAGATTCCAAGTACAGGTTATCAATATTGGATGCTGCAAGCATTAGCATTGCAAACAGAGAAAAATATAATGTCCTATGATGGAAAAGAAACATACTTTGATGCACCACATACAAAGGAAGCGATGCAGTTTTACCTAGATTTAGGAAAGAACATAAAGTGATGCCAGAAGGGGTTATTGAGTGGGCAACCGTGCCATCAGATTTTCTAAGTGGGAAAACGGCAATGATGTTCCATACGACTGGAAACTTAACGAATGTAAAGGAAAATGCGGATTTTGATTTTGGAGTGGCATTCTTACCAGCTAATAATCATTACGGTTCACCGACAGGCGGCGGAAATATTTATTTATTCAAAGATATACCGGAAGCAAATAAAGAGGCTGCAACTAAATTTATTAAGTTTTTAACAGAGCCTGAACGTGTTGCCCAGTGGTCCATTGATACAGGATATGTTGCAACGAGAGCATCAGCTTATGAAACAGAAAAACTGAAAAATTATGTTCAGGAATTTCCAGAAGCTTTAGTAGCTAGAGATCAACTTGAATACGCGGATAGTGAAATGGCTACATATCAAAATGGGGAAATTCAAAAGATCTTTAATGATAATATCCAAGCGATATTAACTGGCGGAAAAACGGTTGACGAAGGATTAGAGAAAGCACAACAAGAGGCTGAAAAAATTTTAGCCCCTTTTAAAGATGAATGATATAAGCGAAAATCACCTTGAGTGAGAAGCTCAATTGTTCAATTGAGCTTCTCCCTTTGGCAACAGAGAATGGAGGTTAAGAGAAACCTATGCAAAACAATACAATAACTAAACCTGTCCAAAAAAGTTCAATTTCTGTGAAAAAGAGGTTCAGCAGGAGGTTTAGGGAAAATATATTTGCCTATTCATTATTGCTTCCATCATTTATTTTATTAGGACTATTTACTTTTTATCCGGTCTTTAAATCGATTCATTTAAGCTTTTATAGTGGTCCATTAACACGACTAAAATTTTCAGGATTTAATCAGTATGAGGCTGTTTTCACAGATGGACTATTTAAGAAAGTGTTATTTAATAACCTCATCTTTTAATTGGAACGGTTCCTGCGAGCATTTTTTTGCCATGTATTTAGCCATTTGGCTGAATAAACAAATGAGAGGAAGCGCCTTGCTTCGAACGGCGTTCTTTTATCCGACGGTTATTCCTCTAATTGCCGTTGCGAATATATGGTTATTTATTTACACACCAAAATATGGCTTGGCCGATCGCTTTATGGCGATGTTAGGGAGCAAGGACCTAATTGGCTTGGAAGCCCATCTACAGTTATGATAGCGCTAATCATCATGATAATATGGAAAGATGCCGGGTTTTATATGATTTTTATTTGTCTGGATTACAAAACTTACCATCAGATGTATATGAGGCGGCGCTTATTGAGGGGCAAAGCCGTTTCAAATGTTCCGCAACATTACATTCCCATTATTAATGCCTACTACTTTATTTGTCATGATCGTCTCAATAACGAATTCCTTTAAAAACGTTGATCATTTATACATCATGACAAAAGGCGGTCCTGATAATGCTAGTAATCTACTTCTTTATTATATATATGAAGTGGCCTTTACAAACTGGGATCTTGGGAAGGCTGCGGTACTTACTTTGATTTTGATTATTATATTATTGGCGGTTACTGCATTTAACTTCTTATATTTAGATAAACGAATTCATTATTAGGAAGGAGGATTACGATGGGGCGCATTTTAAATTATTGTTTGATTAGTATATTCGGTTTAGTATTTTTCTACCCCTTCTATGGGTAGTGATCACATCGTTTTCCCTTCAAGTGAAGTAATTGATGGTTCCAATCCTTTTTGGACGACCAATCCCACTTTTCAGAATTACGTTCAAGCATGGGAAGCGGCTCCATTTCTTCGCTATTACTATAATACATTTATTATTGTTACAGGGGTTCTTGCAGTTCAGCTTATCATGATTACTCTCGCCTCGTATGCATTTGCTCGCTTGAATTTTTATGGGAAAAACCTATTATTTATTTTATTTTTAGTGCAATTAATGATCCAACCGGAGATTCTATTATTCCCAAACTATCAAATTATGAGCCAATTAGGTTTAGTTGATACAAAGTTAGCTGTCATGCTCCCTATTGGGCATCAGCATTTGGGGTGTTCCTGTTGCGGCAAACTTTTAAACAGGTTCCGTATGAGCTTGATGAAGCTTCCAAAATGGATGGGAGCAAATGGTATCAAACCCTATGGAATGTTTACATACCAGCGGCAAAACCAACGTATATTGCGTTTGCGCTTGTATCTGTTAGTACACATTGGAGTAACTTTATGTGGCCGTTAATTATTACGGACTCTGTTGCAAATCGTCCACTAACTGTTGGGATGGCCTTGTTTGCTCAAGCGTTTGAAACGGGCGCACAATGGGGTGTAGTTACTGCGGGCACGGTTATAGTTATTTTCCCGTTATTAATTGCCTTTTTCTTATTTCAAAAACAATTTGTTTCAAGCTTCATGCATACTGGTATAAAGTAGGTGGCTAAATTGAAGATCCATTTTTAGGTACAGGAGTGCTTATCCCGGAAAAGTTAGAGAAAACACATCCTTATGTGTATCTACATCGAAAGAGCATGTATTAATCGATGTGAGTGGCAATCCAAGTACAAGGCTGAAACAGAAAAATATCGATCTTAGTGACGTAAGTGCTATTATTTTCACGCATTTCCATATTGACCATGTGTATGGTTTACCTTCCTTATTATGGGGAATGTGGCTGGAACATCGAAAAAGCCACTATCTATTTATTGCGATGAAACTTATCAGAATAGGTTAAATGATTGGCTTCATGCAATGCAAGTAGATGAATGGGGATTGAATTTCCAATCGAAATTCATACTTTTAAAGGAAACGAAGAGGGGAAAATAATTGAATCAGGGAATTATGTATCTCTCGTTTTCCGGCTATTCATTCTGTCCCAACGATTGGGCTTGAAATAAGGTATTTAGATAAGATTGTCGTTTACTCGGGGATTCAGAAGTGAATGACATTATCCACTCTTATTCATCGATTGATTTGTTAATTCATGAAGCAACATATGCTCGAAAACGGGAGAACTTTCATTCGAGTATGGAGGAAGTAATTCAAGCGTATGATTTGGATAAAATCAAGGAATTAATTTTCGTTCATTTGAGCGATCAGGAGCCTTATGAGGAAACATTAGCTATGTATCAAGATGATCTCACTAAAAAGTGTACGATCGCAGCTGATATGTATTCAATACAATTATAAATAAAGAGGGAAGAGACTTGAGAACCCTTGAGCAAGGAAAGAAGCCAATCTGGTTTCTATTTCGATCTGCTCAAGGGCTTTTCGTGTATGAATCGAAACGGAAGGGCAGGGAATTATTATGTTAGAGAAAAGTCCAATCGCTTTTATTTTTGACTTAGATGGAACGTTGTATCTAGGGAAGAGGTCATTCCAGGAGCAAGTGAAACGATAAAGTGGGTCCGTGATACTGGTGCAAAAATCCGCTTTGTAACAAACAATCCTAGATTTAGTAGAGATTTTTATTATATGAAATTAAATGAGTTAGGCATACATGCAGAAATGGATGAAATTGTTACGTCAAGTCAGCTTACCGCTGCTTATTTACGTAAAAATCCTGAGTATGGAGATGTTTTTATAATTGGAGAAAGTCAGTTGCGCAGCGAACTATTGGATGCTGGCATCTCGCTCGTTGAACATCCTAATCCAGATACAGTCGTCATTAGTTTTGATACAACACTTACGTATGAGAAACTAATGCTTGCTTACCATGGTTTAATGGCAGGAGCTAGATTTATTGCAACAAATCCGGATGCTGTTTGTCCAACTCCTGATGGGGGCTCATTGATGCAGGTGCAATTATCGCAGCATTGGAGACAGCAACAGGCCGCAAAGTTGAGAAAATTATCGGGAAGCCGTCGCACTTGCTAGCCGAATTGCTAGTTTCTGAATTAAAAGTTCCCTCAGAAAGATGTATTGTTGTCGGTGATAGATTAAATACCGATATCCGGTTAGGGAAGTCAGCGGGTATGTTGACAGCTTGGATTCGGGCACATAATGAACCACTTCCTAGTAATGTTGCTGATCAACCGAATTACACAATTAACTCAATTGCTGAATTGCCAAAGGTGTTAGAACCCTTACTTCAACGTGATCTAGTTGAAGAATCACGGGATTAATCAAAGATGGGGCTGCCTAGAAAGTTAGTAAAACTGACTTTCTACGGCAGCCCCATTCCGTCGTTTCACTTTTAGTTCTTCCTATTTTCTTTAATGATTTCCTTATCATCCTTCATCAAGCGCTTTTATCGATCTTGAGCATGCGATCCATTGGATATGTTGTAGTATAACGGTATTTGTTTGCTCCTGATTCAAATACGACATACAGATGTTTCGGATGTACATCAACAATTCCTTCAGGCATTGGGATTGCTTCAATACTTTCTTGCGGCTTTGTTTGCGCACCATCAAGGAACCAGATAGGAACGGTTTTGTCGGCAATATTTATATAATTATGCGCAGCTTCCTTTAATGGATGTTCATAGCGATAAAGTACACTATCATTTCCCTGCCATAAGATGTACTAAGTGTTACGCCTTCCTTTTGAACAATTGCTCCTTGAACCTTGTCGGTTGTAGATAGAACATAATCCGGAATTGCTGCTAACCCTGAACCCTCATCCCATTGGTCATCAGTTAGCATGTCCGTGTTTGGAGGGAGATCAAAGCCGATCATCCATGCATAGTGCATATCCCTGTACGTGTTTGCATATGATGTGACGGGTCCGTCGGATAGTCCTTCGCTTCATAAAATTCCCAACCCATAATGTTTTCTCATCATATACGGTATATGCCGCATCAACTGGAACAGGGATATGGTGCGAGAAGCTGATTTCTCCATTATCTGGAGCTGTTACAAGATCACTGATTTTAAATGGAAATAAGAAATTTTCTGAAGCAACCCATACATGATCTTTGCTGATTGTTAGACCGCCAGCATGACCAGTATATGGCGAACCATCCTTGTTATATAGTAAAACAGACTTAATTAACTTTTCGGTAGTTGCGTCTACAACAGTTATCGTGCCTGGCCTTCCGTTATCCAAATAATTGACCGTAAGGAGCCAATCTTTTGCTTATAGTAAGTTATCCCTTGTGGTACAAGATCCTGAGCTAATCCGGGTATGACGGGACCGTCTTCACTAATATCCCACAGTCCTTGATAGGCAGGATCTTTTACGGCAAAAGGCCTTTCTTCTTGTGTAATAATTTGGTGTGAAGGTATGACCGTAAGACTATCTGATTTCTCCGACGTGTTTCCTGAAGTATCTTCGGCGGAGATTTCAATCATATATTCCTTGTTTCCAATTAATGAGGATACCGTAAATGTGTTTGTTTCGGGAGGTAAGGAAAATTCCCATTCTCCATTTTTGTAAACATGATAACGGTATAGATCTGTTTCAATGTTTGGATCCCATGTCAGTTTTACTTCACCATTTCCAGCAATTGCATGTACATTTTTTGGAGTCAAGGGAGCCACGTCATCTAGTATAGGTCTTGGGGTACTTGATTTGGACTAACCCAGCCTGGTGTAGGTTGTTGATGGCCTCTAGCGTTTCCATTGACAAGCTCCCATCTGTTGGATAGCCAAAAACAATCGAATTGTTCAATGATACATTTTCGCCTGTATAATTTGCTCTTACAACTTCAAGCCCTTGTTTGTCATATATGAAAACAGCTTGATTACCGCTGTTTACTAAGCCGCCGATGTTATCAAATACATATACCTTTTTTCATCTAAATACTTATCATGGTAGGAGGCGAAATACCTATTGTTAAATGCCTCCAATGTTATCGGCGCAATTTCCTGTCTCCCTGTCCAAAAAAGTTGTGTGTCCCAAGGCTGAATGAGAAGTGGTTCTGTGATTTCTTTTATCCAACTTCCTGATTTAATCGAGTATCCTTTTAAGTCAATCGCTTCACTGCTATTATTGTAGATTTCAATATACTCAAAGGCGTCATATTTTGCATAATTATCTGTGTCCGGTACAACTTCAGTAATTAGTAGAGGTGGTATTGGGGCATTTTCAGTCGGACCTGAAATAATTGCAGATTTCGTTGATTCATTGCCAACCATATCTACCGCACTTATTTCAAATGTATATTCCCTTCCCAACGATAGTGGTGAAACAGAGATGCTTATATTTTCGCTGGATAATGTTCTATAGATTGTTCCGTTAATATAAACTTTATATGAAGCTAAATCTGACTCTTGGTTTTGGTCCCATTGCAGCTTTACATGATCTTTGCCGGGAACTGCCTTAAGACCAGTAGGGGCAGCGGGGCTTCAATATCAATAGTTTCCTGTGGTACAGAATGAATAAGCTTGCTTCCTGAGATTCGTTCCCGTCTTTATCAACGGCAGTAATCCAGAAGAAGTAGTGTTGATTATTGATTAAATTTTCGAGTGTAAATGAAGTTTCACTGATTATACTAAAGAGCTCTGAATGATTTGGATGATAAATAGTATAGGATGCTGCCTCATCGGAAGGATTCCAGTTAAGAGCAATGGCCTCGCTCATTGGTATAGTTTCTATTTCATCCGGTGCTTCTGGTCCAGGTATTTGACCGTGAATGAGTAGTCCGGGAGTAGCTAACTCATTATTTCTCATTTTTATCATTTGCTTTGTAACACCTTTTTGATAAATGACACTTTTATTCGTAATTCCATCTACTTGTCCATCATTGTATACAGCCGTACTGATTGTTTCTCCGTCCGCATTTGCAATGCCAACTTGCCTTAATGCACTATCGTGGAGTCCTTGTGCGGCGGTAGTCAATTTTACTTCAAATACTTGTTCAGGCGTTAAATGAACCTCATAATTAGAATTGAAGTCCCATAACGGAACATTTGGGTCATTGAATTTTTTAACCAAAGAATTAATGTTTGTCGAGGTTGAATTGTTTTATCTGTGATTGTCCATCGGTTAGCAGGTTTTGTAAAATCACTTGTGAAATATTGTAGTTGATAGTTATTCAGATCAATTTCCTTGGAGCTGTTATTATAGATTTCCACATATTCATAAGGTTGATTTGCTCCATCCGATTTGGCGACAATTTCCGTAATCAACAATGGAGACTCATCTTGTAAAGCAAGTGATTTTGTTGCAGGAAAATGAAAAATGCAATCCCTGTTATTGCTATAATGCAAACTAGTAAACAATGAAGCTTTTGCACATATTTCTCCCTCCTAATAATTATTAGACCAACACTTCATAAACGGATGGTAATCACTATCTGGATAATAAATAAAAACCCCATGGAAATGATGTCGCAAAATGCGACAAATTATTTCCATGGGATTTCTCATCGTCTCCACCCGTAAACTAGCAATTGGCTTATTAATTATTTGATTTATCATAATATTATAATATGGGAGTTGGCAAAGCAATGAATAAAAGGTCCTAGTATTTTAATGTTGGAATGAAATAAACATATAGGTTCATAGACACTACGTTTATTTCCCAATCTTTGTTTAACTTTACCTGCGGCATTCCATATATCGGTAGAACTACTAGAGATGCCTTGTGCGCCATTTTTTAATATAAAGGCAATCTCATCTGCAGTATTAATAAGACCGGCGGCAATAACTAGTTGTTTAATATGTACTTTAATTTGTTCCTTAATATGAGGTACAACAATTCCCGGCAAAATTTCTACACCATCTGGTTGTGATTCTTTGATCGATTTTACTCCTTGCTTAATGGAGGCTGAGTCTAGGATGAACACTCTTTGAATGGTCATTAATCCTAATCGTTTTGCTGACTGTATTAAACTTGCATGTGTCGTTACGATCCCATCGATACCTATCTTTTCGGATAAATATTGAATGCCAGACGTATCTCTTTTATTCCTTTGATTAGATCTAAATGTACAAATACAAGCTTGTCCGTTTCCTTGATTTGGTTAACAATCGATCCGAGTGTATTGATGTCCGATTGAATTAGAATAATAATACTACTATCAGCATGTAAAGCTTTTTCTATATCTTTTGGATCAGTAAGAGAAACAATGATTGGATGTTTATTTAACGCATACTTTAGTGTATTCACAGCCGGCCCCCTTATTTTTAGAAAAGTTAGATAGTTTAAGATGATTATACAGCAGGATAATGATTCTTGCTACTACTTGGAATGTTCTGATTAAAGTAAGACTAGACCGTTTTCATGTAAATATGTTAATATATACTTAAGTTAATAACCTGGTTGGAGCCGAAGAGAGACCAAAACAACATTATTGCGTTTTGCCATAGTGTTTGTTTTGGTCTCTCTTTTTATAAGGAGGAGAAGAAAATGGCCGGATTTTCGGGCTTGGAGAGGAATCAGCAACTGATGGAGATGCAAGGGAAGAATTTGACTTGCTTGTGATTGGCGGTGGTATTACTGGTGCTGGGATTGCTCTTGATGCTACGACACGAGGATTAAAAACAGCGTTGGTGGAAATGAATGACTTCGCTTCGGGAACATCTAGTCGTTCGACGAAGCTTGTTCACGGAGGCTTACGTTATTTAAAGCAATTTGAAATTAAGGAAGTGGCAGATCTCGGTAAGGAGCGGGCAATTGTTTATGAAAATGGTCCGCATGTGACAACGCCGGAGTGGATGTTGCTTCCGTTTCATAAGGGTGGGACGTTTGGGAGGGTATCGACATCCATTGGATTGCGGGTGTACGACTTCTTAGCGGGAGTGAAGAAATCGGAAAGAAGAAAAATGCTTTCGAGAGAAGAAACAATTACTAAAGTTCCGTTTGTAAAAAAGAAGGTTTGTTAGGAAGCGGGATTTATGTTGAATATCGGACAGATGATGCGCGGCTAACAATTGAAGTGATGAAAGCAGCGTTTGAAAAAGGGGCAAAGATTGTTAATTATGCGAAGGTTGATTCCTTCGTTTATGACCAGCGAAATCGGCTTTCTGGTGCCCAATTAATCGATTGTTTAACAGGAAAAAAATGATGATTCAGGCTAGAAAAATTGTCAATGCAACTGGCCCATGGGTAGACGATTTACGGGAAGCGGATGGGTCGAAGGATGAAAAGCATTTACAATTATCTAAAGGTGTTCATATTGTGTTTGATCAATCTGTCTTTCCGCTGCAACAAGCTGTTTATTTTGATACTCAGGATGGGCGTATGGTTTTGCTATTCCGAGGGAAGGAAAAACGTATGTTGGAACGACTGATACTTTTTATGACGGGGATCCTGATAAAATTCATGCATCAAAAGAAGATAAAGAATATATATTACGAGCAATAGGTCATATGTTTCCAGATTTAACTGTGCTGGAAAAAGATATCGAATCAAGCTGGGCTGGAGTAAGACCATTGATTTATGAGGAAGGAAAAGACCCATCAGAAATATCCCGAAAAGATGAAATATGGGAATCGGATACGGGCCTTATAACAATTGCAGGAGGAAAATTAACAGGATATCGAAAAATGGCCGAAACTGTCGTTAACTTAATAGTAAAAAACTAGGTGAAGAAGGTTATGATAGATTTACTACATGCAAAACAAAAACTTACCTATATCAGGAGGTGATATTGGGGATCAAATAACTTCCAAACATTTTTGAGGAATAAAAGTAAAGAGGCTGAGGAACGAGGATTTACGAAAGAGGAGAGTTATAAACTAGTAAAGCTATACGGAACAAATATTGATCAAGTATTCTCATATTTATCCGAGAAAAATGAAACTTTACCACGATCATTATTTATTCAACTAATGTATGCGATACATCATGAAATGGCAGTTAAACCAGTAGACTTTTTCTTCAGAAGAACAGGCGATTTATTGTTTAATATTGAATTGGTTAAAACATGGAAGACAGAAGTGATGAATAGAATGTCAGAAGTGTTTCAATGGTCCGAAGAAGAACGGGTTCAATATGAAGATGAGTTAAACCGAGAAATCGAATATGCTTCCATTAATGGTTCAATGCTACGATAGTAATGTGACAAATCAATATAGTGATGAGGGGAATTTTTATGAAGAAGATACTGAATAATCCGAATGAGGTTGTTGATGAAATGTTAGATGGAATGGTAGCTTCCCATTCTGATTTAATAAGAAGAATACCTGAAACAACAGTAATTGTCCGTAAAGACTCTCCCGTCGCAGGAAAAGTAGGAATTGTTAGTGGGGAGGGAGTGGGCATGAACCTTCCCATGCTGGATATGTGGGAGAAGGCATGTTAGATGCAGCGGTTGCTGGCGAAGTATTTACCTCCCGACACCAGATCAAGTATATGAAGCTATTAAAGAAGTAGACAGTGGAAAAGGTGTCTTACTAATTATTAAGAACTATACGGGTGATATATTAAACTTTGAAATGGCGGCTGAGCTTGCAGAAGCGGATGGTATTCATGTAGCTAAAGTTGTCGTAAATGATGATGTGGCAGTTGAAGATAGTACGTATACGAGTGGAAGAAGAGGAATAGCAGGTACTGTATTCGTCCATAAGATTGCAGGAGCAATGGCAGAAACAGGGGCGTCATTAGAAGAGGTCGAAGCAGTAGCTAATCAAGTGATTCATCATGTGAAATCTATGGGAATGGCACTAACCCCATGTATCATTCCGGCTGCTGGAAAACCCGGTTTTGATCTGCCAGATGGAGAAATGGAAATAGGCATGGGAATCCACGGTGAACCCGGAATAGAGAAAACGAATATACAACCTGCTGATCAAGTAGTAGATATTCTTTTAGATAAAATTTTGCAAGAGGAAAGCTTAGTAGGGATCGAAAATGCGGCAGTGATGATCAATGGGCTAGGTGGCACTCCTTTAATGGAATTATACGTTGTCGCTAAGCGGGTTTCTGAAAGATTAAAAGAAAAAATATTAATATTTATAAATCTTACGTAGGAAATTACATGACGGCGATTGAAATGGCGGGCTTCTCCATCTCAATATTAAAATTAAATGATTCGTTGACAAGGCTGTTAGATGCAAAAGCAGACACGATT
This sequence comes from Bacillus sp. N9, assembly GCA_044989425.1. Lineage (GTDB taxonomy): Bacteria > Bacillota > Bacilli > Bacillales > Bacillaceae_C > Lederbergia. The sequence goes on from JBJDRQ010000001.1 coordinate 352,712, forward strand.
GCTTTTAAAAAATATTGAAGTAAAAGGATGTGTCTTAGCATAATGGACTTTGGAATTGAGCAAGCAAGAGCGTGGATAACGAATGCAAATCAATATATACAGGATTATAAAGAGAAGCTGACAGAGTTAGATCAGGCGATTGGTGATGGAGATCACGGGTTAAATATGGCAAGAGGATTTCAGGAAGTAAAAAGAAAATGGATGATTCAAATTATGACGATCTTGGCTCTTTGTTTAAAGATGTAGCAATGACGCTCATTTCTAAAGTTGGGGCGCATCCGGTCCGTTATATGGAAGTGCCTTCTTAAAAGCTTCAATAAATGCAAAGGTAAAGAAAGCCTATCAATTGATGAATTGGGAAAATTTTTGAATGAAGCAAGTGAAGGGATAAAGGCGCGAGGCAAAGCTCAAGTCGGCGATAAAACAATGATTGATGTTTGGGACTACGCACCCGGATGGTTACTTACTAAGAAGGAGAAAATCAACTGGTCGGAATGGAGTTTGTTATTGCGCGATAAAATGGAAAAGACGAGTGATTTAGAAGCGAAGAAAGGCAGAGCAGCTTATCTTGGAAGCCGATCAATCGGACATGTGGACCCAGGGGCTGTTTCCTCCTATTTATTACTTAAGGCATTAGCGGATGTATTGAAAGTATAGAAAAAGGAGCATGTTATGTGAATAAAGTTAGCCTCGTACTCGTTTCTCATAGTAGGGATATTGTAGAAGGATTAAAAGAATTATTAACGCAAGTAGAGCCTAATGTAAAAATTGCGATAGCTGGTGGTTTTAATGGGGAACTCGGTACTGATCCATTGGAAATAAAGGCAGCGATCGAAAGTGTGCATTCAGAAAAAGGAGTGGCATTATTTTTTGATATTGGAAGCGCTTGGATGAATGCTGAAATAGCGATTGAAATGCTAGATGAATATAGTCATATTAAAATAGTTGATGCACCACTTATTGAGGGTGCCTATGCTGCGGTTGTTGCAGCGGGACTCGATAACAATTTGGAAAAGGTAGTAAAAACTGCCGAGGGAGTTAGGGAATTAAGAAAAATAAATCGTTGATTGCGGGGAATAGGGATCATTTGAGTTCAAGAAAGGATGTATACAGGTTGCCTTTTAAAGGTCAGAAGATTTTACCGGCATTACGGCATATTAGACAGTTCGAGCAAATATTAGATAGTCCATATGAATATATCGTTTTGCTAGAAGTTCATATTAGTCATTTGAAAAGTTTAATAACCACAGCTACAAAGAATAATAAGAAAGTGCTTGTACATGCGGATTTAATTCAAGGATTGAAAACAGATGATTATGCAGCTGAATTTATTTGCAATGATATGAAACCGGCAGGTATTATATCTACGCGCTCTAATATGATTCTAAAGGCTAAGGCGAAGAAGCTGCTTGCGATTCAAAGAACGTTTTTATTAGATACCATTGCATTGGAAAAAGCTATATGTTAATCGAACGAACGAGGCCAGATTATATTGAGGTTCTTCCTGGTGTGCTTCCGCAGTTAATTAAAGAAGTTCAAGAGCGAACTGGTATCCCGATTATTAGCGGAGGGTTAATTCGTACCCCGTCAGAAGTGGAAGAGGCATTGAATGCTGGAGCAGTAGCTGTAACAACATCTCACTCCGAGCTTTGGGATAAGTTTTAAGCATATTCATGTCGATATGTGGAAATTAATGAAATACAGAAAGTATTGAAAATAATAGTTTTATAACCTATACTTATATTAAGTTAATAAAAAGTGATTGGTTCTGGAGTCCACATTTAAACACTTGCAACGAGGCAGGTAATTAAATGTGGACTTTTTCATGCAAGAACTAATAAATATTGTTAGGAGGAGATTTACTCCCACATTCAGCTCCACTGTTTTGTCATTTGGATGAAATGCATCAAATTAAAGGAGGAGAAAAGGATGTCGCCATTTTTAGGAGAAATAATAGGCACGATGATTCTTATTATTTTTGGAGGTGGTGTTGTCGGCGGAGTGCTTTTGAAAAACTCTAAGGCTGAAGGGGCTGGGTGGATTGTCATTACAGCCGGATGGGGTCTTGCAGTGGCGATGGGTGTTTACGCAGTGGGAAGTTTCAGCGGTGCTCATTTAAACCCAGCAGTTACAGTTGGACTTGCGTCAATTGGAGCATTTTCATGGGCAGATGTTCCGGCGTATATTTTCGCCCAAATGACAGGAGCAATCATAGGAGCAGTCATCGTCTACTTCCACTATCTTCCACACTGGAAGAAAACAGAAGATCAAGGATTAAAGCTTGCTGTTTTTCGACAGCGCCGGCTGTCAGGCATCCGTTATCAAACCTTGTAAGCGAAATCATTGGTACTTTTATTCTTTTGCTCGGAATATTGGCGATTGGAGCGAATACGTTTACTGAAGGATTAAATCCCTTGATCGTAGGTGCTTTGATCGTTGCAATTGGCTTATCTTTAGGTGGAACGACTGGATACGCCATTAACCCAGCGCGTGATTTAGGTCCAAGGATCGCCCACTTTTTCTGCCTATTCCGGAGAAAGGTTCTTCGGACTGGGGGTATGCGTGGGTGCCTGTCGTTGGCCCAATCATAGGGGAACATTCGGTGCATTGTTTTATCAAAAAATGTTCGAGGGTACAAATAATATTGCATTTTGGATCGTTGGTGCAATTACAATTGCTATTTTAATTGCAGCTCAACTAACGGTAAACAAAGAAAAGAAGTCTGAGGTATATAGTGGACTATCCAAAAACGTATAAATAAATGATTAAATATAAGGGGAAGAAACATGTCGGAACAATTTATTTTAGCACTCGATCAAGGAACAACAAGTTCAAGAGCCATTTTATTTAATAAAGAAGGGAAATTTTCCATACGTCTCAACAGGAATTCCCACAATACTTTCCGCAGCCTGGTTGGGTTGAACATAATGCGAATGAAATTTGGAGTTCGATTTTAGCAGTGATTGCGGGTGTGCTTTCGGAGAAAAACATTAAACCAGAGCAAGTAGCGGGAATCGGGATTACGAATCAGAGAGAAACAGCAGTTGTATGGGATAAGAACACTGGTAATCCGATTTACAATGCGATTGTTTGGCAATCAAGGCAGACAGTCGGTATATGTGATGAGCTTAAAGAAAAGGGTTATAACGATCTATTTCGCGAAAAAACAGGGCTTCTCATTGATGCTTATTTTCGGGGACGAAAGTTAAATGGATTCTTGACAACGTGGAGGGGCAAGGGAAAAGGCGGAAAAGGGCGACTTACTGTTCGGAACGATTGATACGTGGTTGATCTGGAAACTTTCGGGTGGAAAAGCTCATGTGACTGATTATTCAAATGCTTCAAGAACTCTTATGTACAATATTTATGACTTAAAATGGGATGAAGAGCTGCTCGAAATTCTTGGTGTTCCAGCATCAATGCTGCCGGAAGTACGTCCATCATCTGAGGTGTATGCACAGACAGCTGATTATCATTTCTTTGGCCACTCTGCACCAATTGCTGGAATTGCTGGAGATCAGCAGGCGGCATTGTTCGGTCAAGCTTGTTTTGAAAGCGGAATGGCGAAGAATACGTACGGAACAGGTTGTTTTATGTTAATGAATACGGGTGAAAAGGCGGTAAAATCGGATCACGGTTTATTAACAACGATCGCATGGGGACTTGATGGAAAAGTGGAGTATGCGCTTGAAGGAAGTATTTTTGTTGCAGGTTCTGCAATTCAATGGCTTCGTGATGGGCTAAGGATGCTCACTAACTCAGCCGATAGTGAAGCATATGCAACGAGGGTTACGTCTTCCGATGGTGTGTATGTTGTTCCTGCGTTTGTTGGTCTTGGTACACCTTATTGGGATAGTGATGTGCGAGGAGCGGTGTTTGGTTTAACACGAGGAACATCAAAAGAGCATTTTATTCGCGCGACATTGGAGTCACTTGCATATCAAACGAAAGACGTATTGGCTTCAATGGAAGCGGATTCGGGTATTTCATTGAAGACGTTGAGGGTAGATGGTGGGGCAGTGAAAAATGATTTTCTAATGCAATTCCAGAGTGATCTATTACACGTCCCTGTCGAGCGCCCTGTCATTAATGAAACGACGGCGCTAGGTGCTGCATACTTAGCTGGCCTTGCAACTGGTTTTGGAAAGATAAATCGGAAATTACGAACCGATGGGATTTGGATCGTTCTTTTGATCCAAATATGGAAGAGGAAGAACGAACTCAGCTTTATAGTGGTTGGAAAAAGCTGTGAAAGCGGCGATGGCTTTTAAATAAATGGTCTAAAGAGCGCACAAATCGGATCTCGGAACGAAAATCCGACTTATTAGAAAAAATGTCCTACAAACGGAAAATGAAAGACAGTATTACAATAGAAAACTTGAAAAATGTCTTTCAATTGCGATTTGAAAGCCGCTTTTTCGATAGGAATATGAATGAATTGTCCTTCGAACTCCATTTAAAGGACAATATCCGGGGATATAATGAAAAACTGTCTTTAGAATCCACAATTTCATAAAAATATTAAAGCAGGTAGAGAAAAACATCACTTTTCTTCACCTGCTTTATTTCATTTTGCTTATAGACGAATTATTAATATTGGCTTCATTTTGTTGCGCTTATTACGACCGATTAAGTAATTATAAAGTTTAGATACTTTTGCAAAAAACAACCTGATTAAAATTTAATTTCAGGTTGTTTTTTATGTCTATGCTGAAATATTATCCGAAAATTTATAAGAACAATCTCATACCTTCCAATGGCAATCCAGCAGCCGGAGTAGGCAATCCTAAAAATATCCGCTCGTCGGTTTAACGTTAAACTTAGCTTATCTATCTTCATGTTCCCCGTTGCCGCGAAAAGAATCCTATAAAGTTAATATGGCAGGTACTGCGACTGAATGAAATAAAAAGTGCAGGAGCAACTCGAAACTAACAACATCAGCTAAGGAATCAAGTTCTACGCCAAATTCACTATTTATGTTTCTAGCAATCCTACAGTCAAGAAGATCCAGAGCAACTAGTAAGAAATAGAGGAGATTTGGAAAAACTCACTCATATTAAAGGTAATTGAAAGGATACCGTACAATAAATTTCTGATTGTCAGTAGATTTTACTATTCGATTCAACAAACCTCCCCTCCTGATGCAAACCAATCCAATATTTATATGAGAAAATATGATTATGAATCCCTTATACCGAAGGAAGCTGTTTTCCTCTATATACGGAAAAGTCTGAATATAGTAGAATGTCAAGTGAGGGGGATTTAGGTGAAAATGGAAATGGTTTTGGCACAACGGCAATCATTACATATAACGATGACTCAGGAATTGCAACAGGCGATAACGATTCTTCAGTATTCTGCCCAAGAGCTTACTTCTTTCTTGAGGAAAAGGCCACGGAAAATCCACTCATTCAATTAGAAAGCCCTATCGTAAAATCTAGCGACATATATGATGCAAGAGTGAGAAAAAGAAAGACAAACCGTTCGGATTCTAATCGAGATAAATGGTTGGAACAAATTGCCGATTCTTCTGAGAATCTAGCTGACTATTTAATTTCACAGCTAAGGATGGAAGTGCTATCTTTTGGTGAGAAGAAGTTTGCTAAGAAACTTATTTATCAGCTTGATAAGAATGGCTATGTAACTACTTCACTAGAAGAGATAGCGGCGATCCATCATGTTGATATAAAGACAGCTCAAAAATGTTTAGCGATCATTCAAGGATTAGATCCTGCTGGAGTCGCGGCAAGATCATTGCAAGAGTGTTTGTTGTTGCAAGTGAAACGTAAAAAGATGTACCTAAGCTTGTTATTACTTTACTAGAAAAGGATTTCGAAGATTTTGCGGAAAGAAAATGGAAGCAGATTGCTCAAAAAGATCTGTTCTTCTTACTGATATCCAGGCGGCAGCTGATTATATTAAAACATTGCATCCGCGACCTGGTGCAGCATTTACGAATGAGCGACCGCAATACATTATCCCAGATTTAATTCTACAAATGGATAAGAATGGGATGGAATTACAAATTTGTGAGAATCATATACCTAAAATTACATATGAGACTGATTATTATGCACGAATGAAAAACTATGCAGATGAACGTGTGAATCAATTTTTAGGTGAGAAAAGGCAGGATTATCGCTGGATTATCAATAGTTTAGAGCAACGTAAACTAACATTAATGAAGGTCGGAACAGCGATTGTTAACATACAGAAAGATTTCTTCCTAAAGGGCCCGCGCTATTTGCGTCCATTAACAATGAGCGAATTGGCGCAAATGATTGACGTTCATGAATCAACCGTGAGCCGGGCGGTAAGAGGGAAGTATATACAAACTCCAAGAGGGACGTTTGAGCTAAAAATTTTCTTTTCCCAAGCATTGCAAGTGAGCCATCATGATGCGGGTGAGCAGGCTTCGGCAAGCCAAGCGAAAGCAATGATTGAAGAGTTGGTTAAGAAGGAAAATAAAAGTAAACCATTATCAGATCAAAAAATCGTTGAACAATTGCAAGCAGACGGAATGGCATTGTCGAGAAGAACGATTGCAAAGTACCGCGAACAACTCGGTATCCCATCGTCGACAAATAGAAAAAGATATGTGTAAAGAATGAAGAATGGTGATTAATCAACGATATTAATAAGAGGATTATGCTCGATATGTTGCACAAGATGTTGCTGGTAAATGAAATGTAAGCGGTAACGATTTGAGGGTGTCAGCAGGTTGGAGTGTATTAGTTGAGAAACAAAGGACATATCCGCTAAAAATTTAAAACTAAGAATGTCGTTATATCAACATTCTTAAACATGAAAAGGGCGTCTAACAGTCGAAAAATCGACTTATTGGACAGCCCCGTCCTTTATTTATATTCTTTGAGGTCTTTATAACGTGTTTACTCAGTGAAAATATCGTTAAAATTACATAAAAACGATGTATGCGCTATCACTATTTGTCTATATTGACAAAGAAAATTTCGTATATTAGCATAATTACAATCGCAATTTTTGAAAAATTCAATGCATCTAAGTTATGTCTAAATATGAAAGGAAGAACGCAGTGGGAAGTCCCTTAATTTTTCAATCTGATTTTGGACTCGGGGATGGCGCGGTAAGCGCTATGTACGGAGTCGCAAATGGGGTTGATATGAACTTACGAATTTTTGATTTAACACATGAAATACCACCATACAATATTTGGGAGGGATCTTATCGACTTTTGCAAACAATCTCGTATTGGCCGAAGCAATCGGTGTTTGTCTCCGTTGTCGATCCTGGTGTTGGTTCAGAGCGTAAAAGCGTTGTCGTACGCACTGCCTCCGATCATTATATTGTTACACCTGATAATGGGACGCTCACTCATATTCATAAACATATTGGGATTACTCATATGAGGTTGATCGATGAAGAGATAAACCGGCTGCCCAACTCTGGTGCTTCACATACGTTCCATGGGCGTGATATTTATGCATATACAGCAGCAAGACTGGCTTCAGGAACAATTACATTTGAAGAAGTAGGACCGGAATTAGCGCTTGAATCTATTGTTTTGCTCCTTTTCAATCAGCGAGCATTGATGATGAGGTGTTGGCAGGAATGATTGATGTGTTAGATGTCAGATACGGAAATCTATGGACAAATATAAGCCGAAAGCTATTACTTGAACTAGGTATCCAGTACGGAGAAAATGTGAAGGTCGCCATTGATTACGATGGAACAAGGGTATACGAAAAGAAAATGATTTATGGAAAATCGTTTGCCGATAATGAAGTGGGACAACCATTAATTTATATTAATTCACTTGATAATATTGCCGTTGCGATCAATCAGGCCTCTTTTGCAAAGAAATTTCAGATCGGAACGGGAGTAGACTGGAAAATTTTCATTAGTAAAGCATAGGTTGATTCGCTTCTTCCTCATCATATGGTAAACTAAAGACGAGTAAAATTTACATAAAATCAAGGAGAACGATATGGAAAAGACGCTAATTTTTGGACACAAAAACCCAGATACAGATACGATTTGTTCTGCCATCGTTTATGCAGATGTGAAGACGAAGCTTGGTATGAATGTTGAACCAGTTCGTTTAGGTGAAGTAAATGGTGAGACACAATACGCTTTAGATCATTTTGAAGTAGCCGCTCCTCGTCTTGTTGAAACAGTGTCAGCCGAAGTGAATCAAGTCATTTTAGTTGACCATAATGAAAGACAGCAAAGTGTTGCAGATATTGACAAAGTACGCGTAGTGGAGGTCATTGATCATCATCGCATCGCTAATTTCGAAACGAATGACCCGCTGTATTTCCGTGCGGAGCCAGTTGGCTGCACGGCAACAATATTGAATAAAATATATAAAGAAAACGGTCTAGAAATTGATAAGAAAATGGCAGGATTAATGCTATCGGCGATTATTTCAGACTCATTATTATTCAAATCACCGACTTGTACAGAGGAAGATATTGCGGCTGCTAAAGAGCTTGCGGAAATTGCCGAGGTTGACGCAGATGAGTACGGCTTAGAAATGCTGAAAGCCGGTGCAGACGTAAGCAGAAAAACAGTGGAGCAGTTGCTTTCCTTAGATGCGAAGGAATTTAGCATGGGCAATGCTAAGGTTGAAATCGCTCAAGTCAATGCGGTTGGCGTTGAAGATGTGCTCGCACGTGAAGCTGAAATCGAAGCAGCCCTAACTCAAGTCGTTGCTGAAAAAGGACTCGACTTATTTTTATTCGTTGTAACAGATATTTTAACGAATGATTCGACAGCAATCGCGGTTGGCAACTCTTCTCAAGCAGTTGAAAAAGCGTTTAATGTAACACTTGAAAACAAGAAGGCATTGCTAAAAGGAATCGTTTCACGTAAGAAACAAATTGTGCCACCATTAACAGAAGCACTGAGCTAATGATAGAGGACAGCTTTATGCTGTCCCTTTTAATTTAAAGGGATGTTCAAAAGTCCGGTAAAAATGACACATCGATTTTTCGTTGGCGAAGCGTTCTTGGGAGCACTACTTATGCCCACGTATTAAATAGCATACGCTGTGCTGCTCAAAGCTAGGCCGCCTTTGAACACACACTTAAAATAAGGAGTTTGATTATTGTGAAAGTTGCTTATCTGGGTCCTAAAGGGACATTTTCTGAAGAAGCCGCATTAAAGTATTTTGCGGAGGAAGACATTTCTCCAATTGAACATGGAACGATTTTAGATGTATTAGAAGCGGTAGCAGAAGGACGAGTAGATAAAGGGATTGTGCCGATTGAAAATGCGATTGAAGGTACGATTACGATGACGACAGACGGTTTAACGAATTATGACGTATGGATTGAAGGCGAGGCGATTTTGCCTGTGGCTCTTCATTTGTTAGCAAATGAAGGCGCGAAAGTGGAAGATATTAAGGAAGTTTGGTCGATTCCACCCGCATTAGCCCAATGCCGTAATTACACGAGGGAGCTAGGGGTTGAAACGAAGCATTATAGCAGTACAGCAAATGCGGCCGAATCATTGAAAAAGGATGGACGCCTTGATGCGGGAGCGATTGCTTCGGCATGGGCAGCCGAAACATTTGGATTGACGATTGCGAAGAGCGATATTCAAGATTACGCGGGAAATTCCACGCGATTTTTAATTTTAACGAAACAACATTCTGTTCAGCATAAGGCTGCGAAAACGATGTTACTCGTCACGCCAACGGAAGATCGGCCGGGACTGCTTGCATCGATGCTTAATGTATTTTCCTCGCTTGGGGTAAACTTAACATGGATTGAATCGCGTCCAACAAAGAAAAATTAGGCACGTACCGCTTTTTCTTTGAAGCTGCGATGGGCTTAGATGAAAGCAATTTGCAAAAAGCAATTGCTATTTTGGAAACGTACGATTATGATGTGCGTGTACTCGGGAGCTTTGACGCAAAGCATTTACAACGAGGGTGAAAAAGTGAAAATTGATGTTTGGTCAGATTTTGTATGTCCATTTTGCTATATTGGAAAGCGCCGATTAGAAAGCGCATTAGAGCAGTTTCCACATCGAGATCAAGTTCAGCTTGAATTCAAAAGCTTTGAGCTTGATTCGGATGCGCCAATGAGGAGCACCCAAAGCATTCATGAAATGCTTGCAGAAAAATACGGAATGACAATCGAAAAGGCAAAAGAAATGAATGCAGGAGTTGGCGAACAGGCAGCAAGTGTTGGTTTGACGTTTCATTTTGACAATATGAAACCAACGAACACATTTGATGCGCATCGCCTCACTCATTATGCGAAAAAGCATGGAAAAGCGAATGAAATAACGGAAAATTTGCTACATGCCTATTTTACCGGCGGGAAAGATATCGGTGACAAGGAAACATTAGTTGCATTGGCAAAAGATGTTGGACTCGATGTTGATGCGGCATTCGCTGTTCTCAATGATGAGCAAGCGTACGCGAATGATGTTCGTAACGATGAAAAACAGCAAGCCAAATCGGAGTTCGCGGTGTTCCGTTTTTTGTTTTAAATGGGAAATACGCCGTTTCAGGTGCCCAGGCTCCAGAAACTTTTTGCGTGCACTTGAAAAAGTGTGGGAAGAGGAACAGAATACGACTGATTGATAAGAAGTCTGGGAATATAAGTCAGTGAGGAGATCAAATCATATCCGATTTGGTCTTTTTGATTTGTGCTAAATTCATTGCTCGTAGTGCGGTACCCTTGCCCCTCATTTGTGTGAGGTTATCCTCATATCTGAAAAATGTAAAAAACCGTACCTAAAAGATACGGTCAAAATTCTAATATTAAAAGAACCTTGCAGGAAGCTTTACTTTCTTTCCATTTTGATCTGTAAGGCGCTTTAAAGGGTGTTGGAATCAATCTCATAGTTAAACCATCTCATTCAACGCTACGAACTCTAGGTGTACAAATAATAATATAATGATCTACAATCCAAGTTCTATTGCTTTACTTGTGCAAAAATGTTTTTACCTTTTCAACGACTGGACCTGATCCACTATCTTCAAGCATGAAGGTGATCAATAAATCGGGAGCTTCTGCATGATAGGCGACAAACCAACCATTTTCTTTACCTTTCTCACCTTGCTTTTCTTTCAATTCTGCTGTTCCGGTTTTACCTGCGAGCGGAAATCCTTCTATTTTGCTGCGCGGGCTGTTCCTTTTGGATCGTCAATTACTTTTCTTAATGCGGCTTGAATTTTCTCGGCATTTTCTTCGCTGACAACTTTCTCCTTCCATATTTGCCCTTTTTCCTCACTGATTTCAAGAATCGGTTTTATCATATTTCCTTTGTTCATAAAAGGTGTGTAGGCACTAGCTAAATGGAGTATACTCATCTCGACTTGCCCTTGCCCATAGCTTGAGTCAGCTAAGGCGATGTCGCTGTTCATCTTGCCCATTTGGGAATTCTCCATTGGATATAGATAAGGAATTTCTTCATCGAACCCAAAGCTTTTTAACCCTGAAGTAAAGGCATCTTTGCCGATTTCAAGCGCTTTTTGCGCAAAATAAATATTATCGGAATAGATGAGTGCTTTTTCAAGATTTATAGGCTCGCCGTAGTCGGATACTCTTTTACATTGTAGCCGCCCCAAGAAGAATCTTTTGCCATGTGAGCCCATTGATCGACAAGGCCTCTTCCCAATTGATGATTTTATTATTTAAACCGATGGCAGCCGTGATCGGTTTTAATACGGATCCAGGAGCAAATGTTTTATTAAAACGAATCGTTAATGGACTTTGCGGGTCCTCTTGTAAGGCTGCCCATTGTTCATTCGTTGCTCCTAATGAAAGGACAGTCGGATCAAAGCTTGGGCTGCTCACTAATGCCAATGTTTCACCTGTAATTGGATCAATCGCGGCGGCTGTCCCTGCTTGCCCGTTAAATGCTTCAAAAATTGTTCTTTGTAACGTCGCATCAATCGTAAGTTGAACGTTTTCACCATCTTGAACAGGTTTTTCTGCCAAAACAACTTCTGATCCATCTTCTTTTTAATCATAATTTTTATTCCATTTTCCCCACGTAAGCGATCTTCAAGTACCTTTTCAAGTCCTCTTTTTCCGATTACATCATTGCTTCCATAATTTTTCTCCGGATATTTATCGATTTCTTCAGCCGTGATCGTACCGATATTTCCTGTTAAATGTGCTGCGGCTTCACCGAGTGGATAAATTCTTGCCTCTGTTTTCATACTTTGTACCGCTTGGATGGCGTATAGCTTTTCCAACAGCTCACTTTCATCTGCTGCAACGGTTTTAATTGGTACGAATAGATTCGGCTTCACCCAAGAGGCATTTAATGCTTTATCAATTTGTTCGACTGAAATTCCTAAAAGTTTCGAAACATTTTTCTTGATTGCTTCTTCTTGGCCTTCCATCTGTTCAGGAACTAAGCCAATTTGTAAGGCTAATCCTGTTTCGGCAAGCTCGATTCCGTTTTTATCGAGGATATCTCCACGTTTTGCCGGTGTGGTGGATATGGAGACTTTATCACCAACATCCAGTTCTGGGAAAATATACGTCGTATTCCAGTCGACATACCAATTGGTCGTTTCGTCTATTTCTTCTTTTACGAGTGTTGCTTCGTGATCAAAGGTAACTTTCCCAGCGACCGTTTCCATCGTTGCTGAAAGAGGAAACTGTACATCGGTCATTTCGCTATCTATTTCTTCTGTATCAGGTGCATTGAATTGCACGATTAACTGATCGATTCGTAAATCGGTATATATTTTTTGTAGCGGTCGGTAAACTCTTCTTTTGTAATGCTTTCTTTCGCTTCGGTCGATAAATAGGTATACATCTCTGAAAACTTTTGTTCATTCCAGAGATCAACGTATTCTGCAAAGCGATCCTCTGGCTTTGGCTTTTCTTCTTTATTACATCCAGCCATAATAACGGCAAAAATAAATAAACATGAGACGATCATAAACTTTTTCATATGTATTCCCTCCCATCCATAATTGTAACAAACAAGGTCGTAACTGTAACAAGATTAAATGACTTTTTACAAAATTCGATTATAGTAAGCATTGTGAGATGTCATTCGGAAAGGACGTATCTTTATCGTGAAAAAGTATTTTATTATCCGTATTCTTATATTATTCATGTATGTAGCGTGCCTTTGGTATGGATTAAAAGTGCGAACCAATTTTGGTTATACGATTGTCGTTGTCGGTGTCCTTATTGGACTTGTACTTAATTATATTAATTACCGCGTGAATTATAAGCCTCTTTTGCAACAGCAGAAAAACAACCCGAGCGATTGAACTCGGGTTATTTCGTGTTAACGAAGATTTTATTGATGAATTGCATAATGACTTCTGCAAAAACAAGCCCCATTGCAATCGCACCGGAAACGATAAAAGCTTTCATCGCTAGTGGGAGTGCTCCTGTATAATCGTTGATGACAACATGGCGCATTGCATCATAAGCAGAACCGCCGGGAACGAGTGGAATGATTCCAGCAACGATGAAAATAATGATCGGCATTTTATATTGTTTTGCCATGAGATGACCAATGAGAGCAACGGCAAATGCTCCTGAAAAAGCTGCAATTACTAAATCAATTTGTGCATCGGACATCAGTTGAAACACGAGCCAGCCGACCATCCCAACAAGTCCGCATTGAATAAGTGAACGTTTAGGGGCATTAAAAATAATTCCAAATGCAGCAGCTGCGATAAAACTTAGCAATGTTTGGATAAGTATGTACATTATGAAACGCCCCTATTAAAAGACAACGGCTACGCCGGCCCCAATTGCAAAAGCGGTGAGAAATGCTTCGGCGCCTTTTGATAGACCCGAGACGAAATTACCAGCCATTAAATCACGAATCGCATTCGTAATAAGCAGACCAGGGACGAGTGGCATAACGGAAGAGATGATAATTAAATCGAGATCCATTTCTTGTCTAATATTCAATAAAAGCAGCGCAGTCGTTCCAATCGTCGAAGCAGCTATAAATTCAGCAAATAATTTTACTTTCGTTACATGATGAATAAATAAGAGGATGAGAAACCTAGACCACCAACGAAAAAGGCTGGAAGGAAATCAGCCCATCCACCATGATACATAATCGAAAAGCTTCCACTCGCAAAAGCGGCTGCAACGATTTGTAATGGGACTGGAAAAGCAGAGCGGTCCTCCGCTAATATTTGTAATTGCTCTAACGCCTCCTTGGCATGGATCTCTTTACTCGCAATCATGCGGGAAATTCGATTCACTTCTGCAATTTTAGCCAAATCTGTCCCGCGCTCATTGATTCGAACGAAATGTGTCGGGCTAAGCCCATCTAATGAAAAAATGATTCCTGTTGGTGTGACAAAGCTTTGACTTTCGAATATGCCATAAGCATCGGCCATTCGCATCATCGTATCCTCGACGCGATATGTTTCAGCTCCACTCTGCATCATGATTCTGCCTGCTAATAGGCAAGCTTTAACGATGGTCTGTTCATGAAGTGCTTTTTCGCTCAATGTATTCATCCTCCATGATATTCCTTTTGTATTCATAGTATAGATCAATTTCAATTAAAATAAATAATTATTCAAAAAGTGATTGACATGTCGGAAAATTTACAATATGATCAATATCAACAAATTGAAAATTTTGCAATGAAGAAGAGTAGTAGTCTGTATGACACTAAAGAGAGCTGGTGGTTGGTGAAAACCAGTGTGATCATGCAAATGAATGGACTTCTGAGCATCCAAACCGAACCCGAATGTGCGGGTGTAGGCTTTGGCGAACTCCCCGTCGTTACAAGGGATTTGAGAGCTGTTTTTCGGCTGAAAAAAGGTGGCACCACGGTCCCTCGTCCTTTGTGATGAGGGGCCTTTTTGTATTCGGGCTCGCACGATGCGAGTCACAACAGCGTTGCCACAGGACGTGGCGCTCTTAGCTGTTGTTCCTTAACATAAGACAAAACGTCGAACAAGAGTAGTAAGTACGATGAGGTTCGTTACAGAGAGTCGGTGATGGTGAAAATCCGGCGTGAAAACTTGTACTGAATGGACTTGTGAGTGGTTTCCTGAACAATAGTAGGGAACACGGTCTTCCGCCGTTATATGGATAGGGCATCGGAATGTATCTCGTGCCTGATGAAGATAGGGATATGTTCCCTAATATGAGGTGGTACCGCGGTCATGATCGCCCTCAAGCAGATGCAATTTATTGCATCTGCTTGAGAACTTTTCAATTTAAAAATAGAAAGGAAATGCCAAATGCAAACGAAAAAATTAACTTTAAAATGAAAAGACTAAACGGTGATGTATTAACGCCAATTAATGTTTTCTTGAGGCTTAAAGGGGAAAAAAGTTTTTGCTTGAAAGTTCATTAAAGCATAGTGAGCAAGGCCGATATTCTTTCATTGGTGTAAATCCATGTATGGACATTGTCGGAGAAGGGAAATGGCACGGATATCATTAGCAGATGGAACGGTGGTAAAAGAGGAAAAAGGGTTGCCGTTATCAATTTTACAATCAGCATTGCCAAAGTTGCATTTAGAGGAGCTGCCATTTCCTTTCTATGGTGGAGCGATTGGTTATGTTGGTTATGATGCAATCCGGCAATATCGGGAAATCGGTGAAGAGTTAAGCGATGAAATACAAATGCCTGATGTCCATTTTATGGTGTATGAAGATGTCGTCGTTTTTGATCATCTAGCTCAGGCAATCTATTTATTATCCATTGACTTGGGCGAACGGCGTACCGAAGAGGAGTTAGAAAAGCGTCTTGCCCTGCTTGAAAAACAAATATCACAAAGGGAAACGGATGAGACCCTTGCAGATTGTCAAATTGATTTTCAACCATTAATGGAAAAGGATGAATTTATTCGAAGAATTGAGCAGGCACAAGCATATGTAAAAAATGGTGAAGTGTTACAAGTCGTTTTGTCACAAAGAATGATTGGCGATGTTAAGACTGACCCGTTTCACTTTTATCGTGTGTTAAGAAATTCAAATCCATCACCGTATATGTTTTTGTTGATTTTGGGAAATACGTTGTTTTAGGCGCATCGCCAGAAAGCTTTGTAAAATCAAAAGGAAAATTCGTGTCGACGAATCCGATTGCGGGAACACGCCCACGAGGAGAAACGGCTGAAGAGGACAGAAAAATTGCAGCTGAACTTTTGGCAGATGAAAAGGAATTATCAGAACATCGCATGCTCGTTGATTTAAGTTGTGAAGATATGGAGCAAATTTGCACACCGGATAGCATAGAGGTAACGAAATATATGCAAATTGAACAATACCGTCATGTGATGCATATTGTTTCGGAAGTTGAAGGGGAGCTTGAAGACGGGAAAACAGGCATTGATGCACTTATTTCATGTTTGCCGGCTGGCACGGTATCTGGAGCTCCCAAAACACGAGCGATGCAAATCATCAATCAGTTGGAGGAAGCAAAACGCGGAGTGTATGCCGGTGCAATCGGTTATGTCAATGCGAATGGAGATATTGACTTTGCCTTGGCTATTCGCTCGCTCATCATTAAAGAAAAGCGGGCATACTTACAAGCAGGTGCTGGAATTGTGATTGATTCCGTACCAGAAAAAGAATATATAGAAACGATAAATAAGGCGAAAGCACTATTAAATCCAGGGTATAACCCTCGGTGTATGAACGTAATGAATTCGTTAGCGGCAGTCCTTTTTGGGATTGACTTAGGAAAAATCTGATGCTAATATAAAAACAATTCTAATAATTGTTAATTTTTTTAATAAGGGAGGTTGAGTGACGTGAGAAGGAAAATGATGTTGAAGCAATTAACTGTATACGGAACTAGCCTTCGCGCCATTTACATTACGCATTTAAAATAGGCAAGGGCTGTTTCCTGTCCGTGTCTTTTATGTGAAGCGCAGCTATGCACATTTTAGGCATAGCTGCGCTTTTTGTTGGATAAATTTGCGAGGAATTTATTTTGCTAATCATCGCTACCTAGGGTGGTAGTGAGTAGCACAGATCCAAAAGGTGAGATGGGAGATATGAGACATGTTTAGTGTATTAGCGAAATTACGTTGGTTTTTAAAGATCATTGGAAACGATATACGGTTGCGCTCGTATTACTCGGTCTAGCTAATATTCTTGAAGTGATCCCACCACTTTTACTAGGTAAGGCGATTGACAGAATGTTTCTAGGATCAATGACAATGGATACGCTTTTTCTTTATATTGGCATTTTATTCGGTGTTGGGATTGCTAACTACGGAGTTACCTTCGTTTGGATGTATCAGCTTTTTGGAGGAGCGTTTATTATAGAACGATTGTTGCGAACGCAATTCATGAATCATCTATTAAAAATGACACCGACATTTTTTGAAAAGAACCGTACGGGTGACCTTATGGCGAGAGGAACGAATGATTTAAGGGCCGTTTCAAGAACGGCTGGCTTCGGCATCCTTACATTATTTGATTCGACGATGTATATGTTTACGATCCTATTGACAATGGGCTTTGCGATATCGTGGAAGCTGACGCTAGCGGCTGTTTTACCACTGCCGATTCTCGCGTGGGTAATCAAAATCCTCGGAGCGAAAATTCATGAACGGTTTACAGTTGCCCAGAATGCATTTGGTGATATGAATGATCGTGTTCTTGAAGCGATTGCAGGTGTCCGTGTCATTCGAGCCTATGTTCAGGAAAAAGCGAATGAAGCTGAATTTCAACAAATGACTGAAGATGTATATGAAAAAACATTCATGTGGAACGGATCGATGCTTTTTCAATCCAGTAACAAAGATTGTAACGGGTATGAGCTATTTAATTGGGATATCTTATGGTACATACCTTGTTTTTCATCAAGAAATCTCACTAGGTCATCTCGTTTCTTTTAACGTCTATTTAGGGATGCTTGTATGGCCGATGTTTGCGATTGGCGAATTAATTAATATTATGCAGCGGGAAATGCTTCCCTCGACAGAGTTCAATCTACATTAAATTATGAGGAAGATGTCAAAGATCCGAATAATCCTCAGCACGTTGAAAGAATGGGGAGATTTCCTTTTCAAAAACAACGTTTCGCTACCCGTTATCAAAGACGGATAATTTATCGAATATATCATTGGAAATTGATCGAGGCGCGACCATTGGCATCGTTGGAAAAACGGGGAGCGGTAAGACGACATTCATTAAACAGTTTTTACGCGAGTATCCAATGGGGCGCGGCAATATTGCGATTTCAAATGTAAGCATTGCGAATCAGGCGAAAGAGCAAGTACGGGAGTGGATTGGTTATGTACCACAAGATCATATCCTTTTTCTAGATCTGTACGTGAAAATATATTATTCGGAGCCGAACGAGCGACGGAAGAAGAGTTGGAAAAATCGATCCAACTTGCTTATTTTGAAAAAGATGTACAGCATTTGCCAGAAGGCCTAGAAACACTCGTTGGAGAGAAAGGTATAGCCATTTCTGGTGGTCAAAAGCAACGAATTTCGATTGCAAGAGCATTAATTAAAAATCCAGACTTGCTTATTTTAGATGATTCGTTGTCCGCAGTTGATGCGAAGACGGAGGCGCAGATTATTTCAAATATCCGTAAAGAACGGGAAGGGAAAACGACGATCATTACGACTCATCGCTTATCTGCTATCGAACATGCCGATTGGATCATCGTCTTAGATGATGGAAAAGTAATGGAACAAGGGACACATGAACAGCTGCTTCATTTAGGTGGCTGGTATAAAGAACAGTATGATCGACAACAAATAGAAAGCTTGCTTGAAGGCGAGGTGCATGCATAATGTCAACAGGAAAGCGTCTATATCAATATGCATTACTTTTTAAAAGTTTATTATTGCTGCACTTGCAATGCTAACGATCTCAGTGAGTGCAGATGTGCTTGGTCCATTCGTTATAAAGCAATTTATTGACGAACATGTTTTAGGAATTGAAGATCATTGGCTGGAAACAACCCAGGAGAAATCGGCCGTTTCTGCTTTCGGAAAACGATATGTACGTGAGCGTTATGCTGAGGAAAAGACGGGAACACGTGTGACAATTCTCCAGTCAGGTCGCAGTTTTTATTTTGTGGACGGGAAGTACCATTAGAAGCAAAACGAGAATGGTTAAATGGAGAACTTGTTATTCTAATCAATGGAAACTCTCACTACTATCAAGCCAAAAATTAACATTAGATCAAGTTCTTCGTTTTTACGAGCCTGAGCTACCAGCAATGATGAAGCTTCTTTGCTTTTATATGGGGCTATTTATCATTGCGGCCATTTTCCATTATGGGCAATATTTTTATTTGCAGAAGGCAGCGAATCGGATTATTCAAAAGATGCGAACGGATATTTTTCACATGTTCAAAAGCTGCCCATCCGTTATTTTGATGATTTGCCAGCGGGAAAAGTCGTTGCAAGAATTACGAATGATACGGAAGCGATTCGGGAATTATACGTGACTGTATTATCGACATTTTTACAGGAGCGATTTATATCACTGGCATCTATGTTGCGATGTTTTTCCTAGATGTAAAATTAGCTTTCTTCTGTTTGTTGATCCTGCCGATAATGTATGGATGGATGATCGTATATCGTAAATTTGCCTCTAAATACAATCATGTTATTCGGGAGAAGGTCAGTGATTTAAATGCAATGATCAATGAATCGATTCAAGGAATGACGATCATTCAAGCGTTCCGTCGTGAAAAGCAAATAAGTGCTGAATTTGAAGCAATCAATGAAACACATTTTCGATATCAAAATAAAATGTTAACATTGAATGCTTTATCTTCTCATAATTTTATCGGTCTATTGAGAAATTTAATTTTTGTAGGATTTATTTGGTATTTTGGCAGTGGGGTCATTACGGCAACCTCTGCCGTTACAATCGGGGTTTTATACGCGTATGTCGATTATATGAATCGATTATTTAATCCGATCGGCAATATCGTTAACCAATTTGCTAATTTGGAGCAGGCGCTAGTTGCTGGTCAACGTGTGTTCGAGCTTTTGGATGAGAAAGAGGAGGATGTTAGCGAAGGGAAAATGCCGAGGTATAAAGGAAATGTTACGTTTCATCATGTTTATTTTGGTTATAAAGAAAATGAAGACGTACTAAAAGATATCGATTTTGAGGCGAAGCAAGGTGAAACAGTGGCGCTTGTCGGTCATACGGGCTCTGGGAAAAGCTCGATTATGAATATTCTCTTTCGTTTTTATGATTGTACACGTGGCGAAATTCGTATTGACGGCAAAAACATTCAACAGATTCCAAAGCAAGCATTACGTGAGCATATGGGGATTGTGCTTCAAGACCCGTATTTATTTACTGGAACGATTGCGTCAAATGTTAGTTTAAATGATCCGAGAATTACCCGTGAAAAGTAGAGGCAGCATTAAAAGCCGTCGGAGCAGATCGTGTATTGCAACATTTAGAAAAAGGCTTTGATGAACCTGTGATTGAAAAGGGAGTACATTATCATCTGGACAACGTCAACTCATCTCCTTTGCGCGGGCACTCGCTTTTGATCCGGCGATATTAATATTAGACGAAGCGACATCAAGCATCGACACTGAAACTGAAACGATCATCCAGGAAGCAATGGAAGTACTGAAAAGAGGGAGAACAACCTTCATCATTGCGCACCGATTGTCGACGATTAAAAATGCGGATCAAATATTAGTGCTCGATCGGGGAATGATTGTTGAGCAAGGCAACCATGAGCAATTAATGGAGAAGAAAGGAAAGTATTATCAAATGTATCAGCTCCAGCTTGGTAAAAAGTGGGCTAAACCTATCGACATAATTTGCCCGTTAAAGCCAACGTTCATAACATCGTCTGTAATAAGGCGGTGTTAAATAAAGTTGGCTCATTTTCATATTGTAGAACCAAATATTTGACCAGCTATTCTTCTTGAACGAACTTCACTTCATTATATCCACAATTGATACAATACATTAGATGAGGACAAATCTGATCATTTGTTGTATTGGGATAGCCATCGCCCATTTTTACAGTTTCTGTATCATTATAATGACCATAAGGATCTAAAAATCGGATACTTTACCTGAGTCATCTAATAGGGAATGACATGCTGGACAATATATTTCTAATTCTTGAAACGAGTTACATATTGGGCACATAGCCATCAGTATCACTCCTAAGATTGGTACGATGTAACAGACAAAAGTAGGATGCTAAATTTATGTAATAACAAGCAAGGCCCGATTGGCCCTGCTTGTTAATTTACGATTACTTCTCCCACCATTCCTTCCTGAAGGTGGTACCGACAGATCAGTTCATATGTACCGGGCTGTTTCGGTTTCACGGTAATGCTTTTCTTTTCCTGGCTGGACCTCGACGTCAATGCCCAGTTTTTCCACTGTAAAGGTATGCTCTTTGTTCCCTTTGTTTTTCAAAGTCACCGTTGTAGTTGCTCCACTCGGTATCGAGAGGACTTTCGGATTAAAGTAATCATCATGCAATTCAACCTCGATCGATTTCGCCATCTCCACAGGTTGACTTACATCGCCGGATTCGGCAAATACGCTGAATGAGCCTGTAGTGTTTATAACAACAATCATTACAAGCGAAACTATCCATCCTGTTAAACACTTTTTCATTAACATTTACAATCCCTCCTTTGCTATACAATAGCTTTTCCAATTCATAAAGTATTATCACTATCATTTGAGTTCTAACGTGCTTTCACAGTCACAAGAAAAAGATCGACTCAAATGACGATCTTCTGTACTCAATTCTAATTCAATTGTGTGCAATCTCTCACAAGTGGCATACTATCATTACGACTGTATAGGACGCTCATTCCTATTTCAGAAATGCGTCCTATTATTAAACAATCTATTTTTAAATTTGTCGTTCTAATTTGGTTTGTTTCTATACGTGGTATCTGAAATTTTATCCTCAGCATTGACATGAAATATCTAATAATAAAATTCCCAAAACAAAATATTTACACATAAGATAAATGTAAAAATAATTGTCATAATCCAAACTAGTTGATTATATTTAGATAACCTTTTACTTTTTATTTTAACAATAGAAAATCCACTAATGAAAAATGCGATAACTAAAAAATAAGATTTAAAGTTAAAAACGGCTTGAGAAATGAATAACTTACCATCGATAAGGCCTTATAAACGATCCAAAGAACATTAGTAACCATAAGTAGATTTAAAAAATGTTGAGCAAAAAGTAATAGATCTACGTGTTTTTATTCCATATCCTTCTTAAAATAGTGACTATAACATAGATTAAAGAAAACATTGCAGCTAGAAATCCTAGAATAATTCCTCCCCACTCTAGGAGGTGTTTATAATAAGGAACGTAAAGTAAATCTGAAGATGTATTTGATAATATTTTTTTATTTGCGGATGATTGGAATAAACATCTAGACTGTACAAGCTCGGACCATCTTCTGTTTTGTAAATACCTGGTTCCAGCTGTGAATAATGCGAGTCGTTTATTATTAAATCATGTGACCCACTTTGTTTCGTTGTACCTCTTAAAAATAATCCATACACCTTACTAAATCCATAGCTAGGCAACCGAGCCGGTTCATAAATACCTTGCCATTTGGATGAGTTTTCCAAATTTATGTCATTTCCAACATGTGCATATTTACCAAAAATGATTTCAGGTATTCCCGATGTGAACGTACTTTCATCTTTAATGTTCGTCAACACCAAAACTCCGATACGTTCTTTTCTATCTACATAAAAGAGGAGCTAAAAGCCTTGGAATTCCCACCGTGACCATAAACATGCTGACTTTTCGATGGTAAGTAAAATAAACCGTTTGCGACCCTTGGAATATTGGTTTCCGGATAATATAATGTTGGTTCAAACATAAAATCAATCGTCTTTTTATCTTTAAATAAAGGGGTTGCATCTTCAGCTAATAATGCTTGTAATAACTTTTGTAAATCTGTAGCTGTTCCCATAGCACTACCTATCGGATACATCGGAATCGAGTAAAAATTAAGGTCAATTAATTGCAGTGCATTCGAATATCCCTGCACCTCTCCCTCTGTTCTTTCACCCATTTGTTATCGTCTTGTTCAGGATCTATTGCTGTTTTCGTCATTTGAAGTGGTTCAAAAATATTCTTCCGTACATATTCTCGATAGTCTAGACCACTAACTTCTTCAACAATGTAGGCAGCGAGGCCACTTCCATAATTTGAATAGGCAACCACATCACCGGGGGAATACTTGTTTAATATCTGCTTCTTCGAGTACTTCTCTTAATGACTTCTTTTGGTTGGACGATGGATCATTAAATCTGTATAACTATCATCAAACCCCGCTGTATGATTCATTAAGTGATGCATCGTGATTGGATCCTCAAACGATGCTTTTGAGCGGAAATCATTTGGTAAATAAGTTTCGATATCTGTTTCTAAATCAAGCTTACCTTCCTCTACCAATTGTAAAACACTGATCCAAACAAGAATTTTAGAAACAGATCCCCATTCAAAAACAGTGTTTTTGTTAACTGGAATTTGTTTTTCTATATTTGAATAACCTTTCATTTTGTAAACGATTTCATCCTGGTCTATCACAATCGTTGCTAATCCAGCAACATTTTCCCCGTGTTCTATCATATAATTCTCTAATTTTTTCTAAAACTGTAAGTTCATTTGTAGAAAACGTTGATTGAGGATAATATCCCAACAAGATCCAGAAGAGCAGAAAACAAATGAACGACTTAAAAGCCTTGCTATTGTGATTACTCACTGTGTTTCAGCCGCCTTTCCATCAATTGAAATAGATGTAAAATCCTTATTCTAAGTTCTTCACTGATTTCTAAGAGAAAAGCGAGAAAAGATCCCATCTCTGATAAGGTTAAAGCACTATCGAATAACAATCAGAAAGGGTTCTTATAATTGCTACTTACCCCAAACAACACTAGACTTCAATCGACGTACTAAATTTTCCAATGATGGAGGAGTTCTTTCTTCCGACACAGGCATCTTTCTTTTTCGGGAGTTTGATCAATAGCCCAACTTCTCAAAAAGCTCGCCAAGCAACATTAGGTAAACGACAAGCATTGACTTTTATTTATTCCAATGAAAAACTGCTTGAGCAGAAGATGTATCAGCTAATTGCGAGCTATTCAGAGGATGACGTAGCGGTCTTTTTGACAGGGGACAGCTCGTCCTTCCTAAGTTATTTCTTAATTCTAATATTCTACGAAATGGTACTATTAAAGTATAATAATACTTAACAATCTGGCGTACTTCAAACTTCTGAAATGCGCCTTTTATGGAATAACTAAATTTGTTCTCATTAATAAAACCAATTACTTCATCAAATTACCGGTACTTCGAGATTAAGAAAAAGGCGACAACTATTATTTAGCTGTCGCCCTTTAAATGTTTATATCATCTGCTATCGTGGGTTCTACAATATCCTTTCTTCGATAAACATTTAAAATGAACCCTAAAACAGCAGCGTAAAGAGGATTGCACTTCCTCCATAACTAATAAACGGCAGGAAACTTCCATGATGGGCACGATTCCAAAGGCCATCAATATATTCCAAGTAGTAGGAACGGCAAATAATACAGCACCACCGATTACGATTAATCTCCCATAAAGATCTTTTGTTTTAAATGCATTTTTTGAGATTCTTAAAATAAAAATCAGTAGAACCAAACAAAGACCGATTCCGAATGTCCAACCAAGAGAATAGACAAGGAAGGGGAAAGCAAAATCTGTATGTGATTCTGGCAACAATTGAAATTTCAAATCATTATTAAGTCCGTTACCGAACCATCCCGCTTCTGCAAGGACATTCCTAACGACCATATACATATATCCGGCTCCATTTGGATCGGCATTTGGGTTTATAAAAGTAGATAATCTAGTAAGAAAATAACTTTGGTGTGAGGTCGTAGTAATAATCATAATGATGAAGATGATACCAGCCACTAGATTTGATACGACTAGGTTGATAGCTAATTTCTTATGAACACGTGCAAATGTAAACATTCCTAGTAAACAGAAAAAGTAAATGACCCCAACCATAAAGTTTGGCACTATCATGTAGAGCAATATGGGAATCCAAAATATAACAAGAAGAAATCCTTGTTTTTCCAACTGCGAAACTCATTTATTTTGTTAAAAATACCGGCCCAAGCCAGGAAAAAGAAAAATAAACTCAATATAGTGCCATCGACCGTTAGGCCTGGAAGTGAAATCCATCTTTTGCTCCGTTGACCGTATATCCAAATAAATAGAGATATACGTGAATGAACAAGCCGATAGCATAAAAGTGCATCCACCAATTCTTTGATTTTTGATAATTAAAGAAAAGAAACCCAATAATCACAAGAGCAGCTAAGGAGTACCAGATAGCTTGTCTCCCATAATATGGGTGATTGATGATGAAATCCCAGGAATTCCACCAACTAACGGAAGAAAACTGATACTAGTAAAAATAACAAATAAAACAATTAGAATCCAATCCATTTTTGGCTTATGAAGGTGATTTAATTTCTCTCCAATAATAAATGGATTTCCCATTTCTTGAATGGCCTTTTCATCTGAATCTTCTTCAGAAAATCCTCTTTTTTGTAAGATTGACTTAACTCTTGCAGATGATGAGTAAGCTCTTTTTATCCTGTTGTGGGCCTCCGTAGATTTGACTTTGGAAGTGACTTTGCTTAAAAATTCTTCAAATTTGGGAGAACTCATAAAGATGCCTCCGTTATGAAGGGATTAAGGGATAATCCTTGTTTAGTGGTATCTTGTTTATAAGTAGCTAAGTATTTTTTACCTTTGGAGTTTAAAGAATAATATTTCTTGTTATTTATCCAATTTGAAGTAAGCATTTCTTTATTTTCTAATAGATGTAGCAGTGTATAAAGCTGCCCTTCATTTTTTGGAAAGCACGTTCATTTTTTGAAAAAGTTGGACGGTTATATTGTAGCCATCCTTTGATTCATGCTGAACAGATTCTAATATAGCTATAATGGTTTCTGTATGAAATTGTGATTGCTGATTCGTACGAATGGCTTCACGCACGGCATTTTTTCTTTCATTAGAAAAAGAAAAATCCTTGAATATTGATTTTTCCATCGAACTCTTCAGGGTCTTAAATGGATCATTCATCTCCTAAACCTCCTCTATCATCTTGTCTTTTAATAATTCCTTCGCACGCTTTAATCTCGTTTTTAATGTATTTATATTTACTGAAGTAATCTTGCTTAGCTCTTTTAAAGACAGTTCTTCATAATAATGTAGAAATACGACTTCTCTGTACTTTAGAGGCAAATTCATGACGGCATTCGTTAAGCTATTTTCTTCACTACGCTTGATAACCTCCTCTTCCACCTGTTTTGACTTAGAAGGGATATGGTCAAATACTTTATTGCTAAGCGTTATTTTGCGATAATGCCAGCTTCTTAAATAGTCCTTGCAATGATTACTCGCAATGCGATATAGCCAAGTTTTTATTGTTGACTGCTGATTAAATTGATTTAATTTTTCATAACACTTTATAAATATCTCTTGTGCTAAATCTTCTGCTATGGTTCGGTTTTTACATATGTATATACAAGATGCAGGATATCATCGCTGTATTCACGCAATAATTGATCAATGATCTGCTCATGCTCATCCAGCATCATTTCATCTGTCACCGCCAATTGATTTAGTTCATTCATCTAGTTGTCACCCCTCATATATCTTAGACGAAGCTACCCTTCATTCGGTTTGAAAAAATATAATTTTTTATGACCGTCTGTATTCTAGAGTATAAGTGGAAAAAGGAACAACCTCTTATCAGATTGTTCCAAAATGTTGTAGGTAGGTTAGGTCGCTTTTAAGACTACTTATTCGACTAATAATCCCTTATTTCTCAGAAGGAACTGTAATTACAACAGTTCTAATCAGAATGGCATATTGTTGTAAATCTGCATTTACCGTTACCAAATAGTTTAAGTGTAAACCTCCACAATATCTACTTTGCATAATAATTGTTATTAAACAATATGGCGCGATTGTTGAATAGCATGACCACTTTTTATGCAATATTTATTTTGTAACCACGTTGATTGGAGCGTAAGGCACGAAGACTCCTGCGGGAGATGTGAGATCGGCAAGACCCCACAGGGCGAAGCCCGAGGAGGCTTGCCACTCGCCCCGCGGAAAGCGAAGTGCCTGAAGCGTAAATCAATATCTGAGTTCAATGCAGAATGGGCTTCCAGAAATCCAGTTCCTCTGACCTTTTTGGATAGCGTCATTAAAAAGTTTATAAAAACACTTGACTAGAGGTAAGAAAGCGTCCAGCCAAAACGGAAATCAACACTCTTATTCGAAGTGTTAAAAAGGACTTGCATTTTCTCCAAAAACATATTGCGCAATTACGGTAAATATGTATAATAGACTAGGGTTGATGGTAAACTTAATGTTTTGTAAAGGTAAACTTTGTTTACTGTAAGTTTACTTTTAATAAACAAGATTGAGGGTAGAACGATGCAGATTGGAAAAAGATAAAAAATTTGCGGTTGAAAAAGGCCTTACTCAGGAAGAACTTGGAGAGCGTACGGATTTAAGTAAAGGATATATCTCACAGCTTGAGCGTGAGCTAAGTTCGCCTTCGATTGAAACATTTTTCTCTATTTTAGAAGTGCTCGGTTGCACGCCGAAGCAGTTTTTGATGATGAAGAACGGGAACAAAAAGTTGTTTATAGTCAGGAAGATCAAACTCATTTCATTGATGGAGAACGTGGCTATGAAATTCAATGGCTCGTACCTGAATCAAATGAGAAAGAAATGGAGCCGATCCGGCTGACGATGGAGGAAAATGGAGAATTTAAACAATTTGAGCCTTCTTTATCAGAAACCTTCGCTTATGTTTTATGTGGGCGTGTAATGATCAAACTAGGAAAAACAGCTATTATGCAAAAGCAGGGAATCTATTTATTTCCATGCTTCACATGAACATCAAATTCAAAATGTGTACGATGGAAAAACGGAATTGATTTTAGTCGCGACAGAATCATATTTGTAAGGTTTGAGCCTTTGCAAAACGAAATAGGAGGGAAATAGATGATTGAAAAAACGATTATTCGTTTTGAAAATGTCTCGAAACAATACGACGACGCAATGATTTTAGATGATGTAAGCTTTGAAATTGAGCGTGGTAAATTTTATACGCTGCTTGGTCCTTCAGGCTGTGGGAAAACGACGATACTTAGATTAATTGCAGGCTTCATCCAACCAACGAAAGGCAATATTTATTTTAATGGAAAAAGATTAACACGATTCCGGCCAATCGGCGTCAAGTAAATACGGTGTTTCAGGATTATGCATTATTTCCTCACCTTAACGTATTTGAGAATGTCGCTTTTGGTCTTCGGATTAAAAGATGAATAAAGTGATGATTGAAGAAAAGGTTAAAGAAGCATTAAAATTTGTTAACCTATCCGGCTATGAGAATCGAGAAATTACAGAAATGTCGGGAGGACAGCGTCAGCGCGTTGCGATTGCAAGGGCGATTGTCAATGAACCTGAAGTCATTTTATTGGATGAGCCGTTGTCCGCTCTGGATTTAAAGCTAAGAACAGAAATGCAGTACGAACTTCGCGAGCTTCAGCAACGGCTCGGTATTACATTTATTTTTGTTACACATGATCAAGAAGAAGCGTTAGCGATGTCTGATGAAATCTTTGTTATTAACGAAGGAAAAATCCAACAAAGCGGCACACCAATTGATATTTATGATGAGCCAATTAACCGATTTGTTGCAGATTTTATCGGGGAATCGAATATTGTTGCAGGCAAAATGGTCCGTGATTTCCAAGTGGAGTTTGCCGGCCATCAATATGAATGTGTGGATCAAGGATTTAACCCAAATGAACCGGTGGAAATTGTCATTCGACCGGAAGATTTAGAAATCACTTCTCTGAACGAAGGAGATTTGAAAGTTCAAGTAGATTCTCAATTATTCCGTGGTGTTCATTATGAAATTTGTTGTTACGATGCGGCGGGAAATGAATGGCTTGTCCATTCTACGAAAAAGGCGAACCCTGGTGATGAAATTGGCTTGCAAATTGCTCCTGAAGCGATTCATGTTATGCGTTTTGGTGAAACGGAAGAGGAATTTGATAAACGACTAGAATCGTATGAAGAGGCTAGCCATGCATAGAACAAGGAATTATTATCTTATCCCATATGTTTTATGGATCGCCTTATTCGTCGTTGCACCAATTCTACTCGTCGTTTATTATTCGTTTTTTGATATCGAAGGTCAGTTTACATTATCAAATTATCAAAAATTTTTCACACCTGTTTATTTGAAAATGACCGTCAGCTCTTTTTGGTATGCATTTCTAATAACAGCTTTCACATTGTTGATCGCCTACCCGACAGCTTATTTATTAACGAAAACGAAACATCGCCAGCTATGGCTCCTTTTAATTATTTTACCGTCTTGGATTAATTTACTTTTAAAAGCTTACGCATTTCTTGGTTTATT
Organism: Bacillus sp. N9; assembly: GCA_044989425.1. Classification (GTDB taxonomy): domain Bacteria; phylum Bacillota; class Bacilli; order Bacillales; family Bacillaceae_C; genus Lederbergia. The sequence continues at coordinate 382,134 of JBJDRQ010000001.1, forward strand.
TGGGATGTATGGTCCGGCAAACCAATTTCTTGAGATGATTGGGATTGGTACAAAGCAGATTTTGTTTACCGATTTCAGCTTTATTTTTGTTGCCGTCTATATTTTTATCCCGTTTATGATTTTGCCCATTTATAATTCGTTGGAAAAATTGAACCCATCATACATTGATGCGGCGACCGACCTCGGTGCTTCCAATTGGACAGCCTTTCGCAGGGTTATTTTCCCATTGACGCTTGATGGAGTGAAATCGGGTTGCCAAGCTGTATTTATTCCGGCTCTCTCTCTTCATGATTACGAGATTGATCTCAGGAAACCGAGTGATTACATTAGGTACGGCGATTGAACAGCATTTTCTTGTTACTCAAGATTGGGGAATGGGTGCGACGATTGCGGTCTTCTTAATTATTGCAATGGCGATTATTATGATTGTGACAGGACAACGGAAGCGAGGCGATTTAACATGAGAAAAGAAATAAACTCGCTACGATGTATTTAATCATTGTTTTTGCGATTCTTTATGCGCCGATTATTTATTTAATGTATTACTCGTTTAATAGTGGTGGTTCAATGAGAAACTTTGAAGGTTTCACATTGGAATGGTATGCGGAACTATTTCAGGATACACGCTTATTGATCATTGCGTTAAATACATTGATCATCGCGCTTTTATCAGCGGCTATTTCAACGATACTTGGTGTTCTTGGTGCACTTGCAATTATGTACGTAAAAAACGACAGACAAAAAACACACTGCAAACATTGAATAACGTTTTAATTGTAAGCCCTGATGTCATTATTGGTGCGTCATTCCTTATTTTATTTACGATTGTTGGAATTAAGCTTGGCTTTACATCTGTATTGTTATCACATATTGCGTTCAGTGTGCCAATCGTTGTTATTATGGTTTTGCCGAAACTACAAGAAATGAGTTCGTCACTGATTGATGCTGCGCGCGATCTTGGCGCGACGAACTGGGATGTATTATCGAAGGTCATTTTGCCGTATATTACACCAGGGATTTTTGCTGGATTTTTCATGGCATTAACGTATTCTCTCGATGATTTCGCCGTTACATTTTTCGTAACAGGAAACGGATTTTCCACCCTTTCTGTTGAGATTTACTCGCGGGCTCGTCAAGGAATCTCCTTGAAATTAATGCATTATCAACATTGATTTTCCTATTTACGATCTTGCTCGTTATCGGCTATTACTTTATTAATCAGCGGAATATCAAATCGGCCGGCTCGGGGGTGAGGAAGTTATGAGTAAACTTGTCCGCGTATTCATCCTTATCTTTGTCATTTCTTTTGGGTTAATGTATTTCGTCCATCATTTGAATTCCTCTCAAGGATTTTCAAGCGGAAATACATTAAGCGTATATAATTGGGGAGATTATATTGACCCTGATTTAATTAAAAAATTTGAAAAAGAAACAGGTATGAAAGTTATTTATGAAACATTTGATTCAAACGAAGCGATGATGACGAAAATTGCCCAAGGTGGCAATGCTTATGATATTTCTATTCCATCTGAATATGCAATTAGCAAAATGAAGGAAGAAGGACTGCTTTTACCGTTGGATCATGAAAAGATCCCGAATTTGAAAAACATTGATGAACGCTTTATGGATTTATCATTTGATGAACAAAATCAATATTCAGTTCCATATTTCTGGGGAACGTTTGGCATCGTTTATAACCCGAAAATGCTAAATGGGAAAGAAATTACGACATGGAATGATTTATGGGATCCAGACTTTAAAAACCAAATTTTTCTTGTCGATGGAGCGAGAGAAATAATAGGAATGGGATTGAATAGTTTACATTATTCATTAAATGAAACCGATAAAGAAAAACTTATTGAGGCAAAAGAAAAACTTGATACATTAACTCCTAACATAAAGGCAATTATTGGAGATGAGATTAAGCTTCTCATCGCTAATGAAGAAGCGGCGATTGGTATCACTTGGTCAGGAGAAGCCGCTGATATTATGTGGGAAAATGAAGATCTTGACTATGTTGTACCTGAAGAAGGATCCAATTTGTGGTTTGATAATATGGTCATTCCATCATCGGCGAAAAACATCGATGGCGCTCATCAATTTATTAACTTTATGCTTGACCCAGAAAATGCCGCACAAAATGCTGAATATGTTGGCTACTCAACACCGAATAAAAAGCGTTGGAGCTTTTACCGGAGGAAATAACAGAGGACGAGCGTTTTTATCCAGATCCAGAATTAACCGAACGGCTTGAGGTGTATGATAATCTTGGAAAAAGAATGCTTGCCTATTATAATGATTTATTTTTAGAGTTTAAAATGCATCGGAAATAAGAAGAAAAATCGGCTACGCGCGTAGCCGATTTTTCTATTCGATGATACAATGAAAATAATGTAGAAGGGGGAGAGCGATGAACAAGGAAACGGAAATCATCGAAATGCTCAGGAGATTAAACAGACTTTGTCGGAGCATAGTGCGATTCTGAATGAGCATAGTAAAATATTGGGCTTGCATAGTGAAACCTTTAAAGAACATGGTATGGTTTTAAAAGCACTAAAAGTCGGTCAAGAAGGGTTAAAAGCTGAAATAAATGAGTTGCGATTACAAAACGCAAAAGATTTCGGCAAAAATAGGGAACAGCTTAAATCAGTCGAAGTAAGTGTTGATATTTTGAAGGAAGAAAGCTGGAACAATCGTAAAGATATTCGTAGACTACAAAAACACTTGGAATGGTGTAACCACATAGAAAACTCCTCATGAACATCTTCTTTGTAAGTATTCCCCATTCATTTACTGTTATAGCAGCTGATCCTTAAATGGGATCGGTTGTTTTTAATAAATAATCAATGATGAAAAATTGTCAAAATTTATTCTGTTTATGTCGAAGCTTGAAATCATCGCGATGAAAGCGGATACTAATGCAATTCACTATTTCCAACAAATAAAACATTCTGATAATCTATTGACGTTTTGACAATATCAAGGTATCATTGAGAACAATTTAATAAAACAAATTTACATTTTCAATCGCATCGGTGAGAGGGCGAAAAGCGGTGAGTGACCAATTGATCTTTCTCAATGGCCAATTCGTAAAAAAGAAGAAGCAGTTATCTCGGTTTATGATCATGGATTCTTATACGGAGACGGGGTCTTTGAAGGAATTCGATCATACAGTGGTAATGTGTTTCGTTTAGAAGAACATTTAAATCGTTTATATGACTCTGCCAAGTCCATCCTTCTATCGATTCCTTATACGAAAGAGGAAATGACAGAGATTATTGTCGAAACACTTCGAAAAAATAATCTGAAAGATGGCTATATTCGCCTTGTCGTTTCACGCGGAGTGGGAGACTTAGGGTTAAACCCTGTTTCTTGTAAAACTCAACGGTCATTGTCATCGCAGAGCCACTTGCTATTTTCCCAAAAGAACTGTATGAAACAGGACTTGAAATTGTGACAGTAGCAACACGACGTAACCGTTCAGACGTACTTAGTCCAATGGTGAAATCTCTGAACTATTTGAATAATATATTAGTTAAAATAGAAGCGAATCTTGCGGGAGTGCCTGAAGCATTAATGTTAAATGATCAAGGGTATGTAGCTGAAGGTTCAGCAGATAATATATTTATCGTTAAAGGAAAGAAACTGCTTACTCCTCCAGGCCATGTCGGTGCTCTCGTTGGAATTACGAGAAATGCGATTATGGATATTGCAAGATCCAAAGGATACGAAGTAGAAGAAGCTATTTTTACTAGACATGATGTTTATACTGCTGATGAAGTTTTTTAACGGGAACAGCAGCGGAAGTGATTGCTGTTAATAAAGTAGATGGTCGTACGATCGGTGATGGAAAGCCTGGTTCAATTACAGCTGATTTGCTCGTAAGCTTTAGAGAATTGACGGTAACGGATGGAGTCAAAGCATTTGAACAAGACCACACATTATTTGTCAGCTAACAATAGATTTAGGAGAGGTATACATGCGCAGTGATATGATTAAAAGGGCATCGACAGAGCCCCGCACCGCAGTTTGTTATATGCAACAGGTGTAAAAACAAAAGACTTAGAGAAGCCATTCATCGGAGTGTGCAACTCCTATATCGACATCATTCCAGGACATAAGCATTTACGTGAATTTGCTGATGTCGTGAAAGAAGCGATTTGGGAAGCTGGTGGTGTGCCATTTGAATTTAATACAATCGGCGTTGATGATGGGATTGCGATGGGGCATATTGGAATGCGGTATTCTTTGCCCAGCCGTGAGTTAATCGCGGATGCAGCGGAAACCGTTATTAACGCACATTGGTTTGATGGAGTATTCTACATTCCAAACTGTGATAAAATTACCCCAGGAATGTTAATGGCAGCATTTCGAACGAATGTCCCTTCGGTTTTTGTTTCGGGTGGTCCGATGGAAGGCGGTATGTCTTCAGATGGCGAACCATTGACGCTTACATCTGTGTTTGAAGGTGTTGGAGCATATCACGCAGGAAAATGTCCGCAGAAAAGCTGCTCGATATTGAACAAAACGCTTGTCCGACATGTGGATCATGTTCGGGAATGTTCACAGCAAATTCGATGAACTCATTGATGGAAATGCTCGGTGTAACATTACCAGGAAACGGTACGATTGTAGCAACGTCCAAAGAGCGTCATCGTTTGATTAAAGAAGCAGCACATCATTTAGTGAGAATGGTGAAAGAGGACATTAAACCACGTGATCTCGTTAATGAAAATACGTTTGATGATGCTTTCGCGTTAGATATGGCCATGGGAGGATCAACAAATACAGTTCTTCACACATTGGCTATTGCACATGAAGCAGAAATAGATTATGATTTATCACGAATCAACAAAGTGGCAGAAAGGGTTCCTTATTTATCCAAAATTGCCCCAGCATCGGATTACACGATGCAAGACGTTCACAACGCAGGTGGCATTAGTGCTATCATTCGGGAACTATGTGAGATGGGTGCGGTAGAAAGGATCGAATGACCGTCACTGGGAAAACAGTTTACGAAAATGTAAAAGATCATGTCATTACAAATCCTGAAGTCATAAGACCAAGGGAAAATCCATATAGTGAAGTTGGCGGCTTATCCGTTTTATACGGTAATATCGCACCAGATGGTGGAGTGATTAAAGTTGGAGCTGTTGATCCATCGATTAAAACATTCCGCGGCAAAGCAATCGTATTTGAATCACAAGAAGATGCACAAAAAGGAATTAACGATGGAACCGTTCAAGAAGGTCACGTCGTAGTCATTCGTTACGAAGGACCGAAAGGCGGGCCGGGAATGCCAGAGATGCTTGCACCTACAGCGGCAATTGCTGGTAGAGGACTAGGCACAAAAGTTGCCCTCATTACTGACGGTCGCTTCTCAGGAGCGTCAAGAGGAATTTCAATTGGTCATATTTCCCAGAAGCAGCTGAAGGTGGACCAATTGCCCTTGTAGAAGACGGGGATGAAATTTACATTGACCTCATTAATCGCACCATTTCTCTTGAGGTAAGTGAAGAAGTATTGGCAGAACGGTCTGAAAAATTAAAACCATTTGAACCAAAAATCAAAAAGGCTACTTAGCTAGATACTCTAAGCTTGTTACATCGGCTAGCACTGGCGGAGTTATGAAAATATAATAAATACGCAATGAAGAGGAAAAATTAATGGATCACTGTATTACCAGAGAGTCGGCATTGCTGGGAACCGACAATACAGCCATTAGTGACATCGCCTCAGAGCATGGATTCTGAAAGCATATGCGATTATGGATCCACGGGGACTATGAATAGTTCCCGATATCAATGAGTGGCTAATTGTCGCTCCCGAGTCAGTATGCATTACTGAAAAGTAGGGTGGTACCATGAAAGTTTTTCATCCCTGCATAAAAGGTTCTCCTTTTGTGTGGGCTGAAAAAACTTTTTTATTTGGTTGTTTCGTACTTAGCCAAGTGATAAAGAAACCGATTATAGATGCTTTACAAAATCAGAAATGGAAAGGAAGGGCTAAACAGTGAGTATGGGTATCCCGAAGAATGCGAATAACCCCGAATCGGACATGGCTGTTAAAGAACAAGTGAAAACTGGTGCAGACCTTTTATTGAGGCGTTGCAAAGAGAGAATGTTGAAATCATTTTTGGCTATCCGGGAGGAGCAGCGTTGCCGATTTATGATGCACTGTATAAAAATCCAATCAAGCATGTATTAACTAGACATGAGCAAGGAGCAATTCATGCAGCGGAAGGCTATGCAAGAGTAACAGGAAAACCTGGAGTTGTCATCGCGACATCTGGTCCAGGAGCAACCAATTTAGTTACAGGAATTGCAGATGCAATGATGGACTCGCTGCCACTTGTCGTTTTCACTGGTCAAGTAGGAAGCTCCCTGTTAGAACGGACGCATTCCAAGAGTCAGACATTGTCGGTATTACAATGCCGATTACGAAACATAATTACCAAGTGAAGCGGGTTGAAGATTTTGGCAGAATCATCAAAGAGGCATTTTACATCGCTTCAACAGGACGTCCGGGACCAGTGCTTGTAGATATTCCGAAAGATATTGCAACGAACCCTGCTGGGAATTATCCAGATGAGCCGATTCATCTACCTGGTTACCAGCCAACAACACGCCCTAATTACTTACAAATTCAAAAGCTTGCAAACGCGATGGCAAATGCGAAGAAGCCGCTAATCCTTGCTGGCGCTGGTGTTTTATTCGCAAAGGCGTCTGATTATTTAAAACAATTTGTAGAAATGACGGGCTTTCCAATTACAAATACGCTTTTAGGACTAGGAACGATCCCTGGAGACCATCCACAATTTTTAGAATGGCGGGAATGCATGGAACGTATGCGTCAAACATGGCGATTACGGAATGTGACTTGCTAATCAATATCGGCGCTCGTTTCGATGATCGATTAACAGGTAATTTAAAACACTTCGCACCGAATGCCATGGTTGCTCATATTGACATTGATCCTGCTGAAATTGGTAAGAATGTTCCGACAGCCATCCCGATCGTTGGGGATGCTCAAGAAGTGTTAAAAGAGCTTATGAAAATGGAGCATCATCTTCCAAACATTAGCAAATGGACAGAGCATTTACAGGAATATAAAGAAAAATATCCTTATAAAACACCAGTTTCAGAAGAAGGTTCATTGTCTTCGCCACACGTTATTAAAATGATCCATGATTTTACGGGTGGAAATGCGGTCGTGACAACTGATGTTGGTCAACATCAAATGTGGGCAGCACAATATTACAGTTTTAATCATTCGGATAATTGGGTAACATCCGGAGGCCTTGGAACGATGGGCTTTGGTTTTCCTTCTGCGATTGGTGCTCAGTTAGCTGATCCTAATAAAACCGTCGTTGCGGTTACGGGAGATGGTGGATTCCAAATGACTTTGCAAGAACTTTCTGTTATTAAAGAATTGAACTTGCCAGTAAAAGTTGTCATTTTGAATAACGAATGTCTTGGAATGGTGCGCCAGTGGCAGGAGACGTTTTACGAAGAACGCTATTCACAATCATTAATTCCTGAACAGCCTGATTTTGTAAAACTCGCCGAGGCGTATGGAATCAAAGGGTATCGTGCTTCAACAGAAGAAGAGGCAAAATCAGTAATTGAGGAAGCATTCACGATTAATGAGCCAGTACTTATTGATTTCAGAGTAGTTCAAAAGAAAATGTTTACCCGATGGTTGAACCAGGAAAAGGGCTGCATGAAATGATAGGGGTGGGAGAATGAAGCGGGTTGTTACTGTCACAGTCAACAATAACAGTGGAGTGTTAAACCGCATAACCGGATTATTCGCCAAAAGGCAATTTAACATCGAAAGCATCACTGTGGGTCCGTCGGGGAAACCGGGCATTTCAAAAATGACGTTTATCGTCCCGATAGATGATCCGCTAAAATGGAGCAAATGCTTAAGCAATTGCAAAAGCAAATCGATGTCTTGAAAGTATCGGATATTACGGATAAGGCAATCGTCACACGGGAACTGGCACTTATTCAAGTTGCTTGCCCACCGCCGGTTCGCAGTGAGGTTTATAGCATTATCGAACCTTTTAGAGCAACCGTAATTGATATGGGCAAAAATATGGTCACTATCCAAATTACAGGTGAACCAACAAAAGTAGAAGCATTTATTGAATTGCTGAAGCCTTATGGCATTAAAGATATATCTCGAACAGGCGTTACAGCCTTCGTAAGAGAGCAGCAAATCCAAGAAACACCACAATTATCAATTTTACAATTATAACAGAGGAGATGGAGAAAAATGGCAAAAGTTTATTACAACAATGAAATCGATGAGCAGGTACTACAAGGAAAGAAAATCGCAATATTAGGATATGGATCACAAGGACACGCACATGCAAGCAACTTGAAAGAAAGTGGCTTTGACGTAGTAGTTGGTGTAAGAGAAGGAAAATCATTTGATCAAGCGGTTGAAGACGGACATACGGTTTTATCAGTTAGCGAAGCTAGTGCACAAGCTGATTTGATTATGATTTTACTTCCAGACGAAAGACAAACAGCTGTATATGAAAACGAAGTAAAGCCACATCTTACTGAAGGAAAATCACTTGTATTCGCACACGGATTTAACGTACATTTCAGCCAAATCGTACCACCAGCAAACGTTGACGTATTCCTAGTTGCACCAAAAGGACCAGGGCATCTTGTAAGACGTACATTCCAAGAAGGTGCAGGTGTTCCAGCACTTTTCGCGATTTACCAAGATGCTTCAGGAAATGCTCGCGACGTAGCTCTTGCATATGCAAAAGGAGTAGGAAGTGCTCGTGCTGGCGTATTGGAAACAACATTCCAAGAAGAAACAGAAACAGATCTATTCGGAGAGCAAGCAGTACTTTGCGGTGGAACAACTGCACTTGTAAAAGCTGGATTCGAAACGCTTGTTGAAGCTGGATACCAACCAGAAGTTGCTTACTTTGAGTGCTTGCACGAGTTGAAATTGATCGTTGATTTAATGTACGAAGACGGCCTTGCAGGAATGCGCTACTCCATCTCTGATACAGCACAATGGGGAGACTTCGTTTCAGGACCACGTGTCGTTGACGCTGATACGAAAGCTCGCATGAAAGACATTTTGGAAGATATCCAAACTGGTAAATTTGCAAAAGGATGGTTGTTAGAAAACCAATTGAACCGCCCAGAGTTCAACGCAATCAACCAACGTGAAAGCGAACATTTAATTGAGAAAGTAGGTAAAGAGCTTCGCGAAATGATGCCTTTTGTAAAAGCTGGCAAAGAAAAGGCCAAGGAAGTGGTAGCTAGTGCGAAAAATTAACATTTTTGATACAACGTTGCGTGATGGAGAACAAACCGCCGGTGTTAATTTAAATACGGCTGAAAAGCTCGAAATTGCAAAACAGTTGGAGCGCTTTGGAGTGGATGTAATGGAGGCGGGATTTCCGCCGCCTCTCCAGGTGATTTAGACGCTGTAAGACAAATTGCCTCAACAATAAAAACTTCGTCCGTAACGGGGCTTGCGCGATCAGTGAAGTCTGATATTGACCATGCATGGGAAGCGTTGAAAGTGGCTGAGTGCCCGAGGCTCCATGTTTTTATCGCGACCTCACCCATTCATATGACGCATAAATTAAAACAGACTCCTGAACAAGTAGTCGAAACAGCGGTTCAAACAATTACGTATGCTAGGAAGTTTTTCCCAATTGTTCAATGGTCAGCAGAAGACGCATTCCGCTCAGAGCCTGCCTTTCTTGCGCATATTGTGGAACAAGCGATTAAAGCTGGCGCTTCAGTCATTAATATACCTGATACGGTTGGCTATGCTACGCCACAGGAATATGGAGCGCTTTTCCGTTATTTAAAAGATAATGTTCCGAATATTGCAGAAGCGAAACTATCAGCGCACTGTCATGATGATTTAGGATTGGCTGTTGCGAATACACTTGCTGCAATTGAAAACGGGGCAGATCAAGTGGAAGGTACGATCAATGGAATTGGTGAAAGGGCCGGTAATGCCGCACTTGAAGAAGTGGGAGTGGCTCTTTATACAAGACAAGATTTTTATAAAAATATCGGTACAAACTTAAAGCTAAATGAAATTAAGCGTACGAGCCAGCTCGTTAGTAAATTAACAGGAATGCCGATTCAAGCAAATAAAGCGGTTGTTGGTAAAAATGCATTTGCACATGAATCCGGCATCCACCAAGATGGTGTGCTAAAAGAGCCAACAACATATGAAATCATTACACCGGAATTAATTGGAGAAACGTCTAACAATCTAGTCATGGGCAAGCATTCCGGACGACACGCATTTAACGATCGGGCAAAATCAATGGGGTTCGAACTTGATCAGGAAACATTAAATAGTGCATTTAAAGAGTTTAAGAAACTTGCCGATCGAAAGAAAGAAATAACTGAAGAAGATATGTGGACGATTTTGACGAATCAACAATTAAAAGATACAGAGGCAGCTATTTATGAGCTTGAAACAGTCGAAGTTCAATATGAAACAGCTCATACGCCAAAAGCGACGGTTCGTGTCAAAAAGCCGAATGGGGCGATTGTAGAAGAATCATTCGAAGGAGCAGGCAGTGTTGAAGCGATCTTCAATGCGCTTGAAAAAGTAATCGAAGGCAAGGTTCATGTGTTAGATTATCGTGTTTCTTCCATCGGAAGAGGCCGCGATGCACTTGCGGAATCTGTAATTAATTTAACGTTCAATGATGAAGAATTGACAGGAAGGGATTCAGCTCAAGATGTGCTTGAAGCATCAGCAAAGGCATATTTAAATGCCATCAATCGGATCCTTCTTCAAGATCATATGAAAAAATTGATTAAAGCATCTGTATAATTTTAAGGCATTTCAAGTAAAGCGCAAGCAGCCTATCAATAAAACACGGGCGTTTGCGCTGTTCTTATAAACATCGCGATTCATACGAGATAAGGAGAAATAAAGATGAAGAAACGAGTAGCTGTATTGCGCGGGGATGGAATTGGTCAAGAAGTAACAGATGCGGCAATTGCTGTATTAAAATCGATTGGGCGCCGCTTTGATCATGAGTTTGAATTAAAATATGGCTTGCTCGGCGGAGAAGCTATTGATCAAGCAGGAGAACCATTACCGGCAGAAACGATTAAAGTTTGTGAAGAGAGTGATGCGATTTTACTTGGTGCAGTTGGGGGACCAAAATGGGATCAGAACCCATCACATTTACGTCCAGAAAGAGGACTTCTGCAAATTCGAAAGCATTTTGAATTAAGTGTCAATCTTCGCCCAGTTCAAGCATTCAAAAGCTTATTAGCTGTATCTCCATTAAAGGAAGAAGTAGCTGAAGGCGTTGATATGATGATCGTTCGTGAGTTAACGGGTGGATTATATTTTGGAGAGCCAAGCTATCACGATAATGAAAAGGCTGTTGACTCATTAGTTTACACTCGTGAAGAAATCGAACGTGTTGTCATTCATGCATTTGAATTGGCGAAACTTAGAAGAAACAAAGTAACGTCGGTTGATAAGGCAAATGTTCTTGAGTCTAGTAAACTATGGAGAAAAATTGTTGAAGAAGTAGCTGACAGATATCCTGAAGTTGAAGTTGAGCATATGCTCGTTGATGCGGCAGCAATGAAACTCATTACGTACCCAGCAGCATTCGACGTCATCGTAACAGAGAATATGTTTGGGGACATTTTAAGTGATGAAGCTTCCGTCATTACCGGTTCTTTAGGAATGTTGCCATCTGCTAGTCTTCGTGTTGACGGTTTCGGTATGTATGAACCGATTCACGGTTCCGCACCGGACATTGCTGGACAAAACAAAGCGAATCAATTGGAACGATTTTATCCGTAGCAATGATGCTTCGTAGCTCGTTCGGAATGATTGAAGAAGCAAACGCGGTGGAAGAAGCCGTAAGAAATGTTCTAGAAAAAGGTAATTTTACTTCTGAGTTTATAAACATCGGAAAAAACATATTATCAACGACAGAAATGACAGAGAAAATTATTGAAGAAATTGAGGGTGAAGAAAAGATGGGAAAGACAATTATTGAAAAATCTGGGAGAATCACGTTGTAAGTCGCGAAGAAGGAAAGCCGGATTTACTTTACATCGATCTCCATCTCGTTCATGAAGTGACATCTCCCAAGCATTTGAAGGTCTTCGATTAAATAACCGAAAAGTACGTCGACCAGATTTGACGTTTGCGACGATGGACCATAACGTACCGACTCGTTTAAACGAGCCAGTGGAAGATCCAATATCGAAAAAGCAAATGTCGACATTGGAAAAAACTGTGCCGAATTCGGTGTACCATTAGCAGGAATGGGACATCCAAACCAAGGGATTGTTCACGTGATTGGACCTGAGCTTGGCCTAACTCAACCAGGAAAAACGATCGTTTGTGGTGACAGCCATACATCAACACACGGTGCAATGGGAGCTTTAGCGTTTGGAATTGGAACGAGTGAAGTGGAGCATGTTCTATCTACTCAAACATTATGGCAGGCAAAGCCGAAAACAATGCAAGTACAAGTAAACGGACAGCTTGGCGAAGGGGTAACAGCGAAAGACTTAATTTTAGCCATCATTGCAAAGTATGGAATCAATATTGGAACGGGACATATTTTCGAATATACAGGTGAAGCGATTCGTAATTTAACGATGGAAGAGCGGATGACGGTTTGTAATATGTCGATTGAAGCAGGTGCGAAGGCAGGGTTAATTGCTCCAGACGAGACCACTTTTGCTTACCTAGAAGGTCGTCCACATGTACCATCAGGGAAGAGTTCGAGAAGTTAAAAGTCGAATGGCGTAAGCTTGCAACCGATCCAGATGCTGTCTATGATGCAGTGATTGAGATCGATGCATCAGAAATTGAGCCGGTTGTTACATGGGGAACAAATCCAGGGATGGGTGTTGGCGTCAATGGAACGGTACCGCGTCCTGAAGATGCAAAGACAGCTGCTGAAAAAGCAGAAATTGAAAAAGCACTTGAATATATGGGGCTTGAAGGCGGAACAAAAATAACCGATATTGATATCCAATACGTATTTATCGGTTCTTGTACGAATTCTCGCATTGAAGATTTACGTGCAGCGGCGAAAGTCGTAGAAGGGAAGAAAGTGAAACAAGGTGTTAATGCGATCATCGTTCCGGGTTCAAGAACGGTGAAAGCAACGGCAGAATCAGAAGGATTGGATAAAATTTTCCTCGATGCCGGGTTTGAATGGCGCGAAACAGGCTGCAGTATGTGTTTAGCGATGAACGCCGACCAAGTACCTGCGGGTATGCGTTGTGCATCAACATCGAACCGTAACTTTGAAGGTCGTCAAGGAAATGGTTCACGTACACACTTAGTTAGCCCAGCGATGGCAGCAGCAGCGGCAATTGCCGGACATTTTGTCGATGTTCGCACATTTAGACAAGAGGAGGCGATCGTATGAGACCGATCAAAGAAGTAACGAGTGTACTTGCACCGTTAGACCGTTCGAATGTTGATACAGACCAAATCATCCCGAAGCAATTTTTAAAGAGAATTGAGCGAACTGGTTTTGGTAGATTCTTATTTTACCATTGGCGTTACGATGATGCAGGTGTAGAAAGACCAGAATTTTCATTGAATCAACCGGAATATGCAAATAGTGAAATTTTAATTGCTCGTGATAATTTCGGCTGCGGTTCATCACGTGAACACGCACCGTGGGCATTGGGTGATTATGGATTCCGCGTCATCATTGCGATGAGTTTTGCTGATATTTTCTATAATAACTGCTTTAAAAATGGCATTCTACCAATACAGTTGGCTGAGGCAGAAATAGAAGAATTATTGAAAAATCTCAGGAAAAAGTGTTTAATATTACCGTTTCACTTGAATCAGAGACAATTGTTACGGAAGATGGCGACAGCTACTCGTTTACCATTGACCCATATCGTCGTCAAATGCTTTTAAACGGTTGGGATGAAATTGCTTTAACTTTGCAATTAGAAGATAAAATTGCGGAGTATGAGAAAAAATTTGCTTAACGTTTATAAAATACGACTTGCCGTGATGATAGCAAGTCGTATTTTTATTTTAAATGGTCGCCCTTCTCATTAAAAGATACGATACACACACATAAAGAAGGATAAAAGGGATAAGCCAATAGGCTAATTGTACGGCTGCATGATTAGCAACCCACTGGAAAATATCCAACCATAGCCCATAGTGATGTATGAATAAGAGGGCAACGCTTATAAGCAATAGCGCAGCAAACGAGAAAATCCACATCCCCTTTTTCCAAAGCGGCGAGCGAAGCTAGAAATCGTAAATCCTAAAAAGAAAAAGCAAGCTAATAGGATGATATATGTCACGAGTTGTTCTAGTGGTGTCCCATCATTTAGATATGGGAAGTGGAAGAAATGCAGGCGAATTCCCATCCATTTGTTTGATTCTCGATTAGGAGAATACATACATGATCAATCCAATTCCGATGCTTGAAGCCACCCCCATCATTGTAGTTGCTACAAAATAATCCTTTCTTCGGATCGACATGCCAAGTGCAAACGGAAATGTTTGGATAACTACCAATATCCCTAATACAAAAATATAGATGAAAATGGAAGTAACCCCACCGGTATAAAAGTCTTTCTGGCTATTAATCAAATAACTGACAATCAGATTAATAAAAAACTAGAAAAAGTATAAGTGATGGGATGTACAGCCAAGACCATTTATCACGGGTGTGTATTTTTAAGACGCTTTGAATACTCATTGCGAGATCGCCCTTTTTGTTTAGAATTTCCGTTTGTTAAGTGTACGATTAGCTGTTGCAGTGAGACTGGTGTAACTTCGAGACCATTAGTCGCTGCTTGTTTTCGGTCGTTGTTACCCATTCCTTGAAGAACCGTAGCGGAAAGCAATCCACCGAAAGGTTCGCGGTGTATCGTTTCTTTCCCGCGAGAAATGCTTCTACTTTTGCAGTCTGACCTGTAACGGTATATGCCGTCCCTCTTAACTCATCCGCATCGCGGTCAATGATCATTTGTCCCTGATTAATAACTAAAACATGCTCCAATAAATTGCTTACTTCATCAATTAAATGAGTGGAAAGAATGACCGTACGTGGATATTCGGTATAATCCTCCATTAGTCGATCGTAAAATAACCCGCGTGAAACGGCATCCAGCCCTAAATAGGGTTCATCAAAAATGGTGAGCGGTGCCCGACTTGCAAGGCCGACAATAATTCCAACGGCGGAAAGCATTCCACGGGAAAGTTTCTTTATTCTTCTCTTTAGAGGTAAGTTAAAATCATCGATGAGGGTGCGAGCAAAGTTAACATTCCAGTTTGGAAACAATGTTCTCGAAACTTCAAATACATCGATGACCCGATAATTATCGGGATATTTTTGTCCTTCTTTAATGAAACATATTTTACTAAGCACATTTGCATTTTCGTAAGGTGATTCACCGAATACCTTTATATCGCCTTTCGTTGGAAAAAGTTGTGCAGTCATCATATTCATTAACGTTGTTTTCCCGCACCATTTCTCCCAAGCAAGCCATAAATTTTATTTTCCTCGATTGAAAAACTAACATCATTAATAGCTTTAAATGTGCCGTACGCCTTTTCTAAATGTTTCACTTCGACTATTTTATTCATCGACGTGTATCCCCTCTCTGGATCATTTCAGTTAATTGTTCAGTTGAAATTCCTAGTTTCCTTGCTTCCTGCACCATCGTAATGACATATTGTTCAAAAAATAATTCTTTCCTTTTTTCCATTACTTTTGCGCGTGCACCTTCAGCTACAAACATTCCGATCCCTCGCTTTTTATATAAAATACCTTCATCCACGAGCAAATTGACGCCTTTTGCAGCCGTAGCAGGATTAATTTTGTAAAAAGCCGCGAACTGATTCGTTGAAGGGACTTGCGATTCCTCAAGCAGCGTACCTTCTATAATGTCATCTTCAATTCGTTCAGCAATTTGAATAAAAATCGGACGTCCGTCATCGATTAACTGTTTCAATTTTTACTTCACCACCATGTTGGTTAGTTACTCTTGTAATTAACCATATAACGAAGTGGTGGAATTGTCAATGGGTGAATTACGCAATTATTCAAAAATATACGCAATTACAGTAAGAAGTTTGTGCAATTCTCATGCAAGGGCATTTTCGAAAAAATTTCCGTCATTCATACTCCGTTCATATTCAACTCATAAAATGAAGCTAAATGAAGGGAGATGAATGGAATGTTACGTCTTTTTCAAAGACTTGCAACATATTCGAGCAGCTCAAAAGGTGCAAAAATAGTTCTGGCTACATGGATTATTATCGTCGTGCTTTTGAGTGCACTTGCACCGTCTGCAAAACAATATGAAGGAAATAGTAAAGAGGGAAGTGTGAAGGGAAATACGCCTTCCGAAATGGCTGCACAAATGTTAAAAGATGAATTCCTTCTAATGAAGGGCTAACAGCTCTTTTAGTTTTCCATAGGGATGACAAGATCACCGAGCAGGACCGAGAAAAATTTCGAAGTTGAGTGAATGGCTAGCTTCAGATGAGAAGCCCGAACATATTTCAAGTGCTTTGCCGTTTCATCAGTTTGCATCATCCGTGCAAAATCAAATGTTTTCAGAGGATGGAACAACGCTTCTATTTAACTTATCATTAGAAGCTGATTTGGATGCGGGGCTTGCGAATGAGACGATGGAAAAATCCGCGAGCAAGTGAAGTTAATCGGCGTAGATGATATGAAATTTGAGATCACCGGACCGGCGGGAATATCGGCGGATACGATTTCACTATTTAAAAATGCTGACTTAGTATTAATGTTTGCAACGATTGGCTTGATTTTTATTATTTTAATCATTATCTATCGTTCTCCATTACTTGCGATCACTCCATTAATGATTGCTGGGATCGTGTATGGAGTTGTCGATCGGATTTTAGGCTTGGCTGGTAAAAACGAGTGGTTCGCTGTAGATAGTACCGCTGTTTCGATTATGCTTGTCTTATTATTTGCAGTATTAACGGATTACAGCTTATTTGTTTTTCACGTTATAGGGAGGAGTTAAGAAAGCGATCTTCAAAATACGGAGCGATGGAAGAAGCGATGCACTATGTGTCGGAGCCGATTTTATTTAGCGGGGGACCGTATTCTTGGCGATGCTGACGTTATTCGTTACGTTCTTTAAACCGTATAATCACTTTGCTCCTGTCTTTTCAGTAGCGGTGATTGTCATATTATTTGCGGGACTAACGCTTATTCCGAGTATCTTTGCTTTAATGGGGCGAAAAGCATTTTGGCCGTTTGTACCAAAGATTGAACAAGATCGGAAACAAAGGGAAGGAATTTGGGTTAAAATAAGCAGGCAAGTGATGAAAAAACCAGCATTATTTACTGGCAGCTTGTTAGTTATCTTGCTGATTGGGGCCTTTAATTTCACATCCGTAAACTATTCGTTTAATCTGTTAAAATCATTCCCAGAAGACATTTCTTCGCGGCAGGGATTTGAGATCTTAGAAAACCATTATTCAGCTGGGCAATTGGCACCTGTGACGGTCATTTTACAATCGGACGAGGAGATCGTAGTTGATGATCCGTTTTTACAAACAATGAATGAAATAAAAGATAGATTAGAGAAGCAGAGTGGGGTTAGCTCTGTTACAACGGCGATCGCTAATCATGTAAATGAACTGCCCCGGAACTTTTTATCAGAGTCAAAAAAGCGGTACGGCTTCAATTCGTATTGGATGAACATCCGTATGAATTGGAGGCGCTCAGTACGGTTCAAAAGCTTCGCGATTCCGAGGAGGAGATTTTAAAAGGAAGCGGCTTTTCCGACATTCATTTTGCAGGACAAACAGCTCAGCAACTTGATGTAAAGCAAATGAATGAACGCGATATGATTGTCTTGTTTTCACTCGTAACACTGTTGTTAACGATGATTCTAGGATTCCAGACAAAATCGGTGCTCTTGCCAATATTAATGATGTCAACGATTCTTTTATCTTACTTTGCAACACTCGGGTTTGGCTGGTGGATTTTCAAGCACTTAATGGGCTTTGAAGCAATTAGCTATCGGCTTCCTGTGTACACATTCGTTTTCATGGTTGCACTCGGAATCGATTATAATATTATGCTCGTTTCACGAATTAGAGAAGAGGCTAGAAAGCATCCATGGAAAGAAGCGGTTGGCCGGGGGTCGCACTAACCGGTGGAGTGATTTCATCGGCCGGAGTCATTTTAGCCGCAACCTTCGCTGTATTAATGACACAGCCTTTGCAAGAACTGTTCTTATTTGGTTTTACGATGGCGATGGGAATCTTGTTAGATACATTTTTAATAAGAGGGATCTTTCTGCCGTCTATCCTCATATTGACGAGGAAAAAATCAGAAGACACAACACTAGAAAACGGCAGAATTATTATCTAGTTTGGCGGGCTTCTCTAAGAGTCAATTGATTTTCGTGTGATGATTCCGTACATTAGGTACAAAGGTGGTATGTCAAATGCAGACACATATTTTAGTAGCGGATGATGATCCGCATATTCGTGAATTATTGCGTTTTTATCTCCAACAGGAACGGTACATTGTTATAGAAGCAGAAGACGGTGGTCAAGCGTCTGAACTGCTTGAAGCGAAACAAATTCACTTGGCTGTCGTTGATATAATGATGCCTGTAAAAAATGGCTGGGAACTTTGTGAAGAAATTCGCCGCTATTATGATATTCCCGTTATTTTACTGACAGCTAGGGGAGATGGAAGATAAGGCAAAGGGTTTTTATCTGGAACGGATGATTATGTTGTTAAACCGTTTGAGCCTGAAGAATTGCTTTTAGAATCCGGGCCTTGTTAAGACGTTATCAAATGGTCTCTGAAAATATTATTACGATGGGAAACACGGTCATAGATCGCAATAATTATGAGGTAAAAGTAGGAGACCAAGCATTTACATTGCCGCTAAAGGAATTCCAATTGCTCGCACAGCTTGCAAACCAGCCAGACCGGACGTATACAAGGGAGCAACTTTTACAGCTTGTATGGGGAATGATTTTGAAGGTGATAGTCGTACAATCGATGTTCATATTAAAAGGCTGCGGGAAAGGTTTCGCAGTCTGACAGATGATTTTCAAATTGTCACGATTCGCGGATTAGGCTATAAGCTTGAGGTTAAAGGAAATGAAATCACTATATTTCAGGATTGTCGCGACCTTTGCCTTAGTTGCGCTCGTGAGCGGAATCATCGCTTTTTATTATCAAATCTTTATTACCAAGAGAAGTTGAAAGATTATAATGAGGAAAAAATCGCTGAAATCGCACGGAAATTAGCTATTTACAAGAGCATACAGACCTGCCGCTTGAAGAATTTTTAACGAGTGTTGCGAATATGAATTTTCAGTTGTATTTGGTCGATGAACATCTCCGTGGCGATAGTTATGGTGATCGTTTTCGCAGTTATGATTTAGATAAGAGCATCATCAAATCTGTGTTGCAGGGTGAAACGTATCACGGCATTTCCAATTTTCAAAGCAGCTTATTCGTAACAGGATTTTTCAAGGATGATGTAGAAAATAGCATCGGGATTCCTATTATTATTGATGGGAAAAGCTACGCATTATTCGTTCGCCCGAACGTCGAGAAACAGTTTGGGGAGATGCGGATCGTCTTTAGTTTATTGCTTGGAGTCACATTTGTATTAAGTCTTTTCTTATATTCATATTTACGACTTTTCTCGTTCGCCCGATCAAAAGGTTAAAGAAGGCAACGAGAGAAATTGCGAGCGGAAACTATCATATTCAATTAGAAAGTAGTCGTTCAGATGAGATTGGAGCCCTCGCGAACGATTTTGGACGGATGGCCAAATCATTGCAAAGATTGGACGAGATGCGTTTGGAGTTTGTTGCAAATGTGTCGCATGAGATTCAGTCACCACTTACATCCATTCAAGGTTTTACAAAAGCAATTAGGACAAAATCGGTGTCAAAAGAAGAGGCCGATCGCTATTTATCGATCATTGAACAAGAAAGCAGTCGTTTATCTTCACTTAGTAAGCAGCTATTAATGCTTTCGTCTTTGGATAAGCAGGTGAAAGCAGTGAATAAAGTATCTTTTCGATTGGATGAACAAATTCGTGAAGCGGTGCTCGTGACAGAATGGCAGTGGAGCCGAAAAAATCTTGAGATGAACCTTGATTTACCTGAGCTTATCATCGAAGCTGATGAGCAGCTCTTGTTCCAAGTATGGATGAATTTAATTACGAACAGCATTAAGTTTACGGTGGAAAATGGCTCTATTTATATTGAGGTGGCAGTGAACGAAAATATTGTCGTAACAGTGAGGGATACAGGAGCTGGTATTCCGAAAGAAGAACTACCTCTTATTTTTGATCGTTTTTATATGGGGATAAATCACGGACAAGAACGAAATCGGGAAGCGGCTTAGGCTTTCTGTTGTGAAAAAGATCGTGGATATTCATAATGGAACGATAACGGTTGATAGTACGTTAGGTGAGGGGACAACTTTTACAGTACGATTGCCTCCTAAATGATAGGAGAAGTAGAGTTGTCTAATGGACAGGATTTTCGTAGCTAGGTTAATATATGTCCAATAAGAGTTGTTTCATGGACAAGATCTTCGCAAATAGGAGGAAAGTGTCCAATAAGAGTTGTTTCATGGACAAGATCTTCACAAATAGGAGGAAAGTGACCAATAAGAGTTGTTTCATGGACAAGATCTTCGCAAATAGGAGGAAAGTGTCCAAAAGGCATAAAAAATAAAGAGGCGACTATTCAAAAGTCACTGGAAGATCGACTTTTGAATAGCCCTTTATTTGAGCTAACGATTTAACCAGGCAAATCAGCAGCGGCATCGACAATTTGTCCCATCGTAAATGAAACGCATTTGATTTGTTCAGATTGAACCATTTCATCTCTTTCGAACACATTATTAAGTTTGTACATACCGTCACTCAGAACATATTGCTCAAGTGTTGCATAGGAAGGATCAATAATCCAATACTCGGGAATATTATATTGTGCGTAAATGATTAGTTTGCTTTGTTTGTCCCTTTGACTGAGTGGGGTGAAAGAATTTCCGCAACCATATTAGGTATTCCTTCAATTCCTCTTTTAGTAATGATCTCAATTTTATTGCGATGTACCATCACAAGATCAGGTTGGCGAACTTCTGTGTTTGACAAAATTAAATCAATTGGTGATGCAAAAATGATGTACTCTGATTGGCAGCTTTCCGTTAGTACAGACTGCATCTGAAAACTTATCAATTGATGTTTAGGAGATGGTGCGGGAGTCATCAGTTCCAACGTTCCATCTACTAATTCGTAGCGATTTCCATCATCAGGCATTTGTGCATAATCATCATAGGTGACGGTTTGTTCCTTGATTACATTATTTTTATTCATTGCTCTCACATTTACGCCTCCTTGATTCGATTATATTTATTATACCATTGAAAAGTAATTGTTATTGACAAATCAACAGCTGCGAATATATACTTACATCAACTACTTTGTATTACCAAGTAGTTGTTTTTATACGTAACTACCTTGTATAACCAAATAGATGAAGATACATACAGAAGGGAGGGTGACAATGTCCATTCGAAGCCAATTATTAAAGGGAATTTTAGATGGCTGCGTACTCGCAGTGATTGAGAAGGAGTCTGTGTATGGCTATGAGCTTTCACAAAAGCTTCAAGAGCTTGGCTTGAACGATGTAAGTGAGGGAACGATCTATCCCGTCTTATTAAGATTGCAGAAGAATGGTTTCATCCGGGAGAAATGAGGCCATCTGATTCCGGACCTAATCGGAAATATTATTTTTGACGGAAGCCGGAAAAGAAGCGTTAGCAACCATTACAGAGGAATGGAAACAAATATCGGGGCCCGTCAATAAATTGTTAAAGGGAAGGTGAGGAAAATTGAATGCGAAAAAATTAATTGAAGAAAACAATAGGAAGAGGGAATTATTGACACCGGCAAATGAGGCGTATTATAGCGATATGTTAATTTATATTCGCTTGCAATTAACGCTTTCTGAACGGCAATCCGAAGAAGTGTTAATGGAAATGCTCGATCATCTGCTTGATGGCCAACAAGATGGAAAAACAGCGAAAGATATATTTGGTCATGATCCGAAAGCGTATGCGGATGAAATTATCGAACAGTTGCCGAAAGAGAAAAACGTAAGATTGTCCCGTTTCTGCTCGGAATTGCAGGAGATATTATTGGCGGAATCCTATTCATCCGCGGCATTCTACTTTTGTCCTATCACAATTTGTAGAGGTGAATTCGGATTTAAATCTATTTGCTGTTTTTGTAAGCTCATTAGTCATTGCGGGCTTCATCATTATTATGATTTGGTTCATTTTTAAACTTGTCAACCAATCGCTTTTCAAGGAAACACGTAATACGAAAAAGGATATGCTTAAAGCCGGTTTAATGGGAGCAACAGGCATGGCGTTCGTGTTGGCAACAGTAAAATTTACTCCAAATATCGGACCATCATTTCATTTTTCATGGTGGGCATCGTTACTCATTGGGGAGTTTTACTGAGCTTGATGTATGTGTTGAAAAAGAGATAAGGAGGAAAGTAAATTGTTATCGAAGAAAAGTGAAACCTTTTAGAGAATCTTAAGTTGTATTTAATAACTTCGGGAAAAATGAAACGGAAATTAATGAATTGACAGATGAGCTAAAGGATCATCTCATCGAATCAGAAAAACAAGGGAAAAATATCGAAGAGATCATCGATTGTACACCTGAACAATATATGGATTCCTTAAAAAGGAAATGCAAACCGACTATAAAGCAATTGTAAAAAATCTACCAATTTATTTTTTCGGTGTCATTGCCTACATGCTAATGGGGCCAGCAATTCGAAACGAATTTGCGCTCAAAATGATTCAAGTTATTGGTTTGCCAATTGTCATTTTTCTAGGCTTCATCATTTATATACTCTTTTACAAAAGGCAGGAAAAAGCAATTTTCAACGAAACAATTTTTTCTTGTAGGGATGATTGCGTATTCAAGTGTGGCCGTGCTTTTTATTGTTTTATTGTTGGGAAGCGCCATGATTGTGGAGCCTTTTATATAGGAAGTAATTTTGTGAATGGGGCTGTTGTAACGGTCTGTTCATGCATCTTTATTGCCACTGCCATGTGGAGTAAAGCTTGGTTCCCGATTTGGATTCCGGCGATCTTATTTATTCCTGATTTGATTTTCCGTTTTTCCGGTTTGAAAGACGAAACGATTCTTTGGATTCAAGCAATATCCTTTGTCATTCTATTTATTATCATTATTTTAAGTGCGTTTATAACGGAGAGGTACAAGAGGAGGAAACAATTGGTTAAGTAATTGCGTCATTATTAGTGAAACTTAAACGAATCTATTTTCGGTGGATAGCCCGATCCCTATACTTATTAGAGGGACAGTGTGTTGAGCTGTTCACCATTCTAATCACCTTTTTAAACATAATTATGATAACTCTGTATATAATGGAAGATGCAAGAAGAGGAAAAATAATACATTCATATATATATAGAAAGGAAGTGGAGAATTGTTAAGTAAATCGACAATCGAAGATGTTTTGAATGCAGCGTTAGCGACTGGCGGCGATTTTGCGGAGGTGTTTGCAGAGGATCGTTTTACGAATAACATGCTTCTTCAAGAAGGAAAAATCGATCGTAGCCTTTCGGGCAGGGATGCAGGTGTCGGCATTAGAGTATTTAATGGTCTTCATAGTGTGTATGCCTACACGACGGATTTTACAAAAAGCGGGTTGCTCAAAGCAGCAAAAAATGCCGCGCAAGCAATTAAAGGAAATGGACAGCATACGATGGTGGAGTTGAAGCAAGAAATCATTCGTCCACTACATAAAATTATTCAAATGCCGCGCACGATTGAAAACAAACGAAAAGCAGCAGTGATGAAAAAGGCGTATGGGATTGCGAAAAACTATCATTCACGGATTAAACAAGCAACGGTAACGTATATTGATTCGGAACAGAATATTCTTGTCGCGAACTCAGAAGGCAAGTTTGTCGAGGATACGAGAGTAAGGAGTCGCCTTGCAATTCAGGCGATTGCTTCAGACGGAACAAAAATGCAGCCTGGTTATTATGGTCCTGGCGCTTACCAAGGCTTTGAATTCTTTGAAAATCTTAATCTGGAGCATTATGCGGGAAGCGGCACGAATTGCGGTAACGATGCTTGATGCGGAAGAATGTCCAAGTGGAAAATTCCCAGTCATTATTGATAATGAGTTCGGGGTGTTATTTTCCATGAAGCATGTGGACATGGACTCGAAGCTACTTCCGTTGCAAAAATAACTCCGTTTTTGCGAATCGAATAGGTGAAAGGGTAGCACCTGAAATTGTGACATACATTGATGACGGTACCTTACCAAATGAGTGGGGTTCACTTAATATGGATGATGAAGGAGAAAAACGCGGAAAAATGTCCTCATTGAGAACGGGATTTTAAAAGGCTATTTAATTGATAAATTAAACGGCAGACGAATGGGAATGGAAGCAACTGGATCAAGCAGGCGTGAATCGTACCGTTTTACTCCAACATCAAGGATGACAAATACGTATATTGCTCGGGAAAATCGACCCCAGAGGAGATTATTTCTGCCACTGAGCACGGAATCTATGCAAAATATATGGGCGGGGATCTGTCAATACAGCAACAGGAGATTATAATTTTGCCATTATGGAAGCATATATGGTCGAAAACGGAACGATCGGCAAGCCGTTAAAAGGCGCCACATTAATTGGAAATGGTCCAGAAACATTGCAGCTAGTTGATATGGTCGGAAATAATCTCGCTCATGGAGCAGGAATGTGTGGTTCTATCTCTGGTAGTCTTCCAGTCAATGTCGGTCAACCGATGATTCGTGTCAGTGAAATAACCGTTGGTGGAACGAAGGAGAGTAAGCGGATGAAGATTGAAAAGTTTCAAGAGATGCTATTAGGCAACGGGATTTCCTACGGGTTTGAAGACATGGAAATCTATTACGAAAGATCAAATCGCTTTGCCTGTGATGTGTATAAAGGAGAAATCGACCATTTTGAAACAGCCGAAGATGGCGGCCTTTCATTTCGGGGATTATATAATGGGAATATGGGTTATGCGTATACAGAGAAATTTGATGAGGAATCGCTGCGCTTCTTACTTGAAAGTGCAAAAGCAAATGCAAGCATCGTCGAGGAGGAAGAACAAGACGAGATTTTTGCAGGCGATGATATGTATGAGGAAGAGGACTTTTATTCAGAAAGCTTGGATCTGATCCCGATTGCAGATAAAATTGCTTTTTACAAGAAGTAGAAAAGCGAGTTTCCAGCTATGATCCGAGAATTGCGTCACTCAATTCGTGTAAATTAATCGAACAATCGAAGGAACGACTGCTTGCAAATAGTAAAGGGCTTGTTCTTCATGATCGAAAAAACTATTTGGCTGTCGTCATATCGGTAATTGTAAAACAAAACGGTGAAACGAAAAGCGGTTCAAAAGTTAAAATTACGAAAGATTTCTCCAGCTTAAATGCGAATGACATCGCCAAGGAAGTAGCCGAAGAAGCGTTGTCTTATCTCGGTGAGACATCAATTCCGAGTAAAAAGTATCCAATTATTTTTCGCAATGATGCGGCTGCGAGCTTACTTGGCACATTTACAGCGGTTTTCTCTGCTGAGGTGGCACAAAAAGGTCGGTCATTGCTAGAAGGAAAACGGGAACAGCGATCGCTGCTGATTGTGTCACGATCGTTGATGATCCGTTTCATAAGGATGGCTTCGATAACAGAAACTTTGATGGAGAAGGAGTCGCATCGAAAACATGCACAGTAATTGAAAGTGGCAACTTAATAACATTGCTTCATAATCAAAAAACAGCGAAAAAGCGGGTGTAGAGACGACAGGACATGCATACAAATCTTCATATAAAGGGACGCTGACAGTGGCGCCTTCGAATTTTACATTGTTCCGGGCGAAAAAGCCGTGAAGAGCTGATCAGTCGACTGAATGAAGCGGTGATGATTACTAAGCTTTCTGGACTCCATTCTGGTGCGGATACAGTGTCTGGAAACTTTTCAGTTGCTGCTAATGGATATTATATAATGGATGGTAAAATCGTATCACCAATTAAACAAATGACGATCGCTGGCAATTTTTTGATGCATTAAAGGAAATAAAGGAAGTAGGATCAGACCTCTATTTTTCGACTAGTGGATGTGGCTCACCTTCGTTGCTAGTAGAAGAATTATCTGTTACCGTTGATTAAGAGATTCCATTAAGCTGTGATATACTTAACACGTTTCGAGCAAGCGCCATAGGAGCTTCAGAACAAACAGTTACGAGCATTAAAAAATCATACACATTACGTAAGGTCTATCCAAATGATGTACCATCTAACCATAAGATGAGATGGGAATGAAAGGAAAGAAGCGCCCTATCTATTTTCATTGGTCGAAAGTATGCTAAAATAAATGTCGAAATACTTTTAAAGCAGATAGAAATTACTTCGCAATTCATAACAGACGAGAGTAGAAATAAGGTGCTGCACTATGTTTGAATTACTTTTACAAGATTCATATGCGGAATGGGTTGTCCCGCTGACACTAGTACTCATATGGATGCTTAGTGTTCAACTTTTACTTTGAACGATTCTGTTTATGCCAGTAAAACGGAGTGCAAATGGAACATTGAAGGTATAAACAAGCCTGTGCTTTACATCGCACACCCGCCTCGATTCGTTCATTTATTGATGAAAACAATAAAAAGAAAAGAATGTCCGGATGATTCTGAAGGTCCGCATCTTTCTATTTTTACATTCAAATTCTAAAAATAGAAAGGTGAATTCATTGAAGAAACATACGATACTACTTATGATGCTCGTCTTTGCAACTGCTTTATTAGGTGGTTGTTCAGGCGTTGAAAACGAAACAGGATTTTTCACCATACATTTGTTGCTCCATTTACATTTCTCATTCATGAAATAGGAATTTTTTGGAGGGAATTTCGGATTAGCGTTAATATTCATTACGTTACTAATCCGTCTTGTACTGATGCCGTTCATGTTAAAAACATATAAACATCAGCAAGTAATGAAGGAAAAAATGACGAAGATTCAACCGGAAATGGAAGAAATTAAAAGGCGCTCAAAAGAGGCAAATACACCTGAAGCACAGAAGCAAGCTCAACAGGAAATGATGGAGCTGTATAAAAGCATAACGTCAATCCATTTAATATGGGTTGTTTGCCTATGTTAATTCAAATGCCTATATTAACAGGACTGTATTTTGCTATTCGAAGCTCACAGGAAATTGCGACCCATTCGTTTTTATGGTTTGATTTAGGGCAAGCGGATGTCATCATGACGATCATTGCTGGCCTTGTCTATTTTGTACAGGCACAAGTATCGATGACAACGATGCCTGAAGATCAGAAAAAGCAAATGCGTATGTTTATGTATATATCACCGGTGATGATTATGTTCATTTCATTTTCTGCACCAGCAGCATTACCTTTATATTGGGCGGTTGGTGGGATCTTTCTCATTATTCAAACATGGATTGGCAGAAAATATTATCAACAAAATCCCGTAAAATCAAATGAATAAATGAATGACAAGAGATAGCTTTTTCAAGGCTGTCTTTTTTGTCGATTTTTATTTCCAAAAGTGTGAAACTTTTGTCATATGAGATACGTTAATATATAATGATACGCTATTTTACATAAAAGTACGAAAACTCAAAAAAGAGAGTTTAGGGGAAAAGAAGTGAAAAAGGTTTGGATTTGGATAGGTTCAATTGTCGGTGTGTTAGTCATCGCAGCATCGATCACTTTATGGGTGAAAAATAAAAATGCACAAATGGCAAGCTTTGAGCCGGAAGAGATGGGGATCGTCGTGCAAAAAGCGACGGAAAGGGAATTAACAGAATCGATTCTTGTTTCAGGAAAGATTGTTCCAGAAGGGAGCAAAAGTCTATTTAGAACCTGAAAAAGGAGAAATCCTGAGTATAAAGTAGAGGAAAACCAACAAGTAAAGGCTGGAGATCCGCTATTTATCTATGACTCTACAAAACTAAAAAGAATTTGCACGTGCAGTGCGTGAAAGGGATTTAATTCAAAAAGAGCACAAACGGAACAAAATCAAATCGCCAATATAGATAAACGGATTGCTGAAGCGAAGAAAAAGTAGGCAATCCAATAGTAAATGAAGAAACCGGTGAAGTGATCGAGCAAGTGACACAAGAAGATGTTAATCAATTGCTCAATGAGAAAGTCCAACTAGAAATGCAATACGAAGGCACGAAAGCGGAGGTTTCAGATATTCAAGATCAAATTAATGATATTGATGCGCAAATTAAAGAGATGACTGTTGTTAGTAAAATAGATGGAATCATCGTTAAAGTTGAGAAAAATGTAGCAAAAACAGAAACGGGATCAAGCGAACCTGTTATACATATTATTTCAAGTGAGCCTTATAAAGTAATTGGGACAATGAGTGAATTTGATGCGGTGAGAATCCAAGAAAACCAGCCGGTTATTATCCGTCCAAAAGTATATAAAGAGCGCGAGTGGCAAGGTGTCGTTGAATCGGTCTCTCAATTTCCAAATGATGAAGGCGGCGGAGATGATTTTGCTTACGGAGGCGGCAGTGGAAATGTAACGATGTATCCATTTAAAGTAGCGATTATAGATGATACATCAGAGCTTCGTCAAGGCTTTCATGTTTCGATGGAAATAAATATTAGTGGGGATGAAAAGATTCTAACGATCCCACATACGGCCATTATCGACGAGGGCGGAATTGAAGTCGTCTACGTTTTAAATGATGGGATATTGGAGCGACGTGAAATTCAAACGGGAGCGATGAATGATGAGTTTATTGAAATTACGGATGGTGTTAGTGTAAACGAGCTTGTCGTTATTTCCCTTATGATGGACTGTTTGATGGAATGGAAGTGACCTCCTTGATGAAGTTGAGTGAGATTACGAAAGTGTACGGGAATGGACAATTGAAAGTTCCGTCT
Organism: Bacillus sp. N9; assembly: GCA_044989425.1. GTDB lineage: Bacteria > Bacillota > Bacilli > Bacillales > Bacillaceae_C > Lederbergia. The sequence continues at coordinate 411,165 of JBJDRQ010000001.1, forward strand.
TGCATGGGATTGATTTAACGATCGAAGATGGAGAATTCATTTCGATTATGGGACCATCGGGATCAGGGAAATCAACGCTGATGAATATTATTGGGTTTTAGATTATCCGACAGCGGGGACATATGAGTTAAATGGTGAGGATGTTAGTTCTGTCAAAGAAAAAACTTAGCAAAATTGCGAAATGAACATATTGGTTTTGTTTTTCAGCAGTTTTTCTTGCTGCCAAGGCTAAATGCTCTTAAAAACGTTGAATCTCCGCTCATTTATTCAGGGGTATCTAAGAGAGAAAGGACGAGTAGAGCAAAGGAAATGCTCGCTAAAGTAGGATTAGAAGATCGAATGGGGCATTTGCCAAACCAGCTCTCAGGCGGACAGAAGCAAAGAGTGGCGATTGCACGGGCACTTGTAAACAATCCTTCGATTATTTTAGCGGACGAGCCGACAGGTGCACTCGATTCAAAAACGAGCGCGCAAATATTAGATTTATTAGTGGAACTGAATAAAGAAGGCAAGACGATCATCCTTGTTACACATGAGGAAGAGATTGCTGCCTATTCAAATCGGATTATTACGTTAAAAGATGGAATGATTATAGATGACCGGAGGAAGATGTCATGAATATTTGGGAAAGTTTTAAAATTGCCCTCTCCTCCATATGGAATCATAAAATCCGCTCAATTTTAACGATGCTTGGAATTATTATCGGTGTGGCAGCGGTCATTACGATTGTTGCGATTGGCCAAGGGGCAAAAACACAATTAACGGAAGACTTATTTAGTACAGACAAAAATGTCATTCAACTATTTTATGAACCATTACCGAGTGAAGATGGCTCGGACATAATGATGTGGAATGAGCCGGAATTAACATCTTTAGATATTGACGTTCTTGCTGAAGTGCCGGGCGTGAAAGCGGTGCTTGCGACGAATCAAGGTTGGGGAACGATGATATATAATGACAAACAAGGTGACTTAGATATTACCGGTGTTGGGCCTGAATATTTTTCAGCAAGAAATATTCAAGTTGTCGAAGGCCGACCTATTAATGAGCGAGACAATGATGGCATGAATCGTGTAGTAATGATTGACACGGTTGCGAGAGATAAGTTTTTAGTGGAACTGACCAAGTGATTGGTGAAGTCATCGACTTGAATGACAATCCATATAAAATCATTGGTATTTATGAATCACCAATTCCAGAACAATTTCGTTGGAATGAACATGGGAAATGCTTATGCCAAGAGCTGTCATCTCCATGATGTTTGGCAGTAGAGAAGTTGAGCAATTAGCTGTCATTGCCCAAGATGCCGATACGCTTGTAGAAACAGGAATGTTGGCGGCTGAGAAGTTGACGGAAGTGAAGAATTTAGAAGATGGTATGTACACGACATATGATATGGGAGACTACCAAGCAGAATATGAGCAGTTTTTAACGATTATTACATTATTTATTAGTAGTATCGCTGGGATTTCACTCTTAGTTGGTGGAATTGGCGTTATGAATATTATGCTCGTATCTGTCACTGAGCGTACGAGAGAAATTGGTCTTAGAAAAGCATTAGGTGCAACGAGAGGAAGGATATTGTTACAGTTTCTCATTGAGTCTGTGACATTAACTTCTTTAGGAGGATTAATTGGAATTGGATTTGCTGTACTAGGAAGTATTTTAGTGTCACAATTCTCACCAATAACCGCGATCATTAATCCGATTGTTGTCATCATTGGCGTTGGCTTTTCAGCATTCATCGGAATCATCTTTGGGATTTTACCTGCAAACAAAGCATCGAAGCTTAGCCCAATTGATGCATTAAGATATGAATAATGAGAAAAAGCTTGTTCAATCGGTTTGATTGGGCAAGCTTTTATTGTGACTATGAAGGAAAATCAAATATTTTGTCATTTCATACTAAACATGAAAATGTATCTGCGTTATACTTAAAGAAGAATTAGAGGTGAAGCAAAATGAACATTGAAATACGCCAATTACATTCAATCGAAGAAATGAACCAAGTTCAGGCATTAGAGGACCTTGTTTGGCGTGGAGATGCGATCCCATCCCATCAAACATTAACAGCCATTAAAAATGGAGGACTGATGCTGGGAGCTTTTATACAAGGTGAATTGATTGGATTCAATTATAGTTTTCCGGGATTTGTCGATGGAAAGGTGTATTTATGTTCACATAATATGGGAATCCATCCGGAATTCCGCGGAAAAGGGATTGGTGAACAATTAAAGGAAAGACAGAGAAAAACGGCTTTGCAAATGGGGTATCATTTAATTACATGGACATATGACCCGCTGGAAACGAGAAATGCTTATTTGAATTTGTCAAAGCTGCGAGCAGTTTGCCATACATACGTTGAAAATTGTTATGGGGAAATGAATGATGGTTTAAACAATGGTCTGCCAACTGATCGTTTTCAAGTCGAATGGTGGATTGATAGCGAATATATTGAAAAAATACGGAACCAAAGCTGAGTCATTCTACAATTATTCCCGGGAAATGACAACCGGTTTTCCTCAATTACCTGATTTCGACACGATTCCAGAGGAACAATCGATTTATGTGCCTGTTCCAGCCGACTTTCAAACGTTAAAAAAGATGGATTTTGAACTTGCAATTGATTGGAGAATGAAAACAAGAAATATTTTCCAACAGTTGTTCGATAAAGGATATACAGCTGTTTCCCTTGAAAGAGGCAAAAACGAACCGGTGCATCGTTATAAACTTTTAGAGCGGTCGTTAATATCTAAATGAAAAGGTGAATAAAAGTGATCATTAAAGAAGTCATTGTGCGCCAATTAAAGATGAAAATGAAGTTTGATTTTACAACGAGCTTTGGAACGCTTAAAGATAAAGAGTTTTTATTAGTTGAAGTTAAGGATGAAAATGGTAATAGTGGCTGGGGAGAATCAGGTGCTTTTCATGCCCTTGGTATAATGAAGAGACGATGAAGACGAATTGGCATATGCTTGAAGATTTTCTAATTCCTGCTTTGTTGAATCGACAAATCGAACATCCGGATGAAGTATCAGATGTTTTCTCTGACTTCGGAGGAATTACATGGCCAAGGCAGCAATTGAAACGGCGGTTTGGGATTTATATGCTCGTAACAATGGAATCTCACTAGCAACGGCACTTGGAGGAAAGAAAACAAAAATCGAAGTCGGTGTCAGCATTGGTATTCAAGATTCGGTTGATGACCTTTTGCAGATCATCGATCGTCATGTCAATGAAGGCTATAAGCGAATGAAGGTAAAAATCATGCCAGGATGGGATGTTGATGTGATTCGTGAAATTAGAAAGCAATTTCCAGATGTTCCGTTAATGGCAGACGCCAATTCGGCGTACACATTAGATGATATCGAGCTTTTGAAACAACTGGATGAATTTGATTTAATGATGATTGAACAGCCACTGGCAGCTGATGATATTATTGACCATGCAAAATTGCAAAAGAAATTCGCACACCCGTCTGTCTAGATGAAAGCATCCATTCTTACGAGGATACACGCAAAGCGATCGAACTTGGGAGTTGTAAGATCATCAATATTAAAGTTGGTCGTGTTGGTGGATTGACGGAATCAAAACGAATTCACGATCTTTGTCAAGAGCATGATATTGCGGTATGGTGTGGCGGCATGCTCGAAGCCGGGGTTGGACGGGCTCATAATATTGCATTGACGACATTAAGTAACTTTATTTTGCCAGGAGATACGGCGGGATCATCTCGTTATTGGGAAAGAGACATTATCCAACCAGAAGTGGTTGTAGAAGATGGATATATTCATGTTCCTGATGGACCGGGATTGGGTATGAGCCGGATGTTGAGTTCATTCAGAAATTAACCGTATACGAAAAAGCATTTTCGTAAGAGGAAAGCAGTGAAGCAAGGAGCTTCACTGTTTTTTGTATTGGTGGGTGAATAATATAGGTTTAATTATGTGAAAATATATAATTTGAATGTTAAAATATAACGCAGGAGTTAAAGTTTAAAATGAATAATTATTTAATGTTTGGAGGATATAACATGAAGATTCATACATCAACTGATCAAGGAGAAAAATTATCAGCGGCGGAGCGGCAAAAGAAATTTTAAATTTACTGTCTAGTGGTAATGAAGTAAAATTCAACGAATTGAGTAAAATGTTCGATGTAACTGAGATGACAATTAGGCGTGATATAGAAAAAATGGAAAATAGCGGACTTGTTAAAAGAACTTTTGGTGGAGCTATCCTTTCACATATAAAGGATGTAACCTAAAAGATAGATCCAATTTAATGATTGAAGAAAAAATGAAAATTGCAAAGATAGCAACATCCTTAATTAAAGAAGGAGAAGCTGTTTTCTTGGATTCTGGTACAACAACCGCACAAATTGCACGGTACCTTACACCGAAATCAGTTAATACAGTAATAACAAATTCCCCACAGATCGCACTTGAACTTCAAGAAAAGAGTATTTCTACGATTCTATTAGGAGGGCAATTGTTAGAGAGTACGAGCTCCTTAGTAGGTCCTATAGCAGAGGAAAACTTGAGGAATATGACATTTGATCGTGCTTTTATTGGGGCAACTGGTTTTAGCGTGAATGCTGGATTTAGTAATTCAAATGTTTTTGAAATTCAAATTAAAAAAATGGCTATTCAACAATCTAAAGAAGTAAATGTTGTTATTGATTCCAGTAAGTTTGGGGTTGAATCTTTAGTTTCCTTGGTATCGTTGGATGGAATTGATCGTTTAATTACTGGCAAACAACCCAATAAAGAGGTTTTAGAATTATTAAATAAATCAGGTGTTGAAATCTTAGTTCCTTAAATAGAGAGTTAGAATGAAGTTATAGGATGACCAGTAACAATGGCTTTCAGTAAGTAGAATAAAAACCTGTAACGGGGAGTGATATATATTCAAAAAAATAAATAAATTGTATGGACTTTTCTTTAAATGATTTGTATAATTTGTGTTATAAAATAATATTAAGTGTGATTGATTAACACATTGGTATTATAAATTAACAAAGATACATATATCCCTATTAAATGAACCTACATAGAACTACTACATTGATTTATCCAGTCCTCTTATGATTCTCACAAAAAACTTTTTGATATCCCTTGATGTATTTCTCTTACTAAGCTACATGAGTATTAATGATTCTACACTTTCCGTATTGAAAATTAAATAAGGAGGCACGTTAATGAAGACGCTGTCATATTTTGGTCCGGGTGATGTTAGAGTAGTGGAACGCGAGATTCCCAAAGTAAAAGAGGGTGAGGTTCTTATTAAAGTAACCGCGGCTGGTCTTTGCGGAACAGATCGTCATATTGCTGATGGAAGTTACCAAGCAACAAAAAATATTGTATTGGGACATGAATTTGCAGGAACTATTACAGAAGTTGCTGATGGAGTTTCGCACTTAGAAATAGGAATGAAGGTTTGTGTGGATCCTAATCTTTCCTGCCATAGCTGCGAACAATGCCGTTCAGGTAGACCAAATATGTGCACAAATGCTCAGGCAGTAGGTGTTACACGTGATGGAGGTTTAGCTTCTTATGTATCCGTGCCATCCGAATTAGTATCACCTCTTCCTGAGGGGCTTTCTCCTATTGATGCCATTTTGGGTGAACCCTTATCATGTGTTGTTCATGCATTGGATCGTGCTAATCCACAAATTGGAACTAAAACGGCAGTTTGGGGCCTTGGTACTGCGGGGATAATGATGATTCAATGTCTTAAAGCGATGGGGCAAGAAACAATTATAGGGATTAGCCATCATGAAGACCATCGTCAACTTGCTTTAAAAGCGGGTGCGACAATAGTTATGACACAAGAAGAAGCAATGAATAATTTAGAGATAGATCTAGCCATCGAGGCTTCTGGTTCCCCAACTGCTTTTATACCCGCATTTAATGCATTAGCAAAGGGAGGAAAATTACTATTATATGGTGTAATGAACCCTGAGGATACTGTCCCATTAAAACCAGAAACAATGTTTAGAAAAGAATTACAAATTATCGCAAGCTACGTAGGACCTAAAACATTAGATCGCTCTCTCGCCCTATTAAATGCAAGGATAGTTAATCCAGAATTGCTTTTGGGAGATAAACTAACACTTGAAGAAGCAAGACAATGGGTTTTTAAAGAAGGTGTAAGAAGAAAGGCGAAAGCTCACGTAATATTTGATTAGTTTACAAGATTTATAGTGAAAAGTGAATAGGAGGACAAATTATATGACGATGAAAGCGCTAGTAATGATAGCTCCTAAAACTGCAGTGATAAAGGAAGTACCTTATCCAAAACCAGGAAAAAATGAAATTACAGTTAAAGTGAAAACTTGCGGAATTTGCGGGACAGATATTCATATATATAATGGAACATTTATGCCTAACTACCCTCTAATCCCCGGACATGAATTCTCAGGCGTTGTTCATGAGGTGGGAGAAGGAGTTAGTCAATTTATAGTGGGTGACAGAGTGGCTGTGGATCCTCATTATTCTGTGGTAAATGTAACTACTGTTTAAGTGGCAGGGAAATCATTGCGTGGAATGGAAAGCCACTGGAGATACCGAAAATGGGGCAATGGCGGAATATGTCAGAGTGCCTGAAAACACGGTATTTCGAATGCCTGATGAAATGCCATTTTCAGAAGGCGCGTTTATTGAACCAATTGCATGCGTTGTTCATGGTATGAACCAATTAAACTTAAATGTCGGTCAAAGTGTTCTTTTGTTTGGTGCTGGGAGTATGGGGCAGCTTTTAATACAAGCGTTAACACACGCCGGCGCTGGAGAATTAGCTGTAGTTGATGTTGCTCAAAATAAGTTGGATCTAGCGAAAAAAATGGTGCAACACACACTTATTTAAGTAATGAAATTCAGGATAAACTTGCTAATAGAAAAAGCACAATGGATTTGATGTAGTAGTAGACGCCACGGGGATACCATCTCTAATCGAGTCAGAATATCAATACTTGGCCCCAAAGGGTACCCATCTTCAGTTTGGAGTTGCGCCTGAAGGAGCCACCATACAAATAAGTCCTTTTGATATATATCATATGGACTGGAAATTTGTTGGATCTATGGCCGTAAATCATACGTTTAAAGCGGCTATGGATTGGATGACGGCAAAACGTTTTAATACAGAACAATTAATTTCAGAGGTTATTAGTTTGGAGGAAGTCCCGGAATTCTTTGCTAAAGGAAAGGCTCCTGACATTATGAAAGTTCAAATAAGCCTTGAGTAAGTGCGATGTGTAAATTTCTATGTAAACTCTTTAATTGTGCGGGATAATTAAATTGTTGATCAGTTATTTCTTTTCACCAGTGTTGCATTAATTAAACTGCACTGTTAAAAATATTCATAATCTTCACTAATTTTACTTTGTGCAAAGAAAAAGTCCTTTATAATGGATAGTGTCAGGTGGTAACCCGTCCAAATCCACTAAAAAGGACTAACGCATGGACAAGATTACACGAAAAACTTCATTTGGGCAATGGTTTTCACCAATAAATCTTCAATTATTTGAAGAAAGCGTGAAAACGTTGAAATTAGATCACTATACGAAAAAATTAACAACTGAGCCATTCCTAAAATTACTACTTTTTGCGCAGCTAGAGGAAATCGAAAGTTTGCATGCACTGGGCGATTGTCTTTTCGATGACCAGCTTCAAAAGAAATCGATCTTGATTCTATCAGTATTTCCCAGCTTTCACGCCGATTAAATGGTGCCGTGCCGAAGAAATTTCAGAGATGTATAAATCACGCTGGGCAATTGAACTGTTTTTCAAATGGGTCAAACAACATCTGAGCATTAAAAAATTCTACGGTCAAAGTGAATGGGCGATTTACAATCAAGTGTTTATCGCACTAATCGTTTTTGCCTAAATGTTCTCGTTCAAATCGAGACGAAAAGTAAGCGAAAAATTTTACAAATCAGCCGTTATTTAAGGGCGTCCTTGTGGAAACCAGCTTATATCTGGCTTCGAAAAATAGAAGGAAAAGGCGTTCCTTAACAAGAAAATTGTCGTCGGTACACAGGATTAATTGTAAATAAATCCCGAATGGGCGGAGCCACCTTTGACAGGGTATTTACTTTTTGGCTCTTAACAGGGAAAACCAATAGATTGAATATTGTGGCTACATTTATGCAACACTAGTGATTTCTTTTATATTTAATAAATATAAATTGGAGGTTTTGGATTTATGAAAATAGGGGCCCATGCTTTTGTGGTAAGCACTACTTGGAACAAGGATACACTTTGGGTAATTGATAAGTTTAAGGAATTAGGATTAGAATTCATTGAAATACCTCTTATGAACTTAATAGAGACTGACCCAGAAGCGATAAAAAACGCCTTGATGAGGTTGGAATTGACGTTTGTACCTCAACGGTTCTTACTGCAGAAACTGATCTTACTAGTAATAATCCAGAAGTATGGAAAAATGGTATTAAATATTTGAAAGACTGTATCGATGTTACACATCAAGTAGGCTCTAAAAGTTTGTCAGGAGTGATTTTCTCTCAACATGCTAATCCTTTCCCGGAAAAACCAGATCAAAGAACGTGGGAGCAGGTTGCTAGCGGTCTTCGAGAAGTGGCAAAGTATGCCCAACAATATGGAATAAGAATCGGCATTGAACCAGTAACTCGATTTGAAAGCAGTTTAATTAATACTTGTGAACAAGCTGTTGAATTAATCGGACTAATTGGGGAACCAAATGTAGGTATTCATTTAGATACTTTCCATATGAATGTCGAAGAAAAGTCTTTTTATGAAGCTACTAAACTAGCTGGTGATGATCTATTACTATATCATTTATGTGAAAATGATCGGGGAATTCCAGGATCTGGTCATATTAACTGGGATGAAATTTTTAAGGCATTAGCAGAGATAAATTATAAAGGTTGGGTTTCACTAGAATCTTTCTGTGATTATTCCCAGATATTAGAACTTTTATTTGGAGAAAACTTGCTCCAAATGAAGAAACAAACATAAAACAAAGTGTAGAATTTATTGAAAAAATGAAGAGGAAATACGGGTTTACAAAAACTCAACAACAGGTTTAGTTTTGAATTAATAATAATAGATTGGGGAATAATGGATGTCTGTTCAAGCTAGGTTTAACCGATTATTTGGAGCTGACGGAAAATGTTTTGATGTAGCGATTGACCATGGTTTTTTAACGAAGTATCATTTTTGTCTGGTATTCGAAATATGAAGGGAGCGATTGAAACAATTGTTAATGCAAATCCCGATGCCATTCAGTTGAGCCTTGGTCAGGCAAGGCTACTTCAGGATATACCGGGAAAAGAAAAGCCTTCGCTCGTATTACGGACTGATGTTGCGAATGTTTATGGAAATAAGTTACCTTCACATTTATTCAGTCAACTAATCGAAAAACCGGTCGAACAAGCCCTTGTATTAGATGCTTCATGTGTAGTCGTAAATCTATTTTTGATTCCGAACCATCCTGAAGTGCATCATCAATGTTTAGTTAATGTAACAAAGCTTAAGTCAGAATGTGAAAAGTATGGTATGCCGTTAATGGTGGAGCCTCTTGTAATGCTCCCAAATGAAGAGTTTGGCGGATATATGGTAGATGGTGATATTGATAAAATCGTTCCTTTAGTGCGCCAAGCGGTAGAGTTAGGTGCGGATATTATTAAAGCAGACCCTTGTGACAATATCGAAGAATACCATAAGGTTATTGAAGCGGCCTCTGGTAAGCCGGTACTTACGCGAGGGGAGGACGGGCATCTGACCGAGAAATTTTGCAGCGTACCTATGACCTAATGCAACAGGGGGCAAAGGGGATTGTATACGGTAGAAATGTTATTCAACATCCTACTCCAGATCTTATGACACGAGCTTTTATGGCAATTGTTCATGATAATGCTGCAGTGGCGGAGGCTATGAATATTTTAGATGGAGAATTGGTCCTATGACTAGAAGCATTATTCGATTTGGAGTAATTGGTTGCGGATTAATGGGAAAAGAGTTTGCTAGTGCAGCAGCAAGGTGGTGTCATTTGCAGGATGTGAACTTTGAACCTCGAATAATTGCAGTTTGTGATACAAACGTGGAAGCAATTAAATGGTTTGAAAGGCATATTCCGAGCGTGATAAAATCAACGACTAATTATTACGAGCTTCTTGAAGATCCGGAAATTGATGCAATCTACTGTGCCGTCCCACACAATTTACATGCCGACATCTATGTAGACATTATTCGTTCTGGTAAACACTTGTTAGGTGAAAAACCATTTGGAATCGATCCAGAGGCAAACTTAAGGATTATGAAGGAAATGGAAGAAAACCCTGATGTTATTGTAAGGTGCTCATCGGAGTTCCCGTTTTTCCCAGGGGCGTTCCAACTTGGAAAATGGATTAGGGAAAATAAATTTGGGAAAATCATAGAGGTTGAAGCCGGTTTTTGGCACAGTAGTGATTTGAATCCAAACAAACAAATTAATTGGAAACGCCAAATAAAAACAAATGGTGAATACGGGTGCATGGGTGATTTAGGTTTGCACGTTCTTCATTTACCGTTAAGATATGGGTGGAAACCGCAGAATGTTAGGGCCTATTATCAAAGATTATAAAGGAGCGTCCCGACCGCAACGGAATTTGCAACCATGTGAAACATGGGACAATGCAATTTTAGCTTGTGAAGTACATACTGATGGACAAGAATTTCCAATGGTATTATCGATGAAACGAATTGCCCCAGGCCATGCTAATACTTGGTTCATAAGAGTAATTGGAACAGAATTCTCGGCGGAGTTTAGTACTAATAATCCCAAAAAGCTTTCTATTTACCATATACTCCCGGAGAAGAACAAGCCTGGCATTCAGTAGATGTACGAAATGAATCCGCTTACTCGACAATTACTGGTAATATTTTTGAATTTGGATTTAGTGATTCAATTTTGCAAATGTGGGCTGCTTTTTGTGATGAAATCGTTAATGGGCCAACCAATTTACCTCTACAGTGTGCAACTCCATTTGAGGCTGAAGTAACACATGAAATTTTTACTGCTGCATTAGAATCTAATCGCACAGGTAATACCGTTGTTATTTCTAGGAGTGATTCCATTGCAAAAACAGTTTGACATTATTGTAGCTGGCCATTTATGTCTAGATATTATTCCAAATTTAACAACTAATCGACCTGAAGTTTTGTTTCAACCAGGTCGGTTAGTAAATATTGGTCAGGTGTTATTAACTACTGGAGGGCTGTTTCTAATACGGGATTGCGCTTCATAGATTAGGAGTTCCAACTGGGCTAATGGGAAAAGTGGGAGACGATGAATGGGGACGTATTATTTTAGATGTTTTTAGGCAATATGATCAATCATTAGTAGAAGGAATGATTGTAAGAAAAGGAGAGCATAGTTCTTACAGTATTGTTATTAGCCCTGAAGATTCCGATCGCTTTTTATGCATTATCCCGGTACGAACGATACGTTTAATGTCAATGATATCAAAATAAATGAAATTAAAGCCGCAAAACTATTTCATTTTGGTTATCCACCCTAATGAAAAGTATGTATGAAAAGGGTGGTGAACAATTAGTTCAGCTTTATAAAAAGTAAAAGAACAAGGATTAACAACTTCTTTAGATATGTCTAAACCAGACCCTAATTCAGATGCCGGAAAAGTTAATTGGAAAAGCATATTATCAAAGGTCTTACCGTATGTGGATATTTTTCTGCCAAGTATTGAAGAAGCTTTATATATGGTTAGCCGAGACACATTTGAAAAAATAGCTGGTAATAATGATCGGGATGTATGTAAGCATCTAGATGTTTCTCTATTATCGGAGTTATCCGATGAGCTTCTAAGTATGGGGACACCGATTGTTGTATTGAAGCTTGGTGATCAAGGGCTTTATATAAAAACTACATCCGATACGACACGTTTAAAAATCTTGGACATTGTGAACTACAAAATGTAGAAATGTGGGCCGAAAGAGAGGTATTAGCTCCTTGCTTTGATGTAAAGGTTTCTGGTACAACGGGTGCCGGTGATTGTACAATTGCCGGATTTCTAACCGGAATATTGAATGGTTTAAACATTGAAGAATGCTTAAAAATGGCAGTTGCAGTCGGTGCACATAATGTGGAGTGTATTGATGGAACGAGTGGTATTCCTAAATGGGAAAAAGTTATACAAAGGATAAATTCGGGATGGAAACACCAAAAGCCGGAATTAACATTGGCCGAATGGAAAGAAACCAAGGAATCATTATTTTTAGGACCCAATGACAGTTTATTAAAACGTAAATTTCATATGAGTTAAATTGTTTCATTCGAAGTACCGTAATGCAGCATTAACTTTGGTCCATTGTCGAAAGACTTTGCGATAAATAAAATTAAATTTGGGGGTAGTTAAATGAAGAAGTTTTTATCAGTTGTGATGGTACTTTCATTTATTTTACTAGTATTTACAGCATGCAGTAGCAGTAGTAGTAATGGCAGTGATGGTAAGTCAAATAAGAGTGAAAAGGATTGGAAAATTGCACTAGTTCCTAAAGATAGTACCAATGCTTGGTTTGTTCGTATGGAACAAGGTGTAAAGCAATATGCCGAGGATACTGGTTTGAATGTTTTTCAAAAAGGCCCTGCTAAAACAGATGCTGCAATGCAAGTGCAAGTGATTCAAGATTTAATCGCTCAAGGAGTGGATGCGTTGGCGGTCGTTCCAGTAGATCCAGCAGCATTAGAGCCAGTCCTTGGCGAAGCACTAGATAAAGGAATTGTTGTAGTAACACACGAAGGTTCTACCCAACAGAATACAATGTATGATATTGAAGCGTTTGATAACAAAGGTTATGGAGCATTTATTATGGATAATCTCGCCAAGGCTATGGGGAAGAAGGACTATATACGACAATGGTGGGTCACGTAACAAATGCATCCCATAATGAATGGGCGGACGCTGCTGTGGCATGGCAAAAGGAGAAATATCCTAATATGAAATTACTTGAGGAAGAACCACGAGTGGAATCAGAAGATAATCAAGAACGTTCATATGAAAGAGCAAAGGAACTATTGAAAAAATATAATGATTTAAAGGGAATTATGGGGACAGGCTCTTATGATGGTCCAGGTATTGCAAAAGCATATGAGGAGCTAGGATTAGTCGGTAAGAAGTTTACAGCAGGCACTGGAATGCCTAATGAAGTTAAACAATATCTAAAGAATGACTCTATGGGTTCGGCAACTCTTTGGGATCCTAAAGATGCGGGTATGCAATGCTTACATTGGCAACTAAGATTCTTCATGGAGAGTCAATTGAGAATGGATTAGACTTAGGTGTTCCTGGTTATGAAAATATGCAATTTGTTGAGGGGTCAGATAAAGTACTATACGGTGAAGGTTGGATAGAGGTTAATAAAGATAACGTGGATTCTTTCGGCTTTTAAATTTTTCTAACATACAAGGGAGCGGTACAAAGTCTCTCTTGTATGTTGATTGAAGTATCAAATTCTAACCCAATAGAGAAAAATTTATTAAGTAAGCCCTGAAAGGACGAACTGAAATGTCTGATTTTATTCTTAAAGTTGGAAATATTAAGAAATCATTTGGGGAGTAAAAGCTTTAAAAGGAGTTAATCTAGAAATAAAAAAGGCGAGATTCACTGTCTAGCTGGGGAAAATGGTTGTGGTAAATCAACATTAATAAAGATTGTTTCTGGTTTCTATAAAGCTGATGATGGGAACCTTGAATTTAATGGTAGAAAGTTTTCGGAGATTACTCCTATGGAGGCCATTCGTCAAGGAGTTCAGGTGATTTATCAGGATTTTTCAATATTTCCAAATTTAACGGTGATGGAAAATTTGGCTCTTAATATGGAACTTATGAATAAACGAAAACTAGTAAATTATAAGAGGTTTCGCAAAATAGCTCAGGAAGCGATAAGTAAAATTGATTTTAAGGTTGATCTTGATGAAGTCGTTGAAAATCTTTCGGTTGCGGATAAACAGTTAATTGCTATTTGTAGAGCGCTTTTGAATGATGCAAAGCTAATTATTATGGATGAACCAACTACTTCATTAAATAAAAGGAAGTTAAAGCACTATTCCAAGTAATTAAAAGCCTACAAAGCCAAGGAATTGCAATCCTTTTGTTTCTCATAAGCTTGACGAGGTATTTGAAATATCAGAAAGCTATACAATCATGCGGAATGGTGAAAGAATAACCACTGGGAAAACGAGCGAGCTCGATGACATGAAATTTGCTTTCTATATGACTGGGAGAGAATTCAAACAAGAATTCTATCAGCCAAAAAGCATTAGCGATAATCCAGTTTTGGAAGTTAAAAATCTATCGCTTACTCATGCTTTTGAAGATGTTTCATTTAAATTAAAAGAGGGAGAAATATTAGGGATCACAGGGCTTCTTGGTTCGGGCCGTAACGAATTAGTTCAAACATTATTCGGAATTTACTCTCCCACCAAGGGGAAATAAAGGTTAAGGGAAGCATGTAAAATTTAAAAAGGTAAAAGATGCGATAAAAAGCGGAATTGGTTACGTGCCTCCAGATAGACTGACAGAAGGTTTATTTTTAAGTCAATCCATAACTAATAATATTGCAGTGTCGAAGCTAGATGAGCTTTCGACTAAAACGGGTATTTTAAAAAACAAAGATATTGATAGTGAAATTGAGAAATGGATAAATGATCTTTCTGTTAGAACTAATAACTCCATTAGACCTGTACAAACACTTTCGGGTGGTAACCAGCAAAAAGTTGTCCTGGCTAGATGGTTAGCAACTAATCTTTCAGTACTTATTCTTAACGGACCTACAGTAGGGGTAGACATTGGATCAAAGTATGATATTCACACTCGAATAAGAGAACTGGCTGACAGGGGACTTGCTGTTATTATCATATCAGATGATTTACCTGAAATACTGCAAAACTGTAATCGCATATTAGTAATGAAGGAAGGAAAAGTTGCCCGAACCTTAAATGCTTTTGAAACAGATGAAAAGCAACTCGCTGAATTGTCAACTAGTATAAGTTAAGCAGGGGTGTGTATTATGAATCTCAAAAAGTTACAAAAAAACAGAGTTTTATATATTAATTACAATAATACTTTTAGTTGCTTTAGTTGAAATTCGTAGCGGTCAATTTCTTACAGGTAATAACTTGGTGGATCTTGTACGGTCAATGATTATTCCAGGAATGTTTGCGATTGGGTGCTATATGGTGTTGGTTTCAGGCGGAATTGATGTTTCCTTCCCAGCATTAGCCTCATTATCGATGTATGCAACAACCCTTATATTCCTTCAAATGGATTATCAAGGCAGTGTTTGGGTCATTTATGCTACTGCTAGTATATTTGGATTATTATTAGGGTCAATTAATGCGATATTAATAGCAAAGTTCAAGTTTCAAACACTTATTGTTACTCTTGGAACGACAAGTTTATTTACAGGAATAATGTTAGGGCCTTTGGCTGCATCTCAGATTAATATACCTCAGCCTATGCTAGACCATGGAAAAGCGAGATTATTTACTGCTAATAATGAACAGCTAGGTATAAGCTCTGACATGCCGGTTACTGTGTTGCTATTAATTGGTTTACTTGTAGTCGCATTTTTATAATGAAATACACGATGCTTGGTCGAGGAATATATGCAGTAGGCGGGGATGAAGTATCAGCTAAACGTGCAGGGTTCAATGTGTTTGCTATTCACTTTTTGTATATTGTTTTGTCGGAGGGATATCAGGCATTACTGGTGTTGCACAAGCATCTATGATGTTAACGGCTAAGCCGACGAGTATGATTGGCATGGAACTTACTGTTATCGCTGCGGTAGTTTTAGGCGGAGCAAGGTTAACAGGCGGTACAGGAACACTTACTGGAACAATGTTAGGTGTCATTCTAATGACCATTATGTCCAACAGTTTAATCTTAATTGGTATCCCGACTTATTGGCAAAGAATCTTCACCGGTGCAATTATTATAATAGGAACAGGAATTTCAGCCTACCAGGTTATGAAGTCAAAAAACGCTTAGCAAATATTCAAAAAGAAGCGCAAGGAAGTGTTTAGTTTATGCCCAACCTAGTAAAGCAAAAGCAAACATTTAACATGACTTTTAACGAGTTTATTAATAAGGATAAAAACCTTTTTCGACTATTCATGATGATGGTATTTGTTTTTTTCTAATATCTGTGCTCAAGCCGGACCTATTTCTAAGAAGTGATAATTTTATCTCAATGGCAAAACAATTCCCAGAGTATGGACTATTGGCAATTGCAATTAGTGTAACAATGATTACTGGTGGAATTGATCTTTCGGTAGTCGCTATTGCAAATCTATCAGCGATCATTGCTGCAAAATTTTTGATTGCCTCTATCCCTCCTGGGGCCTCACAGATTTATTCAATTGAAATGATAATAGTTGCTGTTATTATTTCGATTTTTGTTGGTGCGTTGGCTGGTGCAATTAATGGGATTCTCATCTCCAAATTTAGAATTTCGGCTATACTAGCAACCCTCGGTACTTACCAACTATTCTCGGGATTGCTATTGTACTTACAGAAGGTAGATCTATAAGCGGATTACCTATTATATATTCGAAAGTCGGTAATTCTAATATTTTTGGTGTTATTCCACTTCCTCTCATTGTATTTGTTATCTTTGTGGTTTCCACTGGATTTATTTTAAGTAAAACAAAATTTGGGTTACAACTATATTTATTTGGAACAAACGAAAAAGCATCACATCTATCTGGATTAAGCAATACGTGGATTATATTACGTACTTATATGATTTCTGGCACATTATCAGCGATCGCGGGGTTAATTATGATGGCTCGTTCAAATTCAGTAAATGCCGATTACGGTGCAGAATATACTCTTCAATGTGTATTAATTGCCGTTCTAGGAGGGATTAATCCAAAAGGAGGGTCTGGAAACGTTCAAGGTGTTATAGTGGCGGTGATTATTTTACAGTTTTTATCATCAGGACTTAATATGTTCCAAAATATAAGTAATTTTTATCGAGACATTATTTGGGGTGGGGTTCTCATTCTAGTTTTGGTTTTTAACTATTATATTCATAAAAGGGAGCAAGTGAGATTGTTAAAACAACAATAAAAGGAAATATGAGGTGGATTAAAGTGAAATTATTATTTATTGGTGAATCATGGGTAATTCATATGATACATACAAAAGGATATGATAGTTTTACTTCAACAAAATATGAGGAAGGTGCCACATATTTATTGGGATGCTTAGAAAAAGAAGGTATTGATGTAACATACATGCCTTCTCATGAAATTCAAATTAAATTTCCAAAAACTCTTGATGAACTTCTTGAATACGATGGAATTGTTATAAGTGATGTTGGTGCGAATACTTTTTACTTCAAAACAAAACATTTTACGAAATGGAAATCGTACCAAATAGTCTAAAGTTAATTCGAGATTTTGTTAAACGAGGTGGTGGCCTATTAATGATAGGTGGCTATTTATCATTTTCTGGGATTGAGGGAAAGCAAATTATAATAATTCCCTTTGGCCGAAGTCTTGCCTGTCGAATTATTAGATCATGATGACCGCGTTGAAGTTCCTGAAGGGTTCTCTCCTAATCCAGCTCAGGAACATGAAATAATCCGAAAATTCAACGAATGGCCTCAGCTACTTGGATATAATAAATTTAAAGCAAAAGAGAATTCTCTTGAGTTGCTTAAATACGATAATGATCAATTCTCGTGATTGGTAAATATTATGAAGGGAAAACAGCTGCCTTTGCTAGCGATTGTTCACCACATTGGGGATCATTGGAGTTTTTAAACTGGGAATATTATTCCGAGTTTTGGGCAAATGTAGTGCGTCATTTAAAGCGATAAAAGGAATAAGGATTAGTTAATTAGTATTTAATGTCTTTACTATTTATAGATATCTAAAGTAAGGAAGTGACGCTAATGAAAACAACTAAAGAAAAACATGTTTTAGTAGGTGCCGATTTTGCGGGATTTCCGTTAAAGGAAGCGGTTGTTCAGTATTTAATTAACAAAGGATGGAACATAACTGATATTGGTGTTAAATCTGAAAATGAAAAAATCCAGAAATGTTTCATAGAATTGGATTGAAAGTAGGTGCAAAAATATCCGAAGGTGAATTTGAGAAAGCATTATTATTTTGTGGCACAGGAATGGGGATTCATATCGCTGCAAGTAAATGCCCAGGAGTGCATGCTGGAGTTGTAGAAAGTGTACCGGCTGCTTTACGAGCGGTGACTGGAAATGGTGTAAATGTGCTAGCGATGGGAGCATTTTATGTAGCACCTCAAATGGGAAGAGAAATTGCGGATGCCTTTTTAAATAATCAATTGGGAGATGGGTACGAATGGTGGCCAAATTTTTATGAGTTTCATAAACTCGCTTGTGATGAACTAGAAGCATTTAATTATGAGGATTTTAAAGAGAATGGATTTGAGATAAAAAAATTGGAGACGTTGATATTGCATTAATGGATAAACCAGATAATTGTGGTTGCTAATATTGAAAGGTCGTACTAAAAATTTAGCAACGTCGCAGATAACGAAATGACTTTTGTTGTGGGGCCTTGGATCGACGTTCAGGAGACTTATATTGTGGAGTATGTATAAGATAAATAACATCCTGAATTTACTTATTCGGGAGGTTCTTTTAAGAGGCTAATCTAAATGTAGGTACCGCTGCAGTTAAGCTATATGTCTAAAGCTTGGAAAAACATCTCAGGAATTGGAGAGTGATGATATTTCTGAGGGTGCATTAGTGACAACAGCTAACGGCTATGTATGGGGCGGTTGATTTTCACTGTCATACGTTTTTCGAAGTGTACCGTGCCAAGGAATGACGATTACTCTGTTTCAAAGGTTCCTTATCGCGTGCTTGGGAAGCATTGTGTGTAACAGATACTCTAGAAGGTGTTACCTTCGCCAAATGCCGGCGCGCGTACTCCATTATTAGAAGGAAGTAATAATGGATAAATCGGCGAGACTTAATGCAATACGTTATATCAACTGAAAAGGAATCTTTAAACAATTCGGACCGAGGAGCGCAGAGAAAACGCGCTGGTTAAAAATGATTCAGATAGAATGTAGTAGAAAATAAAATATGCCGCGATTAAAAAATCGTGATATAAGACTATTTACAATGCGTATCGTGAGGATACGTTTTTTATTACCCATTTTTTGATGGCCGGGCATCAAAACAGAGCTTGTTTTCTTTTGACTTATCTGATAAATTAAAATAAAACAAAAACAAAACAAAGGAGAACAACATGCTTAAACATATTCCCAAGAATATCTCGCCTGAGTTGATGAAGGTGTTGCTGGAGATGGGGCATGGCGATGAGATTGTCATAGCTGATGGAAATTTTCCTGCTGCATCCCATACAGAGAAGCTAATCCGGTTAGATGGCCATTCCATTCCACCTATTTTAGAAAGTATTTTAATGTTTTTCCCCTCGACCCATTTGTTTTATGTCCAGTTACATATATGTCGACTCCAGAGGGGATCCAACGCCGGAAATCTGGAACGAATACGAGAAAGTTTTAGAGAAATCCGGAGAAGAAAATATTGAAATAGAAGAAATCGATCGATTTGACTTTTATGAGCGCGCGAAAGAAGCATATGCGATTATTGCAACGAGTGAGTCAGCGTTATATGCGAATGTGATTTTGAAAAAAGGTGTTGTTGAATAAAGGAGGTGGAGCATATGCTCGTAGCTGTTAGGCGGAGAGAGATCGTAGCGGCGGTAAATCAAAAGAAAACGGTCCGGGTGTCAGATCTTAGTGATCAATTTCATGTAACAGAAGAAACGATCAGACGAGATTTAGAAAGGTTAGAATCGGAAGGAAAGCTTTTAAGGACACACGGTGGAGCGATGTCTATTGAAGAAGAACAAGGAGATTTACCACATTTTCAAAGGGAAATCATTAATAAAAGAGAAAAACGGAAATTGGGAAAGAAGCGGTGAAACATATAGAGGAAAATGACATCATTTTTCTAGATGCAAGTTCAACAACGCAATTTGTTGCACGCTATCTTCCAAATATGCCATTGACTGTTTTGACGAACTCAGTTCAAATTTGCATCGAGCTCGCAAAGCACTCTAATATTCGCATCATTAACACAGGTGGAACGTTCATGGAATCATCGATGTCATTTGTCGGACCTTTAACATTGCAAACGATTGAACAATATCATGTAAAAAATCATTTTCTCTTGTAAAGGTATTCAAATGGATTGGGAATTAGTGATTCAAATGAATTACAAGCTTTAGTCAAAAGTAAAATCATCGAACAAGCAGAGGAGAATTTTTACTTTTTGATCATACAAAACTGGAGAAAAAGGCGTTTGCGACCATTGCGAAAATAGCAGATGTCGATACGATGATCGTTGATTCACAAGCAGATGACACACTCCTTCAGATGTACACTGACTACAATGTAAAGGTGATAAAGGCAAAGAGATAATCAAACTCATGATATTGGAACAAGCGGGCATGATCCCAAAATATGATTCAGGGCATATGATCAGAGCTGTGATGGAAGGAGTTGTCTTAAATTTAACGTGGATTTATCAATATTTAGCAGAGATGAAATCATGGATTCAATCGGAGGAAATGATTGAAGCGAATAGTAATCATTTTTCTTTTTATGAGGAAAAATCATCATAGGTGAAACAGCTTTATATAGCATTAAAATATCATTTTATCACAGCAGCGATCGTCAATTAATGTATTAAATTATGTGATTCTAATCAAATTATTTTGAAATTTCTAATAACCACCTTGATTCTATAAATAGGCTCGGTTATAATCAACATAAATCAAAAAACAGAAGTAAACAAAATAGCTTGTGTTGATAGGGGGACGAGAAATGAGTGATCCACTATTAATAATGAAAAACATCTCGAAATCATTCCCAGGTGTGAAGGCGCTTTCGGGTGTTGATCTTGAGTTAAGGTGTGGGAAGTGCTCGCCTTAGTTGGCGAAAATGGTGCTGGAAAATCAACACTCATGAAAATATTGACGGGCATTTATTTAAAAGATGAAGGCAATATCACATTTGAAGGTGAAGAGATTGAAATGACCTCTCCGAAGCAAGCTCAGGAAATAGGGATATCAATGATTCATCAGGAACTTAACTTAATGAAAGATTTAACAGTTGCCGAAAATATTTTCATTGGAAGAGAACCAAAAGGGGCGTTTAACTTTTTCTGAAAGATCAAGAGCTGAATGCGAGAACAAAGGAACTATTTGATCATTTAAATATTGACTTAGATCCGAAAACAAAAGTAAAAGATTTAACGGTAGCAAAACAGCAAATGGTTGAAATTGCCAAGGCACTATCGTTTCATTCAAAGATTATTATTATGGATGAGCCAACGACTGCATTAACGGAAACAGAAATTGATGCACTTTTTGAAACAATTAATGATCTACGCCGAAAAGGGTCGGAATCATTTATATTTCCCATCGCATGGATGAACTGAAAAGAATTTCCGATCGGATTACGGTAATGCGTGATGGGACATATGTTGACACACTTAAAACGGCGGAAGTTGAAATGAGCAAAGTGATTCAGCTGATGGTCGGACGTGAAGTGTATATTGAGTCGAAGCCTTCTTTTCAAATGAAAAAGGGAAGTCGTCCTCGAAGTGAAAAACGTATCGACGAAAACGCATTTAAAAGATATTAACTTTGAACTTAAAAAAGGTGAGATTCTAGGGTTTGCTGGGTTAATGGGGGCCGGGAGAACAGAGGTGGCGCGCGTTTTATTTGGTGCGGACCCTATGGCAAGTGGAACGATTACACTTCACGGGCGCGACGTAAAGCTTACAAATCCAACGGCAGCAGTTAGAAACGGCATCGGTTATTTATCAGAAGATCGCAAGCAATTTGGCCTTCTCGTCGATATGGATGTGAAATCGAATATGTCGATGACAACGATGAGAAATTACGCAAAGACGGGTGTCTTTGTAAGCGATGCCAAAATTAAAAAAGTGGCCAATGAATATGTTGATCGACTTCAAATTAAAACGCCATCGATCCATCAAAAAATTAAATTCCTCTCTGGGGAATCAACAAAAAGTCGTTATAGCGAAATGGTTGCTTCGAGACTGTGATATTTTAATTTTTGATGAGCCGACACGAGGAATTGATGTTGGGGCAAAGGAGAAATTTATAAATTACTAGATGAACTTGCAGAAAGTGGAAAATCAATCATTATGATTTCTTCGGAATTACCAGAAGTACTGCGGATGAGCCACCGGATCATCGTTATGGCGGAAGGGCGAATTACAGGAGAATTAACAGCTGAGGAAGCGACACAAGAAAAAATAATGGAATATGCAACGAAAATACATCAAGGGTAGGGGTGATGACGAATGAATCTGGAAACAGTAGTCGAGCCGAAAGGGGTAAAGGAGAAGAAGTTATCGTCAGGAGCGATCCAACAGCTACTAGCTTTTGGTAGTTTACTCGTATTAATTATTTTTTCTCCCTTGCATCAAATAGCTTTTACAATATAACAATTTAATTGGAATTTTGCTTTCAACAGCAGTCATTGGGATTCTAGCGTTAGAGCTACCTTCGTCATTATCACAGGTGGAATTGACCTATCGGTAGGAACGGTAATGACATTATCATCTGTTATGACTGGCGTGTTCGTTGTTCAAGCAGGAACCCCAATTTGGATTGGGATTATTGGTGGAATACTTACCGGGGCAGCTTGTGGATATTTATGTGGAATTGCAATTGCGAGATTAAATATCCCGCCATTTATTGCCACTCTTGCGATGATGATGATTGCAAAAGGGTTAGCGCTCGTTATTTCAGGAGCAGCACCGATTTATTTTAGCGACCATCCGGCATTTACGAAAATTTCACTCGGATCGATCGTCCGGGAATTAACGTACCGAATGCGATTTTAATTTTCTTTATTACGGCGATCATCGGTGGAATTATTTTATCAAAAACGATACTTGGAAGATACAATTTTGCGATTGGTAGTAATGAAGAAGCGACAAAACTATCTGGGGTGAATGTGAACTTTTGGAAAATAACTATTTATACACTTGCGGGTGCTTTTACCGGAATTGCGGGTGTGTTAATGGCGTCTAGATTAAATTCTGCTCAACCGGCACTTGGACAAGGTTATGAGCTTGAAGCGATCGCAGCGGTCGTCATCGGTGGCACATCATTAAGCGGGGAAAAGGAACGATCGTTGGAACAGTCATCGGTGCGCTCATCATGAGTGTACTTACAAATGGCTTGCGCATCATGTCAATTCCCAAGAATGGCAAACGGTCGTCGTTGGATTAGTCATTATTTTAGCTGTTTATGCCGACATGCTCCGAAAGAAAAAGATTAACGGTAGGACGTCTATATTAGACTAACTATATTTTAAAAAAAGGGAGAAAAAGATGAAGAAAAAAGCTTGGATTTTAAGTATGATTCTCGTCATGTCTCTATTCGTAGCCGCGTGTAATTCAGATGGAGAAAACCATCATCAAATGAAGGAGGAGAAGACGGAGATACGTATATTGCTATCGTATCTAAAGGTTTCCAACATCAGTTTTGGCAAGCGGTAAAAAAGGAGCGGAACAAGCGGCTGATGAATTTGATGTGAAGATTACGTTTGAAGGACCGGAAAGTGAATCACAAGTTGACAAACAAATTGATATGTTGAGGGCTGCGCTTGATAAGGGACCGGATGCAATTGGATTTGCAGCGTTAGACTCTAAAGCTTCTGGACCACTATTAGATGAAGCAAAAAACAATGACATTCCTATCATTGCATTCGATTCTGGAGTAGATAGTGAGATTCCACTAGCAACTGCTTCAACTGATAACAAAGCTGCATCTGCACTTGCAGCAGAAAAATGGCAGAAGCGATCGGGGAAGTGGGAAAATTGCGATGATTGTTCATGATCAGACATCTGTAACAGGTGTTGACCGTAGAGATGGGTTTAAGGAAAAAATTGAATCAGATTATCCAGACATTGAAATCGTTGATATTCAATATGGCGGCGGGGATCACTTAAAATCTACTGACTTAGCAAAAGCAATTATGCAAGCGCATCCAGATTTAAAAGGAATTTTCGGTTCGAATGAAGGGTCTGCAATCGGTGTTGTGAATGCGGTTCGTGAACTAAATAAGTCTGGTGATCTTGTCGTCGTTGGATTTGACTCTGGAAAAGCACAAATTGATGCAATTAAAGACGGTTTAATGATTGGAGCAGTAACGCAAAATCCAGTTGGAATTGGCTATGAAACGGTGAAAGCGGCCGTAGCTGCAATCAAAGGAGAAAGCGTCGAAAAGAACATTGATACAGGCTTCTACTGGTATGACAAAGATAATATGGATGAGGAAGAAATTAAGGCGGCTCTTTATGAATAAGTACTAAAACAATAAGGGCTGATCTTCATCAGTCCTTACTTTAAAAGGCGGAAGGAGAATGAATTATGGTACAAGTCATTCAAGACTTAAAAAATATGCAGCTCGCCTTGTTGATTCTGGGCTTGTTGTCGGTGCCGGAGGAAATCTGAGTATGCGTGCTGGCGAATATATGTACATTTCTCCAAGCGGATTCGATTTAAAGGAAATTGAAGATGATCAGTGGGTGAAAGTTCATATTGGCACAGGGAAATAATTGGAGATTTAAAACCTTCATCAGAAGTGCTTATGCATCTCGTATGTTTCCAAAAAATCCCGAAATCAATGCTGTCTTGCACGCCCATCCAACCTATTCCGTAGGCGTATCATCAGCGGGAAAAGACATTCCTGCACTATTTCCTGATTTCCCAGCAATGATTAAAAAAATTGGTTATTTGGATTATTTAATTCCGACGACTCACGTGTTAGCTGATGCGGTTGCTGGACTAGCGACTGATCATGATGTAATCGTAATGAGAAATCATGGGGTATTAACACTCGGAAGAACGATGAAGGAAGCCTTTTTCTTCATGCAACTGACAGAAGAGTCAGCAAAGGTATATACGATCGGTGCAATCCATGGCGGCCCGCGTATTTTAACGGATGAGGAATGCGAAGATTTACGAAATCTTTCATCTGAAAAATATCGTTCAAGTTTGTTGCAGAAATAGGAGGGAGATACATGATACATGTTCTCGCCTTTGATATGGGCGCATCAAATGGAAGACTTACTGCTATAAACTTTGATGGAGAGAAAATCGACCTAAAGGAAATCCATCGTTTCGATAATCAACCTGTTTATAAAGAGGGCATTATTATTGGGATTATCCCTTTTGGAAAATGAAATTATTAAAGGAATTCAGAAGGCAGAAGAGACGATCGGCCAGCCAATTGGAGGAATAGGGATCGACACATGGGGTGTTGATTTCGGAATGGTAAATAAATCAGGTCAACTCGTATCAAAACCATTTTCATACCGTGATCCACATACAGGACCGTTTGTAGATGAAGCTTGCAAAGAAATGAGTGCTTTTGATCTTTTTCAAAAACAGGCAATGAAGTTTCCTCGATTAATACATTATTTCAATTAATGGCGATTGAAGCAAAGTGGCCTGAAATGTTGGAACAAACAGTCTCGATTTTAATGACGCCAAATTTGCTTCAATTTGCTTTAACAGGGGTGGCAGTCAATGAATACACGATTGCTTCGACGTCTCAGCTACTTGACTGCAAATCGAAGAATTGATGGAAAACTGATCGAAAAACTTTTTAAAAAGCCGCTTCCTTTGGCGGATGTACAGATGCCGCATCAAGTCATTGGTCCTATTTCTTCAAAGCATCAACTACCGAGAATTCCAGTTATTTTAACACCTGGACATGATACGGCCTGTGCTTTATCGGCGCTGCCAATTCAGCGGGACGATGCGATTTTTATGAGTGTCGGCACGTGGACACTTATTGGGATGGAAGTAGAAAATCCAGTCATTACTGAGGCTGCTTTTCATAACGGCTTTACGAATGAAGGGGCGAGTGAAGGGAATTATCGTTTTCAAAAAATACGACCGGATTTTGGATTTTACAACAATTACGGAAAGAATGGGAAAGCAACGGACAAGCACTTAATTATGAACAAGAAAATACGATAATTAAAGCGGGCAAGAAAAGTCATACATACATCGATCCTGATGATTCACTATTTTTTAATCCTTCATCAATGACAGAAGCGATTGAACAATATTGCAAGCGAACGAAACAAAAACCACCATCTAATCAGCAAGAAATGCTGCGCTGCGTTATTGAAAGCATGGCATTAAAATATGCAAAAACAATTGCGGATTTGGAAGAAATAACAAAGAAAAGTGCCAAAGTCATTCATATTGGCGGTGGTGGAAGTCAAAACGAAATCCTGTGCCAATTCATTGCGAATGCGACAGGAAAACCAGTCATAGCAGGACCTATTGAAGCGAGTGCCATTGGCAATGGATTATCACAACTTCGGGCAATTGGGAATTTGATACGTTAAAACAAGGCAGGGAGCTTGTCGCGAGATCCTTCCGCCAAAAAGAGTATATCCCACACGATGAGAAGGAATGGCTGGAGTCAAAAGAAACGTTAATACAACGAATGGGGAATAAATGATGAAAGAGAAACGATACATTGGCAGCTTGCCGAAAATTGGAATTCGACCAACGATTGATGGGCGCCGTAAAGGAGTACGGGAATCGTTAGAAGATACGACGATGAAGATGGCGAAAGCGGTCGCGGAACTTTTATCAAGCGAATTGAAACATTACAATGGAGAGCCAGTTGAATGTGTCATTGCCGATACGTGTATTGGCGGAGTAGCCGAAGCGGCACAGGCAGCGGAAAAATTTGCTCGTGAGGGAGTTGGCGTTTCGATTACGGTGACACCTTGCTGGTGCTACGGATCAGAAACGATGGACACAGATCCGCATATACCAAAGGCAGTTTGGGGATTTAATGGAACAGAACGTCCGGGAGCTGTATATCTTGCAGCCGTTCTTGCAGGATACAATCAGAAAGGTCTTCCAGCATTCGGTATTTATGGAGAAGATGTTCAAGATGCAGGGGACGAAAACATTCCCGAAGATGTAAAGAGAAGCTTCTTCGTTTTGCCAAATCAGGACTTGCAGTTGCGATGATGAAAGGGAAATCCTATCTTTCAATGGGGTCTGTTTCGATGGGAATTGCAGGCAGCATTGTTCAGGAGCAATTTTTCCAAGAGTATCTTGGTATGCGCAATGAATACGTCGATATGTCGGAATTTGTCCGCCGCTTCGATCTTGAGTTGTATGATCGTGAAGAATATGAAAGAGCGCTAGCATGGACGAAGGAATATCTTCATGAAGGAGAAGACCGTAACAAAGAAGAGTTCAAACGTACAGAGGAACAGAAACAAGAGGATTGGGAACGCTCGGTAAAAATGGCATTAATTGCGCGGGATTTAATGGTTGGAAATGAGAAATTAGCTGAATTGGGCTACGAGGAAGAGGCTTTAGGCAGAAATGCGCTAATTGCTGGGTTCCAAGGGCAGCGTCAATGGACAGACCATTTTCCAAATGGGGACTTTATGGAAGCAATTCTTAATTCATCCTTCGATTGGAACGGCAAACGCGCTCCATATTTGCTAGCAACTGAGAATGATAGTTTAAATGGTGTAACGATGGCGATGGGGCATTTATTGACGAATACGGCGCAAGTTTTCGCTGATGTAAGGACGTATTGGAGTGCGGACGCAGTGAAACGAGTGACTGGAAAAGAACCAGTTGGAAGAGCGAAAGATGGATTTATCCACTTAATTAACTCTGGGCCAGCGGCTTTGGATGGGACGGGTCAACAAAAGAAAGATGGCAAGCCAGTTATGAAACCTTTCTGGGAAATTACCGATGATGAAGTGCAAGCTTGTTTAGATGCAACGCTTTGGCGTCCAGCATCAACGGAATATTTCCGCGGCGGCGGCTACTCAACCGATTTTACAACAAAAGGGAAATGCCTGTCACAATTGCTCGCCTAAACATTGTCAAAGGGCTTGGACCAGTGCTCCAAATTGCAGAAGGTTATACGGTTGAGTTGGAAGACGAAATCCATGACACTCTTGATTTACGAACAGATCCGACATGGCCGACAACATGGTTCGTACCGAAATTAACAGGTGAAGGCGCATTTACAGATGTATATTCGGTGATGAATCATTGGGGAGCGAATCACTGTGTCCTAAGCTACGGTCATATTGGTGATGATTTAATTACGCTTGCATCATTGCTCAGAATTCCGGTAAATATGCATAATGTGGAAAAGGAAAGAATTTTCCGCCCGAGTGCGTGGGGAATGTTTGGTACAGCTGATTCAGAAGCTGCCGATTATCGTGCGTGCGCAAACTTCGGACCGCTATATAAATGATATAACGATGGTCACTTCGAGAAGAAGTGACCATTTTATAATAAGGGAAAGGAAGGATGTAATTGGCGGTTTATGGGTATCATCAAAAGATTGTACATATTGATTTGACGACGAGAACGACAAAGATTGAGACAATGGATGAGAATTGGTATCGCGTATATGCTGGTGGGGGACTATTAGGAACGTATTTTATGCTTCGCGACACTCCTGCGAAAATCGATGCATATGATCCTGAAAATCTTTTAATCTTCGCTTCAAGCATTATTGCAGGAAATGATGGCCCTGGACTTGCGAGATTCAGTGTTATTACGAAATCTCCATTATCACAAGGAATTGGAGAAACAAGATGTGAAGGGCCTTGGGCACAAGCATTGAAAGGCTCTGGATATGACGCAATTACTATCCGTGGAAAATCGGACACACCTGTTTACATTATGATTGAAGAAGGGAAGATCGATGTAAAAGAAGCCTCCTTTTATGGGGAAAAGATACGGATGAAACGACAACATTATTGGAAGAACTGCATGGGAAAGATGAGATTGAAGTCGCGGCGATTGGAAAGGCGGGGAAAATTTAGTTCGGTATGCAAGCATTGTAACATCGCGATCGAATCAAGCGATGCGTCTCGGTGTTGGTGCGGTCATGGGATCAAAAATGTAAAAGCTGTCGTATTAAAAGGAAAAACTTACCGCCCATTTTTGATGAGCAACGGTTGGAGCAAGTGAAAAAGGAATTTGCGGAAAAAATGCTTACAAATGAATTAAGTATGTGGCAGAAGGAAGCGCCGGGTTTTTCCGCTTGGGTCGATTTAGCTGATGACGATACGGCTTATTTAGGCGTTGAAAACTTTAAAGAAAATTTATTTTCTGCCCGCGCCAATTATAGTCGTGACCAATTTTTGCAGTTTTATGAAGGGAGCAAGGCATGTCCAGGTTGCCCGAATGACTGTATTAAATATTTAGTCCCGCATGCTGATGTGCCGAAAAAGTCAACGGGAATTCATCAGGAAGTAACGGGAGTTTAGGTCCGAATATCGGAAACGAAAATTTGCAGCTTATGCTTGAAATGAATGCACAATGTAATTTATTAGGACTAGATCCGGTATCTTTAGGATTTACAATTAGTTTTGCAATGGAGTGCTTCGAAAACGGGGTTCTTACGAATATGGATACCGATGGAATGGAATTGCACTTTGGCAATGAAAAGACTTAGTCCTATTAATCAATAATATTGCAACGAGAACTGGATTTGGGGACGTGCTTGCTGAAGGTTCAAAGAGGGCGGCGGAGAAAATTGGCGGGCAGGCAAAGGATTTTGCTCTTCATGTCAAAGGAATTGAAATGGTTTCATTTGATCCAAGAAGTCAAACAAATTTAGGTTTAGGCTATGCGACAGCCCCAATCGGGCCGAGATATGACATATCAGAACATGATTGGGATTATGATGTCGAAGTCGGCTGGAGTCATACGATGGACAATTCACGGACATTAGGCATTTTAGAACGAATTCAGATGCAATATGTCGGTCCAGATAAAGTAAAAAACTTTAAAGCGTTAAATAATATTTGGAGTGCATGTGATGCTTTGAATTTATGTGTATTTGCCAGCGCTCCTACGCGAGTATTTTCACTAAATGGGATGACAGAGCTAGTGGAAATCATTACAGGATGGAAGACTAGTTCATATGAGCTAATGAAATGGGGGCAAGAAGAAATCATTTAATGCGTATTTATAATATTAGGGAAGGGTTAACGAAAGAAGATGATCGTCTTCCAAAGAGGTTTTATAAAGAATCCGTAAAAACGGGCAGATTGGCCGGTTCCGTTTTAAATGAAGAAGCATTTACAAATGCCATCGAAACATACTATGAAATGATGGGCTACGATACAAACGGAATTCCATTAAATGGAACACTATATGACTTCGATCTGGAATGGACAATGCCAATCATTGAAGATGCGAGAAAACAAATGTCAGTAGCTAGATAAGGAAAAGAGGACTTCCAGATAGGAGTCCTCTTTTCGTTTCAAATTAACAAGTTAAACAACCTACTATCTTTATTCACTTCTGTATATTCGAACCCTTTTTCCTTCATGCGTTGGATTAGACCACCATAGTCTTCTCGATGTTTTAATTCGATGCCGACAAGACCCGGTCCACTTTCTTTATTGTTTTTCTTCGTGTATTCAAATGTAGTGATATCGTCATCAGGTCCGAGTACTCCATCCAAAAACTCGCGCAAAGCGCCAGCACGCTGTGGGAAATTAACGATAAAATAATAGAGAAGTCCTTCATAAATCATTGATTTCTCTTTGATTTCTTGCATCCTGCCAATATCATTATTTCCACCGCTAATGACACAAACGACCGATTTCCTTTGATTTCGTCTTTATAAAAATCTAAAGCGGCAATTGATAATGCTCCTGCTGGTTCTGCAATAATGGCATGCTCGTTATAAAGATCCAAAATTGTTGTACATACTTTTCCTTCAGGGACGCCAATAATATCAGTCACATACTTATTGCAGAGCTCAAACGTCTTCTGCCCCACACATTTTACAGCGGCTCCATCAACAAATTTATCAATCGTTTGGAGCGGGGTTACTGCCTTATTTTCAAACGCAGCCTTCGTGCTTAATCCTGCCATGAGACCGCCGCCACCGATACTCGCAAACACAAAATCGATCGGTTCCTCGATATCATTCATGATTTCAATCGCAACTGTACCTTGCCCGGCAATGACGCGGTGATCATCGAAAGGATGAATGAAAATTCTGCCTTCCTTTTCTGCACAAATGGTTGCACTCGCAGCCGAGTCGTCAAATGTATCTCCAGTAAGTACGATTTCTACTTGATCTTTCCCAAACATCTTCACTTGATCGATTTTTGACGTGGCGTTGTTTGCGGCATAAAGATTTTCCCGTTAATTCCTAGATGTGCACATGCGAAGGCTACACCTTGAGCATGATTTCCTGCACTTGCACAAACAACGCCTTTTGACGTGCTTCATTTTCAATCGTTTTGATTTTGTAATAAGCCCCACGTAATTTAAATGAACGTACGTGTTGTAAATCTTCCTTTTCACATACACGTTACAATGATATTTTTCGGATAATCGCTCGTTTTTTGCAAAGGTGTATGTGCCACCACATCTTTTAAACTTTGGTACGCAATCAGAATATCTTCTATATGCACGGTTTTTCCTTCTTCTTTGTTTCTATCATGGCGTCCATCCACTTCCTCGCTTTATTATAAACATTTCTACATTATAACATGTAAATGAAAGAATGAACACACGGAGAATTCAAAAAATTCGGTGGGGAGTGGGATTGGCAAACAGAATTTTGATCATTGCTTGGGTTTTGGTGGGATTGCATGAATTTCCCAGCGAATTGCATAAGTCAGCGTTTTTAAATGTTTCTACTTTTTATATAATTAAGAAATTAGGAGGATGAACAGATGGATAAACAGGAAATTATTGAAGAAGCGCATCGGCTTAGGGATCGTTTGTTACATGCGATTGAGCATGGCGATCGGCGGATTGTACCCCAATTTATAGAGGAAATAAACCAAATTACGAAGAACGATTCAATGGGTCTATTAAAAAGAACTCCCGGAAACCGGTTGCGATCATATAAAAATTTTATGTTATCACATAATACCCTTTACGGTCATTATGCTGGCAAAGGTGGCTTAAGTGCCCCACAATCTCATTATATGACGGAAAAATATGCGATTTTAATTGAGCATAGTGATACAATCGCCCAGCTTGAACAAATTCATTTGAATATGTTAGATGAATACTCCGATCCTACGATTCGATTTAGAACGAATGAAAATGCCTCTATTGTAGAAAAAGCGGAGAATTATATTGAAATGAATTTTGCCGAGAATATATCAATTGATGAAATTGCTCAAAACATTCATGTTCATCCGTCCCATTTAATGCGCTCTTTAAAAAGGAAAAGGGGATAACGATCAGTCATTATCGAAACAAAAGAAGACTAAAGGAAGCGAAGCAACTACTTGCTTATTCTAACCTTTCGATGACTGAAATTGCATTAATTGTCGGTTTTGGCAGTCCACAATATTTCAAGGATATTTAAAAGTGAAGAAGGAATGAGCCCACTTGAATTTAAAGAAAATAAAAAAGCTTTCTTATTCAGCAAAGTAGCGAATAAGAAAGCTTTTTTGATGAGATGCAAGTTTAATGCAAAAACATGCGATATTATTGCAAGCCCACTAAAATGATCGATTGTATAATAACAATAAATCTTTAATGTAACGCTTACATTATAGGTTTGTTAAGCAATCATATTAATGTCTTTTTGTAGGCGATTTTAATATAGGGAATTCCAATGACATTGAATCCAATCCTTAAAAAATGGGTTTTACAGGGCGGGACAAGGTATTAAGTGTCCATGCCGATGATGTAGGGATTACTCAATCATCTATTGATGCTTTTCTCGAGTTGCTTGATTTTGGCACTATTTCTTGTGGTTCCGCCATGGTTCCAGCGCCTTGGTTCCCAGAAGTCGCACGGAAATTTAGGGAGAATTCCGAGTTGGATCTCGGGCTCCATTTAACCTTAAATTGCGAATACGTTTCGTATCGTTGGCGTCCGGTTTCTACGATTAGTCAAGAGTCGGGATTTATCGACGAAAATGGCTATTTTAAGCAGGACAAGCAAGAGGTGATGCAAACGGCAGATCCTCAAAGTGTAGAAAAAGAAATTGATGCACAGTTAAGAGTTGCTCTAAATTTAGGATTGAAGCCGACCCATGTAGATTCACATTCAGGGACACTTTGGTCGGAGAAGTACATCGATTCTTATATAAAATTTTATAAAAACATCAGGTCCTGCCTGTATTATTTAACCCAGAAACGAATGATAATCCAATGATACAGGAAATGATGCGTGTGTTTAATACTAGAGCAAATGAAATTGAGGTTTTGGCAGCCGAAGGCCTGCCTGTCATTGATAATATTTTAGGACTACCTGTCGAGGGCACTCATGATTTAAATGATCGTTTGAATTTGGCAAAACTTATTTTAGATGGTGTTCAACCCGGAAAATTAACCCATTTTGCTTTCCATCCAATGAAAGATACTCCTGAATCACATGGATTAAAGCGTTATTCCGAAGGTAGAATTCGAGATTACGAGGTTTTTATGATGAAGGAAATGAAAAACTATATGCAAAATAGTGGCATTCAGTTGATTGGGTATAAAGATATTATTCAATATATTGATGGTTATTCGTTAGTCTAAAGTTATATTTTATAAATATCGGAGGATCATAGATATGAAAATGAGAAAATTTGGCATTCGGGATCAAATTGGTTATATGTTGGGTGATGTCGGCGGCAGTTTTGTTAATTTATATATAGGCGCATTTTTCCTCATATTTACTACCTATGTGTTAGGTGATAGGAATGATGATTGCTTCAGTTGGCTCACTCATTATGATCAATGGTGTTACACAATTAGCAGCAATTGTTTTGGCTGAATATTACAAAAATCCGGCAGCCTTTGCAGTTAACTCCTATATAATGATAGGTATTTTCATGATATTATTTTTCATTGTCCCTAAACTTGTGGAAAAGTTTAATAAAAGAAATTTAGTCATTGCTACTGCGGCATTTAGTTTAATTGCTACAACTCTATTAACTCTTGTTACATTTGAAAATGTATACGTATTTATGGTCTTATACAATATTGCTACGATTGGTTCGGTTGTTTTTATCATGATTGTTTGGGCACTTGTAACAGATTGTCTGGATTACACAGAACTTCAAACAGGAAAGCGCTACGATGGAACACTCTTTTCGATTTACTCATTCTCTAGAAAAGTAGGAATGGGAGTTGGATCTGCGATCGGTAGTTATGCACTTGGCTGGGTAGGCTTCGTTTCGGGCGCTAAATCACAATCACCGGAAGTTGCCCAAGGTGTATTGAAAATATACACGGCAATGCCGATTATTACCTTTATTTTAATCTTAATTGGGGTCGGGTTAATATTTAACTTAAATAAAGATCGAACAGATGAAATGTATGTAACACTTAAGAAGAGAAGAGTATCTTAATAAAAGAGGATCCTGGAAAGGGATCCTCTTTTTGTGATTTGGGTGGGGAATAGTAGCCAAGAGTTATAGCATAAACCGACATTTTTATATGTTCTCAACCAATAAATTTTAATTTTCGATATAATGGAAATCAAGGAGGTGCAAATTATGCAACGAAATCCATTTTTGAATTCCTTAGTGTTTAAATTATTTCTAAGTATATGTCTCATTATTGGACCTCTTCTCATCATCTTAATTATAAATTATCATTACGCTGTTGATGTAGTAAGAAACCAAGTATCTCAATCAAATAAAAATATGCTGAATATTTATATGGGGCAGATTGATCATAATTTAGAGGGGTTGGAGATTATGTATACCAACTGTCACAAGAGGGTGATTTGTACTACCTTCAAGCGGGTCGAGTCACCGACTACAATGATTATGTTGAGGCGAAGCTTCGTTTATATCAATCTATTTCTTCACAGTCGAATTTTTATACAACGATAGATTCCGTTTTTATCTATTCCCGACTATATAAAGATCTCATATTTACGCAAAACTTTGGTGAAAGCTTTCTAGAGAGGCAAGCAACTTCAGAGGAAATAGCTGGGTTACTTGGCGGAAATCCGGCCAAATTTCAAAATGGACTATGGCAAATGTGGGAGGAAAGGATAAGAACTATTTGCTTTATCTAATAAAAAATGATGATGTTTATGTGGGTGCATGGGTAGATATGGAGACGCTGATCCATCCTTTTGAATATATTGATTTTGGACATTCGGGAGAGCTTTACTAGCAACATCTGAATTTAAGCCTATTACCCAAAAGAAATTTGTAAAGGACGAAGGGATTAACTTGAGAACCGATACGAATACATATGAAATTTCTGGGGAAAGATCGTTATTTAGTAATGAGTGAACAATCAGCAATGGCAGATTTTCAGCTCGTTGCATTAATTCCTGAACATGCAATCCTGGAAAAACTACCCTTTTACAAAGAATCTCAACGTTCATTTCTATTGGAGCTGTGTTGTTTATATTATTATTTATTTTTGTTATGAGAAAGGTATTTATATTGCCGATTCGTCAATTAGTGAGAGCGATGAAGGAACTGCGAAAAGGTCATTTTGATATTCGGCTTCCAGAGGCTAAGAGTTCAACAGAATTTGAATTGATGAATGAGTCGTTCAATGAGATGAGTTCAAGAATTCGCGATTTGAAAATTGATGTTTATGAAGAAAAGCTAAATCATCAAAAAGCAGAGTTGCATCATTTGCAACTACAAATTAATCCGCATTTCTTTCTTAATTCATTAAATATCATCTATAATTTAGCAACCGTTAAAGATTTTCATCTAATTCAGGAAATGTCTAGAAGTCTTGCAAATTATTTTCGCTTTATGTTTAAAAGTAATTCCTATTTTGTCACGATTGAAGATGAGATTAAGCACACGGATAATTATTTGAAGATTCAAGAACTAAGATTTCCAGATTCGTTTTCATACGAATTATTTGTTCAAGAAGAATTAAAAAAGTGTCATATTCCTCCCTTAATGATTCAAACACTGGTAGAAAATTCGATTAAACATGCATTTAATATGGACAACCCAATCAAGATTACGGTAAATGTATGGCAAGAAAATGAGGGAGCAGATATCATTCATATTCAAATTCAAGATACTGGCGAAGGGTTTCCTCAAGAAATATTAGAGCAATTAAAAAGTGAAACACCGTTAATTAGTGAGGATGGAGAACGGGTTGGAATTTGGAATGTGAAACGAAGATTAAAGCTTTTGTATGGTGGTGCAGCAACAATTCGATTTACGAATGAACAAGGAAAAGGGGCAACAATTAGAATAATGATTCCGGTAAACGAACGATAACACTGAAAGGGGTATGTTCTATGAATCAATTTCATGTACTCATTGTGGATGATGAAATTCATGCGATTCGCGGTGTTGAAGCGGGTGTTCAGTGGGAGAAGCTTCATATTTCAACGGTCCATACAGCCAATAATTTAAAACAGGCGCAAAAGGTGTTTCAAAATCATCGAGTAGATCTCTTAATTTCTGATATTGACATGCCAAAAGGTTCAGGCATCGATTTATTGCGGTGGGTGAGGGAACATTATCCCGCAACAGAAACAATTTTTCTCAGTGCCCATGCGGAATTCACATATGCAAAACAAGCATTACAATTAGATAGCTTTAACTACTTGTTGAAGCCTGTCGATTATTCTGAGCTTGAGGAAGTGATTCTGGATGCACTGAAAAAGATAAGTAATGATAAAGAAATAGGAGAATCATATTTTCGATTGCAACAAACAAATCAAGATATGCTGATCGAACAATTTTGGCAAAAGTTAATGAGGCAAGTTATTCCATCAACGAAGGAGAAAATAAGTGAGTATATTCGCATTCATAAACTTGCAATTGATGTGGAAAGCAGGTTTTTGCCTATCCTCGTGCATGTGCAGCAATGGAATAATGAGTTAACCATTGTGGAAGAAAGAATGATGGATGCCGCTTTGAAAAATGCTGTACAAGAAGAGATAGTAAAAATGATCGACGTGCCATATCGATTGAGCTTGAAGCTGGATATATGTTAATCATTATTCCAAAGGAAAGTGTAAATGGGGAGCCTATCTTTATAAATCAATTTCAACAGTTCATTGACAGGTTCCGGCAATATTTCCAATGTGATCTTTGCTGCTATATAGGAAGTGGACATATCTGCATAAGGTTTTTCACATTGTTCAAGCATTAAAAGAATTGGATCGAGACAATGTCACAGTAGTAAATAAAGTAATTGAACTTAAAGATAAGAGAAAATGTCAATCTACGATGCCTCCAATTCCAGCGGCAAAATGGGCTGAATTCATAAGGGTTGGTTCAAGGAAAAATCTGATCGCTGAAATCAATGATTATTTTGAAGTGTGGAAAGGGAGAATTTCCAACTAACTTCCCAATCGTTACGATTGTTCTATCAAGACTTTTACAACTTCTATTCTATGTATTACAAACAAAAGGATTGCAGGCAAATAAAGTATTTTCTAAAAGTCTTTTAACGGAAAATGTTTTTACTTCAGTAACAACA
Organism: Bacillus sp. N9; assembly: GCA_044989425.1. Taxonomy (GTDB): domain Bacteria; phylum Bacillota; class Bacilli; order Bacillales; family Bacillaceae_C; genus Lederbergia. The sequence continues at coordinate 448,695 of JBJDRQ010000001.1, forward strand.
TTGCAGGAGTGGATCTTGCTTATTTCAGACGTAGCTATGGATCAACTTCATCATTTAAATGAAAAAACTCAGTCATTGATAAAGTAAAGCAATTTATTAAGGAAAATATTGGCGAACAGAAGCTTACTAGAGATGATATTGCAAACCATGTTTATTTAAACCCTGATTACGTCACACGAATTTTTAAAAGAGAAACGGGTTTATCGATATCAGAATATCTACAACAAGAAAGAATAGATACGGCCAAAAAGCTACTTATTCATACAAATAAGCCGATTAGTGATATAGCAATAGAATCCGGCTACTCTAGCTTCTCTTATTTTTCTACTATTTTTAAGAAAGTGACCCAATGCAGTCCTGTCGAGTTTCGAAAATTAAATGTCAAATAGTCGTAATAGTTAAAATCTAAAGTCGTTTTATTGAATGCTGTTATTTAAAAAATGAATTAAAGTAGTTATTAATAACAGCTTATTACCAAATGAAAGCGTTATCTAAGTTGCGAAAAATTAATAAGAGGGGAACGAAATGTTAAAAAGTCAAAATCTCTTATGAGCACGATCATTCTTATGTCGGTATTTACATTAATACTAGCAGGGTGTGGAGCGGGCAAAAAGACAACAAGTTCACAAAGTAATGAAAGTAAGGGCGAGACTACTGAGTTAACAATGGCAGTTATGCAAGTCGGGAATGTCGATGATGTGAAGTTAGTTGAAGAAGAGATTAATAAAATTTCTAAAGAAAAATTAATGCAACTGTAAATCTTTTGCCGATTCAAACATCAGCATGGCAACAACAAACAAATCTAATGATGACAGGAAATGAAAAGTTGGATCTTATCGTTACAATGGGGGCAATGGGGTATGGTACACAGGCGGTAAAGGTCAACTTATTCCTTTGGATGAACTACTTGAATCACACGGCAAGGAAATATTAGACAAAGTTCCCGAGCACATACTAAATGCAACGAAAATTAAAGGTGGGATTTATGGGGTACCAAGTGTTAAAGATTGGGCGATCGATTATGGATTTCTTATGAGAAAAGACCTTGTGGAAAAGTATAATATTGACCTTTCACAAGTAAAAACATTTGAAGATCTGGAGCCCGTTTTTCAAACAATTAAAGATAATGAACCGAATATGGATATCGTGACAAATGCGAAGCTGCTACCTGCAGGAAATGTAATTGCTAGTAAATATTATGATACATTAGGTGACGGTTTGGGTATTATTACGATGGATGGAGACGGTGAAGTTTTAAATATGTTCGATCATCCAGATTATAAGAAAACAATTGAATTAGTGAGAAAATGGTTTCAAGCTGGTTATATGATGAAAGACGCAGCTACTTCAGATGATAGTATGTCAACCATCGTTAAAGCGGGTAAAGGTTTTGGTTATTTCTCACATATGAAGCCTGGATATGAATCACAGGAAAGTCGACTTACAGGTTATGAAATGGTTGCAGTACGTCTAACGGATGCGTATTTACCTACGAGCCGAGCAACAAGTATGATGATGTCTATTCCTAGAAATAGTAAACACCCAGAAAAAGCGATGGAATTTATGAATCTGCTTTATACAGATGCAGATATTATGAATTTGATAGCTAATGGGATTGAGGGCAAGCATTATGTTTTGAAAGATAATGGAGTCATAACAAGGCCGGAAGGTCTTACTGAAAGTGGTTATACATTTGGTGCGTGGCAAGTAGGTAATAATTTCCTACACATCCATGGGAAGAAAATGGTGCTGATTACTGGGAGCAAATGGAGAAACATAATAATGGTGCCATTCTTTCACCAGCTTTTGGCTTTACATTTGACCCGGATCCTGTAAAAACTGAAATTGCATCGGTAACGAATGTTTTAAACCAATACCGTGCTGGTCTTGAAACAGGTACATTAGATCCGGAAAAAGTTTACCGGAATTTAATGAAAAGTTAATGGCTTCTGGTCTCGATAAAATTATTGCCGAAAAACAGAAGCAGCTAGATGAATGGAAGGCGGCACAGTAAGAGAGAAAGTGAAAAAGAGAGCTAGAATCAATCTAGTTCTCTTTCTTTTAAAAATATAAGTTTTATAACAAAGGAGGCATACGAATGGATCAGGCTGCAATAAATTCAGTAAAAGCAAATACAAGAGTCATTCCTCAAACAAAATTGAAGAAGAGAATGGTTAAGTTTAAAAGGTATTTGCCACTTTTCATTATGATGGCGCCAGGATTGATTTATCTATTTATCAATAATTATTTACCAATGTTTGGAATGATCATTGCGTTTAAAGACATTAACTATGCAAAGGGAATATTGGGCAGTGATTGGGTCGGTTTTCAAAACTTTAAATATTTATTCAGTACAAAAGATGCTTTTATCATTACTCGTAATACGATCCTTTATAACGGTGGATTCATTATTATTAATACAGTCGTTGCGTTGGCATTTGCGATTATGCTGAATGAAATAAAAAGTAAATTTCTTGCCCGCTTTTATCAAAGTGTTATTTTACTACCATTCTTAATTTCAATGGTCATTGTTAGTTATTTAACGTTTGCGTTTCTTAGTGCAGATGTTGGGTTTTTGAATAAGACGATTCTACCAATGCTAGGATTAGAGGAGATATCCTGGTATACGGAATCCGGTGTTTGGCCTTTCATTTTAACGCTTGTGAACACATGGAAAGGTGTTGGGTTTTTATGTGTCATATATCTAGCATCGATCATTGGTATTGATCAAGAGTTTTATGAAGCAGCTCAGCTTGATGGAGCGACGAAATGGCATCAAATTTGGCATATTACACTTCCAACAATCATGCCAATTATCGTCATGATGACATTACTTGGAATTGGTCGGATTTTTATTCTGATTTTGGTCTATTCTTCCAAGTCCCGATGAACTCGGAGCGATTTACGATACGACAAATGTAATCGACACATATGTATACCGCGGACTCATGCAATTAGGAGACATTGGGATGTCAGCTGCTGCCGGGTTATATCAATCGATCGTTGGCTTCATTCTCGTGCTTTTGTCGAATTGGTTTGTTAGAAGCAAAAGTAAAGATAATGCATTATTTTAAAATAGGGGTGATAGATAATGGTAAATTCAGATCGATTTACACAGTGGATATCTCACATCGTTTTGATGATCGCAGCAGTCGCAAGTATCATTCCGTTTATAATTCTATTATCATCATCTCTCACAGATGAAGACGCAATTATAAAAGAGGGATACAACTTTATTCCAGCAGTATTCAGCACCGCCGCTTATGAATATTTAATCAATAGCTCGAGTGAAATTATTAGAGCCTATGGGATCACTGTTTTCGTCACTGTTTTTGGAACAATTGTAAGTTTGGCCATTACGGCATTGCTCGCTTATGCATTATCACGCAGGGATATACCGCTTCGCAATACATTTGCTTTTCTTGTTTTCTTTACGCTTTTGTTCAATGGTGGACTTGTTCCAACGTATTTAGTATATACGCAAATGTTTGATGTCAAAAATACAATTTGGGCATTAATCGTTCCTGGATTATTAATGAATGGTTTTAATGTGTTGCTAATGAGATCGTTTTTCATTACATCCATTCCCGAGGCAATCCTCGAGTCGGCAAGGATCGATGGTGCAGGGAATTTAAAACATTCTTTTCAATTGTTCTACCACTATCCTTACCGATACTAGCAACGATTGGTCTATTGCAGACGATTAACTATTGGAACGATTGGTTTAATGGACTTATCTACATTACAGATCCGAAGATGTTTAGTATCCAAAACATACTTAATCGGATGATGTCTGATATCGAATTTTTATCGAGTGGCGCTTTAGATACAAATGCTAGTGAGGCATTAAGTCAAATACCTAGTACAGCGGTAAGAATGGCGATTGCGGTAATTGGTATATTACCAATCTTGATCGCATATCCATTCTTCCAAAAATATTTGGTTAAAGGGATTGCACTTGGTGCTGTGAAAGGATAAATATATTTTCAAAAACTAATTTGGAGGGAAAACAATGGGGAAAAATGTGAGATTAGGTATTATTGGATTAGGAGCAGAAGGTGGATTATACGCAAATTTAATTACGGAAGGAAAAGTTAAAAACATGGTGGTTGGAGCAATATGTGATATTGATCCAACTAAAAAGAAATGGCAGCGGAAAAGTATCCTGACATTCCATTTTACGACAATTATATTACGATGATTGAAAGCGGTAATATTGATGCGGTGGTTACGACAGTTCCACACTATTTACATCCAGAAATGGGTATTGAAGCATTGAAAAGAGACATTCATGCATTAGTAGAAAAGCCAGCGGGCGTTTATACGAAACAGGTGAAGGAGTTAAATGAATTCGCAGCAACAAAACCCGAATTAACATTTGCAATTTTCTTCAATCAAAGAACGAATCCACTCTATCAGAAATTAAAGGAACTGATTGACAATGGTGAAATTGGAGAAATCCGCCGGACGAATTGGATCATTACAACATGGTGGCGACCACAAGGATATTACGATCAAAGTGAATGGAGAGCAACGTGGGAAGGTGAAGGCGGGGTGTACTTGTAAACCAAGCGCCACATCAATTAGACCTGCTTCAATGGATTTGTGGTATGCCGAAAAAGGTATATTCCAACGTAAAATACGGCTACCAACGAAATATCGCTGTTGAAGACGATGTAACGGCTATACTTGATTATGGAAATGGTGCTACTGGGGTATTCATTACGGCTACTCATGATGTTGTTGGTACTGACCGTTTTGAAATATTGGGGGATAAAGGAAAAATTGTTGTGGACGATAGTAAGAAAATTACGATTAAACGATTGCATCAATCAGAGTCCGAAATGAGCTCATCGATGAGCATGCAAGATGTGATGAAGATTTTCATGAACGAAGGTGCTTCAGATATATACAGTGAAGAAGTAATCGAATTTAATAGTCAGTGGGGAACTCAGCATATAACGGTTTTAGAAAACTTCGCTGCTAATGTTTTAGATGGTACACCTTTAATTGCGCCTGGAAGCGATGGCATTAACGGGGTAACATTAGCCAACGCCATTCATCTCTCCAGTTGGTTAGGAAAAGAAGTAGAGATCCCGTTTAATGAAGAGCTATATTTAGCTGAATTAAATAAGAAAATTGAAGAGGAAAAGAAAAATCCAGTTTCGGTATAATATGGGGGAATGATTTATATGGGTAAAACTAAAATTGGTGTCCAAATGATGATGCTTAAAGGGAAAGTAGAGGAACTAGGTGTCTATGAAACGATGAAAAGAATTGCTGAGCTCGGTTATCGTTCAGTAGAAATCTCACAAGTTCCAATGACTTCGGAAAATGTATCCGAATTTAAAAGAGCGAGTGAAGACTTTGATATTGAAATTGCTGCCACATCTGCGGCTCTTGAACCAATGATGCCCGGTATGCCAGGTGAGACATTAGCAACTGACTTTGATAAAATTGTTAAAGATTGCAAAACGCTAAATTGTAATTTTATCCGAATTGGGATGCTGCCATTTACAGTCCTAGGTGATAAAGATAAGATTATGGAATTTATCCATAAGGCAGAGGCAATGGCCGAGAGATTAGCTGAGCATGGGATCGAACTTTATTATCATAATCACCATATTGAATTTCAGAAATATGATGGAGAGTATTTAATCGATTTGATGAAAGATGGCACATCTAAGCTAGGTTTTGAACTGGATGTTCATTGGATACACCGCGGCGGTGAAGACCCAGTGAGAGTGATTAAGAACTTTAAAAACCGCATCTCCTTAATACACTTAAAAGATTATCGGATCGGACAAATCGATATGAGCGCATTGCAAGGTGGGGACAGAAGTAAATTTGCGCAGGCTTTCAGCAATGTGATCGAATTTGCGGAAGTTGGTGAAGGGAGTTTAGATATTAAAGCCATCATCGAAGCGGGAAAGAAAGTGGATCAAAGTATTTCCTAATTGAACAAGATGATACATACGGTCGCGACCCGTTTGATTGCTTAAAAATTTCTGCTGATAATTTGAAAGAACTTGGCTACGCAGAATGGTTTCAAGTATTGAATAAACAAGCATAGCATTTACTAAATATACAGTGCAAACCAATTTATTGGTTTGCACTGTATATTATTATGATAATTTAACCGTTTCGCTATCACGTACTAGATAGAATCACTCTGATGTTACGGCAGAAAGAGGTGTTAGTATGAGTCGCAAGTATTCAATACAAATAGAAACCCCAAAAATACGACCGCTGCCAGTCATGATCACTTTACTGATCGGTGTATTTATTGGTCTATTCAATCAAACAGCTTTAAACATGGCTTTGACAAATATTATGAGTGATTTTCAAATTGAAGCTTCTGACGTGCAATGGTTAACGACTGCCTATCTACTCGTTCTAGGTATATTAGTTCCTGTATCAGCTGTTCTAATTCAATGGTTTACAACGAGGGAAATATTTATTACATCACTCATATTTTCTATCATAGGAACAACGATTGCGGGTTTGTCGTTAACTTTCGAGATTCTCATACTAGCCCGTGTGGTTCAAGCAATTGGGGCTGGGTTACTCATGCCACTAATGACAAATGTTATTTTGGTCCTTTATCCACCAGAGAGACGTGGAACAGTGATGGGAATCATGGTGCTTGTTATTATGGTTGCTCCAGCTATTGGACCCACATTATCAGGATTAATTTTGGATCGTCTTGGCTGGCAGGGGATATTCTGGATTTGCCTGCCGTTACTAGTCATTTCATTCGCTTTTGGTTTTGCTTTCATGCAAAATGTATCCACCATTACGAAACCGAAAATTGATATACTCTCCATTTTATTATCAACGATTGGATTTGGCGGAATTGTATTTGGATTTAGCAGTGCAGGAAAAAGTATTGGTACATGGGGCAGCCAATCGTATTGATTTCAATTATCATGGGAATCACCACCCTTGTATTATTTTCGCTGCGTCAATTTAAATTGGAAGAACCAATGTTGGATTTGCGTGTATTTAAGTTTCCTATGTTTTCACTAGGTGTAATACTAGTCTTTTTATGTATGTTGCAAATCTTATCCGTTTCTATTTTACTCCTATGTATTTAAAAGGTGGTTTGCTATTGTCGGCATTTGCAGCAGGTCTATTACTATTGCCAGGTGGGGTTATCAATGGGATCACATCGCTAATTACAGGACGTTTATTTGATAAGCATGGACCGAAGTTTCTGGTCATAGTAGGATTTACAATTATGAGTGTCATGACACTTTTATTTTCACGTATATCAATAGCGAGTTCGGCAACAATAATTGTCGTTTTACATAGCTGTATGTTCATCGGTGTTGCCATGATCATGAATCCGGCACAAACGAATGGATTAAATCAATTACCAAAACAACTTTACTCGGATGGAGCTGCCGTTATGGGCACCCTTCAACAAATTGCTGGGGCAATTGGTGCTGCGATTGCGATTAGTATGATGGTGGCCGGTCGAACTAAAAATATATCAGTGATGACTGAACCAGAGGCATTGACCGCAGGTATTCAAAATGCTTTTTCTTTGCTTTCGTGGTTTCTATTATTGGTTTACTTTTGGCTCTTTTTATAAAAAAGGCAGGAAATCATCGCAAAAAGTACCTAAGTTGAAAGAGCGGTCAATAACACCATAAATTTGAACTCCTTTTACAACGGGAATACCTACAGGTGATACAATTTTTAAAGTTTTATGAAAGAAGGTGGAGTGTTTTGGCATCTGATCAACGTAAAAAGATGATCATATTAATGATAAATATGTTTATTTCGGTCAGTAGTTTTGGAATCATTATCCCAATTATGCCGGCTTATTTAATGTCGATTGGTCAAGGGGAACGGTGGCTGGCTTAATGATTGCCGTTTTTGCCGGAGCGCAGCTAATCGCATCACCAATTGCGGGAAAATGGACAGACCAATACGGACGCCGAAAGATGATAATATGGGGGCTTGCGGGATTAGCGCTATCCATGTTCGTCTTTTTTTACCGATTCACTAATCGTGCTATATTTATCGCGTGTCATTGGCGGTGTTGGAGTTGCCTTATTAGTACCAGCAATATTTGCATACGTAGCTGATATTACATCGATGGAAAAACGGGCAAAAGGAAACAGTTATATTTCAGCCTCCATGTCTTTAGGATCGTCATCGGACCGGGAATTGGTGGATTTTTGGCTGACTTTGGCTTAAAGGTGCCAATTTTAATTGCTGCCATTGTCGGGCTTCTTGCCGTTGCTTTTCGGCGACCATCTTAAAGAAAGCATGCCCGAAGGCAGTTTTGTTCCGGAGGAGCATACCGATTCAATGATCAAAAGATTGGGCAGTCTTTTCGTAAGCCGTACTTCATGCTACTCGTTATCATTCTTGTAATGAGCTTTGGGTTGATGACTTATGAAACTGTACTTGGTCTTTTTGTTGATAATGAGTTTGGAGCTACTCCGAAAGAAATCGCTTGGATGATTACGACAACAGGGATTATTAGTGTAGTCGTTCAGTTGTTTGCTGTTGACCGAATCGTGCGCCGGTTTGGCGAAGCTTCTGTACTAACCATTTTTCTTGGTGTTGCAGCAGCTGGATTCTTATTGTCTTTATTGGCCAATAGTTATATGATGTTTTTCGTCGTCACGATGATTATTTTCCTTGCCACTTCTATTTTAAGACCAGTATTAACAACATTGATTTCTAAACTTGCTGGAAACGAGCAAGGGTTTGCAATGGGAATGAATAATTCATATATGAGTATTGGAAACATTCTCGGACCGCTTACCGCAGGGCTCTTATACGATATGAATATGACATATCCATTTATACTTGGGTTCATTGTCCTACTTATTACAATGCTTGTTTCGATGACATGGCGAGGTGGTCGTCGTAATCGTATATCAGCTGCTTTAAAATAGAGTAAAGTCAATCAGGCTTTACTTTTTGTGTAGTTACCCAGCATGGGCTATTACTTGATGGTCATTGTCCATTTAAGGCATGGAGTCGTTCGCTATCCCACTTAAATATGAAAGATTATGAATATATTGTTTAATAGTTTGTAAGCCCAACAAAATAAGATATAATATGAATACTCAAATAAAATGGGGCTGGTTATGAGGAGGAGGAAAATTGGAGGCACTTTCAAAAGGTAAAAATCGATTTGATTTTCAAAGAATATGGTTGTCCGTTGTTTTAGGTTCTTTTGTGGCGATTGGGCCATTATCGATGGATATGTATTTACCGGCATTGCCAGTTTTATCGGAGGATATTGGGGCACTGCTTCATTGATACAGCTTAGTATTACGGCTTGTCTATTAGGAATGGGAATGGGGCAGTTGTTCATTGGAGCAATCAGTGATCAAAAAGGAAGGAAGCGTCCTTTAATTATATCATTGGCGGTTTACAGCATTTCCTCATTATTATGTGCGTTTGCTCCTTCAATCGAGATTTTATTGTTATTAAGATTTGTGCAAGGGTTTTCAGGGGCGGGTGGCATCGTTATAGCAAGGGCGATTGTCCGTGATCGCTTCTCGGGAGTAGAGTTGACGCAGTTTTTCGCCTTATTAATGCTCGTCCATGGGGCAGCTCCGATATTAGCGCCAGTTATTGGCGGTGTGATCCTAAACTTTACTTCATGGCGCGGCGTCTTTATTATCCTTTGCTTACTAGGTGCATTGATGGTGTTGGGGGCATGCTTTGGTGTGAAAGAATCATTATCTCCTAGTAATCGCAGTTCAGGAGGTATAAAAATACGTTCATCGTTTTTCGTAATTTGTTAGGAGATCGTATTTTTATCGGGTATGCGTTAACGCAAGGTTTTGTATCGGCAGCCTTGTTTGGATATATAGCTGGCTCACCTTTCGTCATTCAAAATATTTACGGGGCTTCTCCACAAATGTTCAGCTTTATTTTTGCGTTGAATGGAGTGGGAATTATTATTGCTTCTCAAGTGACTGGAAGACTGGCAGGTAAAGTGAAAGAAGAGAAGATGCTTATTATAGGGCTTTTCATGGCGTTATTCGGCGGAATTTCTTTAATCGCTATGATTATCCTTCAAGCAGGACTTATTAGTGTATTAATCCCATTGTTTTTTGTCGTTTCAAGTGTAGGAATTGTTGGGACGACAACCTTTGCATTAGCGATGCAAAATCAAAAAAGAACGCTGGGAGTGCAGCTGCGCTGCTAGGGCTGATTCCGTTTTTACTAGGTTCAATCACCGCCCCATTGACAGGACTTGGGGAGAACATACAGCGATTCCACTGGGAATTGTCATTGTCTGCTGCCATTTGCTTGCGATGTCGGCGTATTTTTATCTGACACGCCGCCCATCACAGAAATCTAGTGTAGCAAGAAGTGTTAACTATTAAATAAAAGAGGCTCCTCGCTATTTTGTGTGGATACAATAGAAACCCCAACAATATGAATAGGATAAGCTCCTTCTCAACTTTAATAGTTTTTCATTCTAGAGATAGGCCGTCAAGGAAAGCACTTGACCGCCTATCTCTAGAATGAAGAGCAGTTGGTAAGTTGAGAAGGACCTACCCTTGCTTATGTGGTTCCACTTGAATGATTAGCTTATTGGCTGTTGCGTAGATCATCGCAATAAAATTTTTGGTTGTACGATATCCTCTAGCCTTGCGCTTGGCAGCCTGAACGAGACTATTAATACCTTCAAGTAGACCGTGTCATTTTAGAAATGAACCATCTTAGTATGCCTGTTTTGTGCTTTTTGAGTGTTTGAGCTACTATTACCATAGGTTCTAATTGAGATCGAATTGCCCAGTGATACCACTCATTAAAGTAAAATGGAGCAAAGAATTCGGATTTGGTCCACAGGTCTTGAAGGGAAAGCTTTAACCGGTACGCTCTCGCTGTTTTTAAATTTGTATCTTTTAATTTCATTATTTTTCTTGCTGTTCCATCCGACGGACTTGGTCCAGAGCCTCATTCACTAGTTTCATCACATGAAATTTATCAAAGGTGATATGGGCCTTTGGAAACTCAGTCTCAACGCCTTTTTAAAAGCCGGAGACATATCGCTACAGACTTCTTCAATGTTTCCAAGGTCAACACCTTTTTCTGTAAGAAAATTGGCAAATTCCTTTAAAACACTGGCATCTTTTCCTTCTGTGGCAAACAAAACACGTTTTGTATCCATATCAACAAACAAAGTAACATATTCATGCCCTCGACGGCTAGACGTTTCATCGATGGCAATACGCTTTACCTTAGATATACCTAATTCTTTCATTGCTTTATCAACGTAGTAATGGAAGACACGCCATAATCGCGTATCATGCTCATCTACTTTTCGTGCAACAGCTGCGACGGGCATTTCTTTCATTAATTGCATGATTTCTGATTCGAAATACCATGTAAACCCCGCACCGGGGCGTGACCAATCGATATTAATCGTTCGAATCTTATTACATGAATCGCACTTCGTTCTAGGAATCTTGCGTGAAGAATCGTTTTATACTGCCAGAAATTTAAATGTCTCCAGGAACGGTCATCATCTAAGATATCGTGTACTTTTGCCTGGGAATGACCACAATGAGAACATGTAAATTTGGCACCTCGTTTAAAATCCAAATAAATATCGAGGATTAGATCTTTGGTATTCAATTCATAATCAATCACATACCATGGATCTTCAATGTTTAATGCTTTTTGGAACACACTATATTCTTGATTAAAATCATTCATTTTTGGCCACCCCGGATAATAATATTGTAATCTATTACCCAGTATGAGCAGAACTACGAAACTTTAAACCAATACTATTTAGCGAGGAAGCACCTTTATTAACGAAAAGATCATCTGATGCCCTTAATCTATTCCCTTCGTTATCTAGTAAATAAATTTCTTTAATCCCTTGAGAACTTTCGGTCGCATATGTACCGATAATCTCAATTTCAGATAGGGATAAAATCTTGCGGTGGCTGATTCTTTTCTTGTGAATTCAAATGTTACATATTTCGCCTTAATGTCGACTGAATGGATTCCCTCACCATCTTTAAAAGTTAACGTGTAACTTTCAATTTTATCCCTCGGAATATCCCTTAAAATAACTTCGGTGATATCAGCAGTCTTTGCCAAATTAATTTCAATCCATGCACTATCATCTGCAATATCCGCTGTTAAGTATGTCCAAGCTGTTGCTCGATCTCCATCTATTACTTGACTCATAATTCCTGATGGATTACATCCTTTACAGTCGGAACTAGCTTTCACGCCAACCCCATCATCAAGTGACAGATTTACGGGTGCGATATCATTTTCTGCAGAAGCCGGATAAATTGCCGGTTGAATAACGCTTACTAAGAAGAGTAGGACAATCCAGAAACTCACAAATTTCTTCATGAAACATCCTCCCTTTTAAGTTGTAGAATTACGAATGTTTGCAAACGACTGCCTTTTCATTTTTCTGTCAAAGAGACTTAGGTGCTTATTAAATGATAATTCTAATAGAGGGGATTGTCTTTGTACTATTTTATGCACCCTTGTACTCAATCTACCTGGAATGTATTGACAACTTAGGTTAACAATAGTATCATTTTTCCAAATAGTAAGTAACCTAACCTAACCTAACCTAACCTAACCTAACCTAACCTAATCTTATCCGCTCCAATTCTCTTAATCTCTCATTATTGTTTGAAAGGAGGGAACGATCATTATCGGGAACATCCAAGCAAATCCCCAATACTTGAAATTAATGAATAAGAAAAATATTTTACATTACATAAAAGCAAACGAAGGAAAATCGCGGGCTGATATTGCAAAGGCGTTATCAATTAGCAAACCAACCATTTCGAAACTTGTCGATGAGCTATTGGTTGAAGGCTGGATTAAAGAAAAGGAAAGTACACGGGCAAGTTCATTAGGTGGAAGGAAACCGTTCCATATCTACTTTAATAGCAATGCAAAATATATTGTTGGAGTAGATATTGGTGGGACAACAATTGAAATCGCTATCATGAATTTGGTAGGCGATGTAAAAGTAAAACTACACTGGATACACAAAATAACTTATCTAATACGTTCGTCGAAACGCTCTCCAATCAAATTATGACCCTTATTATAAATAGTGGTCTGGAAGTCGAACAAATATTTGGCGTAGGTGTAGGGGTACCGGGAATTACTTCCGTAGATGATGGAATTGTTTTTGATGCACCAAGTCTTGGGTGGAAGCAATATCCACTAAAACAGAAGCTGGAAAAGAAACTTCCGTTTCCAGTATATATTGATAATGATGTAAATGTGGCAGTGCTTGGTGAAAAGTGGAAAGGTGCCGCCAAAACGAAAGAAAATATGCTGTTAATCACACTTGGCACGGGTGTTGGTTGTGGAATGATCATTAATGGACGGCTTTACCGAGGATCTACTTTTGCGGCGGGTGAAATAGGTTATTTAGTCACAGATAAAAATGCCGCTGAAGGAGAATATGAATCTATTTTTTCCGGCTATGGTTTTTAGATAGTCATGTTGGTGGTCCGTCAATCACGAAAAGAATGCTAAGTCGCCTTGGTGATCGGATTAGGGATAATTGGTCAGCGGAAGAAATATTTCAACTGGCCAAAAGCGGAGATAAGGTCGCCTTGGAAGTTGTCAATGATGCCCTCTCACATCTTACCTTTGCATTAATTAATATCATTTCCATTGTTAATCCGGAATGTGTCGTATTGGGAGGCGGCATATCAAAATCAATCGATTGTTTCTTGCCTAATATTCGTGCCACCATTAATAAGCATCTACCCATTCATACCGAGATTTCGATTACTGAACTTGAAAATGTATCGTTGTTAGGAGCAGCATTTTTATTTTTAAGCGAGCATGATTCGATTTTAAAGGTGTAATAAGCATGAATAATTCAGCGTAAAAGATACAGAACGATCTTTTTAAAGCAACAAAGGGGGTGATGGAGTACAGCGATATCCTATTTTGTTGTTTCTTAAATTAATAAAAAGGGAGGCATTATCGTGAGAAAAATATTCTTGAAAATGATTTCAGCTTTTGCGATCATATCACTGCTTTTATTAGCTGGGTGTAGCGGTGGCGGCGATGGTGGTAGCAGTGAGAAAACGGGCACAGATTCAAAGAATGGAAAAGATGAAGTAACGAAAATCACTTATTGGCAATATACATTTCCTGCAAAAGTAGAAGAAATCGATAGGCTAATTGAAAAATTTGAAGCTGAAAACCCAGATATAAAAGTGGAAGCGCAAGACTTTCCATATGATCAATACAATGACAAAATTACTGCCGCTATGCATGCAAACAAAGCGCCAGATATTATCAATCTATACTATGGATGGATTCCTAACTTTGTAAAATTAGGCTACATCCAACCGATTCCTGAGGATTTTATGAGTACACAGGAAATAGAAGATTATTATGTTCCGATGATTCAATCATCGAAAATTGATGATAAATATTATACGTTGCCAATCGCTGTGCGTTCCTAGCACTATTTTGGAATAAAGAGCTATTTAAAGAGGCTGGTTTGGATCCAGAGCAGCCACCAAAAACATGGGATGAGTTTATGGACTACGCCATTAAAACGACGAAGCGTGACTCTGACGACCGTTACGAACAAGCAGGATTCGCTTGGAATATTTCCGCTCAAGGCCAGCACGTTGTCCCGCAAGTACTTCTTCGACAATGGGGAGTGGATCCATACAGTGAAGATCAACGAACGGTTCAATGGAACTCAAAGCCGGAAGGTGCGGAGGCATTTAAGTTTTGGATGGACATGACGACGGAGCATAAAATTGGTGCTGCTGACTTTATGGATACTCCTGTAACAAGTTTTAGCTCAGGAAGAACGGCGATGAACATCGATGGATCGTTTAATATTGCTGCATATAAAGAAAACAATGATTTTGAATGGGAGTGACTACATTACCGGTTCGTGAAATTGGAGGTCTTGAATCAAACTTTGGTTCTTATTGGACAAATGCGATTACGAAAGATGTAAGTGGCAAACAATTAGAAGCAAGCCAAAGGTTCTTAAAATTCCTTATCTCTGAAGAAACGCAAAAAAGCTGGCTAGAAAATGTCGGTGAATTGCCAGCCGCAGCATCCCTAGCTGACGATAAGGAAATTTCAGAAGACCCAATTTACGGCCCATTCGTAGAAGGATTAGCAAAAGCTCACGCTACTCCGTTTGTTAATGAGGAAAAGAAAGAGAAGCTGTTATTAATGCTGTTGATCGGATTATTTTAGAAA
This sequence comes from Bacillus sp. N9, assembly GCA_044989425.1. Taxonomy (GTDB): domain Bacteria; phylum Bacillota; class Bacilli; order Bacillales; family Bacillaceae_C; genus Lederbergia. Next base: position 463,923 of record JBJDRQ010000001.1, read on the forward strand.
AAGAAGATGTTGAAACATCATTCAATAAACTCGTAGAGCAACTACAAGAGATTCGAGACGAGTTTTATAAGGAGTAAATAAGCAAAGTGGAAAGTACTTGAAATAATTACCCATCCTTAAAGTTGCTTACCAAAAAACTGAACGCTTAATTTATTTCTGTAAATTAAGCGTTCGGACTATTAGAAGGGGATGCAGATGGAACGAAAATTAGCCAACGATATACCAACGGGACCTCAACCCCCGTTTTTCTAATCGAATATCATTGAAGTTAAAAACGAGGCAAGCTTTAGTCGCGTATGCATTCTTGGCGATCCCTTTACTGTTCTTTATTGGTATAAGAATTTTTCCGACGTTATACGCCTTTTCCATGTCATTTTCAATTCAAGGGACCCCGGATTTACGTTGGAAAACTATACGAAATTGTGGCATGATACTGTATTTTGGCGGTCCGTCCTCAATACATTTTTGTATTTTATTATAACCGTTCCATTAACACTTGCGATCGGTTTGACGGTAGCTTTAGCTATTGAAAGTGTCCAGCGGTTTCGCTGGTTTTATCGAATAATATTCTTTTTACCTTATATGACCTCGATCGTAGCGGTGAGTTGGGTTTGGAGACTTATTTATGACCCGCATTCAGGCGTATTAAACCAACTATTGAAATGGTTACATATCCCGCAACAAGATTGGCTTACAAATCAAAGCTTGCACTTACCTCCATTAGCGCAATGTTAATCTGGCAATTAGCAGGATTTTTATGCTTATTTTTATGGCTGGGTTACAAGGGATTCCAAGAACATTTTATGAAGCGGCAACAATTGATGGTGCAAATAAGTGGAAAATGTTCTGGAAGATTACGTTTCCTTTATTAAATCCAACGATCGTTTTTTGACCGTTATTGGTGCGATTCAAACGCTCCAAGTTTTCACCCAAATTGTCAACCTAACTGGAGGTAGCTCGGGATCCACATTGGGTGGCCCATTAAATAGTACATCAAGCATCGCCATTTACATGTACAAGCAAGGGTTCAGGGAATACAATTTGGAATACGCATCTGCAATCACGGTCGTCCTTTTTATCATGATCTTAGTTGTGACGTTGGTGCAATTAAAAGTATTAAACAAGGAATACGAGTTATAGAGGGGGATCATATGACTAAACAGCTTTCTGTATCTAGAATACTCGTTCACTGCGTCCTATTGGTTGGTGTTATATTTGTTTCCTTTCCATTTCTATGGATGATCGTTTCCTCTTTTAAAAGTTTGCCAGATTTCTATAAATTAAACTTTTTGCCTAAAAAGATCGACTTTTCTGGATACAAGTTTATTTTTGAGAAAACAGAATACGTCCGGTGGTACGGTAATAGTTTCGTTATTGCGGTGACCGTGACGATTACAAACCTATTATTTTGTTCGTTAATCGGCTATACATTTGCTAAGTATAAATTTCCTGGAGCGAAGATTGCCTTCATTTTAATTCTTAGTACGATGATGATCCCAACAGAAATGTTAGTTATTCCATGGTTTGTATTAAGTAGTAAACTCGAATGGGTCGACACGTATTGGGGAATTATGTTCCCGGAGTGATTGAGGCATTCGGTGTTTTTCTGATGAGGCAATTTATGACAACGATTCCGAATGATACGTTAGATGCAGCACGGATTGATGGGATGGGAGAGTTTAAAATATGGTGGCGTGTCGCGATGCCTCAAGTGAAACCTGCCTTGTCCGCATTAGAATTCTCACTTTTTAGGGAATTGGAATGCGTATTTATGGCCAGTGATTGTCACAACAACGAGTGATATGCGTACACTTCCTGTTGGTATTTCCTTATACGGCACATCAGACGCTGGAGGTATTCAATGGAATACAATTATGGGGATGAGTACGTTAGCGGTCGTCCCGATGATTATCGTCTTTTTAATCTTCCAGGCACGGATTATTGAAGGTATTCAGTTAACGGGGAAAGTAAGAAGATGATACAAAATGTAATCGACTTTCACGCACATTTTCCTGTAGAGAAGGAGCCTTTCATTGAGTTGCGCAAATTGCATCCGAAAGTAATGGAATATCAACATGAACTACGAAAAGATTGGAGAAGGCAATTTAAATTTGAAAGTGTAGAAGGTGAACATCCTGGTAACGAAAAACAAGCTGAGAGATGGCGGAACGAGCTTGAAAAAATGAAGTCCAAAAATTGTGTTTGTCACGGGTGGCGGAAATGAAGTGCTCGCAGACCTTGTGAACAAAAATAAGGAGCGGTTCATTGGCTTTGCTCATCATGATTTATCAGAAGATGGTGCACTCGAAAAACTTAAATTTGCGATTGAGGAGCTTGGTCTTTCAGGTTATAAGTGGTTCGGTCCACTCATGCGCAAGCCATTTGATGCTCCGGAATTAAAGCCATTTTGGACGTATATGAATGATCATAAATTGCCTTGCCTTATTCATTTTGGCATTTTAGGCGGACCGGGTGGAATTGTATCTCATCCATATATTAATCCACTCACCATTCATAATGTTGTTCAGACTTATGTTGATATACCATTTGTGTTTCCTCATTTTGGGGCAGGCTACTGGCAGGAGTTGCTTCATCTCGCTTGGGCAAGTCCTAATGTCTATGTTGATTCGAGTGGATCGAATGATTGGGTAAGATGGATGCCATATCAACTGACATTAGAAGATTTATTTAAAAAGGCTTATGAAACCATTGGTCCTTCACGAATGATTTTTGGAACAGACTCCAATCATTTTCCACGAGGCTTTGCGAAACGTTATCTTGATTTGCAGGAAGCTGTCTGCCATAACATCGGCATGTGTAAAGACGAAATGAAATTATTCTTCGGTGGAAATGCAGCACGAATATTAAAATTAGAAAATCCTAAACCGATTAGAATCAAGTGAAAGGTCCTTATAATGAGGACCTTTTTGTATGGATTGATAATTGCGTATTTACTCACTCTTTTAAAGATGACAGATCATAAACTCTTCCTTTTGTGTTTCCTGTATAAGGGAGATTTAACGAATTTAATATATTTGTTACAACATTACGTGAACGGATTTGTAAAAGTGACGTGCTTCCTTGTTTGTGATCGTAGGGTTTATGAGCAGGAAATAGTCTAGAAGTGATTTTTGTATGCAGTACTCGAGGAAAATGTACAGGAAGGACAGACCCATTTCCCGTGGTATCTAGTCATGGGCAAAAATGAACATTTTGGACAGTGAACTCCAGTTAGAATTTCCTCTGGACGAATGTGTAAGTACTGTAAAATATTAAATGTTTCCGGTGTATGTTGATTTAATAAATTTTTCGTTAGCCGTCTCATATCTTTTTTGAAAAATGTTCCACATGATGCTTTTTTGAAACTCTTCCATTTTGGAAATAAAATGTGTGCTGTGGATAATATGTTGATAATCTCTCGGATTGCCGGTCGTTTCGATGATGGTGGAAGGGTTACAGGTCTTCTCGAATGAAAGAAGCCCACTTCTTTAGAGGTAGGGTAATGGTTATACGAATATTCATACCATTCGCTAGGATGGGAACAGGTGATCTGGTATAATGAAGATAAAATATAATAGGAAGGGGGCAGACAAAGATGTTTGTCACTCGTTCATTTAGAATCCCTTATGATAAAGACTTATATCGAAAAATAAGGAGAATGCAACGTGAAGCGGCATCCGTTTGGAATGATATTGTCCGAGAAGCAACCTCTTATTATTTCACTTATAAAAAATGGTTAAGCAAAACAGAAATACAATCTGTCAGAAAACAAACGTATGATCTTCATTCTCAAACGGTTCAAGCGATTGCGGATAAATATGTGGCGAATCGTGAAACAATCCGACAACTGCGTAAGGTAGATAAAAAGCTAAATATCCGTGGAGAAGAAAATACTATTATTGTATTCCGTTAAAAAAGCGTCTATGAGGGTATCCAAGCATGAAATTATTGTGAAGAAAGCGGAGTACACTCTTGATCTTCCAGAACTTCTAACAAAGAAGAAAAAGAAAAACTGGAGCGAAAAGTATCCAAAGAAAAATGAGACAGTCACGCTTCCTAATAGATCCAATGAAGACTTGAATAGTTGCAATTACGCTGAAATTGTTTGGAAAAATGGGGCCTATTGGTTTTGTTATTCTGTTCAAGTTCCGAAAAAACATACTTCTAGTTATCTATTTAAGGTCGCCGGTGGTGATCTAGGTGAAATTCACGCCGTTACAGTAGCAACGGCAGATAAAGCATTATTATTATCAGGCAGGGCAATGAGAAGTATTGCTCAATTTAGATCAAAAGCATTAGCTGACTTGAATAAAAGATGTCACGATGTAAACAAGGTTCCCGTCAATGGCATAAGTATAGAAAGGCTCGAGGACGTATACGTCAGAAAAGCAAAAACCAACTCCAAGAGTTGGAACATAAAACAACTAAAGAAATCATTCACTTCTTAGAAGAAGAAAAAGTCACTCACTTTGTCATTGGGAATGTGTCAGGCATTGAAAAAATACGAATAAAAACGGAAAGAAGAAACAAAAAACGAACAAAGTTCGTAGACAACAACTATCATTATGGAATCAAGGAAAAATCAAACAAAAATTAACATATAAAGCGAAGTTAAAAGGCATCAAAGTGGAAGAAACGGAAGAAAGTTATACTTCGCAAGATTGTCCGTTTTGTAATGGTAGACATCAAGCAGATGGACGAAATTTTATTTGTTCTGTTCACAAAGCAGAAATCCATCGGGATGTAAATGGTGCGCAAAACATTGCACGCAAATTACACTCGATGGAGGTACATTCCAATATTTCAGTTGTCTATAAACAACCTGTCTGGTACAAGCGTTTCTTGTCTTTCGAAAAAGACAAAGGACAAAACATCCTAAAGATAAACTGAAAAAGATAAAAGTATCGCCGAATGAACGGCGTAGAGGCACAGACCTTGCCCATTTGAAAGAATGTTTTTCTATCAAGTGTTGCTCACCTAAGTCTCGCCTCTGCAATCTTCTTTAGAGGTTGTAAGTGGGATATTTGTGAGAAAGAACCCCATTGGCTTTAGCCGTGGGAGTGGTCAGTAACAATGATCAGTGGCTAAGTCGAGGATTGTGGAAATTTATTTTTCTCCAGCCAAATTTTAAGTTGGGACCGTTGACGCATGATTTGTGAAGTAGGGAAAATCCTCCCGAATTTTGTCTAATTTTAATAATTGCACAGGTTTCGGTGTTAATTGCACGGATTTTTGATTAATTGCACATTTTTTCAATTAATTGCACGAATTCGAGGCATAATTGCACAACTCGCAAAGCCGAAGCTGACTCATTTCGAGTCAGCTTCCAAATGTAAATTCTAGTAATTCAGTTCTTGAACGGGATAGGGTGTTGACGATCTTTTCATGGTTATCCATTTCGTAGACCAATAATTCGTTTCTTTCTTCAATCATTCTTTCCACTTCTTGTGGATTTGGTCCGCCCCGATGGTTCCGAATCGAAACGAAGTATTCGGGGAGATGATTTTATTCCATTCTTCATCTGTAAGTGCTACTTCAACAAATTCGTGGATAATCGCATTAATGTCACGGACGTCCCAATCATATAACTCATTTCCTTCATTAATCGTTCGCTTGGATATTTCGCTAGCGATCGTGTGAGCTTTCCGAAAAGAAATGCCGTAATCCCGCGCCAACGTATCTGCAAGCTCTGTAATTGTAATACTCGATTTTTCCGCCATTTCTTTCATTTTGTCCTTATCGACTTCGAGTGTAGCGAGGACGGCGTACATTAATTTCATGACGCGATTGGCCTTATCGAATGCCCGATATAAATGGGGCTGTAAGTCATCTTCTGTATCAACAATGTCTCCGAATGGTGTATTATGAATCATGCTGATGGCGGCCAACGCTTCGCCGTATGCACTGCTAGACAAAGAACGTGAATGTTCAATCGAAACAGGATTCCGCTTTTGCGGCATAATGCTGCTAATTTGGACGTAAGGGTCAGCAACTTTAACATAGCCGAATTCTCTCGTCACATAGCGCAGGAAATCTTGAATCCATCTTCCTGTATTCACCATGCAAGTCATAATCGCAGTGGCAACTTCGAGCAAATAATCGGCACCGCCAATACAGTCATATGAGTTTTCGATCAAGCGGTCAAATCCTAATAGCTCACACATCCGTTCGCGGCTAATCGGAAATCCGGTTGTTGTCAATGCTGCCGCTCCCATTGGTGACTGATTAACTGTATGATAAGAAGCCCAAAGTCTTTTAATATCTCTTTGCAGCACATCATAAATCGCTAAAAGATAATGGCCAAACGTCATCGGCTGGGCCGGCTGTGTGTGGGTGTAGCCAGTCATATATGTTTCTGAATGCCGCTCTGCTTGCGTTAATAAAATTTCACTTAACTGATAGGAGCTGCTGAGCAACTCCAACAAATGTTTCCTTAAAACTAAGCGGTACATAGCGATGCCCATATCATTTCGACTGCGGCCAATGTGGATTTTACCAGCTAATTCGGCTCCAATTTCTTCGCCAATTTTTGCTTCCATCATAAAAATAAATCTTCATATTCCGGTCGATAGCTTATACTTTTCTCTCTGTTTTCGCCACCTTGTTAATCCCTACGAGCATCTTTTCCGCTTCTTCTTGAGGAATGATTTTTTGTTCGGCAAGCATGATGATATGGGCCCGGTGAATATCGAACATCACATCAAAAAGATAGTCGCGTTGATCATTAAATACGGAATTAACAGTTCTTCTGCATACGTTTTGCCAGGAAAAGAAATACCTTCATTTTTAATAAACTCATCGACTTTATTCATGTTTTCAACTCCGGTATAATTTTCTACAATGACAGTTAGTAAAGCTTCCTAATTAATTAAAATATACATGAACGGGACAACGCTTTCAATATATAATTAAAAAATTTAGAAAGTTTAGGTAATAGGTATTAATGACTGTCGATAAATAAGGGATTTAGCATGATATACATAGTCACCCTATTTATGGTATTTATTATATAAGTACGTTAGTTAGACTAATTAACTCAATGAAAGGGGATGAACAAGCATTTTGCAGTAAAAACTAAAATAATGAAAGGGGTTTCAGTTGATGAGGAGATTATCGCTTGGACTTCTTTCCTTTTTATTAGCGATCTCGCTCGTTCCGATTAGTTTCGCTGCTGAAAAGGAAAAAACAAATGTTGATCTTTGGAATGTGGTCAAGCCTCTGGAGACGACGGTCACATTTGTCAATACGGGTGCTCATCCAGATGATGAGCGAAGTGATTTTTAGCTTATTTGTCAAGAGGTCTTGGAGTAAAAACAGCTAGCTTAATCGCTAACCGCGGAGAAGGTGGGCAAAACGAAATTGGTCTTGAACTTGGTGACGGATTAGGAATTATTCGTTCCAGGAAATGGTCGAGGCCGCCAAAATTACAAATGTAAAAGCGTATCATTTAAGTGAAGAGTTATCAGATGCAATTTATGATTTCGGTTTCTCAAAAACGACAGAAGAAACGCTTGAGAAATGGGAGAAGAAGTAACGTACGAAAGGTTAATTCGCTTCATCCGCACGTACCAGCCAGATATTGTTATGCCATCTTTCCGAGATGTCGATTCCCAGCATGGCCACCACCGCGCAATGACGGTACTTAGTGAACGAGCATATAAAGATGCTGCTGATCCTAATGTATTTCCACATCAACTAGAAGAAGGCCTTTCCGTATGGCAGACGAAGAAACTTTATTTGCCTGCCGCATCTCCACAGACCGCAACGACATCAATCGAAATTGGGATGTATGATCCAATTTATGAAATGTCTTATCCACAGCTAGGTGAACAGTCCCGCTATATGCATAAGAGTCAAGGAATGGGTAGAGATATTCCAGTCGCCCCAAGACAAACATATTTGGAGTTAGTCGATAGTGCCGTCGATACGAAGGGAAGCAATGATTTATTTGCTGGAATCCCTTACGATTTTACTGAATGGGCACAAGTTTTCTCGGAAAATCAAAATGATTTGAAGGTTCATTTTACAAAATTACAAAGTGAGTTGGATGGCATCGTAGCAGCTTATCCAAATGAAAATACCGTCTTTTCTAAGAGCCAAAGTGCTTTAAAAGATGTCCGCCAACTGACGAAGAAGGTAGAGAAAGCAAAGCTCGATGAAGCATTAAAACATGATTTACTTCGTAAGCTGGCTAATAAAGAAGAGCAGCTTCAAGAAGCTAGCTTTGTAGCCACTAGTCTTGATGTAAATGTGGAGCCTGATTCAACAATCTTAACGCAAGGACAAAATACAGAGGTATCCATTACCCTTATCAATAATGGCATGCAGAAATTAGGTAAGGTGGAGGCTCAGCTTATCGTTCCAGATGGCTGGAAGGTAAGCAAGAAAAGCAAGGCGGGCATTCTAAAGCCAGGGAAAGCGTAGAGTTAGTTTATCATGTATCTGTCCCTGAGGATGCCGACTTCTATCATGCTTATAAAGAGCCTGTGATAAAAGTAGATGTATCATATGAAAATGGTGGCACGAAAGTTCAACGGATCCAGGAATTGGACGAGACAGTTGCTGTTCTTCCAGATATTAGCTTGATGTTGGATCCTAAGGATATGGTCGTAAATACAGCAAAAATCAAGGAAGAAATGCCTGTGAATGTAATGGTGAAAAACTATTTTGACGGGAAGCGTGTGGCAAAAGTATCACTCGATCTCCCAGAAGGATGGGGCGTTTCCCGGCAGAAATAGCGGTAGATTTCACGAAGCATTCGGAGGAAAGGAAGTCACCTTTATGGTAAGCCCGCCTTCTGATATTGAGGACGGTAATTTTACAATCGAGGCAAAGGCAGTCGCAAATGGACGTACATTCGAAACGACCGTTCAAGAAATTCACTACGATCATATCGGAACGTTTTACTATTTATACCCGTCTGAAATTAACGGCGTAGCGTTTGAATTAGTAAGCGATCCTCATCTTAAGATTGGTTATATTGAAAGCGGATTTGACAAGGTTGCCGATTATTTGATTAATGCTGGCCTTCCGATTTCAAAATTGACCGAAGCTGATCTTGAAACTGGGGATTTGAATGAATACGATACGATCGTTGTCGGGATCCGCGCTTATTTATCAAGAAAGGATTTAGTGGCGAACAATGCACGACTTCATAAATATGTGGAAGATGGCGGGCATTTAGTCGTTCAATATCATAAACCGGGAGATAACTGGAATAAAGATACGACGGCACCGTTCCCGCTTACACTCGGAACCCCTCGATTCGCTGGAGAGTGACGGATGAAAATGCCAAGGTAAATGTGCTGCAGCCAGAATCTGCGCTATTTAATTATCCGAATCAAATTACGGATGCGGATTGGGACGGCTGGGTGCAGGAAAGAGGGCTCTATTATCCGATGGCATGGGATGATCGCTACGAAACATACGTCAGTATGGCTGATCCGAATGAAGATCCTTTTGATGGTGGAATTCTTATGGCGAAGTACGGAGAAGGGACTTATTTGTATACGAACCTCGTCTTTTACCGCCAAATTCAAGGCCAAGTGCCTGGAGGATATCGGATTTTCACCAATTTAATTAATTATAAGCAGGAATAAGAAGAAGCCTGTCGCCGGCGTCGGTGACAGGCATTTAATATGTGAATTCCACCGTCACATGACTGATAATTTCCATTGTTCCTGGTTCGATCGGCGTCACCGCTTCACTTTTAACGAATGCCGTTGTGTGATATGGAATCGGTCCTTCTTGTTGCCGTATCCTTTCTGTTACGGACGAAGGCGGCCTCACGAGTTGAACGCCAAGCGTATGAGCGATCGTTTCAGCTTTTTGTCTCGCGTTGATGACGGCTAAAGATAGGGCTTGTTGATAGTAATAGTTGTAGTGTGCCGTATCAAATTTTATTCCGGAAACGATATTTGCTCCGTTGTTAACAGCAGTATCAACGACTAAGCCTGTATGTTCAATTTGTCCAACTGTGATAAGCAGCAAATGTTCCACACGATAGCCTCTGAAAAGTTGCTTGCCCTCAACAAAATCGTATTGTGGATGAATCGAATAATGAATCGTCTTCATTTGTTCATCTAGTATTCCAAGTTGATTCAGTGCCTGCTTGATTTTCGAAATCGTCCTCGCGTTGTTTTCCTGCGTCTGCTCTAAGGATTTATCCTCGGTTGCGGCTCTAACGTTATATCCGCCTTATCAGGTTGGACAGAGATTTTTCCTTCACCGATGACTTTTATCATATTTGTTATTTGCAATATCCTCACCCCGCTTCTTCTTTACTCATATGTACGACTAGAAGTGGATAAAGATACAATAAATTTTGGGATTGGAGGATTGTCGTCCGAATCGTCGGGAATATCTTATTCGGCCCCACGTAAAATAAGATGTCGGTAAAATTCATATAAATTTTATTCTCAAACTATGTCTGAATAATGGTAAAATAGCCGATATGGGTTATTTTAAAGGGAAATACATCTTGAATACAAAGTTTAATCGTCCAAAAGGGTTCGGTGAAATACTGGATCTTACATTTAGTTTGAGCAAAAATCGTTTCAAGGACTTTTTACGATCTTACTTATTTTTATGGGACCGATTTATGCACTTCAAGCATTCATTCAGCTTGGATCTGGACAGAGTTTCTTCAGACAAGTAGGAGTTGGAGATACATGGTTCGATAAAATGATTTCGGGCTTAGATGAAACGGGGAATATTGCAAGTGATGTTGGTATAGGTTTTATGGGGCTTCTTAGTATTTTCATCTTTCCGATCGGGTCAGCCGCGATCTTACTTGCGGTAAATCATATTAGGAAAAATGAAGAATTTACGGTTGGATCGGTTATCAAGAAGGCTTTTTCACGTTACTGGCCAATCATCGGGAGCAGCATTTTATATGGATTAATCATGATCGGGTTACTGGTCGTTCCTATTTTTGTTATTACAATCGCTAGCATTATTGGAGCGATAGCAATGCCAGTGGCAGGTGTTATCATTGCAATCATTTTTCTTCTTGGCTTCGCTGTTGGAGTAGGATATTTATTAACACGATGGAGTTTTTATTTCGGTTCGGTTATTCTCGGTGAGGGTTCTCCTGGATTTTCAAGAAGCTGGGCGCTTACAAGAGGTAGAGCTTGGACGATGTTTGGGCTTTACGTTGTTTTCCTATTAATTATGTCATGTATTAGTATTGCATTGAGTTTACGTTTGGCTTAGCGTTAGGAAATAGTGTGCTATTATCGATCATTATTAATCTCGCAACGATTTTTACAACGTTGATTCTTTCTGTCGGATTTGCGGTGATGTATTTTGATTTGAAAATTCGCCACGATGCGGACGATTTAAAGGATATGATTGATGAATACAAGCCGATTTCATAAAAGGTGAGGATCTATGATTAATGTAGAAAAGGCAAAAGATGAGTTAGAAACGATCTTGCAAGGCAAGGAATATACGGCCTATAATGCTTCGAAAATGGAGTCTTGGTGGGAAAAAGCGAAGGAATGGATCGCAGATCAGCTTGCCAAATTATTTCCATCTTATGAAGCGGCAAGTGCAGCAGCGCAACCTTTGCTTATCATTATCATCATTGCGGTTCTTTCCTTCTCGCTTTCGTCGTAATTTTTAGCGTCCGTTATAGTGGAAGGCGACTGAAATACCGGGATCAATCGCCATTCCAGTCGATGGGGAAATCGATTGGTCATTCCATATGCATCTAGAGGAGGCGAGACGGCGAGAAGAGTTGGCAGAATACTCGCTCGCCACTCGCCATCTTTTTAGCGCTGCTCCTTTATTTCCATGAAAAAGAATGGCTTATCGCAAGGGTTTGGAAAACGAATGGAGAGTATTATGAGGAACTGAAAAAGGTGAATCCTAAGTGGGCAAACGAGTTTCATCATCTTGCTCTTATTTTTGATGAAGTGACATACGGAGAGAAAAGTGTACAGAAAGAAGAATATGTTCCGTTCTACATAAAGGCGATGAAATGGCTGGAAGAGGCATAAGGGGTCGGAAGCAGATTGCATAATATAAAAACGTGGATATGGCTCATTATTCCATTGATCATCGTAGTCATTTCAAGTTATTTTATCGAGACAAGCAAGCCGAAGGAATACCCAGTCTACGTTTCCGAATCCCTTCACCTACGGGGACAAAAGCGTTTTATACATATGTAAAAAACAACCATGAATCAGTAGAAAGATGGTCACATTCTCCAACACGTTTACCGAAAAATTACGGAACACAAACGTTAATCATGGTTGAACCGTATTTTACGCCTAATCGTGAGGAAATGGATGCATATATCGACTTCATGGAAGCAGGCCATACGATAGTATTATTGAAAAATAATCCGAAAGGAATGTTTGATGTATCGGTCGAATTCGTCGCTCCGGTTGACGAAGGGACAGTATTTGATCAAAAAGGAGAAAAGTATCAGGCTGAAATTCCTCAGACGTCCGCCTTCAACCAGACGAAACCGATCATATTTTACTATCAGATGATGAGGGGACGATTGCGTTTGCACGGTCCATGGGTGAAGGAAAGCTGATCGTAGCAGTAACTCCAGAATGGCTAATAAATGAAAATATTATAAAGGAAGATCATATCCCGCTCATTTTCACGCTAATGAGTGAAGGAGAAGCGACAAACATTCTATTTGATGAATACATACACGGTGCAAAGGGTGCGGTAGCTGGTTTTACCGTGTACCCGATGTGGTTTTACTGTTCATGCTTCAAACGGGTCTATTGATGATTCTCTTCCTTTGGGCAAAAGGAAAAGATTCGGTCCTATCCTTAGTCCATTACGAGAAGATACGGTGCGGTTTAGTGATGAAGGCATCCAAGCGATCGCTGCCTGGTATATAAGGGGCGGCACTATCATGATTCGCTCGTTATCCAGGCTGATTACGTGAAGCGGCTATTGCAAGAGCGCTGGCGTATTCCGTATCAACAGAATTGGGAGGAAATCACTGAAGTATTGAAACGGAAATTGCCGACACTGCCCGTTGCTGAGGTTGAGTCTTTTATAAAAGGTTTAACAGCTATTTTGGAGAAGAAAAAGTGAGCAAACAAGAATACTTATTATGGTCGAAAAAGATCGATCGCATGAGAAAAGAGGTTGAAGAGGGATGAGGACGGAAATCGCTTCGTTATTGGAAAAATATGAAGAGCGCATCTTAGGACAAACGACAAATCTAAAACTGTTGCTATCTGCAATTTTAGCTGGTGGGCATGTTCTATTAGAAGGTGTACCAGGGACGGGAAAACACAGATGGTGCGCACGCTTGCTAGCTTGCTAGGCGGGAGCTTTAATCGCATCCAATTTACACCGGATTTATTGCCAAGTGATATTACAGGCAGCATGATTTATAACATGAAGGAAGGCACATTTGACACATTAAAAGGTCCGATCTTTACGAATATTTTATTAGCGGATGAAATTAACCGAACTCCAGCGAAAACGCAAGCGGCACTTTTAGAAGCGATGGAAGAAAAGCAAGTGACGATTCAAGGAAAAACATATCCGTTATCATCGATGTTTTTCGTTGTTGCGACGCAAAATCCGATTGAATTCGAAGGGACCTATCCACTTCCTGAAGCCCAGCAAGATCGTTTTCTATTTAAGCTTCATATTGACTTTCCTTCTTTGAAGAAGAGAAACATGTATTGCTGCAAGTGATTGGAAATCATTATGATGAGAGTCTCGTTACACCGGTGCTTGATATGGAGACATTTTTGATGATTCGAAAGGAAATTGAACGTGTAACAGTCGGAGAAGGTGTGCTCGACTATATAATGAAGATTGTCCGAAAAACGCGGGAGACGGATTCCATTCGTTTCGGAGCAAGTACAAGGGCGGGCATTTCGATTGGAAAAGCAGCCCAAGCGTGGGCTTATTTAGCTGGTCGGGATTATGTGACACCGGATGATATAAAGATGGTTGCCAAGCCTTCGTTAAGACATCGGATTCAATTATCCCCACATGTAGAATTGGAGGGAACAGCCGTTGACCAAATCATTGAAGAGCTTGTGGGGTCGGTTCCTGTTCCAAGGTAGGGGCGTATTGCCAACGAGGCGATTGATCACCATTTTTCTCATTTCTTCTCTTTTGCTTATGAGTATGGGTGCTACTTCCGACATTTCATGGACATTTATTTTTTCTATGAATCTCATGATCTTTCTTGCTAGTTTTATTGACTTGTTTTTTCACCGAGAAAAATCAATTGACCTTTCAGCGCGTCCTACCAGAAGAAATGGAAGGGGATTACCGTATACAGTTGAGGTAGAAGTAAAGAATAGATCAACACATTTCATCACCTATACATTTGTCGATGGGCTCCCACAGTCCTTTCAGCGCCCTTTCCTTTTAAAGGAACGGCTCTTAAACAGTCAGCGACAAAAGCGATCTATGAAACAATGGCATCAACAAGAGGACAATACGACGTGAAAAACTCTATTTTCGCTATAAAAGTTTCGTAGGCTTGTGGGAAAAGCAAATAACGATTGAATTGGAGCAAGCGGTTAAGGTCATTCCTGATTTAACGGATACGAAGCAATATTTAGAGAACGCACAGAAATTTTTATTACATGAAGGATTGAACATTCGCAAGCTGAGAAGAGGAGTCGGCGATTTCGCCCAAATTAGAAGCTATGTCGTCGGTGATGACCCAAGAATGATCAACTGGAGGCAAACGGCCAAGCTTCGCGAAGTGATGACGAATGAATATGAACCCGAGCATGGGAAGCATATTACAATACTAATTGACTGTGGAAGAATGATGGGTGCGGAGTTATCAAAAGGAAATCGTCTTGAAAAAGTATTGGAAGCCGCGCTAACGGTAGCTGCCGCCGCACTTCAAAAAGGAGACTATGTTTCCGTTCTAGCCTTTTCAAAAGAGGTGAAATTGTTTGTTCCCCTGCGAAAGGAATGGCTCATTTACAAAGTATTATACGGGCAATTTATGATCTTAAAGTCGATCCAGTTGAATCGAATTATGCAGCGGTTCTCTCATTTTTGGAAATGAAGCAAAAGAAACGTAGCCTGCTTTTATTGTTCAGTGATGTCCGCACATTTCTTCATGAGGAAAGCGCTTTGACGTATTTGTTACGACTCAGACGAAGACATTTATTTATCATGATTGGAATTGAAGATATGACGATCATTAATAGAACGAAGGAAAAGCCTGAGACCGTGCAAAACACAATGGTGAAAAGCATTGCGCAGCAGCAAATGATATTGAAAAAAGGAGAAATTAAAATGGGAAAGGCAAGGCCTCGTAATGATCGAGGCCCGAGAAGAAGCGTTGGCAACGGCCGCTGTATCTCATTATATTGAGATTATGAATCGAAATTTGATTTAGAAAGGATGTTCAAAAGTCCGGTAAAATGACACATCGAATTTCTTCGTTGGCTTGCTTTTGCGCTACTCACGTATTAAACAGCATACGCTGTGTTGCTCAAAGCTGCGCCGCCTCGAACTTCTCGGTCCTTTTATCCTCCTTTTGAACTGTTATTTGAAAGCAATAACTTTCCGATCAAAAGATAAAGAATAAGACCGATGATCGTTAGAATAGCAACGATATATTTTGCTTCCAACGAGATGGCCGCTGGGGTGATGAATCCTTCAATGATTCCAGCAATGACGAATAATGGAAGGGTGCCAAGCAAAAGTTGAACGGAACGTTTCGCGTGAACTTTTAGTTGATACCCCGAGAAAATTCTCCGGGAACAAACAGTTTATAGCCCATTAACAAACCTGCCCCGCCAGCAATAAAGATGGCTGTAAGCTCGACCATTCCGTGGGGAACGATATACGCCCAAAATTCGTATGACTTTTCATAATGCCAAAACAATGCAGCGAGTGCACCAATAATGATGCCGTTATAGATTAATATATAAACAGTTAAAAGCCCGAACGTGATTCCACTGGCAAACGCCAAAAAGGCGACTTGAATATTATTCGTCATGATCGCTGCTGACATTGTTGCGGAATCAACCTTGCCATCGTTTTCACTAATTTTTTCCGGTTCCACAATCGATTGAGCCATGTCCCGGGAAGGACAGAATACATATGTAACGGTTCGTTTATAACGGCGAAAAAGCTACCTAGCGCACCAATGGAAAAAGGACCATCGCAACGATAATGAATTTCCATTGTTCCAAAAATAATTGAATAAACGTCGTACTGAAAAAATGACGAATTTGTTTCATGCTTGACACTTGGTCTTTGTACAATAAATTATGTGATTTCGCCACGAGTCCATTTAAGTACGATGTAACATCTTCGTTTGGAAAATACGTTTGCGAGTATGATAGATGTTGAGCTGCTTTTTGATAGAGTCGATAAAATTGATCAATATGTCCGCCGGTGATTGCGGACTTGCTTTTATGTAATGTGGTTGATAATTGTTCGAGTTGCTGCCAATCCTCACGATGGAGTTGAACGAACTGCTTACTATTCATGATGACACCGCCCATATGAAATATTCATTATCATCATTATAGATATATTTTGATCGAATAGAAACAACTTTGGAAAAACAACTGGAAAGCAGGGATCGTATGGATCAGAATAAAGTCGGAATCAAAACACCTGAATATGTATCACTTCAATTTCAGCTTGCAGGTCTCGGGAGCCGAACGGCTGCGTTTATCATTGATCAACTGATTTTAATGGCAGTTCAAATCGTTATTATTATCGGGCTTGTCGTTTTGGTGAGTGGAGATTCTGCTTGGTTCGAATTCTTTGATGTCGGCTCAATTGCCTTTGCCATTGCAATCATCGCTTTTTTATGATCAATTGGGGATATTTTATCGTTTTTGAGTTTGTATCAGGAGGTCGAACGATTGGAAAGCGGGTGATTGGAATCCGCGTCATTCAAGACAATGGGCATAGCATTACATTTTTATCGAGCTTAATTCGCAACCTTCTGCGAGTTATTGACTCGCTGCCAACGAGCTATTTACTTGGGATGATTATGATTTTTTCCATTCGAAGCATAAACGAATCGGTGACCTCGTCGCAGGGACGATCGTCGTTCATGAAAGAAAAGTGAAACGGAAAAAGCTTTCTCCAACCGAAAAGGAAATCGAAGCAAGGGGATTATCGAAAGACAATCTCGTTGTCGCTGAGTGGGCACTCCAATCGATCGACAAGAAGGATTGGGAATTACTTAAGACGTATAGCCACCGTTTCCCACAACTGCGAGTAGAGGAACGATACGAACTCACACATCGGATTGCTGAAATACTTTTCCGAAGTTCGATTTGCCAATTGAAAAAATAACACCCGCGAGGTTGAAAATATGCTTCTCATCTTATACTTGCAATTAAAAGAAGAATGGGAGTATGAGTTATAGGAGTGGTTCCTAGTTCCTTGTTGAATTTTCTGTCAACTCATGGTGCATTTTGAGGAATTATGATACGATTAAATAAGCAACTGAATATTGTCGGGGTGGATGGTTGTCTCTCTTCTTTCCTATCAAGGAAAGGAGGTGATAATCATGGAAACATTTCTTGAAATCGTTCATGAAATTTTGAAAGGGATTGTGCGCGAATTTGCGGCACATCACTTTCGAAAAATGCACTAGAGAACAGGAAAACCACCCGACGCCGTCGCAAGCAAAAGGGTGGTCTTCATAAAAAATAAACTTTAACAACCATTCACCCTGACGGTAACAGTTGCCTGGAGAAGTGTTAATGCACTTCTCTTTTATTATATACCTATTATACATGAAATAAACCATTAAAGTCGAGAGTGAATGATTTTGCCACAGGCATCACTAGAAGTATGTCGAATTATTATCATACGAAATACATAATTTTCCCTACTATTTCTTAAGGTCAGTTTCGGTTAAACTTGAAATAAATTTATAGAATATGAGGACAATAGAATGAAAGAGACATCATTTATTATTTATTTAGCGGAAAATGACCGCGATACTTTGCCCAATTATCATGATTACGGGCTGGTTTTAAATAAAATTAATCAATTTATTAAAGAAGAAACCGGTTTGTCCATGAAAATTTATATGGATAATGAAGGTCAGGAAGAAATGTGGAATGTGCTTGACGAAGATATTAAAGAAAATAAAGCGAAGTTGCTTTCTTATGTGTTTGACACAGTAGAGACAGGAAATATTCATTTTGCACAAGAAGGTGAGAAACGCGGGTTTGTAATTAAACCGGCGATCAATAATTCAGTATGTTTTTACCCTGAGTATGAAGTAGCACTTGTAAAACTTCCCATTTTTCAAAGCTATACAGACTATCAGCGCGAATTTGTTTTTGCCGTCAATGATGAGTGTTTATTGTCCTTTTTAACGTATGTGTACGAGCGGCAAAGGAAATGATGCAACATAGCGTGAGTGTTTTCACTGACACGGAAGATGGCGTTGAGCGGACGAAGGAGCAGATTACCCTACAAATAAGCAGAGAAGATGTACTAATGGAAGACGGGGTGAAAACAGAAATCTATCGTTCCATCGATGAATTTTTCAATGAAAGCGGAGAATTTTTCAAAACATATGAAATTCCATATAAACGCGGGATTTTATTGTATGGACAACCGGGTAATGGAAAAACAACACTTGTAAAATCAATCGCGGGAAGTATCACCGCGCCGATCGCTTATTGGCAAATTACGGAATATACATCAAGTTATTCGATCAAGAAGTGTTTTCGATTGTGGCGAAAATGGCGCCAATGGTGTTAGTGATTGAAGATATTGATTCGATGCCAGAATCGGTTCGTTCTGTGTTCTTGAATACACTGGATGGGGCAACTTCGAAGGAAGGGATCTTCCTGATCGGGACGACGAATTATCCGGAGCGAATTGACCCGGCATTGATCAACCGCGCCGGCCGATTTGATCGTGCGTATGAAATTAAAAAGCCAACTGAAAAATTAAGAATGCAATATTTACTCAATAAAAAATGGAACGATTTATGGATAGAGCTGCGATCGAATATATGGCCGAAAAGACGGAAGGTTTTTCTGTTGCGCAATTAAACGAGCTCTACACATCTGCGGCTTTACAGTGGCATTATGATAAGGCGATTAACATTGAGAGCTTAGTAGAGAGCCTTGAAGCAGCCAATGAAAAAACGCGGAAAAGAGAATGGGAAATTGACGATTATCCTGCACGAGTCGGTTTTTGATAAGTTATAGATCTCTGCTAGACAAGGAAACATATCTTGAGATCATTCGTGAAATTTTGAGATTCTGATGAGATAAAGGAAACATGGTCAGCCTGAAAGGCGAGTCGATGTTGACTTATCGTAGGAAGAAGAGTGAAGTTTGGCAAGTGTTCTATAATTTCATAGACAACTAGAAAACCATCCGACGCCGTCACAAGAAAAAGGGTGGTTCTCAGTCCGCCGCCAGCTGTATAAAATTCGTTCGTCGTTTTTGTTCTCTTAGCTGCGTAATATATAATTAAAAGTGTTGTGCCTACGATGAGTAAAAGAGAATGACAAGAAAAAGTGATCTATTAGTCACATTCGACGACTAGGGACAATAGAACTTCTAGCTGAATTAGAAGGAAAAGAGAGTATAAATCAAAACGGACAAAATACGATTATGGTAACTATTGATAGGTTAAACTTTTCAAACTATTTGAAAAAGACCTTGACTCTTTCGGAGAAGTTGATTACAATTCAATTCAAAGTTAGTTAATGCGAATTATAAAAAAGCAAATAATGTTTTCTTATCCAGAGAGGTGGAGGGACTGACCCGATGAAGCCTCAGCAACCAGCAATGTTCATTGTATGGTGCTAATTTCAGAAGAATACAATGTGTATTCTAAAGATGAGATGGTTTTAATAGGCGAAAATCCGTTGTTTGGAGCTCCCTCTCATCATGTTGAGTGGGAGCTTTTTAATTTTTTGAAAGGGGCGCTGGTAATGACGCAAGAAGAGTTAACGTTCGATTACATTAAAAAGAAATGAAAAACATTGATTATGGCTCAATTGTGATCACAATCCACGATGGAAAAATTACACAAGTGGATACAAATGAAAAAAACGATTCCCATTTGAAAAAACATAACGAAGAAAAAAGGAAGGAGTAATTCCTTTGGAAGTTGAATTACATTTGCCTGATCTTGATTTTGCAAGACAAACAAAAGAGCAATTTAACGTGAACAGAGGTGTCTACAATACAATCGATGCTTGGTTTTTACGAAAGGATTTGTAAATATTGTTGAGCGAAGGCATCATATTAAAAATTTTCTAATTTACGCTCAGAATACAGCAGATGGCAATCGATTGTTTCCAAACGGATTGACACAAAAGCTTAGAGAATATGTGTTGAAATCAGGTATAAGATAAAAAATATGGTTGGCCTACTAGACAACTAGCGGCTCTCATGTAAAGGATCATCATCCTTTAGTGAGAGCTTTTTATTAACATAGGGAGGAAAATAATGACAACAGCAACAATACTTGCACCAGATGAGGTGAAACAGAAAATTAGCCGATTGGTGGATGAAATCATCCGGCCAAATGCGGATCGTTTGGATCGGGAAGGGACATTTCTAGCGACAATCTTTCCGCGCTTGGAAGAGAGGGATGGAATAGTATCTTTCTGCCAAAAGAATTAGGCGGTCTTGCGGAGCTTCCCATGGCTGACGATTCGACAAGTCATTATCCGGGATGGTTTCTGGCTTAACGGTGACGGTTATTAGTTTGTTAAGTTATTCGGCCATGGCTGGAATTGTTGGCGACGGAGGAATTGGCGATGTGGCCATTCGATTCGGCTACTACCGCTATCAAAATGAAATAATGATCGCAACTGTTATTATATTAATCTTGCTCGTTCAACTGATCCAGTTAACAGGGATCGAGCAGCGCGTGCGGTTGATAAAGATAAAAAATCTCCGATGGAATAAGGCATCGGAGATTTTCGTAATTATTTCTTTTAACAACAAAGAAGATATAGAGTGCGATTGAACAAAGGATGGACAATGCGGCAACACTGTAAATCGAGCTATATCCAAACCAATAAGCAATTTGTCCAAAAAGGATCGCTCAATTCCGATGCCGAGGTCGAAAAAGAGAAGAACGTGGCGTTTGCCATTCCTCTTCGGTTCGGAGGAGACCCCTTAACAGACCACGCTTGCAACGCAGGTTGCACAGTCCCAAAGCCTAAGCCGTATAAAAGAGCTGCGATAAACAGCGACATGCTATTTGGTAACCACGCTAATAAAATCATAGAGATAAAGATTAATAGAGTCCCGGAATAAACACGACCCCATGTCCATGCTGATCATATATTTTTCCTGCGAATGTGCGTGAAACCATTAATGCGATGGCATAAAGAAGAAAGTACCATTCGATTCCCGTAATCCCTTTTTGTGCGGAGTAGACTGGTAAAAAGGCGGCAATTCCCAAAAGTAAAAGTAATAAAAAACAAGAGCAATGAAGGCGGAATTGCTGTCTTCTCGTAGACATCCCATTTTTTAAGAGCAACCGCTTGTGTTGTCACTTTTTAAAACGTACTCTTGAAGACAAAAAAGTGCGACGAGACCGAGAATAGCACTTATTAAAAATAATTGGGGAAAGGAAATGCCTCCTACTAAAGCGAGGCCTAATGTCGGCCCGAAGGCTAATGCCAAATTCCCGACATCCCGAAATAACCCATTCCTTCCCGCGCCGATTGGCAGGGATGAGATCGGTCGCAATTGTTCCAGATGCGGTCGTCGAAAATCCAAAGCCAATCCCTTGAATGACACGCAGAAATAATAAGAAAGCTAAGCTTTTACGAAACCGAACGTTCCGATGGATAAAACGAAAATCGCAAGACCGATCAAATAAACGAAACCTCTTCCTTTCGTTTCCAATAAACGCCCGGCATAAGGTCGAAAGAGAAGGGCTGAAAAAGTGAACACCCCAACGACGATCCCAATGACCTGCTCATTTCCACCAAGTTCCCCAACGAATAGGGGAATGGTCGGCAAAGTCATCTGAAATCCAAGAAACACAAAGAAATTGGACAGAACGATGAATGCAAAATCCCTCGTCCAAATCTTTTCGGAAGACTTCGAATGTGGAACTTCCTTAACGAGCTGTTGACCCAATCAGATCCTCTCCCTTTTGAACCAACTTTTATGAAAAATGATTCGAGTTACTAAATATATATTCTACATGATTTTGCCTGATAACTCTAAAGGAAGGAACTATTTAAGTTTGGGAACTTCAATTAAATTGGAATAACAAGTATCCTCGACAATATTGTAGTAGAAATGCTTTCGAAATACGGTAACGAAGACAATACCAAAACTAAATTAGGAGGAAAAGCATGATATATAAAATTGGAGGGCTGTTATTTCTTTGGGGTACGATCATATTTACTGTGATGCAAGAGGATACGGTTATATGGATCATCTCTGCCACATGTTCAATTTTATTCATGCACTTGATTTCTAAATGGTTGAAGCTGGGAGGGCTTAAGGAGCTAGGATTACAAATACAAAAAGGCTGGTTTCGTTACTTGTTCTTTGGTTGCTTAATAGGTATCGGATACATATCTTTTCGATACCTCGTTATGTTTAGCATGGGTATCCTTACATTTCATAGCATATCTATTGATTTTAGACCTCTCATTATTTCGACTGTTATATTATTAGTCTCTACTGCATACATCGGTTTTGCTGAAGAAATCGTTTTCCGAGGTTATCTTATTAACATGCTACCATCTTCATTTTCTAACAAGTCCATTATCGTAATTTCGGCAACTCTATTTACTCTGGGTCATTTAATAGATGGTAATGTTGATATTTCTAGAATAGTATTTCTCCTCTTTACGGGATTATTTTTTGCTACCTGTTATATTGTGACTCGATCCTTATGGTTTGTCGCAGGAATTCATTGGTTTTGGGATTTTGCATGGTTTTATTTCGGAGCAGATGGTGAAGCGTCTAGTTCTAAGATAGTCGATGTCACTATTAATCAGGAAATGTCATTATACTATGGATGGTTTGATGCGATGATGGCAGTGGGATTATTTTTGCTGCTGTTATTATTAAAGGGAAGTTTTCAAAAGGGATGAAAGTCTCTGGATAATAGTTAGGAAATTTAAAAAGGAAATCCATATCAAATTTATGGAATTTCCTTTTAATATTCCATGAGTTACTTACTGGGGCGTGCGGGTTTGACTAGGCTGTATATTGCTGGAACGATTAACAAAGTTAAAAGTCGAGCTTGCCAGTCCTCCAATGACGACGATGGCCAGTGCTTTGGAAATAATTCCGGCTTCAGAGGAAATCGCCAATGGGAGCAAAGCAACCATTGTGGCAATTGCAGTCATAAGGATCGGTCGTATCCGAGTCACTCCACCTTCAATTAGTGCTTGGTGACGGTCCATGCCAGCACGCTCGTTTCGTTTCACGCGATCAAGCAGGACGATAGCGTTGGTCACAACGATCCCGTTCAGCATTAGCAAGCCAATCATGGCAGGCATGCCGATCGGTTCTCCAAGAGCAAATAGCCCTGCGATAGCGCCAATAATAGAAAAGGAATGGCTGCTAGAATAACGAAAGGCATTAATCCTTCGCCGAATGCGAGCAGCATGACAAAGTACACGAGTACGACGCTGATGAGAAGTGCAATACCCATATTGATAAAGCCTTCCCTCATCTCTTTGGCGGCTCCTTCCGACGTTAATGTTACGCCTGCAGGGAGCTTCAGCTCTTTAATGGCAGCAAAAGCGTCGTTCGTTACTCGCGATTGATTTTCATCTGTGATCGTTCCGTATACCTCCAAATACTGTTTTTGATCAAGGTGGGCGATCTGTGTAACTCCCAGCGTTTTCTCCACTTCACCAAGCACCCCAAGTTTTACTGGCTGTCCTAACCGATTCGATATCTCCTGTTCCTTTAGCTTTGAGAGATCGGACGTTTTATCGGAATGAAGCTGCAGGATTACATCGGTTGAATTGCCTTCAATATCTACACTAGTAATTGTACTGCCTTCCACCATTGTACGCAGGCTCATTGCAACCTCAGCGGGAGTCAGTCCATTCTTGGCCAACATTTCGTGATTAAAGGCAATGGTTACCTCTGGTTTTTCACCTTCTTTTGAGCTTCGTACATCTGCAAGGCCGTCGACTTGTTTAAGGACTGGCAGAATCTGCTCGGTCGCTTTGGAAATGGCCTCCATATTGGGCCCATTGATGATAATGGTAAAATAAGGGTTAAGCATCATTCCTCCCAGGCCAACGAGTACAATACTTTCTGCACCTTCAATCTTATTAAACTGATTTCGCAGCTCGTCTCCTAGCTTGTCGATGTCGGTATCTTTGTTTACTTCATAAGTAATGTTTCCATGTTCATCACCGTATGATGTGTAAATCTTTACAACATCGGAATGCGATTTCAGGGCTTCCTCCACCTCTTTGATCACATCCTCGGTCTTATTAATATTGGATCCGATTGGCATATCAATGTTTATATTAAAGCTTGTAGGTTTCTCAGACGGCAAAAGTTGAAGCCGATGAGGCCCATGGCGGGAACCGCAGCACTTCCTGCAAGGAGAAGTATGGATATACCGAGTGTGATCAGTCTGTGACCGAGCACCCAATGAAGAACACGCCGGTATGTCCGTTGAAGTCCGTTTTCTTTAGGTTCCACGTGTTTAAGTTTAAGCAGGAATAGTCGAGACATAAGTGGAACGACCGTTACAGCGACAAGCAGAGAAAAAGCAGGGACACGACTACCGTCAAAGCGAGTGGTACGAAAAACTTGCCAACGATACCTGGGACGAAAGCAAGCGGTAAAAGACAGCTACGGTCGTCAAGGTAGATGATGTGATGGCAGTAGCTACCTCACGCGTAGAATCCTCAACGAGTTCTGCATTTCGTTCTTGAACTCTGCGAACCCTGCGAAATACATTTTCTATCACAACGATGGAGTCGTCTATTACACGACCGATCGCAACTGCAATCCCAGCTAGAGTCATCATGTTAAGTGAATAGCCAAGATAATGTAATACGATAAACGATGCGCACATCGACAACGGAATGGATATAACTGCAATGATTGTAGATTGGTAGTTGCGCAGAAAGAGCAGCGTAACAATTGCAGCCATCAGAGCGCCTAGTAGTACCTCGCGCAGCATACTGTTTACTGATTTCTCAATTTCCTTGGACTGGTCTAAAAGGAGTTCCTGCTTGATACCTGATGGAAGCACCAGCTCATCCATTTTATCTATTATTTCGTTCACGATGCTGATCACATCTTCTCCGCCTTTAGCCGTGACATTGACCGTGATCACAGGCTCATCGTTCATCCGGGAAATGGAATGGTTTTTCGCTTCATATGAAATATCGGCGATATCCTTTAGTCGAAAGCTTTGCAGTTGTCCGCCGGACGCTTGTAGTGATTCGGGCGTAGGTACAGCCGTCAGCTGCATGTTCCGAATTTCATCTAACGATGCTATCTTTTCGTTAATCCGGATAGGTAAAACTTGATCAGTTGTCCGGATATCGCCAATTGGAATCGACACGTTATTGGCTGTAATGATTTGCTGAATTTGATCAAGGGTAAGTCCTTTTTCTTCAAGTCATCAGGTCGGACGCTGATGTACACATTTTCGTTATAGCTCCTCTGATTTTGACTTCATCGACGCCCTTAACCGTCCGAATGATAGGCGCAACCTCTTCCTGCACAAAACGCTGTACTTCGGCTTGGTTGGCACCACTAAATGATGTACGGAATACTTCAACATCTAGTGTTTCTCTGAAAAATGAGGCTCCCTCGCTCCTTCAGGAAGGTTAGCTTTTGCTACAATATTCCTCACTTCTTCTTCAATGATGTCTAAATCCGTAGACATATCCGTTTTGATCATGCTGTGAAAGTTGTTCGGATTTCCCCAAGAATAAACGCTAATGACTCCCTTGATGTTGGCAAGTTCTTTTCAAACTTTTCCCCAATATCCCGCATCGATTGCTCCGGTGACGCACCGGGATATACGATACTAATGTGCAGAAAAGGAATGTCAATATCCGGGTACTTCTCCATCTTCATTTGACTGACAGAATATAGCCCACCTCCGATCAGCAATATGATGATAAGGCAAATTGCCACAGTATTTCGCATGCTAAAGCGGATAACCGACTTCAATGTGCGCTCCTCCTTAAGACTCAATATTTTGTTTGGCTATCACAAACATATAGAGAAGAATCCTCAATTTGTCTCCAGGATAAAGTCCTCCTTTAAATGAATATGCTCCTTTTATAATAAGTTGCCTTGGAATAAGTATTTAAAAAGTGAGTGAATATCAGGGTTTTGGGTTAAGTTCTATGTACAAAAACATTCACAATGATAGGGAGGAGGATTGGCAGTAGATGAAAAAGCATGAATGAGGAATAAAACTGCTGATTATTATTAATCGATCCCGTAGTCCCTTTTGGGCAGAATAGACGGGAAAAAGGCTACAAAACCCACCAAAAGTAAAGGGTGATGAAGAATAAGAGCAATGACGGAGGAATGGCTTTCTTCTCATATTTATCCCATGTTTTTAGAGCTACCACTTTTTTCTACCTCCAAGAGTTGGAACTGATAAAAGCGAGACGAGACCGAGAGCGGCACTGATAAAATTAGTTGCGGAAATGACTCCTACTAATGCGAGTCCTAATGTTCGTCCGAAGGCTAACGCCAAATTCGCCGATAAACCGTATTAGCCCATACCTTCCCGCGACGTTGAGCAGGAATGAGATGCCGTCGTTGAACATCCGAAGCTAATCCCTTGAACAACCCTAATCATTAATAAAAATGCCATGCTTGTAACGAAACCAAACGATCCTATGGAAATAACGAAGATCCCAAGACCGGAGCTATAAACAAAGCCTCTTCCTTATGTCTCCAATATTCACTCGGTATAAGGTCGAAAGAGAAGGGCTGAAAAAGTGAACACCCCAACGACGATCCCAATGACCTGCTCATTTCCACCAAGTTCCCCAACGAATAGGGGAATGGTCGGCAAAGTCATCTGAAATCCAAGAAAAACAAAGAAATTGGACAGAACGATGAATGCAAAATCCCTCGTCCAAATCTTTTCGGAAGACTTCGAATGTGGAGCTTCCTTAACGAGCTGTTGACCCAATCAGATCCTCCTCCTTAGTTGAAAATAGTTCGATACACTAAATATTAGTTTACACGAATTCGGGGAACAAATCTAAAAAGAACCTCTTTTTGCGATTTAGAATCTTACCGAGCGAGTTTCTGCTTCCTGATGATCTACATCTATATTTTACAAGCGGGTATTTCTGATTAACGAGCCGGTTTAGCTGTTTTACGAGCCACATCCGTGTTTTTACGAGCCGGTTTAGCTGTTTTACGAGCCACTTCCGTATTTTTACAAGCCAGCAGCCATCCAACGACCACAATCAAAAAGGGATACCCGCCCAGCAGATATCCCTCATTCATTAAACCATCACTTTACACATATCATTCGTAAATTCGACTGGATCTTCGATTGGCAATCCTTCGATTAATAATGCTTGATTGTATAAAAGGTTCGTATATAGATTTACTTTTCTCGGTCGCGTTCAAATGCTGATTTTAAAGATTGGAACACATCGTGGTTCGTGTTGATTTCCAATACTTTCTCCGCTTGAATGTTTTGGTTATCAGGCATGGCACTCAAGATTTTTTCCATTTCGATCGTTACTTCGCCATCTGCAGACAAGCAAACAGGGTGGGAGCGCAATCGTTTCGATGCACGTACATCCTTCACTTTATCACCCAATATTTCTTTCATATAATCGAAAAGCTCTTTGTTTTCTTCTGCATTTTCAGCATCTTTTTCGTCTTCGCTATCCTTCTTCTCAATGCCTAAATCGCCGCTGGAAACGGATCTAAATTCTTTTCTTTATAAGACATAAGCATTTTAATCGCAAACTCATCAATTTCGTCAGTGAAGTATAAAATTTCATATCCTTCTTCTGCAACAAGCTCTGTTTGTGGCAATTTAGCAATTCTTTCATTCGATTCACCGGAAGCATAATAAATATACTTTTGATCTTCAGGCATTCTTGATACATACTCATCCAAGCTAACAAGTTTCTTCTCCGTTGAAGAGTAGAACAAGAGTAAATCTTGCAATGCATCTTTATTCGCGCCAAAATCACTATACACGCCGTATTTCAACTGTCTGCCAAATGATTCGTAGAACTTCTCATATTTTTCCCGATCATTTTTCAACATGTTTTTCAATTCGCTATTGATTCGTTTATTAATATTATTGGCGATTCGTTTCAACTGGCGATCTTGCTGTAAAATTTCGCGTGAAATATTCAATGATAAATCTTCCGAATCGACCATCCCTTTTACAAAGCTAAAATAATCAGGAGGAGATCCGCACATTTGCTCATAATTAATACACCGTTAGAATAAAGCTCCAACCCTTTTTCATATTCCTTCGAATAATAGTCGAACGGAGTTTTTCTGGGATAAATAAAATGGCGTTGTAGCGAATGGCACCATCAACACTCGTATGAATATGAGCAAGCGGTTTATCAAAGCCGTAATGCTTTTCCGCATAAAAATTCTCGTAATCCTCATCTTTTAGCTCTGAGCGATTCATTTTCCAAATCGGCACCATGCTATTGATGATTTCTTCTTCCGTGTAATCTTCATACTCGTCTTCGCTGCCTTCTTTTAAGCGGCTTTTCGATACGTCCATTTTAATTGGATAACGAATAAAGTCGGAATACTTCTTAATGATTGAGCGCAGGCGGTATTCTTCTAAATACTCGTCATATTGCTCTTCTTCCGTATTTTCTTTAATCGTCAAAATAATCTCGGTCCCAACGGAATCTTTCTCGGCAGGCTCGATCGTATAACCATCTGCGCCTGTTGATTCCCATTTATATGCTTCATCGCTTCCTAGTGCTTTACTAATCACCGTTACTTTGTCAGCAACCATAAAAGCAGAATAGAAACCAACACCGAATTGACCGATGATTTCGTGTCCGTCCTCTAACTCATTTTCGGTTTTAAAAGCTAGGAACCACTTTTTGCGATGACGCCAAGATTTGTTTCTAATTCCTCTTTCGTCATCCCAATCCCTGTGTCAACCATTGTCAACGTTCGACTATCTTTATCCGCTTCAATTTTTATGTAATAACTATCACGATCAAATGTGAGTGAATCATCCGTCAATGCTTTGTAATAAATCTTGTCAATCGCATCACTCGCATTGGAAATTAATTCTCGTAAAAAATTTCCTTTGCGAGTAAATAGAATTGATCATCATTTCCAACAATCTCTTCGATTCTGCTTCAAATAACTTCTTTTCCATCATCACGACTCCTTTCCAATTAGCACTCGCAAACATAGAGTGCTAATTACTAAATATCATAAATGGAAGGTCATGTCAATCCGAGAGTGGTATGATACAGATGAGGTGAATGTTAAATGATTGGCGAAAAAATGCTTCAAGATCAATATATTGACGTTTTATTTAAACGATATAAATCGTTTAAGAAGAGTGAACAGTATGAAGAATTATATAAGATTGAAACTTTAACTTCTTTGAATCAATATTTCCAAACAGAAGAGATTACGGA
This sequence comes from Bacillus sp. N9, assembly GCA_044989425.1. Classification (GTDB taxonomy): domain Bacteria; phylum Bacillota; class Bacilli; order Bacillales; family Bacillaceae_C; genus Lederbergia. Next base: position 493,489 of record JBJDRQ010000001.1, read on the forward strand.
GGAAACGATCGTTGATATCGTCCGAAACTTTCAAAAGAGTAATCCATCACAAGGTAGTTTTGTTCATTGGAGCAATACGGAGGATTTGGTCAAATATGCGGAGGCTAAGCCAGCTGAGGTAGTCGCATTGCTGCGTAATTTATATGATCCAACGCAGCCGCTCATCGATCGAATAGAAACATTCCGCTTAAAAGGGAAGGAATTTCAATCAACGCTTTCGCTAGGTGCGCCCTTTTGGCTATTTGCTTGCAGCGTATGATTATTCCGCATATCCACTCTACAAAGAAGAAGTGTTTCAAGATATAAAACATGCATTATGTATTGATAAGAAACTCGGAACGGTAAGTGAAAACTATTCGACGTACGTGGACTTATGTCAAGCTGTTCTCTCTTATTTACGAAAAGATCATCCTGAATTGACGATGCTTGATATACAAGATTTCTTTTTGTAGTACGCAATACGACAAAGTGATCGTTGAAAGTGCCGTTGAATATTTACATGGAATCGCTACTGAATTGCGTAGTTATATTAATCAACCCGCTCTTTTGCTCGAAAAAGTGATGCAATTAGATGAAGAATCTTTAAAAACGCAGCGAGAAAATTATCGCAATCAAGAAAAATCCGATTAATTCGCTTTATGATTATAGACAAAATCATTGAAACGAGAAAGATCACGATTGAAGACGTGGAGCAAATAAAAGATACGGTGAAAAGAAATACGAAACGAATATATTGAAATCATGGGATAATTTTAAAATTCTTTTTCAACTGTATTATTTTGACATAAAAGAAAAAGTCCATGATGAACTGAGTGAAATTCATCGAGCGATTCGCCGGATCGATGAGTTGAAAGAGTTCGACTTTGTCAAAGACAAAATATTAAATGGATTTAATTGGAATCAACATTTTGGTGGGTCACGCTGTTGGTTAGCTGTTTATGAGGCAAGCCATGAAAATCACCGAACCGCTCCACAATATTTTGTTGCGATTGATGAAAAAGGTGTAGAGTATGGATTGCATTTCGGTTCAGACCATTCAAGAAAGGGTGTTGGAATCCAAGAAGAAATAAGAAATATTGATGAATTTACATATGAGCGTTTTTATCAAAAAATGGTCAACGTAGCTGAGGAACTTAACAAAGAAGATGTTAAAGGCAAAAGTGATGCCCATTTTGACCAAGAAGAAACGATTAGCACGGAAACGTGGTTGGAGTTGCTGCAAAATGATGCGATTTTCCGAGAAACGGACCTCGCCTATTTAAACAAAATGTACGAGCTTGGCGGAGAGGCGACCGCAACGGAATTAGCTAGGGAGCTTGGTAAAACCGCCTCATCATTTACGCCGCCGGTAGTCGCATTGGCAAAGCGTATTCTAGAAGCAACAGGGGAAGAACCGATCCAACGAGCTGACGGAACGATTTGTTATTGGTGCACATTGTTTCATGGGGAGTATGTTGAAAACAATCATTTTAAATGGAAATTAAAAAGCAATCTGAAAGAAGCCATTGCCTTATTATTTGAAGCAAGCGAAGAACCCGAGCTGTCTGCCTATGGAAAAGAAGATTTTCTCGAAGAAGTATTCTTCAATGAAAAAACATATGATACGATTTCCAATTTGCTTCGATATAAGAAAAATATCATTTTACAAGGACCACCCGAGTTGGTAAAACATTCGTTTCAAAACGATTAGCTTTTTCATTAATGGGTGTAAAGGATGAAAAGCGCATTGAAATGGTCCAGTTCCATCAAAATTATGCTTATGAAGACTTCGTCATGGGCTTTCGTCCAACCGAGCATGGATTTTCACTTCAAAACGGCATTTTCTACGACTTTTGCCAACGGGCATTAGAAAACCCAGATAAAGACTATTATTTCATCATAGATGAAATCAATCGCGGAACTTATCAAAAATTTTCGGGAACTATTTATGCTCATTGAAAAAGATAAACGAGATGAATTTGTCACAATGGGATATTCGAAAGATCCGTTTACCGTTCCAAGCAATGTGTATTTAATTGGAACGATGAACACAGCGGACCGATCATTGGCACAAATCGAAGTAGCACTGCGTCGGCGCTTTGCTTTTGTTACACTTACACCAGCGTTGAATGATCAGTTTATGCTCTCTAATGGAGAATGGAGTGTCTACTGAAATGGTTGCACACATTGTCTATTCGATCAGTCGAATCAACCAAGTCATTCGAGACGATTTCCAGCTTGGACGTGGATATGAAATTGGTCATTCCTTTTTCACCGGAAGCCTTGAGGGGATGGATGAAGAAACGTGGTACCGGAACATTATCGAATACGAAATTCAGCCATTGTTGGAAGAGTACTTTTTGACCGACCGGAAATCGTTACATCTTTAATCGAGGACATGTAATATGTATAAAGTCCCGATTCGAAATTTGTTTTGCTTATTAAGTTATGTGAATAATATGCCGGAGTTGCGTGAAAGCCTAACAGCTGTCGATGAAGACATCATTACGTACGACTTTTGGCACGCCGCTTTAACGCCGAAGCGAACAGGCTCATGAGACGTGGATTTTTAGAAAATTATATTTCCAATGTTGAGCCGACAAATCGGTTAGGTGGACGCCTACTTATTAATGAATCACTGCCATATATAATGGTAAAAAGCCGTTGGTCGTATGTGAAAAAGATGAGTACTCGGCAAATATCGATATAAACCAGATAATGAAAGCGACCTTTGTTGCAATTTACCGCAACCGATTTGTAAAAGAGGAAACGCAAAGGAAAGCTATCTTCTTTGGGGAAAATGCCAGATGTTGAGCCAATTTCACTGACGAAAGAAGATTTTTCTCGCATCCAATTCCATCGTTTGAACATGCATTATAAGCCAGTCATTCATCTTGCACAGCTACTGCATGAATGCACATTACTTTCACATCGGAGCGGGAATTGGAGCTTGTTTTCAGCAGAGATCAATGATCACGATATGCATGGAATTTTTGAAAAGTTTTTACTCGGATTTTATAGAGCGGAGCAGCTCGAATATTCCGTTGGGGCTGAGCAATTGCAATGGAAACTAGACGGAAATCCATCTTTTTGCCGAGAATGCTAACGGACGTCACACTTACACATAAAAGAACGAGGGAAAAATCATCATCGATGCAAAGTTTTATAAAAATATGTTCCAAGAACATTTCGCAAAATCGAGTTTTCGAAGCGCTCATATGTATCAAATGTTCACGTATTTAATGCATCAACCGGAAAATGTGAATGTAAGGGTATTTTGATCTATCCTGAAAACGATCGATCAGTCGATGAAACATATGAGTGGGATGATCGCATCCAATTTCAAGTGCTAACTGTGAACTTAGGTGCAAGCTGGGAGGACATACACGAACGATTAATGAAAGTGTTATACACAGGGAAAGACATGCTCTTTGATATCGGATAAGTATGAAGCGTAAAATATAAAAGAGGAGTTCCGCTAAATTAGGTGGAACTCCTTTTGTTCAAAGGCCTTTATTCTATATGTTAAGTCATTTAATCCTTTTAAGCTCCGCTTCCTGATCAATAGAACGTCTAGATAGTAGGTCTAAAGTGCGTTCGTGTTTTTCTTGGGTAGCTTCAATGCGCTTGCTTGTTTCTAGTGATTCGTAAATGGCTACTTTCAAAGCTGGAATGTCCGCTACATCATCTTTTGTCGTCATGTCAACCATCTTTGTTTCCATGCCGGACATCCTAGTATCCATATCCGCCATTTTTGTTTCCATGCCAGTCATCCTTGTTTCCATATTAGACATCCGTGTTTCGAGTGTATCAAAGCGAAGATTCATTTGTGCTTTGACATCTTGCAGTTCAGTTAAAATCTGTTGCAGAATTGATTCACTCATTAAATTCACCTCGAAATTTAAATGATCGATGAATTTTCATTTGTGCCATTACATCTATAAATAAGTATACCACGATAAAAGGAAAAAGGAGATTTATGTCGATAAGAATTTTACAGCAAAAAAGAGTGCTCACCCCATTGGGCTTGCACTCTTTTTCCATTTTACCGTATCTTTGCGATGATTCCTTCTTCATCATCGAGAGTTAATTCGATTCCCGCATACGGGTCTTCGTTCATAAACTCAGCGAGCCAAATGCGCAACGCTTCAATGAGGTTAGCAGTAATTAACACTTGCTTTCGCTCATCTACATACACTTCGGCAGAAAAGCCATAATCATCATGGATTAACTCCACTTCCACCTCGTCAGGCTCGATCTGTTTTTGCGTGCGATATACACACAAACGGCGTTAATAATATCTTGTTCAGGAATGATTAGCCTCTCCATGGATTGGCATCCTCACGTTTCTTTTCCTTGAAAAAATGAAAGATTTTACGAATGACCGCAATCAAAACTACGATTGCTAAAACATTAACGAGAAGACCAAGGATAGAACCAAATGCTCCCATGTTGGCAAATAAACTACCGAATAGCAACCCAGCAATACCACCCATGAGCAAGCCTTTCATTAATCCACCAGATGCGAATCCGCCCGGTTTATTCGTGTTCGTTGTCGATGCTTTTGTTGTTGTCGCATCGTCTTGTTTCTTTTGTGTATTCGATTGATTTGTTTTGCTATTATTCATATTAAAGCCTTTTTCCCTGACTTATATCCTCTAGCTTCAACCGTTGTTGAATGATCTTGAGAAAGAATGTCACCAACAGGTGAGAAGATAAGTGTAATGGCAAATAAAGCAGCGAAGATCTTTTTCAAAATTCAATTCCCCATGGAGTTCTTTTTCTTTTTATTTTACTATTTCTGCTTAGAAAAGCAACAATCGTGAGCAATGGTTGAATAATTGTCATATATGAATATCAATTGAATCATTCATAGTTCTTTTGATTCAATGATAACGAAGTAACTTGCTACATATACGTGCAAGGTAGATTGCTTTGGATGTATAAAATGGTGTATCGCTTGTAAAGGGGTTTTTCTGTTTCACGAAATGGTTGATCCGAGCAGATGCAAAAAATAAAAGGATGAGAGGGAGTGAGGATGCAAAATTCAAAAGTTTGGATTAAATTGTTTGGTCCGCGACGCCCAAACAATTTAATCCAATCAAACAACTCCTAATTTCTTCTGGTTCCTAACACTAGGAAGGGATAAGTATATGGTGTCCCCATGTTGATAGCGCTTGGATGAGATCTGGTCGTGAACGGTAATTGTGTCTGAACCGACTTGGATTGTATAATGAATTTCTTTTCCTTGATATTGTACGGTCGTAACTGTTCCTTTGATCCCATGTCCATATGAAGAGAGCTGCCATTGCTCAGGACGTATAGGACAAATATTTTTCTTCTTTAAGGAATGTGCAACGTCTAATTGTGTCCATTTTTCTCCTGGTGCATGATTGGGGATAAAAGTATCATTCATCCACTTCCCTTTAATGAGGTTGTTCTTTCCAACAAACGTGGCGACAAATTCTGTCTCTGGTTTTGTATAAATGGTTTCTGGGCTTCCTACTTGCTCAATTCTTCCGTTGTTCATAACGACGATCCGATCTGCCATAGCAAGGGCTTCACTTTGGTCATGCGTAACATACATAATTGTTGCCTTTGTTTTGCGATGGATATGTTGGATTTCCTTCTCATGTCCATGCGCAGCTCGGCATCGAGTGCGCTTAGTGGCTCATCCATTAATAATACGCCTGGTTGTGGTGCAAGTGCACGTGCAAGAGCAACCCGTTGTTTCTGGCCTCCGGAAAGTTCAGATGGGAAGCGGTTTGCGAAATTTTCTAATCCGACGAGCTGTAAAATAGCAGATACCCTTTGCTCAGGCTGCATTTTTAATTCCTTTTACGTATCGATGATGTTTTAAAGGGAAGAGTACATGCTCCCGAATATTCATATGCGGCCAAAGGGCAAAGGATTGGAAAACCATCCCGATGTTTCGCTTTTCAGGTGGAATCATTTTTGATGTGTGGCAATCGGCTTTCCATCCATTATGATTCTCCCTGATGTAGGGGCATGAAGCCTGCAAGTAATTTTAATAAAGTCGTTTTTCCACATCCGGAAGGACCAAGGATGGCGATGAATTCGCCCGGATGAATGGAAAGCTCAATCGAATGAAGTGCCTGATAATTGCCGTATGATTTCGAAATGTTTTCTAGAGTAATCATCGTGCTTTTAACACTCTCCTTGCCCATGTTTTTTCTAATTGCATGAATGAAATTCCTCCAGCAAAGATGGCAAAAACGATGATGCTCGACAATGCTGAGGAGTAAGTCGTATAGCCGGCTTGTTCAAAATTAAAGATCATCACGCCAATCGTTTCATGTCCACTTGACCAAAGCAGGCTGGAAACAGTTAATTCCGTTAAAGCGGTAAGAAAGACTAATAAAGCACCGCTAATCAATCCAGGGAAGAGAAGGGGCAGCAGAATTTTCCTCCATTTCACCACTCCGCTTGCTCCGGAAGTCTGGGCAGCCTCTTCAATGGATGGATCGATTTGTGAAAATGCGGTCAAGCTGGAACGAACCTGGAGGATTAAAAACCTCGTTAAATAAGCAATGACCATGATCCAAATCGTCCCATAAATTCCTGGATTCCACCCTTGAATGGGCTGCATCCAAGTGAAAATCATACTTAAAGCAAAGATCGTTCCTGGTAAAGCGTATGGAACGGTGACGATGCCTTCCATCCATTTGGTTAGGTTGTTCGGATGTTTATGGCGAATATAGGCAATGGCTGTTCCGACAAATAAACAAACGACCGTTGTGATCAAAGCTAGCTTCACACTTGTACTCACTGCGGAATATGTCCTTGGGTCATCAAAGAGTAAATAGTGATAACTTTTAGCGACAGATTCTCAGGGTGAAAAGGAAGCCCATATGCTTTTATGAACGATGAAGCTGCCATTGAGATAAATGGAATGAAGCTTGTGAACAGCAAGAAGATCCAAATGGCTGCCTCAACAGCTCTTCTTTTCATAGGAGATAACAGCATACGCGGCTCCGAATCAACGGTTGTTGTTTCGGTAACATTTCCTTTCTCATGATGAACCATTGCGCTAGCATGCCAACTCCTGCGATGATCGCCAGGATAACGGATAAAACAGCGGCCCGAGAAAAGCGCTAGGACCAAAGCCGACGACTTGTTCATATATATACGTGCTTAAAACGCGAATGTTTGCGGGGATACCAAGAAAAGCTGGAATACCGAAATTATCAAGGTTCGATAGAAAAGCTAAAAATCCGCCGCCGACCATTCCAGGTAAAGCAAGTGGTAAAACAAGCTTAAATAAAATATGTTTTTACTCGCTCCACTTACTTGTGCAGCCTGTTCAAGTTCACGCGAATTTTACGAAAAACATTAACAGTGAGCAAATAAACAAGTGGATAATGAGATATACCTAATACGAAAATAATCCCGCCTATACTATACAAATTAGGTACTGTTAGCTCATGAGAAATAAACTGTAACACAGATTGTATCATCCCATTTTTACTAAACAATTGCACCCAAGCAAGAGTCGTAATATAAGAGGGAATAATAAAAGGGAAAAGATAAAAATCTGCATCCACTTCTTATGTTGAATGTTCACGTATGCCATAAGCCATGCCGTTAATACACCTAGAAATAAAGAAATACATGTTGAACCACCGACAATAATCAGTGTGTTTTTAACGGTGATCCATGTGTTTTGTTCAGACAAAACGGCTGTGTAATGAGCGAGTGATAAGCTGCCAGCCTGCTTGAAACTGATGAAGATCAAGCGAAGGACAGGTGTAATAAATAAAAGAAATAGCAAGATGAAACCGATCAAGTAAACGATTCGTTTATTTTGAAAAAGAAGAGATAAAGGGGTGGGAGCCCCTGATCTCTCTTTTCCTGAAAAATGGGTAGCATTCATATGTCTGAGTCACCTACAATCTTAATGTTGGCCGAAAATCTCACCGAATTTTGCTTTGTCATCCTCTTTTTCAGTCAGTAATTCTTGCATATCAGCTTCCAAAACGTTCATTTCCTCGATTGTTTTTAAACCTTCAGGTGCGTCAATTCCTTTTCTAGCGGGTGTATAGCCAAGCTCAGCGGCTAATTTTTGTCCTTCTTCAGATAAAACAAAATCAATAAATGCCTTCGCTGCCGCTTCATTTTTTGTGTTTTTCATGATGCCGATCGGCTCAGTGATCACTGGAACACCGTCAGCAGGGTAAATTAATTCTACAGGTGACCCTTCTTTTTGCTTTAGCGACGATAAAATCAACGACCATCCCATACGATTGTTCACCTGAAGCCACTCCTTTAAGAACGGCACCATTCCCTTTGTCACAGTCATTTTTCTTTTAAATTTTTATAAAAATCCCAACCGAGTGCACCGTCCCTTGTAAACACGCCTAAATTATAAGCGGCTGCGCCTGAATAAAAGGACTTGGCATAATCGCCTGATCTTTTGCGTCAGCTGCTAAGAGGTCTTCCCATTTTTCTGGAAGAGTTTTAACGTTATTTGTATTGACAACGATGGCAGTAGCCATTACTTTTGTACCGCTATACGTTCCATCAGGATCAACAAGTGCTTCAGGCATATTTTTGGCTTCAGGGGATTGATAAGATAGCAATAAATCATCCTTCTTCAAGCTTTCAAATGTAATGGCATCCGCTACAAGCAGTACATCAGCTTGGATGTCTCCAGCTTCTTTTTCAGCCATCAGCTTAGCAATCACTTCCTCGGTGCCTGAACGATATGTAGAAATCTTCACATCTGGATTTCGTTTATTAAACTCACTAACTAGCTTTTGAGCATCTTCGTCAGGCTGTGATGTATAAAACTGAAGTGAGCCTGAGATCCCTTCCGCCTCATTCGCTTTCACTCCGTCCGTTTCACTTGATCCAGACTTCGTATTTCCGCAAGCAGCTAACAGAAGTATAGTGATGAATGCAAAAAGAAGTGTACATGTTTTTTCATATTAGATCCTTCCTTCACTAGTAATTTGATGAACGTTCTAACCTATTTAATGGATGATTGCGAAACCAACGATTGACTCTTTCTGATTTTCTTTTATTTTCAAATTGATATTCAATCGGTGAAATCGTTACAAATCCATCCTTTAAAAGTTGATAATCACTTTGATGATCGAGATCCGTTAAATGTACCCACTTATCCTTCAGCCAAAAATAAACATGACCATGCGGATCATTCAGACGAACATGCTCGTAACGAGAGACCTCCATATCTAAAGGTGTGATTGCAACTCCTTTACACTCCTCTTTTGAGACGTTTGGAAGATTAATATTTAAGAATACACCTTTAGGAATTCGATTATGTAAAATCGTTTCAATGATTTCATATAAAAGTTGTTTCGTATGATTGAAGTGAATATCTTCTTCATGAAAGGCATGTAATGAAATAGCGACGGCTGGTATTTGAAACAAAGAGGCCTCTACTGCGCCTGCGATCGTCCCTGAATAAAAATGTCCCTGCCGACATTTGGTCCGATATTAATCCCAGAAAAGACAATATCTGGCGGCTCTTCCATAAGCACATCGACGGCCACCTTGACGCAGTCTGATGGAGTACCATTTAAGCACCAGGCAGCCTTAACCTTAGGAAAAACAGTAACTGGTTTTGCTTTTAAAGGATTTCTCAAAGTAATTGAATGTCCGATCGCACTTCGTTCTTGATCGGGGCAGCATACGTACACATTGCCGAAATGCTGTAATACTTCTGTTAATATCTCTACACTAGGGGAAAAATCCCATCGTCATTTGTCATTAATATGTTCAAATAATTGCCTCCTCCTTCCTTAACAAGATTGCCTCGATATATTGCAGATTTCTTCTTAAGCATATGAAAGCTGCACTGCGATCAAATCCTTCAATGACGACTGGAACATTTTTTATTTGTAAAAACTGTTTCAGCGTGTTTGCACCTAATAGGCCATCACCTAGAGGATGTGAAGCTGCTGCTCATTTACATCGCTAATATGAATTTTATTGACATGTAGCGTTTGTCGCCATTGTTGAATTGGATCTTGTAATAGCGAAATATGAGCAACATCAAAGGTTGTTTGTAAATAAGGTTGGAATTCCTCCGTAATCCGATTGATTGCATTCGGAGAAATGATAAATTCTTTCGGAATGGATTCCATTAGCTCTAATGAGAGAGTGACGCCCTTTTCTTTGCATAGCTCGTCAGCTCTTGTAAAGACTCGAATAATAGGTCAATAAAAGGGGTTTTTCAAGTGTTGAGAGAGTCATTTTTCCAGGATGGAGCGTAATATTATTCGCGCCAATTTCTCTCGCTAAATCGATTGACTTTTTATTTCCTTGATCGATTGCCTTCGAATGCCATCATTCAAAGCGGTAATGTTAATATCCCAACTTGCTGCATGCATCGTCAAATCGATCCCCAGATTTTCCCGAATTCGGTTCACCTGTTTTGGATCGGAGCGGTGGTACCAAAATGATCAGCCCATATCTCAACACCAGCAAACTCAAAACGATCGGCAATTTGCAATACGTCCTCCATTTTGTAGGACCAGCATAAAGTGGATGCCATATAAAGTTGATTCATCACTTCCTCCTTCATTCACATTTATTTGCTTCTTATCTTTATCTTAGTTGAGTGATATTAAGGACTGATCAATTTATGTTGTAAATATTGTAAAGAGTTCGTTAATTTCGAAACAACGTGTTTACTAGAAATAATGCTTACAAATGGGTGGAAATGTTAATCATTTACAAGATGTTAATATACGTTTTTGATTGGCAGAAATAAAAGATGGAGAGTGGAAGGCAAGATTCAATTAAAGGATTAAGAGGAATCTCTTTAGCTCATACTACTAATGGTGATGAATATGCCATGCAAATCGAGTGATGAATTAAAGGCTTTAGTGAGAGAAGCGAAGACGTGTATAAAAGATGGCAAAGTTGCGGACTATATCCCTGCCCTTGGGAAAGCAAATCCAAACGACTTGTCCATTGCTATTTACTATCCTGATGGACGATGCATATCAGCTGGAGATATTGAAAAAGATGACGCTCCAAAGCATCTCCAAAGTGATTAGCTTAGCCCTCGCTTTAATGGATAGGGGACAAGACTATGTATTTGAACGTGTTGGAATGGAGCCGACGGGTGATCCATTTAATTCAATCATAAAATTAGAAACGATGGCTCCTGGGAAGCCGTTAAATCCGATGATTAATGCGGGAGCACTTGTTGTAACACATATGATTAAAGGCAACTCAGTTAATGAGAGATTTCAACGACTCATATCTTTTATTCAAGAACTAACGGCTGATTCTACCGTTAGTTATAGTGAGGAAGTAGCGCGTTCCGAATTCGAGACAGCTTATTTAAACCGAGCGTTATGCTATTTTTTAAAACAGCATCAACTGATTGATGAGGACGTCGAACAACTAATGGATTTATATACGAAGCAATGCGCCATAGAAATGAATTGTTTGGACTTGTCTAGAATTGGCATGGTGTTTGCGATGGATGGAGTCGATCCCCAAAGCGGCAAACAAATCATTCCAGCAGATGTCGCCCGTATATGTAAAACATTTATGGTCACATGCGGAATGTATAATGCATCTGGAGAGTTTGCAATTAAAATTGGCCTCCCAGCAAAAAGTGGGGTTTCTGGCGGGATTATGGGAACGGTTTCCGGAGATTCGGGATCGGCATTTTTGGCCCTGCATTAGACGAAAAAGGAAACAGTGTCGGAGGAATGAAATTATTGGAATTGTTATCGAAAAAATATAAGTTGAGTTTGTTTTAGATGAAGGCAACTTGATTAAATCAGGTTGCTTTCATTTTTCCATAAGCAATACACAAACATGTAATTATCGAAAAATATAAACATTCTTGTTTCCATTGACGAATATAAAAACTTTATGTTATTAATTTAAAAGTAAAAAATAACGTAATAGATTAAATGTATATGCTTGGGAATATGGCTCAAGCGTTTCTACCTGGTAACCGTAAACTACCGGACTACATGAAAAATGACTGGAAATAGAAAAGTGTATTTTTATTTCCGAAATTTTTCATTGTAACTTCGTAACCTGGGTAGAGCATGTACCTAGGTTTTTTGCATTCCACAATCATTATGAATATTCTCCGTAGAAACGGGGACATTACGAAGAAAAAGTCAGCGGCATTGTTAATAATTTAAGGAAAAGGATTGAAATTTAAAATGACGAAGAAACCAATTTATTTTAATCATGACGGCGGAGTCGACGACCTCGTATCGTTATTTTTGTTACTTCAAATGGACAATATTGAATTAACGGGGTATCGGTCATTCCGGCTGATTGTTATCTAGAGCCAGCAGTATTTGCCAGCAGAAAAATTATCGATCGCTTTGGAAACGGTGGTCTTGATGTAGCAGAGTCAAATTCACGTGGAAAAACCCTTTCCCAAAAGATTGGAGAATGCATGCATTTTTAGTAGATGCATTGCCAATTTTAAATGAATCTGGAAAAATGATTACACCCGTTGCAGAAAAGCCAGCACATCTTCATATGATTGATGCGATTCGCGACACTGCTGAAAAAACAACATTATTATTCACAGGCCCTCTTACTGATCTTGCTCGTGCTTTAGACGAAGCTCCAGATATTGAAGAGAAAATCGAAAGACTCGTTTGGATGGGCGGTACATTCCGTGAAGACGGCAATGTTCATGAACCTGAGCATGACGGAACAGCGGAATGGAATGTATTTTGGGACCCAGAAGCTGCAGCTCGAGTATGGGATACGAATATAGAAATTGATTTAGTCGCGCTTGAAAGCACAAATCAAGTACCTTTGACTTTGGATGTGCGTGAACGCTGGGCCAAAGAGCGTAAGTATATTGGGGTTGACTTCCTCGGTCAATGCTATGCGATGGTGCCACCACTCGTTCATTTTAAAACAAATTCTACCTACTATTTATGGGACGTGTTAACGACTGCCTTTATTGGCAAAACTGATCTTGTGAAAGTCCAAACGGTTAATAGTATGGTCATCACAGATGGGCCAAGTCAAGGACGTACAGTTGAAACCCCTGAAGGACGCCCGGTAAATGTCGTTTATGACGTGAATCGCGATGCTTTCTTCGATTACATGACAGAATTAGCTAAGCAAATAAGCGGAGAAAATTCCAAATAACAGGGAATAAAAGGATTATTATTGAAATAGCGATCATGTAGATATTGAATGACTAGAGGGTACAGACTAGTAGATATCGTCTTGTATATGTAAAGTCATTTACTGTGATGCTATTTATTGTATTGCGTTCAATACAATAAACGAGCAATAAATTTATTTCATTTCACCAAGACGGGAGAGGAACTATGCAATACATCTGGGGAATCATCGGCATCATTGGCATTTTAACAATTGCGTTCGCATTATCAACAGCACGAAAATCGATCAACCTAAGAACGGTAATTGGCGCATTGGGCATCCAACTTATTTTTGCTTTTATCGTGTTGAAATGGGAATTAGGGAGAAAAATGCTGCAATACCTTTCAGGGATTGTTCAAAAAGTAATTGACTCATCCAATGCTGGTATTCAGTTCATGTTCGGCGGAATACTAAGTATGGAAAACGCAGGATTTACGTTTGCGTTACAAGTATTACCTATTATTATTTTCTTTGCTTCCTTAATATCGGTTCTCTATTATTTAGGAATTATGCAGTTGGCCACTAAAGTCATCGGTGGACTTTTGGCAAAAGTTCTTAAGACAAGCGAGACTGAATCGATGTCAGCTGCGGCCAATATCTTTCTTGGTCCGACAGAAGCTCCATTAGTGATAAAACCTTATATTGAGAAGATGACGAAATCAGAATTATTTGCCGTTATGGTTGGGGGTATGGCCTGCGTGTCAGGGGCTGTTTTAGGTGGATATGCTATGCTCGGAATTCCACTAGATTATTTGTTGGCTGCAGCTTTCATGGGTGCTCCAGCGGGATTGCTATTTGCAAAAATAATCGTTCCCCAAACAGAACAACTCAACACGGACAATCGTGTTCAAATGGTTAAAGACGAGGAATCGAGAAATATCATTGACGCAGCATCCCGCGGGGCTTTGGACGGACTAAAAATAGCATTAGGCGTAGGTGCATTGTTACTTGCTTTTATATCGCTTATCTTTTTAGTGAATATGATGATTGGAGCAATCGGTGGATTCTTTGGATACGAATCGTTAACGTTGGAAGAAATATTAGGTTATTTATTCTTTCCACTTGCCTTCCTTATTGGAATTCCATGGGAGGAAGCATTACAGGCGGGCTCGTTTATTGGACAGAAGTTTGTACTGAACGAATTTGTTGCCTACACTTCATTTGCCTCTGAAATAGCTAACCTATCACCTAAAAGTGTAGCGATGATTAGTTTTGCACTTTGTGGCTTTGCCAACCTTTCAGCCATTGCCATGTTAATTGGTGGATTAGGAGGAATGGCACCATCAAGAAGGCAGGATATTGCCGAGATGGGATTACGAGCAATTCTAGCGGCAACACTGGCTAATCTACTGAGCGCGGCAATTGTAGGGATGTTGATATAAGAAAAAGGCGTTTCGAGTGAAAAGTATAGAGCTACTTAAAAGAAACTGCTTGGCAAATGATGCCAGCAGTTTTTTGATGCGCCAAGTCACGAACTACGAAGGCAGAAGCAAGCTGATTGTAAACATCAATTAAAAAGCCAGGATTTTCACTGGCTTAGACAAAATGATAGTTGTATACTAGAAAATATTAATCTTCGAATGAAATATGATAATGACAGGATAAATTATATATTTAAAAAACTAATATTGTTGCCTTTGAGCATATTCATCATTTAATCACGGACAATAATATCCCTATCAATGCTTTAAACGAAATTAAATCAAAAGGAAGTAACGTCATTACGATTAATAAAAATGATACATCATAATAGTATTTAGAGAGAATTGCAAATGGTATTCATAACAGTTCGACCGTTTTTAGAATAAGATTATACGTATCACTTAGCCCAGCATGTATATTTCGATAATTCGCCGCCGCGGATTCTCTCTTATATGCATGGAAAAGTAGTGTTCTGTATAAAAGAGAGAGGAAATGACCTCTCTTTTTCTTTTGAAAACAAAAGCGATATCCTATATAGTGCAGCCCGAATACGCAAAATAAACAAAGTGAAGAAACTCCGCATAGTCGCACTTCAAAACTGATATTAACTGGTCTTTTATATCACCAAGCCGAAATAAACTGGTTTAAATCCAAAGCCAAACGTTTCTACTTTTAAAGATTAAGTTCGAATTTATTATTCTGCTTTTAGCATCGCAACTTACACGCACTCCCAAAATGTCTTTCGTGATGGTAAAATGTAACTATATTAAATAGAATGTCGGAGGCTCTTATAGTTATGGATTTAGAATTACTCGCTTACTCGCAAGATGGAATAAGTCAAGTTCTTCATGCAAATGGAATTGGAACAAATGGAATGGTTATGCTTCCATGGGTAGCAGACCAATTGCTCGTTACAGATCAAACAGGTAACACATTGGGATATGTACAGGAAAATGTTCATGGTGGTTTTACGTTTTCCGATACGATGATGGCTCCGGAAGTGATGACGATGGAAATGGGAACTGGTTCTGATCTTGTGATGGACTCTACCTTTTCTACGGTCGGTACTCTTCAAGAGAATGTGTTTGGGGAAATCATTTATTTAACGAAAATATGCAACTGGAAACGATTAGTTTTCATACGCCAGTAGGGAATCATTATTTACGAATGATATGTCCTTATTAGGAATCACGACAATGCAAGGAAATCAACTGAATTTTTCAAGTATGAATGTTTCACAATCGCCGATTGATTATAATTTTACGATGGATAGTGTCTTAGTAGGTGGAGAAAGTTTCTTTGCTCATGATTTCATCTCCGAAAGCGCCACAGATTACTTTGACACAAGCTTTATTGAAGAAGGTCTTAACCTCTTTGATTGGCTGTAGGAGACTAACATGCAAAAACATATAATCCATTTAAACAACTAGACCGAGAGATGAAGACCTTTGATGGGCGTTTAAAAGAAGCTTCACTTACATGTACATAAAAGTGTATCGAATTATATTGACTGTTTAGTAGAAAAAGAAATCGCCCGCTTGCAAACATCGTTTGACACTGAATTTAGTGAAGAGAAATTAGCAGTTACACCTGGAATGGACCGAATTGAGGTATTGCATGCGTTTATAAAAGTCATCTCTCCCGCCGAGGTAGATCAATTTTTAAAACGAAACATCCATACGAAGGAAATAGGAAAAACATATGAACGTTTCCTGCGCAGCATTTCTAACGATAACATGTTCTCGGATGTTTTCAAAAGATATGAGCCATCTGGAAACATGTTTCAGCTATACATAGAAAGCATAACGAAGTCACTCCAACCGCTTTATGTCGCATTGAAAAACGAAGGTGAAGCGATTCAAGCTCACTTTGAATTATTACAATCCCTATCTAAACAGCGGGAATCGAAACAGTTGTTTCGGGTAGGCGTAGGAATAGTCGGATCTTTGGTGGCTGGTCCGTTAGGTGGGATTGCCTCAAGGCAGGTCGCTAAAGCGATGTCGAGTGACAAAGACTATATTCTGGCGTCTCTTAATCTTGTCGAGGAACAATGGGATCACGTCGTTCAGGCTTGGGAAACTTATTTAAAAATAGTTAGGAAAAATTTGAAGCTATTGTATGCCGCATTAATTGGCGGCTATTTTTTAAGAATCAATGAAGATCTTAATCAATTAGGATATGAGATCATCGAGTTTAATAGGAAAAAGAGTCATGTAGTAGTAGATGTGAAGGAAAGTGAAAGGCAAAGACTTATCGGTTGGTTCAATGAAAATAGGCAAGCGCTACTTGTTGCGATTCATGCAAAACAATTCAGCTTTAGCGAAAAGTTGAGCGGCAATTTGCTTCAATATTTTCTTAGGAATGTACCGACAGGGCAAATTATGATGGAAGATGGTCGAACATTAAAGGAAGCCGCATCAGAACTTCGTTACAATTTTTTCATCGCAGCGATCGAAGAACAATATTGGAGCAAAGGTGAATATGAAACGGCTGTAATGAAATATATAGAGCTAATAAAGCAAATCGATACACCAATGAACACCGAAGTCGAGTTGGATGTACCCGATCTTTCGGTTATTTTATTTCGTGTCATTTCTTATATTGAAACAAGTGGTCTACATCCTATTTTTAATGATATAAAAGCGGCATTATATTCACCAGATGTTGAAAGTGAAAACAAAACCATTCACGTTCTAAAAGCGTATGAACTTTTTTGCGAAAAAAGGGAATTAATTGACGCAAATCCATTCTATCAAGAGTTAGCCAATGATTATATATCTGTCCTTCAGTCACAAGACATTGAAAAGGATTCCTTCTTCCGTTTCTTAAAGCGTCACACCTTATATGAAAAATTGAAGTTGACGAATGTTGTGAAGTGGATTCAATCTTATGAAAATTTTTCATATCATCATCGGATGTTCCGTCTTAAAGTTGTCATTCCTGCCTTACTGTTTTTATTCATAGCTAGTAATGCACTTACAGTCAGTGCCACGGGCAAATTTTTCCCGGAGTGGATCGCTTTTATTTTACAAAAATAGAAAATAAGCTCATACATACAGGGGTAGATGAATTTGCCTTGAAAAAGGCGATCGATCGAAATGACGATAAGCGGGCATTCTTTTAATCGGTGAAGGTGCGAATGTAAATACATATGACAAGAATGGATATACTTTTTATCGAAAGCGGTAATGGCAAACAATGCTGAACTGGTAGAAAAACTAATTGATTTCCAAGCTGGAATTCATGCCTTGAATACAGATGGCACAACTGCTCCTTTGCTTGCAATCGAAGAGGATTTGAAAATGTATTATTGATCCTGCTAGAAAATGGAGCGGACCCTAATGCGGTTGTGATAAACGATCCATTGTTCATCCATGCGATCCTTTCGGAGAATCTCAAAATGGTCGAGTTGCTCATTGCATATGGAGTCGATATCAATTTGGCAGGGAAGATGGAAAATTATCTATTTACTATGCGATCGATACAAAGCAATGGCCGATCATTCAACTTCTAGTAGATGGGAACAGTGGGTTACGTGTTACGAATGAACAATTAGCGATATTAATGGAAAAAGCCTTGAAACAGAAGAGGCAAAAATCGTTCATATGATCATGAGTTATGCGGGGAAACACGGCTTGAAAATTGAAGACAAGCTACTAGCAACCATCCTTACGATCGCCGCTGTTGAAAAATATCAACAACTAGTAGATTTAGTATTTACCATGAAGCCTACGCTTACAGCCGCTTTTCAGAACGTCCTTTACATAGCTATTGAAGCAGGGGACGAACAGCTTTTGGAAGCACTTCTTCAAAGAGGGTTGCAGCCAAATGACAAAATTAACGCCCGAGAACATCCGTTGATTGTTGCTGCACATACGGAAAACCTGGCTATGATCGAGCAACTTCTTAAGGCGGGGCAAATATAAATGCCATAAACAATAAGGGGCAACAGCCCTGCATATGGCGATTCAGGCAAATAATAACGATGTTGCCGAATTGCTTTTAACATACAATGCCAGTGTAGCGGTTAAAGATAAAGATGGAAAAGGGATGATCGAATATTTAATCGATTATGAAGCAGATAAGGTGTTAGCTCTTTTTAGTAATAAGGGAGTATTATCTGATGCGGATGTAGAAAATGCGTTTACCTATGCTTTTGAAAAGAAAGATAGTCACTTCCTAGAGCGATTGTTAGCCCAATTTCTAATCAGAAATATAACGGGAACCTGTAATTTTCCATGCTATTCTCGAAGAAGATATCCGCCTACTTCAAATTTTAAAAGAAGCAGGAGTAGAAGTGAATGTGGCGAGTGAATCAGGATTTACACCACTTATGGTAGCCAATCATTATGGTAATTCAGATATCATTCATTTACTCAAAGAAATGGGGCGAAGACCGAATCTGAGTTTAAACGAGAAAAGATGGTTGGATACTGGAAAGTAAAAATGCAGATGACCTTTCAACATTGGTTCAAATCGCAGAGGGAAACAAACTTCATTTTGTGGACAATGGCGAAACAGAGACTTACTCGATTAGTGCGGATGGTAATTTGACAATGTCAGATAATAACGATTCCTATCCATTCCGCTATACATTGGAGGACGACGTATTAATCATTTTTAATCGGGAATACGAAAGATTAAATAAGCCGACTTACGAGCAGCTAATACATAATCAAAAAGCTGAAATAGCCAAGCGCAAGGCTAACGTGGAACGTTTTAAAAACGAATTAACAAAGCTTGAAGGCATTTGGGAAAACGAAACCGATTTTGATCATCTCCACTGGAACGAAGCAAGATATGTTGTCGTTACAGTAGAACCATCACAGTGGAATATTCAATTCATAGAAGGCAGTGGTCGGGGTAAAAGAATACACATCACATCCGAAGACCTAGAAATGAAAATTTACGACCCAAACCATCTTGATGACGAGCTGGAATTCAAGTTCTTCAGCGAGGACCTGATCGAACTTAGGAACCTGATCTACAAAGATCGTTATCACTTTTTAATCGGATCTCAAAAGATGAGGTTCATCCGTATTATCGGGATGGGATGTAGGAAAGCGAAAAAGGATTGCAACTTTTTAGAGATGGGATATAATGTAATTAATTGAATAGTTATCACGAGTGGCCGAGAGACCTGGTTCAATGACGCCACAGCAACCTGCGTGAAAGTAAGGTGCTACTACCAGCAAAGCGAATGGCTTTGGATGATAAAACGGTTTTAGGACCCCTCTTGCATCCAAAGCGAGAGGGATTTTTAATTTTGAAAAGGAGTGGGCGTAAATGAAAAATCAATCAGTTATTAAAGTTTCAGAAGATGAGTTAGGGATTAAAAGGGTGCAAAAGGAAGCGATGGAGGCTAGAAGAAGAGGTGAAAAGTCGCTTTCGATCTTACGTATATTAAAGATCGTGAAACAAAAGTGAAGATCATTAGCGAAATGAATAGATTACCGTAAAGTTTGTAAGGGGAACCAATTTGGCGCATTTTTCAGAGGAAGATTTATTGGATTTAGAAGATAATTGGCTTGAACGTGAAGGACTGGATGAAGGGGATCAGCGGAATGCGTGGCTGGAAGAGGGGATTGAGTTATACAGTAACTTCCTCAAAGTAGATAAGAAGGAGTCACGTTATGCGATTACGCTCGCGGATCTTTATTTGCAATTAGGCAGAGATGAAAAGATGCGAAGGGAAATCATCAGACGGCTTATACGATTTTGAGGAAGGCGACGATTTATTCGCCTAATCATCCGGACGCTTTTTACCATTTATCGTTCATTTTTGCTGACCAAGATAGAAAATGGGAGACGGTTATTTTCTATGGGAATGAAGCGTTGGAAAAAGGAATAAAAGGCAGCAGAAAGATTAAATTGCTTTGCAATCTTGCGTTAGCTTATTCGAGGCTTGGCTATATTCAAAAAGCTGCCGAGTTGAGAAAAGAAGCGTATAAGTTGGATGAAACGATGGAGCTAGAATGGTTCATACAATTGTACACAGATCGAATGAACAAAAGGATTTCGGAACCTATTTTATTAAAAGAGCCAGATAAAAAGCGGGAAAAAATTTCAAGGAATGATTCAGCGAAATATAAGGAAGAAGCTATGGAAGGGAAATGTGTTGTTCTTGATTTAGCAGCGGATGAAAAGCATTTTTATGCGTATCAAGATGCTGTTCGATTGGAGAAAAGAGAAGGGAGATTTTAGGTTACCTCATCGATCAGCAAATGACCTCTTGTTCAAAACGGAATATTGAAGAAGCGATTTGGCATGATCAAAATGTAAGTCCCTCGGCGGTTAAACGTTATATATCCGCACTTAGAAGAAAATTGTCCCATGCATTAGGACGTGATGATGTTCGTGATCATGTTTTAGTCACAACGGCTAACGGTTATGAGTGGCGGTTGGATATCCCTTCATATGTTCTCCGAAAAGGGTAAAGGTCCGGTTACGAAAAAGTAACCGGGCTTTTATATACTTAAGTTACAAATTAAGAGGGAGATGGAAAATATGAACTTACTAAAACTTGAAATGATGACTGGAACAGAGCGGATTGCTGAAGCGTTACAAGCGAGAGGGATTTTTGCAGAAGTGAAAGGTGATTTCATTTATTTATCGAATGAAAATACAAAGGAAGATATGAAATCTGTGCGCTATGTATTAAATGAGTTGAACATCCCAACATTTTGGCATGGAAATAAGGTGCAAATACTTGCAAATCGTATTCCAGTCGCTTTGATGAAAAAATGATGAATAAACCTGGAAAGGAATTCCCTGTCTTTATGCAAGGATATCACTTCAAATGGAAATCATTCGCACAAAGACGATTCGGAATAAAGGTAAATGCCTTTGATTTAGACCCGAACATGGCGATGCTTGTAAGAACACTGAACTTAGCAGGCATCACATCCCTTGCAGGCTGTAACGGTCACCATCGTTATGAACCAAATGTTCAATTATCTGGCGTGTTCCAAGGAGCGTGGTTTGAGGTTGTTCAAGAGAAGTATTTATATGAATGCTCCTTGCACTATAAGTGGAGCGTACATTACGGCAACCAATCCGGTTCATCCATTATCGCTGAAAGAAAAGCAGGTGTGCCGTTCGATATGAATATGATCTATCAAGATACGGTGCAAATGGCTCAAATCCTTCAAAAGCATGCAAAGGAAATTCGAGAGTTAAAAGGGATACGTTTAGTAGAAATAGAGAGATGAAGGCTGAGGCGTATGGGTGGATGCAAGATAGGAATTTTGTTGGGCTTGTGGAGTGGATGAAGGGAAAGTGAAGGAGCTAACGAGGTAAGATTAGTTACCCTAAATCCAGTTTTTATCCGTAGTTTTAAATTCTATTGTCTCCTCCAAATAAATCGTCAACTACTTTGCCAGAATACTGTAACAAAAGGATATTAGTTTGGCGGGAGTATTTCAAAAATTACAAGCGTCAGTAGTAAGGAAAAAGTAATATGAAAATGATAAAATAAAGTTTGTTACATCTTAATATGTAGAAAGTGAGATTGGTATGGAAACAACTAAAGCTTATTTTTATAAATTTTTAGAGCCGATATCGAGGAAATGGCTTATTTAGCCCGTGAACTCGAAAATAGTATATATTCCAGTCCGCGCACAATGTTGACGCATGCACGTACGTTTGTTGAAGTCATTCTTCAAAGGGTCATTCGTGCGGAAAATTTGAACGATGATTCCTTTATGACATTGAAAGATCGGCTAGATATATTAAATAATAATGGATATTTGACGAATGAAATTAGAGATGCACTTCATCATGTTAGGCTTAGCGGTAACAAGGCCGCGCACGATATAAGAAGATTTCGATATTCAGAGGCATTACTTTCTTGGGAAGCCATCTATATGATTGTTAAGTGGTATATCGAAGTGTATGGTCCAGTCGACATGATTGTGCCTGAATATCAGGACCCTGAACCAGATTTAGGTGATCAATACGATATGGCGGAACTAGAGGTAAGGCTTAAGAATCTTGAGGAATTATTAAAAACATCATTAGGGCAGGGAAAGCGGTCCCCGAAGATGCAGAAACAGCGGCAACGGTTGAGGATGAAATTCAAGAAGCACCGGGTTTTACTTCTATAAGGAAAATTACATATAAAGATAGACATCTCGATATCCCTTATTTTCTACGAGATGCATTCTTATTGCCTCAGCGATTTTCTAAATCCGAAAGATTTCTTATTAAGCTTGGTGCGGAACAACAGGCGAGAATCATGAGCGAATTACCCAACAATCTTGAAGGGTTGCACAAACATGTAAAACGTTACAACGATAAGAATGATGAAAATCTCTTCAATGAACTAAAAATTTTTATCGAAGAGGAAAAGGTGAGGAGAAAAGTAGCACTCGAACGCCCAGGAGAGCTTTTTCTTTTTATAAATCTGACTATATCGTCGTTACAGAGAAACTATCCCAAATACCACTCACAACAGCCGAATTTACAGGAGTCCTAGTCTTTTCAGGCAGCTGAGTGAAGACCAAATTAAAACGGTAGGACAATTACCTAGAGAATTAGTTATCTTAGCAAAATATGAAAATGTGGGGATCGGAACGATTGAAAAGTTGTTTGAACAGTTGAAGGTAAAGCAATAGGTTTGGGTTTATTCATATGAACAATGTTTGGTTATAAATTCATTGGAGTTAAATGATACCCAGGATAAGAAGTGAAGAGAATAACGTATGTCTTGGAAGGACATACGAAAAAAGGCATTCGGGGAATGCCTTTATTAAATATCTGAAAGCTTCATTTTCGCAAAGCAAGCCATTTCATGAAATAAGGTCGATCATTGTTTTGCGGTGTTTCATACCACTCAGAACATATAAAGCAATTTTCATCATATGCTTCAACGGCGCCGGCCAAGTACCTTGATACTTTTTAACCGTTGCTAAGGGACGTTTTTCTTAATAAAGGATATTGAATATGGAATGTTTGTCGTGAATACTGTGGCGTTTGCATTAATTCAATTTCCACTTTAGAAATTTCATGGTATGTGTAAAAGGGTTTGAATGCTAGGAATGCATTTCGTGATGGTAGCCATTCCGAAGGATTGATTTTAGGGATGCAAAAATGATCTCACCCATTGTTAATATTAAGGTATCCATAAATGGACATGGCGGACCGAATCAACTTTTGGCAATCCTACCTGCAGTCTCCTCTTTACTTCCATAATTTAATCCAGCCTCATGAAAGGCAACATCAACAGCGTAAATATATTGAGAGTCTTTTTAAAGCTTACTCCGTGTGCATCCATTTCTCCCTGCTGTAACAACTGTGAAAGGAAGTAGTACGTTTGAATACCTGATAATCGTATGTATTAAGAAAAATGCAGTTGATCAACTTTTCAAATAGACAAGCTTGTAAAAATAATGCTATCCATCAGTATTGAAAACATTGAATCAAAATTGATAGATATCAAGATAGCTGACAGTGAGCATTTCAATAATAAAGGACATGATTTAAAGATTTATCAGAAATGGTATTGGCTAAAGTAAATTGAAGCTGAATCCCGTGAAACAATTTGTGAAACAAGAAAATTCGAGGAGTGACAGGCACCGGTATCAACACTTATTGCTATCAACAATGTTAAAGTGACATCTGCAGCATCTAATGGCAGCATTTTTTATTTTAAGAAAATTTTATGTTGGTACTTTTTAATGTTAAACATTCCCTGTTAGGAGGAGGACAAAATTCAAG
The DNA here is from genome assembly GCA_044989425.1 of Bacillus sp. N9. GTDB lineage: Bacteria > Bacillota > Bacilli > Bacillales > Bacillaceae_C > Lederbergia. The sequence goes on from JBJDRQ010000001.1 coordinate 517,762, forward strand.
CCTCAAAAAGATGGTCGTCTTTTTAAGGCATTTTTGTGATGTAAATGAACTGGTAAACAAGTTTCTCAGACATTTTGGATATTTGTGTACATTATGTGCGTAAGAATAGGTGTGCAACTTTGTTCCCGTAATGAAAGCTGAATTTGGATGGTTATAATGAGGACACTTTCTTTGTATCATATATCACTTCATCAAGAAGTACTTTGGCTTGACTAGTAAAGACTGGTACTGACTGAATCACAAATCCTTGAATATATCCAAATCTTCTTTTTCATTAAAACTCGAGAGAGAAAACCGTACAGTAGATCTTATCTCATCCAAAGTTAATCCAATTCCTTCCAACACATGTGAAGGTTTCGCCGAACTACACGCCGATCCGTAGAAGCAGCCACAACAGGAGCAAGGGTCTTTAAAAGTAATTCATTATTTACACCTTTAAATAACACGCTTAAAATTCCAGGTATTTTATTTTCCATATCATTATTAAACTTAATTTTCTCGTCGAACTTATCATTTAATAGTGTATAAAGATACAACTCTAATTCCTTTAACTTCACAATATTTTCGGTTAAATTCAAGTTCGCGATTTCAGCAGCCTTTCCCATACCTACAATGTTATGGACTGGTAATGTACCACTTCTTACGCCATTTTCTTGTCCACCGCCATGCAATAATGGTGTAAATTTAGTTAAAACACCATATTTATCTTTGCGAACAAACGTGGCACCAATTCCCTTTGGACCATGGAATTTATGGGCAGAACAAGCAAGAAACGTGATTCCTGGCATAGCCGACAAATCAAATTCAACTTTACCAATCACTTGGGTTGCATCTGTGTGTAAATAGATATTCTTATCAAGGCAAATGTTTGAAATAGACTCCATATCATTTAACGACCCCAGCTCATTATTTCCCAAATGATACTTACTAGGATAGTATTACTTTTAATGCTGTTTTTAGAACTTCAAGGTCGATTCTCCCATATTGATCTACATCAAGATATGTGATATCAAAACCTTTTTCTTCTAGGTATTTACAGGTTTCTAATACAGAGGGGTGTTCAACTTTAGTTGTAATAATATGATTTCCTTGAGTTTGATAATGGTCGGCCACGCCCTTGATAATCATATTATTGCTTTCGGTAGAACCACTTGTGAAAATTAATTCTGAGCTATTACATCCTAATAAAGAAGCAAGTGATGTTCTTGCTTCTTCGACAGCATTTTTGCATTTAATGCTTTAGAATAGTATTTGCTTGAAGGGTTGCCGAATTCCTCCATTAGATAAGGTAACATAACATCTTTTACTTCTGGATACATTTGCGTGGTAGCACTATTATCTAAATAGATCATTTAATTCACCTAATTTCCCATACCTATTAAATTTTGAAGGAGTTTTTCATAATTACCCGCATGTTTATACTCATTTTCAAGTAATACCATTCCTCTTTCAATATGTGCATTGAAAAGGTCTGGGAAATACTCTTCGTCTGGAACGTTACGCTGTGCATGTTGCCTAATCAATGCTTTATAAACATAATCGTTTTCACCAGTCATTGCATTACGATGAATGTCTACACCATTTTTATTTTCTACTAGGTTCGGCATTGATGGATCTTGTAAAGAAAGAGAAAGGGCAATTCTTGATAAAATATTCCAAGTCAATCCTGTAGATGCTTGAAGGGAATTTAATCGTTCGCCCGTGTCTTTGGATGTTTTTAAACGGAAATTCATATGATCAACTCCATTTGTTTAAAAGGAAAATAATGATTTATAATGTTTGTTTCTTTTCTTTCGACGTTAAAGTCTAACATATATTCTTTAGCTAGATTATCTTTTAAGATATTATAATGAGCTTGATCAATTTCGGTGTCTGTAGAAAGAATAATTGCTTGATCACCACAGTTAGGAATAAACTCTTTTAACACTGTAGCTTTATGTGTTTTATCTAATCTTCCGAGCAATGTGTCAAAAATAAATGGCACTTTTCTTCCAGAGCATTTAAATATCGCCCAAATAATTGAGAGCAGTAATATCTGCTTTTCTCCAGCCGATAAAGTTGAAACATTTAAATGTTCTTTTTGTGAATCTAAAAGGTACACATCATAATTTTCATGATCAATAATAATTGAATTAATATAATTATGCTTTCGCGTAATTCTTTTCAGCATAATAGTGGCTTCAATCTGAACTTGCTGAAGCTTTTTCTTTAATTGAATCTCGCGAAACCTTCGACTTAAAGCAATTACTTTTTGTGCCTCTATAAACGAACTCTGTGTTTTTTCATTATCTCTTAGCGTACTTTGAATTTTATCGATATTAGACGTAACTATAGTTAACTCATTTTTAATATTATTTAATTGTGATTCTGCTTGAGCAATCTGATTATCTGATTCTAGTATGCTTTGTTGTAATTCCTCGATCTGCTCAATCATATGACTAAATTCATTAGATGTATCATTGACTTTTAATCTTTCCCTATAAGTTTGAAGTTCACTAAGTTTATTTCTGTTTTCGTCTAGAAGGCCCAATATTTCTATGTCATAACCGCTTGAAACTTGTAGATACATGTTTTCTATGAGACTACTCTCTGAAAATGAAGCGCCATGTATTTGTTGAATATCTTCTTCTGGTTTAAGTAAATTTAATACTTGGTCCTTAATCTTTTTACTGTGTGTACTGTTTAATGAGTCAGATACGGATTTAAGAATAGAAGCCATACTGTCATCAGTAAGTTTTGCTTCTAGTTGTTTATGGAGCTGTAATGCTTCTTCACCTTTAATTTGCTCTCGTGCCTGTTTTAGTAATTCATTTGATAAATAAAAAGGAAGAAGGTTAGCGACAAATTCCCTTACTTTTTCGGCGTTTTGTTTCCGACTTAATTCAATATCATTTATCCCTTTAATAATTTCTTCCCGCTCGCTTTTAACTAAACCACCATATTTTTCAAAGTCATTTCTCAACCGACCATATTCATCTTGATCATTAGCCATTTTATTTTTTAGGTAATTAAGGTTGTTAGATTCTTTGGCAAACTGAGCTTTTAAATCTTTTTCACGTTGGTTTAACTCATAGATTTCGCTCTCTAATTCATCCATTTTGCGGGAGTCGAATAGCTGATTTGAATATTCTACAAGATCTTCTTCAAGAACTTCGAATAAATCAAGGTTAAATACGACTTTGGCAAGTTTTTTAAGTAGCTGGCAAGTAAATTTTCATTTACAATTTTTGAAATCTGCTCACCATCGAAAAGACAAAGGTCTAAAAGCTGAGGTGGCATTACCTCCTTTAATTGTGATTGAAATAATTCCTTTTCGTACTCAGACAAATGTTTCCCATTAGCAATTAAATCGAATTCTTCCTTTAAGTTTTGTTTATTTCTATTCCATTTACGAATTAAAATGTAATCAGTTTTTTCGAAGCCATCTATCAATGAGAACTCTAATTTTATTAAAAGTTATTTTCATCTCTATTTTTAGCACTATTATTTAAAAAGTATTTACTTTGTTAAGGTACTCAGCATTTTCTGTTCTAAAGCCATAGCTATATGCTCCGAACAATCCAAGTTTTATTGCATTTAGTAAAGTAGTTTTCCCGCACCATTTTCTCCACCGATTAAAATTACGTTTTTCCACCAGTTGGGCTCAGGTCAAAGGAGTTTAAGCCTCTATATGGACCAATATTGGTTAATTGAATTTTATTTAGTATCATAAAAAACCTCATTTTCTATTCTTACAAGTGTAAATAATCCTGCTTCAATACTTTGCTTATATCATTCATTAATCCTCTTCGAATTTTATAACCTGAAAAGTCCTTTTCGATCGAGATTAACTTTTAAGTACGTTAAAATCAACTTGGAACTGATCGCAAAGTAGTTCAAGGTCTGATATCTGTTCTTTATCAAATAAAGGGCGATCATCCATTTCCCAATCTAAAGAATATCCCATAATCTCTTTATGAATAGCAGGCACTTGATCCTCCCAATCACCGTTTCTAAACCAAATTTTTCGAATTTCTTTTAACTCATCTACACTAATTAGCTCATAATAAGGATCGTTGGGATGTTGAATATCTTTTTGGACCTTCAAGAGTTTTGTTAAAATTTCTTTACGGGCTTCCATGGTAAAAGGCCCCAAGCCAAGTTGGGCATACTTTTTAATTGTTTGGCCATCTAATGTTTCTTCCTCGTAGGTAACTAATATTTTATGGTCTTCTGATGAACTTAAATCAATTTTATTCACTTGGATATAGTTTTTAAGTTCATTTCTTTGAAGAATTACATATTTATCTAACGGTATAAATTCAGCTGGCCTGCTAGATTTTCTCGGAATAAACACATAAGATTTTCCGTCTACCTCTTCAATTTTTACATCTCTATAGTAAATTTGACCGTTCATTCTATACTTCATTCTTTTGGTTCTATCATCTCTTATTTCAGCTAACCAATTCCTAAAGTCTAGTAGGGGCTTCATCCAGTCATGACCACTTTGGATAAATCCATTCAACGCCTTGTCCTCACTTACTACAGTACAAACCCAGCAACCGAAACGGCTGTTTCCACATGAACCGGCACTTTCCTTAATATTTTTATCAACCATTAATGGACATTCACCACTATTAGAATCCTGATATAGTTTGTGAAGTTCATGATTGTCATCTCCCAAGGTGAAGGGTGATTTAATAAATAATTCCAAACATCATCGATATCAAAACTTCTAATAGGCGCGTATACATAAGCATTTGATAACGTAGAGTGCCTCATAAATGTTTTCCCTTCGACTGTATGAGATCGTATTACATTTCCACGGGTGACACTTTCATCTTCACGTACACCTAAGACCATAATTACTTCGCCAAAAGAGGAGACTTTGTCCATAATAAATTGATTTGCAGGATCAATTTTAAGTCTATCTGTACACCATCTAAATTGCTGGTTAGGAGAAGGATAACCTTTACCAATAATATTTGCCCAGAAAGACTGCTGAGCATCAGGTTTAACTTTATGTGTTTCTATCGGTAGGTTTCTATTAAGAGCTTCATCTTGAATTCTTCTCAATGTAGTATTAATAGAATTGATAATTAAGGGTGTTTCAACTAATGTATCTGAAGAAATCACATAAATTTTTTATGCAATTCCTCTAAAGGCATTTCACATAAAGCTTCAAATACAAGTTGAACGACAACGGTTGAATCTTTACCACCACTATAGCCAACGACCCATGGCCGGTCATCATCTTTATATGCAATTTTGATCTGTTCCTTTACATCATCGACTATAGAGTTTTGTTGAGATAATAAATTACTAATAATACCTTTCATAACTAGTTAACTCCTTGGAAATATTTGTCTTCTAACACTTGCTCGGCATCTGTTAATGGTAAATTGATTAATTGTTTTATTCTATTACACGTTAATTGAATCGTGTGTGACGTTTTTGGATTCTACCATTTTTATTAAAGGCACGTCCTAACCAATCTTCTAAGTTATTACGGTCCCAGTCAATTTTAGAAAGTTTATTAATATAGTCTTTCCATTCATTTTCATGATATTTTCTAAGATAATAACCTAGAAGCCCTAAAGCCTCGACAAACACCGCATGTCCTACAATATAATTAATACGTAGTTCTCTAGGTGTTAATTCTTTATTAAGAATCATTTGCCACTCTGTAATGGAGTCACACAAAATGGTCCAATACTCTGTTAAAAAATCTCATCAGAATCGCTAATCTTATCCCCTTTGGATATACCTAATAATTTTAAATTTGTATTAAATATATGGCTTAAGGCTAGCAATTTTGGCGAGTTTTTGAAAGTGAAACTCTTTCATTATCAGTATATCTGTTTAATAAAGGAATGGAGAGAATAATGTCCTTAGTAACCATTGCTAATCGGTCACGATGGTCGTATAAAATTCCAATTGAAGAAGTCGTATTAACAGCATGTCTATTTAAATCTGCAAATATCTGTTGGGAGTTTTTCAACTCCTTATCATGAAAAAAACAACAGAAATCGTCTCGTCCCCAAGCTCCGGAGAAATCTTTAATGCTTCTTCAATTGCTGCTCTTCTATGCTGTCCATCATTAATTAAGAATTTCGAGTCTAAAGAAATTCTAAGTTGTCCGAGGTCTTTGAGGGAAGGCTCATTACTAAACGGCTTAAAGTTAATTTCTCCATCAATAGAAGCTGTGATTGAAGAAAAACATAATCGCTTTGATTTTCAACAATATAGTTCGTTATTTCTGGAATTCTAGATTTGTTAAGAATTCGCTGTGCTCGATATTCTGGAGGTACTTCCTCCTCATCAAATAAAAAGATCTTCGGTATGATCCTTAACGGACACATTGCAACAAAATATTCTTTCTCCGCTTGCACACCTCTAAGTGCGGGAAATTATAACAAAAAGAAGAATCCATTTACATTCCTCCTAATTACGTACGTAATTTATATAAGAATTATAAGCTTTTATCCGGATGATTACAATAAATTAGAAGAAATACTGTCGGGTATTTTGGGAGTTACTTCAATATTCTATGGGATAATAGTATGATAGAGATAATCAACAGAACAATATTCGGAGATGATAATCTTGAGTATTCAAAATAAAGGCTTTTTAGGGTTTATGGAAGAAATTAACTCGGTTGCAGCACATAATGCAAAATTTATGGAAGAGTTGATGTTTCAGGATCCAAGTAGTGCGTTAGTGAAGGCCCGGTTATTTGCGGAGGCAATTTTAAACGAGGTCTTTATAATAGAGGGAATTAATGAGCCATATGTTACATCATTATTTGATAGGATTTCTTATCTTGCTAAAAGCAATATTATAGAGAAAGAAATACAACAATCATTTGACACAATCCGTTTGGCGGGAAATAAAGCTGCACATGATGGCACGTATAATGATATGGCTACGGCGTATAAATTGCATAAAGAGATGTACAAATTAGGAGTTTGGTTTTATGAAGTCTATTATACCGGACAATTAAAGGTCCCTCAATATGAAATACCAAAACCAAAACCTATTGAAATAGAAAGTATTCCAGATGTTAATGATATTGTTGACCAAGTAATACAATTATTGGGTACCGGAAAGCTAAAAGGTCATGAAGCTTTATTAACCGATGAAAAGAAAAGTACGGAAGAAAAATAGAGAAACCTGAAGATGTTAAAAGTAATGAGAGACCACCTGTATTAATCAAGGACCTTAAGAAAGGCCAAAGTTATTTAATACGGGAGCTTTCGAGATTAAAAGATTCTTCACAAGAGGCGATAGAGAATGCCAACCAGTTTAGCGCATTTAAAAAATACCTACATATTGACCGTAAAATACAATTAGATCTTGAAAAAATACTCGAAAAGAATAAGGAAGATAATAAAAATAACCTTATTCTATTATGTGGAAGTGTGGGCGATGGAAAATCCCATTTACTAGCATATATCAATGAAGAAAAACAGAACTAATTGATGATTATACTATTTTCAATGATGCCACCGAGAGTTTTTCTCCCAATAAGGACGCTATGGAAACATTAGAGGAAGTTTTACAAAACTTTTCCGATGAAAAAATACATGATTCAAATGATAAGGTCATTTTAGCTATTAATATGGGAGTTCTTCACAATTTCATAAACAGAACCCACGAAAAGTATTCTTATAATATTTTAAAAGAGTTTGTTGAACAAAGTGGGTTATTCTCCCAAAATATCACAACAACATATAGTGATGATTACTTTGATCTATTAAGCTTTGGGGACTATCATTCCTATGAATTAACGGAAAAAGGGGCACAGTCAAACTTTTATTCCTCTTTGTTAAATAAGATAGTTGATGAATCCGATCGGAACCCTTTCTACTTAGCACTAAAAGAGGATGAAAATAATAAAATTAATACAATAGTGCATGATAACTTCAGGTTCTTACAAGATGAATTTGTTAGGGAACAAATTGTTCAGTTAATAATTAACACAATTGTAAGGAATAAGCTTGTTATATCGGCCCGTGCATTTATGAACCTTATTGCGGATATTTTGATCCCTCGGGATATAGAGAATCTAGGATTAGCAAATGAATTTGAAGTTCTAGAATCCTCATTGCCTTATCTTATATTCAATCGGAGTGAACGGTCAGAAATATTACAGGCTATGGCTAAGCTTGACCCAATACATCAAAGGTCCAAGTATATTGACCAACTAATAGTAGATCTGAATACGCTTAATGATTGGGAAAAGATTTTGAATGAGTATCAACTATCGGGTACAGCAAAAAGTTGGTTATTTCCATTTTTAAGGAAAAATGGGCTTGCGGATCATTCTCTTAATGTTTTTATTGAATCATTCATTAGAATCATATTTCTTACGAATCAACATTTGCAAATAATATCGTGGATAAGAGCATGCAGGCATATTTGGAAAATGTGTATGCTTTTAATGTAGGAGATAAAAAGAAAATAAGAGATTTTTATGATGAAATTAAACTATCAGTATATAATTGGCAAGGCCACTTAAAAAAGACTATATCTATATGAATAAACCTGTTGATGAATATCGGTTAGCACAAAAACTTAATATAAAACCGTCTATAGCTCATTTGGAATCCAGTGATAAAGAAATACTTGATTCATTCAAATCTACAATTCTTTTAGCATATGAAGATGAAATAAGAAAAGACAAAATTTACTTGGATATAGACTATCCACTTTATGAACTCTTAACTAAAGTGCAAAAGGATACAGACCAAATAAAAATGATGAAGAAGATGCTATTAAGTTTACCGAATTTATTGATAGACTAATGGCTATCGGTGAAAAGAAAAATGAAATATTAATACATTTCCTCATGACAATAAAAATTATCTTTTAAAGCGTGATGATTTTGGCGCATTTGTATTTGAAAGGGAGTACTAAAATGATTCAAACTTTGAACAGGGAATATTTAAAGGAACTGTTAAACAATAAAAAGAAACATGATACTGGCAAGGTAATTGAGATATTGCCGTTTCTATCTAAAAGAACAAGGGCTGTTAGAGGACAATTTAGTAAAATTTTAGGTGAATTTGTAAGGAATATTTGTGGACTACAACTAAACACTTCCAACCTTAATAATAATGAAGGCCTATCACATGAAGGAAATGAATTAAGTATATTGATAGCCAGTAACCTAGAGTATGAAAACCAAGATGATATGCATGATTTTATCAGGTTTTTAGATGCGCATCTGTTTAATGAGGATAAAATTAACCCGATCCATCCTTATTTGTATAATTATATTGAATTAGAAAAAGGCCTTAAAAATGAATTTGGTAAGTATGCTGTTTTTATGAATGAAACATTTGTAAACAGTAATGAGGATGTACAGGCTGTTTTCACCAACCAAGAATCGGATGATATTTTAACTGAAGTTATTTTAACGAAATTAGATGCACTAAAGGCAAGGAGTCTATCCAAGGAGAAACAATATCAACCACTACTACCTAGTCTAACAAAATTATTTCAGGAAGATCTTTTATATTTAAGTAAGCATAAAGATTACTTTTTAACTTCGTTTCCACTTATTACACATTACTATGTTTTTATGTATGCTTGTCAGTTAATATTCAAATTTGAACAATTCACGAATGCTGACTTTAACAAAATTCAGCCATTATATTTTGGATTAGACTGGGAAGCGTTAAATAAACGTAGAAGTGCAGCAGATGGAGTAGAAAATTTTAGGTTTATTAAAGAGAAATCGGAAAACCTATTTCCTCATATTCATACCATCTCACAACTAAACCACAATTCTATCCATAAAAATGAGGAAGGCCAAGCTCTCCCGTTCATACCCTATAATGAACTATATTCCCTCATTAAAGATCAAGGGAAGAATATGAGAAGGCGTTTTTCGTAGAGCTTAAACAATGGATTAAGGATTACTCATACTGGGCAAAGGTTAATGATGTTGAAGATAATTCGACAAATGTACCTGAGGCATTTGAAGTTCTGCACAGGTGTTTAACAAAAGGTATGAGTAAAAGTGTCATTGATAAATATGGTGGAAATATTGAAGATTTAGGTGCGAACCAATTTATTAAAAGCCGCGGAATTTTAGGCCAGGTATTTAATCTTAAACAAGACTTTTTATTGATTTTAACAGCTGTTTCAGTGAAGGATAAGCGGATTCCACTTAACGATTTATTTATTGAATTTGAAAAAGAGGGGTAGCCTTAGATATGCACTCAAAGAAAGCGGTAATAACATTATTCGATAACCTAAATATTATTGATAAAAAAGTGATAGTGGTGATGCTCAATATGTTAAACCAATTTTATAACTATGTCGCATCTTTATTGACAGGTTATTTCAATCAAAATGGAATTAAATCAGGAGACCGCTTCTCTCTCCATTTAGATAGACAGACTGATGTTGCTCAATTTTCACAAGCCCTGGGGTCAATGGAAGGAGTAAAACCCTTTATTTATCAGCACGAACTAGGTGATGAATATAAAACATTTTCAATTTCCTTTGGGAATGTCAATCTAGTTGTTGCTCATACATCGGACGTTGTTAAGCCAGATTTTCTAGTTACATTAAGGAATTTAGTGGGAGAACAAAAAGGTGTTTGGGAAAATACAGCGCTTATAAGTATAGTTGCTGAACAATTAGATTCTATTCAAGGTGGTAGCAGCGATTTACAAAAGAAGGGATGCCGTTACATCCTACCTCGCTTTTTAATAATCTAAAAGAAGAAATAGAAAGTAGTCAATTGGACAAGGTTGATCAAATTATTTTGTTAGATAACTTGGATAGCTTAATTCAAGAACAACATTTAACGCAAATAACCTTTTTGAATTTGAAGATATCTTTACAACACTTCAAAAGGGTTCGATTGAAGATGCAGATTATCATAAATTTGGATTATTCAAGGATCCAGATTTAGCTACTTTTAAAGGAAGAGATCAAAAGGAACGTCTGAAAGAAAACCGTGATTTCTTTGACTATGTCAGAAGAATTCATGATTTTGGACTAAATAAAGAAGAACTAGAAAAAGATTTTCACCTGATGGAGCTAATGAATTAATTAAAGAACAATGGAAAGATACACTTTTACCCAGGTTCATAAATTTCACCAAGATTATTTAAAAAATAATAAAAGGAAAAAAGTAGAGCTTCAAACATTTAAGGTTTCAGGAGGTTTAAAGTTCTGGGATAAGCCTCATAATGAAAGAGCTGCAGGACAAAGAAAAAGACATATTGTTATTTTTAATGAAGAGAAAAAGAGGAAATTGAAGTTCAAGCCTCATTTCATTTAAGTGGAGCGATAAAAAGTTTATCTCAAGAATACATTACCGTTCCAAGCACATTTAAGGAAAATCTTAATGTCGAAGTTAAAACTACTAAGATTTATGCAAAGATTACCCCGAACAAAAATGAAGCAACATTTGTTCGATTTGTTTATAAACATGATAAAAAGTCCGCCCTTGGTGCAGAATTTATTATAGCCATAGTTCCGTTTGATCCGACATATATGGATGCGTATAAATCAAAATATAATATAAATCCTTCTAAGGGATCGAGCTACAATTTGATGAGGATGAATTAATATTCGGTGATAAGATAAGTCAAAAGATTATTGAAGTTTCCGAAGACAATGCGGAGATTAGCGTAACGCAGGACGACCAGCTTATTATAACCCCACTACCGGAAGCATTTAACGACGAAGATGAGCTAAAAATCAATATTAATTATGAACAAGTGTCAGTTCCTGTAATTTTAAAAATGATTTGCCAGAATCAATTCCTATTACTGGGCAGAGAATTTGGAAACTTATTCGTGAAAATGACAAGGATATCGAATGGATACCGGAAAATAATCGCTTAATCTTAGGGAACCGTGAGTTTTATTTTCACTCCGAATATAAAAGGTTTTTGAATGGGAGCGCTTATGGGTTGCTGATGGATTTAAAAGTGCAAATTATGACTCGGATATATTGCATGATGAAGAGTTGAATTTAAGTGATAATTTGAGAGAAGCATATAGTAGGTTTCTAAATTACTTTAAAATTAATGATTCTATCCCTAGTCTGAGTTCTGTAACTGATGATTATAAAAAGCGTGCATTAGATTATATAAATGAGTATGAGAATGAAATAAAAAGCTTTAAAGACGGATATCCAGCCGGTAAAAGGGAAGAGACCTCTTTAAATTAGGGACGGTCCGGTCGAATAGTATGTTTTATTTCACTCCTTTTCACCCACTAATGGTTGCATTTAAATTAAAAATATATGAACAGTTACAAAGTGAAGATGTTGACAATAGCATTTTAAATAGGCTTACTCCAGAATCATTAATACCTTTCATATATGATGAGGATGATACGCTATACAAGCCGGAGCATCAACAAGCGGCGATAGAATGGCTTACATTTAAGCCCGTAAATGAAATATCTGTTTCAGATGCAAATCAGTACTTAGCCAAAGTTGTTAATGATAAAATAATGCAATTTAAGGAGCATTTTTCATACTTGTTCATTGATTCGTCAGATGCCCCGTTGCAAATTAATATTATTAATATCGTTAATGATAAAGAAGTTTTAAAGGGTATTTTACAATGGATGTTTAATGAAGTTAAGAAAGTAGGCATCCATAGCTTAAAACCGATTGATGTTACCCTATACAATGAAGAAGACATAGAAAGTTCATTTGATCAATTTGCGTTGATAGATAGTGTTGCGGAATTTGAACATGCGTTTGATATAAAACTTAATATACGTGATATGGAATCAGAAGAAATACTGAGGGCTATAAGGAGTAACTTAGTATTTTATAAACGAGATTTAAATAATGAATTTAGATATGCACATATTTCATTTTACAAAATGTACGCTCAAGAAACCCATGCAATTCAACCAATGGAAAACATGATGACGGGTAAGGCAATAGAAGGAATTTATTCCAGTGTCCCTTCTATGAAAGATGAAGAAAATTATAAAAGTGGTTTCGGAATCAAAGCTTATAGTATGTTTGCTGAAAATTATTTAACCAGCATTGCATACTATGTAAATGAGTTAGCAGTCAATGTCAAAAATGGTGCAAATGATAGTTATAGAAAAGGTGAAGCTATATTTTCTAGAACGGCAACTACAGATGAAGAATTATTAGAAAGAATATTCCAATCATCTTATTGGGTAACATTTGTTGATCCACACGTAGATTTAGAGTTCTTTAACACTTATGATGGAAATTTAGTTGTTATTCATTATAGTGACCAATATTCGTCATCGAGTAGATATGATGCTATTACCGTTACTGATAAATCATCGCAATATTTTGCGGTTATAAAGGAATTCTTACAATTAAAAGGCGTAGAAGGAACTGCTGAAAATGTTGATGCAACTATTAAAGCATTTAACACCTTCAATGGTGAGTGGTTACTTAGAATCATAGGAAGTAAAGGTCATTATGACAGAGAAAAGTTAAGTATTATTTCTGCAATAAAATATTCTTTATCATATCTAGATCATCCGAATGTTTTATGGGTTCCCATTTCATTAGAGGAAGTATTGCGGGTAGCTGGCGCTGTTGGCTTTAATAAGTCTGAAGGTGTTTTTACTGCAAAAACCTTGGCGTTAAAGGCAGTCATAGTGACGATCTATTATTAATTGGATTAGAAAATCTGGATGGAGAAATTTCATTACACTTCTATCCAGTTGAAGTTAAAATAGGAATCAATCAGGGGACGGTAATTGATAAAGCTAAAACACAAGTAGAAAAACAAAAAACCTTTTAATTGAGACACTTACAGGCGAAGTAGGAGATACCTTCGCAGGTAGATTTTACCGGAACTTCTTTACCCAATTATTATTGGCTAATGCTAAAAAGCTAGAACAAAGTAAATTCTGGGTCGAGAAAAATTATCAGATATCAGAGGAAATTATCGAGAAGCTTTTACTTGATGATTACAAGATTTCTAATAACTTAAAAGATTATATTGGCAATGGCGCAATTTTATCTTTTCGAAAGGAAGCAATTTTTCGGAGTGCGGAAATAGAAGATGGTGTATTATTGCTAAATCTCACGGAACAAGATGGATACGAGGGATTAGTAAATCCAATAAAAGATTTAAGGGATTGGGTTCAAAAACAACCGAATGATTTTATAAAAGAAGAGATGCTGTCGTATTTGTATAAGAAATCACATGGTAATGAAGTATTGGATACGGATGAGGTTATTGAGGATTCCCCAAAAATAGGGGCGGAGGATGATGTTCCAACATCTGAGAAAGAAACACCGAACCCAGACATACACGAGGATTCTAATGATGATTTGGAGGAGCTTGAGGGAAGCCCAATTCCGGTAGAAGTGGAAATTATTCAAGAGCCGGTATTAGTTAATCAAGAAAGCATCCCGGATGAACAATCGAATGAGCATCCATCTTTAGACCAGGTTCGAATTAAAATCGGAAAAGCTGAAAATTCTAATCGGGAAATTTATTGGGAGTATGGAAATAAAGAGCTTGCTAATAGGCATTTATTAATATCCGGTAAATCAGGTCAGGGAAAGACTTACTTTATGCAATGTTTATTACTCGAAAAATCGAAAGTAGGTATTCCAAGTATTGTTATTGATTATACGGAAGGCTTTTACCTAATCAGTTAGAACCTGAGTTTGTTGAACACCTAGGAGATAAACTAAAGCAAAAAATAATTTATAGTGAGCAACTTCCAATTAATCCTTTCCAAAAGAATATTAGAGATATTGGTGGTATTCAATTAGAAGAATCTAATACTGATGTAGCTGAAAGAATAAGAAGTGTATTTGCATCTGTATATAAATCATTAGGAATCCAACAGTTAAATGCGATCTATGAAGCTATATTAAATGGATTAAATCGCTTTAATGATCAAATGGATTTAGAGAAATTAAGAGATTTACTTGAGGAAGATGGTTCGAATTACGCTAAAACCGCATTTTCCCAAATAAGACAATTAATTGACCGGAATCCTTTTAGTAATGAAAATACATTGAACTGGAAAGATGTAGTTGAGAGTGATGGTGAAATATTTATTATTCAACTCACAGGATTTCCAAGGGAAGTTCAATTAATAATTACGGAATTTATTCTATGGGATCTATGGAATTACTCAGTAAAATATGGAAATAAAGACAAGCCTATGCCTGTGGTTATGGATGAGGCCCAAAACCTAGATCATACGGAAAAGTCCCCTTCAGCTCGGATATTGACGGAAGGAAGGAAATTTGGTTGGTCGGCGTGGTATGCCACACAATTCTTAAGATCACAACTTGAAGCAGATGAATTGGCAAGACTACAAAATTCATCAGTGAAAGTGTATTTTTCTCCACCAGAGCAAGAATTATCTAATATAGCATCCAGCTTTACAAAAGATAACCAGGAGAAAAAGATTTGGGAAAATAAACTAGCTACTTTAAAAAGGGACAATGTATTGTTCATGCTCCTATTTTAAAAGATAATGGTGAATTATCCCATTCAACCGTAACCATAGTGGATATTTCCTCACTATCTGAAAGAATATGAAAGAAAACCCACCTTAATTGGTGGGTTTTTAGATGATGCTTAGTCTGAAGTCTTCTAGTGAAGGCTTACTATTTAAATCTTCATTCAGTCTTCTCACTCTATTTCAATAAAAGCTGTCATATGTTTGTGTAATTCATCTTCATTTAGGGATGAATTTATTTCATTTATAACTAAATGTTTAAAAAGTAAAAACTCTTTATCTTTAATGATATTATCAGGGATCGTCCATTTTGGCTGATTATCATTAAAAGTTATCTCTTGAACTGGGCCAGTAGAAATTGCAATGCCTTTAGCGAGTGCCGCATTGACAGCCATCGGTCTGTCAATGTCTAAAGCGTCGGCAATCTTATCTAAAAGTATTTTACCTTCTCCTGATAAAGTCATTCTCCTATTTGCCATTTTCTCACCCTTTTATGAAGTTAAAATATCCATCTCTGATAATCGTATATTTTTTGATTCATCATAATCAAGCATATATTGCTTATAAGAATGCTTTTCCATGATCTTGATGTATTCTTCCGTAATTTCTGTATCCGTGGAAAGAATTATCACTTGATCACTGAGCTCCTTATAATAAAAGTTAATGAGATGATTTCTATGAAAGCTGTCAAGTCTTCCAAGCGGAGTATCTATAACCATAGGTAGTGATAAGTCAGATGCTTTTGTTAAAGCCCAAATCAAGGCTGATGAAATCATTTGTAACTCCCGGCCGAGCGGTCATGAATACTAATTTCCTGCATTCGATCATTGTATAGGCGAATGGTGTATGTGTCTATATCAAACTCAATTTTCCCAAACTCATCTTGCTTTCTAAATAATCGCTGCAACATCTTCGCAAATTCTTCTTTTATAAAGTTTGCTTTTAGGTCAGTAAGTCCGTTAACATATTGCTCCATAGCTGTAATCGTTCGGGAAACATCATTATATTGCTGTTGTAAAGCTTCTAAGTCTTCATCTTGTCCAGCCATTCTCGTAATGTTGTTCATTAGTGATGCCTTTTCTTCATATGCATCTTTTAATTTTCTTGTAACTACTCTCTTCCTAATTTGATATTCACTTAGTTTTTTAACGAGTAGATCAATTTTATTATCTTCTTTATCTACGTTAATAGCTTCCGAGCGTTACGTATTTCTTTTCTAATTCATCTATTTTTTGCGTCAGTCTCTCGATATCATTAACAAATGTTGATAATTGTATTTTATCTTTCAATGGAAGATTTATTAAATAATTATAATCATTCTTTGATATATCATGAATTTCTCGGACATTAGTTGGTACTTCGTTTCTTATTTTGTTTTCTTCAACCCAAATCTCTTCCCTAATTTCGAAATTTGTTTTAGTTGTTCTTGAGTTAATGGGGAGTAATACTTTTGTTAAATAACTGGTTGATAAAATTTCGATAAGGAGTTAAAGAGGCCTCTCTCACAATACGCTTTTGGTTTATTTCATTTTCTAATTTTAATTGTCCTTTAAGCTTTGATATTTTATCTCTTAAAATTAGATTAATCAAATTTTGGTTAAGAAAATCGTTATAATTTCTCTTTGTAATTTCGAGTTGGGTAGTTAACCTGGTCTGTTCTTTAACGAAAACTTCTCTAGATTTTGAGTTCTGAGTAATTTTGTTATTGCGGTCCAGCTTTGCATCATTAATTAGTTTTTCATAATTAAGAATATGAGTTTGAAGCTTTTATCTCTATCCTCTAGATCAGCAATAGTTTCTTGTACTTTTCCTAATTGTGTTCGTGCATTATCAATTGCTTTTTGACTAACCGATTTAGCTAATTTATTTTCGAGAGTACCTTTTAGGCTATTCAAATCAATTAAAAGCTGTTTGTATGCTTCCATACCAGAAATTTTATGAATAGCGTCCTTCATTTCCTGACTATTTTGTCTCAAAATTACATCTCTAATTTCTTCTCCATCGAAAATGAAAAAGGGAGCAGCGTGATAAGGAATGATTCTATCAATAAATTTATTAAATGCTTCGATATTATCAATTCGCGCACGTTGCGGAATTTTGGTGCCAGGTCTTTTAATAGATAATTCCCGTTCTTCTTGTGTCATACTTTTAGATCTATCAAAATACCATTTTATTTTAAGATTCCACTCTTCACCAGAATCGGTTTCTAAAATTAAAGAAACGGAACATTCCCGTCCACCCTCATCAAAAAGGTATTATTTATAACGTTGGAAAATAACCTTTTATACTCATTCTCACCCATTCCTCTTTTGCCAAAAAGAATATATAAAATTGCTTTAAGAATGGTGGTTTTTCCCGCTCCGTTAAGTCCACCAAGAAGGATAATGTTTTGTCCTTTTTCTTCTCTAACTTCCTTTGGAATATATAAATCAATTTCTTGCAAACCATAGTATGTTTTATAATTATCAAAAATGAGTTTCTTTAATATCATTCAAATTCACCCTATTTTGGTTTATTTATTAAATGCTTTATTAAGCTATCATATTCAGAAATTCTAGCTTTTTGTGTAACGTTTTCATATGAAAATTTTTCAGCAGAACGGATAAGTTCTTTAACTAGTTTGGTAGAGACATCATGCCTGTGGCATACTTTTGCTAATAGTTCAATTTCTCTTCTTCTAATTTCCTTCACACTATCACCCGCATATAATAATTTTTCAAATACGTATAGTAATCAGTTAAAGCTATTATAGCATTTAATAAATAAAGGAGAAATGACCTACGATCATTGTATGTTGGGAAACAATTAGAACAAATGGTAGAAAAATGTAATAATGCAGATTGAATTATCACATATTTTAAAATGATTATAATATTAGTAAACTAATACTATAGGATTGAGGGATATTTAGGTATAATCCCCATATTTAAATTTAACATGTAAAAATAGACCATCAAATCCCGTGTTAAGCCATATCAATGAGAGCGATTAATTTGAAAGGAAGTAGATAAAAGATGAAAGAAATGTTAAGGCCATTATTTATTCAAATAATGAATGCCTATGTTAATGCACGTCGAGAACCCTTTAAAGAACATTCACTAGGTAGATTACTTAGAACTGAACTACCAGAATTAATAAAAAACCATTTCTTCTTTGAACTAGAGGGATACGAAGTAAAAGGGTCCATCGGTCAAGGGAATTGGGCAGTTATTCCATGGTTAGCAATAATGAATCCCAAGGTTACAACTTCAACTCAAAGAGGATATTATATTGTGTATTTATTTAGTGAGGATATGAAACATTTGTACCTTACTTTTGCACAAGGTGTGACAGAAAGCACTAAAGTGGAAATGGAGAAAAGAAATGAAGATATCCGAGAAAAATAGAGATGGATAGTAAGGTTTCAAAGGATAACAATTTTACCTTGGGGACTAGTCCGTTAGCAAGGAAATATGAAGATTCTATCGCGGCATATATCTCATATTCTATTGAAAGCTTTCCTTCCGAAGAAGAATTAGTCGCAGACCTTAAAAGATGCTGGATTATTATGATGAATATGTTGCATTACCCGAAATTGAAAAGGATGATATTGTTGAAACGGAAAATGAGGAAAATATGAGATTCACCACCGATTCCGACCTCATTTCCCACATCCACTCATACATAACGAATAAAGGTTTTCACTTTACGAAAGAAAGCATTACGAACTTTTATCTTTGCTTAAAAACGAAACCGTTTATTATTTTATCCGGAATATCTGGTACAGGAAAAACAAAGATTGTGCAGTTATTTGCAGAGAGTGTTGGGGCGACGGAGGAAAATGGACAATTTACATTGATTCCTGTTCGGCCTGATTGGAGCGATGGGTCTGATTTAATTGGGTATGAAGATATTAAAGGGATTTTAAGCCGGGTCCTTTTACCAAGGTGTTAATGGAAGCGAATAAGCTTGAAAATCAAGATAAGCCTTATTTTATTCTATTGGACGAGATGAATCTTGCCCGCGTCGAGTATTATTTCAGTGATTTATTAAGTGTGATGGAAAGCAGGAAAAGGTGAATGGGGAGTTCGTATCTTCGCCCTTCATTGACCGTGAAGAGGTAGGGAAGCTTCTGCTTCGAAATAATGTGTATATTATCGGCACTATGAATATGGACGAAACAACGTATCCATTTAGTCCGAAGGTATTGATCGTGCGAATACAATTGAGTATAACGACGTTCAGTTAGATAATTTTTCTTTTACGAGACAATTGAGGAACCAACCGCTGTGACCGTTGTGAATGATCAATTGGCAGGCGAGTTTATTACGTTAAAAGACGCGTTTTTGGAACATGAACATCTAATTCGTGAAGTCACTGGCAGGCTTGTTGAACTGAATCAGATTTTAGAAAAAGTAAAGCTTCATTTTGGTTATCGTGTACGTGACGAAGTGTGCTTTTATATGATCTACAATGAAAAAGGAAATTAATGACGAAGGAGCAAGCGTTTGACTTGCAGCTTCATCAGAAAATTTTGCCTCGTCTATCTGGAAATGATTATAAAACCCAAGCGGTTTTAAAAGAGTTATTCACATTTTGCACCACTCATATGTGGGAAGAGGATTCTGCTTATAATGCAATAGAAGAAAGTCGCTTTCCAAAGTCGGCTGTAAAATTAGCGGATATGGTTAGGAAGATTGAACATGACGGATTTACTTCTTTCTGGGGTTAGTGAGAGGTGGCTTCCATGAATCCTTTTAAAGAAACGAAAGAGTTGTTATTGGTTGAGGCGCGAGACTTTTCTCTGTATATAAAAGGTGTTCCATATGATCAACGGTATGAAAGTTTATTACAATATCGAAACCGAGCGGGTTTAGAAAAAGAAGCAATGACATTTCGGTATGAAGGGGATCATCTCGAAAGTATTGAGTTATATGATATTGAAACGAATTGCTTGGTTCCGGTTGAGGAGAATGATTTTGCTCCGATCTTTTCGAAAATCGAATCTATCAATTGGTGATTACACCTAAAACCGAGCGTGAGCTTTTATTTTATCATGAACATCCAGGAATCAGGAGGCGGTTACTTCTGTTGGTAAGTCTCCCAATCAGTTATTAATGGGGAACTTGCAATTTATGAATGAAGTAGGTCTTACAACGTTTGCCATCTATTCTGGTCCTGAAAAGCTATTGGAAATTACGATGGAAATCTATCCATCCAAATTGAATTATAAAGAGGATTATCGCCAGCTTTTAGAAGAAGTAAATGAAGAGATTTATAACTTGGCTTTTCATTTTATAAAAGGACATATCTTGGGGCTTCATCGGTATTTTCAGATAAACCATCACCTGCAGAGTTTTTCGGTTAATGGAACATTATTTTCATTCTTTTGCCAAGCGATCGATCGGATTGAAGCTCAGCCCCATCACGAATTGATGACGGAATATGAACGAGTGCGGGAGATCGAATTAAACGATTAGACGCTGTAGGTAAGCGATATTTAAGAAAAATGTTCATCTATTTCAGGAAGCTGATTCTGGTATCGTATTGAATCATCGATCGGTACTGCCTACAAAAGGATTAAACGCGAAAAAACGCAAAGTTTTGATACGAATGAAAATCGCTTTGTGAAATGGATGATGGAACGAATCATTCATCAATTAATGGATTTGAAAAAGAGACTACTTACAAGGAACAATATGTATGATCAAAGTGTGGATGAAATTTTACTTGAACGCATTCGAATGATGATTTTTAAACTAGAAAGCTATTTGAAAAAGCCTTTCTGGATGAGGTTGGGTTCGATTGATAGAAGTGTATTGAACATGGTCATGCAAATGAAAATCGGCTACCGTGACGCGTATAAAATATATTTAATCGTTACGAGAGGGCTGGCTCTTCAAGGTGAAATGTTCAAAATGTCTGTAAAGGACGTTGCTACCCTTTACGAATACTGGACGTATTTAAAGGTAGGGAATATTTTACGAAGAAAATACGAAGCGGTCGATCAAAACATTGTAAAAGTAACGCATGGCCGTTTATTTGTAAATCTAGATCAAACACGTGACGCAAAACAGGTGTTTCGCCATCAACATACAGGAGAAAAATTACGTTATCTTTTCAAAAAAGCGCAGGAAATTACCTACTGTGAGACAGAAGCCTGATATTATGCTGGAAGTTGAGAAAAGTGGTAAGAGTTATTCGTATAATTATATCTTTGATGCGAAGTACCGAATTGACTTTTCACAAGATGATCCAGGTCCGTTGGAAGAGGATATTAATACGATGCATCGCTATCGAGACGCCCATGTCGTAAAACAAAATGGGCCGTATGAACGTCATGCATTTGGAGCTTACGTATTATTCCCTTGGCAGGATGAAGATAATTATGAGCTGCATCCGTTTTATCAAAGCATCGATGAAGTGAATATTGGTGGATTACCATTTTTACCAAGATCGACGAAACTTGTGGAAAGATTAGTAGAACGATTGGTTGAGAGTAACCCGGAAGAATTACAGCAAGAGGGAATTTTACCGCGTGGGTCGATCTCACATTGGGAATCCCAATTGGAAGATGTCGTGATCATTGGCTCGGTGAACAATATTCATGACTATCACGAATATAAAAGAAATGGTTATTATGAAATTCGAGCAAGCTTGCTAAAGGGTGAGTGGCAAAGATCAAAATACATTGCGCTCTATATCACGCATAAAGTTGCCAAAGAAAGCGGTGCTGAAAATGGCATCCAATTTTATGCTGAAATATCTCGAGTGGAAATTATTGAAGGTCAGAATCAAGAATCACTTGTACGCTTTTATATTCATCATTGGAAAACGCTGAAAGAGACGATTCGTCCGGTTGGCTACGGGATTCAAACGTTTATCATGACAACGTTTAACGTTTTGTCCCACTCAAAAGATTTGCCAGAGTTATTTATGAAGTCGGGTGAAGAAGTAAAATTGTGGCGAATGCTTAGGAGGCTAACGACGAGTGTTCATACAATGCTTGATGAAAAATACTCGATCATGCTCGTAAAATTCAAGCGTATCAAATTGGGTATTATTTCGTCGTCATGGATCCAGTACAAGAAGAAATTCATGTCATGCATGGGGATGAAATCATTGAAAAGCTGTCATTGGATTTGCTGAAAAAGCAACCGGGGCATGTGTTTAGGGTGATAAGGGAGACGATTTTTAGGTGATATTTAAATGGCAAGTGTAATGGTCAAAGCAGCAGTACTTCCATCTGCTGCTTTATTCATGTATTAGAATAATGAGGGGAGCTCAACCAATGACTTCATACACATATCAATTTCCATTTTTCGAGGCAGGCTGAAGCCGATCGACATTTTCGATGATGAGCAACAGAAAATCGGCTCGTTTCATCGCTATTACCGCAGTTCAATACAAAAAATTATTGATCGAGTGATGGGGTATGACTTTGCCATTAATATTCGTTCACTAGATGAGGAACAGCAATTATATTGCGAGTTGACGGAAGAAATGCATTTCAAGTCATGGTTACGTACAACGTGGAAAGGGCATTCACGGAACATGGGGGATTTTACACTCTATGATAAATCGAAAATCAAAACCCATCCACGAATGGAAGTGCATACAAGTAGTGGATATATATATTATATTCAAAAAGGTTTAACAGATAGAAGGGTTTGGTTCAAAGATAAAGATGGGAGGATGGTGGCGGAAGTTACGTATGATAAAATCATGCCGCCGCAAACAATTACGATTGGGATAAACTCTCAGGAATTGCATTATCTTGAAGTTGCGGCATTGTATTATATTTTAACGATGAAATATTAAATCATTTAGAGAAAATGGAGCGAACTCCTTTCGTTTCGCTCCATTAGAGAAGAATAGCTAGTGTTTGGGTGGAAAGATACCCCAGTAAAAATAAAACAGATGGACGTTTCCACCAATATCGGTATATAATGAAAATTAAGAATTTGTAGGTAATTAGATGTTGGCGCTTTTGATGCAACGATGCGCTTGCTTCCATCACACTTGAAAAGTATATACGAGAGGTAAGAAGGAATTCTCCAAACGGCAGGAATTGAAACTGTGGAAAAAGGTGGCTGGGAACAATAGGTTTTAAGCAGTGCGCTAAAAACGATGCAGGGTCAATAGGGGCTGGCCCTATTAGCATATGAAATGTGAATAATGCTTCGGAGGGAGTGTGGATAAAATGGGGCGTTCTCAAGAGCTTCATGCCGATCTTATTATTATTGGTGCAGGTTTAGGGGATGCGCGGCGGCAATGGCTGCGTTACAAATGGGAAAAACCGTTATTTTAACAGAGGAGACGAAGTGGATCGGTGGACAAATAACGAGTCAAGGTGTCCCGCCAGATGAACATCCGTGGATAGAGATGTTTGGTGCAACTCGTTCGTATCGTTCATTTAGAGAGAAAATTCGAGAATACTATTTGCGGCATTTTCCTGTGAAAAATCATTTGCGAGAAAACAGTCTATTTAACCCGGGAATGCACTCGTAAGCAATATATGTCATGACCCACGGGTTAGTTTACAAGTTCTATACGACATGTTAATGCCTTACTTACATAACGGCAGGCTTACATTATTAACAGAACATAAAATTGTAAACGCTAACTCTAGTGAAGATCAAATCATATCTGTTACGGTAGCCAATCGAGCAACACAAGGTCTTGTATACTTATCTGGGAGATACTTTTGGATGCAACAGAAGCGGGTGATGTATTGCCACTGGCGAATGTTGAATATGTGACAGGTGCAGAGTCGCAACAGGAAACAGGTGAACCACACGCCGTAGTAGGAGAAGCAGAGCCTTTAAATATGCAAGCGTTTACGTATTGTTTTGCGATGGATTATATTGAAGGGGCGGATTATACGATTGAGCGTCCTGAGCAATATGATTACTGGAAAAGTTACCAAGCTGATTTTTGGCCTAATAAACAGCTTAGTTGGTGGGGAGTTGTTCCACATACGTTAGAGCCGATTGAGTATACATTATTTCCGGAAAAGATCGGTTTTCCTTATGGCAGTACAGAAGAATGATTGATAAATCAAATTTTGATGACGGAGCTTTTGATAGTGATTTAACGTTAGTCAATTGGCCACAAAACGACTATTGGCTCGGTTCGATCATCGATGTACCTGAAAAAGAAAAGGATAAACATTTATATAACGCAAAACAATTAAGTTTGTCGCTTTTATATTGGATGCAAACCGAGGCTCCAAGGCATGATGGCGGGCTTGGTTATCGAGGATTAAGACTTCGGAAAGATGTGTTAGGAACGGATGATGGATTAGCGATGTACCCGTATATTAGGAATCTCGCAGAATTAAAGCTGATTTTACCGTCCTTGAACAACATATTAGTGGAGAAGAAGGCAGAACAGAGGCAGAATCATTTGCGGATAGTGTCGGAATCGGCTGCTATCGAATCGACCTGCATCCGAGTACGGCCCTGAATACGTATATCGATATTTCCGCTTTACCGTTTCAAATTCCACTCGGCAGCCTTCTACCGGTTCGAGTTGAAAATTTACTCCCAGCAAATAAAAACATAGGGACGACTCATATTACGAATGGTTGTTACCGTTTACATCCGGTCGAGTGGAATATTGGGGAGGCAGTTGGATACTTGGCGTCGTACTGCATCGAAAATAATCTAAAACCTCGAGATGTAAGGAATCATGATCAACATCTTACGGATTATCAGTCATTGCTAATGAAACAAGGCATTGATCTTAAGTGGCCGAAGATTCATAAGGTATAGGAGTGAAGACATTTGATTGTCGCTTTTAATTTGGCAAATCGTACGGGATATGGCCTGAAAGATTTACAAACAATTTCCTTGATGCAGTCGATCTGATTTTCATTAACGGAAATGAGAACGGTGTTCCTATCAAGCTTTCATACGAAGTGGTGCATAAGCTTTGGAAGTTTGTAGAAAATGGTGGATTGCTTTACGGTGAAATGATCAATTGTGACGATTTTTCAACTTCTCGACTATTTGGATTTAAGCAAGATTTTCCGGTAACCGCAAGACGACTAGAAAAAATTCGCGTCGCAAAAAGTAGCGCGTACTGCGATGAGGGGCAGCTATTAGAATGGAACGGTCCGTTTTTGACAGGATTCACCTTTGATACGGAAATATTAGCCGAATTAGATGTTTTTCAAGAAACACATCGCTCTGAGAAACGAGGGAAATATCCTGGCATTGTAACGAAAAAATGGGAAAAGGGAGAACAATATTTTCGGCATTTTCCTTAATGGGTAATGAGCAAGGTTGGACATTACGACCTAATTGGTTATGGAATCGATTATTGGAATGGTTACATAATGATTTTGGTTTACCTTACGAAAAGCTAGAACCGACGATTCGACTTAGCGATAAATCGATCGACGAGGTGATCAGTGCAAGTACGGATTGGTTTTTGCATTCGGGTATGATGCCAAAATTAGATGGAAGTCTAGAGTTTATGAAAATATTCATTCGATCCGAGGGGATGTAAGTAAAGATATTCGACCAGACTGCAATGTGCATTCGGCCTTAATGTTCCACTTACTAGGAGAATACCTCGGTGAACAAAGGTGGAAAGACATTTCAAATAATATATTAACGTATTTGTTTAGCTCAGGTTATCAAGATCTGGATCCTGAATCGTGTTCCTATGGTTTTGGAAGTGGTTTAAGTATCCAGGAAACAAGCCAGACCAAATGTTTTCAGATGACAATGGATGGGTTGCCTTTGTATTGCTTTATTTGTATCGATTAACAGGGGTAGAAGAATATAAGCAACGTGGATTATTAACAGCAAAGGCGTTATTACAAACACAGAATCAATTAGGATTAAGGCCTGAAGCAATTAGGGAGCGTGAACTAGTAGAAAACGGGCTCGAGTATTACCAAAACAGTGAAAAGTGTAGTATGAACCCGCATTTTGAAAGCATCGTTCATGCTGCCTTTATACAAGCCTTTATCGTCACGAAAGATGATCGATATTTAACAACGGCGAAAAAGGCACGATATATCTGTTGGAAAATATCGATCAATTAATCTTTATGTATAGTAAAACAGCGGGATATAGCCGTTTCTTATTTGCGCTTTCGCATTTATATGCATTAACGAAAGAACCAATCTTTTTAAATGGGACAAATATGGTGATTGATTATTTAAAGGAACATCAGCATTCACTTGGTGGAATTGAGGAGGCTGATAATCCTGATCCAGATCGTTATGGAGCTGAAGATACAGGTGTTTTTCGTTATAACGGAGAGGGAATAGGTGATCAGCTTTATACGAATAACTTTATGACGATCAATAGTTGGGAAGCTTGGAAAGCTATCGGAGATACACAACTGTTATCGTTTAATCAAAAGCTAGTTGATTATATTTCACATATACAAATCGACTCAGACAAAAAAGAATTCAACGGGGGTGGATGCGTTCATTTCATCTAGAGAGCAAAGAGTATTTCGGAAATAACGGTGATACCGGTTGGGGGCCTATTGTATCGAAAGTGGCTGGACAACCGCAATCATTACAACTGGTTTACTGTTAAAAGAGTTAGACTGGTCATTCGTAGAATAATAGAAAAGAGGGGTTACTTATGAAACGATTATTGTTGTTCATGCTTGCAGTGTTTGCGGTGCTTTTATTAGCGGGTGTTCCTCGGCTGGTTCCGGTGGTACTGAGGGATCAAAGGATAATGGAAACAAAGCAGAAAAACCAGAAAAAGCGGAAAAAGTAAGTATTGAAGTGATGATGTTTGAAGGTGGATTTGGTTCTGAATGGGTGAAGGAATCAGCACAACAATATATGGACAATAACGAAAATGTGGAAGTGAAAGTGACGGCCAGCCCAGATATCCATCAACAATTACAAACGAGATTTTTATCCAATGATGTCCCTGATTTAGTGAATCCAGGTCCAAGCTTTGATATTCAAGGGGTTATTAAAGAAGGAATGATTGAGCCTTTAGATGCTGCATTAGAGGAACAGGCTTATGAGAGTGATGAGAAATGGGTTAACACATTCGAACCAGGTCAATTCAATTTGAAAAAGACGGAAAAACATATGGTATACCAACGATTTTCGCATCAGGATATCTTTGGTGGTATGATGAGAAATTATTTGAAGATCATGGGTGGGAATTGCCGAAAACCCAAGAGGATCTATATCAATTGAAAGAAGAGGCAGAGAAAGAGGGAATTGCCGTATTTGCTGTACCAGGAAAGCATCCGGGCTACTATTTTTATGGAATGTACATGCCTTTAGTTGAAAGATTTGGCGGCAAACAAGCGATTCTTGATGCATACAACTTAGTGGATGGTGCATGGCAATCAGATGCATTCATTGATGCTGCAAAGGAAACGCAGAGAATGGTTCAAGATGGTCTCTTCTTAGAAGGAACGTTCGGATTATCTCATACGGAAGCACAAACGCTATTCTTCCAGCGAAAAGCTTTGTTCGTCATGGCTGGAACATGGTTAGAAGGTGAAATGCAGGACGTGATTCCAGAGGACTTCAAACTGCGTGCGATCAATCAACCAGCTGTATCAACTGGAAAGGGGCAACAGCTTGCTCCGGTTTCAACGGGATGGGGCGGAGCTTGGTACGTGCCAAGTGAAGCAAAAATAAAGAAGAAACGATTAAATTTTTAAAATTCCTTTCTAGTAAACACGAAGTTGAAAAAATGGTAAAAATGAAAGGTCTTGCTAGCGTTGTAAAAGGAACGGACGAAGCAATCGAATCCGAAGCATTGAAAAGTGCATTAAAAGTATTGCAAGATGCGGAAGGTTCTTATGCGCCAACAGCTATCAACGATTCCTATCCGGAAATGGCTGGAAATATTATGAACGTATATCAAAGTTTAGTACTTGAAGAAATTAGTCCAGAAGAATTTGCCGATCAATTGGAAAAGTTTGCAGAACAAACGAGAAAAGATTCAAGCATTGAGAAAGCAGAGTTTTCTTGGTAATTCATAGATTTTAAGTACATGAGAGGTCTGAACTGTTTGGACCTCTCTATTTGTTAGGATGTGTGATTGGATGAATCGTAAAAGTGAAAGATGGTCAATTATCGTTTTCTTATTCCCAGCATCCGTATTATTCCTTTTATTCGTTATTTATCCTTCTTTCAATGCACTTAGAATGAGCTTTTATCATTGGCGGGGATTGGTTCGAAGTCATGGATTGGGTTTGGTAATTATCGAAGAATGCTTGAAGATGATAACTTTATTAACGCTTTTAGGATAACTGGAAAATATATATTGTATCAAGTTCCATTGGTATTATTATTATCGGTTGTTATTGCAATTACGATTTCACATTTTATTAAAACGAGATGGTTTAATATTTATCGTTCGATTACCTTTTTCCCTTATATTCTACCTGGGGTAGCGATTGCGATGCTTTGGTCGACGATTTTTAACCCTGTTAGTGGAATGCTAAATGGTTTATTAAAATTAGTGGGGTTAGATCATTTAGTGACTGAATGGTTGGGAAGAACGGAGACGGCGTTTGGAAGTGTCGTTTTTGTTAATGTTTGGAGCATGGTAGGTTTTTATACGATATTAATTTTAGCAGCTATTTTAAATATATCTAGGGATGTGATAGAAGCAGCGGAAATGGATGGGGCTTCAAAGTTTCAAACAAGTATCTACATTACGATCCCATTGTTAAGAGATATTTTACAAGTTGTCATTATTTTTACGTTAATCAACACATTGAAGGTTTTTGAAATGCCACAATTACTCACATCAGGTGGACCGAATCGATCTACTCAGCCCATTTCTCTGTATATGTATGAACAAGCTTTCACAAATTTCAATTTCGGCTATGCATCAGCGATTGGTGTTGTTTTCTTGCTCCTCACACTCGTCGCATCGGTGTTAACGCTTAAAGTTACAAGGAGGACAGATGGATGAGAAAACTGATTGGAACGATTAACAATCATCTGTTTTTGGCAATTATCTCGATCTTGATTTTAATCCCGGTTATTTGGGTATTTGTGAATTCGATTAAGTCGTCAGCGGAGATATTGTTAAAGCCATTGGCATTTCCGAGCACATTTGAAATTGGGAATTATTCAAGAGCATGGAATGATGCGGGACTTGGCAGTGGATTTATTAATAGTACGATTGTGACATTAATTACGGTTACACTGATCGTTATTATTTCAGCGATGGCTGCCTACGTATTAAGCAGAAAAAGGTTCCGTTTCCGTGTAGTCATTCAAAACACCTTTTAATGGGGTTAATGTTGCCGACGTTTTTAGCGATGGCTCCTCTATTTTTATTAATGAATGATTTAAAATTGGTCAATAGTATACCTGGATTGATTGCAGTTTATATTGCCTATTCGTTGTCCTTTACGATCTTCATATTAATCGCGTTTTTAATCAAATTCGAATTCTTTGGAGGAAGCAGCCATTATTGATGGCTGTGGACCGTTTAAAGTGTTTTGGAAAGTAATGCTTCCATTAGCTAAACCTGGATTAATTTCTGCAGCTATTTTTAACTTCGTCGGAATTTGGAATGAGTACATTCTCGCATTAATATTAATTTCGGATGATGGAGCAAAAACATTGCCGCTCAAGTTGGCGAATATTATGATGGTTCAGCAATATCGTACGGATTGGGGAGCGCTATATGCGGGACTCGTCTTATCATTTATTCCGGTGACGATCTTTTATTTGATTTTCCAAAAGCGTTTGATTGAAGGATCGACTGCTGGCTCGGTAAAGGAGTAGGAAGGAGGTTAGTGGATGAACAAATCCCAAACACTATTAAAAATAACTAGTTATTATAGCAGTTTGACAAAAACGGAGAAAAAAGTGGCCGATTTTGTGAAGGCTCATCTATATGATGTCATTTATTATTCAGTTACTGAGCTTGCGGACCGATCGGGGGTTGGTGAATCAACGGTGCTTCGATTTAGTCGTAAGCTCGGATTTTCCGGATTCCAAGATTTCAAGTTGGCGATCGCCCAAGATCAAGTTCAACCAATTGATTTTCATGACGATGAAATTAAACAAACAGACGATACAAAACTGGTTATGAATAAGGTCATTACGAAACAGTTGAATGTCATTGAAGGAAACCTTCAGCTTTTGAAAGATCAGTCATTAGAAAAAGCAGTGAATATTATTTTACAATCCAAAAAGGTGACTTTTTCGGTGTTGGTTCATCAGGGATCACCGCCCAACAAGCGCGGATCTCCTTGTTAAGAATGGGAATCAACTGTGAATTTCATCAGGACTCACATTTTCAGACGATGAGTGCATCGATATTAACTGGGAATGATTGTGTCATTGGGCTGTCTGTTTCGGGAAGCACAAAGGATACGATTTATAATTTGGAGATGGCCAACAAAGCAGGCGCGAAAGTGATTTGCATAACAAATAATGCTAAATCGCCGATCACTAAACTTTCGGATGTTGTTTTACTCATTGCCGGAAAGGAAAATCCTTTGGAAGGAAGCTCTGTTTCATCGCAATTAGCACAATTATCTTGCATCGACCTCCTATGTACAGTCATCACTAACAAGAGAGATGGGAAGCTTCAATATTTAGGGAACGAACGGCTAAAGCGTTGTCGGGGAAATTGTATTAAAGGTTGATCTTGAGAATACGATGTGTTGGGACAACTTACAATCAAAGGAATTATCGCCTGGATCACTGTCAACTTAATGACTTTGGTGGATAATGGAGACATTTATTATGTTCAAGGAGCGGATCTATATAAATTGCCTAAAATTAATGACCGTTAAATAATTAGGAAATAGGGACTCCAAAAATTTTTGGAATCCCTTATTTCCTTACAAGCTTATTTTTACTTCTGAAAAATTGCAAATCGACCAGAATGTGGTGTAGTAAATGTCATGCCGCCTATTTCCTCATTATATTTGCTAGCGGAAATAGGGGTCGCTTTTCCATTCGCATCTATATACCATGCAGAAGGTAATTCCCCATCCATTCGCACGTATGGCAAGAAAAAGTCAATAGCAGCTCCAGGGTGTTTAAAGTCCACTTGTTTCTCTGATGTTGAGAAGCCAAAATCCACGAACGGTCGGTCACCAATTTTTGCTTGAAGCTCTTCCGATAGATCGGTCTTATTTCCTTTAGCAATTGTAAAAGTGACTGTTTCGGTATGCTGTAAATGAGCGTTGCTAAGCATATGACCTTGAAGAGCAGTCTTCCCAATCTCTGTAATTACCTCAATTCTATTATTTTTCCCTTTTTCGTTAAAAATCAGTTGGCATCGTTAAGTCATAAGATTCAGCTCCGTGTAGTTTAGGGATATAAATATGGATTGTTTGAACCCCTTTCACCTTTCTCGCATGGGAAAAGCTTTATTTAATTGATCTTTTTGACCTCGGCCCTAGCCGCATTTCCTTCAAGAGCAGGCACAGCGACAAGGTTATTTGTGCCTTCCGTATCTTTTACTGTGATTGTGAAGGAGAGTGTTTTTTCTGGTAATTGCGGAATGCTCACAGTTACCGTTTTTACTCCTGCTGAAGTAAAGTTTTCCGTCTCTAACGTATATTGTTCCGCTGACAATTCCACTGAATTTCCATTACTATATGTCGCTTCAAGAATTAATCCGTCCGGATCAAAGGATTCACCGATAAAATATGTCGTTTTCTTTGGTAATTTCGCAACTTTTGCGTCCGTCATTGTTAAAATGATTGGCAGCTGATATAGGTGGGAACCTTTGCATAATATACATTTCCGTCTTGATCAAGATCCATTAGGTTGACGTTACCATTGATGAGATTCGTATACAAAAGCGTATTGGGATCGAATACGATGAGTTGGCGTGCAATCGTAGTATACAACATTCCATCCTGTCCCCATCTCATGAAATATGGACGCCAAGAGCTTCCTTTTGGACTGTTCTTAAACAATAGCCGATGCTTTTAATTTCCTTTGTCTTTGCATCCATCGCGAAAATAGCAAAACTATTGGCATTTTCATTATCTTGTCCCCAGGCAATGCCCCATAAAGTCCATCAGGTCCAAATGATAATTCCCCAATCATTTGTGGATGTTTTAAACCCGGGACATGTAAGGAAAAGACGGTTGATTCTTTTGTATGAACATCGAATTCAAACATTTTCGCTGTCGTTTCCGATGGATTCACGCCTAGCCCGCCCCAAATGCTTGAGCCGCCAAATACTTTACCGTCTTTATATGCTAGACCGATGATACTTTGGTTCGAAATGAAATTTTCATACGCATCCCAAGTGTTGCTTTTCGAATCAAACATCGCAAATGTCCCACCTAATTTACCATAGTCGGGAACCGTTCCGGTAAACAACATATTATCCCCCGAGGCGAATGTAAATGGCCGGCTTTGCAAAGTCGGGACTGTATAAATTAGTTTTGGGTTATTCGTTTCATTATCGCTAGTAAAAGCATATGGTTTTTAGGGTCGTATTCGTACATTCTCGCGCCCCCATACGCTCCCATATACACTTTGCCATTTAAAAACCCTATCCCTTCAATTTGATGAGGATCTCTTTCTTGGAGCGTATATTTCATTGCCTTTGTATCATAGACGGCAATGGAACCTTGATAGCCACTTAAATAAATATTCCCGTCCGGCCCAGCTTCTAAAGCTTGGATATCCAATCCCGATAAATCAACTTTCGGGTACATCGTATTGGAAGCTCCAGTAGTAGGATCATAGATGACATATTCATTTCTCGTACTAATCATAGCGAGAACATCTTTTCCATCCTTTTTAAGCCATTTCATTGTTTTTGTGCTCGTTGTTGGCAGGTTAATCGTTGGCTCAACTTTAGAAATTTCATCCGTAGCGATGTTGTATGTCCAAAGATGGAACGTATTTTTATTTTTAAAATAAACAAGGTCACTATTCAGTGGGGAAGGTGGTGAAATAAAGCCATCGGAAGCAATTTCATCGGACCAGTTCATCGACCTGATCGGTTCGTATGTTTCTAAATCTAAGATGTGGAGGGATGTGCCATTTACAACAAATAAACGATTATTATACTCCCAAATATTTGAGATCATTGTATCTTTTCCTGTTACAGGGGTAGGGATTTCCGTTTTTCATACGTCTTTCGGTCAATCCGATATAAATAAGCGGTCGAGCCTGTCCCCGCATAAACGGCATCATTTGTCACACCAATACCGCGTGTATATTGCTGTTCAGGATGTAATCTTCCAAGGTCTTTGTATGAATCTGTTGTAATATCAAGTTCAAAGACTTTGCCTTGAGGATAGGTTGCACCGTATACTTTTCCATCATTCGAAGCTTCAAGCTCCCATATCCATCGATCACCCGTCCCGTTTACACCGAGGTTTTCAATTTTCTTTTCGTCTGGTACGTATCGGTAGACGATTCCATTTGAAGTACCGGCAAAATACACATTCCCATCAGAGCCGATTGTCACTGCCCAAACGACGTCGAGCCCTGTCATAGCTTGTTTAAAATTCACTTCACCAGTCTCAGAATTAACCGCGTAGAAAACAGCGGGCGAACCACTATTGGCAAAGTAAATCTCTCCATCCCCAATCGCCGCGCCTTGGGCTTGTCCAGCCAAAGGACCGGGACCTAAATCGATAGGATTGCCAAACTGGGTAGGCATTTCGAAGACAGGCACCTCTTTTAAATAAACTTCATCATAATAGGCTTTTGTAATGTTTGCGACACCGGAATAAAGCATGATAATGGCAGTGGCGGCATGATCGGGTGCTTTATGCTCAAGTTCAATCGTGCGCCATTCATTTGAAGAATCTATAATGATTGTCTTTTCCGAAATTTGCTTTTTGTCCATATCGTAAAACCGTAAGTATGCGACGGTCCTTCCAGATAGAACTTTGGCATTAAAGGAAGCTACATAGTTTTTCCCGCCATTAATTTGTACATGATCCGTCATTAATCCAACGGAAGAAGAGGGGTTTTGATCCACTATTAATAGACTATATTGCCCGTCCGTACTTTCCTCATCAGACCTTGTAATTGAAGTATTTTCTCGCAATTGATCCGGGTAAAATGACCAATGGGAATTGTCCCATCTGTTCCTTCCATTTCAAAGCTATGGTTCTTAATTACCAGATTTTCATCTTGATTTGTTTCCGCAGAAGCGGGATGCTGGGGAATTACTGGATTAACGAGAAGGATAACTAACAAAAAACTCAACATCTTTTTTAAACTCACCTTTTACCACTCCTTTTCTTTTGAAATGATGCGAGTGATGTAAATTCTTGGAGGTGTATTCATGTTAACTATAAGATATATTTACAAACGCTACAATTATAATTCTGAATTTTTAGTAAAATAGGTAATAAGCCCCTTTGTTCTGGTTCTGGGTACCTAATGATGCTTCAAATTGTCAATTCCGGAGATTGTATTGGTGTTTTGAAAAATTCTGCCAATTAAAGACACTTTAGAGACTTGTCTCTTGATGAAAAAGATTATACACTCGAATTACATGACCGAATGTTTTGAAAACAGTGATAATTGTTACTTTATGGTCAGTGGTTGTGTTTTTTTCTTGCATTCGGTTGATAACGCTTACCTAATCTGGTAAAGGGGATGTGAATTGTTTCAATCTGTACAATCAATTAAGAAGAGAGAGGGTTTTATTTCATGAAGAAGTTTAGTTTTCTCGCATTATTATTATTGATTGGGTTATTGATTGTTGGTTGTAGCTCAAATAAGCCAAGTAGTTCTAATGGTAATGAGACAGCTCAGCCTAAGCCACAAGAGACAGAGAAGCCCGAGGAAAATAATGACGATGGTAAATTGTCAGGGGAAATCACAGTTTGGGCGCATCCTTTTTCAGGGGATCAAGAAGTAGAAGGTAAGATGTGGGATGAGGTCATTTCTTCCTTTGAAGAGGAGACGGGGGTAAAGGTTAGTTTTGAGCAAATCCCGTGGGCAAACCGTGACCAAAAGATTTTAACAGCACTTGCAGCGAATAATGGGCCGGATGTGTTTTATGTGATCCCCGATCAAATGCCGCAATATGCTGATGTGGGAATGTTGCTGGATCTTGATCCTTATTTAGAAGATCTCGATTTAGATGATTTTGTTGACACTGCGTTAGTGGCTACAACGTGGAAAGATAAATTATACGGATTACCGATTTTACAAGAAGCTTATACACTTATTTACAATGTTGATGTGGTGAAGGCGATCGGGGAAGATCCAGAGAAATTGCCGGAAACATGGGAAGAATTCGAAGCTTGGGCACAAAAAGCAAAAGATAAAGGCTATTACGCAATGAACTTTGGCGGTGGCGGATCAATGAATGGTACGTTATATCCATTTATTTGGCAAGCTGGTGGCGATGTTGTGAATGACAAGAATGAAGTGCTTATTAATAATGAAAAGAGCCTAAAAGCTTGGGAATTGATCGATAAAATGTATAAAAATGCATGGATTCCAGAAGACTCCATTACTGCAGTAGAGCAAAATGCGCTTTGGGATAGCGGGAAAATGTTAGCGGTTCAAGGGTCAGGGATTTCAATCACACAGATGTTAAGTAAAGACCTGTTCGAATTTGTTATTGCTCCACCATTAAAAAATGAAAAGCAAGTTACTTACGGGACAACGGGTATGTTTGTCGCTCCTATAAATTCGGATAATCCAGCAGCTGCGGCAGAATTTATTAAAGTAATGACGAATACGGAAAATCAAAAACGTTTCAATACGGTTACTCAATATATTCCTACACGTGAATCAGCGAAAGATATTTTTGATGATGAACCATATTTAAAACAATTAGCAACATATACACAGTATGCATTGCCAGGTGTTATCCATCCAGCAGGTCGTTCGATTATGCCAGGCATACAAGCGGAATTGCAAACGATGATGGAAGGCCAGAAAACACCAAAAGAAGCAGCTGACGCGGCAGCTGAAGCGATTCAAAAAGAGTTAAATAAATAAAAGAGTAATAGAGCAGAGAGTTTGATCAAACTCTCTGCTACTGACTTTTATGTGAGATAGGGTGATGACTGTGGTGAAACCTGAAATAGGTAAAGGTGTAATCAATGCTGAAAAAGTAAACGCCCGTTAGTAGAACGAATAAAAAGGGAACTAAAACGGAATGCGATCGTCTATCTTTTTCTTACGCCGATTATGGTTCACTTTTTATTTTTCAAGTGTATCCATTTCTATTAAGCTTTTATTTAACATTTATGGATTGGAAGGTCATTGGTGATCCAGAATTCGTTGGATTAAAGCATTGGAAAAATTTTATCAATGATAAATTAGCGTGGAAAGCACTTTGGAATACGGTCTTATTTTCTAGTTATTACATATTGCCGACGATGTCACTTGGCTTAATTTTAGCACTTATTATTAATTCGGGAGTAAAACTGGCGAGCTTTTTTAAAGGGGTCTTTTTCCTGCCTGTTGTTACTTCCTTTGTCATTATTGCTGGAATTTGGGGCTGGTTATTTAGAGGGACCCCGGACGGGATGATTAACTATTTAATTAGTTTTATCGGTATGGATCCCCAATTGTTTCTATCGAATTCACGCCAAGCATTAATGGTTTTAGCAGGCTTGAGTATTTTCAAAGTAAGTGGAAGTACGATGATTTATTATTTTGCGGGCTTGCAGTCTGTTCCAAAGCAATTATATGAAGCGGCAAAAATTGATGGTGCCTCTAGCCTACGAATGTTTTGGAGTGTTACCTTTCCTTTGTTAAAGCCAATTCATTTTTATGTACTGATTACGACGACGATTGGGTCTTTCCAAATTTTCGATTCTGCCTATCTATTAACAGGCGGAGGCCCAAATTACTCGACGACAACCATCGTTTATTACTTGTACGAGCAAGGTTTTACGAGCCTTAATCTTAGCTATGCAGCTGTTTTATCATATGTGCTGTTTATTATTATTTTGATCGTCTCGTTAATACAGAGAAGGTATGTTGGGAAGGAAACGAATCACTATTAAAGTGGAGTTGAAAGGAGGTACAAGCTATGATTAGAAAAATCATTGCCTATCTCGCATTATTTTTTCTAGGTTTTTGTTTTCTGTTACCATTTGTCATTATGATTTTAGGATCATTTAAAGATGCTCAATATGCCCAATTAGATCCACTTTTTTGGATTCCGGACAAGCCGACATTAAAAAACTATATGTATATTTTTCGTGATGGAATCTTTTTGCGTTGGATTATGAACTCAGTCATTGTTACGGTCATTCCTGTTATAAGTCAGATGGCTTTTTGTGCTGTTTTAGGGTATATCTTTGCGAAAAAGAAGTTCCCTGGACGAGAAGTGATTTTTGGGGATTTATGGCTGTAATCATGATTCCGCAGCAGCTTTTAATTATTCCAAAGTATATTATGTTTTCTAATTTTGGTTGGATCAATACGTATAATGCCTTAATTATTCCAGAGTTATGGGGGATTATGGGGTATTTCTCGTTAGACAATTCTTGCAAGGAATCCCAAATGATTTGGAGGAGGCCGCTTATATTGACGGTGCCAATGATTTTCAAATCTTTTTAAAGTAATCTTGCCTCTTTCTTTCCCTGTTGTGGCTACGGTTGGAACATTTTCATTCATTTCTAACTGGAATGATTTATTTCAGCCGCTCATTTATTTGACCCAGGAAAAATGTTCCCAATCACATTAGGGCTAGCGTCAATGCTTGGAAAAGAAGGGAATTTTGGGGTGGAAATGGCCGGTTCAGCGATTTCATTTGTACCTACCTTTTAATTTTCCTGTTTTTCCAACGTTATTTTACCGAGGGTATTCAAATGTCGGGGATAAAATAAGAAAGATATGTCGATGGAGCACCATCGACATTCGTTTATAGATTGTCGTCGGCAATAAAGCTTAGTCGATAAATACGACGTGGCCTGCCTCTATGGGTTACTTTCTCTTCCCAACGATTTCAACTAAATCGGCATCCATCCATTTTAATAAAATGCGATGGGCGCTTCTAATCGTTATTTTTAATGTGGATGCTAATTCTTGGGCTGTATAATCGAACTTACGGTAACGGGCGACACGGGCCATAAGTCTTGTCATATAGGCGGCGGACATTCCTGCTTTTTCGGCTCTTTCTAAGAGCTCCGCATCTGTAATCGCTAAATCGTATCTTTCATATTGCGTGTGAGTTGTAATATCAACGGGGCCTAATACACTTCGGTCTTCGCGAACGATATAGCATACATTCCCGCCTAATTCTTTTGATTGTCGGAGCGCTAAGCGGGCATGATTCCGGCTTCAGCTGCTGTTCTTCCGAAGCCAATGCCCATGCTCAGTGTGATGCCAAGCTCACTTTTCGTATCTTGTAGTAGGGAATGAATTTATACCCTCTTGTTTCGCGTTCAAAAATGCCTCTCGTTGTAATAAAAGAATACTCTTCACCACCCAAGTTAATGAGGTGGCCATCGAGTTGTTTCATATAATCAAGCAGCATTTGCTGGATATGTAATTTTAATAATTGTACATCATGTTCGGAAGTATATTTTTCTACGTAGCTTTTAAAATCATCGACATTGATCATGCCAAAGACAATTTGCGCCTCTTTATTTCGTCGTGTTTCTGTCGCTAAAAGGGCCCGTTCTAAAGAAACAATCAAGTCCTGTTCGGTCGGTGTCACCCATTCATATGGAATGTTCTGCTTGGCTAATTGATGTGCGACTTCTTGAATGCCTGTAAGGGAAATAGCGTCATATACACGATAATTATGTATATGGAAGTTGACGATGTCACTTATTTTTAAAGGATCTGAGTGGTTTTTATATACAAAGATGTCAATCGGATTTTCTGCTAATTCCAATAAAATTTGCTCCACGTATTTAATTTCAACCGTGTCGATCGATAAATATTTTAAACCGTAACTATTTTTACCAAGAAATAATGACCGATATAATCCGGTACCCATTAACGGGACATGGTGGACAGGAATGTTAAATTCTAGACGGTGCTTTGCCATGCTATATAGGTGATATTCAGTGAACATCAATACATTGACATCATTCATTAATGTTTTTAATTGAGTGGGATCAAAGTTGGAAGCATTCATATTAAGGAAATGTGGACGGAAATTTGGAAATGATTTCAAAGATTCTCTTGTTAGTTCTAAAAGGGCTTGTGGACCAATGATCCCGATATGAATCTCCGAATGATCTTGAAATGAATGTTCATTATGCATGAAATTACCTCCTTATGTCTCTTTATCTTTGATCATACTTTTTCTTTATATGGTTGTCAAAGGCGATTATGTAGGGGATTTACAGATTTTTTGTTGGTAGTTAATTAAAGACACTTATAAGACTTGTCTTTTAATGTGGTGGTTTCTACAATAAATATAAATAGCTTTCTAAATTAGAGTGATAGGAATGAAAACGGTTGCTGAATTGGAAGAGTTTATGACAAAGCCGTCAAAACGTCTTTTAAAGGAGATTGCTCATATCGATGGTGATCTATTAATTTTGGGAGTTGGAGGAAAAATGGGACCCACACTAGCGAAATTAGCAAAAGAGCAATTGATGAAGCAGGGTTAAATAAAAGAGTGATTGGTGCATCACGATTTTCTTCGGGAACTTTGCGCGAGGAGTTAGAAGAAAGTGGGATTGAAACAATAGCGGTCGATTTATTGGATGAACAAGCGCTTTTTCATTGCCAAATGTAAAAATGTGATTTATATGGCCGGAAATAAATTTGGAACAGTTGGCAATGAACATTTTACATGGGCAATGAATACGTACTTGGCTGGACGAATTGCGGAGAAATTCGCTCATTCAAGAATCGTAGCATTTTCGACAGGAATGTGTATCCATTAACGAATGTATTAAGTAGTGATTGTTCGGAAGAAACTCCAGTAAATCCAGTTGGTGAGTACGCCCAATCTTGTTTAGGACGTGAGCGCATATTTACATATTTTTCTCATAAAAATAAAACCCCTTTGCTTTTATTCAGACTGAATTATGCTATTGATTTGCGTTACGGTGTCTTTTTAGAGATTGCCAAGCAAGTGATGGCGGGAGAAAGCATCAATCTGAAGATGGGGAATGTAAATGTGATTTGGCAAGGGGATGCGAATGAATATGCGATTCGATCGTTACTACATTGTGACGCACCACCAAAAATATTAAATATTACAGGACCGGAAACAATCTCGATTCGCTGGTTGGCTGAGGAATTTGGCAGGCGTTTCGAAAGGCGCCCACGTTTGTCAACGAGGAACAGGGGACGGCTTTATTAAATAACGCGTCAAAGGCCCATCAATTATTTGGTTATCAAGCGTAACAATTCAACAAATGATTGATATGGTGTCGGCATGGGTTATGAATGAAGGAGAGACACATAATAAACCGACTCATTTTCAAGAGCGTGAAGGAGCGTTTTAAATGTTAAATATTCAGGTGAAAAAGCATTTGCATGAAGGAACGGTCATTCCAGCTCATCCATTGGCATTAACGGAGGAAAGAAAGCTTGACGAAATCAGTCAGCGTGCACTTACACGCTATTATATCGACGCAGGAGCAGGCGGCGTGGCTGTTGGAGTTCACACAACTCAATTTGAAATTCGAGATCCTCAGTTTGATTTGTATGAAAAAGTCTTAACGTTGGCGATTGAGGAAATTAAAAAGCGAACGCTCCAGATTCTTTTATTAAAATTGCTGGAATTAGTGGTCCATTAGACCAGGCACTTAGTGAGGCGCTATTTATCAAAGACGCTGGGTATGATCTTGGATTATTAAGCATGGGGGATTGCAGGCGTGCTCTGAAAAAGAACTGCTTCATCGTACTGAAAAAATTGCTGAAATCATTCCTGTGTTTGGTTTTTATTTACAGCCTTCTGTCGGTGGCAGGGTGCTTTCATATGATTTTTGGAAGACATTGGCGGATATTCCGAATGTTCATGCGATCAAAATAGCTCCGTTTAATCGATATCAAACATTCGATGTCATAAGGGCAGTTTGTCATTCAGAAAGAAACGAGGATATTGCGATTTATACAGGAAATGATGACAATATCGTCAATGACTTATTAACGACGTATCGAATCGATGTTGACGGAAAAAGGTGGAAAAGCCAATTGTGGGCGGGTTGCTTGGACATTGGGCTGTATGGACGAAAACAACAGTAGACCTCTTTAATAAGATAAAATCAGCTCGATTAAAAGGGAGATTCCAGGTGAACTGCTTACACTAGGACAAGAAATAACGGATGCGAATGCCGCCTTTTTGATGCAAGCAATCAATTTAAAGGCTGCATCGCTGGCATTAATGAAGTATTAGCAAGACAAGGGCTTTTGAAAGGAAATTGGTGTTTGCTTGATCGTGAGAGATTAAGCCCCATCAAGCGGAAGAAATCGATCGGGTTTATGCCGCGTACCCGCATTTGCATGATGACAAGTTTGTAAATGCAAATAAAGTTAAATGGTTCAGTCAAGTGTAGGTAGAAGGGGCATTTAAATTGCGCAAAATCATAGCTAGAGATCAACGAGTAGAAATTGTTGCGGATGAAATACCGTCAGTAAAATCATCGTATGTATTAATTAAAACGATGTACTCGATCGTTTCTCCCGGAACAGAACTAGCAATCATTGAAAATAGTGCTGGGAAACAAAGTCAATTGGGGTATAGTGCAATGGGGATGGTTGTCGAAATTGGGGATGGAATTACAGATGTTGAGAAAGGTGATCTCGTCGCATGTTATGGTGCGCCATATGTGAGCCATGCTGAATATTTGCTAGTGCCGAAAACCTTATATGCGAAAGTATCTGTCAATGTCGACGAAAAGGAGGCCGCATTGGCAGGAATTGGAGCAATCGCTATTCACGCTTTAAGGGTGGCGAAACTCCAGTTTGGGAAACGGTTGTGATTGTAGGTTTGGGTGTGCTTGGCCAGCTTATTGCAAAGATCGCAAATGCAGCTGCATACCATGTGATTGCTTGTGATTTACATGAAGAACGAACGGCGATGCTCGCTAATGATCATGGGATAAAGGCTTTTCAAGTATGGAACAAATGGAGGAAGAGGTGCAAAGTAGTACGAACAATCAAGGAGCAGATGCGGTTTTACTATGTGCAGGTGGAAAAAGATCACCACTCACTTATGAAAGTCTTAAATGGATACGTAATAAAGGCAAGGTCATCATCGTCGGGGATATTGAGCCGGAATTTCCAAGGGACTTAATGTTTAGTAAGGAAGCGGAGATCCTCATTTCACGTGCGGGAGGACCTGGTCGCTATGACCCAACGTATGAAAGGGATGCAATTGATTATCCGTATGAATTTATACGTTGGACGGAGGGAAGAAATATCGCGGAATACATTCGCCTTGTAAATGAAAAACGGATTGACGTTCAGCCTTTGATTAAGGATGAGATTGGATTTGATCAAGTAGCAGAGGAATTTACGGAATTATCAAATAAAAGACGACGACATTAACAAAATTGATTCGTTTTGATTAATGAAAATATGGAAGGGAGTGCGTCGCAATGCTTAACGTTGGTGTGATTGGTGTTGGCTCTATTTCGGAGTACCATATAAAGCCATACGTGAAAAATGAAAGAGTGCGGCTAGTCGCTCTTTGCGATATTCATGAAGAGCGATTAGCGGAAAAAGGGGCCAT
Source organism: Bacillus sp. N9 (assembly GCA_044989425.1). Classification (GTDB taxonomy): domain Bacteria; phylum Bacillota; class Bacilli; order Bacillales; family Bacillaceae_C; genus Lederbergia. The sequence goes on from JBJDRQ010000001.1 coordinate 560,774, forward strand.
ATATGATGTAAAGCATGTATACACGGATTATCGAGATCTATTAAAAAATGATGAAATCGATGCGGTCAGTATTTGTACGTGGAACCACTCACATGCAGAAATTGCAATTGCCTCCTTAAATGCGGGAAGCATGTGTTAGTCGAAAAGCCATTATGCATAACGGTCGAGGAAGCATTGGATGTGGAAGCTGCGGTTAAGCGATCGGGTAAGATTTTACAAGTAGGATTTGTTCGTCGCCATGGTGATAATAGTAAACTATTGAAAAGATTTATCGATGATGGTGAATTAGGTGAAATCTATTACGCAAAAGCTTCCTGTTTAAGAAGATTGGGTAATCCCGGTGGCTGGTTCAGTGATAAAAATAAATCTGGTGGCGGCCCATTAATAGATCTAGGTGTGCATATGATTGATATTTGCTGGTATTTGATGGGCAAGCCTCGTCCTGTTTCGGTCAGTGGAAATACGTATGACAAGCTAGGAAATCGCAGCCATATTAAGCATCTATCTTTTTATAAAGCGGCTGATTATGATCCAACTCTTAATGATGTCGAGGATTTAACGAATGCGCTCATTCGTTTTGAAAATGGTGCCTCCTTTTCATCGATGTCAGCTTTACATTGCAAGCGAAGCAAGATGAATTAACGGTAAAATTATATGGTGATAAAGGCGGTGCAGAAATCGAACCGGAATTAGCACTCGTAACGGAGAAGAATGACACGATCTTAAATGTGACACCACAAGTCGATCATTTAAGTTTTGATTTTGAAAAAGCCTTTACAAATGAAATTAATCATTTTGTTGCATGCTGTTTAGAAGGTAAAGAAACAATTGCTCCTGTAGCTGACGGTGTACAAGTAATGAAAATGCTTTGTGCTGTTTATGAGTCTGCACAAACAGGGAAGGAAGTTTATTTATAAATGGGGGAAGGTTTCATGAAAGTGAGTGTGAGCATGTACAGCTTAGCATCGACCATCAAGAAGGAACATTGGTCGGTCATTGATTTTCTCCAATATGCAAACAGCATTGCACTTGATGGAGTAGAATTGCTTGATTTTTATTGGTGTAATCCAGAACAGGAAATAGAAGAAGTGTTAGCCGCTTTAAAAAGTATCGTTTACAAGTATCGGCGTATGATGTGACGAATAATTTTGTAAAAGGCTCCAAAGAGGAACGGGCAGAAGAAGTAGCGAAGGTAGAGGCTGGTATTCAAGTTGCAAAACGCTTGGAGACACGTATTGTACGTGTTTTTGCGGTGATATACATGAAAATTACACGTACGAGGATGGACGGGATTGGATTGTTGAAGGATTAAAAAGATGTGCGCAAATGGCGGAGCAAGAACAAATTTATTTAGCGATTGAAAATCATGGCTTGCTTGCTGGAAGAAGTGAACAAGTAGAAGAAATCATCAAAAAGGTTAACAGCCCATATGTGAAATCTACGTTTGATACAGGAAACTTTTATTAGTACATGAACAGCCGCAGCATGCATTTGACCGTTTAAAGGATGTCATTGCCCATGTGCATTTTAAGGATTTTAGGAAGCAGTTGCCGAATGAATCTGTAAATGGTTTTCGCTCCACGCAAGGTGGAATTAGTAGGTACGATTCCTGGTGATGGTCAAGTCGATCTTACTTATATTGTGAACGGACTAAAAACATCGATTATCGTGGATGGCTTTCGATCGAATATGAAGGGTATGAAGATGCAAAGATGGCCAATGAAGAAGCCGTTAAACGTCTAAGACAATTGCTCATTTAGGAGGGGAAGTCATGCGAAATATTGTTATTGCTGAGCTAAAAAACTAGATTTGCTGACAGCTGATCGATTAAAAGATGCTCCTGGCACATATGTTTTACCGCTGGTTGCAGATGTCGTATGGAACGGTAATGACAGGATCTTTATTCCGCCGCATTTGTTTAAGGAAACTGACGAACGAATGTATGTTTATTTTGACTTGGAGCAATACCCTTTTTTCAAAAAATAAAGGAAATGATATGCGACCGAAAAGGGGTTCTTCGATTTAGGAGAAAGGTCGATTACGATGAGCATGAGCGTATTATTGCAAATGACTTATTTGTATTTTCATCTGTACTGGGAGAACCAAAAGAGATTCATCTGAAGCGGACGAACCGGTCCATAAATCCATATCATTTGATCGTAACCGTTCAATTTCACGACCGTGCGATGGCCCATTTGGAATATACGTTTTCTGTAGGAGAGCGAATTGAATTTGAGTGGAGTGGGATCAACAAGATCATTGAATTTGATAGTGAGGAAATGAGGCCGATTTATCCTAAAGGGTATACCTCTCTCCCATTAATCTATTCAGTTGATTCGATCATCGAAACGGCACATGGAGCCGATAAAAATTTACTTTCTACACTTAAAGCATATACCGAGATAATTGAAGGTGGTGGTCAATGATGAAGGTCGGTATGATGAGCTTTGCACATATGCATGCATATAGTTATGCGAATGCATTATTGAAACTGCCGAATGTGGAGCTTGTTGGTATTTTCGATGATGATATTGCAAGAGGGGTGAACGCGGCGGAACAGTATAAGACGAAACATTATGATGATCAAGTAACTTTTCTAGCTCAAGAAATGGATGCCGTCATTATTTGCAGTGAAAATCATCGTCATAAGGAAATGGTTCTTAACGCTGCCCAAGCAAAAAACATATTTTATGTGAAAAGCCGATAGCAACGACAATAGAAGACGCAGAAGAAATGATCCGAGTTTGTGACGAAAACGGGGTCGTTTTACAAATTGCTTTTCCTGTTAGGTTTAGCGCGCCGATTCAGCAAGTAAAGAATTTGATTGATAATGGGGAATTAGGAGAAGTTATTGCTTTTCGCTCAACGAATCGCGGACAAAATCCGGGGGCTGGTTTATTGATAATAACCAGGCTGGCGGAGGAGCGGTGCTCGATCATACGGTACATATGGTTGACGTTATGCGTTGGTATATAGGAAGGAAATAACAGGCGTACATGCCATTGTTGATTCGTTCTTTCATGGGATTGATATTGATGATGCAGGTATTCTTACTTTGGAATTTGAAAATGGAGTGATTGCTTCACATGATGCAAGCTGGTCAAGGTTTTCACGGTATCCGATATGGGGAGATGTCACGCTTGAAGTCATCGGGACGAAGCAAACGATAAAAGTCGATGCTTTTAAGGAAAATTTTCGGATGTATAGCAATGGTGATCGATCATTAGACCATGTTTTTACGGAAATGATATGGATTTCGGATTGATTAAAGATTTTATCGAATGCATTGAACAAAGAGAGTGCCTTCTATTACGGGCTACGATGGATTAAAGGCATTGAAGTAGCCTTAGCTGCTTATTCAGCATCAAAGGGAGGCGGGGCTGTTAAAATTTTATATTGGAACAGTCATCGGACGGTCTTGTTTGCGGCGGAGGAATTAAAAGATTATTTGAAGAGGCAGGGTATGAAAGTGTCGTTTGTGATCGATCGCAGTTTAGTGACACATGTAAGAAGATTATATTAATCGGAATAGAAGAGTATCATTCCGAGTTTCCTAGTCATGATCGATTAGAAATTCAGGATGACGGCTTTGCCCTTGTTGAAAAAGGTGAAGATCTTTGGATTATTGGTAATGAACCTAGATCGATTTTATATGGAGTTTATACGTATTGTAGTAAAACATTAGGTTATCAATGGTTCGATTTAAATCAAGAAAAGATGGTAAAAGCTGAGACTTTCGAAGGGACGTATATTCATCAACCGTATTTTGCTAGAAGAGGAAACATTATTGAAACGATTAACGACCCTGCATATATTCAGTCACTCATTGATTGGGGTGTAAAAACGGATTAAATGAATTCTTTTCACTTTTTCCTTTGGGACAAGATCAAAGAGGATATCGCCCTGAATTATTGAAGAGGGATGTTCATGTTACATTAGGTGGGCATAGTTTAAGTTATTTACTAGCCGATCAGCTCGATCAAAAGGATAAGTTGGGGTTTTTCTCAGGAAATAGTGAACATCAAAATCGAGTCATTCGAAAAATAGTTGATACTTGTAAAGAAAATGAAGTGGTGAAAAGAATCTCTTTATGGCCAGAGGATACTGGACTTGATGAAATAGATGCGAGTAATTTTTATCTAACTATATTAGGTTTACTGAAATGTTGAAAAGCACTCTCCGTGCAAATGGGCTTCACATCGAAGTGGAGCATATTGTTTATAATGCTGGTCTTGCTTGGAACATGTTAGAAAGAGAGGAACAAACAGTTGCTTCGAAAGAAATCGATGTTTTATATGCGTTTTGGGAAGGGACTATTCGGAACCTCTTCAATCGAAACGCCCGGAACAGGAAAGGGCGTTTGAAGCATTACATGATTGGGCTGAACATGGAGAACAAGTAACCGTTCTAGAATATTATAGTGATCATTTTATGTTAAGTGAACTTTTTCCGCCATTACTAACACGCATTCATGATGATTTGCAAACATATAAAAAACTGAATCTATGTGGTGTGTTAAATTTAATTGTTCCAATCCATAAAAGGGAGAAATGGAGGAAATAGAGAAGCATTACCCGTGGAAATGGGTTCATCAACTGAATAATTATATGTATGCGCGGCTTAGTTGAGGAATTCCGTTTACACAAGTAGTAGAGGAATATAAACGTGCCGGGGAGTCGGATTTTATGAGCAATTATTCCAGTTAGAACAGTTGATTGCACCTCATACGAAGTGGAGCATTCCATTATTTCCAGCACGGGTCATCGATCCAGAAAAAGTTGAAAATGTTCCTGATCAGGCAGAAATTATTCAATATTTAGAGGAAGTAACTTCAGCTTTACCGAAATGGGATGTAATAGAGCAAACACAGGATAATAAACAGATGAGTATGTATGTTTTTGCTTGAATAAGATAGCGAACGATTACTTGCATAAATGGAGGGAATCAAGTGAGTTTTGATCAACTTCATTATTATATTCCTACGGTTAGGATAAAGATTCATTATTTACGGAGGATCGCCGGCGGGAATTACAGCGGCCATCCAAATTGCGCGAATGGGGCTTACCGTAGCGATTGTGGAATTCAGTAACCATATAGGTAGAATGACGACGAGTGGGCTAGGTGCAACAGATCTTGGAGCGGAGGCAGCAGTTGGCGGCCTTGCAAAAGAATCAAGTTCACATATTGCCTATGGATCAATTCGGATGGAGCCGGTTTTTATGATTTTAGGACAAGCAGCCGGTGCAGCAGCTGCTCTAGCAATTAAGGAGAAACTATCCGTGCAGAAAGTAGACTACGAGCAATTGAAGGAAGAATTATTACGCGGTGGTCAAGTGTTAGCATGGACAGATGAGATGGAAGATGATCCAATCAAACGGATGGAAGCAACGTTTGGAAAAGAATGATTGGGGAGTGAGCGTTGCAAATCATTGCCTGGAACTTTGAGCGATTAGATGCATTGGTAGAACTTTGGAATCGGGAATTAGCCACTGACTTTCCGATACGTAAACAGCTTTTTCAGCAAAATAGCTTTAATGATCATAATGTTTGTTATGATAGCTCAGCGATCGCAATCAATAATAAAGATCAAGTAATCGGTTTTATCGTAGCGAAACGATGGAAAGAAGTTGTGAAAGATGTAGATATGGACCCGAAAAAGGCTGGATTCAAGTTCTGTTAATTGATCAAGCATATCGGAGAAAAGGGATAGGAGCCACATTGTTAGAGTATGCGGAAACGAAATTAAAAGCGAAGGGTGTTAAGCAAATTCAATTAGGTGGAGACCCATGGCATTACTTTCCAGGCATTCCAGACCAATATAAAGGAGTGCAAACTTGGGCAGAGAAAAGGGATATGATAAAAGAATTGATACGTATGATCTATTAAACGAAACAAATAAGCAGTATCCTTTGCCAAATAATTCAACTGTAGAATATTCCCTACTCGAAAAAGTGAAGAAAAACAACTGCTTTCGTTTATGCATCGTTGTTTTCCGGGAGATGGGAGTATGAAACAATTAAATATTTCGAATTGGGCGGAAGTGGAAGGGAATATGTTGTGTTGAAAAAGAACAACCAAATCATCGGCTTTTGCCGGATTAATGATAATGCATCACCCTTCATCGCACAAAATATCTACTGGGCACCACTTTTCCAGCATGATCTTGGCGGCATTGGACCACTAGGCATTGATTCGAATGAACGGAATAACGGATATGGATTGGCGATTGTTCAAGCTGCACTCTATTATTTGCAGGAACGCAAGATCAAAACGATTGTTATTGATTGGACTACTTTTTAGAGTTCTACGGAAGACTAGATTTTGAACCGTGGAAAAATATGGAGTTTATTTAAAGGAATGCTGAAAAGCTAGAAGGAAAGACAATGATCTTTCCTTCTAGCTTTTTGGTATGCCCTGGATTGACGCCGTAAACCTTTATACCCAATTACTTTCATCAGAATTGCATTTTATGAAAGAATAATCAATCTCCATTTTGCCTATAACTGATGCAAAGGAGTTGATCGAGTGATTTATGTACAGATTTTAGCTGGTATTCTGTTGATTGCGGCATATGTTCATTTTCAACTAACGAAAAGAAGAAACAAATATAATCTCGATTTAATTAGTGAACAGCTCAGCTCAAGCGACGAACTAAAAAGACGCTCGCAATGGGGCTATATTTGCGGTTTAAAAGGAAGATGAAGAGGTGCAGTACTCCTCTGCTTTCATTAAGGAAGATCCGTTGTTTTTTGAAAACTTTGTAGCGGATGTTTTTGAGCGGGCGAGGGGTGGAACGACCTGGGTGTTGCCGCCAAATAACGATTTCGGAGTTGATTTTGAACATGATACGGAAGAGGAAAGTATTTAGCCCAAGTGAAATGCTATAAGGATGATTTGCCATTTGACCCGATTGCCTTAATCCATTCGAATATGGTAAAAAGGAGGCGGTTGGTGGTTATGTCATAACAACGGGATCTTTTACGCCAGCTGCTAAAAGGTATGCCGACGGATTGAATGTCGAATTAATTGATGGTGTGAAGCTTGTGGAATTATGGATAGAAGGGCTTCGAGAGGATCAGGAGGAAATAATAAAGACCATTCCTGAATGGATTTGAAGAGAAGGAAAAGCAAATGAGCGAGGAAATTTCTAAGCTGTCAGACGAAGAAGTGAAACATGTACTAAGGCTGCCGGATTCTTATTTTGAAAGAGGATTTGAAGCGAGGGATAAAGGTAGGCATAGAGCGAGGTGTAGAGCAAGGTATGGAAAAGGGTAAAGAGCGAATGATTTATGGAATGCTTAAAAGGGTTTTCCAGAAGAAGTTATTGCGGAAGTAGCCGACCTTAGTGTTTCAAAAGTGAAAGAAATGAAAGGAAGTTGAATGGAGCATAGATCCATGCAGAGAGGCGGAGGATCGTACAGAAGAATAATAGGTAGAGGCAAAAAGCAGCAGGATTCAAATCTGCTGCTATTGTCGTAGATTGGACGATTAAGAATGGATTTCAGAAATTCACTTCATATTACGTATCAATTTCCATTATTAAAAGGCTGAATGAAGCTTATCCCATATACTTGATTAGCTACGGAAAAGTTGCATATACTCAATTAATGCATTGGGAGTCAGTGCACTTGGAGACTATAGTAAATTAATAAATCTGTTGCAGAACTAAAAAATCAAAGGAGGCAAAAGTCATATGAAAATTATTGTTACTAGTATATTTGTTCAAGATCAAGACAAAGCATTGGAGTTTTATACAAACACACTAGGATTTGTAAAAAGCATGACGTTCCCTCGGGGAATATAGGTGGATAACAGTTGTTTCTCCAGATGAGCAAGACGGTACCGAACTTTTGCTTGAACCGAATCAACATCCTGCAGCCCAGGAGTATCAAAAGAAACTATTTGCCGATGGCATCCCAGTAACTATGTTTGGGGTTGCAGATATTCATGAAGAGTACGAACGATTAATTGAACTTGGAGTAAAGTTTACGATGAAGCCGACAAAAATGGGCGATATCACAATCGCTGTCTTCGACGATACATGCGGCAATCTTATTCAGATAGCGCAGCAGTAATTTTATGGCTAAAAGCGTTGTTTCTATCAAAAAGAATCAACTTTATGCTAACCCCGTCCAATATTAGGACGGGGTTATATATGTTAAAGGTAAAATTAGTTTACTTAAACTACCTTGTGCCTAGAGTTAGACACAGAAATCCGATTTTTGAAATGAAACCGATAATATTTTTACTTAAAAAGGAGCGAGAAGCAGCGTAGCGGGTTGAGGAGAAAACATTAAATGATAAACCAAATGGGGACACCATTCGCATATGAATGTGTGTCTCCTTTTGTTGTTATAATACGTATTAGTAGGTAAGGAACAGGTTTACTGATCCGTAAGTTTGGGGTAATTCAAAATGTGAATAATGAAAAGGGAATACTAGATGAGACCCTTCATTAATTTATATTATTTGAAGGGCTTATTTATTTCAGGATATTATAGTGAGGAAAACACCCTTTTGTTGAATTTCATTTCTCAATCCTTTATCAAAAATGAGAAAGAGCGCTAATCCTTATCAGGGATTGTGCACGATTATATGTACCACTTTTCAAAAGATGGCTTAGATACTTTTGTATTCGAAAAGAAAAATAAATAACTTATATACATTCCGCACATTGTCAATCCAGTATGTTAAACTGGAAACAAACCTTTGAAGCTTTAAATTTTTACCATTACCTGTACCATCTCCTACTCGAAAGTTGAGTAGGGTTTTTATTGAGTATTATCCAGAGAACATAAAAAACAGGCCCTTTATAAAGAGCCTGTTTGTATAAACGATTTTAGATTAAGCAGTTTTTGAACGTTAGCAGCTTGAGCTCCACGAGCACCTTGTTCCACATCAAACGTTACTTTTTGACCTTCGTCTAAAGATTTGAAGCCGTCACTTTGAATTGCAGAGAAATGTACGAATACATCGTCTCCATTTTCACGTTCGATAAAGCCAAAACCTTTTTCTGCATTAAACCATTTAACTGTACCTTGTTCCATTTTTGTTGCCTCCTAGTGTGTTACCACACATTGTATTACTATCCTTGCCCAAAGTATCATCAAGATGAAAAGTTGATATTCATACTGTCCTTTACACCGAACAAAAATAATTCTTCTTTATCATATCAGGAAACGAAAAAATGCAAATTATTGGAATTTAACTAAAAAGTAAAAGCAATCATTCTTACAATTTTTGCAGAACACCCACAATCCAGGTAGTTTGGAGTTTCGTGCCGAAATATTTTAATAGTAGTTTGTATGGTAATAATCTTCCCGGAAATAATAAAGCAAATCAAAAATAAAAGAGGGTATATGATGATGAAAAACAGTTTTAAAGATTATTCCTTAAGTGATGAAATCACACACGCGCTTCATAGATTACAATATAGAACGCCAACAGAAGTACAGAGTAAGGTTATACCTCATGTATTAGATAAAAAGATCTTGTTGTAAAATCACAAACAGGAAGTGGAAAGACGGCATCGTTTGGGATTCCCATTTGTGAATTGATCGATTGGAAGGAAAACAAACCTCAAGCGTTAATTTTAACACCGACGAGAGAGCTTGCTGTTCAAGTGAAAGAGGATATCATCAATATAGGCAGATTTAAACGAATAAAAGCAACGGCAGTCTTTGGGAAACAACCTATTGCCATTCAAAAACAGAATTAAAGCAAAAACACATGTAGTAGTAGGCACTCGGGACGAGTGTTAGATCATATAAAAGAGATACATTGGTATTAGACCAGATTCGCTATCTTGTTATTGATGAAGCCGATGAAATGTTAAACATGGGGTTTATAGAACAAGTTGAAGCGATTATTACAAAATTACCTCGAAATCGAGTGACAATGTTATTCTCAGCTACTTTACCTGCGGCGATAAAAAATTTATCGCTTAAATATATGAAAACACCTATCGATATTGAGATTAAGGCGACTGGTCTTACGACAGATAAAATTGATCATTCTCTGTTCCAAGTGGCTGAAGATCATAAATTTTCCTGCTGCAAGATATAACGATTGTTGAAAATCCAGATAGCTGCATCATTTTTTGCCGGACAAAAGATCGAGTAGATTCGGTATGTGAGCAGTTATTGGAGTCAGGTTATAACTGTGATAAAATTCACGGTGGCATGGTACAAGATGATCGACTTGATGTAATGAAAGATTTCAGAAGGGTAAATTCCGCTATCTAATTGCTACAGATGTAGCCGCTAGAGGAATTGATATTGATCATATTACACATGTCATAAACTATGACCTCCCATTAGAGAAAGAGAGTTATGTTCATCGCACGGGAAGAACGGGAAGGGCAGGTCAAAAAGGTAAAGCTATTACGCTTGTTACCCCATTTGAAGATCGATTTTTAACTGAATTGGAGGATTATATTGGTTTTAAGATCCCGACCATGACCGCTCCATCTAAAAAGAGGTTGAAAGTAAGAAAATCGCTTTTGCTGCAAAAATGGATGCGAAACCAATGATAAAAAAGCTAAAAGTGAACAACTTAACAAAAATATTATGAAATTGTATTTTAATGGTGGTAAGAAAAAAGCTTAGAGCGGTAGATTTTGTTGGTACGATTGCTAAACTAAACGGTGTAACAGTCGAGGACATCGGAATTATAACAATACTAGATAATGGTACTTACGTTGAAATATTTAACGGTAAAGGCCCGATCGTGCTGACAAGGATGAGGAACACAACAATTAAAGGGAAGTTGTTGAGAGTGTCTGTAGCTACGAAGGAATAATGGCGATGTTGATGACAAAGATCGACTGTGGTTTAATCAGAACTAAAAAGGATAGTAAAATAAATCAGAACTTTGCCTTTGAATGAAAATACCTATCTTGTTTATAATCAGCGATGGAGGTGTAAAAGAATGAATAAACGATGGACAATCGATAAAATTAAAGAATTTGTTGAGAAAAATTCGGAAAGTAAGTTGCTAACGACGGAATATCACGGTTTTTCTCAAAAGTTACTATTTAAATGTGCATGTGGCAGCAATTTTGAAAAACATTTACGAAATTTAAAAATAATCACCAACGAAAATGTGACGTGTGCCAAATGCCAAAACCCTCACGCTAAGCGTACAGCGAATAAACGAAGAGTGCCGATTTCTATTAAATAGAAGTTGGCGTTTTTTTATTTTATAGGAGTAATATGATGGATGATGAGTTAGTGAATAAACGTTTGCTTCATTTGTGTTTTCATTATACTTAGTAATGGGTGTGTGATCGAGTAATTCGTGCAATAAATCTCCATCCCAGTACGTAACAAAGTTGACAGGAAGTACGATATCTCTAAAGCTATCCGCTATTACATCGCCCTGGACGTTGTAGACACCACCGCCCGTTTTAACGGTTCCACCAACAGCCCAGAATTCATATCCTGGTTTCGTTGTAATATTTTCGGCAACTCCACGGCCGGCATCTTTGAGTGCATAAAATGAGAAAAACGAATTGAATGTCGAATTAATTGATGGTGTAAAGCTTGTGGAATTATGGATGGAAAGGCTCCAAGAGGATCAAGAACAAATAATAAAGACCATTCCGGAATGGACTTAAAAAAGAAGCGAATTTCTATCAATTCGCTCCTGCTATTGTTATTGCTTCTTTTCCTTTTCTTATTGTTTTGTTTTTGAGCAGCGGTTAGCGGTTCGTTTGCGTATTCTTCGTTCATGCCCGCACCAAAGTCAGGTCCTTTTTCAGGATTCATCCCTTCGATTTTACTAGCTGTTCTTTTTTCTTCGGCATGATATTCACCTCCATCGATTATTTTGCGAAGTGTGTGTAGAAAGTATTCGTTGTTTGTGAGGAAAATGCCTGTCATTCCTCGAATACTCTTGTTACACAAACTGTTCCACGGGAGATGGAAATTGGTTTTTCTATGTAATTGATGTCAACTTCCATGTTAATATGGAAGTAAGATTGTTTTTAGAGAGAGGATTTTTGGGAAATGTAAATGTGACCATTAAGCGGCTTTGTTTGTATATTGTTGGTTTGTTTTTTATCACTTGGTGTCAGTTTTTCAATACAAGCAGATTTAGGTGTATCTCCAGTCTCATCGTTAGCCTATGCATTTTCACTGTCTTCCGGTTTGTCAGTCGGTATTATGACAGTAGTCGCAAACATATTATTTATTATCCTACAAGTGCTTTTAAGTAAAAAATTCAATTTGAGGGAATCTATTGTCCAATTAATGATTACATTTTTATTTGGTTTTTATATGGATGCAACTCTATTCCTGTTGCAACTACTCCTACACCTGAAACATTAATAATGCGATGGGCATTTTTAATTATTAGTTTATTCGTTATAGCAATTGGTTTACTTGGATATTTTAGTGCTAAATTCCTTTAATGCCATATGATGAGTTAACACATGTTATAAGTGAAAAATTTAGTATTACATTTAGTAAGGCTAAAACTTCGAGTGATTTAATAAATGTTGGTGTGGCGGGGATGGTATGTATTATTTTCATTCAATCATTAGGATCGATTGGTATTGGTACAATAGTTGCTGCGTACTTCATCGGTAAAATTGTCGGCTTGTTAATGAAACATTGTCAAAAATATTTAGTGCAATCGATTAATAAAAGCAAAGCAGATGTACATATAGAATCAACAGAAAACATAACCCTCCCATCTTAATATGAAGATTCGTATCGAAGTGTCGTACTCCACACAGTAGTGGATGATAATGTATGACATATTGTGTTATTGTGCAGTTACAGCATATAAACTGTCCCCTAGTAGCTCGTCTTCAAATCGATTCAAACTTGCATGGCTATTGAGCAATTCAAATTTTGGTCAAACGAGTACTCATTATCCAAGTAAGAAATTCTTTTACACAGGCCCCTAAAGCACAAAGAGCTAGTTACCGATAACTGGCTGTTTGCAAAAGTATTCAATAGTTATGCAAGTAATTAGGGTAATCGTTTGTCTACATTCTGAAGGCATTTTTTGTTCTTCAATTAAATTGTCTCAAGTACTAAAGCAAAATTCCGTTCGTTTCCCCATTAGAATGATTGATTCATTTCCCGTTTCTTGTTGTTCTGGCTCGGAACAGTAGTCAACGGATCGGTTGCAAGTCCCTCCCTCAAATGTGATTTAAAGTCATTCCCTTTTTCAGCATTCGTTTCATTAATATTATTGACTGCTCGCTTACTTTTGCCATTTCTATCACCTCAACGTTTAGTTTGCGTGCGATGGTGAAATGTATTCTGCCCTTATTTTTCCAAAAATCATTCCACGACAAATATTTATTTATTACATCCGCTCGATCACCATAAACCTATCCTTGCGATTGCATTTACATAATGAGAGTAGGAATGTACTGAGTTTATTTGTGATTAACTTCCTAACTATACAGATAGTATGGCTAAGGTGAAGGAAATGTGAAGTTTAATAGGAAGTATATACCAAAAACCTCTCATACAGTGAGAGGTCTGAATAGAGGTCATTTTTAAATGTAGAGGGAGTTGTGAGAAAACTCCTATTTTTTTATCTGAAAAATCATCAAAAATAGTTAAAATTCATTAAATTTTTTGTGATGGGTGAAAGCGGAACCATGACTGTTAACTCAGAAATGGTCCGCCTTCCTATTGTAATATGAATATTTGTTTTAACTAAAATTATCAAAAAACTTGTTGACTCTTAAAATAAATGCTCATATAATAAGCCTAACATTTGTTAGGTGGTGGTTTATTATTCGTGAAAAATTAATTAATGCAGCAATAAAACAATACGCTTTGCATGGGTACCATGGAGCAACGGTGAAGAAAATTGCTGATGAGGTTGGGATAAAGCCACCTTCAATCTATTTTTCTATAAAAATAAGGAAGATTTATTTAAGGCTGCATTTAAACAATTGTTAGAAAACCATTTTAAGAAAATGGAGAGCATTTTAAAAGAAAACTCGGACAAGCCAGTTGAACAAATTTTTACAGCGATGATTGAGGGAATTGTTTCTCACCATAAAGAGGATATGCAAGGAACGAATGCATATATTTCACTCGTTACTTCTCAATAGAGGAAATTTCCACGTACTTGTCTCATCATATGCTTCGTTATAACGATTGGCTTGTGAATATACTGGAATCTCTCTAATGAGTAAATATCCGAATATATCGTCGGCGGAACTTGACCGAATCGTAAAAAGTTTGTACTGATTGGCAATGGTGTTTTTGGGGAATCAAGTTATACGATGATGAAAATTTAAAGGAACAGGTTATGCTCGCAAATCAAATCATTCATGCATTATTCGAAGAATTGAATGCGAAATACATTCGGTAATATAAAGCGTGAAAAGGGACACTTTAAAATATGGTGAGCTAAATTTTCCGAATCTTATAAAGTCTTTGCGTTATTTATCATAACCATCCAAATTTAGGGGAAAAAGAAATGGGGAGCGCAGCAAAAGCGAAAGCAGCTATAGGGGACGATTATTCATTAACAAGGGTGCCAATGTCGGCACGACAATCATTATGGAGCATTACCATTGTACGCGTAGGTGCATTAGCAACAATTAGCCAGTTTATGTTAGGTGCGACCTTAGGGTATGGAATGACATTTTGGCAAGCATTCTGGGCAACAATGCTAGGAAGTGTCATTTTACAAGTGATCAGTTTTCTTCTCGGCTATGCTGGTGCACGTGAAGGACTTTCAACAAGTTTATTATCAAGGTATACAGGTTTTGGACGATATGGATCAAGTATTATCGGGGCTGTCATTGCGATTGCTTGTATTGGCTGGTTTGGAGTTCAGAACTCCGTGTTTGCGGAAGGGATTGTGCACGCAACTGGAGGTAAATTATCGCTTCCGATCGCTGCGACAATGACTGGATTAGGTGTTACAGTATTAGTTATTTTTGGTTTTAAGTTATTAAGCATCACTGCAACGATTACAGTGCCTGCTTTCTTATTAGCAGTAGGATTTGGGATTTATCACGTATTAAGTGACTATTCGTTTGCTGACTTGTTAACCGCTGCTCCAGCTGGAGATGCATTGTCAATGGGCGCTGCAGCAACGATGGTTGCGGGAGGATTTATTATTGGCGCTGTCATTACACCAGACTTTAGCCGATTTGCTAAAAGTGGCAAAGATGTTTTTGGATGGCGACCATCGGTATTCTTATTGGTGAACTAGGTATTAATATCATTGCCGTATTACTTGCACTTGCCGCTAGAACAAACGACATTGTCAATATTATGGTCACAACAGCTGGTTGGTTTGGTGCATTAGTTGTTGTATTATCCACAGTAAAAATTAATAATTTGAATCTATATTCATCTTCACTAGGATTCACAAATATCATTGACTCTTTATTTAACATTAAACTCAATCGAGGAAAAGTAACACTTGTTATTGGAGTAATTGGTACACTACTGTCGATTATTGGAATTTTAGACTACTTTATTGGTTTTCTCGTTTTCCTCGGTGTGCTCGTTCCACCTATTGCGGGAATTATCGTAGTCGAGTATTTTATTTTAAAAACACACCGAAAAGAATTGGATGAAACCCGTAAAATTGGTGAATTACCGGAAGTTGGGAAGATGCACCCAATTACAATTATTGCCTGGGTCGCTGGATTTGCGGCCGGTTATACAATCACAATTGGTATTCCATCCATCAATTCACTTTTAATGAGTGCGGTCGTTTATTATATTGGTGCTTTAATTATTAAGAATTCTACAAAGAATGGGAAAATCAAAGGTCAAGCTGTATAAGGTATTTACAATTAATGGGGTTTAAAGACATGAGGAAAATTGGAAAACAGGAGATTGAAGATATTGCAGTTGGTGCTGCTTTGCTTGGAACGGGTGGGGGTGGCGATCCTTATATTGGAAAGCTTATGGCGCTTCAAGCAATTGAGGAGTTCGGGCCAGTCACTGTATTAGAGCCGCATGAAGTTCCAGACGATGCTTTAGTCGTGCCTTCTTCCATGATGGGAGCACCTACCGTCATGCTCGAGAAAATACCTAGTGGTGAAGAAGCGATAGAAGCCTTTCTAAAACTTGAAGAATACTTAGGTGAGAAGGTGTATGCAACGTTTCCGATTGAAGCAGGTGGACTAAACTCCATGCTTCCTTTCGCACTCGCTGCAAGATTAGGATTGCCTGTTGTAGACGCAGATGGAATGGGAAGAGCCTTTCCTGAATTGCAGATGGTTACTTTTTATTTAGATGGTATATCGGCGACACCAGCTGTCATTGCTGATGAAAAAGGAAATACAGCGATGTTATCAACGATCGACAATGTTTGGACGGAAAGAATTGCTCGTGCAGCTACGATTCAAATGGGTGGATCCGTTATGAATGCGATGTATTCCATGAGGGGAAAAATTTAAAAGAAAGTGGTATTCCTAACATCTTAAGACTGGAAGAAGAGATTGGAAAAGCGATTCGACTTGCGAAAGAGAATCATGTGAATGCCATTCAAGAAGTATTAAAAACAGTCGGTGGATTTGAATTATTTCAAGGAAAATAACAGATATTAATCGAAAAACAGAAACAGGATTTGCAAGAGGCGTTGCGACATTTGAAGGTATGAATGAATATAAGGATGAAACGCTGCAGCTTCGTTTCCAAAATGAACATTTACTTGCACAAACAGACAACCGGCTGCTTTGCGTAACACCGGATTTAATTGCCGTACTAGATGCAGAGACAGGTATTCCTATCACAACGGAAGGAATCCGTTATGGTTCAAGATGTGTTGTGATCGGAATTCCATGCCATCCGAAATGGCGTACAGAAAAAGGGCTTGAAACGGTTGGTCCAAAATATTTTGGCTATGATGTGGATTATATTCCAGTTGAACAACTTGTAAATAAAGGCGGGACGAAATAATGGGGACGTATCGGATCGGAATTGATGTGGGCGGAACACATACAGATGCAGTCATATTAGATGAAAATAATCAAGTGATTTCAGAAACAAAATCATCGACTACGGTTGATGTGACAACAGGTATTTATAATGCGATGCATAAAGTCATTGCAGATGCTGAAGTTCCTAGAGAAGAGATTCACTATGCGATGCTAGGAACAACACATTGTACGAATGCGATCGTAGAGAGAAAAGGTTTGAATGAGATTGCGGTTATCCGGATTGGTGCTCCTGCTACGTTAGCGGTAAAGCCACTGACTGGTGTAGAAAGTGAGCTTCGTAATGCACTCGGAAAATATGTGTATCTTGTACGCGGCGGGCACGAATTTGATGGGCGTGAGATTGTTTCTTTAGATGAAGAACATTTGTATGATATTGCAAAAGAAATAAAAGGGAAAGTTGACTCCGTTGCGATCACATCCGTCTTTTCACCCGTATCTAGAGAACATGAAGAACGGGCGCGAACAATATTTACAGAAATACTCGGCGAAGAAATTTCGATTTCGTTGTCTTCTGAGATTGGTTCTGTCGGATTATTAGAAAGGAGAATGCGACCATTTTGAATGCCTCTGTTGTAAATGTGGCAAAAACAGCGGCAGACGGATTTATTCAAGCATTAAAAAATGAAGGAATCGATGCGAAAGTATTCTTCGGTCAAAATGACGGTACATTAATGTCCGTGGAATATGCAGTGAGATATCCAATTTTCACCATTGCGTGTGGACCAACGAATTCCTTGCGCGGTGCATCCTATTTAAGTGATTTGACAGACGCAATCGTTGTCGACGTTGGAGGTACAACTTCAGACGTAGGAATTTTAGTCAATTCATTTCCACGAGAATCTTCTTTAGCTGTTGAAATTGGTGGAGCGCGTACAAACTTCCGAATGCCTGATTTAGTTTCAATTGGTCTAGGCGGGGAACCATTATCCGGATCAAAGAAGATGGAGAATTTACAATTGGACCAGATAGTGTAGGCTATCGCTTACCTGAAGAAGCAATGATTTTTGGTGGAAACACTCTAACGACAACAGATGTAGCTGTTGCATTAGGGAAAGTGGAACTTGGTGACCCATCTAAAGTGGCGCATTTGGATAAGGAATTGCTCGGGCGGGTATATATGAAAATGGTGGAGCTGGTTGAAGAAGCGATTGATAAGATGAAGGTAAGTGCGGATCCTATGCCAGTTATCTTAGTTGGTGGAGGAAGTGTCTTATTCCCGAAAGAATTAAAAGGAGCTTCCGAGGTATATCGTCCTGAGAATTCTGGTGTTGCCAATGCGATTGGATCAGCCATATCCCAAGTGAGTGGTCAGATTGAAAAATCTACTTATTAGATGAGATTGGCAGGAAAATGCCTTGCAAGCAGCCAAAGAAGAAGCGATGGCAGAAGCAATCAATGCAGGTGCTAATAAAGAAAGTCTCGTCATCGTCGATATCGAAGACGTACCACTTGCATACCTTCCAGGCAACGCAACAAGAGTACGTGTGAAAGCGGCTGGCGAACTAGTTTAGTAGGGTTTCATATGAATCAAGTGTTTACGTATCTATTGTTATGAAAAAGTGAAAACCTAATAAACGTTTAAAGTAAACAGTAAAATCGAAGTGGGGCTGTCCAAGTTAGGTCTTTCATCAACTTGAATAGCCCCACTTTATTATTTTATGTGACCCATCAACGAATTACGTTTACCCGCTATTTACTTTTGTTATAGGCATTTAATGTACAGGTTCTAATGGACACACATTCACCTAATATCGAAAATCCTGTCCATTAGACAACTCCAATTGACCCCTACCCGTACAGATATCATCACGGTAATTGCATCCCCATACATTCGTTGTTATATTATAGTTAGACTTTTCAGAAAGGGGTGAAACGTTGGTTATTCCAACCCGCTTTTCGTCTGCGAAGAAAAATCCACGTACATTGACCACGATCGTTTATTTAAAGAGTTAATCCACACATTTTTCGAGGAATTTGTGGAAATCTTTTCCCACAAGAGCATTCATTTATTGATTTCTCAAGCGTTCATTTTCTAGCCCAGGAAGTTTTTACAGATGTTGTGATAGGTGAGAAACGAACGATTGATATCCTTGCGGAAATGAAATTAAAAGGCGAAGAATCGATCATTTTAATTCATGTAGAACCTCAATCATACTTCCAACAAGAATTCCACGAACGAATGTTTATTTATTGCAGCCGCCTCTATGAAAAATATCGTAAGCCCATCCTGCCTATCGCTATTTTCAGTTATAATGATCGTAGGGATGTTCCGGATCAATTCACGATTGACTTTCCAACTTTACAGGTGAACAAATTCACTTATTTACAAATCCATCTCATAAAAATGAATTGGCGGAAATTTATTCATAAAAATAATCCGGTTGCCGCTGCACTACTTAGTAAAATGGGGTATAAAGAAGATGAACGTGTCCAAGTAAAAATGGAATTTTTACGAACGCTAAGTAGATTGGAATTAAACCCAGCCAAAACGGAATTGATTTATGGCTTTTTGAAACGTATTTAAAACTAACCGAAGAGGAGGAAAATAAAGTGAGCCAGGAAATTGAAAAGCTGCCAGCTGAGGAAGCAAACCGCATCCTTAAGTTGCCGAACTCTTATTTTGAAAAAGGGATGAAGCGAGGGATAGAACGAGGCATAGAACAAGGCATAGAACAAATGGTATGTAGAATGCTCAAAAAGGATTCTCAGAGGAAGTCATTGCGGAGGTAGCAAATTTAAGTGTGTCGGAAGTGAAGGAAATGAAAGAGAAGTTCAATGGGGCGTGAATAGTTGAAATTAATTGCCGATGTTGTTTTAACAACAGGAGGAAGGGCGGTTATTTTAGTCTTATTTCAAAAATAAAAGTAATTCATGATGATGAAAAGTAACCCTATGTCTTAAGTTAGATATTTCACCTATCCACCAATTTCTTAAATGTTTTATCATACAACCGTTTGATAACGTTAAGGGCTTCTGGATCCATTTCCTTGGCAATATCATATCATCGTTATTACCTTTGCCATTTTCACTTTTCCGAATGAAAGTTGCAAGTCTTGATATTGATGAATTTGAAAAATGCAAGGCTACAATCGAGCTTCTATCTAAACTCCTTGAAGCTGGGCAGGCTGGATAAAATAGTAAAAAGTGACCTCATTCTACACAAACTTAAAGCTGATTTATTATCTACTCTCCAAATCCTTTTGATTAAATAAACAATCATTTGTATACTTAAAAAGAATATTCCATGTTTTATCAAATGTAAGAGAGGTGAATGGGGTGTACTCGAAAAAGGCTACGATCGCAGTCGTTACTCTTATCGTCTGTGTTATTTTCTTTATTATGGCCAGTAATTTTTATTGGAAAAAAGTATAAAAGCGAATGTGAAGAATACGAAAGTAGAAAACGGTCAGTTTGTTGAGTTACATAAAGGGAAGAAATTGGCGAGGGGATATATAAACAGATGCCAATGATAGAGGTTGACGATGATAATGATGAGGTGGAGGTAGAAAAGGAGTTAGAGGAGGAAATCGTCGAAGACAATTTGTAGAACAGGCGATACATGTCAACACGACGCCTCAATTAAACAATCAATCCAAGACGAGCTCTCAGACCCAGAGCGGCTCTCATACTCAGACGAGCTCACAGAATAAATCCAACCAAAGTTCGGAAACAAATAGAAAGGTGAATACGAATGGCGAATCTTCTGGCAAGACCGATGAAGTACATCAAAATCCACCAACATCGCCTGTAACAGAAGTGGAACAACCTAGTGAAAAGCAGGAAAAACAATCATCGATTCCTTCAAAAGAAACGGCAGAACAAGAGGTATCGAACTCACCTGATTCTAAACAAACAGAAACGAGTGAAGAGATGAGAAGTGATGTCGAGGAAGGTAAGAATAAGAATGTAGACCCAGCAGAAAGTCCAGTGGAAGGAGAAGAGTAATCGACTTAAAAACGTAAAAGTTTGAATCGAATCAAATTCCCTGCTAACGCGGGAATTTGGAGAGCGTGCTTTCGAATACATTTTGTAACGCGCCATTTGTTTCAATCCCTCTAATTGAATAACAACCTTTATATGTCCTCTCCTCTTTCATCTCTTTATCCTATCCAACTTTATGCACTCCAATTATTCGGAAGCTAAACAACAGGTAATATTTCCGGAAACAAAATCTGACATGTATTCATATAAAATTACAAACTTTTCAATTACAATAAGAAGAGAGTATTGAACGGATGGTGATACATTTGCATTCTTCAAGGAAGAAAATTATAGAGGCGAGTTATTTAACGGCAGATTCTGCTGCGCATTACCGCACGATATTACGATATTTTTATCATCAGCATGAACGCATGAGAGACTTTATCACGCCCGAGGAAATATTAGGACATATGCGTTCCATCCCGGAATTTTTGAATATGAGGAAGAGCAGCTGCATCAACAGTTAGCTCAATTAGTGAAATGGAATAATTTAATTGCTCGTCAAGATATGACGAACGCCAAAACGATTGAAGAATATAAGAAGAAGCGATTTCGTTATCAGTGCACGCCATATACGGTAGAAATCGAGAGAATGCTTGTTCAACTAGAAAAAATGGGCGATCAGTTCCAAGGTTCTCTAGAACGTTCACAATTTGAACGATTGTTACAGGCGTTAACATATTTACAAAAAGAGCTCGACGTTAAATTGGACAAGCCGAGTGAAACATATATGCGCCATTGGGAGGATGTCTTTCAATTCTTTCAAACGATTCGGACGAGTACGGCTGACTATATTGCGTACATTAACAGCGAACAAACAGATCAACGGATGCAATCTGAGGCATTTCTTGTCTATAAAAATCAATTTACGACCTATTTGCGGGATTTCATCGTTTCCTTGCAAAAACGGCATTACAAATACAACAAAGATTAAGTGAAATGACGGAAGAAAAGTTAGACCCATATTTTCAAAAACTAATTGAGTATCGATCATCGATTCCAAGATTAGAAGATGTTACTTCATCTACAGGTGATTGGTTATTAGAATACAAAGAATATTGGGCTTCACTCAGAGGGTGGTTTTTAGGTTCGGCTACACAGCCAAGTGAACTCGATGTATTGCAATGGCAAACAAATGAAATGATTCGCCGAATGACAAGGTATGTGCAGCGGATTGGCGAAAGAGACCAACATTTTCGCAGTCGAAAAAGGATTATTTACATTTGGCAAAATGGTTTACGGAACAGGAAGAATTGAGGAGGCACATCAATTATCCGCAATCGTGTTTGGCTCCATGACCGTTCAGCATCTGCGACTGGAGGAAGGGACGACGGAAAACCTTCATGCGGATACTTGGGAAGAACGAGCAGATCTACTAACAATTAAACCACGTACGAATCGCTATCGTGAAAAAACAAAACCGGGTTCTTTTCGTTCAAATGAAAAACGAAAATTAGAACAGAGAAAACTTTACTTGCAGGAACGAAAACAGGAAAAGGAATTAATCGAACAATATATGGATCAAGGTACTATTCGGTTATCTTCGTTAGAAACGGTGGAGCCCTTTATTCGGAAAGTATTATTAGGGTGGATTGGGAAAGCGATGGCGAATGAAAATCGAATGGTGACAACGGATTATGGTTTGGAAGTGAAGGTAACTCTTCATAAAGAACGAAAAATAACACTACGGGCAGACGATGGAAATTTAGTGATGCCAGATGCTACGTTTGAGTTTAACGATTAGGGTGAGAATTTGGAAACGACACAGCTTTTTGATGAAAAGGCAATTCAAGGAATGGATCTACTGTTTAATCACTATTGGATTTTGCGTGCCGATCATCCCGAATGGTACCAGCTTATTCGTGAGCGCGAAAAGGTGTTGCGCCGTTATATCAGTGAAAAATTTGGCTTGCGGCTCATCGTTCATCAACATTTTATTAAACTTGAAAAGATTCCAGTTGAGCCTGAGCAATGGATGGGGATTCAAGATTTCAAGAACCAATGGATTATGCAATATTCTGCTGTGCGTTGGCATTTTTGGAAGGGAAGGCTGTCGACGAGCAGTTCCTATTATCTGAATTATGCCAAGATATTCAAGCGGACTATCCTGGTGAATTCCCTCTGGATTGGACGCTTTATATACATCGAAAATCGTTAATTCGAGCGATGAAAACATTGATGGATTTTACGCTGATTCGTACGATTGATGGAGACATTAATCGATTTGATCATAATGAAGAAGAGGAAGTCCTCTATGAGGCGACGATTTATAGCCGCTATTTTATGAGGTCTTATCCGGAAGATCTTTCCACGTATGCACATTGGAAAGAGTTGTTAGATGAGGATTGGAAGGTCAATCAGGAAGATGAACGCCGGAAACGTGTTTATCGAAAGTTGTTCTTTTCACCGGGGTTGCATCGAAAGGATCAGCAAGACCCTGACTTTCTATATATTCGCAATTACAGAAATCGGCTTGCTGAGGATATAGAAAAACATAGCGATTATAAGTTGCATGTCTATAAAAATACCGCTTTTCTTTCGATTGCTGAATCGAGGCAATACCATCAAACATACCCAAATATGAAAGCATCGACGGATCTTTTATTGCAGTTAGCAAAGGAAATTCATGATCAAATCGACGTATATAAACCAAACGAAAACGGAGAAATCGATTTGACTGAGGGCGAATTTGAACAATTAATTGATCATATGCGAAAAAATATGGAAATGGTTGGACGAAGCATTTCCGCGAGCGAGGACGAGCGCGATTCGAACAGAGCTTATTTCAGCGATGAAACATTGGATGATGGCTGATGTTGACAAAGAAACATCGATTACAAAAATTCGCCCGCTTTTAGGGGTGATAACAGGTCAATATCCTACTGATTTCGAGAAAGGTGGAGATGGTACTTGATACATTCAAAATGGGTAATGAATCGAGCAGGGATGGTCAATTTCTGGTATTACGACCGTGAAACATTTCAATTTTCCAATGGGAAACTGCTTTTGCGAGGAACGAATGGTTCAGGTAAATCGGTGACGATGCAAAGTTTTTACCTGTTTTGCTAGATGGAAAAAATCTCCTGACCGACTTGACCCGTTTGGCTCGAAAGCGAGAAGAATGGAAGACTATTTACTTGGAGAAAAAGAAGTCGTTGATCGTGATGAGAGGACAGGCTATTTATTTATCGAATATAAAAAATGGGGTACAGACCAATATGTGACTACAGGGATCGGGATGCAGGCGCGAAGGAACAAAGGAATTAAATCATGGTATTTTTAATTACTGATAATCGTAGGATTGACCATGATTTTCATCTAACAGAATCGCATCTCGGTGAAAACATTCCGTTATCGGCGAAACAATTGGAAAACAGAATTGGTCAAGGCGGCCATCTTGTCCATACACAACGTGAATATATGGAATTAGTAAATAAATATGTGTTTGGTTTTCAATCAAATGAAGCGTACGAAGATCTCATTAAACTATTAATCCAGCTTCGCAGTCCGAAATTATCGAAGGATTTCAAACCAACAGTTATTTATGAAATATTGGAGTCTGCGCTTCCACCATTAACCGATGATGAACTGCGTCATTTATCAGATACGATTGAAAGCATGGATCAAACGCAACAACAGTTAGAGCAATTGGAAAGAGAATTCGAGTCAAGTAAAAACTCGTGAAACAATATGACAACTATAATAAATATATTTTGGCTGAACGAGCGAAACAGTGGCAGTTATCATTGAAACGGTATACAGATGCGCAAGCACAAGTAAAAGATTTACACAATCAAATCGGCGAGCTTGAGGAGCAAATTATTCACCTTGAAGAAGAACAAAAAGCAATGAGTCAAAAAGAGCTTGCGGAAAACGAAGGGAGCGCCTTCGCACGCATGAAGTTTGGAAGCTTGAAAGTGAATTAAGAGAGAAGAAAGAGGCCGTTAGTAAGTTACAAGCGTCAATTGTATCCCAAGAGAAAAAATGGGATGAGAAAAATCGATTATATCAGCGTGACTGGAAGGAACGTGAACGTGTTCAGGAAACGTTGCGAAAACATGAATTGGAAATGAAAGAAGTGTTAAACGAACTTGAAGTGGATGCAACGGAATCCGCATTTTTGAATCATGAAGTGAATCGTTCCCATTTCGAACGCCATCAAGAACAATCAATTGATTTTACCGTTTGGCAACAAGAAGCAAAAGATCATGAGCAATTGCTTTCTTCTTTGAAGCAACTTGTCATCGAGGAGGAGCGGTTGACGGAAGCTCATTTAGATTTGCAGCGGAAGTCTTCAGAGAAAAAGCAGAAAATCGATGAACTACGGCAACAACAAGAACATTTGGAGCGATGGTTTACAGAGCAAAAGCAAGCACTGACGGATCAAGTTTTTGCTTGGATTGGGCAACATTCGGAACTTCAATTTTCCACTGAACAGCTTCAAGAAAAGGCACGATTGTTGGAAGGATTATATGAGAACAATCGCTATGAGGATGTGCGCGAAAAGTTACTTGCAGCGATCAATGAGCAGATTGCGCGATTGAAAACGGAAGAAAGCATCATTCATAAGGCGATTGAAGACAAACAACAAGAAATCTTTGATACAGAGACTGAACTAACTCATTGGAAAACGTTGAAAATGGCTCATCCAGACCGTGCACAAGATACGCAAGAATTCAGGAAAACTTGATGAAGATAAACAAGCATATATCCCTTTATGCAGCTGTGGAATTTCAAAATCATGTCACGGATGAGCAAAAGAGCGATTGGAATCTGCTTTAAAACAGATCGGTTTGCTTGATAGCTTAATAACGAATGAACCGATCAAACCGACGCATGATCAGGTCATTCATACGAATCCGCTCGTTTTAGCATCCACGCTTGCCGATTATTTACGCCCTGATCTGGAGGAAGGCAGCTTAATTTCAGAACAGATCGTTGACGAAGTGTTAAGAAGCATTCCGATCGAACAAGAAGGAAGTGGCCTTCATATTGATGTTGACGGGTCATATTCGATCGGCTGTCTCGTTGGTCATGCGCCAAATCTAGGTCCATCTAAATATATCGGTCGTTCCTCTAGGAAAAGGTTTCAGCAAGAAAAGATTAAAGAGTGTGAGTTGAAACTGGAGCAATTACAAATAGAACGAGCGGAGATGCATGAGCAACGATTAGAGTGTGAGGAAAAAATCCGTCGTACGGCGATTTGGAAAGAAACGATCCCGGAAGATAAAGATTTATTTGATATTAATCATGAAATGAAAATGAACGAGATGAAAGTTGAGCAGGAACAAGAGGCGCTTAATCTTCTTGATCAAGAATGGAAAGACATGCTTTCACAAATGCGAAAAATAAAAGTAAAGATTCATGAAAAAGGAAGCATGCTCAATCTCAAATTAACGAGGGAAGCGGTGGACGAAGCTTTAACTGCGGCGAGTAGTTATATTCAATACTTACATTCACTTCAAATAACGTTCCAGCAATGTGCTTTTCTAAGCAGCAAATTGCAAATCTTTGTGAGCGGATCGAAGAAAAGAAGCAGAGATGAATGAAATAAAGGGTGAGTCCAATGTGACTCTAGCGGAACTCTCACAAACAAAAATGGAAGTCGAATTGATTGAACAACAGCTCCAATTAAAAGGGATCGATGAAATTAGGATGCGAATCCAAGAAGTTCAACGAGCATTAAAAGAGGCGGAAGAAAAAATAGAATTTGTTCGAAATGAACTACCTGTTAAAAGGGCACAAAAAGACGTCTGTAAGCAACAACTCGATGCTGCAGCTGTTCGTGAAGATTTTTGGTCGCGGCTGAAAAATGAATGGGAGAAGATCGTAGAAGGAGAGATCTCCTTACAATTTGTTGAAGTAGAGGAAAATCATCCAGAAGCAATTGTTGTGCAACTTTCAGACGTACTGGAAAGATATGATCGTTCAAAATTGAATGAACAATTAACAAAAACATTTTTAAATGAACAAATGCAATTAACCGAGTATCGAATGATTGACTATACCGAAACAGCCGAAAAACCAGATTGGTTTGCGAACGAATGGGGCGATGATTACGCTCCATTTATGAATGAATGGCAACAACTGCAAGGGCGTAGAATAATCCAAATGGAATATCAAGGTCAACGGGTAAGTCCTTATTTTGTGTTGTCATCACTAGAAAAAGAGCTTGTTGAACAAAAAGGTTGGCTTGATGAACAAGATCGACAGCTGTACGAGGATATCATCGTAAATACAGTCGGTGTCATTTTACGAAATCGAATCCAACGTGCGCAAAAATGGGTTCGTGAAATGGATCAAATCATGAAAAACCGCGATAATTCGTCGGGCTTAACATTTTCGATCAATTGGAAGCCGTTGACTGCCGAGTCAGAACAAGAATTAGACACTCAAGATCTTGTATCACTTTTACAAAGAAACAGTAAATTTTTAAATGAAGAAGATTTGAGTCGAATTACGAAACACTTCCAATCAAGAATCGAAAAGGCGAAAGAACTCATTCAACTCCGTAACGAGGGGTCAACGCTTCATCAAGTATTAAAGGAAGTGCTCGATTATCGGAAATGGTTTACTTTTGTCCTTTCTTATAAACGAATGAACGAACCGAAACGTCGAGAATTAACGAACCATGCATTCTTCCAATTTAGCGGTGGAGAAAAAGCAATGGCGATGTATATTCCTCTATTTACGGCTGCCTATTCACGCTATAAAGAAGCAAGTGATATGGCGCCATATATCATTACACTTGACGAAGCTTTGCGGGTGTCGATGAAAATAATATACGTGATATGTTTGAAGTCGTCGAACAGCTTGGCTTTGATTATATTATGAACTCCCAAGCTTTGTGGGGATTATGATACAATCTCGAATTTAGCAATTTGTGAACTTGTCCGACCGAAAAATGCGGACTATGTTACGGTTATTCGCTATGAATGGGATGGAAAACAACGATCACTCGTTTTTGAGGAAGAAATGATGGAGGAAGTTATACTCAATGAATGATCCAATTCAATTATTACGTCAAGAGCCGGGTTTTGTTCGGTTATTTACATTATTTAAAGAAAAATATCGTTCCCTTGGACGGATTGGGGAACGGTTAGTATTAAAGATTTTTCAGATGAAGAATTATCGGCAATTGCGGGGCTCACTGGGCAGACGGAAAAAGACAGAATTTCTCTATCGGTCTTTGAGAAAGAATTGCAAAAGACCATCTTTGCTCCATACTCATTCATACAATTAATGGAAGACGTGTTGCAAGAAACGATTCTAACGAAGGAGGAAGAAGCTCAACTTGCTCACAACGATGAAAAGAGTTTTATCCAATCTTTACTCGATGAATGTCCGGCTGGTGGATGGTGGTGGGAGTGGATTGAAAAGAAATTCGTAGATTCAAGGTGGATTTGGTCGTTATATTCTCAGGATCCCCAAGGGTTGTTCACCAAATTGGTTACTGTATTTAAAGCTTTTCAACAGCTGCCAGATGAGGGGAATTTGAAAGGCTCCCGCTTTTTGCACAAAGGACGACAGGAAATCCACATTATTTTGATCAAACCCAAATGACCGGAAATTACTCATTCACTGTTTATTTGTCGATCAATCTCTAAAAAATATCCAGGAATTTAGCATGCCTAAGACGACGGAAGAATTAAATGAATTATTAAGTTTTTATAGATTAATGCGTGATGATCTATGGAGTTTTGTCACATGCCGCGGTTTTTTGCGGAAACAGAAGACGGGATACACCCGTTATGGAAGGCTGCGGTCGAGACAGACTCCGTATTAAACGCCCCAGTTAAATTACTAAATCAAGTAACAAGAATTTGGCCAGCAAAAGGAAATATAATTTGGATTGTGGAAAATTCAAGTGTATGTTCCACCATCATTGATGAAGTTCCCGATGCGCCGATAATTTGTACCCACGGTCAATTTCGCACGGCAAGTTGGATCATTCTTGAAATGCTCGCCAAAGAAAACTGTACATTTTATTATTCTGGGGATCTTGATCCGGAGGGAATAGCGATGGCGCAACGTTTGATAGACCGCTATCCAATGAGGGTGAAGTTATGGCGGATGGATAAATATTCCTATAAACAGGTACTATCAAACGAAGATGTGTCGACAAGGCTAGCAAAATTAGAACTTATTACAGATTCGGAATTACTTGAAGTTGTTGAAATGATGAGATTAAGGAAAAAGGCCGGATATCAAGAAGGGCTTGTTGATCAGTTGGTGGGGGATATGAAGGTTGGGTTTTTCATGTGATATTAAAGGAGGATTCCGTACTGCGGATCCTCCCTTAATATATGAAAGAATTTTAAGTTTACCGTTTTTCGTTGAAGATAAGGGTTTTTTTCATGAGTTAGGATTTTCGGGATAGAATTCGTTTAAATGATTTTTTAATGGGTAATTTAGGCAAGACAAATAAACGTACGGTTAGGTACATTTTTTAAAAGGGTAGTGGTGAAATGGGGATGTTGATTTACGTTCTGGCTGGACGCTTTCCGCGGGCGTGTCTTGAGCCGCTTCGTCGCTACGCTCCTGCAGGGTCTCAAGCTGCACGCTTATTCCCGCAGGAGTCGCCAGCCGCCACTCCAATCAACGCGGTCTGAAATCGGATAGATCTCACCAAAAACCTTTCGTATTCAATTTCTTCTTTTCAAAGTTGGAGCACAAGTTGCTTTGGAACACTTCGCTTTTCTATGTACTTAAAATGCCGGATTCCTGCAGAATCCTTTTCCAATATCGCCTTCATTCCAGTTGTAAATCGGTATAAAAACATCCGAATTTTATCAGGCGATTTAATCCCTCTTGCTCTACGAATGACGGCATGGAAGAAGTTATTTTGCTTTTCCGTTTTCTTCGACATATAAGCCACCATCAGTGAGACGAATAAAAGCAGTCTGTTTAACCTATTCAAAGTGCGCACACAAATGGCTTCCAACTTGAACTCTTGCTTTTGCACTCGAAACATTTCTTCTATCCGCCATCTTAAAATATAGGCTTTTAAGATGGATAACACATCATCTTTTTGTTTGACTTGCTTACTCGTTAATAGAACCATCGGGTCCTTACCGTAACCATAGACAACTACCATCGTCATTTTCTTTCCTTTAAGTGATGGAATTTCAACCGTAATATGCGACACCTTTAAATCGTACGTTTTTCCTTTCATTTCAGCTTGAAAATTAAGTTTCCCTTTCTTCTAAGGGCTAAGTCCCGTACCTTTAATTTCTTATTTTGATGCACCAAATAGCGATTTTTCTTCAAGCGAATGATAAAGTGATCCCCTTGTCCAAGAATCCTTTTCATCACTTCCACATTGTCATACTCACGATCCATTACGAACGTGGCCTTCTTTTCGGCTAGGACATTGCGAACGTGACGTAACCCCTTATATGTTTCCTCATTGGCACTTATGAATTCTTCCTCACTTGAGGAATACAAATGTGAATAAACAGGAAGTGGATGCTTGAATGTATCTGTGATCGCAATCATGTTGGCTGTCCAATATCCCTTTTCGATTCTATTTGTAGATCCATCTCTAACTAGCCCAAGACCTTCTAGTTTCGTTGAATATGGCTTTATGACTTCAGAAGTGTCGACAATGATTAGATTGTCTTCTTTGTTAATATGTGGAGCTAATACCTTCCCATAATTCTGCATTAATCGATCATCTTCATGGAATTGTTCCAGTCGGTTGGATAGACGCTTAACCGTCTGAATGGTATCAATGGGTTCCTCAAGTGTTTTAGCAATGTCGGATAATTTGACAGATTTTCCTTTTGCTAGACCAAATAACATATCCATCAGAAAATCTTTATTGGGCTTTTGCATCCCTTCGCTCAATTTCGAGGAAAAATGAATAATTGACCTTTTCGTAGTATATATATCTTGTGAAAGTGTGGTATAATTCTCCACAGAAGGTCCTCCTTTTTCGTGTTATTTTTTGTTTTTGACAATAAAATTCTAACACATTTTGAGGACCTTTTACCTCATAAAAACCAAATAAGCATCCAAAAGGGTTGGTTTTTCACCTAATCTTTTGGATGCCTATTTTATTTAGAGGTCAAGGTTTATTTTTGGGTAAACTTAAAAGAAAGAATATATTGAAATTATTTTTGTTTGTTGTATACTAGAAGGGAACTAATGTTCTTGAGTTGTTGCTGTTGCCCCCTGAGTTTTTCCACATCTTATAACCTCCTATGTTCTACTTTAAAAATTGTTACTTCAAACGTGCAAAACAGGTATACTTATTATTAGCCAAAGGTGGATGAATAATGCGAGTTAAAGTACTTAAACGTCTGCCACTTAGCCAATTGATGGATTTAAAAATAGATTATGCTTTTAAACAGTTGTTTGGAAGGGAGAAAAATAAGGAAATTACGATTGTCTTTCTCAATGCGATATTACAAAGGGAAGGACGTAATCGCATTAGAGATATCTCACTTAACAACACGGAAGCCGGCGGTGAATATACTGAAGATAAGCAATCAAGATTGGATCTTTTAGTTGTCACCCATGCAAATGAATGGGTAAATGTTGAGATCCAGTTCACAAATAAATACGATATGATTAAGCGCTCTATCTACTATTGGGCAGGTGCATATCGGTCGCCAATGAAAAAGGGATGAGTTATAAGGAACTACGCCCAGTTATTGCGATTAATATTATGAATTTTAACCTATTCGACCAAACGGATCGATTTCATACGGTTTATCATTTATATGAAAATGAACAAAAATACAAATTGACAGACACAATGGAATTCCATTTTATTGAAATGCCGAAGCTGTTACGAGACTGGAAGGCTAATAAATTGAATCCATGGAATAATGTGCTTGCACGTTGGTTATTGCTACTCGGAATAGTAGATCATAAAAACGGTGAAGTTTACGGGGACATTTTTAAGGAATTGGAGGCGATCGCCATGAAAGACGAAACGTTGCACAATGCCTTTGAAAATTGGGAAATGCTTAGCGCTACGCTAGAAGAAAAACTTGCTTATGAGGCACGTTTAAAGCGCATCTTGGACGAAGGTGCAATCCTACGCGAAGCCGAGCTGCGTGAACAAGAAGCTGTTCAAAAGGACTTGAAGAAGGATTTAAAAAGGTCGTGAACAAGGTCTAGAACAAGGTCTAGAACAAGGTCGTCAAAAGGAAAAAGAAGAAATTGCGCTTAGTTTGTTACAGGAAGGTTTAGATGTTGATACAGTTGCAAGAATAACGAAACTTGGTAAAGAGCAAATCGTTAAAATACGGAAAGGAATGTAAAAGCGATGCGCTACTTTCTCATCAGTTTGTTTAACGGTAAATTCGTTCGAGTAGGGCTGTAGTGGGAGTTCATGAGAATCTATAAATAGCTGAATTCCTGGAAAGGTTAATGAAACAGTAACTTTTACGGGGGATATTATGTGTAAAATAATTCAATTGATAAGAGAAATTTGCTAAGGGTGGATACTGTCACGTCTCAAAAGGAGCGCTTTTATACGCTCCTTTACTAGGTGCTAGGTACCTAATATAAATACCTGCCTTACTATTAGTTATATAATTTGTATTGCAATTCAGATAAAACGCGTGTATACTCTAATGTAATCGATTACAAATATGAAAGGGGAGGACGGATCGTCAAGATGATAGATGTGGCGAGACGGGCGAATGTATCTACAGCAACGGTTTCTAGAGTCTTGCGAAGTCCTGAGGAAGTAAAAGAAGCGACAAGATTGAGAGTTTTGCGTAGTATTGAGGAATTAAATTATCAACCAAATGTTTTAGCTCGTCAGTTAAGAGAAAACAAAACAAATTCGATTTTAGTTGTTGTACCTAATATTATGAATACGGTTTTTCGCATATCGTTGGTGGAATTGAGCGAATGGCGAGTGAGAATAATTATCGTGTAATCTTAGGAAATTCGAACAAGGAAATAAATAAAGAGTATGATTATTTAAATATGTTAAAGCAAAGACAAGTGGATGGAATGATTTTATTATCTGCACAAATTAATCCCAAAACACTGAATGAATTAGCGAAGGATTATGCGATCGTGCTTGCTTCTGAATATGATAATGCTTTGAACATAAGCATGGTTACGATTGATAATATTGAAAGTAGCCAAAGAGTGACAGAGCATTTGATTCAACTAGGGCATACGAAAATTGCCTATATTTCGGGTCCTCTACCTCATATTATTAGCAAGGATCGACTTGAAGGCTATAAGCTCGCTCTCTTTCAGCGCGGACTGGAAATAGAAGAAGAATTGATTAGAGAAGGAGAATATAATTTGGAGTCCGGTTTTGAACAAACGACGGCTCTAATGCGTTCGAAAAAAGTTTACAGCTATCGTTGCCGCGAACGATACGATGGCAATCGGTGCGATTAAAGCTGCTAAAGCATCCGGGTTAAGAGTTCCGGAAGATATAGCGGTTGTTGGCTTTGATAATATTCAGTTTGCATCGATCTTCGAGCCTGGAATCACAACAATTGCTCAACCGATGGCAGAGATGGGAAGTAAAGCGATGGAATTATTACTTGGAACGATGGAAGGTCAAGATGTAAAGAAAGAAAGAATAATGTTAAGGACGAATTTAGTCGTCCGGGAATCTTGTGGAGGAAGAAAGTAAGTGATTCTTAACCTGATAAATGTAAACGATTACAATTTTGGTAGTTATTAAATTAAGGAGGAGCATATGAAAAAACAGGTATTGCAGTTCAACTGTACACATTGCGAGAAGAAACGAAGCGAGACTTTAAAGGCACATTAAGAAAAGTAGCTGAGCTAGGATTTGATGGGGTCGAGCTAGCTGGCTACGGAGGGTTAACAGCTACCGAGTTAAGGGATACATTACAAGATTTAGGATTAAAGGTAGCGGCTAATCATGTCCCGTTAGCTGATTTAGAAACTAATTTGGACGAAGTGATAGAATATCAAAAAATTCTAGAAACTTTCATATTGTTTGCCCAATTTTGCCGAGAGATCGTCAATCAGAAAAAGATTACGAGCAATTAATCAAAACATTAAATCATGTCGGCGAAAGATGTACACAGGCGGGGTTGACGTTATCGTATCATAACCATGACTTTGAGCTAGTTCCATTAAACGATGGAAGAAAGCCATTAAAGCGAATTTTAGATGAAACCAATCCCGATTGGGTAAAGGCGGAATTTGATGTGTATTGGCTAACGAAAGCGGGGAAGATCCGGTAGAGTGGTTGAAAGCTTATGCAGGAAGAACTCCGCTTATTCACTTGAAGGATATGACAACAGATGGAGAAGAATTTTTGCAGAGCTAGGAACAGGCGGGGTGGATTTGCCGAGAATTCTAGCTCAATTGGAGCAATCGCAAGTTGAATGGTGGGTCATTGAACAAGATCAATGTCGTCAGTCACCTTTTGAGAGTATTGTGAAAAGTTTAGATTATTTAAAGAAACAAAAAGTTAACATATAAAATATAAAAGGGTGGGGAAAACATGAAGCGTCTTTTATTCGTATGTATATTTTTGTTCTCATTACTCGTAGTCTCTGGCTGTGCTCCTGGAGGAAATCATCAACAGGCGAAGCAAGCTCTAGTAAACAATCTGACAAGCAATCAGAATCTGATAAAAAACATTAGATTTTTGGTATATTGACTCAGGTGAAAAAGAAGCTGTTTTTAAAGAAGCTGTTGAGCGTTTTGAAGCGAAGCATCCAGATGTTGAAGTGAAGATGCTGCATACACCAAATGATACATATAAACAAAAGCTTGTCGTTTCAATGTCAGGAGGAAATCCGCCCGATGTGTTCCATAACTGGGGCGGCGGCTGGCTAAAGGAATTTGTTGACCAAGGTCAAGTGTTGGATGTTACGAATGGGGTGGATACGGAGCATTTTAACGAACTTATATTAAATAATTCCATTTTCGATGATAAAATTTATGGTTTGCCGCTCGGTATTACGACGGATCTCGTTTTTACAACAAAGAAATTTTTGATAAGTACGGACTTACCCCACCTGAAACATACGAAGAATGGGTCCAGATTATTAAGACGTTAAAAGAAAATAAAGTTATTCCAATTGCCTTAACGAACCAGACGAAATGGCCAGGTGCTTATTATTTAATGAATTTCGCAAGAAGAATTGGTGGTACAGAATTATTTACAGAAGCTTTCACTCGTACGGGAAGAGGTTTTGATGATGAGGCATATGTTGAGGCAGGAAAATATATTCAAGATCTCGTAAACCTTGATGCTTTTAATCCAGGCTTTAACGGTGTCCCTTACGATGAGGGGCAAGGCAGACAACTGCTATATTCCGGACAAGCTGCAATGATGGATATGACTATCTCATTAATTAGTAATGTGAAGGATGAGGCACCTGATTACCTGAAGAAACTCGACTTTTTGTTTTCCCCGCAATCCCTGGCGGTAAAGGTGATGTGATGGAGCTAGGAGCTGCTTCATCTCCTGTTTGGTCTGTATCGGCAACAAGCAAGCATCCTGAGCTTGCCACGGAGCTGATTAAGGAGTTAACGAGCGTTGAAACAGCGAAGGCTTATATAGATCGGACAGGTGCTTTAACAGCTATAAATGGAGTTGAACCTGAAGATGAGTTTATTAAACGAATCTATGATCTAGTACGAGAAGCGAAAACATTACAAATGCCATATGATCAAACACTCCCAGCTGAATTAGCGGAATTGCATAAAAATACGACACAAGCAATATTCGGTCTCTCAATGACACCTGAAGAGGCAGCGAAAAAATGGAGGAAACAGCGAAGGAAATTTTGGCTCAATAATGAGGAGGGGAGGTATTTACCTCCCCGAAAACAAAGGAGGAACCTTTATGCAAGAAGTGAGTACATCGAGAGTTAGTACGATTCCAAATGCAAAAACGCGTGTCCAAAAAACGCAATGAAAGATGTCATAACGGTTGCACTCTTTGTATCCCCGGCCTTAATTATTTATTCCTTATATGTCATATATCCAATTTTCACTACCTTCAATTACAGCTTATTTGATTGGCGTGGAGGCAGTGAGAGCACCTTTGTTGGTTTAGAAAATTACGTTCGGCTTTTTCAAGATCCGATTTTTGGACATCCCTGCAAAATAATGTTTGGATTACCCTCACCTCCGTGTTTGTTCAAATTCCAATTGGATTGATTATGGCGTTAATGCTGTTTGCTCCTATTCGCGGCATTAGGCTTATGAGCAGTGTATATTTTTCCCGTACCTAATGTCAACGGTAGCAATCGGAATATTGTGGGTATATATGTATGATCCAATAAATGGTTCAATTAACAAATTAATTAACTTCTTCGGCTTTGAAAATATTGCTTGGCTAAGTGAAAAAGGGACAGCGATGATTGCTGTGTTGCTCGTCATTGTCTGGAATTTCGCACCGTTTTATATGATATTATTTCGGGCGGCGATCGTCGGTATTCCGGAAGAATTATATGAAGCAGCGGAAATTGATGGGGCCAACCCATTGTTGAGATTTATTCACATAACATTGCCGCTCTTATTGCCGACGATTGTAACATCATCGATATTAGCAATTGTTGGATCGTTAAAAGCATTTGATATTTTTTATGTCATGACGCTCGGTGGCCCGAATCATGCCACTGAACTGATGGGGACGTATATGTTTAGGCAAGCCTTCGTTCATTTGAATATGGGCTATGCAAGTGCGATCGCCTTTCTTATGTTTCTAATCGCTTTATTCGTGACGATTGTCATACAAGTGCTTGATTTTTATCGACAAAGAGAGGAGCGTTACTATGAACACAGTAAAAAGGTACCACTTTATGTTCTTGCTTTTCTGTTCTTAGTTTTTTCTGGTTACCCTTTTTATATATGGTCTCTACGTCTTTGAAAACACAGAGTGGATTTTTGAAGCACCATTTTCGATGTTCACCTCTTTTAATCTAGAAAACTTTGCAAACGTCTTTAAGTTAGGATTAACACAATATTTTTCAAATAGTATCGTTGTTACGGTCGTGTCGGTTGTTGCCGTTGTGTTTATTGCTGCACTCGCAAGCTATCCAATTAGCCGGATGAATTTTCGGTTTAATCGTGTGTTATTTCTATTATTTATTTCAGGAATGATGCTGCCGATTCACGCTACACTCATCCCAATTTTTAAGCTTTCGGAAAGTATGGGCGTCTATGATACGCTGCTTGCGCTGATTGGACCTTATATCGCATTTAGTTTGCCAATTTCGATTTTCATCTTAACGCAATTTATGAGGGATATCCCGAAATCTCTCGAAGAAGCAGCAAAAATCGATGGATGCAATCACTTTGGAATTTTTCGCCATGTTATTTTGCCAATGATCACGCCTGCCTTAATAACCGTCATTATTTATAACGCCATATCGTTATGGAATGAATTTGTTTTTGCGCTTGTCCTTATTTCAAGTCCGGAAAGTATGACGCTTCCGCTTGGATTGCAAGTATTTAAAGGGAGTTTTCGGTGAACGTGCCTGGACTGATGGCTGCATTAACGTTAGTCAGTCTCCCGCTGTTAATCATCTATCTATTCTCACAGGAAAAAGTTGTAAAGGGACTTACAGGAGGAGCTGTAAAAGGATAAAAATAAAGGGGATGAAGGAATGGAAAAGATTAAAATTGGTGTCATTGGCTGCGGGAGCATCGCGAGAAAACGTCATTTATTAGAATATGATGATCATCCACATGCGAAGATTGTGGCGGTTGTCGATATTGTCGAAAGCCGAGCGGTGGAAATGGCTGAAGCATATGATGCGAAAGCATACACGGATTATAAAGCGATGCTGATAGACGAAGAAATTGATGCCGTCAGTGTTTGTTTGCCGAACTATCTTCATGCATCTGTCAGCATTGACGCTTTAAATGCGGAAAGCATGTGCTTTGTGAAAAACCGATGGCTACATCAATTGAAGAAGCAGAAGAAATGATTGCAGCTGCAAAAGAAATGATAAAAAGCTAATGATAGCACATAATCAGCGTTTCGTTCCTTCTCACCAAAAAGCAAAGCAAATCATTGATAGTGGCGAACTTGGTGAAGTTTACAGTTTTAAAACAACCTTCGGACATCCAGGACCAGAGAAATGGAGTATTGATAAGGAAGATAGCTGGTTTTTCAATAAAGAGCAGGCCTTTATTGGTGCACTCGGAGATTTAGGTGTTCATAAGTCAGATTTGCTGCGCTATTTGCTTGGTGAAATTAGTGAAGTCGCTTCTTTGTAGAAACGAAGGCGAAGAAGAACACGACAATCGATGATAACGCGGTATGTATTCTAAAAACAAAATCCGGAATAATGGGCACATTAACAGCAAGCTGGTCCTATGTATTTGGTAGTGATAATTCAACGATTATTTATGCGGAAAATGGTGTATTAAAGCTTGAGAGTGATCCTGATTATCCGCTCATCGTACAGTATGCAAACGGAGATATTATCAAATATCAAATGAGCAAAATTCAAGCGAATGAAGATGGAAAACCTTTGAACACGTATGTAATTGATCATTTTATCGAGGCAATTGTG
Organism: Bacillus sp. N9; assembly: GCA_044989425.1. Taxonomy (GTDB): domain Bacteria; phylum Bacillota; class Bacilli; order Bacillales; family Bacillaceae_C; genus Lederbergia. Next base: position 599,198 of record JBJDRQ010000001.1, read on the forward strand.
AATGATAAACAGCCATTAATCAGTGGAGAAGAGGGAATGAAATCACTGGAAGTAATATTGGCGGCTTTGGAATCAAATGAAACGAGAACGATTGTGAAATTAAATCGAAAAGAAACGCTCGTACCAAACGTATAAGTTGCAAGGAGATCGCTTCTCATAAAGGTGAAGCGATCTTTTAAATCGTGAGGGGACAATAGGTTGGAAAAGATGAAGGTCGGTCTAATTGGATGCGGAAATATTAGCAGTCAATATTTAACGTTTTGCCAAACCTTTGATAATCTCGAGATTGTTGCATGTTCAGATCTCGATTTAGAAAAAGCAAAGGCGAGGGCGGACGAATGTTCGATTAAGAAAGTTTTAGAAGTGGAACAAATCGTACGAGATCCCGAGATTGATATGATCATAAACTTAACGAATCCTGCGGCACATGCAGAAATTAGTATGCTGGCACTTGAGCATGGCAAGCATGTGTATGTTGAAAAACCGCTAGCGACGAACTTAGAAGACGCTAGGACAGTTCTTGAATTGGCAAAAGAAAAGGGATTGCATGTCGGATGTGCCCTGATACTGTACTTGGTGCAGGAATTCAAACGGCACGTCAATTAATTGATGATGGGGAAATTGGAATTCCCTTGTCGGCCACTGCTTTTATGATGGGAAGAGGTCCGGAAGGCTGGCATCCTGATCCGGAATTCTTTTATAAGGAAGGTGCTGGACCTTTATTTGATATGGGGCCCTATTATCTTACTACCCTTATTCAATTGTTCGGCTCGATTCAATCGATTACAGCAACCGCTAAAAGAGCTTCGAGAAACGAATCATTACGAGTGCACCAAAATATGGCCAAGAAATCGACGTTGAAACACCAACTCATATTGCTGGTAATTTGCAATTTGAAAATGGAACCGTCGCCACGATGATTATGAGTTTTGACGTATTTGGCAGCCACCACCTGCCAAACATTGAAATTTACGGAAGTGAAGGAACGATTCGAGTTCCCGACCCTAACACTTTCGGAGGCCCAGTGTTGATCAGTCGGAAGGATGATCTAGAATGGAGAGAGATTCCACATTCCCATCGTTATGCTGATTCAGGAAGAGGATTAGAGTAGCCGAATTAGCTGATGCCATTCAAGAAGGACGCCTCAATCGAGCAAATGGAGAAGTTGGATATCATGTGTTGGAGGCAATGTTTGGCTTTTGAAAGCGGCGGAGGATGGCAAGGTTTATAAAATGAGAAGTAGATGCCGGAAGCCGGTGGTGATGGAGGGATGAAGCTTACTTTTGGTTACTAGACCTGTTTATAAAAATGAAACACGTGGGAAGATTTATATTTTCCCCACGCGTTTATTTTGTGATATTACTTTATTTAGACAGAGGAGATTGGGAGCTGTTTAGTTTTTGCTAAACATCATTCGTGCGGTCTCAACAATATCGTTCGCAGTTAGACCATAGTATTCCTTCAAATATTCGGTAAGCCCGACTTGTCCAAACTTTTCTCGAACGCCCAATCGCTTTAATGGAACTGGATATATTTCCGATAATGTTTCTGCAACGGCGCTGCCAAGTCCGCCGATGACGTTATGATTTTCAATGGTGATAATTTTCCCCGTTTGTTTTGCTGCTTTGACAAGAAGATCAGTATCGATCGGTTTAATCGAATACATGTCAATCACCATAGCATCGATTCCTTGCTTATCTAATTCACTAGCGGCTTTCATCGCTTCTGACACCATCAAACCGGATGCAACAAGGGCAATATCGTTCCCATCTCGCAGCATTTTTCCTTTTCCTTTTGGAAAAACGTCTCCTTCTTCATAGAGTTTTACTGCATTTTTGCGAATCGTTCGAATGTAATGAATGCCGTATTCCTCGTATGATTGTTGTAAGAGTGCTTTCAACATCGTACTATCACTCGCTTCATATACGGTTGCCTGTGGAATAAGCCGAACTAAGCCTAAATCTTCAAACGACATATGCGTTCCACCATTATGTTCTGCCGTTACCCTGCATCTGAACCAAGGATTTTCACATTAAGCTGAGCATAGGCACAGGAAACAAATAATTGATCAAACGCTCGTCTTGTGGCAAATTGTGCAAATGTGTGAACGAAAGGAATTCGCCCTGTTAAGGAAAGCCCCGCGGCAATTCCCATCATATTTGCCTCCATAATCCCACAATTAATGATCTGGTTGGGTATTTGCGCTTGAATTTTATTTGTCGATATGGCACTCATTAAATCAGCTTCTAATGCGATTACATTAGGATCCGCTTGTGCCAATGCTAAAATCATTTCTGCATATGCCTGTCGCATTTCAAGTGGATCCTTTTCAAGTAATATTTCTGTCTGGCTCATAACGATCCCTCCTTAGACACCACAAACTTTTCCAATTGAGCAATGGCTGCCTCAATGGCTAGCTTATCTTCCTGATTCGGACGAAGGTGGTGATTATCCGCTTTTCCTCAAGAAATGGCACACCTTGACCTTTTATCGTATCTAAAATGATTGCAACAGGTTTTTCATTTTGTTGCTTTCCATTTAATATCGCTTTACGTATTGCTACTAGGTCACTTCCATCGACATGGACGGCATTAAAGCCGAATGAATTAAATTTTTCAGCCAAATCGAAGGGGTTGCATATATCTATTGTTCGTCCGTCTAATTGCTTTTTATTATCATCGACTAATACGAAAAGATTGGATAATTGGTGATGTGCTGCAAACTGAATGGCTTCCCAGCATTGGCCCTCATTTAATTCACCATCACCCACAATGGTATACGTATAGGTATCTTTATTAGCTAGTTTATTTGATAATGCAACTCCAGTAGCTACGGAAATACCTTGTCCCAGTGAGCCAGTCGTCATTTCAACGCCAGGTGTTAAGTTGCGATCGGGGTGAGAAGGAGTTTTGTTCCATTTTGATTCAATGTGTAAAGCCAGTCATGATCGATGAAGCCTTTTACTGCCAATGTTGCATATAAAGCGGGACCACCATGCCCCTTTGATAAAATAAAATAGTCACGATCGGGATCATGAGGATTCTGAGGATCAATCCTCAGAACCTCCCCATATAGGACAGCAAGTGCTTCAACGATCGAAAGACTGCCACCATAATGACCAAATCCTAAATGATTTAGTTGTTTTAACGTCCAAAGCCTAATTTGATCTCTAAAAAGGGTAAGCTCAGCTAAGTTAGTCAAGTGTATCCTCCTATGCAGATATATTTGTTCGATCTATTGATTGTTTTTACGAATGATGCTCCATATAACCGGAATGAGAACTGCAAGAATTACGATGACTGTTACTCCAATAGCGCCTAGATAATGTGCTGCATTGCCTAGGAAAATACCAGATGCTGCAAAGTCAGTGTCTGAGAACGTTGTATTTGCAAATCCTAAATCTCCTAAGACAGGCATTAGGAAAACAGGAAGGAATGTAATGATTAATCCATTTGCAAATGAACCAATTGTTGCTCCTCTTATCCCACCGGTGGCATTGCCGAATACTCCAGCTGTTGCCCCTGTGAAGAAATGTGGCACGACTCCTGGCAAAATGATGATTGCCCCGAAAGCCCCGAGTAGGAACATTCCGACAATTCCTCCTAGAAAGCTAGAGAAGAATCTGATTAGAACAGCGTTAGGTGCATAAGGAAAGACAATGGGACAATCTAGAGCCGGCTTAGCATTTGGAACAAGTTTACTAGAAATGCCTTTAAATGCAGGGACAATTTCTGCCAATACAAGCCTAACTCCTGATAATATAACGAACACTCCTGCAGCGAATGTAACTGCTTGAATAACAGAATAAACGAGATAATGAGTGCCGCCACTTAACTCACTCTCTATAAAACTAGGCCCTGTAAACAAGGCAACGATGACATATAAAAGTGTCATAGTCAAAGCGATGCTGACTGAACTATCTCGTAAAAATGCTAAGCCTTTTGGAAAGTTGATGTCTTCAGTGGATTTAGATTTTTACCGACAGCTTTTCCAATCAATCCTGATAATGCATATCCAATTGTACTGAAGTGTCCAAAAGCCACTTGATCTGTTCCAATAATTTTTTCATAAATGGCTGAGCCATCGCAGGAATATCGCCATAATCAGACCGAGTGCAAGTGAACCGATGAGGATGAGCATAAATCCATCTAAACCAGCTACAACGAGAATCACTGCAATCATACATGCCATATAAAGCGTATGATGTCCCGTTAAAAAGATATATTTCAAGTTGGTAAATCGGGCGATTAGGATGTTTGCTAGCATACCAAAAACATGATTAAAGCAGTTGTTGAACCGAACTTGCTTAAGGCCATTGCGACAATTGCTTCGTTGTTTGGGACCACCCCATTTACATTAAAGGCTTGCTCGAACATTTTTCCGAAAGGCTCTAATGAACCAACGAGGATACCTGCTCCGGCCGCAATGACAATGAATCCTAAAAATGACTTTGTCGTCCCTTTAATAACCTCACTCGCAGGCTTTTTTGAATCATCAGTCCAATAAAAGAAATCAGTGCAATTAACACGGCAGGTTGGCTCAAAATATCCATGAATAATACTAATGTTTTATTAAGCATTTGCCATCAACCTCGCTTTCATAGTTTTCCAAGCTCGGATAATTTTTGCCTTAATTTATCAATTAATTCCTGTCTGTCAATAATACTATCGAGGATGACTGTTCGTTCTGTTAAACCTAATGCCCCTTCAGCAATGTCTTTACCCATTACGAAGAAATCAGCCATATCCGGTGTGACTGAACTTAAGTCGGAATGCTCGACCGTAATCCCCGCTACTCCTAATTCTTGTAATACCTCTTGAATATTCATCGAAAGCATAAAACTGCTACCTAAACCAGATCCGCAAACTGCAAGTATTTTCATTAATTATTCCTCCTATAAATGATCGAATTTTCTTCTGAAATTTATGTTAACTAGTTTTATAGAGCTGAGTATTCTGCAACGAGATTAAGAATATCTTGTTTTGTCCTCGCCTCCTTTAATATCCCGAGTTTAACGGGATTACTTAATAATTTTGTCAACTGAGCCAATGCTTTTAAATGTGTTTGATTATCAATCGCCGCTAAGCAAATAAAAATCTTTACTTGATTCGCTTGATTATCTAATAAATGTACGGGTTTATTTAGTTTTAATATGCTCATCCCTAGTTGATTCACACCATTTTCAGGGCGTGCATGTGGGATAGCAACTTCGTTTCCGACGATCACGTATGGGCCAAGCTTTTCAATATTTTTAACCATTGCTTCTATATAGTCCTTTGTAACAGAGCCGTTTAAAAGAAGGGGTTCAGCAGATTTAGCAATCGCATCTTTCCAGTCATCGATCACTTCTTCGAATTGGATATTATCTTCTATTAATAAATCTTTTAACACAGGTTGCTTCCTCCTAGTCATCGAATTGCTATTTTCAAATAGAGCATTTTGCAATGCCTTTTTCAGTAATTCAGGTTGCTTAATATCAGCATGCTGCCGAATGATTTTTATTAATTCGTCCGATGTCGGATAATGAAAAGCGTGTTGGAGCGTGGTCCCTTTGACAGCTCTGAGAAGCTCTATTTTTCGATTTCATTCATAAGTGGCTTAATGACAAATAATGGCTTTTTGTCTTTAGAAAAACGGTTGAAAATACGAGATCATACTCAGCTTCGTCCAAATCTTGAAAGTCATATGATGAAAGAGATGACGTCCACAGAAATTGTGGAAAAAGTGATTTTAATTGATTTTCTAACATTAAGCTTGAACTAACTCCATTTGGACAAACTATGAGTGCTCTGTAAACTTTACTATGAAGCTCATTATCTTGCTTGATCAGACCTCCAAAATGAAGCGTAAGGAATCCAACTTCATCTTCAGGGATATTAATATTCAGCATGTCTTCAATTGGCCTTAATACTTCTTGTACGACAGTGAACAAGTAATAATGCTCTTTTTTATATCAGCGAGTAAGGAGTTTGTAATCGGAATTTTAAAAAGCATGCGATAATAAGCGGGTTTGAAATGCAAATATAATGTTTCAATTGCTTTGTCTTTATCAAGTAACTGAATGCATGCATAACGTTCAAACCCAGTAATAATTTGTTCTGTAATGACAAGAAGTGTATCTGTTTTTGAAGGAGTAATCTTACCTTGGCATATACCAAGCAGCTGGATTGTTAGAAAAGCAACTTCCTCCGGCCGAGTTGATAGCCCTAATTGTTCTTGTATTAGTTTAGCAATATGGAATATCTCTTGCTTTTCTAAAAATGGGCGGTATCAGCAAAAATCGACACCCATTTTTGCTGCTGTTGGCGAATATAAACCATTTGAAGCAAGTAAATGAATTCACCCATTCTTTCCTCGATATACACAAGCGAATATTGTTGTTCAAATTCCTTTAATACTTGTTGGTAATGATCAAACTGATCTTTAAGTTGTTGTTGATGAAAGATAAACTTGAATGTTTCCTCTGCATGTGGCTTAATCGTCAGCATAGAAATCGCCTTAAGCATCAGATTTCGCTTGTCTTCTTCTAATCCTTTTAAATGGTATCCTTGCTCACGGGTGTAGTGAATTCTAACTCTAAAGTCGATACAAAACTGATTGACTCGTTTTACATCTGCACTCACAGTGTTTTTACTAATTCCTAAAATCCTTTGAAAGTGATAATTAGAAATTGATTCGCGCCGGATAAAAGTGTATAGTAAAATAATGATTATGCGATCTTCCTGATCAAACGATATGTGCTTACCGATGAAATCAGTACCATTCTTTTTGTAAAAGCCAACAACTTCAGATGGAATATGAATGAGTTCATTTGAAATCCGAATAGGTGGTAAGCTCTTACTGTTTAATAAATAGTTAATTTTCTCTAGATCATAGTGCAATTGTCGCTCAGATAAATTCACCTTTTTCATAAACAAATGAAGCTGTTTCGGTTGCACCCTCATTAGCTGAGAAAATGTATTTAAACTTCTACTCTCCAACATGACAAGATCCTCCTCTACATCAATCATAATAGAGAACGCTTACAATCACTACTTTGTTTTGGCACAATCGTTGTGCACTTTTTCCTTATGGTTTGGGATGATGGGAGAAATATGAGGTCGTTACGGAGAATTACTGATTTAAGTTAAAAGCCCTATCTCCATATATCACATTCAGAATTCTTTTCATTATAAAAATCACTTTAGCAATCATCCTATTGCTTAAAAATATTAGAGCAGATAGCTTTACCCCATCAATCAACATTATTTTACCAATAGTTGCAAATCATTCAATTGCAACGTATGGAATTTGGTGAAATGTCCATCTTAATTAAAATAACAAACATCAAATAAAAAATATCATTCATCTTAACAATCAAAATTTAATAGAATAAACATTGTGTAACCGGTTACCTATAGTGATGATGGAGTGAAATTAATGGTTTCAATTAAAGATGTAGCAAAACATGCGGGCGTATCCGTTGCAACCGTGTCTCGGATGTTGAATGACAAAGGGTATGTGAGTGTTGATACACGGAAGAAAGTAGAGGCATCGATTAAGGAATTAAACTATAGACCGAATGAAGTTGCTATGAGTCTTTTTAATAAGCAATCAAAAACGATTGGATTAATCGTGCTTGATATTATGAACCCTTATTTCCCGAATTAGCTCGAGCGATTGAAGATACAGCCGCTAAAATAGGTTACAATGTAATTCTATGCAATTCTGATGAAGACGAGGAAAAAGAACGACGATACTTAGATGTTTTGCTGCAAAAATATGTAGATGGCATCATTGTCTCCTCCAACACATTAAAGGAAAAACGATTGGTGATCTCAATATACCTGTCGTTAGCATAGATAGGGAAATTGGCAAGGATATACCAACGATCGTTGTTGATAATAAAAAGGCGCGCGAATGGCTACCCACTTTTAAAAAGAAAGGGCGCCAAAAAATCGCCCATATTAGAGGACCTAATCAAGTAGTAAACGCCAATGAGCGCTGTGAAGGCTAACGAGAAGCAGTGTCAGATGAGCCATGGTTTAAAGAGAGTTTTATTGTAAATGGTAACTATCATATGGATACGGCAACAGAGGTGGCGTTGCAACTTTTACAATTACATCCCGAAATTGATGAAATCTTTGCTGCGAATGATACGATGGAGATTGGTACGATTAAAGCGGCTTATCAGCTCGGATTAAAAGCACCAGAAGATATTTCTATCATTGGTTTTGACGGCATCACCTTATCGAAAGCAACAACTCCAGAGCTTACAACAATCGAACAGCCATTGTATGATTTAGGTCAGAAGGCAACTAAGATGTTAATAAAGTTAATTGAAGGACACCAAATAGAAACAAAGTTCTGTCAGTTTAATGTTAAATTGATAGAGAGAGATTCTACGTAAGGAGAGAATTAGAATGGATAAATCCCCAATAATAACGATTGTGGGAAGCATTAATATGGATCTGGTCACAATTACAGATAAGCTACCAAAAATGGGCGAAACCTTAATAGGAAACAGTTTCAAATGAATCCGGGGAAAAGGTGCAAACCAAGCAGTCGCGGCAGCAAGGCTTGGAGCACAAGTTCATATGGTTGGCTGTGTTGGGAAAGATCAATTCGGTGAGGAGTTACTCCAGCATCTTCAAAGCGAAGGTGTTGATGTGAGTGATGTGGAACCGGTTACCGATCAGACAGCAACAGCTTCAATTATTGTTTCAAATAAAGATAATAATATTATTGTTGTGCCAGGAGCGAATAATCATGTGACAGCTTCCTTTGTGGAAGCGAAGAGAGAGGCAATCGCAAACAGCGATATTCTCATTCTTCAACTTGAAATTCCGTTGGAAGGTGTACAAAAAGCAGTTGAGATTGCCAAGGAAAATGGAGTAACTGTCATTTTAAATCCTGCTCCTATTTGCGAACTACCAACAGATTTGCTTAAGAAAGTAGATTATTTAACACCAAATGAACACGAATTTAAGCAATTGAATATTGAGGAAAACCGTGAAGAAATGATCGGGAAAATCATCCTGACAAAAGGAAGTGAAGGTGTTTCCTTTTATCAGGAGAGCAAGGAAGTAAATATACCGGCTTATAAAATTGACGTTGTAGATACGACTGGCGCTGGTGACTCATTTAATGCTGGTTTTGCCGTTGCATTAAGCAAAGGTTTTACACGAGAAGCGGCATGTAAATATGGAAATGCGGTTGCTGCCCTATCTACGACAAAGCTCGGCGCCCAAACGGGAATGCCTTCTGCAGAAGAGGTTGAAGCGTTTATGAATAAAAAGTAAGGATTTGTTAAATGAAAAGTTCGCTCAAGTGTGGCCAAAAGCAGGCTTTAATATTAACACTTGCGGGCACATCTTCTAGTTTAATAAGCACCCATAATGAAACTCTCCCAGAAACTAGATTTGGGAGAGTTGTTTTTGATTATGCTCACTCCACAGGTTAAAATTCCCACCTTGTAAGGCTACGTGTAATGGATATTATTCATGTTATAATAATCTAATGAAACATAGATAGGTGTGGTATATTGAGACGTTTTTCTTTTTCATTTTGATTATATTTGCAGCATATTTATCCAAGCCATATTGGGAGCTTATGTAGAAGTTGACGAGATTCGTTCTAAATGGGAGGCTGTCAAGGAAAATCCAGATGTTACAGCAGCGATGGAATCATTGACGGAAACATTAGGGAGACTCCTCGAACAATTAGACGATTCTTTAAATGAATTACAAAATAAACAAGAACGATCTGAACAGCATGAATCAAAAATACCCCTTTTAAACAGTCCGACTCATCAAAAGTTTTCCGTGTATAATACTGAACTTGGACAATCAAAGGATGAGGTAGAGCAAAGACTTGGAGAACCTAAGCGTGTGTCGGAAAATGAATACGGTGTAAATTGGTATAGCTATCATGAAGATTATCACAACTTTTTGATGGTCTCTTACGATGAAAATAACCGAGTGAATGGCCTTTATACGAATCAAGATTTAATTTCGTCTTCGGCAAAGGTGCAGCTAGGGAGCTCAAAGGAATCTGTAAAAAACTACCTTGGTGAACCGCTAACGCAAATGCGTAAGGGTTTGGTGTATTACCAAGTGCAGAATCATGATGAATACGAAATTTTTCAAATTGATAATAGTTATATTACGGTTTTCTATGATCTGCATGAAAATGATACAGTTACCGCTATCCAAATCATTAGTGCTGAATTGGAGAAAAATAAAAAGAGTATCTATACGATGTCTAGCCCAGAGCTAAAAGAAGGTTTCGAATATCAGCTGTTTGATTTAACCAATGCAGCTAGAGTCAATCATGGCTTAGGCATTCTAACATGGGATGATCATGTGAAAGAAACAGCTAGAAAACATAGTCTAGATATGGCTGAAAATCGCTATTTTGATCATGTCAACTTACAGGGAAAGTCTCCTTTTGACAGAATGAAAGATGATCAAATCTCCTTTTTGTCGCGGGGAAAACTTAGCATATGGCCAATTTAGCAGCATATTTGCCCATGAAGGATTAATGAATTCCTTGGGGCATAGGGAAAATATTTTAAAGCCGGACTATACATTTCTTGGTGTAGGCGTTGCTTTTAACGATGAGTCGCAGCCATATTATACGGAGAATTTTTGAGGAAGTAAATGTGCCGAGAATTCATTCTCAGCACATTTTCATATAATAGGGCAGCATTTCGGAAATTATGAAACTGAAGTCGTTATAAGTGGATATTTTTCTTATTGTTTGGATAGTGAGGAGTCGCCTATCTCCCATTTTGCTGGGGAGTATAATTTGTCAAAAGATCTAGGAATTAAATGAGATATGTAACTGCAGAAGGAATCATCGCACTCCTCTCAGTAGGGAGAACTAATTGTCATGACATAGGGTGAGTGGGATTGAAGTGCACTGGAGGATGTTGAATTTAGAAGGGGCTGTCCACTTTTTGAACGGCCCAAAAGTAGTAAAAAATTAATTATCCTTTTACAGAACCTTGTGTTGCACCTTCTACGATATATTTTTGGAAGAATGAAAATAAAACAAGAGTCGGAATTACAGAAATAACGGTTGCTGCTGACATAGCTCCCCAATCAATATCGAACTTTGTAATAAAAGAGTTCATAGCAACGGGTATTGTTTTTGCTGATTCAGTATCTATAAACATAATGGCTAGAAACAGTTCATTCCAACATTGTACAAATGCAAAAATGAATGTGGCAGCGATACCTGGTAACATAACCGGAATAATGACGCGAAAAAGGGCTTGGAATTTATTACATCCATCAATCATTGCTGCTTCTTCTAGACTTGAAGGAATTCTTTCGAAAAATCCTTTCATCATTATTGTACAGAATGGAATCATCATAACCGTATAAATTAATAAAAGTGAAGGCAATTTATTCAACAAATGTAACTTTGACATTAACGCATAAAGCGGTGCAAGTGCAATGAAAATAGGAATCATTTGTGTAACAAAAAAGCAAGTATAATTTGGCCTTTTCCTCGGAACTGATATCTTGCAAGTACATATCCACTAAATATGGAAATGACTAAAGTAAAAAACCAGCTAGCACTGAAACTGTCAGACTATTGATGATGTAAATATGAAAGTTAGAAAACTCAAACATATTTATGTAATTTTCGAATGTTATTTTCTCAGGCCAATATTGTATAGGAACGGTAAATATATCCTCTCGGGATTTTAGCGATGTAATAAAAATCCAGTATAAAGGAAAAACAGTAATAATAAGAAAAATGGCTAGAAACACCACTTTTGTTGAGACCCAAAGTCGATGTGAAATTCTTCTATTCATTAAAAGTCACCTGCCTTCTTGTAGTTCGTAACAAGGAGGAAGAAGATGGCAAACATAAGCAATAAACTTATTATAATGACACCAACTGCCCCAGCCTGACCGTAATCTTGTGCATAAATGACTTTTTCTATCATATAGGTCGATAGAATGTGTGTAGACTCTGCTGGTCCTCCGTTTGTCATAGAATAGATTAAATCTGGAAAATTCAAAATCCAAATTACCCGGAGCAAAATCGTTGCAAGAAGGGTAGGCATTATATATGGAATTGTAATCTTTATAAGTTGTTGTACCTTATTTGCGCCATCAATGTCTGCTGCTTCAAAAAGTTCTTCCGGAATAGATTGAAGCGCAGCCATGATCATAATGGCAAAAACGTAACTCCATACCAAATATTAGCAATAATGACCGATACCATTGCCCATTTAGGGTCAGATAAAAAGGGATTTGCTGATCAATTAATCCGACCCTAAGTAAGAGATCATTGATAACTCCACTTTGCCCATTGAACATCCATCTCCATATTAAACCAATTAAAAATCCAGACATGGCCCAAGGAAAAAAACAAAAGCTTGGTAAAGTCCTCTTCCACGAAATGTTTTTCTTAAAAACAAAGCTAAAGTAAAACCAATTGTTAATTGAAAAAACAATGAAATGCTCACCCATAGCAAGCTATTCCATAGAATTTCATTGCTTACACATAAAACGTGATCTCCTGTTTTAGAAAAGTTAAAATAGATGCATTTATAGTAATATTTTTATAAAAAGATGATGATTTAAAAATTTATTATTTATTAGTAATTCATATTATTGACCCTATACTACAATTAATCAATTCAACTAATGCCGACGTCATGTTAACGTTATGAATTGTTAACACTATGAAAGGAGAACGCAATACGGTCATCTTAAAAGGAAGGATCATTATGGGTATACCAGTAAAAAATGACCTTTTCCGAGATACGGAAGTTAAATCTCACAGCCAAAAATCTATTGCTAAGAAGAAAATGATTAAAACTTGAATGACGTTAATAAGTGAGCGTGGAACACCTACCATTAACTCCAACGTAATTCTGGTTGGAAATAAAGATGATCAAGAAAAGAGAGATTCATGGAGAAAGGGTTGAAAGCCTCTTGCTATTGAACGTTTCATTTAACAGATAAAGAAGCAGAACAGGCTAATAAATTTAAATGGCTGAATATATTTGCAAGCAAAGCCGAATGTTCACGTAAAAGATGATGTCATGATGGTATGAAGAAGGAGCCGACGGCGCATCTAGAGAATTTGGAAGAACTAAAAGTGTTTATTGAGGAAATAGTAGGGGTTCTTGAGGATCCTAAAGTTCCAGTATCTAAATAATAATAATTTAAAGAGACCCTGGAGAGTCAGTATCCTTCAGTGGTCTCTTTATTTTAAGTCATATACAAAATCAAAGATTATCTAACAACCTTTTTATATTATCTCACCAATAAATTCGTAGCATTATTTCATATTACGAAGTTATTTTCGTTTTTGAATGAATTAAATAGAGGTAATTTCTGCATCCACTTTCACACCTGATTACTTTCACTTCCACTCAATACCTTTTGTAATTAGGTGATTACTTTTGATAAGTTTTATTTACTGTTATTTTTTATTGACAAATCGAAAATAAATGATAGAATTAACTACAAGATGGAAACGCTTGCAGTTCCATTGTTATAAGGTATTAGATTTTACTCTATATAAGGAAGGGATTGGAATGCAAATCAAATTTGGATGCCACGGATCAACATGGGAACTTGATTATGATAAGGAATGTGACTATCTTGATCAAATTATGGATACCGTGAAAGAGGCGGGGTTTAAAGGGATTGATGTACAGGTTGCCTTGCTAGGAAGATATAAAAATCAACCAGAAAGGCTTAAAGAAGAGCTTACTAAGAGAGAGTTAGAGTTAGCGGCGTTAACTGTACCGTTTACATGGGCAGGAGAGCACGAAAGTGAAGAGGAAAAAGCACATGCAGATTATTACATAAATTATTTGAAGCATTTCCCAGGAGCGATTATGAATGTTCCTGCGAGGAATGGTCCGAATAGGGATCATTTATTGAAGAGACAAAAAGAAATCATTCATTGTGCGAATTCATTAGGAAAGCGTGCTCATGAAAATGGTGTAATTGCTTCTTTCCATCCTGCATCACCGAAAACCTCTTACTTCAGAATCAAGGAAGACTATGATGTAATGTTTGACCTAATCGATAGAAGGTATTTGGGATACACTCCTGATGCAGGTCATTCATATTAAAGCTGGCGGAATGAATCCAGTTGAAATTATTAAAGATAATCTATCTATTATCAAACATGTCCATATTAAAGATTGCTCCGATACGTTTGGGTGGAAAAAAATGGGTGTAGGTGATGTTGACTTTCCAGCGATTGCTGAAACTCTCTATAATTTCAACTACACGGGCTGGATTATGGTAGAAGAAGAAACAGATGAAGCAGCACAGGATCCACATCATGTCATTATAGATATTGGGAAATATGTTCAAACTCAATTGGAACCGATTACTAGAAATGAGGTTTCTAATCTTTAAACTATTAAACATATTTTTATTAAGGGGTGGATCAGCGAAAAGGTGACAAAACAATGTGGAGTTTGTGAATGATATTTATAAAATTTAAAAGGGGATTTCATGATGAAAGTAAAATTTAATATTGGTATTCTTTTACTAGGGTTATTATTTCTATTGGCAGCATGTGGCGGAGATACGGAAAAACCTGCAAGTACAGAAGAAGCAAAAGGTTCCTCAGGCGAAAAAGAATCTGTTGACTATCCAACAAGAAATATAGAAATTCTTGTTGGGCATGGTGCTGGTGGTGGTACTGACTTATTTACAAGAGCGGCTGCCAAAGAATTAGAAAAATTTTGGGTGTTAATATTAACGTTATCAACCAGGAAGGTGGAGCAGGGGTTATCGCAGCACAAAACGCTTTCGCTGCACCTGCTGATGGCTATACTCTAGTTGGAGATGCGGCATTTCCTATTACAACTGCAGCAGGTACGAATGCACATGGATTAGAAGATTTTGTTCCGATTGCACGCTTCCAAAGTGACACATATGCATTGTGGGTAGACCCTGAAAAATATGATAATATCGAAGAATTCATTCAAGCGGCAAAAGATAATCCAGGTGAAATTACCGTTGGTGGTACAGGGTCAATGGGAATGGATGAATTAACAGTATTCCAACTTCGTCAAGAAACGGATGCTGATTTAAAATTCGTTCCAATGGAAGGTTCAGGGAAATGCACGCTGGTGTGATCGGTGGCCACTTAGATGCAATGGTAGATGAATTTGGTCCAACGAAAGCTTTATATGAAGATGGCTCAATTAAACCCCTTGTCGTATTTAATGAAGAAAGGTTGGAGCAGTTCCCTGATCTTCCAACGACCGTAGAGAAAGGTTGGAACCTTGTAGATGGAAATGAACGCGGTTTCTATGTCAAAAGGGGACAGACCCAGAAATTATTAAGATTTTAGAAGATGCAATGAAAAAGCATATGAAACAGAAACATATCAAAAATATCAAGAAGAAAGCTATTTACATCTAAGAGATGGATGGTTGAATTCTGAAGACTTTACAGCTAGAACGGCAGAATTAATCGAAAAGTATAAGACTATTATGGAAGAACTTAAAAAGTAAATTAGGTAAAAGTAGGAGGGGCTCCTCCTGCTTTATTAAAAAAGGGGGATACGGATGAGCGACATAAAGAAAGATTATGTATTCTATAGTATTGTTATTCTATTTTCTGTTTCTTTCTTAATTGCGACCCGCAAATTAAAATTACGAATGCATCCTTTATTGTCGGCCCAAGAAATTGGCCTTATATATTATTAACGTTCATGTTAATTTTGGCTTCTTATGGGATCATAAAAAGCTTTGTTCAGTCGAAAAAAGTGAATACAGCAGAAAATAAGATCGAGAATGAAGAACGAGAACCCGAAAAACGATCTTTAAATTATCAATGCCGATGATTTCTTTAGCGGCAATCATCTTGTACGTTGTACTTCTTAATTTTATCGGATTCATTATATCCACGATCTTATTTTTATATGGAATATCATTTTTACTTGGGCAGAAGAAACAATTAAATGCGATTCTTTTTACGATTGTAACAACTGGGGTATTTATTGTTTTATTTTCCGTCTTGTTAGAAATTCCTTTACCTCGAGGGTTAGGTATATTTAGGAATTCAGCTTACTTTTCTATTAAAAATAAAGGGGGATAATATGTTAGAATTTTTAATAACTGGCTTACTTAATATAGTGACCGATCCAATGAATATTATGATGTTACTTGTGGCAGTAGCTATTGGATATATTGGAGGAGCTATCCCGGGGTAAGCGGAACGATGTTAGTCGTTATTATGATTCCGGTAACATATGCATTTGAACCGGCAGCAGCGTTTATATTACTGACAAGCGTTTACGCAGTCGCATCGTTTTCTGGAGCGATTAGTGCAATTTTACTTAGAACACCGGGTACGCCGGAGGCGGTTGTAACAACCTTTGATGGATATCCAATGGCACAGCAGGGTAAGGCAGGGCGTGCGTTGGGAGTAGCAATCTTTTGTTCTGTTGCCGGTGGTCTTTTGGAACACTCTGTTTAATTACGATCACCCCGCCTTAGCTAAAGTAGCCTTATCTTTTTCTGCCCCTGAATACTTTGCTTTGGCAGTCATGGGTCTAACGGTTGTCGCTTCACTAAGTGGAAAGGAATTAGGCAAGGGCCTAATTGGTGTATTATTTGGATTAATGATCGCTGTTATTGGAATGGATCCATTAACAGGAACATTACGCTATACATTTGGGAGTTCGGTTTTAATTTCAGGTATTAATTTAATACCAGTTATCATTGGTCTATTTGCATTGTCGGAATTTTTAAAGAAAACGAGAGACAGCCATGTTGTGCAAGAGGCGATTACAAATGTAAAAACGAAAATTTTTGAAATGGGGATTTTTAGAAAAATTAAGGGGACAATGGCACGTTCGGGGATCATCGGTGTCTTCATTGGAATATTACCTGGCGTTGGTGCAACAACAGCCTCAATGTTAAGTTATAGTGAAACAGTGAGATGGTCGAAGGATGAAGAAAAAGAAACCTTTGGAAAAGGAAACCCTAAAGGTGTGGCTGCATCTGAAACGGCAAATAATGCCGCTGCGATGGGAACGTTAGTACCATTGCTTTCATTAGGGATTCCTGGTGGTGCAACCGCTGCCATTTTATTAGGGGCTTTTATCTTACATGGGATGCAACCGGGTCCGATGTTATTTAAAACACAACCAGAGCTTATGTATACGATCTTCGCTGGTTTGTTATTAGCGAATGCATCCATGCTAGTTGTCTCAAAACCTTTTATCAGAATCTTCCAGAGGATTGTGAATTTACCTTATTACGTGTTAGGTCCACTCATTGTAGTGTTTTGTGTCATTGGAACGTACACCGTAAGAAATAATTATTTTGATATTATCGTCATGGTTTTGTTTGGAATTCTTGGTTACATACTTGAAAAATATAAATTTCAATAGCAACCATTATTTTAGGGGTCGTTTTAGGGCCACTTACAGAAAGTGGATTCCGTCGTTCAATTGAAATGTCCAACGGTGATTTTTCAATATTTTTCACAAGACCGATTAGTTTAGTGTTATTAATCATTTCATTTTTAATGTTATTTTACCCAATGATTAATGATTATTTTAAAAAACGCAAAGTGGAAAAACAAATATCGCAGCTTAAAGAAAATGGGGAGGAATTACGGTGAGTAAACCAACAATTGGATTAATATATGGAGATGCTGCAGGCGTAGGCCCTGAAGTAGTCGCAAAGCTTTAGCAAAGAAAGAAATTGTAGAATCAGCAACATGGATTTTAATTGGAGATGAACGCATTTTTAATCGTGGAGCAATCACAGTAGGCCTTGAATTAAACTACCAAAAAGTAGAGAACATCGATGAAGTGAACCCTGAAGTAGCATCCGTATGGTTAATTGATACAAACAATACCGATCCTGCCGAAATTGAAATGGGTGTTCTAAGTGAAAAGTCTGGTAAGGCAACTGGAGACAATCTTGTATTTGCTTTAGAATTAGCAAAACAAGAAAAAATAGATGGCCTATCCTATGGACCAATGAACAAAAGTGCTCTATATCAAGGTGGCTACACATTTAAAGATGATATCCATTTAGTAGCTTCTGTGTTTGGTCTTGAATCTGGATTCATGGAAGTAAATGTAATGGATGATGTATGGTTTACACGTGTTACATCCCATATACCTTTAAAGGAAGTAGCAGAAAACATTACAAAAGAAAATGTTCTAAACAGCATCTATTTTGCTGATAAAATCGTTTCTAAAGCAGGTATTGAGCCAAAAATTGCAATAGCTGGGTTAAATCCGCATGCAGGCGATAATGGGTTATTAGGAGATGAAGAAAACGAAATTATTTCTCCAGCTGTTGAAGAGGCAAAAAGCAACGGTGTAAATGCACACGGACCTTTTTCAGCAGATACAATCTTCCTGCGCTTGAAAAAGGAAAATTTCAACTGCTTATTAGGTATGTACCACGATCAGGCTCAAATTGGTATGAAAACAATGGGGTTTAATAAAGGAGTCACGATTAGTGGTGGACTACCAATCGTTATTACAACACCTGCTCACGGTACAGCGTTTGACATTGCAGGAAAAGGCATCGTAGATCCAAGTGCATTTGAAGAATCACTTAAACTTGGCATCAAATTAATCAATAACGGATATAAATGAGATCATTTTTAAAAAAGGAGGAGTGCCCGGCGGTCAAGTAATTTGGCTACAAGGCACTCTTTTTCTATCATTTATTTAAATATTTAAAATGCAAATTGACAGCATCTAAATAAAAGACTAAAATAGAAAATGAAAGTAAACGATAATAAATAAAATAGTTTTATCATTTTTTATATAGGGGTACAACAAGTGAAAAAGATCATTAACAATCCTAGAGATGTTGTAGAAGAAGCAATTGAAGGTTATATGTATGCATATAATGATTCTTTAACGAAAGTTGAAAATGTAAACGGAATCATCCGTAAAGACCTGAGAGACAAAGTTGCAATTGTAACAGGGGAGGAAGTGGCCATGAACCATTATTTATTGGCTTTGTCGGAGAAGGTCTTGCCGATGGCGTAGCAATTGGAAATGTATTCGCGGCGCCAACACCAAACACGGTTCAAGAGGTCGCAAAAGCAGTCGATCAAGGAAAAGGCGTTTTATTTATATATGGAAATTATGCAGGCGATGTTCTGAACTTCGACATGGCGGCTGAACTGTTAGATTTTGATGATATTCAAACGAAAACGGTTTTAGTTGCCGACGATGTTGCATCAGCCCCAGAAGAGAGGAAAGAAGACCGGAGAGGAATTGCTGGAGACGTATTTGTCATTAAAATTGCAGGTGCCGCTTCCGAAAAAGGATGGTCATTAGAGGAAGTAACACGTGTAACACAAAAAGCAGCAGATCAAACATTTTCAATCGGTGTCGCAACATCCCCAGGTTATATCCCCGGAGAAACAGAACCACCGTTTGTTCTTGGCGATGATGAGATTGAGCTAGGGATGGGACTTCATGGTGAACCAGGTATTAAGCGAACAAAACTAATGCCTGCTGATCAGTTAACTGAAGAGTTACTAGAAAGCTTATTAGAAGAGAGTAAGATTCAAGCAGGAGATGAAGTGGCGGTTTATGTAAACGGTTTAGGTTCTACAACATTGCTTGAACTATTGATTGTGAATCGCAGAGTTGCCCAAATTTTAGAGGAAAAAGGCATTAAGAATTATGACATGGATGTGAACAGCTATTGCACAACACAAGAGATGGGCGGCTTTTCTATTACGTTCTTAAAATTAGATGATGAATTAAAAGAATTATATGATGCTCCAGCACAGTCACCTTACTACAACAAAGCAGAGAAAGTTAAAGGGGAGTAAGATAATGTCTATAAAAACAATAAATAGTCTTACTGCAAGCCAAGTAAAGGACATGTTTTTATATGTTGGTGAAAAGGTAGTAGATAGTAAGCCTCTTTTAACAAAGATTGATAGTGCAATTGGTGATGGTGATCATGGAATTGGAATGTCGGTTGGTTTTACTAAGGCTGAAGAGAATTTAAAAGCAAATGAATTTACTACAGTCAATGAAGTTTTTAAGACGATTGGTATGTCTATGATTTCCTCGATGGGAGGAGCATCAGGTGTTATTTTCGGTACAATGTTTGTTGGTGGGATCAAAGGATTAGAGGCAAAGGAAACGTTAGACCTGCCACTTTTAGCTGAGATTTTAGAAAAGGCTTTAGATGCAATTAAAGCGCGTGGTAAAGCTGAACTCGGAGATAAAACAATGATTGATGCTTTACAGCCAGCAGTTGAAGCTTTAAAAGCGGCAACAAATGATAACCTTGTAGAAGGACTTCGAAAAGCGGAAAGTGCAGCCCTTGAAGGTGTGGAGGCTACAAAGGATTATGTTGCAAAATTTGGAAGAGCAAAATCATTAGGGGAACGGGCAGTTGGTCATCAGGATGCAGGTGCCACAACGGTTTCAATCATCTTCAGATCAATGAAGGAATGGGTAGAAGGGCAAGGCAATGAGTAAGGTTTGGGTTGGAACGAATTGGAAGATGACGAAAACAATTGCTGAAGGGATTTCTATACGAAGGAACTTAAGCAAATTGCGAATGAACTTCATTCCAATATTGAATTGTTCATCATTCCATCGCACACAGCATTAGTTGATATTAAGAAGGAAGTAGCTGACTCTAGAATACGGCTTGGTGCACAAAATATGCATTGGGAAGATACAGGAGCCTATACGGGTGAGATTTCGCCAAAAATGCTTAATGAAATCGGTCTAGATTTAATTGAATTGGGTCATTCGAACGAAGACAATATTTTAATGAAAATGATGCTGATATTAACAAAAAGTATTGGCTGCGCTGAAATATGGAATGAAGCCTTTAGTTTGCATTGGCGAAAACATCGATCAAAAAAGAACGAAATTTCCGTGAGGTACTTGCGGCTCAACTTAAGGTATGCTTAAAGGGCTTACTGAAGATCAAGTCAAACAGGTTCTCGTCGCCTATGAGCCTGTTTGGGCTATCGGGGAGAATGGAATTCCGGCTGATTCAGAATATGTCGGGGAAATACATAGCTTCTTGCGTGAAACATTAGTTGAAATGTTCCCTGTAAATGGTGACAAGATTCCATTATTGTATGGAGGAAGTGTCAACTTAGAGAATTTCCTACAATACATCGATCAAAAGGATGTAAACGGCCTATTCGTAGGTAGAACTGCATGGAATATGGAGACATTTACAATTCTACTCCATGAGCTTGAAAAGCATTTATATGGATAAAATAAAAAGGGTATATAGTACTTGAAATTGATTTCTTTTAATATAAGATTCCTTTATACTTAAGTAAAAGATCGGACTGATTAACGGATGAACGGGCAAAGTAGGGAAAATATTAAAGTTGGTTTGACGGTAGATATTGTTTTGAAGCAAGACCAAAGAACAGGCAAAATAACAAGAGGTGTAGTAAAGGATATTTTAACGAAATCGTCATTTCACCCGCATGGGATAAAGGTGAGGATTGAAGATGGCCAAGTTGGCAGAGTAAAACACGTTATTCGAAATGATTAAATGGAATATAGACATCAATTTAATGACAGAAAAAGGATACTCCCACGAGTATCCTTTTTCTTTATATAATCTTTATGTTTCGTTTCGTTAATTCTTTTGGAATTCTGGATCTAATTCTATATCAGAAATAATTGTGTTTAATTGATCGCATGTCGCAAAGGTCGCGATCGAGCTAAGGCCCATTTTTGAATGGTCTAATAATGCGACAAGTTTATCTGCTTTATTAACCATAACCTTCTTTAATTCTACCTCATAAACATTAAAATCCGTTAATCCTTCCTCAACCGAAAAGCCTCTTGCTGACGTAAACATCGTGTCAATATTGATTTTATTTAATACATTAGTTCCAAGTAATCCTTCAAGCGCCATGGATCCCATTCTCGCCATGCCGCCAACTAAAATGACATTGATCCTGGGTTTTCCTTTAATTCAATTGCGGCAGAAATCCCATTCGTTACAACCGTAATATTTAAAGTAGAAGCCCTTATTAATCTGGCTAAAGCAAGGGCGGTCGTACTAGCATCAAGCAAAATACAATCCTTTTCTTTAATTAGCTCGATAGCCTTTTGCGCAATGATGTGTTTAGAATCTGGGTTTTTCTTTTCCCGTTCTGAAAAGCTAACTTTAGCAGAAGCTAAATCTTCATTTAACACAGCACCACCATGAGTGCGGGTCAACAGACCTTCTTCCTCTAACATATTAAGATCGGTGCGTAACGTCGCTTCGGAAACGTTTACATTCCTTGCTAAGTCCTTAACAGTTACTCGCTTTTTTCCTCCAGCATATTTAAAATTAATTGTCTTCTTTCAGTAGCAAATAATTTATTCATTTGTTATCCCTCATTTATCCCTCAATTTGATTGAAAATAAAAGTAAAAAATAATTTAAAATAATATCTAAGTTTTTTATAATAATTCAAGTTTAATCAATATTAAATTAGAAGGCAAGGGATTTGCGTATTAGAGGAAAGATATTTTGTTTTTTAAATCAAAATGAAAGTAATTGAAAAATAACATTGATAAATGAAAGTTAGTGTAATAGAATGATAATAAAGTAATGAATTTAAAAACTTCGTGTGAATAGACGAAAGGGATTCGAAAATGAAAATTGGTATTGGATGCGATCACATTGCTTTTGATTTAAAAGAATTAGTAAAAAACTTCGTGGAGGAGTTAGGCCATGAAGTTGAAGATTATGGCTGCTATTCAAAGGACGCCATTGATTATCCAGACGTTGCATTTAAAGTGGCGGCGAGTGTAAGCAATGGTGAAGTGACACGGGAATTTTACTATGTGGTACGGGAATTGGAATGTGCATTGCTGCTAATAAATATCCTGGTATCCGTGCTGCCCTCACTCATGATGTATATTCAGCGGAAAGGGCACAATTAAGTAATGACGCTCAAATTATTACAATTGGTGCAAATGTTCTTGGACCTGAAGCTACGAAAAAGTTGTTGAGGCTTACTTAAATTCTCATTGGGCTGGTGGGTCTCAGCTTAAAGTCGATAAAATTGTTGAAAAAGAAAAAGAATTTTTCACAGAAATTAGTAAAGAAATCTCTACGAATTCCTGCAGCTAATTATTGATAAAGGAGTGGTCTCCAATGAATCAATTAATCTATGATTTTTACGGGTAACAGAATCAGCTGCGATTGCTTCATTGCCTTGGGTTGGAACTGGTAACAAAGAGAAGCTGACAGGGCTGCAACGAATTCTATGAGAGAAACACTAAACAAGATTGATATGGAAGGCATTGTCGTAATTGGTGAAGGTGAAATGGATGAAGCGCCGATGCTATATATTGGCGAGAAGGTTGGGACAGGTAAGGGAAGCAGATTGATATAGCGGTGGATCCCATTGATGGAACAGCTTCTACGTCAAAAGGTCAAAATGATGCCATTGCTGTTATTGCTGCTGCTCCAAAGGGGCATTGCTTTACGCTCCGGATATATATATGGAAAAATCGCAACCGGTCCAAAAGCCGCTGGAAAAATAAATATCGATGCACCCCTTGAAGAAAATTTGAATGCGGTTGCAAGGGCTTACGGGAAAAAGTACATGAATTAACGGTCATTATCCAAGATCGGAAAAGACACCAGAACTGGATCGATACAGTAAGAGCACTAGGGGCGAAAACGTATATATTTGAAGATGGAGATGTGATTCCAGCGATTGCTACTTGCATTGAATCCATGCAGATTGATTTGTTTTTAGGAATTGGGGAGCTCCTGAAGGTGTATTAGCAGCAGTTGGAATTAAAAGCTTGGGCGGAGAGATGCAGGCAAGACTGCTTCCAAGTACAGATGAAGAACTCGAAAGATGTAAAAGCATGGGAATTGAAGACGTAAATAAAGCATTAACCCATGATCAGCTAGTGAAAACGAATGATTGCGCATTTGTTGCAACGGGTATAACAAGTAATATGTTGCTAAATGGAATTAAACGAGAACAAAACAAAATTATTACACATTCGATTATGATCAATGGAAACGATAAACATTTGCGATGTACGGAAACAGTTCATACGGTAAATGAGGCATTGTTTGCACCGATCTGAAAAATCCGAAGGTCATCAGCTACCATATTGAAAGGAATATCTATAAAAATGAAATTTTTCTTGATACCGCCAATATTGAAGAAATTAAAAGAGTAAACGCCCTCGGATTAGTGGACGGAGTGACAACGAATCCGACAATCATTGCCAAGGAAGGCCGTGATTTTGAAGAAGTCATTAAAGAGATTTGTAGTATCGTCGAAGGACCGGTTAGTGCGGAGGTAATCGGGTTAACAACGGAAGAGATGGTAGAAGAAGCTCGAGTTATCGCTACATGGGCTCCAAATGTTGTAGTTAAAATTCCAATGACGGAGGCGGGATTAGCTGCTGTTAATATCCTGGCAAAAGAAGGAATTAAAACAAATGTGACGTTAATTTTTACGGTTGCTCAAGGTTTGATGGCTGCAAAAGCAGGTGCAACATATGTTAGCCCGTTCGTCGGAAGGCTTGATGATATTGGGGTAGAAGGGCTTGAGCTGATAGCACGCCTAAAACAAACATTAGTGAACTATGGGTTTGCAACAGAAATTATTACAGCTAGTATCCGCAGCTTGAAGCATTTAGAAGAAGCTTCACAGTATGGTGCCGATATCGCAACAATTCCAGGTTCTCTTTTTCCAAAACTATGGAGTCATCCATTGACAGATAAAGGAATCGAGCAGTTTTTAGAAGACTGGAAGAATGTACCCGTAGCGAATAATGGATGAGAGCTTGATAGCTTTGGATCCTAAGGCAATGGAAAACATGATCCAAAATCATCCCTAATTTCTAGTTAAGGAGGAAATAAAATGGCAAGTACAGTTTCTGTTTCTGTTGATCAATTATCCGTCAATGCCATTCGCACACTATCCATTGATATGATCGAAAAAGCTAACTCTGGCCATCCGGGCCTTCCGATGGGTGCGGCCCTATGGCTTACGTGCTTTGGACGGAATTTTTAAAACATAATCCTAAAAATTCAAAGTGGTTCGATCGAGATCGGTTTATTTTATCGGCAGGTCATGGATCAGCTCTTTTATATAGTCTTTTACACCTTTCTGGATATGATGTTACGATGGATGATCTGAAAAACTTCCGACAATTTGGCTCTAAGACTCCAGGACATCCTGAGGTTCATCATACAGATGGTGTTGAAGCAACGACTGGTCCTTTAGGTCAGGGATTGCCATGTCTGTTGGAATGGCGATGGCAGAACGCTTCTTAGCCGCAAAATATAACAAGGAAAATCTATCAGTTATTGATCATTATACGTATGCACTTGTTGGGGATGGTGACTTGATGGAGGAATCTCCCATGAAGCTGCATCATTAGCGGGGCATTTAAAACTTGGCAAATTAATCGTTTTATATGATTCAAATGATATTTCCTTGGATGGAGATTTAGACCGTTCTTTCTCAGACGATACTGAAGAACGTTTTAAAGCTTATGGATGGCAAGTAATACGAGTAGAGGATGGCAATAATTTAACTGAGATTCGAAAGGCGATTCAACAAGGAAAAGAAAACACAGACCAACCGACTTTAATTGAAATCAAAACCGTTATTGGTTATGGTTCACCAAATAAAGCGGGTTCCTCTGATGCTCATGGTGCCCGCTAGAAAAGAAGAAATTCAATTAGTAAAACAATTTTATCAATGGGATTATGAAGATTTTGTCGTTCCTGATGAAGTATACGTTGATTTTACTAAGAAAATCATTGAGCCCGGAAAAGCGGCAGAAGAAGGATGGAATGAATTATTTGCAACTTACAAAGAGCATTTCCCAGAGGAAGCGATAGAACTGGAAAAGGCGATGAAAGGTGAGCTGCCTGAAGGATGGGAACAAAGTCTTCCTGAATTTACACCGGGAGTTGATACAGTTGCAACCCGTGATTCTTCCGGTAAAGTATTAAATGCGATTGCTCAGGAAGTTCCATACTTTATTGGTGGAAGCGCGGATTTAGCAGGATCCAACAAAACAACAATCATAGGTGATGATGATTTCACTCCTAATAATTTTGCGGGAAGAAATATTTGGTTTGGTGTTCGAGAATTCGCCATGGGGGCGGCTTTAAATGGAATGGCCCTTCATGGAGGGATGAAAGTGTACGGAGGCACCTTCTTCGTATTCAGTGATTATTTAAAACCAGCGATTCGTTTATCGGCTTTAATGAATACACCAGTCACTTATGTATTAACACATGATTCTATTGCTGTTGGGGAAGATGGTCCAACACATGAACCAGTTGAACACCTGGCAGGTTTACGTTCCATCCCGAATCTTTCAGTTATCCGGCCAGCTGATGGAAACGAAGTAAAAGCCGCATGGCGCCTAGCTGTGGAAAGTAAAGACCAACCGACAGCTCTCGTATTAACGAGACAAAATCTACCTACATTAGAAGGGACAAAAGAAAATGCTTTTGAAGGTGTGAAGTCTGGTGCTTATGTAATAAGTAAAGGTGAAAAAGAGGTGCCTGATGCATTGCTTCTTGCAACTGGTTCGGAGGTGCAGCTTGCTATCCGTGCCCAAGCAGCTTTAAAGGAAAAGAGATTGACGTGAATGTTGTTAGCATGCCATCTTGGGATCGCTTTGAAAAACAGGATGATGAATACAAAGCAAGTATCCTGCCTGAAAATGTGGAAGCACGGGTCGCAATTGAAATGGCGTCTTCACTCGGTTGGCATAAATATGTTGGGAATAAAGGAAGTGTCTTATCGATCGATACATTTGGTGCATCTGGAAATGGGGACACACTCATTGAAGAGTACGGATTTACAGTTGAAAATGTAGTCAAACAAGTGGAAAAGCTAGTGAAAGCATAAAGGTTACAAGTCAGCAGATTGTTGCTGGCTTTTTCAAAATAAAAAGATCAGCCTCAACAAAGACTGATCTTGGTTAATGTAATAATTAAGTGCCACATATGCCGTACAAGTTATAAAAGTTTTAAACACCACTTCTACCAAGTGGGTGTTTGCAGAAACGTTCCTGTCGTCCTCTACAAAGAAGGCCTGACATTCCAGTCTCAATGTAAAACTCCTATACTAAAGTTAGAGTTAAAACTTATTTATTGTACGCACATCGTAGCGTGTATTCTTATAATAAGACATTCTCATGGAATAATCAATGGTAAAATCACCTAAATGAGAAGTTCATACACTTCATCTAATTCTCACACGTTCGTCGTTTTGTACTTGCTTGGCGTATTCGAGTTCTCTTTTAAGGACGGAGTTTAAGAATCTCACTTTTCCCTCGTCTGAATCCAAAACAATCTTACCCTCGCTTTCGTAGTTTTCCAGTCTTATGTAATTAGTAGCTGAAGTCGTTTGATTCTGTGTAATTAAGGGGAATTGAAATCGCTCATTCATCTTATAATTAAATGTGCCTTGCCAAATGAAAAGAGAGCATGTCTCCTAGAAAAATTGGAAAAGTAGATAGAGGACTTGTTTAAGTGTTGAAAAGAGGATTATGTTTGTTGATTATAGATTTCACGGATCTTTCTTTCGTGTTGAACATTGATAATAAGTCGACCGTTTCTTGAACTTCCGTTAAATCGGTTCGTAAATGATCAATCTTTACTTCCAGTCGGTCGAAACGCTGATCCATTCGGTTTTCTAATCGACTTTCCACTTGATCCAGTTTTTGATCGATTTGTGCAGAATGAAGCTCCAACGCATTAAGAATTTCTTTTATTCCTGATTCCTCCAATTTATTCACCTCCTTTTGTTCGATTATAGCACTCGTCTTAGATACAGTTCAAAATTTGTCGAGGATTGGCGAAGGGGGAGGATTTGTGGTCGGAGTTGAAAAGGATCTACACCAATTGTTCGGTGTAGATCCTTTTACGTTTTTATTTTAACTACTACAATCCGAATTCCATCCCATCCTCAGCAATATGAAACCCCGAGATTCAATCATATCCCTCACCTGACAATTCTCATGAATGGCTGGGTTTGAGTGATTAATATGAATGAAATAAATCTCTTTCTGTTCTGCTAAGTCTTGAAGTCTATCCATTGTTTCCGTCATATGAGGGTGCGGAATTTCTCGGAAATCTCGGCCTATATGTTCGAGTTCCTTCCCAGAATAAAATGTGCCATCAAGCAAGCAAATATCCACTTGTGAGCAAATGTTGTGCAACTCGTAATTCCACTCATCCCAACGGTCAATATCTGGAACGTAGAGCAGTTTCTTTTTCGGTCCTTCGATTAAAAAAGCGAATGTCTCGGAAAATTCATTTCGATGTGGAACTTCGATAAATGTAACCTTCACTTGCGGATCAATTTGAACGAAGTCTCCATCCTTCCTTTCTTGCACAACAATATTACGAAGTGCGGTTAATTGACTCCACGGTGCTTGTTTTTCTAATAGCTGCTTCATTTTTCCGCCCGCCATGACAGGTACACCGCTCGACCCAATTGCTTCCCGGCCTAAAAATAATAATCCGGGATAATGACCTAAATGGGCATGGGTTAAAAGATGCTATCCATCAGCTTCGAATGCATTTCATATTTCATCTGCAATCTGGCCATCTGCTCCTTAAATCAGGTGTTGCATCGATCAAATGCCATTTTTCTTTTCGGGCAGAACGATTGCTAATGAGGCAGCCAAGCGCCGGAAACGAGAATCATTTAACGCTCGTGTACAATTTTCACAGAAACAATTAGGGTGTGGCACTCCTGCATCTTGTGCCGTCCCTAATACATTGATGATTACTTCACTCATGCTGCTATATCTCCTTTGTCATACTTCTTTTTGTGATGGTCCAACCAGTGAAACCAAAAATAATGTTAATGAGTGGCACGAGAAATACAAAGAAACTATATGGAATGAATTCACCTGGAGTTACGCCAAGAATTCCAACCGAAAAGACGACAGGTACACTCCATGGAACGAGGTTAATTCCGACTGTACCAGCAGCCTCCACACTTCGTGATAAGTTTTTCGTATCGATTCCCATTGTTTTATACTTTTCGCAAACGTTCGAGCCGGTAGAATAATCGCCAAAAATTGCGCACCGCTCGCAAAAGCAACAATGAATGTAGAGAGGACCGTTGAGCTAATAAGCATCCCAGTTGAGTGCACTTTCTCCATTATTTTTCCAGTCAACACATCAAAAGCTCCAGTTTCTTCTAAAATTCCTCCAAACGCAGTTGCGATGATTAAAAGAGCGACGGTCCCTAACATCGACATTAATCCTCCACGATTAAGCAAGGAATCGACCGCTTCAATTCCAGTAGCAGCTGAAAATCCATTCGTCATCACTTTCACAATTTCCGATACAGATATTCCTTGAACAATAACTGCAAGTACTCCGCCTAGTAAACCGACTCCAATTAAAGTTGGAATGGCGGGAATACGTTTAATCATTAAGAAGATCGTAAGCAGAGGCATGAGCAATAATAACGGATGAATAGCAAATGCACTTTGTAAAGCATGGTTAATGATATCGATATTATTCGTATTCACAGTGCTGTCTGTCGTTCCAAAAATCCCGACACCCCAATACATAATGATGGCGATCGCAAATGCGGGGATGGTATCCCAAAGCATGTGCTTGATGTGGCTAAATAAATCTGTATCAGCCATCACAGGTGCAATATTCGTTGTATCTGACATGGGAGATAACTTATCCCCAAAAAGGCGCCGGAAATAACGGCTCCTGCAACGAGTCCGGGAGAACCCGAGCCCCTCTCCGATGACCATGAAAGCAAGTCCAATTGTGGCAATGGACGTAAAGGAACTTCCCAATGTAATGGATACAATTCCTGTTACAAGGGCAACGAGTGGGACAAACAATGATGGATTAATGAGTGATAATCCATAAAAAATGATGGTTGGGATAACCCGCTTGCGATCCATGTACCTACAATGATGCCAATAATGAGGAGAATGAACACAGCAGGTAATGCTCTTGCAACTCCGTTCACCATCATTTTTCTACTTCATGCCAGCTCCAACCGCGTGCAACGGCAACGATGGCACCTGTCAAAACGCCGATGAGTAATGGAATATGCATGCCTGCTTTCCATATAAAAATCGAAGCGGTCGCGGCCCCGATTAAAGCAAGTATCGGTATAAGTGCTAGCCAGATTGAAAGTTCTTTTTCATGATCGTCTAATCTCCTTAAATGGGTGTTGAAAAATAGGAAAAGTATAATCTTAAAAGAGAGGGATAATCGTTTTAATTTTAACTTATTTAGCGTTGTTGCTTTAACGCTTAAAAGCGTTTATGTGGAATAGTATAGCATAAATTCTAGGACTGGCACAGACAGAATTTAGATTGGTAATTTTATAACTTACGATTAAAACGATCCCACAACATCTGGACATTGAAGTGTCATTTTCATAGAGTCTAGATGTATTGTGTTACATGATGAAGGGTCGAACTATATTTGAATTAACACACAAAACAAGGACGGATCAATACGTACAAACCTTCGCATTTACCGTAAAGAAACTAGGGGAGAGAACGGTGCTGGGAAGATCAATTGGGAGGGTCCATTGATGTTCTGATGATCGATAGACTTGCTAAATTTCAGGATGCTAATTTAGTGGCATTTTATTCCAAAAACGACAACCAGCCATCAATTCATTGATTATCAACGAATTAATGGCGTCTTTTATTTGGGAGAGCAGGTCCCTCCTTAGGTAAAACGATATGAAATGTTTGGTTTCTGTGAATACCTAATATGGGCGCACAAGGCATCCTTTCAAATAGGAAACTTACCCTCAATTTCCAACGAGCTTATTAACATTTAATCGTTTTTAAAGATGAAAAAGTTTATTTTCTCACTAAATCTTTCACCGTGTCGCCTTTAATTAACATGGGTTGATAGTAGGTTTCGTTTGGTAGATCATTCTTTCCTTGTAATTTTTTATGATCCAATCCGCTGCGTCACGCCCCATTTGTTCTTGTGGGTGTGTTAATGTCGTTAGTTTTGGATGAACATTTTGGACAATATAAGAATGATCTTGGCCAATAATGGATAATTCCTCTGGAACAGAAATATTGAGTTGGCTGCAAACATTTGCGACTTCTAACCCTACCTCGTCGTTGTAGCAAACAATTGCTGTCAATGTGTCCCTGTTTTCTTTTAGGAACACCTGCAAGTTCGTGTATAGGTCGAGCTTCGTCTCTGTATCAAACATAAGCACGTGCTCTGGTTGAAATGGCAACTTTTCTTCTCCTAGCGCTTTAATAAATCCTTTCATTCGATATTTACCTTGTAAATCATCCGTTTTTGCAATGAGTCCAATTTGGGTATGTCCATTCGATATTAATTCTTTTGTTGCAAGATAACTGGACTGGACATCATCGAGGCAAAGGAAAGGAACATCTAATTCTTCATAATGAGCATTGATCATGATGAAAGGAACATCCTGTTCCTTGAACGATAAGTAGTATGCAATGTTTGGATTAAATAGATTACTTTTCGTTGGTTCAACAATCAAACCATCCACGCCAAATGCCAACATCATTTCCAAAGCCTTTTTTCTTGTTGGACATCATTATTTGTACTAGCTAATAGCAGTGAATAGTTATCCTCATTCAGTCTGCCCTCAATTCCACGAATAATAGATGGGAAAATATAATCAGAAATATAAGTGGTAATTACACCGATTGTCTTGTTGCCGGCCTGTCCACTAGATTTTGATTGATATTGGTCACTGACATACGTCCCAGAACCTTTTTCACTTTTTAGGAAACCCTCATTTGATAGTTCCAAAATAGCCTTTCGAACCGTGTGACGGCTATATTTATACATTTTCTGCAAGGCGTATTCCGTAGGGATTTTTCACCAATGTTGTATTCTCCAGAGAGAATTTTACTCTTTAAATCATCAATGATGACCTGATATTTTGGTTTCATGCAAATCACTTCTCTCAACGTTGTTCAGTATTGTAAGTTGTACGTACAAAATAATTGTATGGAGATATTTTACCATGATTTTGAAGTGATTAAAAGAATTTGCCTTATAAATGTACGAATGCCAGGCTGTAAGTATATTTTTACTACATATTATGCCAGCGATGGGGGTTATTTATATCTCGTTGACAAAATGTACGTACAAAAATATACTAAAGGTGTAGGTGATTGATTAATGAATGGGCTCTATTGATTATAAATCGTTATTGGAAAGGTGGGTATTTTAGGAATGAACAAAGAAAACATCAAACAAGCGATTATTAAAGGCGAAACTTCACTTGGGATTGAATTGGGGTCAACACGAATTAAGGCTGTGTTAATTAATAATCAATTTGAAACCATTGCATCTGGAAGTTATGAATGGGAAAACCGTTTAGAAGATGGGTTTTGGACGTATAACTTAGTAGATATTATCACTGGGCTACAGACGGCTTATAGTGAAATGAAACAAGAGATTGAGAGAATGTATGGTATCACAATTCGAACGATAGGTTCCATTGGAATTTCAGCGATGATGCACGGGTATATGGCTTTTGATAAAACTGGAGAGCTCCTTGTTCCGTTTCGAACGTGGCGTAACTCAACAACGAGTGTTGCAGCAAAGGAATTAACGAATACGTTTCAATTTAACATCCCTGAGCGATGGAGTATTGCCCACCTTTACCAAGCAGTACTAAATGAAGAAAAGCATTTGACTCGGATTGATTACATGACGACCCTGTCTGGATACATACACTGGTTACTGACTGGTAAAAAGCACTTGGTATTGGGGACGCATCAGGCATGTTCCCAATCGATGAATCAAAGCAAGATTACAATGAATCCATGGTTGAGCAGTTTGATGATCTTATTGCGGACAAGGCTTTTCCTTGGAAGTTAAAAGATATTCTTCCGAAAGTATACATTTCGGGTGAACAAGCAGGTGTATTAACCGAAATTGGGGCTAAAATTTTAGACCGATCAAAAATTTACAATCAGGCATTCCTCTTTGTCCACCAGAAGGCGATGCTGGCACGGGAATGGTTGCTACTAATAGTGTAAGGAAACGTACCGGAAATGTCTCAGTAGGAACTTCCGTTTTTGCCATGATTGTTTTAGAGAAAGAACTTTCAAAAGTTTATCGAGAAATTGATTTAGTAACAACTCCAAATGGCAGTCCGGTTGGAATGGTTCACGCGAATAATTGCTCAAGTGACCTCAATGCTTGGTTGGGGTTGTTCCGTGAATTTTATGAGGCAATGGGACAAAAGGTTGATACAAATCAATTATTTGAAGTAATGTTGAATAAATCTTTGGAAGCGGATCCAGATGGCGGCGGTTTGCTGAGCTATGGATATTTATCAGGTGAACATATTACGGGATTAGATGAAGGACGACCATTATTCGTTCGCTCACCGGAGAGTCGTTTCAATTTAGCAAACTTTATAAGAACTCATTTATATACTGCTTTTGGTGCTTTGAAAATTGGCATGGATATTTTGACGAGGGAAGAAAATATTACAATTGATCGGATTTTGGCTCACGGTGGATTATTTAAAACACCAGTTGTTGGGCAAAAAATCGTCGCAGCTGCTATGGATACTCCCGTTTCAGTTATGTCCACAGCAGGGGAAGGCGGAGCATGGGGAATGGCTATTCTTGCTGGTTACATGATGAATAAAGATCAAAATGAAAGTTTAGAAGACTTTCTCGACAAACGAGTCTTTGAAGACGTGGATGGAAAAGAAATGTATCCTGATGAATTTGATGTGAGAGGTTTTGAAACGTTTATCGAGCGTTACAAAAAAGGTTTAGCTATTGAAAAGGCTGCTGTCGATCATTTAATTTTCGGTGAAAATCTGGAGGGGTAAATGTGTTAGAACAATTGAAGGAAGAAGTATTTCAAGCAAATTTAGAGTTACCTAAACAAGGACTCGTGAAATATACATGGGGAAACGCGAGTGCCATTGATCGTGAAAGTGGTTTATTCGTAATCAAACCAAGTGGAGTTGATTATGAAACGATGAAAGCGAGTGATATGGTCGTTGTTGATTTAGACGGCAATGTTGTTGAAGGAGAGTTAAAGCCTTCATCAGATACTGCGACTCACGCCGTACTTTATAAGCATTACCCGGAAATTGGTGGCATTGTGCATACTCACTCCACTTGGGCGACAATCTGGGCTCAGGCAGGCCTTGATCTTCCGGCAATGGGGACGACTCATGCAGACACATTTTATGGTTCCGTACCTTGTGCCCGCTTTTTGACACAGGAGGAGATTGATCGTGGTTATGAAGCGGAAACGGAAATGTCATTATCGAAACATTTGAAGAACGCGGGTTAGATATATTGGCCGTTCCTGGTGTATTACTACATGGTCATGCTCCATTTACATGGGGAAAAGATGTAAAATCTGCAGTAATGAATAGTGTGGTACTTGAGGAAGTTTCGAAAATGAATGTATTTACACGCGAATTAAATCGTTTTGCACAGGAATTGCCGCAAAATATTCTTGATAAACACTATTTACGAAAACACGGTAAAAATGCTTATTATGGTCAAAAATAATCGCAACTCTAGCAAACAATCTAACTGTTTAATAAAGAATAGAGGGATAATATGTTAACAACGGAAAAAAGGAATTTTGGTTTGTCGTCGGATCACAGCATTTATATGGGAAAGAAGCGCTAGCAGAAGTGAAAGGACACGCGCAAACGATGACGGATGCATTAAATGAAAGTGGAATTTTACCTTATCGACTTGTATTGCAAGATTTAGCTGTTAGTGCAGATAAAATTACAAGCATTATGAAAGAAATTAACTATCGTGACGAAGTCGCCGGTGTGATCACTTGGATGCATACGTTTTCACCTGCCAAAATGTGGATTCGCGGAACAAAATTATTGCAAAAACCATTGTTGCACTTAGCAACACAGTTCAATGAAAGTATTCCTTGGTCAACGATTGATATGGACTTTATGAATTTAAACCAGTCCGCCCATGGCGACCGCGAATATGGTTTCATCAATGCCCGGTTGAATAAACAAAATAAAGTTGTAGTAGGCTATTGGGAGCGCCCCAAAGTGCAACAACAAATTGCACAATGGATGGACGTGGCGGTTGCTTTTAACGAAAGCTTTAACATCAAGGTTGCTCGGTTTGGGGACAATATGCGTAATGTAGGTGTGACTGAAGGTGATAAAATTGAAGCACAAATTCAATTTGGGTGGACAGTTGACTACTTCGGAATTGGTGATCTTGTTCAATACGTGAATGAAGTTACGGAAGAAGAAATGAATAATTTATTAACGGAATACGCAGATCTTTATGAATTTGATTACGGTACTTATAGTAAGGAAGAATGGGAAGCAAGTGTAAAAGTACAAGCAAGTTATGAAATCGCTATAAAACGTTTCCTCGATGCTGGCGGCTACAATGCCTTCACAACGAACTTTGAAGATTTATATGGAATGAAACAGCTTCCGGGTCTTGCAGTCCAACGCTTAATGGCGCAAGGGTATGGTTTTGCAGGGAGGGAGATTGGAAAACGGCAGCGCTTGATCGCTTACTTAAAGTGATGAGCCATAACCAATCAACTGGTTTTATGGAAGATTACACATATGAATTAGCTGAGGGACAAGAAGCCGTACTTCAATCCCATATGCTTGAAGTGGATCCAACCTTGGCAAGCAATAAACCGAAAATAATCGTGTCTCCATTAGGGATTGGTGATCGCGAGGATCCGGCCCGTTTAGTATTTGACGGAAAAGCAGGAGACGGTGTCGTTGTTTCAATGGCGGACTTTGGTACACATTATAAACTATTAATCAACGAAGTTTCTGCATTTGAACCAACTGTTCCAGCTCCAAACCTTCCAGTCGCCCGTGTCCTTTGGAAAGTAAAGCCAAACTTTCAAGATGGGGTTAAGGCTTGGATTGAGAATGGCGGCGGACACCATACCGTTGTTTCATTGAATTTAACAACAGACCAAATCATCACCTATGCAAAACTTGTAGGCTTGGAATACGTAGTGATTAAGTAAGGTCTCTTCCCTCCAAGGAGGTTTTGTTTCCTTGGAGGAATTTCAAAAAATGGAGCCTCCATCCTTACTTTGTATGCGCGATCATGAGCTTTAGGAAAAGTTTATTTTATTTAAAATGGCGCAAAAATCTATGGAAATCAACTTGTTTTTGGCAAATAGATTGAAAACGTTTTATTATTTCTTGAAATATAAAACAACAACGTGGGAACTTTAATGGGAAAGAAAATCTCAAGTGGCTATATTTCCTTTTTTAGGGCTTTTGGAGGGCATTCTATTGGCGTGATGACGGGAGCTTTGTCATTTCTACAACATGATTGGAATTTACAAAACTACCTTAGGAATATTGTGCAAGTGGGGAGCCGGTATGTTTGTTTTTGAGCGTTTGAGCACGGTCGCTGTTTATGTTGATAACCTTGTAGTGGGAAAAATGTTAAGGGATATATCTCCATGTTACGAATTTTGTTGAATAAAGGATGAAAGATTCTGTATAATAGTAGTTATATTAGATTATATGTAAAGTTTTGCAAGAATCATTGAAACGTTTATATGGTGAATACGTCTATATTAGAGGATAGACTGTAATATTATGGGGAGAAGGGAAAAACATGGAGCGCTATAAACCAAAAAAGAAAAAAGAAGAGGATTAAAAATATTTTTAACGATCCTACTTGTGCTTGTTGCTGGTGTTGTTGCGTATGGGTTTTCAATTTATCATCATTTAAATAAGGCGGCAACGTCGGTTCATAGTCCGATCGATCGAACACCTGCGGTAAAGCGATCATCCGAACTTAAGTTAAATAAGAAGGAGCCATTTTCGGTCCTGATGCTCGGTGTAGATGAGCGACCTGGAGATAGAGGGCGTTCTGATACGATGATCGTCATTACAGTAAATCCGAGAAAAAATCAATGGAAATGCTCAGCATCCCACGTGACACCCGTGTGGAAATTGTCGGTAAAGGGATCGAAGATAAAATTAACCACGCTTATGCTTTTGGTGGAGTGGAAATGTCGATGAATACTGTTGAGAAGTTCCTCGATATTCCAATCGATTATTATGTGAAGATGAATATGGAAGGCTTTAAAGATATTGTTGATTCCGTAGGTGGGGTCACGGTAAATAATGATCTTGATTTTTCGATAGAAGGATATAATTTTTCTAAAGGACAGCTAGATTTAAATGGTTCTGAAGCTTTGGCCTATGCTCGTATGCGTTACGACGACTCACGTGGTGATTTTGGTCGTCAAATGCGTCAACGTCAAGTCATTCAAGGGGTTATGAATAAAGGCGCCAATGTTTCTGCTTTATGGAAATACGATGACATTCTTAAGGCGCTAAGCAATAACGTAGAAACAAATATTTCTTTTGATGAAATGAAAGATATTCAAAAAATTACGCCGATGCTCGTCATAATATTGAGCAACTCCAAATTAACGGAAGTGGTTCGATGATTGGTGGCATCTGGTATTATATCGTTCCCCAGTCCGAGCGTGAAAACGTTCAAGCCCGGTTGAAGGAGCATTTAGGATTATAATACGTTTGTGAAACCCGGTACGGAAAAAGGTGTCGGGTTTTTCTAATAATTTTTACCCATCTTCATACTATGATTGTCACCGATTGGAGATGATTGTATGGCAATATGGACGAATGTTTCCACGACGAAGCATCCTAACCCTGGAGAACAGTTTGGAGTGATGTGGATGGGATTATCGAAGCAACATTACGGGATTCTCGGGCACCAAGTCGTCCCTCCTTCATCTGTAAAAGTGTGTCTCATGGATGTATATTTTTATACATAGAAAATCCTCCTCATAAAGGGATTTTCGTTAGAAGCTGTAGGTCTAGTCTTAAATCTATTTTTCTAGTACAATAAAATGTAAGCGTTAACAACACTCTGGTAATTAACATATCCTATGTAGTCAGGATATGTATTTTATCATTTCAAAAGGGGTTGATTGTATGGCATTTTATCAAGAAGTGAAGCAGCTTGTTGCGGATGCTTTACATGTTCCTCTTCACTCAATTACAAATATTGAACGAGTTGGGGGTATGACGAACTTCAATTTCCTTGTGACAATTAATGATGAGGACTTTGTTGTAAGGATCCTGGAAAAGGAACAGCAGGAATGATTAATCGATCGAATGAGTTTGAAAATGCGATGATTGGTTACGAAATTGGCATTAATGTCGAACAAATATATTTTAATGAAAAAACTGGTTTGAAAGTTACAAGATGTATAGATGGGGCGGAGGCTTTCACAAGGCAGACAGCAAGAAAGCTTGAACATATGAAACTAGTCGCAGATGCATTGAGAAAGCTTCATCATAGTGGGCTAGTTATGAAAAATCAATTTAATGTATTTGCTGAAATCGAGCTTTACGAGCACCTTATACGTCAAAAAGGCGGTACCTTCTTAGATGGATATGAGACGGCTCGGAATCAGTTGTTTTTACTAAAAGACTATTATGAATCTATTCCAGTTGAGCTGACGCCTTGTCATATTGATCCAGTGGCTGGGAATTTAATAAAAGATGGAAGCGGGAAGTTGTATCTCATTGATTGGGAGTATAGCGGTATGAGTGATCCACTTTGGGATGTCGGTGCTTTTATTGAAGAATGCGGGCTGACGGAAGAGGAAGCAGAATTATTTATGGCTTTCTATTTTGAGAGGGAACATACTCTTGTTGAAAGGGAAAGAATTATATTAAATCATATTTTTCAAGATTTTTTATGGAGCCTCTGGTCGCAAGTGAAAAAGGCTGATGGAGAGGATTTAGGATCATACGGTGATATGCGATTAAATCGGGTAAAAAATAAAATGGCACAGTTTTTCGAAAGGATCAATGGAGAAGACGTAGGATAAAAAGCCGTGAAGAAATATTTATCTCTTCATGGTTTTTTTCGGCAAAATTCGAGGAGTAGCAATGTTCCCTTCCTTGTTCTAAAAGCTGAATTAAATATGTATCACTGAAATTGGTGTCATCTTCGTAATGGATTCCATAAATTTTTTGTGCATATTCGATGGATAGTAATTTAGTATTTCATCGTACGTGGCATGTACTGGGTTATTTTTAAAGCTCACATCATGAATAATGGCACAAGTTAAATCGTTTACTTCAGACAGGAGATTGCTTTCCGGTAGTTTTTTATATCTCCTGATAGGATGATATTTTTGCCACTTTTTCATTAATGAATTTTAAACCGCAACTATTTAGTCCTTCACAATGAAGCGAGTCAGTTGGAATGACTTTTAACATATGTTCTGGGAAGTTGTATACATTGTTTTTGATTTCGATTGGTAAACAGTAATCTTTCCATGTAAGTCCTTGGTTGTTTAATGCAGGTGTAAGTATTCCATCCAGCTCGCAAAGTTGATTGGGACGATATAGTATAGTTGGACGGTGGGGAGAATGTTTCCCATCGATAAACCGCCAATAACTCGTTGTTAAAAACTCTGCTAAACCACCTGCGTGGTCGTGGTGAAAGTGCGTAATGAATATATATTGAATTGTTTCTGGTTCGACGGCTGCCTGTTGTAAGCTGTATCGTAAAGTTGTGCCAGCATCAATGAGCACTCTTGTTCCATTGAAGTCCAATAGTACGTTGCTATGGTAATGCTGTTTTGTATGGGCATCACCTACTCCTAAAGGTATCATCTTCAACAAACTCACCTCTCTTTATAGTAAAATATTCCTATCGACATGGTATAATAGTTTGGGATTATTAGTTTTATCTTAATAGTGTGACTACATAATGGCAAGAAAATGATTTGGGAAGAGGGAAGGTATGAGTGAAGGTCGAAGGCAAAGAAGTGTATGGAACAACGTAATTTCAAACAATCTATTGAAAGTTGAAACAAAACAAACAGATGGCTTCGTTCGATCGAACTTTGTGGATAAGCAGCATGCGTATTTATCGAATTTCATTCGGTTTGCGGATGCAAAGGCAGGTGCGTTGGTTACGATAAATGGAATCATCTTGAAATTTGTGACAGACATGATTGGCGCCTCGAATGGATATAGCGGCATACTCTTTAAATTAAGTTTGTTGTTATTAATTCTCAGTATTTTAATTTCTGTCACCGTTGTTTTTCCAAAACGTTTAAACTCAAAGGAAAAAGGCATTGTTTATTGGGAGCATATTCATAACTATGGCAAGGAAGCATACATGAAAGCCATCACTGAAGGGGATGCTCAAAATCTTTTAATAAGCTCCATCGAAAACAATTTCATTCAGGCAACCATTTTAACGAGGAAATTTAAGCATCTCGTATTAGGTTTTAAAGTAAGCATGGTTAGTTATGTAGTCATTGCTGTTGCGCTTTTATTAAAATTTTTATATAAAAAATAAGTCAGAAAGGGGAGGAAATTGTCAGCACTGACTAAGAAGGAAACAAAACGTGTGAAGGAATTTTTAGTTGAAACAACCGGAGGTAGTAAAATTCTTTCTGTCTATCAAGGCAATATTTTTGAGGATAATAGCGATGTTATTGGCTTGCCTGTCTATGGCGATGTGAATAGTCGTGGAGATCTCTATTCCTTTTATCAAAAAGTAAAGACGAGTACTCTCCAGAACGCCAAGTAGTGGCAATCGACGAAAATTGCTGGACAGGTGTATCATCTTCATTAGATGGAACACAACATCTCCTATTTATTCACTCTACTTCTAATGAAGGTGAAACGATTACGAGTGAAGATATGTTTCGTCTAATAAAAATTACCTTTGCAACTTTGGCAACCATTCAATTTGAAGGAAATGAAATTCGGCACATCGCTCTACCTGTTTTATTTCGAAAAGGAATAAGGAAGCGGATTATACGAAGTTTATTCATCACTATTTGTATGAAGCCTCCCAATACATTCGAAAAAATAATCGGATTCAATCTGTAAAGATATACATATGGCAAGACGAAGATGCTGTAATATGGGACAACGTATTGAATAATAAAACGGTTCCGTTAACAAATAGTGAAATTACCATGGAACAAATGGAACAGTTAAAACAAAAAATCGCTGTCCAGCTAAAGTCAGCTATCTATCAAGATATTACAAAATGGGTTCACCGAAACGTTCAAGAAGGGTTGAAACGAAACAATACGAATCTATTTCAATTAACGGGTGCTATTGACAAAATAGTTAATTATATAATTGATGAAGTTAGTATACTTCTCGGTTTTCACATGAGGTAGGAAAGCTAAGTCCTTTTCATCGAATCCGTATTATGAAATCTCAACGGCTTATCATTGAGTGGCTAGCAGATTATATGCTCTCTATTAAAACGTTTAGGCGGTATATCCATAACCATACACCGTCAAAGACGGATACGTATCATTATTTGTTTCAAGTTTTGCAAGTTCTCACTTATTTCGGAGAGGTAGTTTTAAAGGAAGGGAAAGGCGAAAATTGAGTAAAAATAAATTGGTTAATCGTGTCGTTGTCGAGAGTACGGATGGGGATCGCGCATTTTTAGTGCTTGAAGGAGACATTTTTAAAGAGCCTGCGGACGTTTATGTATTTAATTCGTATGCCGATCAACAGAACTCAGGGAGTTAGTAAATAATTTAAAAGGTCATTTCAAGATGGCATTATTCCTGAAACACCTTTTACTATTCTCAAAATGGTATACGTGTTGGCAAGTTAGAGTTATATGACGGTCGCATTGTTTTATTATTGCACACCGAAATTGTTGAATATGAGAGCATTACGCTTGAACAATATCAATTGTATATTGACGCTGTATTTACTAGTTTACAAGCTTTGGAGGCATACGGTTATCATTTTGAGTCAATTGCTTTACCAGTGTTGTTACGAAATGGGATACAAAGTATTCACGAGGAGGCGATTAAACGATTGATAGAAAATGCGGCTGCTTGGTTAAAAACATCGGCCCATACGAAAGTAATTAAATATGTCCTCTATAAAGATCATGATTCTCGATTATGGAATGATCATTTAGACAAAGTACTCGGGCGAAAAATTGCCCATGTGAATAAAGAGTCAACAATTTATCGAAATCAAGTGCTTTCGCTTCTTCAACGATTCGATCAGAACATACCGTATTGGAATGATACGTTATTACCGATTCGCAATGCACTTGAAAGAAAGGATTTTCGCCCGGAAGTATTGGCTGCTTTTTCGAGAAAGCTTCTTGAAGTGTTCTGCCATGATTTTAATAAAGCGCAAAATAGCAGTGAAACAACACTGGACGGATATTTAGCTTTTATAAGAAAAAACAAGTTGCTGAACGAATGGGATATTCAGACGTTTTATCAAATTCGTTCATTTGGAAATCCATCGATCCATCGTCCAGATCCGGTCATTGGACCTAAATCGATGAATGAAAATGATATAACGATATTACTCCTTTCACTTTATAAATTATTGACCATCGTACATGAATTTGTTCAAACGAAGTATACGTACTCATTTTACTCTAGGTGAATGGAATATATCGTTAAGGGGCAATGGAGCAGATGGAGCTGATTGAGAAACATGCATTTATTGTCTATAGCGATTTGAAGGGCTTTTCCATGTTGGAAGCTGCTGAACAAGAACGCTATGTAATTGTTCATGTGCATTTATTAAGTAAAGCAATTAGACCCTTTTAGAAAAAGCACTCGTCTCTAATACTTGGGAGATGCGATTATTGCTGCTTTTGAAAATGGGAAGATGCAGCTGAATTTATGCTTAATTATAGGGAAAAGCAAAAGCGAGCATGATGGGAGTGTCAATGAAAAACCTTCTTCCGCGAATTGCGGGACATTTTGGGAAGGTCAATATTTTCCAGGACCCGTTATTAGATCGAACGAATATTTTAAGCGATGAAGTGAATACGGTAGCAAGAATTGAACCCGTTACTAGACCAGGAGAAATATTCGTTTCGAAGGAATTTAAAGACTCTTTTATATTGCAATCTGGGCAAGAGGAAAAAGTGAAATTTGAAAGGGTCGGAATGATCCCGTTAGCGAAAAATCATGGAGAGAAGGAGTTATTTCGACTTGTCCATCATAACGAAAGAAGCCATATTATTGATACAATATTCGATTTGAATTTTCCGCACGCGTTACCAGCCGAACCAAAATTTCTTGGGGAGGAAGAGTTCCTCATTAAAGATCTAGAGAAAATGATGAAGCGGGAACATATTCAGGAATTTCTAGAAAAGAGTGGCAAGAAAATCATTCAGGTTTGTTTTCGGTAGAGGTTGCACAATTTTGTAAAAAGCGGGACTTTACAATGAAGGAATTAGGTGGATTGAAAGGGCACAAGCGGA
This sequence comes from Bacillus sp. N9, assembly GCA_044989425.1. Taxonomy (GTDB): domain Bacteria; phylum Bacillota; class Bacilli; order Bacillales; family Bacillaceae_C; genus Lederbergia. The sequence goes on from JBJDRQ010000001.1 coordinate 642,460, forward strand.
ACAAATCGATACAAGCGGTATTATTCTTTTTCCTTTTAAAAGGTTAAAAGAGGTAGTGATGCTGAAAGCTGATTTACTTACTCGTCTCGGTTGTTATGATCAGTCTGCAGAACTCTTGTACGGTCTTTGGAGAAATATTGATGGTCAAAAAATAGCGATAGCTCGGACATATTGGCGATGCTAGCCGCACAATTTAAACGACGGGCGTTAACTGAAAACAATGAGCTGCTTCCAATCGATTTGGTGGACAGAATACATTTAAAAAGGGCAGCCGGATTATACTTGGAAGCATTTCGTTATAATATTGAAGCATTTTACCCTGCTATTAATGCCGCTTACTTACTCATATTGCTAGGAGGTAAGCACGCACAACAAGGAAGGCACCTTGCGCGATACATAAGCACTGTATGGGAGAAAGAAAAAGGAAGCAATCATTGGCTGGATTTTACATTAGCTGAGGCTGAATTATTATTAGGTTTTTATGATAGTGCAGCAGAACAGTTGGAAAATGCATGTAAAACCCATACCGGTACGATAGGGATATTCGATATTGAATCAACTAGACTTCAAATCGTTCAGTATCTAACATTAATGGGCAATGAGTCTGAAGGAGAAGAACTCATTTCAATCTTAAATTCACAGTTGCAATTAAAAAATAATCTTTAAGTTGGAGGTACAGCGATGACGTATGAGCCTAAACCGTTAAATACAGAACATATTCGGTTGCCGAAAGATATAACGGACTTAAAGGAGAAGTTAGCCGAAAATATACATGAAGTTTGGTCACACCAACGGATTCAACAAGGCTGGACGTATGGACCGGAACGAAATGATCAAAAAGGAACATCCCAATTTAGTCCCGTATGACGAGCTAGCAGAACAAGATAAAAATTATGATAGAAGTACAGCTCTTGAGACGTTAAAGATGATCCTTTCATTAGGGTATGAGATTCGGGCTAAATAAAGGTAGAGGTGATTTTGTGGAAACGCAGCGAAAGAAAGTGTTTTTAAGTCACTCGTCAAAAACTTCGAAGTGATGAAAGAGATTGCCGACTTTTAGAAGGCCAAAATATTCCATGCTGGTATGCTCCGCGAGATATCCCTGCTGGGAATAATTACGATTTACAAATCGCTGTTGATATCGAAGAAAAGGTAGAAGTGATTGTTGTTTTAATTACAAAGGAAGTTGCCCAATCGGAGATGGTACCAAAAGAAATTGTACTGGGATTTAATTATGAGTTGAAAATTATTCCATTCATCGTTGATGATGCCCCGATACCGAAGAATTTGGAGTTTTTGCTTTGCAACGTTCAATCAAAAAGTGAGTTAGATGAATTGGTCGAGGCTCTTGAGATGATCTACGAAGGCCGTGACGATGAAAAGCAAAGGTATATTCCTGAAAATGTGAAAAAACCCGTTGTTATTCCGCAAAGGTCAAGCAGTTCTTTATATAAAATAGAAACACTTTTACAGGAAAAGATTCATGACGTTTATGTGCCTCCAATTACATATATGGATATGGAAAAGTTGTTTATAAAAAGCAATCTATTATATTTGCACAACACTCATAATGTCGGTAAATATACGACGGCTATTGCTTTACTGAACAAAGCAGGCGTAGATGAAGTTTTTGAGTGGTCGAAAGAGATGAGTTTAAAGGAAATCCTTTCACACCCAATTAAGCGAGAAACTGGGTTTATTATTGAAATTGAATCTATAAATGAGTTTTTAAAGCTGTGTCGGACCACGAGATTGAACGATATACTCAAAAATTACTGGAACATCAGGCGTATTTTATTTTGATTGCAAAAGAGGAAACGGGGATTGATTTTCTTCACAATCTTTCCGTCAAGGTAGAGCTTCCGGATTATAGGCAAGTATTAGTGAACCATACAAATTGGCATTATGAATACGAAGAACAATTGCCAGATATGCTTAATTGATCGCATCTGAAAAAGCAGATCCACTTTTTAAAAATGATATACTCCCACGTTTCGCTGATGAACACGTAAGAAGTATTTACAAAATTGTTTCAGGGAAATGGAAGAAAGTGTGATTGTCGATTCGCTTGATGCAAATGTAAGACAGCGTGTAAAAGTTGGTTCAAGCAATCGTATTCGATCCGTGATTTGGCATTTTATTTGACAGTAGGTTTGTTCCAAGGGAATTCCTATCAAGCGATTATTGAGGAATCGAAGCAGCTTGAGGATCTCTTTATGAGTATATTGGCCGCGATTTTATGAATGAGTCGCTAATGCCAAGCCGAGACGAATATTTGCACCAATTTCATACAGAAATAAGATCAGTATGGAAGCAAACGAATGTAGGCAGCGAACGGATTGAAGGTGTTTACTTTTGTTTCCGCAAGATATACATATGATCTGGGAAAATGTTTGGCTTCAATATCCAAGTTACCAAAAGCCGATCATCCAATGGATTCAAAACCTGCTAAAAAATCAAATCAGCATATAGAAAATACGGCTTTCGACATACTCGTTCACTTAGCAAAAAGAGATTCTCAACATGTAAGAAATCAACTTATCGTACCATGGGCAAATTCAACTGATTATAAAGAACGGTTACTTGCGGCACGAATTCTACGAGGAATGGCGATAGATGAAGATTTTATACATACCGTTTTTACGTTGACGAAGTCTTGGATTCGCCAACATAACAATGAGCGTTTGCAATGGACTGCGCTTGGTGTTTTAGGGTCAAAAGTTGGAGGAGCGTATTATTCGCAAAGCTTGGAATTATTAAAGGAAATGTACGAATCGGCAAATGTAAAGCGCCTTTTCTTTCCACTGCAAAGAAGCTTTGAACAGCTTTGCCGCTTCGCAGAGCAAAGTAAAGAACATGAAGAACTTTTCTTTTCCTTTTGGACCAATTGGTTTAAACATTCGGATGAAAAGCAGCTTGGGAATTATTACAGTTTACCCATTCCATTTTTCAATCGGAACACAGGTTATTTTTAAAACCCAAGTGGAATGGCAGGAAAAATTTTGGTTCGACTATCTTCGCACATCATTTATAAAATATAAAACCCGACAATCGATGGAGAGATTAATAGAACAATGGATTATTTTTCCTTTGGTAATGGTGAACGCCAATTCCGCATTTCAAAACTGTATTTATCGCTGTATTTGTCTGAACAAAGAGAAATTCAAAATCATATGGAAAAATTTATTGAAAAAGGATTGGTAAAGAATGAGAGGTTTTACCGCCCGATTTCAGACCTATTAAAAACAATGTAAAGAGGCGATATAAATGAGGATTATGAATTCTGAAAAAGTAACGACGGGATTATTAGCAAGCGAGCCTCCCTCGACGCGTGAAACTGCTTTTGTTTATCAAAATAGGAAAGGCAATCTTCGTGAAGTGATGAATGGCGAACAGCTTTCGCGTATGGAAATAAGAGCAAATCGCTATTTGACTCGCTATTCGATTGCGATGGTGAATTATTTCTATCGTCATAAGGATGAATATCCAACAAAAGATCCTGGTAAGACATTCCGTATGACGGTGCAATTTAACGTGTTCGTCAACTCGCCAATAAAGGTAGTAGAATACGATGTATCGAATATTCAACAATACCTAAATGATAATATATCTTATTGGATTGCACCCATCGTTCGTGATTATGCGATTGAGGATTTCAGGAAGTACAGCAACTAGTGAAAAACACAAATAACTATTCCAATATAGTAGCGGACCTTCGGCAACGTGGTTTTTCGGTAGATCAAATTCAAGTAACAGTCAACTTAAATGATCGAGATTTGGCTCACCTAGAACAGATTGAAGAAGAAAGAAAACAACAAGAACTGGAAATGATCAGACTTCAAGATCAAAATGAACGCGATAAAAAGAGGGCCGAAATTGAAAAAGAAATGGCATTAAGGGAAGCTGAATTAGAAAAGAATTAGCGCTAAAGCTAGCAGAAAAAGAAAAAGAATTAAAGAAGGCAGAACTGGAGATAGAGGAACTAAAAGAGGAAAAGCGAAAAAAGGATATGAAAGAATTAATCGAAGTTTTACAAACACAAGGTGAGCTTGCTGCGATTTTGACTGCCTCGGGTCTATGGATGATCTCCGAACTACCCTAGCCGCAGAAAGAGAAGATAAAAAGAAACTACAGCGTGCACTAATCGATGAATTCATAAAATCCGGTGATGTTAGCGACCCTGATATTTTAACGAAAGTTATGGGTGCAGTAAATGAGTCGAAACCGTCCACCATGCAAATTGCTCAAGAACAATCTCAAGAAAAACGCCTCGCTTGGGGAGGTGCAGATAACCAATCGGATGAAGAGCTTACGACAAACTCTAAGGAATCAGATAAGGAGTGGGTCTAATGGAGAAAACCCTATTTTGGTTAGCAATACCTCAAGGATTACGAATTGCGTTGGCGGCACTTTTACTTCTAATTATATTTAGACGGGTTGTTCTATGGATTGTGAAGGATGGAATTTGTTATGTGGGTTTAGCGATTGAGAAAATACTTACGGTTATTTTTTCTCTTCGAAAACATTATTGGCGTTTTCATTTATAAATTATTGGGAGGAAAAAGCAGCGGGCCTTCTAAATATGAATCTTTTGTTCGAAAGGTTTTAACTAGCATTAATAGTTTTCGTAAATGGTGGAAAGCGAAATTTGCCAACGGGCCAGCCATTCGTAAACGTTATACGGCCGTTACAGTAGCCCTAGTAGTTATTTTTGTCGGGTGTCAGTTTAAGTGGCCAACTATTCCGGTTATTCAAGCAATTACAGATGGGAAACGAAATTTCTGCAAGAGAAATTAGACGCACCCGATGTAGCAGCGGAAGAAGCACAAGAAATTGTCGTAGCTTTTATGAAGGATTGGAAGGTCATTCCCGATAAAGTAGAAACTGCAAACGAAGTTGTAACAACTACACCTAACGAATTAACACTAAAGCCGGAATATGATGGCGGCAATATAAGAGAGCGTGCACATCAAGGTGCGAAAATCATAACAAGTATAAATCGAAACGAAACAGTTCTATTTCTAGGTGAAGAGATGCTAGATGACGAAAATCGGGTGTGGTATAAAGTTCAAACAAAAACGAATTTTACCGGATGGATTTCGTCAAGCATAGTTGAATAATGAAGGGACCGGAATAGTGACCACTTAAGGATAAAAACTAAGACCATGAAGAAAACTTTCATCTCTTCATGGTCTTTTTCGACAACATTCGAGGGAATTCGGGGAGTACAGGCACCGCCTTAAATTTTGCTAGAATCTCTCTAATGAATGCTGGCTCGTCTTTTGGTGTTCTAGATGTAATGATGTTCTCGCTTACAACAACTTCTTGATCAACGAATTCGGCACCGGCGTTTTTCACATCATCACGGATTCCGATATAGCATGTTGCTGTTTTTCCATTTAACACATCTGCACTAATCATTACTTGTGGTCCGTGGCAAATTCCTGCAATCACTTTGTTTTGTTCATTGATTTCTTTTACGAAGCGTACGACATCTTCATTGACGCGCAATGCTTCAGGCGCACTTCCGCCAGGGATGACTACGGCGTCAAAGTCGCTTGCATTTGCTTCAGATGCAGCGATGTCTGTTGTATAAACAGCGCCTTTTTCCCTTTACAGTCGACACCTTTTTCTAATCCGATAATGACTGCTTCATGGCCGGCCTTTTAATTTCCTCGTATGGATTCACCATTTCCGAATCTTCATAGTTGTCTGCGAGTAAAAATGCTACTTTTGCCAATGAATTTCCTCCTTCATTATTCTATCATTTGTGCGACAGATTCATATAGTTGAACCGCCTCGTTCACTGTATAATTCTGTTTCACAATTGAGTGGATCGCTTTAATCATAGCAGTTGGTTGGGAGGATTGCCAAATATTACGCCCCATATCGACTCCAGCGGCCCCTTGTTCCATCGCATTATGTGTAATTTCAATGCCTCACGAATTGCATCAAACTTAGGGCCGCCAGCGATGACGATTGGAACCGGACATGTGCTCGTTACTTTCTCGAAGTCATCGCAATAATACGTCTTGACGATGTCAGCGCCCATTTCAGCGACAACACGTGAAGCGAGTGCGAGAAACTGATCATCCCGCTTTTCAAGTTCTTTTCCGACTGCTGTAATATCCGTTGGGAAAGTATTTTAAAAACATACCCTGATATCGATACCGTTATTTGCCCGGATGCAACCGCATTGCCTGCGATGGCTCAAGCGGCTGAAAACTTAAACAAAGCAGGCGATGTTGTCATCACTGGTTTTTCTACACCAAATGTAATGAGAGACTACGTTAAACGGGATACAGTGAAGCAATTTGGTTTATGGCATGTGAAAAACAAGGAGCGCTTGCAGCCTATGTCGCTTATCTAATGACGGTGGAAGGAAAAGAATTAAAAGTTGGCGATGAATTCGACGTTCCGGATATTGGAAAAGTTAAAATTGAACCAAACTCCATTCAAGGCTATGACTATGAAGCAGAAGATAGCGGCATCATTCTCTTGCCAGAACGGGTTGTCTTTACTAAGGATAATATTGATGATTATGATTTTTAAAATGATGGACTTGTATTATCGGTACTCACGCTAATCAAGACGATGTTGGCAAAAGCTTAAATAAGAATGAGATTGGCTCAATTATTCTTGATAAAGCTCAATTAAGTGCCGAAGTAGCTCAATTATTCTCAAAATAGCTCAATTAGTAAAGTAAGGAACATTTTATCTCTTTTTCATAGGCTTGACATATCCATAATGATCGCTTTAACAAGGAGACAAACGCTTTACTGAAAAAATAGAACCATACCCTTGAAAATAGGGTTGGTTCTATTTTTACGCTTGTTCCCAGTATTCTTTTTGTAAAAAGCGACCGAGGTCAAAGTCGGCAAATGAATCGATTAAATGGGCCTTTTCATGGAATTGCAGCGATTTTGTAAGTTCAGTTGGGATGATTACGCAATGAATGCCTGCGCGAATCGCGGCAAGTGAACCATTTGCTGAATCCTCAATGGCAATCGCCTCGTCTGGCTGAACACCAAGTGCGGCGAGCGCTTTTAAGTAAAGGGCAGGATTTGGTTTCACTTCCTCGACATCATCGGCAGTGAAAATAATTGGAAAGTATTCACTTAACCCGTGTAACTCTAGGAAACCGCCGACCCAATCGTATTTTGAACTGCTGGCAACAGCCAGTTTGATTCCCTTTCTTTAATGCTTTTCAACGTTTCAATAAAGCCTTCCCTTAATTGAAGTTGATCTTTTATTTTTGGAAATCAGATAGGATTCCCTTATTAAAAGCTTTACGGTCGATCGGATTATCTAATGATTGATCAATAAAATCAAATAAGGCATCATCCTTCGTTCCGACCACCTTTATAAAATCTTCAAGTGCTAGGTCGTACTGATAATCTGCTTTTAATCGAGCACGATAAAGATCAAACCAAGCAGCTTCCGTATCAATAATTGTTCCGTCAAAGTCAAAAATAATCGCTTTAATCAAAATATAGTAACCTCCAATAGTTCTTAGAAGGATATGTTACCAAAACCATGTTTCCATTGGCTACTAAATTGCTCAACGTCGATGCTTGTTGATGGCTACTTATTTACGATTCAATGATTTGGGACAGTAATGGCTTTCGATCTAGCCAAAATTATTGGTCTACTTGCAATGTATTTTTAAAACTCGCCCCTCATCGGATTTCTTTTACAAGCGGTAAGAATGGTTTGTTTTCTTTTGTAATCAATGTTGGATTTGTCGTAACGCCATCAATTGGAAAGTAGTCGATCATTTTTTATACTGTCAATGTTTGATAAGTCATTAATAATTCCATCTATCCCATCTCCCTTTTAAAAAGAGCGCTCTGTTTATTGTTTATATGTAATTGTTCCGTGCTCATTCCTGTTCCTGAAAATATTCAACACCTCCACAAACATGGATCATTCATTATGTTTAGACTGTTAACTCGATGACAATGACGGTAGGGCAATTGGTATCGTCCATTTATTCCACTGGAATCATTGGCATAATCCTAAAGAGTACAAGCATATAAATAAGTAAATTCATAGATCGCATGAGTAATTAGTAATGGTTCCAAGGAATTGACGTAAACAAAAGGATAAGGTGATCCAAATGAAGGCGATTGTAAACGTGGATGAAGGTAAAGGAAATGTGATGCTCAAGAAGTGCCAATTCCAAAGATCGGCCCAAAGGAAATTTTACTTAAGGTACAAGCTGTAGGAGTTTGTGGCAGCGATTTACATATGTACCATGATACTCAAGGGTTTAAAGTGATACGACCTGTTATTTTGGGCCATGAGTTTGCAGGAATTGTTGCCGAGGTTGGAAAAGACGTTACTTTGTTTAAAGAAGGAGATCGAGTTGTCAGTGAAACACCGGCCTATGTGTGTGAAACCTGTATGTATTGTCGGACGGGTCAATATCAATTATGCCCGAATCGAAAAGGGTTCGGCGTGTTGGAAAATGGGGCGATGGCTCAATATGTCAAAACGAGAGAAGCGATTGTTCATAAAATACGTGATGGAATTTCTTTTGAAAAAGCAGCATTAACGGAACCAGCCTGTGTTGCCTATAATGCGGTTGCACATCAGTCAATAATTAGACCTGGAGATGATGTTGTTGTCTTTGGCCCAGGTCCGATCGGCTTAATGTGTGTACAAATAGCTAAATTATTTTCGCCGGGAAGATTAACGATCGTCGGTTTAAGAAAAGATGCGAATCGTTTAGAAGTGGCGAAACAATTTGGCGTTGATGAAATCATTATTGCTGATGAACAGGACGTTGTTCAAGACATTTTAGCAAAAGGAGATGGTTTCGGGCCTGATTTAGTGCTTGATGCCGTTGGAATTAGCACAACTTTAAGGCAAAGCATTGAATTGGTTCGACCAGGAGGACAAATTACGAAGATTGGCTGGGGACCGGAGCCGGTCGGATTTTCATTAGATCCGCTCATCCAGAAAGCCGTTACTTTACAAGGATCGTTTAGTCATAATTATCGGATGTGGGAAAAGGTTTTGCTCATGATGGCAAAAGGAGAAATCGATCCTCTTCCGATGGCGAAAACTTTTCAATTGATGACTGGAAGCAGGCATTTGACGAGATGGATACGTTATTACATGCGAAGTCTATTATTTTACCGAATAAATAAAGAGAGGACGATGATGATGGAACCTATCATACAAATATCGCTAGATTTAACAAATATTCATGACGCGTTGGAGATGGCTGAAATTGCGGTTGAATCTGGAATTGATTGGATTGAAGTAGGCACACCATTAATATTAGCCGAAGGCTTACATGCGGTAACTGCTTTGCGGAGAAAATATCCATATCATTCGATTGTTGCTGATTTAAAAACGATGGATGGCGGGTATTTGGAAGCGGAAATGATGGCTAAAGCAGGGGCCACTCACGTCGTTGTAATGGGAGTCGCTCATCCAGCAACGATTAGAGCAGTCGTGAAAGCTGCAAAGGATTATAACATGAAAGTAATGGGCGATATTTTAGGTGCTGACGATAAAGTTGCTTGCGCTAAATTTTTAGAAGCGAATGGGGTCGATTATATTATTGTCCATACAGGTTTTGATGAACGAGGAGAAGATCCTGAACGTACACCTTTTGATCATTTAGAGGAAATTTCAAAGGCCGTTTCATTGCCTATTCAAGCTGTTGGCGGTCTTTCCATTGAACAAGCAGTCAATATGCCGAAATTTGGTGCGCCACTGGTCGTCGTTGGCGCACCGTTAGTCATCGACAACCGAGAATTCAGTCCTAGTACGAATAAAGAAGAACTAAGAATCATTTTGAAAAATTTAGTTGAGCGTGTAAAAAACAATGAGAAAGGAGTAAATAGATGAGGGAGAAGCCGCGTATTTCTGTTTTTCCAAAGGGGTTCATGAAAGAACTCTCAGATGGAAGAATGAGTATATTTGAGTGGATTAACCAAGCCGGTACTCTTGGAGCGGATGGGTTAGAATTATACCCAGCCTTTTTAAAAGAAACAAATGAAGCTTATTTACAACAGATTAAGGAGGCGGCTGAACAAGAGGGACTGCTCATTCCAATGATGTGTTCATCACCTGACTTTACCCATCCGGACCGAGGTTTTAGAGAAAACGAGATTCGTAAAATGATAGAAATGATCGATGTGATGGCTTTTCTAGGACCTAGTGATTTTCGGAGCTGCCGGGTATTATCCGGACAAAAAGACCTGAAGTATCAAAGGAGGTAGGAGTAGAGTGGACCGTACAAGCGATCCGACAACTACTTCCTTATGCTGAAAAGAAACAAGTTCATCTTGTAATGGAAAATCATTATAAAGATGGTCCTTGGATATATCCTGAATTTGCACAAAAATCAACTGTTTATTTAGAAATCATTGATCAAATATGTTCACCATGGTTTGGTGTCAATTATGATCCATCAAACGTCATCTTTGCCGGTGAAGAACCATTGGTTTTATTAGAAAAAGTAAAAAACGGATCAAAACGATGCATGCAAGTGACCGCTACGTAAAGCCGGGATATTCATTCGATGATATCAATGAATATTCCCAAGTTGGTATGCGGAAGCACTGGCGCATGGAGTAATTGGAAAAGGTTTAAATGATTATGATGCGATATTTCAAACTCTCCATTCTGTACAGTTCACTGGTTGGATCTCGATTGAAGATGGAGTAAATGGTTTGCATGAATTAAAAGAATCTGTTGACTTTTTAAGGAAAAAATTCAGCAAGTTTATGCATCTTAATTAAATAAATGAGGAGAGGTCGTAGATGATGAAAAGGGCAAGGTTTCCAATCTTATTATTCGTTTTCGGTTTAATCGTAAGTATGCTAGTTGCGTGTAGCGGTGGTGAGCAGGAACTTCAACTCCGTCTGACAAAAGAGCCGAACCTGAAAATAAACCGGCAGAAGTAAAGAAACCTGTGGAACTTCGCATTATTGGTGCCAACCATCCGTGGACAGAAGCGATAGAACCGCTGATTCCGCAGTTTGAAGAAGAAACTGGAATAAAAGTGAAATTAGAAAAGTACTTTGAAGACCAATTAACACAAAAATTAACAACTGAATTTACTGCCGGATCGAGCAGTATTGATGTTTTTATGATTAGGCCTTTACAAGAAGGGAAATTATTCCACTTAAACGGCTGGGTCGCGGATATATCAAGCTATACGGGCGATAGCGATTGGGATATAGGAGATTTTACTGAGTCATCGGTAAACTCGCTTAAAGCGGACGATCAAATATTTGGCGTTCCGATCGTAACGGAACGGGAAATTTTATATTATCGCAAGGATTTATTTGAGGAAAACAATATCGAAGTTCCGACTACTTTAGATGAATTAATGGCAGCAGCTGAAAAATTAAATGATCCTAGCAATGATTTTTATGGAATGGTTTCAAGAGGCCAAAGTGCAGCGGCTGTTACACAATTTTCTAGTTATTTATATGGTCATGGGGGCGACTTCATCGTCGATGGAAAAGCGACGTTAGATACCCCTGAAGCAATTGAAGCATTCAAATATTATGGGAATTTATTAAAGGATTATGGGCCTCCAGGTGTTCTTAATATGAGCTGGCCGCAAGCGGCAGGTCTTTTGGGCAAGGAAAAGCGGCAATGTACACCGATGCGGACAGTATTTATCCAAACTTATTAGACCCAGAAAAATCAGTTGTCGGAGATAAGGTTGGATTCGCCTTATTCCCAACTGGCCCTGCAGGAAGAACACCATATAACGTTACTTCATGGGGCGTTGCTATGAATGAAAAATCAACTCATAAAGATGAAGCTTGGGAATTTATGAAGTGGGCGACAAGTAAAGAAATTATTTTAGAAATTCAAAGACAGGCGTTCCTGGACCGCGTCAATCTGTTTGGGATGATCCGGAAGGAACGGCATCATTTCCAGAAGAATTAGTAGAAGTAACCTCACAATCAAATGAAATTGGCAAAGAGTATGATCGACCGCTCGTCATCAAAGTGAATGAAGCAAGAGATATGATTGGCACGGTCATCACCGCGGCAATTAACGGAGAAGATGTGGAAGCAGCAGCCAAAAATGCAAACAAACAATTTCAAGAGCTGTTAGATAAAGAAAAATAAACAACTTTAGGGTCAGATTTAATCCATCTGGCCCTAAAAATCATTGAGGGAGTGAATGAAGATCGCCCTTTGGATTGAGCGTAACTTAAAGATTATTTTTCTGCTACCTTCGGTTCTATTTGTATTAGTAATGATCGCCTACCCAATTGGATATACGATTTATCTCAGTTTTTCGAGTGGAGCATGTCGAGTTTACAACCCCTACATGGGTCTTTTTAGACAATTTCAAAACGTTGCTTTTTGATGATCCTCGGTTTTGGCCAGCGTTTTTTAGAACCTTTTACTTTACAGCGATCGCATTGATTTTCCAAACCGTATTAGGAGTTGCCATTGCGATCTTATTTAACCGGAACTTCAGGGAAACCAATTGATCAAAGCATTATTTCTGTTACCGATGGTTTCTACACCGGTCGCAATCGGGTTAGTCTGGTTGCTTATCTTTGAACCTTCCATCGGTTTTGCGAATCAATTATTAGGCTTTTTCGATATTAATCCACAGCTCTGGATTGCTTCGCCCGTTCAGGCGCTTCCAGCGATCGCATTAGTAGATACATGGCAATGGACACCAATGATTACATTAATTACTCTTGCTGGATTATCTACATTGCCCGAGGAGCATTATGAGGCAGCCGCAGTAGATGGTGCAAATTCATGGCAAATATTTTGGCGAATTACGTTGCCGCTCGTATTACCGACGATTTTTGCGGCCGTTTTGCTTAGAGCGATTGATGCGATTAAGCAATTTGATCTAATTTACGCGATGACTCAGGGGGACCTGGTTTTTCCTCAGAAACATTAAATATTTATGGTTTCGTAAATGGTTTCCAGTATTTTAAATTAGGCTACACAAGTGCGATTTTAGTCATCTTTTTCATGATTATTATCGGCTTTAGTTCCATAATTATTATTTTACGGAAAAAGACTGAGGTGACATTATGAAAAAGGCGAGAAGAATGCATATGTTTTATTATGTATTGATCCTATTGATCACCTTAATTTTTATATTCCCGTTTGCTTGGATGATTCTCGCCTCATTTAAAACACAGGCACAAATTATGTCGAAGGACTCGTTTCTCTATTTCGAACCGACACTTGCAAATTTCAATCCGTTTTTAAGGAATATAATTTTCTTGGCTTTATATTTAATAGTTTTATAGTTGCACTTATCTCTACGATTCTTGGATTAATCTTTGGGTTACCCGCTGCGTTTGCGATCGCTAGGTATAAACAGCATCAAGTAGGGTTTATTATTTTGATTGCCCGGATTATCCCAGGAATCTCCTTTATGATTCCATGGTTTATTATTTTTCTAAACTGGGTTTAGTTGATTCATATACAGCGTTAATTCTTAGTCATATGCTGGTTGGGTTGCCTTTTATTATTTGGATTATGATCTCATCCTTTGAAAGTTTGCCGCAAGAATTAGAAGATGCCGCACGAATCGATGGATGTACATTGCAGGAGCATTCGTTAGAGTGCTGCTTCCACTCGTTACACCGGGATGATTACAGCATCATTAATGTCTTTTATTTTATCGTGGAATAACTTCATGTTTGCCTTAGTTCTTTCTGGGGATAAAACGAAAACATTGCCGATTGCGATATTTAACTTTATGTCTTATTCCGAAATCAACTGGGGAGGGTTAATGGCCGCTGCTGTCATTATTACTTTTCCAATCTTAATTATTTCGTTATTAGTACAGCGCTATATTATTAGCGGGGTAACAGCGGGAGCGGTAAAAGGATAAGGAAGGGCGGTTGGAATAAATGGACATTGATTTAAGGGAAAAGTAGCAATCGTAACCGGGGTGGGAAAAGGGATCGGAAGAGAGATTTTGATTACCCTTGCTGAAGAAGGCGTAAAGACAGTGGGTCTAGATATTAATCAATCTGATTTAGACGAGCTTGGAAAGGAATTTGAGAAAAGGGGCTAAAAGGCACTCTATTTCTCTGTGATATTCGGAACAGTAAGGGAATTTCAAAGGTCGTGGATAGAGTTGTGAAAAAGTATGGACGAGTTGATATTTTAGTCAATAACGCAGGCATTGCGGGAAATGCTGTGGTTGAGACGCTTTCGGAGAAGATATGGGATGATTGCCATGATGTAAATTTAAAAGGCACATACTTAATGTGTAAAGCCGTTGCACCCGTTATGAAACGACAAAACTATGGCCGGATATTGAACGCGTCTTCTTTGCCGCGATCATTCCAACCATTGGCAGCGCTGCATATGCATCATCAAAAGCGGGAGTGAGGCAGTTCACAAGGGTGCTTGCGGGTGAGTTAGCGCCTTGGAATATAACTGTAAATAGCTATGCTCCAGGAATGATTCCTAGCACACTGAATGACTTTGCTGAATTGCCGCAAGCAGAGCAGGAACGGTTATTAGACACATTAACGATTCGAAAATGGGGAAAGGAAAAGGACATCGCCCATCTCATTTGCTTTCTTGCCTCAGATCTTGCTAGTTATATCACGGGAACGATGATCGATATTAGTGGAGGTAAATACGCGACTCAGTTTCCAGGTGTTGCATATAAAGAAATGAGTGAATAAGAGATTACGCCCCGTAGTTTTTCAGCTTACTATTGGTAATGGTGTGAATTAGATGGTGTTTGCCGATTTCCAATAACGAGCTTCTAACAATGAAAATTGGAAAAACTTTTAATTGAACTGTATCTGGGCGAGGCTGCTGTGGCCATATATAAGTACCAAGTTGGTTATCCACCATAAATCAGACATTAGTTTATTACTTGGCCCTAAAGCAGGCAGATAAAGCTGAAATAGCCCCTATTATAAAATTGTAAGCCAAGAGGTAGAGCGGAGTTAAAGATGTTGGAGCGAATTACAAAAAAGTGTATCCAGTTTTGAGTAATGTAGGCTTTTTATCAATCTGGCTCGCTTTAGTGAGCCGGCCTGAATTCTTTTATCCTTATTTATCCTAACAATATTAAATATCCTTTTGTTGTTAAAGAGTGTTTGTCGAATTAATTATATATTTCCTGAATATTAACCTTTTTATTTGATATTTCCTGGAAATCGACAAATTCATATTCCTTGCGATTGGAATTATTTCTTAATATTAAAAGGGAATTGGTCTTATTCGACAAAAACCGAGATGTATCTAGTACCCCTGCATTTGGAAGCTTTACGGTAGTTTGATATAATATGAGCACTGAATAAATAGCAAAGAGGGATGACTACATGAGGTGGAAGGTAAAGGTTGATGAGTGGTTAGGTTATAAAGAACTTGATGCAACATTGAAAGATCAGCTGAAAGTAATGACTGATCAGCAACTCGAAGATAGTTTTTATAAAGATCTTGAGTTTGGAACAGGTGGAATGCGAGGAGAACTTGGTCCTGGAACGAACCGAATGAATGTATATACGGTGAGAAAAGCTGCGGAAGGACTTGCCCGTTATATTGTTGACCAAGGGAATGAAGCGATGAAGCGTGGAGTCGTTATTGCATACGATTCTAGGCATATGTCACCAGAGTTTGCCTTAGAAGTTGCTAAGACGGTTGGTAAGCATGGGATTCACGCGTATCTTTTCGAGAGTTTACGCCCGACACCTGTTTTATCATTTGCTATTCGTTATTTGAAGACGTTTGCTGGTGTTGTAATTACCGCAAGTCATAACCCACCAGAATATAATGGAATGAAAGTATATGGTGAAGATGGTGGTCAATTACCGCTTGAACCTGCAGATATTGTAATCGGCTATGTTCAAAACGCTGGAAGTGAGCTTAAGCTTGAATCTGCGGATGAAGCGGATTTATTGGAAAAAGGCTTGTTAACATACATAGGTGAAAAAGTAGATAAAGCGTATACAGAAGCAATGAAATCAATTCAATTAAATCGGGACTTAAAGGCTGACCTGAAGATTGTGTTTACACCGCTTCATGGAACGGCTAATCACTCTGTTCGTGCTGGTTTAGCTGCATTTGGTTTTGAAAATGTGATTGTTGTAAAAGAACAGGAACAACCTGATCCGAACTTTTCAACAGTTGCATCGCCAAATCCGAGGAAACAGCCGCATTTGAGTTGGCGATTCGCTATGGGAAAGAACATAATGCAGATGTGTTGTTAGGTACAGATCCAGACGCCGATCGTCTTGGTGTCGCAGTTAAAAATGACAAAGGAGAATATGTCGTTCTAACTGGAAATCAGGTGGGAGCATTAATGCTTCATTATATTCTTAGCCAACGAAAGAAAAAGGCAATCTCCCGGAAAACGGAGTAGCCATTAAAACGATCGTTACATCGGAAATGGGTCGCGCAATTGCGAGCAGCTTTGGCATTGAAATGTTAGACGTATTAACAGGCTTTAAATTTATTAGTGAGAAAATTAAAGAGTATGAGCACACGAATGAGCATACGTTTTTATTTGGGTACGAAGAGAGTTACGGTTATTTAATTGGTGATTTCTCGCGCGATAAAGATGCAGTTCAAACGGCAGTATTTGCAGCGGAAGTCGCAGCCTTCTATAAAGAACAAGGAAATCACTATATGATGCAATCAATGAATTGTATGAAGAGTATGGATTCTACAAGGAATCATTAAGATCCCTTACATTAAAAGGGAAAGAAGGCGCAGAGCAAATCGCAGCCATTCTGGAAAAATTCGAAATCAACCGCCAAAAATCTTTGGAGAAATTGCGATTGACTCGATTGAAGATTATGCGGTTAGTGAAAAAGTGGATCTACATACAGGGAAAAAGCAACCATTGATTTGCCGCAATCGAATGTTCTTAAATTTATATTGTCTGATGGTTCTTGGGTGTGTATTCGTCCATCTGGAACAGAACCGAAAGCGAAATTTTATTTTGCAGTAAAAGGAGAATCACTCGTTGATAGCCAAGACAAAATAGAAAAATTAGAGTCAGCGGTGATGGGATTAGTTGAACAATTAGTATAAAACAAAGCATCGGGCCATTGTCAGGCTCGATGCTTTGTTTTATTGTCCGAGTTTCTGCTCATATAATAGACGATATGTCATAAAGACTTCTTCTTTCAATCTATAAATGTTGTTTGTACAATTACGTTTTGAATAGGATAAACGAATTGAGTAAAAGGAATATTCGAATGTTTGATTGACATGCACGTACATCAATACTAACATTATAGTATTATCAATGATAGGTGGAGTGAGAATGAAAGTAATAAAGGAATTATTTGGTGAGGTTAATGAATCAAAAGTATATTCATACACACTTGAAAATAAAAGCGGAATTAAAATAACTTGCATTGACTATGGATGTACGATTACAAAAATGATTACTCGAATAAAAATGGCGTGATGGAAAACATTGTCCTTGGCTATGATCGACTGGATGATTACATACATAAGTCGCCGTTTTTCGGTTGTATTGTAGGGAGAGTTGCAGGAAGGATTGGTGGAGCGGAATTTGAGCTAGATGGAAAAACATATACGCTAGCCAAAAATGAAAATGGAAATCATCTGCATGGCGGATTAAAAGGCTTTGATAAGGTTGTCTGGGAGTCAACCATCATGGAGCGTGAGGATCAAGCTGAGGTACAGTTTTCCTATTTCAGTCCTGATGGCGAAGAGGGGTACCCTGGAAATTTAAAAATGAAGGTGTCATATACGTTAAACAATGACAATGAGTTTACGATTCGTTATGAAGGAACTTCCGATAAAAAGACGATATTGAATGTGACTAATCATTCTTACTTTAACTTAAGTGGGGATTTGAAGCGTGATATTCAAGACCACGAATTGACGTTAAAAAGCAATCAATTTCTTGAATTAAACAATGAATTGCTGCCTACTGGTCGTCTGATCGATGTGGAAGGAACGACATTTGATTTTAAGAAAGGAAGGCAAATTAGAACGGGCATTGAATCTGATCATGTTCAAAATCAACTTGTAGGCGAAGGATATGATCACCCATTCCTATTGAGTGAAAATCACAATGAGGAAATTGTCCTTGTGGATCGCGAGAGTGGGCGTAAGTTAACCGTTGAAACGGATGAAGCTGGTGTCATCGTTTATTCATCGAACATGCTTCCTGAAGAGGGCGAGATTTATGGTGTCCCATCGAGAAAATATTTAGGCATTTGCTTGGAAACACAAGGGTTGCCTAATGCCATAAACCATCCACAATTTCCGTCCTGGGTGTTAGAAAAGGGAGAAAAGTATTGTTCAGTGACGAAGTATCGATTTGGTGTTGTAGAGGAAAGAATTTAAATAGGGACAGTTCGTATTGTCGAAATACTCAACCGAAACGGAGTCTACTCGTTAAGGTGGAGATAGGGAAAGCCTGCGCAAAATGCGTAGGCTTTTTGTTAATGCATTTATATTAGGGAATTCTAAACAGGAAAGGATTGAACGTGATGTATAAGGAATTTATAGAACTGGACCATCGTCCCTATCCATTACCTATGAAACCGTGGATCATGACACAAGTATGGAGAAACATGCTGCTCACTCATTGGCCAGTTAAAACATTATTTGTTAGAAAACATGTCCCAAACGAATTGGAGCTCGATTTATTTGATGAGCAAGCATGGATGAGTGTCGTTCTTTTTCGTGTGACGAATATGCGCGGACGAGGCTTGCCACTCATTCCTTTTCTACATTCTTTTTACAATTAAATATTCGCACATATGTCATCTATGAAGGTGTCCCAGGCATTTATTTCTTCAAAATAGATATTAATCACTTACCAACAGCTATCGGTGCAAGAACCTTTACCGGCCTTCCTTATCGCATGGCAAACATGACTTTTTCTTGTAAAAATAATAAGTATTATTTCTCCAGTTTGAATAAAAAGAAGGAAGGAAAGTGAAGATTGCTTATCAAGGCGGAGATGTTTTATACGAACCTGAGGCTGGAACGCTTGATCACTGGCTATTGGAACGATATTGCATGTACTCAATAAACGGAAAACAACTATATCGGGGCGATATTCATCATGATCAATGGAAGGTGACGAAAGGGCGGATCGATGCGTTTGAGGCTTCAGAAACTTCCTTTTACCTGAAAAACAAAGCCGATTTTACATTATTGTGAAAGAAAAAGATCCTTTATATACCCTTTAGAAAAATTATAAAGGGCAGTCGAATATGGACTGCCCTTCATAAAGCCTCTTCTTTTATATTTTCAAGCAGAACTTTACACCCTGCTTCTACAAGGTCATATGTTTCCTGGAAGTCGCCCGTATAATAAGGGTCTGGTACGTCGGATGGATGTTCAGTTAAATCGAGCAAGCGCATGATTTTTGGGTGTTTTGGTTGCCCAGCGATCTCATAGATGTTCCGAATATTGCTTTCATCCATGCCGATGATGTAATCGAATGATTCAAAGTCTTCCTTTGTAAACTGTCTTCCTTTTAGCCCTTTTGCATTGATGCCATATTCGCCAAGCTTTTTCAATGTTCCTTTATGCGGTGGAGCACCGATATGCCAAGAGCCTGTCCCAGCCGAATCTACAAAAATTTGCTTTTCCAGTCCTTCCTTTTTCACCATATCATTGAATAACGCTTCTGCCATCGGTGAGCG
The DNA here is from genome assembly GCA_044989425.1 of Bacillus sp. N9. Classification (GTDB taxonomy): domain Bacteria; phylum Bacillota; class Bacilli; order Bacillales; family Bacillaceae_C; genus Lederbergia. Next base: position 662,093 of record JBJDRQ010000001.1, read on the forward strand.
ACAAATGTTTCGAGACAGACAAATAGAACGTTAACCATCATATATCACCTCTACATTGATCTGCTGAATTTCCGCCTTTCTTATCTTTACCATATCATTAGAAAACACAAATGACCATGGCTGCGATGAAAAAGCTTCTATCGATAGCTGAGGATTGAACTTTCCTTCAGCGATTAATTCATTTTCATGATTGGTCACTTTCACGAATATATTATTTAATCTTAACAAATGAGAATAGCCATTATTAAGTAAGACGGTCGTAACGAAGCCACCGTTTTCTTTGTATTTTGCTATGACCGCTTTTGTTGTTAGCTCATTTTCGACGAATGGAACAGCGGATAGACTATGAATCAATCGCTGTTTCTGTTCACCTGTCAATTTTTGTTCCCAGACAGGATGAAAATGAATGTTGTATGTTTTCAATTTAATCACCGCCCAGTGGGTAGGATGGAAGTTCGTGTTCATTATAACACAAGCATTGATGTTGGCACGGAACATTCGTATACTTAGGATACAGCTGATATTTTCGTAGAGAGGTATGTTTATGCAAAAAGATATGTATGGCTTGCGGCTGCATTGCTTTGGTGTGCCGCTATTTTTATTGCTTCTGGTTCAACATCTGCAACAGGGGTTCGACGCAAATGCTGCTTGCAAAACTGTTTCATTTATCCGAATCCCAAGCTGCTTTTTTCAATATTGTATTTCGTAAATTCGTTCATTTAAGTGCTTTTGGATTACTGGCGATTCTCTTTCATAACGGATTTGACAAGAAAAGACCGTGGCTCGCTTGGTTACTAACAACGTTATATGCAGCATCCGATGAAATTCATCAAGCCTATCTTCCAGATCGAACAGGCTCCGTATTTGATGTGGGTTTAGATTCATTAGGTGCAATACTCGCTTTGTCAATCATGATTTTTGGAAAAGGAAAAGCGAGGGATGACGGCTTACAAATCTGGCTAATGGCTTAGAAATCCGAGTAATGGCTTACAAATCTGGCTAACGGCTTACAAATTGAGTTACGGCTTACAAATCTAGCTAATGGCTTACAAATTTAGCTAACGGCTTATAAAATCGCATAGAAACCTTTAAATTTCCATAACAATACAAAAAGACCAGATTCCGTGCCCTAGCGCGGAATCCGTTCTTTTCATCTACATCAACGCTCTTACAAAGATTCCCGATACATGAGCGTAGATTTCATCGAACTGTGAAATGGGCAGGGATTTTGCCCGAGGCCAAGCTCTAATGTAAAGCCGGGCTTACGAAAGTCTTGAATAAACCAATCTTTATAGCCAGCGTAACTGTCAACATAACGCACAGCCCTGTAGCCACTAATTTTCGCAAAATCATTTGCGAGTACTTCGGATTCAGGGGCTCTAACCCTTCGTAGCCCCAGTAAATTTCCTGACCTTGTGTATGCAATGCGAGCAGGCGCTCAAAGTTTTCGCGCTCAGCTAAGTTAGCCATCGCTTTTGTTTCAGGCTCCGATAATGGATTGTATCCGGGAAGTCGCGCGGCCCCGGCTCTTTCGGCTTCCGTTCTTTTTCAAACTCCCAATTGGCAGGAAATTGCTTGTTTAAATCAACTCCCGAATATTTGCTTTCCATCCAGAGAAATCGGTACTTCCTTTATTTAGCGCGATTACTTTCTCTCTCAGAGGCAGGGGGACCGTTTAACACTAAGTTGACGCCATCGGGATTGACCATTGGAACGGCAACGAGTTGTGACCGTAAATACAATGTTAAGGCAGAAACCCCTTTTATCGTTTTCCCATTCGTTAATGCAAGCAAATATTCATTTAAAAATTCCATTAAAATCGGTGTCGTAATCCATTCATTTGCGTGAAAAGATGCATTCATATGCACTTTTCTGCTGCTTTTCCAATCCTAACATGATAAAGTGGCAACTCAAGCACACTTTTTCCAACATCCCCATTTTTCATAAACGGATAAATGGTTCGTAACTTCTCTAAATCGTTTTTCATTTGATAAAAATCATACGATTGCTTCCCATTTACAATGAAGCCCGTTATTCGAGATGGGAGTCGGATTGTTTCCCGATCTTCAGTTGATTCGGGTTCGTATGAGGATTTAAAAGCATAAGTGCATCAATGTCAACATTTCGTGCCCGAGCAAGTTTCCAATACGTGTCCCCACTTTTGATTGTATAGTTGGTCGTTGAAAACCCGGAATACGAATCATGCTTCCAATTTGCAGCGCATGTGGATCGATATTTGGATTAGAATCAATGATCAGAACGAGCGGAATATAAAATAGCTGACTATAATGCCATAATGAATCTTCGGATCGAACTTGGACTTCCATGAAAACTCCTCCTCAAAACCATGATCATATTACATGTATGTGAGAAAAGGAGAGTCATGACAGTTAATTTTCTAAAAGATCGTCGCTAACACGAGCGTTGCTGCCCCGATTGCTGTTCCATATTGTCCTTGTGAAGAGCAATCAATCTCAGTCGTTTTTGCTTGATCTGTTAATCCTCTTTTCCAAAGTGTTTGCTTGATTTCAGGTAAAAGAAACTTATGTGCTTTCGCTACACCGCCAGTAATGGTAATTTTCGTTGGATTGAACATATGAATTAAATTAGTCAGCCCAATCCCAATATATTTACCTGTTTTTGTTAATACATCGATAGCAAGTGAATCGCCGGCTAATGCTGCTTCATACACTGCCTTTCCATCAATCGTTTCGTTTGTGAGCGAGCTTGTTTTTCCGTTTGAAAGTTGTCGTACAGCTTCTTTTGCAATTGCGGGCCCCGATACGAGTGTTTGCCAACAGCCAATATTGCCGCAAGAACACAGTTCTCCTGAAAGGTCGATTGTCATATGACCAATTTCCCCTGCTACATCATGTTCCCGTGGAACAATTTTCCATCAAAACAATTCCTGCACCGACGCCATGTCCAAGATTGACGGTCACAAACGTCCCTTTTCGCTCCTCATTTGCAAGCCAATATTCGCCAAATGCCAATGCCCGTACATCGTTATCGACAGTGACAGGGACGGAAAACGCGGCTTCAAGCGAGGAAGCGATCGGAATATTTTTAAGTGAAGCATCGGGGCAAATAAGGAAATCCCGTTTGTACGATCAACGGCCCCGTGCATGCCTACCCCAATCCCAACAACTTCCTTGTCGGCAGCAAGGTTTGCGGTTGTTTCCTTGAGCAACGTCAATAGCCTTTCATTTGAGACAGGAAAAGGGATTCGTTTTTCGGAACTTGCGATCATTGTTCCACCTAAATTGCATAAAGCGGCACGAATTGACTTCGGTCCGACGTCTAAACCGATCACGTAAAAGCGATCAATGTTCACTGTCAGCATCGTCGGTTTTCGTCCTCCAAGTGATTCACCGACCTCACTTTCTATAATTAACTTAGAATCTAATAATTCGCTGACGAGCTTGCTGACGGTCGGCGGCGTCAGCTTCGTATCTCGGGCAATCTTCGCACGCGAAATCGGTCCTGAAGTCCGAATTTTATTTAAGACAATGGAGCGATTTAATGATTTCATTCCTTGAAAACTTCCTATTTTCATAAAAACACCGCCTTTTTTGAAAAAGAATTGCAATCATGATAGCGCTATTATAACATAATAAGTAAATTAAATTAATTAACAAAGTTATTTGAGAAATAAATCATTCGGCGGAAAGGTGAGAGGAAGATGAACGTAGAAGAGTTAGAACGGGTGTTTATCGAACAATTTGGCGAAGAGGGCATGCTCAAGTTTTTCGCACCTGGGCGTGTCAATTTAATTGGCGAACATACCGATTATAATGGCGGGCATGTTTTTCCTGTGCGCTTGATGTAGGAACAACTGTCATTGCAAGAAAGCGTGATGACCGTCAGTTGCGTTTTTACTCGCTGAACTTTTCGGAATTGGGCATTATTGAAGTAAGTATTGATAGACTCGTATATAAGGAAGAAGAAGAATGGGCCAATTATCCGAAAGGTATTATCGCAATTTTTCAAGAAAAAGGCTAGAAATAGACTCAGGGCTTGATGTTTTATACTACGGGAATATCCCAAATGGAGCGGGGTTATCATCTTCTGCATCGATTGAAATGGCAACCGCTGTCATGCTAAATGAATTGTTTGGATTCGATCAAGAGATGGTCGAACTTGTCAAAATGGCGCAAACAGCTGAAAATGAATTCATCGGTGTCAACTGCGGGATCATGGATCAATTTGCCAGTGGAATGGGCAAGGAAGACCATGCGATCTTGCTTGATTGCCAGACGCTTACGTATCAATATACTCCGCTGCGTCTCGATGATCATGTATTAATTATTGCCAATACGAATAAACGCCGTGGATTGGCCGATTCGAAATATAATGAGCGTAGACAACAATGTGAACGTGCGTTATCGCAATTACAAACCAAATTGCAGATTGATTCGCTCGGTGAATTAACAGAGGAAGACTTTGAAAAAATAAACATTTGATTCAAAATGACATCGATCGAAAACGAGCAAAGCATGCAGTGTATGAAAATCGTCGGACGTTGGAAGCTGTGAAACAATTGAATACAGGTGATATTGAAGGGTTTGGTCAACTAATGAACGAATCCCATAAATCGCTTCGGGATGATTATGAAGTAACAGGCCCAGAACTCGATGCGCTGACAGAAGCAGCCTGGAATGCCGGGGCAATCGGTGCACGCATGACAGGAGCCGGCTTTGGTGGCTGTACAATTAATCTAGTCAAAAATCAGATGCCGAAAAATTTATAAACAAAGTAGATAGCCAATATACAAAAGAAACGAATTTAAAGGCAGACTTTTACACCGTCAATATTGGCGATGGTGCTCGGGCGGTGTCAAGGTCGAATAGGGGAAACGTTGATGGCAATTTTAGTTTGCGGAGGTGCGGGATACATTGGCAGCCATGCGGTTGTTGAGTTGCTTGCCCGTGGTGAGGAAGTTGTTGTAATCGACAATTTGCAAAAGGACATGTAGGTGCATTGACAGAAGGGGCAAAGTTTTACGATGGAGATTTACGGAATGAACCGTTTCTCGATCTCGTTTTTACAGAGAATAATATTGATGCAGTTATGCATTTTGCAGCGGATTCACTCGTGGGAGAAAGCGTCCAAAAGCCGCTTCAATATTATGATAATAATGTTGGTGGGGAATTACCTTATTAAAAGCGATGAATAAACACGGAGTTAAAAAGATTGTTTTCTCTTCAACGGCCGCTGTTTATGGAGAACCGAAAGAAATTCCGATCGTTGAAACAGCAGAAACAGCTCCGACAAATCCGTATGGGGAGACGAAGCTTGCAGTCGAAAAAATGTTGAAATGGAGCGAGCAAGCGTATGGCATTCAATACGTTGTCCTTCGCTATTTTAATGTCGCTGGCGCTCATCCAAATGGGATCATTGGCGAAGATCATAACCCGGAAACACATTTAATTCCAATTATATTAGAAGCGGCGCTTGGCAAGCGTGATGAGATTGCTATTTTTGGAGATGATTATGACACAGAAGACGGGACATGTATCCGTGATTATATTCATGTCATCGACTTAGTTGCTGCTCATATTTTAGCGATAGAAAAATTGCGCTCCACAGGGAAAGTGGCACGTATAATTTAGGAAATGGCAATGGATACAGTGTGAATGAAGTAGTAGAGGTTGCAAGAAAGGTAACAGGGAAAGACATTCACGCAACCGTTGCGCCAAGACGCGAAGGCGATCCAGCTCGACTTGTTGCATCATCGGCGAAGGCAAAAAGAGCTTGGCTGGAATCCACAGTACGAATCGCTTGAATCGATGATCGAAAGCGCTTGGAATTGGTTCCAAAAACATCCGAACGGTTACTAATGGTGAGGGAAATCGTTTGTCAATTTATGAAGCACTTGAGTCACTTATTCAATATGGTTTGAAAAAACTTAATCGAAGCGTGGGACGTTGACTATGTTAGAAATGACCTTCTATCGATCCTCCAGCTTGATGAATGGAAAACCGTTGAAGTCGTAGAAAATAACGATGAGACTCCCGTTCGATTGCTAGAAACAATCGTCGACTGGGCAGCAGAAAATGGTAGACTTAAGGCAAATACGGTGACATACCGTGACTTGCTTGATACGAAAATCATGGGAGCTTTCGTTGCCCGCCCGTCGGTTATTAATGAAACGTTCTATGAACATTATCGTTCGAACGGGGCAATGGCTGCAACAAATTATTTTTATCAACTAAGTAAGCATTCCCATTATATTCGGACAGATAGAATTGCGAAAAATGAACATTGGTATTCATCAACACCATATGGAGATTTAGAAATAACGATCAATTTATCAAAACCTGAAAAAGATCCGACTACAATTGCTGCTGAAAGAGAAATGGTGAAAATTGCTTATCCGGATTGTCTGCTTTGCAAGGAAAACGTAGGTTATGCGGGAAGGTTGGACCATCCTGCAAGACAAAATCATCGGATTATTCCCATTCAATTGAATGATGAACAATGGTTTTTCCAATATTCGCCATATGTTTATTATAATGAACATGCGATTGTTTTTCAGGTGAACATAAGCCAATGAAAATTTCAAGGCTGGCTTTGAGCGCTTACTCGATTTTGTCGATCAATTTCCGCATTATTTTGTCGGCTCAAATGCTGATTTACCAATCGTCGGCGGTTCGATCTTAAGCCATGATCATTTTCAAGGCGGCAATCATGAATTTCAATGGCAAAAGCAAAGGTGGAAGAAACATTTGCTTTTGAAAATTACGAAGGAATTGAAGTAGGGATTGTTCGCTGGCCAATGTCTGTTATTCGCCTTCGCGGAAAAGATCACAAGCAAATTGCTCATCTTGCTGACATGATTACGAATCAATGGAAAGAGTACAGTGATCCAGGTGCGGATATTTACGCGTACAGTGGTCATGTGCCACATAACACAGTGACACCCATTGTTCGTAAAATCGCCGGCTGCTTCGAATTCGATCTCGTTTTGCGCAATAATCGAACGAATGCTGACTATCCGCTCGGAATTTTTCATCCGCATGATGAGGTTCATCATATAAAGAAAGAAAATATCGGCCTAATCGAAGTAATGGGATTAGCGGTATTGCCAGGTAGATTGCAAGAGGAGCTCCAAAAAGTCGGTCAATATTTGCTTCAGGTGGATTATGAGGAACAACTTTATGCAGACAAACAAACAAAAAACATGCTGAATGGGCGCTTGCGATTAAAGGCAAATACGAAGTTTTGAACGAGGAAAACATTGAGGAAATCATTAAAGTTGAAGTTGGGCATGTGTTTGCGAAAGTGCTTGAACATGCAGGGTGTACAAACGAACAAAAGAGGGACAGGAAGCGTTTAGAAAATTTATTCAAACAATGGTCGATGGAGGAATTAAATGCTTGGAGCAATCGAAGCGGGTGGAACAAAATTTGTTTGTGCAATTGGAACAGCCGATGGAAAAATGATCGAACGCATCGAAATCGCTACGAAAACACCAGAAGAAACGATGCCAGAAGTGCTAGCATTCTTCGAAAAACATTCAATTGAGGCGCTTGGGATTGGTTCATTTGGTCCTGTCGATGTCGATAAAAGCAGTCCGACATACGGAAACATTACGTCAACTCCAAAGCAAGCGTGGGCGAATTATCCGTTCGTAAAAACGATCAAGGATGCGTTACATGTTCCAATAGAATTCAACACTGATGTAAACGGTGCAGCATTAGGGAATTATTACATGGAGCAGGGCAAGGTCTTGAAAGCTGTCTATATATTACCGTTGGAACGGGAATCGGTGCGGGCGCTGTCATTCAAGGTAAACTCCTACAAGGTCTCTCTCATCCAGAAATGGGACATGTACTCATTCGCAGGCATCCAGAAGATTCATATAAAGGAGCATGTCCGTATCATCTTGATTGTGTGGAAGGGATGGCAGCCGGACCAGCGATTGAAGAACGTTGGGGTGAAAAGGCTATAAATCTTGCGGCTCGCAGTGAAGTTTGGGAGCTTGAAGCTTATTATTTAGCACAAGCACTCATGCAATATATTTTAATCGTTTCGCCACAAAAAATCATTATGGGCGGAGGAGTGATGAAGCAAAAACAATTATTCCCGCTTATTCGTAAACAAGTGCAGTCGCTACTTAATGGATATGTTGCCATTCCGCAAATTACGGAACAAATAGATGAATATATCGTTCCGCCGGTACTTGGCGATGATGCTGGAATTACAGGCGCGCTTATGTTAGCAAAACAGGCGTTGGAAGCGGTAGAATAACGACCTTGAAATGAAGAAGCTAGGACGATATGAGTCGGACCTAGCTTCTATTCATTATTTTCCTATTTGACAAGGATAGATAAAGGATAATGGATAAAAGGAGAGTACATATACGAAAGTCAAAAACGAGGAAATCTATTTGATGAATCATCGATAAAATGTTTAAGTAAGTGAACCTACCCCTTCATGAGTGAAGGGGACTTCCTTCTTCCCGATTCTAGACGACATCTGATTCCAAGTAAACCTCTTTCCCGCGACAATTTCCGCTTGCCCGTTTGTTAAGTCAGTCAACCAATCGGTAAATCCGTTTGATTGTGATTGCTCGACGTAAACTTCGATTTCTACTTGATCAGAATAATGAATGTCCTTAAGCTGATAAATAGAGGAACGCAATTCATTTTCCAACTTTCCTAACCAAGTATAATCGGCTTTTACATGCATGATCGTCATTAATTTGCGTTCGACAACTCCAACTGCATTAATGCCCTCAGATGTTGATTTTCCGTATGCACGAATTAATCCGCCCGCGCCAAGCTTAATCCCACCGAAATACCTCGTCACTACTACAACTGTATCTTTTAAATCACGCTTCTTTAACACTTCAAGCATTGGAATTCCAGCGGTTCCACTTGGTTCCCCATCATCATTCGCCTTTTGAATTTGATTTTGCTCTCCGATTAAATAAGCCGAACAGTTATGTGTCGCATCCCAATGCTTTTTCTTAATTTCTTGAATAAATGCTTGAGCTAACTCTTCCGTTTCGGCTCGGCGAATGTGCGCTATGAATCTAGATTTTTGAATATTAATTTCATGCTCACCGTGTCCCTTTACCGTATAATATTGCGAAAGCATAGATCCGTCTCCTTTCAACTTAATGCATTTACCAAATTATACATGAAAGAATGAAGAGTGTCTTTTAATGTCTTAGGAGGGTTGGTGTTAGACGATTGTTTGGTGAAAGAACTTTAATATGTGTGTTAAAAATTCACACGTCATATACGGGGTAGGTAGTATACACTATTTTAAGGCCATCCATTGTAATTCCTTCATTTAGACGTAAATATCCTCATTTTCATCAGATGGTTTGTCCAATCAGAAAACTCACTCTTTCATATATTATGACCAAGGTCGGCCTTTTAATAAGAAAATGGGAGGGGTGAGCTTATGTGGTTTAATGAAGATCTTGTAAGAGGAATCCAAGACGATAGACGGAGAAGACGAGTTGTATTAGATTGTGAATGCCGAGAAGTGAGAGGCGATCGTGATCGAAGACATTGTTGCAACCATGGTAGAGATCGTGTCAGAGATTTCGAGTGTAGATGTAGAGAGCGTGATCGTTTTTAATAAGTTTATTAAAGTAATATAGCCTGGTTTGCCGCCAGGCTTTTTCTCTTAATAGGTTTATTGGACAACAATAAGGCTCTTCTATTCTGGAAAGGACAGGAACGATGACTAAAAATGTAACAGTAGAGTATGTACTTAATTCAAGTATTCCTTTTAATCTAATCGTTTTAAAATAGGTGGGGGTGCGGTATAATAATATCAAGTTGGTAAAGATTACTATTTCCTTTCATTCCTGTCACAGTTTATCGTCTAGATATATAATAAATGCAAAACTAGCAAAAATAAACAGAAGTTCTTTCTGGATGTGCGTAAATTTTATGGTATAGACATAATATACACAAGACCGAAAAAACCTTTTATTTATCTAAACTTGCCTATATACATGCCATAATAAGAGACTAGAAAGAGAAAGAGATCGCAATATTGCTTAAGATTAATGTCGAAAACCGGGACTTTTACCTGGGAATGAATAGGTATAAAGGAACAGAATGATATTTTGCATTCAGTAAGTAAGGATGAATTTTTCAAAAAACAACGATCATTATCGTCTAATTTAAAATTATCATGTAAAATAAATTTATCCGAAAAGGTGGGTATCCCTCGAGGAAAACATGGCATTAAGAAAATTAGATATAAAAGCGTTAGATGACATTGTCGATCATATGATTACAACGGTTGATCATAGTAAAAATGAAATTTTTCGAATAGGAGAACAGTGTCGACAAGAACATGATTTATTGATTTCCGAATTGAAAGAGATCAAACAACAGGTCAGACAAGTTATTGACGAAGGGGATGCATTGGAAATAAAATCACGACTTGCTAGACGGAGGCTTTCCGAAGTGAGCCAACGCTTTCGTGATTTTTCCGAAAAGGAAGTCCGTGAAGTATACGAAAATGCACATGATCTGCATACGAGATTAACTGTAAATCGCCAGCTTGAAAAACAGCTGCGAGTAAGGCGCGATGATTTAGAGAGAAGGCTTATCGCTTTACAGGAAACGATTGATCGTGCGGAATCACTCGTTTCACAAATTACAATCGTATCGAACTATCTTGTAAGTGATATAAAAGAAATAGGTGAAGTGCTCGAAGATGCGAAAATGAAGCAAGATTTTGGGTTGCGGATTATTGAAGCACAAGAAGAAGAGAGGCGACGCCTTTCTCGAGAAATTCATGATGGACCAGCACAGCTCTTGGCAAATGTGTTAATTCGATCCGATTTGGCAGAGAAAGTTCATAAAGAGAAAGGACCTGAGCAATCACTGACAGAAATTCGAAGCTTAAAAGAGATGATCCGTGCTACTTTATACGAAGTTCGACGAATTATTTATGATTTAAGACCGATGGCACTGGACGATCTAGGTCTGATTCCAACACTCAATAAATACTTGACGACAATTGAAGAATACAATAAGCGAACATTGATTGAATTTATACATATAGGAACAGATAAAAGGTTGCCTCCTAAATATGAAGTCGCTTTATTTCGGCTTATCCAGGAATCTGTCCAAAACGCATTAAAACATGCAGAAGCTAGGAAATAAAAGTAAAGATTGAAATCGCTAAGGATCGAATCAATGTCCTTATTCGGGATGATGGAAAGGGATTTGATCCATCAGAAAATAAAAATAATTCATTTGGGATTATTGGGATGAAAGAGCGGGTCTGCATTTTGAAAGGTGAAATAAAAATTATGTCCAATCTCGGATATGGAACTTCCATTATCATCCAAATACCAATGGAGTAGAGAATGTAGAGACTTGAGGGGGAATAGATTTTGACAACGAAAATTATTATTATTGATGATCACCAACTATTTCGTGAGGGTGTAAAGCGAATTCTTGAATTTGAAAAACGTTCATGGTTGTGGCGGAGGGAGAAGACGGCTGTGATGTCGTTCATCTCGTCGAAGAATATTCACCTGATGTCGTATTGCTAGATATTAATATGAAGAAAACGAATGGAATCGAAGCGACACGTCAATTAATTGAAGTGTATCCTGATTCTAAAGTAATGATTTTATCGATACATGATGATGAAGCATACGTGACTCATGCGCTGAAAACAGGTGCAATCGGCTACATGTTGAAAGAAATAGATTCAGACGAATTGATTGAAGCCGTTAAAATCGTCGCAGAAGGTGGTTCATACATCCATCCAAAGGTGACACATAAGCTTATCAATGAATATCGCCGTCTGGCCAATCAGCAAAACAGAGGCAGTGGTTATCAACAACCAGAAGTCCATGTACCACTTCATCTATTAACGAGTAGAGAATGCGAAGTATTACAGCTGCTCTCAGATGGAAAAAGCAATCGCGGGATTGGCGAAACATTGTTTATAAGTGAAAAAACAGTAAAAAACCATGTGAGTAACATTCTTCAAAAAATGAATGTAAATGATCGAACGCAAGCAGTTGTTACCGCCATTAAAAATGGTTGGGTAGAAATTCGATGAAGGAAAATTCCCAAAGCCGCGCTTTTGGGAATTTTTATTTCGCCCTCCTTTTCAAATCTTCGACAATTCGATAGAATGGTAGCAACGTGCAAAAATATAAATAAGCGGGGTTGATTTTATTTGAAGACTGCAATTGTAACAGATAGCACTTCATACATACCAAAGCATATTCGTGAACATCTTGAAATACATATGATCCACTCTCCGTTGTAATTAACGGAGAAATATACAGAGAAGAATGGACATTTCTGCTGCCGATTTTACGAAGAAGTGAAAAATGGAACAACGCTTCCGACTACGACTCAGCCGCCAATCGGTGAGTTTGAGGAGTTATATGCGAAATTAGCAGAAGAATACGATGCAATTATTAGCATTCATCTTTCAAGCGGAATTAGTGGGACATTCCAAGGAGCGGCTGCAGCGGCGGCGATGGTTGAGCAAGCGAAGGTGTATCCGTATGATTCGGAAATTAGCTGTATGGCACAAGGTTTTTATGTGCTTGAAGCGGCTTCAATGGCAAAAGAGGGCAAAGATCCTGAAGAAATCCTTGTAAGACTGGATGAGTTGAAAGCATCGATGAGAGCTTATTTTATGGTTGATGATCTTTCTCATTTGCAGCGTGGTGGAAGGCTTTCTAGTACACAAGCGATGATCGGCAGCCTGCTTAACATTAAGCCCATTTTGCACTTCGAAAATAAAGTCATCGTACCATTTGAAAAAATTCGCACACGTAAAAAGCGATGAAACGAATTGTCGCATTGCTTGGGCAAGATGCTGAAAAAGGGATTCCATTACGAGCAACCATTATTCATGCGAATAGAGTAAAAGAAGCGGCGGAATGGAAGGCCGAGCTTGAAGCTCTTTATCCACTTGTAGAATTCCAAATTAGTATTTTTGGTCCCGTCATCGGTGCTCATCTAGGGAGGGCTCAATGGGTCTTGCCTGGACAATCAAATAATGAAATAACATGCGGGTGGTGTTTCGCATCGCCCGACAAGATAAGGAGGCGATTGTTTGTCTTTTCTATATTCTCCTAACGTTCAACAATTTCTTTCTGGCCGCTCCTTACTCCTTCAAGAAATTCCCTTCGAAGAAAAACTGATTCACGATCATCTCAAACACCAATTTATCGAGGAAAAACAAGGAATTATTAAACAGAAAAATGGATTCGTATGTCTTCGTTGCAACAATCAATCAAGCCACCTATTCGCAACATTTCCATGTGCGCGTTGTAAGAAATCCTGCTTATATTGCCGAAAATGTATCATGATGGGGAGAGTATCTACCTGTACGTACTTATATCATTGGATTGGTCCGGTCAAATCATTTTCAAAAACAGCGTCTACTTATCTCAATTGGCAAGGACAACTGTCGATTGGACAAGACCACGCATCAAAAGCTGTGATCGACGTGATCGAGACAGCAAATGAACTCACCGTCTGGGCCGTTTGCGGATCAGGTAAAACCGAAGTGCTTTTTGCAGGCATTGAAAGAGCACTTCAACTCGGAAAGCGGATTGTAATCGCGACACCGAGAACCGATGTCGTATTAGAGCTTGCACCTCGACTTAAAAAGTATTCCCACGATAACAATCGCTACATTATATGGCGGCAGTGATGATCGTTACCTTTACGCGCCTCTGACTATAGCGACAACTCATCAGCTTTTTCGCTTTGAAAAAGCGTTTGATGTCATCATTATCGATGAAGTCGATGCATTCCCTATACAATTGATAAAAGTTTGCAATCGGCAGTGAAAAATGTGCCAAACAAATCGCATCCACGATCTATTTAACGGCAACACCGAGTGAAAAATGGCAAGCTGAATGCAAAAGCGGAAACGAAAATATGTGAAAATCCCGCGCGTTTCCACAAACATCCCTTGCCATTGCCACAGTTTACTTGGTGTGGAAATTGGAGAAAGCAATTGAAGAAAGGAAAATTCCGCATCAATTACCCGTTGGATCAATCAACGAATGCGGGTGAAAAAGCAAGCATTAATCTTTTTCCGCATATTGAATTAATGGAACGTGCATTACCCTTTTTCGTCATAGCTTCCATTATGAAATCGAGTCTGTGCATGCGGAAGATCCTAAAAGAAAAGAAAAAGTAGAAAAGATGCGGAAAAGAACGATTCCCTTTTATTAACGACAACGATTCTTGAACGAGGCGTAACATTTCCAAACATCGACGTTGCTGTCATCGGCGCAGAGGACGATATTTTTACGGAAGCCGCGCTTGTACAAATTTCCGGTCGTGTCGGCAGGAGCAGCGAATTTCCAAATGGAACGATTACTTTTTTCATTATGGGAGAACGAGTGCAATGATCAAAGCGCTTAGCCATATGGCAAAAATGAACGACGAAGCATATAAAAGGGGTTGATAAAAAGTGAACACGTACTGCCTCTATTGTCAATCACTTATTCTCGATGAAATGACATGGACGAAGCTGTTTTTCCCAAAGGATCAATCACCCCTTTGTTCGACATGTTTTGGCAAATTGCAGCCATTGAAAGAACCCCGTTGTAAAAATGCTCCCGTTCGTTAAACGAATCCACTTATGTCGAGGAAGCGCATTGTTTCGATTGTATGCGTTGGGAACAACAGTCGCAATGGAAAGGAATGTTAACGAAAAACACTTCACTCTATGAGTACAATGATTTTATGAAAGAGATGATCACCCGTTATAAGTTTCGTGGTGACTATGCACTTTCAAAGCGTTTTCCACGGAAATTCGCCAAACGATACAGAAGCTTGGATATGATGTGCTAGTACCGATCCCACTTAGTGAAGAACGCCTAAAAGAGCGTGGGTTTAATCAAGCAACAGGACTCGTTCATGAAGCCGGTTTTCCAACGCTTGAAATATTAAGTCGCCAAGATACTGAAAAACAATCGAAAAAACGAGGAGGAGCCGGATTGAGCAAGCTCACATTTTTTCGGTTGTCAAAAAACAGAGATCGCCAATAAGAATGTTTTGCTGATCGATGATATTTATACGACCGGTGCAACGATTTATCATGCTGCAAAGGTGTTAAAAGAGGGGAGCTGCCTCGATCAATCGTTTACATTAGTAAGAAGTTAAACATTGATGAAATAAGCCGATAATATAAATAAGAGAACAATCGGGAGGCAACATAAATGGAAGTAGAAAATTGTACAAACTGTGGTGCAATTTACGTGAAAAATCCGATGCGTAATACGTGTGAAGCATGTTATAAACAGGAAGAAGCCAAATTTGATGTTGTTTATCAATTTTTACGAAAAGAGAAAATCGAGCAGCAACCATCGACAGAGTGACAGAAGCAACAAAGGTGGAGGTGAGTTTGCTCCATAAATGGATTCGAAAAGGACGTCTCCATATTGCCCAATTTCGAATCTTGGTTATCCATGTGATCAATGCGGCAAGCTAATTCAAGAAGGAAAACTTTGTGAACAATGCTCAACAACGTTGAAACAAGAGTTAGATATGTTTGAAAGAGAAAATGAACGGCAGAAGGAGCTACGACGCTCCATTTATTACTCACAAAGTAATCGATAATAGATAATACGTAATATGTGTAAACAATAAAGTGATAAAACCGATATTATTAATATAGAACGAGAAAAGACGGAAAAAGGAGGAAGTATGATGAAAGTAAATCCTTTTCGACCTGTGGAACAAAATCCATATAAACGACAAATGAATCCAGTCAAACGGCCGCAAGCCGCAGTCAAAACCGATAAGGTAGAAATTTCCCTGAAGCGAAAGAAATGCAGCAAATTCCGTCGATTATTAAAGAACGTGAAGCGAAAGTTGCGGAAATTAAAAAACAGCTACAAAACGGAACGTATGAAGTGACACCAAAAGATATTGCTAAAGGAATAGCGAAATTTTATCAATTATAACGCGTGTTCAAAAAAGAGGGCGATCTTTTTGAACAACCTATTATAACGAATGATCGGGGAACCATCCTTAAGGTTCCCTCTTATTGATGGAGTGTGAACATTCATGTTGATTCAAAACGAGTCAAAACTGCAATCCCTACCCCAACTTGATAACCAACAGCTGGTAAAAGAAGGCGGTACCTACAATGTAAACATTAAGGAGCGTCTACCGAATAATGAAGCGGTCATCCAAATTAAAGGGCAGGAGCTGACGGTGAAGGTCGATGGACGCATTCCAGATGGTGAAAAGCAACGATGCAAATGACAGTTATGGGACAAGTTCCTCCGATCGCCAAAGTCATTGCGACAGAAGACCAACCTGTAATCCCTACCCAAAGACAACGCTTCCTGACGGTTTAAAGCAAGCAGTTGAGCTTCTTCAAAATCAACAAAGACCCATTACGCGGAAATGTTGAATCAACTAAAAACATATATTGAAAAAGTCGAGGCACAACCGAGCAAAAATTAGAAACGATTGGTAAGATGATCGATAAAAAACTAGACCTTACACCGTCGCAATTAAAGGCCGTGCATGAGGCTTTGCATGGTAGACCCTTGGACAAGTGTTACAACAACTTGTCGAAAGTGAAATGATTAAAACTGAAAATGATGTAACAGTCGAGCTTATAAAACGGAAGGAACAAACGCCAGTTGAATCAAGACAGTCTGCTCTACAAATACTTATTTCCCAAGCAATGAAACAAGTGAAGACAACGCCAAACATCGCCAGCGTCATTCAATTTCTAAAAGAGAACGATTGGCCAGCTTCCATTAAAGCAACCATTGATGAAGCCATTATAAAAGCTGAACAATTTCACGAAGCTGGAAGGGAGCTTGCGGCACGGCAGGAACTAGCTACTGCTTTGAATGGGCTTGCGATCGAACCGACAGCCGAGGAACCAGAGTCAATGTACCGATTGCAAAGCGAGACATTAGCTGTTCTTCCGATTGAGTCGCGCAATTTAATAGTGACGACGATTACGAAAAACTTTCCCAAGCAGCACTTGATTTTAAAGTGGTGAAGCGGAAATTACGAATACGTTACGAACAACGGAATCAGTGATCAAACAGATGCCATTACAGGCCCGGCCATCATTGGAAGCAGCAATTAAACAGTTAGACCATGCGATTTTAAAAAGCGACTTTATGCTCTATACCGATATGGGAACAGAAAAAAGCTTTTGCAAGCAAGCTCACAGCTTTACGAAGCGAGGAAGTTGTTGGTAAATGGAGAATTTTCACGGGCGAGTAAAATTGTCCATCAAGTAAGAACGATAATGGACCGCTTGACTTTTCAACCGTCAGATGTGCGTGTAAAGCATTTTGTCGCAAAGAGATGTTTCAGCTTGAACAGCCAACAATTAGTAAGCAGATTGCCCATACGCTTCATGAACCGCTGCAATTAATGAGGCAGGAGCCATCACCTAGACATGCATTTGAATATTTGCGAAGCCTTGAATGATGCACGATGCTGATCTTGCCCATCGGATTATTCAAAGTCAAGAACCAGACGAAAATTTAAAAAGTTTGTTAATGAAATTGGCTCAAACAGAAACAGGCCAAAGAGCAGAACAAGCGTTACAACATGTGACGGGTCAGCAATTAATGAGCAAAACGGATTCTTCTGGCTTACAAACAATGTTATTTTCCTTACCGATTATTTTGAAAGCTGAAGTTGAAAACGTAAAAGTATTTATGCAATCAAACAGTCCCAACCAAAAAATGGACTGGGAAAATTGCAGCATTTATTTTTGATGGAAACAAAAAAATGGGCGATGTTGGCATCATGCTTACTGCAGTGAACCGGACACTGTCATTAACGTTTAAAAATGATACAGTTGGGTTCAAAGAGCGGCTTGCACCAATTGTAGAAAAAGCGAAGGAACGTCTTGAAGAGATCGGCTACCAAATCGGAACGATGCAATTCTCCAACTTAACGACGCAGGCTGAGACAGAAAAGAAGTCTGAAAAAGTGAAGCAACCTGCTTTTACAGAAAGAGGGTATGATTTCAGCGTATGAGACAACAATTTTTCAATCATAAAAATAGGCGTAACCAAAATGGTCCATCAGCGGCAGTGATTCGATATGACGATACAGTTGGTAGTGCACCACAAGTCGTTGCTCACGGAACAGGTGCACTCGCAGTCAAAATGATCGAACTAGCGAAGGAACATGGTGTACATATGCAGGAAGATCCATCGTTGGTTGGTCAACTTTTAGATATGGACCTTGGAGAAAATGTACCACCTCAATTATATTCGGTCATTGCTGAAATATTGATCGTATTGGAGGAACTTGATCATTGAAAATGTTTCTGAAAACCTTAAAAATAGACAATATAAACCGATAAGTAAACTGAACGGAGGGAAACAAGTGGATTTTTTAACGAAAGAATTAATTTATCAAATGACCCCACAAAAAATAACCGGACTTTTATATGAAGTGTGCATTGACCAATTGGAAGGTGCGATTGGAGCGATTGAAGCGGGCCAACCATTGGAAGCAAACACGAAATTACAAAAGGTGAACGATATTCTCGAACGACTCGGCGTTGGTCTCAATTATGAGGCAGGAATTATCGCTAATCAGCTCGATACATTATACAATTATATGGCAAACCAAGTGATTATCGGCAATATGAGGAAGGATCCAGTCATCCTAAAAGAAGTGCTTGAAATTTGCAACCGACTAGCGAGTGCATGGAATGAAGCGATGAATATGGGCAATGTCGAGGCACAGCGCCTTCATCACCAAAAACAAGCGCCTATGATAAAAATGTCATGGTATTAAATCGCGACTAAGAAGGGGAACGAATAGATGAGAATCAATCATAATATTCAAGCATTAAATGCTTATAGAAACTTATCAAAGACAATGGCAAGCACATCGAAAAGTCTTGAAAAACTTTCATCCGGCTTGCGGATTAACCGCGCAGCGGACGATGCAGCGGGCTTAGCAATCTCTGAAAAATGCGTTCACAAATTCGCGGTCTTGGCATGGCTGAGCGCAATGCCCTTGATGCGATTTCATTGATTCAAACGGCTGAAGGCGCATTGAATGAAACACATGCGATTTTACAGAGGATGCGCGAGCTTAGCGTACAGGCGGCGAATGGCACGATGACGGACGAGGATCGCGAAGCCGTTCAGTCGGAAATGGATCAGCTTACCTTCGAGATTGATAGAATTGC
The DNA here is from genome assembly GCA_044989425.1 of Bacillus sp. N9. Taxonomy (GTDB): domain Bacteria; phylum Bacillota; class Bacilli; order Bacillales; family Bacillaceae_C; genus Lederbergia. The sequence goes on from JBJDRQ010000001.1 coordinate 681,266, forward strand.
CGACACAACGCAATTTAACCAGAAGAAATTATTCAGTGGAAATGAAAAAGGAAGGGCATTTGCAAAAATTAGCGCGGATAAAGTGTCTTATAACCCCGTAAGCCAACTATGGGCCGGGACAGTTACAGCTCAACCATCGGAACCAGCTAAAGTAAACATTGAAATAACGAAAGAATTTGGTGAATTACAAGCGGCCACAATTGACGGTAAAACATTTACAATCAATGGGAAAATCTATGAAATTGATATGGGAACAACACCAGGCATTTCAAACGGTCATATCGCCGTTAACATCAATGACTGGAATGATTTGGCAACAACGGATACTCTAGTCGAAATGAATATTAATCGACTTGTTACATCCCTTGCAAACGCGATTCAACAAAAGGATTCTGACTTAAATGTTTCAACTACGCAAGCAACTGATCAAGGAAATAATACAGACGGGATAATTAGTAATGCGATTATTTCTTTATCAACGAAGATACCGATGTCACCGAAAGATGTTGTTAATATGCCGAATCAAAATGAAAATGTAGCAACGACATTACCTTCAGGAATAAGGTTCTTAAATCCATACAATGGAAACAACCCGACAACTACTTTTGGCGCAGATTTAAATGCGAATATCGCCAACTCATTTAAAGTTGAATTTTCTGAAGTGCCAAAGCCTGGTGATACATTAAAAATAGATGGGTTAACGATTCAGTTTGATACCTCTTCTTCAATGTATGCAAATGGTTCTGCAACCATTGATGTAACTGGAAAAAATATTACAATGGTTCTTAGTGAAATTATTGATATTTTGGACGATGCTAAGAGAGATCTTGTCAACCGACCAGTTGAAGCATTAAGTCCAGTATATTCATTCTTAGGAACGACATTATCATTAGGAACGAATAAAACCGATAATGGTTTGACAAATGGTCTTGAAATTGAACTTAGAGATCATAATTCGAGCCAGTATCAAGGACAAGGATTAGATCTTCAATTTCAAATAGGGGCAAATAGCTCCGAGACATTAGAAATTCAATTAGCCATGATGGATACAGCAAGTCTTGGAATTGGTTTTAACGCAGATGGCACAAAGGCTTCGGTCGGTGTGAACGCTAGTAAAGGTGTTAATGTTCAAACAGCAGAAGGAGCGAACACCGCCCTATCTCTTATTGACGAAGCGATCCGTCTTGTTTCTGTAGAGCGTTCAAAATTAGGGGCCTACCAAAACCGCCTTGAACATACAGTGACAAATTTACAAACAGCAAACGAAAACTTAACCGCTGCTGAATCACGAATTCGTGACCTTGATATGGCGCTTGAAATGACGAACTTTACTAGAGACAATATTCTAAACCAAGCTGGACAAGCGATGCTTGCTCAAGCAAATCAGCTCCCGCAAGGAATCTTGCAATTGTTGCAATAAGGATAATCGGTAGTAATCTCATCATAATTGGTAGTAAATCACCAACAATCGGTAGTAAACTTTTACCTCGCAGGGGTGATTAAAATGGATGTGCGCAGAATCGAAAGTACAGGCGTGCACAGTGTTCAAAAAAGAACAGCAAGCAACAGCATCTGTTCATTTTACCGAAGTAATGGCAAAGAAACGCGAGAATATTATCTTTGAACGGATGGATAAACTGCGCCAAGAGATTGAACAGCAAGGACAAAAACTCGCCAAATCTCAGACGATAGAAGACTTTCGAAAATATAAGCAGCTCGTGAAATCGTTCATGGAAGATGCTGTGAACAATGGCTTGCAACTCAAGAACAACGCGGCTTTGACTGGCGCGGGCGCACGAAAGTATATAAGATCGTTAAAGAAGTCGATAAAAGCTAATCGATTTAGCCAATTCCGTACTTGATAAAGAGAAAAAGGCTTAGATCTGCTCGGACTCATTGGCGAAATCGAAGGTCTTTTAATTAATATATATACTTGATATTTAGAGGAGGCTCCAACCATGGCGGCCCAATCACTCATCGAAACGATAGAAAAGTTGCTTACTTTGCATGAATTATTGCTTGAAACAGCAACTGAAAAACAGAAGCGATTAAACAGAACGATACACAACAACTTAGCAAAATTTTACGAGAAGAACAAAAGCATGTAACGGCGATTCAAGTGGCAGAACAGCGCCGTCAAAAATTACAGCTTTGCTGACGAATAAAGAGGCAAAGCTAACCGACGTATTAGTAGCCATTAACGAGCCGGAGAAGTCCCAACTTCTTTTTACAAAAACAGCTTGAACAAGTAATCGATGAAATGAAAAATAAAAATGCGTTAAATCAACAGTTGCTCACGTATTCATTGCAGTTTGTTCATATGAATCTTGATATGCTTGCACCGGATCAAGAGCTTCCTAACTATTCAAAAACACGGAATGAAGCAAGTGAGCAGAGTCGTTCATTTTTTGATTCTAAAGCATAGGGAGGAAAGCATGCGTTCTACATTTATGGGTCTTGAAACAGCAAAGCGCGGCATGTACGCACAGCAAACTGCTATTTACGTAACGGGCCATAATATTGCCAACAAAAACACGCCCGGCTATACACGCCAGCGCGTTAATTTCGCTCCGGCAGAGCCATATCCAGCCGCATCGATGAACCGTCCGCAAATTCCGGGGCAGCTTGGAACAGGTGTGAAAGATGGCACGATTCAACGAATTCGTGAATCATTCAATGATGAACAATATCGCGGGGAAAATAATAAGTTTGGCTATTATCAAACATTGGCAAACTCGATCCGTAAAATGGAAGATATTATGAATGAGCCGAGTGATCACGGTTTATCTAAGGCAATGGCGCAATTTTGGCAATCGCTACAAGATTTAAGTACGAACGGGGATAATGAAGGAGCAAGAAGAGTTGTCCTCCAGCGCGGAATAGCGGTTGCGGAAACGTTTAAATACTTACATTCATCTTTAACGACCATTCGAAATGATATAAAAAGGAACTGGATGCATCCGTTACAGAAATCAATTCACTCGCAAAGCAACTCACTTCGATTAATAAGCAAATTAGTGAAATTGAACCGCATGGTTATTTGCCGAATGATTTGTACGATGAACGTGATCGACTACTAGACCAATTATCGAATATCGTCCCGATCGAATTGACGACGATTCCATATGGTGGAAATTCATTGCCGATTTCTGAAGGCGGGCGGAAAGTCGAGATTGTTCTAGATAATCAACGTCTCACGCTAGTTGATGAAACAGATACACAAGAATTAGTTATCGAAGGAAATCAATTGAATGGTATGATTTTTGATGAAGGGATCGAAGGAAAAGGAAGGCTTGCCGCTCTTATTTATGCGTATGGTGATCTTGATGCTGAAACAGGTTTATTTCCTACGATGCTTGTTGATTTGGATAAATATGCACATTCCTTTGCGAAAGTCTTTAATGCGGTCCATCAATCAGGTTTTGATTTAAATGAACAATCAGGTGCGTTGTTTTTAATATCGGCAATCCTAATACCGATGAATCGTACCAAGGCGCAGCCGGAATGATCAACGTTTCGATTACAAATCCATCAGAGATTGCGGCATCTTCAAAAGCAACATATAAAGGAAATGGCGAAAATGCGCTACATTTAGCTAAGGTAAAAGACTTGATCATTGCCGGTGGAACGATCACGCTACCATCAGGAGCGACACTCTCTGATTTAGACATTGACTCAGGAACATTGCAATCCTTTTTCGAAGGGGTGATCGGTAAAATGGCGGTTGAAGGCCAACAGGCAAATCGTCTCAAATATAATACCGAAGTGTTGCTTAAAACTGTTGATAATCAGCGCAGATCAGTGAGTGAAGTGTCTTTGGATGAGGAGTTTTCCAACCTCATTCAATACCAACATGCGTATTCAGCTTCAGCAAGAATGATTACGGTCATCGATGAAATGCTTGATAAAATTATTAATGGCATGGGAATTGCTGGCAGATAAGTGAGGGATAATACATGCGTGTAACTGATGGCATGATTGCTAGAAATGTCATGTACAACATTAACCAAAGTTACTCAAGACTCGATGCATTATTCGAACAAGTACAAACTCAGAAAAAGATTTCACGTCCTTCTGATGATCCAGTTGTCGCGATGAAAGGGATGTACTATCGAACAAATGTAATCGAAGTTGAACAGTTCAAACGAAATTACTCTGATGCGCGCAATTGATTGAAACGACCGACTCAGCGATCGACGAAGCAACTCAAGTCATTCAACGAGTTCGCGAGCTTACGGTCCAAGCGAGCAATGAAACGTACGATGAAGGTCAGCTTCAATCGATTGCGAGAGAAATAAGCCAATTAAAAGAACATTTAAAAACGATTGCCAACGCAAAAGTTGGAGATAAATATATATTCAACGGAACAAATACATTAAAAGCCCCATTTGAAAATGTAAATGATGCTTTGCCTATATTTGATACAGATGACTTCACATTTGAATTAGCAAAGGGATTTTCGTTCCTGTTAATATACAAGGGACCTCTGTTTTCGGTTTCCCAGATGGAGATAATGTTTTCGCCATGCTTAATCAGCTTGAGACAGCATTGAATAATGGAAATACATCAGAGCTAAACGGGTTCCTCGATGATATCGATGTCAGTGCAAATCGATTTTTATCTTCGCGTTCAGAAATAGGTGCTCGGACGAATCGCCTTGATTTTATGGAAGAACGGATTAATAACCAAGAGATTATTGCTAAACGAATTATGTCTGATAATGAAGACATAGAATTTGAAAAAGTGATCATGGAATTTAAAGCACAGGAAGCTGTTCATAATGCTGCTATGGCCGTGGGCGCGCGTATTATTCAGCCAACGTTGATGGACTTTCTAAGATAATAACAGTAACACCAAAGTGCCTGGCTCCTCCAAAAATTCGTCTCATCGAGAACAACTCGCAAGGCAGGAGGTGTCTGGCACTTTTTAGGAGTGAATCATTTGCAAATTTCACAAATTAGAATGCAATCACAACAAGCGAAAATAGCTATCCAATCCCGACCAGCTACTCAATCGATCCAACAGTCGAATGCAAATGTGCAAATTGAACAGCCGTTAGCAGAAATGAACATTCGTACGAATCCGGGAAAGTTAACGATAGATCAATCACAAGCGTGGGAGGACATGAATATAAAGAGTATATTTAAAAGGATAGAAGAGAATGCATATCAGGCAGAGCAAGTGGTCATGGAAGGTATTGCCCGCGTTGTCCGTGAGGGCGATGAAATGCTTGATATTCGCTCAGGGCGAAACATTATCGTCGAACAAGCGAAACGAAAAGTGAATCCACCACTTGCACAGACAAATATTACATGGGTTCCATCGCCATTTTCGGTAAAAGCGCATTACACTCGTGGGAATGTAGACATACAATTCGAAGCGAAGAAACCGAGAATTGACGTACAAACCCAGAAGCCAATCATCTCCTATCAACGTGGGGACGTCCATATTTCTATGCAACAACGCAATAGCCTAAAGATCGATTTTGTAAAATAAAACGGAGTGTGAACAATGAACATTCAAACGAAATATCACGGAGAAGTAGACATCTCCGAAGATACGATCATCACCTTTGCCAAAGGCATTCCAGGATTTCCAGAAGAGAAACGCTTTACATTGCTGCCACTGCCTGAACAAACATCGATTTCCGTCATGCAGTCGCTCGAAACACCAACACTCGCATTCATCGTTGCTGATCCGTACAGCTTTTTTAAACCGTATGATTTTTCATTAGATGAACATACTGTGGAGCTGCTTGAAATCCAAGAAGCCAATGACGTCAGCGCTATGGTTATCTTAACCGTACAAGACCCGTTCGAAAAGAGCACAGCGAATTTACAAGCGCCGATCGTCATCAATATTAAAACAAACAAAGCGAAACAAGTCATTCTAAACGATGAAAACTACAAAACAAAGCATCCGCTCTTCGCGGAAATGGCAACGAGGTGATGAGATGCTCGTACTAACAAGAAAAAAGGCGAATCGATTCAAATTGGCGAGGATATCGAAATCATCATTACCGACATCAAGGGCGATCAAGTTAAAATCGGCCTCAACGCGCCGAAAAACATCGAAATTCATAGAAAAGAAGTATGGCTCGATATCCAAACCGAAAATACTGCCGCATCCGAAGAAGTGACGGATCTATTCACCATTCTTTCAAAAGTTAAAAATAAATGAACGTAAAAACTGTCAATTTGATAAGCAGATTGGCAATTTTTATTTTTCGATAAAAAGATGCTCAAAAACTATTAAACTTTCCCGAACGATGACGATATTACTAGTGTAAGCGAAAGCAAGGGCGGCCGACCTCTGCAATCGCCAAAAATTAAACACGATTCACAAGGACGTGAATCGCAAATTCAGGAGGAAAATAACTATGAGAATAAATCATAACATCGCGGCACTTAATACGTTTCGTCAGTTGGGTGCAGCAAACAATGCACAACAATCTTCAATGGAGAAATTATCTTCAGGTCTTCGTATTAACCGTGCTGGAGACGATGCAGCTGGTCTTGCAATCTCTGAAAAATGCGTGCGCAAGTACGTGGATTAGACCAAGCAGTTGCTAATGCCCAAGATGGTATTTCTATGATTCAAACTGCGGAAGGTGCTCTGAATGAAACTCATGACATCCTTCAACGTATGCGTGAATTATCTGTTCAGGCAGCAAATGATACTAATACAGCAGATGATAGAAAAGCTATTGGAGATGAATTAGTTCAACTTAAAGAGGAAATTGATAGAATCTCTGATACAACTGCATTTAATGGTAAGAAGCTATTAAATGGAGATTTAGCAACTACTCTAGATTCTTCTTCAACTGCTAAAACTGCTGTAGCATTAGGAAGTGCAATGATTTCTAATGTTGATGTGAGTGGTGCAAAGGCTGATGAAACATATACTTTTTCATATAACGCTGGCGACCTAATTCTTACAAGAGATAGCGATAATGCAGCTCAAACAATTGCTATCGTTGATGGAGACTTTGCTAGTGGAGAAGCAACGCTAAGTTTTAATACTTTGGGTGTGAGCATTACAGTTACAGGTACTGATACTGCAGCTAACATTGGTGGAGCTTTAGCTGCAGCCGGTGGTAAAAGATAATAACTGAATCAGGTAGTAGCGCAGCAGAATTTTTGATTGGTAGTAATGGAGGGACAGATGAGACATTATCAGTAACATTTGCTGAGATGTCAAGCTCAACATTAGGTAGTGGAGCTAATCAAAATATAGGTGATAAGATTAAAAACAACACAGCAGTTGATACTAAAGCAAATGCAGAAGCTTTAATTAAAGTAGTTGATGATGCGATTAATAAAGTATCATCACAAAGATCATCTCTAGGAGCAGCTCAAAATCGTCTAGAACATACAATCAACAACCTAAGTACTTCTTCTGAAAACCTAACTGCTGCGGAATCTCGTATCCGTGACGTAGATTATGCTTTAGCTGCATAAGTAGAAAGCGTAGCTAAGCACAGTCGTCCTAGTTGGTAACGGCTAGTGATTATAATCGGGTGAATTGCTGGAAAACCCTTAGAGCTTTTCTTACCACAACGTAGTTGGAAACGACAAGCGTGATGGTTCGAAAAAAGAAAAGATTGGGCAATCAGCAGCCAAGCTCCTGTCTTGAAAGAGTGGAGAAGGTTCAACGACTAGGAAACCGTCTAAGGCATAAGCTATGACGATGAATCCATAGGTGAAACAATGTCCATCAGCATTGTGAATCTGAAGTGCCCGACCCCTACTAGAATGCTAGAGGGTGAAGAGATAGTCTAGTCATTTGTGAAAGCAAATGTTCGCACGATGGCGAAAGAAATGATGGAACAAACAAAGAATTCTATCTTAGCACAAGCTTCACAAGCTATGTTAGCTCAGGCAAACCAGTTACCTCAGGGAGTATTGCAACTTCTTCGTTAATTTTAGATTATTTGGAAGGGACTCTAGTTTTGCTAGGGTCTCTTTCCCATACATTGAGAGGATGGGCTCCAATGGTTGATATTCAAAAGGTAAATAAAATAGAGTACAATAAGGCATTAAATCATAAGTTAAAACTTTACTTTAATAAAGCTGAATTAGTCTTCAATTGTGAAACAAAAACATGGGATATAGACCTTCGGGGTGCTAGAGATTGTGAATTTGAATCCCAAGATAAAGTCAACCTAACTATTTATTTAGAAAATGGGGGCATTTTTAGAGGAGATGCAGTTGTAATTACAAGCATAATATCAAATGAAAACTTTCATTTGTAGGGTATTAGTGAACTTATGAAGTTAAGTAAGTAGTAAATAGGACATAAGAATCTCACGCTCACTACTAAAGTTTTTGATAGGTTACACTTATTTTGACTGATTTGTTAAGCTTATATAAGCTTACTTTAATGCCGTGCCAATCACTCCTCGAAATTTCTTGTTTCACAGGGCTGTTCCACACGAAATGAATTTATCTTATGATTGCTCTGCTACCGCTCGTTACTTAACGAAGCGAATGAAATGCTGGAACAAATGAAAATTCTTATTTAATCTCAAGTAGCGCAGGTGATGTTGGCTCAAGTGAACCAACGAGCACCAGGAGTTTTCAACTACTTCGTTAATTTTATATTATCTGGAAGGGACTCTAGTTTTGCTATGATCTCTTTTATTTAAGATACCGTAAAGGCGCTGTTCGAAAGGGAGATACTGATGGACAAAGATCAGAAAGAGAAGAAAAAGTTTCTTGAAGAACAGATTGAATGGTGCAGGAAGCAAGACACCATCTTAGAAGCGATTGAGAAAAAGCTTTATGAAATGAAAGAACTAGCTGTGAATGCCCGTGATCATGAGCTTACTTCATTGGAAATTGACAAGTTGGACGGACAAATAAGTACTCTGAAAAGAGAAGTTCATTCCCTAGAACAGCAGTTGCAATCAGTTTTCCATTAGTAAAAGAAAGGTGATGTTTTCATGGATATGGCATTCATGTTAATGGCGCCAAGCCAAGGAAAAGTCCAGCAACAGGCTTTCAGTCATGAAAATGGTAATTAAAAACCGTACCAGTCACTCCTCGAATTTTCTATGAGTGAAAACACCATTCAACGATCTTGCTGTTAGATAATCCAGTTATTGCCCGAATTTTGGCAAGTTGTTCTTTATTACTGTTCCCGATTATGATCCTGTAGCTCCTCGTTACATTATTCTTGTTAATCCAACGATGGGCTTTGTAAAAACGTAAGTGTCCATCTCGCTTATTTACTTGTTCAAGCAACCCATTCAATTTGTTTAATTGGTTATTAATTTCAAAAGTAGGCTTTGTAATTTGGAAAATAGCAGGTAAATATATTGTGGTTGTTTTTGCAAGTTGTTTTGGCTCGGTGCGTTCTAATTGCTTTCTTTTCATGGAGGAATGCATAAAAGGTTCAATTAATCTTAGGAAGTATAAAATTTGAAACTGATCATATAAAATAAGACGGTTTTGACCATCTAATGAAAAGGTAATATCACATTTATTGTGTAGCATCTCGATTAGCTTTTTATTATCGAATGTTGAGAAGTTATCAGTAGATAAGATGATTTTTCTTGCTATACCATTCTCTTGTTTTAAATGGCCATCATCTTGATACCACCAAGCAAGCGCCTCTTCATTTAAATGTTGATTGATAAAATGAAATGGTAGATTCTTTTTCGATCCGTATACCATAATTTCTCGATCATTGTAATAAAATCGTGTGTTCTAGATTGAACAAAATAACTTTCGGAATATCCGGCTTTCATCCTTGGGTCAGTTGTTTTTATACATAGGCGGGTTTAAAGGCAAATAATCCCGTAGTTGTTCATAACAATGTTGAGTCCATTCAACATCAATGGATGAATGCATAAATTGGAATCTGGGTTTTCTTCCAGTTTGTTTAGTGATTGATCCATCTCCCAATAGTTTCCCGACAATTCTTGACAAATGCGGATTAGAGTTATAAGACATTGCTAGAAACCTCCTAATAGGGAATGATTGTTCTAATTATAGCATGAAATAGGTTTCAGTCACTCTCCGAATAATCTTGTTTCACGAAAATATTCCACGGTTCAAAGTGGCGTTTTGACCTTCCGTTTTTGTATTGAAAAATTATTTAGTTAAACTACGGAGGGAAGCGATGGAAAAAGACAATGATGAACTTAAGAAGTTTCTTGAAGCTCAACTCAAGAAACGAAAGACCGAATTCAAATATTCAGATGAGATAGACTTTAAGCTCCACGAAATGAAAAGAATAGCTGAATATGCAATGGTGTATGAACTTACTTCTGTTGAAGTGGCCAAGTTAAATGATCAATTAGACACGTTAAAGAATCCCTCGTGCCAGGCACTCCTCAAATAATTTTGTTTCACTGAAATGTTCCACGATCAAATTCATGTGCTAAATAATTAAGTCCGTTTGTATGAAAAAAATGTCCTTTGTTTTTCATAAATGATGAGTTTAATCTTACAATCTTTTGTTAAAACACGGCTGGGTGAAATTTTTTATTGTATCTACATATTTAGTGACCATTAATATGGAAGTGTAAAGGTTGTGGTTGCTCCAATTACGGGAAAAATAATTTAGATTGAATACTTCATAACCTCGATCAGTCTAAAGGAAGGGAAACTATCTATATTCTTGTAACAAATTTAATTGCAATGCATTACATCATTCGTTAAACTTAAACTAATCCAAGGAATTGTCCGAAAAAGTCGGCCGATGCAACGCATAGTAATAAGGAAGGAATTATTAATAAAGAAATCTTATGAAGAGGTGTTAAATAGAGTGTTCGTAAAGAAGATCTGCATTTACTTGTGGACTTGGTAAATGAAAAGGATGCCAAACTCGTATATGACCTTATCAAGGGCGTTATAGAAAAGGACCATGATAAGGAAGTCATAATTGAAGCTGATAATTCACCTTTACCGATCGTGAGAAAGATATATTAAAGCAAGCGGAGGTCGATATTGAAAATAATGACCTTATTGATTGGGATGATCTTCATGTCTAAATATGTTGTAAAGATGAGAGAGTAAGCAGCGAGGTATTATGAAAAACTGCCAATTAAGATAAAAAATAAAGTTAAAGAAGTGATCAATCGACTTCGTGAAAATCCATATGCCATTCCAAATGTAAAACCTTTAGAGGGATCTGATTATGATGATTTTCGTATTAGAATTGGATCACTAAGTTTATTATATCGAATACAAAACGAAAAATTGATTATTATTATATTAAATATCGGACCTCGAGGAGATATTTATAAATGAATTTAGAGGCTACCGCTCCATTATTGCCCCAAGATAAAACTTCAGGTTAAAATCCATCATCGTCACTCTCCAAATGAAGTTGATTTACAAAACTGTTCCACAATAGTAATAAAAGAGGCCAAACTATTTGTACTTGCCGCTTCGTTTTCGGTGCAAAGATATTAGCTGATTTAAGTTAAACCTTCGGTGGATGTCACAAATTTTTATTTAAAAATAGGGAAGAGGAAAACCGGGCTCTATTCCCCGGTCTTCCTCCTTCCCTTAAAACGGATACTTCCTATCCACCGTCTGAACCGACACCCACTTCGTCTCTGTAAACTCATCCACAACCCACGGGTTTCCAAATCGTCCCAACCCGCTAGCTTTCATGCCGCCAAATGGAATGTTCGGCGCATCATTGACCGTTTGGTCGTTTATATGTGTCATGCCGCTTTCGATTTGCAGAGCTAACGACTGTCCACGTTCTAGATCGCTCGTAAAAATGGCGGAGCTTAACCCATATTCCGTGTCATTTGCAATTTGAATCGCTTCTTCGTCAGATTTTGCTTTAATAATCGTTGCAATTGGGGCAAATAGCTCCGTTTGTGCCAATTTACTTGAGTTGTCTACGTCCGTAAATACGTATGGGGTGAGTACATTTCCAACACGTTGTCCTTCAAGGGCAACGGTTGCTGCTTGTTGTTTTGCTGTTTCAATATAGCCTAATGCCTTTTCGATCTGTGTTTCGTTTATTAATGGACCGATGATCGTATTCGGATCACTTGGATCTCCATATGTTAAAGATTTAGCTCGTTCGATAAAAGTCTCTACAAATTGGTCATATACATTCTCGCTAACAATGATTCTGTTAATAATCATGCAAATTTGCCCTTGATGAATAAATTTGCCGAAAATGGCTGCGTTAACCGCTTGTTCGACATTAGCGTCTGATAATACAACAAAAGGACTATTTCCTCCAAGCTCCAGTGCAACTCGCTTTAAATTCCTCCCGCAATCGCGCCAATATGGCGGCCAACTGCTGAAGATCCTGTGAAACTGATCAATTTCGCGTGTTTATTTGTTAGCATGCTGTCACCAATCTCAGGAATATCGGTCAATACGACATTTAATACCCCTTTAGGTAAGCCAGCATATTCGAACGCTTTTGCGATAATGGCACCACCGGAAAATCCGACTTGAATGTCCGGCTTATGAACAACGCTGTTTCTAAAGCAATCGCAGGTGCGATCGTTCTCATGGACAAGTTTAACGGAAAATTAAAAGGGGATATGGACGAAACAACTCCGAGCGGCAGCCGGTGAATATGATGAGTTTTTCAGCAGAGCCCGGAACTTCTCGTACTTTTTCAAGTTCATCCGCGTATTTAATTGATTCCTCCAAAAACTCCATTGCAAGATGCAATTCGACCGTTGACTTTAGTATCGTACCGCCTGTCTCGTGGACGAGTAATTCAATAATTTCTTCTCGATTCGATCGGAAGTACTCCATTGCCTTCTGGAGAACTGCTTTTCTTTCATCAGCGGAAGCATGAGCCCATTTTTTTGCGCGTTATTTGCCAATTCAAATGCATCTTCTACTTGTTCAACAGTCGCCAATTGTACAGAAGCAATGACAGAACGATCATAAGGGTTCACAATGTCATACGTTCGGTCACTATTTCCTTCTGTCCATACACCATTAATATAGCTTTTGTTTAATTCATTTTTGCACTGGGAAAGTAAACTGCTTTTTACCTCTTGATAATTTTGCATGTGAAAACTCCTCCCAATTAATGATACCGCTCTTATAAAATTTGAGCTTGTCTAGGCATTTATACCGTAAATTCGGTTGTACGTATAGATCAATGTTGCTCTAGGCGCAATTTCAACAAAAATATTTCATTCAGCTAATAATGTCTGAATCGCTTTTTCATTGTAACTTTTTGGCGGCCATTGGGCTAGGTCAAAAGGAAAATCAGATCCTGGGACGACACGCTCTGCACCGATCGTTTTTACTAAAAATCAATGCTGTTTTCATTCCACAGCACGTCATCATACCAAAAGCGCTTTGCATATTCGGATGGAGGTGCTTGTAAATGGGCAGAAACAGCCTTCCACTGTTCATATCCTTTATCCAACCTGCCTAATTGGTAAGGAAGGAATCCGCCTCCATGCGCAAATAATACTTTAACATTTGGATATGTATCTATGAAACCACTTAGCAATAAATCTGTTGCACATACGGTCGTTTCCCATGGAACACCTATTAAATTGGGCATCATTCTTCTTTTTAGCCGAGGGTCCTCGCTTAAAGGGGATGAATAAATACAATTGCTTTTAACTTGTTTGCTTCTTCAAAAAATGGTTTGAAAAAGTCATCTGATAACATATGTCCAGGTAATCCGGGACCAATGATTACTCCTTTTAAGCCGCTCAACATTACATCCTGTAACATCATCGCAGCCTGCTCTGGATGCTGAAGAGGAACGGTACCAAGTGCTGAAAAAGTATCAGGTGATGACTCAGTGATTTGGGATAGCGCTGTATTATAAACTTGTGAAAGTTCATTTGTCAGTGAAAGTTCGGCATCGTACATAAAAAGTTGAGGAATGGGTGAGATCACGGAATGTGTAACTCCAGCCTTTCCTTGTTCTTCTTCGTATAAAGATAAGTCGATAAACGTTGGTTTAAGCTCGAATCCCCATTTTTCATTGACGATTAAAAATTCATTTATTGCTGACTCTTTTTTGTCCATTTTGCATTTGTTTTTCCTGATTGTCTTTTAACCAAGTTAACACATCGTTTGGAATGAAGTGTGTATGGAAATCATACATCTTTGCATACTCCCTTTCTTAATTATTTCCAATAGCCTAGTCGACTTGAAATTTCCGCACTTGCCTGCATGACTTGTTTGGTGATTCTCCGAAGTTTATCAGAATAGATTCGTTGTTTAGGACCAACGACGGATAGAGCCGCGACGACCTGACCTTTGTAATTATATACAGGAGCGGCGACTGAGTTTACTCCTTCAGTGAATTCTTCAATGCTAGCGACATAGCCATTTTCTTTAATTTGTTTTAAATGTTTCCGAAGCTTTAGTGGGTCTGTAATGGTATTTCTAGTATATCGTTGTAAACCATGATTGATAACGGTTTCAATAACAACATCATCTGAGTAGGCAAGCAACACTTTTCCGGAGCTTGTGCAATAGGTTGGATTTCTTTTTCCGACATGTGTTAAAAACCGTACCGGATGGTTGCATTCGACTTTTGTAAATAGATCACTTCATAATTATCTAAAATAGAAATATGACTCGTTTCCCCAGATGCTTCTACGAGCTTAGTTAAGACGGGCATCGATTCTTTATATATGTCCATCGTGCTGTTGACAACCCCTAAGGAAACAATCGATAACCCAAGTCTATATTTTTGTGTTTCGGGATCTTTAAATACAAATCCTTCACTCGCCAAAGTGGACAATGTTCTGCTCACTGTGCTTTTATTGATTCCAAGCGACTGTGATAAATCACTCACTTTTTCTCCGGTTCATCCATTGTGAAGCTCCGTAAAATTCTAAGAGCATTTCTTACTGACGATAATTGATTTCCTCCTTGTTTTTTATCGGCAAATAATTTTCCCTCCTCACTATTTATGTTTCATTAAGAAAAACGTAGTTTCCTATATTAGACAACAATTAAAAAATTTGTCAATATATAAATTGAAAAATTAAAATATTTAGAAGTGTGAAAACTCATTTCGATTAAATTGAAATACCTGCTTTGTTTTCTTTTTTGAAAATCTTTTCCTTTTGTTGCTTCTAGAGCAACAGTGGCGTTGTATAAGCAATACGTAAATGTTAACGTAATATTAAGAAAATAAAAAACAATCATCAAGGGAGGATGTTTCATGCAAACGAAAACGAAGATCCAAGCAATCAATTGTTTACATTTTATTAATGGTCAGTTTGTTGAATCTCAAAATCAATCTTTCTTTGACAATATGAATCCAGCAACGGAAGAGGTGTTGGGAACTGTCGCAGAGGGTGGTAAGGAGGAAGTAGACTTTGCGGTCGCTGCTGCTAGAAGGGCGTTAGATGGACCATGGAAGGCTATGACACTTCAAGAACGTTCTAAAATTCTTCGGAGAATTGGTGATTTGATTCTTGAAAGGCAAGAAGAGCTCGCTCATTTAGAATGTTTGGATACTGGCAAACCATTCTCACTCGCTAACACAATTGATATACCAAGGGCAGCTTATAATTTCCATTTTTTGCGGATTATATTACGTCGATTGGAACGGATGCGTATCAACAAGATCAGCAAGCCCTTCACTATACGTATCGTAGACCAGTTGGGGTCGTTGGAATTATTAAACCGTGGAATTTGCCTTTATTATTATTAACTTGGAAATTGGCTCCATGTTTAGGAATGGGCAATACAGCTGTCGTTAAACCAGCAGAATGGACGCCGATGACTGCAACCGTGTTAATGGAGATTATGAAAGAGGCTGGCGTTCCTGATGGTGTTGTCAATCTTGTCCATGGATTTGGACCGAATTCCGCTGGTGGAGCGATCGCTGAACATCCAGATATTGATGCCATTTCTTTTATCGGTGAGCCGGGAACGGGTTCAGCAATTATGAAATCTGCCGCAGATTCTCTGAAAAACTTTCTTATGAGCTAGGTGGGAAGAATCCGAACATTATCTTTGCGGACTCAGATTTAGATGAAGTAATTGAGACGACAGTAAGATCTAGTTTTATTAATCAAGGGAAGTTTGCTTGTGCGGCTCGCGAATTTATGTAGAAAGACCTGTCTACGAGCAATTTTTAGAACAATTTACTAAGAAGGTGAAGGAGCTAAAGGTCGGAGATCCATACGATGAAGAAACGAATGTCGGTGCTTTAATAAGTAAAGAACATTATGATCGTGTAAACAGTTATCTTCAGATTGCGCGTGAAGATGGGGCAACGTTTTTAACAGGTGGAAAACGTCCGGGAGGATTTGAAAAAGGGTACTATTTAGAGCCGACCATTATCACTGGATTGGACCGGAATTCCCGCTGTGTTCGTGAAGAAATTTTTGGTCCTGTTGTAACGGTCATTCCATTTGACACGGAAGAAGAAGTGATCATGCAGGCAAATGATACACATTACGGACTTAGTGCAACGATTTGGACAAATGATTTAAGAAAAGCCCATCGCGTGGCCCACCAAATCGAAGCAGGGATTATTTGGGTGAATACATGGTTCCTTCGCGATTTAAGAACGCCATTTGGTGGCATGAAAAATAGTGGAATCGGGAGAACAGGAGGAATGCATAGCATTGATTTTTATTCGGAACTATCGAATATAACGATCAAATTGTAGGAAAGGGATGGAGAAGCTTGTCGAATAAGAGGATACAATTTGCAAATCAATTGGCTGAAGCAGAGGAGAGCCGGGTTGGCATGTCGCCCATTACTTCAATCGAACCAATGCTCTCTGTTCATGAGGCCTACTATATTCAACTAGAAAATATTAATAGAAAAGTAGCTCAGGGGCATAAAATTGTTGGGAAGAAAATTGGGCTGACATCGAAAGCAATGCAGACGCTGCTAGGGGTAGATGAGCCTGATTACGGACATTTACTTGATAGTATGGTTGTTGAAAATGGAAGCGCTGTCCCACAAAAAGTACTGCAGCCTAAGGTGGAAGCTGAAATTGCGTTTATTTTAAAAAGGATTTACGAGGACCGAATGTGACAGCACTTGATGTCATTCAAGCTACGGACTATATACTGCCTGCAATTGAAATTGTAGATAGCCGAATAAAGGATTGGAAGATTCAACTTCCAGATACGATTGCTGATAATGCTTCTTCCGCGTTTTATGTACTAGGTGGAAAGCCAACAAAAATTGAAGATGTTGATCTTGAATTAATTGGGATGGTGTTAATGAAAAATGGCAAGGTCGTCAATACGGGCGTAGGTGCTGCCGCCCTTGGCAATCCTGTCCATTGTGTCGCGTGGCTAGCCAATCGATTGGCAGACTTTGATATTCCGCTTCGTGCTGGGAAGTCATTTTATCTGGTGCTCTATCCGCAGCAGTCGATGCAGTGGAAGGGATTCCTTCACAGCTCGTTTTGCACATATAGGACAAGTGAGCGTTCACTTCTAAAAACGGAAGGAGAAAATGATGAGTAAAGTAAAAGTGGCCATTTTAGGATCAGGGAACATCGGAACGGATTTAATGCTGAAATTAAACAGATCACCTATTTTAGAATTAACGGCAGTTATTGGGATTGATGCACAATCAGACGGATTAAAAAAGCGAAGGTGCTAGGATACGAAGCAATTGATTCAGGAATTGATGGTTTCTTGGAAAAACCCGAGCTTGCCGATATTGTGTTTGATGCAACTTCCGCGAAAGCGCATAGTAGGCATGCTGAGTTACTAAAGGAAGCTGGGAAGCAGGTGCTAGATTTAACACCGGCTGCCATTGGTCCGCTCGTTGTCCCACCGGTAAATCTTGGTGCACATATGGATGCTGAAAATATTAATCTTATTACATGTGGTGGGCAAGCAACGATACCAATCGTACATGCAATCAATCAAGTGCAGCAAGTGGAATACGCCGAGATTGTTGCAACGATTTCTAGTAAAAGTGCGGGGCCTGGTACGAGAGCGAATATCGATGAATTTACTCAAACTACTGCAAGAGGAATCGAAAAAATTGGCGGAGCGAAGAAAGGAAAAGCAATCATTATTTTAAATCCAGCGGAACCTCCGATCCTTATGAGAAACACGATTCATATCATTGTAGAAGGTGAAGAAGCAAAGCAAGATGAAATCATTACATCAATTAAAAAGATGGAAAAGCAAGTTCAATCATATGTGCCTGGTTACAGACTTAGACAAGAACCGGTTATTGATGGTAATCACATAACTGTCTTTCTTGAAGTGGAAGGTGCAGGTGATTATTTGCCTATTTATTCTGGCAACCTCGATATTATGACAGCCGCCGCAGTGAAAGTCGCCGAGGAATGGGCAAAGCATAAGGTTTCTAAAGTCATCGTTTAAGGTAGTGTAAAAGTTCTATGAAAAATCGATGATTTATTCGTCTTACGCTATCCAGTGGTGAAACTTCGCCCGCAATCGCTCCTGACAAACAGTCAAAAAGGTTGCGTTAAGAGTATCAAGGGCGAAGGGGACAAAGAAGGCACGACAAAGAACCCTTGACATTATCCAATTTTAACCTTTTTCTTCCTTCGGTTTGTCAAGAGTTCGCTTCGCCGATTGCTAAAGTTCAAAGGCTCAGCTAAACAAAAAGCTAGGCTGTTCGCTGCTCAATGATCCATTTTTGAGCTAAATCAATTAGCTTTGTCCATCTTGCCGGCATTGTAGGAAGACCTGATAGTGCAGGATTTACAACAGGTACCTTTCCTTCCAAAGAGGCATGAGGCCGTAGAAAATTAAAGTATGCGACAAACAGGGTGACATAAGAAACAGAACCTCGTTCTGAACCAAAGCCGTGTGTGGAACGATAGTTTCCTTGAATGTCCGATTTAGTCGTTCAATGACTTGTTTTAACGGTCTGAACTCGGTCGAAACTGAGTCTTCATTTGTAAGCCCGATCACCTGTTTCACGTCGAACTGGATATCGTGTTGAGCGAAAAAGTGTTGTGCTAGAAGGTAGATGGGATTCCCATCTACGACGAAAGTGAGGTCCTCTGGAATCTTGTCCATTTTCACTAGCACTTCATCAATGGCACGAATCGCCGTGGCTGTATCTCGATTTGGAGACACGGGATAAGAAAGAATAATCTTCTTTACCGCATCAAAAAGAAAAATAAATAATGCCATTTTCCGTTGACACGGATATAGGTTTCATCGCCACAAAATTGATCAGAAAGCTCATATGGATAGTAATCCACATACGGCTTAAGCAGTAAAGACACACTGTTTTCGTAGTTCAATATCGTTTGATGGGAAATAGCGACGCCATGAACATCCTGCATAATTGCGGCTGTTCTACGGGCTGAAAGCCCATAGTTCACATGGTACGTCAAAATTAAACCCAATGTATGCGGTGAAGCATAAATCTTAGACAAATCAACTCTAGGAAGCTCGGGCGATTGTTTAGACAATGGTGAAAAATCAATGTGAAACTGGCGAAAAATATAGCGCACTTTGAAAGCCTGTGGGTCTTCCTTAAAGCGTTTCTTCTCCTTTGAAGACATGGCTTGCAGTTTTTTTGGTAATAAGCACAAGCGTTGTTTTTACACTTGAATACAATAAAATCTTTTCTTTGTTTAATTTTCTCAAGTGTTTTGGCACAGTACGGGCACTTTAAAATCGCTTCTTTAGAAAAACGATTCTTATTACTAAAAAGACACGAACACACTTTACATTGATACTGACCTTTATCTCCGTTATTCGCATATAGAAAGTCCGACGGAGCACTGCACTTAGGACAGTTCATTGATTTAGGTACTGTAACCTTTGAGTTAGAACGCCTTTGAACAGGTTTAATAGGCTTGCCATGTTCGACCAAATACTCTTGTAAAAGCTGCTTATAATTTAGCTTTTCAAAGGTTTTGATGATAGGTAAATCATCTACTTGAAGTTTTCGATAAGGCATATTCACAGGCTCTTCCGTTGGTTTCTTAAACATATTTTTACCAACAAGAAGGGTAAGTAAAGTACGAATAATTTGTTCTTGGTACTTGATAAATTCGAGTAAATAAGTTAATAATTGAGGGTACAACTTGTCACTTCCTTGTCTTTAGGGATTAAGTGTTCGGTGTCGTAACCTCACTTTTAACCTAAAACTATGGGGTGGCAAGTTTTTGCATTTAAAGCCCATCAGATCAAGGGATTATTAACTTTTACTATATAAGTTTTGACAATACGTCGTTTAAAAGAGGGGTGAAAAAATGGAACAAACGAGAGATGTTTACATAACAGAAGTGGCTTTAAGGGATGGAAGTCATGCAATTAGTCATCAATTTACTATTGATCAAGTAGTCAATATAGCGAAAGGCTTGGACGAAGCAAATGTCCCGTATATTGAAGTATCACATGGCGATGGGCTAGGAGGCTCATCATTACAATATGGATTGTCACTGACGAATGAGCTAGAGCTGATTGAAGCAGCTGCATCTGTCGTTAACCAAGCAAAAATTGCCGTTCTCCTTTTGCCGGGGATCGGGACGATGCCGGAGTTAAAGGAAGCCGCTCGATTAGGGGCGAAAATGGCAAGAATTGCGACCCATGTGACAGAGGCTGACGTATCGCGGCAACATATTGCATTAGCAAAAGAACTTGGTTTAGAAACCGTTGGATTTTTAATGATGTCTCATATGGCACCCCTGAAAAGCTTGTTGAGCAGGCAAAATTAATGGAAAGCTACGGGGCAGACACCGTATATGTCGTTGACTCTGCAGGGGCATTGCTTCCTCATGAAGTAAAGGAAAGGATTCGTGCACTAAGAGAAAATCTCGACATTCACGTTGGATTTCACGCGCATAATAATTTGTCATTAGCAATGGCAAACTCATTAGCAGCCATTGAAGAAGGGGCTACGCGAATAGACGGGAGTGTTCGCTGTCTTGGAGCAGGAGCAGGAAACACGCAGACAGAAGTTGCAGTAGCTGTCCTTGATAAATTAAACATTCGCACAGGGATAGATGTATTTAAAATGATGGATGTTGCCGAAGAATTAGTTGCCCTATTTTAGAAAAACCGCAGGAAATAACGAGGGATGGCCTCGTATTAGGATATGCCGGTGTCTATTCAAGCTTCATTCTACATGCTCAGCGTGCCGCTCGGATGTTTAATATCGATTCACGAACGATTTTAATGGAAGTAGGTAAAAGAAATGCTGTCGGAGGACAAGAGGATATGATTATGGATGTCGCTGCTGAGCTTTCCAGAAAAAGGCAGGCACGGGTGTGTAAAGGAGGAAATGATCGTGGATGAAAAACAAATAAAAGAAATTGCCAGCTATTTGGTCACTGCTGAGGTTGAAAAGCGGGAAGTTGAAAAGTTACCGCGAAACTGAAACCAGATTTAACGGTGGAAGAAGGCTATCTTATTCAACAAGAGATCGTTTCTATGAAATTAGCAGAAGGTAGAAAAATTGTTGGTCCGAAAATGGGATTAACAAGCGAAGCAAAAATGCGGCAAATGAATGTAAATGAACCGATCTATGGATATGTGTTTGATTATATGCTCATTGATAATGGCGGTACCGTTTCTTTACAAGATGTCATTCATCCAAAGGTCGAAGCAGAAATTGCCTTCGTCATTGCTGAAGACATTGAGGGGCCAGGTGTAACGGGCGCTCACGTATTAGCAAAAACCGAATCCGTTCTTCCGGCATTAGAAATCATTGATAGCCGTTATGAAAACTTTAACTTCACACTTCCAGATGTCGTTGCAGATAATGCTTCAACTTCTAGAGTCGTGTTTGGAACGAGTATGAAGAAACCTGATCAGCTTGAGCTCGATTTAGTCGGTGCCACCCTTTCGATAAATGGAGAGATGAAGGAATTAGGAGCAGGTGCTGCAGTTCTCAACCATCCTGCCAATGCGATTGCAATGCTTGCGAATATGCTAGCGAGAAAAGGAGATAAAATTCGCAAGGGAGATGTGATATTATCAGGGCCCTTACTGGTGCAGTTTTATTGGAAAAAGGCGATGTTGTTAGCGGAAAGTTCGATGGATTAGGTGAAGTCTCATTTACAGTTACTGAATAAGGAATAAAGCAGAATTGATGACTCAAACGAAAGGAGGCTTTAAATGCCAATTATTCATGTTCAATTATTAGAAGGAAGACCGAAGGAAAAAGTAGCAGAAGTGATTCATAACATTACAGAAACGGTTTCTGAGACATTGGATGCTCCACCGGAAAATATAAGAGTGCTCGTGACAGAAATTCCGAAAACCCATTGGGGGAAGGCCGGGACACCGATGTCTGAAATGGTTAAAACAAAATAAACTTTTCAGGAGGTTCCAATGACGATTGAATTAAGCATGTTAGTTCCTCATGTTCCAGTATATGCCATGAAGATCAAGTTCCAGATTTTCAACAAGATATTGTAACGGCGATGAAGCAAGTAGCTAAGCAAATTGACCAAATTAAACCGGATGCGATCGTGATTGTTTCTTGCCATTGGCCAACTACTTTCTTTCATTATGTCGATGGCACGCCTGTTCATAAAGGGATATTAACTTCGATTGAAGCACCTGATTTAATTAAGGAAGTCCCTTATGATTATCCTGGCGATGAACAATTGGCACAGGAACTTGTGAAAGCTGGTCAAGACGCAGGCTTACAAGTCCAAGGCGTTAATGATCCTTACTATGTATGGGATTATGGAACCGTCGTGCCTCTTCGTTACCTCGTTCCAAATGAAGACATCCCAGTTATTAATTTATCTGTCACACTTGCTGCCTCAATTGAAGAAACGTATACATGGGGGCAGACCATTGCCAAAGTATTACGGGAAAGCGAAAAGAAGATCATCTTCCTTTCAAGTGGTGCCTTATCCCATCGTTTAGTACGAGGAAGGGAAAATATGCCTACTCTATCTGAACGAGCGATGGATAAACAGTTTATCGAATTCATTATGGATAGAGACTATCAATCTGCTTATGAAATGCTTCCCAATATGCCCGATTGGCAGGAGTGGAATCTGGTGGTAGGCATTTAGCCATGTTGATCAGCATGCTTGAGGATGGTGTTGAGCCAAAATATTTGGCAGACGGACAATCGTCAGGAAGTTGGAATGCATTGATCACATTTGAGAAGAAAACAGTTTCAAATGTGGACGAAGCGAAGAAAAAGAATATGCAAATTAACGAAAATTGACATGGAAAGCACCGAGGAGGTATGACGATGCGAACGCAAGTTGGGATTATCGGAGCTGGGCCGGCAGGACTCATGCTGGCTCATTTGCTACATCTACAAGGAATAGAATCAATTATTATAGAAAAGCGAAGTCGAGAAGATATTGAAAGTAGAATTCGTGCTGGTGTTTTGGAACAGGGGACGATCGATTTATTGAATACAACGGGTGTTGGAGATCGGATGATGAAGGAAGGACAAATTCATCATGGCATTGAACTCCAATTTAATGGGAGAAGACAAAGAATTAATATGCATGAATTAACAAATGGTAAAAAGATTATGTTGTATGCTCAGCATGAAGTTGTTAAGGATTTACTAGCGGCTCGTCTCAAAGCAGGCGGGAAAATATTATTTGAGGTTTCAGATGTAAAATTGAATGAGATACATAGCAATAGACCGAAAATCAGATTTTCACATGAAGGTATCGATGAGGAAATCGAGTGTGATTTCATTGCAGGATGTGATGGGTTCCATGGACCAAGCCGAAAAACCATTCCGGAAAGGATTCGTAAAGAGTATATTAAGGATTATCCGTTTGGCTGGCTTGGAATTTTAACGAAAACCCTCCAACTCACCCTGAATTAATCTATGCGTCCCATGAACGAGGCTTTGCTTTATTAAGTACGAGGTCAGCATCCGTTCAACGCCACTATTTACAGGTTAATCCAAATGATAGAGTTGAGGAATGGTCGGATGATCGTATTTGGAATGAATTAACCTTGCGCACACAAACAAATGATGGATGGAAAATAAAAGAGGGGAAATTTTCCAAAAGAACATTGTCTCGATGAGAAGCTTTGTTTGTGAAACGATGCAATTCGGCCGCTTGTTCCTTGCAGGTGATGCAGCTCACATTGTACCACCAACAGGTGCAAAGGGATTGAATTTAGCTATTTCCGATATAAGAGTATTAACACAGGCATTTTTGGAATTTTATCAAAATAGAAATGCAGATTTACTAGATCGTTATTCTGAAATATGTTTACGAAGAGTTTGGAAAGCTCAAAGATTTTCTAAGTGGATGACGACCATGCTACATAGGAATATTGATCATAGCCCATTTGAATATCGGGTTCAATTGGCAGAACTTGATTATGTTACCTCATCTCGTGCAGCCTCAGAAAGCCTTGCAGAAAATTATGTCGGTTTGCCTTTGCAGTGGGGATATGATCAAAAGGAAAATGAATATGATTTTGCCTCGATTTCGAATGTGTAAAGTTAAAATAGTTGCCTTTGTTGCTCATAGAGAAACAGAGACATTGTGGATGGATCAAATAGGGGTTACTGTATTAGTAATCGTTTAGTCGAAAAAGAGAGGATATTAACATCCCGTTTTTCCCGCAAGAGAATGAAAACGCTTTATAAACAGAAGTTTTTACAAAGATGAGGGGCCGCAATCAATGGGAAGGAATTGGAGTAATCTATCGATTGTAGGAATGATGTTATGTTTATTGCTCTTTTTACTGCGTGTTCGAAAGATTCAGTTGGAGGAAGCAAAGAGAATACAGCAGATGGAAATTCGATCGAATTTAAAATAGGTCATATGAATTCACCTGATCATGTTCAGGATAAATGGTCGTTAGCGCCGTTCAGTGAGGATGCTGAAAAGGCTACAGATGGGCGGGTTACATTTCAAATTTATCCTGGTGGTGCATTAGGAGTCCAAGTGAAACATTCGATAATATTGTAACTGGAATTATGGATGTTGGCTGGGGATTGCAAGGATATAATGCAGGAAATTTCCCATTCATTCTGTTCTTCAATTACCCTTTCTAGCTGATGGGACGGGAGAGGAATTAAGTATTGTTGCTCAGAAGTTATATGACACGTTTCCTGAAATTCAGAAAGAATATGATGATATAAAACTATTATGGGTACATGCTGCCGATCCATATGCAATTATTACAAAAGGAAAAGCGGTTCGAAGCTTTGATGATGTGAAAGGACTAAAATTACGAACTCCATCAGTAGAAGCGGGAGAAATGATTAAGTCGTGGGAGCTACTCCGGTTTCGCTGCCTGCACCTGAAATCTATGACTCCATTCAAAAAGGGGTCATTGATGGTGGCGTGCTTCCAGTCGCGGCGATCAAAGATTTCAATTTGTTTGATGTTGTTGATTATGTTACTTTAGGAAATTTTAATACAAGCTTATTTTATGTCGCCATGAATAAATCAAGTTGGGATAAAATGTCTTCAGAAGATCAAAAGAAGATTGAGGAATTGATCGGAGTGCCAATGGCTCAAAAATCCGGAGAAGCGTTTGACAAACAAAAGGAGCTTGCGGAGAAAGAAGCGAAAGATGGCGGTACTGAATTTATTGAATTGCCTGATGCCGAACTGCAAAAATTTAAAGATGTATCTATTGGAGTGGCAGAAAACTGGCTCTCAGAGATGGAGAAAAACGGTGTCGATGGACAAAAAATTTACGATGAAACGAAAAAGTTAATTAACGGAAACTAGGTAAATCACAAGAGAGGTGATGACCAATGAAGCAAGACATTCAAGAAGTACAACAGGATCATGTTTTGTTGAGGGCTCCAGCTCTCAACAAAACCTCCTTTGCCCAAAATAACAACTCGTTTGGAGAAAGTTACATTCATGTTAAACAATGTCCTTCATAAGATTTCATGTGTTCTCCTATTTTTCTTATGCTGCTTACTACTGCCGATGTAATTGGAAGGAATGTATTTAACAAGCCAATTACTGGTACGTATGAACTGACGGGGTTAGCGCTCGCTATCATTATTTTCTTCAGCCTTGGAACAGCTCAAATAAAGGGGATCATATCGAGATTGACTTTTTAACAAAGAAATTTCCTGAAAAAGTCCAGGACGGTTTGTATGCATGTACGTCATTTCTATTATTTATTTTAGTGGCATTAACAACATGGCAATTATTCGAGTACGGAAAAGAATTTGGGCAGGCCATCAGACAAGTGGGGATTTAGGATTGCCTCTTTATATATTTGTAGGGGCTACTGTAATAGGGGCCTTTGTATTTGCTCTCACCTATTTATTCAATTCATTAAAATTCCTTCTCAAGGTGGTGCATCGTCATGAGTCCTGAATTAATCGGTGTGATCGGAATTATTCTCTTGCTCGTTTTACTTATGCTGAAGGTATCTGTCGGACTTTCGTTATTTTTAGTCGGATTTCTTGGCGTTGTCATTTTGTCTGACTGGAATGTTGGCTTAGCGCAGTTAGGTACTTCCGCATTTGGAACATCAAATAATTATGGATTAAGTGTCATCCCGTTGTTTATTTTAATGGGAATGTTCATGTCCAATACAGGTCTCGGAAAAGACTTATTTAATGCAGTTGATAAGTGGATTGGCCATTTCCGAGGTGGGCTGGCCATTGCGACCGTTGGAGCAAGTTCAATTTTGCATCCATTTCAGGATCTACGAATGCCACCACCGCTACGCTGGCGAGAATTGCGATCCCTGAAATGAATGAATACAATTATAAAACGACATTTTCTACTGCGGCGGTTGCTGCGGGAGGAACATTAGGTATTCTAATTCCGCCAAGTGTCATCCTTATTTTATATGGAGCATTAACATCTGAGCCAATTGGTCCACTATTAATTGGTGGGCTCATACCTGGAATTATTTTGACCATCCTCTTTATGATCATGATAAATATCCAAGTTCGCTTAGAACCATCGATAGCTCCAAGAAAGAGAAAGTGCTTTCTACATCGGAGAAGTTTCTTTCGTTAAAAAGCGTATGGCCATTTTTACTTATTTTTATCGTTAGTATTGGCGGAATTTATTTTGGGATTTTCACTCCAACTGAAGCTGGTGGAATCGGTGCAATAGGGGCTTTCTTGCTTACTCTATTTACAAAAAACTGAATGTCAAAAAGCTGTTTTCCTCACTAGATGAGACGCTAAGATTAACAGTAATGCTCTTTTAATATTAATCGGCGCTTCGCTTTTTGGAAAGTTTTTGGCATTGAGTAAAATTCCTATGTATTTAACAAGTTCAGTTGCATCGCTTGATGTTTCTCCGTATGTAATTATGGCACTTATTCTCATCGTTTACTTTGTTTTGGGAATGTTTTTAGAAGGTATTGCAATCATGGTTCTAACTCTGCCGATTGTATATCCATTAATTACCCAGTTAGGTTTTGACGGTCTTTGGTTTGGAATTATTATGGTTATGGTTTTGAATATTGGTGTTCTAACGCCTCCACTCGGACTTAGCGTCTATATTATTAGTGGGGTAGTTAAAGATGTTCCTATTGAAAAATCTTTAAAGGGGTTATTCCTGCGGTCATTACAATGGCAGTATTTACGATTATCCTTATTATTTTTCCTGAGATTGTAACGTTTTTACCGAGTTTAATTAAGTAACTCTTAAGGAGGTTACTCGTAATGATAAAAAAACAATTGATGAGAAGGCTTTTCATCTTTTAAAAGAGAAAATGAGTGAAGGGATGTTGCCTCAATGGGTTCTCACGGATCCAGATATATTTGATTTGGAAATTGAAAAGATATACGGACGGACGTGGCAGTTTTGGCACATGAAACTGAACTAAAGGGGCCAGGAGTTATGTTACCCGCTGGATGGCGAATGACCCAGTTTTGTTAGTGAAAAATAGAGATGGGGAAATTAGAGCATTTTTGAATTCTTGCACTCACCGCGGGACGCAATTATGCACAGCGGATCGAGGAAACAAAAAGTGTTTACATGTCCCTACCATGGCTGGAGCTACAATCTCGAAGGTGAATTAATTGGAATTGTAGCGGGAAATAGAGTATATGGGGAAGAAATGGATAAGTCAGAGTGGGGGCTTAGGCCAATTCCCCAAGTTGATATGTATCGGGGATGATTTTTGCTAGTTTAGATCATCATGCTATGCCGTTAGAAGAATATTTAGGAGATATGAAATGGTATTTTGATATTTTACTAGGTAGAAGCGATGGGGAATGGAAGTAAGAGGTCTTCCACAGCGATGGGTGGCAAAGGCGAATTGGAAAGCGACGGCTGAAAATTTTGCAGCAGACCCTTACCACGTACAGACAACCCATCGATCGACAGTTGAATTAGGAATTAGCCCGTCGGATCCGTTATATGCCGGCTATGGGCATCAAATTGTTTTAGAAAATGGCCATGGAATAAACGTGATTACTTCAAAAACAGGAGAAGCAAGGGTCCCGTTTCAAGGGATGCCTGAATCGATGTGGCCCATGTTTAAGGAAAATTTAACACCAGAGCAATTACATGTGTTATCAAAGGTGACAGTTTTTGTAGGGGAGTGTATCCGAATCTTTCATTCGTTAGTCCAATTCACGGAACGGAAGGAGATTTGCACAATTACTTGAATTTTCGTATGTGGCGGCCGATTGCTCCAGATCAAGTTGAAGTATGGTCTTGGTTTCTTATCGATAAAGCTGCGCCAGAGGAATATAAGGAAGCAGCGTACAAAGGATACTTAGGTTCTTTTGGTCCTTCTGGTACACTGGAACAAGATGACACGGAAACGTGGTCGAGAATCGTGGAAGTAAGCAAAGGTCTAATGATGCGAGATAAGCATTTAAATTATAATAGTGTAAGTAATTATTTAATGGGATTTAATCGGGTAGGGCCAGATGAAAGTTTTCCAGGTCCAGGCAAGGCATATCCAACGACATATTTAGATGCAATTGCAAGAAGCATGCATGAACAATGGCTAGAGCTCATTTCAGCGGGCATGTTTGAAGAGGAGGCAGTCAAATGAATTCAGATGTAGGTGTTCAAATTACACCAGAATTGTATTTTGAAATTACAAACTTCCTCTATTTAGAAGCCTACTACTTGGATCATGGACAATATAACGAATGGCTCGATTTATTAACAGATGATATTCAATACCGGATGCCGCTCAGAGAAACGGCAGAGGGTGTGGGAGCAAATAACATTTCGGACGATATGGCGTTTTTGATGAATCAAAAGCGGCCATGACGACACGAGTGAAACGGTTGTACACGAAATCTGCCTGGGTGGAAAATCCTGCAACCCGGCAAAGGCATTTTATTTCAAATATTATGGTAAAAGCTACCTCCCATCCCGATGAGTATGAAGTTAGAAGCTACTTTTATTTAAACGAAGCCGCGGATCTAGCCATCAAACAGAAGAACTATCCGGGAACGAAATGATGTCATTAGAAAAGTAAACGGTGAATGGAAAGTAGCTGCACGAACAATCATTCCAGATCAGTCTGTAATTACATTAATGAATATAAGTATGTTTTTTAAAGAACTTTATGAACGCAACGAAAGAAAAAGAAAACTTCTGAAAAGGGGTTTTCTTTTTGCTCATAGGCAACGGATTTTCAATATAATGATTCTAAAACCGCAATAATGAACGTTTACGTTTACATACATATATATAGGCAGTCTCGTGGAAAATAAAATGATTATCATTTTATTCGGAGGTTGTTCAGATGGCAAAAAATGGTCGTTGATCACAATGCTTATGATTTGTTGTTTACTTTCCTCGGGCGAATTCATATTGGCTAATGGTTCAGTTGTTATCGCTGAATATCAGCATGATGTAACAGGGGATGGCAAACGTGAGACGATAACATTACATGGTGTCCCTTACTCTAGCGACACAACGTTTTTGAGAAAATATGGGCAATGATTCAACAAGACAATAAGCAGATACAAATTAAATATGATAGAGGGTATGAGCCCAAATTAGATTTCGCCGATTTAAACGGTGACAATGTCGATGATATTCTCTATTCAAGTGCAACCGGTGGAAGCGGTGGATTATACAATTATGCATTACATTCCGTGAAAGATTTTATAGTGAAGGAAATTCCGTTACCGACTCAACATATCGAAGGATATTTCGAAGATGGGTTTAAAGCGACGATTTTAATACCGGGCTTGAAGCCGGTTAAATTAAATTTACAAGATCGCAAAGAGGATTATATTCGCCTAGGGTTATTTCAAAAAATGGAACGTTAAATGAACCGACCGAGTTAATGATTGATCCGATTGCTTTTTATGACATTGTACAAGTGAAAAATAAGGGTGGGGCAGGCTTAAAAAGCTATCGCCAAATCAGTGGTGCTTATCATGCAGATGGACTTGGTACGGTTGAAACAATTTGGTATGATGACAAAGGAAAATGGGATCCTGTTCATACTGAGTGGAAATCACGCTAGATATAAAGAATGCATCCTTTAGGTTAGGGCAGCGGAGAAAAAGTAAATGAACAGTTTTAATTAACCTCGGACGGGAAAAATTGATGCATCTGGTCAATGAACCATCATTCATAGCCCAAATCGGTGAAAAAATGGATGCATCTGGTCAATGAACCATCATTCATAGCCCGAATCGGTGAAAAAATGGAAGCATAATGGTCGATGAGTAATAGAGTTTACTTGTTTCACAGCATGTAGAGCGCTCAATGTAACTATTTTTAATTAATATTTAAACAGCAGTAGCACAGACGAGGAGAGTCTGTGCTACTTTTGACTAAGCACTCTATAATAGGCGTGATCTGTCTCTTCAACTTACATACATTGATTTATTTTAACAGGCTTAAGAAAAAACCACAGCCAATATATCATGAATTGATTTCTTCCATGATACAATAGAAATAGCATTTTGAACCAAAGGAGCTATTTCATGAACAACCAACTACATTTATCTGAAAAGATGACACCTGAGCGTGATCCATGGGAAGCCTATTTAGATATTGAGGAACATGGAAAATTAACATTATCAAATATTGAATTTACAACGACTTATTTATGTAATATGCGCTGTGAACATTGTGCTGTTGGCTATATGCTTCAACAAAAAGATCCGGATGCTTTGCCAATTGATTTATTATTAAAGCGACTTGAGGAAATCCCCATTTGCGGGCCATCAGCATAACCGGTGGGGAACCGATGTTTTCTAAAAGTCGATCGATCAATACGTCTTGCCACTATTAGCCTATGCACATAAACGGGGCGTGCGGACGCAAATGAATTCAATTTAACGATGCCTTTAGATCGTTATTTATCAATCGCTCCTTATTTAGATGTGTTGCATATTTCCCATAATTGGGGAACGGTGGATGACTTTATTGATGGCGGATTTGCCAACATGCAAAGAAAACCACCACGCGAGCGCCGTGCAGAGCAATTTAAGCGTATGATCGAAAATAGTAGAGCACTAGCAGAAGCTGGGGTGATCGTATCGGCGGAAACGATGCTTAATCATCGGACACTTCCGCATCTGGAGCATATTCATAAACAAGTTGTTGAAGAGATGAAATGTGCAAGACATGAAATTCATCCGATGTACCCAAGTGACTTTGCCGCTAATCTTGACATCCTTTCTTTAGCGGAAACACGGGCAGCCATTCATCACTTGCTTGATATACGCGATGAGAATGTATGGATGTTATTCGGTACTTTACCGTTCTATCCTTGTAATGAAAATCAGGAAGACCTTGCCTTACTGGAACGACTTTACAAGTCCAAAAATGTATCGGTGAGAAATGATCCGGATGGACGATCACGGCTAAATGTGAATATTTTTACTGGCGATGTCATT
This sequence comes from Bacillus sp. N9, assembly GCA_044989425.1. Taxonomy (GTDB): domain Bacteria; phylum Bacillota; class Bacilli; order Bacillales; family Bacillaceae_C; genus Lederbergia. Next base: position 712,936 of record JBJDRQ010000001.1, read on the forward strand.
GTCGCTGATTTTGGTGATGAGCCGTCGCTTGGAAATATTGAAAACGAAAGCTTTACAACGATGTTTGATCGTTGGTTAGCTAAACCTTTGGCGAAATCCCTTAATTGTCATTGCCCAGCGGTTCGTTGCCTAGGACCGAATCTTTTAGTAAAAGATGCATATTATCCTGATCAAGATTTTCAACAAAGAAAATCGCTATTATAATCGATCGTTCATATTCCGTTCATAATCCTCTTCTATATTGAAAATATAAGAGAGGAGAATTTGTAATGAATAGGAAAAATATCGTGCTTATTCGATTTTCAGCTATCTTTGCGGTTATTGGTACGATACTTGGTGCTCATATGGCTGGATCTGGCGCCTATGCTTTTCGTCCGATCCATGCACATATCTTAATCGTAGGCTGGTTAACCCTTTTCGTTTGGGGTGTTTATTATACGATCTTTTCAGTAAAGGCAAAGAAAATTGCTAAATGGCATACATGGACCGCTATTATTGGGTCAACCGGACTAACGATTGGCATGTGGCTAAACTTTCTTCAACCATTTTCGATAAGCAACGGAGTAACATTAGTCATTTATATTGCTGGAGGCGTTACCCTGCTTATTAGCTTTATACTATTTTTAGTAACAACATTTTATATTACTGAAAGAGCGGCGAGTGAATAAACTCGCACGCTCTTGCAACGAAGATATGCAAAATTGGTTCCTGTAATTATTTTAAACTAATTGAAGAAGCAAATTCCTTTACTTGATTCTTCAGTTTGTTTCGTGCTTTTTCATTTCTCATTAAATAGGCTGCACCAAGAGCAACGGTGGTAAACAATGCTTTGTTTTTCATTCAATTCTCTCCTTCAGAAAATTTCCTTCTATTTTATTATTCCTTAAAAGATGAAAAAATATTTTAAAACCTGTCTGAGAAACGATACACAAAATCGTTAAACGGAAGAAAGACTTCTAAAGCGTATTACTTAGAAGTCATCATTATGAGAAGAACTTATTTTTATCGAGTAAGCTGAAATGCCTCCAACAAATATTAATAATATCCATATGGATATGGATATGGATATGGATATGGGTATGGGTAATACGGATAGCCATATCCGTATGATCCAACTAATAGAGCCCCAGCTGCAAGTCCTCCTAGAAACGGTAAGCCAAAACCAAATCCAAATGGACGTCTGCCAAATCCGAACGGTCTTCCAAACCCAAACGGTTGGCGCTGATGCCCTTGGTCAATCAGGGCTGATTGATTCCAATTGTAATCATGTTGATAATCGTACATATAGCATTCTCCCTTTTATTTTGTACATCGTATCGCTTCATCATATGCATGGATTCTCGATGGCGGTGCCGAAAAGATGAAAATATGAGAAATTGGGTACATATCCTTGGTAAGGATCCTTATAATCGAAGCTAACGGCATAAAAGCTGAATAAATGAGGACCTTGATAAAGGAAGTGAACCTTATGCGGTTAAACTATTTCCTGTGTATGTCGATATTATGAGTAAGCATATACCTGAATGAAGGGAGAAGCTCGATGGTGAAAATGATCGGCGATTTTTCATCAACATTGGTAGTTGGCACGGTATCGAATAAAATGGATACTGTTCTTGGTACGAATGAAGGGATCTCATACAAGGAGAACATACAACAAGATTACGTTCCTTCAAGCAACAAGTTGAAAAAATTGTAGATGGATTGAACGATTTTTTAAAGGCTCCACCACACACCAATTTAAAGTTTGAGTTTCATGACAAATTAAATGAATACTACGTGGCGATTGTGGATGTAGAAACGAATGAAATCATAAAAGAAATACCTCCAAAAAGATGCTAGATATGTTTGCGGCCATGACAGAATTTCTTGGGTTAATGGTCGATAAAAAGATATAAATAACCGTTGAGAGGAGTGATGAACATGCGAATAGCTGGATTAGCAAGTGGCATGGACATTGATTCGATTGTAAAAATTTAATGACGGCAGAGCGGATGCCATTAGATAAGTTAAAACAGAAAAAGCAATTATTAGAATGGAAGCGTGATGATTTTCGGGCAATCAACACGTTGATGCTTAATTTTCGTGACAAGCTCACACAAATGAAATTGACGCCGAATTATCGAGCACGAACGGTGACGTCTTCCAATGAAGCGAAAGTATCAGCAACAGTCACGAGCGGAGCAGCGCAGGCGTCGTATTCAATTTCTGAAGTTGAGCAATTGGCTACAGCAGCGACGAGAGTAAATACAGACAAAATTGGCATTGATCCGGCGAAAACGTTAGGGAGTCAGCAGTTAGCAGCAGGCTTTAACTGGGAAAATGGTGTGATCAATCAAAAACGTTTAACATAAAGGATGGGAATGATAAAGTTCAGCTTGACCTGAGCCAAGGCGCCCTAAAATATAATAAAGACCCTAATGAAAATCCTACAACTCCCGTCGCAAATATTAAAGTAAATGGCAAGTCCCTTACAGTTGTGCAATGGGAGGAAAATCAAACATTAAAGGATGGCGAAGTAGCTATTGATTCTGCTGGAAACCTTACTTTTGGTACACAACTTGCCAAGGACAGTGTAGTGAAAGTTGATTACGTACTCGAAAATAAAACAGCAAATTTTACTCATCCAGCAGATGCTGAAACACCGTTAACAACTTGGAATGTTGAGGCTACGGGGCTTGCTAGCGCAACAATAGAGATTAATGGAGAAACATTTGAAATTAATAATGCCAATGAAGATGGTGATGCTCAAATTGGTGCGTACGGAACAATCAACCTAAAAACGGGAACGATAACATTTGAACCCGAACGTACTGAAGAAACCAATATTAAAGTTACCTACACCCAAAATTACTCTGCTTTCAATATGAATACGCACACTTCTAAAGGCGAGCAAAACGAGCAATTTTTATTACCGATAATGATACGTTAAACAGCGTTATTCGCAAGGTGAACGAATCGGACGCAGGTGTCACATTGTTTTATGATTCTTTTTCTGACAAAATGACATTAACGAGAAAAGAAACGGGCGATTTTAATGAAGGTGAAGGTAATGAAATAAATGTCTCTGGCGATTTCATAACCCAAATCTTGAAATTCGATAATGATCCAAATAATGAAACCGGCGGTACAAACGCCATATTTACAATCAATGGTCTACCAACACAACGTAATTCCAACACTTTCGATATGAGTGGTGTGACGATTACATTAAAGCAGACTTTTACAGAAACCGATGGGGCCGTTTCTCTAGCGATCGGCAATGATTCAAATCAAGTTTTTGATAACATTAAAGGCTTTGTTGACCAATATAATGAGTTAATAGCGGAAATTGGAAAAAGCTAAATGAGGAAAAGCATCGAAGCTATAAGCCGTTAACAGATGATGAACGTGAAGAGCTTTCTGAAAAGCAACAAGAAAAATGGGAAGAAATGGCTCGGAGCGGTTTGCTTAAAGGTGATCCGATTTTATCCAGTGTGCTATCCGCGATGCGGCTCGATATGTCCAGCTCGGTTGAAACGCAAGGTCTATTTAAACAATTGGCGAGCATCGGAATTTCAACGACGGCTAACTACTTGGAAGGTGGAAAGCTCGAAATTAATGAAACAAAGCTAAAGGCGGCGCTTGAAGAAGATCCGACTGCAGTCGAGAATTTATTTCGCGGCAGCGGCACTGGAGCTGATCGGGGTATTATCCATAAATTGTATGATACCGTTGATGCATCGATGAAGAAGATTCAAGAGAAAGCGGGGCGGGCAACATCTACGAATCATCAATTTGCGATTGGGCGTGAATTACTAAGCGTTGGTGCTGGAATTGACCGTTTTGAGGATAAAATGAAGATCGTTGAAAGCCGTTATTGGCGTCAGTTTACCGCGATGGAAAAAGCAATTCAACGTGCGAATGAACAGTCGACGTTCCTCATGCAGCAGTTTTTAATTATTAATCTTATATTTAGGAGTTGGGAAGATGGCAATGAATAATCCATATCAAGCATATAAAACGAATGCTGTTACTACGGCATCCCCAGGAGAACTTACATTAATGCTTTATAACGGTTGCTTAAAGTTTATTAATTTGGCAAAAAGGCAATCGAAGTGAACCATATGGAAGAAAAAATACGAACATCCAAAAAGCACAAAATATCATTTCAGAATTAATGGTTACGTTAAATATGGATATGGCGATTTCTAAAAATATGATGGCTTTATATGATTACGCGCATCGTAAATTAGTCGAAGCGAATATTCATAATGACAAAGCGATGCTCATCGAAGTGGAAGAACTCATGACAGAGTTTAGAGATACGTGGAAGCAAGCCATCCAAGTAAATCGTCAGCAACAACATACGATGGCTAGTGGCAAAGTATAATGGACGCAATCAAGAAATGTTTGGACATTACGGAACAACTGGTTGTTTTAGCAAAATCGATCGATCATCAAGATCGAGATGAGACAATTAAGCGAATTGAGCAGCTGCTAAACGAGCGAGAACAATCGCTGCCACTCATCAAAGGGCCTTTATCAATAGAAGAAAAGAACCTTGAGAGAAGTTAATGAAGCGAGATCGTGAGCTAATGCCATTGCTCGTTCACATTCAAGCAACGGTTCAAAAAGATATAAATGAACTCGCAAGAAAAAGAATTTCGGCCGAAAAATATGCAAATCCGTATGCAGCTACGCAGCAACACGATGGTGCTTTTTATGATAAACGTAAATAAAGGGGCGTAACGTATTTTTGCAACATATTTCGCCCTTTTTCTACTTATTGTTGCAAATTCGACAAAAAATTTATCATGATTAAGAAGGATTTCCTTGTGGTATGTAGAAGTATATATACATAGCCTTTAAATAAGGAGGAATTATACATGCTAAATTACCAAATTCGTGGAGAGAACATCGAGGTTACAGAAGCGATAAGAGATCACATCGAAAAGAAGGTAAGCAAGTTAGGTCGTTATTTTAATGAATCTCCTGAAGCTAACGTTCATGTTAATTTGAAGGTGAATCCAGATAAAAAAGCAAAAGTCGAAGTAACAATACCTATTCCACAACTTGTGCTCCGTGCTGAGGAGACACATGATGATTTATATGCTGCAGTCGATTTAATTGTAGACAAACTTGAACGACAAATTCGTAAACATAAAACAAAAGTGAATCGGAAATTCCGTGAAAAAGGAAATATTAAGGAGCTCTTTTCAACAAAGGTAAATGATGCCGCCGTTGCACTTGAAGAGGAAGAAGAGGAATTAAACATTGTCAGAACGAAACGATTTGATTTAAAACCAATGGACAGTGAGGAAGCTGTTTTGCAAATGAACCTATTAGGACATAGCTTCTTTATATATACCGATGCTGAAACAGACGGAACACATATCGTGTATCGACGTAGAGATGGCAAGTATGGATTGATTGAAACAAATTAATTTACGTAAAATCCTGGAGAAACTAATTCTTCAGGGTTTTTATTTTTAAACGCCTAGTAGTGCTTTATGTATAAAGGATCCATTGTAAAATCGCGCCGACATTGAACTTGCTATACAATAGTGTTAAAATTAATAAGATGATTTGTATCTTTTTGAAGGGGATAAAGATAGCGGTCTTCTTACCGTTTTCGTAAATTCCACTTCTAACAGCTTATCAATGGGTTATTTCAATAAATAGATAAAGTGTGTAGGTATCGCCCATACATTGTTAATAAAGGGAGCGTTATAAATGGTTGCTATTCTCAATAAACTTTTTGATCCAAATAAACGCGAATTAAAACGCCTCGATAAAATTGCTGAACAAGTATTGAACTTGGCATCTCAAATGGAAGCTTTGACAGATGATCAGCTTCGTGAAAAAACGGAAGAATTCAAGAAGCGTTATCAAGATGGCGAACAATTAGATGACCTGCTTGTTGAAGCTTTTGCCGTTGTACGTGAAGGTTCAAGACGAGTGCTTGGTCTTTATCCATACCCTGTTCAGATTATGGGGGCGCAGCGCTTCACGAAGGAAACATATCCGAAATGAAGACAGGTGAAGGGAAAACATTAACAGCAACGATGCCGGTTTATTTAAATGCACTTACTGGAAAAGGCGTACACGTCGTAACGGTCAACGAATACTTGGCAAGCCGCGACGCCACGGAAATGGGTGAGCTGTACGAGTTTCTTGGCTTAACGGTTGGCATTAACTTAAACAGCATGTCGAAAGAAGAAAAACAAGCGGCGTATGCGGCCGATATCACGTATGGGACAAATAATGAATTTGGTTTTGACTATTTACGTGACAATATGGTTCTTTATACAGAGCAAAGAGTGCAAAGACCTCTCCATTTTGCCGTCATTGATGAGGTTGACTCCATCTTAATTGATGAAGCGCGAACACCGCTTATTATTTCAGGACAGGCGCAAAAATCAACCCAATTGTATAAATTGGCGAACTCATTCGTCTCCATGTTGAAAATAGAAGAAGACTATACGTATGATGAAAAAACAAAAGGTGTTCAGTTAACAGAGGAAGGAATTAATAAGGCTGAACGGTCCTTTAGAATTGATAACTTATTTGACATGACACATGTGACATTGAACCACCATATTAATCAAGCATTAAAAGCGCATGTAAGCATGCACCTTGATGTTGATTATGTCGTTCAAGAAGGCGAAATTATTATCGTTGATCAGTTTACAGGTCGATTGATGAAAGGTCGTCGCTTTAGTGATGGCTTACATCAAGCAATTGAGGCAAAAGAAGGCGTCGAGATCCAAAATGAATCGATGACAATGGCGACAATTACGTTCCAAAACTTTTTCCGTATGTATGAAAAGCTCGCTGGGATGACGGGAACAGCGAAGACCGAAGAAGAAGAATTTCGTAACATTTACAATATGCGCGTTATTGCGATTCCAACAAATAAACCAATTGCGAGGGAAGATCGCCCTGATTTGATCTATGCGTCAATGGAAGGAAATTCCGTGCGGTAGTGGAAGATATTGCCGAACGCCACAAAATGGGACAGCCGGTTCTTGTTGGTACAGTAGCAATCGAAACGTCCGAGTTAATCTCTTCTATGCTGACGAAAAAGGGGTTAGACATAATGTGTTAAACGCTAAAAATCATGGCAGGAAGCGGAAATCATTATGGAAGCTGGACAACAGGGTGCCGTCACAATTGCAACAAATATGGCGGGACGTGGAACAGATATTAAGCTTGGTGAAGGAGTAAAAGAATTAGGTGGCCTTGCGGTTGTTGGAACTGAGCGTCATGAATCACGAAGAATCGATAATCAGCTTCGTGGTCGTTCAGGACGTCAAGGTGACCCAGGGGTAACCCAATTTTACTTATCAATGGAAGACGAGCTTATGCGCCGCTTTGGCTCTGACAACATGAAATCGATGATGGAACGGATGGGAATGGATGATTCTCAGCCTATTCAAAGCAGAATGGTGTCCAAAGCTGTTGAATCCGCCCAAAAACGAGTCGAAGGAAATAACTTTGATGCTCGTAAGCAGCTTTACAATATGATGATGTGTTAAGACAACAACGGAAATTATGTACAAACAACGTAATGATGTGATGGAATCGGAAAATCTCCGCGAAATTTTAGAAGGAATGATTCGTTCTGTCATTGAAAGAACCGTTGATGCATACACACCAAAATCGGAAGACGAAGAAAATTGGAACTTACAAGGGATTATTGATTACGTTAATGCGAATTTACTCCTGAAGGCGATATAAGTGTTAATGATTTAACAAGGAAAGACTCAGAAGAGATCGTTGAACTTATTTTTGAGAAAGTAAAAGTTCGCTATGACGAAAAGGAAGAGCAATTAACACCTGAGCAGATGCGGGAGTTTGAGAAGGTCATCTTGCTTCGTTCTGTTGATACGAAATGGATTGATCATATCGATGCAATGGAACAATTGCGTCAAGGCATTCACTTGCGGGCATATGGTCAGATTGATCCGCTAAGAGAGTATCAGCATGAGGGCTTTGCGATGTTTGAAGCTATGGTAGCTGCAATTGAAGAAGATGCAGCGAAATACGTGATGAAAGCTGAAATTCGCAATAATCTTGAGCGGGAAGAAGTCGCTAAAGGACAAGCGGTTAATCCGAAAGAGGAAGGCGGTCCTGTTAAAAGACAACCTGTCCGTAGGACGGAAAATGTAGGGCGCAACTCACCATGCCCGTGCGGAAGTGGGAAGAAATATAAGCACTGCCATGGCCGATTAGCATAATTAAATGGAAAATCAGCAATGGGAATTTACAAATCGAGGTGGAAGAAATGGAATTATTTGAAGTAAGAACGGAATTGGAACGAGCAAAAGAACGGTTAGCCGATTTTAGGGGTCTCTTTGACTTAGAAGAAAAAGAGACTAGAATTGCTGAGCTTGATGAAAAAATGCTCGAACCAGGGTTTTGGGATGATCAGCAAGCAGCGCAATCGGTAATCAATGAAGCAAATGGACTTAAAGATGTCGTAAACGAATTTAAAGAGCTTGATGAAACATACGAGAATTTAGAGCTTACACATGAGCTTGTAAAGGAAGAAGCAGATGCTGATCTTGAACAAGAACTTGAGGCAGAGTTACAAGATTTAATTCACCGTCTTAACGATTTTGAGTTACAACTTTTATTAAGTGAGCCGTATGATAAAAACAATGCATTGCTCGAACTTCACCCAGGCGCGGGAGGAACTGAATCTCAGGATTGGGGCTCCATTCTCCTCCGTATGTATACGCGATGGGCAGAGAAAAGGGATTTAAAGTAGAAACAATTGACTATCTACCAGGAGACGAAGCAGGGATCAAAAGTGTCACGTTGCTCATTAAAGGTCATAATGCGTACGGCTATTTAAAAGCCGAAAAAGGTGTTCACAGACTTGTTCGTATTTCTCCATTTGATTCTTCAGGCCGTCGTCATACATCATTTGTTTCTTGTGACGTAGTTCAGAATTTACAGGTGACATCGAAATTGACATTCGCAATGAAGATATTAAAGTTGATACGTATCGAGCGAGTGGTGCAGGTGGTCAGCACGTTAACACGACAGATTCAGCAGTACGGATCACGCATATGCCGACTGGAATTGTCGTTACATGTCAAAACGAGCGTTCACAAATTAAAAACCGTGAGCAAGCAATGAAGTTTTTGAAGGCAAAGCTTTACCAACGCGAAATCGAAGAGCAAGAAAAAGCGATGGCGGAAATACGAGGAGAACAGAAGGAAATTGGTTGGGGAGCCAAATTCGTTCTTACGTATATCATCCATATTCAATGGTAAAAGATCATCGGACAAATACCGAAGTCGGAAATGTACATGCAGTTGCTGACGGTGAAATTGATCCATTTATAAATGCTTACTTAAGATCTAGACTATAATGAACCGAGCCGAAAGATGAGTACATGCAATTTCTTTGTACTCATCTTTCACATTTTAGATACAATTCAGCGAACGTAAGCGGGGCAAGGCTAGGCGAATGATGATCATTTGATACCGAGTGATACACCGAAGTGATATTGTTTTCAAAAGTAGAATTGTTGGTATACTAAAGTAGGCAATGATTTATAAGGAGTTGGATTTCAATTGAAAAAAATCTAATTGTTTTATTTGGTGTTGCGATCGCAATTGTGCTCTCCGCTTGTGGTGGTGGAGGAGATAAAAATGCCGGTGAAGTTACGGAGATGGATGCTGAACAACTTGTAAATAGAAGTTGTATTAGTTGTCATGGTGAAAACTTAGAAGGTCGTGGAAGTTATCCGCTTTGGATGATGTAGGCTCAAGAATGACAAAAGATGAAATCTTGGATGCCATTGAAAATGGAAGAACGGGAATGCCAAAAGGGATTTATAAAGGTGAAGACGCTGAAAAAATTGCTGAATGGCTAGCAGAAAAAAGTAAATGAAATGAAAAAAGCAATTGCTATACAAACGGCAATTGCTTTTTTATGCCAAAAATCATATGGGAAAGCTGTTATCGAAATGTTTCGAATGTTGATAGGAGAACGTAAAATTGAAATGAAAATGTAATATAGATTTCTCTTAACATATCAAATTCTGATGTTATAATTAGTTTGGGACAAAGATTCGTCAGTACGTGTCGAATCAACTCAATAAATGCTTAATCATACGAAATAACCATCTTTTTGTTCTGGACGATTGCATGTATAGGAACAAAACCACTTCGAGGGCACAAGTTGGTATAGGCCAGGTGATGATAATGATAGACATGCAAAATGTAACAAAAAATATTCCAATGGAATTATCGCAGCCAATGGATTAACGATTCGCATCAATGAGGGCGAATTTCTCTATGTAGTTGGGCCAAGTGGAGCAGGAAATCTACATTTATTAAAATGATGTATCGTGAAGAAAAGCCTACCTCAGGGAAAATTATTGTGAACGGGATCGATTTGGCAAAGCTTAAAAATAAACAAGTACCATACTTAAGAAGAAATATCGGAGTAGTCTTTCAAGATTTCAGGTTACTTCCAACGCTAACCGTCTTTGAAAATGTAGCGTTTGCCTTAGAAGTAATTGAGCAGCGTCCAGCGGAAGTAAAAGAAAGTGATGGAAGTACTTGAATTAGTTGGATTGAAACATAAAGTTAGAATGCTTCCTACGGAGTTATCTGGTGGAGAACAGCAACGCGTTTCGATTGCAAGATCGATTGTGAATAAGCCTAAGATTGTCATTGCAGACGAGCCTACTGGTAATCTCGATCCGGAAACATCTTGGGAAATTATGAGTTTGTTGGAAGAAATTAATTTACAAGGTACGACAATTATTATGGCAACCCATAATAAAGAGATTGTTAATACAATTAAACATCGTGTTGTGGCAATAGAAGCTGGAAGAATCGTCCGTGATGAGCAACGGGGAATACGGATATGAAAGCTAGAACGCTTCTAAGACATCTTAAAGAAAGTATTAAAAGCTTGCGCCGCAACGGATGGATGACGTTTGCTTCTGTAAGTGCAGTAACGGTTACACTTCTTCTCGTTGGTGTTTTCTTCGTCATTATGATGAATATGAATAAATTTGCACATGACATCGAAAATGATGTTGAGATTAGAACGCATATTGATTTAACGGCAACAAAGGAAGAACAGGCTGAATTAAGGAAAAAGATTGAGAGTTTAGCACTTGTTGAGTCTGTGACATTTTCATCTAAAGAAGATGAGCTTGAACATTTAATTACAACGATGGGGAGTGCTTTTTCCTATTAGAGCAGCAAAATCCTTTGCATGATGTATTTATTATAAAAACAAAGAAACCGACGGATACACCAAAGGTGGCAAAGGAAATAGAGAAAATGGAATTTGTTCACTCAACCCTATATGGTGAAGAAAAGGTCGAAAGTTTATTTCGGATATTACATACGAGCCGAAATGTGGGTGTTGTTTTAATTGTAGGACTATTATTTACGGCAATGTTTTTAATTTCTAATACAATTAAAATTACGATTTTCGCTAGACGTCGTGAAATTGAAATTATGAAACTAGTAGGAGCGACCAATTGGTTTATTCGCTGGCCATTCCTTTTAGAAGGAATGTGGTTAGATTCATCGGTTCGATTATTCCAATTGCAGCAATTGCTTCAGGCTACTACTATGCCTATGATTTTCTCGTTGTACGTATTCCTGGAGATTTGTTAAAGCCTCTAGTTTTCAGTCCATTTGTGTATGAAATAAGTCTTTTAATCCTTCTCATCGGTGTTGTGATCGGTGGTTGGGGTAGCTTTATGTCTGTTAGGAAATTCTTGAAAATCTAGTTTAGCGAGTAGGCTCTGTTTGTCCAAATAGAGGAGAATAAGAACATTTTTACAAACATATGTGAGAGTAAGAAAGGGGAACATTTTTTTGAAGAGTCGTTCATTACTTTCGTTTTCTTTAGCTGTAACATTGGGGTTCGGGGATTATTTGCGAATACGAGCACATCCTATGCAACGTCATTATCTGATTTACAAAACGAAAAAATACAATTAATCATAAACAATCGAATGTCAACAGTTCTATTAATGAAATATCAGGACAGATCTCTGAAATTATGAATCAGCAAAACACATTAGAAGCTGAGATGAAAAAGCTTGAATTGGAAATTGCTCAAACGAATCAGAACATAGAAGAAAAAGAATCAGAGATTGCTAATACGCAAGCAGAAATTGAGAAGCTGCGTGCAGAAATTGAAGAATTAAAGATAAAAATTGAAAAAGAAATGAGTTGCTTAAAGAGCGTGCTCGGAACATTCAAATGAATGGCGGATCTGTGAAATACATAGATGTAATACTCGGAGCGGAAAGTTTTAGCGATTTTATCGATCGTATAAGTGCAGTTTCGACACTTGTAAAAGCAGATCAAAAGATTATGGAAGAGCAGGAAGCAGATAAAGAACAGCTAGAACATAATAAAGTAGAAGTAGAAAACAAGCTTTCAAGCTTAAATGATATGCTTGCGGAATTAGAAGCATTGAATGAAAATCTAAAGCAACAAAATGCTAGAAAAGCAGAGTTTATGAAGCAGTTGGAAGCCGAGAAACTACATGCTGAGAACGAAAAGATGGAGTTAGAAGAAGAAGCGCAAGTGTTAGCCGCGCAAAGCGCAGCAATTGAAGCAGCCATCCAGCTAGAGAAACCGCCTTGCGGAAGAAGCGCGCAAAGCGAAAGAAGAAGCAGATCGCAAAGCACGTGAAGAGGCGGAGCGAAAGCGGCAGCTGCTGCATCTCAAAATAGCAGCGCAACTAGCAACCAACCAGAAAGCTCTAGTAGCAGCAACGTTGTCACTCCACCACCAGCATCTTCTGGAGGATTATTCATACGACCGGCAAATGGACGTTTTTCTTCCGGATTTGGTCCGCGTCCTAGTTTAGGTGGATTCCATTATGGAGTTGATATCGCAGCCGGTGGTACTGTTCCGATCGTCGCAGCAGCAGCTGGTGTTGTAAGTAGTTCGTATCATTCTTCGAGCTACGGAAATGTTGTATTTGTTTCGCATCATTTAAACGGAAGAACATACACAACCGTTTACGCTCATATGAGCAGTCGTAGCGTTTCAGCAGGTCAAACTGTAGCCCAAGGCCAATTGCTTGGCTATATGGGGAATACAGGCTACTCATTTGGTCAACATTTACATTTTGAAATCCATGAAGGGCCATGGAACGGTGCCAAATCAAACGCTGTAAACCCAACCAAATATATTAATTTTTAACTGATGAAACCGCATCTAGCTTAGATGCGGTTTTATTCGTTTCATTGTAAGCATATGTTAATATATTGGATGAGGGATGTTGTTAAAGTTTTGTATAGGATGAGAGGGGCTCTTTATGACATTTACAGGAGTTACGACGACTTTATTAGGTATAATTCTTATATTGAATATTGTATTGGCCGTTTTTGTTGTTTTCCTAGAGCGGAGAGATGTGGGCGCAACATGGGCTTGGCTCCTCGTTTTATTTTTGTACCTATTGCTGGGTTTATCCTCTATTTAATTTTTGGTCAAAATCTAAGCCGAAAAAAATTTTTAGTTGGAATGATAAAAATAAAATTGGAATTATGGAAATTACGAAATACCAGATCGAAATGTTGCAAAATGGTGATTTTCCTTTTCATGACGAACGAACGGCACAATATAAAGATCTAATTTATATGTTTTTAGTTAATGATCGAGCTGTGCTCACCCAAGATAATAAAGTAAATATATACACGGATGGTTATCATAAATTTCGCGCGCTTCTCCAAGATATAGCAGATGCAAAGGACCATATTCATTTGATTTACTATATATTACGAAACGATCAGCTAGGAAATGAATTGCTCGATATGCTCGTTGCGAAAGCGAAGGAAGGGGTCGAAGTTCGGGTATTATTCGATGCAATGGGATCGAGACGATTACCAAGAAAATTCTTTCTCCCTTTAATTGAGGCGGGTGGAGAAGTGAGTGCCTTTTCCCGGCGATTTTGCCCCATCTTAATTTACAAGTCAATTACCGAAATCACCGCAAACTTGCCATTATCGACGGAAAAACGGGATATGTTGGCGGCTTTAATATCGGTGATGAATATTTAGGGCTTGATAAAAAGTTCGGATATTGGCGTGACACCCATTTGCGAATTTATGGAAAAGCGGTTTATGCGATGCAAACCCGGTTTGTCCTTGATTGGAATCAAGCATCAACGAACAAAATAAGCTATCAGGATCGTCTATTTCCACATATCGAGCCAGAAGGAGAAACGGATGTACAAATCGTTTCAAGCGGTCCTGATTCTGAATGGGAACAAATCAAATATGGAATGTTGAAAATGATTAGCTCGGCTGAACATTATATTTATATTCAAACACCTTATTTTATCCCTGATGCAAGTGTACTTGACGCAATAAAAATTGCCGCTTTATCAGGAGTAGATGTTCGATTAATGATTCCGAATAAGCCGGATCATCCTTTTGTCTATTGGGCAACATTATCGAATGTCGGTGAGCTTTTAAAATCAGGTGCGAAAGTCTATATATATGAAAAAGGCTTTATCCACGCAAAAACAATTGTAGCAGATGGAAAAATTGCAACGGTAGGAACAGCCAATATGGATGTACGCAGCTTTAGGCTTAATTTTGAAGTGAACGCTTTTCTATACGATCCGGTGCTCGTCGAGGAATTAGTACAAATTTTTGAAAGAGATATCGAGCAATCACATGAATTAACGCTAGAGGAATATCAAAAGCGCTCACTCTTTATTCGCTTTAAAGAATCCATCTCACGCTTGCTCTCCCAGTATTATAATTGAAAGGAATGATCACATGTGGTTTTCATTTGGAGCGGTTTCTTTTCCAGCAACTTGGTTAGCGATCATCATTTCCTTTTACTAACGACTGGAATGCTTCTCTTTTAAAAGAAAGAAAGAAGCAGATTATTATAGCAATGCCATCCTTCTATTTATATTAACGTGGAAATTGAGTGTCATCGTTTTTCAGTTGCCATTTGTCATTGCAAATCCGATGACAATTCTCTATTTTAATGGTGGGATAAAAGGATACTGGCTAGCGATTATAGCTGTGTGTATGTATTTGTATGTGACAAAAAAGACAAATGGACTGGGCAACCGTATTCCAAGCGTTATTATTGACGATGATCATATATGAGCTTACGATCAAGGTAATCGAGGAATTTTCAATAACGATGAAGCTCCTTTTCTACTTGTAAATGGGAGCTTTGCAATCGCAACGATGATGAAATGGAAGGAAGAGAGCTGGAGGACGCAATTGCTTATTTTATTTCCAATTATGCAAATTCTCTTATATTCTTTTCATGGTCGGATCTTTTCTTCACCGATGATCACGTATATCGTTGCCTCGATGATGTTACTCATATTAAGCAAAAAGAAAGGTGTTGCCCGTTGAAAAAATATATTTGCATTGCTCATCATTATCATATTGATCAGCATCGTTGCAGTAAATATCGTTCAAGAAACAAAAGCAAAAAAGAAGCTGAAAAAGCACAGGAAGAATATTTGACAGAAATGGATCGTTTGGCGAAAGAAGTAACCGCTACAGGATTTGCCGCCGGAGATGAACCGCCTGATTTCGAATTACAGACGATTGACGGGAATACGATCAAATTATCCGACTATAAAGGAAAAAAGGTCATTTTAAATTTTTGGGCTACATGGTGTCCACCGTGTAAAGCAGAAATGCCATATATGGAAAATTATTATAAAACATTTGCGGAAGATGAAAATGTTGAAATTATTGCGGTTAATTTAACGATGGCTGAACGTGGAACGAATGTGATGGAAAAGGTAAGAAATTTTATAAAGGAGTATGAATTAACTTTTCCGATTCCACTTGATGAAGAAGGACAAGTGAGTGACGTTTACAAACCGTTGACCATCCCTACAACGTATTTGATTAATTCTAATGGATTGATTCATAGAAAAGTTGTCGGACCAATGGATGATGAACGAATCAGAAACTTCGTAAAAGAGATGAATTAAAAACTGATTTATTATAAACGAAAAATTATTTTGAAAATATAGTTGACATTATTTGTCGAAGCGCTATAATGATAATTAATAGATCAAGCGAATAATTAAATGAATAAGCTTTACTCTTATCTAGAGCGGCGGAGGGACTAGGCCCTGCGATGCCCGGCAACCTTCAGAGAAATTCTGAAAAGGTGCTAATTCCTACAGGTGATAAACCTGAAAGATAAGAGGGAATTGTACATACACCCTCTTCTTATCAAGAAGAGGGATTTTTGTATATTTTTATAAGATTGCAACTTGACACATGCAGTCTAATAACCTAGTATTCCAATCAAAATAATTAGGGGATGAATGATATGTCAGAACAAAACTTTAGACCAGAAACGGTATTACTACATGGGGGCAGGAGGTAGATGCAACGGGATCAAGAGGAGTTCCAATTTATAGAACGACTTCTTATGTATTTAAAGACACGGAGCATGCCCAAAATTTATTTGGGCTAAAAGAATCAGGGAATATTTATACACGCATTATGAACCCAACGGTAGACGTATTTGAAAAGCGCATTGCCGAGCTTGAAGGTGGAACGGCAGCAGTTGCTTTATCTTCTGGAATGGCCGCGATCGCCTTCTCTATTTTAAACTTAGCAAGTGCTGGGGACGAGATTTTGGCCGCGACAGATCTTTACGGAGGAACATATAACTTATTTGCTGTGTCACTTCCGAAATATGGAATTAAAGTAAATTTTGTTGACCCGAAAGATCCGGAAAATTTCCGCAAGGCGATTACTCAAAAACGAAAGCCATTTTTGCAGAAGTAATTGGGAATCCGAGTTTGCATATTCTTGATACTGAAGCTGTTGCAGCGATTGCACATGAAAATGGAATTCCATTAATTGTTGATAGCACATTTGCTACACCATACTTAAATCGTCCAATTGAACATGGTGCAGATATTGTTGTTCATTCTGCTACGAAATGGATTGGCGGTCACGGAACTGCGATTGGTGGGGTTGTTGTCGATAGCGGAACATTTGATTGGAACAATGAAAAATTCCTGGATTTACTGAGCCTGACCATACGTATCATGGCATTCGCTTCGGAATCGATGTACCACAAGCGGCGTTTGCAACAAAATTACGTGTACAATTATTACGTGACTTTGGACCATGCTTAAGCCCTGACAATGCATTCATTTTCTTGCAAGGTCTAGAAACATTGCATTTACGTATTACGAAGCACGTGGAAAACGCAAAAGCAGTTGCGGAATACCTACAAACAAACGATGCAGTGGAGTGGGTCGCATACCCAGGTCTGGAAAGCCATCCATCATATGAATTAGCACAAAAGTATTTCCCGAAAGGTGCGGGCGCCATCGTCAACTTTGGTATTAAAGGTGGACGTGAAGCAGGAAGAAATACAATTGACAATGTGAAACTATTCTCTCACGTTGCCAATGTTGGAGATGCAAAATCATTGATTATTCACCCAGCATCAACGACACATCAACAGCTAAACGCTGAAGAACTTAAGTTAACAGGAGTGACAGAAGAATTAATTCGCTTAGCGGTCGGAATTGAAGCGATTGAAGATATTACAGCAGATCTTGAACAAGCGATCGCAAAGGCGGTTGAGGCGGTAGTTTCTACAAAATAATGTGGTATTTGATAAAGGGCTAGGCGCAATGCGCTTTGGCCCTTTGCTTATTATTACTTGAATCAACAGAAGTCAATCATACTAAAAGTGGTGTAATAGAATCACAGTCATTAAGGCAGCATTACTTGGTTTTGGAACAGCAGGAGAAGGTTTGTACGAGGCTATACAAACACATCACACCAATTGAAAAATCTACTTGTGGCTAAGGTGTAGAATCTCTTCAAAATCTGTTGTTACGAGCACACTTTCAGCAATATTGCGTTTATTATTTGGATCTTGAATCAGCACACGAACCTTCTGCCTTAGCTTAATCATAACTTGTCCCTCACTCGCATATTATGTACGGATAAAGCGCAAAGAGCACAGCAATTAATCTTGCATAAGTGGGTGGAGGGATACTATGAAAAGAAGTGGCTTGCGATAATTTCGATTTGCTCTTTGCTACTCGGGGCGGGCGGCACATATGCGGGAATGACGTGGCTTGTGCCGAATTGGCAAACGGAAGACAAGGAATCTCCGCGAGAATCGAGTGGATTAAGCATTGGTGCTGAGCTTGATAAAGTTGCACAAGCATATGAATTAATCCGTAATGCATATGTGAATGAAGTGGACGAAAAGCAGCTTGTTCAAGGAGCAATCCAAGGAATGATCGGTACATTGAAAGATCCCTACTCTGTATATATGGACGCAGAAACGGTAGAGAGCTTTGAAGATAGCCTAGATTCGTCTTTTGATGGAATTGGTGCACATATTGCCATTGAGGAGGGGAAGCTCATCATCGTTTCACCGATAAAAAATGCGCCTGCTGAGAAAGCGGGCCTCAAGGCGAAAGATCAAATTATTAACATTGATGGAGAAAGCGTAGAAGGGTTAGATATTAATGAAGCCTCATTAAAAATTCGCGGTGAAAAAGGATCGGTTGTTAAACTTGAAGTCGTTAGAAGAGGATTAGCTGAACCAATTACTTTTTCTGTTACTCGGGATGAAGTGCCGATTTTAACGGTCTTCTCTAACGTGAAGAAAGAGAAAGGGAAAAAATCGGTTATATTGAAATTACTTCTTTGCCAAAGGCACAGCAAGAGATTTTAAAATGGAGCTGCAAAAACTAGAGGAACAACAAATTGCTGGTTTGATCATTGATGTTCGCGGCAATCCTGGCGGCATGCTCACGAGCGTTGAAGAAATTCTCGGTGAACTCGTAACGGGCAAGAAACCAATTGTTCAAATTGAAGAACGCAATGGCAATAAAAACCATATTTTTCCGGTTTGAAAAAGCGAAAACCGTATCCGATCTCTGTATTGATTGATGAAGGAAGCGCATCGGCGTCGGAAATTTTAGCTAGCGCCCTTCAAGAAGTCGAAGGATATTCTTTAATTGGAGAAAAACGTTTGGGAAAGGAACGGTTCAGCAGCCATTACCTTTGGAAGATGGTAGTAATATTAAGCTCACGGTGTTTAAATGGTTAACACCTGATGGGAACTGGATCCATGGAAAAGGAATTGAACCGACGATTGAAGTGAGGCAACCTACCTATTTTTATACGCAATCCCTTCCGATTGACGAAGCATTAAGTAAAGATATGAATAACGAAAAAGTAAAGATTGCCCAGGAAATGCTTAAAGGGCTTGGTTATGGACCAGGAAGAACGGACGGTTATTTTGATGAACAAACAGAACGGGCGGTTAAGGCATTTCAGACGGTTGAAAAAATACGTGTAACAGGTGAAATTTCGATTGATGTCGCACAAAAATTAGAGGAGTCAGTGATTCGTGCGACCCAAAACGAAAAAATGATATCCAACTCCAAGTTGCGCTAAAAACAATGTTAAAATAATGAAACAAATGCCAATCATCCTAGATAATGGGGATGGTTGGCGTTTGTTTTATGTCTATAATTTACAATTGTAGATGTCGAGTGAATTCACACATCCTACTAAGATCACATCAATGAAAGTACGTTGCTATAAAAGGTCGTTAGTGCTTTTCTTTTTATTTTCGTAAGCGAACCGATACAAATTCTGGTAGAATTAGAGGAAAGGATTTTGTTCGGGAAGGTTGTGGCGTTATGGAATCAATGTGGAGCATAGAACTTGTCAAAGGAATGGGACGATTGTTCTTACATCCGGTATTTTATTTTTCGTTTATTCTTGCATTAAGTGCAGGCTATTTAAGGGTGAAAAGGGAGCGACGGGATTTTCATATTCGGGTGAATCACTTAACCTATGAAATTCGACATTTATTATCAGTTGGCATTTTCACAGGGATCATATTGTCGGTCATTTCGGTAGGCGTTGGATTTACTTTGCCAATGTCATTGATCATTGCCATTGCCGCGGCTACGATTTTTCTCGGTGCGATTGGGAATGCTCGTCTTTTATCACCAGCTTACACGGTGGGGCACCGCTAATATGTTGGATTGCAACTGTTTATTTTGATATAAAAATTCCGTATATCGATCATTCGTCGATTTTCGTTAAGCCTCAGTTTTACATGGAAGTAGCGGTTATGCTCGCAGTCATACTCATTGCTGAAGGGATGCTAATTAATAGAAATGGGTTGGTAGATCTGTCGCCAAAACTAAGGACAAGCCGCAGAGGCCTAACGGTTGGGGCTTATCAGACGAAGCGGCTCTGGTTCGTACCGGTTTTGTTTTTCCTGCCGGCCGGTCCAATTACTGCCCCATTTGAATGGTGGCCTGTATTTGCTTGGGGAATGGTGAGTACGCACCGATTCTCATTCCGTTTTTACTTGGCTTTCAGATTCAAGTTCAAAGTGGTTTACCGGAAGTAGCTGTTCAGCAGATGGCAAAAGCTGTTACAACATTGGGCGTTTTTATTCTCCTTCTTGCTGTGGGTGGTTTTTGGTTGCCAACGATTTTGCCAATCGTCGCGATAGGATTGGCGATCTTAGGCAGGGCATGGATCTCATATCGTCATCGAGTGCGTGAAGGGAATACACCGTATTATTTTACACCAAGAAATAGTGGAGTGATGATTTTAGGCATTATTCCAGATTCACCAGCCGATAAAATGGAACTAAAAACAGGAGAAATCATTAAGGCATGTAATGGGAAGCCCGTAAGAAACAAACAAGAGCTTTATGAGGCGCTGTTAATGAATCGGGCCTATTGTAAATTGGATGTATTAGATGTGAACAATGAAATCCGCTTTGTTCAACGTGCTCTATACGAAGGCGATCATCATGAATTGGGTCTACTTTTTGTTGAGCAACGTTCAGTACATCAAAATCAAGATGTTGGTTAGATGTGATTTTTCATAATTAGTTAGAATGATTTTTCGTAATTAAATAGAATTATGGGTTTTATTTTAATCAGGGTTCCTCTGAATTTAACTGGATATTTCCGGAATAAAGATGTTAGGTTTCAGTATGAAACGGAATAGAAAAGGTAAAATGATTGTTAATACCATATGAAAAGTGAGCCACTAAAAAGATTGTGAATTATCATTTTAACACAACTTGATTGGCGCTTTATATGGAGAGGCGAGCATGATACCTTTGTCAGCGTGCGAAATCCTTTCCTTTCGCACGCTTTCGCAGGTAAGACATGCTCGTAATTCATTTTATAAATAAAATGTCGATAATTTATGCAGAAACAAAGTCAAATTTAATAAACTAAATGAAGTATAAGCCAATCATATATACTTAAACTATTTTTATAAATGTAACGCATTTGACATAGGTTAGGGGGTATAGTATATTTGTAGTGTGGGAGGAAGTCATTATCGATGAAAAGAGATGTTGAAATGTTAGCTGATGAAAGCCGAAGTGTAGTTAATTCAGAGAGAAAAGCCATCAGTCTGAACCGGTAAAGAAAAATCTTGTAACTAGGCTTAATCGGATTGAAGGGCAAATACGTGGAATTAAAGGCTTAATTGAAAGAGATACTTATTGTGATGATGTCATCACTCAAATTTCAGCGACGCAATCCGCGTTGAACAGTGTGGCAAGAATTTTACTTGAAGGTCACTTGAAACATTGTGTAGTCGAAAGAATTCAAGATGGAGAAATGGAAGTTTTAGATGAAGTACTAGTAACGATACAAAAATTGATGAAAAAATAAAAGGAGCTGAATGAATGGAAAAAGTAACATTGTATGTAGAAGGAATGTCTTGTGGACATTGTGTAAAATCGGTTGAAGGAAGTGTTGGTAAACTCCAAGGTGTATCCCAAGTAAAAGTAAATCTTGAAACCAAAACAGTGGATGTTGAATATGACTCTGCTAAAGTAAACGCTGAAACGATTAAAGAAACCATTGATGATCAAGGTTACGATGTCAAGTAAGATGAAAAGATTACGTGCTGTCCTCGGCACGATTTCTTTTTAAAATATTATACCCTATATGGGTATGAAAGGTGAGAGCATGAGCGATCAAAAATTATTAGAAAGTCAATTTCAAATTACAGGTATGACATGTGCAGCATGTGCTACCAGAATTGAAAAAGGGTTAAATAAAATGGACGGGGTGACAAATGCCAATGTCAATCTAGCACTAGAAAAAGCAACGGTTCAATTTGATGGAGGCGTTATGAAACCCGAAGAGATTCAGAAAAAATTAAGGATATGGGATATGATGTTGTAACAGATAAAACAGAATTAGTATTAACAGGCATGACATGTGCCGCTTGTTCGACAAGAATTGAAAAAGGTTTGAATAAAATGGAAGGAGTCATACAGGCATCTGTTAATCTAGCTCTAGAAAAAGCGACAATTGAATACAATCCATCTGTTATATCTCCTAAAGATTTGACTGCTAAAGTTGAAGCGCTCGGCTATGGAGCAATGGTGAAAAAGATGGTGATGAAGAAGAAACGATGGATCACCGTTTGAAGGAGATTCAAAACCAGAAAAGAAAATTTATCCTTTCAGCAATTTTATCATTTCCTTACTTTGGACGATGGTCGCACATTTTCGTTTTACATCCTTTCTTTATGTTCCACAAGGTTTGATGAATCCATGGGTGCAAATGGCTTTGGCGACTCGGTGCAATTTTATATTGGTAAGCAATTTTATGTGGGAGCCTATAAAGCACTCCGAAACAAAAGCGCCAACATGGATGTACTTGTTGCATTAGGTACATCAGCTGCTTATTTTTATAGTGTATATCTTGCAATTCAAACGATTGGTACAGATGCCCATTCGGTCGGTCTTTATTTTGAAACAAGTGCCGTTTTGATTACATTAATCATTCTCGGAAAATGGTTTGAAGCAAAAGCTAAAGGCAGATCTTCAGAAGCGATTAAAAAGCTGATGGGACTGCAAGCAAAAACGGCCACAGTATTGAAAAATGGAGAAGAAATGGAAATCCCTCTAGAAGATGTAGGTGCAGGTGATATTTTACTTGTAAAGCCCGGGAGAAGGTACCAGTCGATGGAATTATCATTGAAGGTCGCTCAGCATTTGATGAATCGATGATCACAGGTGAGAGTGTTCCAGTTGATAAGACTGATGGTGACACAGTGATCGGTGCAACCATCAACAAAAATGGCTTTATTAAAATGGAAGCAACGAAAGTGGGCAAAGATACGGCTCTTGCACAAATTATCAAAGTTGTAGAAGAGGCTCAAGGATCGAAAGCTCCGATTCAGCGAATGGCGGATTTGATTTCTGGCATCTTTGTGCCAATTGTTGTAGGAATAGCGATCATTACCTTTTTATCTGGTATGTATGGGTAATGCCAGGTAACTTTGCTGAAGCACTTGAAAAATTAATTGCCGTTCTCGTTATCGCATGTCCATGTGCTCTTGGACTTGCAACGCCGACTTCAATTATGGCTGGATCTGGTAGGTCCGCTGAATATGGCATTTTGTTTAAGGGTGGAGAACATCTCGAAACGACACACCAAATTGATACGGTCATATTAGACAAGACAGGAACAGTCACAAATGGAGAACCTATTTTAACAGATGTGTTGACTGATCTTGAAGAAACAGAATTTTTGGCGTTAGTTGGATCTGCGGAAAGACAATCCGAACACCCATTAGCTCAGGCAATCGTTGATGGAATTAATGAAAAAATATTAGCCTCCGTGTGGTTTCTGAATTTGAAGCAATTCCAGGATTTGGCATTAAAGCGACCGTTGATGGGAAAGAAATACTCGTAGGAACACGCCGATTAATGAAAAAGTACAAGATTGATATTGATCATGTACTTGAAAATATGATCGGATTCGAAAATCAAGGTAAAACAGCCATGCTAGCAGCGGTTGACGGTACTTATGCGGGAATCATTGCAGTTGCTGATACAATAAAAGAAACGTCCACCCAAGCAATCAAGCGTTTGAAAGACATGGAGCTCGATATCATCATGATTACCGGAGATAATGAGCGAACTGCTCTAGCTATTGCGAAGGAAGCGGGAATAGACCATGTAATTGCAGAAGTGCTTCCAGAAGGTAAAGCTGAGGAAGTGAAAAGCTCCAGCAACAGGGGAAAAAGGTTGCGATGGTTGGGGATGGGATTAATGATGCACCTGCCCTTGCGATCGCAGATATTGGAATGGCGATCGGGACAGGCACAGATGTTGCGATGGAAGCCGCCGATATTACACTGATCCGCGGCGACCTGAACAGTATCGCTGATGCAATCTTTATGAGTAAGAAAACAATCCGTAACATTAAGCAAAACCTATTTTGGGCATTCGCATATAACACTCTAGGTATACCGATCGCAGCCGCAGGATTCTTGTCTCCAATGCTTGCTGGTGCAGCGATGGCTTTTAGTTCAGTATCAGTAGTCTTAAATGCACTTAGACTGCAGAGATTGAAGCTCTGAAGAAAAATTACACTGACAACCTTAGTAGACAGAAAAAAGAATTCAAAATAGGCATCGGTTCGTACATCGGTGTCTTTTGGAATCATTGCATATATAAAATTCATGATAGTGTATTTTTTCGCAGTTCTACGTAATGGGAACTATATTAGAGGAATGGCATCAAAAAGTTGCCATTCCTCTTTGTTTATTGTGCCTCGGTCATCAAATAATCTTTACGTAATAATGATTCATACATAGGTGTTAATTTTAGAAAATATAAAACACTATAGAGGAGTAATAAATACGTGATCCTGCGTTTTAAACGTACGAAAAAATACAATAAAGAAGATAATCACATATAAACCATAACGTTGAAGTGTACACTTAACTTGTTTATGTGTTATATTATAAAAATCAAATAATTCGGGAGGGATTGTTCATGGGAAGTCTTTACTTCGTATAGGTCAAGTTGCAGAGATGAGTGGATTATCTCTTCGAACCATTGATTACTATACACAAAGTGGGTTGCTTGATTGTACACGTTCTGCATCTAATTATCGTCTTTATGACAAGCAAGTACTTCAAACAATTGAACGAATAAAATTGTTAAAAAACAGAGATTGTCTCTAGAGGAAATTAAAACAACGATTCAAACTGTGAGTCCATCTTCAAGGGAAAATATGATACGTGATGTACAAGAGAATATTGAGTGTCTTCAAAAGAAGTTAACACAGTTAGAAGAAACAATGAAAAATGCTTCACGTGAAGAGAGGAAAATAGTTTCACAACAAGTAGGAAATCAACTTGCTATATTATTGCAATTTGCAACATTAATTTAAAAATCCGGAGGTGAAACCCCTGTTTTCTAGGGGAATATTGGACATAACCCTTATTATTAATTTATTTCTTGTGGCACTTTTAATTGCCCTTACGGCTTTTTCGTTGGAGCAGAGTTTGCCGTAGTAAAAGTAAGAATGTCGAGAATAGACCAATTAATTTCAGAAGGAAATAAAAAGGCAATCATTGCAAAAAAATTGGTAGCTGATCTGGACTATTATTTATCTGCTTGTCAATTAGGAATTACAGTTACTGCTTTAGGGCTTGGTTTCTTAGGAGAACCGACTGTTGAGAGGATTCTACACCCGGTTCTCAGTGATTTAGGAATGCCTGAATCTATATCTACAATCGTTTCATTAGCTGTTGCATTGTCAATAATGACCTTTTTGCATGTTGTCATAGGTGAATTAGCACCAAAAACATTAGCCATTCAATTTGCAGAAAAAATGACTCTACTATTAGCAGCACCACTTTATTGGTTTGGCAAACTTATGTATCCCTTGATTTGGTCGTTAAATGGATCAGCTAGAGTTTTACTCCGTATTTTCGGAGTAAAACCGACTGCACATGAAGAAGCCCACTCAGAGGATGAATTGAAAATTATTATGGCACATAGTTTTAAAAGTGGGGAAATCAACCAAACTGAATTATCATATATGGAGAATATCTTTACATTTGATGAGCGTGTAGCTAGGGATATTATGGTCCCTCGTACACAAATGGTAACACTATCTCAAACAATGAAAACGGATGAGATTTTGAGTATTTTAGATCAGCATCAATATACCCGATATCCCGTCACAAAAAATGGTGATAAAGACCATATGCTTGGTTATGTAAATGTAAAGAAGATGTTGACTGATAATGCCATGGGCCGTGAAAAACCCTTGAGGAAAGCCTTCGAAAAATGCCGCATATTCATGAAGTAACACCTTTACGAGATGCACTTGTAAAAATGCAAAAAGACCGTGTTCATATCGCACTAATCATTGATGAATTTGGTGGTACAGCAGGTATGATTACGATGGAAGACATTTTGGAAGAGATTGTTGGTGAAATCCGTGATGAGTTCGATGTAGATGAAATCTCAGATATCGAACAAAAAAGTGAGGGATTTACCATATAAATGGTCGTGTTTTACTTTCTGAACTAGACGAACGTTTCGGCATAAAATTTAAAGAAATTGAAGTGGATACGATTGGTGGTTGGTTCCAACTTAAAAACATGGATGTTGCTGTAGAAGATACAATTGAACATGAAGGTCACCTCTTCACAATATTAGAAATGGACAATTATCAAATCTTGAAAATCGCCTTGCATTTAAATGCTACTAAAGAAAAATAGTAAATCCTATAACATTCACACTATTCATTTTTGGAAGAAGTGTAAATCTCTGTTTATCTATCAAGGTAAAGACTGAATTATAAAAATATGCTGCTTCCTAAGAACCCTATCTCATTCAAACAGCAGACTTTGATAGGATGATACTATCGTTGATAAAATATGAGAAGTGATGAATAAAGAATGCATCATTTCGAGACAAAGGAATAGGTGACGAAACACTAGCAGAGTTTCGTCACCTATTCTCATTTTAAATAATAAAATACGCTAAAACTGAAAGAAAAACCGAAGTAATGGTCATCGCTATGAGCGGTTTCATTGCTCTCGTTCGCAAGTCTTGTAAGCTCACATTTAAACCAAGGCCGACCATGGCAGCTGTTAGTAACCAAGTTGTACTCGTATAAACGCCATTCATCACATTGTCTGAGACAGGGATGGAATGACCGAACACATAGCTTCCTAACACACTAAATAAAATAAACCCAAGCAAAAACCAAGGGAAATCAACTTTGCTGTCTGATTGACTTCCATCTTTATTTTTCTTTTCATCAGATAAATAAAAATAAAGCAAAGCGGAACGAGTAAAAATACACGGCCTAATTTTGCTAGTAAGCCGATCGCCAATGCATCCTCGCCAGCAGGTGCCGCTGCAATGGCGACATGGGCTAATTCATGTAAGCTGATTCCTGACCAAATGCCATACTCGGTAGGAAGGAGCGGTAAAATGGGCCTTAATATTGTATAAATGATCGCGAAAATCGTTCCCATCAAGGCAATCATTCCGACTCAATCGCTGTATCTTCATCTTTGCTTTTACGATCGGTGCGATCGCTGCGATTGCAGCCGCTCCACATACCCCAGTTCCAACTCCTACTAATAAGGAAATCATCTTATCTGCTTTTAATAGTTTAGCGAGCCAAATCGTAGTTAATATCGCAAAAGCGATCACGAAAGCATCGCGGACAAGCAACCCTAAACCATCTTGAAAAACGATCGCCATATTCAAGCGCAGACCATATAAAATAATTGCCAATCGCAGTAATTTCTTTGTTGAAAAAGTAATGCCAGATCGTAGTACTTCTGGATAACCGAAAAATTGGCGAAAAGCAACAGCGATGATGATCGCACATGCTAGCTGACCAACATGACTAAAACCAGGTATTTTTGCTAGTAAAAATCCAAGAAAAGCAATAAAAAAGTAAATCCTATGCCAGCCACCCACATTGCATAGGCATGTTGCTTAGGCTGCTTCTGTTCTAGTTGTTGTGAAGCCATGAAAACACCTCCATACATACAATAGTATGAATTTATGTATAAGGAAAGTAAGAAAATTGAATGATGATGATAAGTAAAATGATATAGTAAAAGAAAGCGAAAAAGGATGAATGAATAATGGACCAACATTTGCGTGTATTTGTCATCGTTGCAGAAAAACAAAATTTTTCTCGTGCAGCCGAAGAACTTCATATGACACAGCCAGCTGTTAGCCAATATATTCGAGCATTGGAAGACAAGATCGGCACACGATTATTAGAAAGAACGAATAAATATGTTCGCTTAAATAAGGCGGGAGAAATTGTCTATCACCATGCGAAGGAAATTATCGGTCTTCATACAAAAATGCAAAACTTAGTAGACGATTTAGTGAATAAAGTAAGTGGTCCATTATCGATCGGTGCAAGTTATACATATGGAGAATATGTTCTACCACATATTATTGCAAATTTAAAAAGATTATCCCGATATCCATCCCTCAGTTACGATTGGCAATACAGCGAAAATTGCTGACTTAGTTGCTAGTCATCAACTCGATATTGGCATCGTGGAAGGGCATTTTAATGATGTTCAACTAATTGTCGAAGACATCGCTGAAGATTCTATGGTCGTTGTTGCCTCACCACAGCATAAACTTGTACAACGAAATGGATGGGTCGACCGAAAAGAAGTGGAAAAGGAAACGTGGATTGTTCGCGAACATGGATCTGGAACGAGGGAAGCGACGGAAAAAGTATTTGAATTATTAAATGTATCCCCAACACAATTTATGTATTTCAGCAGTACACAACCGATCAAAGAAGCGGTGGAAGCAGGATTAGGAATCAGCTTATTATCGGAATGGGCAATTAAAAGGAGTTAAGAAATGGCGATTTGAAAAAATTTCTATAAGCGGGTTGCCACTTTTACGAAAGTTTTCGATCGTCACAAAAGCTCCGTTTCAAACGAAGGCATTGGAAGTGTTCATTGAGCGATTGCGTTCCAATGAAATGTTAACTACTTTGGAACAGTAATAAAGTGAGAGAAAAAATGAAGTGGAGATTGGGTTGAATCTCCACTTCATCCATTTTATGATTTTATTTTTTCCTCGGGAATTAATAAATTGATAATGACGGTCGCAAGTGCACCAACAGTAATACCTGAAGATAAAATATAAGTAGCCCAATCAGGAGCGCTGTATAGTACCTCTTTTGGCAAGATCGTTACGGCAATCGTTAGTAAAATCGGAATCCCGATGACCATCATATTACGGTCATCAATCATAATCGGTTGGATCACTTTCATTCCGTTCGTGATGATTGCAACACAAACGATGCCGAAAATGCCGTTAATGACCGGTTCAGGGATGCAAGTAATCGCTGTGGCAAGCTTCGGGACGAGCCCAAGGCAAACGAGAATAACACCGCTCGCGATGATCACCATTCTGCTTGCAACGCCTGTGATGGCAAGTAGACCGGCATTGGATGAGTAACCTGTCATTGGGGTGCTTCCAACAAGTGCACCAACGAGACAACCTAAACCTTCACCGACAGAAGCCCGATTTAACCGCTTTTCATTAAGTTCCTCGCCAGTTACGGACGAAACGACAAACCAAGTTCCCGTCGTCTCAATTAAAATAATGAAATAGACGAACACCATCGTAATAATCGCACTTACATTAAAAACGGGCTCTCCAAATGGAAGAAGTGATGGCAATGCAAACCAACTTGCCTCTTTCACGGGAGAAAAATCAACTGTTCCAAACATGTTCGCTGTCATGGTACCAGCAATAATAGCGATAATAACAGATACTAAGCGGAAAAAGTACCAATTCCATGAATTCTCCGACCGAGGAGCATAGAAACGATTAATACACTAGCGGAAACAGCCGCAACAACAATATTTTCACCGATACTTCCTTCAGCTAAATAAATATTATTTAATCCGATTGGCATCAAGGCGATTCCGACGATAATAATGACCGTGCCGCCGACAAGGGGAGGGATGATTTTTTACCGCTTTAGCGAACCATTTGAGCGGATAGCCAATCAAGGTAATAATGATTGCGCCTGGTATTAAGCTTCCAGCTATTGCGCCAAGGCCGAGCTTTCCACCAATGGCTGCAATTGCACCAATTGGTACATAGGAAGGCCCTTGAACGACAGGTAATTTAATGCCTGCACCTGTTTGGATTAATGTTGCAATCCCTGTTGCCAGAAAACACATTTGCACAAAGAAGGAAGTATTTTCCGTACTTAATGAAAGAAGTCCTGCGATAATGATCGGAGCGATGTATAAATCCATCGCCAGTACATGCTGAAGTCCGAGAACGACGGCCTTCTGAAAGCTAACTTTTCATTCACACCGATAATAATGCTGTTTTCTGCTTTATTCTCCAATCTTGTAGCGCCCCTTTTGTTTGTGAATATCCAATGATCGTGGATTTTAACTTTTATATTGGATTATATATAAAAAAATAAATTTGTATATAATAAACGAACGATTATCTTGTCTGTAACAAAAATAGTTCGTGGTTATTGTTGACCATTCAGTGATATTTGATTAGAATGATACATAAATGAAAAGTGCTGGGGGCAAAAAGATGGTTGAAGATAAAGTGTTGCAGGAAGACTGGCTCGTTGCCTGCCGTTCAGAAGATGTAAAGGAAAAGCCAATTCAAGTAATATTAATGGAGAGCGGCTTGCTATTTTTCGAAATAGCAAAGGGTTCATGCTTTCAAAGACTTATGTATTCATCGTGGCGCTGCATTATCACTTGGTGAAGTGAAAAACGATTGTTTAGTTTGTCCGTACCACGCTTGGGAATATGATGATCGTGGTGCATGTGTAAAAATTCCGCAGCTCCCAGAAGGAAGAGCGATTCCCAAAAAGCAAAGGCAATTGCTTACGGCTGTATCGAGAAATATGGACTCATTTGGGTGAATTTAGCAGGAATAATCCTGAGATTTTCCGCCATACACCAATGGAAGATGCAGCTTTTCATCATGTCGTTTGGGGACCGCAGGAAGTGGAAGCAAAGCCACCGCGCATTATTGAAAACTTCTTAGATGTTGGTCATTTAGCCGTCGTCCACGAAGGTTATTTAGGAGATGAAAGTCATCGCGAAGTCCCAGATTATAAAGTACATAAAGAGGAGAGCGAATTTATTCGGATGAAATTGCTATTTTTCAACCTGATCCCGACGGGTCGGGCGTTCCGAAATATGTGTATTACACGTATGAAATTCATCGTCCATTCACAGTGAGCTTTACGAAAAGGGATCGTGAAAATAATACGTTAATGACGATTTTATTAACGGTTCGTCCAATCGATGAGGAACGATCTATTGCGTACGGCATATTATCGTTTAATTATGATACGGGCTTAACGGATGAAGAAATTATTGCGTTTCAGGATGAAATTTTACACAAGACAAGCCGATTGTTCAAAATCAAAAGCCGGAAGAGCTACCACTGGATTTACAAATTGAACTATCGCTCGTCTGTGATCGAATGAGCATTGCTTATCGCCAATATTTAAAACAGCTTGGAGTAAAATTAGGGACAGCATGAGGAAAACGTCTATTTTCAGTTCTAAACTGGGAATAGGCGTTTTTTAGATGAGAAATGAATATTATTTTATTTGGTTTGGCGATGAAAAATTTGTCTAAGAGCCAAGCTTTCAAAGACAGTATTACGTGAAAACTCAGTAACAATGTCCAAGCGACATGGCTTCAAGGACAGAATCACATGAAAAATCAGTAGCATTGTCCAAGAGCCAAGCTTTCAAAGACAGTATTACGTGAAAAATCAGTAGCATTGTCCAAGAGCCAAGCTTTCAAAGACAGTATTACGTAAAAACTCAGTAGCATTGTCCAAGAGCCAAGCATTCAAAGACAGTATTACGTAAAAACTCAGTAACAATGTCCAAGCGACATGGCTTCAAGGACAGAATCACATGAAAACTCAGTAGCATTGTCCAAGAGCCAAGCTTTCAAAGACAGTATCACGTGAAAACTCAGTAGCATTGTCCAAGAGCCAAGCTTTCAAAGACAGTATCACGTGAAAACTCAGTAGCAATGTCCAAGAGCCAGGCTTTCAAAGACAGTATCACGTAAAAACTCAGTAGCATTGTCCAAGAGACAAGCTTTCAAGGACAGTATTACGTGAAAAATCAGTAACAATGTCCAAGCGACATGGCTTCAAGGACAGAATCACAATTAAAAACTAAAACTTTGTCCATGAGGCGTAAACTAATAACCAGCTTAAGGACTTTTTATGAATAGTCATCAATGAAATTAGGCAAACTTTTTATATGCTTAAAAATGATAAAGAAATGGGTGAAATCTATGCGACTACCTATCATCTTTACACTATTCATAAGCATTTTCTCGCCCAAAGCTTACCTGCTGTTGCGGAAAATGAAGGAATGGGTTTGCGTATCGACCTGCTTAATTGGGAAGAGGTAAATGAGGTTTTGCCGAAGTATAGTAAGTTTACTGTGCTTGATGTGAAAACAGGGAAGAGATTTCAGGTGCAAAGGCGGGCGGGGAGCGGGCATGCTGATGTCCAGCCATTGACCCCAAAAGATACAGAAATCATGAAAGAAATTTATGATGGCAAATGGAGTTGGAAGCGCAGAGCGATCATTGTTATTTATGGGGATCAGTGGATAGCAGCTTCGATGAATGGAATGCCGCATGGTGCGGGTACATTAGACAATAATTTTCGTGGGCATTTTTGCATTCATTTTAATGGAAGTAAAACACATCGTAAAAACATGGTGGATGAGTCACATAAATTGATGATCTTAAAGGCAGCAGGCGAACTTCATACTTATCTTGCAAAAGCCGAACCAGTTACAGTCATTTCTTCCTTTATTGCTGGAATGAAACAGCATGATGCGGATATTACATCTTTGATTTCCTTTCAAGCGATCGAATGGGAGGACATTTTTCGCTCTGTTGAAAATATAAAGATCCGGAGGATTCACGATAGAATGATCGAGAATAAAAGCATCCTAGAAGTTCCTATTGATATCGAATGGATCGATGACCGCTCGGAAAAAACGATCTATAAAGGTAATGTCTACCTCATTCGCCTTGCTCCGACAGATGTATGGAAGATAGATAGTGTTCGCTTTTTAAAGGATAGTGGAATGATACAAAAATAACAAAAAAGGGGATATCATTCATCCCCTTTCTTTAATGCTTCTTCTTTCATAAACGGACACGTATTTAAAGGATCTGTAACTTGATCTTCCGTAATGTGAACTTGGCATGTTTTATTATTATTAATAAATTTGAATACGCCGTTATTAAAGTCGGTGCCGATTTCTTTATAAAGATTCCCTCATATTGTACATCTTTCGAACTTGAGAAACGGAGTTGATATTGATCTCCCTCTTTACTAAATAGCCACGGACACCTTTTTCAAAGTATTCATCTTCAATCCCTTTGATCGAGCGGTCAACGGAAATGACGTGGAAATCAACGAATGGAATATCTTTTAAAAGCACATTGAGAAATGAACCTTTTGTAATTTCTTCCCATCTGCTTTGGGCTGTTTGACCGATAATAATTTGGGTTGTATTATATGTTTGGGCAACTTCACCAATGACTTTGCTTGCTGGGCGTTTTTCATTATCGCGCAAAATGAAACCATCGATGTTTAATTCTTCGATTAATTCTTTCCATCTTTCAATGTATGCTGATTTTTCTGCATCAAATTCATCGTATGGAAGAGGATCTACTGTCAAGACGTAAATAGGGCAGTTAAACATACTTGCCATTTTATGTCCACGTCTAATTAGACGTTCTCCATTCGGTCCATAATATACACAAACGAGAATACATTCGTCCATACGACCATGTGCTTTTTCACAGCGGTATTCACCTCTTAAAATAATATCTCACCATAATGGGTAGATTGTATAACGTAAATGAAAATGTCAATGTCAATCTTAAAACGAAGCAAGCTTCTAGTCAAGTGGAGGTTTCTTATTGTACAGAATATGATTCTTTAGTGTATAATTTTTACTGAATAAACAAGCAGCTCACCTCATAACGGTAGGCTGTTCCGTTAACTCAACGTGTACGCTCTTTGAATTAGAAGGGTCCTCTAAAAGTCTTCATCCATTGCCAAACTCAAACGTAAATCTTATTTGATTAGGCTTTCCAGAGTTCTTCATGTTTTTATTATGATTTGTTCGTCATTCATAAATAATGCGCGGTAATGAACGCTCCATCACTGTGCCAACGTAAGAGCTATGCACCTCTGGGTTGACTCCCACTCATCATTATATGGAATTGGAGGTTTGGCTTTGAACACTGTCATCACCGCGATTATGTTGCCTTTTTCGCAGCAGTAATTATTTCACTTCTTTACAAGCGATTGCCGCGGGCGCGTATTGGTTGGTTCGTTCTATTTGTACCTGTCTCATTATTTCTTATCCTTGCCCGCTACATTCCTGCGATCGCCAAAGGAGAAACGTATTTATATTCAATTGATTGGATTCCATCCTACGGAATTCGTTTTTCAACCTATTTGGATGGATTGAGCATGATTTTTGCCCTTCTCATTACCGGAGTAGGTAGCTTGGTCATACTTTACTCTATTTACTATTTATCCGCAAGGAATCTCTTCATCATTTTTACATCTATTTGCTTTTATTTATGGGTGCCATGCTCGGGGTCGTATTTTCTGACCATCTTTTCGTATTATATGCGTTTTGGGAATTAACGAGTATTTCTTCGTTTTTATTAATCGCTTTTTGGTATCATCGAAAAATTCAAGATATGGTGCGCAGAAATCATTGCTTATTACAGTGAGTGGCGGAATCGCCATGCTCGTAGGTTTTATTATGCTATTTGTTATGGTCGGGTCAGCAAGTGTTCGTGAGTTAATTGCAACGGTTCCATCATTAACGAATGAACCGTTATTTCTTCCTGCCATGCTATTAGTGTTGCTAGGTGCTTTTACAAAATCAGCGCAATTTCCTTCCACATATGGTTGCCTGATGCAATGGAAGCCCCGACGCCTGTCAGTGCCTATTTGCACTCAGCAACGATGGTTAAAGCGGGAATCTATCTCGTTGCTAGATTTACACCGATTTTTGGCGGTGATGCGATCTGGTTTTGGCTTATTAGCGGTGTTGGAATATTCACTCTGTTTTGGGGTTCATTAAATGCTGTTCGTCAAATCGATTTAAAGGCATTGCTCGCTTTTTCAACGGTGAGTCAACTTGGATTAATTATGAGTTTATTCGGT
Source organism: Bacillus sp. N9 (assembly GCA_044989425.1). Classification (GTDB taxonomy): domain Bacteria; phylum Bacillota; class Bacilli; order Bacillales; family Bacillaceae_C; genus Lederbergia. Next base: position 748,011 of record JBJDRQ010000001.1, read on the forward strand.
CTTGGTTCTGTCGCTCTTTCCTTAGGGTCTAGTAAGGAGTCGGTCGTTTATACGCAAGCAACATTTGCTGCACTTTTCCATCTTGTCAATCATTCTACATTTAAAGGGCGCTTTTCATGGTCGTAGGAATTATCGACCATGAATTAGGTACGAGGATATTCGAAAGCTTGGCGGACTAATGGCGTTAATGCCAATTACCTTTACGATTGCAATGATCGGAAGCTTTTCGATGGCCGGGTTACCTCCATTTAATGGTTTTTAAGTAAAGAACTGTTTTTTGCGGCTGTTTTAAATATTCAACAAGTTGATCTCTTTTCGTTAGCAACATGGGGCTGGTTATTTCCAGTCATTGCTTGGATTGCTAGTGTGTTTACTTTTGTTTATTGTATGATCATTGTTTTTAGAACGTTTTTCGGTAAGTATCATCCGGAAAGATTAGAGCACCATGCAAAAGAGGCGCCGTTTGGCATGCTAATCTCGCCAATCATCCTCGCCTGTTTTGTCATTGGGATTTTCCTTTTTCCAAATGTCTTAGGGGATTCATTGCTGCGTCCAGCACTGACGAGTGTGTTTCAAGCATCGCTCAAGTAGGTGTGAGTGTGCCGTCTATTTCGATTTGGCACGGTTTCAATGGTCCTTTATATATGACGATCGGAGTCATTGCAATTGAGAGGATTCTGTTTAGCATCCTTCGCCATTGGCAGCCAATCTATCGCCTCTTACCGCCTGAGTGGAGTTTAAATGCATTGTATAGTTTTGCTCTTGTCCAGGCTGAGGAACGCTCAGCAACAATTACAAAATCATATATGACCGGTAATCTACGTGATTATGCGTTATATGTATACCTGTTCTTTTTATAACGATAGGTGGCGGACTGTATGTAACAGGGGCATTTTCATTTGATATGTCTAATAATGCACAGGTTCGAATATATGAATGGATATTGGTATTTGTTATGATGATTGCTGGGGTAGCTATTTTATTTGCAAAATCTCGTTTGACTGCAACTTTATTAAATGGGGTGCTCGGTTATTCAATTGCTATTTTCTTTGTATTGTTCCGTGCCCCAGACTTAGCACTCACTCAACTCGTTGTTGAAACAGTAACGACGGCATTATTTTTACTATGTTTCCGCTTTTGCCTGAATGGAAAAAGGACACATACAAGCGGAAGACGAAACTATTCCATGCCGTGATTGCACTTGCGACGGGAACGCTTGTAACCTTACTTGCATTATCCGTTCAAAGCAATAAAATGTTTGAAAGCATTTCGGTCTACTTTGAAAATGCTTATGAGCTTGCAGGCGGGAACAATATTGTTAATACGATTTTAGGTGATTTCCGTGCCTTTGATACAATGCTTGAAATTGTTGTCCTCTTCATCGCAGGGCTCGGTGTATTTACATTAATTAAGCTGAAGGCTGGAAAGGAGGAGCAGAACATTGAAAATAAATGACGTCATTTTACAAACGGTGACGAAAATCGTTGTGTTTATTATTTTAACACTCGGTGTTTACTTGTTTTTATCAGGTCATCATAATCCCGGTGGTGGTTTTATCGGTGGTCTTGTTCTTGCTTCAGCCTTCGTCTTGCTTTATCTTGCCTTTGATATTGAGACTGTTCATAAAGGAACACCATTTGATTTTAAAATCGTCGCTGCACTCGGGGTATTCATTTCCGTCACGACGGGGCTTGGTGCTTTGTTGTTTGGTTCTCACTTTCTAACTCAAACATTTGCTTATGTTCATTTACCTGTTTTTGGAAAAACTGAATTGGCAACGGTCGTTCTATTTGAAGTAGGTGTTGCTTTAACCGTTGTTGGTACAGTCGTAACGATTATTTTAAGTATAAGTGAGGATGTGTAGCCTATGGAAACGTTAATTACCATCCTTGTTGGGATATTAGTAGCTACTGCTACGTATTTAATTCTTTCGCGTAATTTAATCCGTGTCATTCTGGGGACATCCCTTCTTTCACATGCGGCACATCTTCTCATTATGACAATGGGCGGCCTTAAGCACGGAATGTCCCATTATTAGGAGCGGGTGCGCCGTTTGTGGACGCATTGCCACAGGCGCTCATATTAACGGCAATTGTCATTAGCTTTGGAGTAACTGCATTGCTTCTCGTCTTAGTGTATCGTTCCCATCAAGAAGCAAAAACAACAATGTCGCCGAAGTAAGAGAGGTAGACGATGAATAATATAATTGTATTACCAATGGTCATTCCAATCATGACTGCTATCATTCTTGTTTTCTTTCGCTCCTATATTAAAGTTCAGCGATGGATGAGTATACTTACAATGGTTGGAACGGCCGTGGTCAGTTTATATATTTTAAATAAGATTCAATCCGAAGGGATTTTGCATCTCGAGTTTGGTGGCTGGGCTCCACCTTATGGGATTATTTTTGTTGCTGATTCATTCTCGATGCTGCTCGTATTAACTACAAGTATTGTCACAGCGATCTGTCTTTTATATGCTTTTTCCTCAATTGGAAAAAAGCGAGAAAAAATGTTTTTTATTCGTTTGTTCATTTATTAGTCGCTGGTGTGAATGGTTCATTTTTAACGGGCGATCTATTTAATTTATTCGTTTGTTTTGAGGTCATGCTCGTTGCTTCATATGTACTTATTTCTTTTGGCGGGAAAAGAAGCAATTAAAGGAATCAATTACGTATGTAGCAATCAATGTATTGTCTTCATGGTTTTTCTCATTGCGATCGCATATATATATGGGAGTGTAGGAACGTTAAATTTCGCTCATTTGTCATTAAGAATTGCAGAAGTAGGACAAGGACCACTTTTAACGACGATCAGTATTTTATTCTTGCTCGTCTTTAGCCTAAAAGCTGGACTATTGCTTTATTTTTGGCTTCCTGGATCGTATAGTGTGCCGTCGGTTGCTGTCGCAGCCTTATTTGGAGCGTTATTAACGAAGGTGGGAATATATGCGCTCTTCCGTGTATTCACATTGCTTTTTATCACGAACCTTCGATCACTCATACAATGATCGGAATCATGGCTGCACTCACATTGATTGGTGGCAGTATTGGAGCGATCGCTTATAAAGATATTCGCCAAATTGTTGCCTATAATGTTGTCATTGCCGTTGGATTTATTTTAGTCGGGTTAGCTGTTTCAACAGAGGCGGCAATTGAAGGATCTATTTATTATTTAGTCCATGACATGATCGTAAAGGCGTTGCTTTTCCTGCTAGCGGGAACAATTATTTCTTTAACGGGAGTGGCTAGTATCGATCAGATGAGTGGGCTCATTCGAAATTATCCATTATTAGGCTGGCTGTTTTTTATTGTCACGTTATCATTGGCGGGAATTCCTCCATTCAGTGGTTTTCTTGGGAAAATATTAGTCGGTCAAGGGGCGATTGAAGCTGGTTCATATGTTTTGCTTGCGCTCGCATTTATCTCAAGTATTTTTGTTCTTTATTCTCTTCTTCGTATTTTTATGGGGTCTTTTGGGGAGAAACAATCATCAGCGAGGAAGACGAAGTGCCGTTAAAACGCAGCTTGCTCATTCCATGTTCATTCCTTGCTTTTGGGACAGCCGTTTTAGGACTTGGTGCAGAGTCCATCTCTGTTTATGTAAGTGATGCTGCATATACGTTAATGAATCCGAGTGTATATATTGATTCAATTTTAGGTGAAAGCAAATGAGAAGTTTTCTTAAAGGAAGAGGTGAAGATGCATGCCAGCCCAATTTATATTGAACTTATTCATTGCCACGCTTTGGATGTTATTAAGAGATGAAGATGTACCAAGGTTTTCTACCTTTTTGCGGGCTTTCTCGTCGGAATCCTGATTATATTTTTAATGCAACGGTTTTTGGAAGGCAATTTTATTTACGTCGAGCCTACTCTATTTTGAAGTTAATTCTTCTTTTTATTTCCGAACTATTACAATCGAGTTATGTCGTACTCGTGCAAATCTTAAGTCCAAAGTTACGTATCAAACCCGGTATTTTTACATATGAAACAAAATTAAAAAGTGACTGGGAAGTAACGACTTTGGCGATGCTCCTCACGTTAACACCGGGATCGGTCGTCATGGAAGTGACACCACAGGAAATAAATTTTACATTCACGGAATGGATTTAGAGGAATCGAAAACTTCTTTATTACAGTCTCTTGCAAAATTTGAAAAAGCAATCATGGAGGTGACCCGATAATGATCGAAATAATGTTGCGTGTTTCTCTCGTCTTATTTATTGTTGCAATCGCAATCGTTCTTTATCGAATTGTTCGGGGACCGTCAATGCCAGATCGGGTTGTTGCGATGGATACACTAGGAGTTAATCTCATATCTGCAATCGCCGTCATCTCAATTTTATTAAAAACGAGGGCTTTCCTTGAAGTCATTCTCATTATCGGGATATTGGCATTTATTAGTACGATTGCACTTTCGAAATTTATTGAGAGGGTGTAATCGTTGAACATAAACGAGATCGTTGAATTTTCCGCTGCTTTGCTTATTTTATTAAGTGGGATCATTAGTGTGATTAGCGCAATTGGAATGATCCGTTTTCCCGACGTTTATACACGGATTCATGCGGCGACAAAAGCACGACATTAGCTGTATTGCTTACATTGACGGGTGCGTTTATTTATATTTGGTCGATGGATGAGTTCATTAGCGTCAGACTTCTGCTTGGCATTGTCTTCGTTTTTTAACCGCACCAGTTGCCGGTCACCTCATTATTCGAGCGGCCTATCGCTCAAATGTAAAGCTTTCCGATTTATCAGTGGAAGACGAGCTGGGGAAAAAGTTTAACAAAGATAAGTAAAAAGTGGATTCTTTTGAAGTGTAGCCACTGAAAAGTACTTTTAAAATACTGTTGATTTCCGCTTAGGGCGGACGCTTTTTGCGGGGATCCGTGAGTTCTTTAGGCCAACAATGACTGAAATGTAAAGGTGTAGGACTCTAACGGATAATAGGAGACCCCGCAGGTGCGTTCAACACCACCGTGGAGGCTCCTGATCCGCCTGACGGAGGCGAGCACCTGTAACGGAAATCAACATTCATATTAGAATGTTATTACTGGACTAAGCATGTTCCCATTGTCCCAAAACTCTCTGTTCAACGATTATTGTGCTCCAAAAATTCACGTGCTTTTTCAAGATACACTTCTTCTTTAGGAGGAAGCTCTTCTTCGTGGAAAATCGCATCGACTGGACATACGGCTTGGCATGCACCACAATCGATGCAAATATCAGGGTCAATAAAAAACATATTTTCTCCTTCATCGATACAATCAACGGGACATACTTCTACACATTCCCCAAATTTCTCACCTTCACATGGTGAAGTAATTACATATGCCATACTAGAACCACCTTTATAAAATAGTTAGCGCTTTACCAATTGTAACATAAATTCAATTTGATTAAACGTGACGAGTAACCGTTACGTAGTCTTGATGCGGCAATTACTCGATTAATGTCCAATATATAATTGCAGCTATGGAAGTAATCGTCGAATGGACGGTTACTTCCCAACTCAGATTATATATTGTTGATCATAATATGGACTTATTTCATGAAAATGAACAATAAAAAATAAAAACGTCATTGAGCGTTTTTTGTTTGACAATATGACCGTTCATGCATACACTAACATTAATACATGAATACATATTCATATAACGTTATTATAAAATAGGAGTGAATTGAATGGAAAATGAGCAAATTAACAATCAACTTCAAGAGGTAGATGATCTCGACGAAGAAACGTTATTTATCGTTTCCCAAACATTCAAAGCATTATCGGAACCGACGAGAATCCGAATTCTTCACTTATTATCTGATCGTGAGTGTTCTGTTAATGAAATTGCTGGTAAACTAGGGCTTCTGCAATCAACGGTTTCCCATCAACTACGTTTTTAAAAAATTTACGGTTAGTGAAATATCGCAGGGAAGGAACGACTTTATATTACTCTCATGATGATGATCATGTCATGAATGTGCTTGAACACACAATTGATCATGCCAGACATCATTGATTCGATTAGGAAGGGGCATGAGTAAGTTGGCTGAATATAAGCTTCAAGGTCTATCTTGTGCGAATTGTGCACGAGAAATGGAAGAAGAAATCCAGAAGCTCGATCATGGGGAAGGTGCTAAACTGTTATTTAATTCAAGCAAGCTCATTGTTTCCCATCAAATTGCATTGGGAAAAGTAGAGAAAATACTTGCAAATGATGGAGCAAGGCTTGTAAAAGAAATGGATGATCCCGATGCTGATCATCACCATCATGAAGGTGGGAAAAACTTCTACGTTTAATCGGCATTTCTACACTCTTATTTATTGCAGCCATCATTGTGGAACAGCAGTGGAGTGGAAAGCAGGCTATTTTTCTATTCCTTACTGGAGCTGCCTTAAGCGGATACACTACATTTATAAAAGGTTTGAAAAATTTATTTGCATTCAAATTCAATATCGATACATTAATGACGATCGCCTTAATCGGTGCTTTTGGCATTGGCGAATGGAAAGAAGGGCGCTTGTCGCGATTCTCTTCGGTATTAACGAATACCTTGAAGGGCTTGGAATGGAAAAGGCACGAAAATCAATGGAAACATTGTTAAAAGTTGCCCCAAAAGAAGCGACTCTTCTTCAAGATCATGGGGAAAAGATTATCCAAATTGCCGATTTACAAGTGGGTGACCTCGTTCTTGTGAAATCAGGAGAAAAATTCCATCGGACGGAGTGATTGAAGAAGGGAATAGCTCTGTCAATGAAGCGGCAATTACAGGGAATCGCTGCCAATTAATAAAATGCCGGGTGAGTCAGTCTTTGGCGGCAGTATTAATAATGAAGGTGTATTAAAAGTAAGAATTACGAAAGGATATGAAGATTCTTCACTTGCGAAAATTTTGCACCTCGTGGAAGAAGCTCAAGAAACGAAAACACCAACAGAGCAATTTATTAATACGTTCGCAAAGTACTATACACCGCTTATTATGGTGATCGCGGCGATTGTCATGGTTTTTCCTCCTCTATTTTTCGGTGATTGGGGAGCTTGGTTTTATCAAGGGTTAGCTGTCTTAATTGTCGGTTGTCCTTGCGCATTAATCATCTCTTCGCCGATCGCAATCATTTCTGGAATTACCCGCAACGCCCGCAACGGCATATTAATTAAAGGGGAGTCTATTTAGAGCAGCTCGGCTCGATTCAAACGATCGCTTTCGATAAAACAGGAACATTAACGAAAGGTGAACCACATGTAGAAAAAATGAGCGTGTTCAATGAGGGATTATTTTTCAAGTGGCAGGCTCCATTGAAAAATCTTCCTCGCATCCATTAGCAAAAGCAGTAATGAAAATAGTAAAGGAGTATGAGTCTACTCTTGTAGAACCAACCCATATTGAAACCATTGCAGGCCAAGGAATAAAGGCCGAAGTTCTCGGAACGACGTATTGGCTTGAAACGAAGAAAGCATTCCACCTTCGGCAAGAACATCGGAAGTGGAAAATCAAATGAGAGTTTATGCAGACGAAGGGCTTACGATTGTGGCAGTTTCTGATCAAGAACATGTTCTCGGTATCTTTGCGATTGCAGATGAAATTCGCCCTGAAAGTAAAGGGATCGTTTCTGCTTTGTATAAAGCGGGAGTAAAAATGTCGTCATGTTAACAGGAGATCATGAAAAGAGCGCCGAAAAAGTGGCGATGGCAACAGGATTAACGAATTATTATGCACGTTTATTACCTGAGAAGAAAGTAGAAAGTAAAAGAGTTAATTAATACAGGAAGACGGCAATGGTTGGAGATGGAATCAATGATGCCCCAGCACTTGCGAGCGCGGATCTGGGCATCGCCATGGGGAAAGGAACTGACAGTGCGATTGAAACAGCAGATGTCGTGTTAATGCAAGACCATTTAGGAAAACTACCAACAGCTATTCAGATAGCGAAACGGGTAAATGCGATTATTAAATTAAATATTACGCTTGCATTAGGGCTCAAATTTATTGCCCTTCTCTTAACGATCCCAGGCTTATTAACATTATGGATTGCCATACTTTCTGATATGGGCGCGACAGTCCTCGTTACATTAATCAGTTTGACAATTCTTATCGAAAAGCGTACAAATTAAATATATGTGATAAATAAACCTCTATGATTTCGCTTCATAGAGTTTTTTTAGGAGGCAGGGAAATGAAGAAAGTGCTTGTTGTTGAGGATGAGCCCTCAATTGCTATGTTGCTACAATACAATTTAGAAAAAGCGGGATTTTCAGTTATAACAGCAAACGAGGGACATACAGGTTTACAAATCGCTTTGGAAGAAAAGCTAGAGATGATTATTCTTGATTTAATGCTTCCAGGTATGGATGGGATGGATGTGTGTAAAACACTTCGACAGGAGAAGGTTAAAACGCCGATTTTAATGTTAACAGCTCGTGACGATGAATTTGATAAGGTGCTTGGCCTTGAGCTTGGGGCCGATGATTATTTAACAAAGCCGTTTAGTCCTCGTGAAGTGATTGCAAGGGTTAAGGCAATTTTGCGTCGTTCTAAAATGAATGAAGAATCATTTGAAAACACGGAAGAAAAGGAAAGCATCCAGATTGGCGACCTGACTGTTTTTCCTGAAAAATATGAAGCTGAGCTAGCGGGAATAAAGCTTGATCTCACGCCGAAAGAATTTGAGTTATTACTATATCTCGCCAACAATCTAGGGAAAGTATTAAATCGAAATCAGCTATTGGATGCGGTTTGGGATTATGATTTTGCAGGTGATTCCCGAATTGTTGACGTACATATTAGCCATTTACGTGAAAAAATTGAAGAGGATACGAAGCGACCTCTTTACATTAAAACAGTTCGTGGCTTTGGCTATAAGCTGGAGAAACCGTAACGATGCATAAATTATGGCTTCGCATCACGTTTTCATTTTTGCTACTAATGTCTTTTCTTCTACTCGTTTCTGGATTTTTCTAGCGGAAATGATGAAAAATACATATTTTGACTTGAAAGAAAATCAACTAATTCGAACGGCGAATCTTACGTTGAAAGTGATTGAAATGGATAAAGAGTCTCTTTCAGAGGAACAACTGGAAGAGAAGATCGTAGCCTTAGCATCAACAATTGCCGCTCGGGTTACGATCATTGATCGTGATGGAGCAGTTATTGCCGATTCCGAGGATGATCACGAACAGATGGAAAATCATTCCAATCGTCCTGAATTTCAGCAAGTGATCAACGAGAATAAGCGATCGGGTCTTTCAATCCGATATAGCAATACGCTCGGATACAGTATGATGTATGTTGCCATCCCAGTCGTAAATGATCAACAAATTACAGGCGTCATTCGAACATCACTTACGCTTCAAGAGATTGAACAGGCAATTCAAAAGCTATGGATAAGCATCGCGCTCGTCTTGTTTACCGCCTTTTATTAACAGGTCTTATTGGAATGAGGCTGGCCAAAGGCATTTCAGGTCCTATTGAAGAGATGATTCAAGTATCTGAAAGACTAAAGGAAAAAGACTATAGGGCTAGGGTGCAAGCAACGCCTAAAGGTGAATTAGGTCAATTAACGAATGCAATTAACATCCTTGCCTCAAGCTTAAAAAGCCAAATGGATAAAATTCAGGAAAATGAACAGCGGCTTTCAGGGGTATTAGCAAATATGGTGAGCGGCGTTCTGCTTGTCGATATCGACGGTCATATCCTTTTAGCAAACCGAGCGATGGGGCAGATGCTAGGGGAAGATCCTCAACAATTTATTGGGAAGTTCCATATGGAAGTGGGAAGAAATGCCGACTTGAGTGGGCTGATTGACCAATGCTTATTGTCGGGGATAGAGTTAAGAGAAGAAGTTCACTACTATTATCCGAAAGAGCGGATATTAGATGCCCATCTTGCCCTTATGTTGATGAAATGGGGAAAATGAAAGGAATCATCGCTGTTCTCCACGATGTGACGAATATGCGCAGACTAGAGAAAATGCGAAGTGAATTCGTAGCGAATGTTTCCCATGAATTAAAAACACCCATTACCTCTGTAAAAGGATTTGCCGAAACATTACTGGATGGGGCGATGGAAGATGAGGCGCTGCATCGCAGTTTTCTTACGATTATCTATGAAGAAAGCAGCCGGATGCACCGGCTAATTAATGATTTGCTTTATCTTTCGAGTATTGAACATCACCGGATTCCGTTAACGAGCGAATTTGTTAACTTTTCTGATGTAGTAGCAAGCACTGCAAATACGGTACTGGAAGAAGCGGCAAAAAGAATTTAAAAATAAACCTCCCTGAAAAGAAAGAGATTTGGATTGAGGGAGATAGAGATCGGATTCAGCAAATCGTCCTTAATCTACTTTCCAATGCGATTTCTATACACCTGCTGGCGGTGAAATTTCAGTCATGATCGATGTTAAGGGAGAAAATGTAAAGTTGATCGTGAAGGATACGGGAATTGGGATTGCTCAAAAGGAGTTGCCAAGAATTTTTGAGCGCTTTTATCGGGTTGATAAAGCCCGTTCACGCAGCTCGGGTGGTACCGGACTTGGACTTGCGATTGTCAAGCATCTCGTTGAGTCGCATCATGGAATGATCGATGTCAAAAGTGTCGAAGGAGAAGGAACGACATTTATCGTTACATTTCCAATCAAGCATGAAACAGAAGGATAATTCAGTAAGCCCCGCATTCTTTGTTAAGAATTCGGGGCACTTTACGTATTCACCATACAATCTTTACAATATCTTTACAATTGATTCATCGAATATTGATAAATAATAAGTAAGATAGTCCTTGTAACACACAAATAAAATAAACGACACAGGGGCAATCTTACAATGAAATTAAAATCGGCATTTGCTACATTAACATTGGCTTCTGCGCTTATGCTTACAGCATGTGGCAATGGTGATGGAAGCACATCAAATGGAAGCAACTCAAATGGAAATTCACCCAATGTAGAGGATACGGCTAATGAAAAATTAACCGGTTCAGTAGGAATTGATGGTTCTTCAACTGTTTTCCCGATTTTTGAAGCTATTTCTGAAGAATACGCTGCGATTCAATCAGATGTGAAAGCACCAGTTGGAGTTTCAGGAACAGGCGGAGGATTTAAGAAGTTTATTGCTGGAGAAACAGACATTAGCAACGCTTCACGTCCGATTAAAGAAGAGGAAGCTCAATTATTAGAAGAAGGAAGCATCCCATATACAGAGTTTGAAATTGCGTATGATGGCCTATCTGTTGTCGTCAATAAAGATAATGATTTTGTAGACAACCTAACAGTTGATGAATTGAAAAAATGTGGTTAGAAAATGGAAATGTGAAAACATGGGCTGATGTACGTGAAGGCTGGCCGGAAGAACCGATTACATTTTATAGTCCGGGAACAGATTCAGGAACGTATGATTATTGGAACGAAGTGATACTTGAAGATGAACAAATGAGAAGAGATGCAACATTATCTGAAGATGATAATGTACTCGTACAAGGGGTAATGGGAGATAAAGGCGGCATTGGTTTCTTCGGGTTTTCCTACTACATTGAAAACAAGGATAATCTAAATGTTGTTCCGATTGTAAATAGTGCGGGTGAAGCTATTACACCAGATCATGAAACGATTATGACTGGAAAATATGAACCACTTTCACGACCATTATTCTTTTATGTTCGCAATGATTCATTGGTTGGAAAACCACAAGTATATGACTATGTGAAGTTCGCTCTTGAAAATGCAGGTACATTGGCAGAAGAAGTAGGCTATATCAGTTTGCAGGAAGAAGAATATAAAGAAGCTCTTACGAAATTAGAAGAAGTTGCAAAATAATACTCGAAGGTGAGAGGGAATGACCTCTCACCTTAACTATGAAAATAGATGAGGAGTTTTCATATGGCTTTTAAGACAGAAAAAACATCTGTTGCTACGATCATTGAAGAAAATAAAAGGAAAAATAAGAATAAGCAAGGATTAGTTGAAAAATCTGTTCCTATCTTTCTTTTATCATGGCGATTATCTCGATTTTAACGACGATCGGTATTGTCGTTACATTACTTTGGAAACAATTACGTTCTTTCAACGTGTTCATATTATAGATTTTATTACGAGCAAAGAGTGGTTTCCATTTTTTGAAGCTGATCCTCAATATGGAATCATGCCGCTTATTAGTGGGACATTGCTCGTAGCATTCATTGCGATGCTTGTTGCGATTCCGATAGGCCTTGCGACGGCGATTTATTTAAGTGAATATGCTAGTGATCGAGTAAGGAAAGTGGTCAAACCGATTTTAGAAGTATTGGCAGGTATACCAACAATTGTCTATGGATTCTTTGCCTTAACATTTATTACCCCATTTTTACAAAAGTTCGTACCTGATTTAAACTTTTTCAATGCATTAAGTCCTGGAATTGTTGTTGGAATTATGATTATTCCAATGATCGCTTCACTTTCAGAAGATGCAATGAGTGCTGTACCGAGATCAATGAGAGAAGGAGCGTTAGCGCTAGGCTCAACAAAATTAGAAGTTTCATTAAAAGTCGTCTTGCCCGCTGCTTTGTCAGGGATTATCGCTTCGTTTGTTCTTGGTATTTCCCGTGCAATTGGTGAAACGATGATTGTAACAATTGCAGGTGGTTCCAAACCGAATTTAACCTTTGATCCGACTGAAACGATTCAAACGATGACTGCTTATATTGTACAAGTGAGTTTAGGTGATGCTTCATACGGATCAACGATTTATTACAGTATATACGCTGTTGGAATGACATTATTTATTTTTACGCTCTTTATGAACATCATTGCCCAATGGATCTCTAAGCGCTTTAGGAGGAATACTAATGGAGTTAATTAATAAAGAAGATGTAACGAAAAGAATTGGTTCACGTATTTTGAAAAACACTTTATTAAAGTGGCTATTCTTACTTGCAACTTCATTTGGTTTAATCGTATTAACCGTTTTGATCTATCGAATTTTCACGCAAGGAATTGACTATTTGGCTGTTGATTTTTCACGAACTATGCATCGAGAAGACCTGAAGATGCAGGGATAAAAGCGGCGATATTCGGGACAATTTGGTTGATGGCTATTACTGGGCCGGTGTCGATCATATTAGGGGTTGGCTGTGCGATCTACCTCGAATTATATGCGAAGAAAAATAAGTTCACCCGTTTTATTCAAATGAATATTTCTAATCTAGCAGGTGTTCCTTCGATTGTGTTTGGTTTACTAGGGCTTACCGTTTTTGTTCGGATGATGGAAATGGGAAGAAGCGTCCTTGCAGGTGGATTAACGATGAGCTTATTAATTTTGCCGATCATTGTTGTTGCTTCCCAAGAAGCGCTTCGTGCTGTTCCAAAAGATCTTCAAGAAGCTTCATACGGAATGGGAGCGACGAAATGGCAAACGATTCGACGCGTCATTTTGCCCGCAGCGATTCCGGGAATTTTGACGGGCGGAATCCTTGCTTTATCAAGAGCGGTAGGAGAAACGGCTCCGCTCATTATGATTGGTGCATTAACATTTGTTGCCTTCATTCCAGAAAGCATTTGGTCCGGATTTACCGTTATGCCGATCCAAATTTTCAACTGGACGAGTCGTCCGCAAGTCGCGTTTCATGATGTAGCAGCTGCTGGAATCATCGTTTTATTAGTGATGCTCGTTCTCATGAACTCAATCGCAATCATCATTCGAAATAAATTTTCAAAACGATATTAATGGAGGGATCAATTTGAGCATAACAATGAGAGAAGAACAACATAACGAATCGACGAGAACTCCAAAGGACTTCGTATTCCAAGCGAAAAACTTTAATCTTTGGTACGGTGAGGATCATGCATTAAAAAATATTAATTTTGATATTGCAGAAAATCACATCACCGCGATTATTGGTCCATCAGGCTGTGGAAAATCAACTTTCGTTAAGTCGCTTAATCGGATGGTAGAGTTAATTCCGACTGTGAAAATGTCAGGTGAATTGCTTTATAGAGGGAGAAATATTTTAGACAATAAGTACGGTGTAGAAGAACTAAGAACAAAGGTCGGAATGGTTTTTCAAAAGCCAAATCCTTTTCCAAAATCAATTTATGAAAACGTCGTTTATGGTCCGCGCATTCATGGCATCCGCGATAAAAAGCTGCTTGATCAAATTGTTGAAACGAGCTTAAAAGGAGCAGCCATTTGGGACGAAGTAAAGGATCGCCTACATGAGAATGCATATGGACTATCAGGTGGACAGCAGCAGCGTCTTTGCATTGCCAGATGTCTTGCAATTGAGCCAGATGTGATTTTAATGGATGAACCTACTTCAGCGCTAGACCCGATTTCAACGTTAAAAGTAGAAGAACTCGTTCAAGAGTTAAAAGAAGAATATAGCATCGTCATTGTGACGCATAATATGCAACAAGCTGCACGTATCTCTGATAAAACAGCCTTTTTCCTTAGTGGCGAGTTAATTGAATACGATGAAACGTCTACAATGTTTTCTAATCCAACGGATAAAAGAACGGAAGATTATATTACTGGTCGATTTGGTTAAGGAGGAAGTTCGATGATTGTGAGAGGGCAATTTGAAGAACAGTTAAAAGAGTTGCATCAGCATCTCCTTACGATGGGAATGCTTGTTGAAGAAGCTGTGCACCATGCGGTAAAATCGCTCGTTGATAAAGATGAGGAGCTAGCCAATACGGTCGTAGCGAATGATAGAGCGATCAATGAAGTGGAATTGGAGATCGAAAAAGATGCTTGACGTTAATTGCCTTGCAGCAACCTGTTGGCAGCGACCTACGCAGAATTGCCACAACGTTAAAGGTTTCCACAGATCTAGAAAGAATGGCTGACCATGCTGTTAGTATTGGCAAAACAACACTTAAATTAAAAAATGAAACATATGCAAAACCGCTCATCGACATTCCGAAAATGGGCGAACTCGTTAAGAAGATGGTTCACGATGTTCTTAGTGCATATATTGATATGGACAAAGAAGCAGCTGTCAAGGTGGCAGAGCAAGATGATGTGATCGATGCTTATTATAAAAGTATTTTCACTGAATTAATCGATCTAATGAAAAAGATCAAGCATCAATTAATCAGGCGACGCATCTGTTGCTCGTCGCTCAGTTTTTAGAACGAATCGGCGATTATGTCACGAATATTTGTGAAAGCATCGTCTATATGTCAACAGGTAAAATGGTTGAATTAAATGATTAATTCAATATCGACTTTCGCTTTTATGAGGCGGAAGTCGATTTATTTTTGTCAGCGTGATACAATCGCTTAAATAACAAACGGCAGGTGAAAAAATGGGCGTTCATCATTATTTTAAGAGCTTATCTGATTTGGAGAAAATTTATCGTTGTCCAGGCAAGTTTAAATTTCAGGAACATTCCGTTGCCAGCCATTCATTTAAGGTGACGAAAATCGCCCAGTTTCTTGGAACAGTCGAAGAGCAGGCAGGAAGTACGGTCGATTGGCGGCTTTTATATGAAAAAGCGTTGAATCATGATTATGCGGAACTTTTCACTGGAGATATTAAAACACCAGTTAAATATGCTTCAAAAGAACTAAAGCGTCTTTTTAATGAAGTGGAAGAAGAAATGACGAAGAAATTTATTGAAAAGGAATTTCCAAAAGAATTTCAGGAGGTTTATTTTGAGCGTTTTAAAGAAGGGAAAGATGAAACGCTTGAAGGGAAAATTTTATCAGTCGCAGATAAAATTGATTTGCTTTACGAATCATTCGGAGAAATTCAAAAGGAAAATCCGGAGCCACTTTTTCTTGAAATATATGAAGAGGCATTGAGCACGATTTTGCTATTTAAAGAAATGCATTGTGTAACATACTTTCTTGAGCAGATTTTACCTGATATGCTGCGCGAACGATTCATTGAACAAAGTGAATTGGTTGCCATTACTGAAAAAATGGTTGAGGAAAGTCGCATGGGCGAGTAAAGTAGATAGTAACGGAGCAATTTTGAGGAGTGTATCGATATGATCGATAAAGTACTATCGGCGATATTTTTGCCTGCGCTACTTATGCTATTTTTACGAGAATCACATATAGTAAAGTAGTCGGTTTTCTTTTAACCGTGTCATTAATTGTCGTTTCAGCTTATAAAGGATATATCCATCTTTGGTGGCTGATTGTCATAGAGGCCGCTTCACTTACAATTGGGCTTTATATTGTCAATCAGATAGAAAGAAAAAAGCGTCGAATGAGTGCGGGGAACCGTGGACATGAGGCGTTTTTTCTGTAAAGAAGAGTTAATAAAATCTTAATTAAAGGAGATATTGGAATGTTAATGCCAAATCTGTCAGTGGAGAAAAGACGGGAAATGATCAGGGAAATCCAAACATTTTTCCTGGAAGAGCGCGGGGAGGAAATTGGTGAAGTCGCCGCCGAAATGTGTTTTGAGTTTATAAAAGATCGGCTTGGACCTGTCTTCTATAACATGGCGATTCATGATGCTAGACAAATCGTTGAGCAAAGAATGCAATCACTTGAGGAGGATATTTATGCATTGGAGAAACGATGATAAACTGAATATTTTTATGGATGACGGCTTAGAAATCTCATCAACGACATACAAATTGATTAGTAAGTAGTAAAGACACCGAAAATACGTTCGTTTTTCGGTGGTTTTTACAATGGCATTGTGGTAAAATACGAGTATAGTTCGTTTGAGTTCGGGAAAAAGGTGAACACTTACATATATCGTTTATGAATGGGGGCTATCGCCTTGAAAAATCAATTTGAAATTGTATCTAAATATAAACCTGCGGGTGATCAGCCAAAAGCGATCGAACGTTTAGTGCAAGGCGTGAAAGCCGGGAAAAGTATCAAACACTCTTAGGGGCAACAGGGACGGGAAAGACATTCACGGTTTCCAATGTGATCCAGGAAGTGAACAAACCGACGCTAGTCATTGCTCATAATAAAACATTGGCCGGTCAACTATATAGTGAATTTAAAGAGTTTTTCCTAACAATGCAGTCGAGTATTTTGTTAGTTTTTATGATTATTATCAACCAGAGGCTTATGTCCCATCGACAGATACATTTATTGAAAAAGATTCAAGCATAAACGATGAAATAAATCGGCTGCGTCATTCGGCTACCTCCGCTTTATTTGAGCGGAAAGACGTCGTCATCATTGCAAGTGTCTCTTGCATATACGGGCTCGGTTCCCCGGAGGAATACCGAGAGCATGTCTATTCACTCAGAACAGGGATGGAGATTGAAAGAAATCAGCTTTTACGCAGGCTTGTTGATCTTCAATATGCCCGAAACGATATTGAATTTACGAATGGTACGTTTCGCGTTCGGGGCGATGTCGTTGAAATTTTCCCGGTGGCACGCGAGGAGCAATGCATTCGCATTGAATTTTTCGGTGATGAGATCGACAGAATTCGAGTAGTCGATGCGCTTACGGGAGAGATTATTGGTGACAGGGAACATGCGGCAATTTTCCTGCTTCCCACTTCGTAACGCGTGAGGAGAAGTTGAAGGTTGCAATTGAAAATATTGAAATAGAGCTGGAAGAACAATTACATTTCTTGAACGAGAATAATAAACTTCTAGAAGCGCAGCGGCTTGAACAAAGGACACGCTATGATCTTGAAATGATGAGGGAAATGGGCTTTTGTTCGGGAATTGAAAACTATTCGCGTCATTTAACTTTGCGTCTAGCAGGTGCGACACCGTACACATTGCTTGATTATTTTCCAGATGACTTCCAAATTATTATTGATGAGTCACACGTCACATTGCCACAAATTCGCGGCATGTATAATGGAGACCAAGCGAGAAAACAAGTGCTCGTTGATCATGGGTTCAGATTGCCATCAGCGTTAGACAATCGCCCGTTAAAGTTTGAGGAATTTCAGCAGCATATGAAGCAAGCAATTTTCGTTTCTGCGACGCCAGGTCCGTTTGAGCTTGAACATACACCGAAAATGGTCGAGCAAATTATTCGCCCGACTGGACTGCTTGACCCGACGATCGATGTTCGACCAATCGAGGGGCAGATTGATGATTTGCTTGCAGAAATACGTGATCGAATCAATAAAAATGAACGTGTCCTTATTACGACATTGACGAAAAAATGTCTGAAGATTTAACGGATTACTTAAAGGACATTGGGATTAAAGTGCAGTATTTACATTCAGAAGTAAAAACATTAGAACGGATTGAAATTATTCGCGAGCTGCGCTTAGGTACGTATGATGTGTTAGTCGGAATAAACCTCCTTAGGGAAGGCCTCGATATTCCCGAGGTGTCACTCGTTACGATTTTAGACGCAGATAAGGAAGGATTCCTCCGCTCAGAGCGTTCATTAATCCAAACGATCGGAAGAGCAGCGCGGAACGCAAATGGTCATGTCATTATGTACGCTGATAAAATGACCGACTCAATGGAAAAAGCAATTAGTGAAACGAAGCGTCGCCGGACGATCAAGAGGAATACAATCGCAAGCATGGCATTACGCCAACGACGATTCAAAAAGAGGTTCGAGATGTCATTCGTGCCACTGTTGCGGCCGAAGAACCAGCGCCATATATGGAAAAAGCGAAAACATATACGAAGAAAGAAAAAGAAAAGCTGATTGCTTCAATGGAAATGGAAATGAAAGAGGCGGCAAAAGCGCTTGATTTTGAACGTGCCGCAGAGCTTCGGGATGCAATTTTGGAGTTAAAAGCGGAAGGATGAATGAATCATGGCACTAGATAATATTATTGTGCAAGGGCAAGAGCCCATAATTTAAAAAATATTGATGTGACCATTCCGAGAGATAAACTTGTCGTGATTACAGGACTATCGGGATCGGGAAATCATCGCTTGCGTTTGATACGATTTATGCAGAAGGCCAGCGCAGATATGTGGAATCATTGTCCGCCTATGCCCGCCAATTTCTTGGGCAAATGGATAAACCCGATGTCGATGCAATTGAAGGCTTGTCACCAGCAATTTCTATCGATCAAAAACGACGAGCAGAAACCCACGATCAACCGTAGGGACGGTAACTGAAATTTATGATTATTTACGGTTGCTATATGCCCGAGTTGGAAAACCGATTTGCCCGATTCATGGCATTGAAATTACATCGCAAACGATTGAACAAATGGTTGATCGAATCATGATGTATCCAGAAAGAACGAGGCTTCAAGTGTTAGCGCCAATCGTTTCTGGAAGGAAGGGCGCACATGTAAAAGTATTGGAAGAAATTAAGAAACAAGGCTTTGTTCGTGTGCGTGTCGATGGTGAAACGCTTGATCTTAGTGAGGACATTGAACTCGAAAAAATAAAAAGCATTCGATCGAAGTCATTGTTGACCGGATTGTCGTAAAAGCAGGCGGTGAAGCAAGGCTGGCTGATTCATTAGAAACAGCGCTTAAACTTGGAGAAGGAAAAGTCATTATCGATGTTATCGGTGAAGAAGAGTTATTGTTTAGTCAAAATCATGCTTGCCCCGAATGTGGCTTTTCAATCGAAAAATTAGAACCACGCATGTTTTCCTTTAATAGTCCATTCGGTGCATGCCCAGATTGTGACGGGCTCGGCTCTAAGCTAGAAGTAGATGTTGAGCTCGTCATTCCGGATCGATCACTTACATTGACTGAAGGTGCGGTTGTGCCATGGATTCCTGTTAGTTCACAGTATTATCCGGAGCTTTTAAAAACGGTTTGCAAGCATTTTTCTATTCCGATGGACGTCCCAGTGGAAGAACTATCAAAAGAGCAATTACAAACGATTTTATACGGAAAGAGCGGCGAAATCATTCGCTTCCGCTATACGAATGACTTCGGGCAAGTACGTGAGACAAAAATTGAATTTGAAGGTGTCGTTCGTAATGTCGAGCGTCGTTATCATGAAACGAGCTCAGATTACATTCGGGAACAAATGGAAAAGTATATGGCTGAGCAACCTTGCCCATGTTGTAAAGGCCATCGTCTGAAAGAAGAAAGCTTGGCTGTAAAATTGAAAACCGTCATATTAGTCAAATTACTGAGCTATCTATTAAGGAAGCAGCACAATTTTTTCAGATCTTCATTTATCGGAAAAAGACATGCAAATTGCAAAATTGATCTTACGTGAGATTGATGAGCGGCTTGGTTTTCTTGTAAATGTGGGCCTTGATTATTTAACGTTAAGCCGGGCGGCGGGAACATTATCTGGTGGTGAAGCACAGCGCATCCGGTTGGCGACACAAATCGGCTCGCGCTTAACAGGAGTTCTCTATATTTTAGATGAACCTTCAATCGGCTTGCACCAGCGTGATAATGACCGACTAATTGATACGTTGAAAAATATGCGTGATATTGGCAATACACTGATCGTTGTTGAACATGATGAAGATACGATGCTTGCTGCCGATCATTTAATTGATATCGGTCCAGGAGCCGGAGTTCACGGCGGGAAATTGTCGCCGAAGGAACTCCTGAAGAAGTAGCGAATCATCCTCATTCACTTACAGGGCAATATTTATCAGGGAAGAAGTTCATTCCGCTTCCATCGGACCGACGTAAGCCTGATGGGCGCTACCTCGAAATTAAAGGGGCAAAAGAAAATAATTTAAAAACATCAATGTAAAAATCCCGCTCGGTGTATTTATCGCTGTTACAGGTGTATCAGGTTCTGGGAAAAGTACGTTAGTCAATGAAATTTTACACAAAACGCTCGCACAAAAGCTTCATAAAGCAAAAGCGAAACCAGGGGCACATAAGGAAATTAAGGGATCGAGCATTTAGAAAAAGTGATCGATATCGATCAATCGCCGATCGGCCGAACACCTAGATCGAATCCGGCAACATATACAGGTGTTTTTGATGATATTCGCGATGTTTACGCAGCTACAAATGAGGCAAAAGTAAGAGGGTATAAGAAAGGACGCTTTAGTTTTAATGTTAAGGGCGGACGTTGTGAAGCTTGCCGCGGCGACGGAATCATTAAGATTGAAATGCATTTTTACCTGATGTGTATGTACCTTGTGAAGTCTGTCACGGGAAAAGGTATAACCGGGAAACACTTGAAGTAAGATATAAAGGGAAAAATATTGCCGATGTTCTTGAAATGACAATTGAAGATGGATTGGAGTTTTTGCAAACATTCCAAGAATCAAACGAAAGCTCCAAACGATTGCAGATGTGGGACTTGGTTATATGAAGCTTGGGCAGCCAGCAACAACCTTGTCTGGTGGTGAAGCACAGCGCGTCAAACTCGCATCAGAATTACATCGTAGATCGAATGGTCGCTCACTATATATATTGGATGAGCCGACAACAGGGCTTCATGTTGACGATATTGCCCGGTTGCTTACCGTTTTGCAGAGACTTGTTGAAAATGGCGATACGGTACTCATTATTGAGCATAATCTTGATGTCATTAAAACCGCTGATTATTTAATCGATATCGGACTAGAAGGAGGCGACAAGGGTGGAACAATTGTCGCAAAAGGTACACCCGAAAAAATCGCTGAAAGCCCGAACTCATTTACTGGGAAATATTTAGGACCTATTTTGGAAAGAGATAGAATGCGGATGAAAGAAAGAACCTCCAAACTCGAACGTTTAGAAAAAGCGGAACTTGTAAATGGATAAGCTCCGCTTTTTTCTTAAAAAGTGAAACGTATGACTATACTCATCCGTATATGCAGTTAGGAACGAAAAGGAGGATGCAAAAAATGAGTGAAGAAAGAAAGAAAATCCTTAATTTAGTTCAAGAAGGAAAATTATCTGCACAAGAAGCGCTTATCTTATTAGAGGCCTTGGATGAAAAGCCGAAGTTAGCGGAAAGCAATGTGAGTAATGGTCAAACATTCAATGACAACAATGAGCAAACGCATCATGATACAACGACATCGACTGGACGGTCGGAAGAAAAGAAAAATGAAGAATCCTTTTATACGCAGCTTGAAAATGCTGGAGAACGTATCTTTGATTTTGTTAACAATGCGCTAAATAAAATTAAACATATCGATTGGCAGTTTAATCAATCTGTCGATATCCCTCATACATTTGAACAGATCGGATCTGATATTGAACAAATCGATATCGACATAGCGAATGGGCCGGTTCGAATCACTTCATGGGATCAAAAGGAAGTAAGGATTGAATGCCAAGCAAAAGTGTATCGCTCAGAAGATCGTGAAGACGCGCGTAAATATTTTCTGGAAAACACGATTTTTCCAGTAATAATGGACTTCTATGCTTCGCAACTCAATCGAAATGGATGCGTGTAGAGACGGTCGTGTATCTTCCTAAAAGCAATATAATAAGCTTTCTATAAAAATATTTAACGGGGATTAACAGGTGAAAAGATCGAATGCGATTTCTTATCTGTAAAAACAACGAACGGAAAAGTGGAACTATCTCATTTTGATGGTGACAAATTTCAAGTGGAGACGGTGAACGGCCAAATTACATTGAAGGAGTCAAAGGCAAATCAACTTGAAGCGGAAACAGTAAATGGATCGCTTGATGTGATCGGGTCTTATCAAAATGTAGAGTTGCAATCGTTTAATGGAAACATTCAGTGTTCACTTCCAGAGATCGGAACGAAGACCGTTCACGCTAAAGCCGTAACGGGAAATATTCAGTTATATTTACCAGAGGCGGCAACCGTAGATGGTGATGTACGTTCTAATCTTGGTAATTATAAATTAGAGCTTGATGGGATTCATGTGCTTCATGAAAAGAAGGAAATGATTCAAAAGCAAGTGCAGTTTAAGCGAACTGGCAGCGATGAACGTATCACCCATGTGCTTGCTGACACGAAAACTGGATCAGTCCACGTGAAGCAAGCCCCATCTTCTGGAGAGTAAGTATGAGGTGGTTGTTAGGAATTTTAATAAATGCCCTATTATTTATCGCTTTTGCAGGCTATTTTGAAGGTGTTGTCGTATCAAGCTTTGGGGCAGCTTTAGCGGCAAGTCTTGTCTTATCGATATTAAATATGCTTGTAAAACCAATTCTCATTATTTTAACTTTGCCTGCCACAATATTAACGCTTGGATTGTTCTTATTTGTTATTAATGCGATCACATTATTAATGACCGATTCAATAATGGGAAGTATGTTTGAAATCGATGGCTTCGGCCTTGCGCTATTATTAGCAATCATCATGTCGATTGTAAATGTCATCATTCAAAAGAGCGTAATGGAGAAGAAAAATCAATGACCCGAACAGTGAAAAGGACTGTCCGGTTTTTTCAATTGTTAAAAGAATTCATTCGAAAGGTAGGTTTCTAATCTGTTAAGTGCTAAAATAGAAAAATGAGAGTTTGCCGAGCGCAAACTGGTACTATACTGTTTGACGAGGAGTGGAATTGATGGCGAAAGTTCGAACGGAAGATATGATTAAACAATTCGATTTAGAGTTGATTAGTGGAGAAGAAGGAATACATAGACCGATTACGACTAGTGATATTTCACGCCCGGGATTAGAAATATCAGGTTTCTTTAATTATTATCCGGCGGAGCGAGTTCAGATTCTAGGTAGATCAGAAACGAGTTTCATTGAGCAGCTTACAACAGAAGAAAGAGCGGAGCGGATGGAGCTTTATGTAATGCGGCGACGCCTGGTATCGTTATTACTAGAGGCCTTGACGTTCCAATTGAATTAATAGAGGCGTCTGAGCGTCATTCTGTACCCGTCATGCGTACGAATATGAAATCAACCCGCTTTTCAAGTCGGTTAACGAACTATTTAGAAAGTGAACTAGCTCCGACAACGGCTGTCCACGGCGTGCTCGTCGATATATATGGAATTGGTGTATTAATTACTGGACAAAGTGGGGTTGGGAAAAGTGAAACAGCACTTGCACTAATAAAACGTGGTCATCAACTTGTCGCAGATGATTGTGTAGAAATCCGCCAAGTAGATGAAGACCTGCTTGTTGGAACTGCACCTGAATTGCTCGAACATTTATTGGAAATTCGTGGGTTAGGCATTATCAATGTGATGACTTTATTTGGGGCAGGCGCAGTAAGACCGAGCAAAAAATTACGTTAACGATTAATCTTGAGTTATGGGATCAAAATAAACATTATGATCGGGTCGGGCTTGATGAGGACAAAATGAAGATTATCGATACAGAGATTTCAAGGTTAACCGTTCCTGTTCGTCCAGGTAGAAACCTTGCCGTTATCATTGAAGTCGCAGCGATGAACTTCCGCTTAAAGCGAATGGGAGTAAATGCAGCAGAGCAATTTACAGAAAGATTGAATCAAGTGATCCGAGACGGAAGCTTGAACGATATGTAATAAGAAGGAGTTGTTAAGACGATGAAATCCGAATTCGATCCAATCAATCCCATCGCTTTCTGGTTAGGACCGATGCCCATCCATTGGTACGGCATTATTATCGGTGTGGGCATTGCACTATCACTTTATATCGCGATTCGTGAAAGTGATCGACTTGGCTTGAAAAAGATTTATTTGCTGACTTAATGATTTGGGCCATTCCGATTGCAATCATTTCAGCACGTATTTATTATGTCATTTTTCAATGGGATTATTACTCACAAAACCCCGGGCAAATCATCCGAATTTGGGAAGGCGGCATTGCCATTCATGGCGCATTAATCGGTGCTGTATTGACAACGATTGTTTTTGCAAGGAAAAAGGAGTCTCTTTTTGGAAGTTAGCAGACATTGCTGCTCCAAGTATCATTCTCGGTCAGGCGATCGGACGCTGGGGCAACTTCATTAACCAGGAAGCGCATGGTCGAGAGGTATCGAGAGCTTTTCTAGAAAATTTACAACTTCCAAACTTTATTATCGATCAAATGTACATAGAGGGTGCTTATTATCATCCGACATTTTTATACGAATCGATGTGGAATTTCCTTGGCTTTATATTATTAATGTTCTTAAGAAAAGTGAACATGCAGCGTGGAGAGTTATTTTTAAGCTATGTCATCTGGTATTCAATTGGTCGATTTTTTATCGAGGGACTGCGAACCGATAGTTTAATGTTGACGAGCAACTTGCGAATGGCTCAAGTCATTTCCCTCATTCTCATCTTCGGCGCTTTAGCCCTTTGGTTCTACCGCAAGAAGACAGGACTCGCATCAAAAAATATAACGAATAATTTGTTTTAGAGGAGTTAGGCATTATGTGGAAAGCATCATTGAAAAACGGAGCAATTACAGGATTAAAAACAACATGGACGTTGGGGAAAATTATTTTTCCTGTTACTTTAATCGTTGTTATGCTTCAGCATACCCCAATATTACCTTGATCATCGCGCGAATTGAGCCGTATATGGGGCTCATTGGGCTATCAGGTGATGCAGCAATTCCGCTCGTCCTTGGTATGTTTCTTAATTTATATGCGGCGATTGGAGGGTATTATCGGTTGAATTAACTGTAAAAGAAGTATTTATCATTGCAATGATGCTATCCTTTTCTCATGCCTTGCTTATCGAATCAGCAGTAGCGATGAAAGTTGGCGTTAAAATCTGGATTGTCTTAATCGTCCGTCTAGGTCTAGCGCTTATGTCAGCGGTGATCATCCATTTCGTTTGGAACGGCGGACAAGAAATGGCTCAATATGGGATGTTAACAATGGAAACAAAACAAGCAACCGACATATTATCAATTGTGAGCATCGGACTACAAAAAGCGTCGCTCGGTGTCGTTCAGCTTGCGATGATCGTTATGCCGCTTATGATCGTAATTCAATTATTAAAAGATTATCATTGGCTAGAAGCTTTTTCAAAAATGATGGGGCCTTTTATTAAGCTGCTCGGCATGAAAGAAAATACGTCGACAACAATGGCTGCCGGCTTATTATTTGGTTTGTCGTACGGGGCTGGGGTAATGCTCCAAGCAGTTAAAGAAGATGGCGTAAGTAAAAAGGACATTACACTCGCTTTTGTCTTTCTTGTTACATGCCATGCGATTATTGAAGATACACTTATTTTTCTTCCACTCGGAATTCCGGTGTTACCACTCCTCATCATTCGCTTGATAACGGCGATTGTATTAACCGTTGGAGTGGCATCCGTATGGAAAAGGCTAGAAATAAAAGAAGAAGGGAATGCAGCATAATGGAAAAGAAGATTACTACTTTATTATTTGATCTTGATGGCACGATTGTTGACACGAATGAGTTGATTATTTCATCCTATTTACACACATTAGAAAAATATTATCCTGGTCAATACATGCGCGATGACATATTACCATTTATGGGACCGCCACTTGTAGAGGTGTTCACAAATATGGATGCAGACAGAGCGGAAGAGATGGTTGGCGTATATCGAAAATACAACCTTGCTCAACATGACTTGTTTGTCACGGAATTTGATGGTGCGTATGAAACGATTCGCACATTACACGAACATGGGTATAAGCTTGCGATCGTATCTACGAAGATGAGAGATGCCGTATTAAAAGGGCTTAAACTAACAAAGCTTGATCAATTTTTCGATGTTATTATTAGCATCAACGAAGTAGAAAATGCAAAGCCAGATCCTGAGCCGTTGGAAAAAGCGTTAAAAGCACTAGGGTCAACGCCAGAAGAAGCGATCATGATTGGTGATAACCATCACGATATTGTCGGCGGTAAAAACGCTGGTACATATACATGTGGCGTTTCTTGGTCATTGAAGGGTCGGGAATATTTGGAAAAATATGAGCCGGATTTCATCATCGATCATATGACAGACCTCCTTGATATCGTTGGGGTTCACGTAAAATGAGAAAAACGGAGCGCTTTCCTGTACAAGGGGCGAACTCCCTTGGCATGTGTATAAAACAGTTCCATTTTGGAAAGTTGTCCGTAATTTCGTCATTATCCAAGCAGCGCGTTATACCCTTTTTACGTTTGAAAAATTGGATGTATCGCATCTTTTTGAGAATGAACATTGGTGAGCACACGTCCTTTGCTTTAATGGTTATGCTTGATATTATGTATCCCGAGAAAATTTCAGTCGGTCGCAATTCCGTCATTGGCTATAATACGACGATCCTCGCTCATGAGTATTTAATTAAAGAATATCGGCTTGGTCCCGTCGAAATTGGCGATGAAGTGATGATCGGGGCAAATTCAACCATCCTTCCAGGTGTGACAATCGGCAATCACGCGATTGTCTCAGCTGGAACACTCGTACATAAAGATGTACCCGAAGGAGCCTTTGTCGGCGGCAATCCAATGAAAATCATCTACACGAAAGAAGAATTAGCGGAACGTTGGAAAGACGATCCGATATATGGGAAATAACCTGATCGAAAAATGATCGGGTTATTTTTTAGTTGATAATTAGCGTGTTGTAGTATATGGAGTAAATATTAATTCGATGCGTATAAATGTAGGTAATCGAAGGAGGGAGAAAAGAAGGAAAGAATAATTCCATATTAATCAATATCAATGTCATAATCTTTATGATGGGATTCAATCACTTTGTTTTTTCCAATAAACGTCCCATGGCGGTTGTGAATAACGATACGAGTATTGCGCATATTACAATTGCATAAAAGCCTGCTCCAATCCCAATTCCTACACCACCTGCGAAAAGGATCATTGCAGCCGATGTTAGGCCCTTCACCTTTAGACCATCCTTTAAAATCATTCCAGCTCCAAGAAACCCCAAACCTGAAACGATTTGGGCTGCTAATCGCATTGGATCCATCATTTTCCCGCTATTATTCGCGCTTAAAGTTTCAGCACTATGTATTGAAATTAATGTGCTAAGTGTACAGGCAACACAAACATATGTATATGTTTTTATACCAGCAGGCTTGCTCTTAAAAGCCTATCTAATCCAATCAAAAATCCTAAAATCGCGCTAACAAAAATACGAATATACATTTCTCCAAAATTCACAATATAATTTTCGTAGATAAAGGTTAACCAAAGCATATATAATCCTCCTGATCAAAATAAAGTGTAACCTAATCATTGTAAGCGATATCTAATCTTTGGTTATTATATTACCGTTATGAATTGGAACGTTTCAATTTTATTTGGAGGAATAGTAAAAATATGATTATTTATCATGAATCATAAAGTGTATCAAGGAATTTAAAAAGGTTATGGTATTTATCTTTTTTTATTAAAATAAGGTTATACATATTTGTTTAGTTCTGATAATTTAATTTAGCTAGTATCTTGAGTTTCGAACGATCGAATTGAAAAATTGGAGGAGGGTTGGTATGGGTAAACCAACATTTAAAGATATAGCTAGGGAAGCTGGTGTATCTCATGGCACTGTTTCAAATGTTTTAAATGGTAAAGGAAATGTTAGTGTAAAAGGATACAAATGGTGGAAGAGGCGGCAAAGAGATTAGGTTATAAGATAAATTACACAGCGAAGACTTTGCGCTCTGGTTCAACAAACTCTGTTGCGATAATACTTCCAAGTATAAAACTTGAGGAATACGCCTTTATCTATGAAGGTTTGGATCAAACATTAACAAAACTAGGTTATCGCACCTACTTATATTCTACATACGATTTGGCACATAATGAAAATCTTATTTTAAAAGAGATTGCAGCTGAAAGAGTTACGGGTGTTGTCACTATTTCTTGTTTGGATAATGCCAATCGTTATTATCAAGAATTAAATATTCCGAAAGAACATATCTTATTTGTTAATAGAAAAGTCGAAAATGCAGAAAAGTTTATATCATTTGATTATTCAGCAGCAGGTACTGAAGTGAATCAATATTTACGCGCAAAAGATTATCAATCCATTGGAGTTTTTACAGATGAAATTCGATTTTCAAATGTACAGAGATTTATGGATCGTCTATTGAAGGGATTCGATCAGAAGTATGTAAAGCATGTTCATGCCAATTTAAATCAATCATATAATAAAGCATTTGAATTTTTGATGAGAAATCATTTGAAATCATTATTACAACAAGCTTAAGTAAAGCGAAAATGCTAAAAAAGGCAAACTTATGGGGTTCTACGAAGCAAATGCCGAAAATCCTTTGTATTGCACCGACACAATCCAATTTTGATGATAGTATTACGTATTACCAACTAAACTATCATTTGATGGGAAGTGAAATAGCAGATCTATTAATTAATCAGGTTAATAACGAAACGATAGATGATGTGATTATTTTTAAGAATAATGGAATCAGTAACTTAAATGATTATAGTAAGCAAAAGTCAAAAAGTTATTTGGAATTTTTAACAATCCCTAGTCCGACGACAGATGCAATAAGTAAAATATTACCGTATTTTGAGAAGAAGACAGGAATACAAGTAAACCTAACGATAAAACCATATGAGGAAATTTACCAAATATTATCCGAGACAAAAAATATAGTCAGTATGACATTATTCGAATGGATATGGCATGGTTTTCTTGGTTTGGAAAAGATGTATACCAGCCACTTAACAACATAGATAGTAGACTTGATCAGATTTTAGACAATTATCCAGATTATATTAAGGATAATTATTCCGATATTGATGGAATAACATTTGCCATGCCATTTGATCCGAGCGTTCAAATGTTATTTTATCGTAGAGATCTATTCGAGGATCAAAAAGTGAAACGAATATACTTTGAGAAATACAAAAAGGAACTGTCTCCACCTAAAGACTTTGAAGATTATAGTGAATTATTAAAGTTTTCTCAAGCGCCTATCTTAAATACGAATCTATTAAGTATGGTACAAGCGCTATTCTTGGAAGGTCGGAAATAATCGCTTCAGAATTTTTAACTCGTTATTATGCGGAAAAAGGTAAATTAATCATTAAAAATGGTGAAATTCAATTAGACGATCAAAAAGCAACAATAGCGCTTATTAACTATTTAGAAATGGTGGAGATCTCCCAAAAGTTAGATGCTACTTGGTGGGAGAGGCTGTAAATAGTTTTGCGAGGGGAGAAACGGCCATGGTGATCGGCTTTGCAAACCATGTTTCGAAAATTGCCCATAGCGATATTGGCACATTGATTGGTTTCTCAACTGTACCTGGAAATAAACCACTTTTAGGCGGTGGAGTTGTCGGAATAACAAAGGAAAGTAACAAAAAAGAAGAGGCAATCAGCTTCATCAATTGGATTAATGACACAGTAACAGCAGAACAAATTACTTTGTTAGGTGGTACTTCTCCGAATCAAAAGGTTTATCAAAATCAAACGATACGTATGCTTTACCCGTGGCTTGAGGGTTTGAATAAAGCAAATATTGATGGGATAAGGGATACGAAAAATAAAAACGGTAAAAGATTAAATACAAGGAGCATTGAACAAATCATTGGGAAATCAATTAAAGAAATCTTGATTAATCAGGTGGACATTGAAGAGGGAATTAAGCAACTTAATAAACGCTTAGCATGTTCAAGTGGATCATTAATGAAAATTTAATAAAAATCCGTAGCCCAAAAATAAAGCTGCGGATTTTTTAACTCTAAATATAACGAAGAAGAAAAATGACACGTTCCAAAAATAAAAGGAGTGAATGATATGAATGTAAAAAGATGAAGGATGGGAAGCTGTAAAAAATATGTTCAAAATGGATATATGACACCTGATAGTGAAGATCGTAATGCGAATCTAGCTGATGGAACGGTTCCAATATCATTCTACTTTTCTTCAGGGATTCCTAGTATAGAGAAGGAATTTTCTTTCGTTCGTAATCGTCACTTTTAAAAATGAAGTGGCGATTACAGTCTGTTTTTTATCATTGTGATTCATTTTAATAATATACAAATAAAATATAATGACTTTATCGCGATTCACGATTTAAACCTTGAGATTCGCAAGGAGAGTTTTTACTTTATTAGGGCCATCAGGTTGCGGAAAAACGACAAATTTGAGATCGTTGTCCTTTGATGCCATTGAAAAAATATTGAATTCTAACTAATTAATATTGATCGCTCATGGGATGACTGGGATACATTACTTCCATACCTTGACCAATTTCAATTAGAGCAACAAATCCTATTAAAATCACCAGTGGAAAAAGGCTGTAATATCATCCAGACGGACTGAACGAGTTTATTAAATGATTATCGTATGAAGATAAAACTCAAATAACATAATATGGAAAAGGAAACCAACCCTACCCTCCTATAGTCCAAATGAATATAGGAGGGTGATTTAGTTTTAGCAGGATCCGTTGATTGCAGCGGAAATCAACAGTATGAAAAGATCTTTGTATTAGAGGGCCAATTTCAGCGACCTCAAAAGATAATTCCCGTTATTTTCAAGGCTACAAACAAGCGTATGAGTATGGTATACTACACAAAGTGACAAAGGATGACAACGACGGAGGAATTCGATGTATAAAGACTCAAAAACTCCATATGAGAGAGCGAAAATTTTTCCGTTTGTACCTACGGGAGAATATTATTTTCATAGAGGAATTAAAGCGTATGATCGCTTTGACATACAAAAAGCTAAAAGTATTTAACAAGAGCATGGGAATTAGAGCCATTCGAACCAATGATTGCTTGTCAATTGGCGCTTGTTTTGACGGAAGCAGCTGAATATGCGGAATCGAATAAGCTGCTCTATACGGTACTTGAAGACCTTGATAAACATATGACGGAATGTCATTATTTTTTAGCGAATAATTTTGCGCACCTTGGATTGTTTTCAGAAGCGTATAAGCACGCCCGTCTATACCTTGATCTAGATAAAACAGGGAATTTTCCGAGGATGCAGAAGATTTGCTTGAAGTGATAGGCATTGAAGACGATGAAAATATAGAAGAGTTGGAAGAGCAGGAGGATATGGCCGCACAGCAAGAAACGGCCCGCATGTTGTTGGAGTCGGGGAAGTTTGCGAAAGCAATCGAGTTACTTGAAAAAACAATCGAACATTACCCAGAATTTTGGCCCGCATATAATAATCTTGCGTTGGCTTATTTTTATGAAAGCGAAACGGAAAAAGCGGCAAATCTCCTAGAAAAAATCCTTCATCAAAATCCAGGGAACTTACATGCCCTTTGTAATTTAGCGGTGTTTCTTTATTATGAACGACAAAGCGAGGAGTTGGACAAGTTAATGACGGCTCTTGAAAAGGTTCACCCGCTATTAGTCGAGCATCGTTATAAATTAGGAGCAACATTTGCTTTTACAAAAGATATGAAAATGCTTATTACTGGCTCCGTCAATTACAAAAGAATGGCTATGAAGGCGATGAAGGATTTTATTATTGGCTCGCAAAAGCAGCTTATTATACTGGTCATGTGCAAGTGGCTGACCGGGCTTGGAAAGAGTTGGCATTGATTAATCCTGAAAAGGGTGAAGTGGAGCCGTGGTCTGAAGGAGAGCCGCAAAATCATAACGATGAACTCATATGGAAAATGATGCGGAGCAGTCGAATGGAAGAACGGTTATATAGTCTTTTTCTGATCAGTATTTCTGATCGAAAAGAGGAGCTCCTTATGGATGAGCGTTGTAAGTCATTAGATGAATGTACGTTAACAGAGAAGCTATACATCAAACACATCCTTCTGAGTGATGAACAAGAACATTCACAGCATGTCGTAGGAAAAAGTCATGAAGTGGCTCTAAAGTTATATGAGCGTTTCCGAGCGGATGAAAGACAAGCGAGGGACGTTTTACTAACGTGGTTTTCCATTTATATTAGCATCATCAAATCTGATGAAGATCTTATAAATATATTAGCGATTGCAGCAGCGACGGAATATATTTGGCTGCGTGGGAATAATAAACGTAAAACCCAGACGGAATTAGCGAACGATTATGGGCTTTCAATATCAACGATTAGAAAATACATTCAATTATTGCAAAATCATTCGTAAATGAGCATATTTTTGGACGTCTTAGCGCTTGTTTAATACACTGTAAATAGAGAGATGATTGATCGCGGTGTCAGTTCACCGCTTTATTTTTAAAGGAGTGTAGCGAGGATGACAGAGGAAAAATTTATGACGTCATTATCGTTGGTGCAGGACCAGCGGGAATGACAGCTGCTGTTTACGCGTCAAGGGCTAACTTATCAACTTTAATGATCGAACGTGGTATGCCAGGTGGACAAATGGCAAACACAGCCGATGTGGAAAACTATCCAGGGTTTGATCATATTTTAGGACCAGATTTATCAACGAAAATGTTCGAGCATGCGAAAAATTCGGTGCCGAATATGCATACGGTGATATTCAGGATGTCATTGACGGAAAAGAATATAAAACGGTCAACGCCGGATCTAAGCAATATAAAGCGCGTGCACTCATTATTACAACAGGTGCGGAATATCGTAAAATTGGTATTCCTGGTGAAGAGGAATTAACCGGACGCGGCGTTTCTTACTGTGCTGTTTGTGACGGAGCTTTCTTTAAACAAAAGAGCTCGTTGTTATCGGCGGTGGAGATTCTGCGGTCGAAGAAGGAGTATTCTTAACGAGATTCGCTGATAAAGTCACGATTGTTCATAGAAGAGATGAACTACGTGCACAAAAATTCTACAAGACCGTGCATTTGCGAATGAAAAAGTGAATTTCATTTGGAGTCATACGGTAAAAGAAATAAATGAAAAGGACGGCAAAGTTGGTTCTGTTACACTTGTGTCTACAAAGACGGGTGAAGAACAAGAATTTGCGACCGATGGTGTCTTTGTTTATATCGGAATGGATCCTTTAACGGCACCATTTACAAAGCTTGGTATTACAAATGAAGATGGATACATTGTGACAAACGATAATATGGAAACGAATGTACCAGGTATTTTTGCTGCTGGTGATGTTCGTGATAAATTATTAAGGCAAATTGCTACAGCAACAGGTGATGGAAGCATTGCCGCACAAAGTGCACAAATATACATCGAAAACTTAAAGGATCAACTACAAAAAGCATAAGTCCGATTGCTTTTTCAGGTGGAGCAGATTACTTAAAAATCCTAAAACTCTGCTACTCCATGCTGCTTCTCCGTAAGGAAAAACGTAATCATGACTTAATCTGATTGTAACAGTGTTGAAATGAAAATCAGGTACATTATATACATGAGATATTGACCCTTTTTTATACAATATCCCTTTCTTAAGCACAGGCAGAGCCTGTGCTATTTTTTGTGCTCGAAAACGAAGATGATATAATATTGAAGGTAAGTGGAGGTGATGATCGTGAGAGAAAGATATAAAGTGCTCATTGTCGATGATGAACAATTAATTAGGCAAGGGATTAAACATTATGTGAACTGGGAACAAGAAGGGTTTCAAATTGTCGGTGAGGCAGCAAATGGCAAGGAGGCACTGGAAATCATAAAACAAACAGATCCTCATATCGTAATTACTGATATTGTCATGCCAGTCATAGATGGGGAAGAACTGACAAGAATCATCAAAAAGGATTATCCGCATATACAGGTCATTATACTAAGCAGTTATAGCGACTTTGATTATGTTCGATCTACCTTTCAAAGTGGGGTTTCGGACTATATTCTAAAGCCTAAGTTAAATGGTCCAGAACTATTAACGGCGTTAAAAAGGCAGCACAGTCTTTTGGAAATATTGATTTAATCAATACAATTGAAGAAGAGCATTCGTCTATTGATTTCATGATTGAGAAATTAATGTCCGGATTTTCATTCGATTATGACGATAAGCTTGTGAAATCAACGTTTCCTAAAGGGCATTTTAATTTACTTCATGTAGAGATATTAGATAATATAGACATTGATTTTACAAAAGTAAAAGAGAAGGTTAAAATGCTTCCTGTTATTCACTTCGTGCCAATTGTTCAAAATAGATCCGAAATTACATTTCTTGTAAATTTTCATCCGTATGATTTTTCGCATATTAGCCAAAAGCTGAAGGAGGTTGCGGGGAACTAAATCAGTATCGTTGGACGTTGAGCGAACCGTTTCTAGATTTGAAAGAATTGAAACAAAATTACGAAAAACGTTTATTGCCATTAAAGGGATTACGCTTTTATCTTCCGGAACAGGTAGTACTCATTTATAATGAAATTCCTAAGCACACTTCTGATAAAAAGATGTTTGATTTAAATCGTTTTATCGATATATTTAAGTTTGAACAATTTACCGAAGCATTTCAATACTTAAACGAGTATGTAAATGATTTAGTTTATCAATATCGAAAAAATGAAAATGAATTTAAAGCGTTTCTTGGTAATATTGTTTTTAATATTACCGTCCTTTTAGGAAATTTGCAGTATGATAATGAACAGTTGGATGAAGAAAAATATGAGTATTTTACCGCAATAAATGAGGCGAAAACAGCGATGGAAGCAGTTGACCTGCTCGATGCCTTTTACATAAAGTAAATAAAGTAATTGAAGAGAAGGAAAAGGATCCACTTCAGTCTAATATGCAAAAGCTATTAAACTATATTGATACTCATTATGCGGAGCCTTTAACACTGACAGATTTGGCCAATCATTTTCATTTTAATCCAACGTATTTGTCTACTTATTTTAGTGCAAATTATCGGATTGGGTTAAATGAATACATTAATGAAATTAGAATCGCAAAGGCGAAAGAGCTATTGGAAAAGCGGAATATTTCCATTTCTAAAATTAGTGGGATGGTTGGTTATTCAGATCATAGTTATTTTTGCAAGGTCTTTAAGAAGCAAACAGGAATGTCACCGAGCAATTATCGAAAAAGCAGCATCACATAGGAATGAATCAATTGGCACAGCTTAGAAAAATAGTTTAGTCATAAAATTGTTCGCCGTCATGGTTGTAAGTATTGTTACTGTTTCGCTATTCATCACATTCATTACAATCCGAATGTCAGAAAATTTATTCGTGGAAACATTTAGTATTATGAACCACAAAGTGATTGATCAGATCGAAAGAAATTTAGACTCATTTAGTCATTCCGTCGCAACTGTTTCAAATAAAGTGCAGCAAAGTCAAGCGATTAAACAATTTTTAACGGAAGAAGAGTCAGATCCGCTTACATTAGCGAAGGCTTACTTTGAGATTGACCAACAAATGCAAAACATTTCTTCAACAATCAACTTATATCCGGTGAACATTGTTATTACAGGTGAAAATCACCGCAGTTTTTCGACCCATCATCATTACTGGCCGATCTCCGCCGAAGAGCTTATGAACGATCCGATTACAGATAGGGCGAATAAACAGCCGCAGCGATTATTATATCAATCTGTAGTAGAACCAGATCAGCCGATGATCGTGGCAACGAAGTCACTAGGAAAGCGATCAAAAGAAAATCCTTATGGAATGGTGTATATCGCCATTCGTGAAACGGATTTCAAACAAATCTATATGAATTTTACAAATGAAGAAAACCATGTGATCGTTGTCGATCGATCGGGTGTCATCGTCTCAAGCAATCAAAATCATTTAATTGGTGAGAAAGAGGAAAACTTAAATCAGATCTTGCGGACAACTGAAAATCGCAAAGCTAATTATGATAATGTTGAATTATTTGGCAAGAAATATATGCTGATTGCCACTTATTTACCGACCTTTGATTTGTATTTCATCAATTTAATTGATAAAAAATTATTGATGGATCGTTTAATTAATAAAGAGGCAATTATTCTAATTAGCCTTGCTATTGTACTTCTTGCGTTATTTACTATTTTTTCATCACGAGGAAGTTGACAAAATCATTAACGAGGCTTGTTGAACAAATCTCCAATTTGGCAAAGCATAATTTTGGTCAATATGTTACTGTTAGTGGTAGTTATGAGACGAGAGAATTAGCGCAAACATTTAATGGAATGCTCGATGAACTTCAAGATTATGTAGAAAAGTTGGTCGAGACGGAAAAAAGCAAAGAAATGCCGAATTAGCCGCGCTTCAGCAGCAAATTAATCCACATTTCTTATACAATACATTAGCGTCGATTAAAATTTTAGTTCAGCAAGGCGAAAAGGAAAAATCAGTTGAGACGATTCACGCCCTCATCTCTTTATTGCAACATACGATCGGTGATATTAGTGAAACGATTACCGTCGCAAAAGAATTGGAAAATATGAAAAGCTATGTGTTCATTAACCAAGTCCGTTATGGCGAGCGAATAAAAGTGCATTATTTCATTGCACCCGATTGTTTGCATTATTATGTTCCAAAGTTAATGATCCAGCCGTTTATCGAGAATGCATTTTTCCATGCGTTTAATAAAAAACAAGATGGACATATTCATATTCTAATTTCTCGAGATGGGTCAAGTCTTGTCTGCGAAGTTGTCGATAATGGGGATGGGATGATCGTTGAAGACAATCGCCTCAAAAACGAAGAACGAAGCGGAAATTATTCAGTGGCATTGGCGTACGTAATGTCGATGAGCGAATCCGTTTATTGTACGGGGAACAATACGGTGTAGATATTTCCAGTCGAGTAGAGGAAGGGACAAAAGTAAAAATAAAACTGCCTCTTATTGAAGGATCTGAAAAAAGTACAAAAAACGAAAGAGACGACAAATGAAACAGCTTTCATTTAGTGAGTCCAAAATATATTGCAAGAAAAATCTAAAGATCGTTCTAACGGTCTTTTTTTGTCGTGATAAAATTCATTTAAGGTAAACGCTTACAACAGAAAGGAGAATGTAAATATGAAGAGATTACTTATTTTATTATTAATGAGCATTCTACTCTTGGTCGCTTGTTCTTCAAAGAATAACGAGCAAGCGCAAGAAAATACAGATGGAATTACTGTATGGGCATGGGATCCAAAATTTAATATTGCCGCTCTTAATATTGCTGAGGAAATGTACGAAGGTGATGAGTTCAAATTGAACATAATCGAAAATGCGCAAAACGACATTGTTCAGAAGCTAAATACAGGTCTGAGCTCCGGAACAATGAAAGGGATGCCAAACATCGTTCTGATCGAGGATTACCGGGCACAAAGCTTTTTACAAGCTTACCCAGATGCGTTTTATGAACTGACGGATTATTTTAATGTAGATGATTTTGCGAAATATAAAATCGCTCCAACAAGTTTGGAGGGCAAGCAATATGGTTTGCCATTTGATACAGGTGTTGCTGGCTTGTATATCCGAACGGATTATTTGGAAGAAGCCGGGTATCAGTTGGATGATGTAACGAATATTGATTGGGATCAATTGATTGAGGTCGGAAAGACGATTAAAGAAAAAACGGGGAAAGATTTAATTACACTCGATCCGAATGATTTAGGGACGATTCGGATGATGATTCAAACAGCTGGATCTTGGTATTTAAAAGAGGATGGAGTCACGCCTGACCTTGAAGGGAACGAAGCGCTAAAAGAAGCCTTTCGTATATATAAAGCGCTCTTAGATGCGAAAATTGTGAAAGTAACTTCTGACTGGAGTCAAATGGTTGGTGCATTAAATAGTGGTGAAGTAGCGACACAGGCATTAGGCAATTGGATTACTCCAAGCGTTAAAGCGGAACAGTCACAGGCTGGAAAATGGGCGGTTGTTCCACTGCCAAGATTATCAGTTGATGGAGCGGTCAATGCTTCAAACCTTGGCGGGAGTTCACTTTATGTACTAAATATACCAGGTAAGGAAAAGGCAACTGAATTTCTAGGTAAAACTTTTGGTTCAAATGTTGATTTTTATGAGAAACTTGTCATGGAAGTTGGCGCACTTGGCACCTATATCCCGGCAATCGATAGTGAGGCTTATAAAAATGAGGATGCGTTTTTGGAGGCCAACAAGTGACAGAGAACTTTTCTAAATGGATGGATGAAATTATCGCTGTCAATTACGGCATGCATACGTATGCCATTGAGGACATTGTCGTGGCAGAGATGCAAAATTACTTGAATGGTAAAGACATTGACGAAGTATTGAAAAGTGCACAACAACAAGCAGAGGCACAATTAAAATAATTGTTTGTTTCGGGGCCTTGGACAAGCTTGGTTAAAAGTATCAAGGCCGTGTTTTCGTAAGGGGACAGCGTAGTGAGTCATCGAATGAGAAGCAATGTAGTTGGTTGGTCATTTGTATTATTGGCCACCATTATGATTACCATCTTTTATTTTTATCCAATGGCACAAGCATTGATTTTATCGTTTCAGTCGGGGATGGGAAATAACTTATCGTTTGTCGGCCTTGATAATTATATTCGCCTATTTAGTGATCCGACGTTCCTTGCTGCTATAAAAAATACGTTTATTTATTTGATTATCCAAGTGCCGATGATGATCATATTGGCACTAATCATCTCTGTCTTATTAAATGACAAAACATTGAAGTTTAAAGGTTTATTTCGGACAGCGATTTTTTGCCCGCGGTTACTTCACTTGTTGCCTACTCGGTCATTTTTAAATATTTATTTGCTACGGATGGAATCGTCAATCAGTTTTTGCTGAAGCTTTCTATCATACCGGAAGCTATCCAATGGTTAACAGATCCATTTTGGGCGAAGGTGACAATTATTTTGGCGATTACATGGAGATGGACCGGGTATAATATGATCTTTTATTTATCGGCACTCCAAAATGTCGATGAATCGATATATGAGGCGGCAAAAATAGATGGAGCAAATGCTTTTCAAGTATTTACGAAAATCACGATTCCCGTTTTAAAGCCGATCATTTTATTCACCTCCATTACGTCGACGATTGGGACTTTACAAATATTCGATGAGATAATGAATATTACAAAAGGCGGACCAGGAAATGCGACGACATCGATCTCTCAGTATATTTATAACCTTTCTTTTAAATATACACCGGATTTTGGTTATGCAGCCGCTGTTTCCTTCGTCATCGTTATTTTAATTGTCGTCTTCACAGTCATCCAGTTTAAAGTAGCAGGTGATAAAAAATGAAAACCATAAGAAGAACGCTCGTCTATTTATTTTTAAGTGTCATCGCGCTCATATCCATCTTTCCATTTTTATGGATGGTAACGAGTATGACGAATCAGTCGATTGATGTAACGAAAGGGCGCTTACTCCCTGGTAGTCATCTGATTGAAAATATGAAACATTTATTTCAAAGTGCTGATATGGTGGGCGCGCTAACGAATTCCGCTTGGATATCGCTTTCAACGACAATCCTTTCGTTATTTATCGCCTCATTAGCAGGATATGGCTTTGAAATTTATCGCAGTAAGAAGAAAGACATCGTTTTTAACATTTTATTACTATCTATGATGATTCCATTCGCTGCACTCATGGTTCCACTTTATCGGATGTTTGGGGCATTTCACAAACAATGCCATTCATTGGCATTGATACGTTAGCCGCTGTCGTTTTACCGACGATGACGACCGCCTTTTTAATCTTTTTCTTTCGACAAAACACAAAAATGTTTGCAAAAGAATTAGTAGAAGCAGGAAGAATTGATGGACTAAGCGAATTAGGGAT
Source organism: Bacillus sp. N9 (assembly GCA_044989425.1). Classification (GTDB taxonomy): domain Bacteria; phylum Bacillota; class Bacilli; order Bacillales; family Bacillaceae_C; genus Lederbergia. Next base: position 788,214 of record JBJDRQ010000001.1, read on the forward strand.
CTTTGTACGGATTTATATGCCAACAATGAAAACAGCATATGCGGCTGGTGCAATTATTACGTTTATGAATAGCTGGAACAATTACTTATGGCCACTAGTCGTGCTACAATCACCGGAAAAACAAACGATCCCGCTGCTCATTTCAAATTTAGGTGCAGGATACTCACCTGACTTCGGTGTAATTATGACCGCGATTGTCATCGCAACCTTGCCGACTGCACTCGTATTTTTCCTCATGCAAAGACATTTTGTTGCAGGTATGATGGGATCGGTGAAATAGAAGGAGTTGTTAGACTTTTGATTTTTTAGCTAATTCGGTTGATTGTAGCGTAAGGTGGCGACTCCAGTGGGATCAGCGGTTTACGTGAGATCCCGCAGGAGCGCAGCGACGAGGAAGCTCACGAGCCGCCCCACGGAAAGCGTCCGCCTGGAGCGGAGATCAACAGGACACTATACTTGAGCCAAATAATAAAAGAGTAAAGGGAGAGGGATGGATCATGTTAAAACAATTAAAGAAATTCGTTTATACCCCGCCAGAAAATGGATATCCAGAATGGAATAACAATCCTGAAATTTTCCAATTAAATCGGCATGAGGCACATGCAACATTAATGCCATACGAAACAGTTGCCGAAGCATTAAAAGGAGATCGCTATGCTTCAACGTATTATCAATCGTTAAATGGTCAATGGAAATTTTCATTTTCAGAAAATCCAGAAGAGAGAAATAGACATTTCTATAAAAAGACTTTGACTTTAGTAACTGGGATGAGATTACAGTGCCTTCACATTGGCAGCTGCAAGGGTATGATTATCCACAATATACAAATAAAAGATATCCGTGGGAGGATACCGAGGAGCTTGAACCACCTTTCGCACCAACAAAATACAATCCAGTCGGGCAATATATACAAACGTTTACAGTGCCGGAAGAATGGGATGGTTTGCCATTATATATTAGCTTTCAAGGTGTGGAATCCGCATTTTATCTGTGGGTAAATGGTGAGCTAGTTGGATATAGCGAAGATACGTTTACACCAGCGGAATTCGATTTAACCCTTACATCGTTGCCGGTGAAAATAAGCTTGCCGTTGAGGTGTATCGCTGGAGTGACGCGAGCTGGCTAGAGGACCAAGATTTCTGGCGGCTAAGTGGTATTTTCCGTGATGTCTATTTATATGCAACACCACCTGTCCATATCGAAGACTTCTTTGTGAAAACTGAATTAGATGATGAATATCGTGATGCTCAATTAAAAATTGATGCAAAAATCGTAAACTATTATGAGCAAGAATATGGAAAGATTACATTTGAGGCAATGCTATACGATCGCAATGAGCAAACCGTATTCGATCAGCCGATCGCGATGCCTGTCATGATTTCCAATAAAAACAAAGAGGAATTAAGCGTCGCTGGATTTGTAGAAAACCCATTGAAATGGAGTGCTGAACATCCACATTTATATACGCTTGTCCTACTATTAAAAGATGAGAACGAACAGTTAATCGAAACGATCAGCACGAAAGTAGGCTTTCGCAAGTTTGAATTAAAAGACGGACTAATGAAAATTAATGGCGAACGTATCGTTTTCAAAGGAGTTAATCGTCATGAGTTTTCAGCAGATAAAGGCCGAGCAATCGATTATGAAGATATGGTTCATGATGTCAAGCTAATGAAGCAGTACAATATGAATGCGGTTCGTACGTCCCATTACCCGAATCATCCTTTATTTTATGAACTATGTGATGAGTATGGTCTATACGTCATTAACGAAAACAATCTTGAAACGCACGGCACATGGTATTATGGGCAGAAAGAGCTTGAAGAAAGAACAGTACCTGGCAGTAAAACTGAATGGACGGAAAATGTATTAGATCGTTGTAACTCGATGTTCCAACGTGATAAAAATCATCCATCGATTGTCATTTGGTCGCTTGGGAATGAATCTTTTGGTGGCGATAACTTTATAAAAATGTATGAATTCTTTAAAGAAAATGATCCATCCCGTTTAGTCCATTATGAAGGCGTCTTCCATTACCGTCCTTCTGAAGCGGCATCCGATATGGAAAGCACGATGTATGTTCCACCGAAACTTGTTGAGGAATATGCGCTCAATGCCGAAAAAGCGGATAAACAGGCAAAACCATATATCATTTGTGAATTCAGTCATGCGATGGGGAATTCTTGTGGGAATTTTTATAAATATACAGAACTATTCGATAAATATCCAATTTTGCAAGGTGGGTTTATTTGGGACTGGCGTGATCAAGCGATTCGGACAAAGACAGAAGATGGCATCGAATTTTTAGCGTACGGCGGTGACTTTGGTGAATCGCCGCATGATGGAAATTTTTCAGGTGATGGGCTAATTTTTGCCGATGGTTCCGTTTCACCGAAAATATATGAAGTGAAAAAATGCTATCAAAATGTGGAATGGACAAAGGTAGATATTGAACATGGTAAGGTAGAAGTTTTCAATAAACATCTTTTACAAATTTACGTGATTTTGAGTGTCGCTGGGTCATTCATGAAGATGGAAAAGAGATTCAAACAGGTTTTATTGAGCTCGATGTTGATCCAAATTCAACGGCGACATTGTCACTAAATTACGATATGAATGAGTTGAAAACGGCCGAAGGAGAATTAATTCTTACGATTAGCTTGCATTTGAAAGCTGCGACATTATGGGCTGATGCGGGTCATGAAATCGCTTTTGAACAATTTATTGTTCGCGAGCGTGACCTTTCTAAAAAGGGCAATGATCAAATGGAATCTATTCAAGTAAGTAATGAAACTGGAAAATTAATCATTAGTGGTAAAGATTTTTCAATTGGTTTTAATGAGCAAACAGGTGATTTAGATTCGTATGTCTTTGCAGGAAATGAGTTCATTAAGTCGCCAATGATTTCAAATTATTGGCGGGCAATGACCGATAATGATCGAGGCAGCGGACTTGATAAACGGAGTGCAACATGGAGAGAGGCAGGAGCGAACAGACAGTTACAAGCATTCGAAGTGGAAACAACGGATACACATGTCGATGTTTCTGTGAAATATTTGTTGCCGACAACGGAAGCGTCTTATTGTGATATTAATTATACGATTCATCAAGATGGGCAAATCATCGTAAACTACCAATTAACACCAGGTGAAAGATTACCAGAAATACCGGAAGTCGGTTTATTATTTACACTTGATCAACAATATAACCAACTTGAATGGTACGGAAAAGGACCACATGAAAATTATATTGATAAGCAAAGGGCGCTAAAATTGGCCTTTATGCTGGAACAGTAGAAGAACAATATGTTCCTTATTTAAAACCACAGGAATGTGGAAATAAAACAGAGGTAAGATGGATAAGTGTGACGAACAATGAAGGAAAGGGTCTAAAAATTTCCGGGCTTCCGACGGTTGAAGTGAACGTACTTCCATATACTCCGTGGGAGCTGGAAAAAGCGAGTCATAGCTATAAGCTTCCAGTCAGTGACCAGACGGTTATTCGTATAAACGATAAACAAATGGGGGTTGGCGGCGACGATAGTTGGGGCCAAAAAACACATCCAGAATATACACTTTACGCAAACAAAACATATCAATATTCATTTACACTCACTCCATTTAAATAGTAAAAATAATACAACCCGCAACATTGCGGGTTGTATTATTTTTGTATCCTATTCATAAGGTGGAAATAGGAAGCACTGTCTAAATAGGTATAGAAATAGTATAATAGGAGAATGAGTATGATGAACTGAAAAATTTGTTAAAGGGGTAGGACGTTATGAATACAGGGATGACAGAGGAAGTACAATTAGTGATTATAACGGGAATGTCCGGAGCGGGTAAAACGGTTGCTGTACACAGCTTCGAAGATCTGGGCTTTTTTGTGTCGATAATTTGCCTCCAGCGCTCATGCCAAAGTTTCTTGAACTAATGAAGGATTCCAATAATAAAATGAATAAAGTTGCGCTCGTAATGGATTTACGTGGAAGAGAGTTTTTCGATACACTATTGCGTGTCGTTGATGAGCTTTCTGAATCGACATGGGTGACGCCACAAATTTTATTTCTTGACGCTGATGATGCAGCGCTCGTTCGTAGATATAAAGAAACACGACGCTCCCATCCGCTTGCTCCTCTTGGCTTGCCGCTTGAAGGGATTACCCAAGAGCGTAAATTATTAGATGAATTAAAGGTCGCGCCCAGCTTATTTATAATACGTCTAATATGAAGCCGAAAGAATTGCGAGAAAAATCCTCGTTGAATTTTCTGCCGATAAACAAGCGATTTTTACAGTTAATGTAATGTCATTCGGTTTTAAGCATGGCATTCCAATAGATGCGGACCTCGTTTTTGACGTGCGATTTTTGCCAAATCCTCATTATATTGATCATATGAGACCGAAAACGGGCCTTGAGGATGAGGTGGCGAATTATGTAATGAAGTGGAATGATACGCAAAAGTTTCTGGAAAAGACGATCGACTTATTAACATTTATGTTGCCGCATTATAAACGGGAAGGAAAAAGCCAACTCGTTGTCGCGATTGGCTGTACAGGTGGTCAACATCGTTCCGTTGCACTTGCCGAATATCTCGGGAAGTATTATGAAAAAGATTATCCGGTTCGTGTGACACATCGAGACATACAGAAAAGAAAGGAATTGGCCAGATGAAAAATCCAACGAAGCCAAAAATCGTCGTCATCGGAGGTGGCACAGGTTTACCTGTCTTGCTGCGCGGCTTGAAAAATATCCCGTCGATCTAACGGCCATTGTAACAGTTGCGGATGACGGTGGAAGTTCTGGTAGATTGCGGGATGAAATGGAAATCCCACCACCTGGTGACATTCGAAATGTATTGGCTGCCCTTTCGGATGTAGAACCGCTCGTCGAAGAAATGTTTCAACATCGCTTTAACACTTCGAACGAGCTATCCGGGCATTCGCTCGGAAATTTAATTATTGCCGCATTAACATCGATTACAGGTGACTTTGTTCACGCCGTTCAGGAAATGAGCAGGGTGTTAAATGTACGCGGGAAGGTTCTTCCAGCTGCGAATCAAAGTGTTGTGTTGCATGCGGAAATGGACGATGGAACGATTATTTCAGGCGAGTCGAAAATACCTGAAGCAGGGAAAAGATCGAACGAGTGTTTCTAACTCCTGAAATCATCCAGCCGCTTCAAGAAACAATTAGAGCGATTCGTGAAGCCGACTTAATTGTCATTGGCCCAGGAAGTCTCTTTACGAGTATTTTGCCCAATTTGCTCGTCCCTAGTTTAGGGAAGAAGTGTGCCGAGCAAAGGCGAAGAAAGTGTACATCTGTAATTTAATGACGCAAGCAGGGAAACTTTAGGGTTTACGGCAAGCGATCATTTAGAAGCTTTATATCGCCATATGAAACGGCCATTTATCGATGTGATGCTCGTAAACAATGAAGAAGTGCCGCTAGAATTAAAAATCGTTATAAAGAAGAGTGTGCACAACCTGTTATGTTCGATGTTGATCGATTAGTAGCGCTCGGTATGGAAGTGATCTACGATCAGATTATTAGCTTTGACGAAGGCTTAATTCGTCATGACACGGAGAAAGTAGCACAAATTCTTTATTCTCTATTGGGTGGAGGAAAAGATCAAATTGCCCAAACTTAATACGAAACAAAGGTCTGGAGGTGGGAAGATGTCGTTTGCCTCTGAAACGAAAAAGGAACTAACTTCACTTGAAGTGAAAGATTGTTGTGCAAACGCCGAACTTTCAGCTCTTATTCGCATGAATGGTTCCATGTCTTTTTCCAACCGTGTTCTCATCGTCAATGTGCAAACGGAAAATGCGGCGATTGCCCGTAGAATATATGTGCTGCTCAAGCATTTGTATGATGCACATGTTGAGTTACTTGTACGTAAAAAATGCGGTTGAAGAAAAACAATGTGTATATCGTTAGGCTAAAAAGGATGCTGAGAAAATTTTGCGTGATTTGTCGATTCTTGGTGAAGGAATCACATTAATTCATGATATCGCCAAGCCGCTCATTAATAAAAAATGCTGCAAACGCTCCTATTTGCGTGGCGCATTTCTTGCTGGTGGATCTGTCAATAACCCAGAAACTTCATCGTACCATATGGAAGTATTCTCACTTTATAAAGAGCATAATGATTCATTATGTGAGCTGATGAATCATTTCCAATTAAATAGTAAAACATTGGAGCGGAAAAATGGCTTCATTACGTATTTAAAAGAGGCTGAAAAAATTACCGAATTTTTAAGCATCATTGGCGCTCACAATGCATTGCTTCGTTTTGAAGATGTAAGAATTGTCCGCGATATGCGAAATTCAGTAAATCGGCTAGTTAATTGTGAAACAGCGAATTTAAATAAGACAATTGGAGCATCGCTGCGTCAAGTGGAAAATATTCGCTTGATTGAATCGACCGTTGGCCTTGATATTTTACCTGATAAACTTCGTGAGATTGCTAACCTACGAGTTGAACATCAAGACGTCACGCTAAAAGAATTAGGAGAGATGCTTGCGAGCGGACCAATTAGCAAATCGGGGATTAATCACCGTTTGCGCAAGATTGATGAAATAGCGGAAAAACTTCGATCTGGAGATGCTTCTTCGGTTTCTGTAAAAAGAAGAAAGAATAGACAATTCGAAGGGGAGTAGCGATCTTATGATCGACCACATCGGCGGCTTTTATAAAACTTGCTAAGTGGCTTGTACATCCGGTAAAGTGGCTTGTAAAACTTGCTAAGTGGCTAGTACATCCGGTAAAGTGGCTTGTAAAACTTGCTAAGTGGCTTGTAAATCCGGTAAAATGGCTTGTAAAACTTGCTAAGTGGCTTGTAAATCCAGTAAAGTGGCTTGTAAATCTTGTTAACAGACTACAAATCCGTTTAACAACCTATAAAAATGAAAGATGGGTGATGAATGTTTGCTCTCATCACCCATTTCTGCTTTATTTTTCTCAATTACTTCGTGGCGACTAATAATATGGTCAATTAAACCATATTCTTTCGCTTTTTCAGCCGTCATGAAATTATCGCGGTCTGTATCACGCTCAATGACTTCAAATGGCTGTCCAGTGCGCTCAGATAAAATTTTATTCAGCTTTTCACGCAAGAATAAAATCCGTTTTGCAGCAATTTCGATTTCAGTCGCTTGACCTTGAGCACCACCTAATGGTTGATGGATCATCACTTCACTATTTGGCAATGCATAACGCTTACCTTTCGTACCAGCAGCTAGTAGGAAAGATCCCATTGATGCTGCCATTCCAATACAAATTGTTTGAATGTCTGGTTTAATAAATTGCATCGTATCATAAATCGCCATACCAGCTGTAATGCTTCCGCCAGGGCTATTAATGTAAATAGAGATATCCTTTTCGGGATTTTCTGCCTCTAGAAAAAGCAATTGAGCAACGATCGAGTTCGCTACATTATCATCGATCGCGCTTCCAAGCATAATAATCCGATCTTTAAGTAGTCGGGAATAAATATCATATGCTCGTTCCCCGCGGTTTGTTTGTTCAATAACTGTTGGAATTAAATTCATACAAATTTCTCCTCCTTTTTCAATACCTTTATTGAAAGCTACACGATATGTGTACATTCATCATACAATGATGGTCAGTAAAGGTCAAACGATTGAATTTAAATCTTTATCTATACATAATTGACCATCTCATTCTATTTTAAACGAAATAGTGCTTGCAATGATAAAAAGTTTCACTTATAATCATTAATCGTACGGTAAAAATTTGCCCTCGTAGTGTAACGGATAACACGTAAGATTCCGGTTCTTAAAATGTGGGTTCGATTCCTGCCGAGGGCGTCTAATAAATAAAAAGAGGTTTCTATGAAAATTCATAGGAACCTCTTTTATAATATATTACGTCACTAATAGATAAATTCTCTATATTATGCAGGAGAGAAAGCGAAGAGTGGCTACTTTAGTGATCTTTTAAAGGAGTAATGTAATGATTATCAATTTTTATACACGCCATCAATGTCAGTTATGCAAAGACGCGTTGCTTTTATTATCCCTAATCCAGGTAGATATTCCATTTCAGATCAAAGAAATCAACATTGATGAAAGTGACGAACTCACAGAAAAATACGGAGTGATGATTCCTGTTGTTGAAATGAATGGAGAGATCATCCAATCGGGTGTAATAGATCCAACGGTAATTGAGGAACAATTACAAAAACATCATAATTGATCTTTTTTAACACATGTTATGATAATGGAGGTTTCAACTTACTTTTTTCGCTGTGATGGGACGTAATATGTCTTGGTGGGACGCAGTTGATCCCGATGGTTCAAAGGAGTTGTTACATGGATACTATTCTAAAAATCCAATCGAAAATCGTACCAGATATGCTTATCATTATGCAAAAGCGATATCAAATTTTGCGTTCGATCTTACTCGCTCAGCCTGTCGGAAGACGTACACTTGCGGAGATGCTTGGAATGACCGAAAGGACCTTACGAAGTGAGGTGGAATTTTTCAAGACACAACAGCTAATACACGTGAAAGCAGCCGGAATGACAATCACGAAAAAGGGAACCATATTGCTACATGAGCTGGATGATATGATGAGAGAAATTTCCGGCATTAAACAGCTTGAACAAAATCTGATTAAATATCTAGCAATCACAGATGTAGTGATCGTTCCAGGTGATAGTGATGAAACACCACTCGTGAAAGAGGAGCTTGGAAAAGCGTGTGCTGAACGCTTGAAAATGATTCTTCATAAGGATAATATAATTGCAGTAACGGGTGGAACGACGATGGCGTGTACGGCAGAGATGCTGACATCTGATATGAGCACTGGCAAGCGATTATTATTTGTTCCAGCACGCGGCGGGATTGGAGAAGATGTGAAAAATCAAGCCAATGTGATTTGTGCAACGATGGCGGAAAAAGTGGTGGATTACATCGAGTATTATATGTTCCAGATCAGGTGGGACGTGAAGTGTACGAATCATTACTGAAAGAACCAACCATTCAAGAAATATTACAAACGATCAAGACAGCGAATATTGTTCTACATGGAATCGGTGATGCGCTTACGATGGCAGGTAGAAGAAGGTCTTCAGCAGCGGTCATGAAAAAGTAATGGAAGAAAATGCGGTTGGTGAAGCATTTGGCTATTATTTTAATGAAAATGGGAAATAGTACATAAAGTCCCCACGATAGGGATTCAAATATCCGACCTTCATAGTGGAAGGCAAGTGATTGCGGTAGCTGGAGGAAATCGAAAGCAAAAGCAATTAAAGCTTATATGAAAAGCGCTCCACAAAATACAGTATTAATTACTGATGAAGGGGCGGCTAGAACGCTTTTAGAAGGCACATCTTATTAAGGTGGTACCTTTTAAATATAGATTTATGCATGACAATAAAGGAGGAAATTACAATGGCAGTAAAAGTTGGTATTAATGGTTTCGGAAGAATCGGGAGAAACGTATTCCGTGCAGCTCTTAACAATCCAGAAGTAGAGGTTGTAGCAGTAAACGACTTAACAGACGCAAGCATGCTTGCACATTTATTAAAACACGATACAATTCATGGCAATTTGAAGGAAACTGTATCTGTTGATGGTGACACAATTGTTATTGGTGACCACCGTGTGAAAGTACTTGCAGAGCGCGATCCTGCACAACTTGGTTGGGGAGACTTAGGTGTTGACATCGTTGTTGAGTCAACAGGACGTTTCACTAAACGTGAAGATGCAGCAAAACATCTTGAAGCTGGTGCGAAAAAGTAATTATCTCTGCTCCTGCAAACGGTGAAGATATTACAATCGTAATGGGTGTAAACGAAGATAAGTACGAAGCTGCAAATCATCACGTACTTTCAAACGCATCATGTACGACAAACTGTCTTGCTCCATTCGCAAAAGTATTAAACGAAAAATTCGGCATTAAACGTGGAATGATGACAACTGTTCACTCTTACACGAACGACCAACAAATCTTGGATCTTCCACATAGTGATTACCGCCGTGCTCGTGCAGCAGCAGAAAACATTATTCCAACAACAACAGGAGCTGCAAAAGCAGTAGCACTTGTACTTCCTGAGTTGAAAGGTAAATTAAACGGTATGGCAATGCGTGTACCAACTCCAAACGTTTCAGTTGTTGATCTTGTTGCTGAATTAGATAAAGAAGTGACAGCAGAAGAAGTTAACGCAGCGTTGAAAGCAGCAGCAGAAGGCGAATTAAAAGGTGTGTTAGCTTACTCAGATGAGCCGCTTGTATCTGCTGACTACAACGGTGATACACATTCTTCAATCATTGATGGATTGTCAACAATGGTTATGGAAGGAAACATGGTAAAAGTATTGTCTTGGTACGATAACGAGACAGCATACTCTAACCGTGTTGTTGACTTAGCAGCATATATCTCAAAACAAGGACTGTAATGATGTTTAGATCTCGAAACAATTAAGCAACAACGGCTAAGATAGGGTAACGAACTTCGACTAAAATCGTCACGTCCTGTGGGCCTAATATTGGATAATTCGAGATCTGGCATCTATAATAGATGAATGAAGGGGAGCGGGGAACATTCCCCTCCCTTTATTTTTAAAATTAATTTAAGTGGAATTTGAAGTTGGATTCTTATCTAGCTTCAGCGCCTAGCCCCTAGCCCCTCGAGGTCACAAGACAGTTCCCTGTGGTGGTTGAAAAGCTTCCTCCTCGGAGGTCCACAGGAAGTGGATCAAGTCGGCGTTGGATGTGGCGTTCTTAGCCCGACGTTCCTTAGTACTTGTGCTTGTCGGGGCTGACCTAGGCGCTTCCGCTTTAAAAAGAGGAGGCGTGCACGATGGAGAAAAAACGATCAAAGATTTTGATGTAAAAGGAAAACGAGTATTTTGCCGTGTCGATTTTAACGTTCCAATGAGCGAAGGAAAGGTAACGGATGACACGAGGATCCGTGCGGCATTGCCTACGATTCAGTACTTGTCAGAACAAGGTGCTGTTGTTATTTTGGCAAGCCATTTTGGCAGACCAAAAGGAGAAGTAGTTGAGGAATTACGTTTAACACCTGTTGCTAAACGATTAAGTGAGTTGCTTGGTAAAAATGTAGCGAAAGCCGATGAAGCATATGGTGACCGAGTTAAAGAACAAATTTCAGAGCTTCAATCAGGTGACATTATTTTACTTGAGAATGTTCGCTTTTACCCTGGTGAAGAGAAAATGACCCAGCGCTTGCACAAGCTTTTGCAGACTTAGCAGATTTATATGTAAATGATGCATTTGGAGCTGCACATCGCGCGCATGCATCTACGGAAGGAATTGCACATCATTTGCCAGCGGCAGCAGGCTTCCTAATGGAAAAAGAGTTAGATGTGCTAGGAAAAGCATTATCGAATCCACAGCGTCCATTTACAGCTATCGTTGGCGGAGCGAAGGTAAAAGATAAAATCGGTGTAATTGAGAATCTTCTTGATAAAGTGGATAACTTAATCATTGGCGGCGGACTTGCCTACACATTCGTCAAATCCCAAGGACATGAGATTGGCTTGTCCTTGCTTGAAGAAGATAAAATCGAGCTTGCAAAATCATTTATTGAAAAGGCGAAAGAAAAAGGCGTGAATTTCTATATGCCTTTAGATGTTACGATTGCCGATGATTTCTCAGAACAAGCGAATACAAGAACGGTAGCGATCAATGAGATCCCATCAGATTGGGAAGCACTTGATATCGGACCAAAAACGAGAGAGCTTTATTCAAGTGTGATTGCAGAATCGAAGCTTGTACTTTGGAACGGCCCAATGGGTGTATTTGAATTAGAACCTTTCTCACACGGAACAAAAGCGGTAGCAGAAACACTTGCTGAAGCGAAGGATACATACTCCGTCGTCGGTGGTGGAGATTCAGCAGCGGCCGCAGAAAAGTTTGGACTTGCTGACCGCATGAGCCATATTTCAACAGGTGGCGGTGCATCACTTGAATTTATGGAAGGGAAAACACTTCCAGGCGTAGCTGCTTTAAACGATAAATAAGCGGGAGGATGAAGAAGCATGCGTAAACCTATTATTGCGGAAACTGGAAAATGAATAAAACGCTTAGTGAATCACTAGCTTTTGCAACGGAAGTGAAAGGACAAGTTCCAGCAAAAGATAAAGTTGATTCAGTGATTTGTGCACCTGCATTATTTCTAGGCCAGCTTGTGAACGAAGTGGCTGGTACAGATGTAGCAATTGGAGCACAAAACATGCACTTTGAGGAAAACGGTGCATTTACAGGCGAAATTAGCCCAGCGGCTCTAAAGGATTTAAAAGTATCTTATGTTATTCTTGGACATTCAGAACGTAGAGAAATGTTCGGTGAAACAGATGAGACAGTAAATCAAAAACTCAAGCCGCTTTTAAATACGGGTTAACGCCAATTGTTTGTGTTGGAGAAACATTGGAGCAAAGAGAAAACAATGAAACAAAGAAGCTCGTAGGTGAACAAGTTGAAAAAGCGCTGCAAGGATTAACAGAAGAGCAAGTGAAACAAACGGTGATCGCTTACGAACCAATTTGGGCAATTGGTACAGGCAAATCATCAACAGCTGCAGATGCGAATGAAGTATGTGCACATATTCGCCAAGTTGTTGAGCAAAGCTTCTCTAAATTAGCAGCAGATGCAATTCGTATCCAATATGGAGGCAGCGTAAAGCCAGAAAACATTAAAGAGTATATGAGTGAGCCAGATATCGATGGTGCGCTTGTAGGCGGTGCAAGCTTAGAGCCACAATCATTCCTCCAATTAGTGGGGGCGGTTGTAAATGAGTAAACAAGCACCAGTTGCCTTAATCATCTTAGATGGATTCGCTTGTCGCCAGGAAACACAAGGAAATGCAGTTGCTCAAGCGAAGAAACCGAACTTTGATAAATATTGGAATGCTTATCCGCATAACCAGCTTACTGCCTCAGGGAAGCAGTTGGACTTCCAGAAGGACAAATGGGGAACTCCGAAGTTGGCCATTTAAATATTGGAGCAGGCAGAATCGTTTATCAAAGTTTGACACGAGTAAATGTTGCGATCCGCAATGGCGAATTCGAACAGAATGATACGTTTAAACAAGCGATTGATCACGTTAAAAAGACAGGCAAAAAACTTCACTTATTCGGACTTCTTTCTGATGGTGGTGTCCATAGTCACATTAATCATTTATATGCTTTGTTAAAGCTTGCGGCTGACGAAGGAGTAAAAGATGTGTTTGTCCATGCTTTCCTTGATGGACGTGATGTTGGTCCACAAACGGCTGAAGGCTACTTGAAAGCAGCACAAGAAAAATGGACGAGTACGGAGTCGGAAAGTTTGCGACGGTCTCTGGCAGATTCTATTCAATGGACCGCGATAAACGTTGGGATCGCGTTGAAAAAGCGTATCGAGCAATGGCTTTTGGAGAAGGACCGGTATATTCAAATCCATTCGATATGATTCATGACTCATATAAGCATGGAATTTTCGACGAATTTGCTCTTCCGTCAGTGATGACGGATGAAGACGGTCATCCTGTTGCAACGATTGATGATGAAGATGCAGTCATCTTCTACAATTTCCGACCAGACCGTGCGATCCAGATTTCGAATGTGTTTACGAACGAGGATTTTCAAGGATTTGACCGCGGCGAAAACCGACCGAAAAACTTATATTTCGTATGCATGACACATTTTTCCGAAACGGTTAATGGCTATGTTGCGTTTAAAACGGTCAATTTAAATAATACGATTGGTCAAGTGATTTCTGATCATGGTTTTCTCAATTACGAATCGCAGAAACGGAAAAGTATCCGCACGTAACCTTTTTCATGAGTGGGGAAGAGAAGAAACCTTCCCTGGAGAACAACGAATTTTAATTAATTCGCCGAAAGTTGCGACGTATGATTTAAAGCCAGAAATGAGCGCATATGAAGTGACAGAAGCTCTATGCGAACAAATTACTGACGATCGCTTCGATGCCATTATTTTAAACTTTGCTAACCCAGATATGGTTGGACATTCTGGAATGCTAGAACCAACGATTCAAGCAATTGAAGCGGTGGACGAATGCCTTGGCAAAGTCGTTGATTTAATTTTAGAAAAAGGTGGAACGGCGATTATTACAGCTGACCATGGTAACTCAGATGAAGTTGTGACAATCGAAGGGCAGCCAATGACGGCACATACGACAAACCCAGTTCCAGTCATCGTTACAAAAAATGGTGTATCATTAAGAGACGGCGGAATCCTTGCCGACCTTGCACCGACAATGCTAGATTTATTAGAATTGAAAAGCCGGAAGAAATGACCGGTTCGACATTGATTGAAAGCAAATAATGTTGTAACGATGTTGATTGAAGTGGAGGGCGCGAAGATTTCTTGAGAGTAAGTGGACAGGGAAACACCACAGGCGCCGTGGAGGCTCCCCAACGGCTCGCGGAAAGATAAGCACTTGAAGCAAATATCAACAGTTAATCTAGAAAAAACAATTATTTTTAAGGAGAGATTTTTCATGCCATTCATTACACAAGTATATGCACGTGAAGTATTAGACTCCGTGGTAACCCAACAGTTGAAGTAGAAGTAGTAACAGACTCAGGCGCATTTGGACGCGCATTAGTACCAAGCGGTGCATCAACTGGAGAATACGAAGCAGTTGAATTAAGAGACGGAGACAAATCTCGTTACCTCGGCAAAGGTGTTGAAAAAGCAGTTGCTAACGTTAATGACGTGATTGCGGAAGAAATCATCGGTTTAAATGTAACTGACCAAGTTGGTGTTGACAAAGCACTTATCGAGCTTGACGGTACAGACAACAAAGGAAAACTAGGAGCTAACGCAATTCTAGGTGTATCGATGGCCGTTGCACATGCAGCAGCAGACTATCTTGGACTTGACCTTTACCAATACTTAGGTGGATTCAATGCGAAACAACTTCCAGTTCCAATGATGAACATTTTAAACGGTGGAGAACATGCGGATAACAACGTGGATATCCAAGAATTCATGATCATGCCAGTTGGAGCACCAACGTTCAAAGAAGCATTACGTATGGGTGCAGAAATTTTCCATAACTTAAGATCTGTTCTTCAAGAAAAAGGTCTTAACACAAGCGTTGGAGACGAAGGTGGATTTGCTCCAAACTTAAAATCAAACGAAGAAGCGCTTGAAACAATTATGGTAGCAATTGAAAAAGCAGGTTACAAACCGGGTGAAGAAGTATTGCTAGCAATGGACGTTGCATCTTCTGAGTTCTACAGAAAAGACGATGGCAAATACCATTTAAGCGGTGAAGGAATCGTTCGCACATCTGAAGAAATGGTTGACTGGTACGAAGAGCTTGTTGGCAAATACCCGATCGTTTCAATTGAAGATGGTCTTGATGAGAACGACTGGGCTGGACATAAGCTTCTTACTGAAAGAATCGGTAAAAACGTACAACTTGTTGGGGACGACTTATTCGTAACAAACACTGAGAAACTTTCACGCGGAATCGAAGAAGGCGTTGGTAACTCAATTCTTATTAAGGTGAACCAAATCGGTACATTGACTGAAACATTCGATGCAATCGAAATGGCGAAGCGTGCAGGATACACTGCTGTTATTTCTCACCGTTCTGGTGAAACAGAAGATAACACAATCGCTGACATTGCAGTTGCAACAAATGCAGGTCAAATTAAAACAGGTGCACCATCACGTACAGACCGTGTTGCGAAATACAATCAATTACTTCGCATCGAAGATACACTTGCTGATACAGCACAATATTTAGGTGCAAAAACATTCTACAACATTAACCGATAATGATTAGAAAATAGAGGGCTCATACTTGAGTCTCTCTATTTCATCTTGTGTACTTATGGACTTTATGGTACATTAAACGTATCGTTTTATGTCGTTTCAGGAGGTGTACGCAATGCATGCATTAGTTATTACATTACTAATCATCGTTTCGATCGGACTTATTATTGTCGTTTTATTACAATCAGGAAAAAGTGCAGGATTATCAGGCGCCATTTCAGGTGGAGCGGAACAATTATTTGGAAAGCAAAAGGCGCGTGGCCTAGACCTCGTCCTCCATCGAATTACCGTCGTTCTGTCAATCTTATTTTTCATATTAACAATCCTTGTAACCGTATTCGAGGTATAAGTATGAACCTGGTCTAAAAATGGCCAGGTTTTTTCATGTTTGCTATTTTAAGCAAGAAGCGAGATCACTTGGGACGTGCACCGTCAGCTTATAGATCCAACAATAGTGAAGTGGCTTGTAAATCTGAGGAAGTGGCTTGTAAATCTGAGGAAGTGGCTTGTAAATCTGGGGAGTGGCTTGTAAATCTAGAGGAGTGGCTTGTAAATCAAGTGAAATAGCTTGTAACCTGTCGAAGTGCCTTATAAATCCACCGAATGGACTTGAAAATCCAATATAATAGTTTAAAGTCGAGCGTGTATCCAAGAGATATTAGCTTATCCAATCGTATTTCTGGATTGTTTCAGTGTACTTTGATTAAAATAACGGTAGGACTATATGCAAAGGAGTTATATGAAATGAAAATGAGACCACCTCAGCCATTTACATTTAAAGCGGGAAAAGAGCAGTTTTGCTCTTACACGGCTTTACCGGTAATAGTGCTGATGTACGTATGCTAGGAAGATTTTTAGAAAAAAGGGATACACTTGCCATGCCCCTCAATATAAAGGACATGGGGTTCCACCAGAGGAACTCGTTCATACTGGACCAAATGATTGGTGGCAAGATGTTATGGACGCCTATCAATTTTTAAAAGATAGCGGCCACGATGAAATTGCGGTTGCAGGATTGTCACTCGGTGGGGTATTTTCCTTAAAATTAGGTTACAATGTACCTGTAAAGGGAATTATTCCAATGTGTGCACCGATGTATATTAAAAGTGAAGAAGTGATGTATCAAGGCATTCTTGATTATGCTCGTGAATATAAAAGGTTCGAAGGTAAATCCAAAGACGAAATTAATAATGAAATGGACGAATTTGAGAAAACACCGATGAAAACGCTCAAAGCGCTGCAAAATCTAATTGCAGAGGTACGAGACGACGTTGATATGACATATGCCCCATTATTTGTCGTACAAGCCCGCAATGATGAAATGATTAACACCAATAGTGCGAATATTATTTATGAGCAAGCGGAATCCCCGGATAAAAATATAAAATGGTATGAAAATAGCAGTCATGTGATCACACTCGGTCCTGAAAAAGAACAATTACACGAAGATATTTATCAGTTTCTTGAAGGGCTCGACTGGTCTGATTAAGGAGGGAATATAGCATGGATGAACATTTAAAAGGTTTAATTGAAGACGTATTAGCGTATATGAAAGAGGAAGTTTATAAGCCATTAACGGTGAAGGAGCTTGAAGAAGCATTCGAGATCACGGATGCCGACGATTTTAAAAACTTTGTAAAGGCACTTGTTCAGATGGAGGAGCAAGGCCTCGTTGTTCGCACAAGAAGCAACCGTTATGGACTTCCGGAAAAAATGAACCTCGTACGCGGAACCTTATCGGGACATGCGAAAGGATTTGCCTTTTAATACCTGAAGAGCAGGGACTTGACGATGTTTTTATTCCGCCACATGAAAAAATGGTGCGATGCATGGTGATACGGTGCTTGTCCGTGTAGCAGC
The DNA here is from genome assembly GCA_044989425.1 of Bacillus sp. N9. Classification (GTDB taxonomy): domain Bacteria; phylum Bacillota; class Bacilli; order Bacillales; family Bacillaceae_C; genus Lederbergia. The sequence goes on from JBJDRQ010000001.1 coordinate 805,859, forward strand.
GAATCGATCAGGTTCACGGCAGGAAGGCGCAGTCGTACGCATCATTCAGCGTGGAGCAGAAAAAATTGTAGGTACATATACGGAAAGCAAACATTTTGGTTTCGTTGTTCCAGACGATAAAAAAATAGCCGACGATATTTTTATTCCAAAAAGTGCAGATATGGGAGCGGTCGAAGGTCATAAAGTTGTTGTGAAAATTACCTCGTTTCCTGAAGATCGGAAGAATGCGGAAGGGAAATTATCCAAATCCTTGGCCATAAAAATGATCCAGGCGTAGATATTTTATCAATCATTTACAAACATGATCTTCCACTCGCATTTCCAGATGAAGTGATGGAGGCAGCAAATCAAATTCCTGATACGGTTGACGAGTCAGAAATTCCAAATCGGAGAGATTTACGTGGTGAAACGATTGTTACAATCGATGGCGCGGATGCGAAGGATCTTGATGATGCCGTAACTGTATCAAAGTTGGAAAATGGAAACTTTAAACTTAGTGTCCATATTGCTGATGTAAGCCATTATGTGAAGGAAGGCTCTTTGCTTGATCAAGAGGCATTCGAACGTGGAACGAGTGTTTATTTAGTCGATCGAGTCATTCCAATGATTCCGCATCGGTTATCCAACGGCATTTGCTCACTTAATCCACAGGTCGATCGATTTACATTATCATGTGAAATGGAATTAAATCATCAAGGTGAAGTCGTTAGCCATGAAATTTTTCAAAGCGTTATTAAAACGACGGAGCGGATGACGTATTCGGATGTAAATAAAATTTTGCAAGACAAAGACGAAGAGTTGCGGAAAAAATATGAATCACTCGTTCCGATGTTTGAATTAATGGAAGAACTTCAAGGGATTTTACAAAAAAGCGAATGAAGCGCGGTGCGATTGATTTCGATTTTAAAGAGGCAAAAGTGCTCGTTGATGAAGAAGGAAAGCCAACGGATGTCGTTTTAAGAGAACGATCAATTGGTGAAAGAATCATTGAAGAATTTATGCTTTGTGCCAATGAAACGGTTGCGGAACATTTTCACTGGCTGGACGTCCCGTTTATTTATCGTATTCACGAAGATCCAAAAGAAGAAAAGTTACAACGTTTCTTTGAATTTATTACGAATTTTGGTTTGATTGTACGAGGAACGGCGAATTCCGTTCATCCACGCGCACTCAGGAAATCATTGAAGCGGTTGACGGACTACCGGAGGAAATGGTCATTTCAACGGTTATGCTACGCTCGATGCAACAGGCGAAATATAACCCTGACAGCTTAGGACATTTTGGTTTGGCGACAAAATACTATACACATTTCACTTCACCAATCCGCAGATATCCAGATTTGATCGTTCATCGATTGATCCGAACGTATTTAATTGAAGGAAAGCTCGACGAAACAACGCGTGAAAAATGGAATGCACGCTTACCGGAAATTGCTGATCATACATCAAAACGCGAGCGTCGTGCTGTTGATGCAGAGCGTGATACGGATGAAATGAAGAAAGCTGAGTTTATGGAAGATAAAATTGGAGAAGAATTTGATGGCATCATTAGCTCAGTTACAAACTTTGGGGTGTTCGTTGAGCTTCCAAACACGATTGAGGGACTAGTCCATGTTAGCTATATGACCGACGATTATTATCGTTATGATGAACGTCATTTTGCGATGATCGGGGAGCGTACAGGCAATGTGTTCCGTATTGGTGATGAAATTACTGTTCGTGTCATTAAGGTAAATAAAGATGAACATGATATTGATTTTGAAATTGTCGGCATGAAAAACAATCGCAGACGGAAGGAAGAAGATGAAGAACCGCGCATCGTCAATTTGAAGAAAAATCGCAAGAAAGGTCCACAGGGCCCGTCCGATGACGAAGAATGGTCAACAAGACCACCGCGAAAGAAAAAGAAGAAAAATCATTTGATAATAAACCGGTTGCCGCTCGCAAGAAGAAAAACGGCAAAAGACGATAGGCCCGCCACGTGCGGGTCTCATCTTTATGTATAATATATAGAAGAGTATATGTTGACGGGAGTGAAGCAAATGCCTAAAGGGAAGGAAAACTAATAGCGCAAAATAGAAAAGCGAATCATGATTATTTTATTGAAGAAACATATGAGGCCGGGATTGTCCTTCAAGGAACAGAGATCAAATCCATTCGTGCAGGACGAATTAATTTAAAAGATTCATTTGCGAGAATTCATCAAGGTGAAATATTTTTGCACAATGCACATATAAGTCCATATGAACAAGGAAATCGCTACAATCATGAGCCATTAAGGACAAGAAAATTACTTTTGCATAAAAAGCAAATTAATAAGTTAATTGGCGAAACGAAAGAACAAGGATACACACTCGTCCCATTAAAAGTCTACTTGAAAAATGGATTTGCCAAAGTATTAATTGGTCTTGGTAAAGGGAAAAAGCAGTACGATAAGCGTGAAGACTTAAAACGAAAAGAAGCAAAACGAGATATTGAACGAGCATTCCGTGAGCGCCAAAAATGTAAAACAATGGACGACCATTGATTTTTTAGCGATTTATGTTATACTAATAACTGTAAGACATGAAGTGCTCAAGTTTTCCGAGCGCCCATTTAAGATTAGCGCGAATAGGATTTCCTGCTTACCTTTTCTTAATAATAGGAAGAGGAGAAGCTATCTGACGCAGAGATTCGCTGCTTATCATTTTCCTATGGGGACGTTACGGATTCGACAGGGATAGTTTGAGCTTGAGTTGCGAGTCGAGGGGACCGTCCTCGTAAAAACGTCAAAGCCAATAATAACTGGCAAAGAAAACAACAACTTCGCTTTCGCTGCTTAATAACAGTCGATAGCGGTTCCTCCCTCCATCGCCCATGTGGTAGGGTAAGGGACTCACTTTAAGTGGGCTACGCCGGACGTCCTCCGCCTGGGGGCCATGGAAGAGACCAATCAGGCTAGCGCTTCGGATGCCCGTCGATAGGCGGAAGAAGACGCGAAATACGAATATATCGACTACACTCGTAGACGCTTAAGTGGCGATATCTTTGGACGCGGGTTCGATTAGTAAATAGTCGCCTTGTGTGGTAACACATAAGTGAAAATTCGGCTTTATCGGTGAAATCTAAGTCGTGAACATCACGATAGGGCAACGCCGAGCGGTATGTGGAGCAATCCAACAGCCGTGTATCGACTTATAGGCTGCCAGTACAACTGGTAGTACTAGGATGCGGAAAGCTGCCAGAGTAACTAGGTAAATATATTTTTCGCATAATACGCCGAAGGACCTGTGTATGCAGGTTCAAGACATAGTCAGTGCCATGACGAAAGCATGGAATAACATGTCCCGCCGTCTCCACCAAATACATATTTGGTGGTTTTTATTGTTAAAAACTATAATTTGAAAAATACATCTTCAAACAATCTCTTTTTTCCAACATTTCAATACTATACTTTCCGTTACGTCGGGTTACTTTATCGTAGTTCGTCAAAATCCAATTTGCACGATTTCTTTTTTCTATCCTTAGGTAAGGGAAATATGCTTTAATACCATAAAAACATGGCTTTTTGCTTTATATTTAATGTATAAGAATCTTTGTGTCTATCAGGGTAATAATTTTTCTTATTAATAATGTTCCCACCTGTCAATGTTTGAATGTAGGTTAATAACTCTATGTCCGATGAAGAAATAGTAATGCAAGGTCTTCGATGTTCTTTTTCGTGCATTCTTGTTAATGTAATAGATCCTTCACCATCAATCATTCCTGCAAGATACGCAGCTTCCCAATCTTTAATTTCAAACACCCCCATATTATAATGTATAGGTTACATTTAGGAATGTATGTTCTTATGTAATTATAACATAATAATATGAAATTAGGCTGCTTTTTACATTGGCTAAAGATCGTTGACTTGACATTTCAGCGATAAGGCGTAGAATATTTAATTTCTCAGCTAATTTTGCTTGCTTTAGCGAAGAAAATTTATAGATTAATTGGTACAAATAATCTATTTAAAAGTGAATTGTATTATGTAATAATGTGCTAGGAGGTAGATGAACCAATGAATCATGTATTTCAAAATCCAAAAAGTATGCTCAATAAATATATGGCTTTTTCATTTTGGCTGTTTTTTCCTATGGATGAAAACGTATATTGTACAATTGACACAGTTTCATTTGGGAATTAGTAATTCACTTCAACAGTTTCTATTGTTTTTAAATCCGTTAGGGTCTTCCATATTATTTTTAAGTGTTGCTTTCTTTTTAAAGAAAGGAAAAAATATATTTGGTTACTCATTATTGATTTTCTTTTATCTTTTCTTTTATATGCAAATGTTTTGTATTATCGCTTTTTAATGATTTTATTACGCTACCAACATTAACGCAGACACAAAACTTTGGTGATGTTAGTGGCAGTATCGTTTCCTTGTTAAGACCTTATGATTTTTTATTTTTTATTGATATGATCGTTCTCATTGTGTTTCTTGCTTTTCGCTTTAGAAAATTGGAAGTTACAGAGATGCCGCGTCGTAAAGTTGCCGCATTCTTTTTGTGGCGATCGCGATCTCTCTTGTCAATCTTGCTTTAGCAGAAAAGGACCGTCCTCAATTGCTTACAAGAGGTTTTGACCGAAATTATATTGTGAAATATTTAGGGTGTACAATTACACGATTTATGATGCTTTTCAAAGTACACAGGCGTCTGCACAAAGAGCAATGGCAGATAGCGATGACATTACAGAAGTGATTAATTATACAAAATCTAATTATGCCGAACCAAATCCAGCCTATTTTGGAATTGGGAAAGGGATGAATGTCATTTATTTGCATTTGGAATCTGTCCAAAATTTCTTGATTGATTACCGTTTGCACGGAGAAGAAGTCATGCCTTTTCTCAATTCATTAACAAGAGATGGTAACACACTTTATTTTGATAACTTTTTCCATCAAACGGCACAGGGAAAACGTCCGATGCTGAATTTATGTTAGAAAACTCATTATATGGATTGCCGCAAGGCTCTGCTTTTACGACGAAAGGATTAAACACATATCAAGCTGCACCGGCTATTTTAGGTCAGCAAGGTTATACTTCCGCGGTATTCCACGGAAACTCGGGAAGCTTCTGGAATCGTAATGAAATTTATAAATCATTAGGCTTTGATAAGTTTTTGATGCGAGTTATTATGAAGCAAATCCTGAAGATATGGCATCTTATGGCTTAAAAGATAAGCCGTTCTTTGAGGAATCGATTCCGCTTTTAGAATCATTGCCACAGCCTTTTATACAAAATTTATTACTGTATCACACCATTATCCGTACCCGATTGATGAGAAAGATGCGACAATTGGACCGCATACAACCGGAGATAAATCAGTTGATAGATATTTCCAGACAGCAAGATATGCAGATGAAGCATTGGAGCAGTTTTTCACATATTTAAAGGAATCGGGATTATATGATAATTCGATTATCATTATGTATGGTGATCATTACGGTATTTCACAAAATCATAACAAAGCAATGAAGAAAGTTTTAGGTAAAGAGATTACACCATTTGAAGGTGCTGGTTTACAGCGTGTGCCATTGCTCATTCGAGTTCCGGGCATGAAAGGTGGAGTCAATCACGAATACGGCGGACAAATTGATATACTCCCAACACTTCTTCATTTACTCGGTATTGATACAAAAGAATATGTGCAATTCGGCACAGACTTATTATCAAAGGATCATGATGATTTAATACCATTTCGAAACGGTGACTATGTCAGCTCGTCAATTACAGCTGTCGAAGGGAAGTTTTATGACTCGCAAACAGGAATGGAATTAGAAGAAGAACGTTTGGAACAGGCGAAAAATATCAAGAAATTGTCCAACATAAATTGATGCTTTCAGATAGAGTCGTGAATAGAGACTTATTACGCTTCTATACGCCAGAGGGTTTTACTCCAGTTGATCGATCCAAGTATAACTATAGTAAACCTCAAGATGATGATTTTATAGATCAATAATCACAAACGATTACTACTTTGTGCTTCAGACTGTAGACGACTTTGATAGAGTTTGTCTATGGTCTTTTTTATTGTAAAAAGTAGAATAATAGTAAAATTGTCATTAAGGAGTTTAATACTCTTGGCCTTGTTTGCCTTATTTTGTTGTTAGAGAGGGGCTTTTTACAGCCCCGACCCTTTCTTTAAAACGATCTTATTCTTTAACCTTCAAAAGACGGAAAGCATTTAATATAACAATGAGTGCAGCACCAGTGTCGCTTAACACAGCGATCCACAAGGTTAACCATCCTGGGAAGATAAATATGAGAGCGATCGCTTTTACAATTAAAGAGAACCAAATATTTTGCTTGATAATTTTTAATGTTTTTCGGCTTAGCTTCATTGTATGTGGCAGTTTTTCTAAATGATCAGCCATTAGGACAATATCAGCAGTCTCCATTGCGGTATCTGTGCCAGCGCCACCCATGGCTATGCCAAGATTTGCAGTTGCCAATGCAGGAGCATCGTTGATTCCATCTCCAACCATTGCTACATGATATCCTTCACTTTGCAATTCTTTGATTGCTTTTACTTTATCTTTGGGAGGAGTTCGGCGAAATATCGATTCACCCCAGCTTCGGAAGCGATGGCTTTGGCTGTTCCTATATTATCGCCTGTCAGCATAACAATTTGCTGAACACCTATTTTCTTAAGTTGCGCTAAAGACATGTTGGTCGCTTGACGGATGGTGTCTGAAACAGTGATTATCCCTAAAATGTTCTCATATGTGCCGACAATAATAATGGTTTTTCCTTCATTCTGCAAAGTATCCATTTGTGTTTGGGCATTTTCTAAAGAGATATTCATTTCTTTAAATAATTTTTTGTTCCCTGCAAAATAGGTAACGCCCTCAATTGTCGCTTGCACTCCTTTTCCAGCATGGTTTATAAAATGGGTTCCCTGCCTAGAAAAGATGTTTCTGTCTTTTGCATAATTTACGATGGTTTGAGCAATAGGGTGTGTCGAATGTTCTTCTAAGGTTCTTGCGATAGATAACAAGTTTTCTTTTGAATCATTTAAGACCACCACATCTTTTACATTCGGTTTTCCTTTTGTCAGTGTACCGGTTTTGTCAAAGGCAATGGCATCAATTGAGCCGGCATTTTCTAAGAATGTTCCACCTTTTATAAGCACCCCATTTTTTGCCGCATTTCCAAGAGCGGTAACGATGGCAACTGGAGTGGAGATCACAAGTGCACAAGGACAAGCAACGACTAGCAGTGCTAACCCTTTATAAATCCATGCATTCCAAGGACCGAAAGCAAACAAAGGGGAATGACCATTACTAACAAAGCCAGTATGAATACGATCGGAGTATAAATTCGCGCAAACGTATCGATAAATGCTTCCGTAGGGGCTTTTGCTCCTGAGCTTCTTCAACTAAATGAATGATTTTCGAGATCGTTGTATCTTCTATTAACTTAGTAACTTTCACGGTTAGAGATCCGTGTTCATTGATAGATCCGGCATAGACGAAACTTCCTTTAGCCTTATCAACGGGGATGGATTCACCCGTTATAGCTGCTTGGTTAACACTGGACTCTCCTTCTAACACATCGCCAATTTTAACCCATGCTTCTGGAGGCGTTAACTCCATAAGGCCTCGAATCGATTTTCTTGTTTTCTCAATGGCTCGATTTTGCAAGTTAAGACCTAGTGCAAACAGCGCGAAGAATAAGAGGGGATGCGAAAATATTGATTTAAATAAGTGAGTAGTTGAAGTTGGAAAAGTTGTTACCCTTATGCTTCGAGGAACGATGTAGCAGCGGATGGGATGATGCTTTATCTATAAAGTAGAATTAGAGAACGGATAGTGAAATAAGTGTAAAGAAATTATTGGAGGAACACCCAGATTATTGAAAAAATAATAACTTGATATTGACTATGTATTTTGAATTATGATAGGATGCTGTTGCGTATGTAAGAATTATTGCTGTTTGTAATACGTAAAAACGACTTCCCAATTAATTAAGCGATTAAGGGAGATAAACTTGAGTGATATCATACTATATCCTAGGCATATAAATCTTACACTTCTGGTTTTCAGTTGAAAGCCAGAAGTGTTTTTATATCAAAAAGACTATTTTAAAATTCTAGATTGTTACCTCATAGCCTAATGCAATCTTATATGAGCACAATAGAAAGTAGAAATCGAGACAGAGATTGGGTTCAATTAGAATTGAATTGGCAGCGGGGTAGTTTTAATATAAAGATAAGAGGTAATGAAGGGAGGGTTTCAGTGTTTGATCAAAGATCTTATGAATTGTTTAAAGAAATTACAAAATATGACCAAATAACTAAGTTTGAAATTATGAGAATAATGAATCTCTCTGATCGCCAATTCTATTATGACTTAGAAAAAGTCAATTATGCTTTAGATAGCTTTAATTTGCCGAAAATAGATATCTCAAACAATATATTTGTTATAGATGAAAAACTAAAAGAAGTAGCAAAATCTGGAATGCACTTAGATGTTGACCCAAAATTATTTAGTATCTCCGAACGGGATAGAATATTGTTAGTTTATTTATACACATTTGTTCGTAAAAACGCTATATCAAATTACCATTATCAATTATTGCTTGGTGTGAGTAAAAATACAGCATTGACAGACGTTAAAAGAGTAAGGGAATTATGTAGTGATTGGAATATTGAGATTGTTTATAAAAGGACGGTAGGATATCATCTTGTGGGTAATGAATTTGATAAAGAAGATTAGCATCCTACTGTATAGATACTTTATTATCACAACCGTTAGGTCAAGAAATACTTACATTAGCGCTTCGAAAATGGAATGTTAATCATTATACAGAAACAACACGGCAAATAGTTGAAACTTATTTAAAAGAAAATAATATTGAACTGGTTAAGAGCAGAAAAAATGAAATGATTATCCGTCTTGCATTTATGCGAGCAAGAAATAAGAGTCGACATTTATTATTTAAGGACTATGAGCAACATATTATTGAAAGGCAAGGTTTATATAAAAAGGAAAAGAGCTAGCCGATCTGTTGTTCAGTGAAGATGTAGAAATGGAACGATATTATGTAACGATCCAACTACTAATTTCGCAGCAAGAAATATCGCCTGAAGAAAACCCATCTTTGTATGAGTTAACAGAACGAATCATTACAGAATTTGAAAAACTTACTTTATTACCGATTGAGAATAAAGAATATTTGAAACAAAGTCTATATAATCATCTCGTTCCAGCTTTTTTAGAATTTCATTTAGGTTACCAATAGTGAACCCTTTAACAGTTAGAATTAAAGAGGATTATAGTGAATTATTTCAATTTGTAAATCGGTCATTAGCTCCATTGAGCATGTGGACTGGTCAAAAGATCAGTGATGAAGAAATTGGTTTTTTACTCTTCACTTTGGCGGTTATTTGGACAAAGACAAAAGGCCTAAAAGAAAGCGTTTAAAGGCGTTGATCGCTTGTACAAACGGTGTTAGCTCATCTCTCATGTTAAAGGCGCAATTAAAAGAATTGTTTTCTAATATTGATTTATCGAGTATTCATACTATTGAAGAAATATCTAGAATGCCAACAACGAGCTATGACTTGATTTTTTCAACTGTTGATATCGCTTCTATTAAGCCAGTTTATATTGTGGACCCGTTACTATCACAAATAGAAAAAACTATTTATTTCAAGCGGTTGCATCTGATTTTCCAGAATTAGATTTGAAGAATATTTCCGTTGATCATATCATGGAAATCATCGATAAACATGCGGATATAAAAGATGAGGAAAAATTATTCTCGGAACTTGTTAATATTTTGTATTTACACAACAAAGTTAAAGGGAGATATGCACCAATGCTTTCAGAATTATTAACGGAAGATGTCATTCACTTCACTAATGAAAAATTAGATTGAGAGAAGCAATTAATAGAGTAGCTCAGCCACTACTAGAGAAGAACAAAATTGAACAAGATTATGTGGGAGCTATGATTAAAAATGTGGAAGAATTAGGAGGTTATATTCATATTGGGAAAGGTATTGCCATTCCTCATGCTCGTCCTGAAGCTGGCGTAAACAAGTTAGGGATGTCCTTTCTAAGAACAAATAAACCTGTTCTGCTTTTAGATAAAGAGGAACATGCTATTGATATATTCATTTGTATCGCAGCCATAGATAATGAAGCACACCTGAAAGCGCTTGGACATTTGACTAGAGTTTTGGGAGATAATGAGAAGCTACAAGCAATAAAAGATGCAACGACATCAGACCAAGTAATCGATATTATTAAAAAGGAGAATAAAAACAATGAAAATTTTAACAGTATGTGGATCAGGATTGGGAACAAGTTTCATGGTGGAAATGAATATTAAACAAGTTTTAGATGAATTGGGAATTACAGATGTAGAAGTAAACCATTCTGATTTAAGTTCTGCTACACCTGGCGATGCAGATGTGTTTTTCTTAGCAAAAGATATTGCTGAAGGTGGAGCACATTTGGGAGAAGTTATCGTTCTTGAAAATATTATTGATATGGATGAGTTAAGAGAAAAAGTAACACAATTAATGAAAGACAAAGGGAAAATTTAAATTGTAGAGGGGTATACAGAATGAATGGATTTTTAAGTGTATTAATTGATATATTAAGTCAACCTTCGATTTTAGTAGCGTTAATTGCTTTAATTGGTCTTCTTGCACAAAAGAAAGATGTAGCTGATACGTTAAAAGGGACGACAAAAACTTTCGTTGGTTTCTTGGTTATTTCTGCTGGAGCAGGAATTTTAGTAAATGCACTGGCACCATTTGGAGATATGTTTCAGCAAGCATTTAATGTAGCTGGAGTTGTTCCAAATAATGAAGCGATTGTAGCAATTGCTTTAACTGAATACGGTACATCAACAGCATTAATCATGTTTTTGGTATGATTGCAAATATTTTGATCGCACGTTATACAAGATTTAAATATATCTTTTGACAGGTCATCACACATTATATTTAGCTTGTATGTTAGCTGTAATTATGGCAGTTGCAGGGTTTACTACGGTTCCATTAATTATCGCCGGATCTGTAGCATTAGGAATTATTATGACTCTTTCACCAGCTATCCTTCAGCCGTTTATGCGTAAATTAACGGGTAATGATAACGTAGCTTTAGCTCATTTTAGCGCAGTGGGTTATGCACTTAGTGGATTAGTAGGTAAAGTAGTAGGTGGGAAAAATCCTACATCAACAGAAAAAATTAATTTTCCAAAAGGGTTAGGATTTCTACGTGACAGTACGGTAAGTATTGCACTAACAATGGCTATTATCTATGTAGTTGTAGCATTATTTGCTGGACCAACTTATATAGAAGCAGAGTTAAGTGATGGGACGAACTTCTTAGTATTTTCAATTATTCAAGCTGGTTCATTTGCGGCAGGGGTGTTCGTCATTTTATCTGGTGTGCGCTTAGTACTAGCGGAGATCGTTCCAGCATTTAAAGGAATTTCAACGAAACTAGTACCTAATGCTAAACCAGCACTCGATGTACCAATCATTTATCCATATGCACCAAACGCAGTATTAATTGGATTCTTTTCAAGTTTCATAGGTGGGATTGTAAGTATGGTGATCATGGCATTCACAGGAAGTATTATCATATTACCAGGTGTTGTTCCTCACTTCTTTACTGGAGCAGCTGCAGGAGTTTTCGGAATGCTACAGGTGGTATCCGAGGTGCGGTAATAGGTTCACTTGTTAATGGAATCCTTATCTCATTTTTACCAGTATTCTTAATGCCGGTACTGGGAGATTTAGGATTTGCAAACTCTACATTCTCTGATACGGATTTTGGAGTCGCAGGTATTTTCTTCGGTACTTTAGCAAATTATGCTGGTCCAATTGCTATTACGGTCAGCCTAGTTATCATTCTTGCAATCATGTTCTTCGCAGGAGTTTTCGGAAAAAGAATACAGATGCAGCATCTAAATAAAAGGAGATAGGCTTATGTTATCGACACAACTAGAAACAGCGGCACAACAAATTAGACTGTATACGTTAAAAGAACTGAAAGCATTAGGGTTTGGTCATTTTGGTGGAAGTTTATCGATTGTTGAAGCATTGGCAGTAATTTATGGAAAACATTTAAATGTGGACGTAAATAATGCGAAGGATGTAAACCGAGATTATTTTGTTCTCTCGAAAGGGCATGGTGGACCTGCATTATATGCAACGCTTTTCCTAAAGGGATTCTTCTCAGAAGATGTTCTATACACATTAAATCAAAATGGCACAACTCTACCATCTCACCCGGACCGGAATTTAACGCCGGGAGTAGACATGACTTGTGGTTCATTAGGACAGGGGATTTCTGTAGCAACAGGAATTGCTTATGCCAATCAATTAGCAGGACGAGATAATTATACATTTTGTATCGTCGGCGATGGCGAATTAAACGAAGGTCAATGTTGGGAGGCATTCCAATTTGCTTCACATCATAAAATAGAGAATTTGATCGTTCTACTTGATGACAATAAGAAACAATTGGATGGTCCAACGAAAGAAATTATCGATCCGCTTGATTTTGTTGAGAAGTTTACAGCATTTGGGTTTGATACTGTACAAGTAGATGGTACATCCGTTGAAGCAATTGATCAAGCCATCCAACGGGCGAAACAAAATAAAGGAAAGCCACAAGCAATTGTTCTAGATACGGTGAAAGGTCAAGGAGTTAAGCATCTTGAGGAAAAGGCTGACAATCACCATATCAGACCAAATGACGAAGATTGGAAAGCAATCAACGAGGCGATTGAAGAGTTGGAAAAACAGCTAGAAGGAGCGCTTACATAATGACTTTAATTCTTGAAAAACAGAAAAAGAAATGCGTCAAGTATATGCTGAAACGGTTTATCAATTAGCACTGAAGGATCCCGATGTAATGGTTCTGGAAGCTGACCTAAGTAGTGCCATGTCCACAGGAAGCCTAAAAGATAAGTTGCCAAACCAATATGTGAACGTGGGAATTATGGAAGCAAACATGATGAGTCTAGCTGCAGGTTTAAATATTACTGGCAGAAAACCATTTTTACATTCATTCGGACAATTTTTAACCAGAAGAGCTTTTGACCAAGTATTCGTTTCATTAGCCTATGCTCAATTATCAGCTGTACTAGTAGGTTCAGATGCAGGTGTGACTGCAGAACACAATGGTGGTACACATATGACATTTGAAGACATGGGATTAATGAGAACTGTGCCAAAAGCATCTGTCTATGAAGCTAGTGATCCAACTCAATTAGCCTATTTAATTGAAAAAGGCTATAAAGAGGGCGGAGTACATTATATAAGAACAATTCGTAAAAATACAGCAAAACTGTATGATGAGAATACAAATTTTGAAAAGGCACAAGTGTTAAGAGAAGGTACAGATATAACGATTGTAGCGAGTGGAATCATGGTAGCTGAAGCATTACAAGCAGCCGATACATTGGCTAAAGAAGGCATTAAAGCCGAAGTGATTGATATGTTCTACATTAAACCACTTGATGGAGAAACTTTATTAAACTCTGTGAAGAAGACAGGTAAGGTAATTACTGCCGAGAACCATAATGTTAATAATGGCTTGGGAGCGCTGTGTGTGAATATTTGGCGGAAAACTATCCAGTTCCAGTCCGCAGAATTGGTGTAAAAGAACAATTTGGTCAAGTTGGATTGACCCCATACTTGCAAGACTTTTATGGCCTTACTGCCGAAAATATATTTAAAGAAGCAAAGATTTTAGTTAATAAATAAGTTGTAAGATCAACCCTGCTATGTATATAGTGGGGTTTGCTTGTTTATTTTTACTTTAAGTTGAATGTAGAAAAAGTACGCGGCTTCTGCGGGATTAAAGCGCAAACGGGAGACCCCACAAGCGCCGAGGAGGTTCTTGAGCCGCCACTAAAGCGAAAATCAACCGTTAAGATTAACAAGACCTACTTTTAAAAAAATAAAGGAGATCATAAACAATGTATCTTGCTGACTATCATCACCATACGGATAATTCCTTTGATTCAAAAGCCAGTATGATGGAGGTCTGTGAACAGGCGGTCCGAAGGGGAGTGCATGAAATTTGCTTTACAGAGCATTTCTCAGTAAACCCCAACGTTCCAACATACGGTCATATGGACTTTGATAGATATTTTAGACAAATAAATGAATGTCGCAATAAATTTAATGATCGATTAATTATTAAGGCGGGGATTGAGCTTTGTGAACCGCATTTATTAATGAAAGATTATTCACTAGCTTTAAAGGAACAGAGCTTTGATTTCATTATGGGTTCTGTTCATAATATAAACGAGCAAAAATTAAGATTATATATGAAAAATAAAGATGTTAAAGCTGTTTATCAAGGTTATTTTGAAGAGGTTTACGCACTTGTTTCACAAGCCGATATTGATGTCCTTGCCCATCTAGACTTAATGAAGCGATATGCGATAGATTCAATTGGTAATTATTATCTCTCAGATTTCCAATTAATAATAGTAGATATATTAAACAAGGCAATTGATCGTGGCATTGGCTTAGAGATTAACACGTCTGGTATATTAAATAAAAAAGTTAAAGAACCTTTTCCATCTTTAGGTGTATTGAAACTATATAAAGCTCTCGGTGGGAAATTTTGACAATTGGTTCTGATTCACATCGTGCAGAAACAGTCGGTGCTCATATATTGGATGCACTTCGATTGGCTAAAGAAGCAGGATTTGAATACGTGTATACTTTTAAGGGAGAAGACCGAAGGAGATTAAAATTGATATATAATAGAACCTATTTAGCATCCACTTTCATAATAAGGACGAAGTTATTATTTTTATAGTGTTGGTGACAATTAGTAAATGCAGGTTGCGGCAGTATATTATTTGTATAACGCCGCGCTTTACATGGAGTAGCGTGTGTGGTAGGATTTTCGCCTTGCGAAAGGAAGATTTGTTAAACTTTCGCCCTTCGCAAGATACCACACTTGCAGAGGCTCCATGTCAAGCGACAATATGCGTGTGTATATTTATAGGAAACAGTATATAAACTTACTGCCATTACCTACATCAATTTGATTGCCAAATACAACTTCTAGATGGAGGTTATTCCGATACATTTCTGATATAATAAATTTGTTAAAATCACCATGTCAGGTCCAAGTCGAACTTGAATAATTAAGGTTCGACTATTTTGTGAGCGCAGGAAGTAATATCGCTTGCTATAATAATAAAGGTTTGAAAAAGGGGTGATTCGGTTGAATGAACGACAAATGGAGCTAATGCATGTTTTACTTAGTGAAGAACGAGAGTATTTTTAGTGGACCGTTTAGCAGAATTAGTTCATTGTTCAGAAAAAACGATTCGAAATGATCTAAAAGTCATTGATGATTTTCTTAAGAAAAATTCAAGTATGCATCTACATCGTCGACCTGGGTATGGCATATATTTACAAGGTTCAGTTGAAGAACGAGAAAGGCTGCTTTCACATTTGCCCAAACATCGCGAAAGCCCACGAGAGGAACGTCTGATTGATATAGCGTATCAACTACTGATTGCCGATCAACCAGTAACACTTCAGCATTTTGCTAATCAGCATTTTACGAATAAAGCAACGATTAAACAGGATCTGGAGGAAATATCTGCATGGCTGGAAACGTTTCATATTGCGCTTATCTCCAAACAGAGGCTTGGAGTATACATTGAAGGGGAAGAAGCAAAAAACGGAGCGCACTCGCTCATCTACCTCAACTTGCTACCTTTCAAACGCCAAGTTATGATTCGATTATAAAGTTATTTCCTGAACATGAAGTAAATTTTGTACAATCAGCACTAAGACGGAGTGATATTGCATTTACGGACGAAAGTTTTGATCGCCTAGTCATTCACATTTTAATTATGATCAAACGGATTAAACAAAATAAATCGATTCATATTCCAACTGAAAAACATCATTTTACGGAAGAGGAATATAAACAGGCACAACGTTTAATTAAAGATATTGAACCAGCATTCGCTTTTCATGTTCCAGAAAGTGAAAAGATTTATTTAGCTTGGCATTTTATGAGTGGAAAAAGCGAGAGGCTCATCACTCACATAGCCCTCAGCTTCAACATATCGTTGAACATTTAACTTCCTATATGACAGATTTAACGAAAGTTGATTTTATAAATGATCACGATCTTAATGAGGGACTTACGATCCATTTACAGCCAGTTCTAAATCGGATTACATATAGTTTGCCGATTAGCAATCCACTTTTATCGGAAATCAAAAGCATGTATCCTTATATGTTCAGTATGGTCGTTTTAACATTGGAATCATTAGAGCGAAACTTTTCAATTACGCTTCCTGAAGATGAAGCAGCTTATATTGTCCTTCATTTTCAAGCGGCGATTGAACGGGAAAAACGTTCGCTTTCTGAAAAAAGCGAGCGATCATCGTTTGTCATCTTGGCATTGGTATGTCCAACTTGCTAAGGTCAAGAATCGAACGTCATTTTCTAGATATCCAAATTGAACATTGCATAGCCAGGTCCGAAATTTCGAAATTTCCGGCTATGATCTCATCATTTCAACCGTCGATTTGCCTGAGGTACGCACACCGACCATCGTTGTCTCTCCTTTATTTCATGTAGAAGATCAAGAGCGTTTACGCACCTTTTACAATCTAATCATGACCAAAATAACACTCAATATTCGACGTTACTGCGCTTTATCGATGAAAACTCGATTTATTTACACAGCAGACGGCATTATTATTGCCGCAGATAAAGCGGTTGATAAAGAACGGTTTGCTGGAAAACGAGTAATCATCACTGGTGTACAAGATGGGATTCGTCGTTCAGAAGAATTAATTACACAATTTCAATCGGGTGATGTACCGATTTATAAGCCTGAGCAGCGTTCCATCGATGAAGCAAAGCGAGAAAGGGCTTCAAAACAAAATCCGATTTACAGGCATCTAATGAATGGTGTATCGTATATGATTCCATTCATCGTGATCGGAGGATTATTGATTGCGCTCGCACTGACGCTTGGAGGAGAGAAACCCCAGGTGGGATTGTCATACCGGAGGATTCTGTTTGGAAAATGATTGAAAGCCTCGGTGGCGCAGCCTTTACATTTATGATCCCAGTATTAGCTGGATTCATTGCTGTCAGTATTGCTGATCGCCCTGGTCTAGCACCAGGTGTCATTGGTGGTTTTATTGCCGCAAATGGTAGCTTTTATGGAAGTGAGGCTGGTGCTGGATTTATCGGTGGGATTATCGCCGGTTTTCTAGCGGGGTATGTCGCACTTTTCATTAAAAAATTAAAGTACCTAAGGCGATTTTGCCAATTATGCCAATTATTATTATCCCAATTCTGTCTACACTGATTGTTGGATTAATTTTTATTTATATTATTGGTGCTCCAGTCGCTGGAATATTTGTCGCTTTAACGTCTTGGCTTGCAAGCATGCAAGGGACAAGCTCGATTTTACTTGCGCTCATCCTTGGTGCAATGATTTCCTTCGATATGGGTGGGCCGTTTAATAAAGTTGCCTTTTATTTGGATCGGCGATGATTGTTGAAGGGAATTACGAGATTATGGGACCGATTGCGGTTGCGATTTGTATCCCGCCAATCGGAATGGGAATTGCAACATTTATAAACAAAAGAAAATATCGTAAAGCGGAACGAGAAGCTGGTAAAGCGGCGTTTACAATGGGATTGTTTGGAATTACGGAAGGAGCTATTCCATTTGCTGCACAAGACCCACTTCGCGTCATTCCAAGTATTATGGTCGGTTCAATGGTTGGATCTGTCATTGCAATGATTGGAAATGTTGGCGATCGAGTTGCACACGGTGGACCAATCGTAGCGGTACTTGGTGCTGTTGATAATGTCGTTATGTTTTTTATTGCAGCCATTGTTGGTGTATTAGTGACAGCATTCATGGTTAACTTTTTGAAGAAAAATGTTGAACCTGAACTAGCGATTGCAGGAGACGCACCTGCACCTGCTCCTGAGCAAGCGCCGGCCGAGAATAAAATCGAAAAATTATCAGATATTACGAATGAAAAATTAATCGATGTGAACTTGAGTGGTACAACGCGTGATGAAGTAATCGACGAAATGATTGAAAAATTGTATGCTGATGGTGTGCTTGAGTCTAAAGAAGCGTATAAACAAGCAATTTTAGACCGCGAAGCGCAAAGTACAACGGGAATTGGTACGAACATCGCCATTCCACACGGAAAATCAAAGGCCGTTAAGCGACCAGCAGTTACATTTGGTCTTCATCGAGAAGGTGTCGACTGGAAAGCTTTGATGGAACCGATGCGAAAATCATCTTCATGATCGCAGTTCCAGAAGAAAATGCAGGTGATGAGCATTTGAAAATTCTACAAATGCTGTCAAGAAAATTAATGGACGATTCATTTAGAAATGAGCTTTTATCAGTAAAATCGACTGAAGAAGCGTATCAACTTTTAGACACGATTCAATAAGGTAGTCAGTAGGAACTTATCTATTTTTAGGTAGGTTCCTACTCATTAATAGTCGAAAGGATGAAGAGAATGGTTGAGCCTTTATTTTTACAGCCGGTTTTTCAAGAACGAATTTGGGGTGGTACAGCTTTAACAGAGAAGTTCGGTTATGATATCCCATCAGACCTTACGGGAGAATGTTGGGCGATTTCTGCACATCCGAATGGACCATCCGTTATTAAAAATGGGAAGTATGCCGGTCAAACATTAACGGAGCTTTGGAAAGAGCAACCTGAGTTATTTGGTCATCATCAAACAGATGTGTTTCCGTTATTAACGAAAATCTTGGATGCAAATGCAAATTTATCTGTTCAAGTTCATCCAGATGACGAATATGCAAATGTCCATGAAAATGGGGAACTCGGCAAAACAGAATGTTGGTATATCATTGACTGTAAAGAAGGGGCTGAAATTATTTTCGGTCATACGGCAAAAACGAAGGAAGAATTTGTTGAGCGTGTTGAAAAAGGCGAATGGCAAGAGTTGCTCAGCAAAGTGAAAATTAAACCAGGTGACTTTTTCTATGTGCCGAGTGGGACGATCCATGCGCTAGGTGAAGGTACGGTTGTTTTAGAAACACAGCAAAGCTCTGATACAACCTATCGTTTATACGATTATGACCGTGTTGGTCAAGATGGGAAATTGCGAGAATTACATATTGATAAAACAGTTGACGTATCAATGATCCCACATCAAAATTCTAGTGCAACGCCTGAGAAAACAACAATCCCAGGTGCAACGATTACAAAATTTGTAGAAGCGAAGTATTTTACTGTGTACAAATGGGAAGTTGCTGGGAAAGCACAATTTGAATTCGAGCCGTTTTTGCTTGCAAGCGTCTTAGATGGAGAAGCGAATTTGACATTAGATGGCCACAACTATCCAATTAAAAAGGCGACCATTTTATTATTCCTGCCCAAGCAGGTCCTTTTGAGTTGGAAGGGAATGCAAAGTTAATTACTTCACATGTTTAAGTTTATCTAATAAGAGGATATTATGTTCAACATGAGCATATATCCTCTTTTCTTATGCATATTAGATTGTTATTCAGATGAATCACTTTCAAAAATTGCATCAAGGGTATGAAGACGCGAAAATGTATTAATACACTAGCATTGCACCAACTAATGAAATTGGAGGAAGACTCTATGTACATTCCTACATCATAGTGAATACGATAATTTGATAAAGATTATGAAGGGATTGAGAAAAATGTATTACGCTCCAAATATGTACTCTTATCAATATCCTTATTACACTCATGTACCAATGAATACCTATGGTACACAGTCTTATTATTGGAATATTCCTGTTAAAGTAGAACATACAAATCGAATTGGTGCTTTTCATCCTTTTAATGGTAGTGTCAGACTGATGTTAAAAGATTATGGACCACAACCTTTTGTCATGAATATTAACGAAGCTACGAAGCAAAATAATACGTACCGTACAGCAATATGGACAGGAACTCATTTGCAAATTACTTTAATGAGTCTCAATGTTGGAGAAGATATCGGTTTGGAAATGCATTCTGACGTTGATCAATTTTTACGTATTGAGCAAGGACAGGAATTGTTCAAATGGGCGAGCGTAAAGATCAATTACATTTTAAAAGAAATATTTATGATGATTCTGCCATAATGATACCTGCTGGCACATGGCACAATGTTATCAATACAGGAAACACTCCTCTAAAACTTTATTCAATATACGCTCCTCCTAACCATCCATTTGGTACTATTCATGTAACAAAAGCGGATGCAGAAGCTTCAGAAAAAGGTTACGATTATGACAATAGAGATACAGCTATATTTAGCTAAACTCCAAATGAATGGGTAAGCACACAGAATTTTGCGCTAATCACGGATAAGAGGATGTTACAAAGCGGAGATTGACCATTTCTACTAAACGGTGCTTAGGAAGAAAGGACATAACATATTAGACATATAAAATAGGTTATGTCCTTCATTTTTCTTGCGATCACTAATTAAAAATAATTTATCTGAAGGGCTTTGAATAATCATATTTGTATGATCGGAGGGAATGAATAAAGTTGGTTTCCTTTTGGATAAGCTTCATCGTATTCATTAGTTTGGCATTTACTTTTAACGAACCAGCATTGGTAAAGTATGATGTGAACATTCTTTTGTTTTTTGAAGGGGTTCGAACAGACTTATTGAATGATGTGTTTTACCTAATTACTGAACTGGGCTCAATCAAGTTTTTACTCCCGCTAGCGGTTGTCATTTCTACTTTTTGTTGATGAAGAAGAGATATTTAGAATCTATATTTGTAATGCTCATGTTTTGGGGAGTTAGGGAGTGAATGATTTATTAAAAGAATGGTTTGAAAGAGAGCGGCCTTCCTTTCATCCACTCATTCATGCTGGTGATTACAGCTTTCCGAGTGGCCATGTAATGAATTCTATCGCCTTTTGGGCTTTGTCTTTTACATATTCATTCATATTTTAAAAATGGGACTGAAACGCCAACAACTATGGCTGTATACAGTCATTACCATCATTATTCTTATTGCAATAAGTAGGGTTTACCTTGGTGTGCATTATTTTACAGACGTCGTTGCCGGAGCTTGCGCTGGTTTCATGTTTCTCTTTATTGTCATTTACGTATATCAATTAGAATTAAAGCTAATTCGATTATTCGTTTCTGAATAATGACTTTCTATAGCATTAACGTGTCAATGTATAGCGCATCGAATACCTGCAGTCATTTCATTTGTGATAAGGAAACATGATTGCCGCTTTGAAGTTCATGTATATGCAGAACGAAATGGGATGATGGTTGAGATAAAAAGAGTAAATCCCATTATTTTCCGGCATCAAGTGGGAGCTTCATACAAATACTTTGAACAAGAAGTATGTGCAATGAATTGCAATAAGGGGAGCATAATGGGTTTGATCCAATTATTTAAAAAGGAAACACCTCTTCAGGAGTAGCAGCGCTAGGAAATACTGTCCTTGCTGTCATTAAAGGTATTGCTTTTTATTTAGCGGCAGTGGGACGATGTTTGCTTCTGCGATGCATTCACTCGCCGATGCTGTAAATCAAGGGTTTGTTTTTCTTGGCAGTGCATTATCCGAAATGAAGCCATCAAAACGATTTCCTCTCGGCTTTGGTCGGGTAGTAAATATTTTTTGTATGATTGCTGTTATCGTCGTCACGATTATGGCCTACGAAACCGTGAAAGAAGGGTGGCATCTATTTCATTACCCCGTAAAATCAAGCAAATTTCTTTTAAACTTAGCTATTCTTTTAATCGCTTTTATAGTAGATGGATTTATTCTTTTGAAAGCAACGAAAGAAATAATAAAGGAATCGCGTGCTGAGAATAAAGGAATGATATCAGCATTTAAATATGCGAACAAAGCAGCCCCGGCGACGAGATTGGTTTTTATGAAGATTTAGTCGCAACATCTGGTGCGGTGTTGGCAATCATCGGAATCATCCTTTCGCAATTTTTGGACTAGTAAGAGCGGATGGAATTGTTTCGATGTTGATTGGTCTTCTAATGTTTTTTGTCGCTTTTCGTGTTGGCTATGATAATATGGTTGGATTAATTGGTGTTGCGGCTCCGGCAGATGTTGAAAAGAAAGTGGCAGCCATGATTATGGAACATCCAAAGGTTGTAGACATTTATGAGCTGCGAGTTGTTCAGGAAGGGAGAATGTTCCATATTGACAGCATTATCGAGTTAACAAAAGGCATGGTGCTCGCAGATGCGGACGATATTAAATTTCAGGTGAAAATGAATTACTTCAAGATCCAGATGTTGCTGATGTAACGATTGGTATCATTGAAGATGACGATATTAGCAGATGGCAATCATAAGGTTCATTCCCAAGTTAATAAAATGCTCTGTAGATATATAGGAATATGATGAAAAGCTTGTTATAATTACTTTTGGAATGATTTGAATAGATTGCTTATTTTGACTAAAAGGAGCAAGTGTATATGGATGAGCATTTCATTAATATGGGAGAAATTATTCAATCGCTAAGGGTGTATAAAGGACTAGATATTGAGGAAGTAGCGAAAGAGGTTTGTTCTGTTGAGGAACTGGAATTAATTGAAAAAACAAACAATCCCCAACCCTTAATCAATTATCTGAACTAGCAATAAAATTAAATGTACAATTAAGCGATTTATTTGATTTCGTTAATGCAGACTCATTTAATTACGTATCAGCTGTCAATGAGTTAATCAAAAAGTATAAAAGAAATAGAAATTACGAAGCAATTTATAAAATTGTTCAAAGGGAAATGGGAAATCCGTTGTATAATTTCCCTTAGGGAAACAATATTTACTCTGGCATGAAGCGATTTGTCTATACTATTTAGCGGATTCGAAAAGTAAAGAGAAAGAATCGGCAATTAAGAAGCTGAATGAAGCAATTGAGATTACAAATCCAAAGAAAACAGGACTTAATGAAAGAGAAATAGAAATTAAAATGGCGATTGCAATTATCGAGAAGGATAGTAAAGAACTAGAACTATCAGTCGCGATTCTTAAAGAAATTCTAGAGGAAATAGATGCATTACCTAGCCTTGGTGATCCTCGTGTAAGATTGCGAGCATTATTTGGATTAGCCCAATCACTTTCAGATATCGGTAATTTTGCAGAATCATTAATATATAGTGAAAAGGGATAGAGCACTGTATTAACGATGATAGCTTATTTTTATTAGGTGAATTTCTATATCAATCGGCTCTAAATAACGTATTATTAGGGAATAAAAGGAAAGGAAAAGAATATTTAATCAAATCTTTAAATATTTTTACCATACAAGAAAATCGGTCCTTAGCAGATGTCGTTCAAAGGCAGTTGGAAAAAATAGTGAGTTGATGATATAATTTAAATATTATAAAAACGATGATGGGAGAGGGAGAATGTGAAAAAGATATTATTAGTTTTTCTTTTAGTATTTGGAACCTCTAGTATTGCAAATTTTAATGACTCTAACAGCATTGAATTAGCGGCCCATGGGTGGGAAAATATGCCTTCTCAACATAGCATTACACCTAACACAATGGCATAATTTATAGTAATTATCTAGTTAAAGAAGTTAAAACCATCAATTAATTTTGGTGGTTTTTAAAGTTAAATAGGTGTAGTTCTTAACCGAAAATTAGAAAGTTAATAACAAATGATAGAAGTGAAAAAATGAATAAACAACAAACAAAAAAGGAGTTTCTTTTCGCAAGCTGTTCAACTTTTTTATTCCTTTAGGTATTTCGGCGAGCTTGGTGACCATTTCGCACGTTATTATTAATAGTACGCTAGCTCGCTCATCGGATCCTGTCGTTGTGATTGCCAGTTATTCGATTGCGATGAGTTTATTTGCAATCTTTGAGCGCTGTGCCGTTATTTTACGGCAAACGTGTGCGACGCTTGTCCGAGATAAACATTCTTTTCAACTCGTTTCAAAGCTTGCGATCGTTTTATTAGCATCGATTTTAGGGATTAGCTTAATCATTGGCTATTCACCAATTGGAAGCTTATTTTTTCAAATGTACTCGGGGTAAAGGAGCCTATGCTTGGTCCGACGCTAGCTGCCTATCGTGTCCTCATGTTTGTTACAATTTTTTCTGGGATCCGCTGCCTGTTTCATGGAGTGATCATTTCTAATTTACGGACGAAATGGTTAACGATTGGAATGGTGTTCCGGCTTGTATTTATGGGGATTTTATCCGTTATTCTATTAAAATATGATTTAGTGAATCATGGGTATGTTGGAGCTTATATCTTTCTAGTGGGAATGGTTATCGAGGCACTCGTTAGTGTGATCGAAGGGCGTCATTTAGTGAAGAGGCTACCTGCTAAAATAGAGGGTCATCCCATTGTTCATCGTTCACAAGTGACCAAATTTTATATGCCGCTTTTATTCGCCTCGTTGATTGCAGTTAGTATTTCCCCAGCAACGAATGCGGTATTAGGTTCGAGTGGGAAAGCAGAAATCGCAATCGCTTCGTATGCCATTGCCTTTTCGGTGTTAACTTTGCTCGTCAGTATATCATCCTATACGCATCAAGTGGTCATTAATTTTTATGAAAAGGATGCGAAAACTGTAACAAAATTTACTTTTATTTTCAGCCTTATTCCAGCTCTCTTATTAACTTTTATTGCTTATTCTCAGATTGGGATTTGGGCGTTTCAATATGTGATGGGAGTTTCTGGGAATTACTTGATCAAAGTATTTTAGCTTTAAAGTTCTTTATTCTCTTTGCCCTTTGTTTCCCATGGCTCGATTATATTAATGGCATCCTCATGCTAAAAGGCAGACCAAAGTACTTTCATTCTCACAAGGTGGAAATGTGTTTATGACCTTTGTTGGCTTGTTCGCATTGATAATTATCCTTCCAAATGGGGAGGGATGATTGGATCACTCGCCCAATCGATCGGTATTCTAACGGAAACAATCATTGCCCTTATCTTTTAAAGATTTTCATAAGAAAAGAAAATCGACGACTACAATTAAACAAAGCTAACGAAACGAGCCTTTGATGAAAAATCAGGGCTTTTTTTATTTCCGATTAATAAATATGTTAATATTTCTTTAATCACGATAAAACGAGGGATTAAAATGGATAAACGGCGTATTTTAATTGTTGAGGATGAAGAAAAAATTGCACGTGTGCTTGAGCTTGAGCTCACATATGAAGGGTATGAAACAGGAAAAGCGCTTGACGGTCTTGATGGACTGGCGATGTTTCGTGAGGAGAAATGGGATTTAATCTTACTTGACGTGATGCTTCCCGGATTAAGTGGGATTGAAGTATTACGGAGAATTCGGTCGAGTGAATCAAATGTTCCAATTATCTTATTAACTGCTAAAGATTCAATCGAAGATAAAGTGTCTGGACTTGATTTAGGGGCAAATGATTATATAACGAAGCCGTTTCAAATTGAAGAATTACTTGCAAGAATTAGAGCGACATTGCGAACGACAAGTCAGTTGGACGTTGTGACAGAAGGCACGGAATGGCTGCGCTTTTCTGATTTAAAATTAAGTGAGGAAACGAGAGAGGTGTATCGAGGAGACGATCTGATTCAACTGACACCAAGAGAGTTTGATTTGCTCGTTTATTTAATGAAAAACCCCGTCACGTATTAAATAGGAGCAAATTTTAACGAGTGTATGGGGATACGATTATTTCGGCGATACGAATGTTGTTGATGTGTATATTCGCTATTTGCGGAATAAAATTGATAAACCGTATGCGGGTCAACTGATTCATACGATTAGGGAGTTGGCTACGTGCTAAAGGATGCGACATGAAACTTCGAAGCAGAATCCATTTATATACGATCGTTATGTTTATTGTATTACTCGTAGTAGTGAATGGAGCAATTTATTTCACGTTTAGCCGCATGATGCTTAATAGTGATTTAGAACGAGCAGGAGCGGAAGCAGCAAAGGCCGTGAAAGGACTAAATGAAACGGAACGTGCTGCGGCGATTTCGATCGATGCTTATTTTAGAGCGTACATGCCTGTCAATGGAATGTTGCGACTAGTCCATATCGATGGTAAATCTGATAAAACAAGTACGGATCCTGTGCAACAACAATTGAGAAAAATTCCAACCAAATTTTATGAAAAGGAAGTAAAGAAGCTGATCGAATTCGAAGGACGTCACCATGCATTTGTGTCCATTCCAATTATTCGGAGCACAGGAGAAATCGGCAACTTGCAATTAACAGAGAGCTTAGAAACGACCGACCAAAACTTACGCATTTTAAGAATTGTATTAATCGCAGTTACATTGCTTGCTTCGATTCCGGTTATATTATCATCGCGACTTTTAAGTAATTTTATAACGAAGCCGATTTCATCGATGATTCGTACGATGGTAGACATTCGAAAAAGCGGCGAATATAAAAGGCTGCTCTTGCCAAAGCAATCGAAAGATGAGCTTTATCAAATGGGTGAAACCTTTAATGAAATGATCGATCAACTTGAACAAAACTATGAGAAACAAGAGCAGTTTGTCTCCAATGCTTCACATGAATTGAAAACACCACTAACTGTGATTGAATCATATGCCAGTCTATTAAAACGCAGAGGGATGAAGCAACCGGAGTTATTTCAAGAATCGGTCGAGGCAATACATTCGAAGCGATTCGTATGAAAGAATTGACGGAGCAGTTACTGTTATTGGCAAGGAATGAAGAACAATGGAAAGTGGAAATGACATCCATTGATGCAGGAAAGCTTGCTCAAGAAGTGATTCGCTCTTTCCGGGCGGCTTTTCAAAGGGAAATCAACATGCGATTAGAGGAAAATGTGATTGTTCATGCAGATGAACAAAAATTAAAACAACTTTTCTATATTCTCATTGAGAATGCTTATAAATATAGTGAAGATTCGATTACGGTTCGTGTACGAAAGGCTGAAAATCAAGGAATAATTGAAATTATTGATCAAGGTGTTGGTATACCAGCCGAAGAGCTTCCAAAGGTTTTTGATCGCTTTTATCGAGTTGATAAAGCGAGAACGAGAAAAACGGGTGGCTTCGGTTTAGGTTTATCGCTGGCAAGGAAATTGCTGAGGCGATGGGGGCGAACCTTAGTCTTGAAAGTGCATTTGGTCAAGGAACAACAGCAAAAATATCTCTTGATATCGTCAATTCTCATTAAATACTCATCTTTGTTTAGTATGCTGGAAGGAGAATTTATAATGGAGTGAGAACGATGAACAAAATAAATATACGCCGCACTATAATTGGTGGATTGCTTTTATTCTGCTTGCTGTCGTTGTTTGGCAAGTATGGAGTTTTTCAACTTCAGCTGAGCCACTTTCGGAGGAAGATGCGAAAAGAATCGCACTAGAAAAGTATGATGGAAACGTGCTAGAAGTGAATATAGTAAATGGTGTGTATAGTGTGATTTTTCAATTAGAGACAGGGACATATGATTTGCGGATTGACCGTTCTTCAGGAGATGTGATGGAAATTATTCGTATCGTGTCGGAAGAAGACACACAAGAAGTATCGGTAAATGATGTCCGAGCGATTATTTCGAAGCAAATTAAAGGAAGAATAGAAACGCTTGTAAAAAATGGAGATACTTATGATGCGATCGTTCATAACGAGGGAAAGAAAATGAGCATCACTGTTAACGCTCAAACAGGAGAAGTGTTGAGTGTGATGGAACAAAAACAAGCCCCAACGAATCAGTCGGAAAAAAATGACAAAGGCGGAAGCGATTGAAATTGCTCTTGCAACCGTTCAAGGACAGGTCGATGATGTTGATTTAGAAGAATCAAATGGGCTGTCTTACTATCTCGTGGAAATTGAACTGGAGAATGATGATGAACGCGAAGCAACGGTCCATATTAATGCCATTACTGGAGAAGTAGTAACGATCACTTGGGATGATTAATCCATTCTCATCGAAATTTCATCTTTTATCCGCTTGTCCTCATATTAGCTCGTTAAGATGTAAATAGATCAAAAAAGGAGGACGAGAAGATGAAAAGAAAAATATTGATTGCAAGTGTGATTGGATCCGTAATTTTTGGCGGGGCAATTGGAGCAAATGCCATTTCAAATACAAAACCAGAAGCGGAAGTACCAAATTCAACAATCTCAATGGAAAAGGCAGCCGAAATTGCGAAGAGCGAAGTCGAAGGAATCATCAAAAGTGTTGAACTTGATGAGGAAAACGGACGCGATATTTACGAGGTTGAATTTACTAATAATGTGGACGTTGAAGTTGATGCGGTAACAGGTGAAATTGTTAAAGTGGACCGTGATAATGATAATAAACGTAACGTTGTTAAGCAAAACAAAACAATTTTGAAGGAAGAAGCAATGTCGATTGCATTAAATGATACTCGAGGAGTCATCAGTGAAGTGGACTTTGATTCGGATGACAATGAGTACGAAATCGAAGTAAAAACGAATGGAAAAGAAGTTGAAATAAAAATCAATGGAGCGACTGGAAAAATCATTAGCAAAGAAATGGATGAAGAAAAATTCTGAAGAAATTTTAAGTTTACCCAAAAATAAACCTTGACCTCTAAATAAAATAGGCATCCAAAAGATTAGGTGAAAAAACCAACCCTTTTGGATGCTTATTTGGTTTTTATGAGGTAAAAGGTCCTCAAAAATTGTTATTGTCAAAAACAAAATAATAACACGAAAAAGGAGGACCTTCTGTGGAGAATTATATCACACTTTCACAAGGTATATATACTACGAAAAGGTCAATCATTCATTATTCCTCGAAATTGAGCGAAGGGAGGCAAAAGCCCAATAAAGATTTTCTGATGGATATGCTATTTGGTCTAGCAAAAGGAAAATCTGTCAAATTATCCGACATTGCTAAAACACTTGAGGAACCCATTGATACCATTCAGACGGTTAAGCGTCTATCCAACCGACTGGAACAATTCCATGAAGATGATCGATTAATGCAGAATTATGGGAAGGTATTAGCTCCACATATTAACAAAGAAGACAATCTAATCATTGTCGACACTTCTGAAGTCATAAAGCCATATTCAACGAAACTAGAAGGTCTTGGGCTAGTTAGAGATGGATCTACAAATAGAATCGAAAAGGGATATTGGACAGCCAACATGATTGTGATCACAGATACATTCAAGCATCCACTTCCTGTTTATTCACATTTGTATTCCTCAAGTGAGGAAGAATTCATAAGTGCCAATGAGGAAACATATAAGGGTTACGTCACGTTCGCAATGTCCTAGCCGAAAAGAAGGCCACGTTCGTAATGGATCGTGAGTATGACAATGTGGAAGTGATGAAAAGGATTCTGCAGGAATCCGGCATTTTAAGTACATAGAAAAGCGAAGTGTTCCAAAGCAACTTGTGCTCCAACTTTGAAAAGAAGAAATTGAATACGAAAGGTTTTTGGTGAGATCTATCCGATTTCAGACCGCGTTGATTGGAGTGGCGGCTGGCGACTCCTGCGGGAATAAGCGTGCAGCTTGAGACCCTGCAGGAGCGTAGCGACGAAGCGGCTCAAGACACGCCCCGCGGAAAGCGTCCAGCCAGAACGTAAATCAACATCCCCATTTCACCACTACCCTTTTAAAAAATGTACCTAACCGTACGTTTATTTGTCTTGCCTAAATTACGCATTAAAAAATCATTTAAACGAATTCTATCCCGAAAATCCTAACTCATGAAAAAAACCCTTATCTTCAACGAAAAACGGTAAACTTAAATGAGGAAATGTATTGACGAATAACAAGAAATTATGATATATTTTACTATTTGTCCTGATTGTGTTATGCTATAAGTATAACAAATATAGGAGTGGATCCATTGTTTGAAATTGGCGACAAAGTGTTTTATCCCATGCACGGTGCAGGTATAATCGAAGCCATTGAAAAAAGGAGATCCTCGGGGAAAGACAAAAATATTGTCTTTTCACAATATCAGGTAGCAATATGGATGTGATGATCCCGCTAAAAAATATGGAAAAGTCAGGGGTTCGTCAAGTTGTTAATAAGGAAACAGCGCGTGAGATTTTACATGAGTTTCATACGGAAGAACCAACATGTACGCTTGCATGGAAAGCTAGATTTAAGCAAAATTCGGATAAACTGAAAACCGGTAAAATGGAAGATGCTGCAGAAGTTGTTCGAGATCTTTTACATCGTGAAATGGAATCGGCTTTAAATGCGAGTGAAAAACAAATGCTAAACAATGCGCGTAAAATGTTAATTAGTGAGATAAGCATTATTAAAAATATTAGTGAAGACCGAGCAGCTGAAATGCTCGTACTCACTATTAATGGAACAGCCTTTTCTGCGACGAAAAGGCTGTATTTTATTTTTGATTGGTGTATATTATATATATATCGTTTTATTAAGGAGTGTAAACAAAATGAGAAAGCTGTTTTTTGTCGTATTGTTTGGATTATTAGCGACACCTTTTTTACGGATGCTCATGTGAAGTGGTTCACAAAGGTGGAGCCTGTAAAAGAATCGATTGAAAATATTCTATCCCCTTTGTTTATATCATTAACCTTTCTTGCCGCAGTTGTATTAGCGTTCCTTGCGATTTTAATACCTAAAACATCGGGGTGGTCGTTCGTACAAAAGGCAGATGAGAAACTATCTGGATTAAGAAAGTATTCAAAAACGATTTTGAAGTACGGAACGGCAATCGCATTAATGATTCAAGTTTTGAGCGGAACATTATTTGCGCCAGAGTTTCATCTTCATAATACTGTCGCCATTGTTCTCGTATGGGTTGTTATAGGCTGTCTATTGATCCCACATTCGATTGCGACGAAGATTGGTTCGTTAATATTGCTTGGATTATTTGTATATATTACGATGCAAAATGGCGTTTTCCATATGCTTGATTACGGTTTTTACGTAGCGATTATCGGTGTGTTGCTTGTAAGTCATACAAAGTGGGAAAATATTGGCTTTCCATTTTTATATTTAGGGACAGGCTTATCATTATGTTGGGTAGCAGTCGAAAAATGGGTATATCCAGGCATGTCATTAGATATTGTTGCTCATCACAACGTCCCAACATTCGGATTTGCTCCAGCTGTGTTTATCGTCATGGCTGCATTCATCGAATTTGTCGTAGGGTATTTACTCGTCGTTGGTATTTTAAATCGGGTATTAGGGTTTGTCGTAACGGTCATTTTTATTTTAACAACGATGCTTTTGGTTTCACAGAAATAATCGGTCACTTTATGATTCATATCGTATTAATCATCTTTATTATTGAAGGTGTCTCTTTTATAATCCACCGATTAAAATGCATAACCGGGTGATTGATCAATTTATCTTTGTTTTTCTCAACTTTTTATTCGTCATCTCCACATTCGTATTAATTTACTATCGCTTTGCATAAGGTGGCAATGATATTACCAGCTTTCTATACGAGCTTGTAATCGCACGCAGACTTTCGACTATTCGCGATGTTGTATAATCTTTAAAGAAAAAGGCTCGCATCATAAGATTCTTGCTCAAAAGGGCTTTTACTCAAAGTTGTGCTGTAGCCAATGTTTAGTATGGGGCGGTTGAGATGTTTATATTGTAGAAAAATGGGAACCTTAACTATATCTGAAAATGAAATGAGGGACCCTAAGTGATTGAAGATTTTGAGGTGAAAAAGGAAATTTTTGAGCGATTGCCACACGGTTTGATTCATTTCGAGCTTAGCTTAGAAGGTAGGAATTATGAAGGACATTATCGAAATGGAGATGTAAATTGGTTCCATCCACAACCTAAAGAAGAGGTTCATGATGTAGAGATAGATGAGGTTGAAGCTGAAGTTCGTGAAATAATAGCGAAGCATCTTCATTAAAAGTGCAGGACAGCTGCTCTCAGCTGTCCTGCACTTTTATAAATTACGTAGCACTTTTCGCGAACCGATAAACAGCCACGTACACAGAACAAATGGAAGTGTGAGTGGTGGAAGTCCGAACGGCAAAAGCCATGTATCGACACTAGCGGTTACAAATACGGTTGCCATGGCAGCGAGTGTTCCGGCGAATGGAAATTTACGCTGACGGACGTTATATACCGACCCGACCGCAATCATCGTAAGAACGGCATTATAGCTGTATAATCCTAGGTTAAGCAGCTTGATATCCGCGCCAAGCAGATAGGCGACGAGCCAAGAAACGGCGGTAGCGAATAAAGTATACACACCATATATCCAACCTGCCCAAAACACGGCAATTAAAATAAGCAACCCAGACCAAAAAGCATCAATTAAAAAACTTCAGCGACTCCTTTAATTAACCCTTTGATTAATTGGGGACTACCCTCAGCTTCTAACACCCATCCTGATAACGATTGTGGAACTAAATCAGAACTTAATTGAAAAGCGGTAAAGCGATAGGCAGAAAGTAATAAAAACCATGTAAGAATAATAAATGGAAAGGTTAGTACAGGATAAGCAAATTTTTTGCAGCGTGCATAAATGCGGCAGTTAAAAGAGCGGCCACTGCTGCGCCAGTTATTGCAATCACCCAGCGAATGCTTCCTTCCATAAAGATCATAATCGCAATTCCCGTTAATACAGAATTGAATCCAAATAATCCTTGATGGATTTGTTTTTATCTGCGCCACCAAAATCGGCAACTAACGTACCGATTGCGGATGAAATAAGGGCGATCAGCCCAAGTACCGGTGAAGCGGTGGAAAGACCGAGTAAGATAATTAATCCAGATACTGGATTTTCGATCAGGATGACTTGGGAAACCCCGTTTAGCATTGCAGGAATGAGCGATAAATAGTGATTGCTATTAAAAAACTTATCCATTTTATATTGCACGTGAAACCTCTCCTTAGATTGGAATTCAACTTCGTTCAATTTTTTACCTTACTTATATTACCTTTATTTTAACAATAGGACAATGATAAATTTATGTTTTAAAAAAATGCGTAACCCTTGACAGGATAGCTTTACAGGATTAAAAATAGAAGTTGAAGGTCGAGTTATTATTTTACCATAGCAATTAAGATAATCCATATGGATCATGGAGAATCCAAATAGGTGTAACAATGGTTTATTTTTCAAAATGGAGGAAAACTGATGCTTATCTTCTCCTACTTTTGAAAAACAATAACTCTTCTATCATATAAAGGAGCGCTAATGTTGGGGTAGAGGACATTTGCTTTTCGTTCTTTTGTTAATTGAGAAAAAATGGCAGTATTGCCATATTTTGAATAGGAGGAAAGAAGGATGCATTTATTACCACGTGAGCAAGAAAAATTAATGATCGTCGTTGCGGCAGACTTAGCAAGGCGCCGTAAGGAGAGGGGGTAAAGCTGAATCATCCTGAATCTGTTGCATTAATTACATATGAACTGTTGGAAGGTGCAAGAGATGGTAAGTCTGTTGCAGAATTGATGCAATATGGAGCAACGATTTTATCTGCTGAAGATGTGATGGAAGGCGTTCCAGAAATGATTGATGATATTCAAGTGGAAGCCACATTTCCAGATGGTGTAAAGCTTGTTACTGTTCATAACCCAATAAGATAGGAGGAAGCGAAGAGAATGATACCAGGAGAATATATATTGTTAGAAGAAGACATTATTTGCAATGAAGGAAAAGAGACGAAAAAATTCAAGTTGTTAATAAAGGAGATCGACCAATTCAAGTTGGCTCCCATTTTCACTTTTTCGAAGTAAATGAAGCACTTGAATTTAATCGAGATGAAACATTTGGCTTTCGTTTAAACGTTCCAGCAGGTGCTGCTTTCCGTTTTGAACCGGGTGATCCAAAGGAAGTGGAGCTTGTCGCCCTAGGTGGAGAGCGCAAGGTTTACGGCTTAAATGAGAAAACAGAAGGATCGGTTGATGGGAGGAACAATTTATGAGTTTTCGTATGACAAGAAAGCAATACACAGATATGTATGGGCCGACGAAAGGTGATGCCGTTCGTTTAGCTGACACAGATTTGTTTATTGAAATTGAAGAAGATCGTACGTTATATGGTGAAGAAGTCGTGTTCGGTGGCGGAAAAGTGATTCGTGAAGGAATGGGACAGCATCCGTTAGCGGTTCGTGGAGAAGAGATTCCAGACTTAGTCATTACAAACATTATTATTTTAGATTATACAGGGATTTATAAGGCTGATCTTGCCATTAGAGATGGGAAGATTTTTAAAATTGGTAAAGCCGGTAATCCTTTAATCCAAGACAATGTAGACATCGTCATTGGGGCAGCTACGGAAGTGATCGCCGGAGAAGGAAAGATCGTCACGGCTGGTGCGATTGATACGCATATTCACTTTATTAATCCGGATCAAGTTGAAACGGCATTAACAGCAGGTACGACAACGTTAATTGGTGGGGGTACAGGACCTGCGGAAGGATCAAAAGCGACGACCGTTACACCGGGACCTGCAAATATTCACCGGATGCTTGAAGCGGTAGAAGGGTTGCCGATTAACGTCGGTTTACTTGGTAAAGGACATGCTGCTTCTGAAGAGCCGTTGGCTGAACAAATCGAGGCAGGTGTCATTGGCTTAAAGGTACATGAGGATTGGGGAGCAACTTATTCTTCCATTGATAACTCATTAAAAGTCGCTGATAAATACGATGTGCAGGTTGCCTTGCATGGAGATACATTAAACGAAGGCGGCTTTGTCGAAAATACGGTTGCTGCATTTAAAGAACGCGTCATTCACTCATTCCATACAGAGGGTGCCGGTGGTGGACATGCACCTGATATCATTAAAGTTGCGAGTTATATGAATGTACTTCCTGCTTCGACAAACCCAACATTACCATTTACCGTTAATACAATTGATGAACATTTAGATATGCTGATGGTTTGTCACCATTTAAATCCAGATATTCCAGAAGATGTTGCATTTGCTGATTCAAGAATTCGCGAGGAAACAATTGCTGCAGAAGATATTCTTCAAGATATGGGGATTTTCAGTATTACAAGTTCAGATGCACAAGCGATGGGTCGAGTTGGAGAAGTGGCAATCCGCACATGGCAAGTCGCGGATAAAATGAAAAAACAACGTGGAAAACTTGAAGGCGACAATGGGGTCGGAGATAATAACCGCGTAAAAGATATGTCGCAAAATATACAATTAATCCCGCGATTGCTCATGGGATCGGAGATTATATTGGTTCGATTGAAGAAGGAAATATGCGGACCTCGTCATTTGGAGCCCGAAATTTTTGGTGTGAAGCCAGAGATGGTCTTAAAATGTGGCATGGTTGTAAACAGCGTCATGGGAGATCCAAATGCGTCGATTCCAACACCACAGCCGTATATTTATCGTCCGATGTATGCAACGACAGGGAAAGCATTGCATAAACATTCGATTACATTTGTTTCAAAAGCAGCATATGACAATGGAGTGAAAGAAAAGCTTGGTCTTGAAAAGATCGTTCTACCAGTCCATGGCATTCGTAATTTAACGAAAAAGATATGAAGCTAAACGGTGAAACGCCGGAAATTACCGTTGATCCACAAACATATGAAGTTAGAGTAAACGGAGAGCATTTAACTTGCGAGCCGGTGGATGTCGTACCAATGGCACAACGATACTTTTTATTCTGAGGTGAACATATTTGATTATCGATCATATCGTTACACATATTGATGAAATCGATCAAGACGAGCTCGCGAAATACCATAAAGAAAAAGTGTATTTGGAAAGCGGTGATCTCGTCAAAAGAATTCAACGAGTAACAACCGATCATGGAAAAGAGCTCGGAATTCGCTTAAAAGAACCGCGTGATTTAATAGCCGGAGATGTTTTATACATGGACGATCATAATATGATTATCGTTGATGTTATGCCAGATGATTTAATCATTATTAAGCCGCGTTCCATTCAAGAAATGGGAAATATAGCCCATCAGCTCGGTAATCGCCATTTGCCTGCCCAGTTTGAAGGTGACGAGATGTTCGTCCAATATGATTATTTAGTCGAAGAATTACTTCAAGAGCTTGCCATCCCATTCGAACGAGAAAAAGGAAAGTAAAGCAAGCCTTCCGTCACATTGGTCATAGCCATGGATAATTATTTGCTCGCCCTTTTTCAATTTACTGACTCGCAATTGCCAACTGGAGCATTTAGTCATTCGTTCGGCTTGGAAACGTATATACAGGAAGATAAAGTTGTAGATCCTGAAACGTTCAAAGCATGGCTTAATGTTTATTTAGATGAACAGTTAAAGTATACGGACGGCTTAGTGAGCCGTCTCGTATATGAGGCGATGGAGAGCAATGCAACGGATGAAATATGGAAGCTTGACCGGTTGATTACCGTGCAAAATCTGCCGCGGGAAGTGAGAGAAGGGACGTATAAAATGGGGAGCGAATGTTGAGCTTAGCTTTATCACTTTATGACTTCCCAATCCTTCTTACTTATAAGAACCGAATTGAGCAAGGTCAATCATTCGGGCATCCAGCAATCGTATTTACAATGATTGCTTATTACTTAGAAGTTCCTAAAAGGAGTACGATATCTGCGTATTTGTATTCTTCCGTGTCAGGAATTGTCCAAAATGCAGTAAGAGGGATCCCTTTAGGTCAAACGGCAGGACAGAAAATATTAAGAGATATTCAACCGTGGGTTTTGAAAACAACTAGAGAAACGGAAGAATTAACGATTGATGATTTTGGTGTGACTGCACCGGGTATTGAAATTTCTCAAATGAAACATGAACGGCTTACGATTCGAATTTTTATGTCTTGAAAGGAAGTGCTTATATGGAGCCAATTAAAATTGGGGTTGGAGGACCTGTTGGTTCGGGAAAAACAATGTTGATTGAAAAATTAACGCGTGCAATGGCAGAGGAAATTAGCCTAGCTGTTGTTACGAATGATATTTATACGAAAGAAGATGCAAAATTCTTAATGAAAAACGGGGTATTGCCATCTGACCGAATTATCGGCGTTGAAACAGGCGGTTGCCCACATACTGCGATTCGTGAAGATACTTCAATGAATACGGCAGCAATCGAAGAATTAAAAAGACACATAAAGATTTGAAAATCATTTTTGTCGAGAGTGGTGGAGATAATTTAGCGGCAACATTTAGCCCAGAGCTTGTTGATTTCTCTATTTACATTATCGATGTCGCACAAGGGAGAAGATTCCGCGCAAAGGTGGACAAGGGATGATTAAATCTGATCTTTTCATCATTAATAAAACAGATCTTGCTCCATTTGTCGGTGCTAGTTTAGAAGTGATGGAATCAGATACGAAAGTGTTCCGTGGCAATAAACCATTTGTTTTCACGAATCTAAAAGATAATACTGGCTTAGATGAAGTGATTGATTGGATTAAGAAAAATGCACTGTTAGATGGTTTAGAGAAATGAGGAAATGGACAGGGAATTGCGGTTAGCCGTTGAACAAAAAAAGGCAAAACCATCCCAAAAGATGTGTACTTTCAAGGAGCGTTCAAAGTAATGAGACCTCATTATTTAGATGACTCTGGACAAGTCACATACTTTGTCATAAATCCTGGTGGCGGTTATGTTGATGGAGATACGTACCGAATGGAAATTACGGTGGACGAAAAAGCGGAGTTACTTTTAACGACACAGTCTGCTGCAAAAGTATACAAAACACCGCAAATTCCAGTATTACAAGAAATGGAATTTCATTTGAAAAAGGATAGCCTTCTTGAATACATTCCAGATCCTTTAATAGGCTATGAGGATGCACGGTATATACAAAAAATGTCATCCACATGGAAGCTGGCTCCACCCTCATTTACTGCGATATTCTTACTCCGGGTTGGTCACCGCAAGGAGAATTGTTTAGCTATGGGAAACTTCAGCTGAAAAACGAAATCTATTTAGAAAATGAGTTAGTCGTGTTTGATCATTTAAAATTGGAACCGAGTAGCCAGCAGATGGAGTCTATCGGATTAATGGAAAACTATACACATCTTGGTTCGATGATCGTTATTAGTGAAAAAATGACGTCTTCATTTATTGACGAACTGTACGATGCATTAGGTGGTACGAGTGGAACCTATAAAATCGGTATCTCTGAACTTACCGTACCAGGGTTTACAGTCAGAATGCTTGCTAATTCCACACAAGAGATCGAAAAACGATTTATGGAGATTCATCAACATATTCGGGAACAATGGTTGCAAAAACAAGCAGTGTTTTTAAGGAAATATTAAAATAAACAGCTCGTAAAGAAGGAAAAGGCTTCTTTATGAGCTGTTTTATTTGTCTTTAACAGTTCAAAATCAATCATGAAAATGAATGTTTTTGAGTTGTTTTGATTGATAGTGATTGACTGCTAGGAAAAATCATATAATATACAATTCAAGGAGTGATCATTATGTTGACACCTGAAAGGCATGCCGTCATTCTTCAAATACTACAAGAGAAAGGGACTGCTAAGATTCAAGAGCTGGTAGAGCTAACGCAGTCCTCTGAATCAACGATCCGTAGGGATTTAACACAATTAGAAGAAGATCATCTTTTAAAACGAGTTCATGGAGGAGCATCCTTATTACAAGGAAATTGATTGAACCGAGCATGGTAGAAAAATCAACCAAAAACCTTCAAGCGAAGCAGCAAATTGCTAAATATGCTGCAAGTATAATAAAAGCTGGTGATTGTATTTATTTAGATGCTGGCTCAACAACGAAAGAAATGATTCCATATTTAAACCATAATGATCTTGTTGTAGTAACGAATGGGTTAGAGCATATTGCCCCATTACTTGAAAAAGGGATACGTACTTATTTAATTGGTGGTTATGCCAAAAATCGAACAAATGCAACGATTGGCAGAGGAGCGTTAGTAAGTCTTGGCCAATACCGATTTGATAAATGTTTTCTCGGTGTGAATGGAATTCATCCAGAGCTTGCTTATACAACGCCTGATCAGGAAGAAGCAATGGTAAAGTCAAAAGCGACAGCGCTTTCTAATAAAAACTATGTACTTGCCGATGAAACAAAATTTGGGAAATTTCCTTTGCGAAAATCATGGACTTAAATAAAGCAGAAATTATTACAAATCAACTTGAACAGGAGACCCATTCACTCTTCAAAGGTAAAACAACAATAAAGGTCGTGAGCGAATGATTTATACTTTGACATTAAACCCATCGATTGATTATGTGATTGAAATGGAACAATTTCATATTGGACAATTGAACAGAATCCAAAAGGAAACAAAATTCCCTGGTGGGAAAGGGATCAATGTATCAAGAGTGCTTCACGAACTTGGGGTAGAAAGCACCGCGCTTGGTTTTATTGGCGGTTTTACAGGCCGGTATATTCAGGACTATTTAAATGGTGAGAATATCAATAGCGATTTTATTCAAGTTAAAGGTGATACGCGCATCAATGTAAAGTTGAAAACAGATCAAGAAACGGAAATCAATGGGCAAGGCCCACAAATCGAAAGCGAAAATATTGAACAGTTAAAGGAGAAAATTAAAAGCTTGAAAAAGGTGATCAGCTTATTCTTTCAGGCAGCATTCCTGCTATACTTCCAACGACAACTTACGAAGAACTCGTCGAAATATGTGTCGATTTAGACGTTTTATTCATTGTTGATGCAGAAGGAAATCTATTGAGAAACGTGTTGCCGCATCGTCCATTTCTAGTTAAACCAAACCATCATGAATTAGCGGATCTATTTCAGACAGAGATCGATACACCTAATAAAGCAATTCGATATGGTAAAAGATTACTCGAAATGGGCGCACAGAATGTGATTGTTTCAATGGCAAGCAAGGGGCCATTTTTATTAATGAAGATACGGTCTTGCATGCGACAGTCCCTTCCGGAAATGTAAAAGCTCTGTTGGAGCAGGCGATTCCCTTGTTGCTGGATTCTTAGCTCAATTCACCAAAACAGGTAATGTTGAAGAGGCTTTTCAATATGGCGTTGCATCGGGAAGTGCTACAGCCTTTTCCTTTGGACTTTGCACCAAAGATAAAATTGAAGCGCTCCTTCCTCAAGTAACAGTAAGTAAAGGGAGATTCAGGATGAAAATAACAGAATTATTAACCTTGAAATGATCAATCTATCATTGAAAAGTCGAGATAAGCTTGGTGCGATTGATGAATTAGTCGAACAGTTAAATGATGCAGGAAAGCTGAATGATCGGGAAGAATTTAAAGCGAGTATTATGAAGCGGGAAGACCAAAGCACGACTGGAATTGGAGAAGGCATCGCTATACCACATGCAAAAACGGCCGCTGTGAAAGTACCAGCGATTGCCTTTGGTAAGTCCATTGAAGGGATCGAGTATGATTCACTAGACAATCAGCCCGCACATTTAGTTTTCATGATTGCAGCACCAGAAGGAGCGAATAACGTCCATTTGCAAGCGCTCGCAAGGCTGTCTTCGATTTTAATGAATGTGGATGCAAGAAAAGAGCTCATGGATGCAAAAACGGCAGAAGAAATTATTGAAATGATCAATCGATATGATCAGGAAGATGAAGAAGAAAAAATGAAACAACGCTAGAAGCGGTGAGCGTGGTCGCTGTAACTGCTTGTCCAACCGGGATAGCTCATACGTACATGGCAGCTGATGCGTTAAAAGCAAAAGCGAAAGAATTGAACGTGTCTATCAAGGTTGAAACAAATGGTTCAGGTGGAGCTAAAAATGTACTAACAACGGATGATATTAAAAAGCAACAGCGGTCATCATTGCGGCCGATACGAAAGTAGAGATGAATCGATTCATTGGAAAACATGTTATCACAGTCCCTGTCACAGATGGAATTCGCAAGCCACAGCAATTGATTGAAAGTGCTTTACAACAAGATGCCCCGATTTATCAAGGAGATCGTAACCAGCAATCAACAAGTCAATTGAATACGTCTAAAAGACGAGCCGGCTTCTATCAACATTTAATGAATGGTGTATCTAATATGCTACCATTCGTTGTCGGCGGTGGAATATTAATTGCCATATCATTTATGTTTGGAATCCACTCGGCGGACCCAAATGATCCATCGTATAATGCATTTGCAGCAGCTCTTAGCACAATCGGCGGCGGAAATGCTTTTGGATTAATGATCCCGGTTTTAGCAGGATTCATTGCAATGAGTATTGCTGACCGACCAGGACTTGCGCCGGGTATGATAGGGGGCTTATGGCTGCAACTGGTGGGGCTGGTTTTCTTGGAGGATTAATTGCTGGTTTTTTAGCAGGGTACATCGTTGTTTTATTAAAAAGATATTTTCTCGATTGCCAGATTCATTAGAAGGAATTAAACCTGTTCTTCTTTACCCGCTCTTTAGTATACTGTTTACGGGACTTATTATGTTATTTATCGTGATTGACCCTGTCAAGGCAATGAATACTGGTTTAACGAATTGGTTAAATGGTCTTGGTACTGAAAACCTTATTATTATGGGGATCATTCTCGGTGGCATGATGGCCATTGATATGGGCGGACCGATTAATAAAGCCGCTTTCACATTCGGTATTGCGATGATCGATGCGGAAATTTTGCTCCACATGCAGCGGTGATGGCAGGCGGAATGGTGCCGCCGCTTGGCTTAGCGTTAGCGACCACCTTTTTCAAACATAAATTTACGGCACAAGAAAGAGACGCAGGAAAAACAAATTATATTATGGGAGCAACCTTTATTACGGAAGGGGCGATTCCATTTGCAGCAACAGATCCATTGCGGGTTATTCCTGCGATCATTTTTGGATCGGCAGTTGCGG
The DNA here is from genome assembly GCA_044989425.1 of Bacillus sp. N9. GTDB lineage: Bacteria > Bacillota > Bacilli > Bacillales > Bacillaceae_C > Lederbergia. The sequence goes on from JBJDRQ010000001.1 coordinate 847,544, forward strand.
GCGGATTGTCTATGGCATTTAACATTGGCTTACCAGCCCCACACGGTGGGATCTTTGTAATCCCAATCATCGAAGGAAGCATCTTATTATATGTGCTTGCCATTGTTGCAGGATCAATCACAACGGCGCTGATCGTCGGTTTACTCAAAAAGCGTGTAAAAGGATAATGTTACATTCCGTGTTAAAAAATACTGGATTATCAATCCAATATTGAACCATATTATGGTTTATTCATTAGGGAAGACAATAAATACAGCCTAATTGAAAATGAAAAGCAAGGTTTAATCAAATCGAGCATCATAAATGGTTTTAAAGTCGATGTTGAAGCATTATTTAAATAAATAAAGGTGTTTCTCATTTTAAAAAATGAAATAAGAGAAGAAGCTGTTCAATGGTGAGCAGCTTCTTTTCATTTAATCACTTTTGGGATCAAGTGCATCACGCAATCCGTCTCCAACGAAGTTGAAACATAATACAGTAATTAATATCATCAATCCCGGAAAGGCGGGATACCATGGCGCCTTTTTCATAACGGTAAAACTTTGCGCATCTTCCAGCATATTCCCCAGCTCGGTGTAGGAGGTTGAATACCTAGACCTAAGTAGCTAAGTGCAGCTTCCGCGAGGATAACTGTACCGATGAGCAATGTCGCAGATACGATAATCGGTCCCATTGCATTGGGCAAAATATGGCTGAAAATAATTTTTGATGGTCTTGTACCAATTGTTCTTGATGCAAGAACAAATTCCTCGTTCGCAAAGATAAAAATTCTCCTCGGACAAGTCGGGCCGTACTTGTCCAAGATGTGATTGCAAAAATAAGAATTAACGTCCAGACGCCTGGTTGAAAAATCGTTGTGACCGTAATTAGCAGAAACAATGAAGGAATCGATATAATAATATCAACAAATCTCATTAGAATGGCATCAATAATTCCACCGTAGTAACCAGCAAGCGCTCCGACTGTTGTCCCAATGATAAGGGCACCAGCGACGGAAGCAAATCCAACAGAGAGAAATGCGTCCACCGTAGAGGAGGCGAGTAAAAATATCTCGTCCAAAGCGATCCGTTCCAAGCCAAAATTCCGATCCGGGCGCGGCAAGCTTTTTGTTAAATGTGTTTTATCATATCCATATGGAGCAATCAAAGGTGCTAAAAAACGCTTAAAATAATAATAAATAAGACGGTTGCTCCAAAAACAGCCAATTTATTTTTCATGAACTTGCGAATAAATAGTTTCGTTAATGTCTCCGGTTTATTTGGTAAATTAGGGTTTAGCGCCAAGTCCTCTGCGGGCGTATGTGTATTTATTTGTGCCATAGCAAATCCCCTTAATACTCAATCCGCGGATCGAAAATCGCATATAAAATATCCGCTAATAAGTTGCCAATTACGACAAAAACAGCTGAAATAACGGTTAGAGCCATGATCACCGGATAATCACGGGTAAAGGCAGATTCGATGAAAAGTCGACCGATTCCAGGCCAACTAAAGATTAGCTCTGTAATTGCCGCTCCACTTACAAAAGAAGGGAGGAGCAATCCTACAATCGTAATAATTGGGATAAGTCCATTGCGAAGTCCATGTTTTAAAACAACGGTTTTTTCTTTAAATCCTTTTGAATGGGCTGTGCGAATATAATCTTGTTGTAGGACTTCAAGCATACTTGAGCGAGTATAGCGGGTCAGAGTAGCCATATCAACCGTTGCAAGGACGAGCGCAGGCATAACAAGATGATGAAGCCTGTCCCAAATACTAAAAGGGGCATTTAATGTTGCCACTCCACCGGTAGGGAACCAACCTAGCTTCACACCAAAAACATGATCATCATTAAGCCGAGCCAAAAATTAGGTGTTGCAACGCCAAGGAATGATCCAACGGTAACCGTATAATCAATCTTGGAATACGGCCGTACGGCAGAAAAATCCCTAAAGGAATGGCGATGAGGATAGTGATGATTGTGGAAACTCCCATAAGCAATAAGGTGTTCGGAAGACGATTCAAAATCATTTCGCTAACCGGAACACCCCGCTTTAAAAGGGAAGTTCCAAAATCGCCTTTTACCATTCGGCCAAGCCATTTGCCATATTGAACATGGATCGGGTCATTCAGTCCGTACTTTTCTTCGAGTTTTATTTTATCTTGCGGCTTCATTCCCGGGTCAATTAATAAAGATGTAGGTCCTCCCGGGCAGCTTGAATAATGGCAAATGATAAAACTGTAATTCCGAGTAATAATGGGATGGCCATAAGTGTCCTGCGAATAATATATGAAATCATCGCCTTATCTCCTTCCGAATAATCAAATCTATCATCAATATGCATTTTTTGCATATCTATTTTCGGAGTTTATTGAAAAGGGAACTCGAGCAACCGATTCCCTTCTTTTAATCTTATTTTTCGTCTGCCAGCCACCATTTATAAGCTTCGAATACAGGGTCTTTAGCGTGGAAAGTATACCCTTGAAGTTCGGCAGGCATCGCACGGAACTCAATTGGGTAATATAGAAATGTATACGGCTGGTCTTCAGCCAATTTCGCTTGGATATTACCAAGTAATTCTTTGCGTTTTTCTTTGTCTCGCTCTTTCAGTTGTTCATCCATTAGTACATCTAATTCAGGGTTAGAATAGCCGATAAAGTTTAATCCTTCTTCAATTTCGTTCGTATGGAAAACATCGCTTGGATCTGGATCAACTGCAAGGCTCCAACCAAGAACGATAGCATCAAAATTCCAAACGCCAGGGTCGAGATCAGCGACTAATGAGCTAAATTCCATAATCTGTGGTTTTACTTCAATTCCGACTTCTTTTAATTGCTCTTGAAGAAGAATCGTAATGTCTTCACGGATCTTATTTCCTTGGTTTGTTTTTACTTCAAATGAAAATTTCTTTCCATCTTTTTCGAGTATTCCATCAGATCCAGCTTTCCAACCAGCATCAGCTAGCATTTGTTTTGATTTTTCGGGATCATAATCAAATTTCGGAACATCTGGATTATATGCCCAGCTTAGCGGACTTTCAGGTACGTGAGCAACTTCCCGTGACCTTCCATAATATGTTCTACAATTGCTTCACGGTCAATTGCATGTGTAATTGCTTGACGAACTTCTTTATTTACAAACAGATCATTACGTAAGTTAAAAGCAAAGAAAGAGTAGGATAGGCCTAAACCTTCTTCAATTTTCAAACCAGAGCTTTCAGAGAATTCTCTTGCAATTTCGATTTCGGAGCCGGAATAGCATCCCAAAAATCAATGTCACGATTTTGAAGCTGAGTCATCATTGCATCATTATCTGGAATAAATTTCATCGTAATCGAATCTAAATGTGGACGGCCATGATAATAGTTATCAAAAGCTTCCACTTTTAAATGTTGAGCGTCTTTCCATTCAACAAATTTGAAAGGGCCGGAACCGATTGGATTTTTCGTATTAAATTCATGATCGCCTAGTTCCGCAATTGGAACTTCACCAAGAATATGCTCTGGAAGGATGGCATACCCAAATCCAACTGCTGGAAACTGGGCATCTACTTGTTTCATATTGAACTGGATCGTTAATTCATCAATTTTCTCAACGCTTTCCAAGTGTTGGAAAGTAGATTTGCGTGGTCCATCATAGTCATCACTTAAAGGGATATTATACGTAAAGACGACGTCATCAGCAGTTAAAGGTTCTCCGTCATGGAATGTAATCCTCGCGAAGTTTAATTGTGTAAGTAAGCGCATCATCAGATTCTTTGAATGTTTCAGCCATTGCTGTTTCCGCTGGCTCAAAATTTTCTGGGTTATTACCTAGTAGACTATCAAAAACAAGTGCTATAACATCTCCGCTTACCGCATCATTGTAATAAAGACTGTTAAAATTTTTCGGTTCACCGGTATAACCCATGACGAGATCGCCACCATCAACGGGCTCATCACTTGCCTGCGGTTCCTCTTCTTTCGGGTCTTCCTGTGCCTGCGGGTCATTACTGTCTGGTGTTTCGTTGTTTGCACTGTTTCCACCGCTACAAGCAGCTAGAAACATCGACAATACGAGCAACATACTTAATAAAAGCCAAGCTGGTTTTCTCATCTTTCTCCCCAAATCGTTTAATTAAATCATTTGAAACTTGTAAGCGTAGATTCTCATGAATCACCCTTTCAAGTAGTCGATTGATTCATTCAGAAGGGTATAAATGACATGCAACATAATGTTCAGCCTTCACTTCTTGAAAGATCGGTACTTTCTTGTGACAAATATCCATCGCTACTGGGCAACGTGTATGAAAGACACAGCCAGTGGGCGGATTTGCAGGGCTTGGCAATTCGCCGGTTAGCACGATTCTTTCACGCTTTTGCATCCCTGTATTTTTTGGAACGGGAACTGCCGAAAGCAACGCTTGTGTATAAGGATGAAGCGCGTCCTCATATAAATCTTTCTTTTTGCGAATTCCATCATTTTTCCAACATACATAACACCAACGCGGTCGCTTATATGACGAACAACACTTAGGTCATGGGAAATAAAAATATATGTAAGTCCGAATTCTGTTTGCAAATCTGCCATTAAATTAATGATTTGCGCTTGAATGGAAACGTCTAGTGCGGAAACGGCTTCATCAGCAATAATTAAATCGGGATTAAGTGCAAGAGCTCTGGCTATTCCGATCCGTTGGCGCTGACCACCGGAAAATTCATGTGGATAGCGGTTGATAAATGATGGGTTGAACCCTACACGTTCTAAAAGCTCGGTGATTTTTCTTCACGACCTTTACGATCATATAAACGATGAGTAATCAAAGGTTCATTTAGTATTGATCTCAACGTTTTCCGTGGATTCATTGATGCATAAGGATCTTGGAAAATCATTTGAATGTTTTTCCGTACATGTCGACTTAATGCTCGTTCCGAAATATGTGATATGTCTTGTCCTTTAAAATGAATCTTTCCATCTGTTGGTTCGTAAAGACGAATCAAAGATCTACCAACCGTCGATTTCCCGCAACCTGATTCTCCAACTATTCCGAGCGTTTCACCTTTTTTACATGAAAGGAGATGCCATCGACCGCTTTAACATAACCAACTGTTTGTTGGAAAATGCCAGTCTTAATCGGGAAATGCTTTTTAAATTATCAACCTTTAACAAAAATTCAGAATAATTATCGTGTAATGGAGCGTTCTTTGATTCAACGACCGTACTCATGCCATTACCTCCTTGTCATATAAAAAGCAACGTACGGAACGTTGATCATTGACAGTAATTAGGCTAGGCATTTCATTATGACAACGATCGAACGCATGCGAACAACGAGGTGCAAATCGGCAACCTTTCGGAAAGTTTTCTGGTGCAGGAACAGTCCCTTGGATTGGAACGAGTCGCTCAGAATTACTATCAATAGAAGGTATTGATTTCATTAATCCGATCGTATATGGGTGAAAAGGTTCTGTAAACAAATCATCGACCGGTGCATTTTCAACTACCTGTCCACAGTACATGACAAGCACCTTATCAGCAATTTCGGATACAACACCAAGGTCATGGGTAATGATCAAAATGGAGGTGCCAAATTTAGCGCTTAACTCTTTCATTAAGTCTAGAATTTGTGCTTGAATCGTAACATCAAGTGCGGTTGTTGGCTCATCGGCAATTAATAGTTTTGGGTCGCAGCTCATCGCTATCGCGATCATTACGCGTTGTCTCATTCCACCTGAAAGACGATGAGGATAATCATTTAATATTTCCTTAGCTCGTGGAAAACCGACCAATGTTAATAAATCAATTGCTTTCCGAGTAGCTTCTCTTTTCGTCAATTTCTTATGGTAAATAAGTACTTCCGTAATTTGCTCTCCGATCGTTAGAACAGGGTTAAGGGAGGTCATCGGTTCTTGGAAAATCATCGAAATATCATTACCACGCACATGGCACATGTCGTTTTCAGAGAGCTTTACTAAATCCCTCCCATCGAATACGATCTCGCCATCAATGATTTTTCCTGGGGATTCGGTATAAGCTTCATGATTGAGAGAGAGGTGATGCTTTTTCCAGATCCAGACTCACCAACGAGTGCAACGGTTTCACCTTTTTTATTTTAATATCGACGCCATCTACAGCTGGGATCACTTTACCCTTATTATAAAAATGTGTTTTTAAGTTTTTCACATCTAATAAAGTAGACAAAAGATTGTCACCGCCCTCATTATACAAAATATTAAAAAAATGTTGCGTATACTGTGCAATAATATAACGATCTACTCAATCTTAAGTCAGATATCATAACTACTATCTTAATATATCTAAGTATTCTGAAAAAACTTACTTATTATGTATATTAGTATAAAACCGTTATGAATACAATAACTTTTTTCATTTCAGATACAGGGATGGAGTAAGAAAATGAGAGGAAAATGGGGAGGATTGTCATATTTTTAGTTTTATGAATATATCGGGTTGCGAACTATGCTGGAAAAATGTATTAGAAAGGGCAGTCCAGTAATGCGGTCGCCCTTTCTACCTTACTCGGCTACGCCGGGTGATGAGATTGAAAATGAGAACGATAACGGAAGCAACGAGTAAAATATGAATGAGAGCTCCTCCGATTTTCGCAATGAAACCAAGGAGCCATAGAACAAGTAACATTCCGATAATTGTCCAAAGCATATACATATTCCTTTCTTTATATCATGTGATCTATTATTAATATTACCCATGGGATGATGAATCAAACATTGATGGATGGGATTGAGAATCCATTAACAAAATCTATGAATTGTTCCTTTTTAGTTTGGTTATATTCGGTATAATAGTAAGATGAGAAAATGACGATTAAAACTTCATTTTATCGGTGAAAGAGGAGATGAAGGGATGACTTCACAGAAAAAGCCGATTCCTAAAATAGATTATGGAATTATATTAACTTTAATGCTTATTACAATTATTAGCCTTGCAGCAATTTACAGTTCACAGTCCACAGGGCAATATGTTGCCAATTTTTTATTACAACAAATTATGTGGTATGTCATTGGAACAGCTGTAATTGTTGTTGTGATGCAGCTTGATTCAGAGCAGCTAAGGAAAATCACATGGTATATGTATGGGTTTGGTTTATTTTTATTAATGATCTTGTTTTTAGCTCCGAATACAGATTTTACTCCCATTCGAAATGGAGCGCAAAGCTGGTTCGTTATCCCAAAAGTCGGTGCAATTCAGCCATCAGAATTAATGAAAGTTTTACGATTGTTGCATTGGCAAAGCTTGTAGCAGATCACCATCAAAAATTTATAAACAAAACGGTAAAAACTGATTTTTGGTTATTAATTAAGATTGGTGTCGCTACTTTATTGCCAACTATGTTCATTATGAAACAGCCCGATCTAGGCACATCGCTTGTCTTTTTGGCGATCTTTTTAGGGATCGTGCTTGTATCGGGAATCACTTGGAAAATATTAATGCCGATCTTTTCAGTTGTATCACTTATTGGTGGTACGGTCATGTATTTTGCTATTTATAAACCTGAATGGCTAAAATATATTGGTGTAAAGCAATATCAGTTTAAGCGAATTTATTCGTGGCTCGATCCGTATACGTACAAGTCTGATGAAGGATTTCAACTTGTTAAATCATTGCTTGCGATTGGCTCAGGGAAGCGAGTGGGAAAGGTTTTAGAAATAGGGAAGTATATATGCCAGAAAGTCATTCGGATTTCATCTTTAGTACGATTGGTGAGGAGTTTGGCTTTATTGGCGGCAGCATTGTCATCAGTTTGTTTTTTATGCTTATTTATCAAATTACAAAAACAGGTTTAAATACGAAAAATCCATTTTATTCCTATATTTGTGTTGGTGTCATTTCAATGCTTGCTTTTCACGTTTTCCAAAATATCGGGATGACGATTGGACTATTGCCGATTACAGAATTCCGCTTCCGTTTATTAGTTATGGGGAAGTTCATTGCTAGGAAACATGCTTGCAATGGGAATAATATTATCCATTCAGTATCATTATAAAAAATATATGTTTGCCTCCAGTGAGGAATAAATAGAAAAAACAACCACAGTTATAAAGCGAACCGTGGTTGTTTTTTCATATAGGTAGAATGAAGTTTTCTAATTGAAATTAAATCCGTATCATCGACAATCCTTGAGTTTACACAACTAACTAGCAACGGCCCAATTTTCACAAGAAAAATACGGCAGCAACGTGCTGCCGTATAATCTATTTAAGTTTATTTTCTAAATCATCAAGCATAAGGTTCGCCGCAATGACTCCTCCAGCTGTATTCCAAATCGAATCATCTACCTTATGAATATTACCAGCTTTTACTACTTCTAAGTTTTTAAATAACTGATTGTTAATCCATTCATTTTCTAATGTATTAGCTTCCCATCACCTGTTTCGTAAGTGAAGTAAAGAGAATATCCCCATCCATAGCAGGAATTCTTTCCTCTGATACGTTTCTCTCTGCGAAGTCATCGATATCTTGACTTTCTGGTCGAGCAAACCCAATTTGTTCAAGGATGACGCCCGCAAATGTATCTTTATGATAAATTCGAACATCACCGGCCATAAAGCGTACGAGTGAAATCTTGCTATTTAGCTTGTCAGCAAACTTTTCTTGTAATTGTTTAACTTTACCATCGAAGTTGTCCAGAACTTCTTGACCTTTTCTTCCATATTAACGGCTTTTGCATATAGTCGGAAGTTTTCCTTCCAGTCACCACGCAATGTTTCTGCAAAGATCGTAGGAGCAATTGCTTTCAGTTGCGGATAAATTCCTTCCTGACGCATTTTATTCCCAATGATTAAATCCGGTTTTAATTTAGCGATTGCTTCTACATTTACTTGGCTTTCCGTTCCAACGACTTCGACATTTGTCATTTGCTCGCTAATGTGCGGATACCAAGGATCACCTACCCATGATTGAACAGCACCTACGGGTTTTATTCCTAGAGAGAGCAATGCTTCTGTGCCTTCGTTTGTTAAAATAACGATCCTTTTAGGTGTATTAGGAACTTCGGTACTTCCCATTGCATGTTCTACTGTGTATGCAGTGTGATCACTGTCTTTCAATTTTGTTGCTGTATCTTTTTCGCCTCATGATTATTTCCACATGCAGCGAGCATCGCCATTGTTAGAATTGTGACGAGCAGAAAGTGTAATTTTTCGTCATATGTTTTCCTCCAAAATATGTATGAGAATGATTATCAGTTAAGACTTTTTATCATAAAGGGTAGAAAAGTGAATGTCAATCATTAAATGAGAATGATTTTCAAAATCATTGACTAAATAGTAATTCATCCTTAAAATAAAATTGAAATTCATACGGAAGTTTCGAATCTATTTTGAAAGGTAAAAGGAATGTTATTTGAAAAGAATAGTCAAAAGCTAGTACTGCTTATTTTTGCAGTTTTTATGATATTTATTCTAATGGGAATGAGTATTGTATTAGGTTATACAAATACTTCAATTAAAACAGTGATTCATGCTTTTTCTAATTTTAATGGGACAAACGAACAAATCGTGATTAAATATGTGCGTTTACCAAGAGCTTTCATTGCAGCGGCAGTAGGAGCGTGCCTTGCAATTGCTGGTGTGATGATGCAAACATTAACAAAAATCCACTTGCTTCACCAAGTATACTTGGTGTGAATGCTGGAGCCGGCTTTGCTGTTGTCTTGGCGGTAACGCTTTTTCAAGTTTCGAGCTTGCAAATATTTTCTTGGATTTCTTTTGCCGGTGCAGCCGTTATCGCTATCGGTGTTTATGCTATCGGGTCAGCAGGAAAGGGAGGGCTGACACCGATGAAGCTCACGCTTGCTGGAGCGGCCATGGCTGCGCTTTTACATCATTCACGCAAGGGCTGCTTGTACTAAACGAGGCAGCGCTTGAACAAGTGTTATTTTGGCTTGCCGGCTCTGTTGCTGGACGAAACATAGATATTTTACTTTCGGTCCTTCCGTATATGGTTGTTGGCTGGGTATTTGCGTTATTAATTGCAGCAAAAATGAATGTGTTAGCAATGGGGAGGATCTTGCCAAAGGTTTAGGGTTACATACAGGCTTAGTAAAAATTTACGTCGGCATCGTCGTTGTTTACTTTCGGGAAGTGCAGTTGCTGTTGCCGGTCCGATTGGCTTTGTAGGGATCATCGTTCCGCATTTATCACGGAAAATCATTGGAATCGATCATCGTTGGCTTATTCCTTTTCAGGATTATTAGGAGGGATGTTGCTCATTATCGCAGACATCGGGGCAAGATTCATCATTATGCCACGGGAAGTTCCTGTTGGTGTAATGACTGCCGTTATTGGCGCACCATTTTTTATTTATGTTGTAAGAAAGGGGTTCAGCCAGTAGTGGAGAAATATAAAAGCTTCCGCGTATGGAAAGGAACCATTTCTTTTCTTCTTGATAGGCGAGCGGTAAATATTATTTGGATTTTAGTGGGAATTTCCGTTGCTATATTTATTATCGGGATCGGGCTTGGTGATATGAAAATAAATCCTTTCACCGTTGTTCATGTCTTATTTGGTGGAGGTGATGATTTCGAGAGACTTGTCATTTTAAACTTCCGTTTGCCACGCATGATTGTATCTGTACTCGTTGGGATGGCGCTTGCGGTTGCAGGGGAATTCTTCAGGGGATCATTCGAAATCCGCTCGCTTCTCCCGATATTATCGGAATTACTGGGGAGCGAGTGTAGCAGTAGTAAGCTTCTTGACGATATTTAGTGATGCGAACAATTCGTTAACCGTTGGAATTGAATGGCTTCCGGCCGCAGCATTTATCGGTGCTACATGCACGGGGTTGCTCGTTTATATGTTAGCTTGGCGTAATGGCGTTTCACCGATAAGGCTTGTTCTTATTGGAATTGGCATTTCTGCGCTCATGCAAGCTTTTACAACGATGGTCATGATATTAGGCCCGATTTATCAGGCGAGTCAGGCAAATATATGGATTACTGGAACGGTAAATGGAACAAATTGGGAACATGTTATCATTCTATTTCCATTAGTTATTGTTCTTTTATGTATAGCGATGATCTCCGCCAGAAAAATCAATGTGCAAGAGCTTGGCGATGAACTTGCAACGGGGATAGGGAGCAAAGTGCAAAAACGCGCTTTTTCCTACTATTAATCGCCACAGGATTAGTGGGGGCAGCCGTTGCTTTTGCTGGTGGAATTGGATTTGTCGGTTTAATGGCTCCACATATGGCAAGACGACTTGTTGGTTCTGCATTTGGTGTACTACTTCCTGCGGCCGCCCTCATTGGTTGTATTCTTGTATTGCTGGCTGATTTAATTGGACGAACATTATTTTTACCGCTTGAGGTACCCGCAGGTGTGTTCACGGCGGCAATTGGAGCACCTTATTTTATATATTTATTATTTAAAACGAAGAATATGTAAGGAGTGGCAGCGGTGGAAACGATCCAAACAAAAAATTTAACATTATGTTACGGTGATCAAACGATTATCGAAGAATTAAATATAAACATACCAAAGGGTGAAATTACTGTTTTTATTGGAGGGAATGGCTGTGGAAAATCAACGCTTCTTCGCTCAGTTGCTAGATTGCTTAAACCGCAAGAAGGATCCGTATTGTTAAGTGGGAAAGATATTGCCAAATTGCCTACAAAAGCCGTTGCAAAAAATTGGCTATTTTACCACAGACCTCCATTGCACCAGAAGGAATATCTGTTTTACAGCTTGTGAAACAAGGGCGTTTTCCATATCAATCATGGCTTAGACAATGGTCATATGAGGATGAGAAAGCTGTAAACGAAGCATTAGAAGCGACAGGAATGACAGAATTGAAAGAGCGTTCCATTGATGAGCTTTCTGGCGGTCAGCGACAAAGGGCGTGGATTGCGATGACACTTGCACAAGACTCTGATATATTATTGCTTGACGAGCCGACGACTTATTTAGACATGACACATCAAATCGAGATTTTAGATTTATTATTTGACCTGAATGAAAGGGAAGGTCGGACGATTGTGATGGTATTACATGATTTAAATTTAGCCTGTAGATATGCACATAATATCGTCGCAATTCGTGATCGAAAAGTATATGCACAAGGCAAGCCGGAAGAAGTCATCAACTGTGCACTCGTGCGCGATGTGTTCAATATGGATTGCAAGGTGACCGTTGATCCCATTTTCGAACTCCGCTTTGCATACCATACGGACGTGGTCGTTGCCTAATTAAAGGTGGAACATTGCATGCTGCAAAGTGAGTGGGAATTACTGCGGAAATTTCGATTTACACTGGATTATCAGGAAAATAAGCCGATTATCCAATATGTAGACCTTCTTAAGCCGTTGCATTTACGAAGCATTCTTAATGATATATCTAAGAAAATCGGGGCGCCGAGTGATCGTGTAGCTGCATCAATCTTAATCAAACGGTTAGCATTCTATGCAGTCATTCATTTTTATGCAATGACGGTTATGGGAAAAAGCTAATCGTTCGCCATGAAACTTTGAAACTAATTGAACATGATCAATCACCTCTATGGCTCCCTCATTTTTATTTTGGCGCTATCCATATTGAACGAGAGCGGGAGGATCGTTCCAAGTGGAGAGACGAAATTATTCAACATGTTTTTCAGATACAATCAATCCACTTATTGAAATTCTTGCCAAGGAAATTCGGATTTCTAAGCGCATATTATGGGAAAATATTGCCCTATATATCTTTTGGCTTTATGAAGATGGGGTAAAAGGGATAATCATCAAGATTTTACCTATATCGTTCATAAAGCCCCTGGTGCATTGTTCGGTTCTTATAAAAAAATCCACTAACTAGTTTTGATGAACATTTGAACACATCGATCCGTGTTCGAAAAACATGCTGTCTTTCCAATTTATTAAAGGGAATGGAAAGAAAATGTGTAATACATGTCCTTTATATTGTAAAAATAAATGAAAAATCAGCAAGAGTACGTAAATCGGAAAATGAACAAATTGCTCTTGAAAAAGTGGGCTAAATCTGAATTAAATGAGGAAAAGATAAAAACATACCCGAAGAGAAAATTACTCTTCGGGTGTTAATGCAGCCAACAGTACATCTGCAATATGTAAAGCTTCAATTTTTCACTTAAACGAGCACGCTCGATACCGAGCTTCATTTGGAGTAGACAGCCCGGATTAGCTGTCACGATCATGCCAGGTTGTATAGTTGCTACCTTTTCCATTTTATGATCAAGGATTTGCATCGACATGTCTGGCTCAACGATATTATAAATGCCGGCTGAACCACAACAGTGATCTGCTTCGGGCAATTCTCGGTACTCGGCGTCACGGATTGCTTGAATTAATACTCGCGGTGCAGAGGCAGTATGCATGACATTGCGTAAATGACAAGAATCTTGGTATGTGAAGACCGCTCCAGGTAATCGCAATCGATGCAAATGATGGAAGTTAAGCTCCACAAGAATTTGCGAAAGATCTTTTAGTTTATTTGTAAATTCTTTTGCCCGATCGTTCCACTCCGGTTGGTCAGCTAATAAATGGTCATAGCCGATGAGAAAACCGCCACAGCCTCCCGCATTTGTCACAATATAATCTGCCCCTGTTGCCTCAAAAGCTAAAATGTTCTTCTTCGCAAGCTCGATCGATTTGGCCTTCTCACCACTATGTCCGTGCAAAGCGCCACAGCAACCTTGATCTTTAGGAATGATCACATCGCAGCCAGCAAGTTGGAGAAGCTTCAATGTTGCGTCATTTGTTCCCATAAACATCGTGTCCATTAGACAACCTGAAAAGAAGGCGATCGTCGCTTTTTTGCCCCTTTGCCTGTAAAAATCAGGACGGCTTTTCATTTCTTTCTTTTAGGGACAGGTGGTAATACTCGTTCCATTTGCGCTAAGTTTTCAGGAAAGAGCTTCATAAATCCAATTTTTCGCACGGTTTTTTGCAAACCGGATCGTTGATAAAATCCGAGTAAACTTGTTATATTTACCATGCGATTTTGATGTGGAAAGAGCCTTTCGAAGACGGTATTTCGCAATGTTTTTACAGGAAGGCTTTGTTTTTATTTTGCCAAATAATATCACGGGCATCTTCAAGTAACATTCCGTAATTCACACCCGCGGGGCAGGCTGGTTCACAGGCACGACAACCAAGGCAAAGATCAAGCGCTTCTTCAACATCATCATCAAAATCAATTAATCCATCGGCAACCGCCTTCATTAAAGCAATTCTTCCACGAGGGGAATGTTTTTCTTGAAAATTCGTTTCGATATAGGTAGGGCAGGCAGGTAAGCAAAGCCACAGCGCATACAGTTTAACAATTCATCCATGTCCATTTTTTCCGCAAATTGTTGCTCAATCGTTGTGGTCATCGCGATACCACCACCCTTTTTCTACTTTCCTTTGCAAATATTTTTCCAGGGTTCATAATATTATTTGGATCAAAAGCTGATTTAATCGCTTTCATTGCTGCGATTCCTTCAGGAGCGAGCATCCATTCGAGATAAGGTGCTTTAACAATACCAACACCGTGCTCACCTGTAATCGTACCACCAAGTTCGATTGCTACTGCAAAAATTTCTTCGAACGCTTTTTCTACTCTCTCCATCTCATCTTTGTCCCGAATGTCTGTTGGACAAGTTGGGTGTAAATTCCCATCTCCGGCATGTCCAAATGTACAGATCGTCACATCGTATTTTTGTGCAATTTTTTCAATCGCATTGACCATTTTAGCAATTTCCGATCTTGGAACGGTTGCATCTTCAAGAATCGTCGTTGGCTTTAATCGCGCGAGCGCTGATAAGGCCGATCGCCGAGCCGTGCTTAGCTTTTCAGCTGTTTCTGCATCAGCGGCAATTTCCACGGATTCTGCCGCCTGCTCTCGACATATCGCAGCGATCCTTTCGATATCGCGATCAACGATTTCAGCTGGACCATCTTGTTCGATTAATAAGACAGCTTTTACATTTGTCGGCAGGCCAATTTTGGCAAAATCTTCGACTGCTTCGAGCGTTGGCTGATCTAAAAATTCAAGTGTTGACGGAATAATTTTGTTTGCAATGATTTTAGATACGGAGCGAGCGGCCGCATCGAGATCTTGGTATAAGGCGAGTAACGTCTTTTTGTTTCCGGTATCGGAATGAGCTTCAATGTCGCTTCGGTAATGACGCCGAGAGTACCTTCAGATCCAATGAATAATCGAGTCAAATCATAGCCGGCGACATCTTTGGCTAACTTCCCGCCTGTGCGAATAATATCGCCATTTGGAAGAACAATTTCAAGCGCCAATACGTAATTGCGGGTCACCCGTATTTAAGTCCGCGCAGGCCACCAGAGTTCTCGTTTATATTTCCCCAATTGTAGAAATACTCATCGAACTTGGATCGGGTGGATAAAATAGACCTTTGCCTCTACCGCTCGAATCAGATCGAGAGTAATGACCCCGGGTTGCGCCGTAACCGTTAGATTTTCTTCATCAATTTCGAGAATGTTGTTCATA
Organism: Bacillus sp. N9; assembly: GCA_044989425.1. GTDB lineage: Bacteria > Bacillota > Bacilli > Bacillales > Bacillaceae_C > Lederbergia. The sequence goes on from JBJDRQ010000001.1 coordinate 862,995, forward strand.
TGCTTGAACAATAAAACAATCCCGCCTTCAATCGGAGTCGTTCCTGCACATAAATTTGTTCCGGACCCACGAGGGACAATTGGGATCTTATACTCATTGCAAAGGCGCAGAATTTCTGAAATTTCTTTGTCGACCGGGGTGCAACGACAACGTCAGGCATCGACTGAAACTGTGGTGTTGCGTCATACGAATATACCAATCTACCAACTTGAGAATGATCTACATTTTCCTCGCCAACGATGGCAATTAATTTTTCAATGACTTGGTGTGAAAGCATCGTTTCCCTCCTATGCTTAAATTATATCTTAAAAGGTCGCAAGTGGAGGGAATAAAAGAATATTCTAATAATTTAACGGGAAGTAATTGGAGATTTTATTTGTAAAATAGTATCACCCCACAGGCCGAATTTTAAGGAAACGAAGCCGTCGCCACATCGTGTGGCAACGGCTTCATGACCAACAACCTGTTTTGCGACTCTCCCGCGGAAGCGAAGTGCATGAGCGTAAATAAACTGCGATCAAAAATACTTTATCATGTCCTTTTTACATTACTGCGTGCCGCCATTATAAGGAAACTGATTCGTATAGCCAACATGCTGTTGATATGACTGCTGAATCTTTTGCTCGTCTTGAGCCTCAAGATTATACAAGCCTTTCTGGAACATGAGATTAAATAAGTTTCGTTGTACCTGTTGTGTCTCATTGAAAATCGTGAGTAAATCATCATAAAGATGTTGATGGCTTGCTTCGTGTAAAGCGATTGTATAAGAGGTTGTCATATATTTTTCAGTTGTTAATATATCATTGAGAAAATCGCGTTCGTTCATCTGTGGTGTCTTCGGAACTTGCATTGCTGGATTTTGAATTTTTGTCCGTTAGCATTTTGATTTTGCATCGATATCCCTCCAACTATTGCATCAATGTATTAGAATGCTGTTTTTCTTGTAAATGAAAAAGTAATTTTTCGTAATGACGTTGATGCATCTGTCCACAATCGTTAAGTGCTGTTTTGATTTGCGGATCTTGACATTGCGTTGCAAAGAAATGCGCTTTTTTGTTGCAAGCAAGTTCCAAGAAAGCATATCATTAATATAAGAGAAATCTTTGTCGTAATAATATGTGGTGGCTGTTCCATAATTGATTGCTGATTTTGAACGGGTTGGTTCATTTGCTGATTTTGCACAAACAATCCCTCCTTTAATTTTACAGAATTAGCTTGCCTGAATGAGGGAAATTATACAAAAATTTGAAGCAGGGGAGAAACTTTCATGGAGAATATCAACCGTCAATTCTTTTTGTTTTTATCGAAAAATAAAATGCTTAAAAAGCCGCGAAAAAGTATGGTCTTCATTTCGGTGCAGCAAGATTTGTAGCAGGAGAAACAATTGAGCAAGCGATAAACGTCATTAAGCAATTAAATGAACAAGGTTTGGCAGTGACGCTTGATCATTTAGGTGAGTTCGTTAAAAGTGAAAAAGAGGCGTGTGATAGAACGGAGCAAGCGATTGAAGCCATTCGAGCAATACGTCGTGCAAGGGTAAATTCGGAATTATCGTTAAAGCTTACATCGCTCGGATTAGACATTTCATCAGAGTTTGTCCTTGACAATATGCGACAAATCCTTGAAGTGGCAACTCAAGAAAATGTGTTCATTACAATCGATATGGAAGATTATACACATTGCCAACAAACGCTCGATCTATTTAAAATATTAAAATTAGAATATGACCGAGTTGGCACCGTTGTCCAAGCGTATTTATATCGAACAGCGAGCGATATGGACGATCTAGATCAATATTCACCACATCTCCGGCTCGTTAAAGGCGCTTATAAAGAATCTTCAGAAGTTGCCTTTCCTAAAAAAAGATGTGGATGAAAATTTCAAACAAATCATTCGAGATCATCTTTTACGCGGACATTATACCGCAATTGCGACGCACGATGATGCGATCATTGATTTCACAAAGTCGTTTGTAAAGGAAAATGATATTTCCACAGATCAATTTGAATTTCAAATGTTATATGGGATTCGAGCCGAACGACAATTGGAATTGCAAAAGGAAAAGTATACAATGCGCACATATGTACCATATGGAACCGATTGGTACGGATATTTTATGCGTAGGCTTGCTGAACGTCCGGCGAATATTGCCTTTGTTTTGAGAGGTATTTTCGGAAAATAGAAAGTTTAGGATTGAAACATTTTGGGAAATCCGCTATATTTAGAGTAATCTAATGTCTAATGTCATTTATATTTTTTCGCCATAAAATGAATGACTGTTCATTCAATCGAGGAGAAGAGGGGAGTAGATGTTGAAGTACGATATTAAAAAGCGGCAGTCATCGGCTCGGGTGTGATGGGGTCTGGCATTGCGGCTCATCTTGCCAATATTGGTATCCCGTCAATATTACTTGATATCGTTCCAGATAAGCTTACAGAAGATGAAAAAGCGAAGGGACTTACGTTAGAAGATCGAGACGTTCGCAATCGTTTTGTGAATGCAGCATTAGCAAAATTATTAAAACAAAAACCAGCTCCACTTACAAAAAGATAATCTTACAATGATTACAGCGGGCAATCTTGAAGACGATGTCAAGCTTCTATCAGAAGTCGATTGGATCATTGAGGTCGTTGTCGAGAATTTGGAAGTGAAAAGGCAAATTTTTGAAAGCGTTGACAAGCATCGTAGACTTGGAAGCATTGTTAGCTCTAATACATCAGGAATTTCAGTTGAGAAAATGTCGGAAGGACGTTCAACTGATTTTCAAAAACATTTTATCGGTACACATTTTTTAATCCCCACGTTATTTGAAACTACTTGAAATTATTCCAACGGAAAAACAGATAAAGACGTCACTCAATTTATGCAAAACTTTGGTGAAGAGGTGCTTGGAAAAGGTGTCGTTATTGCCAAGGACACACCGAATTTTATTGCTAATCGAATTGGGACATATGGTTTGCTCGTAACTGTGAGAGAAATGTTAAAGGGCGGGTATCGAATCGGTGAAGTGGATTCGATTACAGGCACCCTAATTGGACGCCCGAAAAGCGCTACTTTTCGTACGCTCGATGTTGTAGGCCTTGATACGTTTATCCATGTCGCGAATAACGTATACGAGCAAGTTGAAGGTGATGAAAAACAAGTATTTGAAATTCGGAATTTATAAAGCAAATGCGAAACAACGGGTGGCTCGGAAGTAAAACGGGTCAAGGATTTTATTTAAAAAAGGGAAGGACATTCTCGAATTAAATCCTGAAACGATCGACTATGAGCCGAGGAGAAAATTAAAAACGCGAGAACTTGAAATGGTTAAACAAGTGAAAGGAACAGCTGAAAGGATAAAGACGCTGCTCTATTCGGACGATCGTGCAGGTACATTCTTATGGAACATTACGGCCCCAGTGCTGGCGATTTCAGCCGAATTAGTTGGGACGATTGCCGATGATATTGTCGCAATCGATCGGGCAATGAAATGGGGTTCGGCTGGAAGCATGGTCCATTTGAAATTTGGGATACAATCGGACTTGAAACATCTGTTGCAAAAATGGAAGCAGACGGAATGACTGTTCCTTTATGGGTAAAGAGATGCTCCAAAACGGAAACACATCCTTTTATAAAGAAGTAGATGGAAAGCGTTCCTTTTATATGAATGGAGAATATAAAGCGGTTGATAAAAATTCAAAAGTGATTGATTTGCAGCTTTTAAAAAACAAGGGAAGGTCATAAAAAAGAATGCTGGAGCAAGTTTGATCGACATAGGTGATGATGTTGCCTTGCTTGAATTTCATTCGCCAAACAATGCAATTGGTTTTGATATTATTCAAATAATCAATTATGCCATTGATGAAGTGGAAAAAACTATAAAGGCTTAGTCATTGGAAATCAAGGGAAAAACTTTTGTGTTGGGGCGAATCTAGCGATGATTTTAATGGCTGCTCAAGATGATGATATTTTCGAAGTCGATTTAGTCGTGCGGCAATTTCAGCAAGCGATGATGAAAATAAAATATAGCACAAAGCCAATCGTAGCTGCTCCTTTGGAATGACGCTTGGTGGAGGCGCAGAAGTATGTTTGCCAACCGCGCATATTCAAGCTTCTACTGAAACATATATTGGACTTGTTGAAACGGGTGTTGGTCTTATTCCGGGTGGAGGCGGAAATAAAGAATTATATATTAAAACATTAAGAGAAATGCCAAAAGGAATTGAGGTTGATTTACAAAAAGTCGCCAATAAAGTGTTTGAAACGATTGCAATGGCGAAAGTTTCAACGTCTGCGGACGAAGCGAATGAAAATGGTTTTCTTAATAATAAAGATGGTATTAGTGTGAATGGAGATCATCTGCTTTATGATGCGAAACGAGCCGTTCTCTCATTATATGAAAAAGGGTATCAACCACCTGTCCGTGAAAAAGTGCCAGTAACGGGTGAGCCTGGTTATGCGACTTTATTACTCGGTGCAGAAGCGATGCGATTATCAGGTTATATTTCTGATCATGATTTGAAGATTGCAAAAAGCTTGCCTATGTCATTGCTGGTGGACTGGTTCCATACGGCACGGAAGTGGATGAGCAATATTTACTTGATCTAGAAAGGGAGGCGTTTATCAGCCTCGTTGCCGAACCAAAATCGCAAATGAGAATGCAACATATGTTGATGAAGGGAAACCATTAAGAAATTAAAATAGAGGAAGCGAGGGGAAGCAGATGCGTGAAGCAGTCATTGTTGCTGGTGCTAGGACTCCGGTCGGGAGAGCGAAGAAAGGAACGCTCGCTTCAATGCGACCGGATGATCTTGGGGCAATCGTTGTAAAGGAAACGTTAAAGCGTGCAGGTAATTATGAAGGGAATATTGATGATTTGATTTTTGGCTGTGCAATGCCTGAGGCAGAACAAGGGTTGAATATGGCGAGAAACATTGGTGGCTTAGCTGGGCTGCCAAACACCGTTCCAGCAATCACGATCAATCGCTATTGTGCCTCAGGTTTACAAGCGATTGCCTACGCGGCTGAACGAATTATGATTGGCAGTGCGGATACGATTATCGCAGGTGGGTCAGAGTCGATGAGTCTTGTGCCAATGATGGGGCATGTTGTTCGTCCCAATTGGAAGCTTGCCGAAAAAGCCCCGAATATTATATGAGTATGGGGCATACGGCAGAAGAGGTAGCCAAACGCTATACTATTTCTCGTGAAGATCAGGACGCATTCGCCGTTCAAAGCCATCAAAAAGCAGCAAAGGCGATCGCGGAAGGAAAATTTGTAGATGAGATTATCCCTGTTGAGGTCGTTCATAAACAGGTGAATGCTGAATATAAATTAACGGAAAAACAGATCGTTTTTTCACAAGATGAAGGGGTGCGCCCTAATACGAGTATCGAAGTGCTCGCGACCCTCCGCCCAGCTTTTTCTATCACTGGTTCAGTTACCGCAGGAAATTCTTCGCAAATAAGTGACGGTGCAGCGGCCGTTATGGTGATGGAGCGTGAAAAGGCTGATTCGCTAGGGATTGCCCCATTATTAAAGTTTCGCTCATTTGCGGTCGCTGGTGTTCCACCAGAAATTATGGGGATTGGACCCGTTGCAGCGATTCCGAAAGCTTTGCAACTAGCAGGGTTGGAACTTAGTGATATTGGCTTATTTGAATTAAATGAAGCATTTGCTTCACAATCGATTCAAGTGATTCGTGAGCTTGGCTTAAATGAGGAATTGGTAAATGTGAACGGTGGAGCGATTGCGCTCGGTCATCCACTAGGATGTACGGGAACGAAGCTTACGCTGACGCTTGCCTATGAAATGAAGCGACGAAATATTCAATATGGAGTTGTAACGATGTGTATTGGTGGAGGAATGGGAGCAGCTGGTGTCTTCGAGTTACTTTAAAAGGAGGAGAGGGCGATGGGAAATAAAACGAAAAAGTTGATCAAGGGTGGCGCGTTTTTAATTGAAGATATTACAGCAGAACAAATATTTACACCAGAGGACTATTCGGATGAGCATAAAATGATTGCGAAAACGACAGAGGATTTTGTTATGAATGAAGTCATGCCTCAAATCGAATATATCGAAAATCATGAATTTGAACGATCAGTGAAGTTATTAAAACAGGCTGGGGAACTTGGACTGCTCGGTGCTGAGGTTCCAGAGGAGTATGGCGGGCTTGGGCTTGATAAAGTGAGTGGATCATTAATTTCGGAAAAATTAGCACAAGCAGGCGGTTTTTCGATCTCCCATGGAGCACATGTAGGAATTGGTTCCCTTCCAATCGTTTTATTTGGCAACGAGGAACAAAAGAAAAATATTTACCAAAACTAGCGACAGGAGAATGGTTGGCGGCGTATGCGTTAACGGAACCGGGTTCGGGTTCGGACGCACTCGGTGCCAAAGCAACAGCTACATTGAATGAGGCAGGTACTCATTATGTATTAAATGGGAGAAGCAATGGATTACAAACTCCGCGTTTGCGGACGTATTCATCGTCTATGCGAAAATCGATGGGGAACAGTTTTCCGCCTTTATCGTTGAACGCAATGATCCTGGAGTTTCAACAGGCCCAGAAGAAAAGAAAATGGGGATTAAAGGTTCATCAACGCGGACGCTATTATTGGATAACGCAAAAGTTCCTGTTGAAAATTTGCTTGGTGAAGCGGGTAAAGGTCATCGAATTGCATTTAATATATTAAATATCGGCCGCTATAAGTTAGAGTAGGTGCAGTTGGTGGTTCTAAACGCGCGCTTGACATTACACTGAAATATGCAAATCAACGAAAGCAGTTTAAAACGCCGATTTCACAGTTCAATTTAACGAAGGAAAAGTTCGGAACACTAGGGGCGCAAATTTTTGCTGCAGAAAGTTCGATTTATCGGACGGTTGGATTGTTTGAGGAGCGGATGGGGCATTTAACAGAAGCCGCAGCAAAGGACGGGACAGAAGTAGCGAAATCGATTGCTGAATATGCAATCGAATGCTCATTAAATAAAATCTTTGGTTCCGAAGTGCTTGATCACGTTGTTGATGAAGGGGTTCAAATTCATGGCGGTTACGGATATATGCAAGAATATGAGATAGAGAGAGCGTATCGCGACTCCGCATTAACCGAATATTTGAAGGGACGAATGAAATTAACCGCTTGCTCGTGCCAGGAACATTTTTACGAAAGGCATTTAAAGGTGAGTTGCCATTATTGGAAAAAGCTCAAAGCTTGCAAGAAGAATTAATGATGCTCATGCCAGAAGAGCCAAGTGACGCACCTCTTGATCAAGAAAGACACTTAGTGCGAGGAACAAAAAAGTAGCCTTAATGATTGCAGGGCTTGGTGCGCAAAAATATGGGCATGCATTGGATAAAGAACAGGAAATATTAACGAAACTAGCTGACATTGTTTCATTCGCCTATAGTATGGAATCCGTTTTGTTGCGAACTGAAAAAGCAATCAAGCGTGATGGACTTGAGAAACATAAGCAAAGCTGCTTTACACGCAAATCTTCTGTCAAGATTCGATCGTGAAAGTCGAACAATACGCACGTGAATGTTTAGCTGCGATTGAAGAAGGCGATACATTCCGCATGATGAATTCCGCCCTGCGTAAATTGATCCGTCATACACCATTGAATGTGATTGCTAAAAAACGTGAAGCAGCAGACCGCTTAATCGAAGCGGAAAAATTTGTTGTCTAGGGGCTGTCCGAAAAGGGCGTCTAACAGTCGAAAAATCGACTTATTGGACACCTCCTTTCCTTATTTTTCGGAAGGATTGTGTCAGTCTGGAATACTTCCGACCAGAATTGCGTGACTTTCTTGCGTAATTGTGCCACTCTTTGAATAAATGGCGTGTCCCTCATTTGGAATTGTGCAACTTCGCCTATAATTGCTATCTTCCTTCCTTAAAGCTAAATCAATTAAGCGAATTATGATTCAGGTTCGGTTATACTAATATGGATGATAGAAAAGGGGTGGGCATATTGTCACTTACATTTTATTCATATCCTCCGTGCGGAACATGCCGTAAAGCGAAGAAGTGGCTGGAGGAAAACGGACTAACGTTTGAGGAAGTACATATTGTTGAACGTACACCGTCAACTGCAGACATGAAACAATTGCATGAGAAAAGTGGACTTGAATTAAAGAAGTTTTTAATACAAGTGGACAAAAATATCGGCAGCTTGGTTTAAAAGATAAAGTGGGTAGTGCATCGAACGAAGAATTATATGAACTGCTCGCTTCTGATGGGATGCTTATTAAACGTCCAATTGTAACGGATGGCGAGAAGGTGACCGTTGGTTTTAACGAGTCGACCTTTGCTAATACTTGGGAAAGGTTAATTAACACGTCATCTTGCTTTCAAGCGATTCTTTTGTACATTAAAACTAGAAAGATGTAGGGGATGAATAAATGAATATACCAATAGAACTTCGTTATTCTGATGAACATGAATGGGTAAAAGAAGAAGATGGAAAAGTTCGAATTGGAATTACAGAGTTTGCTCAATCAGAGCTAGGTGATATTGTTTTCGTCGAGCTTCCTGAAATAGGAGATGAAATTAAAGCGGATGAGCCATTCGGTAGTGTTGAATCCGTGAAAACAGTTTCTGAACTTTACGCTCCACTTAGCGGAAAAGTTGTGGCAGTAAATGAAGAGCTTGAAGACAACCCAGAATTTGTAAACGAATCACCGTATGAAAAAGCATGGATGATCGTCATTGAACCGTCTGATAAAAGTGAAATAGAAAAACTAATGTCAGCGGCAGAATACGAAAGAGTGACGAGCGAGTGATTGGACGAACACCTTGTGCAATATGCAAGGTGTTTTTACATAGGAGGCCGTGTGCTTATGGACATTTCGAAGAAAAGGTTATTATCGTCGAAGGATTAACAGATAAGAAAAAGTAAAAACGATTGTCAAGGAATCGGTGCAGATCATTTGTACGAATGGGACGATTAGTTTTTCTAAGCTTGAACAGTTAATTGAAGAATTGGAAGGGAAAGAAGTATATATATTAGTAGATGCTGACCTCTCAGGGAAAAGCTTAGAAAACAGTTAAAGCGTGAATTTCCGCTTGCCAAGCATCTATATATAGATAGTATATATAAGGAAGTGGCTTCAGCTCCAGAACAACATTTGGCACAGATCTTGCTTAGAGCTAATATAGATGTGTTTGTTGAATTTTTATAAAGGATGAATAATGGTTATGAATGAATGGTCGAAAAATGACATAATGAAAGTGATAGAAAATAAACAAGATGCCGTTATCTATTTTTATACCCCATTATGTGGAACATGCGCGGTAGCTAGTAAAATGATAAATATTGTCGAACGATTAATTACAGCGATTGAGTTTGGAAAAGCCGATTTAAACTATATGCCGGTAATGGCTGAACAATTTTCAATTGAAAGTGTGCCTTGTATGATCGTTATAAAGGAAGGAAGACTGATTGAAAAAATATACGCTTTTCAATCGGTGCCATATTTATATGAATTAATCAATCGATTAAACGATTAATTTCCGGAAATCTTGCGAGTTTTATCGAAAAAGGAAATTAAATGTCGTTGACGAACAAAAGCCCCCATGATAGAATCTCATTTGTAGTTCACTTTGACTATGTTAAAATGAATAGAATTTACTCTTATTGAGAGAGGTGGAGGGACGTGCCCGATGAAGCCCGGCAACCATCACATCGTTGAAATGGTGCCAAGTCACACAAAGCAATACGCTTTGAAAGATGAGAGAAAGGTTAAATGTCAATACCTTTCTGCTCGTTTTGTGCAGCTAGGTATTTTTTATTTAAATGAGGAAAGTAGGTGTACACCGAGTTGATCAGTATCAAGGAAGCTAAAAAGGTTTTTAATACGAAAAATGGAACGGTTCATGCTGTTGAAAATGTTAATATTGAAATTAATAAAGGCGAGATCTTCGGTGTAATTGGATATTCAGGTGCTGGAAAAAGTACCTTAATACGAATGCTTAACGGTCTTGAATTACCGACATCTGGTTCTATTAGTATAGATGGCCTAGAAATTTCGAAAATTAAAGGAAATGAATTAAGAAAAGCACGTCAAGAAATTGGGATGATCTTTCAACATTTCAATTTACTATGGTCACGCACGGTAAGTGAAAATATAGCTTTTCCACTTGAAATCGCAGGTGTTCCTAAAAGAAACGTATGGAAAAAGTGAATGAACTTATTAAACTAGTTGGGTTGGAAGGTCGTGAAAAAGCTTATCCATCCCAGCTAAGCGGTGGACAAAAGCAAAGAGTTGGCATCGCTCGTTCATTAGCAAATGATCCGCACGTATTACTTTGTGATGAAGCAACATCAGCGCTAGATCCAGAAACGACGGATTCCATCCTTGATTTACTCATTGATATTAATAAAAAGCTTGGTATAACAATCGTGTTAATTACTCACGAAATGCACGTTATACGAAAAATATGTCATCGAGTGGCAGTAATGGAAAGTGGAAAAGTTGTTGAAATGGGAGATGTATTGGACGTATTTAGAAATCCACAAGCTCCCGTAACAAAAAGATTCGTACAACAAATATCAGAACATGATGAATCCAAGGAACTTGTTGAACAGCTAGTTGAAGCTTATCCGGAAGGTGAAATTGTAAAGTTAACCTTTATCGGTGAAGCAGCAGAGCAACCTGTTATTTCGCGGTTAATCAAGCAATTTGAATTAACGATCAATATTATTCAAGGGAATATTAAGCAAACTCAAAATGGATCATTCGGAGTATTGTTTATTCAGTTTAATGGGGAAAATACAGAAATGAAACGGGCAATTGAATTTTTACAACAACAGAATGTTGAGGTTGAGGTGGTGACCGACAATGATTGAAAGTTTATTTCCAAATGTAAAATGGGATAAAATGTGGGAGGCAACCATTCAAACTCTTTATATGACGGGTGTTTCCGTGTTAGCTACATTTATTATCGGTATTTTCCTTGGCTTGCTCCTCTTCCTTACATCAAAAGGAAATATGTGGGAAAATCGTCTTCTAAACGGAATGATTGCTTCTATTGTAAATGTTTTTAGATCCATTCCATTTATCATTCTCATTGTTTTGCTTATCCCATTTACGATTTTCTTGCTTGGAACGATGTTTGGTGAAAACGCCGCGTTGCCAGCTTTAATCATTGGATCGGCGCCGTTTTACGCCAGAATGGTAGAAATTGCGCTCCGTGAAATTGATAAGGGAGTCATCGAGGCGGCAAAGGCAATGGGGGCAAAAACAAGCACGATTATTTGCAAAGTGCTATTACCCGAATCAATGCCCGCACTTGTTTCGGGCATCACGGTAACTGCTATTGCACTTGTTAGTTATACGGCGATGGCGGGTGCGATTGGTGCAGGCGGTCTTGGAAATCTAGCCTATCTGGAAGGGTTTCAGCGCGGCAGGGATGACGTAACAATGGCTGCAACGATTATTATTTTATTAATCGTATTTATTATCCAACTTACCGGTGATTTGATAACAAAAGATTAGACAAACGTTAAACGGGCACATATATAGGAGGATTGAAGAAAAATGAGAAAGTTATTAACATTCGTATTTGCATTGTTGCTAACAATCAGTCTTGCAGCATGCGGAAAAGACGAAAACAGCAGCAAGCTAGTTGTTGGTGCATCCAATGTACCACATGCGGAAATACTTGAGAAAGCTGCTCCAATTTTAAAAGAAAAAGGCATTGAATTAGAGGTTGTTACTTTTACAGACTATGTTTTACCGAATAAAGGTTTAGAAGAAAAGAGCTTAGATGCGAATTATTTTCAAACCACTCCATATTTGGAAAGTCAAATTAAAGATCATGGCTATGATTTTGTAAATGCAGGTGGCATTCACATAGAGCCAATGGGTATTTATTCAAAAAATATAAATCTCTAAAAGATCTTCCTGAGGGAGCGGAAATTTTACTAAGTAACAGTCTTTCGGACCATGCGCGTATCCTTACATTGTTTGAAAACCAAGGGTTAATTAAATTAAAAGAGGGGTAGAAAAAGCATCTGCCCACATTGAAGATATTGAAGAAAATCCGAAAAACTTCAATTTCAAATACGAAATTGAAGCAAAGCTTCTCCGAAGGCTTATGAAAACAATGAAGGAGATGCAGTAGTCATCAATTCCAACTATGCACTTGATGCGGGCTTAAATCAATGGAAGACTCTATTGCCATTGAGGATGCGAGTTCATCACCGTATGTAAACTTGATTGTAGTTCGTAAAGGCGACGAAAATGATGAAAGAATTAAAGCGTTGGTCGAAGTGCTTAAATCCAAAGAAATCCAAGATTTTATTCTTGAAGAATGGAAAGGCTCTGTCGTTCCAGTCAAAGAATAAGTGAAAATTAAAAATTCCGGACCGTTACTGGGCCGGAATTTTTATTTTATGGGGAAAGCCTAAATTATTTGTATAGAAACCGAATTACGTGTCGAAGTAGCCCAATTATTTTTGAAAAGCCCAATTAAGTGCAAAAGTAGCTCAATTATGAGAAAAGGGGCCATTTCACCTCGTTTTCATTCATTCGGAACGATAAACTAATGAATATAGGACTCAAAGTCATTCCTAGTTGATAATAATTTTAATATGGTATAAGATAATAATTGAGAATAAATTGAGAATGAACTCATCAAAATAAGAAAATCATTTTCTATTTAACGGAGGTATGATCATGGCATCAACATTAACGATCAAAGATCTTCATGTAGAGATCGATGGTAAAGAGATACTTAAAGGTGTAAACCTTGAAATAAAAGGTGGAGAAATCCACGCAGTAATGGGTCCAAACGGTACAGGAAATCTACTTTGTCAGCAGCAATTATGGGACATCCTAAATATGAAGTTACAAAAGGTTCGGTTATGCTTGATGGCGAAGATGTATTAGAAATGGAAGTTGACGAGCGTGCTCGTGCAGGTCTTTTCTTGGCGATGCAATACCCAAGTGAAATTAGCGGTGTAACGAACGCTGAATTCCTACGTTCATCAATTAATTCACGCCGTGAAGAAGGAAAAGAAATTTCTCTAATGAAATTCATTCGTGAAATGGATAGCAAGATGGAAATGCTTGAAATGGATCCGAATATGGCACAACGCTATTTAAACGAAGGATTCTCTGGTGGGAAAAGAAACGTAATGAAATTTTGCAATTAATGATGCTACAGCCGAAAATTGCTATTTTAGACGAAATCGACTCAGGTCTTGATATTGACGCGTTGAAAGTTGTTTCACAAGGGATTAATGAAATGCGTTCAAGCGACTTTGGCTGCTTGATCATTACTCACTATCAACGTTTATTGAATTATATTACTCCTGACCATGTACATGTCATGATGCAAGGACGTGTTGTTAAATCTGGTGGTCCGGAATTGGCACAACGTCTAGAAGCAGAAGGATATGACTGGATTAAAGATGAGCTTGGCATCGAAGACGAAACCGTTGGTCAAGAAGCATAAGTGTTAGGAGGATAATCATGACAATTGATACGAAAATGATGATCGATCAAGAGTACGTCCGCTCTTTTCATCAGGAAAAGGCGAGCCAAATTGGCTGACAGAGCTAAGAGTACAAGCTCTTGCTAAAATGGATGAGTTATCTATGCCAAAACCTGATAAAACGAGAATTACGAATTGGAATTTTACTGATTTCTCCGAGCATCAAGCGAAGGGAGTCACATTCCAAAACCTTGCTGATTTGCCAGAAGCGGCGAAAGCAGCAATAAATACGGATGAAAAAATCAAAATTTATATGTTCAGCATAACCAAACGCCTGCTTATTTGTCATTATCTGATGATTTAAAGGAGCAAGGCGTCATATTTACAGATATTTTTACAGCGGCTAAAGAGCATAGCGATTTAGTGCAAAAATATTATATGACAGATGCAGTAAAAGTGAATGAGCATAAATTAACAGCTTACCATGCAGCATTAATGAATGGCGGCGTATTTCTATATGTGCCGAAAAATGTAGAAATTAAAGACCCGATTCAAGCAGTCTATATTTTGGATGATAAGGAAGTTGCTACATTCAACCATGTTATCGTTGTTGCGGAAGCGAATAGTTCCGTTACATTTGTAGAAAACTATATTTCTACCGAAGAAGAAGTGAATGGAATTGTAAACATCGTTGCTGAAGTGATTGCAAAAGACAATGCGAAGGTTGCATATGGAGCGGTTGACACACTTGCAAAAGGATCAACTGTATATGTAAATCGTCGTGGAATCACAGGTCGCGATGCTCAACTTGATTGGGCACTCGGCATGATGAATGATAGCAATACAATCTTCGAAAACGTCACAAACTTGATAGGCGAAGGTTCAAATAGTAATGCGAAGACGGTTGTTGTTGGAAGAGGAAAGCAAACGCAAAACTTTACGACAAGTATTGTACATTTCGGTAAAAATACGGAAGGTTTCATCTTAAAGCATGGAGTTATGCAAGATTCTTCATCTTCTATCTTTAACGGAATCGGAAAGATTGAAAAAGGTGCATCAGGAGCGAATGCGGTTCAGGAATCACGTGTGTTAATGCTTAGCGAACGTGCGCGTGGTGATGTAAACCCAATTCTACTAATCGACGAAGATGACGTCATGGCAGGTCACGCAGGATCTGTTGGTAAAGTAGACCCAATGCAATTGTATTATTTGATGAGCCGTGGATTTCGAAAAACGAAGCAGAACGTCTTATTATTCATGGTTTCCTAGCACCAGTTGTTGAGCAGTTGCCAATTGAAACAGTAAAACGTCAACTTGTCGAAATCATTGAAAGGAAATTGAGCTAATGAATGTAGCTGAGGTTCGCAAACAATTCCCGATTCTTGACCAGGAAGTGAACGGACATCCGCTCGTTTATTTAGATAGTGCCGCAACCTCACAAAAACCTGTGCAAGTGATCGAGGCGATTGATGATTATTATCGTCAATATAATTCAAACGTGCACAGGGGCGTTCATACGCTCGGAACGAAGGCGACCGACAAGTATGAAGGTGCCCGCGAAAAGGTTCGCAAATTTATTAATGCCGCCTCGATTGAAGAAGTGATTTTCACTCGTGGGACGACAACAGCATTAAATACAGTTGCTGCAAGTTATGGCCGTGCGAATCTTACTGAAGATGATGAAATTGTTATTACGTATATGGAGCATCATAGTAATATCATCCCGTGGCAGCAGCTCGCTCGCCAAACAGGTGCCGTTCTGAAATACTTGCCTTTGCAGCCTGATGGAACGATCTCACTTGATGATGCACGCGCGACGATTACCGCAAATACAAAAATTGTTTCAATGATGCATGTGTCAAATGTACTTGGTGTCATTAACCCGATTAAAGAAATCGCTGCAATTGCACATGAGCATGGAGCGATCATGGTCGTTGATGGTGCTCAAAGCGCGCCACATATGAAAATTGACGTTCGTGATCTCAATTGTGATTTCTATGCCTTTTCAGGCCATAAAATGTGCGCACCAACAGGGATTGGCGTTCTTTATGGGAAAAGGAATTACTTGAGAACATGGAACCCGTTGAATTTGGCGGAGAGATGATCGATTTTGTTGGCTTGCAAGAGTCAACATGGAAGGATCTTCCGTGGAAATTGAAGCAGGTACCCCGATCATTGCTGGAGCAATCGGTCTTGGTGCAGCGATTGATTTCTTAACGGAAATTGGTCCTGAAAACATTTTGGAACATGAACATAAGCTTGCTGCTTATGCACTGGAAAAAATGTCTGCGATGGAAGGTTTAACGATTTATGGACCTAGTGGAGCAGAGCAACGTGCTGGTGTTATCACTTTTAATCTAGACGAAGTTCATCCACATGATGTCGCGACTGTGCTTGATGCGGAAGGTATTGCTGTAAGGGCAGGCCATCACTGTGCACAGCCGCTCATGAAATGGTTGGATGTTTCTGCAACAGCAAGAGCAAGTTTTTATTTATACAATACGGAACAAGACATTGATAGGTTTGTTGAAGGGCTTATCAAAACAAAGGAGTATTTCACGAATGTCTTTTAGTAACCTCGATAACCTCTACCGACAAGTAATTATGGATCATTATAAAAACCCGCGCAACAAAGGCAGTTTAGAAGATGGAAGCTTGACCGTCGATATGAATAATCCGACATGTGGAGATCGGATCCATCTGACGATGAAGGTGGAGGATGGGAAGGTGACGGATGCAAAATTTGATGGTGAAGGCTGTTCCATTTCAATGGCGTCAGCGTCAATGATGACGCAAACGATCATTGGTCAAAAAGTGGATGATGCATTAAAGCTATCAGACATTTTCTCCGATATGATTCAAGGTAAAGACTTTGATGATGAAGAGTTTGATCTTGGGGATATTGAAGCTTTACAAGGTGTTTCGAAGTTTCCGCTCGCATTAAATGTGCAACACTCGCATGGAAGGCGATGGAAAAAGGGTTAAATGAACAGCAATAAATTGAATGGAGGAATGACATATGGCTAAAAAGCTCCAGATATTGGTGATTACAAATATGGCTTTAGTGATAAGGACGTTTCGGTGTTTCGTTCCGAACGCGGATTAACTCGCGAAATCGTTGAAGAAATTTCGAAAATGAAAGAAGAGCCACAATGGATGCTTGACTTCCGTTTGAAATCACTTGAGCAATTTTATAAAATGCCGATGCCACAATGGGGTGGAGATTTAAGTTCACTTAATTTTGATGAAATCAGATATTATGTAAAACCATCTGAGCAAACAGAGCGCAGCTGGGATGAAGTTCCTGAGGAAATTAAACAAACATTTGATAAATTAGGTATTCCAGAAGCGGAGCAAAAATATCTTGCAGGTGTTTCGGCTCAATATGAATCAGAAGTTGTTTATCATAATATGAAGGAAGACCTTGAAGAGTTAGGAATCGTCTTTAAAGACACAGATTCAGCGCTAAAGGAAAACGAAGAACTTTTCCGTAAGTACTGGGCGACTGTAATTCCTCCTGCTGACAATAAATTTGCGGCTCTAAACTCTGCTGTTTGGTCCGGTGGATCATTCATTTACGTTCCACCTGGAGTAAAAGTTGATACACCACTTCAAGCTTATTTCCGAATTAACTCGGAAAATATGGGACAGTTTGAGCGTACGCTTATCATCGTTGATGAAGGTGCTTCTGTACATTACGTTGAAGGATGTACTGCACCAGTATACACAACAAACTCACTTCATAGTGCGGTTGTTGAAATCATCATTAAGAAAGATGCGTATTGCCGTTACACAACGATTCAAAACTGGGCAAATAATGTCTACAACCTCGTGACTAAGCGTGCGGTTTGTGAAGAACGTGCAACAATGGAATGGATTGACGGCAACATCGGTTCGAAATTAACGATGAAATATCCTGCGGTTCTTCTAAAAGGTGAAGGCTCTCGTGGATTAACATTGTCAATTGCCTTAGCTGGTAAAGGGCAAGTCCAAGATGCAGGGGCAAAAATGATGCACTTAGCACCAAATACTTCTTCAACGATTGTATCCAAATCTATGTCCCAACATGGCGGAAAAGTAACGTATCGCGGAATCGTTCACTTCGGCCGTAAAGCTGATGGAGCTCGCTCAAATATTGAGTGTGATACGATGATTCTAGACGATCAATCAACGTCAGATACGATTCCATACAACGAAATCTTTAATGATAATATTTCATTAGAGCACGAAGCGAAGGTTTCTAAAGTTTCCGAAGAACAGCTCTTCTACTTGATGAGCCGAGGAATACCTGAGCTTGAAGCAGTTGAAATGATTGTTATGGGCTTCATCGAACCATTTACGAAAGAACTTCCAATGGAATATGCGGTTGAAATGAACCGTTTAATTAAGTTTGAAATGGAAGGTTCGATCGGTTAATCTTCTTTATATAAAAACCTGTCCAGCCTGTATAGCTGTTGACAGGTTTTTTGTCTATAAATAGATATAGGTGGGTGAGTACATGATCTATATCGGTGTAACAGGCTGGGGTGATCATGAATCACTTTATCAACATCGAGTTCAGAGTCGTGATAAACTACAAGAATATGCAGCGCATTTTCCAATCGTTGAGGTTGATGCTTCTTTTATGCGATTCAGTCCGAGAAAAATGTGGTAAAATGGGTAAATGATACTCGGAATCTTTTCGCTTTATCGTAAAGGCATACCAAGGAATGACGGGGCATCAGCGCGGTGAAAATCCGTTTGCGACAAAAGATGAAATGTTTAAAGCTTTTATTGCATCATTGAAACCTTATTTCCAATCGAATAAGTTAGCGATGGTTCTTTTTCAATTTCCGCCATGGTTTGATTGCACGAAGGAACATGTCAATTATTTACGCTATTGTCGAGAGAAAATGGGGAATATTCCCGTCGCTCTAGAATTTCGTAATCAAACATGGTTTTATCCACAATACAGAGAGAACACGCTTCGATTTATGAAGGATGAGCATTGGATTCATAGCATTTGCGATGAACCGCAAGCAGGAGTCGGTTCGGTTCCGACGGTTTTGCAGGCGACAAATAAGGAAAAACTCTCATCCGGATGCATGGGCGCAATGTCGCGGCATGGATGAAACCAGGTGGAGAAAATTGGCGCGAAGTCCGTTATTTATATCGCTATAACGAAAAGGAATTACTTGAATGGAAAAGAAATGTACAAAAGTTGCAACAAGAGACGAGGGATGTGTATGTCGTCTTTAATAATAATTCCGGTGGCGATGCCGCCGATAACGCCAAGCGTTTAATTGAATTACTAAATATTCATTATGAAGGATTGGCAGCCAAACAACTCGATTTATTTTGAAAATTGTGCATCGATAGGAAGTGTACAGGTGAAAGAGACGATTCATATTTACCATACGAATGATCTACATAGTCATTTTGAAAACTGGCCGAGAATTTATGATTTTATAAAAGAACGTAAAGCATTTCATGAAGCAAAAGGTGAAGAAGTTTTTCTTTTCGATATTGGAGATTTTGCTGATCGTTGGCATCCTTTTACAGAAGGAACGATGGGAAAAGGCAATGTTGCTTTACTTAATGAACTTGATTACACAGCGGTTACGATCGGAAATAATGAAGGAATCACTTTATCATTTGAACAGTTAAATGACTTATATGAACAAGCGAACTTTGATGTAATTGTGGCGAATTTATATTATAAAGGCAGAATAAGACCTGACTGGGCATTGCCTTATCAAATATATGAGACGAAAAAGGGACAAAAATTGCTGTAACTGCGATTACAACCTATTATCAAAAATTGTATGAAATTCTTGGATGGGAACTTTCTGAGCCAATAACCGAATTAGATATGCAATTAAGTCAATTGAAAGAAAAGGTAGATGTAATTATCGTTCTCTCGCATTTAGGGATCTATGATGATGAGAAAATTGCCGAGCTTTTTCCACAAGTCGATTTAATTTTAGGTGGCCATACGCATCATGTATTACATAATGGAGAAAAAATAAAAAATACGATGCTCGCAGCTGGTGGGAAATATGGTCGCTATGTTGGGTATATTACGGTTGATGTTGATCCAGATGTACCGGCAAAAATTGAGGCTACCCTTTATAAAACAGCCAATTTACCAAAGTCAGATAACGAGGATGAAAAGATTACGGAATTTCGTGAAATTGGCAAAGACAAGCTTGATAAAGAAATAACCGTGATCCCAAAATCTCTTACATTTGATTGGCATCAAGAATCAGACTTACCGACTATTTTATGTGAAGCTGTCCATGAGTGGTGTAATGCTGATTGTACAATGATCAATTCAGGTCTAGTTTTAACAGCGTTAAAAGAAGGGCGAGTAACGAAATTCGATCTTCATCAAATGTTGCCACATCCAATCAATCCTTGTACGGTGGAAGTATCGGGAGCAGAGTTAAAGGAAATTCTTTGCATTCGCTAGATGAGCAGTGGCCTGAATTCACCGTAATAGGACTTGGATTTAGAGGTTCCGTAATGGGGAAATTTGTATATGATGGCGTCGAAATCGATCAAAGTAAACATGAAGTAAAAATTGCAGGCAAACCGCTTATTCCAACACAAGTTTATACATTAGGCACGGTCGATATGTTCACATTTGGAAAGTTTTTCCAGAAATAAGACGATCTGAAAAGAAACATTATTATATGCCGGAATTTCTTCGAGATGTGATGGAATGGAAACTACTTAAACTTTATCATGGCGGTCAGTAAACTATTGCACACACCTTTCATACATATGAGTATTGAAAGGAGTGATGTTATGGTCTCGGTAACACCAATAATAATTGACGGACATACGTTTATTGCTACATCTGTAAGTCTTCCGAAAACGACGTTGCTTACCGTGTCAAATGATGTTGGATATATTATGTGCGGTGCTCTAGATGTAACGCTGCTTAATGATCGTCTCAAAGATCGAGAAATTGTTGCTGGAAGAGCCGTTGGCGTAAAAACGATCGAACAATTGCTAGAAGCACCACTCGAATCGGTGACAACTGCATCTGAAAAACTAGGAATTACAAAAGGAATGATTGGCAAGGATGCATTGTTAAAAATGGCAAATAAATAGCGTTAACTCCTCCTATACAAGCATATAGTAGCTTGTAAGGGGGATTTTTTGGCTGTATTTCGTGCTCGCCATTCTCGGCAAGGCCCTTTACCGTTTCGTTATGTCGTATTGCTCTCATTTGTTTTTTATTTTCTCAACGATGCTTGGTCTTTGGATTGTAAATAAAGGGATCAAACCAATGCTTATGAGTTATGCAGAATCACAAACGAAAAAATAGCGCCGATGGTCATTAGCAAAGCCATTAAGGATGTAATTCCGAATGTAAAAGATATAAATGAAATATTAGAAATTGTCCCGAATGGATCAAACGGTTCTGCCGTCAAGTATAAAACGGATATTATTAATCGGACGCAGGCCGATCTTTCAAGAGCTATCCAATTGAATTTAAAAGAGGCGGAAATTGGCAATTTAGAGGCACTTCAAGCAGAGACAGGGATTGAAGTTGATTATGAAAAGTCCAACGAAGGTGAAGGGATTGTTTATTCATTCCCATTAGGGCAAGCAACGAATAATGCATTGCTCGGTAACCTTGGACCTCGAATTCCCATTCGTTTTACAGCAATTGGGAGTGTGGATACGAATGTTGATATGAATGTGAAGCAATATCCAATTAATAATCTGTTTGTCGATGTCATTATCGAAGTGGAAGTGACCGTTCAAATTATTATTCCGATAGGAACGAAACAAACCGTTGTTAAACAGAAAGTTCCCATTGCTGGCGGGCTGTATCCAGGGCAAGTTCCCCAATTTTACAATGGAAGTGGTGGAATGAATCCATCGATTCAGTTGCCGACAATTCCATAAAACGATTGCCAAGTAAAGAGGAAAATGTTATATTAAAATTATAATTTTATGAATAAACCTTATCAAAATCGGATGGGGTAGAGGCGCAAAAGAGATGAGTAGCCTGTGTGAGGATGACAACGATGATCACAGTTAAAAGGTTCTTTTGCCGAAGCGAAGATGAGTGTCCGGTCATTTTCGTTGGTATTGCTTTGAATAAGAGTAATACTCTCATTGTTAGCGATTTGCTAGCAGTGGGGAGCTACAGATCACGGTGGAGAACTGACATTACAAGAGTAATGATAGAATCTCTGTCATGGCTCTTTTTTATGTCTAAATTGGTCTGTACCTCCAAAAATATATTAACGCATAGGAAGCGTAGGAGGATGTATGGAAAATTCAATCTTTTCATTACTGCCGCCTGTATTGGCAATTGTAATGGTTATCGTAACAAGAAAGGTTCTAATATCACTCGGAACAGGGATCATCGCGGCGGCAGTACTACTTGCTAAAGGTAATCCAATTCATACTGTTGCATTGATTTGGGAAGCCGTTAAAGGTATTTTTATTGACGAAGGCAGCTTGAACACATGGAATATATATATTATTTTATTTTTGTTTATTTTAGGGGTAATTACTGCACTCATCAATATTGCTGGAGGAAGTCGAGCGTTTGGTGAATGGGCGATGACGAAAGTGAAAAATCGAGTAGGGGCGCAAATTTTAGCAGCTGTTTTTGGTATCATCATTTTTATCGACGATTACTTCAATGCCTTAGCTGTTGGACAAGTTGCTCGTCCGATTACAGACCGGCAGCGCGTATCGAGAGCAAAGCTTGCTTATATTATTGATTCAACTTCGGCACCTGTTTGTGTTGTATCTCCGATTTCAAGCTGGGGTGCGTTCATCATTGGAATTATCGGAACAGAAGTATTAATGAAGCAAAATATATCCGATATTTCTGCTTTTACAGCCTTCATTCAAATGATCCCGATGAATTTATACGTGTGGTCGGCATTAGCTCTAGTATTTATTATTGTTGCGAGAAATCTTGATTTCGGCAGTATGAAAAATCACGAGGATCGTACACTTGCAACAGGAATTCCTTATGATCCAGAAAAGCTGATCCCAGGTGAAGTAAAGGAAGATTTACCAGTTAGTAAAAATGGTCATGTTGGTGATTTATTATGGCCAATTGCCGCTTTATTCATTGGGACAATCGCTGCCATTTTTGGAGTGGAATGAAGGGAACAGAAGGTAAGGCGACAATCATCGCTATTTTTGGGAATGCTGATGTCTCCGAAGCCCTTTATATGGAGGGCTTATCGGATTAATTGTGACGATTTCTTTATATATTCGACAGCAGGTTAAATATAAGGAACTGCGATCAACCTACATTTGGACAGGCTTAAAGGTAGGGGTAAAAGCAATGATGCCCGCTGTCCTCATTTTATTATTCGCGTGGACAATTAGTACATTGATTGATCAAATAGGTACAGGTGTTTATTTAGCAACCATCGTACAAAACTCTCCTTTAAATCCGGCATTTCTTCCTGTAATTCTTTTTGGGTGCTGGTTTAATGGCGTTTTCGACGGGAACTTCTTGGGGCGCATTCGGTATTCTACTTCCGATCACCGGTGAAATTATGGTTGCTACTGATGTCTCATTACTTTTGCCAGCAATGGCAGCTGTATTAGCAGGCGCTGTTTTTGGCGATCATTGTTCCCTATTTCTGACACGACGATTTTATCATCTACAGGGCGGGGTGTAATCATATTGATCATCTGATTACACAGCTTCCGTATGCTGTTACAGCGGCTATTATTTCGGGAATAGGCTATATTGTCCTAGGCCTTTCTGGCAACACAATTTTGGCTCTTGCGACAATTGCTCTATTGCTCGTTATTTTTACAATTTATTTAGAGCGGATCAAAAGAAAAGGTCGGTTAACCATTAAGTTTTAAACAAAATAATCGGTTGTACTATAAAATGTTTATTATCTTCACCTACTTTTATGTTCAATAAAGCCATGGAAACAAGGATGATTAGTGGTGTGTTTTTATCATTTGTGATAGTTGAGGGGCAACCTTTGCCATTTTGAAGTGAAAGAAAGTAAAAGGAAAGGGAGGGGCTTTGGAAATCATCCGAAGCTCCTCTTATTCAGTTTTACCCATTCTTTCCCATCTTTTTAAATATGGATATGGATCAAAGGAAAATTCATTTTTCCATTGTCTTTATACATGCCAAAATGTAAGTGTGGTGGAATTTACCTGATGTTCCGGGTGGGCCGTAACCAGAGCTGCCGACGCTTCCAATGACCGTTCCGGGCTCAACGATGTCGCCTATTTTTAAATCCTTTGCAAAGCCGTTTAAATGAGCGTAATAGTGGTACGTATTGTTTACATCGCGAATCCCAATTCGCCAACCACCGAATTTATTCCAGCCTTTAATTCGACGACTCCATAGGCTACAGCCCGAACGGGAGCTCCATAACTTGCGAAAATATCCGTTCCTTCATGGATTCTTCGACCGCCCCAACCTCTGCGTGCTCCCCACGTATTATTGTAAGAATAATGATGTCCTTTCGAAATGGGAAATGCTTTTTCATTTAAATCAATTCGATCGAATTGTCGATACAACTTTACGTTTGTCATAATGGCGTTAACAGATTGATCACGATGGTAATATTCCCATAAAGCAAGTCTAAATGCGTTATCGTTTACACCAAATTTGGATATATAGTGTGCAAGTGTATATAGAAGATCTTCATGATTATTTTTATCGGCTTTTCCGTCTCCATCTCCGTCTTGTCCCATTCCCCAAAAATTCCAATTGTTAATGGGTCTTGATCATTTTGATTTGGGTTTGTTGGACCTACCCATAATTGCTCGGATGGATAATAACCCGTAATGCTATCGGGCTTTGGCAAATCTCTACGGACAAAGCGAATGCTTCTTTCAAATTGATCGACTGCTGCAATATAGTACCAAGGAACTTGGGTTGCTGCTTCTGTTTTTTATAGAGTTCCATTCGTTGTTTATACATGTCAGCATCCGAAAGCTCTGCTGCGTTTGTCTGCCAAGGGAGAATGAAAAGGAGTAGGAGACCGAACAGAAGATGTTTCATGTAGTTGTTCGCCTCTTTTCTGGCATGAATGAGCCTATTTATTTCCTTTATCTAATTCCATTCGATAATCGTTCTTTTCTAAATGCATGTTTGTACGATCATTCGTCTCTCCATTAGCATTTTCACCATCATTTAAATGTCTACCTTGAGGAGAACGTTCAAGCATTAGTTTTACTGTTTTTTCACTGTCTCATCTTTCTCCATTGACATGATGTTCAAAGAAGCGATATTTGCAATGTTTTGTCTTAGTGAAGGGTCATCCGTCACATATACATGATACCAGCGCGGGACGGCAGATAGTGCAGTCTTTTAACTTGGTCTGCGGTTTCGAAGCGAGCCATATCATCCTCATTAAGCACTTCATATGCGACTAATACTTCTTGATCGGTAACAAGAACGCTGGCATCGACGACATTTGGAAGTGTGATTGCGACTTTACTAATATTATTTGCGACTTCTTCCCTATTCATTAATTGAACTTCACGTGCTTCAGGCTTATTATCTGTAACGGATGTTTTAACTTGGCGAACAAATCCAAATTGTTCATCGTTCATTTCGTGATTATATACTTCATTTTCTCTTTCAAAGTGAATCGTGTTATTACCTTTTTCATACAAGCTTCTCTTTTCCGCAACGGTACCACAGGCAGTTAAGAGGGCAATCGTAAAAAGGAATGGGATGGTTCGCTGTAATTTCATTGTAAAACCTCCTTCTTTGCATAGGTTGTGCAGGAAAATGATATTTTTCATAGAAAAAGTTGGATGATAGGATATAATTGATAATGAATGGTGAAAAGTAGGTGAAATAAACATGATCACGATTAATAATCAGCATTATGAGGTTGTTGAGGAATTTCGGGATGGATATAATGAAGAGGCGATCCGTGAACGTTATAGTGATATTCTTGCGAAGTATGATTATATCGTAGGCGACTGGGGATATGGGCAACTACGTTTGAAAGGCTTTTTCTCGGATCATAATCAAAAGGCATCATTCGATACGAAGATCGGGACGCTAAAAGAATACTTGTATGAATATTGTAATTTTGGCTGTGCTTATTTTGTTTTGAAGAAAATAGATAAATAAGTCGGAGCTTGTCCAATGCTGAACAAGCTCGATGAAGACTAACTGTTTTCATACGGTTGTTGTGTTTCTCTTTCCGGATCATCATGGGTTGGATGTGCATCCGGGGCTTTGCGTGGTTTGTTTTCGTGCATCGATTTAAATTCATAATTGAAGGCACTGTATGACCGTTGTCCTTCTTTCCACGGAGTTGATTTATTTTCAACCGGGGTATGTTCTCCGCGTGGAGCACCGTATGCACCTTCAGGCATTTCTTCAGGGATGACGTCATTTTTCTTTGTTTCGGCATTTGATACGTCAGTATATCGGACATTTTCGTCATACATTGATGTAAGCCCCTTTTATTTCTTAACATATCCAGACAGGGAAATGTCATTCATTGAGCGATTTTTTTCATTAATTGGAGGATTGGAAATGTATTTTGTTAATCGACAAAAAATGGAAGAAACATTAACGTTTATGGAAAATCAGCTTTCCACAATAAAAAACATTGTACATGGGACTCAGAATTAGAACAATTAGCGCTTGAGCGCCTTGTTCATACGGTGATCGAGGCAATTCTTGATACAGGCAATGCCATGATTGATGGCTTTATTATGCGTGATCCTGGAAGCTATGAGGACATCGTTCATATTTTATTGGATGAAAAAGTAATAACGGATCAATTAAGTGTTGCTTTGAAGGAGCTTATATTATATCGTAAAATGCTCGTTCAACAGTATGTACGAGTAGATCATTTGGCCATGCAGCAATTGCTGAAAGAAAAATGCCTATTATTGAACAATTTCCGGATCGTGTAAGAACATATTTGACAAATGAACTTGGACCAATATCAGCATTTGTATAATAAAAAGATGCGCTTTCAATCGTGAAGGCGCTTTTTCATTAGGGGAAAAACAACGTGAAGAAGAGATATGATGGGTATTTAATTGATCTCGATGGGACGATGTATCGTGGAACAGAAAAGATTGCCGCTGCGATCGAATTTGCGGAGCAATTAAAAATAAAACAAATTCCACATTTATATGTAACAAATAACTCGACAAAAACACCGGAACAAGTTGCGCTTCATTTACAACAATTTGGGATTGAGGCAACGGCTGAACATGTCATCACAACGGCGATGGCAACCGCTCAATATTTGCAGCAGACGAAGCCGGAAGATAAAGTATTCATAATTGGTGAGGAGGGCTACGTACGGCTCTTCTGCAAAAGGCTTATTCCTTACAGATGAAGATCCGGATGTAGTCGTTGTTGGACTTGATCGGAACGTCGATTATGAAAAGCTTGCGATTGCGACGTTAGCCGTTAGAAAAGGTGCGCTATTTCTTTCGACAAATAGCGATGTGGCGATCCCAACGGAACGGGGACTTATGCCGGAAATGGCGCAATTACATCGGTCATCACGACCTCTACTGGTATAAAGCCGATTTTTATTGGCAAACCACATTCAATTATGATGGAGCAAGCACTAGCTATTTTAGGGACGAAAAATCGGCAACTTTGATGGTTGGAGACAATTATGATACAGATATTTTGGCAGGAATTAATGCTGGGCTTGACACTTTGCTCGTTCACACAGGAGTTACAACGAAGAAGCATTTAAAAATGAAAAAATTCAGCCAACATATGCAATTGCTTCGTTGGGTGAGTGGGTATGGTGAATAGAAAGAAGCGCGAAAAAGGTATAATCCAGTGATTATACCTTTTGATCTTCGAGTTTGTTGATTTTGCAGGTTTCAGATTGGATCGGAAGGTATTGACTCCTATGGAGAAAGCGTGTCTGTGCGAGGCCATAGAACAAAGCTAAAGTCAGTGGCTTCGTGACCAACAATCCTGTTAGTCTGAGGAAGCTCACGGACCGATCGTGAAAAGCGTCGCCTGAAGTGTGAATCAACAAAATTTTAGAAAAACCTATATTTCCCTTTTGCACTGTGGGCAAGCCTGCTTGATGCAGCCGCTGCAATTGCACCGACAATATCATCGAGGAAAGTGTGGCAATAGCCGGACGAGTGATCATTTAATTTTTTAAAATACCAGGCTTTTGTTTGTCAATAAACCCATAATTTGTAAAGCCGATTGATCCGTATACATTGACGATGGAAAACGCAAGAATTTCATCCACACCATACAAACCTTCGTCACTGGAAATAATCGATTGTAGCGGCTCTCAAGCTTCCTTGCTCTGCAAGAATATCTAGTTGAATTCCAGTTAGAATTGCATTTTGAACTTCGCGTTTTTCTAATACGCGTTCGATATTATAAATACATTCTTCCATTTTTAAGCCTGGATGATATTTCTCTTGTAAATACATGACTAGTTCACCAATATCCTCAACCGTTACTCCTCGTTCTTGTAAATAACGGCGGGCTGTTTTTCCAATGTGCTCATTTTACGTTTCTCTTCCATTTGTCTCACCCTTTTTCTTTGGTAACAATCTTATCTAAGATTAAAAACTTTATTACATCATCTCCTCCATGTTACATATATTTTATGATGGGGAGGAGAATGAATGCATATGGACATTATTGAAAAATACTTTGGGCTTAAACCACACTCTACCATCCAGGATGGCATGTGGACGCGCTATGTCATGGATGATTTACTTTATACCATTGTACCTGTTACGAATATCGAAGAAGATACTTTAATTGAATTATATGAGATGTCTGAGCATATGGCAAAGTATGGGGATCGAAGTGTGTCTGTTTTCGTAGCTAGTCTTGATCATAAATATTTAATTACACATAAAGAGCAAGACTATGTACTTTTAAAAATAAATATGTGACAAGTTCACGAGGGAAAAATACAGGGAGAATGTTGGCGAAATTTCATGAACGTGGAAGATACTTTCGAGCGTTCCGTCGAATGTAAGTCGAATGGGAAAATGGAAGGAATATTGGATAAAAAGGTTGGAGCAGTTGGAACAAGTGTGGCAATCGACTGTAGCTGAACGGCCAGATGAAGAATTTGAAAAATATTTATCGATTCCTTTCCATATTATTTAGGATTGTGTGAAAATGCGATTCAATATGTAACGGATACAGAATTAGATGTAGGATTGGATATGGGCGGAAGAGGAACGATTTGTCATGAGCAATATCGAGAGGAAACATGGGCAGGATCAATCAAAATTAGAAGCCCTTTGATTGGGTGTATGACCACCATAGTCGCGATGTCGCTGAATGGATAAGAGATTGTTACATTAAAAATAGTCGTTCGTTTCAGCCAGCAATGAATCAATTTTTACAAGGATACCAATCGATCGCGCCGCTTTCGGATGTATCTTGGCGATTGACCTATGCACGATTACTATTTCCCTACATTATTTTTCTTGCGTAGAAGAATATTTTATCGGAAATTCGCGTTGGACAAAAGCACAGTTAGTCACAAATTTACGCAAATACATCCGTGACTCCACTGATTATGAATTATTTCTTAAACACTTTTATCAATTGGCTGGGGCAAAGCAATTCCCTATATTGGATTGGTTATAAATAGAAAAAAGCGATCCATTTTGTTGGATCGCTTTGATATTAAAATACTTGTTCCACTTCTAAAATGCCTGGCACTTCTTCTACAAGAGCACGTTCAATTCCCGCTTTTAATGTAATCGTCGAACTCGGGCATGTTCCGCAAGCACCTAACAGGCGGAGTTTTACGACCCCATCTTCTACATCAACGAGCTCACAATCTCCACCGTCACGAAGTAGGAAGGGACGAAGTTTATCTAATACTTCCTGTACTTTATCGGTAATAGTTGCTTCTTCATACATTGATATCGACTCCTTTCTTTATAAACATTATAAACAGTATTGATAAAAAATCTAGATAACAGGTTATAATGAAAGAAAGGAGGAAGCTTGATGAAAAAGAAAATCGAAATATTTGTTTATGGTGCAGAACAAATTTGTGCAAGTTGTGTAGGCTTACCATCATCACGGGAAACGTATGAATGGCTTGAAGCTGCGATTAATCGAAAATTTCCTAATCAGCCTTTCTCCATCTTGTATATCGACCTTTTTAACCCACCTAATGAACATCAACCATATTGTTTACAAATATTGGAGAAGAATATGTTTTATCCTGTTGTTAAAATTGAAGGTCAGATTGTCGCAGAGGGAATCCATATTTAAAAGATATTTTTTCTATAATGGAACAAAATGGTTATCGTTAAAGGAATTTCATATCGAATTGACTGTTTCGTGCATTTACAAAAACTGTCTATCAAAAGCGAGCTGAAAGACAGTTCTTTACAAATCAAAAAAACTGTCCTTCAAAAGGAATTAGAAAAACAGTTTTAAGTGGAATTCAAACTACATAAATCGACTTCAATGAGGGCTTCTTACCCTTTATGATATTTGTACATCCACAGAACGCCGGATTTAAGAATGCGTGCAATTCTTCCTGTGATGGCCCGCTCATTCATCAGCCCAAATCCTTGCTTCTTCCCGAGTGAACCTAGAACGCCTTTAAGTTTAATGGTCGGTAGTGATTCAGGAAGTTCCTTACCTTCCCAACGTCTTTGCATCATTTGTACAATTTGTTCTGCTTGCCCTTCTGCTAGTTGCGCACTTGGTGCATATGGAAGGCTTGCGCAGTCGCCGACAACGTAGACGTTCTCATAATTTGGAATGTAATGGTGTTTCGTCAAAACGACCCTTCCTTGTCCATCTTTTTCAACGTCAAGGTTTCGCACGATTTTATTCGGTTGAATTCCTGCTGTCCAGACGACAACATCCGTTGAAACAGGCCGATCATGATTGTAAATAAGTCCTTGTTCTACCTTTGTAATATTGGCTTCGTTAATGACTTCAACACCGTTTGTATGAAACCAATTTTGAACGTAACGGCTAATTCTCTCCGGAAAAGAAGAAAGAATGGTTTTCCCGCGGTCGAATAGTTTAATCGTTAAATCAGGCCGGCTTTCCTAAGTTCACTTGCTAGTTCGATTCCACTTAATCCTCCACCGACAATGCTAACGATAGAACTAGCTGGTAGATTATTAAGCGTCTGGTATGTTTCCCTAGATTTCCCAATCGTTTGAATGCTATGAGAGAATACATCTGCACCGGGAACATTGTGGTACTTATCTTCACAACCAAGACCGATAACCAATTCGTCGAATGTCAATGGTTCACCGTCAGAAAAATAAATAACGCTTTTTTAAGTCGATTGTTTCAATTTCACCATATCTCTTTTTAAACGTGGATGTTCCGGAAAAGCGACGCGTATATCTTGATCCGAAACGGTTCCAGCGGCAAGCGCATAATATTCGGTTTTTAAACAATGGTAAGGCACACGATCAACCAGTATAATTTCGATATCATCTGGCAGTCGATTTGGGAGTAATTCGCGTAAAATACGCATATTCCCGTATCCAGCCCCAAGTAAAACTAATTTTTCATGCAAATATCCCCTTTGCCGTCTTCTTAGATCGATGTCCAATCAAAATGAACATTGTTACGCTCTATTGTAAAGTTTAATCTCATGTAAAAGTATAGCGGATTAGGCCTTTATATACAACCGATCGCGATAGATCAAGCTTTTCTTTTGACTATCAAGGGTGAAAACGGTAGGATAAAGGGTGTTAATGGGGTGATAGAAATGAATCCGATCATCGAATTTTGCATGAGCAATCTTTCAAGTGGTGGATATGAAGCGATGGAAATTCTAGAGCAAGATCCAGACTTAGATATCGTTGAATACGGATGCTTAGATCATTGCGGAATTTGTGATGAAGGCTTATTTGCATTAGTAAATGGCGATGTGGTCAGAGGTACATCCCCAGAGGACCTCGTCCGAGCCATTTATCAATATATTGAAGAGAATCCAATGTTTTAGCAACGTCATCTATTGAGAATGAATACGATGATGTATATACTGTAAATAATATCAGCAATTGCTGGGATGAGAGGAGTGCAGATGATGAGTTCAATGATTACGTTGACAGAAGCAGCTGCTTTGCAAATCAAAGATATGATGAAACATAATGGGGAAGAAGGCGCTTATTTCCGTTTTTCCATTAATGGGGAGGTTGCAGCGGTTTATCATACGGCATGAGCTTGGACCAGGAAAAGTCTGAAACAGATCATTTCTTTGAACAACACGGTGTAGAAATTGTCATTGATGAGGAAAGTGCACCACTTTTAGTGAATACTGTCATTGATTATAAACAATCTCTAATGGGCGGCGGTTTTACGATCGATAATCCGAATGCGCTCGTTTCTTGTGGATGTGGTTCGTCGTTTCGAACGGCGAAAGTGGCAGGGACGCCGGAGGATTGTTAAAGAATTGAGGTAATCAAGAGCGATAACAAGGTGTTATAATAACTAGCATGAAATCAAAGTTGTGAATTACATGCCTTCTCGATAGTTAATGTTGAAAACATAACTATTTGAGAGGGCATTTTTATGTCTTTATATATCGGATTAGAACAATTGACTAAGTAGATGGGGAAGGAAAAGAACATTGAAGGTTTATCGATAGGATTGTAAGTGTTTGGTTACTTATATGAATTGAAATTAATCATATACATACAACATGGGACGTAAATACTGTTGATTTACGTTCCAAGCAGACGTTTTCCGATGGGGCGGGGGCGCTTTGCTTTAGATAAATGCCATTTAATCAGTTGAGAAGCTATGCGAACAAGACGGTTTAAAGACGGAGAAAAAGGATAAACTTAAAAATAATACAAAATAACGTGAAATAATATAGAAGATTTAGTATCATGTATATAATTAAAGATTAAACATGCACATATACATGGTTTAAGAGGGTGATGTGTATGTGTAAAGGTGAGGAGGAGAAGGAAATGGCGGTAGTTGCAAACGATATTAAATCTAAGTTGTCAGATTTAAAGAATCGTGCAGAATCAGCGAAGATCTAGTGATAGCGCTAAACCTAGTGCGAAATATCTGAAAGAATTAGAAGGAATGCAAGGTTATTGTACAAATATCAATTTGATACAATTAAAGAAGAATAGGGGATAAAGAGTTCAGTTATAAAGAGTTAAAACGGGGAGAAATATATAAAATTTTATTCCCATTTACATTCGACCCTAGATACCCTAGAGGAAAAGTTAAATTTGTATTAATTTTGCAAAGTGGGGAATATTTTAAAGATTATTCGACTACTACTGTATTATTAATCACTTCCAACGACGAAGGTGAAAAATTAGATCATGTGGTCGGGATTGAAGAAGGGACTACTGATTTATGGAAAACGTCATTCATCGAGTGTTCTCAGCCATATACTTTATTAAAAGAAGTTTTCTATGATGATAGGGTAAAATGCATGGGAAAACTGTCTTCAGAAAAAATGAATGATGTAGATGAGGCTTTATATATAGGTCTTAATATGGGAGAAGATTAAACCTTACATGAATGGACAAGGCTTATTTTTTGCTCAGAATAAACTGAATTTTCTGCACATAGGCAACACCTGTATAGTTGGTAAGCCTGAGCGAATGCTCGGGTTATTTTTTGCTTGGAATTATGAAAGGGCTGTCCGAAAAGGACAAATCCACTAAAAATTTAAAACTAAGAATGTTGTTATATCAACATTCTTAAACATGAAAAGGGCGTCTAACAGTCGAGAAATCGACTTATTGGAGAGCCCTTTTATCTTAATGTTCAAACATTGATGTGCTATGCATTGGTTGCAGTCTTGCTTTTGGATCGATGTATGCTTTTGCATTACTAACGGCGGTTGGGGCTTCGCCAAAACCGGTTGCGATGAGTTTAACTTTACCTTCATAAGTTGTAATATCTCCAGCTGCATAAATGCCAGGGATGTTAGTTTCCATCTTGCTATTGACGACGATTGAATTTCGTTGAATTTCGATTCCCCAGTTTTTAATCGGGCCGAGGGATGAAACGAATCCATAGTTACAAATGACTTCATCCACTTTAAGCGATTTTTGTTCATCGCCCCTTACTTCATGAAGAATGATTTCTTTAATGGCTTCTCCATCGTGTACGATATTTTCAGCTGTAAACGGCGTAATAATCTCGACTGTTGAATTTTGCAGTTGAACAACGCTGCTTTCATGTGCACGGAATTTATCGCGACGGTGAACCAATGTAACTTTTTCAGCAATTGGCTCAAGCATAAGTGCCCAGTCAACAGCAGAATCTCCGCCACCAAGAATCGCTACTTTTTTCCTGTGAATTTATTCATGTCATCAATGAAATAATGAAGATTCTTCCCTTCGAAACGATCAGCTTCCTCGATTTCAAGGCGTCGCGGTTGGAAGGCACCGATACCACCTGTAATAATGATCGCTTTTGAGTAATGAATCTCTTCTGTTGTTGTAAGTTTAAAGGTTTCATCTTCAAGCTTTTCTACATTTTCAACAGCCTGTCCAAGACAAACCGTTGGGGAAAATAGTTTGAGCTGATCTTTCAAATTATTCACAAGATCCTGTGCCTTAATTTTGGGAAACCAGCAACATCATATATATATTTCTCTGGATAGAGAGTAGCAAGCTGTCCACCAAGTTGTGGAAGGCTTTCAATAATCTTCACGCTTGCATCCCGCATTCCACCATAAAACGCAGTGAATAGTCCTGCCGGGCCTCCTCCTATTATCGTTATATCATATATTTTTTATCTTCTTTCAAAGGAAATCCCTCCTAATTGGCTAAAAATCCATTCTATCATACCACATGCGCTTTCATCTATCACTTTAGGAATAGTGTGAATATTAAATACAGAATATTCACAAATTTTCTTTTCCTTTAAATTGCTTGAAAAGGAAAGGCAAAAACCATATGATGTATGTGAGTGAAATATTAATAATTTATGACATTTTTCTCGTTTTTTAACATTGTACGTGAAGCGCATCACATTGATCGTTCGACGTGATGAGCTTTCGCGTGTAATCTCACATACTACGAAGCAAAGGTGGAAGTAATAATTATGAAAAGGCCCAAAATTGTTGTACTAGGCGCAGGATATGGTGGATTAATGACGGTCACTCGTTTACAAAAACAACTTAACGCAAATGAAGCTGACATCGTTTTAGTAAATAAGAACGATTATCATTATGAAACGACATGGCTACATGAAGCTTCTGCTGGAACGCTTCATCATGACAAAGTTCGCTATGACATTTCATCTGTCATTGACAGTGGAAAAGTTGATTTTGTTCAAGCGGTCGCAGAAAGGGTAGACCATCAAGCGAAAAAGGTTATCCTTGATAATGGTGAGATTGCTTATGACTACCTAGTTGTAGCGCTTGGCGGAGCATCTGAAACATTTGGTATTTCTGGACTTGATAAATATGCATTTTCAATTTCGAATGTAAATTCTGCACGTCAAATTCGCGAGCATATTGAATATCAATTTGCTACTTACAAAGTTGAAGGTGAAACAAAGCCGGAAAGACTGACAATTGTTGTTGGCGGTGCTGGGTTCACAGGTATTGAATTTTTAGGTGAGCTAGAAATCGAGTTCGGAGCTATGTAAAGAGTATGATATCGATCAAAAGAATGTTCGTGTGATTTGTGTAGAAGCCGCACCAACAGCTTTGCCTGGATTTGATCCAGAGTTGGTTGAATATGCAATGGCAAGCCTTGGAAAAAAGGCATTGAATTCATGATTGGTACAGCGATTAAAGAAGCTACACCAGAGGGAATTGTCGTTGCCAAAGGTGAGGATGAAACAGAAGAAATTAAAGCTGGCACCGTTGTTTGGGCAGCGGGCGTTCGCGGTAATCCAATTATTGAAGCATCAGAGTTTGAAAATATGCGTGGTCGGGTAAAAGTTGAAGCTGACCTACGTGCACCAGGGTTTGATGATGTATTCGTTATTGGAGACTGCTCACTTGTCATTAATGAGGAAATTAACCGTCCTTATCCTCCAACTGCACAAATTGCTATGCAACAAGGTGAGCTTGTGGCTGCAAATATTGCTAAGCTTGTAAAAGGCAATAAGAACCTACAAACATTTACATTTGATAATAAAGGAACGGTTTGTTCACTTGGACATGACGATGCAATCGGTGTTGTCTTTGGTAAAAAGTGACGGGAACAAAAGCATCCTTTATGAAGAAAATGGTCGACAACCGTGCG
This sequence comes from Bacillus sp. N9, assembly GCA_044989425.1. GTDB lineage: Bacteria > Bacillota > Bacilli > Bacillales > Bacillaceae_C > Lederbergia. Next base: position 898,592 of record JBJDRQ010000001.1, read on the forward strand.
TTGTTCATGGTTGGTGGAGTACCATTAACGATGAAAAAGGGAAATTTAAGTTCTTTTAATGAGACGAGGCAGAATCCAGAGGGGTTCTGTCTTTTTTGTTTTGTCATAAATTCGCCCTCACCTCTTTATTGACGCTGTTCTGGACATTCAGTACACTTAAACATAGTGTCAAGCAAGGAGGAACATTCATTATGATGAACATCCCGCTCTTATTAATATCGATGTTATTATTTTTTATTTTATTTTTTGGGATTGGTTTTTTATTAAATATGCTATTACGTATGACTTGGATTATGGCAATCATCTATCCGATTATTGCTATTTTAATTATCGATGATGTCAAATTCTTGGAGTATGTCACTAATCCAGGGAACTCGTTTTCCAGCTTAGGTGGGAAAATGACTAGTCTCGCTGTCGCGGATATTGCCATTGTGTTAAGCGGATTAGCTGGTGCCATCGTTTCGGGCGTGACGATGAGGGTGCTCAGAGCAAAAGGATATCGAATGTTTTAACACTATATGAGAAGCAGCATTCTAGCATGTCAGCTGTTCATTGCTCTTCTGTCGTGAAAACAGAGCTCATGCGGTCGATGAATGCCGGTTCATTGCCCTTTGTCGTGAAAATTGAGCTCATGCGGTCGATGAATGCCCGTTCATTGCCCTTTGTCGTGAAAACAGAGCTCATGCGTTCGATGAATGCCGGTTCATTGCCCTTTGTCGTGAAAACAGAGCTCGTGCGGTCGATGAATGCCCGTTCATTGCCCTTGTGTCGTGAAAATGGAGCTCATGCGGTCGATGAATGCCGGTTCATTGCCCTTCTGTCGTGAAAACAGAGCTCGTGCGGTCGATGAATGCCTGTTCATTGCCCTTTGTCGTGAAAACTGAGCCCGTGCGGTCGATGAATATCCGTTCATTGCCCATCTGTCGTGAAAACAGAGCTCATGCGGTCGATGAATGCCGGTTCATTGCCCTTTGTCGTGAAAATTGAGCTCGTGCGGTCGATGAATATTCGTTCATTGCCCTTCTGTCGTGAAAACAGAGCTCGTGCGGTCGATGAATGCCGGTTCATTGCCCTTCTGTCGTGAAAATTGAGCTCATGCGGTCGATGAATGCCCGTTCATTGCCCTTCTGTCGTGAAAACAGAGCTCGTGTGGTCGATGAATGCCGGTTCATTGCCCACCTGTCATAAAAATCGACTCGTACGGTCAATGAATAACGTCTCGTACCTTTTTCCTGTTTCTTAATGAATACATAAATATCAAGGCATTTATACCAATAATAGAAATGAATAAATCCTCTCAACTTGGGAAATCACTAGGTTGAGAGGAGTGAACTAGATGTTATTCATGAAAAAGTTTGGAATTCGTTTAATGATGATGGTTTTACTAGTGACTGCATTGTTTACAACTTGGGAAGCGGTCTCGGGAATCGATGCCTATACTTTAGCCACATGGTTGAAGCAGGAAGATATTTACAAGGATAAAGTGCTTCGCGTTTCGGGCGAAAATTTGACGCCTTCATTGGAAGAATCTGAAGATTGGTCAAAATATCCAAGTAAACAAGTAGTTGCTACTGGTTATACTGCCGGAAAAGAATCAACAGGAAAAGAACCGGGTCACCCATTATACGGAATTACCTTTTCAGGGGTAAAAGTGAAAAGGGATTTATATTCAACGATTGCAGCTGATCCCGACGTATTTCCACTCGGGACGATTTTATTTATTCCTGGTTATGGATACGGGGTCGTTGCCGATACCGGATCCGCAATTAAAGGCAATATTATTGATCTTTATTATGAAACTGTTGCTGATGTTTACAATGAGTGGGGAAAACGAACGCTCGATGTATACGTGATAAAGGAAGGAAACGGGAAGATAAGCGAAGAAGAGTTGACTGCATTAAATGAAAATGAAGCAATGCAAGTATTTCGTCAAGGTTATATGAAGTAAGTTGCCGACTTCTGGAAACAGAACCCACCCAAAAAATATTAAGGGTGGGTAATTTTTTTCGTTAAAATAATAAAGCGTATAATATAAGCGCCCACATCACGCCTGTTAATCCCCAAAAAATACTTCAATCGGTTTATGGCCGAGAAGTTCTTTTAATTTTTAATTTCATGTTTGCTCTGCGAATGCCGCCATGTCTTCGAATTTTTCGTATTTGCTCGAAATCAGCAGTGAGTCGATTAAGAGCGGCTGCATGTTCTCCTGCCTGTCTGCGAATTCCTTTGCATCGTACATGACAATCATTGCTAAGACCGCTGAGATCGCAAACAAAGTTGAACCGGTGCCATGTTCAAGGGCGACCCCTGTTGCTAGAGAAGTAACAGCCGCGGAATGGGAACTTGGCATGCCCCTGTCGAACTGAAAAGCGTCCAATCCATTTTTTTGTTAATAAATAGTGAATCGGTACTTTAATGAACTGGGCAAAAAGATCGCTGATGCAGCCGCCCAAAATGGGAAGTTTGTGAAAATCTCCATCGGAAACACCCTCTCGTTGGCATATACGTTTATCTGTTACTATGTATCATACCACAATTATCCTCGAAGAAATCGTTCTAACATGCAGCATTCGATATGAAATAACAAATTCGTTATAATGGGAGAGAGGTGATAAGGATGTTTAAAGTTTTACATAATGATCCATTTTCAAGTCATCAAGAATGCATGCTTATTGGACTTTTTGATAAGCCGGAAAAATTTACCGGCACCCTAGAGCCTCTTGATGATTATTTTCAAGGAGAATTAACTGAACTTGTTAAATTAGGCGATGTTTCAGCGAAACTAAAAAGTGTTTCGGTTGTTCATAGCTTGGGTAGAACGAACATGAAGCGCTTGGTTTTTGTTGGACTTGGTAAGGAAAAGGAATTAAGGTTTGATCAATTAAAGGAAGCGTTTGGAATTGCTTTTAAACAGACGAAAGCAATGAAAGTGAAATCATTGTCCGTATCGCTTGACTCGTTTTGTACTGAGCGGCTGGCGGAAGTAGATGTAGCCCATGCATTAAGTGAAGCGTATGCGCTTGCGACGTATGAATTTGCTCATTATAAGCAAAAATCAAATGAACCAGATGTGGAAGTTGACACTTTTGATGTGTTCACTCATGCTGACCAAAGCGAAATCAAGGCGGCTTTATTTGTTGGGGATACACTTGGAATAGGAACAAATTGTGCAAGGACGCTTGTAAACATTCCGGAAATTTGATGACCGCGACACATCTTGCTAATTATGCAAAGGATTTAGCGGAACGATATGATTTTGAACTTGAAATTTTAGAAAAGGCTGACATGGAAAGGCTGGGAATGGGTGCTTTTTAGCGGTGAATCAAGGGTCTGAGGAACCGCCGAGAATGATTGTTTTAAAATATCAAGGACGAGAAAATTGGGAAGATGTCCTTGGGTTTGTCGGAAAAGGAGTTACCTTTGACACCGGGGATATTCGATTAAGCCGAAAGACGGAATTGTCGGGATGAAGGCAGATTTGGGTGGTGCAGCAGCTGTGCTTGGAGCAATGGAAATTATCGGTCGCTTGCAACCAGAGCAAAATGTCGTCGCAGTTATTCCCGCAACAGACAATATGATTAGCGGAAAAGCTTTCAAACCAGATGACGTGATTACATCATTAAATGGGAAAACGATTGAAGTATTAAATACGGACGCAGAGGGGCGACTTGTGCTAGCCGATGCAGTTACATACGCACTACATCACGGTGCAGATTATTTGGTTGATGTAGCAACATTGACAGGTGGTGTCATCGTCGCTTTAGGTTTGGATAAAACAGGGGCACTAACAAATAATGAAGACTTTTTCGAAAAAGTACTTGAGGCTTCTTTTGAAGCGGGAATTCATTTGGCAGCTCCCATATACCGAAAAAGATAAAGAAAGAGTTAGAGGAAGTAAGATTGCTGATCTAAATAATTCGCCTGGGCGGGAAGGACATGCGATCATGGGGGAGCCTTCATCGGTGAGTTTGTAGAAAATAAACCGTGGGTCCATTTGGATATCGCAGGAACAGCGACAACGAATGTAGCACATGATCTTGGACCAGCAGGTGCAACAGGAGTAATGACGCGTACACTCGCTTTACTTGCTGAACGGTTCGAGCCGAAAAAATAAGCAAAGGCGAATGGAGCCAAAACGAAATAATTGGGCTACTTAACTGAGAAAATGAGAGAAGGGGCTGTCCGAAAAGGACAAATCCGCTAAAATTTGAAACTAAGAATGTTGTTATATCAACATTCTTAAACATGAAAAGGGGCGTCTAACAGTCGGAAAATCGACTTATTGGACAGCCCCTTTCTTCGTCCTCATTCGTTAGAACTTTCCCTTTCCAAAAAATACATTGACAGCGACGGAATCCGAGTGTATCCTATGAATTATTGTTTTAACACTCTACCAAGGTAAAGGATTTTAGGAGGGTTTTTTTATGAACGCTGTTGTTGTTGCTGTTGGCATTATGCTTATTTTAAGTTTATTAAGAATAAACGTTGTTTTAGCTTTAGTAGTCGGAGCGATAGTTGGTGGGTTCGCTGGGGGCTTAGATGTAAAGGAGATTATTGATGCCTTTTCCGGTGGTGTTGGTGGTGGAGCGAATATCGCTTTAAGCTATGCATTGCTCGGGGGCTTTGCTGTAGCACTCTCTTATACCGGTTTGCCGAAATGGCTTGTCGATAATGTTTTACGTGTTGTAAGTAGATCAAAAGATTCTAGAGGCAAGGCGTTATCAAAAGCACTGATTGTATTTGTAATTCTACTTATTGCTTGTTTCTCGCAAAATGTAATTCCGATTCATATTGCATTTATTCCCATTCTTATTCCGCCATTGCTTTACATTATGAATGAGTTGCAAATTGATCGACGTTTAATTGCTTGTGTTCTAACCTTTGGGCTCACTGCACCATATATTTTACTTCCAGTCGGATTTGGACAACTCTTTCACCAGCTTTTAGCTGATAATATTGAAAAAGTGGTCTACAAGTGAATCTAGGAGACATCACAAATACATTGCTTATTCCCGTACTTGGAATGGTCGTTGGTTTATTGTTTGCGATTTTTATTTCATACCGTAAACCAAGAAAATATACAACTGCAACGATTACGGAAGAAAGCTCTGATCGAGTATATACAAAACAGGGAATTGTTTTTGCGATCATTGCAATCATTGCGACGGTCGTCATTCAAGTATTATCAAAGTCGATGATTTTTGGTGCACTTGCGGGTATTATCGTTTTATATATTAGTGGTTCGGTCAAGCGGAAAGAAGCCGACTCCTTATTAACACAAGGGATGCAAATGATGGCTTTCATCGGTTTTGTAATGATTGCTGCATCCGGTTTTGCTGCAGTTGTTGAACAAACAGGAGACGTAGAAAGCCTTGTACAAGCATCGGCACATTGGATTGGAGATAATAAGTCGCTTGGCGCTTTGTTAATGCTAATTGTCGGGTTACTTGTTACACTGGGAATCGGTTCTTCATTTTCAACGATTCCGATCATCGCTACCATTTTCGTTCCACTTTGTTTAGAACTTGGTTTTAGTCCGTTGGCGACGATTAGCATCGTTGGTACGGCAGCAGCATTAGGGATGCAGGATCGCCAGCATCAGACAGTACATTAGGGCCAACCGCTGGACTGAATGCGGATGGACAACATAATCATATTTGGGATTCAGTCGTTCCGACATTTTTGCACTACAATATCCCGCTCGTTTTATTTGGCTGGCTTGCGGCGATGATTTTATAATTTGCCCATGCCATATCTACCTTTGTCGCATAAATAGTAGAGAAGGGCTTTTGCTCAGAGACAAAGGAGGTATAGATAATGTATTATTATCGCGGCCTAAATCCAAATCAAGAACGTTTTTCCCGTTTTTATTTGGAGCTCCACTCATTGGTGGCTTTTTCGGTGGTTTGCTTGGTGGGGACTTGCTGCTTCGTTTTTACGTCCTCGCCCATATCCGTATCCATACCCGTATCCATATCCACCGGTTCCGCCAATATATTATGGAAGACCACCCGTCCCATATGGTTATGGTGCTCCTTATGTATACTAAACAAGCAAAGTTCTCCGTTAAACGGGGAACTTTGCTTGTTGTCAAGGAAATTATAACATTCTAAACTTGTGGATAAATGTTTGGCTTTAGTAACGGAGAGCGTAATAGATAATAAAAATGAATGAGTTTCAAGTGATTTTATATCCTAATTGTTTTCGAAGGACAGAGTGCCTGTTAATTTTCGGAGAACTGTCTTTGAAATTGCTAACGAAGGACAGAATGCCTGTTAATTTTCGGGAACTGTCTTTGAAATTGCTATAGAAGGACAGAGTGCCTGTTAATTTTCGGGGAACTGTCTTTGAAGTTGCTATCGAAGGACAGAGTGCCTGTTAATTTTCGGAGAACTGTCTTTGAAATTGCTAACGAAGGACAGAGTGCCTGTTAATTTTCGGAGAACTGTCTTTGAAATTGCTAACGAAGGACAGAGTGCCTGTTAATTTTCGGGAACTGTCTTTGAAGTTGCTATCGAAGGACAGAGTGCATGTTAATTTTCGGAGAACTGTCTTTGAAGTTGCTTGTTAATTGCAGGAATGTTACGTATAAATATGGAAGTAAGTAAAGTAAAAGAATGGAGTGAAAAACGATGGATCCAAAACATACTTTACTTGAGTCGCTTGGAATAAACTTAGTGGAAATTGGCCGCGGGCGTGTTGTAGCTACAATGCCGGTTGATGAGAAGACGCGGCAACCGTATGGCTATTTACATGGCGGGGCATCTGTTGCTTTAGCAGAAACAGTGGCAAGTGTGGGGGCTGCAGCCTTAATTGATCTAGAGAAAGAAATTTGTTTTGGGCTTGAAATTAATGCCAATCATATACGTGCCAAAAAAGATGGGATTGTAACGGCGGTTGCAGAAGTGCTTCATCAAGGGAGAAGTACAATGGTCTGGGAGATAAAAATAAAGGATGAAGAGGATCAACTCATATGTGTATCAAGATGCACGATCGCGATCGTGGCAAAGAAGTAAGAAAAAGCTGCCTCCAAATGAATGGGCAGCAGCATTTGGGTTCAAATATCAAATTGGATTGAATACATTAACTCGTATTCCTTCAACAATACATGTAAAGCATCAAGACTTTTAGCTGAATAAGGATCCTCTTCTTTTCCTTTAACTTTGCAGCAAATGTATTTACTGCGGTCTTTAAAGACTCTTTATAGTCGGGAATTTCACCTTCGTATGGTCGAACCATATTTACTGGAACGTTTACTTGCTCGCGATATGCGGAAGCTTTCGTTCATGAAAATAAGGGACGTTCACTTGATTCGGGTTGTGAAGATCACCTTGCTTCGGATGTATTAGTACGGCAAGAACCCGGACCGTATAGGTTTGAGGGCGAATACCCGTTATTTCGCCGATATATTTTCCTGTCTTATTAAATGCCGTTACAATTTGACCTATTTCCATTCACCTATCACCCCTTCTTAACTATCATTATGGAAGATGAAGAAAGAAAAGGAAAGAAGGATGATTTTTTTCAGAAATCCTGTAAAGTATTTTTGGAGGGCGTGACGTATGAAGCGGAAATTAATGGCTATATTTGTTTTGATTGTTGTTTTACTTTTAGCCTCGTGTGGAACGGCTAAACTAAGAGAGGAAAATGACATTCAAGCGAGTCAAGCTGAGAATGAAAATTCGAATCAATTAGAAGGAGATGTCGAAATGGCAGAAAAGATTTACCCGCAATTAACAACTGAAGTAGCAGAAAATGAAATACTTGTACAAATGAACACAAATATGGGAGCAATCAAAATCAAACTATTCCCTGAGCAAGCGCCGAAAACGGTTGAAAACTTTGTGACTCATGCGAAAAATGATTATTATAACGGGATTATTTTCCACCGTGTCATTCAAGATTTTATGATCCAAGGTGGAGATCCGACTGGTACAGGAAGAGGCGGAGAGAGCATTTATGGTGACTCGTTTGAAGATGAGTTTTCTATGGAACTGTTCAATCTTCGCGGCGCTCTTTCAATGGCGAATGCTGGTCCAAATACAAATGGCAGCCAATTTTTATTGTACAAAACAGCCATTTAGATCCACGTACGAAAGGTCAACTTGAAGCTGCAGGCTTCCCAAAGGAGATCATTGATGCGTACATGGAGAATGGCGGAACACCACATCTTGATCACCGTCATACGGTGTTTGGACAAGTGATTGAAGGAATGGACGTTGTCGATAAAATTGCTAACGTACAAACAGGTGCAATGGACAAGCCAGTTGAAGATGTAGTGATCGAAAGCATCGATATGATTAAAGAATAATAAAATGAGAGTCGCCTTATAGGGCGACTTTTCACATATTTGTCGAGATTCGTTTGGCAAGGATGAACGAGCATTGATATAATTACTTTATATCCACGAATGGAAGGAAGGTTATCCTTGCTTACAATTTTGCAGTCTTTTGTTTTATATATGCCATTTTTATATTTTCCAGACGATAAACGTGAATATATTCCCGCTGCGATTTCGATGAGTATTTTTATTGCCGCATGTATACTTGTGTTTATGATAATTAAACGGGTGTCAAAAAAGAAGAAGAGAAAACAAAAGAATTGGAAGACAAGATCAATCGTGAACGTCAAAAGCATCTTTAATGGGTGCTTTTTTCATTAACCCATTATTTGCATATTTCATTTTTACATGGAAACAATGAAAGATAAAAGAAACATGACTGGTGGGGTTTGATGAAAAAGCTAATGGTGATACTTTTCATTTTTCTGTTGAGTGGTTGTGCAAATCCGCTACCGAAAAAATTGAGGTCGATGTGAAAAATGCAGACGGTGATTCCCTCGGAAAAATAACGTTTGAACAAAAGGCGGAAGGTGTGAATTTATCGGGAGAATTAGAAGGTCTGCCATCAGGTGTACATGGGATGCATATTCATGATAAAGGGGTTTGTAAAGCACCCGACTTTCTTTCCGCTGGTGAACATTTTAATCCAGATGAAAAAGAACATGGCCTTCTTCATCCAAAAGGTTCTCATGCTGGTGATCTGCCCAATCTAATCGTTAACAGTGCTGGAAAAGCGAAAGTTGATTACATTGCGAAAAATATTACATTGAAGGATGGGCTAAACTCGATTTATACGACGGAAGGAACGGCACTTGTCGTTCATGAAAATGCCGATGATGGGATGTCGCAGCCCGCGGGAGATGCGGGAGATCGGATCGCCTGTGGAGAAATTACTAAAAATCGAAAACCAGCAAGTGATGAGAATCCTACTAACAATGAAAAGGATTTAAAATTAAAGAGAAGAATTGAGCCAGTTTTTGATCTGGCTTATTTCTTCTCTTAGTTAAATGCACGTTTTAATCTTTGTAGCCCTTCTATTACGAGGTCACGGTGGAATGCAATATTCAAACGAATGAAGCCTTCCTCCAGGCCCATATGCTTCACCGAAGTTCACTGCAAGCTTCCTTTTTCCAACAGCCTTTTACGCAGTTCCTCTTCAGTGAATCCCGTTTTATTACAGTCGATCCATACGAGATACGATCCTTCAGGGGCGATGACGGAAAGCTGTGGCAAATGGTTATGTACGAATTCCTTTACGAGTTCAATATTGGTGCGAATATAATCGAGCAACTGATTCAGCCAATCTTCCCGTGCAAATATGCTGCTTCCATCGCAATAATGCCAAATGTGTTTAATGCGAAATGTCCATCCTTTGCTTGAATAGCTTTTACTTTTTCGCGCATTTCCTGATGGGGAATGACCATAAAAGCTGCTTGGAGTCCAGCTAAATTAAATGTTTTACTTGGTGCCATAAATGTTAGCGACATATTTTCATACGCTTTTCCAAGCGAGGAGAATGGAATATGTTGATATGGTGGGGCAACGAGGTCACCGTGAATTTCATCAGAGGCAACGATTACGCCATACTGCTTGCAAAGTTGTGCGATCTTTTCAAGTTCTTCCCTAGTCCATACTCTTCCACCTGGATTATGCGGATTGCAAAGCAAAAATAATTTAACACCACTTTTTAATTTTTCCTCAAAATCAAGAAAATCGATTTCATAACGACCGTTAGTTAAAACGAGTGGAGAGTTGATGACTGTGCGCAAATTATTTTCAATCACATTGAAAAAGGGTGTATAAACGGGCGATTGTACTAACACTTTATCTCCTGGCTCCGTAAAGGCTTGAACGGCAGTGGCAAGTGCGGGAACGACGCCAGAACTGTACATAATCCACCCTTGCTTAATGTCCCAATGATGCCGTTTCTTCGTCCAACTCATAATGGCGTTTGCCGTTGATTGACCTGTCAAACTATATCCGAAAACACCGTGATCGATTCTGCTTTTCATCGCTTCGAGAACGGCTTCTGGGGTCTGAAATCCATGTCTGCCACCCACATTGGTAATAACTCATCATATCCGAAAACAGCCTGCATCCCGTCCCATTTGACTGACTTCGTTTGCTTGCGGTCGATCTTTTCATCAAAATTAATCATTTATAAAACCACCATCCTGCTTGTGTGAAATGAATTCCATAATCTCTTCATATACTATTTCCGGTGCCTCTTCGGGAATCAAATGTCCGACATCTTTAAGAATAACAAGTCGTGAAACTGGAAGGTCATGAGCGAGTCTTTTCCGATTTCCAACGGTACAACGCGATCATACTGTCCGTATAATAATAAACATGGAGTTTCAATCGTTCGGAGCGTTGCAGACGATACATCTCCTTCCCGATGGCGTAGCAGCCTCGTGAGTGCACGAAAGATTTGCGGATCATGAAATGGTTCAGAGTAACCAGTTATCATTATATCATCGATCAGTGTCTGATCGTGAACAACAAACTTCAAATTTCCAAGTACGCCTGTTTTACGCAGGTAAAATTTTACATAATGATGCAAAAATGGAAGGTAGGATGAAAAGATATGTAATGGTTTTGCTTTGGGCATGTAGCTTGAACTGGATAATAGGATTGCCTTTTCATAAAATACGGCCGTTGGTGCAGCATATTTAATACAATTTGCCCACCCATTGAGTGCCCGACTGCAAATCGTACATCGGTAGTAAGTCGATCCAATAGTTCAAAAATTGATTTTGCCATATTTTGATAGCTATATTCATATCGGAGTGATTTCCGCTTTTGCCAAAAGGGGAAGATCGACGGAAATGACATGGAAATCTTTGCTAACAACGGAATCAATTTACGAAAGCTAAAAGAAGAGGATAAAAAGCCGTGTATCAATAAAAAGGTTGGTGCAGAATGTGGTTGCTTATATTCTTCATAATAGATTTCGTTCCCGTTAATGAAGACATGTTGTGAGGAACGGATTGCTTGCACTTAATTAACCTCCAGTTTTATTGTATTTTCCCTTTTATTTAAAAATAACACAATAAAATGACAGGTTTGAAATCGTTATGATAGGGAATTTTTATTAGTAAGATTGGGAAATTCTTTGCCACCCTCTAGCATGTATGTTATAATTTACAATTGCGTAAATTAGGAGAAATACTAAAAAATTAGGAGTGTTACCATGACAACAAAATATGAGATCGGTGAAGTAGTATTAGGTAAAGTAACGGGCATTCAGCCTTACGGAGCGTTCGTTGCTCTTGATGAAGAAACACAAGGACTTGTTCATATTTCTGAAATTAAACACGGATTTGTAAAAGATATTAACGAAGTATTAAGCATGGGTGAGGAAGTAAAAGTAAAAGTGTTATCGATTGATGAAGAGAAAGGAAAATTAGCCTTTCGATTCGTGCGACAGAAGAAGCGCCAAAACAGGAGGAACAAAAGAAGCCACGTCGTCAAGCAACTGTGAAAACAGAAGTAGCAAGCAGCGAAGGGTTCAATACGTTAAAAGACAAATTACAAGAATGGATTAACCAATCTGAAAGAAATGATTTAATTAAAAAATAAATGTGCGAAGAGGCTGTTTCTTTTACAAGAGATAGGCCTCTTTTTTGCAATCACCTATTTTTGCCAAAGAGAAAATATGATACTATTTATGTGATGAGAAATTTAAATGGCGAGGGGAACATGCTAATGATTCCTTATACACACGAACCGTTTACAGATTTCACAATAGATACGAATAAACAAGCATTTGAGCAAGCGTTACAAACCGTTGAATCGTACCTTGGTAAAGATTATCCACTTATCATTGGTGGGGAAAGGATGATAACGGAAGAGAAGATTGTATCATATAATCCAGCTAATAAAACCGAAGTGATTGGAAGCGTTTCACAGTCGGATAAAAAATTAGTGGAGCATGCGATGAATAGGGCGCTTGTTGCGTTTGAAAATTGGAAAAAGGAAAAGCCAGAAACACGTGCAGACGTTTTATTTAAAGCCGCTGCCATCATTCGCCGTCGCAAGTATGAGTTTTCAGCACTTTTAGTGAAGGAAGCAGGAAAGCCATGGAATGAAGCGGATGCCGATACAGCGGAGGCAATTGACTTTTAGAATATTATGGGCGGCAAATGCTTGAAATGAAGGATGGGAAGAAGGTAGAAAGCCGTCCTGGTGAATTCAACCGCTATGATTACATTCCGCTTGGTGTTGCGGTCGTCATTTCACCATGGAATTTTCCGTTGGCAATTATGGCTGGAACGACGGTGGCCGCAATCGTGACGGGCAATACGGTGTTGCTAAAACCAGCGTCGGCGACTCCGATCATCGCTGCTAAATTTGTAGAAGTACTGGAAGAGGCTGGGTTGCCGCCTGGTGTCGTGAATTACATACCGGGAAGCGGCTCCGTTATCGGAGATTATTTAGTCGATCATCCGAAAACTCGGTTTATTAGTTTCACGGGATCGAGAGAAGTAGGGATACGTATTTACGAGCGAGCTTCCAAAGTGAATAAAGGGCAAATATGGTTAAAGCGAGTCATGGCAGAAATGGGTGGAAAAGATACAATTGTCGTTGATAAGGAAGCCGATTTGGAATTAGCTGCTCAGTCGATTGTAAAATCAGCTTTTGGATTTTCTGGTCAAAAATGCTCCGCATGCTCTCGTGTCATCGCCGTTCAAGATGTGTATGAGCAAGTACTAGAACGAACAATTGAAATAACGAAAGAGTTAGCTGTCGGTGATCCAGTAAACGCGGAACATTTTATGGGACCTGTCATCGATCAGTCTGCTTATCATAAAATAATGTCATATATCGACATTGGAAAAGAAGAAGGGAAGTTAATGTTCGGTGGAACAGGCGACCATTCAAAAGGCTATTTTATTCAGCCGACGATTTTTGCGCATCTTTATCCGAACGCGCGACTGATGCAAGAAGAGATTTTTGGCCCTGTCGTCGCTTTTGCAAAAGCGAAGGATTTCACAGAGGCGATTGAATTTGCAAATAATACAGAATACGGATTAACTGGAGCGGTCATTACAAATAACCGGGCGCATATCGAACAAGCGCGGGCTGATTTCCACGTTGGGAACCTTTATTTTAACCGTGGTTGTACAGGGGCAATTGTCGGTTACCAACCATTTGGTGGATTCCATATGTCCGGAACTGATTCAAAGGCTGGGGACCGGATTATCTATTATTGCATATGCAAGCAAAGACAACATCAGAAACTTTGTGAATAAAGGGGATGGGACGGTGAGAAAAACAAGGGAAATTATTAGGCAAACAGAAAAATTTGGTGCGCATAATTATCATCCGTTACCTGTCGTAATCTCAGAAGCAGAAGGGGTCTGGGTGAAAGATCCAGAAGGCAATGAATATTTAGATATGCTTAGCGCGTATTCGTCCGTGAATCAAGGTCATCGCCACCCAGATATTATTCAAGCGTTAAAGGATCAAGCTGATAAAGTAACGTTAACATCACGAGCGTTTCATAACGATCAGCTTGGTCGATGGTATAAAAAATTTGTACATTAACGAATAAAGAAATGGCTTTGCCGATGAATACGGGTGCAGAAGCGGTTGAAACAGCGATTAAAGCAGCTAGACGCTGGGCGTATGATGTTAAGGGAGTTGAGGTAAATAAGGCTGAAATCATTGTCTGTGAAGGGAATTTTCACGGAAGAACGATGTTAGCCGTTTCTCTCTCATCTGAAGCAGAATATAAAAGAGGCTTCGGTCCATTGCTTCCGGAATTACCGTTATTCCATATGGTGATTTGAATGCATTGGAGGAGGCCATCACTGAAAATACGGCTGCGTTTTTACTAGAGCCGATTCAAGGGAGGCTGGAATCGTCATTCCGCCAGAAGGATATTTAAAAGCGGCATTCGATCTCTGTAAAAAGCATAATGTTTTATTCATTGCTGATGAAATTCAGGTGGGTCTTGGCAGGACGGGGAAAATGTTTGCATCTGATTGGGAAGAAGTGGAACCAGACATGTACGTCCTTGGCAAAGCTTTAGGCGGGGAGTTTTCCGATTTCTTGTGTCGCCGCCAACAAAGATGTGCTTGGTGTATTCAATCCGGGTTCGCACGGATCGACATTTGGTGGAAACCCGCTTGCTTGTGCTGTTTCCTTGCGGCTTTAAAGGTGATTGAAACAGAAAAACTTTCGAAGCGTTCTCTTGAACTCGGACAGTACTTTATGTCAAAATTAAAAGAAATAAAACATCCCAAAATTAAAGAAATAAGGGGTAAAGGTTTATTGATTGGCATCGAACTAAATGACGATGCTCGTAAATATTGTGAAGCGTTAAAGAATGAAGGTCTTTTATGCAAAGAAACACATGAAACGGTCATTCGATTTGCGCCTCCACTGATCATTACAAAGGAAGAGTTGGATTGGGCAATCATTCGAATTAATAAAGTTCTCACATCAATGCTATAATGGATTTGATTACACAATAAAGAGGCGAAGAAAAAGATGGCAGAAAATCTAAACTTATTTACATCAACACAAGAGGTTATTAAAGATAGCCTTAACAAGCTTGGTTTTGGTGAGGAAATGTATGAGCTCTTAAAAGAGCCAATGCGGATGTTGACTGTACGAATTCCTGTCAAAATGGACGATGGGTCCGTCAATGTATATACGGGCTTTCGGGCACAACATAATGATTCAGTAGGACCTACGAAAGGTGGCGTTCGCTATCATCCTGAGGTGACAGAGGAAGAAGTAAAAGCAATGTCGATGTGGATGAGTATTAAATGCGGAATTGTCAACCTTCCTTACGGTGGGGAAAAGGCGGAATCATTTGTGATCCCCGAACAATGTCAATGGGGAAATCGAAAGACTTAGCCGCGGATACGTTCGAGCGATTAGCCAAATTGTCGGTCCAACAAAAGACATCCCTGCTCCGGACGTCTACACGAACTCACAAATCATGGCTTGGATGATGGATGAGTATAGCCTTCTTCGTGAAAATGATTCACCTGGCTTTATTACAGGAAAGCCGATCGTACTGGGAGGTTCTCAAGGACGTGAGAAAGCAACTGCCCAAGGTGTAACAATTTGTATTGAAGAAGCTGCAAAAAACGTGGAATTAATATAAAAGATGCAAGAATCGTCATTCAAGGATTTGGTAATGCGGGAGCTTCCTATCCAAATTTCTTTACGATGCGGGAGCCAAAATTGTCGGTATTTCTGATGCCTACGGCGCACTTCATGATCCAGATGGGCTTGATATCGATTATTTGCTTGATCGCCGCGATAGTTTTGGAACGGTAACGACATTATTTGATAACACAATTACGAATAAAGAGCTCTTTGAATTAGATTGTGATATTATCGTGCCAGCAGCTGTCTCAAACCAAATTACAGCAGAAAATGCACCAAACATTAAAGCATCGATCGTTGTTGAGGCGGCGAATGGGCCTACAACTGAAGAAGCAACAAGAATTTTAACTGACCGTGGCGTTTTGCTCGTTCCTGATGTACTAGCAAGTGCCGGTGGAGTAACGGTGTCATATTTTGAATGGGTTCAAAATAACCAAGGGTACTATTGGTCTGAGGAAGAAGTAAATGAAAAGCTTCATCAAAAACTTGTTGCTGCTTTCGAAAATGTTTACAATACAGCGGATAGTCGCAGAGTGAATATGCGTCTTGCTGCATATATGGTCGGTTTAAGAAATGTAGCTGAAGCTTCTAGATTTAGAGGGTGGGTATAATCATTCACAATGAACTGCCGATTCTTTTGAGTCGGCTGTTTTTGAATTATGACTATTGTTTGACAATTGATTCAGATATTATGATAGTGAAGCAATGATTAATGCGTCTATTCTTGAAAAAACACTTTGTTCAGATAAAGTTAACGTATTATATTTTTATTATATTTTTGGAGGCGAAATAGAAGATGGGACATATTAAATTTGATTACTCTACAGCTCTAGATTTTTTGGGGAGCATGAGGTTGCATATTTACAAAGCGCTGTTGATACAGCACATAAACAGCTTCACGAGCAAACAGGTGCAGGGAATGATTTCTTAGGTTGGATCGATCTTCCTGTCAATTATGATCAAGATGAATTTGCACGTATTCAAAAAGCGGCTGAAAAATAAAAAACGATAGCGATGTATTATTAGTCATCGGTATCGGTGGGTCATATCTTGGTGCTCGTGCAGCAATTGAAATGCTTAACCATAGTTTTTACAACGTGCTTTCAAAGAGCAACGTAAAACGCCACAAGTCATTTTTGTTGGAAATAATATCAGTTCTACATATATGAGAGATGTAATGGATCTACTTGAAGGAAAAGATTTCTCAATCAATGTCATTTCAAAATCAGGCACAACGACAGAACCAGCACTTGCATTCCGAATATTCCGTAAAGTGCTCGAAGAAAAATATGGAGCGGAAGAAGCAAAAGCTCGTATTTATGCGACTACGGATAAAGCGAAAGGTGCACTTAAAACACTTGCGAATGAAGAAGGCTATGAGTCATTCATTATTCCGGATGATGTAGGCGGACGTTTCTCTGTATTGACAGCGGTTGGTTTGCTTCCAATTGCCGTAAGTGGTGTGGAAATTGAAGAAATGATGAAAGGTGCAGCGGCGGCTCGTGAAGATTTTAGCACGTCTGACTTGAAAGAGAACGCAGCCTATCAATATGCGGCTATCCGCAATATTTTATATAATAAAGGCAAAACCATTGAAATGTTAATTAACTATGAACCAGGATTGCAATATTTCTCTGAATGGTGGAAACAACTTTTCGGAGAAAGTGAAGGAAAAGACCAAAAGGAATTTTCCTGCATCTGCAAACTTCTCTACGGACTTGCATTCACTTGGGCAATATGTACAAGAAGGGCGTCGTGATCTATTTGAAACGGTGATTAAAGTGAAATCTTCTCGTCATGAGCTCGTCATCGAAAGTGAAGAAGGCGATCTTGACGGATTGAACTATCTAGAAGGAAAAACAGTAGAGTTTGTAAACGACAAAGCATTTGAAGGAACGTTGCTTGCACATATCGATGGAGGCGTTCCGAACTTAGTTGTTGAAATTCCAGCGATGGATGCATACACATTCGGCTACCTCGTTTACTTCTTCGAAAAAGCTTGTGCGATTAGCGGATATTTACTAGGGGTAAATCCATTTGACCAGCCTGGTGTAGAAGCATACAAAGTAAATATGTTCGCACTTTTAGGTAAACCTGGATTTGAAGAGAAGAAAGCGGAACTAGAGAAACGTCTATAATCCATATTATTTTAGGGACTCCCGATTTTTCGGGGTCCTTATTTTTGTTCCTTGTAAAAATTGCACAAAAATAAGCATCAAAATAGACAATAGCACTTACAAAAAAGCTGACAAGTTCATTTACTAATAAAGAAAGATAATAAAAAGGACAATATCCTTTATGACTAGACGATTTTCCTTGCGCAGACAAAATGTAGTAGGAGGTGAATAGATGATAAAAAAGCCATTATCCCTGCGGCTGGATATGGAACAAGGAGTTTACCAATTACAAAGGTTGTTCCGAAAGAATTATTTCCGATAGGAGATAAGCCTGCTATTCATTATGTTGTAGAGGAAGCGATGAAGTCAGGGATTAACGAGATATTAATTGTTGTTTCTCGATCAAAAAATTTAGTTGTAGACTATTTTGATCGCTCACTTGAATTAGAAGCTTTTCTGGAAAAAAACAAAAATCACATTTATTAGAGAAGGACAAAATCCCTCTGTCGAAATTCAATATGTACGTCAACCATATCCAAGAGGGCTAGGAGACGCAATCCTTTTAGGTAAAAATTTTGTTGGCGATGAACCATTTGCCGTACTACTGCCTGATGAAGTGATCATTGAAAAAGAAACGCCAGGGTTAGAACAATTAATAAAGATTTATGAACAAGAGAAAAAAGTGTACTCGGTCTTTATGAAGTTGAAAAACAATTGTTGTCAAGCTACGGTGTCGTTGAGTGGGAAGCGATTACGAATTATGTAGGTATAGTTAATAGTATCGTTGAAAAGCCAACAATAAAACCACCTTCAAATTTAGCTGTCATAGGAAGATACGTATTCAATTCATTAGTTTTTTCATATTTAGAACAAATAAAACCTGGTGTGGGAGGTGAAATCCAATTAACAGATGCTATTAATGAGATGTTAAAGGTGGAAAAATACTATGGAGTAACGATTAAAGGACGTAGATTTGATATTAGTAGGTTTGAAGAATATTTAGCTATAAATCAATACATTCACGATTTATCGAGTAATGATTGAAATAGGAGAATTCCTAAAATTCGCACTTTATCGAGTTCATTAGTAGAATTGCCGTTCCTTAAGAATGACGGAGACATAAAATACAAATAGGTCAAGGGGGTAATTCCTTGCTTGACTTTTTAATGAGAGGAGCTGACTCTGATAAAGATCGCAATTATTTGTACAGAAATGTTTACCGTCCCTCCAATAGGTGGTGGTGCCATTCAAGTATTAATTGATGGTGTAACACCTTATATAAGTAAAATCCACGACTTAACGATTTACTGTATTACAGACCCGGATCTTCCTGATAGGAAATGGTCAATGGTGTCGAATACATTCGTGTTCCTCGTGAGAACTACGTGTTCAATGTCGGAATAGAGCTCGCAAAAAAATGCCAACAAAGAGTATTATGATTTGGTGCATGTCTTCAATCGGCCTCGAGATTTGCTTATATATAAAACAGCGATGCCGACTAGTCGTTTCGTCATAAGTCTTCATAACGAAATGTTTAGGGAAAATAAGATATCCACTGAAATGGGTAATTTGGTCATTGAAGCGGTTGATAGAATTATGACCATTAGTGAGTATATCGGACATACGATAACAACCCGATTTCCTTTAGCTAAAGAGAAGGTGAAGGCTGTATATTCGGGAATCAATCTGAATCAATATAAACCGATCTGGGATAAG
Source organism: Bacillus sp. N9 (assembly GCA_044989425.1). Taxonomy (GTDB): domain Bacteria; phylum Bacillota; class Bacilli; order Bacillales; family Bacillaceae_C; genus Lederbergia. The sequence goes on from JBJDRQ010000001.1 coordinate 917,894, forward strand.
GATGCACAAGTAATACGAAAGAAATTGCGACAAAAATATGGTGTCAACGATAAGAAAGTAATTTTATTCGTTGGGCGTTTAAGTAAAACGAAAGGTCCAGATGTCCTTATTAATGCAATGCAGCAAGTGATTGAGAAACATCACGATGCGGTATTAGTCATTGTGGGAAGTAAATGGTTCAGTGACGATCGAATTGATGACTATGGGTTGAAACTTCGTCAGCTTGCCGAATCGCTAGGAAAGGACAGAGTAATCTTCACCGGTTTTGTACCCCGAGTGACATTCCATCTCAGTTTCTAATAGGAGATATATTTGTATGTAGCTCTCAATGGCAAGAGCCGCTGGCTCGAGTACACTATGAAGCCATGGGAGCAGGGTTGCCTATTATTACGACTAACCGCGGCGGAAACGCAGAGATCATTAAACAACTTAATAACGGTATCTTAGTCGAAGATTATGCGAATCCTGAAACGTTTGCAGATGCAATATCCTTTCTAATATCCAATGAGCAGGCGGCTGCTGCATTGGGGAAAGCTGGTAGAGCATTCGTTGAAACGAACTTTGGATTCGAGCATGTAGCAGAAAGATTGGAAAATCTCTATCTAGCTGCGTTGAAAGGAACTAAATCTTAAGGAGGTGTCTGAATGGACACGACATTTTCGGAAGTTGTAAAAAAGCGATCGCTCATTATCCTTTAAAGGTTCATAAAATTTATTTGCTATCCTATAAAGGAAAAAAGCTGTCTGGTCGATTGAAACAGATATTGGTGAAGTGATCATGAAAAAGTTCCGTTTGATGAGAACCATATTAGATTTATGATTCATGCAATTGACTATCTGAGAAATAACGGCATTCACACTCCTGGCGTCATAAAAAACCATTCCGGAGAAGGCTTTGTAAAGGTGGATGATGAATATTTTGTCGTTTTTGAAGCGGTCCACGGAAGATCACCAGAATATGAGCATGAAGATGAGTTGTTAATGATATTGAGGGGATGGCTTCATTTCATAAAGCGTCAAGAGGAATTGAATCGCCAACAGGGAAATTCCCTTCCTTTCTCTTAACGGAGTGGAGACCAGAACTGCAAAAAGATACGAGCGGTTGATAAGATGGAAAGAAGAAAGGTCTCAAGTGAAGGATAAAAGCGAGTATGATCTGCTATTTTTAACGCATGTGGATACGTTCATAAAGCAATGTGAAAAGTCACTTTCAATGCTTAATAATCCATATTTTGATCAGTGGATTGAAGAAACAAAGGAGACCAAATTATTGTGTCACCAAGATTATGCAGCTGGAAATCTTGCGATTGGAGATGACGGGCACCTTTATGTCTTTGATATGGATTCTCTTACTGTCGATCTCCCTGTTATCGATATAAGGAAAATACTAAATAAGGTAATGAAGAAAGGTACAGGTTGGGATTTACAGCTAATGTTGAAAATGATAAAGGCTTATCAAGAGGTAAATCCTTTGACGAAAGAACAGTATATGATTCTTGCTGCAGATATCCAATTTCCTCATTTAATTTATGGACAGATTAAAAAATATTATCGGAATAAGGAGCCAAACTGGACGGTTCAAAAATATATCTCTAAATTAAGTGAAATGACAGCTACTGAATTAGGCAAAGATACCGTTCTTCAAGGTTTCATCACTCGGCTCGATGAGGTGATACAGCATGGATAATATTACGAATGATCTTGAATTAGGAAAACAGTTAATGGCTGCCAATTACCCTCAACTTCAAATCACTGGAATTGAGGTGATTCAAGGGGAGGGATTAAGACGATTTGGAAAGTAGGAACTTCCACCGGTACATTTTGTTTAAAGCGGATCCGAAAGTCTTTACCTGTTGTGAAATTTACAACAGCAGCCCAAGCTTATCTTTTTGGAAAAGGTGCTCTCGTTGCCAGCATTATCCCAACGAAAGACGACGAACTCTTTTTGTACACGAAGGATATGCGTTAGTTCTATATAGTTGGATTGAAGGCACTGATTTGGATATGGAAGAAATTCAGGAACACCTTGATGTTGGATTAAAGGGGTTAGCACAATTCCATAAGGATACTGTTGGTTTTGTTCCTCCAGAAGATTGTGAAACGTACGATCGTATGGGGGTATGGCCAGATCACTTTCAAAAAATGTTGAACGAAATGAAACAATGGAAAGCCGATTCGGAAAATGAGAACACTGCTTTCCACCAGGCTTATTTAAATATAGCGGATGAAATAATTCAAATGGCTGAACAGTCGGTTCAATTGCTTGAAAATTCTTGTTATTTTGATTGGGTTCAAGAAATCGGAAAATATGGCTACATGGCCCATCAAGATTATGGAAAAGGGAATGCGCTTCAAACGGAAAAGGGGTATATGTTTTAGACCTTGATAATTTAGCATACGATATTCCTCTTCGGGATGTGCGCAAATTAATTTTTAAACGTATGGCCGAATTAGGTTCTTGGGATTTAGCTGAAGTACAGCGACTGATTAGCTGTTACGAAACAGTAATCCCTCTTACTGAAGATCAAAGAAAAATTATTTATATTGATTTATTATTCCCCATAAATTTTACGGGTATGCGAAAAACCATTCAAAAAAATGAAGTTGGGGAAGTGAAGAAGCTCTTAAAAAGCTACAAGGTTGATGCGGAAAAGCTACCAGTCTTGCGAGAATTATTAAAATTAAAATAAAAACGAGGTGTATGGTGTTGAAATTAGAAGAAGAATTTGTGGGAAGAAGACTGCAGTATGCTGAATTTTTAAAAGAGTAGGCGATCAGTTGGAAGCTGACAACCTTCATGTGAGGGGTCAAAAGATGGAACTACCGGACGAGGACTTGGAATATAAAATTAGTCATAAAACAAAGGAAGGTACAGTCAAGTTGACGATTTCCATCGAATGGGTCGATCCCCAATTCTTACTGCCTTCTTTAGATGACTAAGATTAACAGTAGGGTGTTGATAAATAACAATTTCAACACTCTTTTTGAAATATATATAGAAAGGAGTTCTTTAAAAATGAATGTTTGTGTGATTGGCGCAGGATACGTAGGACTTACAACTGCAGCCGTTCTTTCAGACTTAGGTCATCACGTTACATGTGTTGATCAAAATATAAATAAAGTGACGTCTTTAAAGAACGGTAAGATTCCCATATACGAACCCGGTCTTGAAGAACTTATCATTAGAAATAAAGAAAGACTGACCTTTACTGATGACCTGTCATCAAGTATATGTAATGCTGAAGTTGTCATGGTTGCTGTTGGAACTCCATCATTACCTGATGGGAGTTCAAATTTAAGCGATCTATACGCGGCGATTTTTGATATGATGAAGCACTTTACTTCTCATAAGACGATTATCATAAAAGTACAGTCCCACCAGGAACGAATGAAGCCATTTATCAATATATCATTGACAATGGTTACGGTTCCAGCCTATTTACCCTCGTTTCAAATCCAGAGTTTTTACGGGAAGGTTCAGCAGTGTATGATATGTTTCATCCCGATCGAATTGTAGTTGGAGTTAATCACGAAAAAAACAAAGAATCCTTAAGTTAATGAAAAATTTATATGAAGGTTTAGAGGCCCCTTATATTATTACGAACTATTCCGGCGCAGAACTGATTAAGTACGCGTCAAATGCCTTTTGGCAACAAAAATTTCATTCATTAATGAGATGGCCCGAATTTGTGAAATATTTGATGCAGATATTACCCATATTGCGGAAGGAATCGGATCTGATTCAAGAATAGGTCATTCATTTCTCAAGGCTGGCATTGGGTATGGCGGTTCATGTTTTCCAAAAGACTTGCAATCTCTTAGTTTTGTTGCAAAAGAAAAAATATTCAGCCCCTCTTATTAGATGCTGCGCAAAAAGTGAATGCCACACAAATTGATGTGTATGTAGATAAAATAAAAGTATCTTTCCAAATATATCCTCGATGAAAATAGCTGTGTTAGGACTTGCATTTAAGGCAAATACAGATGATATCCGTGAGTCGAAGGCGATTGAATTGATCAAAAAGCTTACTCAATTAGGCGTCACTGTTCATGTGTACGATCCGGAAGCTCAGCTGCCACTAGATTTACAAGCAAATATTCAACAACACTCTACATCAATGGACGCAATAAAAGATGTTGATATGGCGATTGTTGCTACTGAGTGGGAGGAATTCATAACAATGGATTGGGAAAAGGCAAGAAGTTTGATGAGAGGCAATGCCATTGTAGATGCGAGAAATTGTTTAGATCGAGCATTATTGAAAACACTTGGTTTTAAATATATTGGGGTGGGCAGACGATGAAAATACTTGTGACGGGTTGCGCTGGATTTATCGGGTCTCACCTATGTGAACATCTATTAAAACAGGAAAATGTCGATATCATTGGAATTGATTGCTTTATTGGTCCAACGCCTCCTACATTAAAAAATATGAACGTAACTAATTTGAAGAAACACCCGCGCTTTCAAATGATTGAAGCAAATTTATTGCATGTTGACCTGGTCCAACTTTTAAAAGATGTAGACATTATCTATCATTTAGCAGGAATTCCTGGCGTTAGATCAAGCTGGGGAACGGATTTTCTGCCCTATGTAGAGAATAATATTTTAGCCACGCAACGATTACTCGAAGCTTCGAAGTCCGCTAGTATAAAAAATTCATTTACGCTTCTACTTCTTCTATATATGGTTATAAAAACGGCATGGTAAGTGAGGATATGATACCTACTCCACTTTCCCCTTATGGTGTGACAAAACTTTCAGGTGAACATCTTTGCGCGGTATACGAAAAAACTTTAACGTTCCTGTCACGATTTTACGCTACTTTACAGTATATGGTCCAAGACAACGACCAGACATGGCCTTTCATCGATTTATAAAGCAAATGCTGTTGGATGAGCCACTTACCCTGTTTGGTGACGGTACACAGTCACGTGATTTTACTTATATTGATGATTGCGTTCTCGGTACTGCAGCAGTCATGAATATAGAAAACGCTGCTGGTAAAATTTTCAATATTGGCGGGATGGAACGAGCAACCGTTAATGAGATTATTTCTATGCTTGAGGAACTAACGGATCAAAAGGCGAAAATTGATTTTTAGAAGAAGCGATCGGGGAGCCAAAGCATACTCATGCAGATATTTCACATGCTCAAACGATGTTAGGATATTCTCCAACTACATCGTTGCGCGAAGGCTTATTAAAAGAAATTGAGTATATACGTATCGCTTTAAAAAGGGAAAAACAATGAAATATGCAATGATTCTCCACAGGAGCATCTTTAGCCTATAAAAATGAGCGGCTCTAAAGTTGCTCCTTTACCTATTCCAAAGGTCACTGTTCATCAGTCGCCTATGGTAGTTCTAAATTATACAAGCCTAAAGAACTTTTCGATTTGAACAGCAAGATTATAACATTTCAATTACTCCAGCATATGATATTTAAATCATTTTAAATGAAGGGAATGGGAGGAGAGATTATGAAGGTTATTCTTCTATCTGGTGGTTCAGGTGTCAGATTATGGCCTATATCAAATTCAGTTAGATCTAAGCAATACTTAAAACTACTTCAGTCCTCTAACCAAGGATACGAATCAATGATCCAGCGTGTTTGGCGACAACTAACTGCTGTTGATCTTTTAAAACATACGTATTTGTCTACAAATAAAGAGCAAATTGAAAGTGTGATAAACCAACTGGGGAATGATATTCGTCTAATTGTTGAACCAGAAAGAAGAGATACATTTCCTGCCATCGCCTTAGCTGCGACCTACCTTCATTCTGTTGAAAGGATAGAACATAATGAAGTGATCGTTGTTTTACCAGTCGACCATTATGCAGATAGTCAAATCTTTCGTGTTTTACCAGAGCTGGAAAAGGCGTTGGAACAATCCAATGCCGACATTACACTTTTAGGCTTTTCTCCAGATGAGCCTTCAGAAAAATTTGGCTATATCATTCCAGAAGAGTCGAAAAACACATCTTATCAAAAAGTAAAGTATTTTATTGAGAAGCCAGATAAGAATACAGCGGAAATACTAATAGAAAATAACGCATTGTGGAATTGTGGAATATTTGCTTTCAAGCTTAGTTACTTAATAGAGCTGTTAAAAATAAAAGGTTATACGACTGATTTTATCGAAATGACTGCACAATACGATCAATTACCGAAAATTAGCTTTGATATTGAAGTAGTAGAAAAGTGCAAAAACATCATTGTAAAACCATTTAAAGGATTCTGGAAAGACCTTGGTACTTGGAGTGATTTCACTCAAGTAATGGCAACGAACATTAGAGGAAAGGGAATAATAAGTGATGATTCAACGAATGTACATCTGTTAAATGAATTAAATATTCCTGTAGTTATTAACGGATTATCTAATATTGTCGTAGCCGCAAGCCAAGATGGGGTCTTAATTTCTCATAAGGAAAAAGTTCAACGATTAAACCGCTCGTTCAAGATTTACGAGAACACGCTATGGTTGCAGACAAGCGATGGGGTTCATACCGTGTGCTAGATTATGAGACGCTACCTGGAGGGAAGAAGGTTTTAACAAAGTCGATCAGCATAAATTCGGGAAAAACATTAGCTATCAAACACATGCAAAGCGAAGTGAAGTATGGACGATCACTTCGGGAAAAGGCCTTTTGTTTTAGATGATAACATCCGAAAAGTGACTGCTGGAGACGTACTTATTATTCCTGTTGGCTCAAAGCATGCCATAAAAGCATTAACAGATCTTCATTTGATTGAAGTGCAAATAGGGAGCGATTTATTTGAAGAGGATATTGTGCGGATTTGCATGACTTGGGAAGAAATTGAAAACCGCTGTTCCAACATACTGTAATAGGGGAGCGATCGGATTAAATGGATGAACAAAAAATCATACAAACTCTAAGTGACTACGGGTTCACGCCTGATGCTTTTGTAGAATATGATATAAAAATACTTGATGTGAAGCCTCTCTTTTCAGTACTCCAGCTTAAAACAGCAGCAGGGGATTTTGTCTTAAAGAAATTTAAATTTACGGCGGAAGAACTGAATTATTCATTGGCGGCAATGAGACATGTTAAGCGAAAAGGATTTTTGTACCAGACATCATTCCTACTTGTAAAGGAGAAATGTCTGTCGAAGTAAATGGAATGAAATTTTTATAATGGAGTCGATAAATGGGCGTCAAAGTCATGAAAAATACAATCATATTGATTTAGGCATTGCAACTCAGAGTATAGCGAGATTTCATAAATTGACCCATGGATTTATCCCTCCATACTGCCGGGTAAATTACAATGGGGTAAATGGATCGAGCATTTTTAGAGAGAATTGAAAACATGCGTGAATGGGAAAAACTAGCCGTAAAAGGAAAACGATGTTTGATCAAATGTATACGAAACAAGCGAAACATTGGATTAAAGAAGCGTTACATGCTGTAGATCTTTTATCAAGATCTCACTATGAAGAAATTAGCTTAATCGAGCGTGATTTACAAGGGTTTTGTCATCATGATCTCGCTTATCACAATATTTTAATAACGGAACAAAAGGAAATTGCATTAATTGATTTTGATTATGCTATTTCTGATATTAGAACTCACGATGTGGCCTCACTTATTTTACGAAATATGAGAGTGACGAAATGGGATTTGGAAAAAGCGCTATTTATAATAAAAAATTACTATAAAGTAGCAGAACCTTATGAAGGAGAAGAGAGACTAATCCATGCCATGCTCCGTTTTCCACAAGACTTTTACGAATTAGGACATTTTTATTATGTTGAAAAAGATCGACAATAGAAAAACTGGAAAAAAGGTTACGAAGATGGGGACGGCAACAAGAGAATCGCACTAGGTTTATGCAAAAATTTGAAACTGCTGCCGGACACATTTTAAAGCAACTTAAGAACTGATACTGGGGAGTGTCGCTATGAAGATAGGGATGGATACAAGGGTGCAATTTGGTACCGAGGAACGGGTATTGGCACATACACATACCAGCTAGCCAAAAACTTATACATGATGGACAAAAGAAATGAATATCGCTTTTTTGGCCTGGTGATGAGTTTCAAAATCTTGATCTTTCTAAAGATGAAGTCTTTCAAAGTATAGAACTTAGAAAAGACAAGTTTTGGGAAGAAGTACACATCCCAACAAGTGTTAAACAAGAGAAAATAGATATATACCATGTACCTCAAAATGGAATAGGACTACCGAAAACAAAAGATTGCTTGCAAGTTTCGACGATTCATGACCTCATTCCGTACATTTATCCGGAGACTAGTAGTTCAGGATATCTTAAAATTTTTAAAAGAGATGCCGCGGATAATGGAACAATCGGACTTAATTCTAACAGTTTCAGAGTTTTCCAAGAAAGATATCCAACGGTATTTTAATCTACCCGATGAAAAAATTGTCGTTACTTATGAAGCTCCAGAAGACATTTATCACCCGATCGAAAAAATAATGCCAAGAGCTTTGTTAATAGAAAATACGGTATCAAATCTCGTTATCTATTATACATCGGAGGTCTTTCCTATCGAAAAAATGTTGAAGGTCTTATAAAAGCGTTTTGGTACATTCAAAAAGATATTCCAGAAGACTATCAATTAGTCATCGTTGGGAAGCGCGACCGTAGCTTCAAAAAGTTAGTAACACTTATAGAGACTTTGCATTTACGAGATAAAGTCGTTTTTACTGATTATGTTCCAGTACCTGATCTACCATATTTGTATAATGCAGCAGATCTATTTGTGTATCCTTCACATTATGAAGGGTTTGGTTTGCCTCCGTTAGAAGCGATGGCCTGTGGAACACCCGTCATTGCTTCGAATAAGACGTCAATTCCTGAAGTAACAGGTGATGCGGCAATTTTAGTCAACCCAAGTGATGAAAAAGCATAGCCTCCGCAATTGAAAAAGTCCTAAACAATCCTGATCTACTAGCACAAATGAGTGCAGATGGTTTGAAACAAGCAAGTAAATTCTCATGGGAGACATGTGCACGAGAAACACTCGGAGTTTATGAGAAGCTTTACAAATTAAAGTAAGACTATTTTGAATTTAAAAAGGAGGAAGACATGGAAAAAATATAACCATTTTACCATGGGAAGTAGATGAAGCGACCCATGAATTTTTGTACCTGAATATATTGATTCAATCGCACATGATGTTCTTCAGCATTATGAATTTTCCGTAAATAACATGGAAGTGGTGACGACAAAACCAGATAAAGGTGGTTCTATTTGGAAGCTCGAAACAGATTCAGGACCAAAAGCTTAAAGTTATTGCATAGAAGACCAACTAGAAGTATGTTCAGCTTAGGTGCACAAGAATATTTAGTCGATGTTCAAAAGCAAGAGTGCCGGCACTTGTAAAGACTAAGGATGGGAAAAATTATATTGAAGCCGGAGGAAAGTTATGGTTTGTTGCAGAATGGATTGAACCATTGGCACCGGCGAGTAAAGATTTAGAGGGAGCAAAGCAACTTTGTTATGCGTTAGGTGAATTTCATCGATTAAGCAAAGGGTATATTCCTCCAAAAGGAGCGGAAGTTGCTTCTAGATTGCATAAATGGAATAAAACGTATGACAAGATGTTAAGGAAAATGGACTATTTTCGAACCATTGCTAATTACTACCCGGAAATGCCTGCCAGCTCAAAGTTATTAGAGGTTTTACCTATTTTTGAGGAGCAAGCAAAAAGAGGCATTGATCGGATGAATCAATCAAACTATTTGGATTTAGTAAAACAAGGGAATGAATTTTGGGGATTAGTTCACCAAGATTATGGCTGGTCTAATGGGCAAATGGGTGAAGAAGGCATGTGGATCATTGATCTTGATGGTGTCGCATATGATCTTGGAATTCGAGATTTGAGAAAACTGATCAGCGGGACGATGGCTGATTTATATAAATGGGATACTGTTTGGGTTCGGGAAATGATTTTGGCTTACCACGAAGCGAATCCTATTACAGAAGATGTATATGAAATTTTATTCATTGATTTATCGATGCCAAATGAATTTTATAAAAATATAAAAGAAGTAGTATATGAACCTGAAGCATTCCTTAATGAGCAAACGAATCAATTGATTCAAGTAATCGTTGATACCGATCAGACAAAATGGCCTGTTTTGGATGAAATTCAGCTCGATTGGAAAGGAAAGGAAATCAAATGAAAGTGTTAATGATTTGTACAGAAAAACTTCCTGTACCTCCAATTTTGGGTGGGGCCATCCAAACGTATATTTCTGGGTGTCTTCCATATTTAAGCGAATTACATGAGATAACGATTCTAGGAAAAGCGATAAATCACTTCCCGATAAAGAAATCATAAATGGAGTTCAATATGTTCGGGTACCAGGGATGTGTTCGAAATTTATCGAGAAGGTGTAATGAAATATGTAGAATCTGAATCGTTTGATCTCATTCACATTTTTAATCGCCCCGCCTTGTTTTATCTGTACGTAACGCAGCCCCCACTCTAAAATTACTCTTAGCATGCATAACGATATGTTTAATCTTGATAAAATCGCCCCAACAGAGGCACATTCTGTAATAGATGAGGTTTCTCAAATTGTAACAGTTAGTGACTACGTTGGAAATGTAATTAGAACTTTATATCCTCAGGCGTCTCATAAAATAAGGACGATTTATTCTGGAGTTGATACCGAGCGATTTGTACCCGGAAACCATCCAAAAATGCGAAAGATCCGTAATGACCTTCGAAGAGAACATGGACTTGAGGATAAAACGGTGCTTTTATTCGCTGGAAGACTCTCAAATAATAAAGGGGTCGATAAATTAATAAGGGCATTGCCTGAGCTTGCAAAAAACATAAGAATTTAGCTCTCGTTATTGTTGGGAGTAGTTGGTTTAGTCAAAACAAAGTGACAGATTATGTCGCCTATGTAAGAGCATTGGTACAAAAACTACCTGTCCCAGTTGTGACGACCGGCTTTGTATCACCTAATGAAATACAAAACTGGTTCGCTGCTTCCGATATATTTGTATGCACTTCTCTATGGCAAGAACCGCTTGCGCGTGTTCATTATGAAGCAATGGCAGCAGGTCTTCCTATTGTTACGACCGAAAGAGGAGGAAATCCAGAAGTTATTCAGTTGAATGAAAATGGCCTTGTTGTGGAGGATCCTGAAAACCCTAACAACTTTGTGGAAAAAATTTCGCATTTACTGGATAACAAAAGCCTTATGGTGAAAATGGGTGAAAGAGGTAGAGAGCTTGCGGTAGCCCAATATCAATGGGATCGAGTAGCTTCCGACCTGCTTAAAGCATGGGTAGATGTTGAGCAATTAACAATTGGTCCATCGCTGCTACAAACAGCTGCAGAACCTACAGCAGAACCTACAGCAGAACCTACTGCAGAACTTATTGTTGAACCTACAGTTGAACCTACTACTGAGGTTACTCTCGAAACAATTGCAACGCCAAATGACGGAAAGGTTGAACGGACTCAGAATTTGATTACAGATAAAGATTCGATAGAACAGGAAGAAGAGAATAGAACATCTGAGTGGATCATAGAACGAGAATATAAAACAGAATATGAGTGGTACACAACGTATGAATGGTATTCAGAGTATGAATGGTATCCTGAAAATGTAGAAATAAATAGAAAGAGAAAGAGAAGAAAAAGAAAATCAAGCAAAAGGTCTCGAAATCGAATGGCTAGTTGACGATTTGAACCAGAGCTTAATGCAATAGGGGAATGGTTAAAATCACCGGCAAGTATATAAGTGAAATATAGCTGTTTCTTATTAGCTTCTAATCATCAAGTAGAATGATTAATCGTGAATTCACGATGTGAAACAAAAAACACTCTTATCATCAATAAGGATGACAGAGTGTTTTTTGTTATGGAGCCTACGAGAATCGAACTCGTATTATTTGCCTGCCAGGCAAGTGTAATCCCATTATACTAAGGCCCCGAGTTAAAGAACTCAAGCACATGTTATGCATCAAATTTTAAAGCACAACTCTTATTATAATTAGAATTTTAAAAAGTGCAAGGAGATTCTTTAACTTATTATCTCAACTTCGTGAACATCGTCAATATTTGATATCGTATAATAAATATTTGTTATGGAACGCTTTATACTAGCTCGTGCTTTAAGTTCGAGTAAATAGGCTGTACGCTCCTTTAAATCTTTTATACGAGTATGGGTAATGATAATTTTTCTTCTTTTAGCTTTTGTAAGACAGAATCTAAACTATCTTGTTCATTAACGATGATTTTGAGAATTAAATCGCGTTTTAATAATTTTTGGGACCAATTTTCGTTAATGCAAAGGGAATGAATTCTACACTGATAATGAGAAGGACGACTCCGACCGCAGCTTCGATGAAAAATCCAGCACCAACGGTAATCCCAATTCCGGCTGCACCCCAAATCATAGCAGCTGTTGTTAAACCGGAAATATGATCATTGCCTCGTCTTAATATAACGCCAGCACCGAGGAAACCAATTCCGAAACGATTTGAGCTGCCAATCTAAGTGGATCCATTTGAATACGAATAAGATCATTACCTGGAAAGATATATGCTGATTCAATGGATACAATGGTTAATAAGCAGCTAATAATTGAAATGACTAAGCTTGTTTTTAATCCAAGCGGTTTCCTTTTAATTCCCTCTCGACTCCGATAATCAAACCGAGTAAAGCGGATATGCCTAATTTTAATAATAGGTCTACGTCTAATAGTTCCAATAAAATCTACTTCCTTTCCGGTTATTTATTATTTATACTTGGAAGGAAAAATTATTATGTGTGTTTTAGTATATTATATCTTAACTTGGAAAAGGAGAAATAGATGAAAGTACGAAAAGTAAACCCTTATTTAGTATTAATGGTTGGAGTTATCGCAGTTTCCACATCGGCTATTTTTGTAAAATTATCATCCGCCGATGCAAGTGTGATTGCTTTTACCGCTTATTGTTTAGCGTATTGATGATGGTCCCGATTTTTTTCCGAAGTATATAAAGGAACTTGCCGTCATTCGAAGAAGAGACTGGTTATTCTCGGTTATCGCAGGAGTTTTTTAGCTCTTCATTTTATTCTATGGTTTGAATCACTTAATTACACCTCGGTCGCAAGCTCAACCGTTCTCGTAACACTTCAGCCATTGTTTGCCTTTGTTGGCACATTTCTATTTTTAAAGAAAAGTTCTCAATGAAAGCGGTCGGCTGTGCGTTAGCAGCTATTATTGGAAGTGTAGTTATTAGCTGGGAGATTTCAGAATTAGCGGCTCCGCTTTAATTGGCGATTTATTGGCGCTTGTTGCTTGTGCGCTTATTACTGCCTACTTATTATTTGGACAAGAAGTGAGGCAACGGTTGTCGCTCGTTACGTATACCTTTGTTGTTTATTTGATTAGCACCATTGTCCTGTTTATATATGTACTGCTTTCTGGTTCTTCCTTTTACCCATATCCACCGATGGACTGGATGTACTTTTTGATACTTGCGATTGTGCCGACATTGCTTGGGCATACCCTTTTAACTGGACGATAAAATGGTTAAGTACTTCTACAATATCAATGGCTATCTTATTTGAACCAGTTGGTGCAGCAATTCTAGCCTATTACATTTTAGCGGAAAAAATTGTCTGGACTCAAATAACAGGTGGACTTATCGTCATTTTAAGTGTTTCGTTATTTTTATACGATGAAAGAAAAATGCGGCTAAAAGAAAATTGACGTATGAATGAGTGAAAGAAAACCGGCATCCGTTTTGGATGACCGGTTTTTATATAAACAAATAAGTAAACCCGGAAAATACAAAGGCCATAATCGATGAAAAAATAAAAGTCCCTCCATATACTTCTCCTTCGGCATTGGAGATCCGAATACCTTCTATATATGAGTAGGAAAATAAGTAAATAGCCATAATTAAAGCGATGTAAAAAGCAATCGTTGTTAGCAAGATAAATAACACCTTCCATTACTAAATATGATTTGTTATTATATATGTACTTGCCCGCAAAAATATGTTTTAAGCTTTTAAAGAAAAAATAAGAAAAAAGTACTTGCGTTATTATCGAGGGCATGATATATTATAACTCGTCCGTTAGAGAAGACGCGGATGCATCAATACTTAGTAGTTAATCATTAATTATTTTTAAAAAAGTGCTTGACTCTAAAAAAGATAAATGTTATGATATAAAAGTCGTCGCAAACGACGGCAAGTAAGTTTGATCTTTGAAAACTGAACGAAACGAACGTCAACATAATTTTAAACAATGGTTTTAAACCATTGCCAGCTTATGAGCTAACAAACTTGATGAGGAACAAAGGCTAAGTTCGCCACGTCCTGTGGCAACGCCTTTGTTAGTACATCCTGTACTTCATGAGAGTTTGATCCTGGCTCAGGACGAACGCTGGCGGCGTGCCTAATACATGCAAGTCGAGCGAACGGATGGGAGCTTGCTCCTGATGTTAGCGGCGGACGGGTGAGTAACACGTGGGCAACCTGCCTGTAAGACTGGGATAACTTCGGGAAACCGGAGCTAATACCGGATAATTTCTTTCCTCGCATGGGGAAAGGTTGAAAGACGGCTTCGGCTGTCACTTACAGATGGCCCGCGGCGCATTAGCTAGTTGGTGAGGTAACGGCTCACCAAGGCGACGATGCGTAGCCGACCTGAGAGGGTGATCGGCCACACTGGGACTGAGACACGGCCCAGACTCCTACGGGAGGCAGCAGTAGGGAATCTTCCGCAATGGACGAAAGTCTGACGGAGCAACGCCGCGTGAGTGATGAAGGTCTTCGGATCGTAAAACTCTGTTATCAGGGAAGAACAAGTATCGGAGTAACTGCCGGTACCTTGACGGTACCTGACCAGAAAGCCACGGCTAACTACGTGCCAGCAGCCGCGGTAATACGTAGGTGGCAAGCGTTGTCCGGAATTATTGGGCGTAAAGCGCGCGCAGGCGGTCTCTTAAGTCTGATGTGAAAGCCCACGGCTCAACCGTGGAGGGTCATTGGAAACTGGGAGACTTGAGTGCAGAAGAGAAGAGCGGAATTCCACGTGTAGCGGTGAAATGCGTAGAGATGTGGAGGAACACCAGTGGCGAAGGCGGCTCTTTGGTCTGTAACTGACGCTGAGGCGCGAAAGCGTGGGGAGCGAACAGGATTAGATACCCTGGTAGTCCACGCCGTAAACGATGAGTGCTAAGTGTTAGAGGGTTTCCGCCCTTTAGTGCTGCAGCAAACGCATTAAGCACTCCGCCTGGGGAGTACGGCCGCAAGGCTGAAACTCAAAGGAATTGACGGGGACCCGCACAAGCGGTGGAGCATGTGGTTTAATTCGAAGCAACGCGAAGAACCTTACCAGGTCTTGACATCCTCTGACAACCTTAGAGATAAGGTGTTCCCCTTCGGGGGACAGAGTGACAGGTGGTGCATGGTTGTCGTCAGCTCGTGTCGTGAGATGTTGGGTTAAGTCCCGCAACGAGCGCAACCCTTGATCTTAGTTGCCAGCATTAAGTTGGGCACTCTAAGGTGACTGCCGGTGACAAACCGGAGGAAGGTGGGGATGACGTCAAATCATCATGCCCCTTATGACCTGGGCTACACACGTGCTACAATGGATGGTACAAAGGGCTGCAAGACCGCGAGGTTTAGCCAATCCCATAAAACCATTCTCAGTTCGGATTGCAGGCTGCAACTCGCCTGCATGAAGCCGGAATCGCTAGTAATCGTGGATCAGCATGCCACGGTGAATACGTTCCCGGGTCTTGTACACACCGCCCGTCACACCACGAGAGTTTGTAACACCCGAAGTCGGTGGGGTAACCCTTTGGGAGCCAGCCGCCGAAGGTGGGACAGATGATTGGGGTGAAGTCGTAACAAGGTAGCCGTATCGGAAGGTGCGGCTGGATCACCTCCTTTCTAAGGAATAACGAAATGTGGAGGCGACTGTTCAGCTGCGACAAGCGCTGGAGCTTCTGGCGGAAAAGCCCTTGGGTTTTGACAGAAGAAGTGAAGCGACCTCGAGCAGCTAGGAGCCGCAACTAGACATTTCTAAATAAAGACGTTTCGTTTCGTTCAGTTTTGAGAGGTTAAACTCTCTATCATATGTTGCTCCTGTAGCATAGCGTATTCGAGGAAGCTTTTGTTCACCTCGTCGCAAAGCTGCATGAAGCAAAAACGCTGATGAATCACATGATGTGATTGAAGTCAGTCACTTCGTTCTTTGAAAACTAGATAAATTGAGAAGCAATAAACCGAGAAGCATCACCTTATGGATTTCATCCATGAGAAAAAGTAAGACCTTTTTAATAAAGGTCAGGTAAAAGAAGCAAGCAGTTCGAGGAAGCAACTAAGCGACCACCGGAGCGTATGCAATACGTGAGGATGGGAGTGAAGGAAGCTGACGAAGAAATGCGCCGCTGATTTTAGCTGATTGGGTGAAAAGAAGCAAGAAGATCAAGGAAGCAAGCGAGTGAGCGCCGGAGCGTATGATATACGTGAGGATGCGAGCGAACGCAGCTGACGCAGAGATTCGCCGCTTATTTTCGACCAAACGATTAAGTTAATAAGGGCGCACGGCGGATGCCTTGGCACTAGGAGCCGATGAAGGACGGGACTAACACCGATATGCTTCGGGAGCTGTAAGCAAGCGTTGATCCGGAGATTTCCGAATGGGGGAACCCACTGCTCGTAATGGAGTAGTATCCATTTCTGAATACATAGGAAATGGAAGGCAGACCCGGGAACTGAAACATCTAAGTACCCGGAGGAAGAGAAAGAAACATCGATTCCCTAAGTAGCGGCGAGCGAAACGGGAAGAGCCCAAACCAAGAGGCTTGCCTCTTGGGGTTGTAGGACACTCTACACGGAGTTACAAAGGAACGAAGTAGATGAAGCGGTCTGGAAAGACCCGCCAGAGAAGGTAACAGCCCTGTATTCGAAACTTCGTTCCCTCCAGAGTGGATCCTGAGTACGGCGGGACACGTGAAATCCCGTCGGAAGCAGGGAGGACCATCTCCCAAGGCTAAATACTCCCTAGTGACCGATAGTGAACCAGTACCGTGAGGGAAAGGTGAAAAGCACCCCGGAAGGGGAGTGAAATAGATCCTGAAACCGTGTGCCTACAAGTAGTCAGAGCACATTCATGTGTGATGGCGTGCCTTTTGTAGAATGAACCGGCGAGTTGCGATTTCATGCAAGGTTAAGTTGAAGAGACGGAGCCGCAGCGAAAGCGAGTCTGAATAGGGCGAATGAGTATGAGGTCGCAGACCCGAAACCAGGTGATCTACCCATGTCCAGGGTGAAGGTAAGGTAACACTTACTGGAGGCCCGAACCCACGTACGTTGAAAAGTGCGGGATGAGGTGTGGGTAGCGGTGAAATTCCAATCGAACCTGGAGATAGCTGGTTCTCTCCGAAATAGCTTTAGGGCTAGCCTCAAGGTAAGAGTATTGGAGGTAGAGCACTGTTTGGACTAGGGGCCCTCATCGGGTTACCGAATTCAGACAAACTCGAATGCCAAATACTTGTCCTTGGGAGTCAGACTGCGAGTGATAAGATCCGTAGTCGAGAGGGAAACAACCCAGACCGCCAGCTAAGGTCCCAAAGTATACGTTAAGTGGAAAAGGATGTGGAGTTGCTTAGACAACCAGGATGTTGGCTTAGAAGCAGCCACCATTTAAAGAGTGCGTAATAGCTCACTGGTCGAGTGACTCTGCGCCGAAAATGTACCGGGGCTAAACGTATCACCGAAGCTGCGGATTGACACCTTTGGTGTCAATGGTAGGAGAGCGTTCTAAGGGCTGTGAAGCCAGATCGTAAGGACTGGTGGAGCGCTTAGAAGTGAGAATGCCGGTATGAGTAGCGAAAGAAGGGTGAGAATCCCTTCCACCGAATGCCTAAGGTTTCCTGAGGAAGGCTCGTCCGCTCAGGGTTAGTCGGGGCCTAAGCCGAGGCCGAAAGGCGTAGGCGATGGACAACAGGTTGATATTCCTGTACCACCTAATTTCCGTTTGAGTAATGGGGGACGCAGGAGGATAGGGTAAGCGCGCTGTTGGATATGCGCGTCCAAGCAGGTAGGCTGGGAGTGAGGCAAATCCTTACTCCTAAGGCTGAACTGTGATGGCGAGGAAATATAGTACCGAAGTTCCTGATTCCACACTGCCAAGAAAAGCCTCTAGCGAGGAAATGGGTGCCCGTACCGCAAACCGACACAGGTAGGCGAGGAGAGAATCCTAAGGTGATCGAGAGAACTCTCGTTAAGGAACTCGGCAAAATGACCCCGTAACTTCGGGAGAAGGGGTGCTCCCGCGAGTGAAAGCTTGCGGAAGCCGCAGTGAATAGGCCCAGGCGACTGTTTAGCAAAAACACAGGTCTCTGCGAAGCCGTAAGGCGAAGTATAGGGGCTGACGCCTGCCCGGTGCTGGAAGGTTAAGAGGAGCGCTTAGACTTCGGTCGAAGGTGCGAATTGAAGCCCCAGTAAACGGCGGCCGTAACTATAACGGTCCTAAGGTAGCGAAATTCCTTGTCGGGTAAGTTCCGACCCGCACGAAAGGCGCAACGATCTGGGCACTGTCTCAACGAGAGACTCGGTGAAATTATAGTACCTGTGAAGATGCAGGTTACCCGCGACAGGACGGAAAGACCCCGTGGAGCTTTACTGCAGCCTGATATTGAATGTTGGTGCAGCTTGTACAGGATAGGTAGGAGCCTTTGAAACCGGAGCGCCAGCTTCGGTGGAGGCATCGGTGGGATACTACCCTTGCTGTATTGACATTCTAACCCGCAGCCGTGATCCGGCTGGGAGACAGTGTCTGGCAGGCAGTTTGACTGGGGCGGTCGCCTCCTAAAATGTAACGGAGGCGCCCAAAGGTTCCCTCAGAATGGTTGGAAATCATTCGCAGAGTGTAAAGGCACAAGGGAGCTTGACTGCGAGACCTACAAGTCGAGCAGGGACGAAAGTCGGGCTTAGTGATCCGGTGGTTCCGCATGGAAGGGCCATCGCTCAACGGATAAAAGCTACCCCGGGGATAACAGGCTTATCTCCCCAAGAGTTCACATCGACGGGGAGGTTTGGCACCTCGATGTCGGCTCATCGCATCCTGGGGCTGTAGTCGGTCCCAAGGGTTGGGCTGTTCGCCCATTAAAGCGGTACGCGAGCTGGGTTCAGAACGTCGTGAGACAGTTCGGTCCCTATCCGTCGTGGGCGCAGGAAATTTGAGAGGAGCTGTCCTTAGTACGAGAGGACCGGGATGGACGCACCGCTGGTGTACCAGTTGTTCCGCCAGGAGCATCGCTGGGTAGCTATGTGCGGACGGGATAAGTGCTGAAAGCATCTAAGCATGAAGCCCCTCAAGATGAGATTTCCCATAGCGCAAGCTAGTAAGATCCCTGAAAGATGATCAGGTTGATAGGTCCGGTGTGGAAGTGTGGTGACACATGGAGCTGACGGATACTAATCGATCGAGGACTTAATCAAATATAAAGCGGAAGGCGCTACGCGCTGAAGCTAGCATGATCTAACGGTTTACCTTCTCATTTATCTAGTTTTGAGAGAATGAAAATTTCCTCTTGAAAAAATAATAAAAGGCATTATAATTATAAATGTCTTTCATAATTTGTCTGGTGGCGATAGCGAAGAGGTCACACCCGTTCCCATCTCGAACACGGAAGTTAAGCTCTTCAGCGCCGATGGTAGTTGGGGGATTCCCCTGCAAGAGTAGGACGTTGCCAGGCACACATATAAAGTTTAAGGATGACAAGTTGAAATAAGACAAGACATACACTTGTACATCTTATACTTTGGAGGATTAGCTCAGCTGGGAGAGCATCTGCCTTACAAGCAGAGGGTCGGCGGTTCGATCCCGTCATCCTCCACCATCTTTAATATGCCGGCCTAGCTCAATTGGTAGAGCAACTGACTTGTAATCAGTAGGTTGGGGGTTCAAGTCCTCTGGCCGGCACCACTTGTACGAGCCATTAGCTCAGTCGGTAGAGCATCTGACTTTTAATCAGAGGGTCGCAGGTTCGAATCCTGCATGGCTCACCATTTCAAATTTGCGGGTGTGGTGGAACTGGCAGACACGCTAGACTTAGGATCTAGTGCCGTAAGGCGTGGGGGTTCGACTCCCTTCACCCGCACTTTAACTAAATCAACTTCTTTTAAGAGTTACCACATCTTGTGGTAAACAGAGAAATCAGAACATCTTGTTCAAACGCGGAAGTAGTTCAGTGGTAGAACACCACCTTGCCAAGGTGGGGTCGCGGGTTCGAATCCCGTCTTCCGCTCCAAAATTTGTTGCCGGGGTGGCGGAACTGGCAGACGCACAGGACTTAAAATCCTGCGGTAGGTGACTACCGTACCGGTTCGATTCCGGTCCTCGGCACCATTTTATTTGCGCCCGTAGCTCAATTGGATAGAGCGTCTGACTACGGATCAGAAGGTTATGGGTTCGACTCCTGTCGGGCGCGCCATTAATAAAATGAAATGGAAACATAATATTTAGGTTTTAAGTTTCTTAATATTTAGAACGGGAAGTAGCTCAGCTTGGTAGAGCACTTGGTTTGGGACCAAGGGGTCGCAGGTTCGAATCCTGTCTTCCCGACCAGTTTTATACGGGGCCTTAGCTCAGCTGGGAGAGCGCCTGCCTTGCACGCAGGAGGTCAGCGGTTCGATCCCGCTAGGCTCCACCATTAAAAAATAAATTCTATATTGGCGGCGTAGCTCAGCTGGCTAGAGCGTACGGTTCATACCCGTAAGGTCGTGGGTTCGATCCCTCCGCCGCTACCAATAGAGGACCTTTAGCTCAGCTGGTTAGAGCAGACGGCTCATAACCGTCCGGTCGTAGGTTCGAGTCCTACAAGGTCCACCATTGTTTCAATATTGGAGGTATACCCAAGTCCGGCTGAAGGGATCGGTCTTGAAAACCGACAGGCGGGTCAAACCGCGCGGGGTTCGAATCCCTCTACCTCCTCCATATTTATATAAATTATTACTATTGCGGAGTTGTACCGATCGAGTTGCTACTTGAATAAGCTTCCTGAGATCGGGACAGTCAATATGTAATAGGCATGCAGAATATATTTTAATTATTATTATCGCGGGGTGGAGCAGTCTGGCAGCTCGTCGGGCTCATAACCCGAAGGTCGCAGGTTCAAATCCTGCCCCGCAACCAAAGGTCCCGTGGTGTAGCGGTTAACATGCCTGCCTGTCACGCAGGAGATCGCGGGTTCGATTCCCGTCGGGACCGCCATATTGTCTATAAGACAAGCGATATCAATGATTCGCTACTTAATTTATCTTGTTGAAATTAGGCGAAAGACATTTGGTTGCATAGTTAATATGTTACCTTGAGTAAGGATCAGTAGCTCAGTCGGTAGAGAAGTGAAGCAAAGCTTCCTTGAATTAGCGGCGAGCCGTACCCATCGAGTAGCTTCTTGATTCATCTTTCCGAGATGGGGACGAAGGACAATTGCTATTATAATAAGCGTCTTTTAACTAAATTTTGGCTCAGTAGCTCAGTCGGTAGAGCAAAGGACTGAAAATCCTTGTGTCGGCGGTTCGATTCCGTCCTGAGCCACCATTTTCGAGAAGATACATGGCGATTGTGGCGAAGTGGTTAACGCATCGGATTGTGGCTCCGACATTCGTGGGTTCGATTCCCATCAGTCGCCCCAATTCATTAACATTCTTTGTGCGGGTGTAGTTTAGTGGTAAAACCTCAGCCTTCCAAGCTGATGATGAGGGTTCGATTCCCTTCACCCGCTCCATATTTTATATATGGGCCTGTAGCTCAGCTGGTTAGAGCACACGCCTGATAAGCGTGAGGTCGGTGGTTCGAGTCCACTCAGGCCCACCATTCCGCAGTAGCTCAGTGGTAGAGCTATCGGCTGTTAACCGATCGGTCGTAGGTTCGAATCCTACCTGCGGAGTTAATCAAATTGGGGAAGTACTCAAGAGGCTGAAGAGGTGCCCTGCTAAGGGCATAGGTCGCGTAAGCGGCGCGAGGGTTCAAATCCCTCCTTCTCCGCCATATCATTCATTAAGGCCCCTTGGTCAAGCGGTTAAGACACCGCCCTTTCACGGCGGTAACACGGGTTCGAATCCCGTAGAGGTCATATTATGAAAAAAGCTATCCAAAAGTGGATAGCTTTTTTATTAGTGAAGTATTTTATTCGTATGATTATTTACAACGTTTTCGAATGTACATAAATTCTTTGCTTGACTACTCTTTTGATACTTATCGGTCAATGCCCTTCCACGCTTTATTTTGAAGCTAAGAAGCAATGTATTATTTTTTAACTCCCTTATATCTCATTTAAGGACTTAATGGTCAATGAGATGTTCTTCAACGTTCCTCAGCAAGGGTGAAAGTTTTCACTTGTCTACATATCCATCAGTTTGTTTATATGGGACGTCACCAAATGGAGCTTCAATCCCTTCTTCATCAAGCATTTCTTCATATGCTGCTTTCTCTTCAGATGTGATCACTTCCGTCGTTTTACCATCCATATCGTTGCCTATGAAAGTTTCGTATTCTTCTGTGAATCCATCTTTTAAGTTATCGGCGTATAAGTTATCATAGTCGTTGAAATCCCCTTCGAAATCAGATGGAGTTTCGGATGTACCGTATTGGGCAACCTCTTGAAAGCTGTCCTCGTAATCCCTAATAGCATCACCTTTGTGGCGGCTTGCAAATGAATTATCGACGGCTGGGTGAAGCACATCTTCTTCAACTGGACGATCATGTGGCAAAGTTTGTTCAGGGCTGTGTTCTACGCAAAAAGTTGTATTTGGGATTGCTTCGAGTCGCCCATATGGGATTGCATTTCCACAAGTTTGACAAATACCGTATTTTCCAGCATGTAATGCATCAATTGCATCATTGACTTTTTAATTCTGCCTCGGCATGTACCGAGAGGGCGAGGTCTCTTTCGCGTTCGAAAAGTTCGGTTCCCATATCAGCAGGATGGTTATCGTACATAGATAATTCCCTTTCACGGGCGTTGGCACTTTCAAAAACCTCTTCATCTTGGTGGATCGTTTGTATTAATTGTTGCCGTTGCTGTAAGAGTTCATTTTTTAAAAAGCTTTTTGTTCCTCTGTAAGCATGCTTACACATCCTTTTCATTATGCAATAATTGTAGTATGTGCGTTTTCTCGATTACTTATTTGTACATGATCTTGCCTTCTTTCGTATCAAATTCCTTTTTTATAAAATTACACATATGAAAAAACAACACTTGCAGAAGGCAAGTGTTGTTTGCTTAAAAATATGGCTAATCAGTATGCCGATGGAGAAGAGTAGTCCATATATAGTATTTGTTTGTCCAGTCGCTTTCATGGCAGGCATCATTTCAATCGGTTCGGTTTTACCGACGAATCCTTTACAGCTGCCCATGCTTTTGGAATACTCACAAAAGTGATCAGCAACCAAGGAGATGCATCTATTGTTAGGATGAGTAAGACAACCCAAACATAAGAAAGGACGAAATGACCAGCTAATAATTGTATAGCTTTTGTTTTACCTAATAAAATAGCTAGTGTTTTACGCCCGTTTATTTTATCACCATCGAGGTCACGAATATTATTGGAAAGCATAATTGCACCAATTAACAGCGAAATAGGAATTGAGACAAGGATACTTTCGCTGTTAATATAGCCAGTCTGGATGAAAAAGTAATTTGAATGATGACGACTCCCATAAGAAAGCCTGATGTTAGTTCCCCAAAAGGAGTGTATGCGATCGGTTTTGGTCCACCTGTATAAAAATATCCCATAGCCATACAGATCAATCCGACGACAGCGATCCACCAGCTGCTTGTTGCGGAAATATATAGCCCGAGTAGAAGTGAAATACCGAAAAGTGTAAAGCCTAATCTTAGAACCGTTTGTGCTTTGACACCGTTTCGAACGATTGCTCCACCGATTCCGACAGAGTTTTCATTGTCTAGCCCTCTCGCATAATCAAAGTATTCGTTAAACATATTGGTTGCTGTTTGAATTAATAAGCTTGCGATCAGCATAGCTAAAAACAGAAACCAATGAATCGATGTATAACTTCCTGCTACGACTGTCCCTAACAGTACGGGAACAAATGCAGCAGTCAATGTATGTGGTCTCGTTAGTTGCCACCAAATTCGCCAGCCTTTGTCTGCTGGTACAATCGTTTGAGTTTGAAGATTCATTGCGATGTCGCTCCCTTAAAATAATCAACTGAATAAAAATATCCACCTCTTAAAGTGTAGGTAAAGAATGATGGAGTGTCAATCTATTTTCTATCCCAAGTCGGATTGATTGCTACATTTCATTCCCTACTTCATATATAATAAGAAAGTAGAACAAAAAGAAAAGACCTGTGTTTTAGGAGAGATAATTTTGATTAAGTCATTATTGCGATCTAATTTGCATTTAGCATCGATGAACTTTAAAGAAAAATCAATATTGTTTAGTGAAACAATGAACATTGATTTTATTGAACCGACTTTGTTTTATAGTGGGAATCAACATTTATATAAAGAAGAAAGCTTTTTCTGGAAAAGTCCAGATGAAAACTTTAGCTTGGTTGGTCTTGGTGCTGCATACGTATTAAAAGCAAATGGCGAGGAAGAGCGATTTTTCGAATTGGAAAATCAGTGGAGGGAGCTTTGTGATCAGGCTGAAATAATAAATCCTTTTGAAGTTTCTGGAACAGGGCCATTGTTGTTTGGCGGTTTTTCATTTGATCCAAACAGTAGAAAAGAAGAGGAGTGGGAACCGTTTGGACAAACTCTTTTTATTTGCCAAAGTATATGTTAACAGTTGTGGATGATCAATGCTATTTAACGATAAATGAGCTTCAGATACCGGATGTTGTTGAAGAAGCGAAGGCTTTTGTTCCGACATTAATAAAGAATGCGAATAGAGAAATTTCGCAACGTGTAGCACTTATCATGCAGGAGGAGTTAAACACTGATGAGTGGGCACGAACGGTTGATGAGATCGTGCAGAAATTAGAAGATTCAGAATTACAAAAAGTTGTACTCGCAAGAAAAATGAAGCTTGAATTCGCCAACAATGTGAATGTTGGCTATGTTGTTCAGCAATTAGTCGAAGAGCAACCGAATAGTTTTATTTTCGCATTACAGGCGAAAAGTACGTACTTCTTAGGTGCATCACCGGAACGACTTGTAAAGAAAAATGGAACAGAGGTATTATCAACAAGTCTGGCAGGTTCAATAGGGAGATCCAAGTATGCAACAGAAGACGAAAAATTAGCGAACTGGTTATTAAATGATAAGAAAAATCTTTTGAACATCAGCTTGTCGTTGCGATGATTGAAGAGGCGCTTAAACCTTATTGTGAAGAGGTAATGGTTGCTGATCAACCGGTGATCATGAAGACGCCTGATATTCAACATTTATATACACCTGTGTCGGGAGAAATGAAACCTGGAAATACGATCCTTCAAGTTGTGAAGGAACTTCATCCAACGCCGGCGCTCGGCGGGGTGCCAACGAAAGCAGCGATGAAAATGATCCGTGATATGGAAGGGATGGATCGTGGCTTTTATGCAGCACCGATCGGCTGGTCAGATTATCGTATGAATGGTGAATTTATCGTTGCGATTCGTTCAGGGCTTATTAAGAAAAATGAAGCTTACTTATATGCAGGTTGTGGGCTAGTGAAGGGATCTAATTCAGAAGATGAATTAATTGAGACACGTGTAAAGTTTCGGCCAATGCTGCGAGCTGTGGGAGGAAAATCGTCATGAAAAGCCAAGAAGCACTTACGAACTATTTAACTGCTTTTATCGAGGGACTTGAGCAAGCAGGCGTGACCGATGTGGTCATTAGCCCAGGCTCACGTTCGACACCACTTGCATTATTATTCGCTGAGCATCCCGATATGAATGTGTATGTAAATATTGACGAGCGTTCAGCGGCATTTTTGCCCTCGGTCTTGCGAAGGCATCAAGAAGCCCTGTCGCTTTGCTTTGTACGTCTGGCACGGCTGCAGCTAATTTTACCCAGCGGTGATTGAGGCGAGCTTATCACGTGTTCCTCTCCTCGTTTTAACAGCGGATCGCCCACATGAATTACGGGATGTCGGTGCCCGCAAGCGATGAATCAAATTCATCTGTATGGAAACCATGTGAAGTGGTTTTCAGAAATGGCGATTCCGAAAGTGGAGATACGATTATTAGATATGCAAGGAAAACGGCGATTCGATCTGTTGCTGAGGCGAAAGGTTTTCCAGCTGGCCCTGTCCATCTAAACTTTCCATTTAGAGAGCCGCTCATTCCCCAGCTCAGTCCATCCCCTTTTGCAAAAGATAAAAAGGGAGTAAGCAAGAAGTCAAATTAGGAAAGCTTGAATTAGCTGATGAGTCATACGAAGCGTTGGCGAAAAAATGGAAAGGAATGAAAAAGGGGTAATCATTTGTGGTCAAATTGATCATCCTGAGTTCCTACCAGCGGTAAAAACGTTAAGTGAAAAGCTTGGCTTTCAATACTAGCTGATCCTTTATCACAACTTAGGTCCAATTGTACGATTGAAGATCATGTGATCGATAGCTATGATGCGATATTAAAATCAGATGTCGCCAATGATCTGTTACAGCCGGAATTAATTATTCGATTTGGAGGAATTCCTGTTTCAAAGCCCCTCACACTATTTTTAGAAAAAACAGTGGGGTTGAACAAGTGCTTATTGACGGTGGGCGAGGCTGGCGCGACCCGTCACATATCGCTACGGAGCTGATTTATTGTGACGAGGCGATTTTTGCGAAAAGATCTCTGAGTTGATCAATAATGAGAACGATTCGTCATGGGTAAATATGTGGAAGGAAATGGATGGGGTTGTAAAAAGATCATTCCTACGCACTTCCATATGTTAGATGAATTAGACGAAGGGAAAGCGATAAGTGAGCTTTCCAAATTACTTCCAGAAGACAGCACGCTTTTCGTTGGTAATAGTATGCCAATAAGGGATGTAGATACGTTTTTCATAAAACAACAAAGAATGTACGCATTATGGCAAATCGTGGGGCAAATGGAATTGATGGCGTTGTGTCCACTGCGCTTGGAGCAGCGGTTCATTTACGACCTATTTATTTAGTGATTGGGGATTTATCGTTTTTCCATGATATGAATGGCTTGCTTGCGGCTAAAATGTATAGGCTCAACATTAATATTATTGTGCTCAACAATGATGGGGGCGGGATTTTCTCTTATTTACCACAAGCGAAAGAGCCAAAGCATTTTGAACTGCTTTATGGAACGCCGACGGGACTAAACTTTGAGCATGCGGTAAAGATGTACCACGGTCAATATAC
The DNA here is from genome assembly GCA_044989425.1 of Bacillus sp. N9. GTDB lineage: Bacteria > Bacillota > Bacilli > Bacillales > Bacillaceae_C > Lederbergia. Next base: position 945,192 of record JBJDRQ010000001.1, read on the forward strand.
AAAAGTCAATGATTGGTTGTCGTTTCAAATGGCAATCATGGCTGCTGGAAGCAATGACGGCTTAAATGTCATTGAAGTTCCGACAGATCGTGAGAAAAATACGGCAAGCCATCGGCACATTTGGTCACAAGTTTCCCAGGAAATAAACAAATATTTACAAGGTGCACGTTTATGAGGCTTTCCGTTGGAGAAGTAGATTATTATGTTGAAGTTTCTGGTGAAGGTCCTTCTGTCCTGCTTTTGCATGGATTTACTGGAGATGTTACAACTTGGAATGCCTTGAAGGAAGCATTGGAGCCCAACTATAAAGTAATTACGATTGACCTTATTGGTCATGGGAAAACGACTGCTCCTGATGACGTGGGAAATATGACATTTGCCAAGTTGCCAAAGATCTGTCTTGTATTGTTGATGAGTTAGACGTAGGGCAAGTCCAAGTTCTCGGGTACTCGATGGGAGGCAGGCTTGCGCTTACTTTCACCTTGCTTTTCCCAGAAAAGTAAAGGGCTTATTCTCGAAAGTGCATCACCAGGTCTTAAAACGTGGGAGAGAGAGAAGCTCGTAAACATAAAGATGAGCTGCTAGCGAGGCGGATTATAGAAAAAGGGATAGAGGACTTTGTTGCATATTGGGAACAGATTCCTTTATTTGCGACACAGCAGAAATTACCGGATAAGCTTCGCAAGCGAATGAGAAGCCAACGATTGCAAAACACTTCCGAACGGTTAGCAAATAGTTTACGTGGTATGGGAACTGGGCAACAGCCTTCCTGGTGGGAAGATCTATATAAAATAGCTTGTTCCGTTCTCCTCATTTGTGGAGAAGAGGATGAGAAGTTTTGCACGATTGCGATGGAGATGAAAAAGAGCTTCCGAACGCTGAATTATCAACTTTTGTAAATACGGGACATGCAGTTCATGTGGAAGAACCAGAGAAGTTTGGTACAATAGTAAGGGAGTTTTTACATAAAGGAGGAAAACGGTATGGCTAGAGAATGGATTCAGGAAAGAGAATATGAAGATATTTTATATGAAACGTATAATGGAATTGCAAAAATTACGATTAATCGTCCAGAAGTAAGAAATGCATTCCGACCAAAAACAACAATGGAATTGATTGATGCTTTTGCGTATGCAAGAGATGACGCAAAGATCGGGGCAATTATTCTTACAGGAGCAGGTGATTTAGCGTTTTGTTCTGGTGGAGACCAGTCGGTAAGAGGCCATGGTGGGTACGTTGGAGATGACAATATTCCACGCCTAAACGTACTTGACTTACAACGATTGATCCGGGTTATTCCTAAACCAGTTGTAGCCATGGTTGCTGGTTATGCAATTGGCGGAGGACATGTGCTTCATGTCGTTTGTGATTTAACGATTGCTGCGGATAATGCTATTTTTGGACAAACAGGTCCAATTGTCGGCAGCTTTGATGCTGGATATGGATCAGGCTATTTAGCGCGTATCGTTGGTCATAAAAAGCGAAAGAAATTTGGTTCCTTTGCCGTCAATACAATGCACAGGAAGCACTTGATATGGGACTTGTGAATACCGTTGTACCGTTAGAGCAATTAGAAGATGAAACGGTACAATGGTGCGAGGAAATGCTGGAAAAGAGCCCGACAGCCCTTCGTTTCTTAAAGGCTGCATTTAATGCAGATACAGACGGATTAGCAGGCATCCAGCAACTTGCCGGAGATGCGACGCTTCTTTATTACACATCTGACGAGGCCAAAGAAGGAAGAGACGCTTTTAAAGAAAAGCGTAAACCGAACTTTGATCAATTCCCAAGATTCCCGTAATGTGAGACGTTGGACACTTTCACAGATTGTCTAAAGCTAGTAGGTTTGGTAAAAAAGCTTGATGGAACATACCGGTCAAGCTTTTTGCTGATTAATTCGTAAGGGGTTTTTCGTATGCAAAATGCAACTCCAAATTGGCTGTTACAGCGTGCCTATTTAACACCGAATCGAACGGCACTTGTTTTCAATGATCAGACTTGGACGTTTTCAGAAATGTTGGAAGAAGTAAGAAATATTGCTAAGCGTTTGCATGTAAAGCGTGGTGAGAGAGTAGCCATACTAGTAAAAATAATCCAGCTGCCGTTTGGCTCATTCATGCGCTACAACAATGTGGAGCTGAAATTGTTTTTTGAATAATCGTTTAACGAGTGCAGAAATATCGTTTCAATTAATCGATAGCAAGGCAAACATGCTTGTTTTTGATAATAGCATGGATGCAATCGCAAATAATATTAAGGGATATAGTGAAGATATTCACATCTTACCGTTGCAAAGACTTACAAGTCGACAGATGAAAAAATTTGAAGAAAAAGTGAGTTTCATTTGAATGACATCTGTTCAATTATGTACACATCAGGAACGACTGGCAAGCCGAAAGGGGTTTTGCAGACGTACGGAAATCATTGGTGGAGTGCAATAGGTTCTTCTTTAAACTTAGGAGTTCGTGAGGACGATGCTTGGCTATGCGCTGTTCCATTATTCCATATTAGTGGAATGTCAATATTAATGCGCAGTGTGATTTATGGGATGCCCGTTTATTTACAGGAACAGTTTGATGAACATGAAGTAAATGTATTACTGAAATCTGGAAAAGTTACAATTATGTCAGTCGTCTCGGCGATGCTTGATCGTATGCTGCTCGTACTCGGTGAGGAGAAATACGACCAACGCTTTCGTTGTATGCTTCTTGGTGGTGGAGCGGCTCAGCGCCATCAGCTTGAATGGTGCAAGCAAAAGGAATCCCAGTATTCCAAACATATGGAATGACGGAAACAGCCTCGCAAATCGTTACACTATCTCCTGAAGATAGCTTGCAAAAGATGGGCTCCGCGGGTAAGCCTCTGTTTCCAGCTCAGCTTCAAATTATCACAGAAAATGGAGAACAGGCTGGGCATGGAGAAGTCGGAGAGATTATTGTAAAAGGACCGAATGTCACAGTCGGTTATTTACAAAGAGAGGAAGCGAATAAGAAAGCTTTTCAAGATGGCTGGTTTCGAACGGGGGACCTCGGGTATTTGGATGAAGAAGGTTTTTATATATTATGGACCGTAGATCGGACTTAATTATTTCTGGTGGCGAAAACATCTATCCAGCGGAAATTGAAGAAGTGCTAATGCAAATTCAGAAGTGGTGGAAGCTGGTGTTACAGGAGTTGATGATGTCGTTTGGGGCAAAGTTCCGTATGCCTTTGTCGTTTTAAAAGCCCCATTGTCAGAGCAAAAGATCATTGACTTTTGTCGGGGAAATTAGCTTCATACAAAATGCCAAAACGGATTTTGCAAATCGAAGCATTGCCAAGAAATGGAGCAAATAAAATTGTACGTAGACAGCTGCTACAATACATCGAGAAGGATCAATAATAAACAAATGAAAAGGGGCTGTCCGAAAAGGACAAATCTGCTAAAAATTTAAAACTAAGAATGTTATTATATCAACATTCTTAAACATGAAAAGGGCGTCTAACAGTCGAAAAATCGACTTAATGGACAGCCCTTTTCATAATGATTCGGTGTACTTCAGGAACTTGCCATCACACTTGCTTAAATGTTTGACAGTCCGTTTCTTGTTCATTTTTTGCTTTTTCCCTGAATGGCTGACAACATAAATTTGTTCGGCAGAACAGAGGTTTCCATTTTTCCAATAGTGACAGTTTTGCACTTCACATAATACATCTTTTGCCATGCGTATCACTCCTTCATATTGATACACATTTATTTTTAACAAAGAATCGGACTGATATAAGAGGAAAAAAATCTATTTCATAGAATGCTTTTTTCTGGTACAGGGTCGAATCCACCAGGATGGAATGGATGACATTTTAAAATCCGCTTACATGTAAGCCACCCACCACGAATCGCTCCGAATCTTTGAATCGATTCAAGCCCATATTGAGAGCAAGTTGGATAAAATCGACAAGTTGGAGGTTTTAAAGGTGAAATAACGATTTGATAACAACGAATGATTTTTAATACGATTTTTGCAAGCATGCTGATCGCTTCTTTCCGAAAAGTAATCTTGCTTTTATTGTAACATAGTGAACAAACTGACTAAAGCTTGTTTTGATCTTGTGCGTAAAGGGTATGATACTAACGAGGAGGATGGTTAACATGACAGAAAATGAGCAACAACAATTGGTAGATGCCGTCAATAAGCAGGTGGCGAATTGGACGGTACTATTTACAAAATTGCATAATTTTCATTGGTATGTAACAGGTCACCATTTCTTCGTGCTTCACGAAAAATTTGAAGAGTTGTATACGGAGGCAAGTGTTCATATTGATGAGCTGGCGGAGAGACTTTTAGCATTAGGAGGAAAACCAGTCGCAACTTTAAGGGAATCACTTGAAATGGCAAGTGTGCAAGAGGCAAAAGGTGGAGAGAGTGCTGATCAGATGGTACAAGCAATCGTTGATGATTTTACGATTATGATCGAAGAATTAAAATCGAGCATGGATCTTGCGACAAATATGGGTGATGACACAACAGGAGACATGCTGCTTGCTGTTCATCAAAGCTTAGAAAAGCATAATTGGATGTTTAAAGCTTATTTGGGTTAATAAACAAGAGAAAGGTTTCCTAATAATTAGGAAACCTTTCTTACATACAGATTTTCTAGAATATGTATTAATGTAAATGAGTCGATGATTGAGAATATCCAGTTTTCCCTCATGCTGAGCAATTTTTCCTTTTAACGTTTCTAATAAATATAAACGAATAAAATATTGCAGTTCATCCTCTTGCATATCTTTTACGATTCCCATTAATTCTTCGCGGTTGTAGTTCTCTAATACCGCAAACGTAATCATATCTAAATCTTCTTCATCACCAGTTAAGCGATCACGGTACATCGCGAATAGCTCATCAACTAGTCTCATTATCTTTCACCTCTTTTACTATAAAATGATCATGCCATAACTCCAAACAGCAATCAACTTATATGTTATTTATACCCGTACTTAAAACCGGACAACCTCTATTTTAAAAATACTTGTTAAGAATAAAATAAGTGAGTTGCTCGCAAAATATGCATAAGAAATAAAAAGTAGGTGCGAACATTGGATAATGAAAAAAACATACTATATATCCGTTGGATCGGGTCAAATTATGAGTACAGCGACAGATTCTCCTTGGGAATTTAAAATAGAGGCGACAGATGATGAGATTAAAATGCTTCGAAGGGTGTTTGATTCGAATGCGGATAATAGCATTGATGATTTTCTACGTGCACATATTCCGTTTTAGAATATCATCATGATCCAACGAATGATCGTCATGATGAAAACTTACTACGTATTTATGGCATGATTTACTCTCTTGGTGATCAAGAAGCAAAACAACATGTGGAAAGTATGGAGATATTAAATCACTTTCGAAAGGAGTAATATTTCGTCTCGTTTTCCCTCATCCGCTATAATAAAAGGAACGATTATTAAAGGGAGATTCATTATGTATAAGACGTTTTTGGATGAAAAGGGAAATACGGTAACGCTTGCCTTTACTAAATCTGCTTTTCCGCTAGAGTCTCAGCACGTATTTGTCATTTGCAGATTTGAAAACCAATGGCTATTGACGAATCACTCGCAACGAGGTTGGGAATTTCCAGGAGGGAAAATTGAAAACGGGAGAGTGCAGAAGAAGCGGCAGTAAGGGAAGTAGATGAGGAAACAGGAGGAAAAGTAAGACGGCTTATTTTTATTGGAGAATATTTTGTCGAGGACAAAATGAACCCATTTGTGAAACAGATCTATTTTGCCAATATTGAAAAAGTAGAGGAAAAAGCGAATTATAAGGAAACGGGTGGGCCAGTTTTCTTCGAGAGTGATCTCGTTTCAGCGCTACATAAGCCACAATTTAGTTTCATAATGAAAGACAAAGTTGTTCCAGTAGCAATTGCCAAAATAACTGAACTTAAACTAATTTAAAGAGTGCTTTACTAGATTGAGCGATTTATTATGCAGTATTTATTAGCTACGTTGATTGAAGCGAAGTGCCTGAAGCTGAAATTAACATTCAAGTTTAACGCAGAATGGAAAAATGAAAGAGCGTTCTAATAAAGTCAGTTTCTTCGACTTTTAGACAGCTCCTTTATCCTGTTCATAGCTTTAATTGCGATCTTTAATGATCTTTCTTTCTAACCATTCTACAGCCTGATACATTAACGTAGCGAAAATCGCAATTAAGAGGAGCGAAAGCATGACAAGTGTGAAGTTAAACACTTGGAATCCATAGATAATCATATAACCAAGTCCTTTTGCGGAGACGAGAAATTCTCCAACGATGACACCTACCCATGATAAACCGACATTTACTTTGAGCGTTGAAATAATTGTTGGAAACGAAGCGGGCAAGATCGCTTGTTGAAACTGTTGTCGGCGTGTAGAACCGAATGTACTTAATACCTTTAAATAATTTTCATCAACGTTACGAAAAGATGTATAGACGACGATCGTTGTGATGATGATAGAAATAATCGCACCCATCGCAATAATCGAAGTAAATCCAGGCCCAAGACCGACGATCAAAATGGGACCTAACGCGATTTTTGGCATCGCGTTTAATATGACGAGATATGGATCCAATATTTTTGAAAGAAATGGTGACCACCAAAGGATCGCTGCAAGGATTGTTCCAAGTGCAGTGCCAAGAACAAATCAAGCACCGTTTCAAACACGGTGACACTTAAATGTGTAAATAATGAGCCATCTGCTGCTTTTTCAATGAATAGATGAGCTACTTTTGAAGGATAGCTGAAAATTAAAGGGTCGATCCATTGGGAGCGACTGGCAATTTCCCAAAAGGAAAAAGAACAATGAAGATGAGAATCTGATAAAAGAGCACCCATTTATTTTCTGTTGCTAATTTTTGCTTATATTGTTTATGAAGGGTGCTGGGATGTTGTTCGTTATTCAAGTGACTCCAGCTCCTTCCAAATGATTTGGAATAAATCGTGATATGCTTGCTTGCTGCGAACATCAAATGGTTTTAAGGTTCGTAGTTCTTCCGGTACATCAAAGATTCGGTACAACCGTCCTGGTTTAGCAGAAAATAATAAAATTCGGTCACTCATTGAGATCGCTTCACCAATATCATGTGTAACGAGTACGGCGGTCTTTTCGTAAGCTTTTAATATTTCAAATACGAGATCTTCTAATTTTAATTTCGTTTGATAATCGAGTGCAGAAAACGGTTCATCAAGGAGTAATAATTTTGGATTGACTGCCATCGTTCTTGCAAGTGCTGCCCGCTGCCGCATTCCACCGGAAAGTTGGCGCGGAAATTGTGATTCCACGCCAGATAAACCGATTTGCTTTAAAAAGTGAGTGCTTCTTCTTGAGTCGTTTCATTTAATCGACCATTTAATTTTAAACCGAGTAAAACATTCTCCTCGATCGTTTTCCATGGAAACAAATAGTCTTGTTGAAGCATATAACCGATTGACGCTCGATTCGGATCGAGAATTCCCTCAATGGTAACACTCCCAGTCGTTGGCATAATCAATCCGGATAAAATCGAGAGCAATGTCGATTTTCCGCAACCACTCGGTCCGAGCAAGGAAATGAACTCTCCTTTTTGATTGTAAATGAAATATTTTCTAAAGCTGTTGTGATGGACGTGGGAGAAAAATAATGATGGCCGACATCGTCTACTTCTAAAAAATCATCGTCATTCGGCCTCCTTTTTATTCGTTAAGCACTTTATCTACGATTTCCGTATTGACTAATGTTTTATAATCGACTTTTTCAGGCAGTTCACCTGCTTCTTCCATAATGGCTTGAAGTTGGTTCCAGCCAGCTTCTGTTAATTTCATTCCTTTAGCGAAAGATCCTTGATTTTTATAGCGTTCAACAACAATCTCTAATGTATCAACATCTGTGTCTTCAAAATACGGTTGGACGAGCTTTGCTACATCCTCGGGACTACTCTCATCCACCCATTTTTGAGCTTTGTAGAGAGCGCGTACGAACTTCTCAACGGTTTGTTCATTATTCTGCATATAGCTTTCTTTGCCATAAAGGTCGTATATGGTACTTCACCAGATTCTTCACCAAAAGAAGCGACGATATGCCCGACTCCTTCTTTTTCAAAAATTGAAGCGGTCGGTTCAAATAATTGAACAAAATCTCCAGTCCCTGAGGCAAAGGCATTCGGGATGTTGGCAAAGTCGATGTTTTGGATTAAATTTAAGTCAGTGTGTGGGTCAATTCCATTTTTCTTTAAGACGAATTCACCGACCATTTGCGGCATTCCGCCTTTTCGCTGACCGAGGAAGGTAGAGTCTTTTAATTGGTCCCAAGAGAATGATTCAATATTTTCACGGGCGACGAGGAAGGTGCCATCCGTTTGTGTTAATTGTGCGAAATTAATTACCTTATCTGCCGCCCTTGGGCATATGCGTAAATCGATGTTTCCGATCCAACAAGCGCAATATCAGCACCATCAGATAGCAGAGCTGTCATCGTCTTATCGCCACCCCAGGTCGTTGTTAGTTCTACATCAAGGCCTTCATCTTTAAAAATCCTTTTTCGATTGCGACGTACTGAGGAGCGTAGAAAATCGAACGTGTTACCTCGGCCACTCTTACTTTCGTTGTGCTGCCATTTGTTGAACAAGCAGCAGCGGCGACGACGATAAAAACAGTTATCATAAGTAAAGCACTGGCTTTTAGCCATCTTTTCATTGAAAAATCCTCCTTTATTGTAAGCATCATACGTTTAATTGAACGTTGGATACATTATTCTATGATGGGCGCAAAAATGTGTGATAGCCTAGAACGAAAGAAAGGATGGCGAAATATGAAGCAATTGATCATTGATAAACAACCATTTCCATCACCGAATCCTTTAGTTCGCCTCTATTTAGTTACGTATTATTCAGGAGAACTAAAGGTGAAAGGGTTATTAGCGGAACCGGTGAAGGCGGGGATGTATGATGGATTTTTATATTTGCGCGGTGGAATTAAAAACGTTGGGATGGTTAGGCCAGCAAGAATTGCTCAATTTGCTTGTGAAGGCTTCATCGTTTTTGCTCCATTTTATCGAGGAAATCGCGGCGGTGAGGGAATGAAGACTTTGCTGGAGCTGATCGCTATGACGCATTTTACGCATTTGATTTATTAAAAGCACATCCATTCGTTAAGGAGGGTCGAATCCATATTTTTGGATTTTCACGTGGTGGTGTGATGGCGTTGCACACAGGCCTTCATTTTCCAGAAGCGGCATCGCTTGTCACATGGTCAGGTGTGTCTGATGTTGCATTTACATATATGGAGAGGAAAGATATGAGGAGAATGATGAAACGGGTGATCGGTGGGTCACCTCAAACAAATCGTGCTGCGTATGAATATCGTACACCTCTGCCTTTATTAGCAGAGCTAAACTTACCTGTTCTTATCATTCATGGAAAACAGGATGAACATGTTTCGATTGAACATGCTTGGAAATTGGAAAAACAACTGAAACTGCTTGAGAAGACAGTAGATACATGGTATTTTAACTCATTTACTCATTTTTTCCTCCTCAATGGAACCGAAAAATCGTTAAGGATGTATGTGTATGGATGAAAGAGCAAAAATATCATGTATAATAGAGGAACATCGCAATACATAGCTGAAGAAAAAGGGGATTCATATGGGCATGCCTTTTGAGTTGAACACGTTAATCGTCACAAAAGGAAACGAAAAAGACAAGAAGAAAATCTTTTACACTCGAGAAATCGGGTTATCGCTTATACCCAATTGATATTCCAATTGAAGTCCGTCATTCGCTAAAAAGTGAAAAACGTGCAAACGCGGTTATTAAAAAGGTCGAATGGGCAAATGAAAAAACACTCCTTACGTATCAATTGATATCGCTACATTCCAGCAATTAATCGCACGTAATAGTTGTATGGAAAATATTTCAGTTGACATCGTTTTATCATGTGCGTTATGATTCATAATTGAACGGATACTCTTATCCTGAGATGGTGAAGGGGACAGGCCCGATGAAACCCAGCAACCTACTTGTCTTTTAAGCAAGCAAGGTGCTTAACCTGTTGCAAGGCAATGAAGCCTTGGACGATAAGAGTGAAAGGCTCGGAAGAATGATCAAAACCTTTCCTCATCATTAAAGTGGAAAGGTTTTTGCATTTTACATAAAAATCCAATGCCTTTACTAAATAGCTTGCATAATAAGGAATGAGTACCGTTAAAATAGGAAAGTGAAACGATAAAGGAGGAACATCATTGACACATAATCGCCGCTTATTTACGTCAGAATCTGTTACAGAAGGACATCCTGATAAAATTTGTGATCAAATATCGGATGCAATACTAGACTCTATTTTAGAAGAGGATGCAAATGCGCGCGTTGCTTGCGAAACATCCGTTACGACAGGACTTGTCTTAGTTGCTGGAGAAATTACAACGAGCACATATGTTGATATACCAAAAATCGTTCGTGAAACGATTAAAGAAATTGGATATAATCGTGCGAAATACGGGTTTGATGCAGAAACATGCGCTGTATTAACATCGATCGATGAACAATCACCGGATATTGCCGCGGGGTTGACCAAGCGCTTGAAGCACGAGAAGGTGCGATGTCTGAGGAAGAAATTGAAGCTATTGGAGCAGGGGACCAAGGATTGATGTTTGGTTATGCTTGCAATGAAACAGAAGAGCTTATGCCGCTTCCGATTTCACTTGCTCATAAACTTTCCCATCGTCTAACCCAAGTGCGCAAAGAGGAAGTATTGGACTATTTGCGCCCGGATGGAAAAACGCAAGTAACGGTCGAATATGATCAGGATGATAACCCGGTTAGAATCGATACGATCGTTCTTTCTACGCAACATCATCCAGAAGTCTCACTTGAGCAAATTCAAGCGGATATAAAGAAACATGTGATTGAGCCAGTTGTACCAGCTGAACTACTTGATGAAAAAACGAAATACTTCATTAATCCAACAGGTCGCTTTGTCATCGGTGGTCCACAAGGGGATGCGGGATTAACCGGTCGTAAAATTATTGTTGACACGTATGGCGGCTATGCACGTCATGGCGGGGAGCATTCTCCGGAAAAGATCCAACAAAAGTAGACCGATCAGCTGCTTATGCAGCTCGCTATGTCGCGAAAAATATTGTCGCTTCAGGTTTAGCGGCTAAATGTGAAGTGCAATTAGCCTACGCAATTGGGGTTGCCCAACCTGTATCGATTGCTGTTGATACATTTGGAACAGGAGAAGTAGCGGAGGAAGTATTAGTAGAGGCGATCAGAGAAAACTTTGATCTGCGTCCAGCAGGCATTATACGTATGCTTGACCTTCGTCGTCCTATTTATAAACAAACAGCCGCTTACGGTCATTTTGGACGTACGGACATTGACTTGCCTTGGGAGAGAACAGATAAGGCAGAAGCGATTCAACAATTTGCACAAACTCGTTAATCAAAAAAACGAAGTTACTAAATGTAGCTTCGTTTTTCTTTTGATGAAAAATAATGTAAAATAGATAATAAAAGCGTAATCGCCCGTTTTATAAAGTGCAGTATACAATAAGGGAGCAGCGGCATCGTTTGCCATGTCATTTTGAAACACGAATGTTACTGCTGCTCATATATTTAACAAAGAAGTTACCAATTTTTAATTTTCAACAATGGAAATTAGTGATAGTATTATCAAGTATGTGACGCATAGATATTGAAGTGATTGCGCTCGAATCTTAATAGAGTAGGTGGCATAAATGTGCGGTTTTATCGGTTGTATAAATGATCAGGCATTGGAACAGAAAATGCTCGATCAACAAGTTTTTAAGCAAATGAATGATTTGATTACCCATCGCGGACCGGACGATGAAGGGTATTTTGAGGACGAGTATGTCCACTTCGGCTTTCGCCGACTTAGCATTATTGATATCGAAAGTGGTCACCAACCGTTAGCTTATGAAAATGAACGTTATTGGATTATTTTCAATGGTGAAATTTATAATTTTGTGGAATTGCGAGAAGAGCTCGAACAAGAAGGTACTGAATTTCAAACAGCATCTGACACGGAAGTCATTATTGCTTTGTATAGCAAAGTGAAAGAGAAGGTTGTAGACAAGCTTCGTGGTATGTTTGCCTTTGTTATTTGGGATAAAGAGGAAAAACAATTATTCGGTTGCCGTGATCAATTTGGGATTAAACCTTTCTTTTATAAGGAAGAAGCAGAGCGAACTTTATTCGCTTCAGAGAAAAAAGCATTGTCCTTGCAACTGAAAGTCAGACAATGAATGCTGAAGCATTACAACAATACATGACTTATCAATTCGTTCCAGAACCAGATACGATGACAGCCGGAATTAAAAGCTTGAACCCGGCCATTATTTTACTAAAAAGCTTGGGGAACGAATGGAAATCACTCGCTACTGGAAAGCGCATTTCCAGCCGATCCAAAAGTCAGAAGACGTATACGTGAAAAAATTAGAGATGTATTAATTGATTCTGTTCAGCTCCATATGCGTAGTGATGTACCTGTTGGTTCATTCCTATCTGGTGGAATCGACTCATCGATTATTGCATCAATTGCTAAACAGTTTCATCCAAACATTCAAACTTTTTCCGTCGGATTTGAGCGGAACGGATTTAGTGAAATTGATGTAGCGAAAGAAACAGCAGATAAATTAGGGTTAGAAAACATTAGCTATGTGATTACACCTGAAGAATATATGAAGGAATTGCCGAAAATTATGTGGTATTTAGATGATCCACTTGCTGATCCTGCATGTGTACCGCTTTATTTCGTTGCTCGTGAAGCCCGCAAGCATGTAACGGTTGCCTTATCAGGTGAAGGGGCGGATGAATTATTCGGCGGTTATAACATTTACCGTGAGCCACAATCATTAGAGGTTTTCAATAAAATTCCTGAAATCGGTAAATCATTATTGCGAGGACTTGCAGCTGCACTTCCTGAAGGGGTAAAAGGAAAGAGCTTTATTGAACGTGGAGTAACACCATTAGAAGATCGTTATATTGGCAACGCAAAAATGTTCTCAGAAGAAGAGAAGCAGAAATTGCTCGTCCGCTATGATAATCGCATTGATTATCGCCAAATTACGAAGCCGCTTTATGAAGAAACTGCTGGCTATGAGCCAGTGGAGCGAATGCAATATATTGACATTCATACGTGGATGCGCGGCGATATTTTATTAAAAGCCGATCGGATGACGATGGCACACTCGCTTGAAGTGCGTGTTCCGTTTCTTGATAAGGAAGTATTCAACATTGCAGCTAATATCCCGACAAGCTTGAAAACGACTGAAGGAACAACAAAATATATTTTACGTAAAGCAGCTGAAGGAATCGTTCCTGATCACGTATTAAATCGTAAAAGCTTGGCTTCCTGTGCCAATTCGCCATTGGTTAAAAGATGAAATGTACGATTGGGCGAAGGATATCATTAAAAACAGTGCGACCGATCATCTCCTTAATAAGCGCTATATATTGCAATTACTTGAAGACCATTGTCAAGGGAAATTGATCATAGCCGTAAAATATGGACCGCACTTGTCTTTATGGTTTGGCATGCTGTTTATTTGGAAGAGCAGTACGATTTTCAGCATGAAAAAGCGATTGCGACAAACTGATTTCAATAAGAAAAAGGCTAAGGAGCTTAAGTTTCTTAGCCTTGATCAATCATCATAAGAATAGGTAAGCGCCTGGCTCCCCATTTGCACCCAAGATTGTTTAAAATCTTCGATCGGTGCTTTCTTTGTAAATTGAGTGGGTCATTAAAATAAACGAAATGTTCATCGTAACCGGTTATAAGGACAGAATGCTCCTTCATTGTAATCTGAATCTCGCCGTCAGCTGTTTGCCATGTTTCAAAAAAGGAATCGTCTAACTTTTTATAATGAGAATTAATGATGACCCAAACAGGACGCCCATCAGAAAGAGGAATTTTTAATTCTTCGAATGATTGATTCGATAAATTGACGATTCGTCCCGGTAAATACGATTCTGCCAATTCCATAATTGGTTTATGATAGACACCAAATCCAGGCTCATTAAATGTATACATGTTTCCAACGAACCCTTTATGCGGATTTCCAAAATGAATTTGTCCATTGACGATGGTCCGGCTTGCCGGATCTTTTTCACTTCTTCAGCAAGCTTCATTTTATCTACGTGTACTCCTGCACTTCCAAGTAACATAGCAAGTGAGGTCACTTCACAGCCACGTGGTAATTCGGGCAATTGCTGGATATGTGGAGCGTCGATCCATACAGATTCTTCTATTTTAATCAACATCGCTTTTTCTTGTTGAATAGGAGTAGCTTTACCAACATCTGCCTCACTTGCTTCCCCATGACCTTCCCCGATATATATAAGGAAAAGCCCAAATGCCATTAAAATAATTAAAGACAAAATCGTAGAAAAAGCGGCTGCCATTTATATTTTTTAAAACAAAGAATGAGTAAGCCAAGGGCGCTCGCGAATAGGACGAGAAGAAATACGTTCATGTACGATCACCTTACTTAAAAGATAATATGTTCCTATCTTTCATATCGGCTTACATCGATCATTTTTGAAGGGATTGGTAATATTCCGCCTTTTCTACATACTCAGATGCGATTCTTTCCATATCTTTTTATCTTCTTCATTCAATGTACGAATGACTTTTGCAGGCCGTCCAAAAGCTAATGTATGTGGCGGAATTTTTGCCTTGAGGAACGAGGCTTCCTGCTCCGATGAACGCTCCTTCTCCAATTTCTGCTCCATCTAAAATGATCGAACCCATTCCAATTAAAGCCTTTTTCGAATAATGCTACTATGTAATATAACGCTATGCCCAACGGTTACCTCATCTTCAATGATTAACGGGTTATTAGGGCTTTGATGTAATACGGAATTATCTTGGATGTTCACCTTTTCTCCAATGATTGTCGACGCTACGTCACCGCGAATAACGCTGTTAAACCAGACGCTTGATTGTTTGCCGATTTTGACATCGCCGGTAATGGTCGCATAATCCGCGATAAAAACAGAAGGATCGATCTCCGGTGTTTTTCCATTGTAAGGATAAATAGCCATTGCCAATATACCTCCCTTATGATTGTTATATCTATTTTAGCGAAAAAGCGAAGTTTGTCTTTCGGGCGCTGAAAAACTGGGTAGAATAATACCAAACGAATGGAAAGAAGGCGCTTTGCAATGAGAAAATGGGAAGCAAATGGAAAAGCAAAAGCGGTGATAGTCATTGTGCACGGAGCGATGGAACATCAAGGACGTTATCGCTGGTTAATTGATATGTGGTTATTGTCCGGCTTTCATGTCGTTGCGGGTGATTTGCCTGGGCAGGGCTTAACAACACGGTCACATCGAGGACATGTCGACTCATTTGCGCAATATGTTAAAGAAGTGAAAAGCTGGGTTGAACAAGCAAATAGTTATGCTTTACCAGTGTTCATGCTTGGTCACAGTATGGGGGCTTAACGGTTATTCGCCTAGTGCAAAGCGAAGAGGTAAATATTGCGGGTATCATATTATCATCTCCATGTCTTGGCCTTGTTGAATATCCATCGATGCCCCTGAATGCTCTATCTGTCGGTTTGAATTGGATTGCCCTGAATTAAGAGTGAGTAGTAATTTAACAATCGATTTAACAACAAGGAATGAAGATGTGAAAGAACGTGCGTTGAATGACAGTTTATACGTAACGAAAGTATCTGTTCGGTGGTACCGTGAATTATTAAAAGCGATGAAAGCAGCCTTCACAAATATTTCGAATTTTTCTGATGTCCCTCTTTTGGTTATGCAAGGCGGGGATGATAAGATTGTAAATAAGGAAGATGTTAAGAAATGGTTTAATCAACTTAATATTAGCGAAAAGCTGTATAAAGAATGGGAATTATGTTATCACGAAGTTTTTAATGAGCCAGAAAGGGATTTAATTTTGGAATACGCGAAAAGTTTTGTCGAAATGAGACTGCGTGTAATGGGGTATGTATCAAAGAGAAAATGAGGTGTTCAAATGGCATTGCCTTCACAACCGTTAACATTAATGAATCAAGTATATCGTAGAATTATGCCTGTCGTTCATGAAGAACTTAATTATTGGAAAAACGAGCTGAGGAGATTCCAAATAAAGAATTAAGAAATCAAGCATTGGCAAGCATTGAGCATAAGACGTTCCACTGTGAAGGTGGATCGATCATGGCGTTAACGGCTTTGGGAAATCGGGAAGAAGCGATTAAATTCATCGTTGCCTATCAAACAATTAGCGATTATTTAGATAATTTATGTGACCGGAGTACATCACTTGATCCGAATGATTTTGCGGCATTGCATGAGTCGATGATGGACGCTTTATCGGTCGGGGAGTTGCCGAGATCGTATTATCGTTTTCGGAACGATCAAGATGATGGAGGGTATTTAAGTGAATTGATGCAAGCATGCCAAACGGTTTTAGCGAAACTACCGAATTACAAGGAGATTAAGCCTTATTTGCTTGAGCTTTGCCGCTATTATTGTGATTTGCAAATACATAAGCATGTTGCAGTGGAAGAGCGTGAAGAACGATTGCAAAACTGGTTCGCTGAAAATAAAAAGGCACTGCCAGAAATGGATTGGTATGAATTCTCTGCTTGTTCAGGCTCGACATTGGGCATCTTTTGTCTTGTCTCATATGCATTTCGCGATGATTTTGAGAAACGGCATGCACAAACGATTTTGTCTGGTTATTTTCCGTATATCCAAGGTTTACATATCTTACTCGATTATTTTATTGATCAAGAAGAGGATCGCCAAGGTGGTGATTTGAACTTTTGCTTTTATTATAAAAACGAGGATCAATTATTTACACGACTTATTCATTTTTTCAAGAAGCAGATCGGCATACGAGTAAGTTGCCGGATAAAAGTTCCATCAATTAATCAATCGTGGATTACTCGGTGTGTATTTTTCCGATCAAAAAGTAAATAAGCAAAAGTCAGTTCGCACGCTGGCTAAGAAAGTAATGAAACATGGCGGCGCTACGAGTTATTTTTTTATTGGAATGGGCGCGGATATCGTTGGGTAAAAGCTTGTTTATGAATCGCAGGCTCGCATAAGTACATGGGGTAGAGGGGATTATCAAAGAAAGCCCTTATGGGGATCGATCCGCGTCATAATTGTTTTATGCATAAAATAAAGTGGAGCTGCAAAGACAAATATGTTTGAATTTTGAAAAGGAAATCGATGCTTAGTTGTTTCAAGCATGAAGCAATTTAACAAGCACGATTTAGAATGAATAACATTTTTGAGTGGACTTAAAAAAGTGTCAATCAAAAGTAATTTGAAAGACACTTTATTGCTGTTTCATGACACCGTTTTTTCATAAACCTGCCTGTTTATTTTTTCGATCGCGATAATAAATGGCGGATTGTTTTTTGATTGATAAATCCATAATGAAGAACATGGGCTTGTTTCTGGTTCAAATTTTTACATATTTAAGCAAATCATCGCGTTCGATTTCTCCTTCAGGATGTCCGTGATAAACGACAAGTACAATTGTTCCTCCTTTAGGCATAACTTTTAACAGTTGATCAACGGCGGCAATCGTTGTGTTAGACTTCGTAACGATCGATTTATCTCCTCGCGGCAAATAGCCGAGATTAAAAATCGCCCCAGTAATTTTGTGATGATCGTAAGCGGGAATGGTCTCAAGCAGATGTTCATGTCCAGTTTGAAAAAGGGTGACGCGATCAGAGACATCTTCCCCTTCCAACCGTTGCTTCGTTTCGTTAATTGCGGCCTCCTGGATGTCAAATCCGTACACATGACCACTTGAATTTACGATTGACGTTAAAAATAATGTATCATTGCCGTTTCCGACTGTTGCATCAACGGCAATGTCACCAGGTTTTACGGCGTTTTTAAAATGGTTCGGGCAAATTCGAGTACACGCTGTAAGTTCATACGAAACCTTCCTTTTCGACGTGGGCAAACTTCCCTTGCCAGCTATCTCGTCGCTTCATTTCTGCATCGATTGAATTCATTACTTGCCATTTATTTACGCTCCACATCGGTCCAACCATTAAATCAATCGGTCCATCCCCGGTAATGCGGTGAATAATCATCTCTGATGGAAGAACTTCTAGTTGATCACAGACAAGTTGGACATACTCATCAAGCGAAAGAAATTCAAGCATTCCTTTTTCATATTGCTTTACCATCGGTGTTCCTTTTAAAAGATGGAGGAGGTGAATTTTTATTCCTTGCACGTCGAGCTTGGCGACTTCTTTTGCCGTTTCCATCATCATTTGCTTCGTTTCAAGCGGAGTCCGTTAATAATATGGGTGCAAACACGAATGCCATGTTTTCGCAATTTATTCACACCTTCTACGTATGAAGGAAAATCATGGGCCCGATTAATAAGCGATGCTGTTCGTTCGTGAACGGTTTGCAGTCCAAGCTCAACCCATAAATACGTCCGTTCATTCAGCTCAGCCAAATAGTCGACGACATCATCTGGCAGGCAATCTGGGCGAGTCGCAATCGAAAGCCCGACAACGCCTTCTTGTTGTAAGACGGTTTCATATTTTTCCCTTAGTTCTTCCACTGGTGCGTGTGTATTTGTATATGCTTGAAAATAAGCGATGTATTTCCCGTCTTTCCATTTTTGATGCATTTTGGCTTTAATCGTTTCAAATTGGGTTACGAGATCATCGGCACGATTGCCGGCAAAATCCCTGATCCTGCGGCACTGCAAAATGTACAGCCGCCATAGGCAACGGTCCCATCGCGATTGGGACAATCGAATCCACCATCTAAAGCGATTTTAAATACTTTATGACCAAAATGATTTCTTAAATGAGTATTCCATGTATGATAACGTTTATGATGATTTGAAGATAAAAATGGGTTTGCTAGAACCATATTCAGAACACTCCTTATTTTTTCACTTGAAAAATTGTAACATAGCAATGCCCTTTTGAGAACAAACTAATGTGGAACATGCTCTTCAATGGGCATGTTTAAATGCGGATGTGAGGTGGATATCCATGGCAACACGTCAATCGATTGATCATTTCTTGAATCGTTGTGAGTCAGCCATTCTTGCGGCCGAGAAGCAATATGAAGAGGCAAAGAAGCAAGAACATTATTATGATGTGGAATTCAGCGAAGCTCAGCAGGACCTGGAAAAGATGGTCATTGAGTTGGAAAAGCTGTCCAATTGCTCGAATGCTCAGCAAAGAGAGCAGCTTTACCGTAAGCGACTACAACTTCAGCAACTGCAAAATCAAATGATCCTTACAGATCATGATCATCCGCTTTAAGTACGTTTGCATACGCTACGTATTTAAAGAGTCGCGGCACTTTGGACTGTTCCAAAGTGCCGTGATCATAAAAACCCATTACTAAATATAATTATCTTGCCCTTCCATAAAAAAAGACTAGAATTGCTTAGGTATCGAAATGTTAGTGTGGAAAGGGTAGTGGATCACATGCCGAAAGCGTTATGGCTATTAGTGATTGGAATGCTTGTAAATGTAACTGGAACGTCATTTTTATGGCCGTTAAACGCCATTTATATTCATGAACATTTAGGAAAATCATTATCGGTTGCCGGTTTCGTTCTTATGCTAAATTCAGGCGCAAGTGTAATTGGGAATTTATTAGGTGGGGTCGTTTACGATAAACTTGGCGGATATCGTTCGATTTTACTTGGAATTTTCATATCGATTGTAGCACTTACAGGTTTATCTATTTGGCACGGTTGGCCTCATTATGTTATTTTTTGATCATCGTCGGCTTTGGAAGTGGTATCATAATGCCTTCAATGTATGCGATGGCAGGGTTTGTTTGGAAAGATGGGGGACGAAAAGCGTTTAATGCGGTTTACGTCGCACAAAATGCTGGTGTAGCGCTCGGTTCTGCATTAGGTGGTTTCGTTGCTTCTTATTCTTTCGATTATATTTTTATGGCAAATTTATTGATGTATGTTGTCTTTTAATCATCGCCTTCGGCTATAAAAATATTACAGGCGAGCGTATTGGTCAAGCTTATACGAACCAGCCCCGTAAGCCAATTCGCAACAAGTATAAATTATATGCACTCATGATATTATGTGTCGCTTATTTACTCGGATGGGTCGCGTATGTGCAATGGATGTCAACGATTGCGGCCTATACGCAAGAAATTAATGTTTCATTGAAGCAATATAGTTTATTATGGACGATTAATGGTGGATTAATCGTATTTGCACAGCCGCTTTTACAATGGATGCTGAAAAAATATAATGATCAATTAAAAGGACAAATGTTTGTCGGCTTTGCGATTTTTATTATTGCTTTCAGTGTAGCGGGGATGTCTAGTAACTTTAAAGGATTTCTTGCAGCGATGCTTATTTTGACCGTTGGGAAATGCTTGTTTGGCCGGTCGTTCCTACAGTGGCTGATCGCCTTGCGCCAAAAGATCGTAAAGGATTTTATCAAGGAATTGTCAATAGTACGGCGACGGGCGGAAGGATGATTGGTCCTGTCATTGGTGGATTTCTCGTTGATATGTATGGAATGGGTGTTCTCTTTGGATTTCTAACGATCTTGCTTTTTATCGCATTAATCATTACGTATTTTTATGATTGGCCGTTAAAGGTAAACGAAGCAATGGCTAGGCCATTGCTTTCTTATGATTCTTGAATGCTTTTTCCCTTTTCTCCGGGTTTCTCATACCTTGTTGCTCCGCCATAATGCAAAGCTTGATCACGGTCAGACTCCACTTTTCTCATGTTCTTTAATTTTTCTCTTGTCGGTCTCTTCCCACTTTTATCACCTCTTCGTATAGCGTTTCCGAGAAAAAGAATATTATACTTATTTCACTCGCCGAGGGAGTATGAGGCTTGAATATATGTATAAAATTAACTACAATAGGTTATACATATTACATATATATAGAAACGTTAAAAATGGATTAGTAGTGATTCGCTCCTGTTTTAGAGAGTTGGCGGAAGGTGCAAGCCAATCTGGAAGATCATGAACTCGCCTTTTGAGTTGCACGTGTGAACGGATAAATCCTTGTAATACGTGCCGTGTTCCGCGTTAAGGATAAATGAAGTGAGTGCAATTTGCACTAATATGGGTGGTACCGCGGGAGAATCCAAACCTCTCGTCCCAGGAATTTTCCGGGATGAGGGGTTTTTCTGTTTTTTAAGAAGATTAGGAGGAAAGTACATGAGTTACAGGCATTTAGAAATTGAACAAAAATGGCAAAAGTATTGGGATGAAAATAAAACGTTTAAAACAGATGCACATGGTGAAGGCAAAAAGTTCTACGCACTCGATATGTTTCCATATCCATCTGGCTCAGGTCTCCACGTTGGGCATCCGGAAGGGTATACGGCAACGGATATTCTTTCACGGATGAAGCGGATGCAAGGCTATAATGTTTTACATCCAATGGGGTGGGATGCCTTTGGTCTTCCAGCCGAGCAATATGCGCTTGATACGGAAATGACCCTGCTGAATTTACACAGCATAATATTGAAACATTTAAGCGCCAAATTAAATCATTAGGCTTCTCTTATGATTGGGATCGAGAAATTAATACGACCGACCCAAATTATTATAAATGGACACAATGGATTTTTCTAAAGCTATATGAAAAAGGGCTTGCTTATGTAGATGAAGTGCCGGTGAACTGGTGTCCAGCATTAGGAACTGTGCTTGCTAATGAAGAAGTCATTGATGGAAAAAGTGAACGTGGTGGTCATCCGGTTGAACGTCGGCCAATGAGACAATGGATTTTAAGAATTACGAAGTATGCTGACCGTTTGCTTGAAGATTTAGACGAGCTTGACTGGCCAGAAAGCATTAAAGATATGCAACGCAATTGGATTGGTCGTTCAGAAGGAGCAGAAGTAACGTTTGGTATCGATGGTCACGAGGAAGCCTTTACTGTCTTTACGACGCGTCCTGATACATTGTTTGGTGCGACATATGCCGTGCTTGCTCCGGAGCATCCCTTTGTTGATAAAATTACGACTGCTGAACAGAAGGAAGCCGTTCAATCGTATCTAGCTGATGTCATTTCAAAAAGTGATCTTGAAAGAACCGATCTTGCGAAAGATAAAACAGGAGTATTTACAGGTGCATACGCAGTAAACCCTGTAAATGGTAAAAATACCGATTTGGATTGCCGATTATGTGTTAATGTCATACGGAACAGGTGCGATCATGGCTGTACCGGGACACGATGAGCGCGACTTTGAGTTCGCGAAAAATTCGGTCTGGACATTGTGGAAGTCGTTTCGGGCGGAAATATTGAGGAAGCAGCATACACAGGTGATGGCCCGCATGTAAACTCTGGATTTCTTGATGGCTTACATAAAGAAGAAGCGATTGCTGCGATGATTGATTGGCTAGAAAAAGAAGGTAAAGGTACGAAAAAGTAACGTATCGTCTTCGTGACTGGTTGTTCAGCCGTCAGCGTTACTGGGGAGAGCCGATTCCGATCATTCATTGGGAAGATGGCACGATGACAGGTGTTCCTGAAGATCAGCTACCTGTTTTACTTCCTGTTACGGATGAAATTAAACCGTCAGGAACAGGTGAATCGCCGCTCGCCAACATTGAAGATTGGCTTCATGTCGTCGACCCTGTAACAGGGAAGAAAGGTCGTCGCGAAACGAATACGATGCCGCAATGGGCGGGAAGCTGCTGGTATTACTTGCGCTATATTGATGCACATAATGAAGAAGCACTTGCAGACCCAGAGTTATTGAAAAAATGGCTGCCAGTTGACATTTATATTGGTGGAGCAGAACATGCTGTTCTTCACTTATTGTATGCACGCTTCTGGCATAAGTTTTTATATGACATCGGTGTTGTACCAACGAAAGAGCCGTTCCAGAAGTTGTTTAACCAAGGAATGATCCTTGGCGAAAACAATGAAAAAATGAGTAAATCTAAAGGGAATGTCGTTAATCCAGATGATATTGTTGAAAGCCATGGTGCAGATACACTTCGCTTATATGAAATGTTTATGGGACCGTTAGAAGCATCGATCGCCTGGTCAACGACAGGACTTGATGGCTCACGCCGTTTCCTCGATCGGATTTGGCGTTTGCTCGTCAATGAAGATGGGAGTTTAACAGATAAAATCCGTGAAGGTGCAGGTCCGGAGCTTGAGAAGGTATATCACCAGACGGTAAAAAGTGACAGCTGACTATGAAACATTAGGCTTTAACACAGCCATTTCACAGCTAATGGTATTCATCAATGAAGGATATAAATCGGATGTCCTTCCAAAAGAATATATGGAAGGGTTTGTCAAAATGTTGGCGCCAATTTGCCCGCATATCGCAGAAGAGCTTTGGGAGAAATTGGGTCATACACAATCATTAACATTTGAACAATGGCCAATGTATGACGAAGCAAAGCTTGTTGATGATGAGGTGGAAGTCGTCGTTCAAATTAACGGAAAAGTTCGTGCGAAAATGATGGTTGCTCGTGATACGACTCGTGAACAACTTGCAGAACTTGCCGAAAATGATGAAAAAATTAAAGGGTTAATTGAAGGAAAAACCGTTCGTAAAGTGATTGCTGTACCAGGAAAACTTGTTAATATTGTAGCGAATTAAACGAGCTACACTTTATACTAAGTTGCTTAGATTACGTAGAAATGCCGGAAACGCTTGGGTGTAATGTTATCCAAGCGTTTCTTTTCATTTTAAAACTACATCACATAAACCGTATGATGAATGATTTTAATTTTCGCCTTACTCACTTTTCAAAGATATCATTTATATTACAACACATTCATTGAAACGATATCCTAACATGTACTCATGCAAAGAATCAGGAGAATTGCCCTTGTTAATTTTGCAACTGACAAGTAGAATAGAATTTGGTGAACAATCTTTATTATTGGAATATTAAGGAAGGTAAACGGACGGATGATAGCGCTTAAATGCAATTATTTGTGTATTAGCGTCGATCATTGGTAAGTAAAGAAAATAATATGGAAGGATCGTTCGTATGAAAAAGTTGTTAGGAAAAATGAAAAATGCGTTAAGACGTCCATCAATTGGTAAGCGGTTACTTATTATTTTAATACTTTTTCAATGATTCCAGTTAGTTTCATAGGTTACTTTTCATATGAAATGGCTTCATCACTTATTCGAGATAAAGTAAGTGATGTGACGGAAGAATTGATTACGCAGGTCGTAACAAATTACGAACAACGACTTGTGGAGGTAGATAGAGCCTCATTAAATATTTCAACATCTTCAAATGTAAAAAACGGTTTGAATACGACTGATTTAGAAGAGGGATCTTTTGAATATGTATTGCAAATACGTGGAATAGAATCCTATTTATCTCATCAAACGAATACGAGTAACAATATGAAAGGCATGCTCCTTATACGTGACAATGAATTGATTGGTGATGTAAATCGAACAAATATTAATATTGAAGCACCAGGAATGAATGAAATAATAGAGCAAATCGATCAAGCAAACGGTATGTCTGTTTGGTATTCGATTCCAAGTGAGGAAATAATAATAAACATCACACATTTGTAGGGAGGAAATTCAAAATCAAAATGCAATTCTTATAATAGAGGTTGATGACGAAGTATTTAATAAAAGCATAGAAGAGATACGCTTAGGACAATCAGGCTATTTTACACTTATTAATCATCAAGGGAAGTCATTTTACAAAGTAATGAGGAAATTGACAATGAAAGTAGTCAAATAATAGAGGAAATCCAAAATAAAAGTATAGAAGATGAATCAGCAGTAACGTTTGTTTCAGACAATCAAGAGCTCGTTACAGCGAAAAAATTGGTAGAACGGAATGGCTCTTATTTTCAAGTGTTCCGATTACGGAATTAACGACGGAAACGCGAGAAATCGCAAAGGTGACAATCATTGTAAGTGTCATTACCTTTATATTATCACTGATCGTTGCCTTATTCATCTCAAAAAAATGACGAGCCCAATTAAGAATGTAAAGAACATGATGAATGAAATTGAAATCGGTAATTTGCAAATTGCAGATCAAATACATATGAAGCATCCTGACCGCCAAGATGAAATTGGGCAACTTACACATTCTCTTAAAAACATGGTTGAAGGAATTAGAAAAATGATTGTGAATACGTCACATACAGCAGAAGTGATGTCGAGTGCTTCGGTTCGACTTTCTGAAAATGCGGTGTATAATCGAAATTTAGCGAATCAAACGAACGAGAGTATTCATCATGTCGCACGTTTATCGCTTGAAACGGCCGCAAGTACGGAAGAAAGTGCTGTTGCTTTTGAAGCAATTGCAACAGATATACAAAAAATTGCTGAGGCCTCATCAAAAGTATCTACGAATTCCACAGCTATGACAGAAGAAGCAAAAAAGGCCAAACCTTTATTTCGCATGCTATTAATGAAATGGGTAATGTCAATCGAACAGTAAGTGAATCCGTCCAATTAATTAAAGAATTGGATGAACGTTCGAATCAGATCGCACAAATTACAGGAATGATTAGTTCCATTGCTGAACAAACAAATCTGCTTTCGCTTAATGCATCCATCGAAGCAGCTAGGGCAGGAGAGCATGGATTAGGTTTTACAGTTGTTGCTGAAGAAGTAAGAAAGCTGGCACAGCAATCTCAAAACGCCACGAACGAAATAGGTGCTTTAATATCCGAGATTCAACAGTCAACAAAATCAACTGTCATGAAGGTGACGAAAGGAAAGGATGAAGTAATAAAAAGCAATAAAGCAATTGAAGAAGCAGGGACTCAATTTCAAACAATTATGACCTCCATACAAGATATTTCAGAGCAAATTAATGATGTGAATGTGATTATTCATGAAATATCTGCTAACTCTGAGGAACTATCAGCAACGGTTCACGTCATGAATGAGCATACAAATTATAGTAATCAAATGGCTGTTAAAATTCAGGAGGATGTTGCGAAACAATTAACCTCCATTGACCAGGCTTCACACGACTCTAAAGAATTGGAACATATTTCGCAAAAACTGCTTGAGGAAATCCATGTATTTAAAGTATAGTAAGTAAACGAAATGGATGTATTCATCGCTACACTTTGTTATAATAACTGTGAATTTTAAACAGGAAGGTGCGACATATGTCAAAGATAAAAACGATTACACCGGAAGAAGTGAAAAATCTATTGCTTGAAGGAAGAAACCTTCATTTAATTGACGTGCGTGAAGATGATGAAGTAGCTGAAGGGATGATCCCTTCAGCGGTACATATAAAAATGGGGAGATTCCCGATCAGTTGGAACAACTAGATCAAGAGAAGGAATATATACTTGTCTGCCGATCTGGTGGTCGCAGCGGTCGAGTATGTGAATTCCTAATGGAGCAAGGATACAATGTAACGAATATGGTAGGCGGCATGCTTGAATGGACAGGAGAACAGAAGCCAAAGCTTTAAGATGAAAACGACTTTCGGAAACGGAAGTCGTTTTAATGTTTAAAATAAAATTATTATTAACTATAGAATGAATTGTGTTGCGGCTGGATATTATATTTAAAAAGCCGGAGGGATTACCATGGTACAAGTGAAATTATTTGATTGTGAGCATGAGCAAGATCTTGAGGAAGAAATGAATGTATTTCTAAGTGAAATTGAAGAAAGAGACATCATTGATGTGAAATTTAATGTAGCAGCCATTCAGACAACGGCCTCAGAGCAGATTTACTGTTTTAGTGCAATGGTTTTGTATGTGAAATAAATGTAAACATAATGATTTTTATGCAATTTGCCTTTTCGTGGTATGATATAGGCTAAGGGAGGTGATTAAAAGTGGAAAAACGCTAAACAATATTCTTCAAAAATTGGATAAGCTCGATCAAGGTCAAAATGAAATGAGAGTTGAACTTCAAGAAGTGAAATCAGAAGTCCAATCAAACGGCGAAAAATTCAACAACTTACGACCGAAATGAGAGTCATTTCAAACAAATTGAAAAGAAATTAGATCAGCATCAGGAAGCCTTTGAAGTCGTAGCGAGTGAAATAAAAAGTGTGCGAATTGATATTGACTTTTTAAATGGAAAAGCTGGAAAACACGAAATGGAAATCAATAATATAAAAAGCAGCTTCAATATTAACTACGATACCTCATGAGTAATATGCCTCAATCATTTTGCCACAGAAAAAGGTTGCCCTTGTATTTGGACAACCTTTACGTATTTTTAATTCGAGTTATAATTGGCGGCATTCGTCCCTGCCAATCTTCCCGTTACTAATGCAGATGTGATGTTGTATCCGCCTGTGTATCCGTAAATGTCTAACACCTCTCCACAGAAATAAAGCCCAGGCATGAGTTTCGATGCCATCGTTTTTGGTTCAATTTCTTTAACGGAAACACCGCCGCCAGTGACAAATGCTTTTTCAAGTGGCAATGTACCATTCACATAAAAACGAAAATGCTTGCATACTTCCGCAAATGTGCGTAGCTTTTCCGTTGAGATGGAAGCGCAGACTGTACTTGAATCAATTTCCGCTCGTTCCAACAAAAATAATAAATAGCGTTCAGGTACAAGTCCTTTTAAGACGTTTTTAATCGCCTTTTTCGGTTCTTCCTTCATCATTTTTTGTAATGATTGAAAAAGGTCTTCTTGATGCTGATCAGGTAATGCATCGAGTGACATGACGACGTTGTTTAGTTTCCATTTCTTTTTGCCTTTACTACAAATTGGCTGCACCGTAATACAGCAGGGCCAGATATGCCAAAATGAGTAAAGATCATATCCATTCGATGGGTAATTAACGGTTTTCCTTTCGGATTTAATACAGTAAGTGCAACGTCACGCAATGACAAACCTTGTAATGTTTTTTCTTTGATAAAAGGTTCGGCAGACGTAACTGGAACTTCCGTTGGGAATAGCTCGGAAATTGTATGACCTGCCGCTTCCGCCCATGGGAAGCCATCACCCGTTGAGCCGGTATGTGGCACCGATTTTCCCCGGTCGCGATGACGACAGCGGAACTGGAAATTTTTCTCCGGACTCTAGTAATACGCCAGCTGTTTTCCCATCTGTATAGAGTACGTCTTTTACCGGGGTATTCACGTAGATATCTACATCAAGCTCCTTCATCAATGATAATAATGCGTCAACGACGGATTGCGCACGATTTGTAACAGGAAACATCCGCCCGTGATCTTCTTCTTTTAACTCGATACCTAAATTTTCAAAAAACGAATAATATCTTCATTGTTAAAAACAGAGAATGCTCCATAGAGAAATCGTCCATTTCCTGGGATATGGCGAATGATTTCATCGATTGGGAGCCGGTTCGTCACGTTACAACGTCCACCTCCTGAAATCGCCAACTTCCGTCCGAGTTTATTTCCTTTATCGATTAATAATACTTTTGCTTTCTTTTCAGCCGCAGCAATGGAAGCCATCAATCCTGAAGGTCCACCACCTATGACAATCACATCATACATATATCGCTCAACACCTTGTTATTTAATGTTCTCATTGTAAAATTCCTTGTGGTGAAAAGCAAGGACACAACCTGTTCATTGTCAAATCACGTCGATACCTGTAAACTATCAAGTAGTGTACTATTGAGGATATAAAGAAAATAACTAATGGAGAGTTAGAAAGTGTATGTCATCTAAATTAATACGTGGAACGTTTATTTTAACGTTAGGTACGATTTTATCGAAAGTATTGGGTCTCATTTATGTTATTCCTTTTATGCGATTATGGGTGGAGAGGAACAAGTTGCTCTTTATTCATTGAGTTATGTTCCGTATACAATTTTTATTAGTATTGCGACAGCGGGAGTACCGCTCGCTGTTTCTAAATATATTGCAAAGTATAATGCGCTTGGCGAATATGCTGTTGGGCGTAAGCTTTTCCGTTCCGGTATTTATGTCATGCTTGGAACAGGGATTGTTGCCTTTCTTGCGATGTACGGGCTTTCCCGTGGCTTGCACAAATGGCAATCGAAGGTGCGGATGAAAACACTTCATTTACCGTTGCAGAAGTTACAACGGTCATGAGAGCTGTCAGCTTCGCCTTAATTATCATCCCCGTGATGAGCCTAATAAGAGGTTTTTTCAAGGACACCAATCGATGGGACCATCTGCCGTTTCGACCGTTGTTGAGCAGCTTGTGCGTATCGTCTTCCTATTAGGTGGTGCATTCATCGTTCTCTATGTATTAAAAAAGATATTGTAACTGCGGCCAGCGTCGCAACCTTTGCCGCATTTATTGGAGGACTTGCAAGTCTCATCGTATTGTTCGTATATTGGAAAAACGCAAGCAAGGGCTAAACGAGCTTTTACAGAAAGATAAAGGAACGCTTGATGTGTCAATGATGAGCATGTATAAGGAAATTTTCGTTTATGCCTTTCCTTTTGTATTAGTTGGAATCGCAAATCCGCTCTATCAATATATTGATCAAAATACATTTAGCCGGGCGATGGCAGCTGTTGGAAAATCGGCGGAGGCAATGGGAGGACTCGGACTTTTAAACTTTACGACTCATAAATTAGTCATCATTCCTGTTTCACTAGCAACGGCATTTGCTTTAACGCTCGTCCCACTTGTGACAGAAGCATATGCAAAGGGATCGCCGTGTGATGTTTCGCCAACTTGACCAAACTTTCCAAGTGCTTTTGTTCATTACGGTTCCGGCGGCAATTGGTCTAGCTTTGCTCGCTCAACCGATGTATACTGCTTTTTGGGTACCATGAATATGGGGCACAAGTGCTTCAAACATATGCACCCGTTGCGATTCTATTCGCACTTTATGCAGTTACAGCGGCTGTGTTACAAGGAATTGATGAACAACGCTACACAATCTTAAGTTTATTATGTGGTTTGCTTGTGAAATTAAGCATTAATATACCGCTTATCAAAGCATTTGAAGTAGAGGGAGCGGTATATGCAACAGCACTCGGATATACTGTTTCCATCATTATTAATTTAATTGTCATCAAGAAATTCGCTCACTATCCGTTTAAGCTCGTTTATCGGAGAACGCTTTTAATTATCCTTTTCAATATCATGATGGCTGTTCCGGTTTATTTTGTTTATAAAGTTTTGTTATTCATTCTTACTCTGACACACGCTTTCAATCGCTCATGCTCATTATCATTTGTGCCGGAATCGGTGGGAGTATCTACGCATACCTCGGCTTAAAATCAGGGCTTGCTGACCGATTATTCGGGTCCCGCCTTCAGAGAATTAAAAGCGATTGCGTATGTCGTAAATGGAAGAAACAGAGGCAGTTGAGGGTGCCTCTGTTTCGATTCAATTTAATAGTATCCACCCGAATAGTCTGTTTGATTGGCAGAGTCTTCAGGCCGACTAGTTATGCCCAACCGTCTTTCAATCCTGTCAAGACGACGATCCAACCTGTCAACTCGACGGTCTAGTCGCTCAACTTGTCTTTCAAGTCGATCGAGTCTTCTATTGTTTGGATAATAGTCAGGGGTTTCAGGGAAGCCTGGGAGGCCTGGGAAACCTGGGAAACTAGGGTAACCAGGGTAACCAGGGAAGCCACCAAATTGAGGCTGTGGCGTTTGACGCTCAGCAAACTGTGAATACATTCCCGCCGGAACGTGTTGATGGTAATAGTTCATCATTATTTATTCACTCCATTTCTTTTAACTCATGCATCATTAGCCTATGATGTTTTGTAGAAATGGTTTGGGCACATACCTAAAAATAGAAAAGAGGTGAAGTTTTATGAGAATTGACAAGCTGTTAGCAAACTTGGGCTATGGAAGTAGAAAAGAAGTGAAAAAATATTACGGAACGGAAGTGTCACCGTTAACGGACAACCAGTCAAAGATGGAAAAGTACATATTGATCCAAATGAAGATTCTGTTGTCATTTTAGGTGAAGAAGTACAATATAAAGAATTCATTTATTTAATGATGAATAAACCACCTGGCGTCATTTCGGCTACGGAAGATGACCGTGATGAAACGGTTGTTGATTTGCTTGATTTAGAAGATGCTGTTTACGTTCCGTTTCCTGTTGGACGTCTTGATAAAGATACAGAAGGATTTCTGCTATTAACGAACGATGGCCAACTTTCACATCAGCTATTATCACCGAAGAAAAATGTCCCGAAAACGTATTTTGCGGTCATTAATCAAGAGGTGACGGATGAGGATGTAGAAGCATTTCGAGAAGGTGTCACACTTGATGATGGCTATCATACAAAGCCTGGGATGCTAAAGATATTAAAATCAGGATTGCGCTCGGATATTGAATTAACGATAACTGAAGGGAAATTTCACCAAGTAAAAAGAATGTTTGAAGCGGTCGGAAAAAAGTAATCTATTTAAAACGAATTTCGATGGGGCCGCTAAATTTGGACCCGATCCTTGACCTCGGAGAATATCGAGAATTAACGGAAGAAGAAGTGAAGTTATTAAAACTTACAAAACATAAAGGTGCCAACAGTGGCACCTTTATGTTTTCTAACGGCTTTTTCAGTACAATAAGTTCATAGGCCCCAATGGTAGTGAATTCTCCTTTAATTTCTCCTTCTGTATTTCTTTCCCGATTATTTGTTGCGATCACATGCCATTTTGCTGATGATGGAAGGCGGACATCATCATGCTCGTTTGTTGGGTTTACGTAAATGGATAAATCTTCGTCATTGCCGAATAAGGCGAAAGCGAATATTGGATGCGGCGTTTCTAACATATGAAATCTTCTTCTAATTTCTTGTTTTGAACGTAAGCGAAACACATCATATTTTTTCTGATACTAATCAGTGACTTTATGAATCCAATATTGTCATGCTCATCTTCTCTTTTGTCCAATCTAATCGGTTAATCTCGTCTCCGGAAATGTAGCTGTTTCCATCGCCTTGTTTCGTTCTAAACCACTCTTGGCCTGCATGAATAAATGGAACCCCTTGACTTAATAATGTAATTCCCGATGCAAGTTGATGCATTTTCTTCCGTTCGTGATCGGTTGCATGACGATTCGTGATGAGTAGGCGATCCCAAAGGGTATGGTTATCATGGCATTCAACATAATTTATCGTTTGGTCGACTTCTGTCACAAACGGGTTTCCGTATTCCTCTAGCGCAGAGCCGGTAATAAGATGTGGCAATCTTTCGATAAATCGACCATTCCCATTTATATATCCTAAATCATGATCATCGAATAAATTCCCTTTAACGAGTCACGAAAAAGTCATTGAAAAAGCGAATGCTTGGTAATTGATGTGATTGTGATGACGTTGCTTTTTATCACTTGGAAGTGCAGTTGCCAGTTCCCATCCCTCACCTAAAAGCATAATGAGCACATCTTCCTGATCGGATCGACGTCGTATCGCATTCATCGTCTCAATATCGATCGCTCCCATTAAGTCAAAGCGAAAACCATCTACCATATATTCATTCAGCCAAAGATCAATTGTATCTAAAATAAACTTTCTTACCATTTTTCGCTCTGTTGCTAGGTCATTCCCTACCCCTGTACCATTGCTGAGCGTACCATCGGCATGATAACGGAAATAATATCCGGGTACAATTTTTTCAAACGGTGATTCTTCCCTAATGAATACGTGGTTATAAACAACATCAAGAATGACGGATAATCCTTCTTGATGAAAAGCATCTATCATTTTTTGCATTCATTAATTCTTGCCATTGGGTCTTCGGGTGCAAGTGAGTAGCTTCCTTCTGGCACTTGGAAAAATAAAGGGTCATATCCCCAATTATAGCTTTTAAGGGGTGAAGCTCATTCACTCGAGCAAAATCATTGATTGGCAAAAGTTGAACATGTGTGCAGCCGAGTTCTTTTATATAAGAAAGGGCGGTTGAATACCCTTTTTCGGTCGTTGTTGCTCTTTCGGTTAAGCCTAAAAATGTTCCCTTATTCATGACTCCGCTGTTTGGATGAATCGTTGCATCACGAACATGCAGTTCATAAATAATTGCATCTTGTAAATGTTGATGTTTTGGTCGCTTCGCTTTCATTTGATCGGTTCTTGTTAAATCAACAACAACGCCTTTTTCACTATTCGCAAGCAATGCTTTCGCATATGGGTCATTAACACGTTCGATTTTCCCATTGATGTTGATTTCATAATCATAGGAAGAACCATGCCAATCACCGTTCAAAACAATGTCCCAAACACCATGTGTCTGTTTTTTAACAAAAAAATTATATTATTCAAATATAGTTTTACGGATGTCGCTGTTGGCGCCCAAATCGAGAATGTAGTTGCTTCTTTGTACAAAACGCTCCTAATATTGTGTTTGGAGCAGCGTAATGTTCATCAAACCAACTCGTTCTAACAATGGCTCGTGGATAAATGGGTATACTTCTTTCATTACATATGAGAAAAAGTTTTCTCCTAACGGAAGCTCTTCAGATACATTCATCGTAACGGTATGATCATCGAGGACACGCTCCACTTTTACTTGAAAAGATTTATTTTTATCCACCCAGTACACAGTGGGAAGTTCGTCCTTATGAAGCGATGAAGAAATATTATTCGATTTTACTGTTAATAAGTGAACATCATCGATCCAAGCGATACATGTATTCACGTGAGCAACTCCTTTATTTCAATCTTCTAAGCGCACTATTCATGCATCTCATCAATTACTCCTCTTTCCATCATCCTATTTATCTATTTGCAGTATATGTTTCAAAGAAATCTTCTTGTGCAATTGAATAGGAGTGAGAAAGGTTTTAGTTCTAAGTTCATAACGTTGTGAAAAAACATACGTAGCTATATTTGCATAATAAATTCGACAAACGCTTACATAAACTTCTAACGACTCTAAGAAAATGTCGAAGGAATTTTCGGTAAATTACAAACAATATCTCCTATAATAGTGTTTGATATCAAGCTTATTAGCTCAAGTAAGGATGGCACCAAACGCGTTTCGATGCGTGAAAGGAGTTAACATATTGTATTACAACATTTCAGAACAAGATATCTTTTTATTTCACCAAGGTACCAACTATCATAGTCATCAATTATTAGGATGCCATAAAATTGAGTGGCAAGGAATAAAAGGTTTTCGTTTTGCAGTATGGGCACCCAATGCCGAAAGTATTCGAGTTGTCGGAAACTTTAATAATTGGACGGGAGATAATTACTCGTTAGAGAGAATCACGAACGAGGGGCTCTGGGTTGGATTTTTTCAAATATACAAACAGGTGAACCTTATAAGTATGAAATTGTTTCATCCGATAGTCAAGTGTTGCTGAAGGCTGATCCTTATGCTCTTCAATCAGAGCTTCGCCCAGCAACAGCATCTTTAACCCCGAACTTTCCACGTATAATTGGAATGATGAAGATTGGCAAGAGACAAACAAATTATTTAATGCATATGAATCACCTATTTCAATTTATGAAGTTCATCTAGGTTCTTGGAAAACAAAAGAAGATGGTGAATTCTATACATATCGGGAGCTTGCTGATGAATTGATTCCATACGTCAAATCGTTAGGCTATACCCATATAGAATTACTTCCATTATCCGAGCATCCTTTAGATTTATCATGGGGCTATCAAATTACCGGATACTTTTCAGTAACGTCTCGATACGGGTCTCCTAATGACTTTAAATATTTTGTTGATCAATGCCATCAACAAAATATTGGTGTCATTATGGACTGGGTACCAGGGCACTTTTGTAAAGATGACTTCGGTCTACGTCAGTTCGATGGTGAGCCATTATATGAATATGCAGATCCGCGCAAAGCAGAGAAGCGTACATGGGGAACGCTAACGTTTGATTTTGGCCGACCTGAGGTGCAAAGCTTTCTAATTTCCAATGCTTTATTTTGGATGGAGGAATATCATATTGATGGCATTCGTGTCGATGCAGTCGCAAGTATGCTCTATCTTAATTTTGATAAGCATGATGGGGAAGAAAAAATTTATAACTCATATGGTGGAGAAGAGAATTTAGAAGCGTATGCGTTTATCCGGAAATTGAATGAGGTTATTTTTTCATATAAGCCGCAAGCATTAATGATGGCAGAGGATAGTTCTGATTTACCGCTCGTTACAGCACCTACATATGCTGGAGGACTTGGCTTTAATTTTAAATGGAATATGGGCTGGATGAATGACATGCTTACATATATGAAAAAGGATCCCGTTCATCGGAAATGGCATCATCATTTGCTCACTTTTTCTTTTATGTACACACATTCTGAAAACTTTTACTTCCGCTCTCACACGATGAAGTCGTTCATGGTAAAAAGTCATTATTAGATAAAATGCCTGGTGATCAATGGCAGCAATTCGCAAATTTACGTTTGCTTTATGGATATATGATGGCGCATCCTGGAAAAAGCTATTATTCATGGGAGGTGAGCTTGGGCAATATGCAGAGTGGAAGGATAAAGAGCAAGTAGACTGGCATTTGCTTGACTATCCGCTTCATAAGGCAATGAATGACTATGTGAAAGAGTTGAATCACTTTTATTCAGAGAATCCAGAATTATATGAATTAGATCATAAACCTCAAGGTTTTGAGTGGATTGACCCACATAATATTGACCAAAGTATTATTGCATTTCGAAGGCGCGGTAAACGTCCAAATGAGGAATTGATTGTTGTTTGTAATTTTACACCGGTTGTTTCTTATGATTATAAAATCGGCGTGCCTGTCCGGGAACGTATGAGGAACTATTCAACTCGGATTCGCTTGAATTTGGTGGATCTGGGCAGGTAAATGATGATTTGCATTTTAGCTTTCCAGAAAAGTGGCATACATTACCACAACATATAAAAATTAAAGTACCACCTTTAGGCATCACTGTTTTTAAACGGAAACATACAACTACTGTTGATGGGGAGGACGAAAAATGAAAGAGTGTGTAGGCATGCTATTAGCTGGTGGAGAGGGAAAACGGTTAGGTGCATTAACGAAAACTGTTGCAAAGCCAGCCGTGCACTTTGGAGGAAATATCGAATCATTGATTTTACATTAAGCAATTGTACGAATTCGGGCATTCATACATTGGGTGTGATGACACAATATTCTCCGCTCGAATTAAATAAACATATTGGAAATGGGAAACCGTGGGATTTACATCGTCAAGACGGTGGAGTGACGATTCTTTCTCCATATACGGCAAAAAACGGTGGAAGCTGGTATTCGGGAACGGCTGATGCGATTTATCAAAACATTCACTTTATTGATCAGCATAATCCTGAATATGTGCTCGTAATTTCTGGAGATCATATTTACCAAATGGATTATCGTGAACTATTAAATCAGCATAAACGTTCAGAAGCGGATGTGACGATTTCGGTTATCCCGGTTCCGTGGGAAGAGGCGTCACGCTTTGGCATTTTGAATACGGCGGATGATCATCGCATTTACGAATTTGACGAAAAGCCGAAAGAGCCGAAAAGCAATCTCGCATCAATGGGCATTTATATGTTTACGTGGAAAACATTGAAAGCTTATTTATTGGAAGATGCGAAAAATGGATATTCAAGTCATGATTTTGGTAAAGACATTATTCCAGCAATGCTTGGAGATCAACGCAAACTTTATGCGTATCAATTCGATGGATATTGGAAAGATGTCGGTACGGTCCAAAGTTATTGGGAAGCAAACATGGACTTGCTTGATGAAGATTGGAGCGGTTCGTTAAATAATAAAAACTGGAGAATGTATTCAAATGATTCGGACTTCCCACCACAATATATCGATGAAGATGCAATCGTTACCCATTCACTTATCAATTCGGGCTGCTGGGTGTGTGGAACCGTTGAAAACTCTGTGCTTTTTGACAATGTGGAAGTGAAGCGAGGAAGTAAAATACGTCAATCGATTTTGCATCCTGGAGTTGTCGTTGGAGAAGATGTAGTTTTAGAACGGGTTATTGTGATGGAAAATACAAAGTTGCCTAAAGGGGTAGAAATACGCACTGGTGTTGATGAAGAACCGCTAGTCATTGATGATGAGAAATTAAACGAGTTTTTATCAGAAACAGTAGAAGGAGTGGCGAAATGAATACGATGATGGGTCTTATCAATTTGGAACATGAACATCATTTCTTTCATGAATTAACTTATTTTCGCAACGGAGCTTCGGTCCCTTTTGCTGGACGGTATCGATTAATCGACTTTGCTCTTTCGAATATGGTTAATTCCAATATTGAAGAAGTGGCTATTTTCACTAGAACTAAATATCGTTCTTTGATGGACCATCTTGGAACAGGGAGAACTGGGAATTGGACCGTCGTAATGGTGGGTTATTTATTTTACCACCCGATTGGCATGATCCGTCTGATATTTCGAAGGGAGATCTTCAATTCTTCCATAATAATCGCGATTATTTTGACCGTGGAAATCTTCCTATGTATTAATTAGCGGAAGCCAGTTTGTTGCGAATATGGATTATAAAGCAGCTTTCCAGTATCATCTTGAACGCAATGCGGATGTGACGTTAATTTCAACAAATATTGAGCAATTAGGCGCGGAGCACGATGGTTGTTTCCGTATTGAAGCTGATGAATTTGGCTGGGTGCATGAAATAACGAACGAAAAAACGAACCGACGATTATTTACCGGTGTATATATCATTAACAAAGAACTGTTACTATCATTAGTTGATCAATGTATCGCCCGCCATCAAGATTATCTATTTATTGACGGAATTAAACAAAATTTAACAGAATTAAACGTGCAACATTTTGAATATGACGGTTATAGTGCATTCATTAACACGATTGAAAGCTATTACCGTCATAATATGAATCTATTATCTGAAGCGAATTATAAAGAGCTATTTTATAAGCAACCTTTTGTACGTACGAAAGTAAGCAATCAACCCCGGCATCTTATCGTGAAAGTTCAAATGTAACTAAGTCAATCCTAGCGAATGGATGTGTCATTGATGGCGATGTAGAGGAAGTATTCTCTTTCGAGGTGTGAATGTGAAGGCAGGAGCGGTTGTGAAAGATTCAATCATTATGCAGCGCTGCACGATCGAGCCAGGTGTTTACTTAGAGAATGTCATTTTAGATAAAGATGTTCATGTAACAGGGAATCAAAGGTTAATCGGCTCAAAGGATAAACCGTACGTCGTGGCTAAAAGAAAAGTAATGTAATTTGTAGGGAATAAGAGATACGGTGAAAAAGCCGATCTCTTAAGTCTCATTTTAGCTTTTATACAGCAAATGTCGTAGGGACATATAAACATTTAGCTTGATCCGTAGTTAGAAAGGGAATTTTTCATGAGAAACGTATTATTTGTTGCATCAGAATGTACTCCATTCATCAAAACTGGGGGCTAGCAGATGTAATCGGTTCTCTACCACAAGCATTGAGAGAGCATGAAAAATGGAGGTACGGGTGATTCTCCCGCTATATGATGAAATTTCGCCAGAATGGCGCAGTCAAATGGAGCATTGCGCTTCTTTTGACGTTCCTCTTGGGTGGCGTAATCAAGAAGCAAGTTTATATACGATAAAACATAACCAGATTACGTATTATTTTATTGAGAATATGTATTATTTTACCCGAAAAGGTGTATACGGATATTATGACGATGGCGAGCGTTTTGTATTTTTCAGCCGGGCTGTTATTGAGTCATTATGCCATCTTAATTTCAAGCCGGATGTCTTGCATGCTCATGATTGGCAAGCGGCGATGTCGGTCGCTCTTGCGAAAATTTTACAACCAATTGACCAGCTGAAGACGGTATTCACGATCCATAATATAAAATACCAAGGAATGATGCCGCTTGAAACATTTGATGATTTCTTCCAACTGTCAGCCGAGCATATTGGTGGATTTGAATGGAATGGAATGATTAATTGTTTGAAAAGTGCATTATTCCACGCAGATAAAATCACGACAGTCAGTCCGTCCTATGCCGAGGAAATTAAAGACCCTTATTATAGTGAAGGGCTTCACCCGATATTAATTGAAAGGTCGCAAGATGTAGTCGGTGTCCTAAATGGAATTGATACGAAAGAATATAATCCGTTAACGGACACGGCACTTTCAGTTAAATACCGCTCAGCAAGGGCACGGAAGATGGAAAATAAAGTAGCGATCCAAAAGAAGTTAGGTTTGCCGGTTGATGGGGAAAAACCACTTTATATTATCATTACCCGACTTGTTGAACAAAAAGGTTTACATCTTGTTCAGCGCATCTTTGATGAATTTCTTCAAGAGGATGTCCAATTTATTATTTTAGGTACAGGTGATTATGAATTTGAATCGTATTTCTCGGATGCTGCCTACCGTTATCCGGATAAATTAGTTACGTTATTAACCTTTGATGAGAGTTTAGCTCGTCAATTATATGCAAGTGCTGACTTTTTCGTTATGCCATCAAAATTCGAACCATGCGGACTCGCTCAATTAATCGCATTACAGTATAAAACCGTTCCGATCGTTCGCGAGACAGGTGGCTTAAAAGACACCGTTCAAGCATTTAACGAAGTGACAGGCAAAGGAAATGGGTTTAGTTTTACAAATTACAATGCCCATGATTTATTAGTAGTTTTACGCTATTCTTTAGCGATTTATCATCAGCCAGAACGTTGGGCGGACCTTATTAGAAATGTGAATCGAAGCCAGTTTAGTTGGAAAGAATCGGCTCATGAATATGCAGGGCTATACAAAAGTTTGCACCCCAATTGGTGTAAGGAGGCGATGGGCTTTTGCTTCAAATCAATGTTAAACAACTGAAAGAAAAAATAATGGATCTACTAAAATTGCAAGATGAGAAAGAAATCGCAGATGTTGCACATAAAGATATTTATTATGCAATTGCTGCGATTGTAAATGAAGAAATTATGCCATTATGGGCAGAAACAGAAAAAAATATAAAGAAAAGAATTGCAAACAAATATATTATTTGTCGATGGAATTTTTAGTTGGCAGTTTGATTGAAAGTAATTTGCTTAATTGTGGATTGTTACATATATCTAATCGTGCATTGAAAGAACTAGGATTGGATCCCGAGGAAATTTATGCAGAAGAACATGATGCGGGCTTAGGAAACGGAGGGTTAGGAAGACTCGCTGCTTGTTTCTTAGATTCATTAGCTTCCCTTCACTATCCAGGCCATGGTTTTGGAATTCGTTATCGTTATGGGTTATTTGAGCAACGAATCATTCACGGCAACCAAGTCGAGCTTCCTGATTATTGGTTAAAGGATCCTTACGCATGGGAAACGAGGAAAGAGGATGAAGCGGTCAGCATTCATTTTCATGGAGACGTCCATATGTTCCAAAAGAACGATGGAAATCTAGAAGTGAAATACGAAAACACAGATAAAGTAATGGCAATTCCATACGATATTCCTGTGATTGGATATCAAAATGAAGTGATTAATACGCTTCGCCTTTGGAGTGCAGAGCCGGTTGATCAAGAAAGGAATGATGGAAAAGAGGAATCTCATTATTATCATGATCTGGATCATCAGCATTCAATTGAACAAATTTCTGGATTTTTATATCCGGATGATTCTAGTTATGAAGGAAAAGAGCTCAGGCTTAGGCAACAATATTTCCTCGTGTCGTCGAGCATTCAAAATATCATTAATAATTATAAGCGGAACCTACGTAAATCATTAAAGCATTTGCCAAAGCATGTCGTTATCCAAATTAATGATACGCATCCAAGCTTAGCGATCCCAGAAATGATGAGGATTTTAATGGATGAGGAAAATTTTAGCTGGGACAATGCGTGGAATATTACTACGAATGTGATTGCTTATACGAATCATACGACGTTAAGTGAGGCACTTGAATCATGGCCAAAAGGAATGCTGCAACATTTGCTTCCACGAATATATATGATTATTGATGAAATCAATGAACGATTCTGCAAAGGGATTTGGTATGATCATGAGGAGTTGCGCGATAAAATTCCTGAAATGGCAATTATCGCCGATGAGCGTGTTCATATGGCACGGCTGGCAATTGTCGGAAGTTTTAGTGTAAATGGAGTCGCGCGTATTCATACTGATATTTTAAAGAAAAAGGAAATGAAAAACTTTTATACGTTGTTTCCTGAACGATTTAATAATAAGACGAATGGAATTACTCATCGTCGCTGGTTGTTACAGGCGAATCCAGAATTAGCAAAATTAATTACTGATATTATCGGGCCACAATGGATTCAGCGACCGAAACAGCTAATCAGTTTATTAAAATATACGAAGGATCGTGCATTCTTAGAAAAGTTCGATCAAGTTAAACGAAAAAATAAGCAGCTATTAGCGGAGCTTATCCATGATCGAACAGGCATATTAGTCGATGACCAATCGATTTTTGATGTGCAAATAAAACGACTTCACGAATATAAGCGTCAGCTTTTGAACGTTTTTCACATTATTTATTTATACAATGAGCTCAAAGCAAATCCTAATTTGGATATGACACCGCGCACATTTATCTTCGGAGCGAAGGCCGCACCAAGTTATCATTTGGCGAAAGAAGTTATTAAGTTAATTAATAAAGTTGCCTCTGTCGTCAATTATGATCCAGATATACGTGGTAAATTGAAAGTGATCTTTTAGAAAATTATAATGTGAGTCTTGCTGAAAAATCATCCCTGCTGCTGATATTAGCGAGCAAATATCGACTGCAAGTAAAGAGGCATCAGGAACAGGCAATATGAAAATGATGATGAACGGAGCGATAACCGTTGGAACATTGGACGGAGCGAACGTTGAAATTAAAGATTCAGTCGGGGACAATAATATTTTTATATTCGGTTTAACCGCAGATGAAGTATTAGATTATTACCGTTATGGCGGTTATAATGCAACCGATATTTATAATACGGATGATCGAGTGCGGCGTATTTTAGACCAACTGAATCAAGGGAATTTGGTTCTCAAGAAATTGAGTTTAAAGATATTTATTACAATATCCTTTATCACAATGATCCTTATTTCGTTTTGAAAGATTTTGACCCATATATTGAAACACATGAACTGGTCGAGCAAGCGTATCGGGACCGCTTAACGTGGCTGAATAAGAGCGTCACGAATATTGCCTACTCTGGGAAGTTCTCCAGCGATCGAACGATTCAAGAATACGCGTCGGAAATTTGGAAAATCAAGCCGGTGCCAAGTACAAACGAAAGATAATGAAAAAAGAGAGCGACCACATTTTTTATCGGTTGCTCTCTTTCATATTTTTAAGGATGTTCAAATCATTTTATCCTTTAAACATTGTAATTAAGATGTTAGTTTGACTTTTTCTTCGTTATTGTCCATTTCCCGCGACGGGGGCTGCTGATTAGGTCATTGTATTCTAACACATTCAAATCCCTTTGAATGGTGCGAGGTGTGCTTCCGAATTCGTCTACGAGCTCCCGAGTTGTAACGGTGCCGTTGTCTTTGATAAATATATAAATATCTTTGATTCGGGTAAGCATTCTATCCGTTGTAGGTTTCAAAAACCACTCCCTCATCTTTAATTCCTTTGGCAGATGCTGCGGACGGCTTCTGATATGTGTGAACCATTTTGTTCAGTTCGATTTTCTTCTTCCGTAGGACAACTCCTTAATATACATTTTAATCCATTTGTACTCCTGTTATCAGACAATTCCATTTTAACTCATTTCTCTAAAAAATAAAAGAGGAATTTTTCTACTAAATTAGAGCGATTCATAGAGTGTTTGAAACGTCCGTGAGCATTCCTCGTCGCTGCTATCCAATGAATGAATGGCTAAAAAAAGTTCGTGAAGATAAATTTAATTATTGCCAAAAGATCAATAAAATAAAATGATCACGGATTGAAGCTCATTTGGTAACATGACAAAAATAGGACTCAACATTCTATGTAGAATGTTGAGTCCTATTTTTGCAAGATCATTAGAGTGCACATGGGAAAATCAACACTCTATTCAATTCATTAAAAGGCCCAAGTATGTTTTTCATGACCTAAGCTCTTTTTATTTATTGAACATATGGTTTAGGCAATCGTCGATGTGTTTGCTGAATGAATTGAACCGTTACTTTGTTGAACATTTCAGGCTGATCGATATTGCAAACATGTCCAGAATTTTTAAGTGTAATGAGTCGGAGATCAGGCTGTTTTTGGACCAGTTCCTTGACAGGAGCTAAAAATAAATAATCTTCTTCACCCATAACGAAAAGAGTGGGAATATTGTTTACTTTTAACTGAAGGGAACGTAAATAGGGATTAATCGATTTTGTTAAAGCAAACCAGCGAATAAATTCTTTTGACACATTTTTTCGCCTGAGTGATAAAAGCGAGCCGTGATTCTTTATGATTCTCATGTGGCATTAAAATCCACGCATACAATTTATATAAAAGCATATATGGGACGATATGTTTTACAAGATTTGCAATCATAACGAGTAATTTTGTTCGGATGTCTAGCTTTATGACAGCTCCGCCTAAAATTTGTGATGAAACACGCTCTGGATAAGTTTGGACAATTGTTTGGATGACAATTGTTCCGAGAGAAATGCCAATAAAGTGGCTTGTTTTTATTCGCAAATGATCCATCACTTCAATGACATCTGTCGCTACGTGGACGAATGAGTCGTTTTTTTCCAAATGCCCTTTTGAGAACGACCATGGCCGCGAAGGTCAATGCTTAATACATTAAATGATTTCCGATATTCTTTTAATTGTTTGTACCATATGCTTGAACTACCCCAGCTCCATGAATCAATGTAACCCAAGGCCGCGAAGGATTAGATCTATATAAACGATAATGCAACAACGAATGAACAGCTCCTCCATACATCTTCCATTTAATTAAAGCATGTTCCAATTGAAAAAGAAATGAATAGTTAGCGGTTTCTTGTAAAATGTGAAACCTTTTTGAAAAATAATCCGTAGAACGAGTAAGAACGTAATGGGAGTGAACGGATTTGTCGTTATTGGATGTCCAAATTAATAGTGCTGGATATGAAGCAGAGAAAACGACGGTTTCAAATGTGAACTTTTCGATCAATCCATCGGAACTTGTTGGGATGATCGGTCCAAATGGAGCTGGAAAAAGTACGACGATTAAAGCGATCCTTGGACAGCTGACATATGTCAAAGGTTTATCTTGTCATCCCAGCAGCAGTTATTGTCGGAGTGATTTATCGATCTTGGTGGCTAGACATTCCGGAATGGATCGAAGTTGTTCCATTTGAATTTCATTTTATTATTTTCTTCTTTTATTGTGGCGCGGACATTTTCGTACATATGTGAGGAAGCAGACCGTATCTTTTAATGAAAAATGAACGGCTTCTGCTCGGTTTAAAGCAAGGGGCATCATATATACGCATTTGTTTGAAATGGGTTTAGGTATTCTATTTGCATTTGTAATCGCTCCATTTTGGCTTTTCCATTATGAGCAGGATATGAAAACCCTTATTTATTTTATCCTTCTT
Organism: Bacillus sp. N9; assembly: GCA_044989425.1. Classification (GTDB taxonomy): domain Bacteria; phylum Bacillota; class Bacilli; order Bacillales; family Bacillaceae_C; genus Lederbergia. The sequence continues at coordinate 989,540 of JBJDRQ010000001.1, forward strand.
TGGCTTACATTAAAATGGGCGATCATGGCTGTAAAAGGAAAATGAATATTCACCTAAAAGGGTGGAGAAATTTGCTGTATAGCTTGCCATTATTTATTGCCGCATTCATTGTTTGGAGCATCGGTTATGAAATGTTTATGGGCAAAAATATTTTCATAATAACAGGACTTATCATCATTCAGACCACCCTTTCCATTTTGTTCATCAGACGTCGGTTTACATCAATAAGAACATTTGAACAAGATATAGCAATTGATGAATTGGAAAAACGAAATTGATCCATCTAATATTTGGGATGTCGATGGATATGGAAAAGCTGCCAAGACCATCGACACCGAGGAAAACCCCACGTTTATACGCAAAATCGAATCGAATTTTTACAAAGCGAACGGCTGAAAATGGCTTTATCGAATTATTTATAAAAGCAACGACGAGAAGTGTTGAATATATAATTGGCTTTTTACACATTAGCGGTTGGACAACAGTTGCTATCATTGCTTTACCACCCATTTGGTTGAAAATATCGATCGCTTGCTTCGGATATATATTTTTACGCGCTTGGATTGGGAGTGTATGGAATAAAGTGATTGGCGGCCATCTATTTACAAAAAGGTATGCGGAGATGGACGCATATTTTGAAGCAAAAAAAGGTCGTCTTCGCTTTATCGGTTCCGTATATAATAATGATTGCAAGTTCATTTATATTTAGAATGTGGATTCAAAGCCTTTTTCTATTTTTTGATACAATAGAAATAGATCGAATAAAAAGGAGTTATGACGATGTCTCATATTGACTGGAAAGCCGAAGTAATGAAACATCAGGAAGAGTTATTAGCTGATTTGCAAGGGTTGCTCAGAATAAAAAGTGTGCTTGATGAAGACAGTGCAACGAAAGACGCACCACTTGGTCGAGAGGTGAAAGCGGCGTTGGATTATATGCTAGCACTCGGTGAAAAGGACGGATTTGCAGCAAAAAATGTGGGCAATGTAGCAGGTCATCTTGAAATGGGAGCAGGATCGGATTTGATTGGTGTACTATGCCATGTCGATGTTGTTCCAGAAGGTGATGGCTGGTCTATCGATCCATATGGTGGAGAAATAAAAGAAGGCAGGTTATATGCGCGCGGGGCAATTGATGATAAAGGACCAACGCTTGCTGCCTATTATGGAATGAAAATAGTGAAGAAATTGGGTCTCCCGCTGAAAAACGAGTTAGGATGATTATTGGAACAGACGAGGAAAGTGATTGGCGTTGTGTCGACCGTTATTTTCAAGAGGAGGAAATGCCAAGTATGGGGTTTGCTCCTGATGCTGACTTTCCAATTATCAATGCGGAAAAAGGCATTGCTGATTTTGACCTTGTTTGTAATGAGCGACAAGTAGAGAGTGAAAATGCGAATATGACATTATTATCATTCACTGCTGGCCGCCGCTACAACATGGTTCCTGATTATGCAAAAGCTGTACTTGATCTTCAACGTGATCATACCAAGATAATGCAGAGATTTGACAGTTTTTAGAAACCCAACAATTAACGGGAAGTTATCATATTGAAAGCGGCTATTTTGTCATTGAGCTTAATGGAAAATCTGCTCATGGAATGGAGCCGGATCAAGGGAGAAATGCAGGGCTATTGTTAGCGAACTTTTATCAACAGTCGATCTTGATTGTCAAGGAAAAAATTTCGTTCAAGCTGCTGTCCATTTCTTTTCGGTGATTCAAGAGGGCGGGCATTAGGTGTACAATATTGTGATGAGATTACGGGAGAATTGACAATCAACGTTGGAGTAATGACGTATAATGAACAAGATGGCGGTAGGTTTGGTTTAAATATGCGCTATCCTGTGACTTTTAATCTCGAAGAAGGTTTGGACAAATTGAAAAATAAAGCGAAGAAAAGGAATTATTCCGTTGTTAATTTAAAAAATTCTAAGCCACATCATGTCCCAGCGGATGATCAACTCATTCAAACGCTGAAAAAAGTGTATGAAATGCAAACGAATGAGCCAGCTAAGCTGCTTGCTATTGGCGGTGGTACATATGCACGTTCATTGAGATCAGGAGTTGCTTTCGGTGCGCTATTCCCAGGGCGACCGGATGTTGCCCATCAAAAGATGAATACATTGAATTAGAAGACTTATTTAAAGCGACAGCGATTTATGCTCAAGCGATTTATGAGCTTGCGAAGTAGAAGGAGATAAGCGAATGGAAAAAGTTCTAGTTAATGATCAACTTTTGAATCGCGAGGAGTCAAGAGTTGATATTGAGGACCGGGGTTATCAATTTGGTGACGGGGTTTACGAAGTAATCCGCGTGTATGAAGGTAAGTTATTTACAAGTGATGAGCATCTTGAACGATTATATAGCAGTGCTGAAAAAATTAAAATGACTGTGCCTTATTCAAAGGAAACGTTAAAAAGCTTGCTTGAGCAGCTGGTTAAAGAGAATAAAATTAAAGACGGTTCCGTCTACATGCAAGTGACGCGTGGCGCTTCTCCTAGAAATCATGTGTTCCCTGGAGAAGAAGTACAGCCGGTTTTGACAGCAAATACAAAAGTCGTTGCAAGACCTGAAGCTGCACTTGCAGACGGAGTGGAAGCGATCATTGCTGACGATATTCGCTGGTTACGCTGCGATATTAAGAGTTTGAACTTATTGCCAAATTTACTCGCAAAGCAGGAAGCAATCGAACAAGGTTGCTTTGAATCGATTCTTCATCGAGATGGAACGGTGACGGAAGGCTCGTCTTCCAACGCTTATATTGTTAAGGAAGGTGTTATTCAAACACATCCTGCAACGAATTTGATATTAAATGGGATTACCCGTCAAGTGATTGCAACCTTGTGCAAAGATCATCAAATTCCATTTGTCGAAAAGGCATTTACGGTCGATGAATTACTGGAGGCAGATGAAGTATTTGTGTCGAGTACGACGTCTGAAGTGATGCCTATTATTCGGGTTGCTAGGAAAATGATTGGAACAGGAAAGCCAGGACCTGTGACACGAAAACTCCAATCTTTATTTTTCGCTGAAATTGGCAGATAAATAACAGAACGAATCGACTTCTTAAATCCAGAAGTCGATTTTTTATCAAAATGTTATGAAAATCTATAACAATTGCCTTATGTTGTTTTTGACGGGTAAAATAAATGAGCTAGCTTTTCAATGCCCACCTGCCCTAAATTTAGATTAGCTAGGTAAATGAACAGTCATTTCAGTCACTTATCGTGCGTGGTGTGTTATCCTTTACTGATGTGGGGAAAAGTATGATAGAAAAGATATGACGGTGAAGAAGGAGAGTGTGCGCGATGTCCCATTATTTTTCGCGATTAAGCTTCCGGATGAAGTGAAGGATGAACTTGTCCGTATACAAGAAAAGTTCAAAATCGTGGCCCCGTTTAAAAGCTGGGTCCATCCGGAAGATTTACATATTACACTTGCATTTCTCGGACATGCGACCGATATAAAGATAAGTGAAGCAATCAAGCTAACAGCCGATGCCTTAAAGGGTGTTAAAGCGTTTCAATTAGAAGTCAATCATATTGGAACTTTTGGTCTCTCTAGAGCACCAAGAATTTTATGGGCTGGCATGGAAGATTCAGAATCATTACATAGATTGCAAAAGATAGTACATACAGCGTGTGAGGTCGCCCAGTTTCAACTTGACCAACGTCCGTATCGTCCCCATATTACACTTGGGAGAAAGTGGACTGGAAAGAATGAGTTTGATAAGGAGTTAATTCCTATCTTTGAGCAACCACTTACTTTTATAGCAAAAGAAGTCGTTCTCTATCGAACATATCCAGATCAGTCGCCAAAATATAAGGTGACTGAATCACTTTCGCTATTATTATGACATGAAAGGTGTCAATGCCAATGGCGCAGCTAATTAAATTACAAGACTATATATCCCGCTATGAACTTGATTTGTCCCGATACCCAACCCAATTCGTTCGATTAAAAAGCAACAGTGGGAAAAAATACATACTGCTTGGGAAGAAGGGGATTCGTTTGAAGAAGAACGAGCGGGATTCTTTAAAACGAACACTGAAGAAAAGCAAGGACTATTTGTAAAAATGAAAAGTTTGTTTAAAAAGCGAGTTCTATTCCGATTCAGGCGGAACAATCGAATGATGATGAGGTAGTATTAGAACACGTTCCTTCGCTTCTCCTTTCCGAATCCGAAATGGAATTAAAGCAATCATTTCTTGATCATTTATTTCAATTTCAGATGAAATGGGCAAGCTCGACGATAGCGGAAAAATCATTTATCGATTCATCGTATTATGATGATGAACGTTTAATACATTTTTTGCAGCGTTTCCCGGATTCATATTTTCTTTTATATGAACCGATTTTTTATTAAAGAAAGCGCCTGTTGAAGTAGAAGTCATGTTGCTTACACCGACTGAGTTATGGTGTTTAGCATTTATCGAAGAGGAAGAAAATGCCGTATACATCGGTTCACCTGATCATTTTTGGGAAAAACGAGTAGGGAAACAGAGTCAAAAGTATTAAATCCGAGTTTATCTGCATCAAGGATGGAGAAAATTGTGAAACAGCTTTTGCTTTATATGAAGTGGAACTGCCCGTTCGAAAAGCGGTTGTATCTCGAAACGGTTATTTGGACTATCCTGACGCTCCTGCCGAATTATTACTGTTTGATAAGCGGTCGTACGAAGAGTGGTTTCAGCGTATGCGCGTGTCTGTTACACCGTTAAAAATGATGCAGCTAAAGGCTGCGAAGGCATTGCTAGATTATTGTCAAACGACTTCTTTTAAGCGCCCGAACTGGAATAAGGAAGCTGCTGAATGAATAAACAGCTTGTTTTTATCGTCAATCCGGCTGCTAAAAATGGATATAGCCAAAAAGTGTGGAATAAGATTCGTAGAAAGCTAGAAAGAATCCCTCATGATGTGTATTACACGAAAGGAAAAGAGGATGGGATGGCGCTAGCACAACAAATCGCCACAAATACAAATCAGTCCCTCTTGCTTGTTGCCGTTGGTGGAGATGGGACGATTCATGAAGTGGTCAATGGAGCGATCGAATATGAGCATGTCACATTTGCTTATATCCCAACAGGTTCGGGCAATGATTTTGCAAAAGGATACAAGCTTCCAGCTAATCCAGCAAAGTGTTTGGATGTCATCTTACATTTACTTCCTAAGGAAGCGAAGCGTGTAGATTGTGGTGTGATAAGAGGAGAGACTCCGAGATATTTTGTCAATAGTGTTGGTGTAGGATTTGATGCGATTATCGCCAAAAGGCCAATCAATCACCCTTAAAAAATGGTTGAATTATTTTTCGCTCGGAACCGCCGTTTATAGTGTATATTTAGTAAGGGAGCTTTTTACTTACAAGCCACAGACGGTTGAATTACAAGTGGATGATCAACGATTTCGTTTGGAAAAGACGTGGTTCGTCACGGTTTCGAATCAACCTTTCTATGGGGGTGGGATGAAAATCGCTCCAAATGCAAACCCTACTGATGGTGAATTATGTGTGACGGTCGTCCATCATTTATCAAAAGTGAAATTATTATGTGTATTTATAAGTGTGTTTTGGGGTGGACATTTGCGTTTCAAGGAAGTAAATCAATTTAAGGAAAGCATATTCAAATTTTAATTGAGCAGCCTATTGATGTTCATGCAGATGGTGAACCGATGGGGAAAACACCATTAACGATAGAAATTCTTCCAAAAAGTTGGAAAAACCTACAATAAAATAAGCGAAATGCTAACTTTCATAAAAAAATGAATGAAATTTGCAAAACAGACTTGACGAAAAAAGTCGAAACGAGATAATATTTATGAAAGGGTGGCTATTGATGTTCATTTGTACCAATAGCTGCTTTTTCTTTTCAGTGTCTAGCTCGAGCGCCTAGCTCCTCGAGGTCACAAGCCAATTCGTCGAGAAGGTTAAAGAACAACCTTCCCGCTGGCTTGTCTTGTGCTTGTCGGGGCTGATCAAGGCGCTTGCGCTTTCAGATAGATAATTCGGAGGATCTCTCCGGTGATATAATTGAAGGTGAAAATCGGTGGAACATTTATTCGAGCAAGACTGGAAATTACTCCAGCCGGTGGAGCGACTGGTGAGGCGTTCTTTGCTACAAATAGTCATCAAAAATTGTTTCTGAAGCGGAATTCATCTCCTTTTCTTGCGGTGCTATCAGCGGAAGGGATTGTTCCAAAGCTTATTTGGACGAAGCGATTGGAAAATGGCGATGTCATTACGGCTCAACAATGTTTGGATGGCCGGGAAATAAAACCAAGCGAAATGGCTGATGAACGGGTAGCGGAGATGTTAAAGAAAATTCATGATTCCATCCCGTTATTGACCATGTTAAGTCGAATGGGAAAGACACCGACAGATTCAGAGATGATGCTAGCGGAAGTCAATGTAAGCTTAGATGCCGAATTATTGGAGCATAGGCTTGTTCAAGCATCCCTCATTTTGTTGAAAAAGAAGTAAAAATGTAAGTTGCGATGAATGGGCTGTTTGTCATGGAGATGTAAACCATAACAATTGGCTTTTATCAGAAGATGATGAGCTATATTTAATTGATTGGGACGGAGCAATGATTGCTGACCCAGCTCTCGATCTTGGACTATTGCTTTATTGGTATGTTCCCGAAAAGACTGGGAAGATTGGTTAAAAAATATGGCCGTACATTGACGGCCCAACTGGAATTGCGAATGAAATGGTATGTGACGGCACAAACCTTGCTATGGATTCAGTGGCATAAAGAAAAAGGAAGACAGAAGGAAATGACACATTGGCTTACCTATTTAGAAAAGATTCTTTATGAATAAGTATTGATTTGGCCAACCCACTGGGATAATTGATCTTGGTGGGAATTTATATGTTGATCAAGGTCTGAACTATATTGGCCGCTTTGGCAATACGTGTATATGTCTGTAAGCAATGGCTGTATTTCCCGCGGAATCGAAGGGTTCATCAGAAGTGATTTAATCAGTCGTCCAAGTTGCTCACATTCAGATACAGATCCACAGCAGTCTTCTAAGTGATTGGTTAATATATCTTGTAATAATTGCATTTGGTCACGATGGCTTAGTGTCATATGGCTCACCCTTTCAATGAACATGTAACTAGTATAGGTTTGAGTTTAACAATTTATTCGGATGATATACGTAAGGAGTAGAAAGATGCGTTTAAGACATAAACCATGGGCAAGGGAAAAATTGAACAACATCCACAGTACGTCATTCCCGACCCTGAACAGTATTACGGGAGATGGAATGCGTTATTTGATAATGGCTTTCCCGTCCATATTGAAGTAGGGACAGGAAAAGGCCGATTCATTACGGAAATGGCCAAAGCAAATCCGGAAATTAACTATATCGGGATCGAATTACAGGAAAGTGTGATCATCTCTGCTCTTGATAGACTCATAGAAGCAGATGTACCAAATGTGAAGCTGCTGCATACAAATGGCGAAGATTTGCGTAAGTTTTTGCGAAAAGTGATGTAGAACGGGTATATTTAAATTTTTCTGATCCTTGGCCGAAGAAACGTCATGAAAAAAGGCGATTAACGTTTTCTTCGTTTTTAAATATTTATGAAGACGTATTAGTTGATGGTGGCGAACTCCATTTCAAAACTGATAATCGCGGCTTGTTTGAATATTCATTGCAAAGCTTTTCCGCGTATGGACTTTTATTAACATATGTTAGTTTGGATTTGCATAATAGTGACTTTCCTGGAAACATTATGACAGAGTATGAAGAGAAATTTTCTGCAAAAGGACAGCCGATTTACCGCTGTGAAGTGAAATATCAAATGAACGCTAGATTCTTTGAATCTAGCGTTTTTATGTTATAATTTGGAAAAAGGGATAAGAAGGTGAGAGCATGGAACGATTAAAGCTTGGAAAGATCACACTCACATGGCTGAATGGCGGAGATACGTTTATGGACGGAGGAGCGATGTTTGGTGTTGTTCCGAAGCCGTTATGGTCTACGAAATATCCCGTCAATGAGAAAAATCAAATCGAATTACGAACAGATCCGATTTTTCTTCAATTAAACGGAAAAAATATACTAATTGAATCCGGCTTAGGATACGGAAAATTAACCGAAAAACAAAAGCGTAATTATGGCGTAACAGAAGAATCGCAAATCGAAACGTCTTTAGCAAAGCTAGGGCTAACACCAGAAGATATTGATATCATTTGTATGACACATCTTCATTTCGACCATGCTGGTGGATTGACGAAACGTGATGGCGAATCGCTTGTCTCCATGTTTCCGAATGCTGTCATTTATGCGTCGGAAGCAGAATGGTATGAAATGCGCAATCCAAATATTCGCTCGCGCAATACATATTGGAAAGAAAATTGGGAGCCAATCGTCGATCAAGTTCATCCTTTTTCAGGGAGTTGGAGCTTGAAGGTGCCATTAAAATGATTCATACAGGTGGACATAGTGATGGTCATTGCATTATTACCATTAAAAGCGGTGAGGAACAGCTGATTCATATGGGCGATTTAATGCCGACGAATGCACATCGTAATGTCTTATGGGTGCTCGCCTATGATGATTATCCAATGGATTCGATTCGGGCCAAACAAAAATGGATCTCTGAAGCGATTGAATCAGGTGCCTGGTTTACTTTTACCATGATGGTCATTATCGGGCATTGAAATGGGATGAGGAAGGAAATGTAATTGCATCGGTCATGCGTGAGAGGCCAAAACTGTAAACAAAAAAACGAGTGATTGTCACTCGTTTTCGCTGTTTAAATCGGATAAATATCAATCACCGTTCCTGTATACGCATCAGCGATGAATTCAAATTGTTCGCGTGTTCCATCTTTATTGCACGTGATGCCGCCGCGGTATACTTTTGTTTGAATAGCGGATTTTTGATAGTTTTCAGGTGTCATATGCATCCAAGATCCGTCGATGCGGCCTTCTTTTCGAAATGCATTTTTACGTCTGCTAACACGGTTTCTGCTGAGATTAGGGCTGCTTTATTCCATTTTTACTTATACAATAGCCCCCGATAAAACCAGCAACAGCGCCGGATAAGAATGTTTTCCAATTCAAAATCGTACACCTCCGAATGGACTGCTAGCTTTAGTATACAGCAACTGTTTTGGAAAAACACGGTTTTGTAGCGTTCAAGTTGGAATTTCTGTAAAATACAAAGTATAAAATTCAGAAAGTGAAGTGCATATAGATGAAACAGGAAACGCTGGATTTATTTAAAACATTGACGGAATTGCCGGGGACACCGGGAAATGAGCACGCCGTTCGCGCTTTCATGCGTGAGCAATTGCAAGCTTATGCAGATGAAGTCGTTCAAGATCGTCTTGGTAGCATTTTTGGCAAAAAAATGGCGATGTGAGTGGTCCGACCGTAATGGTTGCTGGTCATATGGACGAAGTTGGTTTCATGGTGACGAATATTACGGAACACGGGATGTTGCGCTTCCAAACATTAGGTGGTTGGTGGAACCAAGTGTTGCTTGCCCAACGTGTCCAAGTCATTACAGATCAAGGTGTTGTTGAAGGAGTCATTGGCTCAATTCCTCCTCATTTATTAAGTGAGGAGCAGCGGAAAAACCGATGGATATAAAGAACATGCTTATTGATATTGGTGCCGATGATCGTGAGGATGCAAAAAAATCGGAATTAAACCAGGACAGCAAATTGTGCCAGTTTGCCCATTTACGCCGATGGCAAACCCGAAGAAAATTATGGCGAAAGCTTGGGATAATCGTTATGGCTGTGGCTTAGCGATCGAGCTTTTAAAAGAATTACAAAGCGAGAAGCTGCCGAATATTTTATATTCCGGGGCAACGGTGATGGAAGAAGTTGGACTTCGAGGTGCGCAAACAGCGGCAACAATGATCAAACCGGATATTTTCTATGCACTTGACGCGAGTCCTGCCAACGATATGTCAGGAGATAAAAAGAGTTTGGCCAGCTTGGAAAAGGCGCATTGCTTCGTATTTATGATCGCTCAATGGTGACACATAAAGGAATGCGTGAATTTATTCTCGATACGGCTGAGACGAATGACATTCCATATCAATATTTTGTATCACAAGGTGGTACAGATGCAGGACGTGTACATATGGTAAATGAAGGGATCCCAAGTGGAGTAATCGGAATTTGCTCGCGCTATATTCATACACATGCGTCAATTATCCATGTGGATGATTATGCAGCGGCTAAAGAGTTGCTTGTAAAGCTTGTGAAATCGACTGATCGTACGACGGTTGATTCAATTAAGCAACGATGATTGTTGCCATTGGATCTAAAAATCAAGCGAAAGTAAAAGCAGTCACGGGGACTTTAAAAGAAATGGGGTACAGCGCTTCAATCGTACAAATCGATGCTCCGTCAAATGTAAGCAATATGCCGTTCTCAGACGAAGAGACGATGCAAGGGCAATGAACCGAGCACAATATTGCTTAAACCATTCTGAGGCCGATATTGCATTTGGACTTGAAGGCGGTGTAATGGAAACAGTTTTCGGCTTGTTTTTATGCAATTGGGGTGCGCTTGCTGTCAGAGGTAAGGATGTCTTTCTCGCTGGCGGTGCGAGGATTAAACTTCCAGAGGAAATTGCTGAGAGATTAAAGGGTGGAGAGGAACTTGGTCCGCTTATGGATGAATACAGTCAGCGCAAAAATGTGCGATCAAATGAAGGGGCGATTGGCATTTTTACGAATGGAGCGATCAATCGTTCCGAGATGTTCGCTCATATTATTAAACAGCTTGTTGGCATAAAAGAGGCAGGTCGCTCGTAACCTGCCTTTTTTCTTATTCGAAAATGTAAGTAAGTGCTTTGATCGCCTGGTTCACCGTTTCGACTGTTACATTTGCCTTTCCAGATAGTTCTTTCAGTGGATGATGTAGATTTTCAGGGCGGATCAAAATTAGCGGCTTGCCAAGGGCCACTGCTGCGCTTGCATCCATTGCTGTATTCCATTGGCGATATTTTTCACCGAATAAGGCGATGACAACGTCTGCCTTTTTCAGCAATACTTCCGTACGTAGATTATTGAAGCTTGATGCAGCCGCATCATGAAAAATGACATTCGGCTGTTCACCAAGAATTTCCGCTCCAATTCCATCGGAACGATCATGATCTTCCATCGGTCCGACAAAATCGATTGGAAGTTGCAATGCTTTTGCCTTTTCTTTCATTTCGTTGCGCCAATCACTATGGATTTCACCTGCTAAATAAACGGTTAATCTCATAAAACATCCCTCCAATATATAATACTTTTATTGTAACATTGAAAGTCTTAATAATCTTCGCATGGGACTTTTCTCATGTTTGGGGTTGTCAAGCTGTTTTTCAAAGTAGTATGATAGAAAGGAAACCATTCACGGGAGGATCAATTCATGAAAAAATCGCACTATTTCTAGTAATGGTTGTCATAACTATTTTATTTACTGGCTGTGGCGGTTCGTTAGAACAAGAAAAGAGAAAGCAATTGTACGAGCTGAGCAAGCATTTACAAATAAATTAGCTAAAAATGAAACATTACAATCAATTGCATTCCATCGTCCTTCAGAGTTAAGGGTGAAGGAAGATAAACCAAATAATATCATTTTGGAAAAGGGCTCACACCCTTACATCCTTTTTATAATCCAATCATTCCTTCTAGTAGTGAAGAGCTGTATGAAATTGAAAAAATCAAGATGGACAGTTTATTGTTAAATCGACATTTAAAGATGATGACCGTTTTGGCTATTTACTAATCATGGATGCGGGTAATAATAAGTATGAAGTAACCGCTGGTGTTGGTGGCATTAAAGCTACTACTGAGTCAACGGTTAAACAATTGGAAACAGATTCCGGTTATTTGATGGAAATGGTTGCGTCTGCACAGTTAAATGAATAATTTTAAAAATGCTTTGAACTTTACGTTTTGCATTGGACAATCAATAGACGTTAAAGATCAAAGCGTTTTTTAGTTAAAATACTTTTTAGAAAAAATGTAATATTCATTGGGAAAACGGTAAACATAAATTAAAATATTTAAGTTTACCGTTTCTCGTTGAAGATAAGGTCTTTTTCATAAGGTTAGTGGTGAAATGAGATTGTTGATTTCCGTTCCGGTCGGACGCTTTCCGTGGGACGTGTCTTGAGCCTCCTCGTCGCTGCGCTCCTGTGGGGTCTCAAGTTGCACGCTAATTCCCGCAGGAGTCGCCGACCGCCACTCCAATCAACGCGTTTCTAAATCGTAAAAACCACTAGATGCACCAAGAATCTATCCTATTTAATTAATCCTTTCAAATCTGGAACAAAAATTGCTTTGCAAATCCCGATATCATAAGGGGTTTACCTTACGATAGCTTGTCCATTAATAAAAATCCTTGTTGGGCTTTTGCATCCTGTCATAAAATAAAAGTGTGATGTGATTAATTATGATAGGCTCTACTTTTTCTGTTTTTATTTTGTTTGTCAAAAAAATATCAAGAGATTTTTGTATACTCAATTTGATCATGTTAATCTTGATTGTTGATTTTGGCAGGTTCAGTTGATCGTAGCGGAAAGCGTCCCTGGATTGGAAATCAACAGTATAAATATCCAAAAACACATTTTTTGGATATCTGTTGTTTTCATATAGGGATCAAGCATTAATTTTGGGTAAACTTAAATTAAAATAGTATAGACAAAACATACAAGTGTCTTTACACTAGTAATGGATAAAGAAAACGAGGGGCTATGTCGTGAATCAGTTTTTAAAGAGAAAAACATTCATCTTTCCGCAAAGGCATATGTAATTGATGCGCTAAGTTATATGGCACTTGGGCTTTTTCATCTTTAATTATCGGATTAATCTTAAAAACAGTTGGAGAACAAGTTGGTTGGCCGTTTTTGATTGAGATGGGCGACTTAGCGATGGGCTTAATGGGGCCGGCGATTGGAGCAGCGATTGCTTTTGGATTAGGTGCCCCGCCATTGGTTCTATTTGCTGCAATCGCAACCGGGGCGGCAGGTGCTTCGTTTGGCGGTCCTGCGGGGCTTATGTAGCAGCATTGCTATCGACAGAATTTGGAAAAATGGTCAGCAAGGAAACGAAAGTGGATATTATTGTGACTCCGTTTGTGACGATTTTCACAGGCTTCGCCGTTGCAAAATTTGTTGGGGCACCGATTTCTAAATTTATGACGCTGTTTGGTAGCTGGATCATGTGGGGAACAGAGCAAAAGCCGATACTTATGGGAATTCTTGTTGCCACATTAATGGGTCTTGCATTGACAGCACCAATATCAAGTGCTGCGATCGCCTTCATGCTTGATTTAAATGGACTTGCTGCTGGAGTAGCGACAATTGGTTGCAGTGCACAAATGGTCGGATTTGCTGTTGCAAGTTATCGGGAAAATAAAATAGGTGGCCTGTTTGCGATTGGTATTGGGACTTCCATGTTACAAGTACCAAATATTATTCGCTATCCACTCATTTTAATTCCTCCGACCGTTGCTGGAATTATTTTGGCTCCATTTGGGGCGACGGTTTGGAAAATGACGAGCAATGCAGCAGGAGCCGGAATGGGAACGAGCGGTTTTGTTGGACAAATTATGACGTTTACAACGATGGGTTTTCCGGGCAAGTGCTTTTACAAGTCGTTGTACTCCATGTTATTGGCCCAGCTGTGATAAGCTTAATTATATCTGAATATATGAGAAAGCGTGGCTGGATTAAACCGGGCCAAATGCTTATTAACACTGGAGGGAAATAAAATGGAAAAATTACAGTCCATCGAGCAGTTTGAGCAATTGAAAAAGGAAGAGCGAACGATCTTTATGTTTTCGGCAGACTGGTGCCCGGATTGTACGGTGATTGAACCGATTTTACCAAGACTTGAGGCGGATTACCCAGAGTATACGTTTATAGAGGTTGACCGTGATCAATTTATTGATCTATGCGGCGAATTGGATATTTTCGGGATTCCAAGCTTTGTAGCTTACCATAATGGCGAGGAAGCGGGCAGATTCGTAAGCAAAAATCGCAAAACATTGGAAGAAATTGAAGATTTTATGAATGGGTTGGCAGAATAAAAGGTGGTGGGCAGCAGCTAAAAGGGATTTTTCTTTTAGTGCTGCTTTTTAATTTAATTATTACCTCTTTCTTTGAGCTGTAAGCGAGTTTATTGTAGAATGAAAGATAGCTTATTTTTGCGCCCAAGGAGGGGTGAATGATGAAGAAGATGAATGAAAGTAGTTTACGAAGAGAACTGGAGCGCCGCTTACAAAAGTCTGGCAGGGCATTTACATATGATCGTGAAAAAGAAAACTTGCGGATTGAAAATGAAGAAACAGGTAAAGGGATTGATGTATCCTTACCCGGATCGTAGCGAAATGGCATACGCAAAAGAAAAAGCGATTGATGAGGTAGTCTACTATGTAGAAGAAGCTTTACAGGTGATGGGAAAAGAGCAAATGTTGGCTGGCAGCGAAAAGAAAATTTATCCCGTGATTCGCTCTACGTCTTTTCCAACCGAATCAGAAGAAGGCATAAAATTTATGACGGACGACCATACGGCTGAAACGAGAATTTATTATGCGCTTGATCTTGGCAATACATATCGGCTCCTTGATGAAAAATTAATTGAGAAAGAGGGCCTTGATCTGCGTGAAATTCGCGAAATGGCTCGCTTTAATGTCCGCTCCTTGTCGACTAATATGAAAAAGGACACGGTTGCAGGAAATATTTTTATTTCTTAAACACAAATGATGGCTATGATGCGAGCAGGATATTAAATGAAAAGTTTTTACAAGAACAAGCAGTCATCATTGAAGGGGATATGGCAGTAGCTGTTCCACATCAAGATGTGCTTATTATTGCCGATATCCGCAATGAAACGGGATATGATGTGTTACAGCAAATGACGATGAGCTTTTTCGCATCTGGGAATGTTCCGATCACAGCGCTATCGTTTATTTATGATGATGGGAAGCTTGACCCTATTTTTATTATGGGGAAAAACCGTAGAATGGATCAATGAAAGGGGAAGAAAAATGAACGTTTTTTACAATCAAGAAGGAATCGGTGATACGCTGATTATTACGTTAAAAGAAATTGAAAATAAAACATTTGATCGTAAAGGTGATGTCGCTCGCATTTATGATGAAAAGACAAATGAAACGGGTGGCTTTAATCTTTTTCATGCATCTACATATGTTGAGGTTGCTGCGAACGGGCAAGTGGATCTGAATAAAGAAATTGTCGCTAAGATCAATGAAGCATTAGAAAAAATGGATTCGATAAAAAACTAGAGGCCGATTTTTCACCGAAATTTGTTGTCGGCTATGTGAAAGAAAAGAAAAGCATCCGAATGCGGATAAGCTAAGCATATGTAAAGTTGATGTCGGAACAGACGTATTGCAAATCGTTTGCGGTGCACCGAATGTTGACGCAGGCCAAAAGGTCGTTGTCGCAAAAGTAGGGGCAGTGATGCCAAGCGGAATGTTGATTAAGGACGCTGAGCTTCGAGGCGTGCCATCAAGCGGGATGATTTGTGCGGCTCGTGAACTCGAACTTCCAAACGCACCACAAGAAAAAGGCATCCTTGTGTTAGAAGATGAGAAATATGAAGTGGGACAAGCATTTATATTTTAAATGAGTAAAAAGCTGAATTCCAAATGGATTCGGCTTTTTAACATTGAAAGAGGCATTCGATCACAATGTATAAGGTTAAGATCATTAGCTTTTACAATTAATTTTTTCACGACGATCCAATTTATGATATAATCATAAAGTCTTGACTTCGATGAGAGTTCGAAGTCTATATTTAATGAATGGGGTGTTTTTTGCAGATTTTATCATTAAAAGAACAGTGGATCGGCAATATTAGAGGGGATATACTGTCAGGGATCGTTGTTGCTCTTGCATTAATTCCTGAATCAATCGCCTTTTCTTTTATCGTTGGTGTTGATCCAATGGTTGGGTTGTATGCCTCTTTTTGTATTGCGGTGATGATTGCATTTGTCGGTGGTAGACCGGGATGATTTCAGCGGCAACGGGAGCGATGGCACTTGTATTAGTGAGTCTTGTTGCGGATCATGGGATTCAGTATATGTTTGCTGCGACGATTTTAACAGGGATTCTTCAAGTAATCATCGGGTTATGTAAATTAACCCGTTTTATGAAGTATATTCCTCGCTCTGTTATGATGGGGTTTGTAAATGCGTTGGCGATTCTTATCTTTATTGCTCAGTTGCGACATTTCGTTGGGGCCACTTGGGCGATGTACGCAATGGTGGCTGGTGCATTAATTATTATTTATCTATTTCCACGAATAACGAAAGTCGTTCCATCTTCTCTCATAGCGATCATCGTTATTACGATAATTGCTGTTTTAACAAAAAGCGATGTGAAGACAGTCGGTGATATTGGAAACTTACCATCTTCATTGCCTGTGTTTTTATTCCTGATATTCCTTTGAATTTCGAAACGTTGAAAATTATTTTTCCATATGCGATTTCACTTGCGATTGTTGGATTGCTAGAGTCACTATTAACTGCATCTGTTGTTGATGACATGACAAGCACGGAAAGTAATAAACATATGGAAGCAAGAGGACAAGGGTTTGCGAACATTGTTTCAGGTTTATTTGGAGGAATGGCTGGTTGCGGAATGATTGGTCAATCCGTCATAAATATTAAATCTGGTGGTAGGGGTAGATTATCTACTTTTGTTTCAGGGGCCTTTCTTATGGTATTGATTATCGTATTGAAAGATGTTGTTTTCCAGATCCCAATGGCAGCACTTGTCGGTGTCATGTTGATGGTATGTGTAAGTACGTTTGATTGGTCGACTTTCAGAGTGTTGCGAAAAGCACCAATAACCGATTCGATCGTAATGATTGTCACTGTCATCACGGTTCTTTCAACAAATGATTTATCAAAAGGTGTTTTAGCGGGTGTCCTTTTAAGTGCGGTCTTCTTTGTTGTCAAAATATCAAAATTAAGAGTGACCACGAATGTAGTCGGAAGAAAACGGGTATATGAAGTAAAAGGTCAAGTGTTTTTGCGTCGGTTGATGCGCTCATTGCTGCAGTGGATGTAAATAGTGAAGAAAAGGAAGTAGACATTGATTTTAGTCAAGCCCATGTATGGGATGATTCCGGTGTTGCTGCCATTGACAAGATTATCCTTAGATTAAGAGAAAACGGGATTACGGCTACCATTTCTGGCTTAAATCAACCGAGCTCGAAACTCATTAATCGAATGACCGTCCATAGTAATTTAGAAAACTAGTATGTTCGCAGAAAGGCGGGAAAAGGGATGTATGAGAGGTTATTATTAGCTGCTGACGGATCAGAAAATTCCGTACGTGCAGCGGAACAAGCAGCAAAACTTGCCCAATTATCGCAAGCGAAGATGGTAGAAATTGTTTATGTGATTGATTACTCTAGGGTAAAATCCGAAGTCCTTCAAAGCCGCAGCGCAAAAGAACTTGAATTAGAACGATATAAAAAGCTACAGCCCGTTGAAGAGGTGTTTAAAAAGGCAAAGATCACTCATACGTTGACGATGCTTCACGGTGAACCAGGTCCAACGATTGTCGAGTATGCGAATAAGCAATCATATAGTATGGTGGTTATTGGTAGCCGTGGTTTAAACACGCTTCAAGAGATGGTGCTTGGAAGTGTAAGTCATAAGGTGGCAAAGCGGGTAAAATGCCCGGTATTAATTGTCAAATAATGATACATTTGTTCGCCAGCTTTCCTCAAAATAGGAAAGTTGGCTTTCTTTTGGAAAAAGTAAATTATGAAGTTTTTCGTACAAAGTGATTAGAACTATTTATCTTTAATGAACAGAAATGTTATATTGTAAGTACTATATATGAATCTTTTGAACTGTTTTCATAGGAGTGGATTGTTTTTGACGAATGTGAAAGTACCTTCTCCAGCGGAGATAGGTTTTATAGAAGAAAAAATCCTCGACATTTTTAACTGATGTAAAATCACTTTTTAAATTAATTGTATTAATCGTTAATGTATTGCCCGTTCTTACTGGGTTTTGGTTAGCGCTTTATTTTACACATGCTTCGTTTATGGCGAATTTGAATATATTTCTATTCACAATGATTGGAAGCACATTGGTGATGGCGGGGCGCTCGTCCTAAATAATTGGTATGACGTCGATATTGATTCCCTTATGGAACGAACGAAAAATCGTCCAACAGTTACGGAAACTTTTCCTTACGCTCCGTTCTTCTGCTCGGAATCGCATTAAGCGCTGTTGGCTTCATTTTCATGTTGTTTACGACGTTTGAAGCGACAATCTATGCCTTCTTAGGCTGGGTTGTTTATGTTTTCCCATATACGATGTGGTCGAAAAGAAAATATACGATCAATACGGTTATTGGCAGTGTCTCTGGAGCGGTCACTCCATTAATTGGCTGGGCCGTGATTGATTCGAGCTTTCATATCGTACCAATGATGCTCGCATTAATGATCTTTATTTGGCAAATGCCGCATACTTATGCGATTGCGATTAGAAAACATGATGATTATAAAAGGGCTGGTGTTGCGATGCTTCCGGTCGTTCGCGGCTTTACCGTCGCGAAATGGCATAATGTCGGCTATATCATCTGTTTATTGCCAATTCCATTTCTTCTAAAGCCGCTTGGAACGTTTTTATTGGCTTCGCTACACTTTTAACACTCATTTGGCTTGTCATTAGTATTCGCGGCTTTTTGTAAAAGACAATATCAAATGGGCGTACGTGATGTTTCTTTATTCAGTTAATTATTTAGCTATATTATTTATTACGATGATTATTGTTACATTTCAATATGAAAAAAGCTGTCCACCATTGGACAGCTTTTTTATAAAGCATTTACGTTTGCTTAAGCGCAATGATCAATGATTTGATGATGCCGAGGTGAATACCTTCATGCCATGTGACGAATTGTAAAGAGGAATCAACTGTATCCAACATAAGTGAACGAATATCAAGAACTTCGGAAGCAGCATGATTCATCTTACCTTCAAAAAGGTCAAAATTCGATCTTCCTGTTTTTTAATGCTTCGATAATCTCTGAAGCAGATGGCACTTGATCGTTCCATTCATTTGGATGTGTTCCATCTAAGAAAAATCCTTCCATTCCGGGTGAGTGATTTTGTACTGATTGTCAGCTTTATTCAAAAATCCTCAGCTGTAATATATACATGGCCTGCATTCCAGCGGACGGTGTTCGGATATCCGGCAGGCTGCTCGTCCCATTTCTTCTCATCAATCTTTGACAAAGCGATCAAGGTAGAAGTACGTGAATACTTAAAAAGTTTTAACGCCTCCATTAATACAACTCCTTTCTCTTAATAATAATGATTATACAATATTAGCTTGAATCAATCATTCAATACGATTTATGCGAGGAATCCATATCGTTTTTTCGTGGGAAATAAAGACAATGGCTTGATTGGTATTGGCAACAAACGAATGGTTAAATCCTTTATTCAAACGATGATCATGAAAAGTGTTAAAAAATATTATTATGGACTTTGTTTATCGGGTGGACAAAGAATGCTTTTAATGTTATTATTTTTACATAGTAGATCGAAAGCGTAATCATGAAAGCGTTTGTGTTTAAGTCGTATCTTTTAAAGAGGTGAAAACAACAATGAAAAACAACTTTGATACAATTATTAATCGTTTTAACACAAACTCTGCCAAATGGGATGGAATTGCGAAGGAGCATGGTGAGAATGTAATCGCTCTATCAGTTGCAGATATGGACGTACAAGCACCAAAAGTTCTGGTCAACAAAATGGTTGGGATGGCTGAACATGGGATTTACGGATATACAGATCCATTTCCAACTTATTATGAAGCCGTACAAAATTGGTTCGAGCGTATGTATGAATGGAAGATTAATAGAGACTGGATCGTGTTTTGTCCAAGGATCGTACAAGCTGTATCCTCATTGTACAAAATTTCATCGATGTAGGAGATAAAGTACTCGTTCATACTCCATCATACATGCCGATTACAAATGCGGTCACAGTAAATCAAAGAACATTGGTTGAAAGTCCATTATTACTAAAAAATGGGCGCTATGAAATCGATTTCGAAGATACGGAAAAAAGATACAAGATGGTGTGAAGATATTATTATTATGTTCTCCGCATAACCCGACTGGCCGTGTATGGACGAGGGAGGAATTACTTCGACTAGGAGAATTATGTGTAAAATATAATGTCCTGTTAATTTCAGATGATATTCATGCTGATTTCATCTATGGAGAACACCGACATACATTTATTGCAACTTTATCAGAGCAGTTAAAAGATATAAGTATCATTTGTACGTCTCCGGCGAAAACGTTTAACTTAGCCAGTTTAGAGATTGCTAATATCATTATCCCAAATAAAAACTTCGTATCCGTTTTGAGGAAACGATGATTCAAGCGGGCATTCACAATCCTACTTTTTCGCTGTACCTGCTTTGGAAGTCGCTTACACAAAATGTGATGATTGGCTGGCGGATCTCAAAGATTATATTCAGGAAAACATTGCTTTTACGAAAGAATTTTGTAAAGAGCATATGCCTAAAATCACCATCATTGAACCAGAAGGCACCTTTTAATATGGATGGATTGCAGGGAATGGAGCATGAAAGAAAAGGAATTAAGACGCTGGATTTTAGAAGAAGCAAAGGTAAATGTCAGCTTTGGCTCTTCTTTTGGGATGCAATACGAAGGATTTATCCGCCTAAATGTGGGTACATCCCGAAAGCTACTAAAGCAAGGTTTAGAGCGAATGGCCGAAATTTATACAAACAACAACTAGATTTTCAAACATTCAACGAGGTGAAGACAAATGAAGCAATCAAAAGTAATAAAACGCCCAACGCTATTTTTAGCATTATTACCAATCCTAACAATGGTTTTATCTTTATCCTTTGGATATGTATTTTTGAATTGTCCCCAGAGCCGTTAATCATTTTATCTACAATTGTTGCTGGAATTGTTGCGATTTATTTAGGCTATTCTTATCAAGATATATTGGAATCGGTTTCTGAAAAATTGCTAAAACGATGCCGGCAATCATGATATTAATTATTGTAGGATTTATGATTGGCGCTTGGATGGTTGGCGGTACGATCCCAATGATGATATATTATGGCTTGAAAATAATTAACCCTCAATTTTTATTAATAACGGCTTTTCTTGTTACGAGTATCGTTTCTCTTTGTACAGGAACTTCGTGGGGATCAGCAGGTACAATTGGTGTTGCATTTATGGGAGTCGGCGCAGGGATGGATGCGAACCTAGCGGCTGTAGCCGGGGCAGTAGTAGCAGGTGCTTATTTTGGTGATAAATTATCTCCATTGTCAGATACAACGAATATCGCAGCTTTAGCAACAGGTGTAAACCTTTACGAGCATATTGCTCATCTACTTTATACGACATTACCTTCATTTCTTGTTGCGGGAGTTGTCTATGTTATTACAGGGATGAATTCAAGGGAGCTAATGTTGAAATCCGGAGAAGGTTGGCGTAATCACAGAAACTTTAAATTCAATTTTTAATTGGAATGTATTATTGATTGTCCCAATTCTTATCGTTTTGATAGGATCTATTTGGAAGAAGCCGACGATCCCTGTGATGTTATTATCTTCAATTATTGCAATGGGGAATGCTTTGATTTTCCAAGGCTTTTCTTTAAATGATGTTGTAACATCTGTTGTAAACGGTTTTAATTTATCGATGGTTTCAGTTGCGGGCTTTGATCCTAATGCAGTTATTGCAGATATCCCAAGATTATTAAACCGCGGTGGTATGAACTCAATGATGGGAACTCTACTAATCTGTTTCTGTGCGATTACATTTGCAGGTACGATTTCAGTAACAAAATCACTTGATTTAATTATAGATAAATTAATGACGTTTGCTCGTTCAACAGGAAGTCTCATTGTAACAACCATTGTTACGGGACTAACGATGATCGGGGTAACAAGCAACGGTCAAATCTCAATTTTAATTCCTGGTGAAATGTTAAGAAAAAGCTATATCGATAGAGGAGTACATCCAAAAACTCTTGGACGAACAGTCGAAGATTCGGCTACGATTATCGAACCGATTTTACCATGGACTGCTGCTGGCGCTTATATGGCAGGTACGCTTGGTGTTGCAACATTGGAGTATCTCCCTTGGGCGGTATTATGTTGGACAGGAATTGTATTCGCCACACTCTGGGGCTTTACTGGTTTCGGAATTGCGAAATTAACACCAGCAGAGCAGAAACAAATGAGTGAAGAAATTGAAATTACAAGTAACCAGATGAATCGAGTTGCAAATTAATATATGACATACGAAACGGGGACACCACCTACATTTGATAATACGATGATATAACAAAATAGCGACTCATTCCCTAATTAAATCAGGAATGAGTCGCTTGTTTTTCCAATTAATTCTAACTTTGTATGGAAGATATTCCGTTGATGTGAGTGCAGAGTGGCGACACTTGGGGATTAGTGTGATAAGTTAGATCCCACAGGAGCGAAGCGACGAGGAAGCTCACGAACGCCCCGCAGAAAGCGTCCGCTCGGAACGGAAATCAATCGTTTTTAGCGCAATCCTATTTAAAGAGACTTTTCAGTGGCCTCGAAATTAGTGCATTAAGCTGCCACGGAAATCCTCTGCATCCTAATGAAGACATTGCAAACGAGCATCACGAAGTGTTTGTAGATACAGTAAAACTTGCTGCTAAATTGGGTGTTGAAAATGTAATTACATTCTCCGGGTGCCTAGGCGAATTTGAATATTCAAAACACCCCGTATGGATCACATGCCCATGGTCTACAACTGTAGTAGAATGGCAGTGGGAGAACAAGGTCATTCCGTATTGGAAAAACAAGTAGAGTTACTAGAACAATATAATGTAAGAGCAGCAATCGAACCACACCCGGGATTTGTCGTTTATAATACTGAAACGATTCTGCGCTTAAGAAAAGAATGTGGAGAAAGAATTGGTGCTAACTTTGATCCTAGCCACTATTTTTGGCGAGGAATGGATCCGGTAAATAGCATTAAAGCATTGGGAGATTCCCTCTTGCAGATAGCTCGGACTGAGTGGAGTTGCTTCGACAACAGACTATCGAAAAGTAGAAGTCGATGATGCAAGTATTTTTATGGCAAGATTTAAAAATGGGGCAGTCGGTACATTTGAGGCTACTCGATTTGCCGGTGGAAATAGAAATGCTAATAAATTTGAAATAAATGGTGAAAAAGGCTCCATCAAATGGAATGCTGAAAACTTAAATGAACTTGAGTTATATCTTGCATCTGATGAAGAGGGAACACAAGGATTTAGAACAATTAATTGTACGGAAGAAGTTCATCCATATGCTGGTGCATATTGGCCTGCTGCACATATTATTGGTTATGAACATACTTTCATTAATCTCATTGTTGAATTAATGAAGGGAATTGAAGAAGGAAAATCTCCATCTCCAAATTTTGAGGATGGCCATATTAACCAAGCAATTATGGAAGCTGTAGAGCGATCCGCAAAAATAAAACATGGGAAAAAGTTGATCCGTATATGTAATAAAAGGATGTTAAGTCGGTTACTCTAATGAGGGTATATCGGCTTTTTTAGTGTAATAGTTAAAACAAGTGATAAAATTCTATTCGGATAGATGGATCGATGATAGTCACGAAAAATAAATAATACTATGCAACATTAGCTGGATATATTACGAAACATGAACAGTTTAAAATCAACCTTGTCCTAGGTGTCGCTTCCTGAGCAATCCCATAGTATAATATGAATGAAAAAGATTGCGGATTGGTGCTTGTGCTGTGAACAACTTGATCTTAGAAGGAAATGAGGGCTTGTAGTTGAAAGAAACATTACTCAAATTGTTCCCAGATTTTACATTTAAATTTGATGAACCGTTGGAACATTACACATATACAAAATTAGGCGGAAAAGCAGAATGTCTATTTATTCCAGAAAACGAGCAGGAATTACAACAAGTACTTGCTTATACGTATGAAAACGAGATACCGGTATTTGTGCTTGGAAATGGCTCAAACATCATTGTTCGTGATGGCGGGATGAAGGGGATTGTCGTTTCTACTTTGCGATTAGAGGAAATTGAACTTGACGGCAATACGATTATGGCTGAAAGTGGATCGAAAATTATTGATGTATCCTTTTTGCCGCAAATCAAGGATTAACAGGCCTTGAATTTGCTTGCGGCATTCCTGGCTCTACGGGCGGTGCGGTATTTATGAATGCTGGAGCATATGGTGGAGAAACGAAAGATGTGTTGCAAAAGGTAAAAGTGATGAATCTGAAAGGCGAAATGTTTTTTATGGCTGCGGATGAACTGGAGCTCGGGTACCGTCATAGCATTATCCAAGAAAAGCATTATATTGTACTTGCTGCTTATTTTTCATTAAAAGCGGGAAATAAAGAAGAAAGTTTGGCGAAGATGAATCATTTAAATGAGCTAAGAAGGAACTCCCAACCGTTAGAATATCCATCTTGCGGAAGTGTGTTTAAACGACCGCCTGGGATGTTTGCGGGAAACTTATTCAAGATTCCGAGCTCCAAGGGTGCACAGTCGGTGGAGCACAAGTATCGAAAAACATGCTGGCTTTATTGTCAATATTAATAACTCAACGGCGACGGATTACATTTCCTTAATTCGCCACGTCCAAAAACAGTTAAAGAAAAATATGATGTTGATCTTGAAACGGAGGTCAGAATCATCGGGGAAAATTAATAATATAATTAGGGAGGCGGATGCTTCCCTTTTTCTATGCAATATTTTAGATTTTTAGGGAATCATTGTATTGGAGGTGTCCGCGAATGATTAGAAAAATTGCATCTTGCCTAATCATCTTATTTTTATGTTCAACTGTCGCTACGTATAAATGATACGCTAATTATGTACAGAAATGATCGTTTATGAATGTACAAACTGGATGAAAAAATTGCATAATATTTCCGAGGTGAAAATTATGCATTTACAATTAAATATAAATACGGATATTGAGATTAACAATCTTTTAGATTTACCAAAATTAAAATTGATTACGGAGAGTTTAAAAATGAAAATTAATAAAAGTCAGCTGGCGCGAGATATGGGAGTTGATCGGCGAACGATTGATAAATATCTTGCAGGTTATGTGCCAAAGCCGTCTCGAAAGCGTACATCTAAAATAGACGATTTCTATGAAATTATATCGCTGCTTTTGTCGGAAGAATCTAAACAAATATTCTATTATAAAAGAGTGCTATGGCAATATTTAAAAGATAATCACGGGCTAAAGTGTGCTGCCTCTACTTTTAGAGCTTACATATCAAATAAGCCAGAATTCCAAAGTTATTTTGATTCAGGAAAGCGGAAAAATCAAACAAGGAAGTGATTCGATTTGAAACGCCTCCAGCCGAACAAGCACAATTAGATTGGAAGGAAAACATCCGCTATATCACCAAAGACGGAGAAATCATTTATGTGAATGTTTGTGTACTTTTACTAGCCTATTCAAGATTTAGAACATATCATTTATCCGTTTCTAAATCCCAAAGTATATTATTATCTTTTCTTACGGAAAGTTTTGAAGCATTCGGAGGAGTTCCTAAAACAATTTTGACGGATAATATGAGAACGATTATGGACGAGCCTAGAACGGAGTATGGGAAAGGAAAGGTTAATGAACGTTTTTATCAATTCACAAAGGATATGGGGTTTGAAGTTAAACCTTGTATCGCAGGAAGACCAAATACAAAAGCCAAGGTTGAAGCACCTATGAAAATCATTGATGAGATTCATGCGTATCAAGGAAAGTTTGATTATGAAGAACTTCATCAATTTGTACAAAATCTGTGTAATCGAATAAATCACAGCTTCAATCAGGGAACGGGAAAAATACCTATATTGGCCTTTAAAAGAAAAAGATCTCTTATCCCCATTGCCAAATGAAAGAATAAGAGATTCCTATAAAATTGATCGTATGCTTGTAACAGTAAATCCATCCAATATGGTCACCTACAAGTCCAATCAGTATTCAGTTCCCGCTGGATACATAGGAAAAACCGTAGGTTTACAAGTATACGATAATCATATCTTCGTTTATTATAACACAGATTTAATTGTCCAACATTCGATACGCCAATCAAAAATCAATTATAAACAAGAGCACTATGTTGAAACGTTGGCGAGAGCGTTACCTTTTTCAACGAATATTGAGGAATTGGCGAAAAAAATCTAGAGGCAATTAATGAGGTGTATAAAAATGAATAGCAGTTATACAAAACTTGTGCAGAATCTGGAGTATTTAAAGTTAAAGCAGATGATTGTACATCTTGATGAAACCATCGATTTTATGAACAATAATCAACTTTCTTTTGTAGATACATTGGTTAAACTCACAGACTACGAGATCGATATGAAGGAAATCAACATGGTGAAATCCATGGTGAAAGTTGGGGCATTTCCTCACTTGAAAGAAATTAAAGACTTTGATTTCACGTTTCAACCTTCGATTAATAAGCAGCAGATATTAGATTTCACCACATTAAGATTTATTGAATTACAGGAAAACATCGTTTTCTTAGGACCCAGTGGTGTTGGAAAAACTCATTTGGCAACTTCGATCGGGATTGCGGCTGCCAAGAAAAGAACAAGTACGTATTTCATTAAATGTAATGAACTGATTCTAAATCTTAAAAAGGCTAAACTTGAAAATCGATTAGAAACCAGGCTAAAACATTATGCCAAGTATAAATTACTTATTATTGATGAAATCGGCTACCTCCCCATCGATGCGGAAGATGCCAAGTTGTTTTTCAACTCATCGATATGAGGTATGAAAAGAAAAGTACCATTCTAACTACAAACGCAACTTTTAAAACATGGGATGAAATATTCCAAGATCCTAAAATTGCCAATGCCATTTTAGATCGTGTTCTACACCATGCCACAGTAGTAAATATTGTAGGAGATTCTTATCGACTTAAAAATCATTTTGATAAAGAAAATGAACGAATAACTCAATAAGGAGATTGATGGTATGGGTACGTCTACAGCGCTGGAAGCAACGAAATTCTTCCATTCATACGAGGTGAAATGAGATTGAAGCGAGGTTAGAGAGTGGATGATAAGCACTCCTATAATGTTTGGTAGTGTAAAAGTTCTATGAAAAATCGATGATTTATTCGTCTTACGCTATCCAGTGGTGAAACTTCGCCCGCAATCGCTCCTGACAAACAGTCAAAAAAGGTTGCGTTAAGAGTATCAAGGGCGAAGGGGACAAAAGAAGGCACGACAAAGAACCCTTGACATTATCCAATTTTAACCTTTTTCTTCCTTCGGTTTGTCAAGAGTTCGCTTCGCCGATTGCTAAAGTTCAAAGGCTCAGCTAAACAAAAAGCTAGGCTGTTCGCTGCTCAATGATCCATTTTTGAGCTAAATCAATTAGCTTTGTCCATCTTGCCGGCATTGTAGGAAGACCTGATAGTGCAGGATTTACAACAGGTACCTTTCCTTCCAAAGAGGCATGAGGCCGTAGAAAATTAAAGTATGCGACAAACAGGGTGACATAAGAAACAGAACCTCGTTCTGAACCAAAGCCGTGTGTGGAACGATAGTTTCCCTTGAATGTCCGATTTAGTCGTTCAATGACTTGTTTTAACGGTCTGAACTCGGTCGAAACTGAGTCTTCATTTGTAAGCCCGATCACCTGTTTCACGTCGAACTGGATATCGTGTTGAGCGAAAAAGTGTTGTGCTAGAAGGTAGATGGGATTCCCATCTACGACGAAAGTGAGGTCCTCTGGAATCTTGTCCATTTTCACTAGCACTTCATCAATGGCACGAATCGCCGTGGCTGTATCTCGATTTGGAGACACGGGATAAGAAAGAATAATCTTCTTTACCGCATCAAAAAGAAAAATAAATAATGCCATTTTCCGTTGACACGGATATAGGTTTCATCGCCACAAAATTGATCAGAAAGCTCATATGGATAGTAATCCACATACGGCTTAAGCAGTAAAGACACACTGTTTTCGTAGTTCAATATCGTTTGATGGGAAATAGCGACGCCATGAACATCCTGCATAATTGCGGCTGTTCTACGGGCTGAAAGCCCATAGTTCACATGGTACGTCAAAATTAAACCCAATGTATGCGGTGAAGCATAAATCTTAGACAAATCAACTCTAGGAAGCTCGGGCGATTGTTTAGACAATGGTGAAAAATCAATGTGAAACTGGCGAAAAATATAGCGCACTTTGAAAGCCTGTGGGTCTTCCTTAAAGCGTTTCTTCTCCTTTGAAGACATGGCTTGCAGTTTTTTTGGTAATAAGCACAAGCGTTGTTTTTACACTTGAATACAATAAAATCTTTTCTTTGTTTAATTTTCTCAAGTGTTTTGGCACAGTACGGGCACTTTAAAATCGCTTCTTTAGAAAAACGATTCTTATTACTAAAAAGACACGAACACACTTTACATTGATACTGACCTTTATCTCCGTTATTCGCATATAGAAAGTCCGACGGAGCACTGCACTTAGGACAGTTCATTGATTTAGGTACTGTAACCTTTGAGTTAGAACGCCTTTGAACAGGTTTAATAGGCTTGCCATGTTCGACCAAATACTCTTGTAAAAGCTGCTTATAATTTAGCTTTTCAAAGGTTTTGATGATAGGTAAATCATCTACTTGAAGTTTTCGATAAGGCATATTCACAGGCTCTTCCGTTGGTTTCTTAAACATATTTTTACCAACAAGAAGGGTAAGTAAAGTACGAATAATTTGTTCTTGGTACTTGATAAATTCGAGTAAATAAGTTAATAATTGAGGGTACAACTTGTCACTTCCTTGTCTTTAGGGATTAAGTGTTCGGTGTCGTAACCTCACTTTTAACCTAAAACTATGGGGGTGGCAAGTTTTTGCATTTAAAGCCCATCAGATCAAGGGATTATTAACTTTTACTATATAAGTTTTGACAATACGTAATGTTTAGAGGGGTTAAGTGACTGAATAGGACATGTATGCCTTTAGCGATTGATGTAGATGTAAAGGAACCGCATATGAACTTGGAATTGATGATCAAAAAAATTGCTAGACTACTCAAGGAAATTACAGAATTAAAAAGAGAACGAAGCTTTAAAGGAAGAAATATACATGATACATATGGATCCGGATTATATACCATTTTAATCTTGACAGCCCCCTTCCGAGTGGGGGATTGGAACACCAAAATTAGAAACTTGAAAAAACTTCGGATCAAAACGGGATAATGGAGGAGAAGCCATGAATAGGACGAAGATGCATTATGATCGGGTGCGAGACCAGTGGTACGTTCTTTTGGGTGGAAAGGAATATGGCCTTCATTGTGGAGAAGTCTTTGATTTATACATTGGTCGTAAGACCATTCCTTGCCAGTTGGAATTAGCCAATAAATGGTATGTCATCATGGGAAATACAAGGCTAGATTTACGGGAAAACGATCAATATACGATCAATATATAGTAACATTGAGCTCCGTCAAGGTCGCTAGCCTGACCATATTTTACATGAGTGTTAGATCAAAATTGTACATTCTAAAACAATCAAAATTGTACATAATTTCGTTGACATTTATAGCTACGGCTCAATCGAATCAAGTGGAAGTCTTTGATATTAGTAAAGGAATAGTAGAAAAGAAGGTCCCTTTAAACGAAGATATTCAACAAAATACAGAGAAATTGCTGAAAAGAATGACAGGTGTTTATCAGAAGATGGAAGCAATACCGAAAAAGGAATCATGATAAAAGTTCCGTTACAACCTGCTGTTCAAGTAGAAAATGCTTGGTTCAATGACCTCATAGATGAAGTCATTATTATCATTCCTCCAAAAGAAAATCCCTATTTAATGACGTTTGATAATGAAAATAGAGCGCATTTCTTTACATTGAAAGGGAAAGTTGATTCGTTCTTATTAAATCTTGTGAAGTGAAAAAGATGGAAGGGAGCATCCCTTCCATCTTTTTTATTCAAACGTTCCTTTTACAATTGCAGCACCGTTTTCAACCATGAGTTGCCCCATAGCAAAAACGGTATCAATCGTCAGATTATCTTTATTTAAAATGACAATATCTGCATCTTTGCCTTCTTCGATCATTCCTTTATGATGAAGCTTTAGAATGTCGGCTGGATTTTTAGTGATGACTTTCAGCGCAATCTCCGGTGCAATTCCTTCATCGAGGATTGCATCTCTCACTTCCTCAAATAGTGAGGACACTTTTCCAACTTGTAAACCAACTAATTCCCCGTTTTCATTGAAGTCAGGTAAACTTCCTTGCGCATCAGATGTAAAGGTGATTTGGGAAATGTCCACACCATGCTCTAACATATTCTTTAGTCCAATGCTACATTTGACTTCGCCTTCCTCAAAAAACTTCGGAATGCTGCTCGTTGTAAAGTCCACATAACCGCCGCGTTTCGCATATTCAATCCCAGCCTCAAATAAATGTGGATTGCGATTGATATGCGTCGGATAAAATTGCTTAATTGGGATGTCGGTCGTTTCGACTACTTGTTCAATTAATTGTAGATGATCATAACTATCACCAACGTGAATATTGACGATACCGGATTTACCGGATAACATGCCTCCAATACGTGCAGCAGAAGCGATTTTAGCTAATTCATCTGCTGTTGGCTGTGAGGAACGATGGTCTGCAATTGCAATTTCCCCAACGCCAATTATTTTATCTACGAGGATGATATCATCTTCAATTTTATCCATAAGTGTTTTAACGGGAACTTGATAAGAGCCTGTCTGTACATAACAGGTGATCCCTTCCTCTTCCAATGCACGTGCTTTGGCAATTAAGCTGGCCATTGTTCTCGTCGTTCCGTCTGTACCAATGACACCGACGATGGTCGTTACACCGGAAAGAGTGGCATCTGTCAACATGAGTTCAGGTGTTCTCGTTTTATAACTACCTTCTCCACCACCGCCCGTAATATGAACATGGGCATCGATAAATCCGGGGACGACGATTTTGCCGGAAGCATCAATCACACGAATATTGACAAAGTTTTCTGGAACGTCTATTTGGTCCTTTATAAAACCGATTTTTGATCTACGAGTAAAAGATCCTTTTTCCTACATAATGTGGAGCGTAAACTTCTCCATTTTGAATGAGAGTCAACAAGATTATGTGCTCCTTTCTTTAATAACCGATTAATACAGCAACGATAATAAATATCGTTGAAATTGCCGTGAGCAGTAATATAAATTTAAATACAAATTTAGCCCACACACCCCAGTCAATCCGTGTTGCGCCTAATGTTCCCATTAACGCAGCAGATGTTGGAACAATAATATTGGTTAATCCATCTCCAAGCTGAAAAGCAAGAACGGCCACTTGACGGCTTACGCCAGCAATATCGGCTAAAGGTGCCATCAGAGGCATCGTTAAGGCTGCTTGAGCGGATCCAGAAACGACAAAAAGTTGAATCCTGATTGGAAAAGGTACATGAACCAAGCCGATAGAAATGCCGGGAAGTCGCCGATGAATTGGCCTGCACCGTATAAAGCTGTATTTAAAACAGATGGCGTATCAGCGCTGTCACCACCCAAAATGAGTACAATTCCTTTCGCCATTCCAACGATCAATGCTGCAGGAAGAAGATCTTTGCACCTTCTGTAAAGCTTGTCGCTATATCGTTTACTTTCATGTTATTTAATTTAAAAATTACACCAATGATTCCAGCAACAAGTCCGAGGGTGAAAAACTGAGTAGCAATTTCAGGAATATAGTACCCTTTTTCGTTACTCCCCAAATAATCCATACAATCCCTGCAAGTAAAGTGAATAAAACAAGGCTATGTCCAAGTCGAAACTTAACACTAAGGGCTGCATCTTTATTTTGCTCGCGGAAATATTGGTCTGATTCATAGGCAAGCGATACGCGCGGATCTTTTGATTTTCAAGGCATATCGCCACGTATAGACAATTCCTACAAGTGTGAAAACAATCCACATAACAATTCGATACCCTGATCCAGATAAGACAGGAACGCCTGAGACACCTTGGGCAATAGCGACGCTAAATGGATTCATCCATGATGCCGCAAAGCCGATTTGTGTAGCGACATATGTAATCATGACGGCTGTAATGGCGTCATAGCCAATTGCAACCATGAGCGGAGCAAGAATCATCGCAAAGGCAATCGCTTCTTCTCCCATTCCGAAAACAGCTCCACCGAGTGAAAATAAGAAGAAGAGGATTGGAATGATTAAAATTTCCGTCCCTTTGTTTTGTCAATGACTGATAGGATCCCTTCTTCGATCGCCCGCGTTTTCATAATTATTCCAAACGCTCCACCAATGACGAGGATAAAGGCAACGACACCGACGGCAGATCCCCATTTATCTCCTGTCGTCAATCCTTCAAACACATAATTGAGAAATCCTGTTTCCCCACCGGCTTTAAATAGGGCTGCACCTTCCCGAACGAGGTTCCCCTGTTCGTCTTTTAAAAATTCAAAGCTGTCAGGTATTAAAACGGTTCTCGATTTTTCTTCTCCGTTTAATGTATACGTTATTTCCTCCGTTTGAAACTGTCCGACTGGAACGATAAACGTTAAAATCGCTGCAAATAGTACAACGAAAAAGACAATCACAAACGTATGGGGGATATCCCATGATTTTTTTGTTCATGAATATGTAACTCCTTTTATAAATATGTACCTTTGCCATTATAGCACGGAGATCATGCAAGAGTTTTCTGTCTATTTTTTGTGTAAAGCAGTTAAATATACAAAGAGAAAAGACCAAATTTGGTCTTTTTAAATTCTTATTTATGGTTTATAGCGGCGAATATTAAATAATTGCATTTGTTTTGTTTTTATGCGGGATTATAATTTGATTCTTTTCGTCGCCAATAACGGTATTTACGGCGTCCTTTTGAAGTTATTCATATTTCCCACGATCTCTTTTTCCCATCCGTCACCACCTTCAATTAGTTAATGTTAATTCTATTTCCTTTTATTTTAGGTACTTTCATTGTTAGTAGGCCATTTTCATATTTTGCGTGAATATTTCGCGCATCGATCGCTTTTGCAAATGGAATGGTTCGTGAATACTGTTTATACGTATCTTTTCGCTGTACCGTTTCTTGTTTGTCGTTTTCTTTACAATCGTTTCCTGGTGTTGAACAGAAATCGTCAAATGCTGCGGCAACACATCGATCTCAATTTGCTCTTTTTACACCAGGCAGTTTTGCCTTTACAATATATTCTTTCTCTGTTTCATCAAGCTCTACCGGGAATCCAGCTCCAAAGGGGAAGATGTGAATAGTTCATCAATGCTTTCCAAAAATCCTTTTACCGGACGATGATGAAAAAATTCATTCATCGCTTTCATTAAAGAATTGACTTGCTCATGAGGCTCTTTAGGCGAGCGTTTTTAGGCGAGTTTTCAGACATATCCGCCACCTCCTTAAACATTCATACCGTATCGTATGATGAATAAAAATAAAAAGTTCACTTGCATGGAGGAACTTACGAGGGGAATAATGGTAGTGTATAATATTGGAAAACCCAATAGGAGGACGATTATGTACGAGTTAAAAACAAAAGAAACGAATAACAGCGTCATTGAATTTATCGAAAAAGTCGATAGCATTAAAAAGCGCGAAGATGCATATCAATTGTTAGATATTTTCACAGAAACAACAGGGTATGAAGCGAAAATGTGGGAATATTAATCCCGTCGACTTAATGTTATTCCCGTCGACAAATGAATAATCCGGCCAATTTCGAAGGGAATCTTGCCAAAGCAAAAAGACTCACTTATGTAAGCAAGTCTCTAACTTTATTATGATGAACCGACGATCTTTTTCCTCTAGGCTCGGTTCCATATGAATCTGGTTCTTTCGTGATTCCGATTTGATCAAACTGCTCGTTTTGTGCAAGTTTGTACATTAATACGCCTGCACCAGTTTCATCAGGTTTGAATGTTCCCGCATTCGCCCGTTTCCCGTTATTTAACAGCCATACTTGATAAACTTCGGAGCCCTCAATGGCAGGTAAATTTTGAATTTGTACGATTAAGCGCCTTTCTTTACCTTGTACCAATAAATATGCTTGACCGTCAGCATTTGTTTTTTCGTCAGCAGACTGTAAATAAAGTTTCGTCGAAACCTCTGACGTATGATCCAGGTTCGTCCGTTCATTTTTGAATGGACTATTGAAAAATAATAGGATCAGCGCCAATGCTACGATCCCTGATGTTAAGGGAGTAAACTGCCTGAGCAAAAACGGCTCCATTCCTTAAATGTTGTTGCAAAGTTTTCTTCTCTTGCTCGAAAACAAAATTCATTACTTCCGATTTTAACGAAGCAGGAGCTTCAACTTCTTCGAAATCCCATTTTAATGAATTCCAGGCATCTGTCATTTGTCCATACTCCCTGGAACATTCCCGGCATTGCTTCATATGCTCGGTGAATGCTTTTTTCTCTCTCACTCAACTCATCTGCAATAAATGAAAGCAGGTTATTACATTCTTTATCCATTAAAATTCACCTACTTCCAAATGCTTTTTAACTTTTTAAGAGATTGGTGGAGTCTACTTTTTATTGTTCCTAATGGTTCGTTTTCAATTTTAGCAATTTCTGAAGAGAATAGCCTTTCCAGTATAGTAAATCAATCAATCTTTTTGCGGTTTGCTTAATTTACTTTTTGCCACGGAAATTTCATTGAAAATAAGTCTGTTTTCTATCTCATCATGTGGATCAGCTACGTCAATTTGAACACTCTCATCAACCTGCTTGTGATTTTTTACGTGGATATTATCTTTGCGAATGTAATCCACACATACATTCTAGTCACAGTCAACAGCCAATTAATAAAAATTCCTTTTGGGCATTATACGTACTTTTTGTTGTCCACAGTTTTAAAAATACCAATTGAACGATCTCTTTCGTTTTATCTTCGTTTCCATTGGTAAATTTTAATGTAAAGCTATAAATTAAGTTAATATACCTGTTATAAAGTTCTTCCAAGGCAGGTCGATGCTTTCTATTTACTAAATGCATGAGCTCTTCATCATGTTTTTCTTTCAATCGTGCCTGCACTCCTTACAAATGAGTTTCTTGGGCAGGAACGATCTCTCGTATGATCGTTCCCTTTAATTTGAACCTAATTAGAAATCCGTTTCACTATTCACAATATACCATACATCTTTGACCCCTTCCCCATTGACGTCTCCTTCTTGCTTATCATTTACAAAATAATAAAGAGGGAAACCTTTATACGTAACCTGCTCCACTCCGGTATCTTCTCTCGTTATCGTTCCGAAATCCTCTTTATTAAAACCTTCAGGTACTTCAAAGGATTTTTCTGCAAAAGCTGGCCAATTATCTAAACATTCACCTTCACAATTACTTTTTCCCGCCTCATCTTTTGTAAAATAATATAACGTCATTCCTTTAGAATCAGCAAGGTAATTTCCTACTTTATCGTTTTCAAGTAATTTTAAACTCACAGCAGTTTTTTCAGAGGGTTCTCATTCCCAGAACTTCCGGCATCATTCCCACACGCACCTAAAAATAATAACGTTGCAACAATTGATAAAATACATATCCACTTTTTCATCTTATCTCTCCTCGTATCAGATTATTTACATCCCCAATTTTGGAAAACTTGATGGGATTCTTCAGATTTTAAAATCAATATTGCTTTGCTTCTGGTCCAGCCGTTACCTCAACGACGATTCCGGTTTCTTCCGTAAACATCATTGCTAATTCTATCAATGGTCCAAGGGGCCACCTGGTCCATACACTTTCACTACATCATTTGCCGCTTGCCCCGTTTCGATTCCACTTCCGTTGAAAGCCTAAAACAAGCGTAATTGACATCAACACGATAAGAAATAAATGTCTTTAAATTTTGTATCTCTCCTTTCAGAAAAGCTGTATTACTATAGGTAACGGAACAAATCATCAAACGGTTTGAAAAATATTTTCCTTTTTTAAAACCATAATCAATATTGTTATTACCATAAGTTTTTGGATGAAAGGACACCAACCATATCTTTTCTATTTGAAGAATAATAAAATTGCTCAATCAAGTACGTTTTTCTTCCAATCCAAATGGTACACCTGTATTTGGAAAAGCTTCTTTTAGTGCACGTTCTTGATCGCCTATATGATAGAATAGATATAGCAATTATGGATAGGGAGCGAAGACTGTGATTATTTTTTCAAATTATTCATGGTATGAACTTTGGGGTCCAATTTGTTTAGTTGTAACCGTACTCATGACGTACTTGTATTATAAAAAATCATTGCTTCAAATTTTTATCGAGTTTCAGATGAACAAATTAAATGTTTTTTGTCGCGGCCTGGCTTTTTACATCGTAAAAGGCAGTCCTTTGACGGTGATTGCTGATCATTATTTATTAAGTGCGCATATTTTTCAATTGGCGATGTTTCTTTTGGTGTTCTGCCACTCATCATATTAAGCTTACCAAAAGAATTAATTAGACAATACTTTTGGCATTACCGCATGCGAAATATCGTGAAAATATTTGCTCACCCGTGGATTGCCGCGATCATTTTTAATGGGGCGTTGACGATTTATCTCGTTCCAACCTTTTTAATGAAATTCAACAAAGCGCAGTTTCATCTTTCATCAGTGAAGTGGTGCTCGTTTTAACGGCGATCATTATGTGGTGGACGATCATTGTGCCTGTGCCAGGAGTCACTCGTTTTTCTTATTTCGCAAGAGTTGCCTTTGTGTTTTTGAATGCGATTCTTTTACTTCCGATCGGTTTCTTTTTGCTTTTGACAATGAATACTGCATATTATCCTGTTTATGAAGCGGCTGCTCATCAAATTTTCCCGTCTTTATCGGCTGTTTATGACCAACAGCTCGGTGGTGGGCTGTTAAAATCGATTCAACTGCTAAGCTATGGAACGGCGCTCTTTTATTTAATTACTCGATGGGCGAAGGAAGAGGAAGAGAAGGAAGACGAAAACATTCGTGTTGTCCAAGGAATAGTTATTCAATTGCCGGAGAAAAATAATTGTTCCCCTTCCAAATAAAACGAGGAAGGGCAATTACTGCTGAGCAGGAGCGTCTCGAAGGGGTTCAACAAATGTCAGTCAATCTTGTATCAAGCCTTGGTGATTATACAGAGAGAATGGTACAATGTACCAGAATGTTCAAAGTGGAAAGTGAGATTGAACGTTTGAAAAAGTTGATAAGTTAATTTTACCTCTAAAGCTTCACAAACTTCCCAGAAATCATAAGCCCCAATGAAGCTAACAACATCGTGAAAAAGATCGAGCTTGTCACAACAAGCTTTTTAGTTAGCTTTTCCTAACTTCTCAGCGTGTTTGCTTAAGAACCCAAAGTCGTTCGGTAGGAAGTTTCAATTATGTTATTTAAGTTTATCCAAAAATAAACCTTGACCTCTAAATAAAAATAGGCATCCAAAAGATTAGGTGAAAAACCAAACTTTTTGGATGCCTATTTGGCTTTTTGAAAGAAAAAGTCCCTCAGAATGTGTTAGAATTTTATTGACCAAAACAAAAACACAAAAATAGGAGGGACTTTCTGTGGAGAATTATACGACACTTCACAAGATATATTTAATAGGAAAGGCCAATTGTTCTTTTTCTTCAAAATTGAGCGATGGGATGCAAAAGCCCAATAAAGATTTTCAGATGGATATGCTGGTCTAGCAAAAGGAAAATCTGTCAAATTATCCGACATCGCATAAGCCATATTCAACGAAACTAGAAGGTCTTGGGCTAGTTAGAGATGGATCTACAAATAGAATTGAAAAGGGATATTGGACAGCCAACATGATTGCGATCACAGATAAATTCAAGCATCCACTTCCTGTTTATTCACAATTGTATTCCTCAAGTGAGGAAGAATTCATTAAGCAATCGATTGTGTTTTTAAGGGAAGAAAATAATAAGTGATATTAATCCCGCTAAAAAGACACCAACTATTATAAAAAGTTGGTGTCTTTTCTATTTGTTAGGTCAATTAAGTACGATGACAGACCATATAGCAGAATATTAGAGGAAATATAGTGAATTATCTGGATAACTTTATGTGAGGTAAATTTATGGAAGCATATGGATGTATATGTTGATTTTACCTGTTTGCAATGATTGTTCTATAACCGTAACATTAATATGTATTCAAAAACGCTCCTGATTCCTTTCGTTGCTTCTTTAATTCTTGCCTATTAAATCTGCTTGTACGATCGGTATTCTTTTAAGGAGAAAGTACCTAAAAAATTATAAAAGGAGTTTTATTCATGATGCGTAAATGGTTAACGATGCTTTCTATTATTGTGGTTATTTTTCTTGCTGCTTGTAGTGGCGGGGGAATAAGGATAGCATCAAGGTGATTAAGTTTGCTGATGCGGGTTGGGACAGTATTCGCTTTCATAATAGTGTTGCCCAACAAATTATTGAAGAAGGGTACGGGTATGATACTGAGGTAATAAATGGTACAACTGCTGCAACTCTCCAAGCATTACAGCAAGGGGATATTAACGTGTATATGGAAGTTTGGACGGACAATGCTAAAGATGTGTATGAAAGAGCGATTGATAAGGGAGATATCGTGAAACTAGCCACGAATTTTGATGATAATGCTCAAGGGTTGTATGTGCCAACATATGTCATTAAAGGGGATGCAGAAAGAGGGATTGAGCCTGTTGCTCCCGATTTAAAAACGGTTCAAGACTTAGGTAAATATACTGAAATTTTTGAAGATCCGGAAGACCCGAATAAAGGGAGGATTGTTGGCGCCCTTCCAGCTGGGCGGTAAGTGAACAATTAGATGTAAAATTGAAAACATATGGATTAGATGAACCGTTTAATTATTTGGCACCGGATCGGATTCAGCGATTGTTGCATCTTTAGCAAGTGCTTATCAAAAAGGTGAACCGTGGGTAGGGTATTATTGGTCACCCACATGGGTAACGGCAGGGTATGATTTAACGCTTCTTGAGGACAATCCGTATGACGAGACAGTATGGGAGGAAAATAAAGGGACAGAGTTTCCACCTAATGATGTCGTTGTTGCTGTACACAAAGATTTGACAACTCAAGCAGAGGATGTAGTATCGTTTTTGAAAAACTATGAAACAAGTAATGAACTGACAGAAATAGCGCTTGAATATATGGGAGAAAACGAAGTGGAAGCCGATGACGCCGCAATCTGGTGGATGAAGACATACGAAGATATATGGACGAAATGGGTTCCAGATGAGATTGCAGAAAAAGTAAAAGCAGCGTTGGCAGAGAAATAATGTCAGAATCGGGGGATAGTAGAGTTGTGACAATCGATCTGCAGCCGGAATCCCCGTTTATTTTGTGAGAAAAAATTTAACTAACTGAGAGGTGGGGGAACGAATGAACGAATTTCCCGATATACGGTTACCAATTGGTGTTGGTGTGGAAAAGTTTATTGATTTTCTAGCAAATCATTTTTCAGCATTTTTTGACTTCATTTTTATAATTGCTTCGGGTTCGATCAAAGGTTTGGAGTCGTTATTGTTATTAATTCCATGGTGGATTTTTATCATTATTATCTTTTTAATAGGATGGTACTTTACAAACCTTTATGGTGGAATATTATTTTCTATGTTTATTTTTTAATTGGAACATTTGATTTATGGCCTGAGACGATGACGACAGTTGCAGTCGTTTTAATATCAGTCGTATTGTCGCTTTTAATTGGGATTCCATTAGGTATTTTCATGGCGTTTAATAAAGCACTCTCCGCTACGATGCGTCCTATCCTCGACGCGATGCAGACGATGCCTACTTTTGTTTATTTAATTCCTGTTATTTTCTTTTTCCCTTTAGGAAATGTTCCGGCTGTCATTGCTACGATTATTTATGCACTCCCTCCTGTCAGCCGCCTAACAGAGCTAGGCATCCGTAATGTTGGGCAAGAGGTTGTCGAATCTGCACAATCATTTGGCTCTTCTACGATACAAATGTTAACGAAAGTTCAACTGCCACAGGCATTGCCAACGATTATGGCTGGGATTAACCAAACAACGATGATGGCCCTAGCGATGGCAGTAGTCGGTTCAATGGTTGGGGCGCAAGGACTTGGTGAGCGCGTACTATTTGCAATTAACCGGATTGATATAGCCCTTGGATTCGAAGCGGGAGTAAGCATTGTTTTCTTAGCGATTATTATTGACCGAATTACAGGTGGAATTGCTGAGCGGCTGCAGAAACACAGGAGGAATGTTGCATGAAGGTGAAGTTAAAGGTTGAAAATGTATCGAAAATTTTTGGTGCAAGAGCGAAGAAAGTAATCCCGATGATTGAAAAAGGGAATCGAAAACGGACATATTAGCAAAAACAGGCCATACGGTTGGTGTGTATAACGCATCGATGGAAATTATGGAGGGTGAAACATTTGTTATTATGGGGCTTTCAGGAAGTGGAAAATCAACATTAATACGGTGTTTTAATATGCTGAATCGCCCTACGACTGGTGCGATTTACGTAGATGGCGAAAATATCGTCGAATATAATGCCCAGCAGTTGAAATTTTACAGGCAAAAGAAAATCGCGATGGTTTTCCAGCATTTTGGTCTTTTCAGCCATCGCACGGTGTTGGAAAACATTGAATATGGCCTAGAAATAAGAGGGATACCGAAGGAAGAGCGAAAAAAATTGCCCAGCATCATTTGGAAACGGTCGGTTTAAAAGGATATGAAGATCAATATCCTGATGAGCTTTCCGGTGGAATGAGGCAAAGAGTTGGAATTGCTCGAGCGTTGGCGAATGATCCGGATATTTTATTAATGGATGAACCATTCAGTGCCCTCGACCCGTTAATTCGTAGAGAAATGCAGCTAGAGCTATTAGACATTCAAAATCGATTACAAAAAACGATTATCTTTATTACAC
The DNA here is from genome assembly GCA_044989425.1 of Bacillus sp. N9. Taxonomy (GTDB): domain Bacteria; phylum Bacillota; class Bacilli; order Bacillales; family Bacillaceae_C; genus Lederbergia. The sequence continues at coordinate 1,030,464 of JBJDRQ010000001.1, forward strand.
ATGATGTCAACGAAGCCTTTAAAATTGGTGATCGCGTTGCAGTGATGAAAGAGGAAAAGTAGAGCAAATTGGCACACCGGAAGAAATTTTAGACAATCCGGCAAATGAATATATCACCGAATTTATTAGAGAGATTGACCGCTCAAAAATTCTTCAAGCAGAGCATATTATGGTCAAACCTCATGGATTGGTTTCGCTTAAGGATGGATTAAATGTGGCGATTAAAGTAATGAGAGATCACGGCATTTCAGTGCCTTCGTTATCGATCGCAAGCGACGTCTACATGGACTTGTTACGATCGATCGTGCCATTGAGGATTAAAACAAAAGAAAAGCTTACAAGAAATTTTGGAAAAGGACGTTCAGACGGTCGATCCAACCGATTATGTTCAAGACATTATTCCAAAAGCATTAGAATCTAAATATCCATTAGTCGTCGTCAACGGAGATAAACATATTAAAGGAATCATATTAAGAGTGCATGTATTGGCAAGCTTAATCGGTGAAAATGGTGAAGATGAAAGTACGGAGGAATAATGGAAAAGGGCTATTTAAAAAGTCACTGTATTAGTGACTTTTTGAAAGGCTCTTCTTTATTTTAAACCTGAACAGTGGCTTAATTTACAGTAAGCGAGATTGTGAAATGGATTCCGTAGGACGCCATGATATTCATCACAATGAGCGGCAACGATGAGCCGGGATTACGGAAATGAATAGTGTATATGTACCGTTTATTTCATGCGTTATGAACTTGGTACTTCGAAAGTTAGTTGTAACCGCACTCATGACGTATTTGTATTATAAAAAATCATTGCTTCGAATTTTTATCGAGTTTCAGACGAACAAATTAAATGTTTTTTGTCGCGGCCTGGCTTTTTACATCGCAAAAGGCAGTCCTTTGACGGTGATTGCTGATCATCGGGACTTAGCCCTTAGAAGAAAGGGAAACTTAATAGTTTTTGGTGAGATCTATCCGATTACGGATCGCGTTGATTGGAGTGACGGCTGGCAACTCCAGCGGGATTGAGCGTGCAGCTTGAGACCCTGCAGAAGCGAAGCGACGAAGCGGCTCAAGACACGCCCGCGGAAAGCGTCCAGCCAGAACGGAAATCAACATCCCGATCCCACCACTTACCTTCTTAAAAATGTACAAAAAATCCATCCACCGATTTTTATTATGAAAATGCTTGTATGATGAAAAAGCTATTACCTCTAATGAAAATCGGTAAACTTAAAATATGTTATAATTGAAAAGAATAGAAGGTAGGTGATCCGGTGAAAAAGATTAATTTCCTTTATCTCTTTCTCAGTATTGGAATTTGTATTTCGTTAGGATTGGCCGCGTTATTTCTATCCAAATCCCTTACGTATAATATTTCTTTTCACAGCGATGAACCTATTCCTGAATATCATTATCACTTCGTTCTAATTGGACAAGAGGTAGACAATCCGTATTTTCAAAAGATTTTTGAAGGAAGCCAGGCCGCTGCAATTGAAAAAATATTTATGTTGAATATATTGGTCCACAGCAAACGAATGTAGAGGAACATATAAAAATGATTGAAATGGCTGTGGCAGCGAAAGTGGATGGAATTTTAACTCAAGGGCTGACAAATCGTGAGTTTAAACCTGCAATTGATCGCGCGGTCAATCAAGGCATACCTGTCATCACATTTGATACGGATCTTGAAGATAGTAAAAGGCTTTCTTATATTGGAACGGATAATTATGAAGCCGGTTACAAGGTCGGTGAAGCGCTCATTCAAGATACAAAGGGTCAAGCGAATGTAGGGATTATTACGGGGTTGCTTTATTCAAACAATCTTGTATTACGAGTACAAGGTTTTTAGATGCGATTGAAAGCGCCTCATGTGAAAGTAATCGCCATCGAAAGTTCGAATATAAGCAGAATTCAAGCGGCAGAAAAAGCACATCAAATGTTACGTAAGTACCCTGAAATTACAGCATTTTTGGGACAAGTGCATTAGATGGGATGGGAATTTCGAAGCGATCGATAAAATTAATCCGATTTCTCCCATTCTCGTCTACGCTTTTGATGATTTAGAAGAAACACTCGGATTGATTAAAAAGGATAAAATCCAAGCAACAGTGAAACAAGATCAATATGAAATGGGGTATAAAGGTGTTTCTTTGTTATATGAAGCAGTTACGGGAGGACGAATTAAACCAACGTACTATACAACAACAAATATACTTCGCAAAAAGGATTTGGAATAGTAGGTTGATATCCTATGAATAAAATAAAAGTAAAGCTAATGATTTTTATTCTTACAATTTTTGTCATAATGAATGGTGTTTCTGCTTTCTTATATGTAAATCATAAGCATACATTGGCACAATACGATCATCTGTTGGATCGTTTTTCTTAATTAATGATATTTCACGAGTTTCACAGAATACATTCGATTCGATGAACTCATTCCTCTTACATAAAACACAAGATGATTTAACGTCATTTTATACATATCGGAAAGAATTAAAAGAAAAACAGAGAGCATTAAAAGGAACAATTACGAATAGTGTGAATTCCATTTCGGTTAAAAATTACGAGATGATGATTGGAAATTTTATTGAAGAAACAGATGTGACGGTCGGATTGTTTATGAGCGAACAAATTGAGAGTTATCCAACGAGGCAAGCTGAATCGTTCAAGTTATTATCTTTTCTCCAAGATCGAACATTGCAGCTATTAGATGATGAATTGACTCAATTTCAATCGTATTATGTACAATTGAATGGCCGAAATCAGCATATGGAGTATATGGGATTTGCGTTATTTTCTGCCTCATTTTTATCGTGCTTTTATTTTCCTTAATATTCAGTCAAAGCATTACGAAGCCAATCTATCAATTAACAAAAGCAGCGCATGAAATTGCATTAGGCAAATTAGATGGAGAAGAAATTAATTATAATAAAAAGATGAATTAGGATTTTTAACAGTGACGTTTAATCAAATGAGAAAAGACTTAATCGAACTTTTACCCAAATCCAAGAAAAATCCGAGCAAGAGCAACTCATTAAAGAAATGGAGTTAAAAAGCTTACAAAGTCAGATCAATCCTCATTTTTTATTTAATACTCTTAATACAATTGGAAAGTTGGCTTATATTGAAGGTTCTGACAGGGTGCAAAATTTAATCATGTCGCTATCTAAACTATTACGCTATAACTTAAGTAAACTTGAAAAACCTGTGAAACTGAGGGAAGAATTACATGTTGTGCAAGATTATTTTTTCATCCAAAAACGAGATTTGGGCATAGAGTGAATTTTGTTGTATCTGTTGATGATGAATGTTTATCTCTGGACATTCCTATTTTAACCCTTCAGCCAATTGTTGAAAACGCATTCATTCATGGAGTGGAATCTTTAGAAAGTGAAGGGCTTATCGAAATTGTCGGTTATGCGGACTCCGACAATGTTATTCTACAAATCAAGGATAACGGAATCGGGATGAGTGAGGAAACGAAGCAGTCATTATTAAACCGTACACATATGCTAAATCATACAAGTACTGGACATTCAACAGGTTTAGGATTAGGTAATGTCATTCGTAGATTGCAGCTCTTTTATCAATGTGACGACATATACTCCATTCATTCTGAAATAGGTAAAGGAACCGTCGTCGAATTGCGATTACCGAGAGGAGGATTATAATGTATCGAATTTTACTCGTTGATGATGAAGAGATCGAAAGACTAGGGCTCAGAAAGATCATTACAGAGGAGATGGGGATGGACTCTGTAGTGATCGAGGAGGCTGAAAATGGCCGAGTAGCAATTATGAAAGCGGCGGAATTCCGACCCAATATCATTTTTATGGATATTAAAATGCCCGGCATTGACGGAATTGAAGCGACTGAAGAAATAAAAAGAATGGACAAATTCGTCAAAGTAATTATGGTTACTGCCTTTGAGGCATTTGAATATGCTAAGCAGGCGGTGAAGCTAGGCGTCAATGATTATTTATTAAAGCCATATTCCAATCAGGAAATCATTCATGTTCTAAACAATGTTATTAACGATATTTCGATCGAAAGGAAGAATCGAAATCATCAAATTAAGTTAAGGGATAACTATAATCGGGCATTATCGATCATTCAATCGCGTGAGATTACTTCATTAATCGTTGGAAATGGTGGATTTGAGATGACGATGTACACTGAAGATAAACTCGGTGTTTATGAAAAACCAAGTTATGTAATGGTGCTTGAATTTACTGGCGAGAAAATCATGAATGACGATAAGCAGAAGATCATGAGTTTTGTTGCAAATCAATTAAGTATGGCCGTAACTCAAAGTTTTGTTGGTATCATTCATTTGGAACAGCTTCCGATCTTAATTCAAGTAGAAAAACAAGATAAAGAAAAAGAATCAGTAATGAGCCAATCAGTAAAGATCGCACAAATCCTTATTGAAAAATCCAGCAACAGTTTGCATGTATCCCGGTGAAAATTGGAATAGGAACGCCTTATGATGAAATAGAGGAATTTGTTCAATCTTATCATGAAGCATTATTTGCCTTAACGAAAGCGAAACGGCCGTATTCGTATACGTACTATCATCACTTGCTATCTGAGAATGAATCGATCGATCATTTATTCGCTTTAGAAAAACAACTGTTGGAACATATTACTTTTGGTCAATTGGAAGAATCAGCGGTCGCTTTTAAAAGTACTTTGATGAATTGATCCGTTGTACACATGGAAATCTTGAAAAAATAAAAGAAAAACTGAATGAATTTTTGTCCTATTGAATCGGCAAGTATACGAGAATAAAGTAGAAGTTGTGTTTCAACAAAAATACGATCAGGCAATATCGATTTATCACTTGAAAGAGCTCGTGAATGATTCCTTAGTGAAAATAGCAAAATCGATTCAATCCTGCATTTATCCAAGAGTAAAGATATGATTTCATTGGCAAAAGGGTATATTCAACAACATTATGAAAAATCACTTACACTTGAAGAAGTGGCAGATTTTGTTCAGTTTAGTCCGCATTATTTTAGTAAGCTTTTAAGGAACGTTGTGGAACATCATTTATCGATTATGTCACGGAAGTTCGGATAGAACGGGCAAAAGAGTTAATGAAAAAGGCAAAAGTTTAAAAGAGATATGCTTCCATGTCGGTTATAAAGACCCGAATTATTTTAGCCGCGTTTTTAGGAGAAATACAGGATTTTCACCAACGGAATATCGAAGTAAACAATTTCAAAAGATGTCGTAAGAAAAAGATGACAAAATAATGCTAATGATCGTAAGAAAGTGCTTGGCAATGTTAGATGTAGCAGTTTTAAAAAGTGTAGCACAAAGATGTAAAGAGGAAGTAAAATCGTTCAGCATTTTGATAGTCGTTGCAGATAAACAAAGTAATATAATAATAAATGCTAGCGTTTACAAACATAAGGGAAATCATGTATGAGACAAAATTGGTTATTAGCAGTTTTCTTAGGTATATTTATGATCGTACTTGCAGCGTGTAGTGGCAACCAAGCTTCCAACGATTCTACTGATTCGGCTGAAAAAGAAAAGCCAGCAGAGAAACCTCCAACTGCAGAAACGGAAAAAGCATCTCTCGAAATCTTTAGTTGGTGGACAGGTGCGGGGAGGAGGAAGGGTTATTAGCACTAATCGATGTGTTTAATGAAAAGCACCCTGACATTGAAATTATTAATGCAGCAGTAGCAGGTGGAGCGGGAACAAATGCAAAAGCGGTATTAGTAAGTCGGATGCAAGGTGGAGATCCACCATCAACGTTCCAAGTCCACGGCGGAGCTGAATTGAATGATAGTTGGGTTGCGGCTGGTAAGATGACACCTCTTAATGATTTCTTTGATGAACATGGGCTAAACGATAAGTTTCAGAAGAATTAATTGAGCTTGTAAGTAAAGACGGTGAAATTTATTCTGTTCCAGTTAACATTCACCGTGGGAACGTACTTTGGTTTAACCAAAAAGTATTTGAAGAATTAGATTTAGAAGCACCAACGACGTTTGATGAATTTTTGATGTGGCTGAAAAATTAAAGGAAAATGGCATTACACCATTAGCTTTAGGAGATAAAGAAGCTTGGACCGCAACTCACTTGTACGAAAGTGTATTGTTGGGCCATTTAGGTACTGCAGATTATAACAAGCTTTGGACAGGAGAACTCTCGTTTGATGATCAGAAAGTAAAAGAAGGAACGGAAATTTTTGCAAAAATGCTTGAGTATGTCAATGACGATCATAGTGCTCGAAATTGGCAAGATGCGGCTCAACTTGTCGCAGAAGGCGAAGCTGCAATGAATGTGATGGGAGATTGGGCGAAAGGATATTTTGATGGATCTGGATTAAAAGTTGGAACAGATTACGGCTGGGTTCCAACACCAAATAGTGGAGGAATGTTCACAGTCATTACGGATACATTTGGTTTGCCGAATGAAGTAGAGAATCCTGATACAGTCAAAGAATTTTTAGCTGTCCTTGCATCTGTTGAAGGACAAGATGCTTTCAATCCGAAGAAAGGATCGATTCCTGCGAGGGTTGATGCGGATGTAGCAAAGTATGATGAATACGGAAAAGCGGCGATGGAAGACTTTAAAACGAATGAACTAGGGCCAAGCCTTGCACACGGATCAGCAGCGAATGAAGGATTTGTAACGAAAGTAAATGATGCAATGGTAATGTTTGTCACACAAAAGAATATTGATCATTTTATTGAACAACTAGTCGCTGCATCTAAGGAGTTGTAGGAAAAGTGAAAGCGTCTTGCTTAGCTCCGACAAGTACAAGACTAAGGAACATCGGCTAAATTCGTCACATCTTGTGGCAGCACCGATGTGACCCACAACCTGTAGGCCAAAGGTAGTTCTTCGGCCACCACAGCTAGACAATGGAAAAGCGAAAGGGAAGATTCATCTTCCTTTCTTTCTATCTATAGGTCGTTGATTCAACTCAGAGGAGATGTTTGCGATGAAAGTCAATAGTGATGTTAATACAAAAGTATCTACTATTTCTATTGGAAATGTAACAAAACGAAAAATGTCAACAGATCGGCTATTATCGTTATTATTTCTATTGCCATCGATCATTTTAATTGCTATTTTTGTGTATGGTTTTATCGGATGGAGTGGGTATGTATCATTAAGTAATTGGAATTCGATTGTCAAAGACTTATCGTTCGCAGGGTTTAAAAATTATGCCTATCTATTTGATCATTTTCGCTTTCAGGCGGATTTAAGGAATACATTCTTTTTACCGTGCTATTTATCGGTTTCGTCATTATTATCGGTCAGTTGCTTGCCATCTTAATTGATCAACAAATTAAAGGAGAATCATTTTTTCGAAATGTATTTTTCTTTCCGATGTCGTTATCCTTTATCGTAACAGGCGTTGTTTGGCAATGGCTGCTAAATCCGACGACTGGTGTGAATTTATTTTTACAAAAGTTTGGGATCAAACCGATGTGGTATGTCGATACTACGATTATTCCTGCTTGGAAGTGGGGCATATTGAGTTTGGAGTTCCGGTCGCGATCATCGCTTTAGTCATTGCTGCTACTTGGCAAATGACGGGGTTTGCGGTCGCAATGTATATAGCAGGGTTACGAGCGATACCTGATGAAGTAAGGAAGCTGCGCGCGTGGATGGTGCAACTGAATTTCAACTGTATCGAAGAGTTATTTTTCCCTATTAGCGCCGATTACGGTCAGTGTCATCATAATTATGGCTCATATATCATTGAAAATCTTCGACTTAGTTTATGCGATGACGGGGTCAGGTGCGAATTTCGTTACGGATGTGCCGGGGATTTTTATGTTTGAAACGACGTTTAGAGGAAATTATTATGCAAATGGATCAGCAATTTCAATCATCATGCTTTTATCGGTCGCGATTTTTATCATTCCGTATTTAATTAAGAATCGAAGGGGTGAAATGTCATGACTGCAAAGCGGGTAGGAGTTCGGTCGATTGTTTATTTTTTGTTAATCTTATTTAGTTTGTTTTACCTCATGCCGCTTTATGTCATGATTATCACCAGTTTAAAGCCATTTGAAGAAGTAACATTGTCTAATATGTGGAAGCTTCCTTCTGCATTGGACTTTTCAAGCTACAGCTTCGCTTTAAAGAAGCTTGCTCCGAACTTAATGAATAGTTTTTATTTAGTTATTCCCGCTACAATCATTGCTGCTATGATTGGCTCGATGAATGGCTACGTATTGTCAAAATGGAAATTTAAGGGATCAGAATGGGTTTTTACTGCACTATTATTCGGAATGTTTATTCCATACCAAAGCATCCTTATACCTCTGATTGAATTTTTAAGGAGTATTGGCCTTTATAATAGCATTCCCGGGTTAATTTTCGTTCATGTCGTATATGGGATTCCTGTTACAACGCTCATGTTTCGTAATTTTTATGCAAATATCCCGACAGATTTAATCGAGTCAGCAAAAATTGATGGTGCTGGGTTTTTACGTGTATATTGGAATATTATAATGCCTTTATCAATAACCGGATTCGTCGTCGTTGGCATTTGGCAGTTTACAAATATATGGAATGAGTTTTTATTTGCGGTGACGATTACAACAAATACGCAGCAGCCGGTTATGGTAGCATTGCAAAACTTATCTGGAAGCCAAATCGTTGAGTGGAATGTGCAAATGGCTGGGGCCTTGCTTGCAGCATTACCAACCTTGCTCGTCTATATTATGTTAGGAAAATACTTTGTCCGTGGATTACTTGCAGGTTCCGTTAAAGGATAATTTATGTACACCTTGAAGCGGCTCTAACGATATAAAGGGAATTAGAAAAACATGGAGTGTGACCCCACCCATGTCGACTTGTCGTACAGCTAGTTGCTAAACGTTTGCTAGACATGAAAAAGGGCCGACTAACTAATAAAGTCAGCCCTTTCAGTTTTTGCATTGATTTATCGTACGGCGCGAGTATTTGGGAAGATACGATCAACAAAATCATAGAAATCATCTGTTAACGTCCCGTCACGAAGATTAGTTAAACGTTGGAAGAATTCCGGTCTTTCTGAAATATGAACATCGTTAACGCTTCGATCGGTATCCCTCACAATTTTGTCAATTCTATTTTCTAAATCGCGATCCATTCGATTTGTTTCTGTTCCAGATAATCTTACAGCTACATATGCCGTATGGTCAGTTACGACAACATGTGCACGATCTACTTCAGTAAGGTTGGCGACTTTCTCGGCAATATCCTTTGCCTCTCGATAATTTGCTCCACGAGTGGTGTCCATCGCACCATTCATACCGTCTCTCATACCGACATTTCTGTATCCGTCGTTATTGGTGTAGTTGTCTGCATAGCGGTTATTACCGGTATAATTAACACCGATCGGCCTGTTATTATCATTGGCAAAACGGTCATTATTTGCTGTACCACAACCCATTAGCATGACAGAAACAAGCCCAACGGATAACATGATTTTTCTAAGTTTCATGAAAAGATCCTCCTTTTTTCGTGGTTCATAATTAATGTTCCTAATGGCCCGATTTTTATGCCGTTTTTTGCTATAATAGGTAAATGCCAATAGTTACATATTGTGGAGAAGTTGATACGAAAGAAAGAGTGATAAAAATGAGCTGGTTAAAGCGAATCTTTTCAAAATGGAATATTGAAGATGAGCAAGAAGAGTTTCACGAACAACGAGAAAATAAACATCACCAACAATTGGAAATGAAAACAAAAATGTCATATAAATATCCAACAGGACAATATCGTTTTCCGCTTATTGAAGATCGTCCGATGCGATCTTCAGAACGGAGTATGAAAAAAGTGAGCAACCGCAAGTCCAAGTAAAGAAGCAGGACTCTCGTCCCGTATCAAGAACAATTCAGCCAAAAACACACAGCCATTTAAACCGGCGGAAATTCCATCTCCTATTTATGGATTTCAACGCCCAATAAAGAGAAAGAAAGAAGAATACGAATTTGAACTGGAACATTCATTTATAGATGTCGAAGATGAACGTACGTTTACTGAAAACATACTGGAATCATCTGATATTGAAGAAGTCGATCAAATTGAAGAAGTGTTAGTATCTCTCACAGAAGAAGAGGGAAACTTACGGGAAACAGAACGGTTCGATCAGAACGAAGACGAGGTCCACGAAAATGGGGAAAGTGAATTCCAAATAGATCCTAAAAAGTAGTGGGATACCAAGAAGCAGAATCCTTCGATCGAAATGAAGAAGACAATCTTGAAGTAGAAGAGATGCACGGAAATGATGAGAATGACTTTGAAGAAATGAAGGTAGTTCACCTTGAAGAAGTGGAAGGCCGAGAGACTGAGCAGTTCCATCAAAACGAAGACGAAAAATTCTAGATGTAGAACAGAGTCATGGACATGAACAAACTGGGTTCCAAAAAATGGAGTACCAAGGAATAGAACGATTTCATCAAAATGAAGCGCAAGAAGTCGAATATGTTGAGGAATTAAAAGACCGATCGGAAGAAGAAAATCAGTTTGATGATAAAGTAGAAGCCCAAACAGGAGGCGAAACAGAACGAGAGATTCAGCAAAGTGAAGCAATCGCATATATCACCGCAGATGAACGAACGGAGGTGGATCGTCAAAGCGAAGAACAAGATGACCAAGATCATAATCCCGTCTTGGAAAAGCAACAATTACACATGCTTCTCCAGAAAATAAACGACGTTCACATCTACCGTTCAATGTCTTAATGTTGAAAGAAGACCGTAAAAAATGGGAGGATCGAAAAAGCAGCAGCGTTCGGATAGGGCGGAAGTTTTAAATGAACATAAAGTGGATGTAAACAATCCAACTAACGTTCAAGTGAAACAACCATCGCCATTGCCTGTGCCAACGGCGATGGAGGAATTGGCCATTACAGCAGAAGAAACAGCTTATCAGTTTCCGAATTAAAGTTGCTCCATCCTCCGGTCATTAAATCCGAAAACAAGGAATGGTTAGATAAGCAATCAGCGTTACTTGATGAAACGTTGAAAAACTTTAATGTGAATGCGAGCGTCGTATATGTCAGCCAAGGACCTGCTGTTACTCGCTTTGAAGTTCAGCCTGAACCAGGAGTAAAAGTAAGCCGAGTTAAAAATTTAACAGATGATATTAAATTAAGCATGGCAGCAAAAGATATTCGGATGGAGGCACCAATTCCGGAAAACGTTCGATCGGAATTGAGTTGCCGAATGCGGAAAGCAGACCGGTACAGATTAGTGAAATCATTGGAAATTCTGTGTTTAAACACGCACAGTCCCCATTAACCGCTGTACTTGGACTCGATATTTCCGGTGCGCCGGTTGTGACCGATTTAAATAAAATGCCACATGGTTTAATTGCGGGTGCAACAGGTTCAGGAAAAGTGTTTGCATCAATTCGATCCTTGTAAGCTTGCTTTATAAAGCGAGGCCAGATGAAGTAAAGCTGTTGCTCATTGATCCAAAAATGGTTGAGCTTGCTCCGTACAATCATATTCCGCATCTCATCAGCCCTGTCATTACGGATGTAAAAGCGGCGACGGCAGCTTTAAAATGGACAGTAGAAGAAATGGAGCGCCGTTATGAGCTATTTGCTCATGCAAGTGTTCGTGACATTAGCCGCTTTAACGAAATGGCAGAAATGAATGGGCAACAAGGACATAAACTGCCATTCATCGTCGTCGTCATTGATGAGCTTGCTGATTTAATGATGATGGCACCAGCTGACGTTGAAGAATCGATTTGTCGGATCGCCCAAAAGCAAGGGCATGCGGAATTCATTTGCTCATTGCTACACAGCGGCCATCCGTTGATGTCATCACAGGGCTAATTAAAGCAAATGTTCCGACAAGAATTGCCTTTTCCGTTTCGTCGCAAATTGATTCTCGAACGATTATTGATATAAGTGGTGCGGAGAAATTGCTTGGGCGTGGGGATATGTTGTTTTTAGAGAGTGGCACGTCCAAACCGATTCGATTACAAGGAACGTATGTATCAGATGAAGAAATTGATCGTGTGATAGAGCATGTTCGCAGCCAAGGAAGCCGAATTATATTTTCGAGCAAGAAGAGCTTTTAAAAAGGCACAAATTCAGGAAGATGAGGATGAACTGTTTCTCGAATCATGTGAATTCGTTGTTAGCCAAGGATCAGCATCGACATCATTGTTGCAAAGACAATTTCGAATTGGGTATAATCGTGCTGCGCGATTAATCGATATGCTGGAGCAACGCGGGATTATTTCAGAAGCCCGGGGCAGCCGGCCAAGGGATGTCTTAATAAGTGAAGCCGAGTTTGAAAAGCAAAAAGAAATAGAGGGTTAATAAATTGGAACATATTTTTAATATTACATTTCGTGATCTATGTTATGATATACAATGACCATGAATGACATACGTATTTGCTAAAACTTTGAACGGTATTAGCATGCGAAATAGTCAGCACTTTTGATAAATGTTATAATGGAAAAATATAAATCATCTATCTGTTTATAAAGGAATCAGATTGCGTTTTCTGCATAATGCCTAAATAATTTACATATCGAGCTTGTGGCTGTTTAGAATAAATCATGTAAAGATGGCGGGCAAATTGAGCAAAATGACGTAGTCTTCATATAATACATACAGATAGAGAATAGTTGGAGGTTCTACTATGACTATGTACCATTTCGTAGGTATTAAAGGCTCAGGTATGAGCGCGCTCGCACAAATCCTTAACGATATGGGATACAACGTACAAGGATCAGATATGGGAAAGTTTTTCTTTACACAAACGGCCCTTGAAGATGCTAATATTAAAATTTTACCTTTTAATAGGAAAACATTAAGCAAGGCATGACGGTCATTGCTGGAAATGCTTTTCCTGATACACATGAAGAAATCGAAGAAGCAAAAAACTAGAATCCCGGTCGTGAGATATCACGCTTTCTTAGGCGATCTTATGAATGAATTTACGAGTATTGCTGTGACCGGTTCACATGGAAAAACGTCAACGACTGGGTTGCTTTCGCATGTAATAGAAGGAGCGAAGCCAACATCATTCTTAATTGGTGATGGAACAGGAAGGGAAACAAGGATGCGAATTATTTCGTGTTTGAAGCATGTGAATATCGCAGACATTTCTCTCTTATTATCCTGACTATGCAATTATGACGAATATTGATTTTGATCATCCTGATTATTTTGCGAATGTGGAGGATGTATTTAGTGCATTCCAGCAAATGGCGATGCAAGTGCAAAAAGCGATCGTTGCTTATGGCGATGATGAGCAATTACAAAAATCCATGCCGAAGCACCTGTAATATTTTATGGATTTTCCGAAACAAATGATTTTCAAGCGCGCAATGTGGAAAAATCTACAATGGGGACAAATTTCGATGTGTACGTAAGAAATAATTTTACGCTTCGTTTGAAATCCCAACTTTCGGAGACCATAATATATTAAATGCGCTCGCAGTGATTGCAATTTGTCATTATGAAGAAATTGATGCACAAATCGTTCAAGAGCAAATGAAAACTTTTAAAGGTGTAAAGCGACGCTTCACGGAAAAACGAGTTGGTAATCAAATACTCGTTGATGATTATGCTCATCACCCTGTCGAAATTAAGGCGACGATTAATGCTGCAAGGCAAAAATATCCAGAAAAACAAATTGTCGCTGTGTTCCAACCCCATACATTTACACGAACTCAAACGTTTTTGCAAGAGTTTGCTGAAAGTTTGGGGGGCGAGATCAAGTATATTTATGTGATATCTTTGGTTCGGCAAGAGAAAATCATGGAAAGCTAACAATTAAAGATTTACTTGTAAAAATCGATGGGGCCGAAATGTTAAAAGAAGAAGATACATCTCCGCTTTTACATCTAGATGATTCGATTCTCATTTTCATGGGTGCAGGCGATATTCAAAAATTCCAAACTGCTTATGAACAATTGCTGCAACAACAGCTTAAGCAGGCTCAATAAACTGTCATTTTCATATGACAGTTTTTTAATCTCATTTATTTTAAAAGAAAAAAGGAGAAGTGTAATTCAATCTAGAAATAGTAGAAAGCCGTGTTTATCTAATTGAAAACAGGGAAGAGTTAATTGTATCTAGGAGGTGCTGCAAAATGATTATCATTCTTTATTTAAGTATCGCGGTTATTGCGATTGCTTTTTCATTCTTGTTCTTAGCTTAACGAAGACGCTAAAGGCGATGAAAGGAACATTAGAAAGTGTTGCAAAAACGCTTGATGGTCTTGAATCCCAGCTACAAGGTGTAACGAAGGAAACAACATTATTGTTACATAAAACGAACGGCCTTGCAGAGGATATTCAAGGGAAGGTCGAAAAGTTGGACACTGTCGTTCATGCTGTTCAAGACGTGGGAACAACTGTTCAACAATTAAACACATCACTAAAAAGGTAACGACTTCTGTCTCTACATCGATGGTGCGCAATCAAGATAAAGTCGCGCAAGTCGTCCAGTGGGGGCGGTAATTAAAGAAATAAGAGATAAATGGTTCGATAAATCGAAAAAGAAGAGGATGAAAAGAAATCATCCGAACTTAAAAGAATCGCTCAAACTGACTAATAACCTTATTCATTTTATTTGGAAGGATGATGGAAAATGAGTAATGATAAAAATAATCAAACGAGTAATTTTATGACAGGCATTATTGTTGGCAGTATCGTTGGAGCTGCGACAGCATTATTAATCGCACCGAAATCTGGTAAAGAACTTAGAAGTGATATTAATGAGCAAGTAGAGGCGTTAAAAGAAAAACGGGTGACTGGAAAGAAACAGTTATGGAAAAAGGGACTGAGTTGACATCAACTGCAATGGAAAAAGGAAATGAACTAGCGGAAACGGTAAAAGATAAATCAGACCAGCTACTTAATAAAACAAAGGAAACGACGGAGCAACTCGCTGATAAGGCCGATGAATGGGTAGAAACGGTTCAAGAAACTACTGATGATGTAGGACAAATGGTTAATGAAAAGGTAGACCAAGCAATAGAAGTGGCTGAATCTGCTGAAGAAAAAGTAGAAGATCTTGTGAAAAAATAAAACTTATAATTAAGAAGGTGTGAAAAACGATCGTTTTTCACACCTTCTTTAGGTTCAACTTTCAATAATTGTAACCCACATTAATAATTTGAAGGAACGGTGTCCCAAATGATTTGTAAATGATCCCTTGTTGAATCGGACTATAAAAAGTAGCTTCTTCTTCATTGATAAGCAAAGCAAAATTCCCTTTCGCATGCGGGGCTTTTCCACCTCAACATATGAAAAGATGTCTTGAAAAATAAATGGGGTATACTCTATTTCCTTAACTGTTATTGAATCACCAGACTGAATGATATCGGTGGTTTCTAAAGCTTTTCACCTCGGAAGAACTTCGTAATGCTTTTCTCCAATATAATCGGTTGATCATTGAATATAACAGAAATGGACTTCTGCAGCGTATATCCTTTTACTTGCGCTAAATTACCAACGGTTGGTTCCAGCTTTCGTTCAATGGTGATTGCTGCATTTGCTGGAAATGGATCGGAATATTTTCTTTCCTCTCCATTAATCAATACCGTAGCTGAAAAGGCAGGAAAGAAGGACTCTTTTCCATTTAAGATCATTCGAAACGGTTTGAGCAGATGTGATTGGTGCAAAGATGTTAACAATTGGTCTATTGTTTCCGGAAAGGAGACGGTAATATGATCACGGTCCTTCACAAAGTCTGAAACCTTTGCTTCCACACCATGATTAAGTAGCAAAGATTGTACCTCGTAACGCTCTTGATTAATCGTAACGATCTGAGTTGGAACGACTTCAATGAGATCACTTATTTTCAAAATCGGTGGTTTTCCATCTTTTCCTTTTTCAGCGATGATTTGATCCCCATCTATAATTGGATCTTCGATGCTACAAGGTTGACCATTTTTAAAATGATCGGTGGCTCACCATACTGACCAGGGAGTGTCACTTGCTGGCTATTTAATGTAATCATCATCGCCATTCCAGGTTTTCCGTACAATTTTCCAATAGAAATACCAGAAGCGAGCAAGCAATCAGCGACCGTGAGCTGTTTCGCTTCAAATAGCCGAACGGTTCGTCCATTCACAGTAGCTGTTACATAATGAATCGGTGCATTCGTTGCGGAAATCGCGATTCCAATTGGCGTAATTTGATCTGGCCCACCTAGAATATGGTCAGCAATTATTAAGCCTTGAATGGCGTCAGCTCCGCGGATAGCGACCCGATTTGTTGGAAGTCAAGCTTCATAGCTAATCGATCAGATAATTCGGGAGTCATACTCCCACCTCCAACTAACATGACGGCTTTTGGAGCTTGCTGATTATTTAAAGCAAGTATTTCCTCATAAATGGATGTAGCTAGCCGATCGATTGCCGGAGCAATTTGGCTTACGATGTCCGTTTTCAGATGTTCTTGTTCGAAGCCAAGAATATCTGTTGTTGTAACTATGTCATTTGTCCAAAGTTCCCGTTTCACTCGCTCAGCCACAGGAAAATCAAGAAGCAGTTCATCGCTAATCGCCTCGGTAATCTCATCACCCGCAATTGGAACCATACCGTAAGCGACAACCGTCTCCTCATCCGTAATGGCAATATCTGAAGTACCTGCCCCACATCGACTAATGCAACATTTAATCTCCTAATGGATGAAGGGACAAGCACATTGATTGCGGCAATCGGTTCGAGTGTTAGTGCTTCAAGCTCCAATCCGGCACGATGGAGAGTTTTCATCAAAGAGTCAACGACGACCCTTGGTAAAAATGTTGCAATGATTTCTACGGCTGCCAGCTTTCCTTGCTGATCGATTAAGTTACCAATTCTTTCCCCATCTAAATAATAATGGAGCACGGAATATCCGACGCAATAATACGAGTGTGTATCTGTTGCTGCTTGTTTTTCCGCAGCGAGCGTTTGTGCTTGCTGGACCGCTGTTAGCTCAAAATGAAGAATGTCTTCCCTTGATAACATTGGTTTATCAATAATGGAAACCTCCGCTTTTGACTTTTCAGTTTTTAAAGCTCGACCCGCTGCGGCCGCACAAACTTTTGATAAAGGGCCATAAACTTGTTCTAATTCTGTTTTTATTTCAATAATCACATTTGAAACTGCGGCTATATCATGAATTTGTCCATCTAACATTGCTCTTTCTTTATGTTCTCTTACAATTAAATCAAGAACTCGATATTGATCGTCAACGAATTCTAGAATAATTCCTACGACGGATCGAGTGCCAATATCGAGAGCAAATATTTTCTTCGATTGCACAATGCTTCACCTACTTATTTGTTCACATACTTACTAAAATGTACCATATCACCCACTTGAATTGAAGCATCGCTTTTATCAAACAATAAATTGAATAATAAATAATCGACAAAATGTTGGCATTTTCGCGTTAAATATGATAAATTTTTCACATACAAGGGAAACGTTTGCAGATTAAGGGGTCTGTATCGTATGATTAGGAAAGAATTATTATTAGATGCTTAATGTGTAAAGTTGTAAATAAGGAGTGATATTTGATGAATATAACAATATATGATGTAGCAAGAGAAGCGAATGTTTCAATGGCAACTGTATCACGAGTGGTGAACGGAAATCCTAACGTAAAGCCTGCAACGAGAAAAAGGTGCTTGATGTTATTGATCGATTAGAATACCGTCCCAATGCGGTGGCACGTGGGTTAGCAAGTAAGAAAACAACGACTGTTGGTGTAATTATTCCAGACATATCGAATGTTTATTATGCGGAATTAGCGCGGGAATTGAAGATATCGCAACGATGTATAAGTATAACATCATTTTAAGTAATTCAGATCAAAACAAAAATAAAGAATTGCACTTATTGAACACGATGCTAGGGAAACAAGTGGATGGCATCGTGTTTATGGGTGGAGCGATATCGGATGAGCTCGTATCTGAATTTAAAAGATCGCCTGTTCCAATTGTACTAGCAGGTTCCGTTGAGGAAGCAGGGAATGTGCCATCTGTTAATATTGATTACCATCAAGGGGCATTTGATGCGGTAACAACGTTTATCGAAAAAGGTCATAAACAAATTGCCTGCATCATCGGTCCAATGGAAAATCCAATTAATAGCAGTCAAAAGCTGCTTGGATATAAGGAGGCATTAGAAAAGGCCGGTTTGGCGTTTAAAGAGGAGTATGTAATTGAAGGTGATGACACATACGAATCAGGAATCAATGCTTGGGAGAAGTTTAGTGCGCTTGAGCAAAGACCTACAGCGGTTTTCGCGAGCAATGATGAAATGGCACTTGGTATTATGCACGGAGCTCAGGACCAAGGTCTCGTCATTCCAGAACAAGTAGAAGTGATCACGTCCGATAATACACGCTTGTCATTAATGGTTAGACCACAACTATCTTCTGTCGTTCAGCCTGTCTATGATATCGGTGCTGTTGCTATGCGGTTGTTGACAAAATTAATGAACAAGGAAGAAGTAAGCGAGCAAATTGTTGTTCTTCCACATCGAATCGAGATGAGAGGCTCAACAAAAGAATAAGAACATAATAAAAGCGGATGTGCTCCGCTTAAGCATTGTAAGGTTCAAATCGCATATGATTTGGACCTGTTTTTAGTTGGTAAAAACTCTGCGCTGTAGGTCAATGAATGTTCGTTCATGCCCCGCCGCAGGAAAAACTCTGAGCTGGAGGTCAATGAATGGTCATTCATCGCCCCCGCAGGTAAAAACTCTACGCTGTAGGTCAATGAATGTTCGTTCATGCCCCGCCGCAGGTAAAACTCTGCGCTGGAGGTCAATGAATGTTCATTCATGGCTCCTCGCAGGTAAAAACTCTACGCTGTAGGTCAATGAATATTCGTTCATGCCCCTTGCAGGAAAAACTCTACGCTGTAGGTCAATGAATGTTCGTTCATGCCCCGCCGCAGGAAAAACTCTGCGCTGTAGGTCAATGAATGGTCATTCATCGCCCCTCGCAGGTAAAAACTCTACGCTGTAGGTCAATGAATGTTCGTTCATGCCCCGCTGCAGGAAAAACTCTGCGCTGTAGGTCAATGAATGTTCGTTCATGCCCCGCCACAGGTAAAAACTCTACGCTGTAGGTCAATGAATGGTCATTCATCGCCCCCGCACTCTCTTTTTTCGCTGTGCTTGATGTTGTCTGACAAAAAATAATGCGCGTTCCAGCGTTTGGCGATTTTTTCCTCAATTTCCTTTTTCGTGGAATGGGCGGATACATATTAGGTGGATCTTCCCAGTAATCAGGAAGTGGAACAGGTGCTAAAGGCTGCCAGCGCTCTATCCATTTAGAAGGAAGGCCTCCGGATACAGATCCAAATCCAGTCATTTCAAGCCAAATAAGGGACCATGCCCGTGGTACGACTCGCCAAATATCATAACCGCCGCCGCCAACTGCAATCCATTTGCCATCGCAATATTCGTGGGCTAGTTCGTGAGCCAGCTTTGGAATTGCTTTATACGTTTCCGTCGATACGGATAAATGTGTTAAAGGATCATAATAGTGGGCGTCTGCACCATTTTGACTAATGATGACATCAGGTCGGAAATACTCAGTAATTTCCGTTAATGCCGTTTTGTACGCTTCAAGAAACGATTCATCTTCAGTAAAAGCATCGAGAGGGATATTGAACGAATATCCATATCCTTTACCTTGCCCCCATTCATTCACATTTCCTGTCCCGGGAAATAAATACCTTCCTGTTTCATGAATAGAAATCGTACAAACGGTTTCGTCATCGTAAAAAGACCATTGTACCCCGTCTCCATGATGCGCATCGGTATCAATATAAAGTACGCGTGCACCGTATTTTTTGCACATATTTAATTGCAACCGCACTATCATTGTATACGCAAAATCCAGATGCTTTTCCCTAAATCCGTGATGGAGTCCCCGCCTAAATGTAAGGCATGGTTTGCTTTTCCTTGCATGACCTGATCAACAGCGGTTAACGTTCCACCAACTAATAAAGCACTTGCTTCGTGCATCTGCGCAAAGATCGGGGTATCCTCCGTTCCAATTCCAAAACTTTCCGCCTTTCCTGCTGGAAGCTTTCCACGTCCAGCTTGCTTCACCGCTTCGATATATGTTTTGTCATGATTAAGCAAAGTTCATCATCCGTCGCCATCCGTGGAGGAATGATGTCATCGTCAGAAAGCGCATGTAATTTTTTAATAAATCAAGCGTTAATTGAATCCGTTTTTGATTAAATGGATGTGTATCCGAAAATCGATACGAAAGTAATTCATCAGAATAGATAAAAACTGCCTTTTTCTTCATTGTTGCAACCTTGAAAGTTTGGGCCAGATGATCTCAAACCCTTCTGTTGTTAAATGTTCAACAACTGCCAACGGATTCATTGTTGCCACACGAAAAACAAGAATTTTATACTCTACATCATTCGGATCGGGATAGACGAGAACACTATGTACATTTATATGATGTTGAAGAAATACACGAGTGACTTCATGTAAAATGCCAAGGCGGTTTTCAACTTTAATCTCAATTTGCGAACCGGGCTTATTTGCTCCTGTTAATTCGACCATTGTATGTAATAAATCTGTGCTCGTAACAATGCCGACTAATTTTCCGGCATTAACGATTGGCAAGCAACCGATTTTGTAATCGTAAAAAGGACGGTTACTTCCTCAACAAAATCAAAGGGATGCCCAGTTATTACATTTTTGTCATAATCGATGAGAGCGGCATTTCAAGGATCTCCTTAATTATTTCTCCTTCAAGCATCCCGAGAGTAGCCATTTTTATATCTCGATCAGTGATAAGCCCAATGACTTCCTGCTCTTCATTCACTAGCGGAAGGTGGCGAATTTTTCGATCGCGCATGATTTGGATCGCTCGTTGAATCGTATCCATCGGTTTTAATACAGCGACATCCTTTGTCATGATTTGTTCGATCTTCATCTTTTTCAACTCCTTTTGTTCACTTAATACATCCAACGATTCATAAATCGGAGCGAATCGAATTGCTGAATCGATTCGCGATCGACGCGACTTCAATTCGTACCATTAAACAGTTTGCGGGATGGGAACTAATTTCGGGATCGTCTGTTGCGTACCAGACTAACCCGCCTGAATTCATCATTTTTCCATCACTTTTCGATATCCCCACACATCGAGCCCCGTTCCTTTTAAATCCCAGTGCCAATAATATTCTGTTGTAATAATGATATAATCTTCCATTGCATCATCCATCATCGAGACTTTTAATAGGCCTTTGCCGACACCAACACTTCGAAATGCGGGGATGACTTCAATTGCGCCGAGTTCAATCAGGTTGTCCATTTTCCCTCTGACCATCTTTCAAGTGGATCAGGATAAACATAAGTAACATAGCCAATTACAAGTTTATTATCTCGAGCAACAATGATCCTTCCTTCAGGAAGACGAGCAATTTCGATTAAAGCTCGATGCTGATTTGATGCTTGTCTGAACGCTTTTAAATCTTCATGAAAATCCAACTCTTCAAGCTCAAGAGAAGAAATTGGGCCTTCAATGATGACGCTGCCATTTGGAGTGTTTAATTCCATTTGATAATACGTCTTAACGTGCTCCACATTATCACCCCGTATACAATGAAATTTGATAGAAGATAGTTAAACGTATGTCTAAGTGCTGGTAGTAGAATGAAAGTCACGTTACTATCTCGCCTGCCTTGGTTCTTTTAACACGAATCAGCACAATTCAATAAGTGGTGGAATGAATGCCCTATTGCCTTTCAAATCTAACGCTTCATAAAGATTTGCTGATTCAAGTTAAGCCTTCAGTGAATGTCATAGATTTTATATGGTTTAGAAAGGAAACCTAAGTTCGCCGCGTCGACATTGATATCAACATATAATTAATTATACATCATTGTTAAAATATTGCGAAAATTTTTCTGTTCTATGATATTATAATAGAGTAATCTTTCACACAAAGGGAGTTGTACACATGGAATTGGAAGCGTTGCCAGTTATTGAAGGAGAATATAATCTACAAGACTATGAAAAACATGTAAAAGCTTTGATTGGTCAGAAACCGAGAAGAAATTTTCATGGTATGAAACTGGCCGAGTAAATATGGCACATGAAGCGATTGACCGCCATGCGGAAACTTTCCGTAAAAACAAGATTGCATTATATTATCGAGACGCCGAGAGAGAGGAAAATATACGTTCCGTGAAATGAAGGAACAATCGAATAAAGCAGCAAATGCGTTAAAGATCTATGGTAATGTTGAAAAAGGGGATCGGGTTTTTATTTTTATGCCGAGAACACCTGAATTATATTTTGCTATATTAGGAACGATTAAACTTGGAGCGATTGTTGGCCCATTATTTGAAGCATTTATGGAAGGGGCTGTAAAAGATCGACTTGAAGATAGCGAGGCGAAAGTACTCGTAACGACACCAGACTTACTTCATCGTGTACCGGTAGACGAGTTGCCACATTTAAAACATATTTTTCTTGTTGGAGAGAATATCAAAGAATCGGAACAATACATTGATTTTAATAAAAAATTGGCTGAAGCAGATAAACACTTGAGATTGAATGGGTTGACCGTAAAGATGGAATGATTCTTCATTACACATCTGGTTCAACGGGAAGACCAAAGGGAGTATTGCACGTACATCATGCGATGATTCAACATTATCAAACGGCGCGCTGGATTCTAGATATGAAAGAGGACGATGTATATTGGTGTACAGCTGATCCAGGCTGGGTAACAGGAACATCATATGGCATTTTTGGCCCTTGGTTAACAGGTACAACAAATGTCGTTATTGGTGGGCGATTTAATCCAGAGACGTGGTATCAAGTGTTGGAGGATTATGGTGTGACCATTTGGTATAGTGCTCCTACTGCTTTTCGAATGCTAATGAGTGCTGGGGATGAAGTCGTTAAACGTTTTGATTTATCAGAGCTCCGCCATATTGTTAGTGTTGGAGAGCCACTTAACCCGGAAGTGATTCGCTGGGGAATGAAAGTGTTTCAAAGAGAATTCATGATACATGGTGGATGACCGAAACAGGTGCATTATTAATTGCAAACTACCCTTCTATGGAAATTGACCTGGGTCGATGGGGAAAGAAATACCTGGGGTTGAGGTAGCGATTGTTGATGATCGTGGCAATATGTTACCGCCAAATCGAATGGGTAATCTTGCGATAAAAAAGGGTGGCCAGCGATGATGCATGGAATATGGAATAACAAAGAAAAGTATGATTCCTATTTCTTAGCAGGTGATTGGTATGTATCGGGCGATTCCGCTTATATGGATGAAGATGGCTATCTTTGGTTCCAAGGGCGTGTTGATGATGTAATCATGACATCTGGCGAACGTGTCGGACCATTTGAAGTAGAAAGTAAACTGCTTGAGCACCCTGCCGTTGCTGAAGCTGGTGTCATTGGAAAACCAGATCCGGTTCGGGGAGAAATTATTAAAGCATTCGTCGCATTGCTCGATGGAAACGAACCTACGGAGGAGCTAAAAGAAGATATTCGTCTTTTCGTGAAAAAGGATTAGCCGCCCACGCAGCTCCACGTGAAATTGAATTTCGCGATAAATTGCCGAAAACGCGCAGTGGTAAAATTATGCGCCGTGTGTTGAAAACATGGGAATTAAATCTCCCAACAGGTGATTTGTCCACGATGGAAGATTAAAATAAAGCAGGTGATATGCGTGCTTTATTTTTGTTGAAAATCAGCTATTATAGACTTTTCCCTTACTGATTGAACTTTCAATTGGTCTGCTGATTACTATTAAAAAACCTCTCATCGCATTTGATGAGAGGTAAGGTTTATTGCTGATCTTCATTCATTTCTTCTTCTTGCTTTTTCTTTCTTCTTCTTGTTTCAACAGTTCTTCTGCTATCTTTTGTTCTTCTGCTATCCTTTTTCTTCTTCTAATCTTTTCGTTTCTTTATCTATGCCAACCTGGTTAGAGCGCTCTGATTCACGTCCAGCGACATCAACGGCTACGACATAATAAGCGGCATCATCGACCGTATAGGCTAATGTTTCTCCAGAACGTATAGAAGCAATTTTTTCCCATCCTCCGAATAAATTCGATAGCCGATCACATCGGAGCTTGCCGAGGCTGACCATGTTAGCGTACGATCGGATAGACTTGCGTTTACACCACTTGGTGCTATCCCGTCATCTGCAAGTTTCGCGTCGGCGACAAAGATATTTTTCCACCGATCATTATTCGGAATCAATTGCGAAAAGTCTGTTACAAGTCCAAGAGTAATTCGTTTAATAAAATCGGGATCGAGTAATGCGCCGGTATCAGTAAATTCTTCTGGAGTAGAAGGAAGGGCCATATAGCTTTTCCCGTTTGCTCTTACATAGCGTCCAGTCCCTAAACTATCATCGACCTTCGTTGGTACATATTTTGCATTAAATATATCGGTTTGGATGAGCCCTGCTTTCGAACAAGCTTCAGAAGGCAACATCCCAGATACAGCACAATACGATCGACTAACGATTCCTCCTGGCATTTTAAATTTTTCTTTCGGAGCAATTAATTCAGGTGCCACATCGTATGCAGCGTTCATTAAGTTCGCCCAAATTCGGTAATTCCGCTGTGCCTCGCCACGGACAAGCGATCTATTGGAATTGTAGCCGTTCCATGTTCCGAATGTGACGTTCGGATTTGTCGCAACGAGCCATGAATCTATCGCTTTGTTTGTCGTTCCCGTTTTTCCAGCCCAATCTGCCGAAAATTTCAGCATACCTGGAAGTGTAGCGGCTGTACCTCCGGCTTTAAATACATCACGCATCATATCGATCATTAAGTAAGCCGTTTGCGGACTAAATACATCAACAGGTTCAACTTCGTGTTCATAAACGATATTTCCGTCATGATCGGTAATTTTTTCAATCATATATGCATCTTTAAATTGCCCCATATTGGCAAAGGTCGAAAATGCATTTGTATTTTCTTCAACAGTAACACCATGTTTCATTCCACCGATTGCTAGTGATGGATTGTGATACTCTTCAGGATCCAATGAGGTGAACCCCATTTTTCTAAAAACTGTGCTGGTTTTTGATCCATAATTTTCATATATGTTCCAACAGCAGAGGCATTATAAGAACTCGCTAACGCTCTACGTGCCGTTACAAGCCCGTAATATCTTCCTTTCACGAAGTTGTTCGGCGTCCACCCACCTATTTTATACGGAACATCGGCGATCACTGCACCTGGTGCACTTACCCCAAGCTCCATTGCTGGTGCATAGACAAGGAGCGGCTTCATCGTTGACCCGTTTTGCCGTTTTGCTTGTGTAGCGTGATTATATTCCTTCAAATCATAATCTCGCCCTGCAACGAAAGCTAGTATTTTCCCGATTTGTTTTCTTGTAGAAAAGCACCGATTTGTACAGGATCATCGACAATTTCCATTTCACCTGTTTCTTCATTTTCTCTTCGATTTGATACGTAGGTCCATAATTTTGATATTCGGCTGCTGCTTTTTGAAACGCATCATAAATGCCTTTATGAATCGTTGTATGAATTTCGTAGCCGTTTTGGCGAATATCCCGATCGGCTAATGTATGATATTTACCATTAAGTTGTTTGTCATTTTTTAAATCTTCTTGTGTATAACCATCTCTCTCCGCTAAAATTCCCATCATGACTTTTCTCGCACGATCTTCAATTTCAAACGTAAGTGCCGGATATTCTTCAAATGTTCGTGGTTGCTTTTCAATAAAATCAGCCGTGACATCGTAGTTTTGTGCATCGGTTAATTCTTGATCTGTAATATACCCTTCACGATGCATACGGTGCAGAACGGTTTTCATTCGGTTTAACCCGTGTTGCAATAGCTCAGGCTCTTTTACTTCCCCGGTATTTGTGAATGGGGTATACCTAAACGGACTTTGTGGCATTCCTGCAAGATAAGCCGCTTGAGGCAGATTCAAATCTTTAGCTTCCACACCGAAAACGCCTTTGCTGCTGCTTGTATTCCACCAATGTTTTGCCCGGAGGAATTCCGCCCGAAAGTAGATACGTTCAAATAGGCTTCTAATATTTTGTCTTTCTCTAGAAATCGTTCTATCCGTAATGCGAGCAATATTTCCTTCGCTTTTCGGTCAAAGGAAACTTCATTCGTTAAAATTTGATTTTTAATGAGCTGCTGCGTTAATGTACTTCCACCTGTTTGTACGGCTGCATTCGTAAATTCCTGGTAAACAGCACGAAGGACGGCTTTTGGTACTACTCCATCATGCTCATAAAAATATTCATCT
This sequence comes from Bacillus sp. N9, assembly GCA_044989425.1. GTDB lineage: Bacteria > Bacillota > Bacilli > Bacillales > Bacillaceae_C > Lederbergia. The sequence continues at coordinate 1,056,711 of JBJDRQ010000001.1, forward strand.
TCTGTTGCAATTACAGCTTTTTTAAATAATCCGAGATTTGATCAATTTTCACTTCTTCTCGGTCGATATCTGCACGTAATTTTCCAAGAGGAATATTATTTGCAAAATACAATGTAGATGTTTCTTCATATTGATAGATATCTTTGATCATTTGATCAGCAGGCAGTACTTTTGGTCCTTTACAAGTGAGGCGAAATATCCTGCACCGACACCACCGGCAAATGCGCCGCCAATGATGGCTACGATGGTAAATAATAGTGCTAAATTCCAAATAACGCCGTATGTAATCCGCATACCTTTCACAATCTGTTTATATTTTAGTGAAGAAACAGATTGTTTTATCCGCCTCCACCAACTATATTCATTTATGTTCATGTTGTAAAATCCCCCAAAATTACTTTATATTATAGCATATATGATAAATAGTGAGGTGGTTGCTCTGAATTTGTTTTGATTTCTTTTGATAGAAGGAAGCTAGGTTGAAAACGAATCGAGTCAACCTAGCGAGGGATGTACTTATGTGAAAAATTCCTGTTGAATTTTTCGCACATTTGGCAATTGCTCTAGTTTCCGTGCTACTATTGCACCGATGACTGCTCCACTTATGCTGGAAACAAGGAAGGGAGGCACGAAGAAAAGAGCTGTGACCGTCGTCCCCATTAAGATGGCAGCATATGGTACGGCAAATAAGGACGCAATCACACCAGTGCCAATCATCTCACCTACTGCAGCGATCCAAATTCGGCCTGTCCGCTTAAAAACAAACCTGCTAACGCGGCGCCGATCATACCGCCAGGAAACGCGAGTAAGGACCCTGTCCCTGTTAGGAAGCGAATTAGACCAGTTATAAACGCAATCGTTATCGCGGGATTGGTCCTAGTACAACAGCAGCAATGACGTTAATCGCATGTTGAATCGGGTATGCGCGTGCAATGCCTGCTGGAAACGAAATGAAGGTGGAACCAATTACAGCGATCGCGACGAAAACAGTCATAAGTATGAGTTTCTTCAATTTCATTATTTCAAAAGCTTCCTTTCTTTGTTTACTATGTCGATAAAACGGCGTGCTACTTCCTGCGGATGATCGGCAGCCGCAATGGCTGAAATGACGGCAATGCCGACCGCCCCTGCTTGAAAGACGGGCAAACTATTTTCTGGGGTAATCCCGCCAATCCCGACGATTGGTAAAGTAGGAAAAGAAGCAGATACTTCTTCAATGACGGTTGTTCCAGCAACTGGCTTCGCATCAGATTTGGAAATCGTTGGATACACAGGACCGATGCCGACATAATCGGCGCCAGCTTCTTTGCTGCGATCGCTTCTTCTATAGAATGAACCGAAACGCCAAGTACTTTATCACTGCCAATTTTCTTCCGTGCCGATAACGCACATTCATCCTCTTGTCCGATGTGCACACCATCCGCATCGAGTTCGATCGCTAATTCAACATCATCATTGACGATAAATGGGATTCCATAATGCTTACATAATGATTGACAGTTTTTCGCAAATAAATGTTTTTCAAATCCTTGTCGTGCTTGTGGTCCCTTGTCGCGAAATTGAAAGCAAGTAACCCCTCCAAGCAATGCTTGTTCAAGGACATAAAGTGGATTTTTAGTGTTATCTGATCCCATAATAAAATACAAGGAATAGTCAATATCTCCCAATTAATTCTACATCCTCTCGATTCGTTGCGCGATTTCGATAGGCGGCATGATTCGTTGGACCATGACCATGTCCGATCGATAGACCGTCCTCAATGGCAGCTTGTATAAATTGTTTCGCTGTTACGACTGCATCTTGCATTCGTGCTCCTTTGCCAACTCAGCAGTAATCGCGGCGGAAAATGTGCACCCTGTTCCATGTGTATCTTTCGTGTTTATGCGTGGACTGCGCATATTGAAACGTTCGCCATTTGCAGAGAGGAAAAATCTTCCGAGAGCGAATGGTCATTGCGATGCCCGCCTTTAATGACGACTGCATCCGTCCCCAATTCAATCATTCGCTTTGCGGCAAGCTCGATATCCGCATCTGTTTTGATCTCCATATCCGCAAGCACTTCCGCTTCTGGAATATTTGGTGTAATGAGCGCCGCGAGTGGTATTAAATTCTTTTTCAATGTGTCAATGGCAGACTGTTGCAACAAATTTTCGCCACCTTTTGCGATCATTACGGGATCAATAACGAGTGGAATCGAAGGGTACCTGCTCATCGTTTCAGCAACAGCTTGAATAATTTCTGCTGAAAATAACATCCCTGTTTTGATCGCGCCTACATTGAAATCTTTTAGCACCGCATCAATTTGTGCAACGACGATATCAGGTTCAATCGGCTGAATGTTATAGACACCAAGTGTGTTTTGAGCGGTCACTGCGGTGAGAGCAGACGTGCCAAATGTATCTAATTCTTGGAAACTTTTTAAATCAGCTTGAATGCCGGCACCTCCACCACTATCAGATCCGGCAATGGTCAAAGCAACTGCAGTCATTTCACTTCCTCCTTTACTAACAAGTGATCCATATACGTGAACGTTTTTTATCTATTGAATGAAGCGCATTTAACAATTGAACAGCGAAATCCCCGGACCTTCTGCATCTGTTGCGGCTACTTCTCCTGCTTTTTATAAAAGGCAAGACTTTCAGTGACAGCTTCGAATGGCTTCTCCTTGCCGACTGATAAAAACGCCGCTGCAACCGCGCTTAAAAGACACCCAGCGCCAGTCACTTGTGCCATGAAAGGATGGCCACCTGTAATTCGAACGAGTTGCTTACCATCTGTAACAATATCCGTTTCACCTGTAACGGCGACAATACAACGATGCTGATTGGCAACGCTTTTGCGGCTGCTGCAATGTCAGCTTTACCATCTCCTGCATCAACTCCATTTGCTGTCCATTCTACGCCAGCAATCGCTGCAATTTCCCAGCATTTCCTCTGATTAATGATACGTTCAGCTCGTTAAGAAGCTTTTCTACTGTTTTTCTTCTATATGTAGTCGCCCCTGCACCAACTGGATCAAGAACGAGCGGATGTCCATGTTCGTTCGCGCTTTTGCCAGCGACGATCATCGCATCGACTGAAGCGGGATGAAGCGTACCGATGTTAAGTAATGTACAAGATGAAATGGCTGCAACTTCCCCGCTTCTTCGACCGCATCAGCCATAATAGGGATGCACCAAGCGCGAGTAAGCCATTCGCTTGAAAATTTGCCACAACAAAATTTGTAATGCAATGGACGAGTGGTTTTTGTTCACGCAATTGATTAATAAAAGTTTGATCACTCATTATGCATGCACCTCCGCTGGCTGAATAATCTTCCACTTTTGTTGGCTCCAAGCCATTTCCCAAAATTGTAATTCATAATGACTACTCATAATGAATTGATCTTTTAATTCCTTTATCCGTCCTATTGGAAGATTTTGCGTAAGGTCGTTCAAGCGGTTTATTTGTTCACGTGTTACCTTCTCGAACCAATCAGAGCTATATGTTGCAATCCATTTATCGTAGATCGGATGATTTGGCTTCGTATCTTTTAGTCTTTCTCCGATTTCGTAATAAAGCCAGTAGCATGGAAGCAACGCGGATAATGTATACGCTAGATCACCTTCAAGCGCCGCACGGTATAAATGCGACGTGTATGCATATGCAGTTGGCGCAGGTTTAAACGCTGCAAGCTCCTCTTCTGTAATACCGAGTAACTTGAAAAGTCTTCATGCAATGCGATCTCCGCATCACATGTTCCGTCTGCATGCTGAGCAAATCGTTGGATAGTTCGCAAATCTTTTGCTTGAACGGCAGCTAATGCATGAACTTTTGCAAAATGCTTTAAATAATAAGAATCCTGTAAGACATAATGTTTAAATACAGCCTCTGATAATGTACCTTTCGCAAGTGACTGAACAAATGGATGCTGAAAGCTTGCTTCCCAAATATCATTGCATTCTTTTCGAACTTCTTCACAAAATGTCATGATCTTCACTCCCAATAATTTCTAGAAAAACAAAAAAGCCGCACTTCCAACTCAATCGTTGAAGGAACGGCTCGCAAAATCACAAGTAATAAACAATAAAATATAAAAGAAGCGAGCCACTTCCCTTCGCTGGTATGAGCCAGATCAGGTTCCAAGGGTTCGCGTATGTATGCATATGCATCTCAGCCTTTTACAAGACACCCCTAGTGGTCTTTTTAGTTTTCTGAACTATTAACTATATCATAGATTTATGAATTCACAAATTATTTGATTATTCAACCTCATTAAAGTTTATCTATGATACAATGATATTGAAAACAATAATTTCGATCGCTAGGGAGCTATACGCTGAGAGGAGGAAACTCTGACCCTTTGTACCTGATACGGTTAATGCCGTCGTAGGAAAGTGAGTCAATTGATATGCTTCTATCAGATCAAGATCACTAGTTTCCGGTGGTCTTTTTATTGTTGAATGGAAATAAAAGGAGCTGTTGAATGTGGATATTAGAGAGCAAGTTGTATTAATTACGGGCAGTAGTAGAGGACTAGGAGCTGCAACGGCCAAGGCATTTGGGCGCGAAGGTGCGAAAGTAATCGTTAATTATTTTAATAATGAGGAAAAAGCATATGAAGTCGTTGAGCATATTGGACGAGAAAGAGCAATTGCCATTCAAGCGGACATTCGTGATCAAGAACAAGTGAATCAGTTGTTCGCTAAAGCGAAAGAACACTTTGGACAGTCCATTACGACGATTGTAAATAACGCCTTAATTAACTTTACATTTAACGGAGACGATCGCAAAAATTTAGATTCGATCGAATGGGAGGATTTTAATGCTCAATTTGAAGGCAGCGTCAGGGGCATTACATACAGTTAAAGCTGGAAAAGTCGATATGGAAAAAGAACATTTTGGTAGAATTATTAATATTGGTACAAATCTTTTTCAGAATCCCGTCGTTCCCTATCATGAGTATAATACGAGCAAAGCAGCATTGCTTAGTCTAACTAGGAACATAGCGAAAGAATTAGGTCCTGCGGGAATTACTGCGAATATGGTTTCAGGTGGGCTATTGGAAAAAACTGATGCGAGTGCTGCAACTCCTGATTTTGTTTTTGACATAATCAAAACCAATACCCCACTTCAAAAAGTGACTACTCCAGAAGATGTTGCCGATGCCATCTTGTTTTTCGCTTCACCGTGGAGCAGAGCAGTAACAGGTCAAAACTTAGTTGTTGATGGTGGATTGGTGATGGATTAAGCCGTTCACCTCTCCATGTATTCAACATGGAGAGGAATTGTTGATGATTGATTTGACAAATTCTTTTTATATGGTTAAAATACGTTATATGTAATTCATACGACAATGCTTTGATAGGAATAAGTAATCAGCTGTCCCTGTTGAAAGAGAGCCGGTGTTTGGTGCGAATCGGTACAAACAGTATGATGAATTACCTCCTTGAGCTTTTGCTGTGAAAATGAAAGTAGCGGCAAACGGTGCAGCGACATCGTTAACATGTTGAGTGGGGATTTTTAAATCCCAAGTTGGGTGGTAACACGGTGAATCATCGTCCCTTCGTTTTTAACGAAGGGACGTTTTTATTTACAAAAAAATGGAGGATTTGAGATGGGACATTTACTTGAAGATCTAAAATGGCGCGGTATTATATATCAAGAAACAGATGCAGAAGGGATGAAGGAGACGCTCGAAAAGGAGAAAATATCCATATACTGTGGTGTTGATCCGACAGCAGACAGTATGCATATTGGGCATTTGCTTCCGTTTTTAACATTAAGACGCTTTCAAAAACACGGACACCGACCTATCGTATTAGTTGGCGGATTTACAGGGTTAATTGGTGATCCGAGTGGGAAATCTGAAGAGCGTAAATTGCAAACGACGGAGCAAGTAGAGCTCAACGTGCAAGGAATTAAAAGCAACTTGAAAAGATCTTTGACTTCGAGGCGAAAGCGGCGCAGTTATGACGAATAACTACGACTGGGCAGGGCCGATGAATTTAATTACCTTTTAAGGGACTACGGCAAACATATCGGTGTCAACTACATGCTTGCGAAAGATACAGTCGCATCTCGCCTTGATACAGGAATTTCATTTACGGAATTTACGTACACATTGCTTCAAGCAATTGATTTCTTGCATTTATACAAAAACTTCAATTGTAAAATGCAAATTGGCGGCAGTGACCAGTGGGGAATATTACAACGGGGCTAGAAATGATTCGTAAAATGGCCGGTGAAGGTGCAAAAGCGTATGGCATGACGATTCCACTCGTAACGAAAGCAGATGGAACGAAATTTGGGAAGACGGAAGGCGGCGCAATTTGGCTTGACCCGAAAAAGACAACTCCGTATGAGTTTTACCAATTCTGGATTAACACAGCGGACGCTGACGTTGTGAAGTACTTGAAATTCTTTACATTCCTCGAAAAAGCAGAGATCGAAGCGCTGGAAGCATCTGTTGAATCAGAGCCGCATTTGCGTAAAGCGCAGCGGACGTTAGCGGAAGAAATGACGCGCATGATCCACGGAGAGGACTCGTTGCAGCAAGCAATTCGCATTACAGAAGCATTATTTAGCGGAGATGTGAAAAGCCTGTCTGCCGAAGAAGTCGAACAAGGGTTCAAAGACGTGCCAACGCATGTATATGAAGGCGAAGAAATCGGACTTGTCGATGTGCTCGTTGCGGCAAAAATATCATCTTCTCGACGCCAAGCGCGTGAAGATATTCAAAACGGCGCGATTTCAATCAATGGCGAGCGTGAAACAGATGTTCAATATGAATTAACGGATGAAGATAAATTGGGCGGCACATTTACAATTATCCGGCGCGGGAGAAAAAGATACTTCATGATTCGGTATAAGTAAAATAACCAGCTTCTTTCAATGAGAAGCTGGTTATTTATATAATGAGCTTATTGTCCGTATTTTGTAATCATCTTACTAGTTAGCTTTAATAATCTCTATTGGTCATGAATAAGGTTGACACAAAGTTTTTTCATTTTGAAAAATAAACATACATGATACGATAGTATAAAAGATTGATGTATTGGAAGGTGAGAAAATGGGTTGGACATATGTATTGTTTGCAGCCATAGTGGAAATCTTCTGGGTCATCGGTTTAAGATATTCCAGTAATATATGGGAATGGCTAGGGACAACCATTATGATTATATTTAGTTTCTACCTTATTATCAAAGCGTGTGAAAAGCTGCCCTCCGGCACTGTTTATGCAGTTTTCACTGGATCTGGAGCTGCAGCGATTGTTTTGATTGACTTTGTATATTTTGGATCTGAATTTTCCATCAGCAAAGTACTGCTTATCGGACTTATTATATTCGGAGTGGTTGGAGTCAAGTTAACAACAGAAGTGTCTGAATCTAGAGAGGAAGGTAAATAAATGGCTTGGATTTATCTTCTCATTGCCAGTTTTGGAGAAATATTTGGTGTGATGAGTATCAATCTATATTTGCAAAAAAATCGTTCAGCAGATTATTGTTGATTATTGTCACATTTGGATTTGGCTTTGTTTTTCTCGCACTTGCCATGAAAGGAATCCCTTTAGGGACAGCCTATGCCATTTGGACCGGATTGGGAGCGGTAGGCGCCGTAATCATGGGAATATTATTTTTCAATGAAGCAGCTGGATGGAAACGAATCATGTTTCTATCATTTATTATTGCTGGTGCAGTTGGATTAAAATTAATAGATTAATGATTATTAGTTTAAATTCCATCTGTTAATATTTGTTTGGCATACATTTTATCGTAGATGGAAATCTTAATATGTAACTTCGAGGCATTGCTCAGACTTTTACGTATTTAAGGAGATAAGAGATGAAGATCCGCTTTGGATATGTAGCCAATGCATTAGGTTTATGGGATGCAAGCCCTTCGAAAGCATTAACCTTTGCTCGCTATTCAACGCTTTCAAAAAATGAACGAATGGACAAACTCAAATCAGTCACTGCTCAAAATTTACATCATACGAAAAGAATTTTATATTATAATATCGCACATGAAATTGAATTATATCGGTTTTCAAGTTCACTTGTCCCCTTAGCAACCCATCCGGAGGTAATGTGGGATTTCGTTACTCCATTCAAAGCCGAGTGGGAAGAATTAGGACAGCTTATTCATCAATTTAAGTTGCGACCAAGTTTTCACCCGAACCAATTTACACTTTTACGAGTCCGCGGGAAGAAGTGACGATGAATGCAGTGAGAGATATGGAATACCATTATAAAATGCTTGAAGTGATGAATGCCCTTGAAAGAGGTAATATTAATATTCATATTGGTGGGGCATATGGGGATAAGGAAATTGCATTAAAGCGTTTTCATCAGAATATAAAAAATTACCTGCAAATATTAAAAAGCATATGACGCTTGAAAATGATGATAAAACTTACGATGTAGAAGAAACACTGATTGTTTGTGAACAAGAAAATATTCCAATGGTTCTTGATTATCATCATTATATGGCTAATAAAGGAGCGGTTGACCTCTCACATTATTTGCCGCGTATATTTAATACGTGGAATCGTTTTTCTGCAATACCAAAGTTCATCTTTCGTCTCCGAAATCAAATCAAGCGTATCGATCACATGCTGATTTTGTCTCACTTGAGTATGTCTTACCTTTTTGAAAATGGCAAAGGAGCTCGATCGGGACTTTGATATTATGATTGAAGCAAAGCAAAAGAACATAGCTATGTTGAAACTGATTGAAGATATCGCTGTTGTCCGAGGAGTCAAACGTATATCAAACTCAGCGGTGGAATGGTGAGAAAGAAGGAATAAGTGAATACTTGTAATTGAGGTGAAAAAGTGACGATTGTACGTTTAGGTTATGTGGCAATGAGTATGGAATTAAAAACGCATCTCCTCCCAAACGATGACATTTGCACAATTTCAAAAAATGAAAGATAGAGAAGCTGCTATTCGCAAATTGGAACGTATTTCTCTATCGAATTTACAAAATACTCTTAGAATGTTAAAGCATAATGCAGTGTCTGAGATACATTTTTATCGTCTAACTTCTCGTCTTATCCTCTCGCCAACCATGAAGAACTTCTTGATTGGGATTATCTAAAGCCATTAAAAAACAACTTCGTGAGATTGGCGATTTTGCTAAAGATCATAACATTAGAATAGATTTTCATCCAGATCATTTTGTTCTCATTAATTCCATGAAGAAAGAAATTTTAATCAATTCCATTCAAACATTGAAGATGCATTATTTATTATTAAAAGGAATGGGAATTGATACGACCCATCGCTGTGTGATGCATGTAGGGGAATTACAAAGATACGGAAACATCACTTGAACGATTCATCAATAATTGGATGGCAGTCCCAAGGTCGATTCAAAAAATGATTATGCTTGAAAATGATGATACTTCTTTACATTAGAAGATAGTCTATACTTATGTGAAAAACTGGATATTCCACTTGTCTTTGATTATCACCATCACCTTGCCCATCATGAAAATGCTGATTGGGATGTTCATTGGAACAGAGTAATACGAACATGGAGGCATTCTTCTCTTCCTGTGAAAATGCATATTTCAAGTCCAAAAAGCGATAAAGCATTCCGGCATCATGCCGACTTTGTTGACGTAGATATGTTTTTTACATTTTTAAAAGAAATCAAAGGCAGCGTACCGCAAATTGACTGTATGATTGAAGCAAAAAGAAAAGACGAAGCCTTATTTCATTTAATGAAAGAGATTCGATCGAGGGATGATGTGGAAATCATTGATGGCTCTTCGTTTTATTTAATATGATTAGAAGAGCCTTGAGGTCATTATGAACTTAATAATCCAGTTATAGAACTCATAACTTGTTCAATAGCTTCTTCACCAGCTTTAGCCCATCTGCTCTTATCATAAATATAGCCGTCTTTATCTAATGGTGTTTGAAATTGGTCAAGCCCTGTAGTAGCAGTTAAAAATGAGTTTTCATCATAATCTAACCCAACGTTTACTATATGCTTTATAATAAAGGGTCTTCCAAACTCAATAAGGGCATTAGAATGATCTAATTCTCCATCTAAAACATAAATGGGAATCCTTAAATAAATGGACTCACCACCTTCGCGCCATAACAATGCGTCGAATTTACCTTGGTTATATTCAAAATTACTGCAAAAGCTACACCCGTAAGACTTAAAAACATCTCGAACTGCACCAAAATAAGTCTTCTTCCCTTCAATCTCTGATTGTATTTGAAACATAATTCCTTCACTCCTGTAAAAAATAGTATGTTCCTATTCTTAACTAGAAATTGAATAAAATACGTGTATAGTCTGTTTTAATAGGGTAGTGGTACATTCCTCCATTTGCACGATGCTTAGAATAACCTCCTGAAGATAACAAATCCTAACAGAGAAAGGTCTATTGGTTGTGTTTTTCTCATTATTGTTAAATCATTTGTATTCTCAAGAGGATGGTGAAAATAGTGGAAGTAAATAATGATTATACCTTTTATAATCCGGGAGACATTGTCTATGTTTTTATCGAAATCCTCATACGCAGGACGTAGCAAATGTACAAGAAGCTGCTGTTGTCAATAACCCGGATAATCCCAATGAATTGGCATTGTTTTTATACGAAACGTATTATCCTTTAACGAATGAAATGGCTGTGTACACTAGTGAGGCTGAAGCGATGCAGGCCTATGAACAGTATTTTGGATACGAATAGAATGGAGATTATCGCATGATTAAACCATTTAGCCCCGGCTTGTTTACTTTGAACCAGATGCATTAGAATATCCACTTGGTCAAGAATTAATGAGGAAATTTGAAAAAGCGAATGTGGAAATTCGATATACGACCTCTCATAATCAAGTGAGAAACCTTCCTGGTGATAATGATTTCCAGAAATACAGGAATGCGAAGTCAACATTGGTAGTCGGTATAAGAAAAACATTAAAGTTTGATACATCCAAACCATCAGCCGAATATGCAATACCTTTGCAACAGGATGTATGGGACATTGCCATTATTGTTATTTGCAAACGACAATGGGGTCAAAGCCTTACATTCGTACATATGTGAATGTGGAGGAAATTTTAGCTGCTGCGGATCAATATATGGAAGAGAGAGCACCTGAAATCACCCGATTTGAGGCATCTTGTACATCGGATATTGTCGGAATTGATCACCTGACGCATTCATTAAAGCGAGCCATCGAGCATTTTGGGAAATCAGAGCTTGGCAGGCTGCGATTCGTTACAAAATTTCATTATGTCGATCATTTACTTGATGCAGAGCATAATGGAAAAACGAGATTTCGTTTTAGTGTTAACGCGGATTATGTGATCAAGTATTTCGAGCCTGGCACTTCTCCATTAGAAAAACGGATTGAAGCTGCCGGAAAAGTAGCAAGAGCCGGTTACCCATTAGGGTTTATCGTGGCTCCTATATACTTGCATGAAGGATGGGAAGAAGGGTACTATCATTTATTTGAACGGCTTAATGAGGAATTACCAATGGATGCAAGGGATAATATTACGTTCGAATTCATTCAACACCGTTTTACTAAACCAGCAAAACGAGTCATTCAAAAAAATTATCCAATGACCAAATTAGAATTGGATGAATCCTCTAGAAGGTATAAGTGGGGAAATACGGTATTGGCAAGTATATTTATCAAAAAGAAGAAGAAGAAGACATAAAAAACATCTTTATTCCTACATGGAAAAGTTTTTCCAAATGCTACATTGGAATATTTTACGTAAATGTAAAAACACACGGCAGTAATCCAATCGCTGGTTTGTTATTTCGATGATTCCATTTTCGTGGTGAATCGCTTCTCTGAATATAAGCTATTGCGATGAAATGAGGGTTTAGCAATAATATTGGCCGTTACATTTGCAGCGATGCTCCCAATTGTAACGGCCGTTCTGAAAGGACGATTGTTTTATGTATTGATCTACATGCTTGAAAAGACAAGAGTTTAGTTAAGTTAAGAGAAACCAGCCTCCATTCATTTGGAAGCTGGTTTCTTTTATGAGATGTTGACAATTACAGCTTTATCTCGATCATAAAATTTTTTGAAAAATGGGCTTTACAAAAATTATTAAATAAGTACAATATAAATCAAACGATATATATATAACATTTGATATATATCAATTGATATAATTTGTGAATATACAAAATTATTCCGTGTAGAAGCTGTTTTATGACAATGCATGTTTCGGTATAAAGATTAAAATGGATGACTGTTATGGATGTATTATACAAAAGGCAAATATAGCCGTACGAATGGAGGGAAATAAAATGCTAAATGAATATGCGCTTCAAGCGATTAAGAAAGCTAAGATGCAAGAACTTGACGATTTCGTTAAGGAACAATGTTATGTTCGGCAGCGAAGAAAAAATAAAAAGAAAAAGCATCTAATCCGGAGTTTATTAAATATGGCAGTTGTTCAAAAGCTTTATATTAAAAAATGCGTAAACAGAGGTAGCCGTTTTGATCATGTGACATTCAAAAGTGGGTAAAATGACTTTGTGTTAAACATGATTGGCATAAGAATGATGAGGGAAGTGTATGGTTTAATAAGATTTAAAATATGAATCGAAAAGTTCAAGTGATATATAACATTTGATGCATAACTTAAAAGGAGAGAAATCAGTGCCGCCTAAGAAGAAGTTTTCCAAAGAACAAATTATTGATGCAGCGTTTGAAATAGCAAAGGAAGAAGGAGTTTCTAATATTACGATAAGAAAAGTAGCAAACCAATTAGGTAGTTCTATTGCCCCGATTTATGTAAATTTTAAAGATGTAGATGAACTTATCTATGAAGTCATTAAAAAATTGTGGAGTTTAGTAATCAAATATTAATGGAACAAGATTCTGGACGTCCATTTCATGATAGTGGTGTAGCCAGTCTTCGTTTTGCAAGAGAGTATAGCGTTCTCTTCAGGAATTTGTAATGGAACAAAACGAGTATATGCGCGTTTATGAACAAAATATGAACCCAACTCATATTGAGAGAATGAAAAAAGATTCCGAACTTCAAGGTTTCTCGGAAGAGGAGCTGATGACTATTTTATTAAAAATGAGAACTTTTACAACCGGATTAGCTGTAATGATAGCGAATGGATTGCTTCCGAAAGAATTTACTGAAGAAACAGAAATTGAGCTATTAGATAGTACAGCTAATGATATTATTACAATGGCTCGTCTGCGAAAGAAAGGAGAAATAATTAATTAAGCATGGATGAGCGAAGTGTAAATGAGTAAACTTTTCAATCTTGCGTAATTAATACGGTGATAGTGAAAAAGGGAGGTAAAAATGTGAAAAGGGAAATTTGCTTATCTGAAAAATTATTATTGGTTGAAATTTAGTATCATTTTATTATTTATGATCGTACAAGATTGGGTTCCTTTAGGTTCATTAAATGATATTCAAGCCATTTCTGCAGCCCGTTCATTTAACGAATTGGTTATTGTTACGATGATTGGTGTCGTCCAAATTTTATTATTAATGGGGTTAGTTTTAATTTTTATGGGAAAGCGATATCCAATCTGGATAAAACTCTGGCTTATCATCCATCAAGCATGTATCTTTGCAGGTGTATTAATCGACTGGTGGATTCCTTACTTTTTGGATATGGTGCTGAGCAAAGAGCAGAGAATTACAATCAAATGTTCGGAAATACACATTCATTCCTCCCTGAAATGCATGGAATTGTTCCAAATACTTTGCATTTCATTTTTCATATTACTCTATTCATCTGTATAAGTTTAACTATTTATATTATCTTGACTAAACACAAAAAGATAGTTAATCAAGCTAATTTGAAACTATAAAATGATAATATGTTAATGAGGATCGTTTATAAAGTGAGTAGGCGGGCAAGGGAAGTTTATAAAGGAGAAACGAGAAAAGGGGATGGCATAATGGCGCTTTTTATGAAAAAAGAGATTTCACAATTCCTAGTTCAGGGATTGATGTGATAGAAAAGGTGTCATTGGGTGGAGTGGATCAATCCATTCTCATACAGGCAGAGAATCCAAATAATCCCGTATTATTGTTTGTACATGGGGGCCATGCATGCCTATACCTGGGGTTGTTCTACGTGGTCAAGATTATGGGATTGCGATAACGACTAAAAATCTCGTGAAACATTTTGTCTTAGTATTTTGGGATCAAAGGGGTGCGGGAAAATCGTATGATAAATCAATTCCTTCCGAGTCTATTAGGGTAGAGCAATATATTCGTGACTGCAATGAATTAATCGACCTACTCAAAGGAAGGTTTTCTCAAGAAAAGGTTTTTCTCGCTGCCCATTCATGGGGGACGGTGATTGGATTATCGATTGCATCTAGATATCCAGAAAAGTTGCATGCCTATGTTGGGATTTCTCAAATCATCAATTGGGCCCAAAACGATTTGTTTTGTTATAACTGGGTCAAATTAAAAGCGGAAAAAGCAAATGACAGAAAAACGCTAAAAAAGTTAGAAGCACTCGGTACGCCCCTTATACGCAAAGCGTAAAACAATGGACAGAATTGCGAGGGTTACTAATGAAGTATAAGTCCATGATTTTTGAAAACGATACTGTAAAACACCCTGGGATGAAAGGCGCTTTTAAAATTTTTTACGAGCCCAGGATTATTCGATCAAAGATATTTACCATACGTTTAAAAGCTCTTATGATATAACTTACACTCAAGCCTTAATTGAGGACTTTGCGGGTATTGATTTTCATTCTATCCATCAAATTGATATTCCCGTCTTCTTTTTCACGGAAAACACGATTATCACCTTGATGGGAAGCCCGTTCAAGAGTTTGTTGATCAATTGGAAGCGCCGAATGGAAAAGAAATGATCTGGTATAAACACTCTTCACATATGTTTCACCCTGAGGAAGCAAAGGAAATTGAAAAATATGTAATCGAAGTTGTTAAGGGATATCATGACAAATAAAAGAGAACAATTTAGTGAGGGCAGGTGAAGATATGGATCAAGGGTTGCTTATCGAAGAAAGGAATACATTGATCGGGCATATCTTTACCTAAGGTGGATTTTCTAATTCGTTCGTTTATAGCCATTATCGTTGCGCCAAGCACTTTCCCAAGGTGAGTAGATTCCATTCCAAACAGGAAATAAGATAAGGTTCACTAAGTATTACGCCCTTCTCATTCGAGGAGGGCCCTATTTAATAGTTGCATTTAGGTAAATATGTAGCTATTCATTTACGCCGTCCTTAAAATTTTTATTCCAGTTTTTATCTCCAATGTGTTTTAGAATAAAAGTGTTAATTTATTTATACAGGGAGAAAGAGAAGACCGTAAACGACCGGTAAGATTAAAATACAGCGATCAGATAACTGGTTGAAATCCCATATTATAAAAGGATTTATATTTCTAAATAAATACATCCTTTTTCGCTTTTTATAATTATAGTTTTCTGACAATACCTTTATAGAAAAACCTTCCGGAACTAATTACTTGAAATCACAACAATATCTCGATATAGTTAGCATGCTACTTAGTTGGTGAAAGAAGGTGCACTTTTTGAAAATCGAAGATGAAATTCGGGAAATTTTAGACGTTTTATCGATGAAGATACGTAGAAATTACTCAGAGATGTTGCGCGAACTAAATTTACATGTTGGGCAAGACCAGTTATTATGTCGACTTTGGAAAGAGGATGGGGTTACACAAATTCAGCTGAGCGAACGTTTGAAGTGTGAGCCGCCTACTGTCGCAAACATGGTGAAAGCATTAGAAAGCTATGGTCTTATTTATCGTCAGCGCGATAATACAGACGGAAGAGTGAACCGAGTCTATCTAACCGCTAAAGGAAAAGAAGTAAAAGAACCGATTGAGAAAGTTTGACGGAAGCAGCAGGATAAGTTATTGGAAGGCATGTCGGCAGAGGAACGTATATTATTAAAAAGCTTTTAAAAAGAATGGCTGACAATATATCGTAAGTTCAGCCCTGTCATGGAAAATCATTAGCATACTAATTAAAGTGGATAAACGAAGTTTGGAAGGAAGATGAATAGATGAAATTAAGTATATTGGACCAAGCCCCCATTACAAAAGGAAATAATGCAGTAGATGCTTTAATAAAGGCAGAAGAATTGTCTATTTTAGGCGATGAATTAGGCTATCATCGAATGTGGATGGCAGAGCATCATGGGACAAATGATTTTGCAAGTTCAGCTCCTGAAGTGACGGTAGCTCATTTGGCTTCTAAAACAAAAAAATTCGAATCGGCACTGGGGAGTAATGATGATGCATTATTCCCCGTTAAAACTAGCTGAAGTGTTTAAAACATTAAGCGCATTTTCGCCAGGCAGGATTGATTTTGGTGTAGGTCGAGCTCAGGTGGGGATCAGCGTTCAATCTATGCTCTATCTGAGGGGCGTCAACCGCTCCTGCATAATATGTATGAAAAATTTGATACGGCATTACAATTAATAAATGATGAAGTACCTAAAGATGACCTATATAATCAAACAATTGCTACACCATCCCAAGTTGTTTTGCCTGAGGCTTGGCTACTAGGTTCGACTGGCAATAGTGCGATTCAAGCTGGAGTTAGAGGCGTTGGCTATTCATTTGCACAGTTTTTCAATGGCGAGATGACCAAAGAAATTTTAGATGCATACAAAAAGAACTTCCGACCTTCTGCTTTTATGAGTAAGCCAGAAATCAATGTTTCCTATATGGTGACAACAGCTGAAACAAAAGAAGAAGCTGAATTCGAAGCAAAGCCGCAAGATATTTGGCGTTTACTATTTACGAGAGGCAGGATTACGCCATTGTTAACACCAGAGGAAGCTCGCGATTACCCATTGACAGAAATGGATCGAATGATCATGAAAGAAAATCGTAAGCTCCATTTAGTTGGAGAAGCAAAAGAAATAGCAAAGCTACTACAAAAAGAACAGGAGCAATACGGATTCGACGAAGCGATGATTGTCAGCATTCCCCATTCACAGGAGAAACGACTGAATGTTTATCGATTATTGGCGCGAGAATTGTTATGAAATTTAATCGTTAAATGCTCGCTATACTCTGGAATAAAAATTTCGGTTCAATGAGCATATTGAGCTAAAGTCAAATTAATAGCTAATCATTTGCTAAAAGCGGTCGGTCAGGTTTCTGGCCCGCCCCATCTATCGTAAATGACATTACGACTCATCTAAATGTGTTTTAGTGTTTAGCGCTGGAAGCAGTCATGGTTTCTCAGAAAATGGAGAAAAATATAGAAGGTACTGCTACATTTAATCCGATTTCTAGCGATGTAAAGGAGCTAACCATTACACCTTATTTTAATTTGCCGAAGGAAGATAAAGTGTCTGAATTCAACAGTGAAGGAAAGGAAGTAGAATTTGATTTAACAAAACTTAAAGATAGTGAACTGCAATTTGACAGCTTCACAGTTTTGATTGAAAAATAAAAAGCTCCTTCATATCTTGTATGTAATATGCTATAAAAACATGTTGAATGGTTTGCAAAATATAAGCAACAGAATGAATCAATGGATATGCCAATTTAAGATAGAAGAACAAACAGGGATTTTCGAACTGTTAAGAAGTATGTTGATCAAGAGGAATTTCAACAAGATATGAAAGGTAAAAGCCCCAAAACCTTTATATATCAAGGGTTTGGGGCTTTTTAAATACTGTGCTCTACAAAGCGATTTTATTAACGTGAGTAGAACTCAACGATGAATGCTTCGTTAATTTCTGATGGTAATTCAGAACGCTCTGGAAGGCGTGTGAATGTACCTTCAAGCTTGTCAGCATCAAAAGTTACGTATTCAGGAACAAAGTTTGTTGCTTCAACAGATTCTTTGATGATAGCAAGGTTGCGTGATTTTTCACGAACACCGATCGTTTGACCAGGTGCTACACGGAATGAAGGAATATCAACGCGACGTCCATCAACTAAAATATGACCGTGGTTTACAAGCTGACGCGCTTGGCGACGAGTGCGTGCAAGACCAAGACGGTATACAAGGTTATCAAGGCGTTGCTCCAAAGGATCATGAAGTTTTCACCGTGTTTCCCTTTCATTCTACCAGCTCTCACGAACAAGTTTTTAAACTGACGCTCGTTCACTCCGTACATATGGCGAAGTTTTTGCTTCTCTTGCAACTGCAATCCATATTCTGAGTGTTTTTACGTTGGTTTGGACCATGTTGTCCTGGCGCATAAGGGCGCTTTTCTAATTCCTTGCCTGTACCGCTTAAAGAAATACCCAAACGACGGAAATTTTCCAAGCTGGACCTGTATAACGAGACATATAAGTCTCCTCCTTTGTTTTTATTTTTGTAAAATAAAAACCGATATGAATTAGCATTGATGGATATTTTGTTTTCATGCACCATCGCCCTAGCAGCGGCGGGTTACGCGATGCACCTCAAAGAGAGGAACAAAATACAGACACCAAGTAATCATCTAGGCTGCATTATTTTACACAACGATCATTATATGATGAATAACTAGAGAAGTCAAGCTTTGTTAAGAATGAAATAACTAGGTTAAAAGGATCTATTCATGATATGATTAATAGGAAAAAGTCACTGTGTAATTAGGGCTTTTTAATCATTTAGTGGCGGGTGATGATTGTGAGCGAAAATAACTCAACATACATATTAAATAATGAGCATCAAGAGGAGGTCAAGTATAAAGAGTTATTTCGAGTGACGGAAAAGTTTCATGCGACAATGGAAACAACAAGTATACTTACAGCAGTCATAGAGACCCTCCATAAAGTTTATCCTCAATATGACTATCATTTACTTATGTCGAATGATAGTGAAGCCACTGAACAATTGCCGTTAAAAGAATTAAAGTACCATTCTGAGAACACTGCTGCAATTTCGGCATATGTGAATGGAACGGTTGAAATCAATGATATAAATGGGGCACAGCTATTGTATGCTCCATTAAACGGAAGGCAGGCTGTTTATGGTGTGCTCCAAGTGCAAACGGATCATCGCTTTCCCTTAACAGAGGGGAAATTGATTTCATAAAGCTAGTGGCGAATACAGCGGGTGGAGCATTGGAGAATGCTAAGCTATATCAACAATCACAAAAATTAATTGAAGATTTGAAGTTTATCGACGAAACTTCATATGAACTAAATTCACGAGCCACTGTAAAAGAAACATTAGAATATGTGCACGATCAAATTTTAAATTCTTTCTCAGCCTCTGCCATTGGCTTTGTATTTAATGTTGACAATGAGCAGGAGATATTAAAAGAGAGCTCTAGTTATTTTTTCGAACAATCGGCACTGCCATTTATTCAGCAAATATTTCATAAAGTCAATGAAACAAAAGAGGCTTTATTTATTGGGAACATTCATCAATCAATGACCGGGATCTCATGCCCATACGCCACAGCCATGGTTGTTCCAATGATTGAAGGAGAAGCAATGAAAGGAATTGTTATTGCATTAGGTGATAAGCCTTATTGCTTTACATTCGATATGTATAAGCTTTTCCAATTATTTATTCAGCGTTCAACTTTAGCTGTGACAAATTCAATCTTAAGAGAAGAGCTTCAACGAATGGTTATTACGGATCAATTAACACAGTTATATGCGAGGAATTATTTGGATGAAGCGATTAAGCGCTCAATGAAAGTCGATCAAGAAGGTACGTTTATATTAGTCGATTTAGATGATTTTAAAGACGTTAATGATACATATGGACACCAGGTGGGCGATGAAGTGTTAATACAAGTAGCGGAATCGATTAGAAAACATTTAAGAAGTACAGATATCGGAGCACGTTGGGGCGGGAAGAAATAGCTATATATTTGCCAGGAGTGTCGCTGGAAGATGGGACTGCTGTTGCGCGAAGATTGAGGGAATATGTCCCTAAAGAAACATCACCAAAAGTGACGATTTCTTGTGGTATTTCGAGTTGGAAATACGAGCAAGAAGATGAAGTGAAAAACTTATTTAACCGCGCAGATAACGCGCTTTATGAAGCGAAACGTGCCGGGAAAAATCAAATTGCGATTAAACAAATTTGAAGGGAGACCGAGATTCAAGCGGCCTCCTTTCAAATTAGAGATAAGTAAGCAAAGCTTCTGTAAACTTTTCAAGGTATTCTTTGTCGATTTCGTCAAAGCGGTCTTTTCCGGGCTATCAATATCTAAAACACCGATGACATTTCCATCTTTTATTAATGGGACGACAATTTCTGACTGGGAGGCAGCGTCACACGCGATATGCCCTGGAAAAGCATGAACATCAGGAACAACAATCGTTTCTCTTTCAGCTGCAGATGTTCCACAAACTCCTCTGCCAAGCGGAATCCTTACACAAGCCGGCAAGCCTTGAAAAGGTCCAAGCACAAGTTCTCCGTCCTCCATCAAGTAGAAGCCGACCCAATTAATTCGATCTAAAAATTGCCCGAGTAATGCCGAGGCGTTGCTTAAGTTAGCAATCTGATTTGTTTCTCCATCAAGCAAGGCGCGCAGTTGTTGAATAACTAACTCATAGCTTTTACACGGTCTTCGCTATACTGTTTCACTTCAAACATTGATCTTCCTACCTTTCTATCTCAAAAATAAACAATATGACAAACTTTGAATGAAACTGTCGAGAACTATTTAAAGGAATTGCTAGTCATAAGGAGAAGTCATATATGTAGTATGCTTTATTTTTGCACATCTTTTCAAAATATTCAAGACGTGAGCAGGAGGAGCCTATGACTGTTCAAGCTACGACGAAAGATATAATCATTGATGCGGCGATTGAGCTATTTAATACGAAGAGTTTCAAGGGACGACCATTCGGGACATCGCAAAAAAGCAAATGTGAATG
Source organism: Bacillus sp. N9 (assembly GCA_044989425.1). Classification (GTDB taxonomy): domain Bacteria; phylum Bacillota; class Bacilli; order Bacillales; family Bacillaceae_C; genus Lederbergia. Next base: position 1,077,514 of record JBJDRQ010000001.1, read on the forward strand.
CGGCGAATATATCGTATTATTTTCAAGGAAGCAAGGGTTACTTGAGGCTTGTCTCGTTCGCTTCTTTGATCCTTATGTAGCTTGTCTTGAAGAAGAAAGCGGAAAGATGAAGGTGGATAACGCACATACATGCCTTAGCAGAGTGTTAAAAAAATCATACAATTTCAAATGGAAAATCATTTGCTTACCCGGTTTGTATGGAGAGAAATTTCAATTGATTCACAATTAACTCGAGAAATCATCGCTTCTTATTTAATGAAAGAGCGTTTTTATTTGAAAAAATTAATTCAAGCGGCCTTGAAGGAACAAAGGGCAACGGTTATGGTCGACATGCTTGTTATTCAGCTTAAAGGAATGTTAATGATGCCGTACTTAAACAGTCAATACGTAATGGAAGTATGGGGCATGCGCCCACACGAGCAATATTATGCGGATAAGTATTTTCAAGTCATTCAAAAATGGCTTGATGTAATGTTGGATGGATACATTCGACCTAATCGAATAAGCACAATGCCTATTTCGCATACGATTTAAAGAGGAAGCACACTTCAATTTTCGGGGTGTGTTTTTCTTGGGGGAACGATCAAGAAAACCAATCATCAAACCGATTTATTGTTTGAAATCAGTAGATGATTGACCCGCGTCGTTTCGCCGATCATGCGCTTTCTCTTCGTCAAAATTTCAACAGGAAGTCGTCCGTCAATAGAAGTTCTTGCTTTTGTTAAAGAAAAATTAGAAATAAATGCTTTTAATAGTCAAAAATGTCGTTCTCATGTTATCATAGAAGGACATAACTTTAATGATAATAAATTCACATATATGGCTGAAATGAATCGGGTTGAACAGGGGCTAATAATGAACTACGGCGTGGAAATCGTGATTGCAACGATTGTTCTCATACTTATCATAATTATAGCTGGATACATATTAAGGAAACGGTATTATAAAGAGGTTGATCGACTAGAAGCGAAAAAGATGGAATTAATGCATCGCCCTGTAATTGAAGAGCTAGCTAAGGTGAAACAACTGAATATGACAGGGAAGCGGAAAAATTATTCGAGGGATGGCGTAAATCTTGGGACGAGATTGTGACGGAGAAGCTGCCGACAATTGATGAATGGCTATTCGACGCAGAAGAAATGACCGATAAATATCGCTTTAATCAAGCGAAAGCAGTGCATGAAAAAATTGAACGTCTTCTTGAGGAAATTGGGAAACAAATCGAGCAGATACTTCAACAATTGACAGAGCTCGTTGGAAGTGAAGAAAAAGTCGATTGGAAATGGAATCCATTTTAATAAAATACAAAGTTGCAAAGAAAAATCTACTCGCCCATCGTCATAGTTTTGGAATAGCAACAGAGAAGCTAGATGGGCTTTTAGAAGAAGCTTCTACAAATATTGAAGCATTTGATGAGTTAACGAGCCGAGGTGACTATTTACAGGCGCGTGAAATTGTCGTTACACTTGGCGAAAAGATAGATCAACTGACCGAAAAGATGGAAAAAATCCCTAATCTGTTAACAGAGTGTCAAACAATCATACCTGCGCAGATAAATGAACTGTTAGAGGGCTATGAAGAAATGAGGCAAGCTGGATTTATATTAGATCATTTACAAATTGAAACAGAGTTAGAAAAGATTGAAAGACAGCTGGAAACATATCACGAGTTTCTGCAAAATGCTGAAGTGAATGAAGTTGAAAACGGACTTGGGCAAATCAAGGAAAAGCTTGAAGTACTTTACGATGTACTGGAAAATGAAGTGTTGGAGAGACATTATCTCGTAAAGGAAAATGAGAAGGCAGGAATGATTTTAGAGCAATTAAAACAAGTGAATCTTGGAATTGTATCGGAAACAAATGAAGTGAAAAATAGTTATCATTTGTTAGATGATGATCTCGAAGCTCCGAAAATGTTTGAAAAAACGCTTGCTCAGCTGACACAACGGTATGAATTATTACTGGCAAGAATGTCGGAGGAGCGTTCTGCATACTCGGTTTTAAGTGAGGAATTAAAAGAAATTGAAAATCAATTAGAGGCAATTCAATTACAGCAAGCAGAGTTTTCCGAGCGTTTGCAAAATTTACGGAAAGATGAATTAGAAGCGAGAGAAAAGTTGGAAGGCTTGCAAAGAAGGATTAACGAAATTATTCGAATGGTACAGAAGAGCAAGATGCCTGGATTGCCAGCTGACTTTGAATCGTTATATGAACAAGCGGAAGAAAACATCGATGATGTGTATAAAAGTCTGAACGAAAAACCGTTAAATATGAAATCGGTCCAAACGTTTTTATACGAAGCAATCGATACAGTTGAACATTTATACATACGGACAGATGAGCATATTGAAAATTCAAGGCTTGCGGAAAAAGTAATTCAATATGGCAATCGCTATCGCACGCGCAATCCGGAATTAAGAGCAAAGCTTGAAGAGGCAGAACAGGCTTTTCGCAATTATGAATATAAATCAGCGCTTGAGCAAGCGGCAACGGCTGTTGAGCAAGTGGAACCAGGAGCGTTAAAGCGAATCGAGGAAATAATGAATGACGAAATACACGTATAGTCAATCATGGTGGTGCATTTGCATCGCCATGTTTTTATTTCTTTGAAAAGACAGATATGATAACATATAGAATTGGTATTAGCATTTGAAAAGTCGAGGGAAGAAGAATGTTAGATTTCTCCGTTCTTTTTATAGTTATGAATAGATATGTAGAAGGTGTTTATTTTGATCTATTTTGATAATAGTGCGACAACGAAGCCATACGATGATGTGTTGGAAACATATGTGAAAGTCAATCGTCAGTTTTTGGCAATCCATCGTCCTTGCATAATTTTGGAGGCAAGTCTGAGCAATTACTTACAAGGGCACGGGAGCAAATTGCCGATCTATGTAATGTAAAGCCGGCTGAAATTTATTTTACTTCTGGTGGCACAGAAGCGAATAATTTGGCTATCAAAGGTGCGGCCATGATGCATAAAGCTCGGGAAACCATATTATATCAACAATGATTGAGCATCCATCTGTAATCGAACCTTTGGAGCAGTTAAAAGAACAAGGATTTAAGATTACGTACATTCCTGTTGATCGTTATGGCAGAGTAAACATAGCAGATATAGAGGCTGCACTTACCGATGAAACCATTCTCGTTTCCGTCATGCACATAAACAATGAAATCGGCTCAATTCAACCGATTCAAGCAATCGGAGACATGCTGAAACAACATTCAAAAATCCTATTTCATGTTGATCATGTTCAAGGGGCTGGGAAAATCGCACTCGATTTTCAAAGAGCAGCGATTGACCTATGCAGTTTTTCTGCTCATAAATTTCACGGTTTAAAAGGGACGGGCTTTCTTTATATTCGTGAAGGTGTAAAATCCTTTCCTTCTTGCTGGTGGTAATCAAGAAGGAAAATGCGTAGCGGAACAGAAAATGTCGGTGGAATTGTTGCGATGGCACGAGCATTCAGATTGACGGAGGAAAAGCGTGTTCGTGAAAAAGATAAAATGGAACTTGTAAGAAATTATCTATTTGACGAACTGAAGAAAGATCCAAAAATAACGATCCATACAGCAATGGACGCTGCACCACATATTATTAATTTTTCTGTACAGCATGTAAAGGAGAAGTACTTGTACATGCATTGGAAGAAGAAGGAATCATTATTTCGACAACAAGTGCCTGCTCATCAAAGGATCAGCGTCCGAGCAAAACATTGACAGCACTGGGTATTTCTGAAGAGATGGCGGAAAGTGCTGTTCGGATCAGCCTTTCTTACGAGAATACGCTTGAGGAAGCGACACAATTTATTAATCGACTGGATCAAGTATTGCAAAGATTAAATCATGTAATGAGGAGAAAATAATGAATTATGATCGAGTTTTAATTAGATATGGAGAGATGTCCTTAAAAGGGCGAAATCGAAAACATTTTGTAACGAAATTAAAGAAGAGCATAAAAAGATTCTGCAAGATTTTCCGAATGTGAAAATTGAATCAGAATGGGATCGCATGTATGTTTTATTAAACGGCGAGCGAGCAGAGCTGGTCATGGAAGAATTGAAAAAAGTGTTTGGCATCCAATCGTTTAGTCCGGCGATTAAAACGGAAAAAGACATTGAGAAAATTCGTGAAGCGGCTTTGCACATTATGAAAAAGCGCATATTCCAGGCAATACGTTCAAAGTTTCAGCGCGTAGATCGGATAAAAACTTTGCATATGACACAAACGGATTAAATCATGCGGTTGGCGCGCATATTTTAATCCATATGGACGATATTAAAGTAAATGTGAAGAAGCCGGACGTGAATTTGATTGTTGAAATCCGCCATGATGCCGCTTATATTTCGGGAGAAGTGATTCAAGGAATGGGCGGGTTTCCAGCAGGTTCATCTGGGAAGGCGATCCTCATGTTATCTGGGGAATCGATAGTCCAGTTGCAGGATATTTAACGATGAAACGTGGCGTCGAAATTGAAGCTGTTCATTTTCATAGCCCGCCATTTACAAATGAACGCGCGAAACAAAAGTGATTGATCTCGCGGATAAACTTGCTCAATATACAGGAAAGTAAGAATTCATATGGTGCCATTTACAGCAATACAAGAAGCGATTCATAAAGAAATTCCTGATGCCTATACGATGACAGCGACAAGAAGAATGATGCTTCGGATTGCAGACGAAATTAGGGAACAGCGAAAAGCGCTTGCGATCGTTACTGGAGAAAGTTTAGGACAAGTCGCTAGCCAAACGATGAATAGCATGTTTACGATTAACGATGTGACGAATACCCCAATCATTCGACCACTGATCACAATGGATAAGCTTGAAATTATTTCGATTGCGGAAACACTCGACACGCTGGAAATTTCAAATCGACCTTATGAAGATTGCTGTACGATTTTTACTCCACCGGCGCCTACGACGAAGCCGCGCGTAGATAAAATGGAAATGTTTGAAAGCAAATTTGATTGGGCTCCACTATTATCTGAGGCAATTGAAAAGACAGAAGCAATTGTTGTCAATGGTCGTAAAAACGATGAAATCGATGATTTATTTTAAGAAGAAAATGGGAATGTTACCAGATGTTTATTGAATGATGGTATGTGTTTTCGCGCAATCTATCCATACAAGGAGGTGAAAACACATGCCAAACAGCAATCAATTAGTCGTTCCTGGAGTGCAACAAGCTCTTGACCAAATGAAATACGAAATCGCAACAGAATTCGGTGTTCAATTGGGAGGAGAGACAACTTCACGTGCAAACGGTTCAGTAGGTGGAGAAATCACCAAACGCCTTGTTCAAATGGCTGAACAACAACTTGGCGGCCGTGCACATTAACATTTCAATATACAATGGATCCTGAAGCGGGAGCAATCCCGCTTCTTTGTAGTACTATGGTTAATTGGCTTTTTGTCTTGGAAACTAGTAGTCTTGAATATTAATTGTGTCGATCATTCTGTATAATAGGGCTAAGTAAAGAAACGAGAAGGAGGGCAACGGTGAAACGAGAAAATTTACTTGCGCCTGAAATGTATAATCTTACCGAGGAATTTGAAAGGTTTGCAGCTGATTCGAATCGGGTTGCTTTAAAATGGGAAAATGATCAAGGGAAACGAAAGAAGTTACATACATTGAACTAATGGAAGCGGCGAATAAAATCGCCAACGTGTTTACAGCTGCTGGTTTAAAAAGGGTGATACCATTCTTGTTATGGTCCCTAGACTTATTGAGGCGTATCAAGTATATACCGCAGCATTAAAAGCAGGACTCGTACTCATTCCAAGCTCCGAAATGTTGAAACCGAAAGACTTGCAATATCGAATCGATCATGGAGATGTAAAGGCAATTGTAAATTATTTCCCATATGTCGATCAATTTGATCAGGTAGAAAATATTGACGATGTGAAAAAGTTTGTCATCGGTGAAGATGTGAACGACTGGACGTACCTTGATGAGGAAATGGAAAAAGCATCAAGTGTTTATGCAGCTGTTAAAACTGTTAGCACCGATACTGCGTTTTTATCTTATACATCGGGTACAACGGGCAATCCGAAAGCAGTCGTGCATACACATGGGTGGGGGTATGCCCATTTAAGAACGGCCGCACCAAATTGGTTATGTATTCAAAAACATGACACCGTATGGGCTACGGCAAGTCCGGGATGGCAAAAATGGGTATGGAGTCCCTTTTATCCGTGCTTGGAATGGGGGCAACAGGATTTGTTTATCATGGAAAATTCGATCCAAATAAATATTTATCGTTGCTTGAAAAATATAACATTAATGTATTATGCTGTACACCGACCGAATATCGTCTCATGGCGAAAGTAGATAACTTAAATGAGTTTAATCTATCCGATTTACATAGTGCGGTCTCAGCAGGAGAACCATTAAATCGTGAAGTAATTGATACGTTCCGTCATTATTTCCAAGTGGATGTACGCGACGGTTATGGACAAACCGAAAATACATTGCTTGTAGGTATTACGAAAGAGATGGAGTTACGCCCAGGTTCAATGGGAAAACCTACTCCGGGTAATACAGTAGAAATTATTGATGAGTTTGGGCACCCATGTAAAATTGGTGAAATCGGCGATATTGCTGTTCACGTAGAAACACCTGCCTTATTCAAACATTATTACAAGGAACCGGAACGAACAGCGATGCAATTTAGAGGCGAATATTATATTACCGGCGATAAAGCAAGAAAAGATGAAGACGGATATTTTTGGTTTGAAGGTAGAGGGGACGATATCATCGTAAGCTCGGGGTATACGATCGGTCCATTTGAAGTTGAAGATGCGCTTGTTAAGCACCCGTATGTAAAGGAATGCGCCGTTGTAGCGAGCCCTGATGAAATAAGAGGAAATGTTGTAAAAGCATTTATTATTTTAAAAGACAACGTCGATGAACATGAAGCAAACTTGGTTTCTATTTTACAAAATCACGTAAAAGAAATTACCGCCCCATACAAATACCCGCGGAAGATCGAATTTGTCAATGAATTACCAAAAACCGTTTCTGGGAAAATTATGCGTGTGGAATTGAGGAAACGTGAGTTGGAGAGAAACTAAATAAGAGGAAGAAGATTAAAACCGCCTATGTGAGTTGGTAGCTCTGGCGGTTTTAATTCGTCAGCTATGCCGACCCCATAAAGGGAATCTGCTATTGCATCGCCGTTCCGATGTTATATTTTCGTATGCTCAATCAACGAAACAGGTGAATGAACAGTTCGGAAAATATGTGGATGTATCGATCTCCAAACTTCAGCATCAAGTCGAATCTACTTTAAATCATAGGCAAGAAGTTGCGAGTAATATTCAGCTTTATTTATTTGATCCTGCTTTAATCGATTTTGATAAGAAAGATACCAAAGTATATTCTGACTTTATCACCAAGAAAAACCTTCAGCGCTTTTTGGGGCGAATAAATCAATAGAGACTGACTGTCAAACATAGTTTTTAGAAGCGAGTTTGATTTTAGTTGAAGCGAGTACTTTAAATCTGTTCATCTAGATGAAGATGGATTTCCTGATATTGAAAAGTTAAAACAAGTTATATCAGAAAAGACAGCATGTTTTGTTGTAGCTAATCCTGAGACACTGGCATTGACAAAAAATTAAAGAATTTACGAAGGTTGTACATAAGATGGACGGGATTTGTTATTATTATAACCAAGAAAATGCGAATGGTCTCTTAGGAATTATACGAGCGAAAGAAGTTTATTAGAAGGTGGCTTTGTTTTATTGGGGAAATGAGGTTTTTTACAAATGAAGAAGAATGAACAGATAGGGGTATTGTATACGGTATTTGCCTATCTTATTTGGGGATTTTTACCGGTTTATTGGAAGTTCCTTGGGCATGTAACTGCAGATGAGATACTAGCCAATCGAATTTTTGGTCGTTTTGGTTCATGTTGCTCGTTCTTTTGGTTGGCAAGAAGTGGAGTGCATTCCTTGACAGTCTGCAAATGATTATGAAACAACCGAAAATTTTTATTGCTCTTGCTGGTGCTTCCGTGCTTATTACTTGTAATTGGTTTATTTATATTTGGGCGGTGAATGCAGGAGAATTGTCGAAGCATCACTTGGTTACTACATTAATCCATTAGTAAGTGTTCTTCTTGGTGTAATCGTATTAAAGGAAAAATTAGTGAGAATACAAGTCCTTTCTTTTTCTAGCTTTAGCTGGTGTGCTTGTTCTAACTATATCCTATGGACAGTTTCCGTGGATTGCGTTTGGAGTTGCTCTTTCATTTGGTTTCTATGGTTTGGTGAAAAAGTGATAAAAGTAGACGCTGGAATTGGGTTGACTTTAGAAACACTGTTTATTATGCCGTTCGCATTGGTTTATATATTAATACTAATGTCAAATGGGCAAGCGACATTTTTTCCGGATTATTAAGCACCGATTTATTATTAATTGGCTCAGGAGCAGCAACAGCGATTCCACTCCTGTATTTTGCTAAAGGTGTAGTAAGAATACCATTATATCTTGCCGGTTTTATTCAGTATTTAGCCCCAACACTTATGTTGCTTCTAGGGTTATCATTTATAAAGAGCCTTTCGAAATAACCCAAATAATTGCCTTTTCGTTTATATGGGGCGCATTAGTTCTATTTACTTTTGGTACCATGAAAGGATCGTACGTGGAGGGATCAAAAAAACGGCAAAAAACGGCTTAAAGAAAAACGAGCATCCCATTGATTAGGAGTGCTCGTTTTTTCTTATAAAAACGTTCTTTTACTTTTTCCCAGAACGAGTTGTTCTTAAGTTTAACCGTTTTAATTCGTTTATCTGTTAATTGAATTTCTACCTTCTCTACTTGCTGAACGCTTAACGCTTCGTTATCCATTCCCATTGTAGGATAATCATTTCCGTCTTGAACGACTTTGAGAAGGAGCTTGCGATTATCGCCTAAAATAAAGGAAGAGCCAAGTGTGCGGTATAGATTATTGTTTAATGAAGCCATTTCGCTAACTTGCATGCAAGGAAGGAGTGGATCGACAACCGCTCCTTTAATGGACTTATTGTAGGCTGTGCTTCCTGTTGGTGTTGAGATGACCATGCCGTCACCGCGGAACGTTTCGAAATGCAAATCATCGATAAACACATCCATAACGAGTGTTTTAATAATTCCAGAACGAATCGTAAATTCGTTTAAGCAGTAAAAGGATCCTTCATCGTCAACATCGACCTTAATAATTGGGTAACGTCGTACTTCAATTTGTTCCATCGTCATTGCATCAACGATTGAATGCAAATCATCGATGTGGAAATCACAGTAAAGACCTTTTGTACCGTCTTCGGCAATGCCTGCGTACAAACAGTCTTGTCTAAATCCCGTTTTTCTTACTGCTTGCAAAAATGTACCGTCGCCACCAATGCTCACAATAATATTTGCGTCTTCGTGTTTTTCACAATCTTGAAATCATGTCTTTCTGCTAGTTCCTGTAATGCGATTATTTTATCATTCACAACCGAATCGTTTTTATGGAAAAAGAAAATGTTTTTGCGTTGTGTCATTTAAAGTCCTCCTCGGAAAAAATCCTATATATTTGTTACAATAATGAACATGTCTTTCATTTTAACATGAGATTGAAACTTTTTAAAAGAATGACACGTATGTACATGTGTAGGGAGGAGATTTTATATGAATGGAAAACGTTGGGCGGCATTAGCGATCGCGGCAGGAGTATTATTTGTATCATCGATTGTCAATGCAGCAAGCACCTTTTTGTTTACTGACTTTTCAAAGGCGTTTGAAGGGATTTTTATGTCTGGCGATACGTTTGTAGAGGAGACGATTGAAGTTGGAAATCCACTGAAAAAAATTGCCGTTCTTGAAGTGAATGGAGTAATCCAAGATACAGGCGAAACGCCTTCTTTCTTTTCAAGTGGCTATTTACACCGCGATTTTATGAAACAGCTGAATCAAGTGAAGGATGATAAAAACGTCAAAGCGATCGTTCTTCGAGTGAACACACCGGGTGGCGGTACGAATGAATCAGCAGAAATCCATCAAAAAATCGTGCAAATTAGAGAAGAAACGAAAAGCCAGTCTATGTGTCAATGGGAGCGATGGCGGCATCTGGCGGTTATTATATTTCTGCTCCAGCTGATAAAATTTTTGCAAGTCCTGAAACATTAACAGGTTCACTCGGGGTTATTATGCAAGGGGTGAACATCGGTGAGCTCGCTGAAATGTATGGAGTCGACTTTATGACGATTAAAAGTGGGCCTTATAAAGATATTATGAGTCAATACCGTGAGATGACGGATGAGGAACGAGGTATTTTACAATCGATGCTCGATAATTCTTATAATGAATTTGTTCGTGTCATCGCTGAAGGGCGAGGAATGACGGAAGAGAGAGTAAGAGAGCTTGCGGACGGCAGAGTGTATGACGGCAGGCAGGCAAAGGAAGTCGATCTTATCGACGATTTCGGTTATGAAGAAGATGTCATTAAACAGTTAAAAGCAGATCATAAATTGGAAGATGCGGAAGTTATTCGCTACACATCCAATCTCGGAGGACTTGGATCATTGCTTGGGGTTACGGCTCAAAAATCGCCGGTAAGCAGGCAGAGATGTCAGGGATTTTACACCTTCTTTCCAAGCCAAATGCACCAAGGCTTATGTATTTATACTCGGAATGATGAAGAAGGGGTTGAATGAATGATGGAAGAAAATCATCAAGAACGAATAGAGCCACAGGCAATCCACACAGAAGTGCCGGAACAACGGTATGCAGGATTTTGGATGCGGTTTTGGGCATATTTACTTGATTTAATCATCATCTTTAGTTTAAACGGTCTATTCGTTAAACCAATTTTTCGTGCATTTGATATTTCGTTATCAAAAGCAGGAATCATTTCCGCTTACGGAATTGCGGCCGGTTTGATTTATTATTTGTATTTTATTCTAATGACGAAATATTTCAGCCAAACACTCGGAAAAATGGTCTTCGGTCTCAAGGTTGTTTCCTTGCAAACGAATAACCTTTCGTGGAGTACGATCATTTTCAGAGAAGGTGTCGGCCGCTATATTTCAGCAACGCTGCAATTTTTATACATCATTGCCGCTTTTACACCAAAAACAGGCGTTGCATGATTTATTTGCAGATACAACGGTTGTTCATGAAAGATAAACAATAATCCTAAGCCCGCTTTTAAGCGGGTTTATTTTATTTTTACGGGGCATACTAACATGTTGGAGGGATCATATGCTTTTTCCCATCATCATTCTCATGATTGCAGCCGCTCTTATTTCTTTGTTTTTCTTGAGAATACATATAACGATTAAGTTACAAAACACACATGTAAAAATAAAAATAAGTACTTTCTTTCATTTGATTCGGATAAAAAGAGAACTCGATTTGCTGGATGTCGTTGGAAAGAAAGAGATTTCTTTAGATAAGCAATTAGACAATCTGAAACAAAAGTACAGTGATGTAAAACCGATGATTCGGCAAGTAGATCAATTTTTTGTAAAACTCGTATGCGCTCATTTACTTGGAAAACGATGATCGGGTTCGGTGATGCTCATGCAACAGCGATTGTCGCCGGAATAATCTATTCATTGAAGGGGATTGTGGTTACTTTTTAAAAACGCATATGCGCTGGAACAAGAATATAGATGTAGATGTGGTGCAAAATGTTCACGAATATACATGGAAGATGCATTTGCAATGTATGATCTCTTTTAAAGCGGGAAGCTATACCGACGGCTTGGAATTTGTATCGGATATGGAAGAATGCGCAAAAGTATATGCATCCCGCGTTCATGCGGTTGATAGGAGGAGTTTAGATGGGTGACCATCCAATTAAAGATGTGATGACAACAGCGATGGAGAATTTAAAAGAGATGATTGACGTAAATACAATCGTCGGTGATCCGGTTGAAACCCCGATGGAGGCGTCATTCTCACAGTATCAAAAGTAGGATTTGGCTTTGCGATGGGGGAGTGAGTTCAACGCAAGCTCTGATGGGGACAGCCAAGCATTTCCGTTCGGTGGCGGAAGCGGTGGAGGTGTCTCAATTACACCGATTGCATTTTTGATTGTGAATAAGCATGGTGTAAATATGCTGCACCTTGAGCAGAAGCCTCAATTAATTGAAAAACTAATCGATCTCGCCCCAAGTACAATTGAGAAAATTCAACAAATGACGAATCAATCAAAGCATGACGAACAGGAAAAGGAAGTAAAAAAGAAAGTACAATCGATTACGATATTTAATAAATCTCGCATTCCATTGCGAGATTTTAGTTGTTTCCGCTTGCAAGTATGGGAGAAATCGGTAATGATAGAGAAGTATAGTACATAAAGGGAGGAATGGTTGGAGATGGCATCTGTTACATTTAAAGATAAACCAGTTACATTAGTGGGAAATAGCGTAAGCGTAGGAGATAGCGCACCAGATTTTACGGTTCTCACAAATGACTTACAAGAAGTAAAGCTAAGTGATTTTAACGGGGTGCGAATCATTAGCGTCGTTCCGTCTGTGGATACAGGTGTTTGTGCGGTTCAAACAAAACGATTTAATGATGAAGTAGCCGACCTTGATCACGTATCTGTATTAACGATTTCAGTGGATCTTCCATTCGCACAAGCGCGTTGGGCAAACGAAAAGGCTTGGAACAAGCGAGAATTTTCTCTGACCATCGTGACCTATCCTTTGGTGAAGCATATGGAGTCGTCATTCAGGAACTACGCTTATTATCCCGCAGTGTCTTTGTTGTGGATAGCAACAACAAAATTGTTCATGCGGAGTACGTGTCTGAAGTGACAAACCACCCAGACTATGAAAAAGCATTAGAAGCAGCAAAGCAAGCGAAATAATCCACATTGCCTCGGAAACTGATTCCGAGGCAATTTTCCTCAATTCAAACTCCTTTCAAAATAGGGCTTAATCCTTGTTTTTCGCACGGTCAGAGCGTTAAAATATAAAATGATGCGAACGAGGAGGCGTGGTCATGAAATTAACCCCATGGAAGAATTATTTTCCGTATTTGATGAAACAGCATCCATTTTACAAGAAGAACTTGAATGTACATATTTAGAGGCTCTAGCCGAAACGGGCGAGAATCTATTTCAAGCGACGGTTTTGCAGGAAGAGATAAGCGAAGTGACCAAGCGGCGACTTCAAAAGAAATACGATGAGATCTCTTTAGACGCCTTTGAAGCTGAGGATATTCGCAAAGCGTATCAAATGGCGATTTTAAAAGGAATGAAGGGTCATGTGCAAGCGAATCATCAAATGACACCTGATTCAATCGGTTATATCATTAGTTATTTGACGGGAAATTTTTAGATAAACGTGATCAGTTGACCATACTAGACCCCGCAGTTGGAACGGGTAATTTATTATCAACGATCACAAACCGCCTGGGCGAATCGGAGCGTATTCAAGCATATGGTGTCGATGTCGATGATCTGTTGGTTAGGCTCGCCTATGTAGGTGCAAGCTTGCAAAAACAGCATATTGAACTTTTTCATCAAGATGGCCTAGGGTCGTTATTCATTGATCCGGTCGATGCGGTCGTTTGTGATTTGCCTGTTGGTTATTACCCAAATGACGAACAAGCCGCATCTTTTCAGCTTCATAGCGATGACGGACATGCTTTTTCTCATCATTTATTTATTGAACAAAGCATTCAATATACGAAGCCAGGTGGCTATTTGTTTTTTAATTCCAAACGATTTATTTGAATCAAAAGAAGCGAGAAAGCTCCATGAATATTTGCAAAAACAGCACATATTCAAGCTGTCATCCAATTGCCATTGTCTATGTTTGCAAATGAACAAGCGGCAAAAAGCATATTCATTCTTCAAAAGAAAGCAGATAATAGCAAAGCTCCGAAAGAAGTGTTACTCGCATCCCTCCCGAAATTGTCAAATAAAGCTGCACTTGATACAATGCTTCGTGGGATGGAAAAGTGGTTTAAAGAAAATAAACAATAGGAAGGTGCTAATCGTGGCAAAGATTTTTGCAGTTAACGCCGGAAGTTCTTCATTGAAATTCCAGCTTTTAATATGCCGAGTGAAGAAGTGATTACGAAAGGGATGATTGAACGGATTGGTTTAACAGATTCCGTTTTTGTCATGTCTGTTAATGGTGAACGCCATAAGGAAACATTAGACATACCTAATCATGAGGAAGCGGTTGCTATGCTTCTTAGTCGTTTAACTTCCCTTGGGGTCATTAAATCACTTGATGAGATCGAAGGTGTTGGGCATCGTGTTGTTCATGGTGGAGAAATTTTCGATAAATCGGTATTGATTACGGATGAAATTATGGAGAAAATCGAAGGACTTTCTGAACTTGCTCCACTTCATAATCCAGCCAATATTACTGGGATAAAAGAATTTAGCAAAGCATTACCGACTGTTCCGCAAATTGCAGTATTTGATACGGCATTTCACCAAACAATGCCGGACAGCTCTTATTTATATAGTTTGCCGTATGAGTATTATGAGCAATATGGCATTCGAAAATATGGATTCCACGGCACATCACATAAGTATGTATCCGAGCGTGCGGCTGAATTACTAGGCAGACCGCTCTCTCAACTACGTCTCATCTCTTGTCACCTCGGAAATGGGGCAAGTATTGCTGCCATTAAAGGTGGAAAATCGATCGATACGTCAATGGGCTTTACACCATTAGCGGGAGTGACAATGGGAACAAGATCAGGAAACATTGACCCAGCTCTTATTCCGTTTTTGATGGAAAAACAGGGAAAACAGCAGATGAAGTACTAGATGTCCTTAATAAAAAATCAGGGATGCTAGGTGTTTCTGGATTTTCAAGTGACTTGCGTGACATTACGATCGAAGCAGCGAACGGAAATCATCGTGCGGAATTAGCTCTCGATATTTTTGCCGATCGTATTCATAAATACCTTGGCTCTTATGCAGCAAAAATGGGTGGCGTTGACGCGATTATTTTCACCGCGGGGATCGGAGAAAACAGTGATGTCATCCGTGCGAAAGTATTAAAAGGACTTCAATTTATGGGTGTCTATTGGGATCCAGACTTAAATAAAATCCGTGGGAAGAAACATTCTTAAGTTACCCACATTCACCTGTAAAAGTGCTCGTCATCCCAACGGACGAAGAAATCATGATTGCAAGAGATGTTGTAAGTTTGTCTAAATAGGATGTATAGCGAACGCTCCATTGATCAAATGGGGCGTTTTCCATTCTCAAGGTTGAAAAATTGGAACTCTTATAAACATAAAGATTGCCAACGTTCTTTGTTATTAGAATACAAAACAATAAGATCAAGTAATGCTAGTAATATGAAAGAAAAGTATCATAATCTTCCGGACGTTGTTTTAGGGCATCTAACCTAAAAAAGTGATAAACGAACATGGAAGGGATGATACGATTCATCTCTTTTAAAACCGTCATAATCAACACAAAACATTGAAGAGACATGCATAAAAGAATTCACGAATTATTTGCAATTGAAACGAAGTTAACTGTATAATTCGATAAAAGAGAAGACTGTATTATAAATATAAGGGGTGGCTTGAATGAATCTGACTAAAAGAGATGAAACTCTTTTAGAGTCTCTGGAAGATTGGCGTCAATCATTTTATGAGTATGAAGCAACCGATTTTGAAAACACGTATGATAAATGGATTGATCGTGCATTTGCTCTCATTCCAGAGTCTGTGCAATCCCAATTTTTTGAAAAGATGGATAATTGGTTTTTCAAGTAAGCTCATTGATTCGTGGGATGCAAATCAAAATGAAGCAAGTGATCGAATCCTCGATGCGGCACGGGCGATGAATGACGATATTCATTCACTTGCACATATGAGGAAAATGCCGATTGATCAGCTCAGTTTTATAGCGAAACAACAAGCAGCAAAGCATCGCCTTTATTCCTTGATGCAAGGGAATTGCTGGTTCTGGGCAGCCACTTTTAATAGGCAGTGACTTTTTATCTATGCTTGTTATTAATATGCGTGCTGTTCAATTAACCGCAATGTCGTTTGGCTATGATGTTCAATCACCGTCTGGGGTGCTTGAAACGGTGAAAGTGTTTAATACAGCGACGATGCCTGATCGAATAAAAATGTTTGGTTGGGAAGATTTAATGGATGATTTGCAAAAAGGTACGGAGCAATTTTACTATAATGTTCATGAGCGAATCATCGATCAAACATGGATCGATGAACCGATTAAACAACTGATCAAACTTGGTTTCATCGTCTGTTTTTCTAAAAAGAAAATCTCTGGTGTACCTATTATTTCGATGGCGGTCGGGGCAGGGATGAATTATAACACGACGAGAAAGATTACAAACTTCGCTGTAAAATATTATCAATATAAGCATTTGCTTGAAAAGAATGGTGCCGTGCGATGAGCGTAAACGAACATAAACGGGAAGCACCAGACACGATTAACTGTGCAATTATAACGGTAAGTGATACGAGAACGGAAGCGACGGATAAGAGCGGGCGGCTTATTAGACAATATGTGAAGGCAGCCGGGTATACAGTGAAACAGCAACAAATTGTTAAGGATGATCGAGAATTGATTCGCTCAGCGGTTGAATCACTAGGGAAAGAAACGGATATTCAAGCGATTCTTATAACAGGAGGGACGGGCATTTCCGAGCGGGATGTGACGATTGAATCCGTCTCTCCACTGTTTCATAAAGAGATTGTTGGATTTGGTGAACTATTTCGCATGCTTAGTTATACGGAAGACATTGGTTCGGCCGCGATGATGTCTAGAGCAGCGGCGGGAACATACGGCCAAAAGGTTATTTTTATTATGCCGGGATCATCTGGAGCGGTAAAGCTTGCTATGGAAAAGTTAATTATGAAAGAGCTCGGACATTTGATCCGAGAGCTGACGAAATGAAGAAGGCATCAACCTTGTTCATTTAAGTTGAAACAATTGGAGCAAGCGAGGATTCATTTAAAATGAATCAAAAAATGCCTAGCAGTTCTATACTGGCTAGGCATTTTTATGTTCGCACTTTTAAAGTGTTACATCATCGTCTGTTCGAACGACGAGCACATCACATGATGCGGATCGTGTAATTTGTTCTGAAACGCTTCCAATGAGCAGTCGTTCTACGGCGTTTAATCCTGTTGCCCCACAAATAATTAAGTCTGCGTTAATTTTTTAGCGGTTTGTTTCGGGATAATCGATTTTGGAGAACCGTGCTCAATAATTGTATTTAATGATTGTAAACCTTTAGCTGCTGCTTCTTTTTATATTTTTCAAGGAGTTCTTCTGCATATCTTTCGGCTCTTTCAGCCATCGTTCCATCATACGCTTCGATTGATATAAAGGATCGCGTATCAACAACATGGACGAGTGTAAGCTGTGCGTTATTTCTAAGTGCAATAAAGACCGCTTTTTGAATGCGCATTCAGCTGATTTCGATCCATCGACTGCCACTAAAATATTTTGATATGTTCGCGACATAAAATCATCCCTCCTTATTTTTATTTTAACATGAATGAGACAGTATATCTCTTATTTAGTGACGAATACTATGGAAAAAGGAGCTGTCGAAAAATGAAAAAACGTAATATAGACAAGAGTATACAGTACTCAGAAGAAGAAAATCGTCAAACAATGAAGCAAATTAGAGATGTTTATTCACTTGGTGTTGTAGAAGAAATGGATGAGCATAAGCGTAAATATGAGCAAAATCAGGCGGAAGAATAACGGCAGATTTTGAAGTTGATCTAAATCAATATCGAACTTGCCCTTTATCATGATGGTAATGGTCAAGTTCGATTGTTTTTTCTGAAAGAATCTAGCTATATGTATCGTGCGATCATTGTCGAATGGTCTGAATTTTCGTCTTTTGGATGAAAATATGCTGTCATCGCTATCCGATAATGTTATATTAGTAAGGTAGAATCATCGAACAGGAGGAAGAGAAATGCAGATCGGAATACCGAAAGAAATAAAAAATAATGAAAATCGGGTTGCGATGACCCCTGCGGGCGTATTGACGCTCTCAGCGGCTGGCCACGAAGTATATATTGAAACAGGGGCTGGATTCGGTTCGGGATTCACTGATGAAGATTATGTAGAAGCTGGAGCGAAAATTGTAAACAGTGCCAAAGAGGCTTGGTCCGTTCAAATGGTCATGAAAGTTAAAGAGCCGTTAGAAGAAGAATATCAATATTTTCACGAAGGTCTTATTTTATTTGCATATTTACATCTCGCAGCAGAACCGAAGCTTGTTGAAGCATTGAATGCTAACAATGTAACGGGTGTCGCTTATGAAACAGTTCAACTTGCCAATAAAACATTGCCGCTATTAACGCCGATGAGTGAGGTTGGTGGAAGGATGGCCGCACAGCTAGGAGCACAATTTCTTGAAAAAATTCACGGCGGTAGCGGTATTTTATTATCTGGTGTCCCAGGTGTTCAACGTGGAAAGGTGACAGTTATTGGTGGTGGAATTGCGGGGACGAACGCGGCTAAAATGGCGGTCGGACTTGGAGCACATGTAACGATTCTCGATGTAAATCCCGAGCGTTTACGACAGCTTGATGATCTATTCGGTACTGATGTTACCGTCCTAATGTCGAATCCTTATCATATTGCTGAAGCAGTTGCCGAGTCGGATTTAGTCGTTGGAGCTGTATTAATTCCGGGAGCAAAAGCACCGAAATTAGTAACAGAGGAAATGGTAAAGGCAATGAAGCCTGGATCAGTCATCGTTGACATTGCAATAGATCAGGGCGGTATTTTTGAAACAGCTAATACAACAACGACGCATGCGAATCCAACATTTGTGAAGCACGGTGTTGTGCATTATGCTGTTCCAAACATTCCAGGGCTGTTCCACGCACAGCAACGATGGCATTAACAAATGTCACGGTTCCATATGCACTTAACATTGCTAATAAAGGCATTATACAAGCATGCCAAGAAGATGAAGCATTATTAAAAGGAATCAATACGTTCAATGGTCAAGTAACGTATAAAGCAGTTGCTGACTCTCTCAATCTACCATACAAAAATATAAAAGAATTAATGTAAAAACCAAGCTGTCCGAAGGGCAGCTTGGTTTTTTACGGCTTAGAAATTCGTTTTACGGCTTAGAAATTCGTTTTACGGCTTAGAAATTCGTTTTACGGCTTAGAAATTCGTTTTACGGCTTAGAAATTCGTTTTACGGCTTAGAAATTCGTTTTACGGCTTAGAAATTCGTTTTACGGCTTAGAAATTCGTTTTACGGCTTAGAAATTCGTTTTACGGCTTAGAAATTCGTTTTACGGCTTAGAAATTCGTTTTACGGCTTAGAAATCTAATTAGCTACTTGCTTATTTAACAACTTGTAATGATTTTGGAAATGTAGTTAGTACTTCCACTCCGTATTCGGTAACGAGAACATCGTCTTCAATTCTTACACCTGCAACACCTGGAACGTAAATACCCGGTTCAATTGTGAATACCATTCCCGGTTTTAATTTTAAGTCATTTGTTGCGGTCATCGATGGAAATTCGTGGACGTTAATGCCGAGTCCATGGCCTAATCGATGTGGGAAAAGTCTCCATAACCCGCATCAGTGATAATTTTTCGTGCCATTAAATCAAGCTCGAAGCTTTGACACCAGGTTTTACTGCCTTCACTGCTGTTTCTTCGGCTTGTAACACTGTATTGTAAATACGAGCCTGTTCTTCTGTAATATCACCAAATGCAATCGTTCTTGTAATATCAGAACAGTATCCTTCATAAATAACACCGAGATCAAATAAGACGAGATCGCCTTTTTGATTTTCGTTAATCCAGGTGTGCCATGAGGCATAGCAGCATTTGCTCCAGTCAGTACCATCGTGTCAAAGGACATGCCTGATACGCCTTTTTCTTTACTTCAAATTCAATCGCTGCAATAAGATCAAGTTCGGTTTTCCTTCAGCAATTTCATTCATTCCGACTTGGACGGCGAAATCAGCTAGTTCGCATGCTTTTTCAATAAAGCAATTTCTTGTTCATCTTTCACCATGCGCAGTTCGTTCAGTATTTGTTCGGCACGGATGAATGTTGCTCCTGTAAAACGCTGAGAAAGCTCTTCATATCTTTCGACGTTTAAATGTTCCTTCTCAACCGCCCATTTCGATATTTTATTCACACGCTTTCTGATCGACTTTTCTACAAGCTCCCACGTAGGATCTGTATCGTTATATCCAAGCACCTCGTGTTCCCAACCGCAATTTTTGCATCAAGCTCTTCCATTTTTGGACAAACGAGAAAAGGCTCCTCGTCTTGAAAGACGGCTAGGCCTAGTAGTCGCTCATGTGGATCACTGTTAAAACCTGTTAAATAAAACACATTATCCGGTGATGTAATAAACGCGGCATCGACTTGTTCTTGTTTGAGCCACGCGATTAATTTTGTCAATCTTTGATTCATGATCATCATCTCCTGTCAATTAGAGACTAACAGTTTTTTCAGGAAAAAAAGTCGGAAATGAAGGGAAATAGTCAAAAGTAACGAAATGGTATAATAGAGAGAGAAAATGATTGTAAGGAGTGTTGGAATTATGAAAATTTCGTATCATGGTCATTCTGCAATTAAAATTGAAACGAATGGAAAGGTGATTTTCATCGATCCGTTTATTACTGGAAATGAACTAAGTGATTTAAAATCTGAGGAACAACATGCCGATGCGATTATTCTAACCCACGGTCATGGAGATCATGTAGGCGATACGGAGTCGATTGCGAAACGCTCTGATTCACTTGTTATCGCGCTTAATGAACTTGCTGTTTATTTAGGATGGCAAGGATTACGTACACATTCGATGAATATTGGCGGTGCGTATACGTTTGATTTTGGAACGGTCAAATTTACACAGGCGTACCATGGTTCAGCAGTGATAACAGATAATAAGGAAATCATTTATATGGGAATGCCAGGAGGGTATTGTTCACAGCTGAAGATAAAACGATCTACCATGCCGGGGATACTGCGTTATTTTCAGATATGAAATTAATCGGTGAGCGCCATCCAATCGATGTAGCCTTTTGCCGATTGGCGATAATTTTACGATGGGACCGGAGGATGCCGCGTTAGCAGCGAAATTTTTAAATGCAAAAATGGTCGTTCCGATCCATTACAATACATTCCCGCCAATTAAACAAGATCCGTATGCGTTTGTTGACATGCTCGACCAAAATATTAAAGGAAAAGTAATGGACGCTGGGGACATCCTAGAAATATAAGCTTCACTCTTGCATATACTGTGAAAAACAGTATAGCAGGAGGTTCACGATGAGAAATCGTTATTTATTATGCTTGTTATTGTCTGTGGCGATGGTTTACTTTGCGTTGCCGAAAATCAATATGAAGGCAGCTGGGCTAGAAGGATCTTTGCGATCGCATGGGTGGCATTCGCTCTTATCGTTGTAGCCGGCAATTTATCGGCTTTATTATTTGCTCCAAAAAGAAACTTCCGCTGCAAGAAAAAGTGAAGATGAACAAACGCTTAAGAGCACGATAATAGCCAAAATTGAAGAATCCCACTTTTCTCGATATACTAATACTAATTAGTTTTCTAGAAAAGGGTGAAACGCTTGGCTACGAAGCATGAACAAATTATTCGGCATATTGATCGTTTGCCGATTGGGGAAAAAATATCCGTGCGTCAAATTGCAAAAACGCTTTGTGTAAGTGAGGAACGGCGTATCGTGCTATTAAAGATGCTGAAAATCAAGGATATGTAAGTACAATTGCTCGAGTGGGGACGATCCGAATCGAGCGTAAGAAAAAGAAAATATTGAGAAGCTGACCTTTGCGGAAATCGTTAATATCATTGATGGACAAGTGCTTGGCGGCAAGGATGGTTTGTATAAAACACTTACCAAATTCGTCATCGGTGCGATGAAGCTTGATGCGATGATGCGATATACGGGGCGGGGAACTTATTAATTGTTGGCAATCGGACGCAAGCACATGAGCAAGCCTTGCGAGCAGGGGCAGCGGTGCTCATTACGGGTGGTTTTGATACAGATGAACATGTAAAGCTTCTAGCAGATGAGCTCCAGCTCCCGATCTTATCGACGAGCTATGATACGTTTACCGTTGCAACGATGATCAATCGAGCGATCTATGATCAGCTCATAAAAAAGAAATCATCCTCGTAGAAGATATTTTAACGCCGGCCAAAGATGCCGCAAGTATGACCGTAAACGATACTGTAACAGATTGGTATAAAAGAAAAAGGAAACAAATCATAGTCGCTTTCCAGTAGTCGACGAGAATAGAAAGGTTCAAGGAATTGTCACAGGTAAAGATGTGATTGGACAAGACGATGAGTTAATGATTGAAAAAGTAATGACGAAAAACCCACTCACGGCTGGGAAGAAAACGAGCGTCGCATCTGTTGCTCATATGATGATTTGGGAAGGGATCGAGGTCATCCCTGTTGTTGATAATCAACAACGCTTTGAAGGCATTATTAGCAGGCAAGATGTGTTAAAAGCTTTGCAAATGGTACAGCGGCAACCACAAGTAGGGAAACGATCGATGATACGATATCGAATCAGCTCTCATCCTCTGATAAGTCAGGGAAGACGTCTTTCGACTTTGAGGTTACCCCACAAATGACGAATCAGCTCGGAGCAATTTCCTACGGAGTCTTTACAACGATCGTAACAGAGGCCGCGAATCGAATGTTTCGCCAACAGAAAAAGGGCGAGTTAGCGGTTGAAAGTATGACGATTTACTTTATTAAGCCCGTGCAGATGGATAGTGTAATCGAAGTTCAGCCTTCAATCCTCGAGGCAGGGAGAAAGTTTGGGAAAGTCGATGTGGAAGTGTATAACGAAAACAAACTCGTCGGAAAAGCATTAATGATGTGCAGATTAATCGGATAAGAAAAGTTTACTTATTTATTAAAAACACCGAACGGATCGGGCCTGCACGATGTAGGTTACAAAGGGTTGCCGCAGGACGCGGCGAATTTTGCCTAAGTGGGGGATGAATCCCCACGCTGATTGGAGTTTTACTCTATTTTGTTGTTCCCTCTGCTTCTCTAATGGCGTACGGCACATGATGGCGATAGATTCGGTATCCATTCCAACCGTTTAAGCAGCCTAATAGGATGAAAACACCAGCAACGATGTATGTCGTTACAGTGGAAAATAAAAATAATTGATTCAGACCAAACAAGGCAACGAATAAACCGAGAGCAACACTTGATTTCCGTTTAGCATTTTTCTTTCCATCGGCATTTTGCTGCGGACATACTTAACTTTATAAAATACATAAAAGAAAATGATATAACGATTAAAAAAGCTAAAAATGGCATCTCTTTATAATCCTCCGTTTCTAAGTCCATTGTAGCGAGAAAAAAGCAGAATGCTAGCAGATATACATGGACAATTATTGAACAATGAGATAGACAGCTGAAAGAAGGCGAAAGAATGAAACAGAAAATTATTGAGGCGATTAAACAATTTGATACGATCATCATTCACCGGCATGTGCGTCCAGATCCCGATGCTTACGGTTCCCAAGGGGACTGGCGGCAATCATTCAAGCGTCATTCCCTGAGAAGAACGTATACGTAGTTGGAGAACGCGATCGAGCTTTAGACTATTTATTCGTTCCTGATACGGTTGATGATGATGTATACGAAGGAGCACTCGTCATCATCTGTGATACGGCTAATCAGGAGCGAATTTGCGACGAGCGTTATATAAAAGGCGAAAAGTTGATTAAAATTGATCATCATCCAAATGAGGATCCATACGGTGATCTATTATGGGTCGATACAACTGCTTCTTCAACAAGTGAAATGATTTATGAGCTTTATTTATATGGAAAAGATCAAGCTTTGCTCATGGATGAAAAAGCCGCAAGACTTATTTTTGCAGGTATTGTTGGTGACACTGGACGGTTTTTGTTCCCGAGTACAACAGAGCGTACATTTGATTATGCGGGAGAATTAATTCGTTATCCGTTTGACCGGACGGAATTATTTAACCAGATGTATGAGTTAGAGCCACAAGTCATTAAGCTTCAGGGCTATGTGTTAGAGCATTTTACGATGAATGAATATGGGGCAGCTTCAGTCGATATTAGAAAGAAAACGCTTGATACGTTCGGTATTACTCCATCAGAGGCATCAATACTAGTAGGCTCCCTTGAAATGTTAAAGGGATAAAAGCATGGTGCTTTTTATTGAAGAAGAGGACCAAATACGGGTCCGTTTACGATCAAAAGGACCTGTCATTAATACGATTGCAATGAAGTATCACGGAGGCGGACATCCGCTTGCAGCAGGTGCATCGGTCCATTCGTGGGAAGAAGCCGAGCGCGTCAAAGCAGATATAGATGCAGTTTGTCGCCCTGAATGAGATTGGCCGGCTAAATTAGCCGGCCAATTTGATTTCAACCTCAATATTTAATGTCGTATAAAAATAAATTTCACTTACGACAATTCGATATCTCTTTCCGTTTACGTTCAAAATTTTATTTTCAATCGTTTTTTGACAATCTCTTTATTTTTAAAAACGGAATTAATATCTTTTGCAATCAATGATTGTAAATCTTCTTTGACAGCTTCTTCGATTTCAATAATGCTTTGTTTATCCGTAATATTGTATTTTTCATAACGAACGAGCTTGACTTCAATTTGTTGAATCGTTAATAAGTCGGCATTCTCTTTATTGCGTTCGTCGTACTCTTTTTCCATATATCAATGTCTTCTTGTAATTCCTTGATTTCCTTCGCTTGTCTATTAATGATAAAGCTGCTTTTTCCTGGATGGAGCCAAACATATACAAAAAATCAACCAACTTATACAGCCGCCAACAGCCGCCCCCGCTAAAAAACGTTGCCAGCCCGGTTTATGATAAAGCGGGGAATTCTCATGAAATATGCTCCTGAGTAAGCCATGAAATAATGAGTGCGGCCGTTTTGCGCCGCCAATCGCTGATAAAATAAGCAAAAATTGTTTGAAAAGATCCTTCGTTCCACCATCTAAAAACCTCTTTCGAAGCTGTATACGGTATCAAATGTCCCTCCGATGGCGGCGATAATTGCCCAAATTCTTACACGAGTAGCGATTCTAGCGATTTCCGTCATCAATGGTTCACCAGTAATAAAAGCCGCAAGTCCGCCGATGAGAGAGCCGCCAAGTACGACTCCGCACGCGATGAAGTAACTATTAAAAAACGTTGGTAAAAAGCTTCATTCATGACGACCAACTCCAATATTCATAATCCATTGTTATATATATATGGGACAACCGAGAAATGTATGAAAGGAGAGGACAAGTTTCATTGATTAGTTCATAATAGAGGTATACTGTGTTCAAAAGAGCGATAAGTAAAACAAACATCGTTGTTTGTATAACGACAAATAAAGAAAAGGAGATGATGAGGGCATGGATTTTGCCCATTTGCAAATTTCTACGGCTTACAGTCTGCTCTCTAGTACAATTTCCATTCCAGCCTTAGTGGAACGAGCGAAACAAATGGATTATTCAGCACTTGCCATTACAGACCGGAACGGATTATATGGGGTGCTTCCTTTTATCAAGCATGTATAAAAGCAAAGCTAAAACCAATTATCGGCTTAACGGCAGACGTAGAAACGGGTGAAGGATCCATTCACCCAATCATCCTGTTAGCTAGAAACGAAATCGGTTATAAAAATTTGCTGAAAATATCAAGTGTGATTAAAACACAGCCAAGCGAAGCGATTTCGTGGAAATGGCTTGGTGCTTACAGTGAAGGGTTAATTGCGATTACCCGGGAATGGAAGGTGAGATTGAGCAAAAGCTTTTGGATGAGGGACTGGAAGCTGCTATGACCACCGCAGAGAAATATAAACAGCTTTTTCAACAGAATTTTTATCTTACAGTGCAAAATTATGGACAAGCAAGTACACAGTTAATCAAACTAGTGACCCACTTATCAAACGAAGCCGAAATTCCGATAGTAGCAACGAATGATGTTCGATATTTAGATCATAAAGATGCGTTTGCTTATCAATGTTTAACAGCAATTCGTGATGGGGTGAAGTTAGCAGATATTGAGGAAACAGAAGAGCATTCAAATTATGCTTTTAAAAGCAAAGAGGAAATGGCTCATCTGTTTGCCGATCTGCCGGAAGCGTTGGAAAATACGCTTCACATCGTTGAGGCTTGCAATGTTGTCATCGAAACAAATCAGGATCTCCTTCCTCAGTATCCGCTTGCCGATCATCAAACGGCAGCGGGAATGTTGAGAAAACTTTGTATGGAAGGCTTAACCGTCAGAGGAATTGAAGCAGATCATGTATATATGGAAAGACTGAATTATGAACTTACAGTCATTAAAGAAATGGGATTCAACGATTATTTTTTAATCGTCTGGGATTTTATGAAATACGCACGTGATCACGGAATTTTAACGGGACCTGGGCGCGGGTCTGCTGCTGGATCACTAGTTGCGTATTTATTACATATTACCGATGTTGATCCGATTCGGTACGGTTTATTATTTGAACGCTTTTTAAACCCCGAGCGAATATCAATGCCAGACATAGATATCGATTTTCCTGACCATCGTCGTGATGAAGTAATTGATTATGTCGTTCGTAAATATGGAAAACAACATGTTGCACAAATTATTACGTTTGGAACGTTAGCAGCGAGGGCGGCGCTTCGGGATACAGCAAGAGTGTTCGGGCTTGCAACGAAGGAAATGGATCAGCTTTCGAAAATGATTCCATCAAGATTGGGGATCAATTAAGGCAGGCCTATCAGGAGTCCCCAGCGCTACAAAAATTCGTTTCAGCTTCAGACCAGAATCGAAAATTATTTGAAACGGCGCTTACATTAGAAGGGTTGCCACGCCATACGTCGACACATGCTGCTGGCGTAGTCATTGCAGGTGAGCCACTCGTCAATCTCGTCCCATTGCAAGTCGGACATGTTGACAGTAGTTACTTAACGCAGTTTCCGATGGAAGCTTTAGAGGAAATCGGTTTATTAAAAATGGACTTTTTAGGTTTGCGTAATTTATCGCTGCTTGAACGAATTGTAAAAAGCATTGAAATAAACACAGGGAAAAAATCAACTTAAAAGCATTACCACTTTCTGATGAAGAAACATTTGAATTATTAAAAGAGGAGATACGACGGGCATTTTTCAGCTTGAGTCAGAAGGTATGAGAAAGGTTCTACGTGAACTAAAGCCGACAGAATTTGAAGATATTGTTGCCGTAAATGCTTTATACAGACCGGGACCGATGGAACAAATTCCAGATTATATTGCACGCAAGCATGGACGAAAGCCAATTCATTATCCACATCCTGATTTACAGCCTGTTTTGGAAGGGACATACGGCGTCATTGTTTACCAGGAGCAAATCATGCAAATTGCCTCTGTGATGGCTGGCTTTTCACTTGGTGAAGCCGATCTTTTACGTCGAGCGGTAAGCAAGAAAAAGAGATGTGCTTGATCAAGAAAAACTCATTTTGTTTCTGGTGCATTGCAAAAGGATATTCGGAAGAAATAGCGAATGAAATATATAATTTGATTCTTCGCTTTGCTAACTATGGATTTAACCGTAGCCATGCTGTTGCATACAGTATGATTTCATGGCAGTTAGCCTATTTAAAGGCAACATACCCTGAATATTTTACCGCTTCATTGCTCACGTCCGTAATTGGCAATGAAGATAAGATTGCCCAATATATTGCGGAAGCGAAGCAAACAGGTCTAAACGTTTTACCACCATCAATTAATCAAAGTCATTTCCTTTTATCGTTGAAAAAGCGGGTATTCGTTTTAGTCTCGCTGCAATTAAAGGAATTGGTGTAGCGGGATTAAAGGCGATTTTACAAGCAAGGGAAGAAAAGCCATTTCAAGATATCTTTGATTTTTGCTTACGTGTACCGTCAAAGGTAGCCAATCGCAAGGTGCTAGAAGCACTCGTCTTTGCTGGCGCCTTTGATGAATTCGGTCAAGACCGCGCTGTCCTGTTAGCGACGCTAGATGTTGCACTTGACCATGCTGAACTTATGAAGCCGGCACAAACGGGTTCTGATTTATTTGCGGAAGAGGAAATGTTCCAGCTCAAGCCGAAGTATATTGAAGTGGACCCTTTTAGCTTAGCCGAAAAGCTTGCTTTGGAAAAACAAGCAACGGGTGTTTATCTTTCAGCACACCCGGTAAGTTCTTATGAGAGTTATTTTAACAAATGGCGTGCGGTACCTATTCTGTCCTTAGAGGAAGGGCAGAGAAATGTAGCCATCGGGGCTTACATCGCACAAGTAAGAACCATTAGAACTAAGAAAGGTGAAGTGATGGCTTTTGTGACGGTGAGCGATGCAACAGGTGAAGTGGATGGTGTTGTTTTTCCTAATGTATACAGACGTTTTCACCAGCTTTGTCAACAAGGAGAAATCGCGCTCATAAGCGGCCATGTAGAAAGTAGGGACGGAAATCGGCAATTGATCGTTCAAAAATTAGTAGAACCAGTCGAAATTAAGGATGCACAGACGTTATTTATAAAAGTGCGAGCTAGTTTACAGAATAAAAAGATATTAAAGCAGCTTCAAGATATTTTTAAGAAACATAAAGGTGATACTCCAGTCGTTCTGCATTATGAAGCAACGAAGCAAACAATTAAGCTTGGACAAGCGGATTGGGTCGATGCAAACGTGGGGTGCATCGATAAAATTGCAAATCTATTAGGGATGATTGTGTTATCTTAAAATAATTTTTTCAAACTGTAAAAAATATGATATATTGTGTAAGAGATAAAATGAAGCTTCAATTAGTGTTGGAACATTACTGAACAAACGGGGCTTTTGCGGGCGGTTGATCTCCCGTCATCATCGATGCAACCAAAGCTTTTACATGGAAGTCTTACTAAACCGTTAATGCGAGATACAATTGCCATCATCGTGACTACATAGCTTTCTGAAATAGCGGACAAATGTGGGTAAATGAAGGGAGGATCTCTTTGACATTGCGTGAAGAAGCTTTACATATGCATAAAATGCATAGAGGAAGTTGGAATCTAAATCGAAAGTAGAAGTGAAAAATGCTACTGATTTAAGTCTTGCGTATTCACCCGGTGTAGCTGAACCGTGCAAAGAAATCTATGAAAAACCAGAAACGGTATATGATTATACAATGAAGGGCAATATGGTTGCTGTCGTCTCGAATGGGACAGCTGTTCTTGGGCTTGGTAATATTGGACCAGAGGCAGCGTTACCTGTAATGGAAGGAAAGGCTGTGCTTTTTAAAAGCTTCGCAGGCGTTGATGCTTTTCCGATTTGCCTCAATACGACAAATGTCGAAAAATCATCGAAACAGTAAAATGTCTCGAGCCAACCTTCGGGGCGTTAACTTAGAAGATATTGCAGCACCGAGTTGTTTTGTCATAGAGGAAAGATTAAAAAAGAGGTTGGGATTCCCGTTTTTCACGACGATCAACATGGAACGGCAATCGTTACGGTGGCCGGACTTGTTAATGCGTTGAAGATCACAGAACGCAATATGAAGGAAATTAAAATTGTGGCAAATGGCGCAGGTGCGGCAGGGATTGCCATCATTAAATTATTATACAGTTATGGAGTTCGCGACATTATTATGTGCGATTCAAAAGGCGCGATTTATGAAGGGCGCACTGAAGGCATGAACGATGTGAAAGCAGCTGTTGCAAAATATACAAATCGCGATAAAAAATCAGGATCGCTTGCAGATGTGATTAAAGAAGCCGATGTATTTATTGGAGTGTCGGTTGCAGGCGCATTAACGAAGGAAATGGTCGAGTCAATGAATAAAGATCCGATTATTTTTGCTATGGCTAATCCCGAGCCCGAAATTATGCCGGAAGACGCAATCGCATCGGGTGCGAAGGTGATCGGCACAGGAAGATCCGATTTCCCGAACCAAGTGAATAATGTCCTTGCATTTCCAGGCATCTTTAGAGGTGCTTTAGACGTTCGTGCGACACATATCAATGAAAAAATGAAACAAGCAGCCGTTGCGGCAATTGCGGAATTAATTACGGATGAAGAGTTAACATCAGACTATATCATTCCTGGTCCTTTTGATCCGCGGGTTGCTCCGCATGTAGCGGCGGCAGTTGCAAAAGCAGCGATGGAAACTGGCGTAGCAAGAATCAAGGTCGATCCTAACGAAGTACGGGAACGAACAATGCGGCTCGCCGTAATTGGAAAAGAAAAGTAGGACAACATATACGTATATGCTTCGCTTCATGGCGATGCAGCTTGAGCGTGTATTACTCCCACACTTTTTGAACAAACTCTATAAGCAAATAGCATGATAAAGGGGAAAAACTTGCTTAGAGATTTATTTACAAAACCTAAAAAAGAAAATATGCAGCGATACCATCTGAAGCGGCTAAGCAAGATGTTCCCGAGGGCATTATGACGAAATGCATGGGCTGCAAGAAAATCATGTATACGAAGGATTTTCTAAAAAACTGGAAAGTTTGTCACCATTGTGGATACCATCATAAAATGACTGCATTTGAGCGAGTGGACAGTTTATTTGATGAAGGCTCGTTCCAATCATTTGATGAAGGAATCGCTTCTGAGAATCCATTAGGTTTTCCGGGATATTTAGAAAAGCTAGAAAGTGATCGTAAAAATCAAATCTCGATGAAGCTGTATTAACGGGTGAAGGAACGATCAATGGCATACATGTTGTAACAGCGATTATGGACTCTCATTTTCGAATGGGGAGCATGGGGTCGGTCGTTGGCGAGAAAATTGCTAGAGCCGTTGAAAAGGCAGCCGAAAAACATGTACCATTTATTATTTTTACAGCATCTGGTGGAGCCCGAATGCAAGAAGGGGTTTTATCGTTAATGCAAATGGCAAAGACAAGTGCGGGATTAAAATTATTTAGTGATCAAGGCGGTTTAATTATTTCTGTCATGACACATCCAACAACGGGCGGTGTATCTGCGAGTTTTGCTTCTCTCGGTGATTACAATTTTGCAGAACCTGGTGCTTTAATCGGATTTGCCGGCCGTCGTGTCATCGAACAGACGATCCGCGAAGATCTGCCTGATGATTTCCAAACAGCAGAGTTTTTATTAAATCACGGGCAGCTTGATGCGGTGATTCATCGACATGAGCTTAGGGACAAACTAGCAACGGTGCTAGAAATCCATCAGCAAGAAGGTGAACGAACATGGTAAATGGACTTGAATTTGAAAAGCCAGTCCTCGATCTACGTAATAAAATTGCCGAGCTTCGAGCGTTCACGAAAGATTCGGATGTTGATCTATCCGAGGAAATCGATCGATTAGAGGCGCGACTTGAAAAATTAGAAAAAGATGTGTATGAAAATATGTCCCCGTGGATCGTGTGCAAATGGCTCGTCACGCCAATCGACCGACGACACTTGATTATATTGAACATCTGTTTACTGATTTTATCGAGTTGCACGGTGATCGTGTATTTGGCGATGATGAAGCGATTGTCGGTGGGATTGCTAAATATAAAGGGGTTCCGATTACGATTATCGGCCATCAGCGCGGAAGAGACACGAAAGAAAACATTCGCCGTAATTTCGGTATGCCGCACCCAGAAGGATATCGAAAAGCGCTTCGACTTATGAAGCAGGCAGAAAAATTTAATCGCCCAGTCATTTGTTTCATTGATACGAAAGGTGCTTACCCTGGAAAAGCAGCTGAGGAACGCGGCCAAAGTGAAGCGATCGCTAGAAATTTATTTGAAATGGCTGGCTTGAAAGTGCCTATCGTTTGTATTGTAACTGGCGAAGGTGGAAGTGGTGGTGCACTGGCTCTTGGTGTGGGTGACCGGCTGTTCATGCTGGAAAACTCCACGTATTCCGTTATTACACCCGAGGGGCCGCATCGATTTTATGGAAAGATGCGTCACTTGCAAAACAAGCAGCGGAAGCAATGAGAATTACAGCACCTGATTTAAAAGAGCTAGGCATCATTGATGACATTATTCCAGAGGTAAGAGGCGGAGCCCATAAAGATATTGAAGGGCAAGCGAAGGAAATTGACCAAGTGCTCTTAAATGCATTAAAGCAGCTTGTAGGTACGGATCCAGATAAATTGATCCAAGATCGCTACGAAAAATACAAAAAAATGGGGAAGTTCACCGCTTCACCTCGTTATGAAAATATTCATATGTAAAGATGTGGTCAAAAGGAGGCTCATAAAGTTCGAGGTGTATAGCTTTGAGCAGTAACTTGTAAAGGATGTACCTTGCCCTGTTGAATAATGCAAGATACATTAAGATAAGGGTTACTCTCTAGTATCGCAAAATGAAAGTGCGAAAAAGGCAAACAACCAAAGAAATTCGATCTTTTATTATACTTCGGGCTTTTTGAACATCCTCTGTAAGGCATTGCCCCATGGGGTAGTGCTTTATTTATGTTTAACGAGAAGCAACAGAGATCCTCGATTCTAAAAGTGGCGGGATGAATTTTTAAATCAGAGGGAATTCAAACTCCCTGTACCTGATGGTCGTTTTCCGTACAAGTTAGCCTCTGGCGGATGTCACAGATTTTTAGAGAAGCTTGTTCGGACACAATGACACGAGGAGTAATTGAATTTTGTAGAATCAAGTCGAAATTTGAGAATAAGTTGATTCAATGGTATTTTTATATTATGCGGATATCTGAGGCTGTAAATGACAGCGTTAGGTTGAATAGTGTTTAGTTTATTATTAGAGGTGAAATTATGAAAAAGATTGGCATTTTAACAAGCGGTGGCGATGCGCCAGGAATGAACGCTGCGATTCGTGCGGTTGTCAGAAAATCAATTTATCATGGATTAGAGGCATATGGTGTTTATCAAGGTTTTAGTGGTTTAATTTCAGGAAACATCGAAAAGCTTGAACTTGGCTCTGTAGGTGATATTATTCAACGCGGAGGAACGATTCTACGTTCGGCAAGATGTGAAGAGTTTAAGACGAAGGAAGGTCAGCTTAAAGGCCTTGAACAACTAAAGAAATTTGGTCTTGATGGACTCGTCGTCATCGGCGGTAATGGTTCTTATATGGGAGCGCAAAAATTGACAAATTTAGGATTCCCTTGTATTGGAGTGCCGGCAACAATCGATAATGATATTCCTGGAACGAGATATACGATTGGATTTGACACATCTTTGAATACGGTTCTTGATGCGATCGATAAAATTCGCGATACAGCAACATCTCATGAGCGCACATTTATAATTGAGGTAATGGGGCGCGATGCGGGTGATATTGCACTTTGGGCTGGTCTTGCTGGCGGAGCTGAAACAATTTTGATTCCGGAAGCAAAAGATGAAATGGGAGACATCGCTGAACGATTGAGAAGCGGTCAGAAGCGTGGAAAGAAACATAGTATTATCGTTGTTGCCGAAGGTGTCATGAGTGGACCGCAGTTTGCAGAAGAATTACATAAATTGACGAACATCGAGATGAGAGTTTCTGTGCTTGGGCATATTCAACGTGGTGGGGTTCCGACTGGCCGTGACCGAGTGCTTGCAAGTCGATTAGGTGCAAAGGCAGTAGAGCTATTGATGGAAGGAAAAGCTGGCCGTGCCGTAGGGATTAAAGAAGATATGATCGTTGATGAAGATATTTTATCTGTGCTTGACCAACCACATTATTTCCACGATGATATGTATGCATTGTCAAAAGAATTATCGATTTAATTCGTGGTGAGACTTTTAGGAGGAATAAGTAATGAAAAAACGAAAATAGTTTGTACGATTGGGCCAGTAAGTGAAAATCCCGAAACATTATTGGAATTAATTAAGGCTGGGATGAACGTTGCGCGCTTAAATTTCTCGCATGGTGATCATGAGGAACACCGTTCTCGAATCGTAAATATTCGTGAAGCTGCGAAAAAGTTGGAACAAATGTTGGGATTTTATTGGATACGAAAGGTCCGGAAATTAGAACTCATGATATGGCAACAGGAGCGGTAGAATTAGTTGCAGGATCTGAACTAATTGTTTCAATGGAAGAAGTAGCTGGAACAACGGAAAAGATCTCAGTTTCTTATTCTGGTTTGATCGATGACGTTCATAACGGATCAATCATTTTGCTTGACGATGGGTTGATCGCTTTAGAAGTAACGGCAATTAAAAGAGAGAGCGATGAGATCGTAACGAAAGTATTGAATAGTGGAACATTGAAGAATAAAAAGGGGTCAACTGTCCAGGGATATCTGTTAACTTGCCAGGTATGACGGAAAAAGATGCGAAAGACATTTTATTTGGTATCGAGCAAGGTGTTGATTTTATTGCTGCTTCATTCGTAAGAAGAGCATCGGACGTATTGGAGATCCGCCAATTGCTCGAAGAAAACAATGCTTCACACATTAACATTATTCCTAAAATTGAAAACCAAGAAGGCGTCGATAATATTGATGAGATTTTAGAAGTTTCTGATGGTCTTATGGTCGCGCGTGGTGATCTTGGTGTAGAAATTCCAACAGAAGATGTACCACTCGTTCAAAAACACCTAATCCAAAAATGTAATAACGCTGGAAAGCCGGTTATAACAGCGACACAAATGCTTGACTCAATGCAACGAAATCCTCGTCCAACAAGGGCGGAAGCAAGCGATGTAGCGAATGCAATTTTTGACGGCTCAGATGCGGTCATGTTATCTGGTGAAACGGCTGCTGGGTTGTACCCTGTTGAGTCAGTTCATACGATGAGTAACATTGCTTTAAAAGCGGAACAAGCACTTGATAATAAAGAAATTTTATCAAACATTAGTAAAAACGGTGATCATAATATGACAGATGCGATCTGTCAGTCTGTTGCACATACAGCGATCAATTTAGAAGTTGGCGCAATCGTTACACCAACAGAAACGGGTCATACAGCGCGCATGATTTCAAAATATCGTCCAAAAGCTCCGATCGTTGCTGTTACATCAAGTGAAAAAGTTGTTCGCAGACTTGCTCTCGTTTGGGGTGTGTATCCTCAAATTAGCCAAACGGTTGAAACAACGGACGAAATGTTAGAAAATGCAGTGACAGAAAGCTTGAATACAGGAATTGTCAAACATGGTGATTTGATTATTATTACTGCCGGTGTACCAGTTGGTGAGAAAGGTACAACCAACTTAATGAAAGTACATGTCGTTGGTGATGTTATTGCGAAAGGACAAGGAATCGGTCGCAAATCTGCTTTCGGTAAAGCGGTCATCGTCAAAGATGCAGCAGAAGCAAATGCAAAAATTGAACAAGGATCTGTCATGATAGCAATCGGAACCGATCGTGATATGGTAAAATCATTAGAAAAATGCTCTGCGTTAATTACTGAAGAAGGCGGCTTAACGAGTCATGCAGCCGTCGTCGGCATTGATCTCGGCATTCCAGTCATTGTTGGCGTAGAAAACGCAACGACACTGTTTAAAGATGGACAAGAAATTACCGTCGATGCAACAAGAGGAATTGTATATAACGGTCACGCAAGCGTATTATAATACGAACGAATGCCTAGCAGATGCTAGGCATTTATTTTTGCTATAATTAAGAAAAACGACGGGGATGTGAACCGTTTGAAATATGTATTATTACTCATTTTTATTGTTGTACCTGCACTAGAAATTGGGATGTTTATTTTAGCTGGGAAAGCGATAGGTGTATTCTCAACAGTGATGCTCATTATCGCAACTGGCATTATCGGAGCATACCTTGCTAAACGCCAAGGATTGAGCGCTATAAGAAGAATTCAGGAACAACTACGGTTAGGGCAACCACCGGGCAACGCTTTATTGGACGGCGTTTGCGCTTTTACCGGGGATTTTATTATTAAGTCCGGGATTTATTACAGATGCACTTGGACTTTTATTGCTTATCCCATTTACGCAAAAACAAATTCGCCCATTCCTCTTAAAAATCATAAAAAATGGTTTACTGGGAGGCGGCAGTTCTACATTTACCGATAGGAAACGAAGGGGCTGTCCAGAAAGTAGGTGAAAACTGACTTTCTGTGATAGCCCTTTTATGTATAGGTAATATAACGTATTGGACAGCCCCTATTTAGGAGTTGCTGTTCCTTGAATATAATTCCAAATATCTTTGAAAACATGAGCCTTATGCAATGTCGTAAGTATTACGAGTGTTACAGGGCCAACGATTAGACCAAGAAATCCGATTAGTTTAAACCCAACGAATAAAGATACGAGTGTTGCAAGTGGAGTGAGACCAATATTTGACGAAAGAATCTTCGGCTCCATCACTTGTCGTTGGACGACAACGACGGTATATAGAATGCCTAACCCTAAAGCAAGTCCGTAATTTCCCATTACGACTTCATAAATGATCCAGGGCACAAACACGGCACCCGTTCCTAAATAAGGCAATATATCAACAATCGCTGTGATTAAAGCGATCGTGATCGCATAATTGACACGCAAAATGAGCAAACCAATTAACACAATGACAAGTGTAATCGATACGAGAGTAAGCTGTGCTTTAATAAAGCCAGCGAATGCTTTTTTAAATCGACAAATATTTTTCTTCCACTGGATTTCACTTTTGGGGCAAAAACTGACTGGATTTTTCTTTGAGGTTATTCCAGTCCTTGCTAATAAAAAAGGTAGCGAGTAAAGAGAATACGATTACTGTCGCAGCGTTAGGAATCCAAGAAACAAGTGCAGGTAGTTTTAGGAAAAAGTTTTGTAAAAATGTTGATGCACTCTCAGCGATTTTATTTCCAGTTGTTGTAATACTATTCATAATCGTATCTTGTTGCCCACTATCGAGACCTCTGAGCAACCCGACCATTTTATTGTAAAATGGAATGACTTGGCGAGCGAATAGATTTTCCAAATACGTAATCATAGTCCCTACATGTTCTGGAACGACGGTTGCTAAGTACGTTGTTCCCGCAACAATTTCGGCGATCAATAATGTAATAAGGCCAGCGAAGAGGGATATCATCAGAATTAATGTCGTGATGACCGCAAGCGTACGAGGAATTTCCACCTTTTTCTAGAAAATAGACAACGGGATTCATAAACAAAGCGAAAATAATCGCAACGATAAACGGATACGTCACTTTCCAAATGATAAAAAATAGAAAAAGGAAACGACGACTGTTAGTATGACAATAAAAAAGCGAATGAACTTATTAATTGTGTCCCGACTCATACATCTCCCACCTTACTATGATCTTAATACATATAATACCATGTGAAAGATGGAACGGTAAAAATTCGAAAAGGATGATCAAATTGTTTAATCAACCAATGTTATTTATGCTTTTATTACTTGGCATCGGCTTTGTTGCGAAAAATGAATCATTAATGGTAGCTGTTGGGGTACTCCTTCTACTTAAATTAATCGGTGTAGATGAAAAAGTGTTTACGATGATACAAATGAAAGGAATTAACTGGGGAGTTACTGTCATTACAATTGCTGTTCTTGCCCCGATTGCGAGCGGGTATATCGGCTTTAAAGAACTGGGATCCGCTGTCAAATCACCTTATGCATGGATTGCCTTAGGTGCCGGAATGGCTGTTGCAATCATTGCGAAATATGGAGTGACCTTACTCGCTGCTGACCCTCATATTACAACAGCTCTCGTCATTGGAACGATTTTAGCTGTTGCTGTTTTTAAAGGCGTAGCTGTCGGCCCACTCATCGGTGCAGGCATCGCCTATATGGCAATGAAAATATTTGAACTAATGAAATCTGGGACCGGTTTGGGAGGTTAAACGGTTGAAACTAAGACAAAATAGAAACGTTTGTTTTATCACTTTGAATTATTTATACTAAAAGGTGTGTGAAGTCCCTTACCTAGTTTCGGGCGAAAGGTAGTTTTTATGAACGATTAATAGAGTTTAAAAGTCTAGTATTGTCTTTTTATAAGCGTTTCCATTCCCAAATGATGAAGAGTTGGTTATAATGTTTAGGGAGCAGTTTGCATGTGAATAGATAGAATGTTTGATCAGGCAAACGACCGATTGCTAACAATTTTTTGTATACATAGCAGTCTGTTTGTATTGCAGCATGCATTTTCATACGATAAGAAAGTAAAAGGAGAGATTATGAATGACAGCAACACGCGGACTTGAAGGTATCGTAGCAACGACATCTTCGATCAGTTCGATCATCGACGACACGCTTACATATGTTGGTTATAATATTGATGATTTAACTGAGAATGCAAGTTTTGAAGAGGTAATTTATTTACTTTGGCATTTAGAACTGCCGAATGAAACTCAGCTTCAAGAGCTCAAACAGCAATTGGCAGAAAATATGAAGCTTCCACAAGAATTAATTGATAGCTTTAAAACATACCCAATTGACAAAGTGCATCCAATGGCAGCGCTTCGTACGGCTGTTTCAGCTCTTGGACTGTATGACGATGAAGCAGATGTAATGGATAAAGAAGCTAATTACCGCAAAGCGATTCGTTTACAGGCGAAAATGCCAGCAATCGTAGCGGCGTTTTCGCGTGTGCGCAAAGGACTTGAACCAATTGCCCCACGCAAAGATATGGGGTTTGCTGAGAACTTTCTATATATGATGTCAGGAAACAACCTGAACAAATTGAAATCGAAGCGATGGACAAAGCATTGGTCCTACATGCTGATCATGAACTTAATGCATCTACATTTACAGCACGTGTATGCGTAGCTACACTTTCCGACGTTTACTCAGGTATAACAGCCGCGATTGGTGCTCTTAAAGGCCCACTTCATGGTGGAGCAAACGAGCAAGTAATGAAAATGCTTTCTGAAATTGGTACAGTCGATCGTGTGGAAAAATATGTCTTTGATAAATTAAATAATAAAGAGAAAATTATGGGCTTTGGTCATCGCGTATATCGCAAAGGAGATCCACGTGCGAAACATTTAAGAGCAATGTCAAAAAGACTGACTGAAATTACAGGTGAACCTGAATGGTACGATATATCTGCAAAAGTAGAAGAAGTATTCACTTCGCAGAAACCATTGCCACCAAACGTTGATTTCTACTCAGCATCTGTTTATCATAGCCTTGGCATTGATCATGATTTGTTCACGCCGATTTTTGCGGTAAGCCGTGTGTCAGGCTGGTTAGCACATATTTTAGAGCAATATGATAACAATCGTTTAATTCGCCCGCGAGCTGAGTATACAGGACCGGGAATGCAAAAATACATCCCGATTTCAGAGCGCTGAATCGAATTAGATTAGAAATTTGTCAATATTTCTGATAACATATGAAGTTGAGAATATAGTTGGAGGGAAAGAGATGTCACAAGGTCAAAAAATTACTGTTGAGAATGGTGTATTAAACACTCCAAATAACCCGATCATTCCTTTTATCGAAGGAGACGGTACGGGTCCTGATATTTGGGCAGCAGCACAAAGAGTATTAGATGCGGCTGTTGAAAAAGCGTATGCAGGTGAAAAGAAAATCGAATGGAAAGAAGTATACGCAGGTGAAAAGGCGTTCAATAAATTTGGTGAATGGTTGCCTGAAGAAACATTAGAAACGATTCGCGAATACATTATCGCGATTAAAGGTCCACTTACAACTCCGATCGGCGGCGGATTCCGTTCATTGAACGTTGCACTTCGTCAAGAATTGGACTTGTTCGTATGCTTGCGTCCAGTACGTTATTTTGAAGGGGTTCCTTCACCAATCAAACGTCCAGAAGACACAGATATGGTTATTTTCCGTGAAAATACAGAGGATATTTACGCAGGAATTGAATACCAAGAAGGTACGGAAGACGTTAAGAAGGTTATTGATTTCCTTCAAAACGAAATGGGTGTAAACAAAATCCGTTTCCAGAAACTTCAGGAATTGGAATTAAGCCGGTTTCAGCTGAAGGAACAAAGCGTCTCGTTCGTGCAGCCATCAATTATGCGATTAAAGAAGGTCGTAAATCTGTAACTTTAGTTCATAAAGGGAACATCATGAAGTTTACAGAAGGCGCGTTCAAAAACTGGGGCTATGAGCTTGCTGAAGAAGAGTTTGGTGACAAAGTATTCACTTGGGGCCAATACGATAAAATCAAAGAAGAACAAGGAACAGATGCTGCGAACAAAGCACAAGCTGACGCGGAAGCAGCTGGAAAGATCATTATCAAAGATGCGATTGCTGATATTTTCTTACAGCAAATCCTTACTCGTCCGAAAGAGTTCGATGTTGTTGCAACAATGAACTTAAACGGTGATTACGTATCTGATGCACTTGCTGCACAAGTAGGTGGAATCGGAATCGCTCCAGGAGCAAACATTAACTATGAAACAGGACATGCTATTTTCGAAGCAACACATGGAACAGCTCCAAAATATGCAGGTCTTGATAAAGTAAACCCATCTTCTGTTCTTCTTTCTGGCGTGCTTATGCTTGAGCACTTAGGTTGGACAGAAGCAGCAGAATTAATTATTAAATCCGTTGAAAAAACAATTGAATTAAAAGTAGTTACTTATGACTTTGCACGCTTGATGGAGGGCGCAACGGAAGTAAAAACATCTGAATTTGCGAACGCATTAATCGAAAACATGTAAGTAGCATGAATCTGGCTTTTATGCCAAGGAGTGAGCGCATTCGTCTTTGTAACGGCTGCGCTCGTTCCATACATATTGTTAATTTTAAGAAGGAAGGGATTTCCTATGACGATGAAACGGAAAAAGATTTCGGTTATTGGCGGCGGCTTTACAGGGCAACAACTGCATTTTTGCTTGCACAAAAGGAACTTGGTGATGTCGTACTTGTTGATATTCCGCAAATGGAAAATCCGACAAAAGGAAAAGCGCTTGATATGCTTGAAGCAGGTCCTGTTCAAGGATTTGATGCAAACATCATTGGGACTTCAATTATGAAGATACGAAGGATTCAGATGTTGTCGTTATCACGGCAGGAATTGCTCGTAAGCCTGGAATGAGCCGTGACGACTTAGTTCAAACGAATCAAAAGGTAATGAAAAGTGTAACAACAGAAGTTGTGAAGCATTCACCTAACTGTTATATTATCGTGCTAACGAATCCAGTTGATGCGATGACATATACGGTGTTCCAACAATCAGGCTTTCCAAAGAATCGTGTAATCGGACAATCAGGGGTTCTTGACACGGCGCGTTTCCGCACATTTGTTGCTCAAGAGCTTAACCTTTCTGTTAAAGACGTAACTGGTTTTGTTCTCGGAGGCCATGGCGATGAAATGGTTCCGCTCGTTCGTTATTCATATGCTGGTGGGATCCATTGGAAAAGCTTATTCCGAAAGAGCGTCTTGATGCGATTGTTGAGCGTACACGTAAAGGTGGCGGTGAGATTGTTAATTTACTAGGAAACGGAAGTGCTTACTACGCTCCTGCCGCATCTCTCGTTGAAATGGTTGAGGCAATCGTTAAAGATCAACGTCGCATCCTCCCTGCAATCGCTTATCTTGAGGGAGAATATGGTTTTGACGGCATTTATCTTGGTGTTCCAACAATCCTTGGAAAAGAGGGAATCGAAAAAATTATTGAGCTTGAGCTAACTGAGGAAGAAAAAGCAGCACTGAAAAAATCAGCTCATGCTGTTCAAGAAGTGATGAAGGTTTTAGCTTAATCATCATAAGGTGTTCCTGAAAAAACAGTGAACACCTTTTTTGCGTTAAAAAAGGATAAGAACATGGTATGATAATAGAAAGTTTATTTTGAAAACTTTTTATTATCATGGGGTGCATGTTTTGCTATTGGGAAAAAACACAAGCTCGGCAAAAAGCTCGAACACATATCGGTTGGTGAAAAATTATCATTAACTGAAAAAATGGAAGACAAAGATTTGCTGCTTTTTCTAGGTTTAACAAATGATGCAAATCCATTGTATATCCAACATGACTATGCTTCGAAAACAATGTATAAAAAGCCGATTGTACCCACGATCATGCTCACAGGAATCATCACTACTGCCATATCAAAATATATACCTGGCCCTGGTTCGCATATTTTAAAACAAGAAATTGATTTCCTCCAACCAGTCCACCACTATGCGATCGTTCAATTTCTATTTGAAGTCGTCAATGTGAATCATGTAGACAAAACCGTAACGATTTATGTGGAAGCAATGAATGAAACAGAGGAAGCGGTCATTAAAGGAAAGCTGCTTGTAAGACCACCGCTGCATTTTGATTGATAAGGAGAGATTCAATTGAATCTCTCCTTTCATAATGAAACCTTATGACGACTTGTTCGTATAGGAGTGTAAGAGAAATATAGAAAGGAAAGTGGATCATGAGCTTAAAAGGATTTATACGGTCACAGCACTTGTTGTTGCTGCACTTGTACTCGTACTTGTTTTATTGACGTCATGGTATACCGTTGATGAGTCTG
Organism: Bacillus sp. N9; assembly: GCA_044989425.1. GTDB lineage: Bacteria > Bacillota > Bacilli > Bacillales > Bacillaceae_C > Lederbergia. The sequence goes on from JBJDRQ010000001.1 coordinate 1,119,797, forward strand.
ACCAAGCAGTTATATTAACGTTTGGAAAGGCGGAGGAAACGGTAACTGATCCAGGCTTGCATTTTAAACTGCCTTGGCCGATTCAAAATGTCGAAAAGCTAGCAAGAGAAACATTAAAGCTTGAATTTGGTTTCAAAGATGGTGAAGGGAACACGAGTGAAACAAAAATGATCACCGGGGATGAAAACATTGTACTTGCAGACCTCGTTGTGCAATGGAGAATTACGGATCCGAAAAAATATTTATTTCATTCTGAAGAGCCAGAAGTCATTCTTTATAATGCAACGTCCGCTTCACTTAGAAGCATTATTGGCAACACGAAAATTGATGATGCATTAACATCAGGAAAGCGGAGATCGAAGCGGATGTACGCGAGTTATTAGCGTCCCTCATCGATAAATATGATATTGGAATTACGATTCTATCGGTGAACCTGAAAGATGTTGAGCTTCCAAACGATGATGTCCGCAAAGCATTTACTGCTGTAACAGATGCAAGGAAACGATGAACACAAAAATAAATGAAGCAAGAAAATATGAGAATAAAAGAATGAATGAAGCTGAAGGGAAAAAGCTGCGATCGAATCAAGGCACGAGGGAAAAAGCGGCCAGGCTTGAAGCTGCACGGGAGATGTAGCTGTTTTTAATAAGTTATATGAGCAGTATAAAACAAATCCCGAAATTACCCGTGAGCGTTTAACGCTTGAAACGTTAGAGCAAGTTCTACCAAATGCAGAAATATATATTATGAATGATGATGGCAATACGTTGAAATACTTCCCTATTCGTCCATTGGAACGTGAACAAGCCGTTAAAGAAGAGGAGGGAGGAACTCAATAATGGATAAAAATATTATCGATCTAGAAGCGCGCAGAGGAATGGAACGGGATTGGAAAAAATATACGAAGTTTGGCCTGTTTTTCGTCCTCCTACTCGTTTTATTCATCCTTTTGATGGCTAGTGTTTTTGTTGTGAAAGAAGGAGAACATAAAGTCATTCGCCAATTTGGAGAAGTCGTACGGATCAAAAGTACGCCGGAATTTCGTTTAAAGTGCCGCTTATTCAGACCGTATCGACATTGCCAAAATATCAAATGACATATGATGTATCACATACAGAAGAAATTAATACGAAAGATAAAAAACGAATGATCATTGATAATTATGCCGTATGGAAAATTGAAGATCCCCGAAAAATGATTGCGAATGCAAGAACGGTTGTTAATGCGGAGTCAAGGATGCAAGAGTTTATTCATTCCGTCGTTCGTGCCGAGCTCGGTCAGTTAAATTATGACGAAATTATAAATGATGAGAAATCATCGCGCGGCAGTTTAAATGATCGTGTAACAGAGAAAGTAAATGAGCTGCTTGCAAGAGATAATTACGGCATCGTTGTTACAGATGTTAGAACGAAGCGAACCGATTTGCCGCAGGAAAACGAAAACTCCGTATATACACGGATGATTTCCGAGCGTGAATCAAAAGCGCAGGAATATTTGTCAATGGGTGATGCAAGAAAAATGAAATTACAGCTGAAACGGATCGAAAAGTTCGTGAAATGCTTTCGAAAGCACAAGCGGATGCAGATGTTATTCGATCCGAGGGTGAAGGTGAAGCAGCGCAAATATATAATGAAGCTTTTTCAAAAGACCGGAATTTTACAACTTATTCCGTACACTGGAAACATACAAGAAAACAATCGGTGAAGATACGGTGATCGTTATTCCATCCGATTCACCATATGCTCGATTACTAATGGGGTATACAGAATAAGAGTACTACACGGAACCTTGTATAATGGCACTAAAAGAAAATAAAGTATTAAAAAATAGACGCTCTTGATACGTAGTTCATCAAGGGTGTTTTTTCTAAGAAAGCATATCTTTTCGCAAAACGACATTGTCTAAAAGATGTGTTCTTATGAACGATTCGATGTTAAACATCTTGAGCGAGTTCACAAGGACAGTTCCATGTTCAAGCTCTGGAACAATGTCCAAGAATCGAGTTCACAAGGACAGTTCCATGTTCAAACTCTGGAGCAATGTCCAAGAATCGAGTTCACAAGGACAGTTCCATGTTCAAGCTCTGGAACAATGTCCAAGAATCGAGTTCACAAGGACAGTTCCATGTTCAAACTCTCGAGCGTTGTCCAAGAATCGAGTTCACAAGGACAGTTCCACGTTCAAACTCTGGAGCAATGTCCAAGAATCGAGTTCACAAGGACAGTACCACGTTCACACTCTGGAACATTGTCCAAGAATCGAGTTCACAAGGACAGTTCCATGTTCAAACTCTGGAGCAATGTCCAAGAATCGAGTTCACAAGGACAGTACCACGTTCAAACTCTGGAACATTGTCCATGAGTTGTGCTCTGAAGGAAACAAACATGTCGCATCTTGATTAACCTTACATTCTCATCGGATCGGCCATAAAAGAGCATAAATAAAACGCTTTTTAAGTTGAAATTATCAGAGGTACTAGCATTATTTTCACTTTCACCCGCCCACATGCTAAAATAGATAGAACAAATGCACTCCAGATGGGGGTTATTAAGAAATGAGTAAAAATTAATGTTAATTGACGGAAACAGTATTGCTTACCGCGCTTTTTTGCATTGCCGCTTTTAAATAATGATAAGGGCATACATACGAATGCGGTTTACGGTTTTACAACGATGCTTATGAAGGTGCTTGAGGACGAGAAACCAACACATATTCTTGTCGCTTTTGATGCGGGAAAAACGACGTTTCGCCATAAGACATATACGGAATATAAAGGTGGGAGACAGAAGACACCGCCAGAGCTGTCCGAGCAGTTTCCATTTTTGCGCGAGCTTCTAGATGCTTATGGCATTAAGCGCTATGAGCTCAACAATTATGAAGCGGATGATATTATCGGCACTTTGGCAGTCAAAGCGGCAGAAGAGGGCTTTGATGTAAAAGTAATTTCAGGTGATAAAGATTTAACACAGCTAACGACAGATCGAATTACTGTTGGGATTACGAGACGTGGAATAACAGATATTGAGGAATACACACCCGCTCATATTCAAGAAAAATATGGACTAAGCCCAGAGCAGATCATTGATATGAAGGGGTTAATGGGGATCAATCTGATAATATTCCTGGAGTGCCTGGTGTCGGGGAAAAACAGCAATCAAATTGCTTAAGGAGTATCCAACGTTAGAAGAATTACTTGACAATATTGACAATGTAAGTGGGAAAAATTGAAGGAACGACTTACGGAATTTAGCGAGCAAGCGAAGATGAGTAAAGAGCTTGCGACGATTACGACGGAAGCGCCTGTCTCAATTTCGGTGGAGGAATTGCAATTCGAAGGCTATGATCCAGTGAAGCTCACGGCTATTTTTAAAGAACTTGGCTTTAATTCCTTGCTTGACAAAGTGGATGGTGGTGAAGAAGGTCAAGAGAACGAAGAAGCGGCAGACATTGAATTTACAACGATCGACACGATAACAGAAGACCTGTTTGCAACAGAAAATGCTTTTATGTAGAAGTGCTTGAGGATAGCTATCATACGGAGCCAATTGCCGGCTTTGCCTTAGTTAACAAGCATGGAAATTTTTATATTCCAACAGATATAGCACTTCAATCTGAACTGTTTCAAAGATGGGCAGAGGATGAAGCGAAAAAGAAGTATGTGTATGATGCGAAACGCTCGATCGTGACGTTGCATCGACATGGAATTGAATTAAAAGGGATCGAATTCGATCTACTCCTTGCCTCTTATTTACTTAATCCGTCGGAGTCAAATGAAGATTTTGCCGGTGTAGCAAAGCATCATCACTATACAGATGTTTCTTCGGATGAGGCCATTTACGGAAAAGGCGCAAAAAGAAAGTTGCGGAAGGTGATGTCCTTGCAGAGCATCTCGTTAGAAAGGCGAGCGCAATTATGGCATTATATGAGCCATTACTCGCTGAACTTGAAAAAATGAACAATCCGCTTTGTTTTATGAGCTAGAGCTGCCACTTTCATTTATTTTGGCGAAAATGGAATATACCGGTATTACAGTCGATACGGATTACTTGGAAAAGATGAAGGAAGAAATGGCTCAGCGTCTTCGTGAAATCGAGTTAAGAATTTATGAACATGCTGGGAAACATTTAATATTAACTCTCCAAAACAACTCGGTGTCGTTTTATTTGAAACTCTTGGCTTGCCCGTTATAAAAAAGACGAAAACAGGTTATTCCACAGCCGCGGATGTTTTGGAAAAATTAGCTCCAAAGCATGAGATCGTTGAAGAAATTCTTCACTATCGTCAGCTCGGAAAATTACAATCAACTTATATTGAAGGTTTGTTAAAAGTCGTACATGAAGATACGAAGAAAGTGCATACACGCTTTAATCAAGCACTCACTTCAACGGGAAGGCTTAGTTCGATTGATCCGAACTTGCAAAACATTCCGATTCGCTTGGAGGAAGGGAGAAGAATTCGTAAAGCATTTATAGCATCTGAAGAAGATTGGGTCATTTTTGCAGCCGATTATTCGCAAATCGAGCTTCGTGTTCTTGCCCATATTGCTGACGATAAAAAATTAATTGAAGCATTTACAAATGATCAAGATATTCATACGAAAACGGCGATGGATGTTTTCCATGTAGAGGCAGACGAAGTAACAGCGGATATGAGAAGGCAAGCAAAAGCGGTTAATTTCGGAATCGTCTATGGAATTAGTGATTACGGGTTATCGCAAAGTTTAGAATTACACGAAAAGAAGCAGGATTATTTATTGAACGCTATTTAGAAAGTTTCCAGGTGTAAAAAATTATATGGACGACATTATTATGGATGCGAAAGAAAAAGGCTATGTATCGACATTGCTCCATCGTAGACGCTATATACCTGAAATTACAAGCCGTAATTTTAACTTAAGAAGTTTTGCAGAAAGAACAGCGATGAATACGCCAATTCAAGGGAGTGCCGCTGATATTATAAAAAAGCAATGATTGATATGAACGCAAGACTAGAAGCGGAAGGGCTACAAACACGGCTATTACTTCAAGTCCATGATGAGCTCATTTTTGAAGCACCACCGGAGAAATCGAGCAATTAAAAGAAATTGTTCCAGAAGTAATGGAGCAGGCGCTACAGCTAGATGTGCCGATTAAAGTGGAATATTCATACGGACCTACGTGGTTTGACGCAAAATAAGTGAGGAAAGCAATGCCTGAATTACCAGAAGTAGAAACGATGCGCAAGTCATTAGCTGCACTTGTTAAAGGGAAAATAATTGAAGATGTGGTCGTTCATTGGCCAAAAATCATTAAGCATCCGTTGGAGATTGAACAATTTATTGATGCTTTACGAGGGCAAACGATTGTTGATATCAATCGGAAAGGCAAGTTTTTAATTTTTTGCTTGATGACTATTCACTCGTTTCCCATTTGCGCATGGAAGGAAACTATCGTTTAGCTAATAATGGGGATGAGTTAGATAAGCATGTCCATGTAGTTTTTCAATTTACAGATGGAACGGAACTTCGCTACCGCGATGTTCGCAAGTTTGGAACGATGCATTTGTTTGCAAAAGGAACGGAAAGCGAAGAGCTTCCGCTTGCAAAGCTTGGTCCTGAACCTTTTTCAAACGAATTTACGGAATTGTATTTTAAAGAGCGGCTGATGAAAACGGAAAGGGTTATTAAAGCAGTCCTTCTTGATCAAACAGTCGTAACGGGGCTCGGCAATATTTATGTAGATGAAGTGTTGTTTCGATCGAACATTCATCCGGGCGGGTAGCAAACTCGCTTACGGATGAAGAGATTGCTCTTTGCGTAAACAAGCAGTTGAAACATTACAAGAATCGATTCAAGCAGGCGGCAGCTCGGTGAATACGTATATGAATTCATTTGGAGAAAGCGGGACATATCAAGAACAATTGCTCGTTTATGGCCGCCAAGGTGAAGGATGTAAACAATGCGGAACACTACTAGAAAAATGAAATTAGCCGGAAGAGGAACCCACTTTTGCCCCGGCTGCCAAAAAAGACAAAAGATAATCTAGTCGAATTCCATAACAAGAAGCGAACCTTCCTCATACAATGAGTTAGACAATGGTTGAAGAGAGGAAGGGGCTTATTATGGGTTTTTCATTCGCCTTATTACTGCTTGCGATGGCAATCAGTCTCGATAGCTTTAGTACTGGGCTAGCATACGGACTTAGAAAAATGCGGATCCCAATTCGGTCAATCTTAACTATTGCAATGTGTACAGCTGGTTCATTAGGCATCGCAATGCTTGCAGGTCAAATGATCCAGCAGTTTCTTAGCTCTAGTTTTGCAAACCGGCTTGGCGGTTTCATCTTAATCTTCATCGGGGCATTTGTCATTTTTCAGTTTTTTAAAAAGAAAAGGATCATCATACGTCAGATGAAAAACTAGTTTTAAATTGGGAAATTAAATCGCTCGGAGTTGTTATTCATATTTTAAAGAAACCGACGATGGCAGATATGGATGCCTCGGGGACCGTAACGGGACTGGAAGCATTATTGCTTGGCTTGGCTTTATCAATCGATGCGTTTGGGGCAGGAATCGGGGCGGCAATGCTCGGATTTTCACCGCTTCTATTAGCTACGAGTGCGGCGGTGATGAGCTGTTTATTCCTCACGTGCGGACTTCATATTGGACGTTTCTTTCCCAATCGAGCTGGATGCAAAAGCTAGCGTTTCTCCCAGGGTGATCCTCATGGTGATTGGAATGTTAAAAATGTAAATGAAAGAGGTTGAATGATGGCAACATTGATCGGGTTAACGGGCGGCATCGCCAGCGGTAAAAGCACAATCGCAAATATGCTAAAGAGCGAGGATTTACAGTCATTGATGCCGATATTGCAGCCCGGGCAGTTGTAGAGCCGGGAGAGGCAGCATATGAACAAATCGTTGAAACATTTGGCAATGACATCCTTTTAGACGACGGATCGATCAATCGAAAAAGCTTGGTTCCATCATTTTTCATCATGAAGAAAAAGACAGCTTTTAAATCAAATCGTTCATCCAGCTGTCCGCCAAAAATGAATGATTGGAAGGAAGCTGCGATTGCGGACGGCAAGCAAACGATTATTTACGATATTCCTTTATTATTTGAAAGCAATTTAACTCATCTCGTAAGCAAAATTATTCTCGTGTTCGTGGAGCAATCCGTTCAACTTGAGCGTCTGATGGCAAGGGATCAATTGAGTAAAGAGGATGCGCAAGCAAGAATTGCTGCACAATGGCCATTGCAGGATAAAAACGTCTATCCGATGCGATCATCGAAAATAATTGCTCGATAGAAGAGAGCGAAATCCAGCTTGACCAATTAATTAAAGAATGGCAATTAAGGCCATAAAGAGTGTTTGAGCACTCTTTATGGCCTTAATTCCTCTCCTAGATAGCAAACTTTTCTCCATTCGCGGCAACTCCAAGCGGTCCATTCCGCTTTTCTTCACATTCAAGAAAAAGTAAGGTATAATGTAATAATAATGACAAGCAGTTGAACGGAGCTGATAATGATGAAATGTCCATCATGTCAACATAATGGCACAAGGGTGGTCGATTCAAGACCGGCAGATGAAGTGAGAGCGATTAGGAGAAGGCGGGAATGCGAGAAATGTTCTTATCGGTTTACGACATTTGAACGGGTGGAAGCAACGCCGCTCATTGTTGTAAAAAGAAGGCATTCGTGAAGAATTTAGTCGGGAAAAATATTACGCGGCTTAATCCGTGCCTGTGAGAAGCGTCCAGTTTCTCTTGATCAACTTGAAAAAATGACTCATGATATTGAAAGAGATTTACGTAATCAAGGACAGGCAGAAGTGAAGTCTGATCACATTGGAGAAATGGTGATGGATAAACTAGCTAAAATCGATGAGGTAGCATATGTTCGATTTGCATCTGTTTATCGCCAATTTAAAGATATTAATGTGTTCTTAGATGAACTGAAAGATTTAATTAATAAAGAGTAAATGAGTGTGGTTTTACATGAGACAGCATTGGAATGAAGTGCAGCCTGTCGATCCTTTTTCCGTGACGATGAAGGGAATGCTACATAACGATGATAAAAAGTCATTACCTTTTTGTATCAGCCGCTCATTGGTCCGATTTGTACAAGTATGTATTCTACACTTTGGCATGCCGTCGAGGAAAATCGGCTTTGGTCAGAGCAATGGAATCATTATCATTTAATGAACTTACTTGGTTTAAACTTACAAGAAATTTATAAAGCGCGACTAAAGTTAGAAGGAATAGGCTTGCTCAAAACATATATGAAAAATGAACGAGATGCACGCTCCTTCGTGTACGAGCTTCATCCTCCACTTTCCCGGAGCAATTTTTACCGACGGGATGTTAAATATTTATTTATATCAAAAGCTCGGACAGTCTCAGTTTTTAAAATTAAAAGATTCTTTTCTGATAAAAGTATTGATACAAAGCAATTTCATGATATTACAAGGTCCTTTCAAGATGTGTTTACTTCTTATGGAACGGAAATGCTACATCAAACAGATGGGCATGAAGCAAGTGAGCTTGATGAAGGTCAGCAATTTCTCAAAAGAGAACGAACGACTCCGATTCGAATTGACGAAACGGAATTCAACTTCGATCTATTATTTGCTGGTTTAACGGAAATGATGGTTCCGAGAAAAGTTTTCACAAAGGAAGTAAAAGAAGCAATTGCGAAGTTGAGTTTTTATATGGAATAAATGCAATCGACATGAAAAACATCGTTCTTTCTAGCCTGAATGCGAATGATGTGATTGATCTAGAGGAAATGAGAAAAGCGGCAAGAGATTGGTATCAAATGGAAAACGCTGATCAATTGCCTGAGCTTGTTGATCGTCATCAGCCTGCCCTTCACCGTGAAACGCACACGCAAGGGATACGATGGAAAGCAAGCTCATTCATTATTTGGAAACTGTATCGCCAAGGCAGCTTCTAATCGATTTGTCTGACGGCGCTGCACCAGCGAAAGCGGATCTTCATGCGGTTGAGGACATTTTGTTTCAACAAAAACTTCTTCCGGGTGTTGTAAATGTATTGATTCATTACGTTGCTTTAAAAACGGATATGAAGCTGACGAAAAATTATCTAGAGAAAATCGCTTCACATTGGTCGCGTAAAAAATAAAAACTGTATCAGCGGCAATGGAATTAGCGAAAATGAGCATCGCCAATACCAAGAGTGGGCGAGTGGCAATAAAGAGCCGAAACAACGGAAAAATAAACCGATTCGTACGGAAAAATTGCCCGATTGGTTTACATCAGAAAATCAAACGAATCAAGTGGAGAAACTGGAGGATGCAAGTGAAATCGAGGAGCGCCGCCGCCGACTAGAAGCAATCCAGCAAAAGTATAAGAAAAACGGAGGTGAAAAAGGTGGAGCCGATTAATCGAACATTGAACCGAATTACCAACTCCTCATCCTTTAAAGAAAACTATGAACAATTGAAAGCAGAAGTATTATCAAACCGATATATCCGCGCTTTCATCGAAGAAAATAACGGGCGGATTACAAGCAGCATCATTGAAAAAACATGATGAAGTTATATGAATTTACGACGCAAACGAAAAATGTGCGGATTGTCCCAATCTTGAAGGCTGTGTCAATATGATGGCGGGGTATGAGCCTGTTCTCGTCTTGCATAACGAAATCATTGAAGTACATTATCGCCCATGCCCGTCTAAGATCATTCATGATGAACGACGAAGAACGGAAAAGCTGATTAAAAGCATTTATGTGCCGAAGGAAATTTTACGTGCATCCTTCGCTGACTTTTCGCTCGACAGTCCTGGCAGAGATCTTGCTTTCGAATATGCGGAAAGATTTGCCTCTTCGTATGCACCAGGAAAAGAGATGAAAGGCTTATATTTACACGGAGCTTTGGTGTTGGAAAATCATACTTACTCGGAGCAATTGCGAATCAGCTTGCTGAAAAGAAATTGCCACGCTCATCGTTTACGTACCCGAATTTTTCCGGGAAATGAAGCAGTCACTCGGTGATCAAACGTTAAATGAGAAACTAGAAGCGGTGAAAAATGCCTCGATTCTTATGCTAGATGATATTGGTGCTGAAGCGATGTCGAGTTGGACTAGGGATGAAATTTTAGGCTCCATTCTCCAATTTCGAATGCACGAACAACTCCCAACCTTTTCTCTTCTAACTTTGATTTTAGAGGACTTGAATATCATCTTACCTACACACAACGTGGGAAGAAGAAAAAATGAAAGCAGCTCGGATTATGGAAAGAATTCGCTACCTTGCTACACCAGTCAAATTGGATGGGCCGAATCGCCGTCATCAATAGGTCGTTTGGTGGTTTTATGATGCAAATGATGAAAAGTGTCCTTCGAACCGAGGGACACTTTTTATGATAAAATGATACAATCGTCCATGCCTCGCTACGTTTGCTCGCTTAACGTTCCGAGCAGTCGTTTTCCCGCTTGCTGCTCGTTAAAAATTCGTTGGTATAGTCCGTCCGAGCTCTCATATAAATGATACAAAGCGGGTAAGGGGGACGGGCTTGGATTTACTATTTACATCGATCAAAGATGCGATCCGTCTAAAATTATATTTAACAGCGAATGGCTTACGAGAAACGCTGGTGAAGAGCGAAGACCAGTTTATGTATACATTTCAAGTTGATCAAAGGAAAGAAGCCGCTACGAGCAGGCATTAATTACATTTATTAAAGATGTGAAAAGGAATGAATGGCTAAATGATACGTTGCGACTCAAATTCCATTATGAAAATGAAGATGAGCGTAACCATATAATCGAAATAGCGACACAAATGTTTTCTGGCGCCCGTCATGATTTATCAGAGCTTGCTGGAGTGATCGATGAATCGGAACTGATTAAGGATGCTGTTTCCGATTTGCTAAGCTTTGTCGGAGCTGTTTCTTTTGAATCCTTTTCCCGATTTCGTTTAAAACCTTACTATGAGCAGGTGGAAAAATATTTAGAGGTCGCAATCGATGAATATAAAATGGAGCAAGAATATCAGACATTTGTACAGATGCTCAGAGATTATTTGAAAAGTCGTACGGCAAGAATGGAAATCGTCCACCTTCTTCTTAATAAAACACCGAGGTTTTACGATGAGCAATTTCATGAACTGACAAACGATGAAATGAAAGAGATGTTGGATCAGCGCCTTTAGCTAATCATCCGGTCTATGTGGATTCAGCGGTGATTGCTCCACTTTTATCAATCGCTGCAATCAAAGTATATGTATACACAGAGAAAGCAGATCAACCGCTTGTCAGAACACTATGTAATATTTTTGAAGAGCGGATTTCTGTGTTGACTCCTACCCATTTTTATATATTGGAAAAAGCATATGTTGATAAACCTTGATTTTCCTTACGCAACTCGTTATAATTACGTACATAATCAAACATGAAATAAGTTGCGATAAGGACATGAGTATTTTGTTACGGTTTTCAGAGAGGGAAGGATTGCTGCGACCTTCCTAACACGAACATCATACTTACCACCTTTGAACTCCGATCATGAACGAAGTAATGATCGGCGGAATGATCCGTTACAATGAATCCAAAGTCAATATACGTATCGTATGTTGAAAATGAGGGTGGAACCACGTGCATAAAACTCGTCCCTTTCCAGGGGTGGGTTTTTTGTTTTTATTTTTATTTCAAAAAGCAGAGGTGTCCTGATCATATTCATCAATCGGCGCTGACGCTAGACATTTAATAAAGGAGTGGCACATCATGTCAGAACAAGTTCAAATTACTTTCCCAGATGGCTCAGTGAAGGAATTTCAAAAAGGCATTACAACGGAAGAAATTGCAGCGTCCATTAGCCCTGGTTTGCGCCGAAATGCTCTTGCAGGCAAACTAAGCGGTAAGCTGATCGATTTAAAAACACCAATTGAGGAAGATGGCTTAATCGCGATCATTACTCCAGATAGTGAGGATGCGCTTGAAATTATGCGCCATAGCTCTGCTCACCTCATGGCTCAAGCGGTGAAAAGATTGTATCCAGATGCAAAATTCGGTGTAGGTCCTGTCATTGAAGATGGGTTTTATTACGATATGGATCTTGAACATGCAATTACACCAGAAGATTTACCTGTCATTGAAAAAGAAATGAAGAAAATCATCAATGAAAATATTGAAGTTGTACGTAAAGAAGTATCACGTGCTGAAGCGAAAGAACGGTTCGCAGATGATCCATATAAGCAAGAGCTCATTGATGCGATTCCCGAAGATGAGAAAGTGACCATTTATACACAAGGCGAATTCTCCGATTTATGCCGCGGAGTCCACGTTCCATCGACTAGCAAAATTAAAGAATTTAAATTGCTTAGCATTGCTGGCGCATATTGGCGCGGTGATAGCAAAAATAAAATGCTTCAACGTGTATATGGAACTGCTTTTTCAAAAAGATGCACTTGAAAACCACCTGAAAATGCTGGAAGAGGCAAAGGAGCGAGACCATCGTAAACTGGGAAAGAGTTAAGCCTATTTACAAACTCTCAACAAGTCGGTCAAGGAATGCCGCTTTGGTTGCCAAAAGGTGCAACAATCCGCAGACTTATCGAGCGATACATCGTCGATAAAGAGGTAGAACTTGGCTATGATCACGTATATACACCGATTATGGCAAACGTTGAATTGTATAAAATGAGCGGTCACTGGGATCATTACCAAGAGAATATGTTCCCAATCATGGATATGGACAATGAGCAGCTCGTTCTCCGTCCAATGAATTGCCCGCATCATATGATGATTTATAAAAATGACATCCATAGCTATCGTGAGCTTCCAATCCGGATTGCTGAGCTTGGAACGATGCACCGTTATGAAATGTCAGGTGCATTATCAGGCCTTCAACGTGTTCGTGGCATGACATTAAATGATGCTCATATTTTTGTTCGCCCAGATCAAATAAAAGAAGAATTTATCCGCGTTGTCGAGCTTATTGTGGAAGTTTATAAAGACTTTAATATTAAAGATTACGCATTCCGTCTCTCTTATCGTGATCCAGAAGATAAGGAAAAATATTTTGACGATGATGAAATGTGGAATAAAGCGCAAGCAATGATAAAAGATGCGATGGATGAGCTAGGTGTTGAATACTTCGAAGCAGAAGGTGAAGCTGCTTTTACGGTCCGAAGCTCGATGTTCAAGTGAAAACAGCTTTAGGAAAAGAAGAAACATTGTCAACTGTACAGCTTGATTTCCTCTTGCCTGAAAAATTCGATCTTACTTATGTTGGGAAGATGGAAAACAACATCGTCCAGTCGTCATTCACCGTGGGGTCGTGTCAACGATGGAGCGCTTTGTTGCTTTCCTAATCGAAGAATACAAAGGAGCATTCCTACATGGCTTGCACCCGTTCAAGCCCAAGTAATCCCGGTATCACCTGATGTGCATTTTGATTATGCAAAACAAGTGCGAGATCAATTGAAATCATTAGGATTCCGTGTCGAACTTGACCAACGTGATGAAAAAATCGGCTATAAAATCCGTGAAGCACAAATGCAAAAATCCCGTACATGCTCGTAGTCGGGGACAATGAAGTATCAGCTGAAGCGGTAAATGTGAGAAAATACGGAGAGCAAAAATCTGAAACCGTATCGTTCAAAGATTTTATTGAACAGCTAACAGAAGATGTCCAATCAAGATCTAATTAATAAAAAATAGGCTGGCAAACGCCAGCCTATTTTTATCTTCAATATTTAATTTTGTCCCGTCTTTCGTTGTGTAGTCTAGATCAAACTCCGTATAATTTTCTGCAAGCTGGAATGAATCCAGAACCGTTTGGATCACTTCTTCTTTCGGGGTATTGGCTGTGAATGAGACATCCTTCATTACATTGTATAACGCATTAAATGCATCTGCGCCTTTCATCATTGCCTGAGTAGTTTCATCTTCTAGCTCTGCTTCATATACACCATTTGGATCTTTTTGTTCATATTCAAAATCAAATTTTTCATTTGGACCATATTTAACTTCTAAATCAAATTTTACGAAGTCAAGCGCAGCCATCTGATCAGCTGCCGCCGGATCATTCACATTTCCATTTGATTTAACACCACTGTCAGTAACACTTTGATTATCAGGCGTTTTCGGTTCAGCGGCACCATCTAATTGCTCCTTCGGATTGTTATCAACGGACGGATCGTTTGAACAAGCGCCGAACCCAAACAATAAAGCAAAACTTACAAGCGTGTAACTCATTATTTTTTACGCATATGTCTAACCTCCAAAAAGAATCTATAAAAAGGTTTTCCTTTCTAGTTAAATTTAAACATTTTAAAAAAGTCATTGCTTTCTAAGCGTCTGTTTGTTATGATGAAAGACGTTGTAAATAACATTCAACATTTGACAGAGCCATCTGTGTATGATATATTTACTAAGGTGAAAATGAATACTCGTTTGTAAAAGAAGAGGCTACCCGCTTCTCGCCTGATTGACGCATAAAGCTGTTAACAGGTTATTGATTTCATATCCATTCTTGACTATTTGTGCGTGAATGTGGTGCGGGTTGCTTTAGACCTGCGCTTTTTTATTGTGTGAAGAACTTTTGCAAACAAAGGTATTCCTTAAAAACCTTGGAGGTGGCTAACTATTAGCAAAGATATGTTGGTAAATGAAGGCATCCGTGCCCGTGAACTTCGTCTAATCGATCATAATGGTGACCAATTGGGAGTAAAATCCCGAAATGAGGCGTTGGAAATCGCCGCTCGTGTAAATCTTGATCTCGTTCTTGTTGCTCCAAATGCGAAACCACCAGTCGCTCGAGTAATGGACTATGGAAAACATCGTTTTGAGATGCAAAAACGTGATAGAGAAGCGCGTAAAAACCAAAAAGTGATTAATGTGAAGGAAGTTCGTTTAAGTCCTACGATCGATGAACATGATTTCAATACAAAGCTTCGCAATGGTCGGAAATTCCTTGAAAAAGGAGATAAAGTGAAAGCTTCGATTCGCTTTAAAGGACGTGCCATTACACATAAAGATATCGGTCAGCGTGTATTAACTCGCTTTGCTGAAGAATGTGAAGATGTGGCAACGGTCGAGTCCAAACCGAGAATGGACGGAAGAAGCATGTTCTTAGTACTAGCACCAAAAACTGAAAAGTAATGTTTTGAGGAGGAAAACCCAATGCCTAAAATGAAAACACACCGTGGCGCAGCTAAACGCTTCAAAAAACAGCGTCTGGTAAATTGAAACGTTCACACGCTTATACAAGCCACTTGGCTGCAAACAAATCTACAAAACAAAAACGTAAACTTCGTAAATCTGCGATGGTTTCAAAAGGCGACTTCCGCCGTATCCGTCATTTACTTGACAACATTAAGTAATTTTTATAGATCCAATTAGGAGGGAATTAATATGCCACGTGTAAAAGGCGGTACAGTAACCCGCAGACGTCGTAATAAAATTTTAAAATTAGCTAAAGGTTATTATGGTTCTAAACATAGATTATTTAAAGTAGCAAAACAACAAGTTATGAAATCTTATAACTATGCTTACCGCGATCGCCGCAATAAAAGCGTGATTTCCGTAAACTATGGATTACACGCATTAACGCTGCTGCTCGCTTAAACGGTCTTTCTTACAGCCGTTTAATGCACGGCTTAAAAGTTGCTGGCATCGAAGTAAACCGTAAAATGCTTGCAGACTTAGCTGTACATGACGAAAAAGCATTTGCTGAATTAGCAAACAAAGCAAAAGCTGCACTATAATACAAAAGCCATTCTCCGCTCGGGGATGGCTTTTCTTCACTTACAAAGGATGTGCTCAGCGTGAACATGTTATTGATTAGCTATTCGATTCTTATCAACCTGATTGGATTAAGGTTAATGAAAAAGGATAAACGTAATGCACAAAAAGGAAAGAGACGGATTCCTGAAAATACGCTTTGGATGACCGCGATGATTGGTGGAGCGCTTGGCATGACAGTCGGCATGCAAACATATCGACATAAAACAAAGCACGTAACATTTTTTATTGGTTTGCCTTTGCTTGCGATCATCGATGTATTTCTATTCATTTCCCTTTTCATGCGTCTGTCATAACGGACAAGGGCAAAAAATATAATGTAGTAGAAAGCAGGTGATCAGCGATGAACGACCATTTATTGATCATGCTTGCGTTTATGGAAGGAAGTGGATTGCTCGCTCCGTTTTTATTTATCGCATTTCATGTTGTACGGCAGTTTCTGTTCGTCCCGGTTATCCTCGTCTGTATAATTGGAGGGATGTTATTCGGATCCTTTTTCGGAATGATATATTCAATAATCGGCCTACTTTTATTATCCGCCCTCTTTACTTCTCCATTGGAAAAATGCCTGGAGCACACGCGAAGTTAATGAATGTAAAATATAAGTGGTTTGGCCATTTTAATAAAATGACGATCGGCCAAATTGCCGTTTTACGACTCATTCCTTTTTTCACTATCATTTACTTAATATTTGCTTATTAGAACGAAAGCCGGATTTTCATGGATTTATGAAAGGAGCTTTTATCACAAATGTGCCGCTCGTTTTTTTCTATACGGTATTCGGAGAATTTATTACCCATTTCTCACCTGGGATGGCCGTTATGATCGTCTCCGCGCTCGCCCTATTATTCTATTTATTAAGGAAAAAATCGTCACCGTCACGTGGAAAGAATTTTTGCAAAACAATCTACTCAATCATAAAAAACATTGCGCACGTTTAACTGCGCAATGTTTTTATTTGTTTTTAGCGATCAATTCTTTAATCGGGCTTTTCCAGTCAATCGCTGCATGTGGGTATCTAAGTTTAATTTCATTTTCAATCATTATAAAATCATCATATGTTAATCCTTGAAGTACATCTGGATTTTTGGCCAGACAAAAATGGAGACGACATCAAAGGCACGATCTGTAGTTCCCAAATATTTTCCCCTTCAAACATGACTCCTTTTAAAGTAATGAGAAAGTTTTTGCGGATATTATCGGGAACATCATAGAAGAAAAATTTCTTTTGTTCATGTGCGGATTCTAATTTCCGTTTTGGGCTTAAAATATACATGACAATTTTGTAAATGAGGTAAATAATCGCTGCAAACATAACAAGTCTCAGCAAAATAATCATGGCTAAGGTCCTCCAATTAGATAATATTACTCTGTATACGAATGATTAGGAAAAAGGTTTCATTATTGGTATAATTTTTTGGAAGGAGTGATCATTATGACCTTGCAAGAATGGTTTGCGATGCAAAATGAGCTAGATCGCTTTATTGTCGAAGAACACGGTCTGCAAACGCAAAACCTTGTTGAGAAAAATTCTTGCTTTACTCGTCGAAATTGGTGAACTTGCCAATGAAACGAGATGTTTTAAATTTTGGAGCAAAAAACAACCGTCAGCACAAGACATCATTTTAGAAGAATTTGTCGACGGTGTTCATTTTATTTTATCAATTGGCAATGAACTTGGCTTTGCTGAAAATAAAATTGATATCGTCTCTTCTGAAGGAAACGAAGAATTAGATCAATGTTTTTTAAAGGTCATCCATTTAGTCGACCTACTACGACAAACGAGAACATTTGACAACTATCAGCACTTGCTGCGCCAATATTTTATTCTCGGCCAATCACTCGGTTTTTCGATTGATGACGTACAAAAAGCGTATCGCCAAAAAATGAAGTGAATTATCAGCGCCAGCGGGACGGATATTAATTGTAATGAGCTTTAAATTATTATAAAAATGGAGGTTTATTTGATGGTTAAACTTGATGAAACATTAACGATGCTGAAAGAGTTAACGGATGCAAAAGGCATTCCTGGCAATGAACGTGAGCCTAGAGAAGTGATGAAAAATACATAGCTCCGTATGCAGATGAACTTGAGACGGATGGTCTTGGCAGTTTAATCGCAATTAAAAAGGTGAAGAAAACGGACCAAAAATCATGATCGCTGGTCATTTGGATGAAGTTGGCTTTATGATCACTCAAATTGATGAAAAAGGCTTTTACGCTTTCAAACAGTCGGTGGCTGGTGGTCACAAGTAATGCTTGCCCAACGTGTGACGATCGTTACGTCAAAAGGAGAAATCACAGGTATCATTGGTTCGAAGCCTCCACATATTTTATCTCCAGAAGTGCGAAAAAGCCGGTTGATATTAAAGATATGTTCATCGATATTGGGGCTTCAAGTCGTGAGGAAGCGAAGGAATGGGGCGTAGTACCGGGAGACATGGTTGTTCCACATTTTGAATTTACAGTGATGAATAACGAGAAATTATTGCTAGCAAAGCGTGGGATAACCGAATCGGCTGTGCGATTGCGATCGATGTATTGAAAAATTTACAAGGCGAAAACCATCCGAACATCGTTTATGGAGTAGGAACTGTTCAGGAAGAAGTGGGACTCCGTGGGGCAAGAACGGCTGCAAATAAAGTACAACCAGACATTTCGATTGCAGTTGATGTCGGAATTGCTGGAGATACACCAGGGGTAACCGAGAAAGAAGCGCAAGGTAAAATGGGGGATGGTCCGCAAATTATTTTATATGACGCGTCCATGGTATCGCATAAAGGCTTGCGTGAAATAGTTGTTTCTGTCGCGGAAGAATTAAATATCCCGCATCAATTTGATGCTCTTCCAGGCGGTGGAACAGATGCTGGATCTACACATATTGCTGGTGAAGGCGCACCATCGCTCGCCATTACGATTGCGACACGTTACATTCATACACATGGTGGTATCTTGCATCGCGATGACTATGAAAATGCAGTTAAATTAATTACAGAAGTGGTAAAACGTTTAGATCGGAAAATGGTTGATCAAATTACGTACGAATGAAATTTGGGCTAAATCCCGTTTTGGTGGGGTTTAGCCGTTCTCATAGATAATATTAGAAGGTCGATTGCGGAACTATATGGAGGTATTGAGGATGTACATAGCTGTTATTTCCAACAAATTATTGTCGTCCATACTGATTCTCCAATTCAAATATACGTTGTTCTAGTTCAATGTTTTTATGCTCAATGAAAGTTATTTTCCTACTTGTATAATCGCGATTATTATCCAATTTTTCACCGTTTTGTATGGCATATTTTTCTATCGCTTCTAAACGCTTATCTGCCTTTTCAAAACGATCATTTATTTCCTTGCGAAAATCACTTAGTTCAACTCGTATTTCTTTGTGAAAATCACTTAGTTCAACTCGTATCTCTTTACGAAAATTGCTTAGTTCAATCTGTAAATCTTTCCCAAATTGTCTTTGTTCTTCTTGCATAGTATTCAGCAAATGTAAGATCTTTTCCATGTTCATAAACCCTCCTTTATTAGACGATATTTATTTCATTATAACAGATAATGATGTTGTTTTCGTTAAACCTTAAACATATAAGCTGAATATCTTTGAACCAACGCAATTGAATCGTCTACCAAAAGAATACTATGAAAATGCACCTCGAAAATGGGTGCTTTTATTCACTTCTAACATACCAAACACGCTCTTAACTTGATTGGTGTAAAAAACACGTCGAGCAATATTTTTTCATAGGTACATCAAAGCAATTTGTTTTTCTTTTCTTCTTCTTGAAAATCTTGTATGGTGAAAGAAGATTATTTATTTAAGGAGAGAATGATGGGGAGTCTTTGGGAGTATGTTCTAGTTTTTTACTTGCGGCCACACCGTGGTTTGAACTTGTGACAGTGGTTCCGCTTGGGATTTTGCGTGGGCTCAATCCCATAATCGTTGTAATTTTAGCGTTTATCGGAAATTTTTCGACAATTGTTTTAGTTATTTACTTATTTGAGAAGATAAAGAATTTTATCGCGGCAAAGAAAGGTACAATGAAAGATAATGGCAAACGACAAAAACGGGCAAGAAAGATTTGGAATAAATACGGTTTTCCCGGTCTAGCTCTTTGGGCCCACTTCTTGTCGGTACACATATTTCAGCATTTCTTGGTCTTTCGCTCGGAGCAACAAAGCAACGGACACTGCTTTGGATGACGATCAGCCTTGTTCTATGGGGGATTGTGTTCGGCATTGCTTCCTATTACGGAATTGAAACAATTAAATATTTTATCCAATAAGTAGAGCGGCCCTAAGTAGAGCCGCTTGCTTTTATTTCAACCCTTCCTCTAATGTTTGTAGCATCATATTTTTCTCTTGTTCGTCAGCATGCTGCCAAATAACTTCGAACAAAACACCAAGTCCAGGAAGCATTTTTCTTCCCCACGCTGGATCGCGTCGACAATCGTTTCTTTTAATTGTGTTTGGTTATTGCCAGATACATTATGAATGATCGCATTTCGTAAATTTAAGTTCATTCCGCTCGCTCCTTCGAAAAGTTTCTTCTTTAGCTTTTCGCAAAACGTTAGAAATATGTATAATGGTGAAAGAATGTACGGAAAGGAAATGAAAAGTTTGGAGCATATTCAGTCAATAAAAAATGCCCGCGTAAAAGATTGGAAAAAACTACTCACGAAAAAGGCCGTGATCAACATAATCTTTATATCGTTGAAGGGTTTCATCTCGTTGAAGAGGCAATCAAAAAGAAGCGGTGAGAGAAATCTTGATCGTGGAGGGCTTGATCGTTCATCAATTCCTCAGCATTGCCCGATCACAACGATTTCTACTGAAGTTAGCCGTCACATTTCAGATACGGAGACACCACAAGGAATTTTTGCTATATGTCGGAAAAGCCAGTCGGAGATTGATCTCTCTACTCACAAACGCTTGCTTTTATTTGATCGGGTTCAAGACCCGGGAACATCGGCACGATGATTCGAACGGCGGAGGCAGCCGGAATGGACGCGGTTATTTTTGGAGAAGGTTCCGGTGATTTGTACAATCCGAAAGTAATTCGCTCGGCACAAGGAAGCCATTTTCATATCAATACAGCAACTGGAAATTTACATGAATGGATAGAAAAATCAAGGCGGCGGGAATGCCGGTGTATGGAACAGCTCTCGAAGGTGCATCATCATATACAGATGTTGCGGCGACTGATGCATTCGCGTTAATCGTTGGCAACGAAGGAGCAGGAGTTGCTCAAGATCTACTAACAAAAACAACGAAAAATCTTTATATACCAATCTATGGGCAAAGCGAATCGTTAAACGTTGCGATTGCAGCTGGCATTCTTCTTTATCATTTACGAAAATAATTTGAAATCAACGCTGTAAACGACTATAATATAATTTATCTGAATAAAGTAAATGACTATGATGGAGAAAAGTAACCAGAGAAAGCTTTCAGGAAGAAAATGCCGTGACTGTGAGCATTTTCAGCGGAATCTGTGTGAAGTTCACCTCCTGAGTCGGCATCGGGACCGTTTTTTATTTTTAAAACACGTAAAGATGCTCCGGCATATGCCGTTATGACAATGAAGTGAACATGCAAATGTTTATAAGGGTGGTACCGCGACCAAAGCCTCGTCCCTTTATGGGGGTGGGCTTTTTTGTTTTCAAAAATAAGGAGGTCAATTGAAGTGGAACAAAAACTACAAGAACTGGAAAGAGAAGCACTTGAAAAAATTAAAGATGCTTCTGATTTAAAAGCATTGAATGATGTTCGTGTTGCATATCTCGGGAAAAAGGTCCAATTACCGAAGTGTTACGCGGTATGGGAAAATTATCGGCGGAAGAGCGTCCGAAAATGGGGCACTTGTCAATGTCATTCGTGAAACGATTACGAAAGCCATCGAAGCGAAACATACAGAACTTGAAGTGGAGGCAGTGAATAAACAACTTGCATCTGAAACGATTGATGTGACATTGCCAGGTCGTCCAGTGAAAACAGGAAGCCGACATCCGTTAACAAAAGTAATCGAAGAAATTGAAGATTTATTTATCGGAATGGGCTACCAAGTTGCAGAAGGACCTGAAGTAGAACAAGATTACTATAACTTTGAAGCGTTAAACTTGCCAAAAGGTCATCCGGCTCGCGATATGCAAGATTCATTTTACATTACAGAAGAAATTTTACTGCGCACACATACATCACCTGTTCAAGCACGGACAATGGAAAAGCATGAAGGAAAAGGTCCGGTAAAAATTATTTGTCCAGGAAAAGTGTATCGCCGTGACAATGATGATGCGACACATTCTCATCAGTTCACTCAAATTGAAGGGCTTGTTATCGATGAAAATATTACGATGGGAGACTTAAAAGGAACGCTCGAAGTATTCGCGAAGAAGATGTTTGGTCAAGATCGCGAAATCCGTCTCCGTCCAAGCTTTTCCCTTTCACAGAGCCATCGGTTGAAATGGATATTTCTTGTAAAATGTGTGGGAGATGGCTGCCGCGTTTGTAAACAAACGGGCTGGATTGAAATTTTGGGAGCGGGCATGGTTCATCCAAATGTCCTTGAAATGGCTGGCTTTGATTCGAAAAAATATACAGGTTTTGCATTTGGAATGGGGCCTGAGCGGATTACGATGTTGAAATACGGCGTTGATGATATTCGTCATTTTTACACGAATGATTTACGATTTTTACAACAATTTTCAGTACAGGAATAATTAAAGGAGGTAGCATACATGCTTGTTTCATATAAATGGCTGCAAGAGTACGTTGATTTAACGGGCGTTTCAGCAAAAGAATTAGCAGAAAAGATTACGAGAAGTGGAATTGAGGTAGATGGAGTAGAGCAACGTAGCGCCGGAGTAAAAGGTGTCGTTGTTGGCCATGTGCTTGAATGCGAAAAGCATCCAGAAGCAGATAAGCTGAGCAAATGCCTTGTCAATATTGGCGAAGCAGAACCGGTGCAAATTATTTGTGGTGCTCGAATGTAGCGAAAGGACAAAAAGTGGCGGTTGCAACGGTTGGTGCTGTGCTTCCAGGAAATTTTAAAATTAAAAAAGCAAAATTGCGTGGCGAAGCATCGAATGGAATGATTTGTTCCCTCCAAGAGCTTGGAATTGAAGGAAAGCTCGTTCCAAAAGAATTCTCCGAGGGCATTTATGTGTTTCCAGAAGAAACTGAAGTGGGTGTCGATGCACTGGAACTTTTAAACTTAGACGATGAAGTGCTTGAACTTGACTTAACACCAAACCGTGCCGATGCGCTTAGCATGCTTGGGATGGCTTACGAAACAGCGGCGATTTTAAATAAAGAAGTCGAATTACCAGAAATCACAGTCGAAGCATCTTCTGAAAAGGCAGCTGACTATATTTCTGTGAAAATCGACGCGCCGGAAGATAATCCGTTATACACGGCGAAAGTCATTAAAAATGTAAAAATTGGTCCATCGCCGTTATGGATGCAAACGAGACTAATGGCGAGCGGCATTCGCCCACATAATAATGTAGTTGATATTACGAACTATATTTTATTAGAGTATGGTCAGCCACTCCATGCGTTTGACTATGATCGCTTCGATTCCAAAGAAGTTGTCATCCGTCACGCACATGAGGGCGAAATTTTAAAAACACTTGATGATACAGAACGGAAACTAACAGCTGATCAGCTCGTTATTACAAATGGAACGATTCCAGTAGCCTTAGCAGGTGTGATGGGTGGAGCCGATTCGGAAGTACGTGAAGACACGACAACGATTTTACTCGAATCCGCTTATTTCACAGGTGGATCGATCCGCAGCACATCGAAGTACCACGGTTTGCGCAGTGAAGCGAGTAGCCGATATGAAAAAGGGGTAGACCCAGCGAGAGTGCGTCCAGCTGCTGAACGTGCCGCTCAATTAATTGCTGAGCTTGCAGGTGGAGAAGTGTTAGACGGACTCATAGAAGCGGATCATTTAACAATTGAACCAGCTGTAGTGTCCGTCACACTTGAAAAAATTAACCGAGTTCTTGGAACGGATTTGAGTGAAAATGATGTTGTTGCAATTTTTACTCGGTTAAAATTTGACGTAAATGTAGAAGCGGAGTCTTTACGGTTACTGCTCCGACACGTCGCGGCGATATTAAAATTGAGGAAGATTTGCTTGAGGAAGTGGCACGTTTATATGGATATGACAACATTCCAAAGACATTGCCTAAAGGAGCCGCAACACCAGGCGGATTAAATCCGACTCAAGAAAAACGCCGGACAACGAGAGGCTTTTAGAAGGTGCGAGCCTTTACCAAGCAACAACATACTCGCTTACTTCTGAAGAGAAAGCAATGAGTTATGCGATTGAAGGAAGGGAGCCTGTACAGCTGGCAATGCCGATGAGTGAGGAGAGAAGCCGCTTAAGATTAAGCATCATCCCTCAATTGCTCGAAGCATTATCATATAATGTGGCCCGTCAGCACGAGTCCGTTGCCTTATACGAAATCGGATCTGTTTTCTTAAATGAAGGCAAGGATGTTCAACCAGAAGAAAGAGAGCATATTGCCGGAGCGATTACAGGTCTATGGGTGGAAAACGAATGGCAAGGTGAGAAAAAGCCGGTTGATTTTTACGTAATCAAAGGCATCTTGGAAGGGTTATTTGACAAACTCGGTGTAGCGGAACAAATCGAATGGCGCGCATCCGAGCGAGATGGCATGCATCCGGGACGTACAGCGGAAATTATCTTAGCGGGTGAAGTGATCGGATTTGCAGGGCAAGTGCACCCGAATAAGCAAAAGGATTTGGATTTGAAAAACACATATGTGTTTGAAGTGAAGGCAAGTCCAATTTTCCATTTTGAGCTTCCGGAGCTACAATACACGCCAATTCCACGATTCCCATCGATTTCAAGGGACATTGCGCTTGTGGCGGACAAAAACGTAACAGCAGGTTCACTTGAGAAAATCATTAAGGATGCGGGCGGGAAATTATTAACGGAAGTGCATATGTTCGACCTTTACGAAGGTGAGCATATGGAAGAAGGAAAGAAATCAATCGCCTTCTCATTAACGTATTTAGATCGGGAAAAACTCTTACAGACGAAGAGGTTGTTAAAGCACATGAAAAGTGCTTGCCGCATTAAAAGAAAAGCGGGAGCGGAGCTAAGAGGCTAATAAACAAAAGCGTAAGGGGCCTGAAGCTAAACGTGAATAGCTTTAATTAAAAGTGATCTATAAACTAAATCTTTGAATTTCTAACAAGCGAAAAAGGGGCTGTCACCATGAACGATAGCCCTTTTTGATGTGTGTGGAGGCTCGTTCAAATGAAAAAACATTAATGCTATATTTAATTCTCTTTATATCATTCGGATGATAGAGGTTCGTCCGAGCCGAATGATGATCGGTTATTGAAAATAGCGTTGAACGAATAAGAAAATGTGCAAGGAAAGGAAATTTGCAAAAACTGTCTTTCGAAATCAATTAGAAAGACAGTTCGTTGTTGGAAATTGGTAGAATAGTCCTTGAACCTCAAATTGAAAGACAGTTCGTTTTTGGAAATCGGTAGAATAGTCCTTGAACCTCAAATTGAAAGACAGTTCGTTGTTGGAAATTGGTAGAATAGTCCTTGAACCTCAAATTGAAAGACAGTTCGTTGCTGGAAATTGGTAGAACAGTCCTTGAACCTCAAATTGAAAGACAGTTCCTTTCTGGAAATCGGTAGAACAGTCCTTGAACCTCAAATTGAAAGACAGTTCGTTGCTGGAAATTGGTAGAATAGTCCTTGAAACCCAATGCAAGTGCCAGTTCTTCGATCAAAACCAAAAGAACTGACTCTCAATAATAAGCTAATTCCGATTTCAACTGTAACTAAAAAATGTTTCCTCTACATTATCGATGTCAGGAATTTTTACATGCCAGCAATTTTTCGCGCTTTCCTGTATTGGCAAAATGCACTTTCGTAAATTCGTTTAAGGCAGCAACACCTTTTTCACGAATCAATCTTGCAGCTGCTTGGTCGACTTTTGCACCTGCTCCTTTTGGAAGCTCAAATCCGGCTTTTTACTTAGGTTTCGAAAGCTTTTAAAAATGCATATCTCGCTAAAATCGATGAAGCAGCAACTGCGAGATGAATGCTTTCGCTTTCGTGCTAAAATAGACATTTTCTCGGCAAATGTTCTTTTGACCTTGAAGGTGGCGGAAATAGACAGACGCTTCAGCAAATTGATCGACGAGAATTGCGTCTGGTTTATCTGGGACAATTTTTCCTAATAAATGATTCAATGCCTGATTATGTAAAATCGCCGTTATCTTGCCTTGTGTCATTCCTTTTGCTTGAAGTTGATTATATTTCTCGTTTGGCAATGTTAATAAACTATATGGGAGAAACGTAAGCAAATCTTTGGCGATTGTAACAATTTGTGCATCCGTTAAGTGCTTCGAATCTTTCACGCCTAATTCTTGTAATAGCGGAATTTGCTCTTTTTACATAGGAGGCGACAACGGTCATCGGTCCGAAATAATCACCTTTACCTACTTCGTCGGAGCCAATGACCGATAGCGATGAAAGCTTGGCAGGTAACGGTTTGCCCGATGTTTTTCCAGCCGCTGTATTTCCCGGTTTGGCAGTTGGAGTCCCCCAGCGTTTCGCTTCTTCTTCATTACCTGACCCTTGAAACATCACTTTGCCAGAACGATAGGCGGTAATCGTGCAGCTGTTTTTTTCGCGACAAATAGGCTGCCGGGTGGCATTTTTCCCAATTGAAATGGCTTATAATGGGCGTTCATTTTTTGCATTGTTATTTCGTTCACTTGAATGACAATATTCGACATTAGGAGTCATCCTTTCTATAATGGGTAATAAAGTTCTTAAAATCGGTAGTAAATGTGTAATAATCGGTAGTAAACTTTGCATCGTCGGTAGTAAAGCCATAGGTATCGTATTCCCATCCGTTTTTTTCATGTTATGATAACGTTAGGATTCTGATGAAATGGAGGAATTTGGCTTGACAAAGAGTCAAAGGATACGGACTCAAGTAACAATTCATGGACAGAATTATACCATTACAGGAACCGATTCGGCAGAGCATGTAATGAAAGTTGCCGCTTTGGTTGATTCAAAAATGAAAGAAATTAGCTCGATCAATTCTAATTTGGATACGAGTAGACTTGCCGTGCTTACTGCTGTGAATGCTGTTCACGATCTCGTGAAGTTGCAGGAACGGTACGATCGCATGGAACAAGAACTTCAACGTTTAAAGGACTGATATAGATAATGCTTGACCTTGCACTCATTGTAATTCTTTTTTGGATTTCTCATTGGTTTGAGAAGAGGATTTATTTTACAATTACTTCATATGATTGGATTTATTATCGCATTTATCGTTGCCCATATGTACTATGAAGAATTAGCGCCGAAGCTAAGACTTTGGATTCCGTATCCGAGCCCTGATGGAGACGGTGCAATAAAAATGTTATTCGATAGCGCTAATATGGACGAAGTATTTTATCGCGCAATTGCTTTCGTCATAATTTTCTTCGCAGTGAGAGTTGTACTTGGAATTATTGGGTCTGCGCTAGATGTTGTTGCAAGTCTGCCAGTGTTAAAAACACTTAATATATGGGCAGGGGGACTGCTCGGCTTTATCGAAATATACTTGCTCGTTTTCATTGTACTATACATCGCCGCTTTGCTTCCTATTCCAAGCGTACAGACAGCGGTGAATCAATCATTCATCGCAATTGCTATGCTTGAACATACACCTTATTTTTCCACAGAAGTAACAAAATGGTGGGTTGACTATGTACAGAAGTAACTTCTCTTAATCAAAGGGAAGTTTTTCTTTTCCACGCGGATTTGCTAAAATGATATGAGGAGAATATGAGAACGGTTGGTGAATATGTTGAAAGTAAATAAAAAGAGGTCATTCGTTTACTTGAACAAATTGCGATTTATATGGAGCTAAAAGGTGAAAATCCATTTAAAACGGCTGCATTTCGTAAAGCGGCTTCGGGACTAGAAGCGGATGATCGTAGCCTTGCTGAAATTGAAGATTTTACAAAAATTCCTGGGATTGGCAAAGGGACAGGGGCAGTTATTAATGAGTATATCGAAACGGGTATGTCAACCGTTTTTAATGAATTGAAGGAAGAAGTTCCACAAGGACTCATTCCACTGCTGCAAGTCCCTGGACTTGGCGGTAAAAGATTTCTCGCTTGTATCAAGAGTTAGGCATCGAAGATATCGATTTATTAAGAGAGGCATGTGAGGCTGGGAAAATTGCAGAGCTAAAAGGTTTTGGGAAGAAATCTCAAGATAAAATACTTGAAGCGATTAACCAATTCGGGGCACAGCCGGAACGCCTGCCGATTGCTTACATGCTTCCGATCGCGGAAAAAGTCGAAAAAGAACTTGAAAAAATCAAGGAAATTCATACATTCTCTCGAGCCGGTAGTTTGCGACGGACTCGTGAGACGATTAAAGATTTGGATTTCATGATTGCGACAGATCACCCAAAAGCAGTGAAGACGCAGCTACTTCAGTTAGAGGGATTTAGCAAAGCAATCGCGAGTGGAGATACAAAAATAAGTGTTGTGCTTGAAGGAAGATACGATGTTGCGGTCGACTTTCGCCTTGTGAAGCCAGATGAGTTTGCGACAGCATTGCATCATTTTACTGGATCAAAGGATCATAATGTTCGTATGCGTCAGATTGCGAAAGCACGCGGGGAAAAGATTAGTGAATACGGTGTGGAGAACATTGAAACAGGTGAAATTCTGACATTCCAATCCGAGCAACAATTTTTCAGCCATTTTGGCCTTCCGTTCATGCCGCCAGAAATTCGCGAGGACGGTTCCGAAATCGATCATTTCCATTTGGATGAAGAGCTGATTACAATTGACAAAATAAAAGGCGATCTCCATTTGCATACGACATGGTCTGATGGTGCCTATTCATTGGAAGAAATGGTCGAAGCGTGCAGACGAAAAGGCTATCAATATATGGCGATTACCGATCACTCGGAATTTCTGCGAGTAGCAAACGGGTTAACGGTCGATCGAGTAAGAAAGCAAATGGAAGAAATACGCAATTTAAATGAAAAATACGATGATATTCTCATTTTATCAGGGATCGAAATGGATATTTTGCCGGATGGACGTTTAAATTATGACGATGATCTACTTGCTGAATTGGATTTTGTCATTGCTTCGATTCATTCGAGCTTTTCACAGCCAAGGAAAAAATCATGGAGCGGCTGAGAAATGCATTTGAAAATCCTCACGTTGATCTGATTGCCCATCCAACCGGTCGATTAATTGGCAGACGTAATGGTTATGACGTTGACATCGATCAGTTAATTCAGCTTGCCCAATCAACAAATACGGCACTTGAATTAAACGCAAACCCGGAACGCTTGGATCTTGCCGCAGAGCATTTGCGTAAAGCACAAGCTGCTGGAGTAAAATTGCTATTAATACGGATGCTCATAATATTTCATCATTATCATTTATGAATATTGGGGTATCCGCAGCAAGAAAAGGATGGATTCGCCCATCCACTGTCCTCAATGCAATGGACCCAGAGGAATTGCTTGCTTTTTGAAGCGAAATGATCACTAAGTTTGTTCAATCAGATCGGACTGTGAACTCCTTAAACAATTCGGGTTCGCAGTGGGTTTGAATGTTGAACACATATTAGCAGTTGAGAAAGGGAAAAACGTATGAATGATAAAATCCTAAAAACATTGGAATTTCATAAAATCATTGCTGAACTGGAAGGCTTTGCCGCATCTTCGCTTGGCATCGATCGAATTCAAGCTTTGCGCCCGTCTGTATCGTATGAGGAAGTCGTGCAGATGCAAGATGAGACGGATGAAGCGGCACATGTGCTCCGCTTAAAAGGACATGCGCCTTTAAGTGGGATTTACAATATCCAACCGCATATTAGACGAGCGGAAATTGGCGGTGTGTTGAACGCCGTTGAACTTGGACAAATAGCGAGTACGATTCATACGAGTAGAATGATGAAGCAATTTATTGAAGAGCTCCTTGAAAATGAAGTAGAGATTCCGATTTTGGAAGAGAAGACGGCAAGCATTTTTCTCCTTACAGATTTGGAGCGAAAAATTAAGCAAGCGGTAGATGAGGATGGCAACATTCTTGATTCCGCGAGTGAAATGTTGAGAAGCATTCGCCAGCAACAGCGCAGGAATGAAAGGCGCATTCGTGAAAGACTTGAAAGCTATACAAGATCAAGTAACGCTCAAAAAATGCTATCAGATGCAATTATTACGATTCGAAACGATCGCTATGTCATTCCTGTGAAGCAAGAATATCGCTCGCACTACGGAGGAATTGTCCACGATCAATCGGGGTCAGGACAAACATTATTTATTGAACCACAGGCGGTTGTTGAGTTAAATAATGAATTAAAAGAGCTACAAATGCGGGAAAAACCGAGATTGATCGGATTCTTGCTGAATTATCAAATGAAGTGGCGGAGTATGCGAATGAACTGCTCGTTATCGTTGAGACGATGGGAGACTTGGACTTTATTTTTGCGAAGGCGCGCTATTCGAAAGAAAAGAAGTTGACAAGACCTTCCATTAACGATAAAGGCATTATTCGTTTACATGAAGCACGTCATCCGCTTATTCCAATTGATGAAGTTGTCGCTAACGATGTGACGCTGGGCACGGATTATACAACGATCGTCATAACGGGTCCGAATACGGGCGGAAAAACGATTACGCTGAAAACGGTTGGCCTTTGCACATTAATGGGACAAGCAGGTCTCCATATCCCCGCGCAAGAAGGTTCGGAAATTGCTGTATTTAAAAATGTGTTCGCTGATATTGGGGACGAACAATCGATTGAACAAAGTTTAAGTACGTTTTCTTCCCATATGGTGAACATCGTTCAAATTTTACAGCAAATCGATCATGAAAGTCTTGTACTATTCGATGAACTCGGTTCGGGGACCGATCCACAGGAAGGTTCTGCTCTAGCGATTTCCATTTTGGATGATGTGTATCAAAGAGGTGCGCGTGTAATTGCGACGACACATTATCCAGAACTAAAAGCATACGGCTATAACCGTCCAGGTGTGACAAATGCAAGTGTAGAATTCGATGTAGAAACATTGCGACCGACATATCGACTTTTAATTGGTGTACCTGGGCGAAGCAATGCATTTGAAATTTCACAAAGACTTGGCTTATCTGAAATGATTATTACAAATGCAAAGTCAATGATCGATACGGAAAGCAATGAAGTGGAAAACATGATTGCTTCGTTAGAAACTAGTCGCCGTGAAGCGGAAGAGCATTACGAGGAAGCCCATGATTATTTAAAACACGCAGAAAAGCTTCATCGTGATTTGCAGCAGCAAATGATAGAGTTCTACGATCATAAGCAGAAATTATATGAAAAAGCAGCGGAAAAAGCGGCAGAAGTCGTTGAAAAAGCGAGAGAAGAAGCAGAGTTAGTAATGAAGGAACTACGGCAAATGCGCCTTGAAAGCGGAGCGCAAGTGAAAGAACATGAATTGATCGAAGCGAGACGTAAGCTTGACATGGCTGTTCCAACCCTCATAGACAAAAGGGCAGCCAATCACAAAAGCAAAAAACGGGAACTTCAGCCTGGGGACGAAGTAAAAGTGATAACATTTGGTCAGAATGGCCAATTGCTTGAAAAACAGGTGAGCAAGAGTGGCAAGTGCAAATCGGAATTATGAAAATGAAAGTGAAGGAAAAAGATCTTGAATTCATTAAATCTGAACCGAAAAAGAAGCAAAACCACTTGCGACCATTAAAGGGAAAGATTATCACGTCAGCTTAGAGCTTGATCTTCGTGGGGAACGATATGAAGATGCAATCTTAAAAGTGGAAAAATACATCGATGATGCATTGCTTGCTAGTTACCCACGTGTTTCCATCATTCATGGAAAAGGAACGGGTGCATTGCGGACAGGTGTGAGCGAATATTTGAAACAACATCGATCTGTCAAACGTATACGATTAGGAGAAGCAGGAGAAGGTGGCAGCGGCGTAACCGTGGTAGAATTTAAATAAAGCGCCGCGAACTTTTTCTGAATGGACAAAGGGAGATGCGAATGAACTCTTTTGGGAAAATTCGTTTGTACAGACAGCTGGATTATACAGCGTGACCATATTATGCATCGTCTTATTTTTATATGTTTTTGAATTGGTAACCAAATATAGTAACTGGGATGAAATCAAAAAGGAAACATTGCGGTTGCGATGGCAACAGGCGGAAAGATTTTGGGATCGCCAATGTGTTCAGATATTCGATTTTACACCATGATTCTTTACTTGTTATGATCGGTTGGGGAATGTATGGATTTTTCCTTTTATTAATCGGTTACTTTATTTTTGAGTTTTTAACACCAAGATTTAAGGTTGATAAAGAAATAGAGAGCAATAACCGCGCGGTAGGATTTCTTTCAATGGTAATTTCTGTTGGACTCTCATACGTTATTGGCGCGAGTATTCATTAAGGAGGCTATCGTGGAAAAACTTGCCAAAGTGCTATTTGTTTTTGTGGCATTTTTATCATTTTAGGTGTAATTTATTTAATTCAAGCGTGAAAGACTGCAATTGGAAGGGTACTGAAAAAGTCCATCAAATTTAGGGTTGATTGTTTAAAATGGTTGTTGATTTCCGCTCCAGGCGGCTTCGCTTTCCGCGGGCGTGCCGGGAGCCTCCTCGGCGCTTTGGCGCCTGCGGGGTCTCCCCAGACCCGTACTCCCGCAGGAGTCTTCGCCGCCCTCCACTCCAATCAACAGGGTTCTTTTACCTGAGCTAAATTAAAAGGTATAATATCTCCTAGTTAAAGGGATTATACCTTTTTGCTGTATAATTAAAGTAACAAAAGCTGTTATTGGAAATTCGCAAAATATAAAAGAACGATATGTTTTTCACCCGGTTTTCCTAAACTGAAATTTTCAATAATCGATTGAAAATGTTAATGTTATTCTATGAATTAACTTTAATTAGATTTGATATATTTTTCTGAAATTTTATTTAATATAGGGTAAATTTACTATATACTTAAATTAACTATCAAAGGAGGTAAATTGTAAATGCAGGCTTCGCAGACAAGTATTCTTCATTTACTTAGAATACCAAACCAACAATTTGTTATACCTGTATATCAACGTACATATAAGTGGACACATCTTCATTGCGGTCAATTGTTTTCCGATATTTTAAAAGCAAGCGATAATAATAGTAAAAATCACTTTATTGGTTCAATAGTACATATTTCTGATCAAAATATACCTGTTACTAAGGTAAAACCCTTAACCATTATAGACGGGCAACAAAGGTTGACAACAATTTCCTTATTATTATTAGCAATTAAGAATTATTTAGATGAACACCCAAATCCAAATATTACTTCAAATGAAATAAACCAATATTTAGTAAACCCTGATAAAAAGATGATGAATATATTAAACTTCAATTAACTAAACAAGATAGGGAAGTATATTTTTCACTTATTAACAAAACTGTATTAGATGTTGAGTATCATAATATTTTAGATAATTATATGTATTTCTATAACTCAATCAAGAGTGGGCAGCGTGATATTGAAGCACTTTATGAAGGGATTGCCAAGTTAATTATTGTAGAAGTTTCATTAGAACGAGAACATGACGACCCACAACTCATTTTTGAAAGTCTAAATTCAACAGGGAGAAACTTACAGAAGCTGATTTAATAAGAAATTTTTTGTTAATGGATTTAACCGCTAGCTTTCAAAGGAAATTTATAACCAATACTGGTTCCCTGTTGAAACAAAACTTAGGGAAGAGAATAAAGGCGAACTTTCAAATTTTATTAGGGACTATCTTTCATATAAAATGAAAAAATTCCTAAGAAAACAGGTGTATATACGGATTTTAAAGAATATTTTAAAAAATATTATTCAAGGGAACCTGAAGCAATCGAAAATTTAATGAAAGAATTATTGCAATTTGCCGGGTTTTATGACCGAATATTAAGGCAGAATGAAAAGGAAAAGGAAATAAACGAGTGTCTAAAAGACCTAGATAGTATTGATATAAAGATAATTTATCCTCTTATTTTACCGTTGTATTATGACTATGAGAATCAACTACTATCTAAGGAAGATTTTATTTCAATCCTTCGTTTAATTGAAAGCTATTTAATACGGAGGGTTATTTGTGGTTACCCTACTCAAGGATTAAATCAAGTATTCGTTAGTATTGTGAAGGACTTGGATAGAAAAATCATCTTCCTTCGTTCGAAACTATTCTTGCTAATAAAAAGGAAACCATCGTTTTCCGAATAATGATGAATTTAAAAGTCTTTCCTTCTTAAGGACATTTACAATTTAAGTAATAAAAACAGAAAATATATATTATACAAGTTGGAACACCATTGCAATCCTAAAGAAAGATTGCAAATAGACCCAGAAATTACAATTGAACATATTATGCCCCAATCCCTAATTTAAGTGAAAAATGGATTAATGCTTTAGGTTC
Organism: Bacillus sp. N9; assembly: GCA_044989425.1. GTDB lineage: Bacteria > Bacillota > Bacilli > Bacillales > Bacillaceae_C > Lederbergia. The sequence goes on from JBJDRQ010000001.1 coordinate 1,154,052, forward strand.
TAATTGGAAAGAAGTACACAATACATACCTGCATACTATTGGGAACCTTACTTTAACGGGATATAACAAAAATATGAGTAATAAATTTTTACAGAAAAAGAGATTTACCTGGTGGATTTGGTGATAGTTTAATTAGATTAAATAAGGGATTACAAAAATTAGACACTTGGAACGAAACTGAAATTTTAAAAAGGGCAAAGGTTTTGTTTGAATACGCCAAGGAAGCTTGGAACTATCCAGAATTAGATTTGCTTGTAACAAGTGATGATAACCGACCTATTGTTACTTTAGACGATAACTGGACAAGTTTAAGACCTTCTTCTTTTGTATTTCGGACGGATAATTACGAAGCAAGAGATTTTACAGACATATATTATAATGTAATAAAAAGATTTATGAGTTAGATACTAATTCATTTTTAGAAGCAATGAATCAAGAAGAATTGCTTTCGAAACGTTTTCACTCCCTTAACCAAAACGATTTTAACAATCAACCTAGAAAAATAAGCGAAAATATTTTCCTGAATACAAATATTAACAATGAACAAAAGCGAAAAAATTTGATTACACTTTTTGAAAAAACAAATATTGACGAAGATGATTTAATTATATATTTATCGTAAAAACAAACTTTCGTTTATCATTTAGACAAATAGCTTCCTACGGGAAGTCTTTTTATTTTAACGTTACCCTCTGAAGATGTTCCTTATTTTGAAACGCGTTGATTGGAGTGGCGGTCGGCGACTCCTGCGGGAGTAAGCGTGCAGCTTGAGACCCTGCAGGAGCGAAGCGACGAAGCGGCTCAAGACACGCCCCGCGGAAAGCGTCCGACCAGAACGGAAATCAACATCCCCATCTCACCACTAACCATTATAATATTATTACTGCTGCGTGTTTATTTTTCATGCCCAGACTGAGCATTAATGAAAATAATCTAATGATTTTTATTCGAAAATGCCCATATGATAATAAGGATTTCACCTTAAACGAAAAACGTTAAACTTAAAATAAAATATGATTTAATTGTCCGAACCGATATACTATAATATAAGGAGAAGTTGCAATTTTCAAATAGGAAAAGGGGATTGTATGGAAACGAAACCGTGGTTAGATTTATATCCGGATACAATACCGACCTCATTGACTTACGAAAAGAAGCTTGTTCAATCATATTTAACAGAAGCGGCTAAAACATATCGTGATAAACCTGCCGTACATTTTATGGGAAAAGAAATGACGTATAAGGAGATGTACGAATGTTCATTGAAGATGGCCAATTATTTACGTGGCATTGGCATCGAAAAGGGAGACAGAGTAGCGATCATGTTGCCGAACTGTCCGCAGAGTGTCATCAGTTATTATGGCATTTTATATGCGGGCGGCATTGTTGTACAGACAAACCCACTATATACGGAGCGAGAATTGGAATACCAAATGAAAGATTCTGGAGCAAAAGCAATTATTGCACTCGATCTTTTATATCCACGCATTTCTAAAGTATTAAAAACACAAATCTCGAACATGTGATTGTAACCGCTATCAAAGACTATTTACCATTCCCTAAAAACATCATCTACCCATTTATCCAGAAAAAACAGTCCGGCATCGTTGTCAATGTAAAACACGGAAGAAACGATCATCTATTTAAAACAATTATGAACAAAGCACAAGCAGCACCATTAGAAGTTGAGTTTGATGCTGAAAATGATCTCGCTCTTATTCAATATACAGGTGGTACAACGGGCTATCCGAAAGGTGTAATGCTTACCCATAAAAATTTAATTGCTAATGCAACGGCTTGTGATGCCTGGCTATATAAAGCGAAAAAGGGTGAGGAACGAATTCTAGGCATTCTCCCGTTTTTCCACGTATATGGAATGACAACTGTATTAATTTTGGCTGTCATGGAAGGATACAAAATGATCTTATTGCCAAAATTTGATATAAAGACGACATTAAAGACGATCGATAAACAGCGGCCAACCATTTTTCCAGGAGCACCTACGATCTATATTGGATTATTAAATGACCCTGATTTAAAAAATATGATTTAACATCGATTGAGTCCTGTTTAAGTGGATCGGCGCCACTTCCGTTTGAAGTTCAACAAGCGTTTGAAAAGGTGACGGACGGGAAGCTTGTTGAAGGATATGGATTAACGGAAACATCCCCGTAACACATGCGAATTTTTATGGGATGGAGAGCGAGTGAAAGGAAGCATCGGTGTTCCATGGCCTGATACAGATGCGATGATTATGACGCCGGCAGGTGAGCAAGCAGAGCCAGGTGAAATTGGTGAAATTGTTGTAAAAGGTCCGCAGATCATGCAAGGGTATTGGAACCGTCCTGATGATACAGCCGCTACATTTAAAGATGGTTGGCTACTAACTGGAGATATGGGCTATATGGACGAGGAAGGCTATTTTTACATCGTAGATCGGAAAAAGATATGATCATTGCTGGTGGCTATAATATTTATCCGCGTGAAATTGAAGACGTTTTATATGAACATCCAGCCATTCAAGAAATGGTCGTTGCAGGGGTGCCAGATCAGTATCGTGGAGAAACGGTTAAAGCATACATCGTCTTAAAAGAAGGGCATCGGTCACTGAAAAAGAATTAGACGAATATGCCAGAAAAAATTTGGCTGCTTACAAGGTTCCGCGCATTTATGAATTTCGTAAAGAATTACCGAAAACAGCGGTCGGAAAAATATTACGACGTGCGCTCATTGATGAAGAAAGAAGAAAGTTGGAAAATGATGAAAGCTTGGATAGAGCCGTAAAGGCTCTTTGTTTTTGGCAGAAGGATTTCCTTGACTTGTGACCGTTTCCATTTTATGATCATAATATGAATGAATGGTCATTCATATTATTTTGTAGAAGGTGAAAAGGGTTGAAAAGGAATAAACCGAAATATAAACAAATCATTGACGCGGCAGTCGTTGTTATCGCGGAAAATGGTTATCATCAAGCACAAGTTTCGAAGATTGCTAAACAAGCTGGCGTCGCAGACGGGACGATTTATCTTTATTTCAATAATAAGGAGGATATCCTCATCTCTGTTTTTCGAGAAAAATGGGGTATTTATTGAGCAACTTGAAGATGTAGTAGCAGGAAAAGAAACGGCGAAAGAGAAATTATTAATAATGGTTGAAAATCATTTTCATATATTATCAGAGGACGGTAATTTAGCGACCGTTACCCAGCTTGAATTACGACAGTCGAATAAAGAGTTGCGATTGAAAATTAATGAAGTATTGAGGGAATATTTACAACTCATCGAACATATTATTCTGTTTGGAAAAGAAAATGGAGAATTCGCTGCAGATCTCGATGTTCGTCTCGCAAGGCAAATGATATTCGGTACGATGGATGAAACGGTAACAACATGGGTAATGAATGAACAAAAATATGATCTTGTTGCACTTACACCTGCGATTGTAAAACTGATGATCAATGGTTGTGGAGGTAAAAACGAATAGGGGAACGGTTTCTATGAATGACTTAATTGTAAAAATAGACGAAAAAATAGCGACGATAACAATTAACCGCCCACCCGCGAACGCATTATCATCTCAGTTAATTACGGAATTAGGGCAGTTGCTAGATCAGTTGGAAGCGAATGACGAAGTTCGTGCAATATTAATTCATGGGGAAGGGCGTTTTTTCCGCGGGTGCGGACATTAAGGAATTTACAACCGTAACAACTGGCGAAGAATTTTCAAAACTTGCTACGATCGGACAAAATGTGTTTGAAAAGGTTGAAAGCTTTCCAAAGCCAATTGTTGCGGCGATTCATGGTGCTGCATTAGGTGGTGGGCTGGAGTTAGCGATGGCCTGTCATATTCGGATCGTAAGCGAATCGGCAAAGCTTGGGTTGCCTGAATTACAGCTTGGACTTATTCCCGGCTTTGCTGGAACACAGCGGCTTCCACGTCTGATCGGCTCTGCAAAGGCTGCTGAGTTATTATTTACGAGTGAACCGCTTACAGGGGTAGAAGCGGTTCAATGGGGCTGGCAAATGAATGCTATCCAGAGGAGACGTTACTAACGAAGGCGTTTGACATGATGCAAAAATCGTGAAGAAAAGCCCAATTGCTTTAAAAGCTGCAATTGACCAGCTTCGTTATAGCAAATCCGATCGATTTTATGAAGGGGTAAAAGAAGAAGCGAATAAATTTGGCGTCGTTTTTACATCCGAGGATGGGCAGGAAGGAATCCGTGCTTTTCTCGAAAAAGAGAACCTCAATTTAAAGGAAAATGAGTAGATCCATATAAAGGGAGGCATATTCTATGAATATCTTTGTAATCATGAAAAGAACGTTTGATACAGAGGAAAAGATTTCGATCATAGATGGTCATATCGATGAAGAAAATGCCGAGTTTATTATTAATCCGTATGATGAATATGCGATCGAAGAAGCGATTCGCGTTCGCGACGATCATGGCGGTGAAGTTACCGTTGTAACAGTCGGTAGTGAGGAGGCGGAAAAGCAACTGCGTACCGCGCTTGCAATGGGCGCCGATAAAGCCGCATTGATTAATATTGAAGATGACATAGAAGAAAGCGACGAATATACAATCGCAACGATTCTTGGTGAATATTTAAAAGATAAAGAAGCAGATCTCATTCTCGCTGGAAACGTTGCGATTGACGGTGGATCAGGGCAAATTGGACCAAGGGTTGCAGATCAATTAAATATGAACTATATTACAACAATTACAAAGTTGGATATATCTGGAGAAACAGTAACGGTAACGCGCGATGTTGAAGGGGATTCAGAGATTATAAAAACGACACTCCCATTACTCGTTACCGCACAGCAAGGATTGAATGACCCGCGCTATCCTTCTCTTCCAGGGATTATGAAGGCAAAGAAAAAGCCACTTGAACTATTAGATATCGACGATCTTGACTTGGATGAAGAGAATGTCGCAGTTAAAACAAAAACGGTTGAGATTTTTCTTCCTCCTACCAAACAAGCGGGAAGAATTCTCGAAGGTGAGCTTAAAGATCAGGTGAAAGAATTGGCAAGCTTATTAACGAAAGTCATTTGAGATAATTGGGGGGTCGACATGAGCAAAAAGTATTAGTACTTGGTGAATTGCGAGATGGCGCGCTTAGAAATGTTTCGTTTGAAGCGATCGCTGTTGCGAAACAACTTGCTAATGGCGGCGAAGTAGTCGCTGTTTTATTAGGAAATGAAGTGAAAGCATTCGGGCAAGCAATGATTCATTATGGAGCTAATCGAGTCATTATTGTCGAAGATGAGAAACTAACCCATTATACGTCAGACGGATTTTCTCAAGCTTTTCTCGCTGTGGTTGAACAAGAAAAGCCTGAAGCGATCGTCTTTGGCCATACAGCACTTGGAAAAGATTTATCACCGAAAATCGCCAATAAATTGCAAGCGGCATTAATCTCCGATGTGACAGCGATTGAGAATGATGGGGAAGAGCTTATTTTTATCCGACCAATTTATTCCGGGAAAGCGTTCGAAAAGAAGAAAATTTTAGAAGGGCTTGCTTTTATTACGGTGCGCCCAAATAATATCGATAAGCTTAAAAAGATGAGACTAGAAGTGGAGATGTCACATCATTGCAAGTAGAAATTAAAGATTTACGCTCGGTCATTCAAGATGTTGTAAGAAAAGCGAGTGAAGGTGTAGATCTATCCGAAGCAAAAGTGATCGTTGCCGGTGGACGCGGAGTAAAAAGCGCAGAAGGATTTAAACCGTTACAGGAGCTTGCTCAAATGCTTGGAGGCGCAGTTGGTGCTTCAAGGGAGCGTGTGATGCAGATTATTGTGATTACTCTTTGCAAATTGGGCAAACGGGAAAAGTAGTTACTCCTGATTTATATATTGCATGCGGGATTTCGGTGCAATCCAGCATGTGGCTGGCATGTCAAACTCAAAAGTGATTGTTGCGATTAATAAAGATCCGGAAGCAACAATTTTTAGCATCGCTGATTACGGGATTGTCGGGGACCTATTTGAAGTCGTTCCACTATTAACAGAGGAATTTAAAAACTGAAATCATCTTAAGAGCAAATCATTAGCCACTGCTAATATGGAATGATATACTTGCGATAGTTTCAAATGTATTTTTAGGAGGTAATATAAAATGGCAATTATTAATGCAACGGATGCAAACTTCGCTTCAGAAATTAGCGAAGGTGTCGTATTAGTTGATTTCTGGGCACCTTGGTGTGGACCATGTAAAATGATCGCACCAGTTTTGGAAGAGCTAGACGGAGAACTTGACGGTAAAGCTAAAATCGTTAAAGTGGATGTCGATGATAATCAAGAAACAGCTGGTAAATACGGAATTATGAGTATTCCAACATTGCTTGTTTTCAAAGATGGACAACAAGTTGACAAAACAGTTGGTTTCCAGTCAAAAGACCAGCTAGCAGCATTATTAGAAAAACATATGTAATTTTAGAAAAACAAGAGGCTGACCCAAAACAAAGTGCCGTGCACTAATGGGACAGTCTCTTTTAACATGTGAGGGATTACGCACCTCTCACCTTTAGCATGGTAGGTGTTTGTATGAACGATAGTATTAAACATAAATTGGAAGTTTTACCAGAGCAGCCTGGCTGTTATTTAATGAAGGATCGACACGACACAGTTATTTATGTTGGAAAAGCAAAGGTATTAAAAATCGTGTCCGTTCTTATTTTACAGGATCCCATGATGCAAAAACACAGCGACTTGTGAGTGAGATCGTTAATTTTGAATATATCGTCACATCGTCCGATATTGAAGCGCTTATTTTAGAAATGAATTTGATTAAAAACATGATCCAAAATATAATGTCATGTTAAAGGACGATAAAAGTTATCCATATATTAAGATTACGAACGAAAGACATCCGCGCCTTATTATTACCCGTAAAGTAAAGAAGGATAAAGGAAAATATTTTGGCCCTTATCCAAATGCTCAAGCAGCAAACGAAACGAAAAAGCTGCTTGACCGAATTTATCCGTTAAGAAAGTGCAACACAATGTGTAATCGCGTCTGCCTTTATTATCATCTTGGGCAATGTTTAGCACCGAGCGTTTATGATGTAAAGCCGGAGACGTATAAAGAAATCACCAATGAAATCGTTCGATTTTTAAATGGCGGATATACGGACATAAAAGAAGAATTACAAGGAAAAATGCTACAAGCAGCAGAAAAGCTTGAGTTTGAGCGAGCAAAGGAATATCGAGATCAAATTTCTAATATTGAAACGACGATGGAAAAACAAAAAATGATGACATCAGATTTCACGAGCCGAGATGTGTTCGGATATTATCTTGATAAAGGCTGGATGTGTGTTCAAGTATTTTTATGCGTCAAGGTAAATTAATTGAGCGCGATGTATCATTATTTCCGGTATACGGGGAAAAAGAAGAGGAATTTCTTACGTATCTTGGTCAGTTTTACTCACAGCCACAAAATTTTAAGCCAAAGGAAATATTAATACCTGAAACAGCGGATGAACAATTAGCCGCACAATTATTAAATATTAAAGTGTCCAAGCCTAAGCGCGGACAAAAGCGTGAACTCGTTCAGCTTGCTAGTAAAAATGCCAAAATTGCTTTAAATGAAAAGTTTGCATTAATCGAGCGAGATGAAGATAGGACCATTCATGCAATTGATAAGCTTGGAGCGGCGATGGGCATTTATACACCGTTCAGAATCGAAGCATTTGATAATTCGAATATTCAAGGGGCCGATCCCGTTTCGGCGCTCGTTGTCTTCATCGATGGAAAACCAGCGAGAAAAGAATACCGTAAATATAAGATAAAAACAGTGAAAGGTCCTGATGATTACGAATCGATGAGAGAAGTTATCAGGAGACGATATACACGCGTGCTTCGTGAAAATTTACCACTCCCAGATTTAATTTTAATCGATGGCGGGAAAGGACAAATCGATGCTGCGAAAGATATTTTAGAAAATGAGCTTGGGCTGGACCTCCCTGTCGCTGGATTAGCGAAGGATGAAAAACATCGAACATCACAATTATTATTTGGGTCACCGCTTGAAATCGTCCTCTTGATCGGAATAGCCAAGAATTTTATTTGCTGCAAAGAATCCAAGATGAAGTACATCGATTTGCGATTACATTCCACCGCCAATTACGTGGAAATCAGCGTTTCAATCTGCCCTGGACGACATTCCAGGCATTGGTCCAGCTAGGAAAAAGTTGCTTCTACGTCATTTTGGTTCTTTGAAAAAAATAAAGGAAGCTTCTGTCGAAACATTGATTGAAGCAGGCTTACCCGTTAATGTCGCGAAGACTCTTAAAGAAAATTTAGAAAAGTGAGTTGCAAAAGATTTAACTAGATGATATACTAATTCCAATTTCATAAACTTGATAGAGGTTGCAAACGATCAACAGTAGAAATCTAGAGAAGAAGGGCTTCAATGACGGATTTTGAAAGGGACGTTTGCCGAAGTGGAAAAAACCCTTATGATTTTTCCGCTGGTCCTGCGTTGAATAAATGTAGGATTGTCAAAATGATCGATTCATTTTGGAGAGCTATCTCATCGTGTGGACAGGCAATATATGGATGCGTATCACAGGCAATGAGATAAATCTCATTGCCTTTTACTATTTTATAGAAAGTGGGCAGATTTATGGGAACAATTGTGATCAAATTTGGCGGGTCATCATTAAGTACGCCAGATAAGATTAAACATGCAGCACAGCGCATTGCCGAACAAAAGAAAAATGGGAAAGATGTTGTCGTCGTTGTATCTGCAATGGGCAAAACAACGGATCAATTATTGGAACTTGCAGGACAAATTACTAGTGACCCGGCAAAACGAGAAATGGACATGCTGCTTGCAACAGGTGAGCAAGTATCGATCTCCCTCTTGTCAATGGCTTTGGCGGAAATCGGCATGCCGGCTGTTTCTTTCACAGGTTGGCAAGCGGGAATTGTAACTGAAAAAGTTCATTCAAATGCTCGTATCATTGATGTGAATACAGTTCAAGTACAGCGAAAATTGGATGAAGATAATATCATCGTTTGTGCTGGTTTCAAGGTGTGACGGAAGATGGTGAAATTACAACGCTTGGAAGAGGTGGATCTGATACGACCGCTGTTGCACTGGCAGCTGCTCTAAAAGCAGAACGTTGCTTCATTTGTACAGACGTGACGGGGGTGTTTACGACAGATCCGCGTTTTGTGAAAGGAGCTCGTAAACTTGCATCGATCTCGTATGATGAAATGTTAGAATTAGCGAATTTAGAGCAGGTGTACTCCATCCAAGAGCAGTAGAATTTGCGAAAAATTACAATGTTGCACTCGAAGTACGGTCAAGCACGGAAAATGAAGAAGGCACGGTTATTGAGGAGGAAGTATCAATGGAGCAAAATTTAGTTGTTAGAGGCGTTGCTTTTGAAAAGGACATTACGAGATTAACAGTATTCGGTTTGAAAAATGAAATCACCGGATTATCATCCATTTTTTCAGTTTTGGCCGACAATCAAATTGATGTGGATATCATTATCCAAAGCCAAACAGACGGCAACAAAACGAACTTATCATTTTCAATTGATAATAAAGAACGTCAAGCAGCTGTCCGTGTGCTTGAAAGCCATAAGGAAGCGATTGGTTTTGAGAATATTGAATATGAAGCAGGACTTGCGAAAGTATCAATCGTCGGATCAGGAATGGTATCAAACCCTGGTGTCGCGGCGAAAATGTTCCAAGTACTCGCTGATAAAAATATCCAAATTAAAATGGTGAGCACATCAGAAATTAAAGTGTCTGTTGTCGTTGAAGAAGAGAAAATGACGGAAGCAGCACAAATTTTGCACGATGCTTTTCATCTTGGACTTGTCGAAGAAAAAGTACAGTAATAATAAAGAGGTACTTGCTCTATCAATTGGAGCAAGACCTCTTTGTATACAAATCTAATATTCAGCACTTGATTATTTATCAATTGGATCTTTCATGTCCCATCGGACCGTGATCAGCACTTTTTATGGCGTTGTTGAACTTCTTCAGATGCTTCTGTTAAAGCTTTTTTGCGCTTGGATTTGTTGAGCAATGAAGCCAGCTTCTAATCGAAAGCATGGTTCTTCGTGCAACTGCATTCTTCTTGCGACGATTTGACCGGATAATTCGAGCTGTAATTCGTGCTTCCGTTCGTTTAAAACGGTTAATGTTCCCCAGTTTGCATCGATAAAAAAGAAATCATTTCATCAAATGAAAGAAGTGGGAATTTACGGGCAAGATGTTTGCCAGCCCAGTATGTAATTTCCGGTGTATCTTTCCCAAGTAAATCAGGAAGAAGAATGTCCCGAATGAGTTCATAACCGAAAACCGGTACAGATTGAAGTTCGTCTATCATAGGTGGATTTTGAAGTTTATTAGTCATTGAAGATCGATTCCCTCTTTCAGTATAAAGCTATTATATACAAAAAAGGTTCATTTTGATGAAAAACAATGAATTTACCATGAAGAATTGTTTTTTATCAAGATGAGAAAATGAAACCGTTGCCTTGACGCTTTATAATGTGGGAGTAGAATAGATATGTCACATAATTATAAAATTTTGTGTTGTTCGACAACGTAGGAAAATTCCGATCACATTTTGTCCACAACACAGAGGCGTAACGACTAAGGGGGTAAATTGTGGCAGGGAAAAATGAGTTTTATATGCGCAGACTGCACTCATTGCTCGGAGTTATTCCAGTAGGGCTCTTTGTAGTGCAACACTTGATTATCAATCACTTTGCTACACGCGGGAAGAAGCATTTAATAATGCCTCTAATTTTATGGCAAATCTACCATTTGTCATTTTCCTAGAATTCGCAATTATCTACATACCAATTTTGTTTCACGGAATTCTTGGGATTTATATTGCATTTACCGCTAAAAACAATCCGACCAAACTTGGTTATTTTAGAAACTGGATGTTTACAATTCAGCGAATCACAGGTGTGCTTTTATTAGCATTTATCGCTTGGCATGTATGGGAAACGCGAATTCAAAAAGCATTTTTCGGGGCTGAGGTAAACTTTGAAATGATGGAAAATATACTTTCTAACCCTGTTGTCCTCATTTTATATTTACTAGAGTTTTATCAGCTACATTTCATTTATCTAATGGGCTATGGTCATTTTTAGTAAGGTGGGGATTACACAATCTCCAAGCTCCCAACGGATTTCCTCATGGGTAATGGGAGGCGTATTTGTAATTACTTCAATCATTGGTGTCCGAGCGGCACTTGCGTTTGTATACCCTGAATTATTCGTCTAATCATTTGAGAGATTAGTAGGATTGGGGAAATAAAGGAGTGAATAACACAATGAGTAACGGTAAAATCATCGTGGTCGGTGGTGGATTAGCCGGCCTGATGGCAACGATAAAAGTAGCTGAAGAAGGAAATGCAGTTGATCTTTTTCACTTGTTCCTGTAAAGCGTTCCCACTCTGTTTGTGCACAGGGTGGTATTAATGGAGCGGTTAATACGAAGGGGAAGGAGATTCTCCACTCATCCATTTTGATGATACAGTTTACGGAGGAGACTTTTAGCGAACCAACCTCCAGTAAAAGCGATGTGTGAAGCAGCACCAGGAATTATTAATTTATTTGACCGTATGGGTGTCATGTTTAATCGTACACCCGAAGGTTTACTAGATTTCAGACGTTTCGGTGGTACCCAACATCATCGTACAGCTTTTGCTGGTGCAACAACAGGACAGCAACTTCTGTATGCGCTTGATGAACAAGTTCGTCGTCATGAAGTAGCTGGCCTTGTCAATAAATACGAAGGATGGGACTTCTTAGGAATCATTAAAGATGATGAAGGAGTGTGTCGCGGAATCGTTGCCCAAAACATGACAACGATGGAAATTCAATCATTCCCGGCAGACGCTGTTATTATGGCAACAGGCGGACCAGGAATTATATTTGGTAAATCTACTAACTCAGTCATTAACACAGGTTCAGCCGCTTCAATTGTTTACCAACAAGGTGCAACATACGCTAACGGTGAATTTATTCAAATCCACCCGACTGCGATTCCAGGAGATGATAAGTTGCGTCTCATGAGTGAATCGGCACGTGGTGAAGGTGGACGAGTGTGGACATATAAAGATGGAAAACCATGGTATTTCCTAGAAGAGAAGTATCCTGCATACGGAAACCTCGTACCGCGAGATATCGCCACTGGGAAATCTTTGATGTTTGTGTCAATATGAAGCTTGGTATTAACGGCGAGAACATGGTATACCTCGACCTTTCTCATAAAGATCCGCATGAACTTGATATTAAACTTGGTGGAATTATTGAAATTTATGAGAAATTTACGGGTGATGACCCGCGTAAAGTACCAATGAAAATATTCCCAGCTGTCCATTACTCCATGGGTGGTCTATGGGTTGACTATGAACAGCATACGAATATCCCTGGCTTATTTGCTGCGGGTGAGTGTGATTACTCTCAACACGGAGCCAACCGTTTAGGCGCTAACTCCCTATTATCGGCTGTTTACGGTGGAATGGTCGCAGGGCCGGAAGCGGTTAAATATGTAAGTGGATTGGCCAAAAGTGCAGATGCTTTACCTGTTTCACTATTCGAAGGTGCACAAAAGCTTGAAGAGGAAAAATGGGCGGATATCATGGCATTGAATGGTACTGAAAATGCATATGTCCTCCATAAAGAGCTTGGAGAATGGATGACAGATAACGTAACCGTTGTTCGTTACAATGATAAATTACAAGAAACAGATAATAAAATTCTCGAATTAATGGATCGCTGGAAAAACATCAATATTAATGATACGACAAGCTGGAGTAACCAAGGTGCACTATTTACAAGACAGCTTTGGCATATGATGCAGCTTGCACGAGTTATTACAATCGGTGCTCTGAATCGTAACGAGAGCCGCGGTGCTCATTATAAACCGGACTTCCTGAGCGTGATGACGAGAATTTCTTGAAAACAACGATGGCAAATTATAATGAAAGTACGAATACACCAGAATTCAGTTATGAAGAAGTTGATGTCTCTTTAATTAAGCCACGTAAACGCGATTATTCTAAACAGAAAGAGGTGAAATAACATGAGTGAAAACAAAACAGTTACATTTATTATTACACGTCAAGATCATCCAGATTCAGAGCCTTATGAAGAAGAATTTGTCCTTGATTATCGTCCAAACATGAACGTGATCTCGGCGCTCATGGAAATTCGCCGTAATCCCGTTAACTCCAAAGGAGAAAAACAACACCGGTTAACTGGGATATGAACTGTCTTGAAGAAGTATGTGGTGCTTGTTCGATGGTGATTAATGGTCAGCCGCGCCAATCATGTACAGCGCTCGTTGACAAATTGGAACAGCCAATTAGACTTGCACCAATGGATACATTTCCAGTCGTCCGTGACCTAGTCATCGATCGAAGCAGAATGTTCGATTCATTAAAACGAATCAAAGCATGGATCCCAATCGATGGCACATATGATCTTGGCCCTGGACCGCGCATGCCAGAAAGAAAGCGTCAGTGGGCATATGAACTATCAAAATGTATGACGTGTGGGGTTTGCTTGGAAGCATGTCCAAACGTAAATAGCAAAACAGATTTCATCGGTCCGGCATTCCTTTCACTTGTGCGTTTATATAACGCACATCCGACAGGAGCGATGAACAAAGACGAACGTCTTGAAGCGTTAATGGGCGACGGTGGAATTTCACAGTGCGGTAACTCACAAAACTGTGTGGAAGTTTGTCCAAAAGGCATTCCGCTTACAACTTCCATTGCCGCAATGAACCGTGCAACGAACATTCAAATGTTCAAAAACTTCTTCGGAAGCGACAATATGGTAGAATAATAATAAAACGGGACTTGTCCAATAGGGCAAGTCCTGTTTTTGTAGAAAAACACAACAAAAGTCACGCGCTCACAATTTATAGACTGTGTAATTAACTCAGTCCTATTTTGTTCCCGATTTCATCTTTCTGTCCATTCACAAGTATTCCAGCTTCACTTTACTTAGTATTAATAATTTAGTTTCAGTTTAATATGGGTAACGTCTATAAGGTTATCATTGTGAGCTCCTATCATTGGTTCAGGGTCTACCCAAGTAATTCCCCATCATACGAAAATTGATAATGTGTGGATTGTCCTTTAATCACTTTTTCAGGAACTTTATCTCGATTCACATGCTTTGGAAGTATATCGTGATTCGTTACATATTTTGGTTTAATATACATGCTAAACAATGGTGCTGTTGCTTCTAAATGAGGCTCATATGATATTCCATTTTCATCAAAATACGTAGGATCGAGCAGGCGATCTGGTTTAGAACCTAGTGGACCGACGATCATATATTGTGAACGATCGATATAGTTCAAGTCCAAGAAGTGCCGTGAGTATACAGCATGGTTTGCTGGTACGATTTGAAATCCTCCCTTTGTTCGATATCCCAAGTAAAGCCTACATAAGGGAAGTCGATAAATCTAAAACCAAACATATAACCCCTCCTTTAGTAGTAATAATATAAGATTACAACTTTTTGAACGCATTTTATACTTATAATACAGAAAAGTAAAAATAGTACCAATAACGGCTAGTTTTATTGTGAAAATTGGTACTATTTTGACTATATGTAATAATTCATTGAACCGATTGTTAGAACATGATTAACTGAAAGAGAATTCTGAATGGATATACAACAATTGGAGGTTAGCAATGAGCCGACTAATTCAGCTTTTAAACGAGAAAGAATTTTCACTGATTGTCAGTTTACCCGCAAATGATATGAACCTAGTAAAAGCCGCTATAGATGGTGGAGCAGATGCGATTAAAGTTCATATGAATGTTTTTCATCGTGCGAGTGGTACATCATTTGGAACACTTCAAGAAAATTTATCTTTCTTTGAGGAAATGAATCAATTATTTACTGGTCCAACAGGTATCGTCCCAGGTGATGAGCCAAGGAAAATAACACAGGAAGATATTCATTCGTTAAAAGATATTGGCTTTGATTTTTTATCGTTATATGCTCATGCTGCACCAGCGTGGCTCCAATCATTAAAAGAACTTTCAGTAGTCGTTGCCGTATCAGATCGTTATTGTGAACGAGAACTTGAAGGAGTGGACGCATCCCCTTTCGATATGCTAGAGGCGTCAATTATCCAAGCTGAGGCGTACGGGAGTGCGTTAACTCTCCAAGATTTATGGCACTACCGATATATTTGCCAGAGAGTCCATCAACCAGTCATTGTACCTTCACAAAAACGAGTGGCGATAGAGGATTTACCTGCCTTGCGTGAGACAGGGGTCAAGGGGTTAATGATTGGCGCAATTGTTACTGGTACAACCGCTGATGAAGTATATGTGCAGACGAAAAAATATAAAAATGCAATTACAATGCTAAGGAGGGAGCCGATATGAGTGTACAAAATCGACATTTTGATGTAATCGTTGCGGGTGGTGGACCCTCCGGCATTATGGCCGCAATTGCAGCAGCAAGGAACGGTGCTAAAACCATGCTCATTGAAAAATATGGGTTCTTAGGCGGGATGGCGACGAATGCTTTAGTCGGACCGCTTCAAACGTTTCATGCTGGTGATAAGCAAATTGTTATGGGGATAGCTGAAGAGGTTATACAGCGTTTAAAAGAAATTGGAGGAACTCCAGGCCATGTTCGTGACATGATTGGTTTTGTCCCAACCGTAACTCCGGTAGACGTGGAAAAGTTGAAATATATTTATCAAGAAATGGCAATAGAAAGCGGAGTTCATTTGCAACTTCATTCGGTGGTCACAGGTGTAGAAATAGAGCAGTCGCAACTTACAGCAATCCATCTTCATAATAAATCAGGCCACACCTTGGTACGATCCTCATTATTTATTGATTGTACTGGGGACGGAGATGTAGTCGCATTAGCTGGTGTTCCTTATGAAAAAGGAAGGGCGGAGGATGGACTAGCTCAGCCGATGAGTATGATGTTTCGTATGGGAGGTGTTGATCTCGATCAAGTTAGGAGAAGTATAGAGGAAGATCCCGATGACTTTGTATTAGCTGAAAATTGGCATACATGTTCAAAAGTAGCGGTTTCAGGCTTTTTAAGCAAGTGAAAAAGCAAAGAAAGCCGGCGACTTCACTATCGAAAGAGACCGAGTACTGTTTTTGAATTGCCGGCTAAAGGGAAGTGTCCGTCAATATGACGAGAGTCATACGTTATGATGCGACTGACGGCGAAGCGTTAAGTGAAGCAGAAATCATTAGTCGTCAGCAAGTGATGGAGACGATCCAATTTTTAAAGGGATATATACCAGGTTTTAAAGATGCTTATCTTATTAATTGCGGAACCCAGATTGGTGTCCGAGAATCCAGGCGCGTGATCGGGGAATATGTTCTAACAGGAGAGGACGTTGTAAAAGGCATGACGTTTGAAGACGTTATTGCACTAGGTTCGTATCCTATTGATATTCATTCACCAGACGGGGCTGATTTAGACGTTATTAAAATGAATCCTGGAACAATATATCATATACCGTATCGATCCATATTAAATAAAACCGTACCGAATCTGCTTGTTGCCGGTAGATGCTTATCAGCAACACATGAAGCATTGGCATCTGCTCGGGTAACTCCGACGGCAATGTTAGTCGGGCAAGCAGCTGGGACAGCGGCTGCCATAGCTGCAAAAGAAGGAAAATTACCACGTGAAATAGAGATAGAAAAATTCAAGCAACGCTCAGGAAACAAGGGTGTTATTTGTCAAAGGAAGACATTCCATGATTTCAATAACTGAATCTTTATCAAATAAGAATAAGGGGCATTCATTTGAAGCGCAAATGGTTATTAGGATTTTTATTGATTTTTGTGTTAATCGTCGCAGGTTGTCAGAGTGGAAGTAAAAATCGGTTGATACACCAGAGGATAAGGGAGACAAGCAAGAAAAAGCTGAAGTTCAAGAAAAAGTAGAATTAAATATATGGGTTGCTGGTAACAGTCCTGAAATTCAAGCAACATTTGATTCTATTGTTGATTCATTTAATAGTACAAACGAATCTAAGGGAATAAAAGCGAAGACACAGTATGTCCCATGGGGAGAATTGGATCAAAAGCTGACAACTTCTCTTGCTGGTGGGGTAGGTCCAGACGTTTTTATGCATGGAGCAGCTGCAGCAGCTGGCTTCGCAACGAATGGGCAAATTGAACCGCTTGATAAGTATTTTGAAGGTTGGGAAGATGTGTCAGACTTTAACGAAGGCTATATAAGTGCAGGAGCAGTAAATGATGAACATTATGTAGTTCCAATACAGGGGCTAACCGCATGATGTTTTACCGAGAGGACCTTTTAAAGAGGCTGGTGTTGAAGTACCTGAGACTTTAGATGAACTTTTAGAAATAGGCGAAAAATTTGTTCAAAAAGATGCTAATAGATTTATACGTGCAGCAACGACTTTACCGACTGAAGGAAATGATTTACAACAAATCTGGAGTGCTTTTTTATGGTCTAATGGTGGAGATATTTTAAATGAAGATTTTACTGCGGCGGCGATTAATTCCGAAGAAGCAATTAAATCAATCGAGTTCTATAAGGCGTTTTTTGATAATGGTTTGACGCCAATTGCTGGAATGGGTGGTCAAGGAGATCAGCATCCGCTAGGGACAGGAGAAGTTGCATTTACATTTGATGGAGTTTGGGCTATTGATCAAATCTCAACCTATACCCTGATGCTTATGATCATATTAAGATCGCTCCTCCACCACGCGGTACGGAAGGAACGACAACATTAGTTGGATCATCAGGCTTCTTTATGAATGCCAATTCGAAATATAAGGATCAAGCTTGGGAGTTGATGGCATATCTCGGTAACGCGGAAAATATTGAAAAGGTATCATCAGAGTTGAAATTCTTGCCAGTAAGGGAATCGATTGCCCAAGCTGACTTCGTTCAATCTGATCGCTTATTCGCGGAGTTTGTTGAATTAGCCAATACTGTAAATGGAAAAGCGAACCCGAATGTACCACGTTGGACAGCGATTAGAGATATTGTAGTGAGGAATGTTGAGAGCGCTATCTATGGAAGGTAACACCTGAAGAAGCTGTCAAAAAGGCGGAAGAAGAAATCAATAAAGAAATCCAAAAATGATCAGTAAAAGGGATAGAGTCTATTATTCTATCCCCGAACTAATTTATTAATTAGGTGATAAAATTGAGCAATCCTAAGAAAAACTTATCGAATCTGTTTGCCCGACCATCTGTACAAGCTAAGAAAATGAGTTATCTTGAAAAACAAAAATTATTCTGGAAGAGTAAACAAAATCGAAAAAGGGCGATCGCAGGCTATTTGTTTATTTTTCCAGTTTATTTACTATTTGTCATTTTTTATTAATCCCAGTAGTATGGGCGTTATATTTAAGCTTCACAAATGATCATATTTTTACACAAGGGCAATGGATTGGATTAGAAAACTATTATCGCTTAACAGAGGACTCTGCCTTTCATACCGCTCTTAAAAATACAACTTATTATGCATTAATGGTTATCCCATTAAATATTGTCATTTCACTAAGTTTAGCGCTATTAGTGAATAAAAAGATTCGGGGTATCGCTTTATTCCGTTCAGCATTTTATGTTCCGGTCGTTACCTCGATTATCGCGGCATCAATGATTTGGATGTGGCTATATGATTCAAATAGCGGCTTAATTAATTATGTACTAGAGTTATTGGGCATTAGTCCTAAAAATTGGTTAAATGATCCGGGGCTTGCTCTCCTGCTCTAGCAATGATGAGAGTTTGGAAAGGTGTCGGATGGAATATGGTTATATTTTTAGCTGGTTTACAGGCCATACCGAAAACATTATATGAGTCCGCTGCTATCGAAGGAGCGAATAGGTTAAAGCAATTTTGGCATATTACGTGGCCCCTTCTTACACCAACCACCTTTTTCGTGTTTGTAATGGCAACAATTAGTACTTTTCAAACTTTCGGTGAAATATATGCAATGACGTCCGGCGGACCGGTTGGTTCAACAACAACTCTAGTATATCTCATCTTCGTTTATGGATTTGAAAGATATGAAATGGGTTATGCTTCAGCCATTGCATTTGTATTATTTGGAATTATCCT
The DNA here is from genome assembly GCA_044989425.1 of Bacillus sp. N9. GTDB lineage: Bacteria > Bacillota > Bacilli > Bacillales > Bacillaceae_C > Lederbergia. The sequence goes on from JBJDRQ010000001.1 coordinate 1,173,156, forward strand.
TGCTTTAACATTGCTCAATATGTTTTTAGGGAGAAAACGGGTGAATTATGACTTGTAGGAGGTGTAAATGTTGGTAGTTAATAATAAGCATAGGAAAAAGTGGCGTACAATCTTCACTTATGTATCTCTCTCAGTCATTGCTGTGATTATGCTTTGGCCTTTCGTCTGGATGGTCATTACATCCTTTAAACCGAATACGGAAATGTTTGCGTACCCACCAAAGCTTATTCCAAGTGAATTGACTTTTGACCATTATATTCAAGCGTGGAAAGCAGCTCCTTGGGGCAGATTCTTTTTAACACGACATATGTTGCTTTAATTATTACAATTTGCTCACTCTTTTTATGTGCAATTACCGGGTATGCTTTTGCTAGGCTCCAATTTCCTGGGAAGAATTTTTATTTATTTTATTACTGTCATCAATGATGATTCCTTTTGAAGTCATTTTGATTCCTCTTTATCTCATTATCGTCAAGTTTCCATTTGTAGGTGGTAATGGCTGGTGGGGTGGAGGAACGGGATTTTTAAATACGTATAGTGCATTAATTGTACCGCGTCTCTTTTTTCCGTTCGGTGTTTTTTTAATGAGACAATTTTTCTCACATTGCCTACCAGTTTGGAAGATGCTGCTCGAATTGACGGCTGTTCTGAATTTGGAATTTTCTGGAGGGTTATGTTTCCTCTTATTAAACCAGCTTCAGCAACGCTTGTTGTCTTTGTGTTTACAATGATTTGGGATGATTTTTCTGGCCGCTTATTGTAATAAATGATCAAGCATTAATGCCTGTTCAGCTTGGATTACAAAGCTTCCAAACTTCACAAAATACAACAGCTTGGGGACCTTTGATGGCTGCAACCGTTTGGGTAACCATTCCGATCATTATCGTCTTTATTTTTGCGCAAAAATATTTTATGAATATTAATATCGGCTCTTCTGATAAGTAATAAGAGGGGATAGGAATGAAAAAGAAAATCGCAATATTACCTCTAGATAATCGACCATGTTGTTATGACTTCACAAAACGATTAGGAGAAATGAGTCACTATGAAATCATTCAGCCACCAAGTGAAATCATCGGTGAATTTACATACTTTGGCAATAATCAGGCCATCCTCGAGTGGTTGAGAGAAGTATCAGGTAAAGTAGACGGTCTTGTAATTTCTATAGATCAATTATTGTATGGTGGTTTAGTTCCGTCTCGAATTATGGAAAAAACATATGATGAAGTAAAAGGCATCGCAGAAATTATTAAGGAAATAAAACTGGATCACCCGAATTTGATCATATATGCCGTCAATGTCCTTATGCGTATTTCAATCACAGCAAAGAATAAGTCTTTTTCGCAATATTGGAAATCTATATTCCGATATTCTCAAACTTACGATCGGGTAAACCGCTTAAAGGAAATGGAATACCAAAATGAATTAAATAAAGTTATCCAAGAAATACCTAAGGAAATATTAGAAGAGTATCTAGCTGCGCGCAGTCGTAATCATCAAGTCAACCAATTAATGGTAGATTGGGCAGCAGAAGGGGTCATCGATTTTCTTGCGATTACTCAAGAAGATGCGAGTGCAATTGGCATACATATTACTGAGCAAAGAGAACTAATGAAAAAGATTTACACGTTGAAAGTTCAAAACCGTGTCCTTGTTTATCCAGGCGCTGATGAAGCTACACAAACGTTACTAGCAAGAATGCTCCAGCGACTCGAGAACTTACAACTGAAAATATATCCAAAATATATATCGGGTTCTGGAAAATTAGAAGTGGCTAAATTTGAAGATCGACCAGTTGATGAAAGTGTAATAGCGCATATTACAGCAGCGGGAGCGATAGTAGTCGATCACCCCGATCATGCGGATATCATTTTATTTGTAAATACACCTTTCGGATCTAGTATTGATGGGTACGATCCATTAATAAAAAAGCTCATTTTAATTCTCGACATCAATTAATGGCGATGATAAATTCCTAAAATATTATTTGTCATTAGGATACCATGTAAGTATAGCGGATATTTCTTTCCTAATGCTTCTGATCTCGAACTTGTTCAGTATTTACTTGAGGAAAATATTTATTTTGAACTATCTGGATATGCTGGATGGAATACGGCAGGAAATTCCTTAGGCACATGTATATCTCATAGTCTCATTAAAGTACTTTCAGAAAGAGAAGAAAGGTTGCCATTAGAAGTTCATTATGCCTTTTATTAGAGCGCCTCCTTGATGAATGGGCTTATCAGGCAAATGTAAGGGAGAGATTAATTCTTGGATCGTTGAGGAATTCGGAATTGATGGAACAAACTTGGAAAATAAATATGATCAAGTGAATAGCTATACTGAAAAATTAATGCAACCATATTTTTCGACTTTAGCAACATATTACAAAAAATATGTTGCTGGAAAGAAACATCTTCAACCGAGAATTCCAATTTTCCATACGTGTCGACTCCCATGGAATCGGACTTTTGAACTGCAGGTAAAAGTTGCACTCTCTCCACTAACAAATTCATAAATTGCTAGACTGGATGTTTTGGTATAATAAGGAGAAGAATCATCATTTCGAGTTGGAGTGAAGAGAATTTTCATGATAAAGATGGTAGTAATTGAAGACGAACTTCGTTTATGTCATGGAATCGCATTTCATATCCCGTGGGAAAAACACGATATCGAGGTAGTTGGCGTAGCCTATGATGGTGAAAGTGGCATTCGGATCATAAAAGAAAAGAATCCTGATATTGTAATAACTGATATCCGGATGCCGAATATGTCAGGGCTCGATATGATTCGCGAGTTGAATAAAGAGGATGGAAACATGAAATTTATTATTATTAGTGGCTATGATGATTTTCAATACGCTCAGAATGCGATGTCTATGGGTGTGACGAATTATATTGTTAAGCCAACTGGAGAGGAGAAAATCATAGATGAAGTAAATAAAGTGAAAGAGGAAATTATTATAGAAACTAGAAATAAGCAACGTCTAGATCTCCTTGAACAAAAGTGGAGTGAAAATCTGCCTAGACTCCAAGAACAATTTTTTCAACATTGGCTTTCCCAACAATATACGGATGATGAAATATTAGAACGTGCTAAAACGCTGCAACTCCCAATCCGAACAAATCAATATTATCTAATTGCTATATTTAGTATTGATGATCTTCCGCATGAAGAAAAGGAAACATCACAACATATTTATGATTTTTCAGTACTGAGATGCATTAACGAATATGAATCTGCCAAAAACTTTCAAGCATTTACCGCTCCACATGGCTCAGCAGCTGTAATGTTTTGGAGTGAGAAAAATCAAGGGAAAAATGCATTTATTCAAAGTACGAATCAGTTAATTAACGAATGGTTATTACATATTCGCAGATCTTTAAATTTGATGGTAAGTGCCGGCATAGGAAATTGTATAAAGGCAAAAGAAAAAGTGAGAATTTCCTATGAACAAGCAAATAGTGCCTTATTGTCGCGTGATTACTTTGGGTACAATGTAGCTATTCCTATGAGGAGGAAATGAGTAAGAAAGAACTTTTATGACAGAGCCAAACCTTGAGAAAAACTTGAGTATGGCCTTGAAACTTTAAATGGAGAAAAGACGACTGAAATTCTTGAATCGTATTTAAACGAAAAAACTCCGAAACAACGGACCTTATTCTTAAACAAGAGAACGCCTATTACCTTACCACAATCTTTATTCAATATATTCAACGTAAAGGTTGGTTTGTACAAAGAGTATTAGGACATTCTACAAAGTGGTTGTATAATGAAGAAAAATGGCAAACAAATGAACAGATTTTTTATAGATTAAAAGATATTGTCGAAAGTATTATTGCATATGCTTCAAAAAGACAGCACGCCTCGAGAAATCAAATTATTCAAAAAATATTAAATAAAGTTGACGAGCGTTTATATGAAGAAATATCATTACAAGACTTAGCTGATGAGGTTTTTGTTAATTCATCCTATCTTAGCCGGTTATTTAAACGAGAAATAGGCCAATCTTTTCAAGTTATGTAACGGAGAGAAAGATGCTAGAAGCAAAACACCTTCTATGTAACGGTCTTAAAATTTATGATGTTTCAGAAAAACTAGCGTATCGCGATGTCAGCTATTTCACTAAAGTATTTCGTAAATATTGGAATGTCACACCTAGAGAGATGGTATCCAGCGAAATTAATTTTTATCATCAGGAAGTGAGGAGGGCCGAGAAGTTTTGAAGATAAAAAGTAAAACGCTGCTTTTATTAGCCGTTATAGTTAGTTTTTACAACTGGCTGTGAAAAAGACGGGAATCAATCAGAGGGACAATCCGTTCTGAAGAAACTGGATATTGTGGTTAATAATTACGATCGGCCCTTTCCGACAGGATTAAATGAGAATAACAATCCCTATTTATCATTTATTGAAGAGAATACCAATTTTGAGCTTAACGTGATCGTTCCCCAGAAGATGGATATATGGAAAGGCTAAACGTATTAATGGCATCTAATCATCCGCCCGATTTAGTCTATGGAACTGACCCATATTGGTTTATTAACAATGTTAATCAAAATGCTCTTACCCCTTTAACGAAAATTCTACAAAAGCATGGCAAAAATTTAATTGAACTAATTCCGGAAAGAGCATGGCAAAATGTTTCGATTAACGGTGAGATTTATGCAATTCCACACATCCTGCAAAACAACGGAAACGAAATCATGTACGTGCGAAAAGACTGGCTAGATGAAGAAGGACTAGCACCTCCAGTCACGCTTGAAGAATATATAGAAGTTATGAAAGCGTTTAAATTGAAGGGAGATAAAGGAATTGGATTACTAATTGGGCAAGATTTAACGAGAACAGCACCATTTTTTGGTGCATTCGGTATTCAGCCAAATCAATGGATAGAGAAAGAAGGAAATTAATCTATAGCAGTACGACAGATGAAATGCGAGATGCTCTTCAATTTTTAACTGATCTTTATCAAAAAGGTTTAATCGATTCTGAGTTTCCATTAAATACGCTTGCTAGTTTAGAAGAGAAAATTGTAAATGGACAAGTCGGTTTGTTTGCAGCAACATGGTGGGATACACGTGGACCAATTTTAGGAAATCAACAGCAAGATGCGAATGCCGAATGGATATCACTAGAGTATCCGGTAGGTCCTAATGGGCATAGGGGAACAGTAGGCGAATCTATTATAAGGGGATACAACGTTGTTCCAATAACTCAAAGCGAAAAAGCAGTAGAGGTTGTGCAATTACTCGATTTTTAGTGGCTGATGGTTTTCAAAGCATCCTATTAGGGTTTAAAGGCGATATTTGGGAAATGGTCGATGGGAAGGCTGTCGCCGATTTTCATAAGCATAATCTTCATCTTTATCGACATATGTATAACATCGTTGATCCTAGTGACCGTGAGACAATGAAAACCCGCCTCGATTCGTTAGGATTGCAATTTAAATTAAATGAAAACGTAAAGATTATCCAAGACCATGTAATGAATAGTCAATATAATGGACCGCCAACTCCAGCTATGGGACGGTTTGGAAATTCATTGAAGGAACTTGAAGTAGACTATTTCACGAAAATAATTATGGGAATATATCCAATATCACATTTCGATCAATTTGTTTCACGATGGTACAACGAGGGAGGAAAAGAAATTGAAGCCGAAGTTAATCAATGGTATACGTACAATAAGACAAGCAATATCAAGAATTTACTGAATGTAACTAAATAAGGGAGATGGCATGGGAAATTTGTCAATTTATTTAATAAATCAATTCATTTTCGGCTTTCTGTCTATTTCATCGTTATTTTATTGCCACTCGTAGCGATTAGTTTATTTAGTAATATAAAATCTCTTCATATTATGAAAGAACAAAAGGTAGATCAAGTACATAATGCTTTAATGTCTTCAGTGAATTATGTAGATTTAGTCTTAAATAATGTAGAGTATCTTTCTACGTTAATTGCTACGGATTATAGAATAAACCAGATGTTAAGAACAACCGGTGAGAAATTATCTGCCGAGGACGTCATTAATATGAGCGACCTCCTAAAAAACATCTCAAATATTAGTAATTTAAGCCAGCATGTAACAGATATTTCAATTCTTCATGCACCGTCTAATTTACTTATCTCTTCAACACATGGGGGCAGAAAGCTGTCAAATTATGAGGAGTTAGAATGGTATCAACTAGCAAAGGATGCAAAGGGTGGTGTCATTGTCTATATACCTAAAGAAACCCATTATATAACGAACAACATCGTTGATACAATCATTAATGAACAACATATTACAATTGTAAGATTAATGGATTTATATCATTCGTCTTTAAGTTACAATGCCGTTGCAATATCCATTCCGAAAGAAAGTTTAATAGAATTGAGCAAGCCGCTTTTAGCGAACAATCCTGGACAACTCATATTTCTAAATGAAGAACGGAAAATTATTAGTGAATTTAATGAAAATGACCAGAATGAAATTGTTCCTATAGAGAAATTAATAGGTTTTGAATATTATGATATGTATGAATCAATTGAAGGGACATTTGCGATACAAGCGAAATCTCAAGTAGTGGTTGGGCCATTATTATGGCACAGTCAAACAAGGACGTATTTGGGAAAGTAAACAAAATCCAATATTTCACAATAGCAATTGTAGCCGTAAGTGTCATTATGGCTTTATTTATTGCATGGGCGTTAAAAGTTTCAATAACCTCACCTCTAATCCAGCTAGCTCATGGTATGAAAGAAATTCAAGAAGGTCGATTAGATACAACGATTCATAATAAAAGGAAAGATGAATTTGGTTTAATTATCAGCCATTTTAACGAAATGGCAAAAAGCAAAAGTATTTAATTCAAGATATTTATGAAAAGAATTAAGAATTACTAAAACAGAATTAAAATTATTACAGTCTCAAATTAATCCTCATTTTCTTTATAATACGTTGGATTCAATTTATTGGATGGCTAAGGAACATGATGGAGAAGAAATTGGAGAAATGGTTCTAAATTTATCTAAATTCTTCCGCTTTAGTTTGAATAAAGGATCCGAAACATTGTCGGTAGAAGAGATTATTGAAAATCTCAATACTATATAAGAATTCAACAAATACGATTCATGGATCGCTTTTCATATCACTTCAATATTCAGGACGAAACAAAACATTTACCACTATTAAAGATAATCCTGCAGCCAATTGTAGAAAATGCATTTATTCATGGGATTGAACGACAAACAAGAGAAGGACATCTATCTGTTAAAACGATGATTGATTCTGCTTTTCTTCGAATTGAGGTAGCTGATAATGGTATAGGTATGTCAAGTGAACGTCTCCAATATTTAAATAATGAATTAGCACGAATTGATATAAAAACGCTGGTTTTAGACGGGCACGAAGAAAATAAGACAGAATTATTCGGCTTGCGCAATGTAAAATCACGTCTGCTTTTGTATTATGGAAAAGATGTGTCTTTAGAAGTGAAAAGTAAATATAAAGAAGGAACGACAATTATTATGAAAATACCTTTAACAAAATTATAAATTTCGATGCTCGTACCAAAATGATCCAGAAATCCGTGGATTTGTTTTGCGGTCATTGGTTTCACGTCTTCCATTTTGATGATGATGTATCAGCAGGGAGGTATTACACGTAAGAGGGATCGTGGATAAAGTTTCAATGATTTGGATCCGATGTTCAGAACTTTATACATAACATGTGCAAATAACATAATCAGGAGGAAACACTGGTAAACCACTGGTTATGTTATTTGTTTTGATGATTATCATTTGAACCGCTTTGAATTTCTTAGTTATTTTTATTGAAGGGTATATTTCGTTGGAAAATGTTTTATTACATTCTTCGTATCTAAGCATATCATTTATAAGTGCACACGTATCAACTGCACTTTTTTGAAATTCTGACCTTGTTTTTTAGTAATTGCTCAAGTCAATAGCTCCGTATGAGCGTATCATTTAATTACGTTCTAATAATAATCAAGTCCTGGATGAAGAGGGAAATCATACAACCTTCTCTTGCTTTCGCCTAATTCCAATTTTCTAACATACAAATGTCACTCACATTATTCAACTGACATATGATAAGGTGACAACCAAAATACCCATCCCCGCGGTTTAAAGCTGGCGAAGGCAAGGAGGGTTACAATAGTTGAAGGAGAATGAGTTCACACATAAACCGCTGCTCACAAAAAGAGAAAAGAAGTATTCGAACTGTTAGTCCAAGATAAAACGACAAAAGATATTGCAAATGAATTATTTATTAGTGAAAAACAGTTCGAAACCATATATCGAACGCCATGCAAAAGTTGGGCGTCAAGGGACGATCCCAAGCCGTTGTGGAACTACTACGCATGGGGAATTAAAATTGTAAAAACAAAACCGGCTATCCGAATGGGGCCGGTTTTGTTAATTTTATACAATTACTTTAAAATTGCGTTTCTCTGAACTTGTTAGGGGATACATTCACATGTTTTTTAAAGGTTGTTGTAAAATGAGAAACGCTATTGAATCCACAAGTAAATGCAATTTCTTTTATAGTCAGTTTGGTGTTATATAAGAGTTTCTTCGCATTGTTAATCCGGTAATTAATTAAATATTGGTGTGGTGAGCAATTCATATGTTTTTAAAAAGTCTGGAAAAGTGGTAAGGACTCAATTTTGCATCGTTTGCAATAGTCGTTAATGATATATCCTTACTATAATTCTTTTCGATATATGAAATAGCTCTTGTAATTGTCTCCTCACGAGAGTCATTTGTTTGATTGGAGAGCTTGTCTAACTCATAAAGTATTTTATGAATGATAATGGAAGCACCATGTTCATCTACTTTATTATTTTCCATCATCGTTAAAATACGTCTCATGTATTCGGGATTAGCCAATGATTTTCTAATGAATATACACAACCGCTTTTATGAAAAAGCAAGTCAAAATATTCCTGACTAGCATTTCCGGAAAAATGAAACCAGTCGAAAACGGTATTCTCTAAAGCCTTGTATAGATGGGGATGATAACAATTTAGAAAGATAAAAGAGTTTTCAGTAGCGAGTATGAGTAAAATGTTTATGGATTATTAGTTTTAATATTCATACTATTTAAAGGAAAATGAAGAGGACTCCTACCTTTGATATAATAGTTTTTGACGAGAAAACAAAAGGAGGAGTCCTCATGAGTAATGATATCAATAATCTACCAACATTAAAAGAAATTGAACAAAGTCTTTTTCAGGAAGATCAAACTGTGTACCAAAATATACTTGTATCTCTTTTGGAAGAATTGGATGTTTGGCTAAGGGACCATCGTGATTTTGATCGCTTTGAAAATAGGGAGATGCAAGAGTGTACAATCAATACGATGATTAAAAGAAGACGGTATTTGGATCGTGTAACTAGTGACCGTGTTGCTTTATTGGATTAATACTTACAGTTTAGTGGAAGCGATACATTGAGTCCGTATTTAACGGAAATGGCTGTTAAGTGGTCCTTCCTATCGCGATGCTAGGGATCGGTTAAGAAGTGGATTAAAGAGGCGTTAAATAAGCGTTCCAAACAAGAAAGAAGAAAGGCAAATCTAGCTGCCGATGCCAATGATCCGACTGCATTAGTGGTTGCGATCGCTGAAGCAGAAAAGGCAGAAACCGATGAAGAGAAGAAAAAGATATCGCTGATTTGCGTCATTTTATCCTTGAGAACATGGATGCGCTTCGTGATTACCGTGAAATCCTGAGAACCGAAAAAGGAGTAAATACAGAGGGAATGCGACCGATGGGAGCAGCGGAATCTAATATGAACCTATTTTCTAGAAGGATTAAAAAATGGGTTATAGCTTGTCGTTTGAAGGTCTTAGCCGTATGTTACACGCTCTTATTCACCATTTTGAGGGGACTTTAGTGAAAGCTATCCAAAACCTCTTCACCGGTGATAATACAAATAAAGAAAAACCGAAAGAGTATCCATCTTTCGCCTCGTTACTTACAGAAAAGACAGGGCAGTCGATAGGCGCTATCCAAGGGCGTATACCGGTCTTGGTAAGTGATGACCAACACAAGCCATATGGAAGATCATTACGTGGTTTAGCTGGGTTCTAAGCGCAGCTATGATGGTCTAATAAAGACAGGTATTTTGGGGATTGGGGTCCCTATGCCATTTTGGATTTGCCTTTCAGCCTTAAGGCAAAAAAGTAAAAAGCTAAAGAAATTAAAAGGTAGGAAAAGCTCCGTAAATACTTGACAGACTCTATTATCCAAAATATATTGACTATTCATTCATGACTGATTATAATACAATTCATAACTACAACTTCATATTTTTCTTATCCAGAGAGGTGGAGGGACTGACCCAGAGAAGCCTCAGCAACCAGCAATGATTTGTATGGTGCTAATTTCAGAAGAATACGATGTATTCTAAAGATGAGATTTTGTCATGGTATAATCCTATACTTGCCCTTTTCTCATCTGATTGAGAGGAGGGCTTTTTATTTTTCCTAAGACAGAATGGATTCAAGTGATTTCAAATCTCATTAAAATTATCTGTTTAATCAGCTTGGAAGGAGTGCAGTTATCATGAGTGAAATTGTTCTTATTTCAGGAGTCCGTTTGAAGTATCTAGCTCTGATCGCGTTTTAAAATATGTTGGTAAGTTATTAGAAGAAAGAGGATATGGCGTCACATATATTTCTGTACGTGATGTTGACCATGAAGATTTATTTTTGGCGAATTTTAATAGTCCTGCCATTCAGCGGATTGCATCACAAATTAAAGAAGCAAAGGGAGTGCTCGTTAGTTCCCCTGTGTATAAAGCGGCTTATTCAGGGGTTTTAAAAGCATTCATTGATATTCTTCCTCAAGACATTTTGGAAGGAAAGCCGGTGCTTCCGATCATGACAGGTGGAAGCAGATACCACTTATTGGCGTTGGAATATGCATTAAAGCCACTGCTGGCAACATTGAAGGCTCATAATTTACAAGGTGTGTATTTAGTAGATAGTGAAATTGATAAAGAAAAGGATATTCCGATTTTGGATGAGGATACATTGCAAAGAATAAAGAATCAGCTTGATGATTTTATTGAATTTATTCATAAGCAAAACAGTCTAATTCCATCAGATTATACGATTTAATTGAGGAGGAAAAAATTATGGGTAAAAGCGAATCTATTTAAACGCGTTTGAAATGAATTGTTCTGGTCATCAATCTCCAGGTTTATGGACACATCCTGAAGATCGTTCACATCAATATAAAGATAGTGAATATTGGATTGAGCTAGCTCAAATTTTGGAAAAAGGGCGTTTCGATGCTGTATTTCTTGCGGATGTCCTCGGAACGTATGATGTGTACAATGGATCAAGAGATGCGGCGGTTCGTCAAGGGGCACAATCACCTGTGAACGATCCTTTGCTCGTTGTCCCGCTTATGTCTGCGGTAACGAAGCATCTTGGCTTTGGGGTAACTGCATCTGTTAGTCATGAGCATCCGTATACATTTGCGAGGAGAATGTCGACGCTCGATCATTTAACAAAAGGTCGCGTCGGTTGGAATATCGTAACATCTTATTTGAAAAGTGCTTCGTTAAATATTGGCCAAGAGACACAAATCAGCCATGATGAACGGTACGACATCGCTTCCGAATATTTAGACGTTTGCTATAAACTATGGGAGGGCAGTTGGGAAGACGATGCGGTAAAAGTCGATAAGGAAAAGGGTATTTACACGGATCCAGATCAGGTACACGATATCCAGCATGAAGGAAAATATTTCAAAGTACCTGGTGCCCATTTAAGTGAGCCTTCGCCGCAGCGTACGCCGGTGCTTTTCAAGCTGGCGCTTCTGCTAAGGTCGGGCATTTGCGGTGACGAATGCAGAATTGATGTTTATCGGTGCGCCAACCATTACTGCCGCAAAGCATACGGTGAAGAAAATACGTGAAGATGCGGCAAGATTGGGCAGAAATCAGATGAAATAAAAATCCTCACGATGATTACGCCAGTCGTTGGCAGAACTGAGGAAGAAGCCCTTGCGAAATATAATGAGTATAAAGAACATATTAGCTATGAAGGAGCGCTTGCCTTATTTGGCGGTTGGACTGGGGTAGATTTGTCTGGATATGCTCCAGATGAAAGCCTTGAATATGTGGAAAATGATGCGATTCGCTCAACTCTGGAAAGTTTTACAAAAATAGACCCTAATAAAAAATGGACCGTTGGAGAAATAGCGAAATCGATCGGTGTAGGGGAATGGGAACAGCTGTCGTTGGCACTCCTGAACAAATCGTTGATACACTAGAGGAGTGGGTAGAGGTTGCTGGTGTCGACGGCTTTAATATCGCCTATGCCATCTCACCTGGCACGTTCAAGGATTTTGCCGACTATGTTGTACCTGTATTACAGGAAAGAGGTCGTGTTCCATTCAATTATGAAGGTACATCATTAAGGGATCAGTTATTTGGAAAAGGTGACCAACTACCTGCTCATCATCCCGGAAAGAAATACCACCGAGTGAAAGAATTAGTTTAGATATTACATATTAAAAAATTAGGCGGATAAAGAGTTTGTTATTTATCTTCGTCCGCCTTTGTAAAGACCATTCTATTCATTAAATACGTAACAAATGTCCTTCGAATGACTTTTGATGGACATTTTTCTTAGGAGCTATTATTAAATTGTCTTTCAATTCACGTTCGAAGGACAGTCTAGCTGATACGATCCGTTTTTTGTCCAATAGATTAAAATTGAAATACCCTGTTCACTCCTCTGACCGGTCCGGCATCGGAAACAGTTCCGATAATCTTTTACATTCCCTTGTTCATCTTGATAAACAACATGTTCTCGAGAGAATTTTCTTGGTGAGTCGATCCCGCAAGCAGCGGCGAGGGCGAAAAGGCCTTGGCGAATATTGATAATATAGTTCATGACCCGCCATTGTTTTTCCGCTGGCACGAGGGCGTCTTGATATTTTGGATCGGTCGTTGTAATTCCAGCCGGACATTTACCCGTATGGCATTGCATCGCCATAATACATCCATTGGCAATCATGAAACCTCTAGCCGAGTTGACCGCATCCGCACCGATCGCTAAGGCAATTGCAATCTTATCTGCTGATATTAATTTACCTGAGGCAAAAATCGCGATTTTATCACGAACGCCGTACTGATGGGCTTTATTAACGACGGCGATTAAAGCAGGATAAAGAGGGATGCCCATTGAGTCCGCCATCGATTTAAATGTTGCACCTGTTCCACCTTCGCTGCCATCAACGGTTAAAAAATCGGGGTAAATATTAAGCTCTGTCATCGTTGCGAAGAAATCGTCTAAATTGGAATCATGACCGACGACGATTTTCATTCCAATCGGTTTTCCGCCTTCATCTTGCAGCGTTTGAATAAATCTCAATGTTTCGTTCATATTTGCTAAAAAGGAAAGCGGTTTGGTGAATGAATCGCTTTTCCAACAGGGAGATTTCGCATCTTTGCGATCTTTTCTGTCACTTTTGCACCTTCGAGATAACCGCCGCGAATTTTTGCCCTTGCCCAAATTTTAATTCGAAAGCTTTGACGTTTTCTTCCTGCGCTTTTTCTTGAAATCCTCGATTGAGAAATGCCCATTTTCATCCCGATAACCAAATAAAGCAGGGCCAATTTGTGCGACGAGATTTGCATTGCTTTGCAAATGCTCCGGGGCAATGCCGCCTTCACCCGTATTGATCCAAGAGCCACCGGCCATATAGCTCCCCGAACCTGTAGAAAAGATATAGTGTTCACCGACTGATCCGTATGAAGTGGCGGAAGCGCCAAACGGACCGGACAATGTCCACGGATATGCTCTTTAGGCCCAACGACAATGACATCGTCAGGATGATAAAGCCACCGTTCCACATTATCTTCGACAAGCCGTTCGCGCCGTGTAAATAACCCTTCCCGCTCAATTTGATACTTTCTTCCCTTCACTTTTTCCTGATGTTCACTTTTTAATTCATTATTTAAGAGTGGGAAAAATGAATTGGCTAAATAATATCCGGGTTTTTCAAAGTCTCGCTTTGAGCCAAAGCTGATCAGGTCGTTTCGATATTTTGCTGAAAAAACAACGCCGAGGAAATCCGAGCGAGAAAAAGGCTTTCCGCTATTATCATCATCAAACCAATATTGCCTAAATTCAGGACCGAGCTTTTCTAACAAATATCGGATCCAGCCTAAGTATGGGTGCGCACGAATAATTGAGTGCTGCGGCTTTTAGCCAATTGCCTTAACCATAGAAAAAGCAGGACGGTCCACCGATAAAGACAAGTAATAGGATAATCAATATCGTCAGCAACATTGAAATTCCCCTTAACGAACAATTCGACCTTATTTACATGTCTATGTGTTTTAGGAGGTTTCATCAGTTCTTTTTCATCAATGTCACTCATAAATACTGTGAGAATAATGTGGAAATATAAGGAGGATGAAATGAAGTCGATCATAGTTAATGAAAAACGATTAAAAGCCGTTTTAGGTTTTTAATCGTTTTTTAATCCACGTCTTATCATTTCTTCTTCTAATAAAAGCAAAAAGCAGGATCGATATTTTGAAGCCTTGTCGCTTTCCTATAAGCAGAAAGCAAAAGCTCATCTGTCATTTGTTTCATCGTTCGCCTTTTCCTCCTTCATCTAATATTCTTAATATCCCTGCAATGAATTCATAAACATATAATCATGTAAATTTGTTTTGGTAATTTTATCATAAATAAAAAGAACGAAGGGAACATAGCTGTGATGTGGCCGATTGCTTTCGAACGCTTAAAACTATATATCATTACAGCAGGTTTAGGTACGATAGACTTCAATAGAAGATTGTTTCGCCAAATGCTTGTTTTTCAAGTATAATGGTGTTGGAAGATTGTGGAATTGTGCGTTTGAGAAGAGGTGGTACATGTTGATCAAACATCTATTGAAGAAACTACGCAGAAAAGATGAAGAGTCGGAGCGGGTCATATTCGAAATGTTTTATGAACGAGTTTATTATACCGCTTATTACATACTAAAAGATCGTGAACTAGCTCAAGATGTTGTCCAAGAAACGTTTGTAAAAGCATTCGCACATATGGATACGGTGAAGGACGGAGAAAAATTAGGTGCTTGGTTAGCAGCGATTGCTTCTCGCACAGCGATTGATTATGTAAGAAAAATAAAAAGATGGAACGAAATTGTAACAGAAGACATCATAATAAATGACCAGATAACGGAACAAGCTTCAACGGTCGAGTCGATTGTGGAAGAGCGCGCACTTAAAGAACTGTTACTAAAACAAATGGATGAATTAAAGCCGGAGCATAAGCAAGTACTCATATTGAAATATTTATACGATATGAAATACAGCGAGATCGCGGAAGCACTGGATTTGAATGTTGCTACGGTAAAGTCAAGAACACATCGTGCGAAATTAAAATTACGAGAAGCATTAGAAAAACAACCGGACTTGAGTGAGGAGGTTATATCAAATGCGAAATTTTAGTAAGGATCCATTCGATCAATCGATTCGGGAAGCATTTGAGGAGCATGTAAAACAAAGCCCTTCTCCACTTATCTCTGCCACAGAGGCATGGGAAAAGATGCAAAAAGCAAAGGTGAAACCGCAAAAAATAATCGGAAACTATTTATCGCGGCCGTGGTCGTCTTATTTGCGGTTATCATTATTCAATTACCAAAAGGTAGTAATGCCTTTAGTCGCTTTACGGAAATGTACTACACGGTTCAAGGTTCAGTTATCCAGCTCTTTGGCGTTTCTGGAAGTGAAAGTAAGTCGGCTCAAAAAGTGAAACGGAACCAGAAGAATCCATTTATGTCGTTGAGGATTCCGGATTCATCACAGAACAAATGAGCATAGAGGAAGCTCAGAAAGTGATGGAATTTCCTATCCGAATACCTAAATACGTTCCTGATGGATTTCAATTGGAACAAGCAACGGTTTTGCGAAAAGAAGGTGAGAAAGGGAAAGAAATCTATGTGAATTATATTAGTAATGATCGTGGCTTTATTATTACTGAACTAGCGGTAGAAGATCAGTTTGGGTTTGGTGCAGCTTTAGATGCTGATGATGTAAGTGTGGAGGAGCTTTTCATTCATGGACAAATCGCAAACTTAATTACATATAAAAACGATCATCGCCAGCTCATTTGGATGACGCAAACTCATTATTTTTCAATTGAAGGCGCCCTAACAAAAGAGGAGATGATGGAAATAGCCCAATCGATGTAAAAGCGTGTTTCCGAGTCGGAAGCACGCTCTCATTTTGTATGTACATAAGTAGAGATACTCGTTTTTGTTCCCTGACTCCTGCATGGACGAGATGATGGATGACCTTTGTACGATAATAAGAATCTTTTACTACATTGATGTCTTTCGTTGATGAAACAAAGAAAGAATAATAGTTTGTAGCAGAGCCAATGAAAAGAACGTTCACCCATTGCCCTTTAGTAGAATCCCAACGTTCCAAATACATATCAACGGAAATTCGATCAACTGGTCGATAAGCTCTTGTTTCGGCGCTTACTCGCACCTTCGTACTCGAAAGGGCTTGAATCGACGAATGACCACTCATGAAATATTGCGATGCGAACAGTTGGTAATCATTTGATGTGCTACCGGTCCCATACGTAAGGTCATTCGGTGGATGTTCGAGTGCCAAACTACTTTTAGTAAAAAACTAATTGTTATCATCAAAAAGTGATACATAATAATGTTATTCTTTTAAACATTGCATCCTACCTTTCTTTTATCGTTATTATTGGAATAGACGATCGTAACAAATAGAATGTTTCAAAAATTGATCAAAAGAGTTCGACAAATTTCGGAGAAGGCTATTGATTTTTATAAGTAAAGTTGGGACAATAAATGAAAAATGTGGAGGGGTGTAAAGGAAATGGTGGAGAGGAAGCTTTTGCATGATGCAGATGTCGTTGCCCAATTGGAAAAGGATCTCCGTTACATATCGGTGATCATTAAGCAGAAAGGTCGCGAGCTTTTGACAGATTACGCGATTACACCTCCACAGTTTATTGCGTTGCAGTGGTTGTTTGAAGAAGGGGATATGACAATCGGGGAATTATCCAATAAAATGTATTTAGCATGCAGCACAACAACGGATTTAATTGATAGAATGGAAAAAAGGAACTTGTCATGCGTGTTCGCGATCCGAAAGATCGCCGTGTGGTAAGGATTCATTTGTTGAAAATTGGCGAAAAAATGATTGATGAAGTCATTCAAAAACGACAGAAATATTTACAAGAGGTACTTGTTGATTTTTCTGCTGATGATGTAATAAATTTAAAGGATCATTTATCTAGACTTCATCACGATATGCGAATAGAATGAGGCGGTTCATTTGGAACAAGCAATAGGTGTTATTGACTCTGGAGTCGGCGGCTTAACGGTTGCCAAAGAAATTATGCGGCAAATGCCGAATGAGATCATTTATTATGTCGGGGATACGGCCCGTTGTCCGTATGGCCCAAGATCAGAACATGAAGTGAGAAAGTTTACATGGCAAATGGCAGACTTTTTACTTAAAAAAATATAAAAATGCTCGTTATTGCTTGCAATACAGCTACAGCCGTTGTATTGGAAGAAATGCGTTTTTATTTAAACATTCCGGTCATTGGTGTGATTTCTCCGGGCTCGCGTGCTGCATTGAAAGCAACGGAGAATAGACGAATCGGCATTCTCGGAACGATTGGGACGATCAATAGTAATGCGTATGTTCGCGAATTGAAATGGATCAATCGCCAAGTGGAAGTCGTGCAATTAGCTTGCCCGAAATTTGTGCCAATTGTGGAGAGCTTTGAATACCAAAGCAATGTGGCAAAAAAGTCGTGGCGGAAACATTGAAGCCATTGCAAAACAGTGGCATTGATACACTTG
The DNA here is from genome assembly GCA_044989425.1 of Bacillus sp. N9. Taxonomy (GTDB): domain Bacteria; phylum Bacillota; class Bacilli; order Bacillales; family Bacillaceae_C; genus Lederbergia. Next base: position 1,191,057 of record JBJDRQ010000001.1, read on the forward strand.
TACTCGGATGCACACATTATCCTTGCTCGGCCCGATCATTGAACAGGTGATGGGTCCGGAAGTGAAAGTCATTAGCTCAGGAGAAGAAACAGCCCAGGAAGTGAGCACGATTTTAGATTTTAAAAAATGCTGAAAACATCAAAAAATCTCCGGAACATATTTTTATACATCGGGCTCACGTGCGATTTTCTCACGAATTGCAACGGATTGGTTACAGGAAGAAACATTACGCATTGAGTTTGCAAAGCTGAACACGAGTGAAAGGCCAGTTTATATCGATTGAATCAATTCAATGAATCTAATAAACGAAAAAACAGCTGTAGAGGCTGTTTTTTCGTTCATGCGGTCTATTTTCAAAAGAGGGCTCGTATACATGTACAAACTGTCTTAGGAGGGGTACAAACATGGCAAAACGTACGTATGCGACCGCCACGGTAGTCATCGCCGCCGCATGTATCATTTCAGCTGGTTGCGGTCTCTTCGGAAAGGAGAAGGAAAAGCTTGATCCGCCGAAGGTAGTCTCACAATTAAAAGAAGGTGAACAGCTCGATGCTTCTCCTGAAACAGAAACGTCGGGAGAAGAAGCCGCAAAAACAGTTATGACTGATCTTTATCTTATTGATCAAAATGGTTATGTCGTTTCACAAACATTAGCATTACCAATGACAGAAGGTCTGGCAAAGCAAGCATTACAGTATTTAGTCGCGGATGGAAAAGTAATGGATATACTGCCAAACGGATTTAGAACGGTTTTACCAGCTGGAACGGAAGTGGATGTTGATATTAAAGATGGAAAAGCGATTGTGAATTTCTCTGAGGAGTTTGGAGAGTACGCAGCGGAAGATGAGAAGAAAATTCTTGAAGCTGTGACATGGACGTTAACCCAATTTGATTCGGTGAAAACAGTTGAGCTTCGGATAAATGGATATAAATTAGAGGCAATGCCAGTCAATGGTACACCGATTAATGAAAATGGGTTAACACGAGAGGTTGGTATTAATACGGGATATTCTGATACAGTTGATCTAACGAATACACGACCATTAACGGTCTACTATTTATCACAAGGAGTCGGGAATATTATTATGTTCCTGTCACAGAGCGCGTTTCTAATAAAATGACAGATGATTTAACAGCAGCGGTTCATGAGCTGATCGAAGGACCGGGTCTGCAAACAGGCTTGATTAGTGGATTGAGTTTAATAAGTGATTTAAAACTTTTAGAGAAGCCTGCATTTAAGGATGGCGTCGTTACACTGAACTTTAACGAAGCCGTAATGGCAGGAAATGAAGAAAACGTGATTTCTAATGAAGTTCTACAATCGCTCGTCCTTTCCTTAACAGAACAAGCCGGGGTTGAAAGCGTTTCTGTTTTAGTAAACGGGAAATCAGAGCTTGTCAATGAAGATGGTGAAGCATTAACGGCTCCAGTGACTCGACCTGAAAAAATAAATGTTGGAAGTTTTTAAATAGGAAAGATTTGATATACTATATAGGAAACAGAAGAGGCTGGCACAACGCCACCTCTTCTTCATTTTGAGGAGGGCTTTCAATGCGTCATGACGGAAGAAAAGCAAATGAATTAAGACCAATACATATTGAATCAAATTATTTAAAACATCCTGAGGGCTCTGTATTAATTGCTGTTGGTGATACGAAGGTCATTTGTACAGCAAGCATTGAGGAGCGTGTTCCTCCATTTATGCGCGGGGAAGGCAAAGGGTGGATCACAGCCGAATATGCTATGTTGCCACGTGCAACAGGGACGCGCAACATACGAGAATCTTCCAAAGGGAAAGTATCAGGGCGGACGATGGAAATCCAACGATTAATTGGGAGAGCATTACGAGCAGTCGTCGATCTTGAAGTGATTGGGGAAAGAACGGTTTGGATTGATTGTGATGTGATCCAAGCGGATGGAGGCACGAGAACAGCGTCGATTACAGGGCCTTTGTCGCCATGACAATCGCATTAGCGAAGCTTTATCATGAGAAAAATTAGCGCATTTCCTGTGAACGATTTCCTTGCTGCGGCAAGTGTCGGAATGCTTGAGGAAGTAGGAGTTGTCCTCGATCTTGATTATAGCGAAGATAGTACTGCATTAGTTGATATGAACATTGTGATGACAGGTGCAGGCCAATATGTTGAGCTGCAAGGGACGGGAGAAGAAGCAACATTTAATGCAACAGAACTTCAACAATTGCTTGCTGTTGCAGAAACGGGGATTGCTGAATTAATTTCAGTGCAAAAATCAACGTTAGGTGAGATTGCACACTTGATTGAGGGGAAAGAAAGTGAAGAGAGCTGTATTCATCGCAACGAAAAACAAAGGAAAGGCGAATGAATTTGTTGCTCTATTCGCCCCATATGGTGTAGAAGTAAAGACATTGCTTGATTTGCCAAGCCTGCCAGAGATTGCTGAAACAGGTGTGACATTTGAGGAAAATGCGATATTAAAAGCAGAAGGAATTGCCAAGCTGACGAATGAAATCGTCATTGCCGATGATTCAGGATTGATCATTGATGAACTTGATGGAATGCCGGGCATTTATTCTGCCAGATATGCTGGTGAAGAAAAAATGATGAAGCCAATATCGACAAGGTGCTAACGGAAATGAAAGAGGTGCCAGAAGAAAAGCGGACGGCTCGTTTTTATTGTGCACTTGCAATTGCTGGGCCATACATCGAAACAGAAACCGTCCATGGAACATGTGAAGGAGTTATATTAACAGAGCGCAAAGGAACGAATGGTTTGGCTATGATCCGATTTTTTATTCTGTATCAGCGAAAAAATCGATGGCAGAGTTAACGAGTGAAGAGAAAAATCAGCTTAGCCATCGGGCGTTCGCACTGAAAAATCTTCAACCGCTCGTAGATAAATATTTTAGTAAGAGGTGATACGCGGTGAAACTACTCGTTGTTAGTGATAATCATGGAGATCGCGCGGTATTGAAAAACCTTCATGACAAATACGCCCATGAAGTAGATGTAATGATTCATTGTGGAGATTCGAATTGCCGGCGGATGATCCAGCACTTAAACAATTCTCTATTGTAGGGGAAATTGTGATGTAGACGCGCGGTTTTCGGATGAGCTATCATTGGACGTAAATGGTACAACAGTGTATGTTGCCCATGGGCATTTATTACAAATTAAAGCAACATTATTAAACATTGCCTATCGAGCAAAAGAGGTGGGCGCAAGGATTGCTTGTTTCGGTCATTCGCATTTGTTTGGAGCGGAACTGTTGGACGGCATTCTCTTCCTTAACCCGGGAAGCATTTCACTTCCACGCGGGGAAATGAGAAGACGTATGCACTTGTCGAGTTGAAAAACGACGCCTGGCATGTCCGCTATTTAAGTGACCAACATGAAGAAGTGTTTCATCAAACTTTTGAAATATGAAGAAAAGAAGGCATTTTTGGCTATACCACAGTGTTTCTAACTGTGGTATTTTTAACTTGAATTGCGTTCTCAAGGACGGTATCCATTGAAAAATCCAGTGTATCTGTCCAAGAATTGCGTTCTCAAGGACAGTATCCAGTGAAAAATCCGTTGATCTGTCCAAGAGTTGCGTTCTCAAGGAGGACGGTATCCAGTGAAAAATCCGTGATCTGTCCAAGAATTGCGTTCTCAAGGACAGTTTCCAGTGAAAAATCCGTTGATCTGTCCAAGAATTGCGTTCTCAAGGACAGTATCCAGTGGAAAATCCGTTGATCTGTCCAAGAGTTGCGTTCTCAAGGACAGTTTCCTGTAAAAATCAAGTGCTCTGTCCATGATCCGTTCTCTCATATTTGTTTTTCGGTTGAAAAAGCCACATGTGGCTAATAAACAAATAGGTCTAGTTGGCAATGGAACTAAGGAGAAGGTGGAAAAAGTTGAAACGTTGTTGACAAGATGAAACTGCGTGATTATAATAAAAAATGTCATTGGCTATTATGTCCCAGTAGCTCAGCTGGATAGAGCAACGGCCTTCTAAGCCGTCGGTCGGGAGTTCGAATCTCTCCTGGGACGCCATTTAACTTTTACCTTAAGATAAATAATTTGTTCGATGCCCTGAAATGCTGTTCTAGCCATTCAGGGTATTTTCTTTGTTTTTTTGAAAAAGCGAAAATGTTCGTTGGATTTTTGTCTTTTATCCTGTCGTTTGATACACTAATTTCGATTATAAAAAGATGGGCGGTTTTGCGATGAAAAAGATCAGCATGATCAAGACGCAAACAATATTATACTTTTTCCAGGTTTAAAGGAACGCCTGTATGAAAAAGGAATCGCACATATGGAAAAGCACGACTTCGAAAAGGCAGTCGATTTACTAAGCCAAGCGAAAGAACTGGACGCTCAAGATCCGGACATTTCCACCGCTTTAGTTGTAGCGTACTATGAAAGCAATGCGCTAAAAGAGTCGAGGGTGTTAGCGGAGGAGCTTTACACAAAGGAATCGGCGATTATTATGAAATTTTAGATATTTATTTAATGATATTAATTCAATTAAATGAGCATGAACGTGTCGTCGCAACGATTGAGGCACTTTTTGAAGAGAGGGAAGTGCCGAGGGAAAAAGAGGAGCATTTTCGCACATTGCTTGGGTTAAGTAAAAAGTGATGCAAGGCGGGATTGCAGAAGAGGAACGAAAGGCTGCTGTTCAAGTCCCATTATCGAATGCAGCTAATTTGGAAGAACAGACATTATTACTTGGTAGTCTTGCCGATAAAAATATTCATCCATACTTAGAGTCATTAATTCGCATGCTGTCAGATGACCAAACACATCCATTTTTACAAACGATTGTGTTGAATGTACTTCGTGAAAATAAAATTGAGAAGAAAGTCAATGTACGTAAGCTTAAGTCTCAAAGTGATTTTATCCCAGCTGCATTGCCTCCTTTCGATGAGATGCCTATATTCGCACTCGTTTTATCCGAGCTTGCGGACCAACTTGACCACAATAATCCTGCACTATTAGAGCAATTAAAGGTCATTGTGGAACGACATGCTTTCATTATGTATCCGTTTGAACTGGATCGCATGGAACCGATTATTTGGGCACTTGCCTATCGAAAAATGGGCTATGAAATGTATGGTGAAGAATGGGATGATAAAAAGGTGGCTATCATTTATGAAGTAGATCCACTCGATATTCAACAAGCTTTTGACTTTCTCTGTTATTTAGAGCAAATATCTTCGCCAGTCATATAGTTCTTTGAAAGCTTACAAAGCTATGTTATAATATAATGGTTATGCCGCACCGTTGGAGTAAGGAATACGGTTCATACATACAAGGCGGGATAACCCGCTAAAAATGTAGATTAAAGGTTAATATATATTGTTGGAGGTAATGATCATGTCAGCAAAATGGGAAAAGTTAGAGGGAACACAGGTGTCCTAACTGTTGAGGTTGACGCTGAAAAAGTGAAAACAGGACTTGACGCAGCGTTCAAAAAGTATCTAAACAAGTAAACATTCCTGGATTCCGTAAAGGAAAAGTTCCTCGTGGTATGTTTGAACAACGTTTTGGTGTGGAAGCATTATACCAAGACGCACTAGATATTCTTTTGCCTGAAGCATATTCTTCTGCAATTGAAGAAACAGGCATCGAGCCAATCGATCGTCCAGAAATTGACATCGAACAAATGGAAAAAGGAAAAGAATTGATCTTTAAAGCAACTGTACAAGTAAAGCCGGAAGTAAAGCTTGGTAATTATAAAGGGCTTGAAGTGGAAAAGCTGAATACAGAAGTAACGGATGAAGATGTTGCTGAAGAATTAAAAACACTCAAGAACGACAAGCTGAGCTTGTGATTAAAGAAGAAGGCGCTGTAGCGAACGGCGACACAGTTGTCATCGATTTTGAAGGTTTTGTTGATGGGGAGGCGTTTGAAGGCGGAAAATCTGAAAACTATTCTCTAGAAATTGGTTCTGGATCTTTCATTCCAGGATTCGAAGATCAACTAGTTGGTCTCGAGGCTGGAGCAGAGAAAGACGTGGAAGTAACGTTCCCTGAAGAATATCATGCGGCAGAGCTTGCTGGAAAACCAGCAACATTTAAAGTAAAGCTCCATGAAATTAAAACAAAAGAGCTTCCTGAGCTTGATGATGAGTTCGCAAAAGATGTAGACGAAGAAGCTGAAACATTAGAAGAATTAAAAACAGCGATTAAAGAACGTTTAACGAAAAGTAAAGAAAGCGAAGCAGAACAAAAACTCGCGATTCTTTAGTGGATCAAGCGACAGCGAATGCAGAAATTGACCTTCCAGAAATTATGGTTAATAATGAAGTAGATCGCATGATGCAAGAATTCGAGCAACGTTTGCAAATGCAAGGGATGAACCTTGAGCTTTACTTCCAATTCTCTGGACAAGAGGAAGAAGCACTTCGTGGACAAATGAAAGAAGATGCGGAGAAACGTGTTCGCATGAATCTGACACTTGAGGCGATTGCTGCGGCTGAAAACCTAGAGGCAGATGAGAAAGCTGTAAATGAAGAATTAAATAAGATGGCAGAAATGTACAAAATGCCTGCTGAAGAGATTCAAAAATTACTCGGTGGCAACCTTGATAATTTAAAGGCAGATTTAAAAGTACAAAAAGCTGTTGAATTTCTTGTTGAGAACAGCAAGACTAAGGAATAAACGCTAACATAAAATCAACATATTAAACATAAAGTAAAACAAGGCACAGAACTACTCGTGCCTTGTTTTGTACAAGTAATTACATAATTGAAGATAGGTATTCTGATTAACGCAAAATGATGGTTATTTATTGGAATTGTATGCTACAATGCAATACATAACTATTTGTCATCGTCATGATGCAAGAGTTAGTTATTTAAAGGGGTGAAAACATTGTTTAAGTTTAACGAAGAAAAAGGGCAGTTAAAATGTTCTTTTTGTGGTAAAACTCAAGATCAGGTACGCAAACTAGTTGCAGGTCCTGGTGTATATATATGTGATGAATGTATCGAGCTTTGCACTGAAATTGTTGAGGAAGAGCTAGGGACAGAAGAAGAAGTTGAGTTTAAGGACGTACCGAAGCCGCGCGAAATTCGCGAAATTTTACGTGAATATGTCATCGGACAAGATGAAGCGAAAAATCGTTAGCGGTTGCAGTATATAACCACTATAAACGGATCAATTCGAACAGTAAAATCGACGATGTCGAGTTGGCTAAAAGTAATATTTGTTTAATTGGACCAACGGGTAGCGGGAAAACATTACTCGCGCAAACGCTTGCGAGAATTTTAAATGTACCGTTTGCTATTGCTGATGCAACGTCATTGACTGAGGCAGGATATGTTGGTGAAGACGTTGAAAATATTTTGCTGAAATTAATTCAAGCTGCCGATTATGATGTGGAAAAGGCAGAAAGAGGGATTATTTATATCGATGAAATCGATAAAGTTGCCCGTAAATCAGAAAATCCTTCGATTACACGCGACGTTTCTGGTGAAGGTGTACAACAAGCATTACTAAAAATTCTTGAAGGAACGGTTGCGAGCGTACCTCCACAAGGTGGACGTAAACATCCACATCAAGAATTCATCCAAATTGATACGACAAACGTTCTTTTCATTTGCGGTGGTGCATTTGATGGGGTTGAGCAAATCATTAAGCGTCGCCTCGGCCAAAAGGTAATTGGGTTTGGATCTGAGCAACAGCAAGAGGAAACGGATGATAAAGGTTTATTAATGAAAATTCTTCCAGAAGATTTGCTTCGTTTCGGTCTTATACCGGAATTTATCGGCCGCTTACCGGTCATAGCTAGCCTTGAACAGCTTGATGAAGAAGCGCTCGTTGACATTTTGACGAAGCCGAAAAATGCGCTCATTAAACAATATCAAAAGATGATTGAATTGGACGATGTTGAGCTTGAGTTTGAAGACGATGCTCTAAGAGAAATCGCGAAAAAGCGATTGAAAGAAAAACGGGAGCACGTGGATTGCGCTCAATTATTGAAAGCATTATGCTTGATATCATGTTTGACCTTCCATCACGTAATGATATTAAAAAATGTATCATTACAAAAGAAGCCGTTATCGACAATCAGCCACCAAAGCTCATCTTAGAAGATGGCACAGTCGTGGAAAAACATCTGCATAATGAATTGTGAAACCCAGGGTGGGATGATCCCTGGGTTTTTGTCGTTAAGGAGTGGAAAGTGTGTAAGCCCAAGGTATAATTGCATGACCTTCACCAATCATTATACAACTTCCAAAAGAGCCGCCTCATCTAAGTGAAATTTCGAACGCCTGCCGGTAATAAACCTTTTCGTTTATTCCAATCCATCCGAGGAGATACTAGCATTATATTGCAAAGAATGAGCTGGAGGGATACGGATGAATTGGACGATTATTATTTTATTTGTACAATTATTTTTGGGGTTGTCATCGGGTTGTACTTTTTAATTTGCTAAGCAATCAACGTTCACAAAAGTAACGATCGATCGTGAATCGAAAAAGGAAATGGAACGGTTAAGAAAATTAAGAGGGATTACATTATCGGAGCCGCTTGCAGAACGGGTGCGACCTGCAAGCTTCGATGACATTGTTGGTCAATCAGATGGGATCAAGGCACTTAAAGCCGCTTTATGTGGTCCCAATCCGCAACATGTACTCATTTACGGACCACCAGGAGTTGGAAAAACGGCAGCGGCGCGGCTTGTGTTGGAAGTGGCAAAAGAAATCAGCGCTCTCCTTTTAAGCAAGATGCTGTTTTTATTGAACTAGATGCGACGACAGCAAGGTTTGATGAACGAGGAATTGCTGATCCGCTAATTGGCTCTGTGCATGATCCAATTTATCAAGGGGCCGGAGCAATGGGGCAAGCGGGTATCCCGCAACCGAAGCCTGGGGCTGTATCGAACGCTCATGGAGGTGTTTTATTTATCGATGAAATTGGGAATTGCACCCGATCCAAATGAATAAAATGCTTAAAGTATTAGAAGATCGCAAAGTATTTTTGGAGAGTGCTTATTATAGCGAGGAAAACACGCAAATTCCATCGCATATTCATGATATTTTTAAACGGGGCTTACCGGCTGATTTTCGTTTAATTGGTGCTACAACGAGAACACCAAATGAAATTCCGCCAGCAATTCGATCACGCTGTATGGAAGTGTTCTTCCGAGAATTAGACCAACGTGAAGTGGAATCGATCGCTAGAAATGCAGCCGAGAAGGTAGAGTTAAAAGTAAGTGAAAGAGGGATTTCAACATTAGCGATGTATGCGCGAAATGGGCGTGAAGCTGTGAACATGATGCAAATTGTTGCTGGGCTTGCAATTACAGAAAATCGTGACTATATTCGGGAAGAAGATATTGAATGGATGATTCGTTCCAGTCAACTCACTCCGCGCTATGAGACGAAGATTGCGGAAAGAGCGGAAATTGGGGTTGTTAACGGATTGGCGGTCACGGGCCCGAATAGTGGAATGCTGCTTGGAATCGAAGTGGTCGTGCTACCAAGTAAAAGCAACGGCTCGATTACGATCACCGGTATCATCGAGGAAGAAAGCATCAATGGTCAGGGAAATCAGTAAAGAGAAAGAGTATGGCGAAAGGGTCAGTTGAGAATGTCATCACCGTTTTGCGAACGATGGGTGTTCCGGCAAACCAATATGATATTCATGTTAATTTTCCGGGAGGGTCCCGATCGATGGTCCGTCCGCTGGCATTGCGATGGCTGTTAGCATTTATTCGGCGATTTATAAAGTACCAATTAAACATACCGTTGCCATGACGGGAGAAATTGGCATTCATGGCGATGTGAAGCCGGTTGGAGGCGTCTTTTCAAAAGTAAAAGCGGCAAAATATGCAGGAGCGACAACTGTCATCATTCCATACGACAATATGCAAGCGAGCTTGCAGGAAGGTATGAATATTCATATTGTCCCAGTAAAAAAATAGAAGAGGTTTTTGCACATGCCTTTACGACAAACGTCAATCATGACATGTTATTTTCGACACGAATCGAATCATCGAGCAAGAAAACGGTGTAATTGTGCATCTTCCAAGTAAGACCGATGCCTGTTTCTCGACAGCGAACAGCACAATAAGCTAAAATTGAAAACAAGGACCTATGAGGAAAGTGTGAAAGAGTAATTTTTGCACGGGGTATTTTGGAGGTGTACAAAAATGAAGGAAGAAAAAGAGCAGATCGTACCTTTGTTACCGCTGCGAGGAATGCTTGTTTTTCCAACGATGGTGTTGCATCTTGATGTTGGAAGAGAGCAGTCCGTCCAGGCTTTGGAGCAGGCGATGATGTCAGACCATTTCATTTTTTAACAACACAAAAAGATGTTTCGGTTGATTTACCCGGACAAGATGATGTGTATGAAATGGGGACATTAACAAAAGTGAAGCAAATGCTCAAGCTTCCGAACGGGACGATTCGTGTGCTTGTTGAAGGAATCTCAAGAGCGAAATTACAAACGTTTATCGATCAAGGAGCGTATGTAGCAGCAAGTTTGCAATTATTTGAAGATGAAAGCGAAATGGATATAGAAATCAAGCGTTAATGAGAACAATGCTAGAGTATTTTGAACAATATATTAAGCTTTCGAAAAGATATCTGCGGAAACATTCGCAACCGTTGCCGATATTGAAGAGCCAGGAAGGATGGCAGATATTATCGCTTCGCATTTACCGTTGCGACTTCAAGATAAACAAGAGATTCTTGAAATAACAAATGTGAAGCAACGGATTAGTAAAGTGATTGATATTATTCATAATGAAAGGAAGTCCTTCAGTTAGAGAAGAAGATTGGTCAACGTGTGAAGCAATCGATGGAAAGAACGCAAAAGGAATATTATTTGCGTGAACAAATGAAGGCGATCAAAAAGAACTAGGCGATAAAGAGGGAAAGACAGAAGAAGTTGCAGAACTGGCTGAAAAAATTGAAAAAGCAGGCATGACAAAGCAAGCGAAAAAACCGCTTTAAAAGAGCTTGATCGCTATGAAAAGATTCCGGCAACATCAGCGGAAAGCTCCGTCATTCGCACGTATATTGATTGGCTTGTTTCTTTGCCTTGGAAAAATCAACGAAGGACGATTTAAATATTCATAAGGCAGAGAAAATTTTGGAACGTGACCATTATGGCCTTGAAAAAGTGAAGGAGCGTGTGCTCGAATATTTAGCGGTGCAGCAGTTAACGAAATCGCTAAGAAGTCCAATTCTCTGTCTTGTTGGTCCACCTGGTGTGGGAAAACAAGCTTAGCTCGTTCGATTGCTGAATCGATGGGGCGGAACTTCGTACGTATTTCTCTTGGTGGTGTTCGGGATGAATCAGAAATTCGCGGTCATCGTAGAACGTATGTAGGAGCGATGCCTGGTCGAATTATCCAAGGAATGAAAAAAGCAGGAACGATCAACCCTGTATTTTTATTGGATGAGATCGATAAAATGTCGAATGATTTTCGCGGTGACCCTTCATCAGCGATGCTTGAAGTGCTCGATCCGGCACAAAATAGTACATTTAGTGATCATTATATTGAGGAAACATTCGACTTATCGAAAGTGATGTTTATTGCAACCGCAAATGATTTAGCGTCGATCCCAGGTCCATTACGGGATCGAATGGAAGTTATCTCCATTGCTGGCTATACGGAGCTTGAAAAAATCCATATTGGTAAAGATCATATGCTGCCACGACAAATTACCGAACATGGCTTAACGCGCAGTCAATTACAAATAAAAGAAGATGCGTTAAAGAAATTGGTCCGTTATTACACGCGAGAAGCGGGTGTTCGTGAATTGGATCGCCAGCTTGCAGCCATTTGCCGTAAAGCAGCAAAATTGATCGTTTCCAATGAGAAAAACGCGTCATCGTGACAGAGAAATTTTTAGAGGAATTGCTTGGCAAGCCGAAATACAGTTACGGGCAAGCTGAAGTGGAAGATCAAGTCGGTGTTGCGACCGGGCTTGCATATACGGCTGTTGGTGGCGACACATTACAAATTGAAGTATCGCTCTCTCCAGGAAAAGGAAAACTCGTCTTAACTGGAAAATTAGGAGATGTGATGAAAGAATCGGCACAAGCAGCTTTCAGTTTTGTACGGTCGAAAGCGGAGGAATTAAAATTAGATGCTGACTTTCATGAAACATGTGATGTGCATGTTCACGTTCCGGAAGGTGCCGTACCGAAAGATGGACCATCTGCAGGGATTACGATCGCAACAGCTCTCGTTTCGGCTTTAACGGGTAGAGCGATCCGAAAAGAAGTTGGAATGACTGGAGAAATTACGTTGCGAGGACGCGTGCTGCCGATTGGCGGTTTGAAGGAAAAGTCGCTTAGCGCCCATCGTGCAGGTTTACAGATCATTATTATGCCAAAAGAAAATGAAAAAGACATTGACGATATTCCTGAAAGTGTACGGGCTGATTTAACATTTGTTCCAGTTTCACATATGGATGAAGTCTTAACAACAGCATTGGTGGGTGAAAAACATGAAGGTGCATAATGCTGAACTTGTTATTAGTGCAGTAAGACCTGAGCAATATCCAAATGAAGAGGGACTGGCAGAATTTGCGCTAGCAGGGCGTTCAAACGTTGGGAAATCGTCATTTATTAATAAAATGATTAATCGTAAAAGCTTGGCTCGAACATCATCGAAGCCGGAAAAACACAAACATTGAATTTTTACAAAATTGAAGAGGCATTATATTTTGTCGATGTTCCTGGATATGGATTTGCCAAAGTATCGAAGCGTGAAAGAGAAGCATGGGGAGCGATGATCGAAACGTATTTTACAACACGTGAGGAGCTTTGTGCGGTATTACAAATTGTAGACTTACGTCACCCCGACAAAAGACGATATTATGATGTATGATTTTTTAAAGCATTATGAGATTCCGTGCATTGTTATTGCCACGAAGGCAGATAAAATTCCGCGTGGAAAATGGGATCAACACGTAAAAGTAATGAAGAAAAATCTTGATCTTGTCAAAGAAGATGAAATTATCGTATTCTCATCCGAAACAGCAGAAGGAAAAGATAAGGCGTGGAACGCGCTGAAAAAGTGGATGAAATAAAATGATGAAAAGCAGGTGAAACCAAACCTGCTTTTCATTTTATCGTTTTCGATGAAAAAGACTAAATAAGCGCCGATCACAATAAAGAGATAAGGCCATATGCTTGTAATAAAGAGAGATTGTGTCCTCTTTCCGCTGCCAAGTTTGTTAAGTTATCAAAAAGAGAATGAAGATGGCAGCTATGAGGAATAGTCCGCCTTGAATGAGTCCTTTCCCTGTTTTTACATACGACAGTAATAATCCTAAGGCGAGCACTAATAAAAGATTCCTGTATGATCGGGCCATATGTCGAGATGATGAATGAGGTGGAAGTGGAAACCGATTCCTGTAATCACCACTCCTGGTAAAATAGCATCATACTCATTCCCAACATATGCCTGTAATAAAAACCAATGCCGACGATGAGTAATAGCGATGGCCAAGTGTATAATGTAGATAAAAACGTCACATTATAATGCTGCAATAAAAATAAATACCGAAACCAATAAAAATAAACCCTGATAAAAGTGATTGCTTTTTCACCGTTTTTCCCACCCTGCCTCATTTCTTGAATTACAATAATGAATTTGATATGTTGATGATAACATATATCTTTCATGATCTGTTCACATCTTTATTAGAATTCTTCTAATCTGGCATGGTATAATAGCTACATGAGGAATCATTATGGAGGTGCCTAATTTTTATGCACATCATCGTTGTCGGGTTAAACTATAAAACGGCTCCGGTTGAAATACGAGAACGGCTTGCATTCACAGAAGCGGTTTTACCGGAAGCTATGTCATTATTAAAAAATAAAAAAGCATACTCGAAAATTTTATTGTTTCTACATGTAATCGGACAGAAGTGTATGCGGTTGTTGATCAGCTTCATACGGGCCGATATTATATTAAAGAGTTTTTATCAGAATGGTTTCAGATCGATCAAGCGGAATTTGCAGATCATTTGTTTATTTATGAACATGAAGCGGCCATCAAGCATTTATTTAAAGTGACGTGCGGCCTAAATTCCATGGTACTTGGAGAAACGCAAATTCTTGGACAAGTGCGGACGAGCTTTGTACAAGCACAGGAAAATGAAACGATCGGAACGGTTTTTAATCAATTAGTGCGCCAAGCGTTAACATTAGCCAAACGAGCACATTCTGAAACGGATATTGGCGCCAATGCGGTTTCTGTTAGCTATGCAGCAGTAGAATTGGCGAAGAAAGTTTTCGGTGACTTGCAAAACAAGCATGTGCTCGTCATTGGAGCAGGAAAATGGGTGAGCTCGCGATTCAAAATTTATATTCGAATGGAGCTACGAAAGTTTCGGTCATTAATCGCACATTTGAAAAAGCCCAATCACTTGCCGAGCGGTTCGAAGGCCGTGCCAAATCTCTCCAAGAATTGCAATGCGCGATCATGGATGCAGATATTGTCATTAGCTCAACTGGGGCGCCAGGTTATGTTGTCAAAAAGGACATGCTGGCAACGATGGAGGAAATGCGGAAAGGTCGTCCACTTTTCCTAGTGGATATCGCTGTTCCAAGGGATCTAGACCCAGAAATTTCAGAACTAGAAAATGCCTTCTTATATGATATCGATGATTTGGAAGACATCGTTCAGGCAAACCTTGAAGAACGCCAAATTGCCGCAGAAAAATCATGCAGATGATTGAAGTGGAAATTTCGAATTCAATGATTGGGTAAATATGCTCGGTGTCGTTCCAGTCATTTCTGCTCTACGTGAAAAAGCATTAGCGATTCAAGCAGAAACGATGAAAAGCATAGAAAACAAACTTCCCATTTAATAGAACGGGATAAAAAGTATTAAACAAACATACGAAAAGCATTATTAATCAATTATTAAAAGATCCAATTTTACAAGTGAAGGAACTTGCTGGTGAGCCACAAGCGGCGGAGAAAATTTCACTGTTTAAACAGATTTTTGAGTTGGAAGAGAAGGTCGATTTAAAGGAAAAGGATACAAATCCGAAAACAATGAAAATAGGGGCATCAATGCCATCTATTCAAGCATAGAGGAAATGTACGATGGTTGACTTTATTGTAGCGAAATTACCGGAACTTGTCATTCTCATATATGCTGTCTCGATCATGCTTTATTTCATTGATTTCATTGATCAAAATCGGAAGGTGAATGAACTTGCCTTCCGGTTACTTTCAATTGTTTGGATTCTTCAAACAATTTTTTGTTTCTTTACATGATTCAAACGGGCAGATTTCCTGTGCTCACGTTATTTGAAGGGCTTTACTTTTATACGTGGGTACTCATTACGTTTTCACTCGCCATTCATAAAATTTATCGTGTTGATTTTACCGTGTTTTTACAAATATAGTCGGGTTTACTATCATGGCGATCCATGCCTTTGCGCCAATTCAACGACCGTCAGAAACTTTGGCTGAACAACTTGTATCTGAGCTTTTGTTCATCCATATTACGATGGCGATTTTATCGTATGGAGCATTTACACTATCGTTTGTCTTCTCGATCCTATACTTATTGCAATACAAATTATTAAAGGAGAAAAAATGGAAGAGAAAGCTATGGCGTTTAAGTGATTTGGCGAAACTGGAGAAGATGTCCTATATATTAAACATTATTGGGCTACCGATGCTTTTATTAAGTTTAATTCTCGGGCTCCAATGGGCGATTATTAAACTTTCGATCTTGCCATGGTACGATCCGAAAATTATTAGTTCATTTCTTTTATTCATCGTATATAGTGTGATCTTATATTTACATCGAAAAAGGAATTATATGGCAGAAGACTCGCTACATGGAACGCAGCAGCCTTTTTAATCATTTTAATTAATTTCTTTTAGTTAGCCGACTATCCTCATTCCATGTATGGCATTAAAACAACGTTCGGGAGGCATATAAATTGAGAAAAATCGTAATCGGTTCACGTAGAAGTGAATTGGCTTTAACACAAACATATTGGGTAAAGGAGCAACTTGAGAAGCTCGGTGTTCCATTTGAATTCGAAGTGAAAGAAATCGTGACGAAAGGAGATCGCATTCTTGACGTCATGCTATCAAAAGTTGGTGGGAAAGGTTTATTTGTGAAAGAAATTGAACAAGCGATGCTTGATGGTGAAATTGATATGGCGGTTCATAGCATGAAAGATATGCCTGCCCAGCTCCCACAAGGCTTAACAATCGGCTGTATTCCGGAGCGTGAAGATGTAAGGGATGTGCTTATTTCAAAGGGAATAGAAAGCTAGAAGATTTGCCTGCTGGTGCGATCATTGGAACGAGCAGCTTAAGAAGAAGTGCCCAGTTATTAGCAGAGCGACCCGATCTTGAGATTAAATGGATTCGCGGCAATATTAATACACGATTAGACAAGCTTGAAAAGAAGACTATGATGCGATCATTTTGGCTGCAGCCGGAATTAAGCGAATTGGTTGGGAGAAAGATATCATCACTGAATATCTTGATCCACTTACATATATTCCTGCGATTGGGCAAGGTGCGCTTGCGATTGAATGTCGAGAGGATGATCATGAGCTTCTACATGAACTCGATAAATTAATGTCGAAACAAACGGCGCTTGCTGTTGAAGCGGAACGTGTCTTTTTAGATCAAATGGATGGTAGCTGCCAAGTACCGATCGCTGGCTATGCAATCGTCAATGAGAGCAATCAAATTGAATTTACAGCGTTGATTGCCTCACCGGACGGAAAGACAAAGTATAAGGAAAAATTATAGGCGAAAATCCACAAGCAGTCGGGATAAAAGCGGCGGAAATTTTATCTGCACAAGGGGCGAAAGCATTAATGGATCAAGTGAAAGAAGAGTTGAGCAATGAATAATTTGCCCTTGCAAGGCAAACATGTGCTCATTACGAGGGCGGTGATCGGGGCCAGAAGCTTTGCATGAACATCGCAACCGTTGGTGGAATTCCTCACATGGTTCCGCTCATTGATTTTCGTTCACATGAGGATATGAATGCTCCAACTTTTATTCATCAACTCCTTGAATATGATTGGATCATTTTCACAAGCAAAAATGGTGTCGACTATTTCTTTCATCATATTCACAACGTAGTTGATATCGCACAGTTTAAAAACAGTGCTGTCCGCTTTGCGGTCGTTGGTGAGAAAACGAAGGAAGCACTTGATCGTTACAATCTCGATTCACGATTTATGCCGAGTGTATATACGGCGGAAGATTTTGCTCGTGAATATTTTACACAAGACGTACAGGCAAAAAAGTACTCATACCAAAGGGAATTTAGCGAGCAAAACGATTGCGGAAAGTTTTCGTGCGCATGGCATTGTTGCTCATGAGTGGATCGTTTATGACACGTATTATCCAAAGAAAGAAACGAGGAAGCTTGTCGACTTATTAAAGGATGGAAGCCTTCATGTGGCGGCATTTACAAGCCCATCAACGTTTCATCATTTTATAGAAATTGTCAACAAGCATCGCTTACAGGAACAGGCAAAAAGCTACTGATTGCGACAATTGGAACAGTGACAAAGCGAACGGTTGAGCAAGAAGGATATGAGGTACATATTTGCCCAAATAAATTTACAATTGATTCGATGTTTGCGGAAATTTGCCAGTATTTTACTGAAGTTGAGAGGAATGATCAATAATGGATATGGTTCAATTTAAACGTCATCGCCGTTTGCGCCAATCGGCCGGAATGAGAGCGATCGTTCGTGAAACCCATCTGCATCCGGAAGATTTTATTTATCCGCTATTTATCGTGGAAGGGAAAATCAAAGAAATGAAGTGGCTTCCATGCCAGGTGTTTTTCAACTTTCACTCGATTTATTAAAGGAAGAAATCGAAGAAATTGTTGCTCTTGGAATTAAGGCGGTTATTTTATTCGGTGTACCGAATGAAAAGGATGATTGTGGTACAGGTGCGTACGATCATAACGGCATCGTTCAAGAGGCGACGAGAGAAATTAAAAGCATCAGCCTGAACTGCTCGTTGTCGCGGATACATGCCTATGCGAGTACACTGATCACGGTCATTGTGGTGTCATTGAAAACGGGAAGTGCTGAATGATCCGAGTCTTGAATTACTCGTGAAAACAGCAGTTAGTCAAGCCGAAGCTGGAGCAGATATTATCGCCCCTTCAATATGATGGATGGTTTTGTCGCTGCGATTAGAAAAGGGCTCGATGAGGCAGGATTTGAGCATATTCCAATCATGTCATATGCGGTCAAATATTCATCCGCTTTTATGGACCATTCCGTGATGCGGCGAATAGTGCACCGCAATTCGGCGATCGAAAAACATATCAAATGGACCCTGCGAATCGGATGGAAGCACTCCGGGAAGCGGAGTCAGATATGGAAGAAGGCGCGGATTTTCTCATCGTAAAGCCAGCCCTCTCGTATCTTGATATTATTCGTGATGTGAAAAATCACTACAATGCTCCGATTGTTGCTTATAATGTAAGTGGAGAGTATTCGTTAATTAAAGCTGCCGCTGCGAACGGCTGGATCGATGAAAAAGCGGTCGCATTGGAAAAACTCACGAGCATAAAACGAGCAGGCGCAGATTTAATTATTACGTATTTTGCTAAAGATGCCGTAAAATGGCTGAAAGAATCGAACTAAGGGATGGAGGAGTGTCATTATGCGTTCATATGAAAAATCAAAAACAGCTTTTAAAGAGGCAGTCACATTGCTCCCTGGAGGCGTAAACAGTCCAGTTCGTGCATTTAAGTCGGTTGACATGGACCCGATTTTTATGGAAAAAGGAAAAGGGGCTCGAATTTTTGACATCGATGGGAATGAGTACATTGACTATGTTTTGTCATGGGGACCGCTCATTTTAGGTCATGCAAATGATCAAGTCGTTGAAGCAATCAAAAAGTAGCTGAGCAAGGAACAAGCTTCGGCGCACCTACTTTAATGGAAAATAAGCTAGCGCAGCTTGTCATTGAACGTGTTCCGTCTATCGACATCGTCCGCATGGTGTCCTCAGGAACGGAAGCAACGATGAGTGCATTGCGACTCGCACGCGGTTACACAGGACGAAATAAAATTTTGAAATTTGAAGGATGCTATCATGGACATGGCGACTCTTTATTAATTAAAGCAGGATCAGGTGTAGCAACACTTGGTTTACCTGATAGCCCTGGTGTACCTGAGGGAGTGGCGAAAAATACAATTACTGTGCCATACAATGATTTAGAAAGTGTTCGCTATGCGTTTAAAGAGTTCGGCGAAGATATTGCGGGTGTAATCGTTGAGCCGGTTGCAGGCAATATGGGCGTCGTTCCACCACAGCCAGGATTTCTGGAAGGGTTGCGTGAGGTAACAAACGAATACGGTGCATTGCTCATTTTTGACGAAGTGATGACAGGATTCCGTGTTGACTATACATGCGCACAAGGGTATTTCGGAGTGACCCCTGATCTTACTTGTTTAGGAAAAGTCATTGGCGGTGGTTTACCAGTTGGTGCATACGGTGGAAAAGCGGAGATTATGGAACAAATTGCTCCAAGCGGTCCGATTTATCAAGCTGGAACACTAAGCGGAAACCCACTTGCGATGACAGCCGGATATGAAACATTGATTCAATTAACACCAGAAACATACAAAGAGTTTAATCGCAAGGCCGACTTGCTTGAAGCTGGATTAAAGAAAGCGGCTGAGAAATACAATATTCCACATACGATCAATCGCGCGGGCTCAATGGTCGGCATTTTCTTCACAAATGAAGATGTATATAATTATGAGCAAGCGAAAACATCCGATTTACAATTGTTTGCTCGCTATTACAGAGAAATGGCAAATAACGGTGTGTTTTTACCACCTTCACAATTTGAAGGACTATTTTTATCAACTGCACATACAGACGAAGATATTGTAACAACTATCGAAGCAGCTGAAAAAGCATTCGAAACAATTCGTTCATAACATGAGTAAGTAAGGAGGAGTAATTCGGAGCTCACTGAAAAAGTCCTTCTAATATAGAGTTTATTAGAATCTGTTGATTTCCGCTTCAGGGGACGCTTTCCGCGGGGCGGTTCGTGAGCTTCCTCGTCGCTTCGCTCCTGTGGGATCTCACGTAGACCGCTTATCCCGCAGGAGTCGCCCCTTCCGCTACAATCAACGGAATCTGCTAAAAATTAATAATTTATGATTTTTAGCCCAGCAAAGCTTTCGTCAAAACACTACGGATATGTCTTTGGAATATTACCAAAAGATCATTAAGCTATAATGATTGCTGATTGAAACGAATTGATTATAATAAACAATGTCAATTATAAAGGCGCCACAAAATTTACTCATAGAATTTTGTGGCGTCTTTTTGTTAGGATAATTGGAGTGCTAAAAGGAAATCAATATGCTTCCCGAACTCTCTTGTTAATGAAAAGCTTTGATTATATTTCTAGCCAAATTCCCACTGCGTTGATTGGAGCGGAAGGCACGAAGACTCCTGCGGGAGATGTGAGATAGGCAAGACCCCAGAGGGCGAAGCCCGAGGAGGCTTGCCACTCGCCCGCGGAAAGCGAAGTGCCTGAAGCGTAAATCAACAGAATTAGGTAACTTTTTTATGCCTTGTATTTCACTTATCCTTTTTATACATAATCAATATTCTCGCTCATAAGATGTAAGTGACCGATTATTATTGTCGCCGGAATTGAAAGGAGGAATTGATTTGCCAGATCGCCGAGAGTCTACCATTCGGTTTTCATTAGATGATTCAGTCTGGTTCGAAACCGGACAGGGAGTAGATGAACTTATTTCTATTTCATTAGATCCACATATAATCAATTTAGATGATGAGGATATCGAGTACGTCATTTTAAAAGGAGCCCTAGAACTAAGCGGAGAATATAAACATGTGAATGGGCCAGGGAAGTGGAATTTCCGGAAGCAGGAAGAAGATATGTTCAATCGGTGGAAGTACGCAATGAATTTGAAAGTGAATTTCACCACCGCTTTCCGATCGAAATCGCGATTCCGAAGCGAAAAATTAAAGATGTTTCAGAAATTGACATGTTGCTCGATTCATTTGACTATCATCTAACTGATCAAACGAAGCTACAAATCCTTGGTGAGATTCAAATCCAAGGAATATATGAAGAAATAGACGACGAAGAAATCGATGCGGAACGAAATGAAGAGGAATTAGCTGAGGAGCATGAGAAGGAATTCGATGCAGAGGCAGAAGGAGATGGTGTAGAGGAAGAAATTGAAATCGAAGTTGTCGCTAGGGAAGAAGGAACGGACGATACGCAAGCGGAAATCAAGGTGGTCGAAGACATAGATCAAGAGAGCAATCTAGAAGAGGAAGAGCATGTCGAAGCTGAGGAAACTGACGTGGAAATGGAGTTAGTAGAGCGGAAGACGCAAAATGTGGCTGAAGAAGAATCAACAAATAATCTTTATGATCCATTTACGGTAATGGCGAACATTGTTTCACAAGTACAAACAAATCCCGAATGGCAACCAAAACATGTTCAACATCCATTTCCTAAATTACCTGAAGTAACAATGGATACATTGGCACAATTAACAAGGGATTATTTTCAGTCGGCTTATAATGAGCGAGAACATGAGTCTTCATCTTCGTCGTATCACAATGAGTCTGAAATGGAGTCATCCTCACACGAAATTGTGAATGAAGAGGTAACAGAAAAAACGAAGGACAAAAAGAAAAAGATAAGTATAAATCCATGTCTTTGCGGATTTCTTTGCAAGAAAAGAAGAAGAAGCATCGACAAAACTTAAAATGTGCTTCGTACAGCACGGTGATTCGATTCAAGGATTAGCGGAAAAATACAATGTATCTGCCCAACAAATATTATGGGCAAATCAATTAGAGGCGAACCAAGATGTGTATGCAGGGCAAGTATTGTACATTCCAGTAAAAACAATCCGTTACAGCGGAAATAGTATTTTCATAGGAGGCGCTTCTTTAAATAAGCAGGTGGTGAGATGGCTCCATTAGAATACGAAGATGTAAAAGAATAGTAAAACGATATGGGCTAAACGTTGAATATATGGAGAGATTCGGAAAGGTGTATAAGGTGTACACAAAAAGTGGTGAATTTGCTTTAAAGCGGATGAATGCTGACCAAAGTCTTCATTTTCTCCATTATATACAATTTCTTTACAAGCGGGGTATAATCGGATTGTTCCAATCTATTCAACCCTAGATGGACGCTATGCGATTTTGGAAGGAACCTCATTGTATTACTTAATGCCATGGCTTGAAAATAAACTGCGGGATGATTACTCGCAAAGACATCATCAATTATTTCGGGAATTAGCAAGGCTCCATACATTATCAGTCCGTGAAGTGCCAGTGAGTAAGGAAGAGCGAAAAGAGCATTTCGATCAGACAACAGCAAGATGGGAAAAAGAACAGGAGGCTTTGGAAAACTATGTAGAGATCAGTGAAAGGGCTTGGTACATGTCCCTTTCCAATTATTGTTTTGCACATATTTTCATGAAATTGCTGGAGCGCAAAAATATGCAATAGAAAAATTAAAGAAATGGCATGATGAATCAATCGAAGAAACGAAAGCAAGAAGTGTTGTCATTCATGGGAAATTGTCAATTGAGCATTTCCTCTATAACGAAGAAGGGCTCGGTTTTTCTCCAATTTTGAGCAAGCGACGAGCGCTTCTCCGATTCACGATTTATTGCCGTTTTTAGCAAAAATGCTGAAAACACATCCAAAGCAATTTAATGAGAGCGTCGAATGGCTTGGAGCATATTTTCGCCATTTCCCATTTAAACAGGAAGAAACGCATCTCTTTCTTAGTTATTTAGCACAACCTGGTTCAATCTTTCGAGTCGTTGAAAAGTATTTTTCATCATCTGAAAATAAGAATGAAATGAAGTGTGTACAAAACTTACAGCAGCATTATTGGCAAATGAGAAACACAGAGTTTATAGTCATGAAGATGGAAGAGGCAGAACAACTAAAAAATCAGCAAGAATAATCCCTGACCATCTTAATTTGGCGGGGACTTTTCATAGCCACTCATAATGAAACGCGAGTGCAAGCCCAATGAAAATAGCAAGTAATAAAACATCAAGTGTACTAGGAAATAGAATAGTGCGGATTGCTTGAAAAATAGAAAAAGGGACAATGAGTTGCTTACATACTCCTTTGAAATTTCGTAGCCAAGCTTGAAACGTGTGCTGGTTAAACCTATTATTCATTATCCAACCTCCTTAGGCTCTTTTAATCATAATTTATGTATGTTTTCATGAAATGGTGCCTAGACTAGAAAAAGAAAAATATAATCAAAAATAATTGACATTCGTTCGTTTCATTCGCTATGATATTGTAAGATGAATGATCGACTAAAAGCTTTGACAGGGAAGAGTACATTGGTAAACTGTTTTAAAGAGAGGAAAATCAATGGTGGGAGATTTTCTAAACGGGCCCGATGGAATGTCGCCCTTGAGCTGCTTCTGTGAAAAGGAGTAATGGAAGCCGGTGAAGAGCCGTTAACTTGTTAAGTGCCGGATGCATCAATTTTTCTGATGCTCTGCGAAAAAGGTGGTACCGCGAACGCGCTCCTTCGTCCTTTTGACGAAGGGGCTTTTGTTTTTACTGAATGAAGGAGGAAATAAAATGGAACAAAAAGAATTGGCCATGCCGACAAAGTATGAGCCGCAACGGATTGAAAAAGGTCGTTATGAATGGTGGCTAGATGGAAAGTATTTCGAAGCAAAAGGTGATGAGGAGAAAGAGCCGTACACGATCGTCATCCCACCTCCAAACGTAACGGGTAAGCTTCATTTAGGTCATGCATGGGATACGACGTTGCAAGATATTTTAACGAGAATGAAGCGAATGCAAGGATATGATGTTTTATGGCTGCCTGGGATGGACCACGCCGGGATCGCGACACAAGCAAAGGTTGAAGAGAAGCTGCGTGAAGAAGGAAATCACGCTATGACCTTGGCCGTGAGAAATTTGTAGAAGAAACGTGGAAATGGAAGGAAGAATATGCAGGACATATTCGTGAACAATGGGCGAAACTGGGACTTGGCTTAGATTATAGCCGCGAGCGCTTTACGCTTGACGAGGGCTATCAAAAGCGGTTCGTGAAGTATTTGTGTCGCTTTATGAGAAAGGACTTATTTACCGCGGTGAATACATTATTAACTGGGATCCAGTAACGAAAACAGCTCTATCAGATATTGAAGTCATTTATAAAGATGTTCAAGGCGCTTTTTATCATATGAATTATCCGTTGGCAGATGGATCTGGAGTGATTGAAGTTGCGACAACAAGACCAGAGACGATGCTTGGAGATACGGCTGTTGCGGTCCATCCTGAAGATGAGCGTTACAAGCATCTAATTGGCAAGACTGTGATTTTGCCAATGATCGGTCGAGAAATTCCAATCGTTGCTGATGATTACGTCGATAAAGATTTCGGTTCAGGAGCAGTGAAAATTACACCGGCACATGATCCGAATGACTTTGAAATTGGGAATCGCCACAATCTTGAGCGTGTACTCGTCATGAATGAAGATGGAACGATGAATAAAAACGCTGGAAAATATGCAGGAATGGACCGATTCGCTTGCCGTAAGCAAATCGTAAAAGACCTTCAAGCGGATGGAGTGCTATTCCAAATTGAGGATCATATGCATTCCGTTGGTCATTCAGAGCGCAGCGGTGCAGTCGTTGAACCATATTTATCTACGCAATGGTTTGTAAAAATGCAGCCGCTCGCTGATGCAGCGATAGATCTCCAAAAGCAAGAGGAAAAAGTGAATTTTGTTCCTGAACGTTTTGAAAAACGTATTTGCATTGGATGGAAAACATTCGCGACTGGTGTATTTCCCGTCAGCTTTGGTGGGGACATCGTATCCCAGCTTGGTATCATAAGGAAACGGGCGAAGTGTACGTTGGCCATGAAGCTCCTGCTGATGAAGAAAACTGGAAGCAGGATGAGGATGTACTTGATACGTGGTTTAGTTCAGCGTTATGGCCGTTTTCAACGATGGGCTGGCCAGATCCAGAAGCGAAAGATTTCAAACGATATTATCCGAATGATTGTTTAGTAACAGGCTATGATATTATCTTCTTCTGGGTATCTAGAATGATTTTCCAAGGGCTTGAGTTTACAGGAAAACGCCCATTTAAAGATGTACTAATCCACGGATTGATCCGTGCTGAAGATGGTCGAAAAATGAGTAAATCACTCGGAAACGGTGTCGATCCGATGGATGTTATCGATCAATATGGGGCTGATTCTCTTCGTTATTTCCTTGCGACAGGCAGCTCACCTGGGCAAGATTTGCGCTTTAGTATGGAGAAAATCGAATCCGTTTGGAATTTCGCTAATAAAATTTGGAATGCCTCCGCTTTGCTCTTATGAACATGGACGGAATGACGTTCTCAGACATTGATTTGAACGGAGAAAAATCTGTTGCCGATAAATGGATTTTAACGCGTTTGAACGATACGATTGAAACGGTGACCAAACTTGCCGATAAATATGAATTCGGTGAAGTTGGCCGAGCGTTATACAATTTTATTTGGGATGACCTTTGTGATTGGTATATTGAAATGGCAAAACTCCCATTATATGGAGAGGATGAAGCGGCGAAAAAGACAACTCGCTCAGTTCTAGCTTACGTATTAGACAATACAATGCGCTTACTTCATCCGTTTATGCCTTTTATTTCCGAGGAAATTTGGCAAAACCTCCCGCATGAAGGAGAATCGATTACAGTAGCTGCTTGGCCGCAAGCAAATAAGCAATTCACAGATGAATCTGCTGCAAGTGAAATGAAGCTACTAATGGACATTATTCGTGCCGTACGAAATATTCGCGCGGAAGTAAATACACCGATGAGCAAAAGATTAAGCTTGTGTTAAAGGCGAAAGACGCAGAAACATTAGCGTCACTTGAAAAAATAAGCAGTACATTGAAAGATTTTGCAATCCTGAAGAACTGACAATGGCAACGGATTTACAAACACCTGAAAAATCAATGACGGCTGTTGTGACAGGTGTTGAATTATTCCTTCCATTGGCCGATTTAATTAACATCGACGAAGAAATTGCTCGTCTAGAGAAAGAATGGGAAAAATGGAATAAAGAAGTGGAACGAGTTCAAAAGAAATTATCGAATGAAAAATTTACGAGCAAAGCTCCACAGGCTGTTGTTGACGAAGAAAGAGCAAAAGAAAAAGATTATGTCGAAAAGCGGGCAACGGTCGAAACGAGAATGAAAGAATTAAAATCGATGTAAATAAATGATATGCGCCTGGCTCTGATCAAAAGGGCTAGGCGCTTTACTCATGAAAGAGTCTTACAATGATAAATATGATGAGGTGGAATAAATGTTGCATACATATGAAGAGGCACTTGAATGGGTGCATTCACTCCTAAGACTAGGCATCAAACCAGGGCTTTCCCGAATGGAGTGGATGTTAGAAAAACTCGGCCACCCCGAGAAAAAATAAAATCAATCCATGTCGGTGGAACGAATGGAAAAGGTTCAACCGTTACCTATTTGCGCTCGATTCTCGTGGAAGCGGGCTATGAAGTTGGGTCCTTTACATCTCCATATATTGAACAATTTAATGAACGAATTAGCATTAATGGTGTTCCGATTAACGATGAAGAAATTGTAAAGCTTGTGAATGCAATCAAACCTTTAGCAGATGAACTTGAACAAACCGAATATGGGGCACCAACCGAATTTGAAGTGATTACAGTGATGGCAATGTATTATTTCGGTCATATACGTCCGCTTGACTTTGCGATTTTTGAAGTAGGACTTGGAGGCCGACTGGATTCTACGAATGTCATTCAGCCACTTTTATCAATCATTACTAATATTGGGATGGATCATATACAAATTCTTGAAACTCAATCGAAGACATCGCTTATGAAAAAGCAGGGATTATTAAAGAACATATTCCTCTTTTACAGCCGTTCAAAATGAAGCTGCTTTTCGAGTCATTCAAGCTGAGGCAGCCAAAAGCATGCGCCGCTTTTTCACCTTGGAACTAATTTCACAATATCAAACTATGAGCCGACAAAATTAGGTGAACAATTTACATACTCTTCTGCTTTATATACATTTGAGCAATTAGAAGTAGGTTTAATTGGTAAGCACCAGACAGAAAACGCAGCAGGAGCTGTCGCCGCGTTGCTATTTTTAACAGAGCGAGGCATTGCTCACATAACTGAATCCACGATACGTTCCGGATTAAAGAAAGCGTATTGGCCAGGAAGAATGGAAGTATTACATAATGATCCAGTGATCTTGCTTGATGGGGCTCATAATCGTGAAGGGGTGCGCGCATTTGTCGATACAATTCAATCACGATATGCAGATAGAAACATTAAGCTTGTCTTCTCAGCATTAGGCGATAAGGATGTAACAGAAATGTTTGCGATTATGAACGAATTGGATAGTCAATTGTATGTGACGGAATTTGATTTCCCAAGGGCGGCTTCGGCAGAAGAATTGAAACGACGAAGTGAAAATCCTTCTGTAACTGCAAATGCTGATTGGTCTGCATTATTAAACGAACTTGTCGCTGAATTAGGTCCGAATGATGTATTAGCTGTGACAGGTTCATTGTATTTTATTTCTTCGATCAAGCCAGAATTCCAGCAAATGATCACGCGGCAGTTTTCTAGCTAGAATGACAAATGGATTGTAGTGTGATCATATGAAACTGTTTAGGTCTATTAGACTGTTAACGGGGAAGTGTAGTGTAAGTAAGTTGAAATATGTATTAACTTGGTCTTTTGGCTCTTGGATAGCATTTATCATTTCACCTTCGTTTCATAACAGTAAATCTTATTGATAAACATACTTTAATAATGTATTCTGTCGTTAATTTAATATAAAGGGAATTTAAAGGCAACGTTTGACAATGATCGTAAATATCGATACTCTAAAAACATATAAAATAGTAATAAAGTACTACAAAAGAATGCGGTGGAATACGACTTAATGTGGGCCAATTATGTCGGATGGAGCAAGTGGTGCCACTCACCTTTCTGTAAGTTTTTATGGAGAGGATTTTTATTGGTGTTATTTAATGAATTTGAATATTAATTTGAGTTACATATAAACGATTGTGAGCAAATGTTACTAGAGTAACCTCACCGCGATGTTAAAGAGTAGGTAATGACAATACATCCAAGATAAGAAGATTAATGATATTGAGGTGACGGTTGTGCCAAGAAAACGATTAGGGGATTTACTTATTGAATCTGGATTACTAACAACGGAACAATTAGAAGTAGCATTGCGCCAACAATTACCTGATGAAAGGTTGGGAGATGTACTTTTACGGGAAGGGCATATAACTGAGCTTCAGTTAGCTGAAACATTGGAGCGACAGCTAGGGATTCCGCATATTAATATTTACCAATATTCTTTGGATGTGGAAGTTATTCAACTCATTCCACAAGACTTAGCTAAGCGTCATCAAGTGATGCCAATTCACCAAGAGGAAAATAAACTGTTAGTAGCCATGGCGAGATCAATGGATTATTTTGCAATAGAAGAAATACGAATGGCAACAGGATTCCAAATTGTTCCTGCTCTTGCAACAAAGGAGGAATTACAGCGAACCATTTCCAAGTATTATGATTTGCAAGGGTCATTAGATGAAGCGTTGGTTGAATTCACTCCGGAAGAAAAATTAAATGATGTGGGCATAACTGATGAAGATTCACCTGTCGTTCGACTTGTCAATCAAATCATCTCACATGGTGTGACACAAAGGGCGAGTGATATTCACTTTGACCCGATGGAAACTGAAGTAAGAGTTCGCTTTCGTGTCGATGGCGTTTTAAGAACCGAACGTTCCTTGCCTAAATATATGCAAAACGTCATTATTGCCAGGATAAAAATTATGGGAATTTAAATATTACCGAAAGTCGTATGCCGCAAGACGGGCGTGCCAAACTTAATATACATTTTAAGCCGATTGATATTCGTATCTCTACACTCCCATCGATTTATGGCGAGAAAATCGTGTTGCGGATTCTTGATTTAAGCAATTCATTAAATAATTTAGAAAGCCTCGGTTTTTCGCAAGAAAATTTGCAAAAATTTATTCAGATGATTGAAAAACCGAATGGAATTGTTTTAATTACAGGACCAACAGGATCAGGTAAGTCATCGACCTTATACAGTGCATTAAATCAGTTAAATAATGAAGAAGTAAATATTATTACTATTGAAGATCCCGTGGAATTTCAATTAGCGGGGATCAACCAAGTTAACGTTAACGATGAGATCGGCATGACGTTTGCAAGTGGGCTGCGCTCCATATTGCGGCAAGATCCCGACATTATTATGCTCGGAGAAATTCGCGATTTTGAAACTGCACAAAACGCTATTCGCTCAGCGTTAACAGGGCATTTAGTGTTAAGTACGCTACATACGAACAGTGCTGTTGCCGCATTAACCCGTTTGATCGATATGGGCATCGAGCCTTTTTAATCTCATCATCACTAACCGGGGTAGTTGCACAACGATTAGTTCGACGAGTTTGCCGTGATTGCAGTAAAACAGTCGAAGCAACCGAGCGTGAAATGGAAATTTTCAAGCGAATGGAATTCATATCAGTTCTGTTAAGAGGGCCAAGGTTGTGCGAGCTGTACAATGACCGGTTATAGGGGTAGGCTCGCTATCCATGAAGTGCTTCCGATCGATAACAAAATACGGGAACTTATCATGAATGCGGCAAGTTCAAACACGATTCATAAGCAAGTAAAACAGTCTGGGATAGTATCGTTAATGACAGATGGCTTATTAAAAGTAGCCCAAGGATTAACAACGACAGAGGAAGTATTGCGTGTCGCATCGATGGATTAGGAGGGATGATATTGCCGTATGACATTGATACTTTGCTAATAAATGCTTATACCAAGCGTGCTTCAGATCTGCACATTACGGTTGATTCGCCTCCTATTTATCGAATGAATGGCGAGTTATGTTCGATTGGTAACACTTCGCTAACTGGAGCGACAATTGAGAAGATGGCAAGAAGTATTGTGAAGGAAGGTGATTGGGAGACGTTAATAGAAAACGGTGAGGTTGATGTAGCTTATTGTGTGGAAGGTGTAGCACGTTTTCGAATCAATGTTTATGTTCAGCGAAATCAAATAGGGCTTGCCGCAAGAGTGATATCATCAAATATTCCAACAATCGAGCAATTACAGATGCCGCTTATTTTACAGAAAATCGCCGAAAAGCCGTATGGTCTAGTCATCGTAACCGGTCCAACCGGATCGGGTAAATCGACAACACTTGCGGCAATGATTGATTATATTAATCATTATTATTCTAAGCATATTGTTACATTAGAAGATCCAATTGAGTACTTGCACCATCATATACGCTCGATTATTCACCAAAGGAAATCGGTTCAGATACGAAAAGCTTTTCATCTGGCTTACGGGCAGCGTTGCGGCAGGATCCTGATGTTATTTTAGTTGGTGAAATGCGTGACCTTGAAACGATCTCAACGGCGATCACTGCAGCAGAAACAGGCCATCTTGTTCTTGCAACATTACATACGAATAATGCATCACAAACGATTGACCGAATCATTGATGTGTTCCCTCCCACCAGCAAAAACAAATTCGCATGCAACTTGCTGCGGTGCTGGAAGGAATCATTTCTCAGCGATTATTTCCAAAAATGGATGGGACAGGCCGAATCGCAGCAACGGAAATTTTGCTTAATCACCCCTCTATTGCCAATTTAATTCGCAATGAAAAGGTGGAACAAATCCAAAACATTATGCAAACGAGCCGTGCATCTGGTATGCATACATTGGAAATGTCGATAAATGAGTTGCTTACCAATGGAATTATCTCGATTGATGTGGCTAAACCCTACTTGATGAATGCGAGGTAATATGAATGGCAGTATTTAAATATGTAGGACGTACAAAGAGAGGAACACTTAAGCGAGGAACGATCGAAAGCAAAACGAAAAATCAGGCAATTCAACAATTGCAGGAAAAGGAATTCGTCCGCGCGAGGTAGTGGAAACGAAGGCAACGATTTTCAATCAAAGTATCACCCTCGGGGAAATTCAGTTAAGCAGCAACACTTTGTTATTTATTGCCGTCAATTTGCGACGTTGATTAGTGCGGGAATATCGATCGTTGATTCTACTCGCATTTTAGCGGGGCAAACAGAAAGCTTAGGCTTGCGAAAGCTTTAAAAGAGATAGAAGGCGAGCTAAGAAGCGGCGTTGCTTTTCCGATGCAATACAAAAATATACAAAAATATTTCCATCTATTTTTGTAAATATGGTGAGAGCCGGTGAGATGACGGGGAATCTTGATGAAACATTAGAAAAACTTGCTACCTATTTTGAGGATCAATACAATTTGAAGAAAAAGTGCAATCGACGATGGCGTATCCTATCGTTTTGTTCTTTGTCATTATCGCGGTGGTCATTTTCTTAATGCTCTCTATTGTGCCAAACTTTACAGTCATGTTTAATCAATTTGGCGGCGAACTGCCTCAATTACAAAAATGGTCGTAAACATGAGCGAATGGATCCAGCAATTATGGTGGCTCGGATTGATCATTGCTGCATGCATCGTATCTAGCTTTCTATTCTTCTTTAAGAAGAACCCAACTTTTCGTTATTCGATTCATGTTGCCTTGTTGAAATTGCCTGTTTTCGGACCTCTTTACAAAAAGCAGCGATCGCGAGGATGTCACGCACGCTATCTTCTTTATTTGCAAGCTCTGTCCCGATTTTGCAAGCACTCGCCATTGTTGAAAAGGTAACAGGCAATCCGGTCATTGGCAAAGTAGTGCTCGCGGCGCGTGATAACTTAGAAAAAGGAAGCCCGCTTTCAGAACCGTTTGCAAACAGTTGGGTGTTTCCGCCACTTGTCTCACAGATGACTGCCATTGGCGAACAGACTGGATCACTCGACTATATGCTCGCTAAAATTGCCGACTTTTATGAAGACGAAGTCGAACGCAATGTCGATGCATTAAAATCATTAATCGAACCATTTATGATCATTATCCTCGCCAGCGTTGTCGGCTTCATCGTCTTGGCGATCATGGTCCCGATGTTTACAATCTTTTCAAAGGTCCAATAAATAGGTTCAAACATTGAAGGGGTGATTTCGCAATTCGAAACAAAACCGCTATAATACTTAATCTATTAATCTATTAAAAGTGATGGAGGGATGTATGATGAAAAAGCTATTATCCATATTGAAAAAGACGAGCGCGGCTTAACACTCGTTGAGTTGCTAGCCGTTGTGGTAATTCTTGCAATCGTAGGGGAATTGCGTTTGTAGCAATAGGAGGAGTGATTGAGAACTCCAAGAAAGATGCGCATGTTGCGAATGCATTGCAATTAATATCAGCTGCTAAATTATATGAGGTGGGCAATGAGAAAATAGAGGATGGCAGCATTGAATCTACAGTTCTACAAACGGAAGGTTTTCTTGGTGAACTAATAAATCCATGGACGAAAAAGTCAGAAGGTTATACAGGAACGGTTACAAAGTCTGATGGTAAATATAGTGTAGCGCTTGCTGCTGATAAATGCACACTGAATACCTCAGAGGAAGACCTAATTGAAAATGGTAGAGGTGCATGTAATTAATTTACCGATTAGAGGCTCGTACGAAATTAATGCATTTAACCTTAAATGCGAATATGTGCTACATTAGCGGAGGGAATATACATAGACTTCTATGGGTGATAGACGAGGCGGAGACCACGCAATATGACTGGAGGCTCGCCAGCTGCCCGCGGAAAGCGAAGTATATTTCCGAAGCGATTGCAGCGCACTAGTCAAGTTCGTTTTTTCTAACCTCAATTACTAAAAATATAAGAAATCAAACATGAGCATATCTTTTCACGATCTCACCAGCTATGGTGATATGGTTAAAAGAATTGCTTTTCGAGGAAGGAGTTAAACATCATGTTGCTGCCATTTATGGGGCCGAAGAAGTTTGCCAACATTGTTATTGAAGATTATGTCATCCGTATGGTTGAGAGCCATGGTTCGCGATTGACAGACGTGAAACAATTAAAGGAAAGGCCGATTCCATACGGGCTGATTGTACAAGGAAAACTAGTAGATGAAATTGGATTTTATGATTTCATGAAACAGTTAGTGCGTGACTGGAAATTGAAGCATGCCGCTGTCCGTTTTTATGTACCAGACTCACTTGTTATTATGCGTCCTGTTGATTTTCCAGCCCATTTACAAGGGAAAGAAATCCGTGATCATTTTATGTTTGAAATTGGTCAAAGCCTACATCTTCCTTTTCAAAATCCTGTCTTTGATGTTCATGTACTTCCTTCCGAACAAACGGCTGATATAAAAAATGCAAAGCTATGTTATTTGCTTCTCCCGAAGAAGAAATAAGAAAATACATTGACCTTTTACAGATGTATCGCTTCGACCTCATGCTGCTGATGTTAAGTCTTTAGGGATTTACCGCTATTTTTATGAAACGGATCAAAGTCGTAAGGGTGAAATCTATATATTTTTCGAGCTTAATTTAACAACAATCAGCATTAGTGTTTTTCCAACAATCAATTGGATTTTACTCGTCATCAACAGTTAGAAATTGATATAAAAGATTGGAGTTACACGTTAGAAAAGGAAAAGGTAATTGATTGGACATATACTGGAAGTGAATCCTACATTGATTATATTATTGATGAGCAAATGAATGAGCTTGAACGGATTATAGATTTTTATTGCTATTCTTTACATAAGGGTGAACGAAACATCACACAAATTGTTGTCACCGGTGATCATCCCAAACTTCATCTTGCACAGAGGAAAATGGAACAGCGTTTAAATCGATCGACAAGTTTTTAAATGCATTCCCAATTTTTGATGAAGTCGATCCATGTTTCATACCAGCGCTTGGCTTAGTTCTCAAAGGGAGGAATGAAAATGCTTCCTGATATTAATCTACTGCCAAAGCATGAGGAGGAACGTTCTGTTTTATTTTTCATATTTATTGGCGGCATGATGATTGCTTTATGCACCTCCTTCTTTATCATTTACAAATACGTTGCTTTGAAAAATGAACTGAATTTAATTACTAGCCAAAATAATGAACTCACAATAAAGAAAGAAACATTGGAAGAAAAGTTTGAGGGATCAGCAGACAAAGGAACTTTAGAGCATGCTGTTGTATATGCTGAAAAGTATGTTGTACAAACATCGAAATTGATCGATGAATTAATTGATTATCTTCCAAATACCGCACATATGAGTGTGTATAGTTATAAGTTTAACGATGTTGAAATCACAGTGCATTTTGAAAATAAGACTGACATCTCATCCTATGTAGCTAAGCTTTCCGCTTCTGATCTAATAAAAGATGTCAAAGTTAATCGGATTGAATCAGAAGTTGGAGATTCGGGCTACCAGGTCATATGCTCCTTTCAAATCAATCGTGTAACCTTAAAAAGGAGAACAACGGAAATGAGTAATCTTTTTGAAGAAAAAGGACGCTGTTTTTACTTTTATTAAGTTTATTTTTCTTATTATTGCTTTCAATCTATTTAGCTTTTCTTCAACCTTTATCTTCGGAATTGCAAAGTAAGAAAAATACGAAGGTTATTTTAGAAGGAGATATCGCTGTCCTTGAAGCGAAAAGTGAGAAGGCATTGCAAAATTCAAGAGAAGATTCTCAATTGCTTTCAAAGATACCATTACATCCGGAACTAGAAAGCTTATTGCTATCAATTCATTCAATTGAGACTACAAGTGGAAATCGGATTAGCAATGTAGAATTTAAGTATGATCGTAATGAAATTGAAGGTGTAGAAGAAAATGGAGAAAGCTCAGACTCTAACAATATGAGTAAACCTAATGGACTTCGTTCAATTACAGCTGAGTTAAGCGTACAGTCTCCAAACTACGGGCAATTCATGAGCTTTCTTAATGAAGTTGAAAAGCTTGAGAGGATAACAAGTGTAGATCAACTGGAATTTATCAACTCTAGTCGTGAAAGCTCTGCTGATATAATAGAGTATACAATTGTTATCACCACTTATTATTTCGGAAAATGAAGATGGTGATGTTATGAAAAAGGGGAAAGCGGCGTAACACTTGTTGAATTACTCGCTTCTATCGTTTTAATTACACTCATATTAACGACCTTTTTCACTGTGTTCTTTCAATTTGCGACAACATATAAAACTTCAGAAGTGATCCTTGACGCAACATACATCGCACAAACAGAGATGGAGGAAATTTACTCATCCAGTACAAGGACTCCGTTTGGCGAGAGCAAAAATGCCATTCTTTCATTAGGTTATACTTTCATAGACGATTTAGGGATGAAATCACTTTTGAAAAATCAGTGGAAAATAGCCCTATGTATGTGAGAATTAGATTCAAAAAGAAGAGATAAACCCTAACATGAATCATGTGATCGTAGAAGTTGTCGAGGAGCACTCTGTTCGTGCAAAAATGGAAACGATCCTTCTTTGGAGGGCTGGATCTGAATGAAAAAGCTAATAAAAAGCGAAGAAGGCTTAACACTTGTTGAGCTTCTTGTTGTTTCGGTCATCGGAGTGATCGTACTTTCATTTCTAACAAGTATTATAATGATGATGCAAACTCAATACAAAAACAATATGTCCATACCGACAAATTGTTTGATATTACATATGCGGCGAAAGAAATGACGAAAGAAGTTAGAAAGTCGAATGAGATTCGGACGGAAGATGGAATGATTATACTCGACGATATTATTTATAAATATAATCGGGATAATCAATCAATTGAAAAAATGGAGTCATTCTTAGCAGTAATATACAAGATTTTCAAGGAGTTCTAATAGAAGATCAGTTTGGTAATAAACAATTTGTATTAAAAATTAGTCATTTATCTGATAAAAGAATAGAAACGAAAATCACGCTCAGAAAGGGGCGTTAGCTTGAAACAATATTTTTCATTCATTCGCAATGAAACCGGATATTCACTCGTTAGTGTTTTATTGTTAATCGTTCTTCTTTCTGTATTAGGAGTAGGGCTCGTTACAATGACGACCACTTCTATGAAAATAACAGCTGGAGAAAGAAGCGACCAATCCGCCTATTATATTGCAGAAGCGTGCTTGACGGTAGAAATGGCCGAAGTTGAAAAACCATTCATGAAGCATACGTTAGTACAAATGATGCGATCGGTTTTTATGACAAACTTTCTGCACAATTTGTTAAATCTAAAGCATGTGATGTCGAATTTGAAGAAAACTTTGGAGAGAAACCAACAGCCGAAATAAGTGTAGTTGAAACTACCGATGGTGAAAGTAAGGAATATAAGGTTATTTCAACAGGGAATATTGGAAATAAAAAAGGACAGTGGAGCAGAAATTTTCGGTTAAGTGGAAACCGAAAAACAATGGAGGAAACTTTGTTATTCCTGAGACGGCTGTATTTGTTAAAGATACAATCACAATAAAAAACGGGTCAATTACCGGCGATATTGGTACTATTAAAAGTGGTGAAGGAAGTATAAAGATAGAAAATGGAAGTGGAAGTATTACCGGGAATATCTATGTGCCGGTTGGATCAGAAAAGATTGCAGTTAGTGGCAAGATGCAAAACATTACCGTCATAGGCAAGGAAATGGGATTTCCGGTTCTCCCGTTATTCCCTCAATTCCCTAAGCCTACTTATGATATTGAGGATATTGATGTAAAAGATGGTACGCGTAATTTCGACGTTTCAACTGATAAGGAAGTCGTTGTAAACAATATTAATTTGCATAATGGAAGTATACAGTTAACTGGAACTGGAAAACTTACAATTTATGTAATGGGCACTATTGAATTGAAAGGTGGGCATAATCGTATCAATGAAAATGGCTCCGCTAATCAGCTAAATATATTTCTAAAGAGATCAAATTCGGGATTCCGAAAACATTTGAATTGGCTGGTTCAACAATAAATGGCTCGTTATATGCAGAAGACGCAAATATCAAATTAGAAAATAACGGAGTGTTCAGCGGGAATATTTTTACAGGTGGAACAAGCGTCATTATAAGAAATGGACAAACAAAAGGAGCGTCGTTAATTTTGGCTCCTAATGCAAAGGTTAAACACGACCAAGGAACAATTATGGGAACAATTATCGCTCATTCTTATGAAATAATGTCTGGAAACGCAAAACTCAATTACAAAAAATCCAATTTACTGAAGGTCCAATTTCAGCCGGAGGTGATGGAAACAACGATGAAGGCGGAGCACTTGAATTTGAAAAAGGAACTGTGCATGAACAGTAACAGAATAGCGAATGAATGTTGAAGGTTTAACGTGATAGATTTTTTCTGTCACGTTAAACCTTCTTCCTATTAAAAAGTGAAAAATACCATGATAGAATTGCTTCGTGATAAAAATACGAAATGAACGTGCCGAGGGCGATAAATGGTCCAAATGGGATCGGCTTCTTACGCTCTACGATTCGCAATGCCATCCCGATTCCTCCTATGACTGCTCCGAGCATATTGGCACAAAAAAGGCGAGAAAACTTAATTTTAAACCAAGTACAAGCCCGAGCACTGCAAATAGTTTAACGTCGCCCCGCCAAGCCCTCCATTGCTTATGACCGCGATGGTTAGTAAAATCGCAAACATGACCGCCGCTCCTAATAAAGAATCCCACCATGGGGAAAGTGGCTGAACGATCCGTTCTACAATAAAAATACCTGTAAATACGAGTAAGATTTTATTAGGAATCAGTTTATATGCAAGGTCGGATATCGTAATGATCACGAGCAAGGATATTAATGTCCAAGCAATTAGCAACTCAAATGTCCACCCGATCATGACATAGGCAAAAACAAATAAATTGGCGGTAATAAGTTCCATTAGCGGATAGACAGGAGAAATACGCATATGACAATTTCTGCATTTTCCACGCTGAATCAAATAGGATAAAACGGGGATCAGTTCTTGATAGGAAAGCGTCCGGTTGCAATTTGGACAAGATGAGCGAGGTCGAACGATCGACTGTTTTAGCGGGACCCGTAAGCCGACAACATTGTAAAATGAACCAAGCAAAAGCGCGTAAAAGAAAATAATCGCTTTCATTTGATCGTGTGGCTACCATCAATGTATTTTATAATATCTTTATCTATCAGTATATCCACTATAACTCCTCCTAAAGCTCTTATCCTAGCTTCTTTAGTTGCACCTATTTAATTATAACGAATAAATCAAGAGATAGCGATCATTTTCAGGGGAATTTTTCCTTGTTATTTTGCTAGTAAAAAAATGGCGAAAAGCTTTTATGACAAGCCGACAAATGTCTTGTCCTTTTTTATATCGATGTGATAGCATAAAACAAACTTTGCGGGCGGAGGGATGATCCGATGAATAAGAAAAAAAGAACAACCTAAAGTTAAAATAAAAATTAATGGAGAAGAGCATGACTATGATGAAGAAGTAATTATTAATCATTGGCAAACAGCAGACAAAGAAGCATCCGCCGCAGCAGATGAACGAGCAGATGAAAAGGAATTCGATTGGGTGATTCCGGAATCGAATGTGCAGGAAACACCAAAGATTCATAAAGTGAATCATGCTTCGAAACGTCGCACATCTTTTTTACGGCCTCTTTTCCGCGGAAATTAACTCCTGGTTTGCCTGTTCTGATTATTTCGATCATTACAGCGATTGCTGTTGGACTATTGTTAGGCGTCTTATTATTAAAAATGATGAAGGATGTAGAGCCTAAATCTGCACTTGGTGAGGAAACGAAGGTTGTGGAAAATACGCCTGAAGTACCTGCCGAAAGAAAAATGTATCTTATTCCATGAAGTTGCCTTCTTTTGTCGTTCCAGTCTTACAAGCAAATGTGTATTCGTCAAGAGAAGGGGCGGAGCAGTTTTTAAAGGAATTAGCTGGGCGCGGCATTGCATCAACAAGTTTAGCAATGGATGGTTTGTATTATGTACTAATTGGTAGTGCGGATACGTATTCGACTGCGAAATTACTAGCAACGCATATGCAAACAGAGGAACTAGAAGTTTATGCTAAGGAGATTACTATAAAAGGTGGAGAGGAAATATCTTTTCCAACCGAGGATGAAGCGCGCCAGTTTTCAGCAGAACATGAATTGTTTCCAAAATTAGCAGGTGAAGCTGCAATTGGTTTGTTAACGGGAGAAATAAATGCAGACGTGCTTGCAGAAGTTGACAAAGTGTTGCAAGCAGGACCGAAAGAAAATAATGTTGAAGGGAAAATAAAAGAATTACATACGAAGCTCGTTACTGCCCATTCTCATTTAACTAGTTTTTCTAGCAATTCAGCAGACGTGGAAAAGGTTAAGGCGGCTCAACAAGCTTTATTAGAATATATCGTACTTTATCACTTCGCATCCACCTAAGAAGACTTAGGAGGATGCGAAGTGGAGCTTGTTTATTTGTACATATTTTGATACGATGAAAATGTATCTCCTGATCTCCTAGAAGGTAGGAATCTCATCATGTCAAACCTCATTCTAGCTTCATCATCGCCGCGTAGAAAAGAACTTCTAGAGAAGTTGTCCATCCCTTTATTTCCTATTCATGCGATGTAGATGAAACGATTTCATCTTCCTTATCACCATCTGAAATTGTAACCATCCTTGCAAAAGAAAAGCGCTTGCCGTCAGCCAAAAATTCCCGCAATCGTATGTAATTGGTTCCGATACGATTGTCGTGAGAAATCAGACCGTTCTTGGAAAGCCTAAT
The DNA here is from genome assembly GCA_044989425.1 of Bacillus sp. N9. Taxonomy (GTDB): domain Bacteria; phylum Bacillota; class Bacilli; order Bacillales; family Bacillaceae_C; genus Lederbergia. The sequence goes on from JBJDRQ010000001.1 coordinate 1,230,774, forward strand.
GGCGAGGAAGAAGCGAGACGAATGCTAAGGGAATTGTCCGGAAACGTCCATTCGGTCTATACGGGTGTTGCCGTATTACATGACGATGTCGAACATGTTTTCTATGAAAAACCGATGTGGAATTTTGGGAATTATCAGAGGCGGAAATTGAGCGTTATATAGGTAGTGGGGAGCCGTTCGACAAAGCCGGGGCTTACGGGATTCAAGGACTTGGCGCCTTATTCGTAAAATCAATTTCTGGCGATTATTATTCTGTTGTTGGTCTTCCAATCTCTCGTTTAGCACGGGTTTTGTTTGAATTGGGTGTCACTCCTCCACGCTAAATAAACGTCATTCCTATTCTACGTAGGTAGTTAAAGGAGGAAATAATGATTGGAAACAGAAACACTTATGATTCGTGATTTTCCAGCTGAGGATCGACCACGAGAGCGGCTCATTAATAACGGACCTGCAAGCTTATCGAATCAAGAGTTATTAGCGATTTTATTGCGAACGGGTACGAAATCAGAATCCGTTCTCCAACTAGCGAACCGTCTGCTTACTCAGTTTGACGGGCTTATGTGGTTAAAAGATGCTGCCATTGAAGAATTGATGAGTGTGAAAGGAATCGGCCAAGCGAAGGCCGTTCAACTTGCGGCAGCAGTTGAACTAGGTAGAAGAATTAGCAACCTCAGCTATGATGACCGTTTTGTTATCCGCAGCCCTGAAGACGGGGCAAATTATGTCATGAACGATATGCGTTTCCTCACACAAGAACATTTCGTTTGCCTCTATCTTAACACTAAAAACCAAGTGATCCACCGTCAAACGATTTTTATCGGCAGTTTAAACGCTTCGATCGTGCATCCGCGCGAAGTGTTCAAAGAAGCTTTCGCCGCTCCGCAGCTTCGATTATCTGTTTCCATAATCATCCAAGTGGTGTGCGCCTGCAAGGTGCGTAAATTTAGTGATTTCTAATGAAATCTAGAACTTCTTACAATGTTCTATGGTCAGCATCTTACCTTGAGAGGAAACTCATAGAGGGAACATAGCATGATGTGAAAAGGAGAAAAGACGACAAAGCTATCAGCGTCGAGTCAGTTCTTCAGACCAAGTGATGTATGGTAAAAGCTATACTGCCTGAATCCTAGACGAATGAGCGATGGGTGCGCCGTTACTTACGATAGCTAACAAGTAATGAGGATAAAATGGGGGACGTATTGCCTGAACGTCTGTTGGAGATTGCCGCTTTCCTGTCCATAGTAAGATTTATCCTTCAATCTTCCACTAGAAGAAACCGTCGAAAGGGATACCTAACCATCACGTTTCTAAATTTATGTCATAATGCAGGGATTATCTAAGTGCGAGCGCCTGAAAAGGCTATTAGACAAAGGTCTCTGAAAATCGCATATGATAACGGAGTTTTTATAGTACCCAACGTTTGCTCGTAATGAGTTTAGCAGGGGAAGAAAAACAGGTTGATGTTAACGTCAACAGGGAAGGAGTCATGAATATGGCAACAAATCCATTTCGACAGTTGGACGTTATAAGGAATGTTTCTTTACATGGTCGCAAGGTAACTGATTGTTATCGTTTAATGTACAACAAAGATTTGTGGATTAAGGCTTATGTCAAATTATATCCTAATGCCGGAAATCTTACGAAGGGAACTACAGAAGAAACAATTGACGGATTCAGCCTAAACAAAATTGACGAAATCATTGAGCAATTAAAGGCTGGTACATTTCGTTTCTCACCTGTAAGAAGAGTCTATATTCCAAAGTCTAATGGTAAGAGACGACCATTAGGAGTGCCGAATTTCAAGGATAAGCTTGTTCAAGAAGTGATGAGGATGATTGTGGACAATATTTATGAACCTGTATTCTCAAGTAACTCACATGGGTTTAGAGAGGGAAGAAGTTGTCACACAGCTCTATCGCAAATCAAAAACACTTGGAAAGGACTGACTTGGTGCATTGAAGGCGATATCAAGGGTTTCTTTGATAACATCAATCACCAAATCCTTATTAAGATAATTTCAAGAAAATTGAGGATAGAAGGTTCCTGCTTCTCATACACAACGCATTAACATGCGGTGTAATGGAAGATTGGCAGTTTAACAAAACGTACAGTGGTACGCCACAAGGAGGAATTATTTCTCCGCTGTTGGCGAACATCTATCTTCATGAGTTTGACGCGTTTATGGAAGAACAAATGAAGATATTCGATAATGGAAAACTACGGGCGAGAAGCAAAGAGACGTTAGCCTTCAAATCAAAGATTCAGACGACTAAAAGAAAAATCAATCGTTTGGATGAAGAGTTTGGGCACAAACTTTGGGAGGAACGTCCAGCTCTAGTAGCGTTGATACGAGACCTCAGGAAGAAAAGTTTGACCGTTCCTTCTGTCGATCCAATGGATGAAAATTATCGAAGGATGAAGTACGTTCGTTATGCTGACGATTTTGTTATTGGAATTGCAGGAAACAAGGAACACGCAATGAAGATAAAAGAGTTAGCAGGAAAATTTCTTGAAAATGAATTGGCACTGGAACTTAGCGAGGAAAAGACACTTGTTACACATCTAGAGAATCCCATTCCATTTCTAGGATATGAATTCCGAACGTGGCAAGAAGTGAAAGTTAAGCGAGTGAAATATAGGAATTACGGACAGCCACTGAAGAAAAGGACCTTATCGGGTGCGATTAAATTAGAAATCCCTTCAAAGAAAATAAAAGATTTCGCATTGAAAAACAACTATGGGAACTTAGACGATTTCAAAATAACGCATAGGACAAAACTCATTAATAACTCGGAGCTAGAAGTTTTAATGACCTACAATGCGGAATTACGTGGCATCGCCAACTATTACAAGCTAGCGAACAACTATCACCACTTGGATAGGTTATTCTACCTAGCAGAGAGTAGTTTTATCAAGACGATGGCTAATAAACGACGAAGCACCTCAGCAAAAGTAGCGAATAGTATGAGAAAGCATAAGCAAGGTGTGTTATGTCTTGTACGCTACGATAAGAAGGGCAATGAAATTCTGCATCAATTTGTAAGATTGAAGGACATGCCTAAAGCAAAAGGTGCTATAAAAGCAGATTCAACTCAATCCGATATTATTTCAAATGTATACAAATATTCGGGGAGGACGGAGTTTGAAAAACGATTATTAGCAAACCAATGTGAGGCTTGTGGGACAACTGAAGGTCAAATGGAAGTTCATCATATAAGAAAACTAAAAGACTTGAAGAAAAAGAAAAATCTCAAGTATTTAGAACGAATTATGATTGAACGAAACCGAAAAACCTTAGTTCTATGTTACGACTGTCACCATAAACACCATGAAAAGCAAATTCCGATTAATCAACTGGAGAGCCGTATACGCTGAAAGGTGTACGTACGGTTCGGAGGGGGAATTGTGAAACCTATTATGGGAACATAATAAGGCGCATGATTCCTACCCTACGACCCTGCTCCATCTCGTGAAGATATTGAGGTGACGAAACGACTTGTAGAATGTGGGAAAATGATTGGCATTGAAATTCTAGATCATTTAATTATCGGCGATCGAAAATATGTCAGTATGAAGGAAAAAGGCTATATGTGACACTATGATTTTTTATAGTGATAAGATATAATTGTATTTATGTTTTTACAAAAAACGTCTAAAAAGATAGTGATTCGATAAATAAAGTGCATGGCAATTGGATAGAGAAAGGGAGATACATTACGATGTTTGGATTCGGAACGAAAGATTTAGGGATTGACTTAGGTACTGCAAATACACTTGTATTTGTAAAAGGAAAAGGTGTTGTGCTTCGGGAGCCATCTGTTGTTGCACTGCAAACAGATTCAAAAAAATTGTCGCAGTCGGAAATGACGCGAAAAATATGATTGGGCGCACACCTGGGAACATCGTTGCACTGCGTCCGATGAAAGATGGAGTCATTGCTGATTATGAAACGACTGCTTCAATGATGAAGTATTATATTAAAAGTGCTGCAAAATCGAAAGGCTTCGGGGAAACCGTATGTGATGGTTTGTGTTCCATCAGGGATTACGGCAGTTGAGCAACGTGCAGTTCTTGATGCGACAAGAGAGGCAGGTGCACGTGATGCCTATCCGATTGAAGAGCCATTTGCTGCGGCAATTGGGGCAAATTTGCCTGTTTGGGAACCAACTGGGAGTATGGTCGTTGATATCGGAGGTGGGACGACGGAAGTTGCTGTCATTTCATTAGGGGAATTGTGACAAGCATGTCGATCCGAACAGCAGGTGATAATTTTGATGAATCCATTATTACATATATTCGAAAAACGTATAATTTGCTCATTGGTGATCGTACAGCAGAAGCCATCAAGATGGAAGTAGGATCTGCTGGTGATACAGATGGAATTGCTCCTATGGAAATCCGCGGCCGTGACTTGTTAACAGGATTGCCGAAAACAATTGAAATTACAGCGGAAGAAATCTCAGTTGCCTTGCATGATACGGTGTTCACGATCATTGATGCTGTTAAAAATACTCTTGAAAAAACTCCACCAGAGCTTGCTGCTGATATAATGGATCGGGGAATTGTATTAACTGGCGGCGGTGCATTATTGCATAATTTAGATAAGATAATTAGCGAAGAAACGAAAATGCCTGTATTGATTGCCGAAGAACCGCTAGACTGTGTAGCAATTGGAACAGGCAAGGCCTTAGATCATATCGATCTTTTCAAAAATAAGGCAAAGGATTCAAGGTAAGAACAAAAGCGCAAGCACATGTCTGATTGTGCGTCTGTTGGGGAATCAGAATAATAGAGGTGGAAATAATGCCGCAATTTTTCTTAACAAGCGTCTGATTATCCTGCTTGTCAGCATTATTATTCTCGTGTCACTGATCGGATTTTCTTTAAGGGATAGGAAAATATTTCTCGACCGGAGCAATTCGTCAAAGACGTTATCGGCTTCGGTCAGTCTCTTGTTTCAATACCCACGCAAAAACTTGTCGTATTTGTTGAAAATATAAAGGATCTGCAAAATACATACACAGAAAATAAAAAGCTTAAAGCGCGCTTAGAGGAGCTGGCAAAGCTTGAAAAGGAAATATCGGATTTAAAAAGAGATAATCAAGAACTACGAGAAGTATTGAACAAAACGGATAACCTCCGTGATTACACAGCGATTCAGGCGACTGTGATTAGCCGAACGCCAGATCGTTGGTATGAAAAAATTATTATTAATAAAGGCAAGAAAAGTGGAATCAAACCAGATATGGCTGTCATGACCTCAAAAGGGTTGATTGGAAAAGTGATTAGTACGTCAGAAATGACGGCAACGGTTGAACTATTAAGCTCTGAGAACACGAAGAACCGAGTTTCCGCACTTATTCAAGGTGAAACAGAAGTTTATGGACTTATTGACGGCTATGATCGTGAAAAAAATGGCTGTTAATGAAAGATTTGCCATTGGATCAAGAAATTGAAGAGGGGCAAAATATTATTACTTCTGGTCTAGGTGGTGTTTTTCCAAAAGGGCTTGATGTTGGTAAAGTGAAGGAGCTTGGATTGGATCAATATGGTCTCACTCAAATTGCTTATGTAGAACCTTCAGCTGATTTTTACGGCTTTGAGCATGTATTAGTCATCGTCCGTCCAGAAAATGGGCAAGAGGAGGCAAAATGATGAAGCGTATTATTCTTCCTCTGTTCTTAATACTTGCCTTTTATGGAGAAAGTTTATTTGTTGATTTCATGCCACACGTTCTTTTCGGAGAAGAGCGTCACATCGTTCCACATTTTATCCTCGTGTTATTAATGATGACAGGTATTTTTTATTTTAGAAATCAGGCATTATTATATGCGTTGCTTTTCGGTTTGCTTTTCGATGTTTATTACACAGGAACAATCGGCATTTACCTTTGTTTATATCCACTTGCCGTTTATCTAACAACAAAAATGATCAGGATCTTGCATGTCAATGTAATTATCACAACGATTGTTATTACGCTGCATTTGGCGATTGTTGAATTGCTTGTATATGCATTTGCCATTCTTGTTTTAAGAGTTGGCATGCCGCCAGCGGAATTTGCCTTACTGCGGCTCTGGCCAACACTGATTTGTAATGCCATTTTTTGTTTGATCATCTATTATCCTTTTCTCGATGGTTACAATCAAGTCAAAAAGAAAAATTGGCTGAATAACTGCTGTATTTTTCTGTAAAAGAGGAAAAACGCTTGTATACGTCGAATGGAGCAGAGAGATGACGCAAGGTACAATTTTATGTATGATAAAGGTATGGACTTGATTGTTTGGTGTTGAAAGGAGACATGAGGGCAGAGATCCTTTTTAAATGATAAGAAATGATTAGTTTTTAATTTGGGAGAATGTCCAGCAAATTGTCATTGTAGGAGCCACTTAGGATTACATTGGCGCTGTCACAGGTCAGTGCTTGGCGGGCTTCCCAAAATACTTCTGCATTTCTTATGTAGCCCGTACATTATGAAAAACAAACAATATATCATGATCAAAGGAACGAAAAATGGACTTTCACTGCAATTGAATGATCGTTGCTCTTATAAAGAGTTATTAGAAGAACTGGAAGAAAAGCTTGGAGAGTTACATGGAGTCGATGATGGTCGTCCGCTCATTTCTGTTAGCATTCAAGCAGGAAACCGTTATTTGGATGAACAACAGCAGGAAGAATTGAAAGAAGTAATTCGTCAAAAACGTAACTTAATTGTTGATCATATTGAAAGCAATGTGATTACGAAGGTGGAAGCTCAACGTTATATTGATGAACAGGAAATTACATCCGTTGCAACGATTGTCAGATCTGGCCAAGTTCTAGAGGTTGAGGGTGATTTGTTGCTTGTCGGTGATGTGAATCCCGGAGGAACAGTGAGAGCAGGTGGCAATATTTTTATTATGGGGGCATTAAGAGGTGTAGCACATGCCGGCTATACGGGTAAAGCAGAATCTGTCATTGTCGCTTCATTCATGACACCCTCCCAGCTAAGAATTTACGACTGTATTAGTCGCGCTCCTGATCATTATGATAAAGAGGAACACCATCAAATGGAGTGCGCATACATAGATAGAACGAATCAAATTGTTATAGACCGTTTACAAGTGTTAAAGCACTTGAGACCGAATATTACTAGATTCAAAGGGGACACTATAATGGGTGAAGCGATTGTAATCACTTCAGGTAAAGGAGGGTAGGTAAAACGACCACCTCTGCTAATCTGGGGACTGCGCTTGCCCTCCAAGGGAAGAAGGTTTGTTTAATCGACACGGATATCGGTCTTAGAAATCTCGATGTCGTGCTAGGACTTGAAAATCGAATCATTTATGATTTAGTTGACGTCGTTGAAGGTCGTTGCAAACCGCATCAAGCCCTTGTGAAGGATAAGAGATTCGAAGATAAGTTGTTTTTGCTCCCAGCGGCGCAGACGAGTGATAAAACAGCTGTCAATCCGCAGCAAATGAAAGAACTTGTGACGGAGATGAAGCAGGATTACGATTATATTATTATCGATTGTCCCGCAGGAATTGAACAAGGATTTCAAAATGCAATCGCTGGAGCGGACCGGGCGATCGTCGTCACAACACCTGAAATTTCAGCTGTTCGTGATGCAGACCGAATCATCGGATTGCTTGAAAAAGAAGAACATATTGAACGTCCAAAGTTAATTATTAATCGAATTCGCAGTCAAATGATGGAAAGCGGCGATGTGCTTGACGTTGATGAAGTTGCTCAGCATTTATCGATCGACTTGCTCGGGATCGTTCAAGATGACGAAGAAGTAATTCGGACGGCAAATCAAGGGGAACCGATCGCGCTTAATCCAAATAGTAAAGCGTCCATTGCTTATCGAAACATTGCACGGAGAATTTTAGGGAATCCGTCCCACTACAATCATTAAAAGATGAGAAAACAGGTGTATTCACTCGCTTTAAGAAGTTTTTGGAATGCGAGCTTAACGAATCAAAACTTTCGTAACGAATGATGTTACGGAAGTTTTTTATGAATAAAAGAATATAACAGATTAGTTCGTTATGCAATTATGGATGAAGACGTGCAATTATTTCATCGAAGTTGTGGATGGATGTTCTAACTTCTATTCTTCTTTAAATGAATGATCCGTATATTTCTAGAGGACAAGTCATAGTGTAATAGAAATGGATAAGGAGGATGGTGAGGGATGAACGAGAGAGCGAATGAGATTCGCAAACGAATAGCTAAACGACGTAAGCAATATCCTAATAACAATAATTCGAGAGTCCGTAACATGCCCGATGTATATGATTATGGAAATGATGTGGATCACGCGATTTTTCAATCAGAGCCAGATCCCTCATTTCATCCGCTTTGGAATAGAAATGTATTTATTTTGAAAATACTTATGTCAGTGGCACTCGTGTTAATCACTGCGATTGTATATGAATCACCATCGCCGACTTTAGACAAAGCTAGAACGTCGATTGCGACGACGATGAAAAAGGAATTTCAATTTGCAGCGGTTTCTCATTGGTATGAAGGAACATTTGGCAAACCGCTCGCCCTCTTTCCAACAGGCTATCAAGAGAAAGAGGGAGGGAATAGTGAAGAAATGAATTACTCTTTACCGGTTACTGGAAAAATCTTAGAAGGATTTTCCGACGCTCATCAGGGGATTATCATTGAGACACGTACCGGTGCTGAAGTTGAAGCGATGACCGAAGGAACGGTTGTTTTCGCTGGAAAACAAGCGGATACGGGCAATACAGTCATTATTCAACATCCAGATCAAACAAAATCATGGTATGGAAAAATGGACGAGATCATCGTAAAACCATATGAAAAAGTATTAGCGGGTAAAGTGCTTGGTACTGTTTCCTCTGAAGATGGAGGGAAAGGACAATTTTATTTTGCGATTAAGCAAGAGAATCAATTTATCGATCCAATTCAGGTGATGAACTTTGAATAAATATAGCCAACTCGTGAGGAAGATCCATATCCATCCCTTTTTTGGCTCATTGCCGGATTGGCGATTATGACGGGATCGTTTTGGGAACTGCTCGGTTTATTTATAATTGTTTTTTACATGAAATCGGGCATGCACTTGCAGCTCAATTTTTTCAGTGGAAAATCAATCGAATCATGATCTTACCATTTGGGGGCTTCTGTGAAGTCGACGAGCATGGCAATCGCCCGATTAAAGAAGAACTGATCATTATTTTAGCTGGACCGTGTCAACATCTTTTGATTGCACTCGTCATTTTTGTTTTAAAATCATTGGCGCTTATGCCGGTAGCCGATGCAGAATTTCTTATTCAATGTAATTGGATGATCTTATTGTTTAATTTACTTCCGATTTGGCCTCTAGACGGCGGTAAATTAATTCAATTATATCTTGCATCGACGAAACCATATTTAGAGGCGCAAAGGCAATCTCTCATCAGCTCCTTCATTGCCTTATTAATGCTTCATGGGGCTTTTCTATTTGTTGCACCGCTTCAACTACAAGTTTGGGCGATTTTTATTTATTTGTATTTTTGTTTATATATGCAGTGGAGGCAAAGGAGGTATGCGTTTATGCGCTTTTTGCTAGAAAGATATTATGGGAAACATCAAGCGTTTAAACAATTGCAGCCAATTACTGCGCAAGGTGATGATTTTCTCTACACAGCAATGGAAAAATTCCAACGAAATTGTAAGCATTTTATTAATGTGAGTGGAAAGAATTCGCTGTTTGGGAAATTAGATGAGAATGAATTACTATATGCTTATTTCACAGAAAAGCAAGTACATGCCCAATTTAAGGATATTGTTTATCATGATTGACTCGGCATGTTCGAAAAGTTAAAGTGAAAGAAATGGAACGCGGACTAGCGAATCGCTAGTCTGTTTGTTGTTAAAGGATGATGCAAATGAACGAAATATACATCGATTTATCAACGGAGCAAAAGCGGTTCGTTGTAAAAGAGCAAGGCGTCATTACGACGATATTTGTTGAACATCCACAAGATCGTTCAAAGGTGGGCGATATTTATCTTGGTCGGGTTGAAAGTGTAAAGTCTGGCATGGATGCCGCCTTTGTAACAATTGATGGCGGGAAAAATGGCTTTTTAAAAAAGGATCAGCTCTCCGCTTTTTACATGTAGAAAAAGACGGTCCAATTTCTTCTTATGTAAGAGAGGGAACAAATTCTCGTTCAAGTAAAGAAAGATGAAACGGCTGAAAAAGGGCCCTTATTATCAGCAATTATTGAGTTATCGACCCCTAGAATCGTCTATATGCCTGAAGGGAAATACATATCGATATCGAAAAAGCGAGTGAGAAGCAGCGGATTGAATGGAAATCCCGATTAAAAAAGCAGCAGCAAGATCGAGAAGGGTTCATCATTCGCACAGAAGCTTTAAACGCGACGGAAGATGCGCTCATTCATGATATTAACGTATTAAGGGGAAATGGGCGTCTTTACTTGGGTATGTAAAAACAATAAAAGCCCCTGCTTTAGTTGTTGGGCAATCCAGCTTTAAAATGGAATTAATCAAAGAAGTCGAACGTTTAAAGAGTGGAATGATCATTGCAACAAATCGATCGCTCATCGATAAAAGCAGTTCAGAATTGTGGTCTCAGTGGACATTCCAGCGGCATTTAAAAAATGAACCGATCTTTTCATACTACAATCTTGAAGTAGAAATTGAGAAGGCGCAAAATCGGACCGTATTACTAGATGATGGGGCATATCTCGTTGTCGATGAAACAGAAGCAGCGACAATCATTGACGTGAATACAGGTCAATTTACAGGACGGAAACTAGCAGCAGATACGGTTTTAAAAACGAATATTGCTGCTGCCAAGGAAATCGCAAGACAGCTTCGTTTAAGGGATTATGGTGGGATGATATTAATTGATTTTATTAATATGGCATCATCCATTCATCGTCAGCAAGTATTCGAAGCACTCAAAAAGTCGGTGAAAGAAGACCCTAAACATATTCGTTTACGAGGGTTCACACCATTAGGGATATTCGAACTGACGAGAGCACGAACAAAGCAGTCGCTTTCACAAACGATACAGACAGCGTGTTCCGTCTGTCGTGGTACGGGGATGGTAGAAAGTCCGGAAGCAGTTGCCTTCAGGCTTGAGCGGGAATTACTTGGATCTCCAAAAGGGGAGTTTGAGGCTGTATTAATTGAATGTGATCAAGCTACGAGGGACGCTTTCGTCGGAAAAAACAATGAATATGTGTCAAAGATGGAGGAGTTTTTACAACTTCGGCTTTATTTTAAACAAACGCATTTTTGCAAACCGGAATATTATATTCGGCGGTTTGGAACAAATGAAGAGATAAAGTGGAATGTTGTTGACACTTGATAAGCAGTTATGATAATATTTTTATGTTAGTTTGTAGCACCCGTGCTACAACCGCACAGAACAGGTAATAAGCTTTTGAATGATCGAAACACCTGTAATGGCGAGTCTGAGTTAATTAAGGAGGTGCAACCATGTACGCAATCATTGAAACTGGTGGAAAACAAATCAAAGTTGAAGAAGGTCAAGCGATCTACGTTGAGAAATTGGACGTTGCAGAAGGTGAAACATTCACTTTTGATAAAGTTCTTTTCGTTGGCGGAGAAGATGTGAAAGTAGGAAGTCCTTTCGTTGAAGGAGCTACTGTAACAGCAAAAGTTGAAAAACAAGGCCGTCAAAAGAAGCTTGTTGTTTTCAAATACAAGCCGAAGAAAAACTACCACAAAAAACAAGGTCATCGTCAACCTTACACAAAAGTTGTCGTTGAAAAAATCAACGCATAAGACAGATGATCAAAGTAGAAATCGTTAGAAAAGAAGATGGTACAATTTCCTCTTTTACGATGAGAGGTCATGCTGACTATGCCGAACATGGACAGGATATTGTTTGTGCAGGGGCATCAGCGGTCGCATTTGGCAGTATCAATGCATTGTTCGCTTTAACTGAAGTCGAACCGGTTATTGAGCAGTCTGAGGGCGGATACTTAACATGTACAATTCCTGATCATCTCACTCGTGAATCTTTCGAAAAAGCCCAGCTTTTATTGGAAGGTATGATTGTCTCTTTGCAGACGATTGAAAGAGATTATCAGAAATATATACGGGTTACTTTTCAGAAATAGGAGGTGGAACACATGCTAAGATTAGATCTTCAGTTTTTCGCATCGAAAAAAGGGGTAGGTTCAACGAGAAACGGACGTGACTCTCATGCCAAACGTCTTGGTGCGAAGCGTGCGGATGGTCAATTCGTTACTGGTGGTTCAATTCTTTACCGTCAACGCGGTACAAAAATTTATCCAGGTGAAAACGTTGGCCGCGGTGGCGACGACACTCTTTTTGCTAAAGTTGACGGAGTCGTTCGTTTTGAACGTCTAGGACGCGACAAGAAAAAGTAAGTGTTTATCCACAAGCAATAGAAGCGTAAGTGAAAAAGGCTCTGATCTTTTAAAAGATCAGGGCTTTTTAAACGAATGAAAATTTCGCATCTATACAGTCATTACGGCTGTTTTTTCATTTGTGAGGAAGTATTCATTTACTATGATCGGTTGAATGCGAATATCAACGAAAGCACCAAGCGATATCCCACGTTAGAAAGTGGAAGGACAAATTGAGTTAGGAAAATTGCAAAACTGTCCATGATTATTAATTTGAAAGACAAAATCCTCATGAAACGAAGTGCAACTGTCCAAGATCAATGATTTGAAAGACAGAATCCCTACGAAATGATGTACCAATGTCCTTGGCCTTGATTTAAGAGGCAAATTTCATAAGGACCATATTGCAATGGTTTAAAAAACAAGGAACGCCTGCGCGTTTGTCCATTCCCAGCACTTTTGTACAATAGAAATATGTGAGGATTTGAACAAATTGTGAGAAGGACAAGTAAGTAAACTGGTTAATCTCCCTATATGGATTAAATAGGATGTACTACATATCGTTTACTATCTTTTTTATGTAATCAATGTCCTGAATATCCTCTGCCGGAGATTTCTGATATACTAAAGTGACACTTGATCAGAATGTGAGGCAATGCATAAATGAAATCAAAGTGGATCTGTAATTGAAGCTCTTCAACAATCCCGACATGATTGGTTGAATCGTCTTCAATTAATAAAAGGAAATTTAGCACTTGGGAAAAAGAGCGGGCAGAGGAAGTAATTGAGGAAGTGGTTACGCAAATGAGGCAGGAATCCAAACTGACCAATTTGAAGTTGCCTGAATTTGCTTTGATGCTTCTTACTCATAATTGGGAGAGGCATTGTTTTCAAGTGAAATATGAAATCCTTGAACAAAATGGGCAACTATTTTTTAATGATGAATGTTTAACTGCTTGGATGCGCTCCTTATTTGATGAGCTTGATCAAGCATATGAGCCAATGAATGATAATTATTTATTTGTTAGAATTCATGTAAACGATGGGAAATTTCGGTTACGATTACAATTAACAGGAATAATAAAGGATGCAGATCGTATTCAAAAATGGCTTACATATCATGAGGATGAGGTTGAACATAGTTCATTTCAAAAAAATGATGAAACGGACATTCAAATAGAAGTCATTTTTAAGTGAACAGACGGTAGATTGGAGTGAAGTAAAGATGTTTGTCGATCAGGTAAAGGTGTATGTAAAAGGCGGTGATGGCGGAAATGGAATGGTTGCTTTCCGTCGTGAGAAATATGTGGCAATGGGCGGACCGGCTGGAGGAGACGGCGGAAAAGGCGCTAGCGTCATCTTTCAAGTAGATGAAGGGCTACGTACATTAATGGACTTTCGTTATCAACGTCATTTTAAGGCGCCGCGTGGGGAACATGGGATGTCCAAAGGACAGCACGGAAAAGGGGCATCAGATCTCATTATTAAAGTTCCACCCGGAACCGTTGTTACGGACGATGATACGAAGGAGGTTATTGCTGATTTAGTCGAGCATGAGCAACAAGCTGTCATCGCTAAAGGTGGACGAGGCGGACGTGGAAATATGAGATTTGCGACTCCTGCTAATCCTGCACCTGAATTATCGGAAAATGGAGAGCCGGGTCAGGAAAGAAACATCGTTCTTGAGTTGAAAGTGCTAGCGGATGTTGGGCTTGTTGGTTTTCCAAGCGTTGGTAAGTCAACATTGTTATCCGTTGTTTCAGCCGCGAAACCGAAAATTGCTGAGTATCATTTTACGACGATTGTCCCAAATCTAGGAGTTGTTGAAACGGATGATGCACGTAGTTTTATTATGGCTGATTTACCGGGGCTCATACAAGGAGCACATGAAGGTGTTGGATTAGGGCATCAATTTTTGCGTCATATTGAAAGAACACGGGTCATTGTCCATGTTATTGATATGTCAGGGTTAGAAGGTAGAGATCCATATGAAGATTATTTGACGATTAATCGTGAATTGGAAGAATATAATTTACGATTAATGGAGAGGCCGCAAATCATTGTTGCCAATAAAATGGACATGCCTGATGCGGAAGAAAATTTAAAACTATTTAAGGAAAAGGTGAAGGAAGACTATCCAATCTACCCGATCTCCGCTGTAACAAGGCAAGGGTTACGTGATCTATTGTTTGAAATTGCCAATCAGCTTGAAAAAACACCAGAGTTTCCTCTTCATGAAATCATGGAAGAAGATGAAACGGTCAATCGTGTCATGTATCGTCATGAGCAAGAAACAGATCAATTCGTTATTACAAGGGAGTCAGATGGTACCTTTGTTGTTGAGGGTGCAGCATTAGAACGTCTCTTTAAAATGACCGACTTTTCTAGAGATGAATCTGTCCGTCGCTTTTCTCGTCAGCTCCGATCAATGGGTGTCGATGAAGCATTGAGAAATCGAGGGGCAAAGGATGGAGATACGGTTCGTCTATTTGAATTTGAATTTGAGTTTATTGACTAGTTCTTCTTTGTAGGGGAGAAGATGCGTGGGGAAAAATGAAAAAACTATCGGTTTTTCTTAGTTCGGGAAGACGTACTGCCTGAGGCAATTAAAAAACATTAGAAGCGAAGGAACTGCTTGAACGTGGGAAATCCGAGTCTGTTTGGGATGCGGTTCAGAAAGTGGATTTAAGCCGCAGTGCTTTTACAAATATCGGGACACGGTCTTTCCTTTTCATCGAATTGTGAAAGAAAAAATCATTTCTTTGTTTTTCTACCTGGACGATCAACCAGGAGCTCTGTCAAAATTACTTGCGATCGTTGCGGAAAATTCCTGTAATGTGCTGACGATTCACCAGACAATCCCGCTGCAAGGAAGAGCGAATGTTACATTATCTTTAGATGTAACGAATATGTCGGGAGATTTAGACAAATTGCTCGTAAAACTCCGAAGATTAGAATTCGTCGATAAGGTCGATGTATTAAGTTCAGGAGCATAATAAGCTGGATGCCTAGAAGGGCACTCCAGCTTATTTAATTATCTACGATTAAAATACCTGCTAATTTTAATGCTTGCTTAGCTCTTTCGATGGCTTCTTCATTATCGGAAGAAAGTGTATGAAGATGAAATCCAGAAGTTAAATCTGAAAGGAGGGAGGCGTTCGTTTCGTGAATTTGCTGAAGAAATGATTGAACTTCCTACGATTAGAAACCATAATGGAGGCAGTTAAATCTCCATATACTGGATGCTCCACTTTTACATCCTTAACAGTAACGCCTTGATCAACAATAATATGTAATTCTTCCTCCGCTTGTTCTCGTTGATGAAAGCATGCGATCGTTTTTCAAACCGTTTCTTTGTGGCTGGAATATGCATATACATATATCCTTGACTCGTTGCGATGATCGGTTCATTTCTTGCCTTTAATAATGTAATATCCCCAACGATTACTTGTCGGCTTACTTTTGAATGCTTTGCTAGTGTTGCACCTGTAATCGGATTTTTGCTTTCTTTTAATTGAGAAAGAATCCATTCTCTTCTTTCATCTCCAAGCATTTTTTTTTCATTCATTTTTAACCTCCTAAAAAAATCATCCATGTAAAAAGCTTACCATAAAACGTTCAACCAGCATATTTTTCGAGGTGAAGTCATATGTTTTTGAGAAGATTATTAGCATTTTGCCTACACGTTCATACACTATATGGACTTATGCCTGAGGAGGGAATTGAGTGAAGATCCATATCGTGCAAAAAGGAGATACACTATGGAACATCGCCAAAAATACGGAGTTGATTTTGAAGAATTAAAAAGATGAATGGACAATTGTCTAATCCTGACATGATTATGCCTGGAATGAAAATTAAAGTGCCTACCGGCCATCAAGGTAATTACCATCACTCACATGGCGGACACGGACAACACGGTGGTCATTACCACTCGCATGGAAGTCATCATCACTCACACGGTGGTCATAAGGAAATGCCAAAAGCAGAGCATCCAATTATCCAACATAAGGAAGCTCCAAAAGCGGTTGTAACGCCTCCGAAAGAAAAGCCGAAGGAGCAGCCGCAGAAACTGTATCAGCCTGTTATGCCGAAGCATATTTACCATCCTGTTATGCCACCAACATTGCCAGAAATTGATATAAATAACTATTATATGATGAATATGAGTCAAATGCAGGCTCAAGTTCAACAACCAGCACTACCAAAAGAGGAAGTGAAGCAGGAGTTTGTGGAAGAAGAATCTCCAATGCCGGAAATTGCACCACAGGTAGCTACCAACCGCCAATGTACCAACCTTGTTATCCGATGCCTATTTATGACCCATGTTATCAACCACATTCGTATATGCCAGCGCAGCAATGGATGCCACAAGTTCAAGGGATGATGACACAACCTGCTCCAATGCCAGCGGCTTTGCCGGGAACAGTAGCGGCGTATCCAGATTGGAATGATGACGAGTCATCATCATATCCACACTATGGAATGGAGCAACCACAAATGATGATGCCAATGCAACCGATGCAACCAATGCAACCAATGCAACCAATGCCATATCAACCTTATTATGGGGCTCCTGTTCAAGGGATGCATAAACCAGGTTGTGGTTGTGGATGTCACGGGCATATGCCTGGACATATGATGTCGATGCAACCAATGCCATATGCGCCGCCAATGCCATATGGTCCGGTCATGCCGGGAAGTGCTGGCACATATGCAATGCCAATGCGCAATCAAAATGAGGAAAAAGATGAATAAACAAATGAAAAGAAGGAGAGGCGGATTTTCCAGTCGTCTCCTTCTTTTATAAGAAAAGAGGTCAAGCTTCCGGTTACGCGGATTAATAAACTAAAACAAGGAGTATGGATTTTATTAGGCGAAAAAATAGGTGGATTGCTAAGGAATTTCCCTCCCTTTCTCGATTAGAATTGCAAATGACTTTTACACTTGAATTGAGAGATGGAGGATTTGATCAATCATATTTATTTTACCCACACCCGATTGTGCTGGAAGATCGAATATTTGGACTGATTCAGTACATTGAACGAGATGATGTGAATGTGTTTCACTATCGTTCACGACAAAATATTAACGAGTCCCTTTACTTTTGGAGAAATTTCATCTTGTCACGGCTTCTTTTGTTTCCGTATTTCAAAACAAGATTCAGCGATTTGATCAAATTGTAAAATGGGAAAGTCGACTCGCAGATTTTCAACAATCTATTCGGGAAAATCAACGAGTCTCGTATTCTCCTACACTGAGCAGTGTCGCGAAAATAGGGAGTGGGCACTTGAACAAATGAAGGCGGATCCATCATTTTTTCAGAAGGAACCTCATTGCATTATTCACGGTGATGTAGCCTATCATAATTTTATTCGTGGAAAAGATGGAAAGCTGTATGTAATCGATTTTGACCTTATTCGCATCGCTTCAGCAATGATTGATATACTTCAATTTTGCAATCGAATTTTACCTTCATTGCGTTGGGATGCTAGGCAATTATTTTCGTTTCCGCGATTACGACCGTATAAGGAAAATCCATCCTTTTAGCGGCGCTCGTGTACCCGACCGATATTTTTCGCGAGTGGAATTTTTTGTTCGCCATTTGGATGAAAGGAATGCTCGTTTATCTTTTGAAAGGACTTTGAAACAACATTATTACGAAAGAATGCAATTTTATAAAATCATCATGGAAAAGCTTAAGAATATTTAAAAATGCCCGCCAATATGTCTGTTTGTTTACGAATAAGTCCCTTTTGATATATGATAAGATATATACAATGATGAGAGGGGTATTTTGGATGGCGGGGCATTCCAAGTGGAAAAATATACAAAATCGTAAAAACGCACAAGATGCGAAGCGCGGAAAGATTTTCCAAAAGTTAGCGAAAGAATTATACGTTGCAGCGAAGCAGGGCGGACCTGATCCAGATTTGAATCCATCCCTTCGTTTGGTCATTGAAAAATCGAAAGCGGCGAATATGCCGAACGATAATATTAAACGGGCCATTGATAAAGCGAGCGGTAATCAAAACTCCGATAACTATGAAGAAGTTTTATATGAAGGTTATGGACCAGGTGGAACAGCTGTTATGGTGATGTGTTTAACTGATAATAGAAATCGAACAGCTACAAACGTTCGGGTTGCCTTCAATAAAAATGGTGGAAATTTAGGTGAAACGGGCTGCGTGTCTTATATGTTTGATCGTAAAGGCTATCTTGCGATTGATCGAGAAGGATTTGATATGGAGGAAGATGATTTACTCCTACAAGTCATTGAAGCAGGTGGAGAAGAGCTTGAGACGAGCGGTGAAGTGTTTGAAATTTATACAGATCCAGAGAATTTCATGGAAGTGAAAGAAACGTTGGAGAAGGAAGGAATCACTTTCGCATCCGCAGAGATTACAATGATTCCTCAAACGACGGCGGAACTGAACGAAGAACAAGCAGAAAAAATGGAAAAAATGCTTGACATGCTCGAAGATGACGATGATGTTCAAGACGTTCATCATAATTATGAACATTGATGCTGTATACATGTGAATGACGGTAAAACTGCACACCCAATTTAGGGAGGTGCAGTTTTTTGTTAAGTGGCTCGTATCCTGTTCAAATTGGCTCGTAAATTTTGAAAAGTGGCTCGTATCCTGTTCAAAGTGGCTTGAAAATTTTGTTAAGTGGCTCGTACCCTGTTCAGAGTGGCTTGAAAATTCCGACAACTGGCTTGTACCCTGTCCCGAGTTGTACGAATCTTGGCCCAATTGGCTCGTATCATAGTCCAATCGCATATATCTTCATCAAAATTACTGGACACTTAAGTTAGGTTTCGAATATTCATGTAAAAATTTGGACAGTCTATGATTGAGAGATTGATGTAATAGAGGTGAATAGAATGAGTACTCTTCCCGAATCATCTTATGTATAGCGATTGCTATTAGTCTCAGCGTACCATCCTATTCGAAGACGCTGGCTGAAGAAGATGCCGTGCATATCGAAGGTCCAATGACATTGGAAATCATTTTACGTAAACTTTACGTAGATGGTGAGGTAAGTGAGGAAGTGGTGGAAGAAACGATATGGGCGCTTGATGATTTTTGGTCAAAATATGAGGGTTGGCAACTTGTTGATATGGATGAAGGCTTCTTGTTTTTGAAAAAAGTAGATGATATTTCCCGTTATTAAAAGTAAATGGATTTTTGGTATTTCCGATGAAGGTGTTTTATCCATCTATAACGGAAAGCCGGAGATGGAAAATGTCATTCAATCTTTCTTTCAAATTGATGTGCAAAAACTCGAAGGAAAAAAGCAACAACAATTAAAGCAAGGTATTCGTATAAAATCAAAAGAGGAGTATGCACATGTTCTTGAAACGATGAAGCAATTTGTTATAAATGAAGATCAAGGGAGCTGAAAGGATCGTCGGCTCCTTTTTGAGTATTTGCCCAACGATTCTCGATTTACCCTAATTACACGAATCGAATGGAAGCTAGGTTTGCTTGCTTACGATATTAAAAGAACGTACGTTTTTTATTTCGTGATAATCGTCCTTTTATGGTACAATGGTGGATAGCGATGTGATAGGAGAGAAGAAATTGTACGAA
The DNA here is from genome assembly GCA_044989425.1 of Bacillus sp. N9. GTDB lineage: Bacteria > Bacillota > Bacilli > Bacillales > Bacillaceae_C > Lederbergia. Next base: position 1,250,742 of record JBJDRQ010000001.1, read on the forward strand.
TATATTAAAGGGACGGTTGTACATACAGAGCCGGAATATGTTGTCATTGACAATAACGGAATCGGCTATCAAGTTTTAACCCCAAATCCATTTGTTTTTCGAGCAAAAGGGAATGGATACGATTATTTATACATATCAGCATGTTCGTGAAGATATTCTTGCTTTATATGGATTTGAAACAATCGAAGAGAAGCAAATGTTTAAGAAACTCATTAGTGTTTCGGGGATTGGACCAAAAGGAGCGCTTGCAATTTTAGCGTTTGGCGAGCCTGTCCAAGTGATTCAAGCGATTGAAAATGAAGACGAAAAGTTTTTAACGAAGTTTCCGGGAGTGGGTAAGAAAACAGCGCGGCAAATGATTCTCGATTTAAAAGGAAAACTTCATGATATTATTGATGCGGATATGACAGGTTTGTTTGCTAATTTTGAAGCGGACAATGTATCTTCCGAATCAATGAATATTGCGTTAGATGAAGCAATGCTTGCCCTCGCTGCATTAGGTTATTCTGAACGTGAATTAAAAAGATTCGTCCAAAGCTTAAAGATGAAGAGTTAACGACAGATCAATATATTAAACAAGCATTGCAGCTATTGATCAAATAACTAGCTTATAAGGAGGGGAGAAATGGAAGAAAGGGTATTGTCAGGAGAAGCGTTAAATAATGATCAATCTTTTGAACAAAGCCTCCGCCCACAAACGCTTGCTCAATACATTGGGCAAGAGAAAGTAAAAAACAATTTAGCTGTTTTTATTGAAGCTGCAAAAATAAGGAGAGAAACGCTTGACCATGTTCTTCTATACGGTCCTCCTGGCTTAGGAAAACGACGCTCGCTGTTGTCATTGCCAATGAGATGGGGGTGAATGTAAGAACGACTTCAGGTCCAGCCATTGAACGACCAGGTGATTTAGCGGCGATTTTAACGGCGCTTGAACCAGGAGAAGTGCTTTTATTGATGAGATTCATCGTCTGCCACGTGCGATTGAAGAGGTGCTTTATCCTGCGATGGAAGATTACTGTTTAGATATTGTGATCGGGAAAGGTCCGGAAGCTCGATCGGTTCGACTTGACTTGCCTCCGTTTACATTGGTCGGTGCAACGACACGAGCAGGGGCAATATCAGCACCGTTGCGAGATCGATTTGGTGTATTAAGTAGACTTGAATATTATAATGAAGAGCAGCTAACAGATATCGTTGTACGAACAGCGGCGATTCTTGATACGGATATTGATGAGAATGGGGCGATCGAAATTGCGAAGCGTTCGCGAGGAACACCGAGGATCGCTAATCGGCTTTTAAGACGGGTGCGCGATTTTGCCCAAGTTCGCGGAAATGGGAAGATCACGTATCCACTCGCCGATGAAGCTTTGGAATTATTACAAGTTGATCGGCTTGGACTTGATCATATTGACCATAAATTATTAATGGGGATTATTAACAAGTTTCGAGGTGGGCCAGTCGGTCTTGATACGATTGCAGCGAGTATTGGTGAGGAATCAACGACGATTGAAGATGTATATGAACCATACTTACTGCAAATCGGTTTTTGCAACGAACACCGAGGGGCGGATGGTGACAAAGATGGTGTATGATCATTTTAAAATTGAAGTGCCTGAAGGGTGAGAGAGATGTCTAAACTATTAATGGTTACGGGGTTGTCCTCTTCATCGTCGGATTTCTCATCCATTTTCTGAAGTTGGGGAAGCTACCTGGTGATGTCGTTGTGAAAAAGGCAATACGACCTTTTATTTTCCGATCGTTACATCGATCATTTTAAGCATGATCGTGTCCGCAGTTTTGTATTTTATTGGGAGGCTTAAGTAGTGAGAGTAAATATGTTTGATTTTCATTTACCAGAGGAATTAATCGCACAAACCCCTCTAGAAAACCGAACTGAAAGTAGACTTATGGTGCTAGATAAAAAGTCTGGCACTATTTTGCATGAGCAATTCAGTCATATTGATCAGTTTTTGCGAGAAGGAGATTGCCTCGTTTTAAATGATACGAAGGTTCTTCCAGCACGGTTATTAGGGTGAAAGCTGATACAGGTGCAAAAATTGAAGTGCTGCTTTTAAAGCAGTTCGAAGGTGACCAATGGGAGACACTTGCCAAGCCAGCGAAGCGCATTAAAGAAGGCTCAATCATTTCCTTTGGAGATGGTAAGCTAACCGCGGTTTGTATCGCTGAAAAAGAACACGGAGGGCGAATTCTAGAATTTCGCTATGATGGAATTTTTACGAAGTGCTTGATGAGCTTGGGAAAATGCCATTGCCTCCATATATAAAAGAACAGCTTGAAGATCAGTCGCGCTATCAAACAGTATTTGCGAAAGAGCGTGGATCTGCCGCAGCACCGACAGCTGGATTGCATTTTACCGTTGACTTATTGGAGCGATTAAAAGAAAAGGAGTAAACATTGCCTTTATTACGTTACACGTTGGATTAGGAACGTTCCGACCTGTCAGCGTTGAAAATATCGATGAGCATGACATGCATGCTGAATTTTATCGTGTTTCCGAAGAAACCGCAGCATTGCTTAACGAAACGAAAAAGCTGGAGGAAGAATTATTTCGGTTGGAACGACTTCAACGAGAACACTTGAAACGATCGCAACGAAACATAAAGGGTATTTTATTGCTGAGGATGGTTGGACAGATATTTTCATCTATCCAGGCTATGAATTTAAAGCGATTGATGGGATGATTACGAATTTCCATTTGCCGATGTCTACGTTGATTATGCTCGTCAGTGCGCTTGCTGGTAGAGAAAATGTATTACACGCATACGAAGAGGCAGTACAGGAGCGTTATCGCTTTTTCAGTTTTGGCGATGCGATGTTGATTAAGTAAGAGGATGAAAGGAGTGAAGTGGAGTGGCAGCAGTTACTTACGAATTAATTAAAACATGTAAGCAGACAGGTGCAAGATTAGGAATGATTCATACTCCACATGGATCATATGAAACGCCAATGTTTATGCCAGTCGGCACATTGGCAACGGTGAAAACGATGGCCCCTGAAGATTTAAAAGCAATGGGTGCAGGGATTATTTTAAGTAATACGTATCATTTATGGCTCCGTCCAGGACATGAAATTGTCAAAGAAGCAGGTGGTCTTCATAAATTTATGAATTGGGATCAAGCGATCCTTACCGATTCAGGAGGCTTTCAAGTTTTTTCATTAAGTGAGTTTCGTGATATTAAAGAAGAGGGAGTTCATTTCCGCAATCATTTAAACGGGGATAAATTATTTTTGTCACCGGAAAAAGCAATGGAAATTCAAAACGCGCTTGGGGCCGATATTATGATGGCATTTGACGAATGTCCTCCGTTTCCCGCAACGCATGAATATATGAAAAATTCCGTTGAACGAACGTCACGCTGGGCAGAAAGATGTCTTGAGGCGCATCAGCGTCCACAAGATCAGGCGTTGTTTGGAATTGTTCAAGGCGGTGAATATGAGGATCTTCGTAAACAAAGTGCGAAGGATCTTGTATCCATGGACTTTCCAGGCTATGCGATCGGTGGTTTATCCGTAGGCGAACCGAAGGATGTAATGAATCGTGTCCTTGAATTTACAACACCGCTACTACCGACAAATAAGCCGCGTTATTTAATGGGGGTAGGCTCACCAGACTCGTTGGTTGATGGAGCGATTCGTGGGATCGATATATTTGATTGTGTTCTGCCAACACGAATTGCGAGGAACGGAACATTGATGACGAGCGAAGGGCGTCTCGTCGTGAAAAATGCGAAATATGCGCGTGATTTTAGCCCGATTGATGAGAATTGTGATTGCTACACATGTAAAAATTATACACGTGCATACATCCGTCATTTATTAAAATGTGACGAAACGTTTGGAATTCGACTTACAACTTATCATAACCTTCATTTTCTGTTAAAATTAATGGAGCAAGTCAAGGATGCGATTCGTCAAGATCGTCTAGGTGACTTCAAAGAAGAATTTTTGAGCGCTATGGATTTAATCGTCCTGACGCGAAAAATTTCTAAATATGAAATCAATGAGCGAAGGGAGGGACTAGAAACATGCAAACATTAGCTAACTTATCACCGTTTATTTTAATGTTCGTTCTTTTTTATTTTATTTTAATTAGACCGAACCAAAAACGTCAAAAGAAGGTCCAAGATATGCAAAGTAATTTGCAAAAAGGCGATAAAATTGTCACAATTGGTGGCCTTCATGGCACGATCGATGCTGTTGATGAAGGAAAAGTCATTATCTTATGTGGTGACGGCAGCAGACTTACATATGATCGAGCAGCGATTCGCGATGTAATTGACGCTGGATAAATAATGAATGAAAAAGAAGCACGTCAAATTGACGATGCTTCTTTTCATTTTTGTGATAATACGTTAACCCCCAACACACCTCCCATCATGGCGGTTAAAATATAACAAGTATGAAAGATGATCTGTTCAAGGGTGAAAAGAAGTCCATGTCCCAAATATTCATACATAAATACGATGAAGCTGTACACAATTCCGGTTGCTCCACCAATCATCCATCCTTTTTGTTTTCCTTTTCCCCACAAATGAAACCACCTATAAATACGGCAAAATAAGAAATGATCGTAATAAGTAAATCGATGGATTGTTCATGTGTATTCGTAAAATGCAAAATAAGTGAAAAAATCAAGCTTGTGATCGCTGCAAGTAATAAAATGGTAGCGACACCATACATAATTGATACACCAAATTTCTTTGCCTCGATTTTGATCCACTCCTTTAAAGGTAGTCCCAAAATTACATGTCTTACATATTCATATTCATCATTTCTTGAAATAGAATGTTTTTCATTGTTTTTCTCCCATTGAGCATACTATTTATTGCTATGTTGAACGGAGGAGGAAAACGATGGAAAAGTATATTATTATTATATTTCGAACAATTCTTTTATATGGAGTGATCCTCGTCATCTTTAGACTAATGGGAAAGCGTGAAATTGGAGAGTTAAGTGTCATTGATCTCGTCGTCTATATTATGCTCGGTGAAATGGCTGTCGTAGCAATTGAAGACCATAGAGATCCAATTATGCATACAATCACTCCAATGGCAGTCCTTCTCCTTATTCAAATTGGCATGGCTTACGGATCATTAAAAAGCCGTAAGTTTCGTAAGCTTGTCGATGGAGAACCAAGCATTATTATAAAAAATGGAAAGATTGACGAAAAAGCGATGAAAAAACTTCGCTATAATTTTGATGACCTCCTTATGCAATTGCGTATGAGTAACGTTGACAATATCGCAGATGTAGAATTTGCTATTTTAGAAACGTCAGGTGAATTATCCATCATTAAAAAAGGAAAAAAGGTAGAGCAGGCTCATATACACTCCCTCTCATTATCGATGGTGATATTCAGCAAGATCATTTAAAGGAAATCGGAAAAAACGAGCAATGGCTACGAAAAGAGCTACATACGAGAGGCTATGACGATGTAAATACAATTAGTTTTTGCAGCCATCAAGACGGAAAGTTTTATATTGATGAAAAAGATGAAATTGAGTGACGTATGTTATTTAAAGAGCGATGAAATTGAAAATCGTGCTAAGTCACTTTTATGCAAAAGTCTAAACGAGAAAATAAGAATAATATATAGCAGTGATGTCATTACAATTCCAAGTAACAAACGAAGAAGATCGTGCAGATGATTAAAAACTTGTGTATACAATAGCACACCACTGTAACCTGCTAAGCAAGCAGCAACGATAAACTTAACATAATCGCGAATGTAAACAGTGAATTGTACTCGTTTTAGAACGGTTGCATAATGGAGCATCGTAATTAATACAGTGCCTGTTGCAATTCCGAGTGCCGCGCCGTTAATGCCAAACTCTGGTCGTGAGGTGAGAACGAAAATGACGGCTATTTTAATCGTATTGCCGATTAAGCTATTCATCATGGCTGCTCTAGCTAAATCAAGAGCTTGCAAAATCGCTTGTAGTGGACCTTGATAATAATGAAAAATAAAAAAAGGCGCAATGAGTCTAATAAATTCTGAACCGTTTGCGGATCCGTACATTACGGTCATTAAAGGCTCGGCAAAAATGTATAAAATGATAACAGCCAGTCCACCTGACAATAAAGCAAATTTTAAGGCAAGTTGTAACCGATGTTCGACCAGTTTATCATTTCTCAATGCATTTGCTTCACTAATCGCGGGAACGAGCGCAGTCGACAGTGAGTACGTAATAAAAGAAGGAAGGGTTAATAAAGGCAAGGCATACCCCGTTAACAATCCGTACTGCTTCGTTGCGACTCCCGCAGCAACACCGGCAATAAGCAAGCTTTGAGAAACGACAATCGGTTCAAAAACCAGGAAATCGAGCCGATCATTCTACTGCCAGTTGTTGGGAGGGCTACTTGTAATAGCTCTTGTAATGTTTTCTTTCCGTTTTGAACCGTATTAAAAAAGTTTCTGCGAATCGGAAATTTCTTTTTACTTTAAACATTGTAAATAAATACGCTAAAGATACAAGTTCCCCAATAACGGATGCAACCATTGCCGCCGCAGCCGCATATTCGATCCCGAGCGGTAAAAACTGTTTGACGAATAGTGCAATCAAGCCGATTCGGACAATTTGCTCGATCACTTGTGAGATCGCTGCGGGCTTCATATTTTGCTTACCTTGGAAATATCCACGAATGACGGATGAAATCGCAATGACTGGTATAATTGGTGCAATCGCAACGAGCGGATAAAAGGTTCTTGGATCTGTCAAAAGCGTCTCTGATAAAAAACGGGCTGATAAAATGAGTGCGGGTGTGAATAACAACGATAAAGAACCAGTGACAGCAAGTGACACAGCAAGAATCTTTTAATTTTCTTTTGGTCACCTTTCGCTTCTGCTTCAGCAACTGCTTTTGAAATGGCAATAGGAAGGCCAAATTGTGTCAATGTGACGACAAGGATGAACGTGGGGATTGCCATTTGATACAGACCTACCCTTCTTCGCCGACTGTCCGATTAATGACGATTCGATTCATAAATCCGAGCAATCTTGTTAGAAGCCCGGCAACCATAAGAATGATTGTACCTCTTAAAAACTTGGACATTTGATTCCCTGCCTTCTCAAATGTGTTCCGTTCGATTACAATGAAGTATATGCGAGTAAGTGGACAAAGCATGACAAGTTGTCAAATAATCAATCACATTTTTGGAGGCGAATAAAAAGATGGAAGTAAAAGACCATCCATACAATTCATATTTTCACGTCTTAACACCTGCGCTCGTGAGCAAGGTTGAAGAATTTAATGTTCTTGGATATGGAAAAGTAGACAAAGCAGATTTATGGAATTATTTAACGAAGAAAATATGGCGCAATCCTAAAGAAGGCATTCGAATGTATGAATTAGTTTCTGATGTGATTTCATTAAACATTGGTGATTTTATGAATTTTTCAACTGTAGAAGCATTCAAATCACCAAATTTGCTCGCTGATTTAGAAAGTAAGGAATTGCAAGCATTGCTCAATCCGACAGAGCAGTAACATCATTTGACAGCCTATTTATCGTACTTCATAATAGGCATGTACTTGCATACCGTTCAGGAAGGAAAGATTGTTTATGGTAAAAGAAGTAGAATCGTTGCCTTTTTCCTCATTGTCATTTTCATGGCTGGGATCATTGGAACGACATCGAATCCAATTATTAATAATATAAAATTGGGGCTTGATCTTCAGGGCGGCTTCGAAGTGCTTTATGATGTAACACCCGTGAATGATGAACAGAAGATTGATAGAGAAACATTGGTACATACGACAGAAGCATTAAATCGAAGAATTAATGCGTTAGGTGTTAGTGAACCGAATATTCAAATTGAAGGAAATGATCGAATTCGTGTGCAACTCGCAGGGGTTGAAGATCAAAACGAAGCACGAGATATGCTCGGTACACAAGCAACTCTGACATTCCGTGATGTTCATGATCAAGTGATGATGGATGGTACCGATCTAGTCGAAGGTGCGGCGAAGCAATCATTCGATCCAAACACGAATCAACCGATCGTTTTAGTCGAATTGAAGGATCGAAAAAATTCCGTGACGTAACAGAAAAAATTGTCAGCATGGCACCAAATAACCAGCTTGCAATCTGGCTTGACTTTGAAGAAGGTGTCGACTCTTTTCAAGAAGCAATCAAGGATCCAAACCATCCGAAGCTTTTATCAGCACCAAATGTAAGGGAAGTTTTCAATACGACAAGCGTTTCGATTGAAGGGAATTTTACGAAAGAAGAAGCGGGAAACTTAGCGAATTTACTTAATGCTGGTGCCCTTCCTGTAAAATTAACAGAGGTGTATTCGACCTCCGTTGGCGCTAAATTCGGTGAGCAAGCAATGAAGCAAACGGTTATAGCAGGAATTGCAGGGATCGCTTTCATTTTTTATTTATGCTTATTTATTATCGTTTACCGGGCTTTATTGCAACGATTACGCTTTCTATTTACATCTATTTAATTTTGCTTATTTTTGATTTGATGAATGCTGTATTAACATTGCCTGGAATTGCAGCTTTGATTCTCGGGGTTGGGATGGCCGTCGATGCCAATATTCTAACGTATGAGCGATTGAAGGAAGAAATAAAAGTGGGGCGCTCATTAAAATCGGCGTTTCAAGCTGGAAACAAATCATCATTCGTTGCGATTTTAGATGCAAATATTACGACATTGCTTGCAGCGTGCGTTTTATTTTATTTTGGAACTAGCTCGGTAAAAGGCTTTGCAACGATGTTAATCGTCAGTATATTATTAAGCTTCCTTACGGCTGTATTTGGATCGCGCTTATTGCTATCGTTCTGGATTAATAGCGGAATGTTTAAAGATCGCCCTAGCTGGTTTGGCGTAAAGCGTTCGGCGATTCATCGTCTGTCTGAAAATATTACTTCACATGATTTAAAAACACCGTTTGATCGCTTGGACTTTGTCAAACATCGGAAAAAGTTTTATGCATTATCTACGATCTTGCTCGTAAGTGGAGTGATGATTCTTGCGATTTTCCGATTGAATCTCGGTATTGATTTTTCAAGTGGTACACGTGTTGAAATTGATGGGGCAAGCCGTTAACGGCCGAAGAAGTAAAGATAGAATTAGCGGAACTTGGTTTAACACCAGATGATATTGTACTGTCTGGAGCAGAAGGTGAAATTGGTGTCGCCAGTTTTAAAGGTGTGTTCTCAGCAGATACGATTGCGGAACTAAAATCGTATTTCAATGAAAAATATGGGGCGGAACCGAATGTTAGCACCGTATCACCAACTGTTGGTAAGGAACTTGCGAAAAATGCATTTTACGCGTTGCTTATTGCGGCGCTTGGGATTATTCTATACGTATGGCTCCGTTTCGAATTTGCGATGGGGTTGTCTTCCGTTCTCGGCCTTGTCCATGATGCCTTTTTCATCGTTGCGTTTTTCAGTTTGACAAGGCTTGAGGTCGATATTACGTTTATCGCAGCCGTTCTGACGATCGTTGGTTATTCGATCAATGATACAATCGTTACATTTGACCGAATTCGTGAAAATATGGTTGCGAAAAAGCGCTTAAAAACGGAAGAGGATATTGCCGAAGTTGTTAATAAAGGATTGCGTCAAACATTGACACGTTCGATCAATACGGTATTAACGGTAATGATCACTGTTGTTGCTTTGCTTATTTTAGGCAGCGAATCCATTCAAAACTTTTCCGTTGCCCTATTGGTTGGATTGTTAGCTGGAACCTATTCATCGATTTTTATTTCCGCACAGCTTTGGTACGATTTGAAAGTGAAGGAATTAAGAAAAATGGGCCGATTAATACAGTGAAGGAAAAGAAAAAGTGGTCGGATGAACCACAGGTTTAATATGAAGAGTAAGAAAAACCGCAGAAAAATCTGCGGTTTTTTATCGCCTTGGGCAAGATATACAGTAAAAGTAGAAATAGAATTGTTTAAAAGGAGCGTTTACATGAAGCAGGAAGATCGATTCAAACAAGCTGAGTTTGCTGCATGGTTAGGAATTGGGATTAATCTTATATTAACGGTGCTAAAAGGAATTGTTGGTGTAAAGGCGAATAGTAAGGCACTGATTGCGGATGCAGTCCATTCAGCTTCCGATATTGCTGGTTCATTCGCTGTATATATTGGGCTGCGGGCTGCGAAGCAACCACCTGATGAGGACCATCCGTACGGACATGGAAAAGCCGAATCAATTGCAGCGATTATCGTTGCCGTCATCTTAGTAATTGCTGGTTTGCAAATTGGTAAATCGGCGTTGGAAGCTTTTACCCCGATGATCGCACCTGGTGGAATGGCGATTTATGTCGTCGCTTTTTCGATTCTCGTCAAAGAGTTGTTGTTCCGCTATAAATTCAAGTTAGGGAAGAAACTAAATAGTGATGCATTAATTGTAAATGCATACGAGCATCGTTCAGATGTGTACTCATCGATTGCTGCACTAATAGGGATCGGGCTTTCGGTCATCGGTGCGAAATTACATATTGACTGGCTTATTTATGGAGACCCAGCAGCCGGTCTAGTCGTATCTTTACTCGTGTTGAAAATGGCTTGGAAGTTAGGGGCAGATGCCATTCATAATACGCTTGATCACGTGCTTCATGAAGAAGATACGGTTGAGTTTCAACGGTTGATTTTATCCGTTCCACAAGTAAAAGCGATTGATCAGTTACACGCTCGTGAACACGGATATTATGTCATCATTGATTTGAAAATTTCGGTTGATCCGTATATGACAGTAGAAGAAGGTCATCAAGTTGGAAAAAGGTAAAAGACCGATTAATGAGCCATTCACATGTTCACAATGTATTTGTTCATATCAATCCGTATAATCCCGATGAAAAAGAGAATCAATGATCTTGTTCCTATTCGTCATTGAAAGCATGAGGTCACTTTTGTATAATTAGTAGGTCTAGAGGAGTGAGCGAATGTTACTTTCAAAAACACGCTGGGTATTAAAAGAACGAAATGAAGAAGTGAGCAAGTATATTGCAGACACATTAAACATTGCTCCGCTTGTTGCAACTTTATTAGTGAATCGTGGATTAGATGATGCTGAAACAGCAAAGAAATTTTTGTATATCGAAAATGAACCTTTCCATGATCCTTTTTAATCGAAGGAATGGAAAGCGGGACGAAGCGAATAAAAGAAGCGATTGAAAGTCAAGAGCCGATTCTTATATTTGGTGACTACGATGCGGACGGAGTAACAAGTACATCCGTTTTAATGATGGTCTTAAAAGAGATGGGAGCAAACGTCCAATACTATATACCGAATCGATTTACAGAAGGGTATGGACCGAATGCACCCGCCTTTCGCATGGCTGCTAAATCTGGAATTAAGCTTATTGTCACGGTCGATACAGGTATTTCCGCATTAGAAGAAGCAACACTTGCAAAAGAGCTTGGAATGGATTTAATTATTACCGATCATCACGAACCTGGGGAGCAAATACCGGATGCTTATGCGATTATTCATCCTAAATTGCCAGGCTCGCATTACCCTTTTCAAGAGCTCGCCGGCGTAGGTGTTGCGTTTAAGCTTGCACATGCACTAATGGGGAAGTCCCAACGCATTTGCTTGATTTAGTCGCAATTGGTACGATCGCTGACCTAGTGCCATTACACGGAGAGAATCGTTTAATTACAAAAATCGGATTAAAACAGCTAGCTGTGACAGATAGACCCGGTATTCAAGCGATTTGTCGGATTGCGGGAGCAAAGCTTGCTGAAGTGAATGAAGAAACGGTTGGATTCATGCTTGCTCCAAGATTAAATGCAGCGGGCAGACTTGAACATGCCGGTCCTGCCGTTGAATTATTAATGACGAACGACGCAGATGAAGCACTTCAATTAGCAGAGGAGCTTGATTTACTAAATAAGGAACGGCAGTCAATCGTGTCGACGATCGCCAATGAGGCGATTCAAATCGTTGAAGAGCAATATCGGTCAGAAGATGATCGCGTTCTTGTCATTGGGAAAGAAGGGTGGAACCCAGGTGTCATCGGCATCGTCGCTTCTCGTCTCGTTGAGAAATTTTATCGACCAGCGATCGTCCTAAGTTATGATGAAGAAACCGGACTAGCAAAAGGATCGGCTCGAAGCATTCAAGGTTTCGATTTGTTTGAAAACTTATCCGCATTATCTGAACTGCTCCCACATTTCGGCGGTCATTCAATGGCAGCGGGAATGACGCTAAAGCTGGAAGACGTTGATCTGCTTCGAATCCGATTAAACGAGCGAGCAAAGGAGCAGTTATCGGACGATGATTTCATTCCAATCACTGAACTTGATGCAACCGTAACGGTTGATGAAGCGAGTATTGAAACGATTCATCAACTAAATATGTTAGCTCCATATGGCATGAAAAATCCGAAGCCAAAAGTGTTAATTGAAAGTGCAGCCATAACTGGCATACGGAAGATTGGTGCAAATCAAACACATGTCAAACTTACACTTGAGGAGTCTGGTCATTCACTAGATGGGGTTGGCTTTCATCTCGGCTCTGTCGTTGATGAGATTGCACGAGGTCAAAAATATCCGTCATTGGTGAGCTAGCGATTAATGAATGGAACAATATGAGAAAACCACAAATTTTCCTCAAAGATGTGGCGGTAAAAGAATGGCAGCTTTTTGATATAAGAGGAAATAAGCAGTTGAAACAATGGATAACAACCATCGATACAACCAATAATATGATCGTCCTTTTGAAAGAAATCATCTTGATCTTTTACATGGAATGACTTACTGGCGAATACGGTAGTAGTGGAGAATGCTACTGATGCCGAACAACTGATGATCGATGGGAAAAATGTAATTTTATTAGATTTTCCGCCAACGATGGAACTCATTACGAAGCTTGTAAAAGGAAAAGACCTGCGCGCATTTACTCTCATTTTTATCAAAAAGAAGACCATTTTTTCAGTACATTACCAACGAGAGATCATTTTAAATGGTATTATGCATTTTTAATGAAGCGAAAGCAGTTTGATATAAAACGGTACGGTCATGATTTAGCAGCATATAAAGGTTGGTCACAAGTAACAATTGAATTCATGTCAAAAGTGTTTTTTGAATTAGAATTTGTTACAATAAAGGATGGTATGATTTCTATAAATTTAACGAAAACAAAAAGGATTTATCTGAATCACCGACTTATCAAAGGAAACAGGAGCAACTGAATTTGGAAAGAGAATTGCTTTATTCTTCATATGATCAATTAAAACAATGGTTTGATGATCGAATGGCTATGAATATATGCAATGAGGAGGAACTAAAACAATGGATTTAAAACAATATGTAACGATCGTTCCTGATTGGCCATCAAAGGGAATTAAGTTTAAAGATATTACAACTTTAATGGATAATGGTGCAGCATTCCATTATGCAACAGATCAAATCGTTGAATACGCGCGACAAAAGAAATTGATCTCGTTGTCGGTCCTGAAGCTAGAGGATTTATCATCGGTTGTCCCGTTGCTTATGCACTTGGATGTGGCTTTGCACCTGTGAGAAAAGAAGGAAAACTGCCACGTGAAACGATTAAAGCCGAATACGGGAAAGAATATGGAAAAGATGCATTGACGATTCATAAAGATGCGATCAAACCAGGACAAAAAGTGTTAATTACCGATGACCTGCTTGCAACGGGTGGTACGATTGAAGCAACGATTGAACTTGTCGAAAAATTAGGCGGGATCGTAGTTGGAATCGCTTTTCTCATTGAACTGACGTATTTAGAAGGACGTTCCAAGCTACAAGGATTTGACATCCTATCTTTAATGAAATACTAATATCTTACAAAGCACTCATCAGTGAGTGCTTTTTGTGTATAATGAAAGCAATGAATAAGTCGTTTTTCGACAAAAATAGTCTTTTACTTGAAAAATAGATCAAAATCTTTACAAGTGCTGCTTCATTCATGATAATAGATATTATACTCTTTTTACTGGTGCTTTTTAAAGAATAAATAAAAAGGTGATCCCTGTGGCAAAAGATCGAGTCTTAACAGCTGAAGAAGTGATTAATCGAACAAGTAAATATTTAAATGAAAAACATGTGCTGTTTGTGAGGAAAGCCTCTGAATACGCACGTGAAGCTCATAAAGAACAATTTCGTAAATCGGGAGAGCCTTACATTATCCATCCGATTCAAGTAGCAGGAATTTTGGCTGACTTGAAATGGACCCAGCGACCGTATCGGCTGGTTTTCTTCATGATGTTGTGGAGGACACCTCTATTACGATTGCTGACATTTCAGAGGAGTTTGGCAGTGAAGTCGCTATGCTCGTCGATGGTGTAACAAAATTAGGGAAAATTAAATATAAATCGCATGAAGAGCAGCAAGCGGAAAATCATCGGAAAATGTTTGTAGCGATGGCACGTGATATTAGGGTCATATTAATTAAGTTAGCTGATAGACTTCATAATATGCGCACACTCAAACATCTACCACCGGAAAAGCAGCGGCGAATCGCAAATGAAACACTTGAAATTTTCGCCCGCTCGCACATCGGCTTGGAATTTCAAAAATTAAGTGGGAGCTTGAAGATACATCTTTACGCTACTTAAATCCGCAGCAGTATTATCGGATCGTCAATTTAATGAAGCGAAAACGTAATGAGCGCGAACAATATTTGGACGATGTCATGAAACAGATGGATGAGCGCCTAACCGACATGGAAATAAAGGCTGAAGTTTCCGGACGGCCAAAACATATTTATTCGATTTATCGAAAAATGGCGCAGCAGCATAAACAATTTAATGAAATTTATGATTTGCTCGCGATTCGAATTGTCGTTAACAGCATTAAGGATTGCTATGCAGTTCTTGGAATTATTCATACTTGCTGGAAACCAATGCCTGGGCGATTTAAAGATTATATCGCTATGCCGAAACCGAATATGTATCAATCATTGCATACGACTGTAATTGGTCCAAAAGGGATCCATTAGAAGTGCAAATCCGTACGATTGAAATGCACCGAATTTCTGAATATGGTGTTGCAGCGCACTGGGCGTATAAAGAGGGCAAAGAAACGAGTCAGCAAGCGACATTTGAGAAGAAATTATCTTGGTTCCGTGAAATTCTTGAATATCAAAATGAATCGGAAAATGCCGAAGAATTTATGGAGTCATTGAAAATTGATTTATTTTCCGATATGGTTTTCGTCTTCACACCAAAGGTGATGTAATCGAGTTGCCTGCTGGCTCCGTTCCGATTGATTTTGCATACCGGATTCACTCCGAAATCGGTAATAAGACGATTGGGGCAAAGGTGAATGGAAAGATGGTGACGCTCGATTATAAATTAAAAACGGGCGATATCATTGAAGTATTAACATCCAAGCATTCGTATGGGCCAAGTCAAGATTGGTTAAAATTAGCGCAAACATCACAAGCGAAAAATAAAATTAAACAATTTTTTAAACGGCAGCGAAAAGAAGAAAACATCGTTAAAGGACGAGAACTTGTTGAAAAAGAAATCAAAGAAATGGATTTCGATTTAAAAGAAATTCTTGTTCCTGATAACTTAAAAAAGTAACGAATAAATTTAACTTTTCACATGAAGATGATATGTATGCGGCTGTAGGCTATAACGGCATTTCAGCCATTCAAGTTGCCAATCGCCTCACTGAAAAATGGCGAAGAGAACGCGATAAAGATGAAATCATTAAAGAGATTCCGGCAGAACCGAAACAGGTTACTCGTAACGGACGATCTGAAGCTGGCGTAAAGGTAGCGGGAGCGGACAATTTGCTTATTCGTCTATCAAGATGTTGCAGCCCCGTACCAGGAGATGAAATTATTGGGTTTATTACGAGAGGTCGCGGTGTATCTGTTCATCGGGCTGATTGCCCGAATACGAAGACAAGTGAAATGCAGGACCGGCTTATTCCTGTCGAGTGGCAAATGGGTGTTAACTATGTGAAGGAGTATAATGTTGACATCGAAATTAACGGCTATGACCGTCGCGGGCTTTTAAACGAAGTGCTTGAAGTCGTAAGTGGAACAAAAACAAATATTACCGCTGTATCCGGACGTTCGGATCGAAATAAAGTGGCGATCATTATGATGTCCATCTCGATTAAAAACACGAGTCATCTTCATCTTGTTGTCGATAAAATTAAGCAGATTCCAGATATATATGCCGTTCGGAGAATTATGAATTAAAGGAGTTATATTGAAATATGCGTGTTGTGCTACAAAGATGTAAAAAGGCAAATGTGACGGTTGAAGAAAAAGAGGTAGGACATATTGAGCAGGGCTTTGTTTTGCTCGTCGGAATTACACACGAAGACACGGAAGCAGAATGTGAATGGATTGCAGAAAAAATTGTCAATTTGCGTGTGTTTGAAGACGAAGAAGGAAAGATGAACCGCTCTCTTTTAGAAGTGGGTGGGGCGATCTTATCTATCTCACAATTTACACTATATGGAGATTGTACAAAAGGAAGGCGTCCGAACTTCATGGGAGCAGCCAAGCCTGACCATGCAGAAGTATTGTACAATCGTTTTAACGAAATGCTCGTGAACAAAGGTGTGCATGTCGAGACGGGAATATTCGGAGCGATGATGGATGTTTCACTCGTGAATGATGGGCCAGTTACGCTAATGTTAGAAAAATAAATAGTATATATGCTAGCCGGTGAAGAACATGTTTCCTTCTCCGGATTTTTCGTTATATGTGAAAGCACTTTTCCGTAGAAATAGCGTAGAGATCGCTTGTAAAAAGGGTAAGTGGCTTGTAAACCCGCGATACTGGCTTGTAAACCCGCGATAATGGCTTGTAAAAAGGATAAGCAGCTTGTAAATTCAGAGGACTAGTTTATAAAAGTAATTAAATCGATCACAAAAAAATAAAAGCCCAATTTGGGCTTTTTATTTTGAAAAATACTCTTGTAATCCTTTCACAATTCCATCTGTTACATCATTTTGGAATTTTTTCGTTAAAATGACTTTTTCCTCAGAAGGATTGCTTATATATCCTAATTCAAGAAGAACGGATGGTTGTGAGTTTTCTCTGATTACGTAGTAATTTCCATGTCGTGTCCCGCGATTTTTTAGTGGGACAGCATGTTCAATTTGCTGATTGATTGCTTTCGCTAATTCTTTTCGTAAGAATGGTAATAATACGTCGTATGGCCTTTTACTTGTTTATCTTTGATGCTGTCGTAATGCAAGCTAATAAAGGCATCTGCTTGATGACGAGCGGCGAGATATGCCCGTTCATTTAAGCTTACGTATTCATCACCGTCCCGTGTGACGATTACCTTTGCTCCAGCCTTATGAAGTTTCCTTGCGAGCAGCTCAGTTGTTCTTAACGTCAACTCTTTTTCTAATGTGCCATTCGCTCCTTCAGCACCTTGATCACGCCCGCCATGTCCAGGGTCGAGTACAATCGTTTTTCCTTTAAGGCCACCGGATGCTGTCGTGGCGATTCGGTTAGACCGTGAAACGATCCAGCTTGCTACAAACCCGCTAGCTCCAGTTTTGTATTCAATTTCATACCAATCGCCATTTTTACCGACGACGTTAAATACATCACCTGATGAAGCACGATTAACAATTTTCGATTTAATCGAAGGCTTTTGGCGAATATTCGTACCGTCATGCAAAATGGTAATTGCGTTTGTTCCTGTTGTTGAAGCCGCAATTTCTTGGTGATTAGAATCACTTTGAATATATTGGCTACTCACCCAAGCTTCACCTTGAGCATAGGCAATTCGGCTCCACTCGTTTCCAATTTCCAGTACTTGGATACGATCTCCCGTATGTAGTTGACCGATGATGTCACCTGAAAGACCAGGGCTTGTCCGAACATTTAGGCGATCGACTGTCACCGTTCCCGTTGTCGTCTGTGCCTTACTTCCAGTTGTTCCCGTTTCTTTATCTGCCAACCAATCTGCAATCCAACCTGTTTTACCTGTGGAAATCTTGATTTGGTACCAGCCATCTTCATGATTTTCGAGCGTGTACGTTTCCCTTCCCGAACTTGGGTAATTACTGTATTAGATGTACCAGGGAATTCTCGAACATTAACTACGTCACCAGTAATGACCACTTTATCAGCATTTGCGGCCAGTGCGAATGGGACATAGATAATGGCAGCAATGAAGATGAATGATATAGCGATAATAGAAAATAATTTTCCTCCCAATCGAACACCGCCTTTTGTAAAAAAATATAGTCGTCATTCAGTGTACTATATTCGTGAAAAAATACAATAATCCTTTCAATATTTTTAATCAATGAGTCATTGGGCATAATGAAACTAATGCTTATACAATCAGGAGGATAACCATGCGAATTAATACAACTAATAAAATGGCTTCATATCAAGTTGAAATGGCGAGGTTTGATTTCAAACATCAATTAGAAACGGAAAAATATGCAATTGCTGCTGAAATTGCCGGTGAATATGGTGTTGCACCAGCTGATATTCGATCATTAAAAAGTATTTGGAAAAATCGTGAATGAAATTAGAATGAATTAAATTGACAAAAGTCAGATTCATACGTATTATTAATGATTATATATTGTATATATCCATTGATGGAGAAAGTAATTGAGATGTTGAATTGAACAGAGAAGAAATGCCGCGGC
This sequence comes from Bacillus sp. N9, assembly GCA_044989425.1. GTDB lineage: Bacteria > Bacillota > Bacilli > Bacillales > Bacillaceae_C > Lederbergia. The sequence continues at coordinate 1,269,346 of JBJDRQ010000001.1, forward strand.
TGAAAGCATTTTTACAAATCACCTCGATGAAAGACACTCCGTAGGTTCCGCTTCGAAACGTAATTACATAGTAGAGGCTGGACGTGTTCAGGCGTTAACTGATGAAGTGGAAGCGAACGGATGTCGCTTCAAAAAGGGTGGCACCGCGGGAAAACTCTCGTCCCTTGTTTTTCGGAACAAGGGATCGAGGGTTTTTATTTTGACTAGAAGGGGCTTAACGGATGTCTATCCAAATACCAAGAGGCACACAGGATATTTTACCTGGTGAAGTAGAAAGATGGCAGTTGATCGAGCAAACAGCTAGAGAGATTTGCCGTAAATATCAATACAAGGAAATTAGAACACCGATCTTTGAACATACGGAACTTTTTCAGCGCGGTGTTGGTGATACGACCGATATTGTACAAAAGGAAATGTATTCATTTGATGATCGGGGCGGCCGTAATTTAACATTGCGACCTGAAGGCACGGCATCTGTCGTCCGCTCATTTACGGAAAATAAAATGTACGGCTATCCGAATCAGCCTGTTAAACTATACTATGTCGGTCCAATGTTCCGCTATGAGCGACCACAAGCAGGCAGATTCCGTCAATTCGTACAATTTGGCATCGAAGCACTTGGCAGCAATGATCCTGCTATTGATGCAGAGGTCATTTCCATTGCAATGGAGCTTTATAAACAATTGGGCTTGAAGAAACTTCGCTTAGTTATAAACAGCTTAGGTGACAGTGAAAGCAGAAAAGCACATCGCCAAGCACTGATTAATCATTTTGCGCCAAGAATTGATGAGTTTTGCCATGACTGTCAAAACCGCTTAGAAAAAACCCATTGAGGATTCTTGACTGTAAAAAGATGCAGACCATGAATTAATGGGCAAAGCACCATCGATTTTGAATTATTTAAATGAAGAATCAATGGCGTACTTTGAAAAAGTCAAACAATATTTAGACTTGATGGATATTGAATATGTCGTAGATCCAACGCTTGTACGAGGGCTTGATTATTACAATCATACGGCGTTTGAAATTATGAGTGAAGCAGAAGGATTTGGAGCAATTACAACCCTTTGTGGTGGTGGCCGTTACAATGGTCTTGTAGAAGAAATGGGAGGCCCTGCGACACCAGGAATTGGTTTTGCCTTAAGCGTGGAACGGCTATTAAGTGCGTTAAAAGTAGAAGGAATCAATATCGCAGCAGAGCAATCAATTGACTGCTATCTCATTGCACTTGGCGATGCTGCCCAAGATTATTCCGTTTCGCTCTTACAAAACTTACGCCGTGCAGGCTTTTCAGCTGAACGAGATTATATGGGGCGGAAGTTAAAAGCACAATTTAAAGCGGCCGAGCGTCTCGGAGCGAAATATGCTGTCATCATTGGCGAAGACGAGTTAAGCAACGGGGTTGTCGCTGTCAAAAATTTAGAAAATGGCGAGCAAAGAGAAGTGGCTCTTCAAGGATTTATTGAAGAATTCACATCAATTTGCCGTTAAGGAGGATTAAAGCATGTTCGGAAGAACGTATTATTGTGGGAAGTATCAGAACAGGCAATTGGTGAATCAGTTGTTTTAAAAGGATGGGTGCAGCGAAGACGTGACCTCGGAGGACTAATCTTTATCGATTTACGCGACCGATCGGGAATCGTACAAATTGTTTTTAATCCCGATTTTTCAAAAGAGGCATTAGAAACGGCGGAGAAAATTCGCAATGAATATGTTCTTGATGTCCGCGGTAAGGTAGTTGCACGTGACCCAAACACGTTTAATGACAACTTAAAAACAGGTAGAATTGAAATTAGTGTGGAAGAAGTAACGATCATTAACGAAGCAAAAACACCGCCGTTTATGATTGAAAATAAAGCAGAAGTAGCGGAAGATATTCGTTTGAAATATCGTTATTTAGACTTGCGCAGACAGGAAATGTTTGATGTCTTCAAGTTGCGTCATAATGTGACAAAAACAGTACGAAACTTTTTAGATGCGGAAGGGTTTCTAGATATAGAAACACCGATGTTGACGAAAAGTACACCAGAAGGCGCTCGCGACTATTTAGTACCGAGCAGAGTGCATCCGGGAGAATTTTTGCCTTGCCACAATCGCCGCAAATTTTCAAGCAATTATTAATGGTAAGTGGCTTTGACCGCTATTACCAAATCGCACGTTGTTTCCGTGATGAAGATTTACGGGCGGATCGCCAGCCAGAATTTACACAAATCGATATCGAAACGAGCTTCATGAATCAAGAAGACATTCGTGATCTTGCAGAGCGAATGATGAAGCAAGTCATGAAGGAAACGAAAGGAATCGAAATCGAAGAGGCATTTCCAATTATGTCTTATGATGACGCAATGGGCAGATTCGGTTCTGATAAACCAGATACGAGATTTGGGATGGAGCTTCAAGACGTTTCAGAGCTTGTTGAACATTCTGGATTTAAAGTGTTTGCCAATGCGGTCGCATCAGGCGGTCAAGTGAAGGCGATTGTTGTAAAGGTCATGCTGATCAATATTCACGTAAAGATATTGACGGTCTCGGAGAATATGCAGCAATCTACGGAGCGAAAGGCTTAGCTTGGCTTAAAGTCGATGCAGAAGGAATGAAAGGTCCAATCGCTAAATTCTTCTCGGAAGAGGAGCAAGCAAAATTAGCGGAAGTATTACAAGCAGAGGCGGGCGATTTATTATTATTTGTTGCGGATCGTAAACAAGTCGTTGCAGATGCACTTGGTGCTCTACGTCTAAAGCTTGGAAAAGAGCTAGGATTGATTGATGAAAATCAATTTAACTTCCTATGGGTAACAGATTGGCCGCTCTTAGAATATGACGAAGAAGCTGATCGCTATTTTGCGGCGCATCATCCATTTACGATGCCGGCAAGAGAAGACTTGGATAAATTAGAGTCTGATCCGGCAAATGTGCGGGCGCAAGCTTATGATCTCGTCTTAAATGGATTCGAGCTTGGCGGCGGTTCTTTACGTATCTTTGAAAGAGAAGTTCAAGAAAAAATGTTTAAAGCACTCGGTTTTACGGAAGAGGAAGCAAAGGAACAATTTGGTTTCTTGCTAGAAGCATTCGAATACGGCACACCTCCACATGGGGAATTGCGCTTGGACTCGATCGAATGGTGATGCTTCTTGCAGGCCGTTCAAGTCTTCGCGATACGATTGCTTTCCTAAAACGGCAAGTGCTAGTGATTTGCTAATGAAAGCACCTGATTTTGTTAGTGATGCGCAGTTAAAAGAGCTTAATTTAATTGTAAATGAAGCGAAAAAGAAAAAGTAGAAAATGTGTGAAAGCATTTTCAGTCGGAATGATTGAAATAAAAAGATAGTGTGATACTATTTAGTCAATAAGAAAAGTCCTGATGTGTTCGTCTTAACACCTTTACGTTTTGACCTACAATCTTTACCTTCGGGAGTTTGGAGTTTCTAGTCTGAATAGCAAGCCTCCCTGAGAGGACGCGTGAAGCCTAGAGCAGAACACCCACCTGCTAAGTGCGGGTATCAAAACATAGGATTTACAAGGACGGCACGATTGGGACTTTTCGATAATTTACAACATCAAGCAACTAGCAAATGAGCTGGTTGTTTTTTGTCTTTTAAAAATTTGTTTAAAGAGATAAAACTAATGAAATCCAGGGAATATACTGGATTGTAGCGCAGGAGCGAAGCGACGAGGAAGCTCACGAACCGCCCCGCGGAAAGCGTCCCTTGGAGCGGTAATCAACAGATTGAATAGGTTCCTTCGTTAAGATGACATTTATGGTTCCTTTTATTTTGATTTAACCTTGAAAAAGCTTGCATATCTCCCCTACTTCCATTATTCTATTTCAGGATAGATAAAACTTTGGAGTTGATAGGGATGCTACACCAGTTTTCTAGAAATGAGTTGGCAATCGGTCAAGAAGGGCTTGATCGGTTAAAAAATAGTACGGTTGCGATTCTTGGTATTGGAGGAGTAGGGACGTTTGCAGCGGAAGCATTGGCGCGATCAGGCGTTGGAAAATTGATTTTGGTTGATAAAGATGTCGTTGATATTACGAATGTGAATAGGCAGATTATTGCTCTATTATCAACGGTCGGCCAGCCCAAGGCGGATCTAATGAAAGAGAGAATAAAGGACATTAATCCTGATTGTGAAGTCATTGCGTTAAAAATGTTTTATACAGAAGAAACGTATGAGCAATTCTTTGAGCATCAGCCAGACTTCGTCGTCGATGCATCAGATACGATCGCATATAAAATCCATTTAATCAAAGAATGTTTAAAAGAAATATTCCGATGATTTCATCGATGGGTGCTGCAAATAAAATGGACCCGACTCGGTTTATGATTAAAGATATTTTTAAAACGCATACTGATCCGATTGCAAAAGTGATCCGCACGAGATTGCGTAAAGAAGGGTATAAAAGGGAGTACCTGTCGTTTTCTCTGATGAGAGTCCAATTGTAATCCGCGAAGAAGTCAGAAAGGAAGTCGGAAAACAAGACTCGGATATTCGGAAAGCGAAGATGCCACCATCGTCGAATGCTTTCGTGCCTTCAACAGCAGGATTAATAATGGCGAGCCATGTCGTCAAGGAAATTTTGCAAGGGATTCATATTCGACGAGTGAAAGATGAAAAAAACTGAGAGGCTGATTGTTAGCCTCTCATTATTTTTCATATATAGTTGCGAGTGCTTGTTCAAATTTACCTGTTCGTTTTGGTTTGTAATACTGGCGGTTTTTAATCTTGTCGGGTAAATATTGCTGCTTCACCCAACCGCTTTCGTAATCATGCGGATACTTATAATCAATCCCTCTCCCAAGCTCTGCAGCTCCTTTATAATGGGCATCTTTCAAATGAAGTGGCACTTCTCCGCTTTTCCTGCGCGGATATCCGCTAATGCTTCATCGATTGCAACATACGCCGAATTCGATTTGGGAGAGAGACAGAGCTCAATGACGGCATTGGCTAACGGAATACGTGCCTCGGAAATCCAATTTTTCAGCGGTCTGGATAGCCGCTAGTGTTCGTGGGCCAGCCTGTGGATTGGCAAGGCCGATGTCTTCATAGGCTATGACGAGCAACCGTCTTGAAATGCTCGGTAAATCACCAGCTTCAATTAAGCGCCTAAATAATGAAGGGCAGCGTTCGCATCGCTTCCTCGAATCGACTTTGGAAACCGCTAAGTACATCGTAATGGGCATCGCCTCCTTTGTCGTGAGCGAGGCTTTTTCTGTAAACATTCCTCTGCGACAGCGATCGTAATATGGATCGTTCCGTTTTCATCCGGCTCTGTTGATAAAACGGCAAGTTCTAGTGCGTTTAAGGCGCTTCTTGCATCGCCATTGCTTGCGATTGCTAAATGTGCAAACGCCGCATCTTCAATGGAAATGGAGTAACCGCCAAGACCGCGCTCAGCATCTTCCAAAGCTCTTCGCAATGTTTGCTTCATATCATCCTCTGTTAATGGGAAGAGTTCAAAGATTTGGCAACGGCTCCGAATTGCAGGGTTGATCGCATGATACGGATTACTCGTCGTTGCCCCAATTAAAATAATCATGCCACTCTCTAAATGGGGAGTAAAAATCTTGTTTGCCGCGATCGAGCCGATGAATTTCATCGAGTAAAAGAATGACTTTTCCACTCATTTTCCTTCGGCTGCGACGATTTCCAAGTCCTTTTTATTATTCGTTACAGCATTCAATGTTCGAAATGCATATTTTGTGCTTCCAGCAATCGCGCTCGCAATTGAGGTTTTCCCAATGCCAGGCGGTCCATATAAGATCATGGAAGACAGCTGCCGTGCTTTCACCATTCTTGCAATGATCTTGCCTTCACCGACCAAATGTTGTTGACCGGCCACTTCCTCGATCGATTGTGGACGCATTCGATAAGCTAACGGTTGATTTTTCATAGAATTCACTCCAAACTGACGTTCCACATGCTTTTGACTCTATCATATCAAACAAGGCGTATATATGCATATAAGAAGGTCATTATGTTATAATGGACAAATGCAAAGGAGTATCGAACGATGAGAAAAACAGGTCATATACAGACGAGATTGCTAATATTTACCGTTGGACTATTGATTATGTCATTAGGAATTGTCCTTATGATTATTTCCGGTTTTGGCGTTTCACCGTGGGACGTCTTACACGTCGGCTTGTACTACCAACTTGGATTGACAATCGGAACGTGGTCGATTATTGTTGGCATTATTATTCTAGGTAGCTCAGCACTGATGATGAAAGAATGGCCGCAATTCGGCGCCTATTTAAATATGATATTAATCGGAATATTTATTGATATGTATATGCTACTCCCATTTTTAACGGAGCCAGCTAGCTGGTTTGGAAAAATCATTATGTTTACCGTAGGAATGGTGATTTATGCGTATGGAATGGGCATTTACTTGTCTGCTGAACTCGGATCAGGTCCACGCGACAGCTTTATGCTTGCCCTACAAGAGCGAACTGGATGGAAAATTTCCAATTCCGGCGAGTGATGGAAATCACAGTACTTATCATTGGCTGGTTACTTGGCGGCCCCGTTTTTATCGGGACGATTGTATTTAGTGTCGCAGCTGGAACTTTTATTGGCATAGCCTTGCCTCATTGTAAAAGAATTACAAATAAAATATTAAATGAAGTGAGTTATGAAAAGAAACAAATAGAACGGAGTGCAAATGGATGAAGATATCGACAAAAGGAAGATACGGTCTTACGATCATGATTGAATTAGGAAAAGACATGGAGAAGGACCAACTTCATTAAAAGCAATTGCAAAAGCTCATAATCTTTCAGAACATTATTTAGAGCAATTAGCAGGACCATTGCGGAATGCAGGGCTTGTGCGCAGCATAAGAGGAGCGTACGGTGGCTATGTGCTAGCTGACGAGCCATCTAATATTACGGCTGGTGATATTATTCGAGTTCTAGAAGGACCGATTAGCCCTGTAGAAGGGATCGAAGACGAGGAGCCGGCAAAACGAGAGCTATGGATGAGAATTCGTGATGCGGTAAAAGATGTATTGGATAATACAACCGTGGAAGATTTGGCAAATCATATGGATGATGGTGAATCAGAAGCGTATATGTTTTATATTTAATCCCGGAAACAGGTGATAAAGATGACAAAAATTTATTTAGATCATGCAGCAACATCCCTGTCCATCCTTCGGTCATCGACAAGATGAACACGGCGATGAATACGATATATGGAAACCCCTCGAGTATCCATTCATTTGGTCGAGAAGGGCGAAAAGAATTGGATGAGTCTCGAACAGCTATTGCCAAAATAATCAACGCCGATTATTCGGAAATCATTTTTACGAGTGGGGGCACAGAAGCGGATAATTTAGCGATTCTCGGTGCCGCTAGAGCGAACCGCCATAAAGGCAATCATATTATTACAACGGAGATCGAGCATCATGCCGTCCTTCATAGTTGTCAGTTTCTTGAGAAGGAAGGATTCAATGTTACGTATTTATCTCCGAATGAAGAAGGAATTGTCACGGTTGAATCTGTTAAAAACGCTTTGCGCAATGATACGATCCTCGTTACGATAATGTATGGCAACAATGAAGTCGGTTCAATTCAGCCTATTTGTGAAATAGGTGAGCTTCTTTCTTCACACGAAACGATTTTCCATACTGATGCTGTTCAAGCATTTGGAGCAGTTGATTTTGATGTGGCTAAATTAGGTGTAGACTTATTATCTGTATCGGCACATAAAATAAACGGACCAAAAGGTGTTGGCTTTTTATATGTAAAAAACGGAACGGCGATTCAGCCAGCTACATTTGGCGGTGAACAAGAAACGAAGCGACGTGCTGGTACGGAAAATGTTCCGGCGATTGTTGGGTTTACAGAGGCTGTTCGTATAGCTGCTTCAACGCTCGAAAAGAAACAGCAAACATATGAATCGTTTAAACGAGTTTTTATCGAGACTTTACAAGAAAAACAAATAGAATTCCTCGTAAATGGGGCAATGGATCAATCGTTACCACATATTCTAAATCTTAGTTTTCCTGGAACGGATGTAGAGTCCATGCTAGTTAATCTTGATATGGCCGGAATTGCCGCTTCAAGTGGATCAGCATGTACAGCCGGATCGATCGACCCATCCCATGTCCTTGTAGCGATGTTTGGAACGAAATCTGAACGGATTCGTAACTCAATCCGCTTTAGTTTTGGATTAGGTAACGATGAAGAAGAGGTTAGGAAAGCCGCAAACGAAACAGCAAAGATTGTTGAAAGGCTCAGGAGTTGAAAGGAGATGAGCATAATGGATAAAGCACCAAAAGACACACGCGTCGTCATCGGCATGTCAGGGGAGTTGATTCTTCCGTTGCCGCACTTTTATTAAAAGAGCAAGGCTATGATGTCATCGGAATTTTTATGAAAAATTGGGATGACACAGACGAGAATGGCGTATGCACAGCGACGGAAGATTATAATGATGTCATCCGGGTTTGCAACCAAATCGGCATTCCTTATTATGCGGTCAATTTTGAAAAACAATATTGGGATAAAGTGTTTACGTATTTCCTTGATGAATATAAAGCGGGGCGGACACCGAATCCAGACGTCATGTGTAATAAAGAAATTAAATTCAAAGCGTTTCTTGAACATGCATTAAAGCTCGGAGCAGATTATTTGGCGACGGGGCATTACGCTCGGGTAGAACATTTGGATGGCGAAGTGAAAATGCTTAGAGGCGTTGACAATAATAAAGATCAAACGTATTTTTAAATCAGCTCACACAAGCTCAGCTTGAAAAGGTGATGTTTCCACTAGGTGGTATCGATAAAAAGCAAGTTCGTGAAATCGCCAAAAAGGCAGGGCTTGCGACTGCGACGAAAAAAGATAGCACTGGTATTTGCTTTATCGGCGAGCGTAATTTCAAAGAATTTTTAAGCGGCTATTTGCCGGCACAAAAAGGAGTGATGGAAACTCTTAATGGTGAAAAGGTCGGTAAACATGACGGGCTAATGTATTATACGATCGGTCAGCGTCATGGTCTTGGTATCGGTGGTGCTGGAGATCCGTGGTTTGTTGTCGGAAAAGACTTGCAGCGTAATGTTCTTTACGTAGAGCAAGGCTTCGATCATCCAGCCTTATATTCTGACTCGATTAAAGCCGTCAATGTTAGCTGGGTGTCTGACAAGGAAAAACCGCAACAATTTGAATGTACAGCGAAATTCCGTTATCGCCAGCCGGATGAGAAGGTGACGGTTCAACTTCTTCCGAATGGCGAAGTAAACGTCGAATTTGCTCAACCGATCAGGGCGGTTACTCCTGGACAAGCCGTTGTCTTTTATAATGGTGACGAATGCCTTGGCGGGGAACGATTGATAAAATTTATAAAAATAGCGAAATGCTTACGTATGTAGGATAAAGCAGAGCTGCTCATATTAATGATGGGCAGCTTTTTTGATGATGATATAGATCGTATGTTCTGTTTGTGTTAAGATGAAAGTATAATCTAATCGAAAGGTGTGATAAAATAATGATACAACATCTTGTGCTAGAAAAGCCGTCCACCTATCATCATGTTGACTATGACGGGCTTTGGAAAAAATTGATTTATGAGTTGTTTGAAGAATTTGTCTTGTTTTTTGCTGAAGATTTATATGAAAACATTGATTTTCAAAAGCAACCTGAATTTTTGCAACAGGAATTATTTAAAGAGATTATTCAGGAAAAAAAGGAAGACAAGTGGCAGACCAAATTGTAAAAGTATATTTAAAAGATGGAAAAGAAAAATGGTTATTGATTCATATTGAAGTTCAGGGTGACGATGATCCTGATTTTTCAAAAGAATGTTTCGTTATTATTATCGAATCGTTGATAAGTACGACCGTGATGTTGTGGCAATCGCATTATTAACCGATCGCTCTAAAAGCTTTCGCCCGAATCAGTTTCATCAATCATCTTATGGCACAACGTTAACGTATACGTATAATCTTTACAAGTTCATTGACCTAGACGAACAAGAACTTTTACTTTCAAAAATCCATTTGCGCTCGCTGTTCTCGCTGCTAACTATGCGAATGAAACAAAAAACGACAGCGAGAAACGTTATCGATTTAAAAGAAAATTGATTCGTTTCATTTTAGAAAAGCAAATCGATGTCCCACAACAAGAACGGCGCATCTATATTGCCTCACTTATATACTTCATAGATTATTTGCTTCAATTGCCCACAGAATTAACAAAAAGATTACGAACGGAAATCAGATTATCCAAGGAGGAGATAGGTATGCTTTATTTGGACCGCAATAATTTACCGCTGACGCTTGGAGAACTAATCGAGGAAAGTAAGAGAAAAGGAATAGAGAAAGGGATAGTAGAAGCTAAGAAAAATCTCGCATTGAAATTAATTCAAGAAGAATTTCCAGATGAATATATCGCAAAGCTAACGGAATTGTCGTTAAAACAAATTAAGAACTTGCGCTCGAACGAATGATTGATATAAGAGATATCCGTAGTAAGGACATGAATAATAAGGCGATAACAAGAGCTTAGGGCATCTAAGCTCTTCATTATTGAAGGTACAAATTACTTGAATCAATTCTACTCTGTTTCCGAATGGGTCTCTGAACTCAAAACGTTCAAACCCTGGTATTCTTATTGCTTCAGTTATCTGGATGTTATTTTGTTCCAATACTTTTCTCCAATATGATATATCATCGACTTGATATGCTAAATGGGCTATTGTTGTTAATCGATCAAATCTATCTGCTGTCCCAATATGAACTTCCTATCCCCGACCTCTAACCAACATTCTCCAAGCTTTTCAAGGCTGATTTAACATATTTTTAATAAACAATGCTTATTTAGATCGTTGCCTTGTAGAAAATAAACCGTCAAAGAGGAATCGGTCGCTATCGTTACATGCGCTGGCAATTAATATGTTATAATTCCCTTATTAATGAAGTTCGGAGTGTGAAAGATGGATAAGAATTTACAAGGAATTGAATATTTACAACAAGGAAAATACGAAAAAGCGGTACAAATGTTTACAGAAGCAATTGAAGAAAATCCAACTGATCCCGTAGGCTATGTCAATTTTGCCAATGTATTTATTTCACTTGGAGATACAGCTAGAGCAGAGGAGTTTTTAAAGCGGGCAATTGAAATCGATGATCAAGCATCGGCCGCTTATTACAGCTATGGGAATCTTTATTATAATCAGGAGAAGTATGAAGAAGCGTCAGGGATGTATGGGAAAGCCTTATTAATTGGCCCTGAATCGAATGATCTTCTTTATATGCTTGGAATGACGCTCGTTAATTTAAATCGAGTGGAAATGGCGCTCCCTATTTGCAGAGAAGTGTTGAGCTCAATGAAAAAGATGCGGAAGCGACGTTTCAATTTGGCTTAGCATTAGCACGGACGGAAGTGTATGATGAAGCGATTAAACAATTAGAGAAAGTGATTGAACTAGAGCCGGATCATGCAGATGCGATGTATAATCTTGGAGTTGCGTACGCTGCTCATTTTGAAGATGCGGAAAAAGCACTCAAAACATTTAATCAAGCATTAGCAATTCAGCCGACACATGCGCTCGCTGCTAATGGAAAAAACTAATGGAATCGGCGCTAGAAGGAAAAGAGTAATGATGGATTAATGGAGGGGCTGGCATGGACGAGCAACATTCACTTGATTTGTTTTCTGAACATGAAAAATATATAAAAGGCCGCCATCTCGTGACCATTTTCCATAATGAGCAAAATTTCTATTCGGTTATCCGTGTTAGAGTAGAAGAGACAAATGACACGTATTCAGATAAAGAAGCAGTCATTACCGGTCATTTCCTAAAATTCATGAAGAAGAATCGTATTTATTTTATGGGAATTTTAAAGAGCACCCAAGATTTGGGCTACAATTTCATGCAAAGCATTTTAAAAGGAAATGCCACAAACAAAGCAAGGGGTTGCAACCTATTTATCGAGTGGATTGTTTAAAGGCATCGGGAAAAAACAGCGGAACGAATTGTTGAAGTGCTCGGAGAAAATGCGATAAGCAAAATTCTTGAGCAGCCATCATTATTAGACAGTGTTCCACGGCTCGGAGCAGAAACGGCGAAAGAATTATACGAATCATTACTTGAACATCAAGGGCTTGAACAAGTGATGATTCGACTGAGCGAATATGGATTTGGCTCGCAAATGGCATTGAAAATCTATCAGGTATATAAAGAAGAAACATTAACGATCATACAGACGAATCCATATAAGTTGATTGAAGATGTTGAGGGATCGGCTTCGGCAGAGCGGATGAGCTCGGTTCCCAAATGGGGATAAAGGAAATCATCCTGATCGGATTAAAGCTGGCTGTCTTTACGTGTTAGAGCAAGAGTGTATGCAAAATGGTTACGTATATGTCGACGCAGCCGATATGTTAGAACATGTAAAACGATTATTGGAAACGAGTCAGTCTATTGAAATCCTTTTCAAGATATTGCGCAGCAATTAATTGAACTAGAAGAAGAGGGTAAGGTCGTAGGTGAAAATAAACGGTTGTACATGCCATCACTTTATTTCTCGGAAAAAGGGATTGTCACGAATCTTCAACGGATTATGGATCAGACGGAGTACACCGATCAATTTCCTGAATCGGAATTTCATTTAGCACTAGGGATTTAGAAGATCGCTTAGGTGTTCATTATGCGCCATCACAAAAAGAGGCGATTCAAATGGCATTGATGAATCCGATGATGATTTTAACCGGAGGTCCTGGAACGGGAAAAACAACGGTCATTAAAGGGATTGTTGAGTTGTATGCCGAGTTGCATGGTTGCTCCCTTGATCCTCATTCATATAAAAAGAAGAACCATTCCCGATTTTATTAGCCGCTCCAACCGGACGCGCTGCGAAACGGATGGCGGAATCAACGGGATTGCCAGCGATGACGATTCATCGATTGCTCGGTATGAATGCTCAAGAAAACCTTGATAGTGAAGAGGAGCGAGAAATCGAAGGGAAGCTGCTCATTGTCGATGAAATGTCAATGGTTGATACATGGCTTGCTCATCAGTTGCTTAGGCCTTGCCACAGCAAATTCAAGTCATTTTTGTCGGGGATGAAGATCAATTGCCATCTGTCGGACCGGGACAAGTGTTAAAAGATTTACTCAAATCTAAAAAATTCCGACGGTTCAATTAACAGACATTTATCGACAGGCTGAAGGCTCTTCGATTATTGAGCTCGCACATGAAATCAAAAAGGGCAATTGCCAGCGGATGTAACAAAACCGCAGCAAGACCGATCGTTTATTCGCTGTCAAGCTTCACAAATTGCCGAAGCGGTTGAAAAAGTTGTCCTAAACGCAAAGAAAAAAGGGTATACGGCAAAGGATATCCAAGTATTAGCTCCGATGTATCGCGGGCCGGCGGGCATTGATCAATTAAATCTTGTACTCCAGGAAATATTTAATCCAAATCAAGATGGAACCCGCAAAGAATTGAAGTTCGGCGATGTAACGTATCGCATAGGCGACAAAGTATTACAGCTCGTCAATCAGCCTGAACAAAATGTATTTAACGGTGATATGGGGAAATTGTGTCGATCTTTTACGCGAAGGAGAACACGGAAAAGCAAGATATGGTCATTGTTTCGTTCGAAGGGATTGAGGTTACATACACGAGGGCGGATTTAAATCAAATTACCCATGCCTTTTGTTGTTCTATCCATAAGTCGCAAGGAAGTGAATTTCCGATTGTCATTCTCCTGTCGTTAAAAGTTATTACAGAATGCTACGGAGAAACTTATTGTACACGGCGATTACAAGAAGTAGGCAGTTTTTAATTATATGTGGAGAAGAAAGTGCTTTTCGCATGGGAATTGAAAGGGAGGATGACCAAAAGCGGAAAACCTCGCTTTTGGAAAAATTAACGTTATCCTCACCTCTTACAGTTGAATGCGATAAAAACGAAGAAGAGATCATTCTTACAGAAGAAACGATTCATTTGATCGATCCAATGATCGGCATGGAAAATATTTCACCCTATGATTTCATGGAACGTGAAATTAGCTAAGGCTGTCCTAAAATAAGGGCAGCCTTCTTCTCGTTGAGGATAAGTGACGTTCTTCACTTACCATTCGTTCGGTTGATGATTCATTTATAATATTACTTTCAGTTATATGTGATCTAATTGTCAATAATCACAATTCGGGAAAATATTTCAGCTTATGATTTCCGTTATTTCGAGCCAAACTACAAATGTTCGGAAAGGTGGGGTGCTTTGCGGACATTTTCTCTTTTAAAAGGGATGCCAGTTTATGACGAGAAGGAGAAATGCTCGGGGAAGTATGTGATATTTGTATCCAAGAAACCGGATATGTGTCGGATGTTTTGCTTCAACAAAAAGGTCTGATTGGCAAGAAAAGTAGGTTATCGATTCATCATATCCTTTCTTTTGGAGAAAATGGGATTATGATTGCAAACCAAGATGTTTTGCTCGCTTATAAGGAAGATCATTCCGAATATACGATGCATCACGCCCAGCCGATTTCCAAAAAATGACGCTTTCCAATGAAGGGAAGCAGCTTGGCTTGCTTGATGATGTATATTTTCTTGAAGAAGTGGGAACAATCGTAGGCTATGAGCTGACTGATGGTTTCTTTTCTGACATCACAGAAGGAAAGCGAGTAATTCGGACTCCCATCCCACCAAAGATTGGAAAAGATGCCATGATCGTGTCAGTTAACAAGCTGCGAGGTGGCATAACTAATGATGAAATGTCCGAATTGCCAAAGTAAGGACCTAGGTAAAATAGGCATCAACCAATATTACTGTTGGAGCTGTTTTATTGAACTGACTGTAGGTGGAAAAATGATTCACACACATCAAGTTGAAGAGGACGGTTCTTTAAGTTCACTTGATGATTTATTTGATGAGCAAACAAGAAAATTGAGTTAATGAAATAAAAAGCTGCCATTGGCGGCTTTTTATTAGAGGGATACGATGCAGCAACGGTTTCGCCATTTTTACCGAATTGGGATCATCTTATTGATTTTAATTACACTGTATTGCTTACTATTATTAAAACCATTATGGAAACCCATTTTACATATTATTGTTGTTGCGACCATCCCTTTCTTCATCAGTGCATTTATCGCGTTTTTATTGCATCCACTCGTCGAAAAATACAATTGCTCGGCTTGAATCGTGGTTGGGCGATTATGACCATCTACACGCTGTTCTTTGGTGGTGCGGGTTATGCCATTTATTTGGGCATTCCGTTTTTAATCGAGCAGCTTAACGACTTTTCTCAGCGACTGCCCATTCTCGTTGAGCAATATAAAGAATGGATACAAGGGATTCAAGCATCTGCATCAAATTGGCCAGATGGCATTCAAGCGCAAATCGATGAACGAATTACGAAATTTGAGCTTTGGATGAATAAGTTTCTTGAAAAAGCATGGAATCACTGATTGGCTTAGTCAATTTTTTGTTCGTACTTTTAATCATTCCTTTTATTTCTTTTACTTATTAAAAGATATTGAGCTTGTAAAAAAGCGGCTTGGTATATGACGCCGAAAAAATGGCGGGCGAAAGCAGGGGAATTTATTGGAGCAGTTTATCTTTCTCTTGGCAGTTATGTAAGGGGACAATTGCTTATTTGTGCGATTGTTGGTGTTGCATCATCGATTGCTTTTCTAATTATTCGAATTGATTACCCGATTATTCTAGGATTTATTATTGCAGTGACGAATGTCATTCCATATTTCGGTGCGTTTATCGGTCTTATTCCGGTACTCGCGATTGCTTTGTTCTCATCTGTAAAGCAGGCGATCCTTGCAACGATCATTGTGTTTATTTTACAATTTATCGAAGGCAATATTTTATCCCCATATATCGTCGGTAAGTCACTAGCCATGCATCCATTATTTGTTTTTGCTGGACTAATTATCGGTGGAGAAGTGGCTGGTGTGCTTGGAATGATTATTGCCGTTCCGATTATTGCTGTCATAAAGATCGCAATTGTTCATATGCGCGACCATATGATTTCGACAAAATCACCTTAACATTGACAAGATGAACATTCATTTCTATAATTTGACTATATTAGTATTACATGAAGTTATAAATGAACGATAATCATTAACTCAATGAAGGATCCATAATGTTAGAACCAATCTAAGCATATAATTGCGCTAGAGAGGAATTTCTAGGCTGAAAGAAATTCTAGATGCTGGCTAACATTCGCTAATCCAGAGAGCAGCTAATCCCTGCCGTTGACCGCGTTAAGGTTCTGAGATACAAAAGTTTTTCCTTTTGTTAAATCAGGGTGGTACCGCGATCTAAAAGTTTCGCCCCTGTCCAAGGGAGGAACTTTTTATTTTCTAAAAATTAATGGAGGTTTGAAAGAAATGAAAAAATTAACTGGTTCACAAATTCGTCAAATGTACTTAGACTTTTTCAAAGAAAAAGGGCATCAAGTTGAACCAAGTGCATCACTTGTCCCTCACGATGATCCAACTTTATTATGGATCAATAGTGGGGTAGCAACATTAAAAAATATTTTGATGGACGAGAAATTCCGGAAAATCCGCGGATTGTGAATGCGCAAAAATCAATTAGAACGAATGATATTGAAAATGTCGGTAAAACAGCAAGACATCATACGTTTTTGAAATGCTTGGAAATTTTTCAATCGGCGATTATTTTAAAGAAGAGGCAATTGAATGGGCATGGGAATTTTTAACGAGTCCGAAATGGATTGGATTTGAAGAAGAGAAGCTTTCAGTAACGATCCACCCAGAAGATGAAGAAGCATTTGAGTTATGGAATAAAAAAATTGGCTTGCCAAAAGAGCGGATCATTCGCCTTGAAGAGAACTTCTGGGATATTGGTGAAGGTCCAAGTGGCCCAAATACGGAAATCTTTTATGATCGCGGACCCGAATTTGGCAATGACCCGAATGATCCGGAATTATATCCTGGCGGAGAAAATGAACGTTATTTAGAAATTTGGAATCTTGTCTTTTCTCAATTTAATCATAATCCTGATGGCACGTACACACCGCTTCCAAAGAAAAACATCGATACAGGAATGGGCTTAGAGCGAATGGCATCGGTCGTGCAAAATGTTCCGACCAACTTCGACACGGATTTATTTTTACCAATTATCGGGGCAACAGAAGCGATATCTCGTGTTCAGTATGGTAAGGGGAAGAGACGGATACTGCATTTAAAGTAATTGCCGACCATATTCGTACCGTTACCTTTGCTGTTGCTGATGGGGCATTGCCATCCAATGAAGGACGTGGTTATGTATTAAGACGTTTGCTTCGCCGAGCTGTACGTTTTGCAAAGAAAATCAATATTGATCAACCGTTTATGTATCAACTCGTTCCTGTTGTTGGCGATGTGATGAAAGATTATTATCCGAACGTCATTGAAAAAGCCGAATTCGTACAACGCGTTATTAAAAATGAAGAAGAACGTTTCCACGAAACGTTACATGATGGACTGGAAATTTTAGCAGCTGTTATTCAAAAGGCAAAAGCGGAAGGTAGCAATGTCATTGCAGGCTCTGAAGTATTTAAGCTTTACGATACGTATGGCTTCCTGTCGAATTAACAGAGGAGTATGCAGAAGATGAACAAATGATTTTGGACCATGAAGGCTTTGAAAAAGCAATGGAAGAACAAAGAGAGCGTGCCCGTGCAGCTCGACAAGATACAGGTTCTATGCAAGTGCAAGGAGGAATCCTTGGTGAATTAAAAATGCCAAGCGAATTTATTGGCTATGATCGATTAGCGGTTGAAACAACGATTAGTACAATGTTGAAAAACGACGAGCTTGTTGAAGGGGCATCTCAAGGGATGAAATCAATTTATTTTGGAGCAAACACCATTTTATGCAGAAAGTGGTGGACAAATTGCTGACCAAGGTGTGTTGAAAGCAAAAGGCTTGCTCATCGAAGTAACAGAAGTTCAAAAGGCGCCAAACGGTCAAAATCTCCACTCAGCAATTGTAAAGGAGGGAACCGTACAAACAGGCATGACAGTGAATGCCGAAGTTGATGAAGAAAAGAGAAGAAATGTTGTTAGGAACCATACGGCAACACATTTGTTACACCAAGCGTTGAAGGATGTTCTTGGCGTTCACGTCAACCAAGCAGGCTCACTTGTTGGTCCAGAAAGACTTCGTTTTGACTTTTCCCATTTTGGTCAAGTTCAGCCTGAAGAGTTAGAGCGGATTGAACATATCGTAAATGAGAAAATTTGGGCAAATATCGGCGTTGATACAGAATATAAGAGTCTTGACGAAGCAAAAGCAATGGGTGCGATGGCTTTATTTGGTGAAAAATATGGTAGTGTCGTTCGGGTCGTTTCAATTGGTGATTATAGCCTTGAATTATGCGGTGGTTGCCATGTACGCAATACTTCAGCGATCGGCCTGTTTAAAATCGTTTCTGAAAGTGGGATTGGTGCAGGAACAAGAAGAATTGAGGCTGTAACAGGTGAGGGAGCATTTCATTTAATGAGCGAAGAAATTGCAAGACTCCAGCAAGTTGCCCAGCTCTTAAAAGCGAAGCCAAAAGAAGTTTTAAACCGTGCTGAAACTCTGCTCAACGAAATGAAGGAGCTTCAACGTGAAAATGAATCGTTAACAGCAAAATTAGCAAATATTGAAGCAGGAAGCATATTGGATCATATACAAGAAGTAGATGGGGTAAAAGTCGTTGCAAATCAAGTTCAAGCGGCTGATATGAACACACTTCGCAATATGGCAGATGACTTAAAACAAAAACTTGGCTCTGGTGTCATCGTACTTGGTTCAGCACAAGGCGATAAAGTGAACATCATCGCTGCAGTGACAAAAGATTTAATCGACAAAGGCTACCATGCTGGAAAACTTGTGAAAGAAGTCGCATCACGTTGTGGTGGCGGCGGTGGTGGTCGTCCGGATATGGCGCAGGCAGGTGGAAGAAAACCTGAGCAATTGGAAGAAGCTCTTTCATATGTTACAGAATGGATAAAATCCGTTTGATTCGTCGTCCGAATCATGTACAATGGAAGAAGAAATGACAATCTGACCTATCTATCAATGGTATGTCGTAAGAGAGGTGTTGTAAATGAGCTCTTTTGATAAAACGATGCGTTTTGAGTTTCAAGAAGATCCGATCGAACATGATGTCAAAGAAGTGTTGCTACATGTTCATAGAGCTCTTCAAGAAAAGGGCTATCATCCAATCAATCAAATTGTCGGTTATTTATTATCAGGGGATCCCGCGTATATCCCAAGACATCAAGATGCGCGTAATATGATGAGGAAGCTAGAGCGTGATGAAATCATTGAAGAGCTAGTGAAATCGTATTTAAAACAACATCGTGAGGGATAATAAATGAGAATAATGGGCCTTGATGTTGGATCCAAAACAGTTGGCGTAGCAATTAGTGACGAAATGGGCTGGACGGCTCAAGGCCTCGAAACAATTGCCATCGATGAGAATAGAAAAAGGTTTGGATTCGAGCGAATTGGTGAGATTATTAAAGAGTATAGTGTAAGCAAAATCGTTGTTGGACTCCTAAAAATATGAATAATACAATGGGGCCAAGGAGAAGCTTCACAACAGTATGCTGAACAGTTGAAAGAGCAATTTCAGCTTCCAGTCATCTTATGGGATGAGCGCTTAAGCACAATGGCCGCAGAACGAGTCTTGCTCGAAGCAGATGTCAGCAGAAAAAACGAAAGAAAGTCATTGATAAAATGGCAGCATCGATGATTTTGCAAGGATTTTTAGATAGTCAATCTTAATGAGGTGAAGAAATGGAAAACGGTGAAAAATATATTACAGTAATTAATGAAGATGGCAACGAGGAATTACATGAAATCCTCTTTACGTTCGATTCGGATGAATTTGAAAAATCATATGTTCTTTATTATCCAGTAGGTGCAGAAGAAGATGAAAATGAGGAAATCGAAATTCATGCTTCTGCATATATTCAAAATGAAGAGGGCGAAGAAGGAAGTTTACAGCCGATTGAAACAGATGAAGAGTGGGAATGGTCGAAGAAATGTTAAACACATTTCTTGCAGAAGAGGAAGAATAAGAAAAAGGGAGGCCAATAAAAAATCCCTTTAAATAGGACTATGCTAAAAACGGTTGATTTAAGTTCCGAGCGGACGCTTTCCGTGGGGCGGGCGGTAAGCCTCCGGTCGCTTTGCTACACTGCGGGGTCTTTTACCTGTCCCGCTCATCCCTAGGAGTCGCCGCTCTACACTCCAATCAACGGAATATCTTCCATATAAAGATAGAATTAAACGTAAAAAAATAAGCGATTCATTCCAAATGTAATTAGAGGAATGGGTCGCTGTTTTATTATTATCAAATGTAGGCGCTGCCCCCGATGATTGCTATTCAATAAACGCTCACACTTAAGCCATTTATGGAAATTTACGATATCGTTGTGTGAAAGGATAACCAGTACGTCAAATCAATGACCTTGTTGATTTCTCTTTGTAATATTTCTCATGAATTCGCCAAAAATATAGTATAATGAACAAAGTATATTGATATAATCTATAAATTTGAGGGGTAACCTCCGTGGGGAATAGGGAAGAACACGAGAAAGATATAAAGGCTATTATGAGAAAGAACTTGCTTGAAAGACGAAACGAGGCGAAAATCATTAGAAAAATAGTAGTGATCATTGCACTAATTTTTATTATAAGCGCTGTTGGTGTAGGAATTGGTGGGTATATATATATTAAATCTGCTTTGCAGCCATTAGACGCTAATAATAATAAACCGATCAAAATTGAAGTGCCAATCGGATCCTCTTCGACATCAATCGGAAAACTACTGGAGAAGAAGGGCATTATAAAAAACGGTACAATTTTTAAGTATTATGTTAAATTTAATAATATTTCTGGGTTTCAGGCGGAAATTACGCAATGACCCCTTCAATGACATTAGGGAAATTAGCCAAACATTACAATCAGGTACACTTGTAAGAGAGGCTTTATTTAAAATAACGATTCCAGAAGGGCTTAATGTAGCACAAATCGCGGCGATCATTGCCAAGCAAATCGATATGACTCCTGAAGAGATTACGAAACAACTGGATGACCCAGAATATTTACAAACATTAATTAAAAAATATCCAGACCTATTAACAGCAGATATGTTGAATGAGCAAGTGATGCACCCACTTGAAGGGTATCTTTTCCCGGCAACATATCCTTTTATGAAGAAGAGCCATCTCTTGATTTTATCATCAATGAAATGTTAAGACAGACAGAGAAAGTGTTAGTGAAATATACAGAGTCGATGCAAGAAGAGCAGAAAACGATTCATGAGGTGCTCACAATGGCATCTTTAATCGAGAAGGAGGCAACAGCGAAAGCCGATCGCCATATGATTTCTAGTGTGTTTTACAATAGAATTAAAAGCGATATGCCATTGCAAACCGACCCAACTGTCGCTTATGCGCATGGAAAACATCTTGAACGAACGTTGTACGAGCATTTAGTAATCGATTCACCGTATAATACATATGCCAATAAAGGTTTGCCGCCAGGACCAATTGCAAATGCTGGAGAATCTTCAATCGAGGCTGCACTAAATCCAGCTGATAGCGATTATTTATATTTTTAGCGGAGTATGGATCAGGAGAGGTCCATTATTCAAAAACACTTGAAGAACATAATGCGCTAAAAGCAAAGTATATTACGAACAAAAGAAACGAAGCAGGTGAATCGTGAAATGAATGATCAGATTAATAATTATCTTGAACAACTCATCCCGAAAAGGAATGAGTTTTTCCAAGAACTTGAACAGTTTGCATTGGAACATCGTGTACCGATTATGGAGCCAGCAGGCATTGAAGTGTTACTTCAAATGTTGCGGATACAACAACCGAAAAAGGTTCTAGAAATTGGGACAGCGATTGGTTATTCCGCGTTAAGAATGGCAACGACTTTGCCAAATTCAAAAATTGTGACGATTGAATTAGATGAAGAAAGATATGAGCAGGCACTCGCAAATATTTCCGCGTAAATATGGAGGAACAAATAACTGTATTAAAAGGAAATGCTCTAGACCTTTATGAAGAAGTTGCACAGCAAGGTCCGTTTGATGCCATTTTTATCGATGCAGCTAAAGGTCAGTACACGAAGTTTTTCGAGATGTATTGTCAGTTACTGACAGATCGTGGATGTGTGTACACTGATAATGTTCTTTTCAAAGGGATCGTTGCCCATCAACAATCGGAGAATAAACGATTGCTAAAAATTGCTGAGAAAATTCGGACGTTCAATCAATGGTTAATGGATCGCCCTGACTTTGAGACAGCAATCATACCGGCTGGTGATGGTTTAGCAATTAGTACAAAAAGTAATTGGATGGCATACACGTTCAAAAGAAACAATTCATGTAGAACAAAAAGATGCGATCATTCTTTAAGAAATTTAGTATTAGAAGATGAAAGATTGCGCAACTTAATGGATATTAAGCTTTATGTTGATACAGACTCGGACTTACGAATCATTCGTCGTTTGCTTCGCAATATTAAGGAGAGAGGTAGATCGATTGATTCCGTCGTTACACAATATGTGAACGTTGTGAGACTAATGCATAACCAGTTCAGTGAACCAACGAAGCGATATGCAGATGTTATCATTCTAGAAGGTGGGCAAAATCATGTTGCGATTGACTTACTGACAACAAAGATACAAACTATTCTTGAACAAAAGTCATTTTTGTAATACGATAGCATAGATAACTAATATATGTATTGGCATGAATCGGAGGCGCGCCTATCATAGGGCGCGTTATCATGTATTACATACAAAAACATCCGCCTGACGGATGGGTGATTAATTAAGGAGTGAAGGGATTTGGCAACGGAAAAAGTATTTCCAATGACAGAAGCCGGAAAAGAAAAGCTTGAACAGGAGCTTGAACATTTAAAATCGGTGAAAAGAAAAGAAGTAGTAGAAAGAATTAAAATTGCGAGAAGTTTCGGAGACTTATCGGAAAACTCTGAATATGATTCTGCGAAAGAAGAGCAGGCATTTGTAGAGGGAAGAATCACAACCCTCGAAAATATGATTCGCAATGCGAAAATCATTAAAGAAGATGAATTAAATTCAGATACGGTTACACTCGGAAAAACAGTCACATTCATTGAGCTTCCAGATGGAGATGAAGAAACATATACAATCGTTGGAAGCGCTGAAGCGGATCCATTTGAGGGGAAAATCTCGAATGATTCACCAATCGCCAAAAGTTTGCTCGGTCATAAAGTCGGGCAAGAAGTAAATGTCCAAACACCTGGCGGCGAAATGAGAGTAAGACTACTAACAATTAGTTAACAATCTTTGTGTGTGAAATAAAGGTTCAAATCATTTGATTTGGACCTTTATTTTTAAGCTGTTGTAATCAAGAGGCGGAAAAAATGAAGTACTAAAGTTAATGAGATCATCTGCATATTGATGATCAAAAATACTACATTCGGTCAATGAACACTTCTCTCATTGCCCATAGGAGTGAAAATCCACTTATACGGGCAATAAACAATTGAATTTATTGTCTCGAGCAATCTAATTTCATTCATGGACGGGTATGTTTTTATTTAAGTTTTCCTTTTTCCATGATATGATAAAAAAGATGGAGGGATGAAATGCCAAGCGAATATAATCATTCAGGCCAACGTTATGAGCGTCGGGCAAAACGTAGAAAAACAAATATTATATTAAATACATTAATTGCGATCGTTATTATATTAATTTTCATTGTTGCTTACAATATTTTTATAGCTGGAGATACGAATAAAGAGCAAACAACGCCGACATCAAAAACAGAAAAGATTGAAGAAAATAAACCGGATGAAACGAAGGAAACGCCTGGAAAAATTGAACGATCTAACAAGCCACAACAAGAGGCTGATGAGCAATCAAATGAAACTTTATCAGCGCTCGTCGAAGAAGAAAGTGATGAGCCAAACGTCGAAAAAGTAATCATTAATCCGAATTGGCAACCGATTGGAACACAGCAAACGGCAGGTCATGAGCCATCTTCACAGCGAGGATCAGCCGACTGGAATGAAAAAGTAGCCGCTGTTTCCTATGCCGTCAACATTCCAGTCGACCAAATGACGGTATGGTGGCTTGAGCGTGGTGATGACCCCGAAAATCAAGCAATCGCAACGGTATCCGCGAGAGGTGCTGGATCTGATGTGTATAGAGTGCATATTGAATGGATCGATGGGGAAGGTTGGAAACCGACTGTTGTGAAAAATTAATTGAAAACGATAGAAGATCATAGTTATCTGATAGATGAAGAAAAGGGGTATATGTGTTGAAAATTGCGATCATTGGTGCAATGGAAGAAGAAGTTGCACTTTTAAGAGAACAAATTGAAAATAAACAAACAGAAACTGTTGCCGGCTGTGAATTTATCGCAGGTTCGTTCGGTGGTAAAGAAGTTGTTTTACTTCGCTCGGGTATTGGTAAAGTAAATGCAGCGATGTCGACAACGATTTTAATGGAAAGATATAAGCCTGACATGATTATTAATACTGGTTCAGCTGGTGGCTATAATCCAAAACTACAAGTAGGTGATCTTGTCATTTCTACGGAAGTTCGTCATCATGATGTTGATGTGACAATATTTGGCTATGAATACGGGCAAGTGCCACAATTGCCAGCAGCCTTCAAAGCTGATACGAGCTTGATTGAAGTAGCCTTAAAAGCGGCAAGTACGTTCGAAAGCATCCAAGCAGTGCAAGGTCTAATTGCAACAGGAGATTCATTTATGAACGACCCAGAGCGAGTGGAGTTCGTACGTAGTAAATTCACGGATCTTCAAGCGGTTGAAATGGAAGGTGCTGCCATTGCACAAGTGGCACATCAGTACAATATACCATTTGTTGTTATTCGTTCACTATCAGATATTGCAGGTAAAGAATCACATCTTTCATTTGACCAATACTTAGAAACAGCGGCTGTTAACTCGGCTAATCTAGTACTAGAAATTGTAAAATCAATCTAATAAAAAACAAGAGCAACGAAAAAATCGTGCTCTTGTTTTTTTATTTGTAACCTCTAATTCATCCTTAAAAGGGATAGCATCGTTAAAATCAGCCTTAAGGCTGATTTTAATTCAATCTCAAGCCCCTTGATACCTTCTCATAAATTGGTTAATCTATATAAAGGTTTTAAAAATTCAGAATAAGAGGTGGAATAATGATTAGAATAACGAATTGGGGTTAAGAAATAAGGCAGCAGTCATATTAATGATTGTATTAACGTTAGGCTTAGGGGCGCTTAGTTATTTTACGCTACCGAAGGAATTTCTACCTTCAGCAAATAATCCGGTTGTTACTGTTATTGTCATTGGGCAAGGAACAGATGCGGATACAATGTCAGATCAAGTGACAAAGCCGATTGAAAAAGCAATCGGATCAGTGAAAGGAAAAAAACATGTTTTTCTACTTCGGCTGATGGTTATACATCCGTAGATATTACTCTTGATTCATCCGTTGAAGTGAAAGAAGCCAAAGCACAAGTTCAAGAGGCAGTTAATGGATTACAGCTACCGGAAGGATATTCAAAGCCAATCGTCTCACAATTGAATTTAGATATGATCCCGTTATGGCAAATTGGTTTATCTTTTCCAAACGGCATTAACAGGAAGACATGGAAAAGGTTGAAAACGAGATTATCCCGAACTTTCAAGGAATATCTGGTATAGCGAATGTTTCTGTCTATGGTAAACAACAAACGCAAGTTATAGTAAAACTAGATAAGGAAAAGATGTCCGCATATCAGATTCCTGTTCAAGCATTAATGGGAATTCTCCAAGGTAGAAACCTGGCCGTTGCAGTCGGTGAAGAAACGATTAATGAAAAGAAGACGAATATTAAAGTGATTGGCCAAATTGAAGGAAAAGAGAGCTGGAAGAACTACAAATAGCTCCTAACATTCGACTAAAAGATATTGCAAATGTTGAAGTGAGCGATTCAAGCTCAACATTTATCACACATGTGAATGGTGAGGAAGCCGTTGCTTTGCTTCTGAATAAAGAAGCAAATGCGAATGCAGTTGCAATTGGTAAAAGGTGAACGAAACGATGAGTCAAGTGAATAAAGATTATTATCCAAATGTTGAAACATCAATGATTATTTCATTCTCAGACTTTATCGTTCATTCTGTTGACAGTATGATGCAATCCGTCCTTTTAGGGGCTTTATTTGCAACGATCATTATTTTCTTATTTTTGCGCCATTTGCGAATGACCCTAATTACTGTAATTAGTATTCCGCTTTCACTTGGGTTAACGTTATTTTTACTATCACAATCGGGAATTACACTTAATGTGTTAACAATTGGAGCGGTGGCGGTAGCAGTTGGACGTTTGGTTGATGACAGCATAGTTGTCATTGAAAATATTTTCCGGAAAGCACAAAACGGTGATTTTTCTAAGCATGTCATCGTTGATGCGACGAAAGAAGTGGCTGCGGCGATAACTTCTTCCACTTTAACGACCGTTGCTGTTTTTTACCGATGGGGCTCGTTAAATCATTACAGGAACTGTTATTGCCATTCGCATTAACGATTACGTATGCACTATTATCGTCGCTGCTAGTTGCATTAATCGTTGTCCCGCTTATGAGTTCGAGCTTACTGAAAAAGGGAAATTACCTTCGTATAAAAACCAAAGAGATACATTCGGGTTTTGAATTGGTGTTTAAGTAATAAATGGGTTCCAATCATTCTTTCTTTTATAATCTTTGCTGGTGCAATCGGATTGTATTTCGTCATGCCAAAAGGAACAGCTGATGCTTCTTCAAACGAAGTATCCATCTCAATCGTATACCCTGATGATGTGCCTTTTACTAAGGTAAAAGACGAAGTGTTCCAACTAGAAACATTTTTAACAAAACAAACAGGAGTAGAAATGGTTAGCGTATTTCTTGGATCGAACCCGGAAGATGCGCAGTTTAGTCAAATGAATTCGCAAAATACAGGAAATGTTTATGTTGTTATGAAAAGCGGTGAAGACACTGAGCAGTTTATGAAGAAAGTTGAAATAGAAAAAGAAAAATATGCTGAAGCGGAAATCGATGTTACAATACCTTCAATTATTAACATGGGTAATTCTGCGATTACTTTAGATGTCGTAGGAAATGATACAGAGCAATTGATTAAAGCATCAGAACAAGTGATTGAAAAAGTGAAGAATATTAAAGGCGTTGAAAAAGTAACGAGTAATCAGCAGGAATTAAAGTCTGTTTATGAGATTGTCATTGATCAAGAAAAAGCAAATACAAAGGAAGTAGCAAGCCAAATACAATTGTTGTTAAACCCATTCCCGATTGGAACAATTAAGCTTGAAGGAAAAGATACGATGGTAATATTAGATAGCTCGATTCATCCAGTAAAGGATGATGAATTAAATGAAATTTCTATCGCTGTCAATCAAGAAGTAATGCCGCTTTCCGCCGTTGCTAAAATAGAAAAATCATATAAGCCTACGAGTGTGTTACGAAAAGACGGAAATGAATATGTACGGATTAGTGTGCATGTGGATTCGAAAAACATGTCCGAAATTGCTAATGAGATAAAAGTAAAAACAAATGAACTTGCAATGCCTCAAGGTGTTTCATTAGAAACAGGTGGAGCTGCAAGTGAACAAGCAGATCAGTTTATGGAATTATTCCAACTGATGGCCGTTTCAATCGGTCTTGTTTACCTAATTATGGTGCTGACGTTTAAAACGTTACGAGCACCGCTAGTTATCTTGTTTACTTTGCCACTTGCTATCATAGGAGCGGTGCTCGGATTATTAATCTCTCAAACGCCAATCGATATTGGAGCAATGATTGGGGCACTCATGCTAATTGGAATTGTTGTCACGAATGCCATTGTCTTATTAGATCGAGTAAGACAGAATGAAGAAACAATGCCGATTCGTGAAGCGTTACTTGAAGCGGAGCAACAAGATTCCGACCGATTATGATGACTGCACTTGCGACAATTTTTGCGATGATTCCTCTCTTAATGGGTAAAGAGGAAATGGGAAGCCTTGTGTCAAAAGGATTAGCCGTTGTTGTAATTGGTGGTCTTTCGGTTGCAACCTTATTAACACTTGTTGTTATCCCAGTTGTCTATGAATTATTTCATTTTAAGAAAGCGAAGAAACAACGAAGTGCAGAAAGAGCACGATTTCAATTTAGTAGAAAAAGGTTCGGATCATTATGCATCCGAACCTTTTTCATTATTTCGCTCTCGTAATTTAAAACCATGAACTTTGGATATTATTAATTGTCATGGATAAAGATAAAAGGAACGATGACTTTTACTTCCCAACCATCTCCATAAACTCCTCCACATCTTTTATACAAAGCTTGACGCCTTCTTCCCAAAATTCGCGCTTCGTTAAATCGACTCCGAGATGTTTTTGTGCCAGTTCTTCCACCATCATTGAACCTGTATCTTCAAGCATCGCCATGTATTTTTCTCATAGCCTTTCCTTCTTTAACCGCTTGAGCATAAATGCCGAGGAAAACAAATAGCCGAATGTATATGGGAAATTATAAAATGGCACACCTGTAATAAAGAAGTGAAGCTTGGAGCCCCAAAATAGTGGATGATATTCAGATAAGGAATCGCCATACGCTTCTCGTTGCGCAGTTTCCATTAACTCATTCAGCCTCGCCTTACTCACCATGCCATTTTTCTTTCTTCATAAAAGCGAGTTTCAAACAAAAAGCGGGCATGAATGTTCATAAATAAAGCAACGGAGCGCTGAATTTTATCTTCAAGTAAAGCAAGCTTTTCTTCCTCGTTTTCTGCATTGTTTACAGCGGCATCAGATACAATCATTTCCGCAAAAGTGGATGCTGTTTCTGCAACGTTCATCGCATAATTTCTATTCAATGGATGTGTACTTTTCATCGCAAAGGAGTGGAATGCATGGCCAAGTTCATGAGCAAGTGTTGACACATTCGATGGAGTTCCTGAATAGGTCATAAAAATTCTCGATTGCTCACTCACTGGGAATGATGTGCAAAATCCGCCAGGACGTTTTCCAGAGCGATCCTCTGCTTCGATCCACCGATCTTCGAATGCTTTTTTGTGAAATTTGTCAGCTCATCACCAAATTGTTCAAAATGCTTTAAAATGAACTGTGCGCCTTCTTGGTAGTTGTATGTCGTATCGACATTGCCAACTGGAGCATCTAAATCCGCCCAGCTCAATTTTTCGACACCGAGCAGTTCCGCTTTCTTTTCAAGAAATCAGCAAACGGCTGTTTATGATCGGAAATTACTTCCACATGACATCGAGCGTTTCCTGCTTCATTCTGTTATACGTCAGCGCTTCTTTAAGAATGTGATTCCAGCCACGTTGTTTATAAACAGATAACCGAAAACCGGACAGATGGTTCAGTGTTGCTGCAAGCGTATCAGAATGCTGGTCCCACGCATTTTCCCATTCTGTAAAAATCTTATTCCTTACTTCACGGTTAGGGCTGGAAAATTTATTCTCAGCTTGACCGGCGGACAACTCAACGATCTTTCCATTTTCACCAAATGGAATCTTCACTTGCGAGACAATCGTGTCATACATTTCTCCCCAGCCATGATAACCGTCAATGCTTAACGCATTAATTAACGCTTCTTGCTCTTTTGGAAGCTTCTCTGCCGCATTTTTACGGCGTTCATTTAATATGAAGCTAAGTTCCTTTAATGCTTCTTGTTCAAGTAGTCCATCCCATGTATTCTTATCAATGTTCGAGAGTTTTCATCGAATCCCGTTAAAGTAGTGCTTAATTTAGAGCTTAATGTCGTTACCATCCCACGCAATTCATTTGCTCTTGTATCGAAAGTATCCTGTGCCTGCAAGCAGCTGACAAACGCTCCCGCTTGTCGAAGGTTTAGTGCCGCTGTTTGAAAAAGCTGCAACAGTCCAGTTAAGGATTGGTCATCCGATGTGGACGGGATGCTCCAAGCATCAACAGCGGAATCAAATGCAACCAATTGTTCTTTTGTTTTTCCAAATGCTCTGTGAAGGCTTTGGAGGCACTACCTCCTTCAAAAAACACATCAAGATCCCAAGTTAATTTATATGTATTTGTTGTCAATCAAACCCTCCTCGATATCGAACTAGTTCCATTATAAGGGACAATTGAAAACTTTCCTACTTATTTCACGTTGGAGTTACGGTAATGACTCGCTTGTGGCAAACATATATATAGTTAAAGCCAAAGTCGCTGGAGGTGAGGAGTTGTCAGGTATTTTAACGGCAATCGGCTATGTATTAAAGGAACTTGTTTTTCTCGTTTCTTATGTAAAAAACAATGCATTTCCACAGCCGCTATCACTTGAAGATGAACGAAAATATTTACAGCAAATGGCTAAGGGAGATGAAAATGCTCGGAATCTGTTAATTGAACACAATTTGCGCCTCGTTGCTCATATCGTAAAAAATTTGAAAATACGGGAGAAGACCCGGAAGATTTAATCTCGATTGGAACAATTGGACTAATCAAAGGAATTGAAAGCTATTCATTTGGAAAGGAACAAAGCTTGCCACGTACGCGGCTCGCTGTATAGAAAACGAAATCCTTATGCATTTACGGGCATTGAAAAAGACGAAAAAGACGTTTCCTTACATGATCCGATCGGGCAAGACAAGGAAGGAAATGAAATTTCATTAATTGATGTTTTAAAATCAGAAGTGGAAGATGTATTTGATACGATTCAACTAAATATGGAATTGGAACGGGTGAAAGAGTACATTGATGTGCTTGATGGCCGCGAAAAGAGGTGATCATCGGCCGCTTCGGATTAAACCTTGAAAAAGAACGGACGCAGAGGGAAATTGCCAAAGAGCTCGGCATCTCAAGAAGCTACGTATCACGCATCGAAAAACGAGCATTAATGAAAATGTTCCATGAATTTTATCGAGCGGAGAAAGAAAAAATGAAGAAAAATGAATGAGTGAACGATGAAAGTCTCGGGTGAGCTGTTTTAGCTCCGAGGCTTCTTCTTATTGTATACTATCGGGGAGTGAGAATGAGGGCATTCTATGTAGGCCTGATCATCATTGTAAAGGGAGTGTCCATACACTGCTTTTTTCTTGATATCAGGTCCAGTTTTTTCGAGTCTAAAAACCTCAAAAGTCTGTAATTTAAATCTTACATAATCGTCTAATCAGTAAGAGAGGGGGATCGTGTGAAAGAAAATGTGATTGAAGAGTGGTTTCACCAATACGAACGAGACGTAACTAGTTTCCTCGTTTATTATACTGGGATGATCGATGTAGAAGACATTGTACAAGAAACGTTTCTGCTTGCATTGAAAAATTTGCCGCGTTTTCGAGCGGAGTCGCATCCGAAAACTTGGTTAATTTCGATTGCAAGGAACCTTGTTAACGATGATTTTCGACGAAGAAAAGTGTGGCAGAGAATATGGCATCTGCTTGCTCCTAAACAACAGCTTAGTAACGAATTAGAGGCACGGATGGTAAGACATTCAGAGAAGCTTGAATTGCATCAAGCGATTCATCGACTTACGCCTCCATATAGGAAATCGTCATTTTAAGAGGAATATTAGAACTCTCGCCTCTAGAAGTGAGCGATGTATTAGGATGGAGCCAAAATAAAGTGAATGTTACTTTTCATCGTGCGCTAAAAAAATTAAAAGAACACTTAGAACAGGAGGGGACATCTATTGAAGGAAACGAATTTGATCGAAGAATCACTTAAAGACCTTCCGAAATATTCATTGGCTGAAGAGCAAAAACAACAAATTAGATATCAATTAAGAAAGCGGAATAAATCGAATAAACGTTCATTTAAACCGTTGATTGCAATCGTAGGATTAGGAATGATCTTACTTTTCCTCATATTATCGGAATTTCAAATGAAACAGAGGCCAATCGAGTTAACCGCAAAGGCGGAAACGTCTTTATTCATTCAGATACAAACCAAAAGTTAATCGGAATTGAAGGAAAGGTTGGCATTTTGAATATGATGGATCATTTCGTTGCCGAGGATACAAGAAGAGGAGCCAAACTGATGATTTATTTCTGGGGATTCAGAATCGTTTATTTGGAAGGATTATCGCATTGTAGCGACGAATCCCTATAATGAGAAAATAACATTATCCGAAGGAACGATTGCACATGGAGGGCTTCATAATGAAGATGCCCACTTATTGACGCAGTTTTCCCTTTCCCAAAAGCGGGAGAGTGGCAGCTTTCATTTTACGTAGATAATGTGTTATTCGAAGAATTTACTCTTGAAGTTTTGCCACCTTTTCCAAAAACGGAACATTATACATTAAGGACTTCGCCGAAAGAAGTAAAAGTCGGAGAAAAGTCGGAGGTGGTTATTGAAAGTATTGGTGAGGATAAGATGGAGATAGACGTCCAACTAAAAGATCGTCTAGGTAGAATTGTAGAGCAGAAAACCTTTCAAAGAAGTGGAGAATTCGTTGATACAGCGACGTTAATGCCGTTATATACATTTGGCGGGATCATTACCTTTCCGAAACAAGGAACATGGACGTTGGTCATTGACGGAGAAAAACGAAGCCATTTGAAAATTAATAGTAGCCAACTAACTTCAATCATGCTATATTTAAAAAGCGATGAGCTGATTTGCATAAGTCGACTGACATGCTTAATTGCACACATGATGTGAACATGTGGTCTTTCGCCGCAAACGCAAAGACGCCTGCAACATGCAGGCGTCTTTTCTAATGAAGAAAGTCGTCATACCTTTTTAATGTAAACGTACTAATCATTAAAAGTGATACGGATAAAATAATAAATATAAATGAGTACGCTGGAATAAATGGAATTGCAAGATAGCTAAGTGTTATTAGACAGCCGGCAGCAGTAATAGGAAGCCCCGTGAAGTAGCCGTTATTTTCCGCTATATTAAACCGTGCTAAACGAAATGCACCACATCCGATATAAAGAATCGTAAAAATGCACCAGGAAAACCAAACAAATGTAAGATACCTTGATATAATAACAATGCCGGTGCGACACCAAACGAAATGATGTCGCTCATTGAATCAAGCTGTTTACCAAGCTCAGATTCAATTTGCAGTTTTCTTGCAGCCATTCCGTCAAAACGGTCAGCCAATGCGGCGATAAAGATGAGCATGAGACTAAGATGCAGCTGGCCTTGTATTCCTACGATAATAGCAAATCCTCCTAATCCGAGATTTGCGAGGGTTAATACATTTGCCGTTTGCGTTTTGATCTTTCTCACGGTGTTGTCAAAAACATCGGATAATAACACGTTTACTCCCCTTATCCGTTACGATTATGAATTTGTAATTACTTAATTATATGCTTTTTTAACGAGAAAGTTAAGAGGAAAATGACAGAGGAGGTTCCAAGTTTTGAGACGGAGGATGTATCGGCTCGTTATGAGCTTGCTAAATGGGCCTATGATTGCGAAGGCGCTTTATGCATTTGCTCATTCGCGTCTTAGTAAACCCCTTATTAAACCATATGCACGAGTTTATAAAATAAACCTAGAAGAAGCACGTGAAGACATTGAAATGTATGAAAATTTACATGCGTTTTTACTAGAAAGCTTAAGGATGGCGTTCGTTCTGTTAATACGATGGAGAATTCTGTCATAAGTCCCGTCGATGGGGTGTTAGAGGATAGGGGAACAATTACGCCAGATCAGGAAATTATTGTGAAGAACAAAGTTTATTCGATTTCTGAGATGCTCGGCGGAGTAGATGTGGCAACTAAGTACTCTGGGGTACATATTTGATCCTTTATTTAAGCCCGTCCCATTATCATCGCATCCACTCCCGCTTCATGCGAAAGTGATTCGTACGTACACACTTGGTAAAAAGTCGTACCCAGTTAATCGTATCGGTTTAAAATATGGAGATGCACCTTTAGCAAAAACTTTCGAACGGTTACGGAATTAACGCATAAACACCATAAGATTGCGATGGTAAAAGTTGGAGCGATGTTCATTAATTCCGTAAAAATGCTCAATCATAAACTAGAATGGGAAAAGGGCGAAGAGGTCGCTTATTTTTCATTTGGATCAACCGTCGTCTTATTATTTGAAAAAGGCTCGTTTCAATTAGACGAGAAGATTCAAGTCCCAGCTCATATTCGAATAGGAGAAACAATCGGGCGATTACAATCATCCCAATCGTAATACTGTTCATATTGAGGGAAAGCGAATGGTCATTGCCTATGTCGAAGGTAAATGAACGAATTTACACGCAATAAAAAATGCTGTTGGAACAAGAAAAGCGCCCGATTTCGAGGCGCTCTAAAACTTATTTATTTTTCTACCCATTTATCACTTTCACTTGAATGTGTTTTGCTAATGATCGGCGTTGAAGTTCTGATTCAATTAATTGGATAAATTCGGTACTTAAATGGAGTTGCTTTGCTTTATAATAGGATTCGATCAATAATTCATCAGATAACTTTCTCATCAGCTTCACCTCCAGTAAATTGAGTTCTAAATACGGTTTTCGATGCATAAACTATTCATTTAGCCTTTGCTTACTCATACCTTAACAGATTAAGTGTTGTGGAACAAGTGTTCCTTTATCCACAGTGGCACGTGGATAACTTGTGGGTAAATAATCTTTTGGGCATAAAAATATAGAGTTTGACATACATAACGTTGTTTATAAAGTTATCCACAAAAAGTGAAAATGAAAAATATGTCGAAAACTTTTATGTGTTTTTGCAAATAAATATAAATTCGTTTCATCTTTTTCCTTTAATAAAAGGGGAAAAAGATGCGTAAGCATGTAAGATTGGTTAAAATAAAACAATGACATTGTAACGAGGTGTAAATACGTGTTAACAAATTTTTACCGAATGAATATGTAAAAGTGTTTTTGACATTCAGCCAAAAGCACTAGTTGAAAAAGGAATAAAAGCCATTATTACCGATTTGGATAATACACTTGTTGAATGGGACAGACCAGAGGCAACCCCATCTATTATTAAGTGGTTTCAAGATATGAAAGACCATGATATTAAAGTAACGATTGTTTCAAATAATAATGAGCAGCGGGTGAAAGCTTTTTCTGACCCGCTTGGAATTCCGTTTATTCATCAAGCTCGCAAACCGCTCGGTGCAGCGTTTAAAAAGGCAACGAAAATAATGGGAACGAATAACGAAAATACAGTCATTATTGGCGATCAGCTTTTAACGGATATTCTTGGGGAAATTGTGCACAATTTTACACGATTCTCGTCGTGCCAGTCGCATCATCGGATGGTTTTTTACAAAATTCAACAGAATGATTGAAAGAAGAATTATGGCTCGTTTTAAACGAAAAGGCATGATTAAATGGGAGGATGAACAGTGAGCAAGCAAGAGATTAGCTGCATAGGCTGCGGAGTAACAATACAAACGGAAGATCCAACTGAAATTGGTTATGCGCCATCATCTCAGTTAGGAAAAGAGGAAGTCATTTGTCAACGATGCTTCCGGCTAAAACATTATAATGAAGTTCAAGATGTATCTTTAACAGATCAAGATTTTCTCAACATTTTAAATCAGCTTGGTAATACCGACAGCTTAATCGTGAAAATCATCGATATTTTTGATTTTAATGGTAGTTGGCTACCTGGTTTACATCGCTTTGTTGGGAAAAATCCGATTTTGTTAATCGGTAATAAAGCAGATCTTCTGCCGAAATCAACGAAAAAAATCGACTCATTCAATGGATGAAAAAGCAGGCCAAGGAGCTTGGCCTTCAGCCAATCGATGTTTTATTAGTGAGTGCAACAAAAGGTTTTCATATCCAAGAAGCACTTCAACAAATCGATCAGCTTCGTCAAGGGAAGGACGTCTATGTTGTCGGGTGTACGAAT
Source organism: Bacillus sp. N9 (assembly GCA_044989425.1). Taxonomy (GTDB): domain Bacteria; phylum Bacillota; class Bacilli; order Bacillales; family Bacillaceae_C; genus Lederbergia. Next base: position 1,305,190 of record JBJDRQ010000001.1, read on the forward strand.
GTCGGTAAATCGACGTTTATTAACAGAATCATAAAAGAGGTTGCCGGTGGGGCGGATGTGATTACAACATCGCATTTTCCGGGAACGACGCTCGATATGATTGAAATTCCGCTTGATGACGGAAGTCATTGGTTGATACACCGGGATTATTAATCATCATCAAATGGCGCATTTCGTGAGTAAAAACGATTTGAAAATCATTACTCCGAAAAAGAAATTAAACCGAAAGTATTTCAATTGAATGAAGAACAAACACTTTTCTTTGGCGGTTTAGCTCGACTTGATTATATGAGTGGCGGACGCCGTTCATTTGTTTGCTATGTATCGAATGAACTGACGATCCATCGGACAAAAATGGAAAATGCAAGCTCGCTATATGAAAAACATGTGGAGAAATGCTTTTCCCACCTCGAAAAGATGAACTCGATCAGTTTCCAAAACTTGTTCGTCATGAGTTTATGATCAAGGAAGGAAAAATGGATATTGTTTTTCAGGCCTAGGTTGGGTAACAATGAATGAGCCGGGGCAAAAGTAGCAGCGTACGTTCCAAAAGGTGTTACGGTCATGTTGCGTCCATCGCTCATATAGACATACTAAAATCGGGGGTAGGGTGAGGGAAATTGATGAAATTATATGGGGTAATTGGTGACCCGATTGCGCAATCAATGTCGCCGATTATGCATAATCAAGAATTTAAACAATTGAAGATCAATGCACATTATCAACCTTTTCATATTGTTCATCAGGAGTTGAAAACGGCAATAGAAGGGATGAAAGCAATCGGAATCGAAGGATTTAATGTGACGGCTCCGCATAAAACAACAATTATGCCGTTTTTAGACGGGATTGATCCGCTAGCGAAAGCGATTGGGGCCGTGAATACTGTTGTTCGAGAGAATGGCGGCTTTTGGGGATATAATACGGATGGGGATGGATTTATAGAGGCATTGAAAACGGCTTGGAAGGAAGATCTTTCCAATGAACGTGTGTTAATCATTGGTGCTGGGGTGCGGCAAGAGCGATTTACTATTCTTTATTAGCAAGGGCGTAGTAAACGTCGATATTTGTAATCGTTCCGTCACGAATGCAGAAAAAATGATTACAGAATGCCCATATAAGGGGTGTCGAATGCGTTGACCCTTAACGCTGCTGAAGAAAGTTTAGCTAATTATACGCTAATTATTCAAACGACATCCATTGGTATGTACCCAAATATTACCGACAGCCCGATGTCGATGGAGAAATTAGCAGCGGGCGCCTTTGTTTCGGATATTATTTATAATCCGTTTGAAACGGAGATATTAAAAGAGGCGAAAAAACGTGGAGCACGTACGCAAAATGGACTGGGCATGTTCATTCATCAAGGCGCACTTGCTTTTGAAAAATGGACGAATATGAAGCCAGATGTGGAAAGAATGACAAACATTGTAACAGAGCAATTAGGAGGCGAATCATGTTAACAGGAAAACAAAAACGATTTTTACGTTCAAAAGCCCATCATCTTGACCCAATTTTTCAAGTCGGTAAAGGTGGAGTGAACGAAAATATGATTAAACAAATTAATGATGCGTTGGAAGCGAGAGAGCTCATTAAAGTGAGCATTTTACAAAATTGCGAAGATGATAAAGAGACCATCGCTGCTTCATTAGTTGAAGGGACAGGAGCAGATCTTGTACAAGTAATTGGGAAAATCATCGTTCTTTATAAAGAGTCCGTTGAGAAGAAGACAATTATTTTACCATAAAGGTTGATGAGCATGAAAAAAGATCGGGATTTTAGGTGGGACATTCGATCCACCTCATCTAGGGCATTTAATTATTGCAAATGAAGTATTGCATAAACTTAAACTAGATGAAATCCATTTTATGCCCAATCAAGAGCCGCCTCATAAGAGACGGGTTACTGGAGCAACAGCAAGAGAGCGAGTTGCGATGTTAGAAAGGGCAATTGCGGGAACGATCAGTTTTTATTGAAAGATTGGAACTCGATCGAACGGGTCCATCATACACGATCGATACGATGAAGATTTTACGAGAAGTCCATCCCGATCATCACTATTATTTTATTATTGGTGCGGATATGGTGGAATATTTACCAAATTGGTATGGGATTGATGAGTTGATTAAGATTATTCATTTCATAGGTGTAAGAAGACCGGGCTATACGATGAAAAGCGTTTATCCGGTCACTGAAGTGAGTATTCCTCAAATGAATATTTCATCTACGGACATTCGTAATCGATTAAAGCATGGTGAATCAGTGAAATATTTATTGCCTGATCGTGTAATTGAATATATAAAGGAGTTTGGATTATATGAAACGTGAACAAGCGTTGGAGATTGTGAAGCGGCAAATCAATGGTCCTCGCTATGAACATACAGTCCGTGTGATGGAAACAGCCATCGAGTTGGCGAAAACCTATGAAGTCGACACAAAAAATAGAGCTCGCTGCGCTTTTTCACGATTATGCAAAACTTCATCCAATTTCTAAGTTGAAGGAGATCATTACGGAAGGCAAGGAAGATATTTCCTTGCTTCACTATCATCCTGAACTTTGGCATGGTCCGGCTGCTGCGTATATTATAAACGAGCAGTTTGCCATACACGATACGGAAATACTTAACGCAATTCGTTTCCATACGACTGGTCGGGCAGATATGTCGTTATTAGAAAAAATCATTTATATTGCTGATTATATTGAACCCGGACGTCAATTTCCGGGAGTTGAAGAAGTTCGAGAACTAGCGCATATTGATCTTGATGCAGCACTATTAAAGGCATTAGGCAATACGATTACGTTTTTAATTAAAAAACAAGCAGCTGTTTTTCCCGACACCTTTGCCGCGTATAATCACATCGTTTTTACAAAAGGAGGTAGCAGCGAATGAATACAAAGGATTTATTAAAGTTAGCAGTGAAGGCTGCTGATGACAAAAGAGCAGAAGATATTGTTGTATTAAAGATGGAAGGTATTTCATTAATTGCCGATTATTTTATGATTTGTCACGGTAATTCAGAGAAGCAAGTACAAGCGATCGCTCGTGAATTGCGTGATACTGCACATGAAGCAGGAATTGAAGTGAAAAGCATGGAAGGATTTGATGAAGCGAAGTGGGTTCTTGTTGACATGGGCAATATTATCGCTCATGTTTTTCACCGTGATGAGCGTGGCTATTACAATCTTGAACGACTTTGGGGCGATGCTCCGATCGAGGATGTTCTTGGAGAGCTAGCACAGTGAGTTATGGGAAGTTAGCTTACGTCTACGATTTATTAATGGAAGATGTGCCGTATGAAAAATGGTTACAGCACGTCCTCTTGCAAAAAAGCGATATAACGTACACGGAAGCCGTCTACTTGATTTAGCTTGTGGTACAGGAGAGTTAGCGATTTTGCTTGCGAAAGAAGGTTTCACTGTTACCGGTGTTGATTTATCAGATGAAATGCTCTCAGTTGCAAGGAGAAAGCAGATAACCACTCTGTTTCGCTCGATTTATTTCAGCAAAATATGTGTGAATTAAATGGCCTTGGTACGTTTGATCTCATTACCATTTTTTGTGATTCATTAAATTATTTGGAAACGCCAGAGCAAACAAAACAAACATTTCTACGTGTATACGAGCATTTGCATGAGGACGGGTTATTTTTATTTGATGTTCACACGCCATTTCAAATGGAACATGTGTATGAAAATGAAACATTTGCATTAAGTGATGAAGATGTAGCGTATATATGGCGCTGTTTTCCAGGCGACAATTTATATTCTATTGAACATGAGTTAACTTTTTCGTTTTAGATGAAGCGTCTGGACAATATGAACGCTTTGAAGAATTACATAAACAGCGAACATATGAACAAGCGGATTATTCTTCGTGGCTTGAAGAAGCTGGCTTTACGATCTTATCTGTGACGAACGATATTACAGAAGATGAGCTAGGTATTGAAGCAAAACGACTATTTTTTACATGTCAAAAAGATAAATGCCAATTTCGATCAAAAGCAGCTAAAGAAACATGTTTCTTCGGCTGCTTTTGTTTCATTTTAAAATAGTAGCAGGATTTTTGCCGCGAATGGAGAATAAGTGATATTAGTACCCGAATTTCCCTTTAAATGCGTCACTTCATCAGCATACTTTTTATGTGTCGTTTGATATAATTTTTCAAACACACCATTTAATTCCGCTTCCAACACCTTGATTCCTTCTCCGGTAATTCCGCCTTTCACACATACTTTTTCCTCCAATGTCGGTAACGAATAGTATCCTTTTAAGGAGATCACCGAGTCCAATTAACATTTGTTCCGCTAATATTGTAGCTGTTGTTTGATCAATATTTGTTTCAGCTACAGCCGCATTAATAAACCTTCTCGTAATATAACTAAAAAATGCAGGACCACAGCTTACAATATCAGAGGAAACGCGCGTGATATCTTCCTCAATTTCGATAGGTGAAGAAATCTGTCCTAATAATGATAAGATTGTTTGGCGCCATTGCAAGCTACATTTATCGCCAAAGGTAACTAAGGAGACACCAGATAATGCTCGGTTTGTAATGCTTGGAATAACCCTTGCCCAACCGCAACTTGCTATGCTTTCTAACCAGCTTACTTGGAGTGGGCTAGTAATCGATACAAGACATTTATCTGCCGTTAAACTCGATGCGTGTTGAACGATGACATCATGCATGTCTTGAGGTTTGACGCAAAGAAAGATCAGTGCTGAATGATGAATGACGTCTGCGGGACTTGCTGTAACGATGATATCTTTGTATTTATGTTTAAGCATCTCAGCTTTGGCTTTCGTTCGGTTCGTTACAAACATATCAGAAGGAGAAACGGCTTTGCTATCTAGCAATGCTTCTGAGAGTATTGTCCCCATGTTTCCAGTACCGATGATTCCGATTTTCATGCTGCTCCCCCTACTTCCTACTCCTACCAAATGTATGCGCAAATCAAATAAATATTCCAGAGGTGAATGAACTTGATCGTATGGTTTGAGAAATACAAAACGATTGGTATCGTCGCCATTGTTATTATTTTGGCTGTTATTCTTTTCTTTTTCAATCTAATGATCCGCCGAATCAACCGTTTCAAGCGAGTGTAGCATCTGAAATGATTGTGCCTGATGAACAAGTTGAAGTCGAAGAAGATACACGTGTATTTGTTGATGTAAAAGGGCGGTGAACCGTCCCGGAATTTATGAGGCAAGTGCTGAGGATCGAGTATTTTCGATAATTGAGCTTGCAGGGGATACCTTCCAGATGCAGATGAAAATCAAGTGAACTTAGCTCAAAAGGTACATGATGAAATGGTACTTTATATTCCAAAGATCGGTGAATCTTTAGAAGGGATTGGAATGATGGAAGAAGGTAAGAGGGAAAAATCGGGTAAAATCAATATTAATAAAGCGGAAGCGGTCGAGCTTGAAACACTCCCGGGGATTGGACCAGCAAAAGCAGCGGCGATCATCCAGTACCGAGAGGAGCATGGTCCCTTTCAGAGAATCGAAGATATACAAAGCATTTCTGGCATTGGGACCAAGACATTTGAAAAGTTTAAAGATTTAATTAAGGTAAAATAGTAAATCAATTGACGGCATGCGGTCAATCTCGCTACACTGAGAAAGTGATAGGGGAAGAAAGATGGAAAGAATTTCATGGAATCAATATTTTATGGCGCAAAGCCATTTGCTTTCATTTCGCAGTACGTGTACACGGTTGACTGTCGGTGCAACGATTGTTAGGGACAAACGAATCATTGCCGGCGGTTATAATGGTTCGATTGCTGGTGGAGTACATTGTATTGATGAAGGCTGTTATGTTATTGATAATCACTGTGTACGAACCATTCATGCGGAAATGAATGCAATTATTCAATGTGCAAAATTTGGTGTGCCAACGGATAACTCAGAAATTTATGTGACCCATTTCCGTGTTTGCCTTGCTGTAAAGCAATTATTCAAGCGGGAATTAAAGCTGTTTATTATGCAGAGGATTATAAAAACCATCCACACGCCATTGAACTATTCGAACAAGCAAATGTGAAGGTGGTACATGTTCCTTTAGATAAAGAGATATTTCTTAAGCTATCAGAAGGACAATAAAGAAGGGAGGCTTGCTACGAGCCTTCTTTTCAACAGGAGGGAATCATGGCAAGTAAATGGTTTTTGTTGCAATTGCGACGTTAAGTGGAATCCTGCTTTCATTTGAATTCAATCTGTTAACATTCATTATTGCAGCACTTATATTCATGAGAGTTGTCGCGGAAAAGAACCGCCAATTACTCTTTATTTGCATACTTACAACAATTGGCGCTTTTTATGGACGACCCATATCGAAATGAAGAACATTACACATTATGCAGCAGATAAAATGCGGATAACGGTTACATTTAACGAATTTCCGCTTATTGATGGCGATCAACTCAAAGCAGTTATCGTTGATCATCGGAAGGAAAAGATGCTACTTACGTATCGAATTAATAGTGAAGATGAGAAACAATTTCTTGAAGAAAATATGAAAGCGGGGATGTCTTGTGTTGCTGATGGTACGCTTATTAAGCCAAAGGAAACAGAAATGAACACGCTTTCCATTATGAGGACTATCTTTTTCGTCAACAGATTCATTGGTTGTATGAAGCAATTCGTTTAGATGCCTGTCAATTTTCAACAAACTCCTTCATTGCTCATTTACAAAATGTAAGAGCTGCTTGGATTAGTAAAGTAAAAACGAATATTCCAGATCCTTTAGCTTCTTACGTCTCAGCATTAATTTTTGGTGATCGCACAGCGTTTACAGATGAAGTGTATACTGCTTATCAGCGGATTGGTGTCGTTCATTTACTTGCTATTTCCGGTTTACACATCGGTTTGCTTATCGGTTTTATTTATATTTTATTATTAAGGAGTGGTATTGAAAGGGAAACGATTTTTTGGTTGCTCGTATATGTGCTTCCGATTTATGCTATTATTAGCGGAGGCAATCCACCTGTTGTAAGAGCGGTTTTTATGTCACTTGCTTTGCTTGCTGCACAACATTGGCGCCTCCCATTAACGGGGCTGGATGCCATTTCGATTAGCTTTTTCGTCTTATTGTTCATTCAGCCGTATTGGATCTATCATATTGATTTCAGCTTACGTATGCAGTTAGCTTTGCCCTCATTGTTTCTTCACAGCAAATCTTCCGAAAAATACCTCTTACATCCAAATGTTAACGAATATTTCGTACATCTCCATGCTTGCCTCTGTTCCAATCATTACCTTTCATTTTTATGAATTTTCCTTGCTCAGTATCATCGCGAATATCTTCTTCGTTCCTTTTTATTCACTCATCATTGTTCCATTCGTGTTCCTGTTGTTTATTTTTCAGTTCCTTTTTCATCCATTATTTCTCCTTTTATTGGGGGTTGGACACCATTTAATTTCCTTTTCAGAATCAGTCGCCACACGAATGAGTGCGATTCCGTTTGCGACGATCGTCACAGGAAAGCCATCTCTGCTTTCACTCAGTTGTTTTATCATTGGGGTATTTGCATTTGGTTTGTTGCGTGAACGAGGAAAATCAAATATGTTTGCGACAATTCCATTCATCATAATCGTCATCGTTCACTGTTTATTTGTAACCTTTTCACCAAAAGGGAAGTAATATTTATTGATGTGGGGCAAGGGATAGCATTTTAATCCGGCTCCCGTACAATCGTGGTACATATTTAATTGATACGGGCGGGACCCTTTCTTTTCCTGTTGAGGGTTGGCAAAAACGAAGCAAACCTTTTCGAATTGGCGATCGTATTTTATTGCCGCTATTCAAAAGCAAGCGAATCAATACAATTGATAAACTCATTTTAACTCATAGTGATGTCGATCATATCGGTGCAACAAAAGAATTACTAGGAAAATAAAATTAAAAGAAATCATCATCTCTCCACACTCATGGGAAAAGCCGATCATGAATACGATCACCACACATGCAAATAACTTGGGAATTGAAGTGAAGGAAGAAAAAGCAGGAGCACAATGGGAAAACAAGTCTGGACAATTTCAACTGATTTATCCATTTAATGATGATCAGTATGAAGGGAATAATGACTCGCTTGTTTTATATGCAAAATTTGGGGATTGACATGGTTATTTGCGGGTGATTTAGAGAAGGAAGGTGAGGAAGAGATGCTGAGAGCTTATCGAGAGTTAAAGGCTGATGTGTTAAAAGTCGGCCATCACGGGAGTCGTAGTTCAACGACAACTCAATTACTGCAAAGGTCATGCCAACCTATGCAATCATTTCGGCTGGAGAAAATAATCGATACGGGCATCCGCATGATGAAGTACTTTCAACCTTAGACGAGCATCATGTATATGTATTTCGTACGGACGAGGATGGAGCCATTCACTACGAATTTATACAGAAAAAGGAACCTTTAAAGCAAAATGGCGTAAGATAATAACAAAAGCGCCCGATTAAAAGAAAAGCGAAAGGCGCTCGCTTATCGGCGAACCGCGCTGGAGGTCCTGCCGCTGAAGTTGATTTGTAACTTCAACGGAGGGACCGAAGCGCCGCGAGCCGATAGCGCCTTGAGCTAGACAATAAAGAAAAGCGAAAGGCGCTCGCTTATCGGCGAAAGGCGCCTGCTAAAATAAAAAGAAGCTTGCAATGGCAAACTTCCTTTTCTTCCTTTTTCTGTTGTTATTTTCCGAGCAGCTCGATGACAGTTCCAATCGTAAAAATAGCTGCAAAGAAAACAAAGGAAACGACGAAGCCAATTCCTGAATCGATCGCATCATTGCGCTTCGATTGGGGATTTTGTTCAAATTCATTCATGGCTACCCTCCTATACACCACTTTAGTATAAACGAAACTTGTAGAAAAATCCACTGTTCCCATTACCTCTACTGACAAGACTTGACACCCATATTTTCTATCATGAAGGTCAAACTATCGTTAAGTAAGCTTTTACATCCAAGTCTCGCTTCAGTTAAAGAATCCTAGGCCTTTATCTGAAGTGTTCAATATAGATTGGGGACAAATGTTTATAAAATGTTTGTCCCATTATCTCTTGTCAAAAAGCTCTTCTTTGGATTACGATATACATATGTATAAGTAGAGGAAGGACTATATTAATGAAGGCATGGAAAAAATTGAACAAAAGCAATTTTCGCCATTATACTTATTATATGGAACAGAGCACTATATAATCAATGAAACAAAACAAAAATTAATGGCAAATGTGTTAACTGAAGCAGACATGGATTTTAATTTGTCTTTGTATGATTTGGAAGAAACACCCATTGAGCAAGCAATTGAAGATGCGGAAACCTTTCCGTTTACAGGTGATATGAAGCTGATCATCTTACAAAATCCGGTTTTTCTAACAGCAGAAAAGCCGAAGGAGAAAATTGACCACCATTTAAAACGTTTGGAAGCATACATCGAACAACCCGCACCCTATTCAATCGTTGTTCTGGCTGGAGCGTATGAAAAGCTGGATGAAAGAAAAAAGCTTACAAAGCTGCTTAAGAAGAATGCTGAGATCATTGAAGCAAAAAATTAAATGAAGCTGAATTGAAAACATGGGTGAGAGAACAAGCGAATGCTTATGAAGTGGAAATGGATGAAGCGGCAATCGAGCTATTGCTTGCTTTAGGTGGTTCCGAATTAATGAAATTACATACGGAATTGGAAAACTCGTTCTATATGCAGGTGACTTGAAAAAATTGATGCGGAGATGGTGGAAAAACTTACTTCACGATCAATCGAGCAAAATATTTTTGCGCTCGTTGAAAAGGTTGTCCAACGCAAAATGGATGAAGCGTTTCGAATTTATTATGATTTAAGAAAGCAAAACGAGGAACCGATTAAAATTTTAGCCTTGCTTGCCGGACAATTTCGCCTTATTTATCAAACGAAGGAATTGTTAAAAGAGGGTATGGACAGCAGCAAATTGCTTCATCACTTAAAGTTCATCCATATCGTGTAAAATTGGCATCAGGACAGGCTCGTTTTTTTCTGAAGAAGAATTATCGGCGATTATGTCCTTGCTTGCAGATAGCGACTATCAACTAAAATCTGGAGGATCAGTAAGAGAGATTTCCTTGAACTTTTTTATTTAAATTAGGAATTTGAACATTTAAGGGGATAAAAACCAGATAGTATGGAAAAATTAATTAGGTAAAACAAAAATCCGGTTCATATATGAACCGGATTTTTAATTACGCACCAATTGAACTTAGTTTTTTGCTAAGCGTGCTTTTGGCGATTTGCTGTGTTTTTGTGGATTAAGCCTTTCGTTGCAGCTTTGTCCAAGTTTTTAACAGCGACTTTGAACAAATCTTTTGCGTTTTCTTCTTTGCATCAACAGCTACTTCGAACTTTTGATAGCAGTACGCATTGCAGATTTAACAGCTGAGTTTTGAGCATTTTTCGCTTCGTTAATTTTTACGCGTTTAATTGCAGATTTAATATTTGGCATTCCATTCACCTCCTGACAATGATCGAGGTTCTATATCTCTCGACGTTCACCAATTCATTCACAATAAGAACAAGGAATATTTTATCAAACGATAAGTGGAAAAGCAACGAAAATTCATTTCTGCATGAAAATAAGCTAGAAAGGAAAAGCTTGACAGTAAAGAATCGTTTTTATGTGGAAGGAGTAGAGTAGATGAAATCGAAAAACTTGATTTAAGTCGATATGGAGTTAGAACAGATTTGGCAACGGAAGCTTTTGAAATCGCCCTCGATCAAATGACGGAAAAACAGAAAGAAACAAGGACGATTGAAGGCATCATTATAAAAGAGAAAATGATTGACGACATTAAAATTTCATCGACTGAAATTACTCAGGAAGGTGCGGAGAAATTAGGGAAAAAGCCGGTCATTATTTAACGATTGAAGTCCAAGGAATTCGCACACAAGACAGCGCTCTGCAACAAAAGTTCAGGAAGTATTTGCAGCAGAATTCAATGCCTTTCTTCATATGCTACATATTAACAAAGACGCGAGCTGTCTAATTGTAGGATTAGGAAATTGGAATGTAACACCAGATTCGCTCGGTCCTCTCGTTTGCGAAAACTTGATCATTACCCGACATTTATTCGAATTAGAGCCTGATCACGTCGATCCGGGCTATCGACCTATCAGTGCTTTATCTCCCGGAGTAATGGGGTTAACAGGAATTGAAACGAGTGATATTGTTTTCGGTGTCGCTGAGAAATCGAAACCAGACTTTATTATTGCAATCGATGCACTCGCTTCGAGGTCAATCGAACGGGTGAATGCAACCATTCAAATTTCCGATACGGGTATTCATCCAGGTTCAGGGGTTGGGAATAAGCGTAAAGAGTTAAGCAAGGAGACGCTTGGGGTTCCCGTCATATCGATCGGCGTTCCAACGGTTGTCGATGCGGTCTCGATTACGAGTGATACAATTGATTTTATCTTAAAACATTTTGGGAAAGAATTAGCCGAGTCTGGCAGACCATCAAGATCATTGGCTCCTGCTGGTTTAACTTTTGGAGAAAAACGCAAGCTAACGGACGATGATCTTCCGGAAGAAATGGAAAGAAAAACATTTATGGGGATGGTTGGCACGTTAGACGAGGAAGAAAAAGACGTTTAATTCATGAAGTGCTCGCTCCACTTGGTCATAATTTGATGGTGACTCAAAAGAAGTAGATGTGTTTATTGAAGATATGGCGAATCTATTAGCTGCTGGATTAAATGCTGCTCTCCATCCCGCTGTTGATCAAACAGATACCGGTTTTAAAACTAGATAAAAGTAGTCGTTCTATTTATTTTCGTGTTTCATATAAATTTAGTAGAAGGAGAGGAAAAGAAATGAGAAATTTTATTGTGAAATGTCTTGTGCTCGTCATTGTTTTTTATGCAGGGTATATATTGGCGTAAATAAAACGAATGAGAAGCTGGGACATGAGCCAAAACAATCATTTCACTCTCCCGTCTCCAAACATGAAATGGAACAAATGCAAGTCGATGTTCGCAAGAAAACACCGGATGGAAAAATAACAACTGTAGAGAAAAACAGAACCACCTAGTAAAAATGTGTTATCAGAAATAGGCAAAGGCTTGGCCGTTTTTGTTACATCATTCGCCCAAAAACGATTTCTTTGTTCACTCACTTTATCTAAACGATGAAAAGTGCATCCACTTGGGTGCGCTTTTCATTGTTTTGGGTGCGCTAAAAGAGTCCTCCTAAAGAGAGGGCATCCGGCATACTGTTGATTTCCACTCCAGGTGGGAGCTTTCCGCGGGCGGACGCCTGTAACAGAAATCACCAAACCCATCTCACCACCAGCCTTTTTGAAAATGCCGAAAGTAAGCATCTTAATATCAGTCGAATTTAAAAATATGTGTGTGATGAAAACCGGTTAAATGAAATTCATTGCTCATTGATTCATTGGCTGATATAATTTACCTAGCATACATGCGCCGATTAACAGGAGTGAAAAAGATGAATCATGAAGAAAGATTAAAAAGACAAGAGAAAATCCGCAATTTTCAATTATTGCTCATATCGACCATGGGAAGTCGACATTAGCAGACAGAATATTAGAAAGTACGAAAGCTCTCACTTCGCGTGAGATGCAAAACCAATTGCTAGATTCGATGGATTTAGAGCGTGAGCGCGGAATTACAATTAAATTAAATGCTGTTCAATTAAAATATCGTGCCAAAGATGGAGAAGATTATATCTTTCATTTAATTGACACACCAGGGCATGTCGATTTCACATATGAAGTATCGCGAAGTCTTGCCGCTTGTGAAGGAGCCGTTCTCGTTGTCGATGCTGCACAAGGGATCGAAGCACAAACACTAGCAAATGTTTATTTAGCACTCGATAATGATTTGGAAATTCTTCCAGTCATTAATAAAATTGATTTGCCGGCGGCTGATCCAGAACGGGTGAAAAAGAAGTAGAAGATGTGATTGGTCTTGATGCATCTGAAGCTGTACTCGCTTCTGCGAAAGCAGGAATTGGAATTGAAGACATATTAGAGCAAATTGTGGCGAAGGTTCCGGCTCCACAAGGAGATCCGAGCGGTCCGTTAAAAGCCCTTATTTTTGACTCTCTCTATGACGCCTATCGAGGTGTTATTGCTTCGATTCGTGTTGTTGAAGGTACGGTTAAACCCGGAGATAAAATTAAGATGATGGCGACTGGCAAAGAATTCGAAGTGATTGAGGTCGGTATTCATAATCCGAAGCCGACGCTTGTCAATGAATTAACGGTCGGTGATGTCGGCTTCTTAACAGCCTCAATTAAAAAGTCGGTGAAACGCAAGTCGGTGATACAATCACAAGTGCTGATAATCCAGCGTTAGAACCATTACCTGGATATCGAAGGATGAATCCAATGGTATTTTGCGGGATGTATCCAATCGACTCCGCTAAATTCAATGATTTACGGAAGCACTCGAAAAGCTTGAGCTAAATGATTCCGCATTACAATATGAGCCGGAAACATCACAAGCGTTGGGCTTTGGCTTCCGTTGCGGATTTTTAGGGCTATTGCATATGGAAATCATTCAAGAAAGAATTGAGCGCGAATTTAATATTGATTTAATTACAACTGCACCGAGTGTTATTTATAAAGTGTATATGACAGACGGAACGGAATTAAAGGTCGATAATCCGTCAGATATGCCTGATCCACAAAAATCGATCATGTTGAGGAGCCGTATGTAAAAGCATCGATGATGGTTCCGAATGATTATGTTGGAGCAGTAATGGAATTAGCTCAAAACAAGCGTGGAAACTTTGTTGATATGCAATATTTGGATGATATTCGCGTGAACGTCGTTTATGAAATTCCACTCGCGGAAATCGTCTATGACTTCTTCGATCAATTAAAATCAAATACGAAAGGGTACGCCTCATTTGATTATGAAATGATCGGGTATAAGCCATCCAAATTAGTCAAAATGGACATTTTACTAAATGGTGAAAAAGTCGATGCACTGAGCTTTATCGTCCATAAAGATTTTGCCTATGATAGAGGTAAAGTGATCGTTGAGAAGTTGAAGGAGCTTATTCCGCGTCAGCAATTTGAAGTACCGGTTCAAGCAGCAATTGGCCAAAAGATTGTGGCACGTTCGACGATCAAATCGATGGGTAAAAACGTCCTAGCAAAATGCTATGGTGGCGATATATCAAGAAAACGTAAATTATTAGAGAAACAAAAGAAGGTAAGAAACGCATGAAGCAAGTTGGTTCAGTTGAAGTTCCACAAGAAGCCTTCATGGCGGTGTTAAAAGAGACGAATCATAATAAAGAATAGCTAGTGAAGGGGAGGTAAAGCATATTCATGCTGCACTTCCCCATTTGCTTAAGAGGATGAGATTGGGACATAACTAACGTGATCAAATTCTAAGCGAACAAAGTAATACATTAGCGTAGGAAATATACGTAGACTCCTGCGGGAAGAAAGGCATCGTTGAGACCCCGCAGTGCGTAGCACGAGGAGGCTCAACAGCCGCCCGCGGAAAGCGAATTATATTTCCGGAGCGAGCTATTGGCAGTTTATATCGTTCGTATTTTGACTTGATAAAAGTTTTTCCCGTTCTCACGCACTATATATAAGGTTGTGAAAAATGAAATCGGCATACATCCACATCCCATTCTGTGAGCATATTTGTCATTACTGTGATTTTAATAAAGTTTTTTACAAGGGCAGCCTGTCGACGAATATGTTGAATTACTTGTGAAAGAATTTGCGCTCACGCTGCAAAGGTATCCGACCGAAACGCTCCAAACAATTTTTGTCGGTGGCGGAACCCCAACTGCCTTAAATGAACAACAGCTTGAAATGCTTTGTAAAGGGATAAGAGCAGAGCTTCCGTTTCATGAAGGAGAGTTTACGTTTGAAGCAAATCCCGGAGACTTATCCGTAGAAAAGATGAAAATACTTTCTGACTATGGTGTGAATCGCCTAAGTTTTGGCGTTCAATCATTCAATGATGAATTACTTGCGAAAATTGGACGTTCTCACCGCGTCAAAGACGTATATAAAAGCATTGATGCGGCTCAAAAGCTTGGCTTTTCCAATATAAGCATTGATCTCATCTATGCATTGCCGGGGCAAACGATAGAAGATTTCCATTCCACATTAGTGGAAGCATTAGCAATGGATCTCCTCATTATTCTGGCTATTCATTAATTGTTGAGCCAAAAACGGTTTTTATAATTTAATGAGAAAAGGGAAATTACTGCTACCAGGTGCTGATATTGAGGCGAAGATGTTTCATATGCTCATGGAGGAAATGGAGAAAAAGGGACTTACTCAATATGAAATTAGCAATTTTGCTAAACCTGGTTTTGAAAGCGAACATAACCTCGTCTACTGGAACAATGAACAATATTATGGCTTTGGTGCCGGAGCACATGGATATATTCAAGGAAAAAGATACTCCAATTCAGGGCCGTTGAAAAAGTACATGGAGCCATTACGCAAAGGGAAATTGCCAGTTTTTGAAGAAAATAAAATAACAAAACAGGAAATGATGGAAGAAGAGATGTTCCTAGGACTAAGAAAAACAAACGGAGTACAAATCAGTCAATTTTTCGAGAAGTTTCACGAAAATCTTTTCGATGTTTTCCAAGCACCTATTGATGAAATGAAGAACAGAAAACTATTAATGATTGAAGATGACTATATACGTCTAACAACGGAAGGGCGCTTTCTCGGGAATGAAGTTTTTCAAGCGTTTCTCTTATGAATATTGTTTCCTTCTAATCAAAGGTAAAATCGTTGACAGCGAGCAATCATTTTGTTACTTTTATTATAGATTTAGCACTCGATTAGATAGAGTGCTAACAGGGGTGATAAATGTTGTTAACTGATCGTCAGCTTCGTATATTACAAGTGATTATTGATGACTTTATCGTATCTGCCCAGCCGGTTGGCTCAAAGAGCTTATCACAGAAAAAGAAATACTACTTAGCTCTGCGACGATTCGAAATGAAATGGCGGATTTGGAAGAACATGGATTTATTGAAAAGACACATTCTTCTTCTGGACGAATCCCGTCTGAAAAAGGCTATCGCTATTATGTGGATCATTTATTATCACCACAAGCACTTTGTACAGATGATATTAAGAAAATCCATTCGCTTTTCTCTGAACGAATTTATGAGTTGGAAAATATCGTACAAAAATCCGCGCAAATTTTATCTGAACTTACGAACTATACGGCGATATTGCTCGGACCGGCTGTGAAAGAAAATAAGTTAAAAAACTGCAAATTGTTCCACTCAATCAGGAGACAGCCGTTGCAATCATTATTACGGATACAGGACATGTGGAAAACCGCATCTTTACCCTTCCGGAAAATATTGCACCTGAAGATATAGAAAAACTTGTCAATATTTTAAATGAGAAGCTTACCGGTGTGCCCATATCTCAATTGAGGGAAAAGATTGTAAAGGAAGTTGTTGAAATCCTACGCCGGAATATTCAAGAATATGATAATCTATTACGGGTCATTACAGACACCGTTGATGTTCCGAGCGCTGAGAAGCTTTTTCGCTGGCAAGATGAATATGCTGAATCAGCCGGAATTCCATAACGTTGATAAATTTCGTTCGTTATTGGCTATGATAGAGCAAGAACAGGGATTTACGAGTTATTTAAGCATACACAACAAGGAATTCATGTGAAAATTGGTAAGGAAAATAATCACGAGAAAATGGAAGACTGCAGCCTTATTACGGCTACGTATTCGATTGGGGAAGAACCGGTCGGAACGATTGCGATTTTAGGGCCAACGAGAATGGAATATTCTAGGGTCATTAGCTTGTTAGACATGTTAAGTAGAGATATGAGTATAGCCTTTACGAGATTATATCAATAAAAGATGCACCCAATCAGTGGGGCTTTCCCCACTGATTGAAGTGCGTTCATTTTAAGGAGGTGAAGTGTCATTATGAAAGATGAAACAGTAGTAAACGAACAAGAACAAGAAGTGGTTGAAGAGGCAACAGCTGCTCAAAATGAGGAAACGATTGAAGAATCAGTGGAAGCTATTGATGAAAAGGCTGAAAAAATCGCTGAGCTAGAGAAGAAGCTTGAAGAAGCTGAAAACCGCTACTTGCGCTTGTACGCCGATTTTGAAAATTTCCGCCGACGCACCCAGCTTGACCGGGAAGCGAGCGAAAAATATAGAGCAGAAAGTTTGATCATGAACTTACTCCTCACATTGACAATTTTGAACGTGCCATGCAAATCGAACCGGAGCATGAGCAAGCAAAAGCGTTGTTATCTGGCGTTGATATGGTTTATCGTGGAATTATTGATGCGCTTGACAAAGAGGAGCGAAACAAATCGAAGCTGTTGGAAACGAGTTTGACCCTCAATTGCACCAAGCGGTTATGCAATCGGAAGACGAACAATATGATTCTAATATTGTCGTTGAAGAATTCAAAAAGGATACCAGTTAAAAGATCGCGTCATTCGACCGTCAATGGTAAAAGTAAATAAATAAGTAAGTCTTACATATTTTATAGGAGGTTACAGACTTGAGTAAAATTATTGGAATCGACTTAGGGACAACAAATTCATGCGTAGCGGTACTAGAAGGTGGAGAGCCGGTAGTAATTCCAAACCCGGAAGGAAACCGTACAACTCCTTCTGTCATCGCGTTTAAAAATGGCGAGCGCCAAATTGGTGAAGTTGCGAAACGTCAAGCGATTACGAACCCTAATACTGTGATGTCAATTAAGCGTCATATGGGAACAGACTTTACGCAAGAGATCGAAGGAAAAGAATATACTCCACAAGAGCTTTCTGCAACGATTTTACAATATTTAAAATCATATGCTGAAGACTATCTTGGAGAAAAAGTTGAAAAAGCAGTTATCACCGTTCCAGCATATTTTAACGATGCTGAGCGTCAAGCGACAAGAGATGCTGGGATCATTGCAGGTCTTGAAGTAGAGCGGATCATCAACGAGCCGACAGCGGCTGCACTTGCTTATGGTCTCGATAAAACAGATGAAGACCAAACGATTTTAGTATACGACCTTGGTGGAGGAACGTTTGACGTTTCAATCATGGAACTAGGTGACGGTGTATTTGAAGTGCTTGCAACAGCAGGTGATAACCGTCTAGGTGGGGATGATTTTGACCAAGTGGTTATCGACCACCTTGTTGCTGAGTTTAGAAAAGAGAATGGCATCGACCTTTCACAAGATAAAATGGCGTTGCAACGTTTGAAAGATGCAGCGGAAAAAGCGAAAAAGATCTTTCAGGTGTAACATCAACACAAATTTCACTTCCGTTTATTACAGCTGGTGAAGCAGGTCCATTGCATATGGAATTAACACTAACTCGCGCGAAATTTGACGAATTATCAGCGGATCTTGTTGAAAGAACGATGGGACCAACTCGTCAAGCGTTACAAGATGCAGGTAAATCAGCATCTGAAATTGATAAAGTTATTCTTGTTGGAGGTTCAACACGTATTCCTGCTGTGCAAGAGGCGATTCGTAAAGAAACAGGTAAAGAGCCTCATCGTGGAGTGAACCCAGATGAAGTAGTAGCGATGGGTGCATCGATTCAAGGTGGCGTACTAACAGGGGATGTAAAGGATGTTGTTCTTCTAGACGTTACACCACTTTCACTTGGTATTGAAACGATGGGTGGCGTGTTCACAAAATTAATTGACCGCAATACGACAATTCCGACTTCAAAAGCTCAAGTGTTCTCTACGGCTGCTGATAGTCAAACGGCTGTTGATATTCATGTCCTTCAAGGGAAAGATCGATGGCTGCGGATAATAAAACACTTGGACGCTTCCAGTTGACAGATATTCCGCCAGCACCTAGAGGGGTTCCACAAATCGAAGTTAAATTCGATATTGATAAAAACGGGATCGTAAACGTTAGTGCGAAAGATCTAGGTACAGGGAAAGAACAAGCGATTACGATTAAATCTTCATCAGGATTATCTGAAGAAGAAGTTGAGCGCATGGTAAAAGAAGCGGAAGAAAACGCGGAAGCAGATAAGAAACGTCAAGAAGAAGTCGAACTTCGTAACGAAGCAGACCAACTCGTATTCACAACGGAAAAAACGTTGAAAGATCTCGAAGGAAAAATCGATGCAGATGAAGTGAAAAAGCTGAAGAGGCGAAAGATGCACTGAAAGCGGCAATCGAAAAAATGAGCTAGATGCCATTCGTGAAAAGAAAGATGCACTTCAAGAAATTGTCCAAAATCTTTCAATGAAGCTATATGAAGAAGCAGCGAAACAAGCACAAGCTCAAGAAGGCGCAGATGCTGGTCAGACGAACAATAACGATGACAACGTCGTTGATGCGGAGTTTGAAGAAGTGAAAGACGATAAAGAGCAAAAATAAACTGTTTTTGAAAAGTCAAAGCCGATCGATTGGCTTTGGCTTTTCTCATGTTAATCAAACGAACCAAATATTCTTCCAATCAGTCGCAGCAAATGTTAAAATAAAAGTTATGTGAAAAGTTTCGGGAGTGTGTATACATGAGTAAAAGAGATTATTATGAAGTGTTAGGTATTTCGAAAAATGCTTCACAAGATGAAATAAGGAAAGCGTATCGGCGTTTATCAAAAAATATCATCCAGATCTTAATAAAGAGGCTGATGCTGAAGAAAAATTTAAAGAAGTAACGGAAGCATATGAAGTGTTAAGTGATGAGCAAAAACGTGCTCAATATGACCAATTTGGTCATGCGGGTCCACAAGGCTTTGGTGGCGGTGGCGGATTTGGCGGAGCTGATTTTGGCGGCTTCGGTGGCTTTGAAGACATTTTCAGCACATTTTTGGCGGTGGCGGACGTAGAGATCCGAATGCGCCAAGGCAAGGTTCAGATCTTCAATATACGATGACGATTACGTTCGAAGAGGCGGCTTTTGGAAAAGAGACAATCATCGAAATTCCGCGCGAAGAAACATGTGGCACATGCCATGGAAACGGTGCAAAACAAGGAACAAAACCGGAAACATGTTCACACTGTCATGGAAGCGGGGAAGTAAGTGTTGAACAAAATACTCCTTTCGGTCGCATGGTGAACCGTCGAGCATGTCACCACTGTCAAGGAACAGGGAAATTTATTAAGGAAAAATGCCGTACTTGTGGTGGTGATGGAAGAGTTCAAAAACGTAAAAACTAAACGTAAAAATTCCTAAAGGTGTCGATGACGGCCAGCAAATGAGAATGTCGGGGCAAGGTGAGGCCGGTATTAACGGTGGACCACCAGGAGATCTCTATGTCGTTTTCCATGTGAAACCACATGAATATTTCGAACGAGATGGCGATGATATTTATTTTGAAATGCCAATTACTTTCGTTCAAGCTGCGCTTGGAGATGAAATCGAAGTACCGACCCTACATGGGAACGTGAAATTAAAAGTTCCAGCGGGGACACAAACGGGTACGAGATTCCGTCTACGCGGAAAAGGCGTCCACAATGTTAGAGGACATGGGATTGGAGATCAGCATGTTCTAGTAAGAATCGTGACACCAACGAAGTTAACGGAGCAACAAAGGAAGCATTACGTCATTTTGCTGATGTGAGCGGCCAGACGCAAGATGAACATAATGAAAGTTTTTGAAAAAGTAAAACGTACGTTTAAAGGTGATTAATGGGAATGGAGCCGGTGCCAATGAAATGGTTTGAAATTAGTATCCATACGACAAACGAAGCGATAGAACCGATTTCTAATATCCTTCATGAAACGGGAGCGAGTGGGGTTGTAATTGAAGATCCGACAGAGCTAACAAAAGAACGTGAAGATTGGTTTGGAGAAATATTTGATTTAAATCCTGCAGACTATCCGACCGATGGAGTAATCATTAAAGCTTATTTGCCAGCAAATAGCTTTATTAATGAAACGGTTGAAACAATGAAACAGGAAATTACGGATTTAACCAATTTCAATATTGATATTGGAAGAAATGTCGTAACGATGGTAGAAGTGAACGATGAAGATTGGGCAAACGCTTGGAAGAAATATTATCATCCTGTGAAAATATCTGAAACTTTTACGATTGTTCCAACGTGGGAACAATATGAAACAGTAGCAAATGAAAAGATCATCGAACTAGACCCTGGAATGGCGTTTGGGACAGGAACACACCCAACAACCGTCATGTGCATTCAAGCTTTGGAACGAACAGTTAAATCGAATGATGAAGTCATTGACGTTGGCACAGGCTCCGGTGTATTAAGCATTGCCGCGGCATTATTAGGCGCAAGACGCGTTGATGCACTTGATTTAGACGAAGTTGCAGTCAAATCAGCGATGGATAATATTAACTTAAACAAAGTGGAAAATGTTGTTCATGTCCAACAAGGCAATTTACTTCAAGGTGTATCCAAACAAGTGGATGTCGTCGTTGCTAATATTTTGGCAGAGGTCATTTTACGTTTTACGGATGATGCGGCAAACGTTCTGAAGGAGAATGGCTATTTTATTACATCTGGTATTATCCAACAGAAAAAGATGAAGTAAGAGAAGCGTTGGTTGCATCCGGTTTTTCGATAGAGGAAACGTTGACGATGGAAGATTGGGTTGCATTTATCGCAAGAAAGAATGGGTGAGGTAAAAGATGCAACGTTATTTTATTCAGCAGCCATTTAATGGACATTCGACGTTCGTTATCGAAGGGGACGACTACCATCATATTGTTCGAGTGATGCGGATGAAAATTGGCGATGTCATTTTAGTTGTTTTTGCCGATCAACAAACAGCACAAGTGAAAATTGACCAAATTACCGATCAAGCCGTTGAAGTGAGTGTCATTGCCTGGGAGGATCAAAAGAGTGAACTTCCCTCTATGTAACGATTGCGAGCGGACTGCCCAAAGGGGATAAATTGGACTGGATCATTCAAAAGGGACGGAGCTAGGTGCTTCTGAATTTGTCCCTTTCAATGCGGATCGCTCCATAGTAAAATGGGAGAAGAAAAAGCTGCGAAAAAGTCGAACGATGGAATAAGATCGCTAAAGAAGCAGCGGAGCAATCTCATCGTCAAGTATTGCCTACTGTCCATTCTCCGGTAACATTGAAAGAATTGCTTGCACTAAGCAAAGATTATCAATTTAAAATTGTTGCTTATGAAGAAGATGCAAAGCAAGGGAGCGAAGTACATTCGCTCAACTGCTAAATGAAGCGCAAGAGGATGATCGGATTCTACTCATCTTTGGACCGGAAGGCGGGCTTTCAGATCGAGAAATCGAACAATTAACGGCTTCTGGATTTAAACGATGTGGGTTAGGACCAAGAATTTTACGGACGGAAACAGCGCCACTCTATGCTTTATCGGCGATTTCTATCAATTTGAATTAATGAGGTGATTTCATGTCTCTAGTTGCATTTCATACATTAGGTTGTAAAGTAAACCATTATGAAACAGAAGCTATTTGGCAATTATTTAAAAGCAATGGGTATGAGCGTGTTGAGTTTGAATCAACAGCTGATGTTTATGTAATTAATACGTGTACGGTGACAAATACCGGCGATAAAAAAGTCGTCAAGTCATTCGTCGTGCGATTCGGAACAATCCGGATGCGGTTATTTGTGTAACAGGCTGTTACGCACAAACGTCACCGGCGGAAATTATGGCCATTCCAGGCGTTGATGTTGTCGTTGGAACCCAAGATCGCGTGAAAATGATTGATTATATTGAGCAATACAAAGAGGAACGCCAACCGATTAATGCGGTTGGAAACATTATGAAAAATCGCGTATATGAAGAACTGGACGTTCCTGCATTTACTGACCGAACACGTGCCTCCTTAAAAATTCAAGAAGGCTGTAATAATTTTTGTACATTTTGCATTATTCCTTGGGCGCGTGGCTTAATGCGTTCAAGAGATCCGAAAGAAGTCATTCATCAAGCACAACAGCTTGTTGACGCTGGTTATAAAGAAATTGTTCTGACGGGGATCCACACAGGCGGCTATGGGGAAGATATGAAAGATTATAATTTAGCTGCATTATTACGTGATCTTGAGGCGCAAGTAAGAGGATTAAAACGAATTCGCATCTCCTCCATTGAAGCGAGTCAGCTGACAGATGAAGTAATTGATGTCATCGATCAATCGAAGCTTGTCGTGAGACATTTGCATATTCCGTTGCAATCTGGATCAAATACGGTCCTAAAAGAATGCGCAGAAAATATACGATGGAATTTTTCGCAGAAAGACTTGAACTGCTAAAGAAAGCATTGCCAGGCCTAGCTGTTACTTCCGACGTGATCGTTGGCTTCCAGGTGAAACGGAAGAAGAATTCATGGAAACATACAATTTTGTGAAAGAACATCAGTTTTCTGAGCTCCATGTTTTCCCATATTCAAAACGAACGGGAACGCCAGCTGCAAGAATGACTGATCAAATTGATGAAGAAATTAAAAACGAACGTGTACACCGTCTTATCGCGCTATCTGATCAACTGGCAAAAGAGTATGCGTCACAATTTGAAAATGAAGTGCTTGAAGTCATTCCGGAAGAAGTGTTTAAAGAAGATCCGAACAGTGGGCTTTATGAAGGCTATTCAGATAACTATTTGAAAGTCGTCTTTCCTGCGACAGAAGACATGGTTGGGAAAATTGTTAAAGTGAAATTGACAAAAGCGGGCTATCCATATAACGAAGGACAATTTGTTCGAGTGTTAGAGGAAAAACGATAAATACGTCAATGGTTATATAAGTTATACATTAAAAAACGACTATTATAGTCGTTTTTAATGTATAAATGTTATATTTATAGTAGCAAGTTCATGCTAAACTAACTAAATTCAATAGCTAAATCAAGGAGGAAATAGTACATGTCACAATTAATTGCTCGAATGATCGACCATACATTGTTAAAAGCGGATGCAACGAAGGAGAATATAAATATATTATGTAAAGAAGCAAAGAGTATCATTTTGCTTCCGTATGTGTGAATCCTACATGGGTGAAAGATGCTGCAAACTTATTACAAGGAACAGATGTGAAAGTATGTACGGTCATCGGTTTTCCATTAGGGGCAAATTCTCCAGAAACGAAAGCTTTTGAAACAAAGAATGCCATTGAAAATGGTGCAGATGAAATTGATATGGTTTTGAATATCGGTGCACTAAAAGTGGAAATGATGAACTCGTAAAACGAGATATTGCTGTTGTCTGTGAAGCTGCCAAAGGTCAGGCAATCGTAAAGGTAATCATCGAAACATGCTTGTTAACGGACGCGGAAAAAGAAAAAGCGTGTATGATCGCAAAAGAAGCCGGCGCTGATTTTGTCAAAACGTCGACTGGATTTTCAACAGGAGGAGCAACGGTAGAAGATGTCGCTCTTATGCGTAAAGCGGTCGGACAAGATTTTGGTGTGAAAGCATCCGGTGGCGTTCGCAGCTTAGCAGACGTTGAAAAAATGATTGAAGCGGGCGCGACAAGAATCGGTGCAAGCTCAGGAGTTGCGATTGTCCAAGGATTAACGGGAAAGAGTGACTATTAAGTTCTCCTTCTCCCGTGAATTTTGCTAATGAGCCGGCCAAATTGATCGGCAAAGGGCAATACGACTAAAGAGCATAGGACATTAAATACGACACTTGCATGGGCCAACTGCGACTCAGGGTATCCGTCATCATCCGGCTTACATCTGCAAGAATATGACTGATTGGTAAAAAACGAGAGCGCCGGCAATATTCAGCCACATATGAGCAAAGGCTGTGAGCCGAGCTTCATGCCCCGCCCCAATTGTCGCAAGCAAGCCAGTTGCACAAGTTCCAATATTTGATCCGAGCATGATGGCGATTCCAGTTTCAAGCGGAAAAATCCCTGTTGCAAGAAAGCTCATGGCAATTCCTGTCATAACGGTACTCGATTGAATAAGGGCAGTAAGAATCGTTCCAGTTAAAAATGCGATGACAACATAATCTTTCATCAAATATATTAAATGTTGTACGTAACTAACTTGCGCAAGCGAGCTAGACAACCATTCAAACCCATTCATTGAGGCAAAAATCATCCCGATTCCAACAAAAATAAACCCACTGCTTCTCCACTTTGGATGTTTAAATAACATGAAGAAAAGTCCGATTACTAAAAGGGAATAATAATTTTCGTTAAATCAAAAGTGAAAAATTCCAGCGTGATTGTCGTCCCAATATTTGTGCCTAAAATGATTCCAATTGTTTGCGGAAAAGAAAGAATTCGAGCGGATACGAGCCCGACAGCGATGACGGTAACAGCTGAACTGCTCTGTAAGACTGCCGTCATAATTATTCCTGCGATAAACCCGCTAACAGGTGTATTTGTCAATTTTCGAAGTAAGCCTTCTACCGCTCCGCCTGATACATTGAACAAACCAACCCTCAACCACGTCATCCCAAGTAAGAAGCAGAGAGCTAGCACAATAAAAAACATAAATAGAGCATGTCTTTCACCTCAAATCATCTTATGAACAATTTGAGGTGGACATGCAAAAAATAAGAAATAACGTCTAAAACGATAAAGATTGTTGACCTCTGAAAAGGGTTATATTATAATTGCAAAGTACATGGTTTTCCGTGTGTGAACATGTTATTGCTATGTTCGGAGGGAGGGAAAGAGATATGTCAAGAACAGTTGTTCGTAAAAACGAATCACTTGAAGATGCTCTTCGTCGCTTCAAACGTAATGTTTCAAAGAGTGGAACAATACAAGAAGTTAGAAAGCGCGAGTTTTATGAAAAACCAAGCGTGAGACGTAAAAAGAAATCTGAAGCTGCAAGAAAGCGTAAGTACTAATAGAGGTGCAAGAATGTGTCTTCTCGAACGATTACAGATATTATTGAAGCAAGCGATGAACTAGAAAGATAGGATAATGGTCATTGAATGCTGCAAGTAGCCATCAGCCAATGATGTTGATGAATCATCATAATCGAAACATAGAAGAGTTGACAGTCCTTTCTCGCAAAATAAGCAGTATGTAATACCCTCCGTGAATTTGAACATGTGAATGGAGATACATTCTCTTTGAACAGTCAAATGAAACTTAGCTTTTAAATATTATATGTTGTAAACATATATCATAATTCGCAGTTAACGGAGCCGGTAAGCTGACGCTTGCCGGCTCTTTGACATATTCCATCAAGGAAAAAGAAAGTCTTGACATGGAATTTCAGATATAATAATGTAGATCACTTAACTTGAATAAACAGAAGTTCTCTACTTTAATAAGTGGTGGGATGAATGCCGCATTGCTTGCGAATCAGAGGGGATCAAACGTCCTGTGATTCAAGTTCAGCCTCGGACGGATGTTACAGATTACCGAGGAGTAATGGATGTTAAAAAGATTGTAATGAAAATGAAACTTTTGCAGCTTTTAATCGTAATACAGATTACATATGCTTCGTGAAGGGAGGAATGAATGTGAAGAGGTTCTTAATGCTCATCTGTATCGTAATGGCTAGTCTATTATCATTTATGCCCGGTCAGGCAAATGGAAAAGAAGCGAATGTGTATGTCATACCGATTAAAGATGATGTTGAAAAAGGATTAAGTGCATACTTAAACCGAGCGATTAGCACGGCTGAGGAAAATGGTGCAGACTTAATCATTTTTGACATGAACACACCTGGTGGGGCGGTTGATGCAGCACGAGATATCGGAAATCGGATTGCAAAAACGGAGATTAAAACCGTTACATTTGTCAATTCATGGGCGATTTCTGCTGGTTCATATATTGCTTTATATACAGACGAGATTTATATGACTCCAAGTGCCGTTATGGGTGCATCGGCGATCATTAATCAAGATGGAAATGCTGCTGGTGAGAAGGCGGAAAGTATGTGGCTTGCCGCAATGGAAGGAGCAGCAAAGCAAAGCGGGCGGGATCCCGAAATCGCTAAAGCAATGGCAAGCGGAGATATCGATTTGCCGGATCTGAAGAAAAAGGGTGAGCTTCTAACGCTAGGAGCAGACAAAGCACTCGAAGTAGGGTATTCTGAAGGTACACTAAATAATATCGAGGAAGTTCTGCAAAAGCTTGATATGCCGATGCCAATGTGCAAACGGTGAAATCGACCTTTGCTGAGTCATTTGCTAGATTTATTACGAACCCCGTCGTTGTTCCAATTCTTCTGTCGATCGCAAGTCTTGGGCTTGTGTTAGAACTATATTCACCAGGATTTGGATTGCCGGGAGGAATGGGGATTAGTGCGTTATTATTGTTCTTTTATGGACACTATGCTGCCGGGCTAGCTGGCTATGAATCGATGATCTTATTCATATTAGGTATGATTTTAATTGTTGCAGAGTTTTTCCTGCCGGGAGGAATTGCCGGACTTCTCGGTGCTGTAGCGATCATCGGCAGTATAATAATGGCTGGTGGAAATGTTGCTTACTATGGTATTTCCATCATTATTGCACTATTTTTAGCGGCATTATCAATTATTATCATGGTAAAGGTGTTTGGTAAACGTATGAATATTTTTAGACGACTTATTCTTACCGATGCGACGGACACGGAAAGTGGTTATGTTTCTAATGTGAATCGTCTTGAATTGATTGGCCGTGAAGGGATTACGATCACCGCGCTTCGTCCTGCGGGAACAATTGAAGTTGATGATGAGCGCCTTGATGTTGTAGCAGACGGTGGATTTGTTGAGAAAGATACAAAGGTTAAAATAATTAAAGTGGAAGGCTCTCGCATCGTTGTGCGAAAAAATAAAAAGTTTAGCCTTAATTGAAGGAGGAAGTAAAGAATGGAAGCAGCACTAGGATATGAAACAATCTTTTACTAGTAGCGATCGTAATTGGAATTATTGTGCTAGCAGTTTTATTTACATTTGTTCCAATTGGTCTGTGGATTTCAGCCATTTCGGCTGGTGTTCGCGTAGGTATTTTTACTCTAATTGGAATGAGGTTAAGAAGGGTTATCCCGAGCCGTGTCATTAATCCTCTCATTAAAGCGCATAAAGCGGGGCTTAAAGTTGCAACAAATCAACTTGAAAGTCACTATCTTGCAGGTGGTAATGTTGATCGGGTTGTCAACGCATTAATTGCTGCTCAACGTGCAAACATTGATTTAGTGTTTGAGCGTGCCGCTGCAATCGATTTAGCTGGTCGTGACGTGCTTGAAGCGGTACAAATGAGTGTAAACCCTAAAGTCATTGAAACACCGTTTATCGCGGGTGTAGCGATGAATGGGATTGAAGTGAAGGCGAAGGCAAGAATTACTGTACGGGCAAACATCGATCGTCTTGTCGGTGGTGCCGGAGAAGATACGGTTGTTGCGCGTGTTGGTGAAGGGGTTATTTCAACGATTGGTTCGAGTGATACACATGAAAGGGTTCTTGAAAATCCAGATTCAATTTCACGTACTGTCCTTTCAAAAGGTCTAGATGCTGGAACGGCATTTGAAATTCTCTCAATTGATATTGCTGACGTTGATATTGGTAAAAATATCGGTGCTCAATTACAAACAGACCAGGCGGAAGCAGATAAGAAGATTGCCCAAGCAAAAGCGGAAGAAAGAAGAGCAATGGCTGTTGCAAATGAGCAAGAGATGAAGGCAAGAGTAGAAGAAATGAGAGCGAAGGTTGTTGAAGCGGAAGCAGAAATCCCATTAGCGATGGCGGAAGCGTTAAAATCAGGCAATTTAGGTGTAATGGACTATTATTCTTTGAAAAACATTAATGCTGATTCAGAGATGCGTGATTCAATTAGTCGAATGACAACGAAGCCATCGAACGAAGACAATATAGAATAAATCGGTATAAAACGATTTGGAAGGAGGAAGCTCCTTGGAACAACTTATCCTTTTGGCCATTTTTGGTCTGATCAGCATGGCTTTTAACGCGATGAAAAAGCCAAAGCAACATCAAGCTGATCAAAGAAAGCCAGTGGCTCAACAAGCTAAACCGTTCGTTGAGCCCCGTAAAGAGTTAGTTGAACATGACATTGATCTTAGCAAAGCGAGAAATTTGCGTGAAGCTGCTGAAATGCTGCTTACGAAGCCAGAGCCAATAGTGGAGGAAATTAAAAAAGTTGATCGAAAAAATATTCAGAAAATCAACGTTCCTGAAAAAGCGAGACGATTGAAAATGTACTTCCACCAACGAAGCCGGCTTCCAGTAAACGATCTTCTTTGCAACTTGAACAAAATGATATCGTTAATGGCATCATCATGGCAGAAATATTAGGACCACCACGAGCGATCAAACGATATCGCCCGCAAAGAAACGCTTGAGTAGATATCTCTCACTCTTATAAGTGAAGGGATAAATGCCAAATTTCAAATGAGCAGGAGTTTCCTTGCTGAATCTCCAGCGGTCGTCACTGATATCGAAGGAGTTCGAAAAGCTGGATGCCATGACGGCGAGAAGTCATTAATTAAACAAAAAATGTGATGAAACCCCTTTCTACTCATACATATGAGAGGAAAGGGGTTCTTTCATGGCAAAAAAATGGACTCACAGATTACGTAAATGGATGGCAAGTAAATTGGAACTTCCTGCTGATGTCATGATGGATTTGCCAAGAGTGACAATGGTTGGGCAACTTCATATATATATCGAAAATCATCGGGGCCTGCTTGTTTTTACTGAGAGCGAATTAAGGCTTCTTCTTACGCAAGGGCAATTATTAGTGAGAGGAAGTCCTTTGTCATTAAAACGATTTTGCCAGAAGAACTTTTATTAGAAGGAAAATTGAAGAAATTCATTATTTAAATGAATAGGAGATGGCGTAATTGAAAAACCAATGGTTAACGTTCATATCTGGCAGAGTATACGTAAAAGTGAAAGGATCTGGTCTTGAAAGATTTCTTAATCAACTTACACGTGCAAAGCTCGCAATGTGGAAAGTTAAAAGAGTAAATAAACATGAAATTGTTTTTTATCGAACTGTCCAATTTACATACATTAAGACATATTGCTCGCGAAACGGATTGTAAAGTTACCCTCCAGAAAGGAGAAGGTCTCCTTTTTATGGAAAAGAGTGTTAAAGAACGGTGGTTTCGCCATTGGAATGATGTTATTTTTACTTGTCATCCTATTTTTATCGAATGTCACTTGGGAATTCATATTACTGGTGCAGACCCGGCAACGGAACATAAAATTCGGAAAGAACTTGATGAGATCGGTGTCACCATTGGCAAATTGCATTTTTCCATTGCAGATCCTGAGTCCATTCAACAACATCTTACCGAGACGATCGATAATATCACATGGATCGGTGTGGAGTTAAAAGGGACAACCTATCATTTTCAAGCTGTCCAAAAACAGAGCCGGAAAAAGTAGAATTAAAGAGCCCAGGCCATCTCGTCGCCAAGAAAAAGCGGTCATTTCGAAATTGTTTGTTGAGAAGGGAAAGCCAGTTGTAAAAATTCATCAATACGTGGAAAAAGGGAGCTACTCGTTTCTGGGTTAATTGGTAGTGAAGGGAAAGAAGAAGCGATTGCGGCAAAGGGGAGGTTTGGGGTGTCACTTGGTACAATTCGAAGGTAGAAGACTATCCGTTAGAATCTCTTTCAAGTATACAGTGGCGAAGAAAAGCGAGTACATTCCATAGGTATGAATAAATTTAACCTTCCTATTTGGGGAATGAAGAAAAATGATTTTCGTGATTATGAAACGGAGATCGATATACGTCCGATTCGTTTTTAGGATGGGAGCTACCGATCAATTACCAAGAGTTGACCGTGCGTGAAAAGGAAGAAATTGTTCGTAAATTTACGAAAGAAGAAGCGATTGAAGCAGCGAAGGAGTTAGCAAGAAAATCAGTGAAAACAAAAATTCCGGAAGATGCACAGATTGAAAAAGAATTTATTTTGCATGAAGAAGTCGAGAATGGTAAAGTTAACCTATCCATTAATTTTCAGGTGATTGAAAATATTGCAGAAGAAAAACCGTTCATTCAAGGAGACTAACGCATGTCAGAAGAATTGATTACACAAAAGATTGAATTAAAAATGCTGAAGAAGCGTTTGCTTTATTCGGGAATGCCGATCTTCATTTAAAACAAATCGAGCAAGAGTTTTCTGTAGCCATTGTGACTAGAGGTGAATCAATTAATGTTTCCGGTGAAGAGGGATCTGTTGCTCTCGTAAAGGAAATCTTACAACAATTGTTGCTTGTCATCCGCAAAGGGATTCATATATCCCCGCGAGATGTTTCTTACTCGATCCAAATGGCGAAGCAAGATCGGATTGAATATTTCTCCGAACTTTTTGAAGAGGAAATTGCTCGCAATACAAAAGGCAAGACCATCCGGGTGAAAACACTTGGGCAGCGCCAATACATTGATGCAATCCGTAAACGGGATCTCGTATTTGGCATCGGCCCCGCTGGAACGGGCAAAACGTATCTCGCTGTTGTAATGGCCGTTAATGCGTTAAAAAATAATCGAGTAAATAAAATCATTTTAACTCGTCCAGCCGTTGAAGCTGGTGAGAGTCTCGGATTTTTACCGGGAGATTTAAAGGAAAAAGTAGATCCTTATTTGCGCCCGTTATACGATGCTCTTCATGATGTGCTCGGTGTTGAGCATACACAGCGGTTGATTGATCGGGAAACGATTGAAATTGCTCCACTTGCCTATATGAGGGAGAACATTGGATGACGCGTTCGTCATATTAGACGAAGCGCAAAATACGACGGAAGCTCAAATGAAAATGTTTTTAACGAGGCTTGGATTTGGCTCGAAAATGATTATTACTGGTGATGCTACACAAGTGGACTTGCCAAAAGGGCACAATCGGGTCTTGCTGCAGCGGAAAGAATTTTACATGACGTGCCGGAATTGCGTTTATTCACCTTACTCAAAGTGATGTTGTGCGCCATCCACTCGTTGCGCGCATTATTCAAGCTTATGAAACAAAAGCGGAGAAACCTGAACAATAATGTTCGGGTTTTTCTCTTTCACGATTCAATAAAAATATATCCGCTTTTAATCTTTTGGAAATATAGTGTAATCTGACAAGAAAACTGCTATCATTTTATATAACTATTATTAGATGAATAGGTATGGAGGTTTCTATGAACTTTCAACAATACATAAGTAAACTACGAACATTTTTAAGTTATAAACTGTTCACAGCTATTATTTACGGGATTTTGGCATTGGCGTTATTTGGGATTCTCTATCATAATGTAAAGCCAGAAACATTTGATATCGAGCTGTTTTCCGTTTCCGACAAAACAATTCGCTCACCAAAAACGATTGAAGATGAAGTAAAAACAGCGGAGGAACGAGAAAAAGCGGCAGAAGATGTTGCGCGTGTTTATGTATTTAAAAAGAAATGGCCCAAAACAGAATTTTATTAGTTCAATCTATTTTTGATTTTGTAAAGGAAGTAAGCCAAGAATCACGAATAGAAGGTGATTCATTAGATCAAGAGGAAGAGCATGTACTTTTACAATCCAAACTAAAGTCATTAAAGTCGAAGTTAACCGAAAACGTTTCTGAAGATATTACCGATTCTATTTCCGATGAAATGCTCATATCTTTACTTAAAACAGAGGCAAGCTTGCGGGAAAAATGAAAGAAACGGTGATCGTTAATGTAGAAAGAGTGATGAGCGAAAAGATTCGTGAAGAACAAGTGGAAAAAACAAAGGAGTTACTGGGTGAAAGCATTCAAATGGCAGGCCTTGCGCCTCATTTAAAGGAAATTGCTGTTGAGCTTGGTCAGTACGCCATCGTGGCAAATGACATTTATGATCCGATATTGACGGAGGGAAGAAAAAAACAAGCGATGGAAGACGTTGATCCAGTAAAGATTCTTCAAGGACAAGTCATCGTTCAAGAAGGGCATTTGATTGATCGAGAAATCTATCGGCAATTGGAAATGTTAGGACTGTTAAAAAGCAACCCGACATCAAAACCATTCATCGGGTTAACCGTTTTTGTTGTTATTGCTATCGGAGCGCTATATATTCACTTCTCGAACTTGCAATTACAGGAAGATAAGAAGCAAAACTTTTACTATTGAGCAGTTTGATTTTCCTTTGCTCATTAATCATAATGAAGATTACAGGATTAATGGAGCAATTAGATATTAATGAGATCGGCTATATATTCCCAGCGGCGATGGCACCGATGTTGTTGAAAATATTGATCAATGAGCGCTTTGCCTTGATGATGACGATTTTATTAGCGGCCTGTGGAAGCATTGTTTTTCATGATGGAATTTCCGGTACAATTGACATAGAAATCGCGATTTATATATTATTTAGTGGTTTAGCCAGTGTGTTGTTTTTATCCGGTCGGAATGAAAGGACACATATTTTACGTGCGGGCTTGTTCGTTGCTGCTACGAATGTATTAATCATCGTATTTTTATTATTTATTGGCAGCGGTCAAGTAACGATGATTGAATACGCTTATTATGTGTTATATGCGCTCGTTTCAGGAGTTTTTCGGCGATTTTAACGATCGGGTTGCTGCCATTTTTGAGGCAGGCTTTGGCATACTATCAACGATTCGTCTTATTGAATTATCGAGTCCGAACCATCCGTTGTTAAAGAAGATTTTGGTCGAAGCGCCTGGTACGTATCATCATAGCGTAATGGTTGCTAATTTGGCTGAAGCGGCTTGTGAAGCGATCGGTGCCAACGGTTTGCTAGCGCGTGTTGGGTGTTATTACCATGATGTCGGAAAAACGAAGCGTCCGCATTTTTTATCGAAAACCAAATGAATATTGAAAACCCGCATGACCGACTTCCGCCAGAAACGAGTAAAGAGATTATTATTGCACATGCGGTTGATGGAGCGGCAGAATTAGCAAAACATAAAATGCCAAAGGAAATCATTGATATTGCTGAGCAACATCATGGGACGACGCTTTTAAAATATTTCTATTATAAAGCGAAGGAAAAAATGAGCATATCGATGAAAAGGAATACCGTTATCCTGGACCAAAACCACAAACGAAGGAAGCGGCAATCATTGGAATGGCGGATAGTGTTGAAGCAGCAGTCCGATCAATGACCCATCCGACTTCGGAGGAAATTCACACACTCGTGCATAATATCGCTCAAGAGCGACTTTTAGATGGACAATTGAGTGAATGTGATCTAACACTAAAAGAAATTGAAATTGTAAAAGAAACCTTTTGTGAGACTTTGAATGGAATTTTTCACTCACGAATCGAATATCCAGATTTTAAACAAAAAAGGTGGTAAGTAATGGCGCTGCAAATTGATATGATTGATGAAACAAATGAATTAGCTGAAGAGCATCAGCAATTAATTGAAAAACTTTTAAATTACGCTGCGAAAGAGGAACAAATCGAGGATGGAAGTGAGCTTTCGCTTACATTCGTAACAAATGAAGAAATTCAAGAAATAAATAAGATGTATCGTGGGAAAGATCAACCAACAGATGTCATTTCCTTTGCGATGGAGGAAATGGGCGAAGGGAAGTTGAAATTATCGCTCCTGATATGCCAAGAATGCTCGGGGATTTAATTATTTCACTTGAGAGAGCGAATGAGCAAGCAGAAGAATATGGTCATTCATTCATTCGTGAATTAGGATTCCTTGTCGTGCACGGATTTTTGCATTTACTAGGTTATGACCATATGAACGAGGAAGATGAAAAACGGATGTTTTCTAGACAAAAAACGTTGTTGGATGGATTTGGTCTTGAAAGATAAACGAGTGTTTTCGATTAGAAGACTGAAAGCGTCATTTCGTTATGCACTTGATGGGTTGGCATATGCTGTAAAGCACGAGAAAAATATCCGGATTCATTTACTCGCTGCTTTGATGATAACTATTTTATCGATCCTTTTTCAGCTTAATCCGTTTGAATGGTTATTTATTGTGCTCGCTATTTTTTCAGTACTTATACTTGAGTTAGTCAACTCAGCAATCGAACGAACGGTTGATCTATCAACGACGGAGATCAAGCCATTGGCCAAGCAAGCGAAGGATATCTCGGCAGCCGCTGTTTTATTAGCTGCAATTATGGCTGTAATCAATGGTGCAATCATCTTCATCCCAAAATTCATCGATTTGTTTATAAGATAAAATGCCGCTCCTGTGCGGCATTTTTCGTTAGGAAGTAAGTGGTTTACTTTCCAGCTGCGGAAAATTATATGACGGCTTAGAAATCTAATTGACGGCCTATAAATCTCCGCTCAAGTTTGTATAGCGATTGCTTCCTCTCGTGCGAATGAATTGCGGATCTGCGTAAAAGAAAAACAATGTTGAACCTTTTCACAATCGGCTTATTTGAATACAAGCGCTCAGTACGGTAAAATACTTTCGAAGTCGAATGAAAAAACAGGGCTAAAGTTGAAATTATCAAAAAACTTACTGAGATTTGATAACTTTTTCATGAAGATGTAGTAAAATAAAAATAAGAAATAAGGAGCAACAAAATGAAAGTTGAGCAATTGATTTTAGAAGCTGAAAAGGCAAAAGAAAAAGCATATGTTCCCTATTCTAATTTTCAGGTGGGAGCCGCATTAGTAACGAAAAGGGAAACGTTTATCATGGCTGTAATATTGAAAACGCAGCTTATAGTCTTGCTAACTGTGCCGAACGAACTGCCCTATTTAAAGCGATGTCTGAAGGAGACAGTGAATTTGTGATGCTCGCAGTTACAGCGGATTCGAAACGTCCAGTTCCGCCATGCGGGGCTTGTAGGCAAGTCATTGCTGAACTTTGCCCGAAGGATATGAAGGTTATTCTTTCAAACGGAAAAGGGAAACGAAGGAATTGACGGTCGAACAACTATTACCATTTGCATTTTCACCGGAGGATTTACATGAATAATACAGACAGCAGAACATACAAATCAGGATTTATCTCTATTATTGGCAGACCAAATGTCGGGAAATCAACCTTTCTTAATCGTGTCATTGGGCAAAAATTGCGATTATGAGTGATAAACCACAAACAACAAGAAACAAAGTACAGGGCGTACTAACGACAAATGACGCACAAATGGTTTTCATTGACACACCTGGAATCCATAAACCGAAACATCGACTTGGCGATTTTATGATGAAGATTGCGATGAATACGTTAAAAGAAGTGGACATCATTCTTTTCATGATTAATGCGGCAGAAGGTTTTGGTCGTGGTGATGAATTTATTATTGAAAAGTTGGAAGGGGTAAAGACGCCTGTTTTTCTAGTCATTAATAAAATTGACCAAATCGGACCCGATGAATTGTTATTGCTCATTGAAGAATATAAGGAAAAATATCCATTTGCAGAAATCATTCCTATTTCGGCTTTAGAAGGAAATAATGTTGAACGTTTGCTTGAACAAATTTTGCTGCAACTGCCCGAAGGTCCACAATATTACCCAGCTGATCAAATTACCGATCATCCAGAAAGATTTATTGTGTCGGAGTTAATTAGGAGAAAGCGCTTCATTTGACAAGAGAGGAAATACCGCACTCTCTCGCCGTCTTAATCGATAAAATGGAGAAGAAAGATGAGCGAGATATCGTTCATGTGATGGCCACGATTATCGTGGAGCGTGACTCACAAAAAGGCATCGTTATCGGAAAGCAAGGAAAGATGTTAAAGGAAATTGGTCAAAGAGCACGTGAGGATATTGAGCATTTACTTGGTTCGAAAGTGTTTTTAGAACTATGGGTGAAAGTACAGAAGGATTGGAGAAATAAAGCGTTCCATTTACGAGATTATGGATTTAAGGAAGATGAATATTAGAAATAAATTTATTGGTCGGATTAACAAATTTTACGCTGTATCGTCCCTAGGCTTGCGGTAAAAATAAGAAATGTAAGAGAAAAGTACTTCAAACATATGAAAGGCGGGATGAACATGTATGAATTCACGTGGAAAGTTTTTAAAGAGACAGGTAATGTGGATACTTACTTACTCCTAAAGGAACTTGAAAAAGAAGAGCATATGAATATTCTGCCGTTTATGGATAATGCCAATGAAGTAGATCATCCGGTTTCTTAGTGACGCTTTTGCCCCACGAGTGCAGTGTATGACTGTAAAGGGGAGATTGTGACATGCTACAAAAATACGAGGGAATTGTCATAAGAACGACAGATTACGGTGAATCAAATAAAATTGTCGTTATTTATAGCAGAGAAGCTGGGAAGATTGCAGGAATGGCTCGCGGGGCAAAGAAGCCAAGCAGCCGGCTTGCGAGCGTCTCCCAGCCCTTTACATACGGGTATTATTTAATTCAATCCGGTCGTGGATTAGGAACATTGCAGCAAGCTGAGATAGTTGCATCTTTACGGTCGATTCGGGAGGATATTTTTAAAACTGCCTATGCTGCATATATCGTTGACTTGCTTGATAAAGCGACAAATGAAAAAGAAAGCAATCCATTTCTATTCGAATTACTATCTCAAACGCTTCATTATATCAATGAAGGTTATGATCCAGATATCGTGACACATATTTTCGAAATGAAGATGCTTAGTGTTTTTGGACTATATCCGGAAATGAAAGCATGTGTTCTTTGCGGAAGTACGGAAGCTCAGTTTGGTTTTCCATTCGAGAAAATGGGCTCATTTGTCACCGCTGTTTTGAGCGGGACCCTCATTTTCTGCCCCTTTCTCAAAATACAATTAAATTATTACGGTTATTTTATTTTTTGATATACAAAGGCTCGGTTCCATTTCAGTCAAGCCAGAAACAAAACAAGAATTAAAAAGCGCAATAGATTTATATTATGACGAATATTCAGGGCTGCAATTAAAAACGAAGCGATTTTTAGATCAAATGGATCGATTAAAAGACAAGCTTTAACTGTTTAAAATCAGCGGCAAGTTTCTAGACGAAGATTTTCTCTGGATAGTTTGCTCGACTTATGAAATACGCGAAAACCGAAAACTTGACAAATTACGCCATATCGGCTATTTTCATGTATATGAGCTTGAATTGAAGTGAATAACGCTGCGAAGAAAGAAACAAGTACTTGTTGACCACCATGTATAGCGACCCGGGATAGTGCAAGCCGGTGGGATGGAGCTTCAAGGAAGGCAGTCTGGAGTGGCATGAATAAAAGTTGGTCGAGTGCAATATGCTCGGCAAATAGGGTGGAACCGCGGGTAACTCTCGTCCCTATGCTTATGGGTGATTAGCATAGGGATGGGGGTTTTATGTTGAAATGACACATGAATGAAAATGAAGAGGAAG
This sequence comes from Bacillus sp. N9, assembly GCA_044989425.1. Classification (GTDB taxonomy): domain Bacteria; phylum Bacillota; class Bacilli; order Bacillales; family Bacillaceae_C; genus Lederbergia. Next base: position 1,343,278 of record JBJDRQ010000001.1, read on the forward strand.
GATGAGTTAGATTGAATATTCAAGAAATGATACTTGCCTTGCAAAAGCATTGGTCTGATTACGGCTGTATTCTCATGCAAGCATATGATGTTGAAAAAGGAGCAGGTACGATGAGCCCCTACACATTCCTAAGGGCAATTGGTCCTGAGCCGTGGAATGTTGCGTATGTTGAGCCGTCACGACGTCCGGCTGATGGTCGTTATGGAGAGAATCCAAACCGATTGTATCAGCATCATCAATTCCAAGTCATTATGAAGCCTTCTCCAGACAATATTCAAGAGATGTACTTAGATTCATTACGTGTTCTTGGTATCGATCCTTTGGAGCATGATATTCGTTTTGTTGAAGATAACTGGGAAAACCCATCACTTGGCTGCGCAGGATTAGGATGGGAAGTATGGCTTGACGGCATGGAAGTAACGCAATTTACTTATTTCCAGCAAGTAGGTGGCTTAGAATGTAAGCCTGTCTCGGTTGAATTAACGTATGGGATCGAAAGGCTTGCATCTTATATCCAAAATAAAGAAAATGTTTTTGATCTAGAATGGACTAAAGGCTTTACGATAAGAGATATTTTCTATCAGCCTGAATATGAGCATTCAAAGTATGCTTTTGAAACGTCGAATCAAAAGATGTTATTTGATTTATTCACTACATATGAAACCGAAGCGAAACGCCAAATGGAAGAAGGGCTCGTTCATCCGGCATACGATTATATTTTAAAATGCTCACATGTATTTAATCTTCTTGATGCAAAGGTGCCATTTCCGTTACGGAGCGAACAGCTTACATCGGAAAAATGCGAAATATGGCGCGACAAGTGGCAAAAACTTTTATGAAGAAAGAGAAAAGCTTGGTTTTCCGATATTAAACGGGAAGAAAAAGGAGGGAGAGAGCGATGAATAAACGTGATTTACTTCTCGAAATCGGGATTGAAGAGATGCCAGCGCGCTTCATTAGCGGGGCAATGGATGATTTGAATAATAAATTGGTTTCATGGCTCAAGGATCATCGGATCGGCCATGAAGAGGTACGAATTTATTCTACACCTAGAAGAATGGCCATTCTAATTGAAAATGTAGAAGAATTCCAAAGTGATATGGAAGAAGAAGCAAAAGGCCCAGCGAAGAAGATTGCTCTTGATGAAGAGGAAATTGGTCAAAGGCTGCACTTGGTTTTGCCGTGGACAAGCGGTAAGTCCGGATGAGATTTTCTTTAAGGAAATCAAAGGGATCGAATATGCCCACGTTAAAAAGTTTATAAAAGGAAAGCCAACCATTGAATTGTTACAAGAGCTTAGCGAAATAATTACATCGCTTCATTTTCCAAACAATATGCGTTGGGGAAGCCTAGATTTACGTTTCCTTCGTCCAATTCGCTGGATTGTTGCATTGTTTGGAAGCGAAACGATTCCTTTAACAGTCGCTAATATTCAAGCAGGTGCAAAGACATTCGGTCATCGTTTCCTAGGCAATGAAGTGTTGTTGTCAACAGCGGCTGACTATGAAAAGACGTTGCTTGGCCAATATGTCATTGTGGATCAAGCGGAAAGAATGCAAGCAATTAGAGAGCAAATTGAAACATTAAGTGCTGAAAAAGATTGGATCGTTCCGATTGATGAAGACTTGATCGATGAGGTGACAAATCTCGTTGAATATCCAACTGTTTTTGCTGGCTCGTTCAATGAAGACTTCCTAGAGCTTCCGGAAGAAGTGTTAATTACATCGATGAAAGCTCATCAACGTTACTTTCCAGTGAAAGGTTCAAATGGCGATCTGCTTCCATATTTTGTTGGGGTGCGTAATGGCAATGAGCATCATCTTGAAAATGTTGTAAAGGGAATGAGAAAGTGTTACGTGCAAGATTGGCGGATGCAGATTTCTTTTCGAAGAAGATAAAAACTGCTCATTCCAGATGCATTAAAGCGACTAGAAACGATTGTTTATCATGAGAAAATAGGTACATTATCGGAAAAAATTGACCGGATTCGCTTGATAGCAAAAGAACTTTCGTCATTGCTCACCCTTTCAGAGATAGACAAACAACTTGTCGATCGCGCAGCAGAAATAAGCAAATTTGATCTTGTTACAAATATGGTCGATGAATTCCCAGAGCTTCAAGGGATCATGGGTGAGAAGTATGCCTTGCTACAAGGAGAACACAAGGATGTCGCTAAATCAGTGAATGAGCATTATCAGCCACGTCATGCCGATGATGATGTACCATCAACAATGATCGCTGCGATTGTTAGTGTCGCAGATAAATTAGAATCACTCGTTGCATCATTCGCGATCGGACTTATTCCTACAGGTTCTCAAGATCCATATGCATTAAGGCGTCAAACAGCAGGAATCATCCAAATTCTATTGAAAAATAATTGGGATCTTCCATTGCGAACGATTTTGGAAAAAACAATCGAGATTATCGGCCGAAAATTGGAAACAAACGATCAATTATTTGAGCAGCTTACGCAATTTTCAAACTGCGCTTAAAATATTTACTTCAGGAAAAGGAATTAGTCATGACATTATCGAAGCTGTTCTAGGCGGAGATTTATTAAGCGTTCCTGTTCTTGTTGATCGCGCAAATGCTTTGCAAATGAAGAAGGCAGAGAAAGGGTTTAAGGAGATCATTGAATCACTTTCCCGCGTCATGACAATCGCTAAAAAATGGGAAGGCAGCATGGAGATAGATCCACAATTATTCGAAAATGAGTATGAGCAACAACTTTATGATAGCTGGATGCACGTCGTTGATACGTATGCGGCAGCTGACGGGCAAGAAGCGAAGTTTGCGGCTCTAGCATCATTACAGCCGGCCATTTCTATTTATTTTGATCATACAATGGTTATGGCAGAGCAAGCGAATGTGAAGATGAATCGACTAGCGCAAATGAAGCAACTAGCTAATCTAATTGGAAGTTACGCTGCGATAAATGAAATTCAAGTGAAATAAGTTAACTTCGAGCTTGTTTGTACAAACAAGCTCGAAATCGTTCAATCGTATAACAGGAAAGGGGATGCACATGACTGTTCCAATTATATATGTTGTTTCGGATTCAGTTGGGGAAACAGCTGAACTTGTAACGAAAGCAGCCATTAGCCAATTTGGAAATTCAATGCCATCATTAAAACGTATCCATATGTCGAAGAAGAGGAACATATGGATGAAATCATCGGAATGGCAAAAAATGATCGGGCAATCATCGTATATACATTGGTAAAGCCGAGCAATCGCTTGTATTTGCGTGATCAGTCAATGGCTAATCAAGTAAGCTCGATTGATATTATGGGGCCGATTATGGATAAATTCGAGAAAGCATTTGAACGTGAACCGTTGAATGAGCCGGGGCTTGTCCGAAAATTAGATGAGAATTACTTTAAACGGGTGGAGGCCATTGAATTTGCTGTAAAATATGATGACGGCAGAGATCCACGCGGATTATTAAGAGCCGATATTATATTAATAGGTGTTTCGCGCACATCCAAAACTCCGTTATCTCAATATCTCGCCCTTAAACGATATAAAGTTGCTAACGTTCCTGTTGTACCTGAAGTAGATCCTCCTGAGGAATTATTTAAGGTTGATCCTGCTAGATGTATCGGATTAAAAATTAGCCCGGAAAAATTGAATCATATTAGACGTGAACGATTGCTTTCTTTAGGATTAGATGCGAAGGCAAATTACGCAAATATAGAAAGAATTAAACGAGAGATCGAATATTTTGATAAAGTTGCGAACAAACTCGGTTGTACAGTCATTGATGTTTCGAATAAAGCGGTTGAAGAAACAGCCAATACGATCATCAATTATATGCAAAAAAATGTAGAAGCAGCTCAGCTGTACGAAAAAACAATTCATTTAATTCAGTTTAAGTGGTTCGTATGGAACCTCATCGTCTATTTTGAACAGAGAAGCATGGTTGTTTTATCTATATTGTATGAATAATATTTAGAGAAATAGAGTAAAAATGTACTTACTTCTGTTTAATGAATGCTTTTAATAGGCAAAATCGTGTAAATAAGCTATAATAAAAAATTGTGTTGAAAGTCATAAAAGGTTTAGAGTTGCGAATTTGAGAATAAACTAGTTATTGGGATAGACGTGTAAGATAAGGAAAAGCGACAAAAAATCCGATCTTTCCTTAATGAATCTTAATAAAAGAAGGAATCTGTGGAGTGATGTAGAATAAGTAACGGTAATCAAGCTAAAGCGATTATATACGTAGATGCAGATGCTTGCCCGGTCAAAGCCGAGATTTCCACTATTGCTAAAGAGTATAACTGGGATATTCGCTTTGTTGCTTCTTATGATCATAAACCAAAAACGAAGAGTTAAATCCCCAATGGTGCTTTGTAGACGCAGGCAAAGATTCGGTAGATCTTTATATTGTAAACAAAATAAGGCGGGAGATGTATTAATTACTCAAGATATTGGGTTGGCTAGCCTCGTCCTATCTAAAGGCGTTTATGCCATTTCACCAAGGGAACGGAATACAAGGAAGACACCATTGAAATGGCTTTAGATTTTCGCTTTTAGCGGCAAAAGCACGAGAGGCAGGTCATTATGGAAAGGGACCAAGTCCATTCGGAAAGGAACATCGCCGACAATTCCAAGCTTCGTTGCGTGGATTGTTGTCGAAAATTGAAGGAGTTTGAATCATTCTGTCGAATAGTATTATTTATTAAATGGGGATGTTTTCGTGTCTGCAAGAATACCTGAGGAAAAAATCAACGAGCTTCGACAGTCGATCGATATTGTCGAGGTCATTAGCAATTATGTTCAGTTGAAAAAACAAGGACGGAATTATTTTGGTTTATGTCCTTTCCACGGTGAAAACACTCCGTCATTTTCAGTTTCGACGGAAAAGCAAATCTATCATTGTTTTGGCTGTGGTGCTGGTGGAAATGTTTTTACATTTTTAATGGATATTGATGGCGTATCATTTCAAGAAGCTGCTCTAAAAATTGCTGAAGTAAGCAATATTGAGCTCGATATCGGCCCTCAACAAGATCAAATTATGGATGCGCAAATATCTCCTGATGAACGGCAAATGATTGAGGCACACGAGCTTTTGACCAAGTTTTATCATCATTTACTGTTGAACACAAACGAAGGTGCTCCCGCGTTGGAATATTTGCTCGATCGGGGCTTTACGAAAGAAAGTTTGCGTAAGTTTCAGATCGGATATTCATTGCCAGAATGGGATTTTGCTGTGAAGTTTTTAGAAAAACGTGGGTTTTCGCAGTCATTGATGGAAAGAGCCGGTCTAATCGGAAAACGGGATTCTGATGACCGTTATTTTGACCGTTTTCGCAACCGGATCATGTTTCCACTTCATAATGAAAAAGGAAGGGTTATCGCCTTTTCGGCCCGTGCCATAGAGAAAGAGGATCAGCCAAAGTATTTAAACACTTCTGAAACAGCGCTCTTCAACAAAAGCTCTCTTTTATATAACATACACGAAGCAAGAGGTCACATACGTAAACAAAACTTCGCCGTCTTGTTTGAAGGCTTTGCTGATGTAATATCGGCGGATAGTGCCGGAATCAAAAATGGTGTTGCTGTCATGGGAACGGCATTGACAGTTAAGCATGCTGGGCAGCTTCGCAGATTGACCGATTCCATTACCGTTTGTTTTGATGCAGATGCAGCAGGATCCGAAGCTGCATTCCGTGCTGGACAAATGCTTGTTGAGCAAGGCTTTACTGTAACTGTTGCGATGATGCCAACAGGTCTAGATCCCGATGACTATATTCGGAAATTCGAGCAGAAAAATTCCGTACTGATATAATAGGGAATGGACTTACATGGATGGCCTATAAGCTACATTACTTTCGCCTAGGAAAAACCTTCAAAATGAAGGCGATAAGCTGAATTATATCGAACAAATACTGATCGAAATAGGCAAGCTTACAAATCCTGTTGAAAAGGATTTATATATAAGGCAGTTAGCGGATGAGTTTTCCTTGTCAATCGATGCACTACGCTCACAGCTCAATCAATTTGAACGTGTGAATAAAAAGGTGCAAATGATCAGACGCCTGTGCAAGCCGCACCGTCAAATCGCTCAAATCAGCTTCTACCTGCACATCTTGCCGCTGAACGGCATCTAATTGCTAGGATGATTCACGACGATGAAATTGCATATCGTGTTGTCGAAATGCTTGGAGATACGTCATTTTATTATGATGAGCATCAAGCCATCCTTACTTATTTATTTGGATATTATGAACAGGAAATCCTCCAGATCCAAGTATGTTTGTTCATTTTTACCTGATAAACGACTGCGTGCGATCGTTACCGAAATCGATATGCTCTCAGCCGATATCGAATTTAATGAACAAGAATTAAGAGATTATGTAGGTCATGTGTTGAAACATCCTAAATTGTTAATGATAAAAGAAAAGCAGGCAGAACAAAAAGCGGCTGAGCGAAAAAATGATTATGTGAAGGCGTTACAAATTGCCAAGGAAATTATTGAACTTCGCAGGTCATTGTAACAAATTTATGTTGGTATGCAAATGCTGGAAGGAGGGGACGCATGGCTGAAAAATCAGCACGTTCCAATGAAGTAGAAATCGAACTTACCCTGGATCAGGCAAAAGAGCAACTGATCGAAAAAGGGAAAAACAGGGTACCTTAACATATGAGCACATTTCTGGAAACTAGCCCACTTTGATTTGGATTCTGATCAAATGGATGAGTTTTATGAATTGCTCGCTGATCAAGGGATTGAAGTAATGGAAGAAGCGGAAGATGGGGAAGACCCGAAAAATCCGAAAGATGAAGAGTTTGACCTTAATGACTTAAGTGTGCCTCCAGGTGTGAAAATTAACGATCCTGTTAGGATGTATTTGAAGGAAATTGGACGCGTCGATTTGCTAACGGCTGAGCAAGAAATTGCGCTTGCAAAGCGAATTGAGCAAGGGATGAAGAAGCGAAAAAGCGACTTGCTGAAGCAAACCTTCGCCTCGTTGTCAGCATAGCCAAGCGCTATGTTGGAAGAGGGATGCTATTTCTTGATTTAATCCAGGAAGGAAATATGGGATTAATTAAAGCCGTTGAAAAATTTGACTTTGAAAAAGGCTTTAAATTTAGTACGTATGCAACATGGTGGATTCGCCAAGCGATCACAAGAGCGATTGCTGACCAAGCTCGGACGATTCGTATCCCCGTTCATATGGTTGAGACAATCAATAAACTGATTCGTGTACAACGACAGTTATTGCAAGATCTTGGTAGAGAACCGACTCCAGAGGAAATTTCCGAAGAAATGGATTTGACTCCAGAAAAGGTTCGGGAAATTTTAAAAATTGCTCAAGAGCCCGTCTCATTAGAAACGCCGATTGGTGAAGAAGATGATTCACATCTCGGAGATTTTATCGAAGACCAAGAAGCAACATCACCATCAGAACATGCGGCATACGAGTTATTAAAAGAACAGCTTGAAGACGTACTTGACACATTAACAGATCGCGAAGAAAACGTATTGCGGCTTCGCTTTGGATTGGACGATGGTCGAACAAGAACGCTTGAAGAAGTTGGGAAAGTGTTCGGTGTTACGAGAGAGCGTATTCGCCAAATTGAAGCGAAAGCGTTGAGAAAATTACGCCATCCAAGCAGAAGCAAAAGGTTAAAAGACTTTCTTGAATAAAAATGTATCATTCGTTTACTTCTGTGCACGGAAGTAAACTTTTTTGATTAATAAAGGGTTAACAACGTAATCACTCGAATATATAAGTTAACAGGATGTGTCATAGATGGACTTAAATAGAAAAAGATCATTCTTGCTGAAATAGAATTTTGGAAACAAAATAACATGTTGCCAGATCAATATTGCGATTATTTACTTGCATTATATTCTGGCGGAGAGATTGAACATGAAATGAAATCACCGAAGAAAAAGTTAATGAACGAAACGCTCATAAACAGCCTTTTCTTAGCGATGATTTTAATCATGCTTGTAATCACTTATTTTACTCGTATTTCCTTTTAATGCAAACGCTTATATTGGCTTTTTTGTCATTATCTTATTTATTACCTTTTATCTTTATCGCAGAAGAGGCAAACAGCCGTTTATTGTATACGTCACAGCCGCTTTTCTATTATTACTCTTTCTCGTCCAATTAAATGATTTCTTTTTCAGGAAGTTCGAATTCACTTTCCGTTCTACTGTTCGTGAATAGCCTCATTTGGTTTATTGGAGGTATTCGTTCAAAGGTTTTGTTTTTATAATTGCTGGAGGCATAAGTATGGCAATTGTATTATTTTTCATTGTAAAAAGTTCCCGTTTGCATGATAGTAAGCATGAAAACTGACTGCTCATTCCAATCAATAAAAATGTATGGAGGTTTAGAGCATGGATTTTTCATTAACGAGTGAACAAGAACTAATTCGGAAGACGATTCGGCAGTTTGCAAAAGAAGAAGTCGCTCCCGGTGCAATCGACAGGGACCGCACCCATACTTTCCCAGTTCATATTTGTAGGGGACTAGGGAATTAGGAATGATGGGTCTTCCATTTCCAGAAGAATACGGTGGGGCAGGGGCGGATACGGTAAGCTTTGCGATTGTTACAGAGGAGTTAAGCAAAGCATGCGGCTCCACAGGCATTACGTATGCTGCTCATATCTCACTAGGGGCGCCCCGATTCATATGTTTGGAACGAAAGCACAAAAGGAACAATATTTAGTGCCAATTTGTTCGGGGAATCGCTTGGGGCGTTTGGGCTGACAGAGCCAAATGCAGGATCTGATGCAGGAGGAACGGAAACGACCGCGGTGATTACAGGAGATAAATATATTATCAATGGAAATAAATGTTTTATTACGAATGCCTCCTATGCGAAATTTGTAGCGCTGACAGCGATTACAGGTGAACGTAATGGAGTGAAAGAAATTAGCGCAATCATCGTCCCAACAAAGATTAAGGGTTTCCGAATTATTGAAAATTATGAAAAAATGGGCCTTCATGCTTCGAATACGACAGAGCTAATTTTGGAAGATGTAAAAGTGAGTAGAGATCATTTGCTAGGAAAGGAAGGAGAGGGCTTTAAACAGTTTTTACAGACATTGGATGGTGGTAGGATTGGGATTGGTGCCATGGCCGTAGGAATTGCCCAAGGAGCGTTTGAGAAAGCCTTGGCTTATTCGAAAGAGCGACAGCAGTTCGGAAAACGATTATCGAAATTTCAAGCCATTCAATTTAAGCTTGCTGATATGGCAATGAAAATTGAATTAGCACGAACGATGGTACACAAAGCTGCATGGTTAAAAGATCAAGGGAAGCCCTATGCGAAAGCGGCTTCGATGTGTAAGTTATATGCATCGGAGATTTGTATGCAAATCACATCTGAAGCTGTTCAAATTCATGGTGGCTACGGGTATATGAAAGAATACGAAGTGGAAAGAATGATGCGCGATGCGAAACTGCTTGAAATTGGCGAGGGAACATCAGAAGTGCAGCGAATGATTATCGCACGAGAAATTGGTTGTTAATAACGATTTTGTATGTGTTTTCTGATCCTCCTTGAAAGTTTGAAAGAGCTTTCAAGGAGGATCACTTTATGTCAGAAAACCGAAAAAAGCGAATCTTCACGTGTAAGGCTTCCCTTCTGACTGTTTTCGAGTAAAATGTAGATGTTTGCATTAATTATCTTTTAAACATGGTCACTACATAAGGAGGGTAAGTCATGAACCGAAATCCAATCGTTCCGTATATTTTAATTATGGTCATAGGGCTTGGTCTCATCTTTTTCTGTCGATCAAAGGAGTTGGAGATTCAAAGCAACTTGCTAAAGAACGGGATGGCGTTGAAGAAGAAATGGTTGAATTTGAACCGGAGACATTTGCTAACAAATCATGTGTGATGTGTCACGGGAAAATCTTGAAGGTGGATCGGCACCAACACTTCATGGGACAGGTCTTTCCCAAGATGAAATTGCCGATATTCTCATCTATGGTACAGACGGAGGAATGCCTGGAAACCTAGTTCCAGCAGATAATGTAGAAGAACTAGCTGCGTGGATTGCCGAACTGAAATAATTAGATGAAAAGTTCTTTGCATTTGGCAAAGAACTTTTTATCTTTATAAATGAGGTGAAAAAAGTGAATGTAGATAAATTATCAAATCGCTTGGAAACGGTCGTGTCATACATACCGAAAGGATCGCGTATTGCGGATATTGGTTCAGACCATGCGTATTTACCGTGCAATAGTGTGAAGCAGGGCATTGCTGCTTCTGCGATTGCCGGAGAAGTTGTGGAAGGGCCGTTTCAAGCAGCGAAAAAGCAAGTAGAACTGACGGGATTAACAAAGCAAATTGACGTTCGTAAAGGAAATGGATTAGCCGTAATTGAGGCTGGTGAAGTCGATTGTGTCATCATTGCTGGCATGGGGGTTCATTAATTACGGAAATATTAGAAGCGGGCAAAGAAAAGCTTCGTGGAGTAAAACGGCTTATTTTGCAGCCGAATATTGCTGCACATCAAATTCGCAACTGGCTGCTTACCAATGATTGGCAACTCGTCGCTGAAGAAATCCTGGAAGAAGACGGCAAGTATTATGAAATCGTCGTCGCTGATAAAGGAGATGCTCATAAGCCATATACAAATATGAAGACAGAGCTTTTATTAGGTCCATTTTTATTAAAAGAAAAAACGATGTTTTTATAAACAAATGGAGTCGTGAACTTACACAGTGGGAAAAAATTGTGAACAGTTTAAAAGAGGCGGAAGAAAATCCAAAAAATGCGGAACGAAAAAGGGAATTAATCGAAAAAATTTCTATTGTTCGGGAGGCAATAAAATGAAGAAAATTAATGGGTATGAATTGATCCAATTGTTTGAGGAATTCTCTCCAAAAAATATGCATTAGACGGCGATCCGATTGGTTTGCAAATCGGGACATTGAACAAGCCAGTTGAAAATGTGTTAATTGCCCTTGATGTATCAGAGGATGTTGTGCTCGAAGCGATTGATAAAAATATCGATTTGATCATTGCCCATCATCCGTTCATTTTTCGCCCACTAAAAAGATTGCAACAGAGGAGTTTTCTGGAAAAATCATTGAAATGCTCATTAAGCATGATATTGCTGTCTATGCTGCTCATACGAATTTGGATGTTGCCAATGGCGGTGTAAACGATATGTTAGCAAATGCCTTACAATTAAAGAATGTATCCATTCTTGTTCCGACGTATGAAGAACAGTTAAAAAAACTCGTTGTTTACGTCCCAGAAGCAAATGCCAAGGACATGTTGCAAGCATTAGGAAAGGCTGGTGCCGGTGCGATTGGTGAGTACAGCCATTGTTCGTTTGCGACAAAGGGGTCGGACGCTTCCTTCCAGGAGAACAAACAAATCCCCATATCGGAGAAGTGGGAAAGCTAGAAGAAGTGAATGAAGTTAAAATAGAAACGATTTATCCAGATCATTTGGAAAGAAAAGTTGTTGCGGCAATGTTGAAGGCACATCCATATGAGGAGCCTGCATATGATTTGTATTCATTGGATATGAAAGGAAACGAACTCGGACTTGGAAGAATTGGCGAGTTGGAAGAGGAAATGACGCTCGAAGCATTTGCTAAATTCGCCAAAGAAGTCTTCGATTCTGGTGGGGTGCGCGTAGTAGGCAATTTGAAAGATACAGTGAAAAAGGTTGCCGTTCTCGGCGGTGATGGCAATAAATATTACAACCATGCTAGATTTAAAGGGGCAGACGTGTATGTGACTGGAGATATTTATTATCATACTGCTCATGATGCAATCAATGTTGGGTTAAATATGGTTGATCCAGGCCATCATGTTGAAAAAATCATGAAGCAGGGCGTAAGTTCTATATTGCAAACAAAATGTGCGGAAAAAGGGTATGAGGTTACGATTAGCCCGTCAGCACCAAATACAGATCCGTTCATCTATTTATAAGTTAAGAGGAAAAAGTCGCTTATTAAAGTGAATTGTCCTGAAAGGGAAAGAACTGAAAAAGGGGCTGTCCAGAAAGTAAGTGAAAACTGATTTTCTGTGCTAGCCCCTTTTCTGATTTCTGAAGATTTAAAGAACGTTTGTATTAACGTAAAATCTAAACGATGTTGCCGGTCTGTTGCTTTCCGTTCCGGCGCACGCTTTCCGCGGGCATGGCTTGAGCATCCTCAGTCGCTTTGCGCCTTGCGGGTTCTCAAGGCTCATGTCATTCCCGCAGGAGTCGGCGCCTGCACTACAAGCAACAATCAACTATAATGGTAATTTTTAATCATTGATAATAGAAAAATCGCTGCCTTTAGTAGAATGAAGTTACCATACCACAAACTAAAAGGAGCGATTTTTATATGTGCAATCCGAAGACTGCTACAGAAAAGTATAACACACAAACCACACTTCCTCTAGAGGTAAAAGAAGAGACCTCTAAACAAAAAAGACAACTATCCCCTACATTTAAACCTTATAATAATCGTCAAAGCTTCGTTATTTTCGATATTGAGGAGCATATCCCAGAACATCATGTCGCACGTGTGGTCGACGAGATGGTCGAATCGATTCCAGATGAGCAGCTATTCGCTCCATTACTCAGGTGGCGGACGCAGTTCTTTTCACCCGAAAATGATGCTTAAAGTTATTTTGTATGCGTACTCACAAAAAGTATATTCATGTCGTAGAATAGAAAATCTGATTGGTGAAAATATCCATTGATTAAAAATACTGACAATATTCAAAAACAACCTGATCATACAACAAAAAATCCTTTACAATGGATGTACAGGTGGTTCCTGTCCAAATCAAGCTTTTACTGTTTGCCCAGCTGCACGAATTCGAAAGCCTGGAAGAAATGAGCGATGCACTATTAGACGAAGATCTTCAAAAAACACTTGGATTTGAATCAATCAGCGCATCCCAAATATCGCGAAAGAACAGGAAATCAATCCATATATTCTTTCAAATCTGTTCCTGGATCTTGTGTGGAAAATTCAACGGTACCATTATAAAAACGGAAAGCACATGCCCTTGAAAATCATTGATTCAAGTACACTTCCGCTCAATTTGAATAACCATAAATGGGCTAAGTTTCGTAAAACAAAGGCCGGAGTAAAGTTGCATTTACGCCTTGTATTCATGGATAAAGATACCGTTTATCCGGAAAAAGCAGTGATTACGACCGCGAGAGAACATGATAGAAACCAACTTGAGGTTCTTGTAGATGATAAAGAAGCCATGTATGTATTTGATCGCGGTTATGTGGACTATGAGCGTTTTGACCGGATGACAGATGAAGGATATTTCTTCGTTTCCAGACTGAAAAAGAACGCCGTTATTCGCGAAGTTTATTCTTTTTCACTTCCAGATGATTGTACTGTTATATCCGACAAAATGGTCTACATCGGAACGACACAAAATCGCACAGAAAATGTCTTTCGCCTTCTAGAAGTCGTAGATACAAAGGAAATCTGCTTCGTCTAATCACGAATCGATTTGATTCAAGCGCCGAAGAAATCAGTGAAATATACCGATCGCGGTGGGCAATTGAACTATTCTTCAAGTGGCTTAAGCAGCATGTAGAAATTAAACACTTTTATGGAATGAGCGAAACAGCTATACAAAATCAAGTGTTTCTGGCGCTCATCGCTTACTGCTTAAATGTTCTTATACAGTTGGAAATGAGAAGCAAAAATCCCTATTGCGGATCACTCGCTGGTTAAAGAGAGCGCTCTGGAAACCGTCTTATGTTTGGATAAGGATGTTTGACGGGAGAGCCAGTCCATAAATCAGCCTTTGTCGTTGTTGCCTTGGTTTAATTGTATATTTTTACCAAATGGACAGTGCCACCTTTACTTGAGGGTTTGCCTTTTGGCACTTTTCCGGACAGGCGTATTTACAGAATGTTCTAACGTTATTTATGCAACGCTAGTGAATTGAGGACAAACATATTACAATGGAAAACTATTTCTTGGATGGCACAAAGATTGAAGCAAGCGCCAACAAGTATTCTTTTGTATGGAAAAATCCACTATTCGTTATGAAGAGAAGTTGAAAGAAAAATTGAAGAAACCCTTCAGCACATTCACGAGATCACAGAAGCAGAAGGAGTGGAACTCGGAGACATGCCAACACTCGCTGTTTTATTCCGCATTTAGAGAAGCTGGCAGCGTCTGATTTACCGATGCCAAAAACGGTGATTGCGGATGCGGGGTATGGCAGTGAGGAAAATTATTTGTATGCGGTTGGTGAAGAGAAAGAACCACGTTTTGATTTTTAATTCCGTACAGGACGTATGTACAGGAGAAAACACGTAAATATAAGAATAACATCAAGAACGTAAAAAATTGGACGTACCATGAACAAGATGATCTGTTTATTTGCCCAAATGATCGCAAGGTACTCTTTAAAAAGTATCAAAATAAAAAGAATGCCTCAGGGTTGGAGCAAAGTTATAAAATATACGAATGCGAAGACTGTTCCGGTTGCCCGTTGAAAGCAAAATGTACAAAGGCAAAGGAAATCGTCAAGTTCATTGGAATACGATATTTGAAGAAATGAAGGCAAAGGCAAAAACAGCCCTTGAATGTGAAGACAAAGCCGCCATCTATGCTCGACGTAAAATCGAGGTCGAAAGCGTGTTCGGTCGTTCCGCATGTTTTCATTGCGTGGGATCGACAAAGTGCATACGGAATTCGGCCTTGTGGCATTAGCCCACAATCTACTGAAAGTAGCAGGAATACGCCTGTTGCTTTCAGAGAATGATCCAAAAATTTAAAAGTTGGAGAAAAACGATGCGTTTTTCTCCAACTTTTATTTTAGAGACTTATTGGACAGCCCTTTTCATTATTTCGTTAGTTTTGGTTTTCGTACTTTCGGTAATATTTTACTTATCGGAACTTTATTTTCACGTTCCCATGTTGATTCGTTGAGTGGATCGAATTGATCAAGAAATGCGATTACTTCACGGACGATCGGAGTTGGCGTTGAAGCTCCAGCTGTGACTGCAACAGTTTGAGCATCTATAATCCAATCAATGTCAATTTCAGATACGTCAGCAACGCGATATGCTGTCGTATGAGCAATTTCCTCTGAAACTTGGGTTAATCGATTGGAGTTATTGCTCATCGGATCACCGACAACGATAAGTACGTCGGCTTCACCTGCTTGCTTAGCAACTGCTTCTTGACGGACTTGGGTTGCTAAACAAATTTCTTCATGCTTTTCCGCTTGTGGATACTTTTCGTGTACCTTCTTCATAATTGCTTCGACATCCCATTGGCTCATCGTTGTTTGATTCGTGACGATAATTTTATCATTTTTGACATTAAGTTGCTCAACATCTTCAAGCGTTTCGATGAGGTGTACAATATGTGGAGCGACACCAACAGCCCCTTCAGGCTCTGGATGCCCTTTTTTCCGATATAGATCACATCATATCCTTCTCTTTCTTTTTGACGAATTAAATCGTGCGTCGATGTTACATCAGGACATGTTGCGTCAATCGTCGTAAGCCCTTTTTCTTAGCTAGCTCTCGAACTTCCGGTGAAACGCCGTGAGCGGTAAAGATGACCGTCCCGCTATCCACCTTTTCAAGAATTTCTTTACGGTTTGGCCCATCTAACGTAATGATGCCATCTTCAGCAAATGCGTCTGTCACATGTTTATTATGAACAATCATTCCCAAAATATAAATGGGACGAGGCAATGTTTTATCTAATGCTGCATTTCGAGCTATAACCATAGCATCAACCACTCCGTAGCAATAGCCACGAGGAAATCTTAATTATTTTCATTCAAATCCTCCTGACGAAAGGCTTTCAAATCCTATAATCTAATGAACCGATAATTATATTATATATAATATATAGTGAAAAGCCAAACGGATACGAGATTTTGAATGGATTCCATCATGGAATATATAGTTTTGGAACAGACTCACGGCTTCTAATTCGACGAGATTTAGCAACAGAATTGTTTTCTGACTGCTCGCTTGAAATTTTGATATCCTGACTCCGTTCATTTTGTATATCATCCATTTCAGGAGTAGGATCTGTATCGACATTTTTAAGCCACGATAAATTTTCCACATTGCCGGTAAGTTCTTTACTAGCGGACCATATTGCTGCACCATTGGTCCAAACTGCTGAGCTGTCTTGATCACTTGCTGGGTTTGGTTTAGAAAAGAACCGATTTTTGTGGGTTTGCTAAGCCTTGAAGAATGGAAGAACCCCGTCTGCTCGAGAAAATCCTGAAGAGATGTTGCCTGCTTGTGAACCTTGACGTTGAAACAAAGCAGAAAGTAAATTCCGCCCGCCGCCCTGTCCATGTTGAAGTGGAAGGCCGTTTCTTAAAAGTTGCGGATCTCTTGTCATTCCTGGTGGCCGTCTCATCATTCGCCTATGATTCGGCCCAAAGGGTTTCTCTGCATACAATCTCCTCCTTTCACCTTATATATAGCTACAATATGCAAGGGAATGATGAAAAGTTTAGGATAATCTGCCTTAAGTAAGACTTAAAAGAAAGCAAGTTTGTACATATAATCCAGATCGTTTATAATAAAGGACTGAGGGAGTTTCCTATTAAAGGAGTGAAAGAGATGGCTGAACAAACTTTTCAGGCTTTTCATTTAAAGCCGTTTATTAATAAAGCAATCGAAGAACTAGGTTTTCATGAACCAACTGAAATTCAACAGAAGATGATTCCGGCAATATTGAAGGGAGAAAGCGCGATTGGACAATCGCAAACAGGGACAGGGAAAACACATGCTTTCCTTCTGCCCATTCTTCATTCAATCAACCCAAACCTACAACAAGTACAAGCAGTGATTACTGCGCCTACTAGAGAGCTTGCAAATCAAATTTATCAGGAGATATTAAAAATCACTAAACATGCGGAGCAGGAAAACATTTCTGCGCGTTGCTTTATTGGTGGTACCGATAAGCAAAAATCGATCGATAAATTAAAACAGCAACCACATATTGTCGTTGGAACACCGGGAAGAATTAATGATTTAGTAAGGGAACAAGCACTATTTGTTCATACCGCGACGATGCTCGTTGTCGATGAGGCAGATCTTATGCTTGATATGGGCTTCCTTCATGATGTCGATCAAATTGCGGGAAAATGCCAAAGGATTTGCAAATCTTCGTTTTTCAGCGACGATCCCAGAAAAACTAAAACCATTTTTGAAAAAATATATGGAAAATCCGTTGTTTGAACAAGTGCAGCCACAGCAAATGACCGCAAAAAACATCGAGCATATTCTCGTTCCATTACGAAGCAGAGAGAAATCAGCGATCCTGAAAGAGATGCTTGTTACCTATAATCCATACTTAGCAATCGTATTTGTGAATACGAAACAAATGGCAGATCAAGTCGCAGATGAATTGATCGAAAAAGGGTTAAAGGTTGCAAGAATTCACGGTGGTTTAACACCGCGCGAGCGCAAGCGTGTGATGAAACAAATCCGCGATCTGGAATACCAATACATTGTCGCAACCGATTTAGCTGCACGTGGCATTGATATCGAAGGTATTAGCCATGTAATCAATTATGAATTACCACGGGATTTAGATTTTTATATTCACAGAACAGGACGAACAGCAAGGGCTGGAAATAAAGGACTAGCTGTCACGATCTACCAACAGTCAGATGAAGATGCGCTTGTTCGCTTAGAAAAATTCGGAATTGAATTTACGAATCTTGATCTACAAAAAGGGAATGGGTTGAAGCGACGGATCGAAATCGTCGTAAAAAACGACGCAAGACAGATCATGAGCTAGAAGTGCGCGCCAGAAAATATGTGAAAAAGCCAACGAAGGTAAAACCGGGTTATAAGAAGAAAATGCGTGAACAAATTGAACAAATTAAAAGGCGTGAGCGCAGAATAAATAGACAGAAATAATGATTGAAAGGGAATGGATCATGCTAAAAATCGGGTCACATGTCTCGATGAGCGGCAAGAAAATGCTCTTAGCATCGAGTGAAGAAGCTGTTTCATACGGAGCTAACACATTTATGGTATACACAGGTGCTCCGCAAAACACGCGCAGAAAGCCGATTGAGGAGTTAAACATTGAAGCCGGATTAGCCCATATGAAAGAGAATGGGATTGTTGAATTTATCGTACATGCACCATATATTATTAATATTGGAAACACGACCAATCCTGCCACTTTTGAATTAGGTGTTAATTTTTACAATCTGAGATTGAAAGAACAGCGGCTCTAGGTTCACAGCAAATTGTTCTTCATCCGGGAGCGCATGTTGGCGCTGGTGCAGAGGCCGGAATAAAAAGATTATAGAAGGGTTGAATGAAGTATTAACAGCGGATCAAGATGTACAAATTGCGCTTGAAACGATGGCAGGAAAGGGTTCGGAATGTGGTCGTTCTTTTGAAGAGCTAGCAGCGATCATTGATGGAGTTACACATAATGAAAAGCTGTCCATTTGTTTTGATACATGCCATATACATGATGCTGGCTATAATATTGTCGATGATTTTGATGGCGTGCTTGAACAATTTGATCGTACCATCGGGATCGACCGCTTGAAAGTACTTCATATTAATGATAGTAAAAACGAGCGTGGCGCTGGAAAAGACCGCCATGAAAATATTGGCTTTGGTCATATCGGTTTTGACGCTTTAAGCTACATCGTTCATCATCCTCAATTAATGCATGTACCAAAAATTCTTGAAACACCATTTGTTGGTGAGGATAAGAAAAATAAAAAAGCACCATATAAGCATGAAATTGAAATGATTAGAAATAAAGCGTTTAATGAGAACGTAAAAGATCATATTTTAGGTGGAGTTACGAATTAAATGAATATGAGAGCCATTGAAAAAGATGGCTCTCATATTTCCTAAGCCGTAGTCAAACTTAGCAACCTAGGAAAGTTGTATAATTCCATGTGAAAGTCGTGCAATCAAACAGCTAACAAAGGATGTTCTTATGATGTAAATTGTAAAAATAGCTTATTGATTTCTTTTGCCGTTTCCGGTCCTGCTATTTTGGCAACCTCTCTAACGATTTGTGACCGGGTTCTGTCATTGAAAATATCGAAGTTTTTCCACGTAAGTACGAAGCGATTTTTCCGCTTCTGACTTTGTTACTTTAATGTTAAATTGCCCCGAATATTTTAATAAATCCTCTGCCGTAATGCTATTTACCTTCATATTTACCATGTTTTTAATTAATTGCATGTAGCATCACTCCTCAACAAAATGTATGTATGAGCCATCTTAAATGTGACAAATAGTTTTACTTGTTTTATTTATCCAATCACTGTATAATCTTTAATAAATCGTAATGATTCTTAATTAAAAGGATGTTCAAAAAGGACGGTGATCGGTAGCTTATTTTCGATCGTTTGAGTCCCTGACAACTTGAACTTGAATGTATTAAACAAAGGATGTTTTTATGAATGATGCAATTATTGAAGTAAGGGATGTTAGTTTTCGATATGATCGTGACAATGTGCTCGAACATATTAATTTAACGATTCCAAAAGGAGCTTTTCTTGGGCTTGTCGGTCCCAATGGATCTGGAAAGTCGACGTTGCTTAAATTAATTCTCGGTTTATTAAAACCCCAAGAAGGGAAGTAACATTATTTGGACAACCGATAGGAAAATTTAAAGAGTGGAATCGAATTGGTTTTGTTTCACAGAAGGCAAATTCGTTTAATAGCGGATTTCCAGCGACGGTATATGAGGTCGTTGCGAGTGGATTAACAGGGAAAATAGGGCTGTTTCGCTTTATTGGAAAGGCGAGCAAAAGGAAATTTTAAGCGCGATTGATTCGGTCGGAATGGGAGCATTCGTTAATCGAAACATTGGCGAGCTTTCTGGCGGTCAGCAACAACGTGTATTTATCGCCCGAGCGATCGTTTCTCAACCAGATGTACTAATACTTGACGAACCAACAGTTGGGGTTGATGCGAAAAATGTAAAAGCATTTTATGATATGCTTGATGTATTAAATAAAGAATTAAGTATTACATTGCTTTTAGTTACACATGATATTGGAACGATTACAAATAAAGTGACACATGTTGCATGTTTAAATAAGCATTTGCATTTCCATGGTGAGACGAATGAATTTGAGCAGCTTGATGCTGATCAATTATCGTCCATCTATTATCATGATGTTCATGTATTGTCACATGCTCACTAGAAGGTGGAAACAAATTTTATGATCACAGCTATATTTCAATATGAATTTTTGCGTAATACGTTTATGACTGGTATATTAATTGGGTTTATCGCTCCATTGCTCGGTACGTTTATCGTGGTCAGAAGACTATCGCTCATTGCTGATGCGTTAAGTCATGTCACTTTATCGGGCATTGCTGTAAGCTTATTTTTAAGTAAAAAACGCTTCTGTTCGCTGGGGTGAATCCTCTATATTTTGGAATGGGCTTTTCAGTGTTAGGATCGATTTTTATCGAGCG
The DNA here is from genome assembly GCA_044989425.1 of Bacillus sp. N9. GTDB lineage: Bacteria > Bacillota > Bacilli > Bacillales > Bacillaceae_C > Lederbergia. The sequence goes on from JBJDRQ010000001.1 coordinate 1,363,701, forward strand.
GTTAAGGGTTGTTTATAAACATTATCAAGAGCTGGCGATCCCAATCATCCTATCTGGAGGAATTGGAATAGGTGTCATCTTTATTTCGTTAGCAGATGGATTTAATAGTGATTTATTAAACTATTTATTTGGTAGTGTGAGTGCAGTTAGTAGAATGGATTTATATGTGATTTTAGCGATTAGTCTATTTGTTTTTTAACGGTTTTGATTCTTTATAAAGAGTTATTTCTATTGTCGTTTGATGAAGAACATGCAAAGGCTTCAGGGATACCCGCAAAAATCATCCATTTTCTATTCATGGTCATGATCGCTTTAGTCATTGCCGCCTCGATGAGAATTGTAGGAATTTTACTAGTATCTGCTTTAATGACTCTTCCTGTTGCAACAAGCATGAGATTTGCGCAAGGATTTAAACAGACGATCTTCTATTCGATTCTTTTGGAGAAATTGCGGTAATCGGTGGGCTCATTAGTGCGTATTATTTGGATCTTGCACCTGGGGAGCGATCGTGATGTTGTCGACCGCCATCTTAATTGGTGTTATCACTTATAAAAAATTCGGAGCAATCGCTCAATCGCGGTAAATTGAGGTGAAAATGATGCATATTGCTGAAGCGATTCAAACAGTGAAGGAAAATGGTTATAAGCTAACAAGGCAAAGGGAGCAAATGCTGGAGGTGTTTGCGAAAAATAATCGTTATTTAACAGCGAAGGACGTATTAGCGGTTATGCAATCTTCGTTTCGGGATTAAGCTTTGATACGATCTATCGAAATTTATCATTGTTTCATGAGCTTGGCATCCTTGAGACGACCGATTTAGACGGGGAGAAGCATTTTCGTTATACTTGTACATCCCATGATCATCATCATCATTTTATATGCTTAGATTGTGGGGGACGAAAGCAATTGAGGCATGCCCGATGAATTTTGTGACGGAGGATTTACAAAATTATGAGGTTGCGGACCATAAATTTGAAATCTATGGGAAATGTCCAGGCTGCAAAAGTGCATAAATCCTAAAAACAAAGAAAGAAGCCAACTGATTTGGCTTCTTCTTTGTTTTGAGAAATAATTATTCTATGAGTTTACTAACCAATTATTCACCCAATTTTCCGCTTCTTGCCAATGATGAACTCGAATGACATTATTCGGAACTGGTTTTCGATTATATGGGGTGTCGAATAAAATAACAGGGATATTTAGCTGTTCAGCGATATCGACTGCATTATCATGCTTATCTTCAAAAAATAAATCAATTTTATGCTTCTGTGCAGTTCCTACCTTGTCATGTGACCCGATCAACTCAATGTGGTTGTAATCAATCTCATATTGTTGGAACCAATTTTCGGTTATATTCATTAGTTTATCAGACCTAGCACTAATAAAATAGATTTCATGATGATCAATCCATTTCGATAAAACATCTTTCGCTCCTGCTGCAATCGGTGAAGTAGAATAGATTTCTGGTTCCGCTTGTTTAAACCATTTATGAAAAGCGTCTTGAGATACGTCGATGCACTTGGTGATTTCATATTCAATCAGATCGTCTAACGAAATATCTAGTTGAAATGCTTGATTAATGTGAGGAACGAGGGAGGTAGGGCATGTAACCGTTCCATCTATATCGATCCCAAATCGTTTTTGCATATATAAAACCCCTTTTCTTTTGATATGAAAAAGCTGTCTTAAAGGGAGCAGATGAATGCTTGCCTTTAAAAACAGCTTGCTTACATGGATAATTATTGCTTTCATTCCTTTTTAAATGAAGGATTATTGGTGCCTTTACCAGCTTATTTATTTGTTTTTTGTTCTTCTTCTTGCTTTTTGAAATATTCGGCTGCCATGATGTCGATTTCTTTTTCAATTCTTCAACCATCGTTTCTTCCGGTACTTTTCTAACTGTTTTCCCTTTTTAAATAGTAATCCTTCACCGCGTGCACCGGCAATTCCGATATCTGCTTCACGCGCTTCACCAGGCCCGTTTACTGCACAGCCTAGAACAGAAATTTTTAACGGCGCTTTTATTTTTGAATGTATTCCTCGACTTCATTCGCAATACTAATTAAATCAATTTCGATTCTTCCGCATGTTGGGCATGAAACAAGAGTAGCCGCGTTGGAAATTAAGCCGAATGATTTTAAAAGTTCACGTGCGACTTTTACTTCTCGACAGGGTCTGCACTTAAAGAAATCCGCAACGTATTTCCAATACCTTTGCTAAGAATCGCCCCTAAGCCTGCGGCACTTTTAATCGTACCCGCAAATAGCGTTCCACTTTCTGTAATCCCAAGGTGGAGTGGATAATCAAAAGCTTTCGCTGCTTTCTCATATGCTTCAATCGCTAAATTGACATCAGATGCTTTCATCGAAACGATAATATCGTGGAAATCTAAATCCTCAAGAATTTTAATATGATGCAAGGCACTTTCTACCATTCCATCTGCAGTTGGATAGCCGTATTTATTGATAATATGTCTTTCTAAACTTCCTGCATTGACACCAATTCGAATTGGAATACCTTTTTCTTTCGCAGCCTTGACAACAGCTTCTACTTTTCACGGCGGCCAATATTGCCAGGGTTAATTCGAATTTTATCTGCGCCACCTTCAATGGCGATTAAAGCGAGGCGATAATCGAAATGAATATCAACGACAAGCGGAATCGTAATTCTTTCTTGATTTCTGGGATTGCTCGTGCTGCCCGTTCATCAGGACAAGCCACTCGAACAATTTGACATCCTGCCTCAACTAAGCGGTTAATTTCAGCTACCGTTGCTTTCACGTCATGTGTTTTTGACATAGTCATACTTTGAATAATTAGTTCGTTGCTGCCCCCAATTGTCAAATTCCCGACTTTTACGGGGCGTGTTTTTGTACGATGTATAATTTCACCCAAGGGTAGTTCTCTCCTTTTTATAAACGAAGAATTGATGGTTACTTAAATATTGTATCAATTTTATGATGATGTTGCCAATATAATCGCAGTCTTAATCATACAAGGGAAATTTATATACTTGTCCAATTTGTATTTGATCGGGTTTCATTCCGTCGTTTAACTCGATAAAATCATCGACGGTTTGTTCAATTGATACCGATAATGGCTGCTCACTTAAAGCTTCCATAATAGAGAGAACGGTATCTCCTTGCTTTACTTTTATTAAGGTGTAAGGAGGTTCACTCACTGGCTGCTCTTTGATTGGAGGAGCTGATTCAACGACTGAGGGGAAAGGGTTCCGACGGTTAAGTCATAATAGATGCTATAAATAATGACAAGTCCTACGAATAATGCGGCAATGTTTTCATTATACTTCTCCTCTCTTAATAGATATATATTTATATGAGAGGAGAAGAATAAATATGCCTATTAATTTAATTTAGGTTTCGGAATTTGCCGTACGCTGAAAAAGAGATAGAGTATACATAGAATAAAGTCAATAATATAATCTGCTGTAAAGTTGATCTTAAACAGTGATAAAATTCCAAAAAGGACTGTAGGTAAAGTGAAACTACATGCCGTTAATCGCCAACTTTGCCGATATGGAAGTTTTCGTTTTCCCCATTTTGCAAATAATAGAGCAACGACGGCAAATAAAGATATTTTTGCAACGATCAGCCCAACGTTTAATACGTACGTAAAAAGCATGTAGATCGGCACCATAATGAATAGACCACTCTTATCTAAATCGAAGCCATGAATCGCAGTTGAATGTTTATTAATAAACAAGATCGTTGATAAACTCGGTAAAAAATAAAGAAAGGCTAGAAAAAGGCGTACTGAAATGTTTTTCCAATGCCGAGAAAGCGGTACTTGGCAATTTCCTTTACGGAGTAAATGCTTTTGTAAAATACGGTATAAATTGATATGTTTCTCATAATCTCCATCCTATTATTTTTCGATCTGTCTTTCTCATCAAGTTTAAATGGATGCGTCTCAATTATTCAAGCGTTTTACAAAAAAGTTAGGAATTGTTCAGAAAGTTGTTTGAGTAGGGAAGCGCGAAGAGAAAATCATGCATATTATTTGTGTACTGATCTATATTTTGGTAATCTTAATGGTGAACGATTGAATCGATTGACGATTCAAAATATTACATAGGGAGGAATTTTTACATGGCATACGAATTACCACAATTACCTTATGGATATGATGCATTGGAGCCTCATATTGATAAGGAAACAATGAATATTCACCATACAAAGCACCATAACACATACGTAACAAATTTAAACGCTGCACTTGAGGGACATGCTGATCTTGCAAACAAATCTGTTGAGGAATTGATTGCTGATCTTGACGCTCTTCCTGAGTCAATTAGAACAGCGGTACGCAATAATGGTGGAGGACATGCGAATCACTCATTATTCTGGAAGCTGCTTTCTCCAGAAGGTGGCGGGGAGCCGTCTGGTTCATTAGCTGAAGCAATCAATAGCAAGTTCGGTAGCTTTGATACATTTAAAGAGCAGTTCCAAGCTGCTGGAGCAGGACGCTTCGGTTCAGGTTGGGCATGGTTGATTCTAAATAATGGTGAACTTGAAATTACAAGTACGCCAAACCAAGACAGCCCATTAATGGAAGGTAAAACACCTTTACTTGGACTTGATGTATGGGAGCATGCATATTATTTGAAATATCAAAACCGTCGTCCAGAATATATGGGTGCTTTCTGGAACGTTGTGAATTGGGACGAAGTGCAAAAGCTGTATGAATCAGCAAAATAATACGTGAAAAGCGAATTGCTATGAGCAGTTCGCTTTTTTGCGTTAGTTGCCAAGCAATTTCGCTTTTCTTACTGTTTTTCGTATAAAACTCTCCTCCCCACTAAAAATAAGAAAGAGGGAGTCGTTATAATGGTTAAAAATGGATCCGAGAACTTGATGTTTCTCGGGATTTGCTTTTGTTACTGTTGATTGGTGGACTTTATTTTTTGAGTAGTTCTTTGTCAAATACGTTTGTCAATATTTTTTATGGAAGCAAACGGGAAAATATTTTGATCTTGCCCTATACAATTTAGCGATTGTTGTTTTCCAGCCGCTTACATTTGTTATAGCGGGAAGATGGGCAAAAAAGTGGATCGAATTATTGTTTTACGAATGGGAGTTATATTTCTTTCGCTGTTTTATATTGCTGTGTTAGTTTTTGGAAAGGATGCATCACAAAGTCTGTTGCTACTCGGGAGCTTGCTCGGAATCGGCTATGGTTTTTATTGGCTTGCGTTTAATGTTTTAACATTCGAAATTACTGAGCCAGAAACGAGGGATTTTTCAATGGATTTATGGGAGCGCTCTCGTCAGTGGCAGGTGTCATTGGTCCAATTTCAGCAGGTTTTATGATTACACGTTTTCAGGGCAATTTTGGATATACTTTGATTTTTCCATCTCGTTTAGCTTATTTGCCATCGCCGTCTTATTAAGCTTCTTTTAAAGCGACGCCCAGCGTCAGGAAAGTACCAACTTAAAAGGATTATTTCTGAAAGAAAACAGAATAGAAATTGGCGTCTTGTGACAAACGCTCATTTCCTTCAAGGTCTTCGAGAAGGAACATTTATATTTATGATTTCTGTCCTCGTTTTTATTTCTACACGAAGTGAGCTATCACTTGGTGCGTTTGGGCTTGTAAATGCAGGTATCGGCTTTATCGTTTATTTATTCGCAACAAAAATGATTAAGAAAGAGAAAAGAAAGAAGGTTATGTTGTTTGGCTCGATCATCTTATACGTCGTTATTTTTCTTATCGCCTTTCATCCAACATACACAAGGCTCCTCATTTATGGTGCTCTTATTGGGTTTGGGTATCCGCTTATGCTCGTTCCTTATTCATCAATGACATACGACGTAATCGGTAAAAGTTGGAAAGCTGCTGAGATGCGCATTGAATATATTGTAATAAGAGAACAATACCTCAATTTCGGTCGGATCGTTTCGATCATCATCTTTATCGTTGCCATTCGTTTATTTAATCCAATAGATAGCCTGCCTATTTTACTGTTCCTTCTTGGCCTTGGGCATCCTTTAGCCGCTCTATTCGTAATGAAAGTTCGGTTTCATGAACCATATTGACTAGTTGTATTGAATCGAACTTTCTTTTACAATAGGGATAAGGAAGAGGGAAAGGACTGGCGATGTTGGAAAATAAAAAAGGAAGAAAAAGTCCCATGTTCCGGCACGGATGAACATGCTATTTTTTATTGTCTTTTTGTTATTTTCACTATTAATCCTACGACTTGGGGTTGTTCAAATCGTAAATGGTGAAGATGCAAAGCGAGAGCTTGAACGAACAGAGGATATTAATGTTAATACATCGGTACCACGGGAATCATTCTTGATCGTTATTACAATCCAATTGTTGAAAACGAGCCCCAAAAGGCAATTACATATACAGCCCCAAAAGGCGCTGATCGAGATGAAACGTTAGAAATCGCTAGAAAACTTGCTAAAATTATCGATCAAGATACGAAAAGAATTACGTATCGGGATAAGGTTGATTACTGGCTAATGCTTCACCCAGATGAGGCAGATGCGAAAGTAACGAAGGCAGAAAAGGAAAAATACAAAGGAAAAGATGCGGAGCTTGATAAGCTTAAGCGGGAGCGAGTGACAGATGAAGAACTTGAATCGCTCACGGAGGAAGAGTTAGAAGTGTTGGCGATTTATCGTGAGTTTACGAGTGGATATGCGCTTGTGCCACAAATTGTTAAGAACGAAAATGTAACAATGGAGGAGTTTGCTGAAGTAAGTGAGCATTTAAGTATGCTTCCAGGGGTAGATACTACCATCGATTGGAACCGCAGCTATTTATATGAAAATACATTGCGTTCCATTCTTGGTAACTTAACAACCGGGTTGCCTGCTGAAAATCTACAATACTATTTATCGCGCGGGTATAGCCGGAATGACCGAGTAGGAAAAAGTTATATTGAATTACAATACGAAGACGTTTTGCGTGGACAAAAAGAAAAATAAAAAACATAACTCGTTCTGGTGAAATCATTGAAACGAAACTTATTCATGAAGGGAAACAAGGAAATAACTTAGTTTTAACGATTGATATGGAGTTACAGCAGGAAGTCGATAAAATTATTGAAGAAGAAATACTTAGTGCGAAAGGACAATATGGTGCGCGACTTCTAGATCGGGCCTTCGTAACTTTAATGGACCCTTTTACCGGCGAAGTACTAGCGATGTCTGGGAAGCAATATCGTTATAATGAAGAAGAAAAGAGATACGAATTTAATGATTTTGCTGCAGGAAATATGACTACCGCCTATGTTCCAGGTTCTGCTATAAAAGGTGCAACGGTTATGAGCGGCTATATGGCAGGGGTGCTTAATGTCGGAGGTTCATTGTACGATGAGCCGTTAGTCATTAAAGGCACAGGAACGTTTAGCTCCCATTTTAACCGTGGTGGTAATAATCAATCGATTACAGATTATATGGCACTTGTCCGTTCATCTAACGTCTTTATGTATAAAACGGCGATTCAAATTGGTGATGGTCGCTACCAGCGGGAATGCCATTAATTATTGATAAAGCAAAAGCATTTAATCAAATGCGTTATTATTTCAATCAGTTTGGGCTTGGAGTCAAAACTGGCATCGATTTACCAGGTGAGCAAACGGGGTATATTGGCTCGGTTGCAAGTGCTCAAGCTGGTAACGCACTTCATTTTTCGATTGGCCAATATGATACGTACACACCGCTCCAATTGGCTCAATATGTGTCAACGATTGCTAATGGCGGATATCGAATGCAGCCACGAATCGTGAAAGAAATAAGAGAGCCAGGCGATGGAAATGGGGAGCTTGGTGCTCTTGTCCAGGAAATGAAGCCGCATATATTAAACCGACTCGATGCAACCGATAGTCAAATTGAACAAGTTCAAAAAGGTTTCTATGGTGTTTTCCACCATGCACAAGGTACAGGAAGAAGTTTTTTAATAATAAGCCGTATCAACCAGCAGGAAAAACGGGAACGGCAGAAACGAGAGATCAAGGTGCAAAAGTATGGAATTTAACGCTTGTTGGTTACGCTCCATATGAGAAACCAGAAGTCGCCATGTCTGTTGTAGTCCCATCTGCGTATGTAGATGGAGCATCCGACAATCGTATTAATATGAAAATCGGTGAACGGGTAATGGATGCCTATTTTTCTTTAAAAGCAAAACGGGCAAATATTGGTGACAATGAAAACACTGAAGAGTAAACATAAGAGAAGCACACTTCATTGTGAAGTGTGCTTCTCTTTATCTATTATTTCGTAATAATTTGGGCGATTTGTTCGCTAGTCATTGTATTGTCTAGTTGAAATGTCCCAATTTGGATATAGCGTTGGAGTTTTTTCTCCAAGAAAAGCATCGAACTGTTCAGCGCTATCAATCAATCCGGCAGCCTCTAATTGTTTGTTTACTAATTTCTTTTGATGACATGCTTTACTTGCTCTTATTCCGTTAAAAGTGCCTCGTATTTTTCTTTCCATTTTTTACTTGCTCGACAATACGTTCATAATTAGCAAGCTTTGCTTCAATATTATCGGGATTAGGATGTTTTGTTATATTGTCTTCTTTTGCAAAAAAGATTGGTTGATGATTAAAATGAGAGCCGCAAGGAATAAACCAGCTGCTAATCCTCTCGTTGTCTGTTTATCCATTATTACAACCTCCTGCTTAATATATCACGAACCGTTTCAAGCGATAGTGAGGATTGTTTTGCAATTTGGTGGATATCGAGTCCTTGATTAAATAAGGCTAACACTTGATTGATCAATATTTGGTTCGGTTCTAATTTAATCTCCAAAGGCTCCTCCTCTAGTAATAATTCCTCTTCAAGAATGCTCATTCGTTTTTTAGCGAATAATTGTCTTGCAGCATTTTGATCGATAATTGATCTACTTCTTTTCTAATTCACGGGTGTGATTTTTTGAAAAAAGAAATGATCAATAATAATGTCGATGCACTTAATAAAATAATAATGATTGTATTCATATTCCACCTCTACCTTTTCAATATTCTTATTATATCAATCGCTCATTTAAGTACAACAATCAACTCGTAAATCTGAAAAATTACTAGCATTTCTTACACAATAGTGATATTATTAAAAGGTCGTATGAATAGTGAAGAATGCAATGAAGTTTGGAGGAAAGACATGCGCGTAAATATTACACTAGCTTGCACGGAATGCAGTGAGCGTAACTATATTTCAACAAAAAACAAACGTAATAATACTGACCGTCTTGAGCTTAAAAGTACTGCCCAAGAGAAAAACGGGTTACTTTGCATCGTGAAACGAAGTAATTAATAAAAGGCCAAAACATTGTACGCACCAGTGTTTTGGCCTTTTTCAAAGTTTTATTTTTAGGATCTTTGCGGAAAGCGAAGTCCCTGAAATGTAAATCAACATTGATCTTTGAATAGTTATAACCGTGTTTTAATAAGAGGAGTTTCTATAATGGATAAAAAACGTTACGAAAACAAATGAGTGATAACTTAAACACAATGGACGAAGTGACACATGTGAAAAAGTCAGAGCAGATTGCCGAGCGATTAATGGGTACAACAGAGTGGATGAACGCGAAATCAATCGCGATCACCATTTCCAATTTCCAGAAGTAGATACGAGGCAACTTATTATGGAAGGGTGGGAGCAAGGGAAGATCATCGCCGTGCCGAAATGTGTACCAGCATCAAAGGAGATGATATTTAAAAAATTACATCGTTTGATCAATTGGAATCGGCTTATTATGGACTGCTTGAACCGATTGAAGAAATGGAAGCGGTTGAAAAAGAGCAACTTCAATTAATGATTGTTCCAGGGCTGATCTATGATCGAAATGGATATCGGATCGGCTTTGGCGGTGGCTACTATGATCGATATCTCAAATGGTTTCAAGGAAATAAGATCTCACTTGCTTTTGCCGAACAAGTTATCGATCATCTCCCGATTGAAGATCATGACGTTGCTGTACATAAAATCATTACAAATGAAGAAGTCATTCCATGCTAAAAGATCAGTGATGATCTTTTTAGGTTAACGAGGTTGATAGCAATCTAATTGCAACCGTTGAGCGTTTTCGTTATAGTAAAAATAATATACAAAACGGTTTGAACGTATGAAAGTGGGGCTTGCATTTTGGCAGGACGAGAAGATTTATTGTTTTGGCAACTGATCAATGAGTATATCTCAGAAAAAATTATCGATTCGTTCGAGTGAATGAATCACAGACAGAAATATGGTTAGAAAACAGAAAAAATAAACGGGCACGAATGATCCGTTTAGTTAGATATGATCTTGACTGGAACGCGAAAATACAACGTGATATTCAAATGGTTTATATGCAAGCAGAAAGACTAAGAAAGCATTTTTTGCGAAGCATTTAACCGTATTGAATATCTATGTATCACAGTATCCCCAGTAGACGATGATCAATTGATTAGAGGAACATCGGAAATAAAAGGTAAGGATCCCAACCGTTATCATTGCAAGGGAGCATGCTAGCGAAATGATAACAGAGGTTGGGAAAATAACCAGAGCGCCGCTTAACCTTCAAGTAAAGAAAGAGTTTGAAGACAGTGAATTGATTTCACTTAAAGAAAATATCATTATGAAAACATCAGAGCAGGTCCAAGAAGAACGACAATTATTCGATTTTGCGAAGCCTTTTTTGCTTATTTTTTATGGCTGTTCAAATCATTATGTTTTTATTGATGGAGGCAAAAGGCGGCAGTACGAATACAGAAACTTTGATTACATTTGGAGCGAAATATAATCCGCTTATATTAGCTGGAGAATGGTGGCGTTTTATTACACCAGTCTTTTTGCATATTGGTGTTTTACATTTACTTATGAATACGGTAGCTCTTTTTATTTAGCGACCGCAGTGGAAAAAATGTTCGGACGCATACGGTTTCTTTGGATTTACTTATTTTCCGGATTTGCTGGAACGCTTGCCAGTTTCGTATTCACTGATCATTTATCAGCAGGTGCGAGCGGGGCGATTTTCGGTTGCTTCGGTGCATTGCTTTATTTAGGGGTTGTGAACTCACAATTGTTTTTCAGAACCGTTGGAATGAACGTAATCGCACTCATTGGAATCAACTTAATATTTGGTTTTTCTGTCCCAGGCATTGATAATGCGGGGCATATAGGAGGATTAATTGGAGGTTTTTTGCTACTGGAATCGTTCATTTTCCGAAAAACGCCGAATTTCGTTTCAAGCAGTTTTCGTTTTATTAACGGCAGCTACCATTTGGCTAATGATTACCATTGGGTTTGCGAATGATCGTCCCGCAGTCTTTAATCAAATGGCGCAAGAATATGTTGAAAAAGGCGAATGGCAAAAGGCGTATGATTTATTGTCACAATATGTAAACGATGGGAAAGGAAATGAATTATCGTATTTTCAATTATCACTTCTCGAAATCTATCAAGAAGATTATTTGAAAGCGAGAGATTTATTGGAAGAGGCGGTTGAAATCGAACCAAAATTTCATGAAGCACATTTCAATTTAGCGATCCTTTACTTGGAAATAGGTGAAATTGAGCAAGCGAAGGTCCATGCTGAAATTGCGAATGACCTCTTTCAAAATGATAAGTATGAACAATTTATACATGAATTAGAAAAACATAGTGGTGAGAAGAATGAAATCAGCATTTGATGTTCAACAACTTTTAAAAAACTACGGGATTTTTATTTATATTGGCGACCGGTTGGCGGATTTAGAATTAATGGAAGCTGAAGTGAAAGAACTTTATACATCAAAATTAATCACTTCGGAACAATTTCAACAAGCATTACTTATTTTACGAAGCGAGATTGCTAAAGAAAAAAATAAAAATAGGAAATGTGGGAAAATGGAATGAATGAAAAGAAACTTGTTGGCATTGATATTGGTGGAACATCTATAAAGCTTGCATTTTTAACAGCGAGTGGGAATATTATTCATAAATGGGAAATTGCAACGAATAAACAAGAGGGTGGCAAACATGTGATTACTGAAATTGCCGCATCGATTTTTAAAAAATAGAGGAATTACATATCGAGCGTGATCAGCTTATCGCAGCTGGTGTCGGTGCACCGGGGCCTGTCGATACGAAAAAGGGTTGCTTTTTGAGGCTGTTAATATTGGGTGGCCTGACAATTATCCATTGCGTGATTTAATGGAATCGGCTCTAAACATCCCGGTAGCGATTGACAATGATGCAAATTGTGCCGCATTAGGTGAAATGTGGCAAGGGGCTGGAAAAGGCGCAAGAAATTTGATTTGCATTACACTCGGTACAGGGGTTGGCGGAGGCGTCATTAATGAAGGAGATATCGTTCATGGCAGTAAGGGCGCTGCTGGAGAAGTCGGACATATTACAGCCGTTCCCCATGGCGGTGCACGTTGTAATTGTGGGAAAAATGGCTGTTTAGAAACGGTCGCATCTGCCACAGGCATTGTGAGAATGGCTAAAGAAAAGATGGCGGATTTTGAAGGGGTTCCACGTTAAAGCAGCAATTTGCGGAGCAAGGAACGATTTCTGCAAAGATATTTTTGATGCTGCCTCATTAGGGGATTCTTTAGCGCAAGATACGGTTCACGAGCTTGCCGATTATCTAGGGCTAGCATTAGCAAATGTGTCAGTCGTTCTTAATCCAGAGAAGATCGTAATTGGCGGTGGGGTTTCTAAGGCTGGAAATGGTTTGATGACGCCGATTACAACATGCTTTAAAAAATATGCGTTTAAACCTGTTGCAGAAAATACGGAAATCGTCCTAGCGGAGTTGGGAAATGACGCTGGAATTGTTGGTGCAGCATGGATTGCATCAAATAAAATAGACCATCGTTAAAAGGGCGAGGGCGACAATAACCTCGCCCTTTTCCTTTTGGATGTGTGAGTAAATACCTAATGTATGATAGGAAAATAGGCTGATTTTGAATTTTTTGGACAGACTTGAAACTTTTTGCTGCTCAGTCGTCTATATATATGTGCACGATCGATTCCGCGATTGAATGGGATCGTTGAGAAATCAGAATTTGATTTTTGCCAGAAACATATTATGATATTCGGTGGTTCATATCATTATTTTCAATTAAATGGAATTACTTTCATGGCGTAACAACATTAGGTAGGAGGTTAACGTTTTGAGTAAGTTTAGAAAAAGCAGTCTGTTTTTTCCGATCATAGCAGCACTTATGCTTTGGATCAAAACATATATTGTCTATAAAACAAGTTTTAATATTAAAATTGAAAATTTCATGCAAGAGCTTATTTTATTTATTAACCCATTAAGCTTCTTGTTATTTGCATTTGGTATAGCTTTATTTCTTCAAACTGAAAAAGCGAGAAATCGCTATGTTGTCATTACTAGTTTTATCCTAGGCTTTATTTTATATGCGAATGTGGCTTTTTATCGTTTTTTACGGACTTTTTAACATTGCCAGTCCTTTTCCAAACGAGCAATTTTGCTGATTTGGGTGATAGTGCGGCATCAGAAATACATTTAATGGATATCGCTTATTTTGTCGATGTTGTTCTATTGCTAGTACTCATGAAGTTCAAACCGAAAACAATAAAAAGTTCTCTGATTAAAAAAGCAAACCGTCGTGCCTATTTTCTTGTCGCAGCAGCTATGCTCTTCTTGAATTTAGGCTTAGCTGAAACGGAACGACCTCAGTTATTAACACGAACCTTTGATAGAGAAATGCTCGTTAAAAATCTGGGTACGTACAATTACCATCTTTATGATATTTTCTTGCAGTCAAAATCGTCGGCACAACGAGCAATGGCAGATGGCAGTGAACTTGTTGATATTGATAATTATATTAATGCAAGCTATGTTAAACCAGATGAAGAGATGTTCGGAATTGCCAAAGACAAAAACTTGATCGTCATCTCATTAGAATCATTGCAAAGCTTTGTTATTAATAATGATGTATACGGCCAAGAAGTAACACCCTTTTAAATCGATTAATGAATGATAGTTATTATTTTGACCAGTTTTATCATCAAACAGGGCAAGGAAAACATCAGATTCTGAGTTCTTATTAGAAAACTCCTTATACCCATTAAACCGTGGGGCAGTATTCTTTACGCATTCAGGTAATGAATTTGATGCAATGGCTGAAAAGCTAAGTGAAACAGGTTATTTCACATCAACCATGCACGCAAACAATAAAAGCTTCTGGAATCGCGACATTATGTATGATGCATTAGGTTATGATTATTTCTACTCAGCAACAGACTATACGATTACCCCTGAAAATTCAGTTGGTTGGGGCATGAAAGACATTCCATTTTTTGAGCAATCTGTTGAACTGATGAAAGATATGCCAAAACCTTTCTATACGAAAATGATTACATTAACAAATCACCATCCATTTAAATTGGATGATGAGGATAAGATGATTGATGAGTATGACTCAAGAAGCGGTACGCTCAATCGTTATTTCACAACTGTTCGTTATATGGATGAAGCGATCAAAGTGTTCTTTGAGCAGTTAAAAGAAGCTGGCATCTATGATCATTCTATCATCATCATGTACGGAGATCACTACGGTATCTCAGAAAACCATAACGCAGCAATGGAGCAATATTTAGGTAAAAAGTAACACCGTTTGTAAGTGCACAATTGCAACGTGTGCCGCTTTTCGTCCACATCCCTGGTGTAACCGATCATGGCAGAGGTAAGACGATTTCAAAAGTCGGCGGTCAAATCGACTTAAAACCAACGATATTGCATTTGCTCGGTGTAGATACGAAGAATGATATTCAATTCGGTGCAGATTTATTTTCTCCTGATCATCATGACTTTGTCGTTTTCCGTGATGGGAGATTTGTAACAAAGGATTATGTATATGCTACTAATGTTTGTTACTCAAAAGAAACAGAAGAGCCTGTTGATGATTCGTTCTGTGAACCATTTAAAGAAAAGGCAAGAACCGAATTGAATTATTCAGATAAAATTATTTACGGAGATTTGCTTCGTTTTTATGAAAATCCAAATTATTTACAACCTGAACAAGAGCTAGGAAAACAACTCCCATAGAAACATTCTGTGGGAGTTTTTCAAACAATTTTTGTACTAAGTGGATGAAAAGGGGAAGTCTGTGCAACTAAAATTTCGTTTTCTAATATTAATATTGGTTTTGGGACTTTTTCTTTGACGAGTTGTGTGAAAACACAGATTAAGCCGGTTCCCTCTCAGACGATTCCGCAGCTACCTCACGATTTAAATGATGAGCAGGAGGATGAAGCTAACGAAGGCAAGCAAGTCAATCCGCTCACGGTCAAGGAAGGTCATTTTCAATCAATTTATGGCTGGCTTGATCATGAAACGATTTTATGGTCATATGAACGAGCTGGAACGTATTATCTGTCTTCGCATCATTTATTCACGAATGAATCGACAATCATTTTTACCACCTTCGCTCCGATTGTTGATGTCATCGTTCATCCAGATCGGGAAAAGATTCTTATTCATACATCACCGCACACATATGGGGCAGAAATTTTTGTAATAAATGTGAAAGGTGAGATTCACTATTCAACTGAGATTGAATCGCATGAGCTTGCATTTGAATGGTCCGATACAGATGACTCTAAATTGCTAATAACCGCTTTTAATGCGGATTGGTCATATAAAGTGTATTCAGTGAATACAACGACGAAGCAGCTAACCGAACGAAATCATTTACAACCATTTATGAAATGGTATGGGGATCAAACCATTATTGAACAAAGGTGGGAGGAGAATGGACTTTCTTTCTTTGCTCCTCTATGGAAAACACTGATGTCTGATCAGCAATCATCTTCATTATTGTTGGAGAACGTATATCATTTCGATGTGCATAAGGACTATCTAATGGCTATTACCGTTCCTGATGACGATCAAACGACCATTGAGTACCATTTCTACAATCGATCTATGGAGCAGCTAGGAATGCGGGCAGCGCCAATTTAACTCAATTTTCCGATTGGCTAATTCCGCATTATGATTATCGGGCGATGGATCATCAATTTTTTATGTTTATCCCTAAAAACATGGAAGTGTCGATATGTATAATGATGGATTTGCGTTAATTCAGTTAGACTTAGGTGACTTTTCTGAAACCGTCCTGTTCGATCATTTGCAAAACAAGCCGATTAACTGTGCGCCTGAAGGGATCTTTGCTTATACGGCTACCAGTTAGAGGAACTGCTTTATTTAAAGTCAGGAAAATAGAGTCGATTGTAAACAACAAAAAAGCGAAGCTCACGATTAAGGAAGCTTCGCTTTATGTATTCGTTGACTTATAGTTCTGGTAAAGATTCTGAAATTTTTAATAAGGAAGCGATCGCAAAAAGCCAAATACACCAACCGTTCCTAATCCGAAAATAATACCAAGCGGATTTTTGTTTTTAGTGCACTAATTGTACCGAATACAGCAAGTAAAGCAACTAAAAGAAAAATGATTACCGTGCCCATTTTTAAAAAGCCCCTTTCTGCAATATTGCCCATCATATTAGTAAAATGAATACGTCCTTACATATTTTATAGCTTTTTTCGGTTTTGTCGAGTTGCAAAAGTGACACTTCTATGAATGGCTATGTACAGTATATATAATTAAATGCTCCTCATCAAAGAATTCACTTTTAAGTGTACCAATCAACACGTTTCAAACTTGGATGAATTTAACTAGAGTCACCGATAACGGTTTATTTTTGTTTTTCATTTTCAATACCCACGTTTTTACTACTTATTTTCCTATAATGGTCAACTTTGATTTTCAGGTAAACTTAGAATCCAGCTCCATCTTATGTTAAACTTGAGAAAAAGGTAAAGTGAGGAAAAGATAATGAATTGGAAGCAAATTCCATTAGGGATTATCAGACAAATTGTTACATCCTTTATAATCAAGAAAAAGAGTGTATTATTTTCGATCCAGGCCATGAAGGAAATGCACTCAATGATTACATAAAGAGGGAAGAATTTGAACCACTTGCAATTGTATTAACGCATGCCCATTTTGATCATATTGGTGCTGTTGATGCTGTACGGGATGAGTGGCATATTCCTGTTTATATTCATGAATTGGAGGCCGAGTGGTTAACAAACCCTGCCTTTAACGGTTCTGCTCGTTTTCCGACACAGATTGCAGCAAGAGATGCTGATCATCTATTAACAGGGGATGCGACACTTGAGATTGGTCCATTCACACTTAAGTATATGCATACGCCCGGCCATTCTCCAGGCAGTCTGTCTTATTTTGTAGAGGAGGCAAATGCTGTTTTTCTGGCGATGCTCTTTTTCTAGCGGGATTGGAAGAACCGACTTGCTTGATGGAAATTATGATCTATTAATTGAAAGCATTCATAATAAGCTGCTAACATTGCCGGATAATACGGTTGTACTATCGGGACATGGCCCGGCAACAACGATCGGAAGAGAGAAAGACGTTAATCCATTTTTATAAAAATGAAAAAGACTGGTTAACCAGTCTTTTTGTCATTAGGACAATCCGCCACCCGGAGGCATAATAAATAATGTATAGTATGTAAATCCAGCGAAGAATACGGTTAAATATGCGCCAAATACATACAAATACATCCGTTCTGTTAATTTTAAATAGCTAAGTAGTACAAAGAAGCCCGTTTGTCCGAGAAATAGCAATGCGGTTTTGTCCATACCGCCTAAGTAAAACATAATTGCAAAAATGGCAGTCCAGAAGCCTAATACCCTATACATACGTTCCATATGTATCCCTCCCTTGCAGCTGAAGTCCATCAATTCCTTATTATAAAGGAATGACGATAACAAAGTAAATATAAGTGCTGTTTTGTTTGTGACGAATACGTGATAAACAAACATGTTTATCTATTTTTATTATACCCCATTTTATAGAAAATGAAAAAAGAAAAAACTTTTCATTTTTTGAAGGAGAACAGGGAAGTCTGTCGAATAAAGTATACTAAGAAAAAGAAAGGGTGTGTTTCATGGAAAATGTCGATTGAAAAAATAGCAGATCAAATTTTATCACGTGCTCTTAATTTAGACGCAACAGATGTTCATCTTACCCCACGAAAGCATGATTACCTCGTTCAATTCCGACTTCATGGTTCCCTTGTAATTATTAAGACGATTCCTCCAAAGTCAGGTGGAAGATTGATTTCCATTTAAAGTTTATGGCTTCGATCGATATTAGTGAAAGAGAAAACCACAAAGCGGTTCCTTGCAGATGGCCATCAGTGGCAGACCGACAGCATTACGTATATCTACTCTTCCTACTGCACTTTTCCGCGAAAGCCTCGTCATTCGTATTTTACCTCAAGACGAAAGCATCTCTTTGCAAAAACTAGCTCTCTTTCCGTCAACAATGACAACACTTACTTCATTTATGGATCATCCATATGGCTTGATATTATTCACCGGTCCAACGGGAAGTGGCAAATCGACAACGATGTACGCGCTCGCGGAATATTGTGCTCAGCGATTACAACGTAAAATAATTACGATTGAGGACCCGGTAGAAAAACAAAATGATTTATTTTTACAAGTTCAACTAAACGAAAAAGCTGGCATTACGTATGAGACAGGTTTGAAAGCCATTTTACGCCATGATCCTGATGTGATTCTGATCGGAGAAATCCGTGATGCGGAAACGGCGCAAATTGCGATACGAGCGGCGATGACGGGTCATCTCGTTTTATCGAGCTTGCATACACGTCATTCGAAAGGTGCGATTTATCGATTATTGGAATTTGGGATTAGCCATGAGGAAATTGAACAAACGCTTCTAGCTGTTAGTGCCCAACGACTTGTGTCGTTATTATGCCCATTTTGCGGTCAGAACTGTTCAAAGTATTGCAGTCGGAAGGAATACTTAAAAGAATAGGTGTGTATGAAATATTGTATGGGCGTGCATTGCAAAACATCTTACACGGAACTGAATGTGGAAAATATGATACGATTCACTCTTTAATGAGGAAGGGGATGGCACTTGGATTTATTTCGTATAAAGAATATCGTCGCTGGAACGTTGAAGAGGAGATTCCCACTTAAGATCCAAGGGAAATCCTTCTTAAGACAGGCGATATGCTTAACAATGGATTTTCATTACAACAAGCACTCGATTTTCAAGGGAGAATGTACCGCAAACATGAAACAGTATTTTCCTCGATGATTGATCAGCTACAAGCGGGACAGCCGTTTCATCTTGTTATGCTCACGCATGATTTTGATCGCAAAGCTTGCACTCAAGTGTATTTTGCTGATAAACATGGCTTTTTAGCAGAATCATTGGACGAGGCTGGTTATTATTTAGTTCGAAGAGATCGCGAACGTAAAAACTCATTCAATTGCTGCACTACCCACTTCTTTTATTTTTGTTTTGTTCATCGTCGGACTTCTTATGCAACTATTCCTGCTTCCCCGTTTCCAAATTTTTATGAAACGATGGGCTATGAATTAAATATCGGCTTGAAGCTCCTTCTCCATTTTACAACATATCTTCCTATCTATTCATTTATCTTTATCGTACTAAGTCTAGTTCTTACAGCAACTGCAATGATCACCATCCGCAAATACAGCGCGCTGGAGATCGCTTCATTTTATTCTCGAATTCCGTTCGTAAAATCGTTTTACAAGTTATATCAAACGATTTTTCTTTCGAGGGAGTGGAGCTTTCTATTAAAAAGTGGTTTTTCGATGAATGAAATTATGCACATTATGGAGGAGCAAAATTTTCGCCCTTTGATGCGTGAAACAGCCGAATATGTAAAGCGGTTACTACTTGTTGGCTATTCTACATCAGAAGCATTATCCCACTTGCATTTTCTAGAAGATGAGATGGCTCTTATTGTCGCTCATGGCGAACAAAACAGTCGACTTGATCGTGAATTACTTTATTATAGTCAAATTTGTTTACAAAGATTTGAGGAATTGACGATAAAGTTTTTCAAGTGATCCAACCTACGATTTTCGCGGTCATTGGTTTCGTTGTGATTATCATGTATATGTCTATTTTTCTACCGATGTTTCAAATGATTGAATCAATGTAAAAGGAGAGAAGAAACATGTTGAAATGGATAAAAAATGAAAAGGGATTTACTTTAGTAGAAATGATGATCGTTATGCTCGTCATTACGATCATTTTGCTCGTTGCTTTACCAAATGTGACAACACATAGTTCAGCGATTAATAAAAAGGATGTTCAGCGCTGATCCAAATGGTTCAAGGGCAAGTCCAAGCGTATGAATTGGAGAACGGAGTGACACCAACGATGGAACAGCTTATGACGGATGGGTATGTCAAACAAAATGTGGAAGGTAAACTCAGTTGTCCAAACGGAAATGAATTGGAGATTGTTAATGGAAAGGTTCAAGAAAAGTAATCAGCAAGATGGTTTTACATTGGTTGAAATGCTCATAGTGATTTCCGTTTTAACGATTTTACTAAGCTTTAGTCTGTTTTCATTCAAGCATTTCTCTGATTGGATGCAACGAGAACTGTTCATCACTCAATTGCAATCAGATCTTTATTACGCTCAAGCGTATGCCATTAATCGGAAAGAATCGGTACATGTCAAATTTTTAAAGAAAGAAAATCAATATGAAGCCGTTGCACAAAGTGGAGAGCTTTTACTTAATCGAAAAATCCGTGCACCGATTTATATTAGCGAATTGTCTGTTGTAAGATATACGATTACACCAGAGGGGACAGTGTCACATTTTGGGACGGTTACTTTTAAACATCAAGAACATACGATTCAGCTCACTTTTTATATCGGAAGGGGAGGTTCAATGTTAAATAATGAAAAAGGAATTGCCTTCCTTGAAGGGATCCTTGCTTTTAGCATGATCGTATTATTGGCGTTTGCACTCATCCCCGTACTTTATTCCATGTTAGCTAATATAGGCGAAGGAAAAAAGAAATGACAGGGCTGAGACTATTATATGAACATGTAGAGCAGCAGTTAATGCTTGGCACCGAAGGAAGTGTTACTAGAACGGTAAGGATGGTTGATTATGAGCTTTCTCTCAAAAGAAATGGAGATGGAACGTGGAAGGCATGTATGATTTATGAAGGAAAACAAAAATGTATGGAATAGCCAATCAGGTTTTACTCTCTTGGAAACGACCTTGTCGATCCTTATTTTAACGATGATTATGTTGATCATTCCTTTTATTTTTCAGCATTCACCGCGTTAGAGCGCACATTGGATGTGGCTGATGACTATGAATGGAATCTCTTTCTTATTCAATTTCGTCAAGAAGTGAACATGGGTGACAAGCTAACAATTGGCAAAGAGCGGATGTTCATTGATATTCGCCACACATTTATTGAATACGAGGTTTATAGGGATGTCATTCGGAGAAAAAACATGGGCACGGCCATGAAGTGGTGTTACAACAGTTGAAAAGTGCCCAATTTTCGAAGCAAGATGATCTTCTGATCGTTTCCGTTGAATTTTTAAATGGAACGAAGGATGAGGCAAGAATTCCGATTAATAGGTAAGGGGAATCGTCATTCGAAATGAGCAAGGGATGATCTATCCGCTCACATTCGTCATTACACTTATTGCTTTATTCATCTTTATGGAAGCGACGCAAATTTATGTATCCGAATACAGGTATGTGACGGAAATGAAGCAATATTATGAAAGGGAGCTTCGACAGCTTCTTTTAAATATCGATGCGGCAAATGACAATATCGATTATAATACGGTTAGAGACATAAAATGATAGAGGTGGACAACATGGCTAGACCGATTTATTTCATTGGCTTTATGGGAGCGGGGAAAACAGAAGTAGGAAAGAGAATAGCGGAAATATGCGGTTATGACGTAATTGATATGGATGAGCAAATTGTTCAAGAAGAGGGAAGAGAGATTACAACTATTTTTCAAGAAGATGGGGAACCGTATTTTCGCCAAAAGGAATTTGAAGTATTAAGGAAGATTGCAAAACAGGATTGCATCATTACTACAGGTGGCGGTGTCATTTTAAATGAAGAAAATCGCCGTTTTTTAAAAAGGGAGCGGACGGTTTTTAGCTTGTGATCCAGCAATTACCGCTGTAAGGCTTGAACATGATACGACAAGACCATTGATTCAAAAAAATCTCAAGCCGATATTGCGGAAATGTATGAAGCACGTCTCCCTCTATATAAGGAATGTGCAGAAATCATCATTGATACGACAAACGCATCCATCGATGAAGTGGCAAATCAAATTATTGAACGAATGAACATCGCTGCATCCGGCTATACTTCCTAATAATGGGAAGGAGCTGTATGAGATGTCCGAAATGATTATTTGAAATATATGACAGAAACATTCGTCCGCCACTTTGAACAGCCGAAAAGTGAAAGGAAACAAATAAGGATGGAACGGAAGAAAGCAAAACCACCGTTACTTCTACATTGGTTTGGACTTATTCCGGTATCGATCACGATGTTATTTCGCAAAAGCTGACCCCTAATAAATAAGCATTGGGTCAGCTTTTTATAAAAAGGAAATCTATGCCCCTGCAGCAAGATAAATCAATCCTCCGTTAATGACCTCAATCATGATCTTTGGTTCATATTGTTCTTGTAACGCTTGTTTTTCAATTTCATATGTTTCCGGCATTTCGTCATAATCTTCATAGAAATGATGTAATAATGCGGCATCTTCGTCCCATCTCTGGCGCGCTTCCTCAGCCCATGTATGCGGCTTGCTTGCAATTGAATCTGTCATGTATTTTTCAATACGCGCCAAGCCGCTCACCGGTTTAATAATAGGGAAACTGTAAAACAATAATCAGGGATGCTCGATGTAAGGCTTGTTTGCTCGATCACGGTTTGAATATCTTCCTTCATCATTCCATTGATTAAGTTTAAGCCGAGCGAAATGATCTGATCTTTTTGCGATCACATTGGTAAGAAACTTTCAAATTTAAAGCAAGCCAAGGGTGGAGAGGGACATGCCGTTTGCTATCGGCTGTTTTCGGGTCCTCGTAGAGGCGGACATAGGCTCCGAATTTTTTGCCGTACGAAATAATTGGTGAAGCCGTGGAGCTCCAAAATGAACGACTTCGCCTTTTAAATCACTCGG
Organism: Bacillus sp. N9; assembly: GCA_044989425.1. GTDB lineage: Bacteria > Bacillota > Bacilli > Bacillales > Bacillaceae_C > Lederbergia. Next base: position 1,386,749 of record JBJDRQ010000001.1, read on the forward strand.
GGCTTTTTCCGGATCCGTAATAAATGTGACGGCAAACGGATTCGGCGTGCCACCAGTTTTTCTAAATAGGTCCAATAAAAGGACGATTCATTAATTCTTTATCCATTTCAACCGTTAATTGGACGGTTATAAATCCAGGACCTCGGTCGATGATTTCACATTCGCTCGCTTGAAAAAACTGTTCAAGATATTGATGAATTTCTTCCTGAAGCATCGGCTAACTCTTCCTTTCGCAGCGAATCGGCAAAATGGATTAATGAAGAGAGATTTTCCATTTTTACTTTCATTTCGCCTTCGGTTTGTGAATGTTGGAATATGTCTTTAAAATGATCTTCCAAATGATTGCAATCAAGATTAGCTAAAATTTCATCTAGTTCACCGACAACTCGTTCGAAAAGCTTAATTTTTTCATATAAAAGCTTTAATATATGTTCTTCAATCGTATTTTTCACGGCAAAATTATAAATATGGACATCATTCACTTGGCCTAATCGATGGACACGGCCAATTCTTTGCTCTAACCGCATCGGATTCCATGGCAGATCAAAATTAATGACATGACTGCAAAATTGCAAGTTAATCCCTTCACCACCTGCTTCGGTTGCAATTAATACTTGTACATGGTTTTGAAACAATTCGCGCATCCAATCTTTTTTCCGCGTTTAAAACCTCCTCTAAAAGGGACTGACTTAATCCCGTGCTGTTGTAAAAACCATTGCAAATACAATTGGGTTGCCCGATATTCTGTAAAAATGATCACTTTATCATTAATCGTTTGAATTAATTCAAGTGCTTTTTCTGCCTTTGAGTTTTGCGTGACGGCTTCGATTTTTTCTGGAGATATTGAAGCTTTTCAATGTACCGCTCTGATGGATGTTCGTGTTTGTTTAGCATGTTTTTTAATGTAAAAAACCGCTTCCTGCTGCTGCAAGCTTCACGTTTTAATGTGAGCAAAGAAAAACCGTGTGCGGCAAACTCTGGCTCCGCGTTTCTTAATATTTCTAGTGAATCATATAATTCACGTTCTTCTTCTGTAAATTCGATTGGAATTGCTTCGACACGCCGTTCTGTCCATTTAATTCCAGTCGTTGCTCTGCGATTGCGAATCATCACTTTATTCACGAGATTTTTAAATGTTCATCTTCTTGAACCGATAGCTTTTTATTTTTGTATTTTTCCAAGAAACCGCTTTGGCTCCCTAAGTGACCGGGTTTTAATAGCGAGACTAAATAAAAGATTTCTTCAATTCGATTTTGGATCGGTGTTGCCGTCAAAAGCAGGCAAAATTTCTTTTTAATGATTGAGCAAATTCATAGTTCTTCGTTTTATGATTTTTAAGTTTATGTGCCTCATCGATGATGATTAAATCATATTGTTGCTGAGCAATGATTTCACGATGTGGGCTTCTTTTCGCCGTGTCGATCGAAGAAACAACACAATCATACTGTTCCCATACATAGCTTTTTCGTTGGGCAACAGCAGGTATATGAAACTTCGTATTCAGCTCTGTTACCCATTGTGACACGAGCGATGCTGGTACAAGAATTAATGTTTTTCTTACAAGTCCGCGAATCATATATTCTTTTAAAATTAAGCCGGCTTCAATTGTTTTACCAAGACCGACTTCATCAGCCAAAATCGCTTTCCCATTCATCTGTTCGACCACCTGCTGGGCAGTCTCCGTTTGATGGGGTAATGGTGTCAAATTTGGTAAAAACTTTGTTGCTAGCAAACCTTCAAATTCGGAATACATAAATGTCGTTCGCCTTGAAGCGTCAAACGCGCCATATCTTGTCGGGACCATGGTCCATCTTTTTCAACTCTATGTAAAAATTCATTTTTCCAATCATGATCAAATTCAATCGTAACAACCATCGTAATCCTCCTAACAAATGGAAAGGATATATTGTGCAAACAGGTAATCAATGATACGCTATTTTCATAAAATGACTACGCTTTCTTCGGTAGTATTTCCTGTTATTCAAAAATTATGTTCAAGCGATAGGAGGTAGGGATTGACGATCGAAAACAGAACTCCGCTATATTCAAACTTTCAAAAACTTGGTGCAAAGATAGGATCGTTTGCTGGTTGGGAGCTACCAATTCAATTTTCAAGCATTAAACAAGAGCATGAGGCGGTCAGAACAAAGGCCGGACTATTTGATGTGTCACATATGGGAGAAATTGCTGTGACAGGTAAAGATAGTGTTTCGTTTTTACAAAAGATCATGACGAATGATCTTTCACGTTTAAAAGCGGGCAGCGTCCAATATTCGCTTATGTGCAATGAAGAGGGGAGCGCTTGATGATTTGCTCATTTATAAACGAACAGAAACCGATTATCTCCTCGTTGTAAACGCAGCGAATACAGAGAGAAATTTGTCGTGGCTACGAACGCATCAAAACGGCGCTGTTACTATAGAAGACCGTTCTCATGAGTATGCCTTGCTTGCGATCCAAGGTCCAGCTGCGGAAGAAATTGTACAAAAGCTCACCCCTTCAACTTGAAAGAAATTCAAACTTTCGCCTTTTTAGAACATGTACCCATAGATAATTGCCCCATCCTCATTTCTCGAACGGGATATACGGGCGAAAATGGATTCGAACTATACTGTCGCCCACATGATGTAGAAAAGCTATGGAGTGATTTGCTTTCGGCTGGCGAGGAGCATGGGCTTCTTCCGTGTGGCCTTGGAGCCCGCGATACCCTTCGCTTTGAAGCGGGACTGCCTTTATACGGTCAAGAGCTGGCTCCACATATTACGCCGCTTGAAGCAGGCTTATCGTTTGCCGTCAAATTAAATAAACGTGCTGATTTTATCGGGAAAGCGGCTTTATTTGAGCAAAATGAAAATGGAGTAAGCAAAACGATTGTCGGCATTGAAATGATCGAGCGCGGCATCCCAAGGCATGGCTATAAAGTATTTAATAGGAATGAGGAAATCGGAGTGATTACTTCTGGGACACAATCCCCAACATTAAAACGAAATCTTGGGCTTGCTTTGATTAACTCGGTCTATAAAGCGATCGGGAATGAACTGTACGTAGATATCCGGGGAAGACGGGTAAAAGCCAAAATTGTGCAAACACCATTTTATATTCGCAAATGAACATGAGGATGGAGGGGTTGTATGCTTAAACATCGTTATTTACCAATGACTAAGCAAAATAAAAAGACATGCTAGAAACGATCGGCGTCCAATCGATCGATGAGTTATTTGCCGATATTCCGGAAAAAGTACGATATAAGGGTGAATACAATATAAAAAGGCAAAGTCCGAATCAGCTCTTTTGACAGAGCTTACAAATATGGCCGCGAAAAATGCGAATCTTAAACAATATCCTTCCTTCCTCGGTGCAGGGGTATACGATCATTACATTCCAACGATTGTCGATGCGATTATTTCTCGCTCGGAATTTTACACAGCTTATACGCCGTATCAAGCGGAAATATCACAAGGGAGCTACAAGCCATTTTTGAGTTCCAAACGATGATTTGTGAATTAACAGGAATGGATGTCGCCAATTCTTCGATGTATGACGGCGGTACAGCGCTTGCTGAAGCAGCGATGCTTAGCTGTTCCCATACACGTCGTAAAAAATTCTTGTTGCAAATACCGTGCATCCTCAATCGAGGGAAGTATTGAAAACGTACGCAAAAGGCCAATCGTGTGAAGTGATAGAAATTCCACACAAAAACGGCTCCATTCATATCGACGCACTGAAGGCACAATTAGTAGACGATGTTGCTTGTGTAATTACTCAATATCCTAATTTTTCGGGCGGATTGAGCCACTGAAGGAAATCGAGCCGCTCATTCATGAACAAGGTGCATTGTTTATCGTTTCCAGCAATCCGCTTTCACTCGGAATTTTAACGCCACCAGGTGAATTAAATGCGGATATTGCCGTTGGTGATGCTCAAGTATTCGGCATTCCGACTTCATTAGGTGGTCCGCATTGCGGCTATTTTGCTACGACAACAAAACTAATGAGGAAAATGCCAGGTAGATTGGTTGGTCAAACGACGGATGAGGAAGGAAGGAGGGGATTCGTGTTAACGTTACAAGCGCGTGAGCAGCATATTCGCCGTGATAAAGCAACATCTAATATTTGCTCAAACCAAGCGCTTAATGCATTAGCTGCTTCCGTTGCCATCGCTGCCCTCGGAAAAAACGGGGTTAGAGAGATGGCCGTAAGAAACGTTCAAAAAGCGTATTATGCAAAAAACGTTTCAAGCAAAAGGCTTCTACCTCCCGTTTGATGGTCACCACTTTAATGAATTTGTCGTCAAATTAACAGAGCCTATTTCCGTTGTAAATGATCGATTATTGTCTCAGGGCATTATTGGTGGGTATGATTTAGGACGTGATGACCCAGACCTTGAAGGGCATATGCTAATTGCTATTACGGAGCTGCGAACGAAGGAGGAAATTGGTCGTTTAGTAAACGCGTTGGAGGGATCCCTATGAAAAACGGGAAATGCTATTAATTTTGAGAAATCAACAACCGGGAGAATCGGATACAGTTTGCCAGAACTTGATGTTCCTAATGTGGAAATGAGTGTATGTTTGCCAATTGACTATACCCGTCAGGAAGAGCCGGCGCTTCCCGAAGTTTCAGAGCTTGATTTAATACGTCATTATACTGAATTATCGACTCGTAATTATGGGGTTGATTCCGGATTTTACCCATTAGGTTCCTGTACGATGAAATACAATCCGAAAATAAATGAACAAGTAGCAAAAATCCCAGGATTTTCCCATATCCATCCATTGCAACCAACTTCTACAATCCAAGGAGCGTTAGAATTAATGTATGATTTGCAAGAGCATTTGCAAGAAATCACTGGAATGGATGCTGTCACGCTTCAACCAGCGGCAGGGGCACATGGGGAGTGGACGGGGTTGATGATGATTCGAGCTTATCATGAAGCAAAGGGTGATTTTGCACGCACGAAGGTGATTATACCCGATTCCGCCCACGGCACAAATCCAGCTTCAGCAACCGTAGCTGGATTCGAAACGGTGACGGTCCGGTCGGGCAAGGATGGACTCGTTGATTTAGATCATTTACAGGAGCTTGTCGGCGACGAGACTGCAGCGTTTATGTTAACGAACCCGAACACACTTGGGCTTTTTGAAGAACAGATCGTTGAAATGGCTGAAATCATTCACAATGTTGGAGGCAAGCTTTATTATGATGGAGCGAATTTAAACGCCGTCATGTCGAAGGCACGTCCAGGGGATATGGGCTTTGATGTCGTCCACTTAAATTTGCATAAAACATTTACTGGTCCACATGGTGGGGGCGGTCCTGGTTCGGGCCCTGTCGGTGTGAAAAAGAACTTATTCCGTTTTTACCTAAGCCAATCATTGCAAAAAGGAGACCAATATGTGATTGAAGATGACCGTCCAGCTTCAATTGGACGCGTGAAACCCTTTATGGGAACTTTGGCATCAATGTTCGTGCTTATACGTATATTCGGACGATGGGACCAGATGGGCTAAAGGCAGTGACGGAATATGCTGTATTAAATGCGAATTATATGATGAGAAAGCTAGCTCCTTATTTTGATCTTCCCTATGATCGCCATTGTAAACATGAGTTCGTTCTCAGCGGCAATCGCCAGAAAAACTAGGTGTTCGAACGCTCGACATCGCCAAACGATTGCTTGATTTCGGCTATCATCCCCGACCATTTATTTCCCGTTAATCGTCGCTGAATGTATGATGATTGAACCAACGGAGACGGAGTCGAAAGAAACGTTGGATGCGTTTATCGATGCGATGATTCAGATTGCCGAGGAAGTTGAGGCGGATCCTGAAATCGTCCAAGAAGCTCCGCATACGACGATCGTAAAGCGCTTAGATGAAACGAAAGCGGCGCGCAAACCAATTCTTCGTTATAAGCAGTAAATATACGGATTATGAGCGTTTTCATTGACAAAAAATATGGTGAAAGTAAGGTGAATGTGTAAACTATTCTAATAATTTTATTTGTGGTGACAGGATCGGTCATCAGATTTTCTGTATATCGACTTAAAAGGGAAAGTGAGGCTAGCAAACATGAACGAAACAATTGAAGTCAAAAATCGTCGATTAGGTAAAATTTTATCTGGCATGGGACGGGTATTGATCGCCTTTTCTGGTGGTGTAGATAGTGCGGTCGTTTTAAAGCGCGCACAGCAAGAATTAGGTGATCAAGTAGCAGCGGTCGTTGTTAAATCTGAACTTTTCCGTGAAGAAGAGTTTTACGCGGCTGTGAAATTAGCGGAGGAAATCGAGTCCGTGTATATGAAACAGAAATGAAAGAGCTTGAGCATCCGGGGATTGTAGCAAATAATCCAGAAAGCTGGTACTATAGCAAGAAGCTTCTATATACTCGTTTAAATGAATTGGCGAAGGAAAAGGATTTTCCGTATGTTCTAGATGGAATGATTATGGACGATAAAGATGATTTCCGCCCAGGATTAAAAGCGAGGGATGAAGAGGGGATTCGCAGCGTTTTACAAGAAGCTGACCTGTACAAAGATGAAATTCGTGAACTGGCACAAGAACTTGAACTTCCAGTTTGGAATAAGCCGGCATCATGCAGCCTAGCATCGAGAATCCCATACGGAATCCAACTTGATCAACAAAAATCAACCAAGTGAACGAAGCGGAACTTTTCTTAGCAGAACTTGGTTTTGCACATGTTCGTGTCCGTCATCATGACAACGTCGCGCGAATCGAAGTCACAGCAGAGCAAATCCCTGAATTAGTGAAGCATAAAGATGAAATTCACGAGAAGCTCGTTTCATTAGGCTTTGCCTATGTATCATTAGACTTAAGCGGCTATCGTACAGGCAGCATGAATGAGGTTCTTCCGAAAAAGCAATAAGTGCATAAGTATATAAAACACCCCGCAGAAGAAATTTCTGCGGGGTGTTTTGTGTTGAGGCTGTATGTGAAAGCCACATTAAATTTAAAAGGATTCATTCAAGTGTAGAAGGCAATGGAAGAACGGGCCGATTGTTAATGATTTATTTATTACTAAAGAGTGGTATTCACCCATTGATTATTAATAAAGCTGATAAATTTAAATATATTACATTTCAAGCGGGTGAAGGTGGAAAAGGCTTTGCAGAATATGCAAAACAAGAAATCGAATGCTGCAAAGGATGAATGAACATAAACACCCTCAATACCATCGTTTCAATGATTTCGGTATTGAGGGTCCAGCAACATAAGCGGCTATTGAACGGGTGATGCATCAACTTCGCTAATATCGACGCCTTCTTTTTTAACTTTTCTATATCGACATAATTATTTAGATGAATGAGTTGGTTATATTCTTCAACATTACTGATTTCAATCAACGATTCTTGTTTACCATCAACCTCTACAATGTGTTTTTTGGATAGTTAATATGTTGATCAAATTCTATTTTTCAACTACTTCATGATCATCCTCATTTTTGTAAGTTTTTTGTATGTTGATGTTAGAAAGCCTTTCTTTAAAATATTCTTACTTAAATCTTCTGAAATTTTTTCGTTTATGACCTCACTAAAAAAGGATGTGCAATAACCTTTCCTTCTTCTGAGTTTTTACAATCATTAAATCCTTATATTCATTATCGAATCGATAAAACCTTTTACCATCCCATAACTCAAAGTTACCAACCCCAGGTCCACTCTTCACTTCTTTGTAAAAATGACCATGTTCGTCAATGGTAATCATTAATATTTGTTCGCCGGCAGCATCTGTTTGTTTTAGTTCAATGCGATGTTTTTCTAATGGATATAGTTTTCCTGCAAAACTTGTAGAGTTGTTATAGACGAGTAGGCCTAAGACTAATACAAGGGCCCCACCGATACTAAATAATAAATTTCGCATTTGAATTCGTCCTCCTTACCTAAAGTTGAGATTGTAATATCGGAATATACTAGTTTTTGTATAAATGTCTGATTGATAATTGGAATGTTGTTAAAGATGGCTAAAGGGGCTAATGCGATATAACATAGGGAATATTCAGTGTTAAAAATTTGACCCAATCAAGTTTCCAGCGTTTTCCATGCATATGATCGATAAAAAATTGTGGCAAGCGGATAAACAGGTGAAAATCGGAAATATAACGGTAAAAAGAATATATGGCATCATTGTAAAATTCATATTTCGGTTTAATTTTAAATATAGTTGAACTTCATTCCCTGCATACAATAATAAAAAGATGATTAGCGACCAAGCAAAATATTTTATAAAACGTTTCATTATGCTCCCTCCTTTACTTGGTAAAGTCTAAAGTTGTTTACGTTTAATTTTAACATATTATTCCCTTATTTCTAACTTTTCAGGAAAACATTGGGTTAATATTATCTTCCAGGTCTTGTCGCTGAACGATTCTATTACTTATCACCTACAATTTGTTCTGCATTTGCATTAAGAACAAAAACACACTCCAAAATCAGAGGTTGATTTTGAAGTGTGTTTCTCTTTGGGCTTTAAATTGAATCTTGTTCTTTTATTTCTTTGTTTTAATTTTTCCAGACCATTTTTTAAAGCCGCCTTCTAAATGATAAAGCTGTTTATAGCCTTTTTTATAGAGCATTTGTCCCGCCCTTCCGCTGCGCAAGCCACTTTGACAATAAAGATAAACGGGTTTATCAGGACGAATCTCTTTCATTCTCGCTTTTAATTGTGAGATCGGAATGTTTCGTGCTCCGAGTATATGTCCTGCTTCATACTCATTCGTCTCCCGCACATCAATCAGTTGAGCTTTTCGGTAGCCCGCTCGGAATTCATCCTCTGCAAGTGTTTTTAAGATTTTCTTTTGATGGAAGTAATTATATAAAGAAAAAGCAATAATGACCCCCAATAAAATGAGCATCGTATAAACGGCCGTCAATTTTTTCCCCTTCTACTAAATGACACTATTCCTATTATATTCGTCTTAACGCTATGAATCAAAACTATTTTGCTCGATTCTCTTTTTTCGACATATTCATGGCAAAATATTTTTTGTTTTAATAAAAAAATGAAAAATCCTTTGTGGCATCTAATATTAAGGTGATATTTGAATGTGCAACTGTAAAACATGTCGAAAAAGCGGGTTTTAGCGGTTTTTCTAATAAAACGACTTGATTCCTATCTATCCCTCTCAATTTTAAACTTGACAAATTCATTTGCTTTCATTCGACTTACTATATATAGTGTTGCGACTCTTTTGATAAAACAATATATTGTGTTTAATAATTGATTTTTGGGCATTGTATATGGTAAGTTTAGTTAAGTTAATATTGTAGAGGAGTTGATGTCGTGTCTACAGTTTATCTGAAAGAAATGAATCTAGATGTAGAAAAACTGAATAAAGACATTCAAATGTTTGAACAGGTGCACCCAATTACACCTGACATGAAGATTACGCATAAAGGGGTATCACGCCTAGTCATGATTGACCGTTATGCTTATAAGGATACGGAGAAAATTACATTATCTGATGGAGATTTTGTCGTATTAACGATTAAAGAAGATCCGAAGTTTCCAGCTCGCGGGCTTGGTTACGTTCAATCGATCGATTGGGAAGAAAATACGGCGACAGTCATTGTAGAGGAAGAATTTCGCAATGCACTTGATAGTCAAGAAGAAAGAGAAACGGAATCATCGTTCGTCCAATTGAAACTATTGAAAAACCGTTGGAAATTTATTATGAGCAAATCGCCAAGCGAAATGCGACGGGCTTAGCAGCGGTTGAAAAAACGGAAGAAAAAGACAAGAATGGTTTGAGAAGTTTTATAAAGAGCTTGCAAACCTTAATTTTATTCCAGCAGGTCGCGTGTTGTATGGAGCAGGTTCAGGGACGGAAGTTACGTTCTTTAACTGTTACGTCATGCCATTTGTCGCTGATTCACGCGAAGGAATTTCCGAGCACCGTAAACAAGTAATGGAAATCATGAGCCGCGGTGGTGGGGTTGGAACGAATGGTTCAACACTAAGACCGCGCAACACACTGGCACGCGGAGTAAACGGCAAATCATCTGGTTCAGTATCTTGGTTAGATGATATTGCGAAGCTGACGCATCTTGTTGAGCAGGGCGGTTCGAGACGTGGAGCTCAGATGATTATGTTGGCGGATTAAAAAGCTTGATAATTGTTCTTTTTCCTATATCCTCTAATTAGAACAAGAACAAATGTTCTTTTGGAGGTGGGCATGATTCTTACTAAAGAATATTTATACCAAAAATATGTTGTAGAAGGCTTGTCTATCACGGAGATTGCAAAAGAAGTCAATCGGACAAATGACTCAGTTAAGGGAAGACTTAGAAGATTAGGTATAAGAAAAAACCATTTAAAATTGGTAATGAAATATATGATAATAGGGAATGGCTCTATCATCAATATGTAGAACTTAATAAGGGCTATACGGTTATTGCAACTGAATTAGGGTAAGCTACACAACTATTTTAGACCGTATTCATTACTTTGGCTGGGAGCTTAAAGGGCATAAGGATATCGATAAGGGTGCTCCAAGAAGGGGTAAAAAGCATAAGGAAAGCTCACTAGAAAAGATCAGAAATACGCGTCAAAAAAGCGTGTTATAACGCAGTGCTTTCATTGTCATAAATCAATTGAAATGGTTTTATCATCTTATAAAAAGTCCGAAAGAAACTTTTGTAACCAAATCTGTTATAGAAACTATTTAAAAGAAAATAGAATAGTTACCGAAGATATAACAGATTCTGCGGCATATAAAGAATGGAGACTACTTGTATATAAAAGAGATGGATTCAGGTGTAAGATGCCTAGATGTGAATCTTTATCTAGAAAGATTGCAGCCCATCATATTTATCCTAAAAAGAAATATCCTGAAATCCAATTTGAAGTCTCCAATGGTATAACTTTATGTAGATCATGTCATGAAAAAACTTATGGAAGAGAAGAACAATTTATAAAAATGTTAGTCCGCATCGTTCAGACAATGAACGATTAGAAAACCGGGTGAATTGCAGGGAAATCCTTAGAGGCAGTTAAGCTACAACGTGACTGGAAACGGTGAGCGTGAATGCTAAAAATTAACTGCATTGGACAATCTGCAGCCAAGCGCCGTATAGGTGAAGGTTCAACGACTATCGAAAACATCTTTGAAGATGGAAGTAGAGTAGGAAATGATATTTCTCGAAGCGCCCGGCCCCTAACAGATTATGCTGAGGGTGATGATATAGTCTAATCCGTCTGCTAAGCAGAGTTAAAGTATCCTGAAAAGGACGGTATATATATGTGGCATCCAGATATTGTTGAATTTATTATTTCGAAAATGCAAAATCCGAGGATTTTAAAGTTTTTAATTGAAACGACTACAGATCCGGTGATTAAAAAACATGCGAAGGATAAGTTGAAATTTACGCCGCTAACAGATACGGAAGAGGCGATGTACCAAGGGATTCTTAATTATCGCAACATGCCGGGTCTTGGTGGATTTGATGAAAAAGTGTTCCGGGAGGCTGAAGAAAAACTGGCTGAAGGCGGTACATATTCAGTCCATAACCCGGAGTTTCTAACAGGTGCAAATATTTCTGTCTGCCTCACGAAAGAATTTATGGCAGCCATTGAAAATGATGAAGAGTATGAGTTGCGCTTCCCAGATGTGGAAAATTACAATCCAGAAGAAATGAAAGCTTATAATGAAGAATGGCATAATGTCGGTGATGTACGTGAATGGAAAGAGATGGGCTATAAAGTTCGTACGTACCGAAAAATTAAAGCAAAAGAACTTTGGAACTTGATTAATATTTGTGCGACTTATTCAGCAGAGCCGGGGATTTTCTTCATCGATAATGCAAATGATATGACGAACGCAAAAGCGTACGGTCAAAAAGTAGTTGCGACGAATCCGTGTGGGGAACAACCACTCGCACCATACTCTGTCTGTAACTTGGCAGCTGTGAACTTGGCACAAATGGTCGACCGCAAAAATAAAACGGTTGATTTTGAGAAGCTAAAAGAGACAGTAAAAGTTGGCGTGAGAATGCAAGATAATGTCATCGACGCAACACCATATTTCTTAGAAGATAATAAAAGACAAGCACTCGGCGAACGCCGTGTCGGCCTAGGAGTCATGGGTCTTGCAGACTTATTAATCTATTGTGAAAAAGAATACGGATCACCTGAAGGCAATGAGCTTGTTGACCAAGTATTTGAAGCCATTGCAACAACTGCTTATCTCGAGTCGGTGGAGCTTGCGAAAGAAAAAGGCAGCTTCCCATTCTTAATAGGAGATTCAGAAGAAGAAACAAACAGATTGCGTGAAGCGTTCATCAATACTGGGTATATGAAGAAAATGCCAGAAGATGTGCGTGCAGCAATCTTAGAAACGGAATTCGAAATTCGCATTTATTAACTGTTGCTCCAACGGGTAAATAACATTGCCCCGATGTGAGTAATCGCATCGTGCAAATCGGACTATATGCGGGAAACTCTGAGTATCCTTTTGTACCTGTGCCTTGCCAGCACGTAAAGGTAAAAATCAAAAGGTGCAGACAATCCGCAGGGAAGTCGTGGCTGACCCCTCAACGACTAAACGTCTGACAACCGAATTAAACCAATCAATATAGGCACCTTAGATAAAATAATTAAAAGGTGTGTGTTAAATTGGAAAAGAAATGTTTGAATTGCGACGTGCAGCTAGGAAACGTGACATGTATACTTGTCAAAAATGTGGTATTACCGAGGCGGACTATGAACAGGAATTATCTGTCCATCATATCATTCCGTTTGCAATGATTGACGATTACATGAAAGCAAATGAATTATCAAACCTATTAAGTGTTTGTGAACCATGTCATCGAATTATTCATTCAGGTAATAACCATCCTAGTAAGTTTGTCAAACATTCGGTTGATGATATAGTCTGACCCATATGGCGACATATGGAGTGGGTATTAATAATCCCACCCTCCTAAAGGGAGAGTAACAAAAGTGAGTACTGGAACAATGGTTGGCGTTTCAACAGGGTTAGAACCATACTTCTCCTTCACATACTATCGTAGCGGACGTCTCGGTAAGTTTATTGAAGTGAAGGCAGATATTGTTGAAGATTATTTACAAGATCATCCAAATGCTGATCCAGATCAACTGCCACATTGGTTTGTGACGGCGATGTCACTCAAACCTGAAGCACATGCGGATGTACAATGTGTCATTCAGCGTTGGATTGATAGCTCGATTTCAAAAACAGTTAACGCGCCGAAAGGCTATTCCGTTGAACAAGTTGAGAAAGTGTATGAGCGTCTATACAAAGGCGGAGCAAAAGGTGGCACGGTCTATGTAGACGGAAGCCGTGATTCACAAGTGCTCACATTAAAAGCGGAAGATAATCAAATGGATGCAAGCGAACAGCTTGAATTTCAACAACCAGTCGTATTAGTCGATACGATTCAAGATGTGCGCTCTACGAGTGTGACGATTGGATCAGAAGTTGGCAACACATGTCCGGTCTGCCGAAAAGGACAAGTGCAAGAAATAGGCGGCTGCAATACATGTGATAATTGTAATGCCCAATTAAAATGTGGCCTATAATAAGCAGGAAAACAACAAGCTGTAACTCTGAAATAAAGTTTGATAAAAACAATCTCTTAGGTTTGATAGCCATAAGAGGTTGTTTTTACTTTGACAATTTGGAAGTTAATCCAATTCCTTGTATCGGTATTTGTTTTATTCGTTGCTATATATAGCTTGAAAAGTCATTGGGCACAAAAGTAGAGAACGATCAAACTTTTTTACAGGGATTTTGCGATGTTTCACAAATAATAAACTCGTTTTGATCACTTTTTCAAAACGGACTCTTTTAATTTAATGTGAAGTGTAGGTTTGTAAGGTCTTTTGATCAAACTTTATTTCAAAGTCAAACAAGCTAATCGTATATTTACGACTAGCTTGTTTGTTGTTCTAATTCAATTCTCCTTGCTTAAATTTTATAAAGAGCCTTAATGTGGGAGGGTAAACAGATGAACATCGATGGCGTGTTTTCGGGAGGAGGCGTGAAGGGTTTTGCGTTAGTTGGTGCAATCCAAGTGTTAGAAGAAAAAGGATTTGTGTTTAAAAATGTTGCAGGAACAAGTGCTGGGTCGATCGTAGCGGCGTTTCTTGCCGCTGGCTATAGAAGCGAAGAAATTGAAACGATCTTTCAAGGTGCCGGGGTAAAAGATTTTATGGATCCGCGAAAAACAATCTTACCTTTTCCGATAGCCAAATGGCTACTATTATTTTGGAGATTGGGGCTGTATAAAGGCGATATGTTAGAAGAGTGGATCGCAAAGCAGTTAGCACATAAAGGAGTGTACACTTTTGCTGATTTGCCCAAAAATAAATTGCGGGTCATCGCATCGGATTTAACGAACGGACGCATGCTCGTCTTGCCTGATGACTTAGATAATTACGGGATTCCAAAGAAACCTTTCCGGTTGCAAAGGCGATTCGGATGAGTTGTAGTTTGCCGTATTTTTTGAACCGGTGAAAATGCGTTCTCTTTCAGGAGTAGATATTATGGTTGATGGAGGGATACTTAGTAATTTTCCGATGTGGCTATTTGAAAAGAGAAGAGAAGACCAACAAGACCTGTACTCGGCTTAAAATTAAGTCAGAAGTACGAGGAAGTGCCGAAAATGAATATTCGTAATGGGCTACAATTATTTGAAGCTCTGTTTCAAACGATGAAAGATGCACATGATGCAAAATATATTTCTCGAAAACATGAGAAAAATATTATTTTTATTCCTATTAAAGAAGCGAACACAGCTGAATTTTCTTTATCAGACGAAAAAAGCCGCTCTCATCGAAAGCGGGCGAGTGCGGGCAACGGAATTTTTAAAAACATGGGCGTATTAAAAAATCGCACGATCCTTCTTCTTGCCCTTTTACCTTCAATCACTGTCAAATGCGCTGCTGACCTTTTACGCAATGGTTTCACTTTGTTTGAACCACTTTGTTTAGAAGGAGCTTGCCGGTTTTTGATTCGTTTTTTCGATTGTTTGGCAGCTTTAGCAAATGATCTGTACTCACCTGCCCCTGGTCTTCTTCCACTCAAAAATTTATACAATCCAAAAATAGCAGCTGCAATGACAATAATGAAGAATACTTGTTTTACGAGTCCAATTGGGTTCGTAAATAGAATTGAAATCAACCCGATTGCAGCAAATACTAGAATTCCATAAAAAACCAGTTTCGTACATTCAAGAGTGCCACCTCCTCGGGAGTATTTTTCCCTAAAAGTTCAGCTAATATACTAATTAGACAATTATTTCTCTTTTCCTTTTTCTATTATATCTTTTTCCACTTTTAGTAATTCATTAAATGAGGCAATTGCAACTTCTACTTGCTTATTATCAGGTTCTTTCGTTGTGAGCAGCTGCAACCATAGCCCTGGATAGCCTAGAAAGCGAAGGACTGGAACGTAGCGAAGCTTATTCGTTAATTGAAGTACTTCAAAAGAAACACCTAATACGACCGGTATAAGGGCGAGTCTGTTTAAAACACGAACAATTAATGGGTCAGTTGGTACGAGCAAATAAATGAAAACCCCGATTACCACTGTGAACAAAATAAAGCTGCTTCCACATCGATAGTGTAATCTAGAAGCGGACTGGACATTTTCAACCGTTAATTCTAAATCATTTTCATAGGCATTAATTACTTTATGCTCAGCCCCATGATATTGGAATACGCGCTTAACCATCGGAGTTAAAGAAATAAAATAGATATAGCTAAGCAGTAGAATGAGTTTGAATAAGCCTTCAATTAATACTTGAGCAACATCGCCAGGAAGATTGGTTTTGTAAGAGCAGCTAAAAAGACAGGCACAAGTGTAAAAATAAATTTAGAAAAAAGAAAGGAAAGGACACCGATCGCTGCAACACTTAATATCAAAGTTGTTTTCGACATTTTTCGCTTTCAATTTTTTGA
The DNA here is from genome assembly GCA_044989425.1 of Bacillus sp. N9. Lineage (GTDB taxonomy): Bacteria > Bacillota > Bacilli > Bacillales > Bacillaceae_C > Lederbergia. Next base: position 1,402,683 of record JBJDRQ010000001.1, read on the forward strand.
TCATCTTCCGGATCGACATCAAATCGATCGGTTGAAAAAGTTAAATGTTGAGAGCCGGTTGCACTCGCTTCAACAATTGCAACGATTCCGCGAATGAACGGAATTTTCTTCAAAGCTTGTAAAATCGGTCTTTGTTTACGTGGCATATGAAAATATTCGATCGAATCATCTTTTCTACGAATCGCAGTTACCATATGATGCTTGCCACCAAACATCACACCTTCAACGACCGCTTGACCTCCGTACGTTCCTTTTTGTGATTGTTTCATTGTAGCACCAACTTCATTGAATGTAATTTTTAGTTAATACAAGTGTACTAAAGAAATGATAAATTCACCAGTGCAAATAATTTTGTGAGAAAAATTCCATTTGCTTGGACAAACTATAAATGGAGGTGGGTACGATGGAAAGAAATTCAATGATCGACACATATCAAATATCACTTACGCATTTAACGGTTGTGACTGGTTTTATCGCAGGAGTATTCGGGACGGGATTTCATTATCTCGCTCATTATTTTCATTTCACGTCCATTCACCCAATGGTTGTTTTTGCTGGTTTAAGTGGAAAATGGAAGGAAACATGGATAGGCTTTGTCGTCGCACTTATAATATATGGCATATTATCAATTGTGGCGGCGGCTCTTTATTATGTTCTTTTTCGGAAGCGCCATTCGATTGTATGGGGATGATGTACGGAGTCGGGGTATTTATACTTGTTTTTTTGTATTTTATCCGATTCTCAGCGGTGAGGTGATCTGGACAAAAGATCTCGTTACATTTTTACAGAAATTTGCTTTTATCTATTATATGGAACGTTTATTGGTTATTCGATCTCATATGAATATGAGGAGCGGCTTCATATAAAGGAATTTAGCGATTAGGTGATATTTAATGTTAGGATTGCTGTTCACGTTTATGGTAGAATATTCATGGCGAATATCCTATTGTAAGGTGAGGAAATAATGAAAATTCTTTTATTAAATGGCCCTAATTTAAACATGCTTGGTAAACGTGAGCCAGGAGTTTATGGAACGCAAACATTGCAGCAATTGGAAGAGAAACTAATCGAAATTGGCAACATGGATGGAATCGAGATCATTTGTAAGCAATCCAATTATGAAGGTGCACTGATTGATGACATTCATGGAGCGATGGACAATGGTTATAGTGGGATTCTTATTAATCCTGGTGCTTTAACCCATTACAGTATTGCTTTACGGGACGCAATCGCAGCCATTGATTTACCAGTTATTGAAATACATATATCTAATATTCATGCACGTGAAGAATTTAGAAAAAATTCTGTGACTGCACCTGTTGTCATCGGGCAAATTGCCGGATTTGGTTTTTACGGATACGAACTTGGTTTACTTGCAATGAAGGATTATTTGCGAGGGAGAGGATAGGATGAAGAAACTAGATAAGCTTCGCGAACAATTCGATCACTATCAAATCGACGGTTTATTGATTACAAGCACATACAATCGCCGCTATGTGACGGATTTTACGGGAACGGCTGGGGTAGCTCTTATCAGTGCGGATAAAGCGTTGTTTATTACTGACTTCCGTTATACGGAGCAGGCTGAAAAACAAGCGAAAGATTTTCATATTGTTCAGCATACAGGATCACTTGTAAAAGAAGTAGCAGAAAGAGTAAAAGAATTAGAATTCGTAAGCTTGGGTTCGAACAAGATCATATGCCATATGCGATTTGGCATGAGTACAAAGAAACTGTTGATGCCGAGCTTGTGCCCGTTTCAAAATGCATTGAAAACATGCGGTTAGTCAAAACAAACGATGAAATCAGTGTGATTAAAGAAGCGGCAGATATTGCTGATGCTGCTTTTAAACATATCATCGAGTTTATTAAACCAGGATTAACCGAATTAGACGTTGCGAATGAGCTTGAATTTTTATGAGAAAATGTGGTGCAACATCATCATCCTTTGACATTATTGTAGCTTCAGGGGTACGATCTGCTTTGCCGCACGGGGTCGCTACCGATAAAATCATTGAAAAAGGTGAACTGATTACGCTTGATTTCGGGGCGCTCCATAAAGGATACGTATCCGATATTACACGGACGGTTGCTGTTGGTGAACCATCAGCACAGTTAAAAGAGGTGTATGATGTCGTACTGGAAGCACAGCTATATGCAATGGAGCAAATTAAGCCTGGAATGACGGGCATTGAAGCAGATGCACTTGCTCGCGATATCATTGCTTCAAAAGGGTTTGGTGAACAGTTTGGCCATTCACTCGGTCATGGAATCGGTCTTGAAGTTCATGAAGGACCGGGACTATCCATTCGCTCTGAAGCAAAGCTTGAAAAAGGAATGGTCGTAACAGTAGAACCGGGTATTTACTTACCGGGAATCGGTGGAGTAAGAATAGAAGATGATATCGTTATAACGGAAACGGGTAATGAAACATTGACGCATTCAACGAAGAATTTACTTATTTTGTAATTAGAACGAGGAGGAAACAGAATGATTTCAGTAAATGATTTTCGCACAGGATTAACGATTGAAGTAGATGGCAGCATTTGGCGGGTAATGGATTTCCAACATGTTAAGCCGGGTAAAGGGGCTGCATTTGTTCGATCTAAATTAAGAAACTTGCGCAACGGTGCCATTCAAGAAAAACATTCCGAGCTGGTGAAAAGGTTGGCAGAGCGCAAATTGATAATAGAACAATGCAGTATTTATATGCGAGTGGTGATATGCACGTATTTATGGACAACACATCATATGAGCAAATCGAATTGCCAGCATCACAAATCGAATATGAATTGAAGTTTTTAAAAGAAAACATGGAAGTTCATATTATGATGTATCAAGGAGAAACATTAGGTGTTGAGCTTCCGACTAACGTAGTATTAGAAGTTATTGAAACAGAACCGGGAATTAAAGGTGATACAGCTTCAGGCGGACATAAACCAGCTAAAATGGAAACAGGTTTAACCGTCAACGTACCATTCTTTGTGAACGTTGGAGACAAGCTTGTCATTAATACGTCAGAGGGTTCATACGTTTCAAGAGCATAATTTTTCAAACGCAATATATGAATATAACGTGCAAGGGTGTTTAAAAAGTCAAATTTACTGGCTTTTTAAACACCCTTATTTTTGTCTAAATGGATAATTACACGACTTTTTGATTAATTGCTTAATTTTTCAATTAATGCGCCTGTTCTAGGCTTAATTGCGCAACTTCAAAATGACCCGACTCGGCTTTGTTCCTTAAAAATTTTTCATATATGAAGCTTGGCCGAATACATATGAGTAGTGGGAGCTGTGGAAAGGAGGAGTGAGATGGAGACGGTATTACCATTTTTAGCTAGGCAAATAAAGGAGTTGCTCGTTTGCCTGCCTCTGCACGTGCAAGAGGAAATCGAAGAAATTAGATTAAGAATTAGCCGCCCTGTGGAAGTATGTGCAGGCGGACAGCCTCATTTTCTTCCCTATGTTTTCACAAAAAGCGATGCGGAGCAGTTTATTAATAAGTTAGGGAATCACTCTTTTACACTTTGGATGAGGAGTTGCAAAAGGATATATTACGATTGCTGGCGGTCATCGGATTGGTTTAGCTGGAAAAGTCATTTTGGAAAACGGATATGTAAAAGCGATTAGGCATGTGGCCTCATTTAATATTCGCATCGCTCGGGAAAAAATCGGAATTGCCAAAAATTATGTCCCTTTTTATATGATGAAGGATGGAAAAATACAATCATTATTGGTCCTCCACAAACAGGAAAAACAACCTTATTAAGAGATGTTGCAAGGCTTGCCTCGACAGGGATGGATGATCGGAACATTCCGGCTGTAAAAGTGGGAATCGTTGATGAGCGATCAGAAATTGCTGGCTGTGTTCATGGCACTCCTCAGTTGCAATTTGGACCACGTCTCGATGTACTTGATGCTTGTCCAAAAGCAGAAGGAATGATGATGTTAATCCGCTCGATGAGCCCGGAGCTCTTAATTGTCGATGAAATTGGTCGGCCTGAAGATAGGGAGGCGATTTTAGAAGCGGTGAATGCGGGCATTCGTTTAGTGATGACAACACATGGACGCGATTTTCAAGAAATAAAAAACGCCCGATTTTGCAACCGATCATTGAACAACAAGTGTTTGAGCGAGTCATTCAATTATCGGGGAAAGCAAACGCGGCAAGATGAGCGCTGTCATGGATGGGAGCGGATTTCCGCTTCATAAAAGGGAGGGCTCGTCATATGCTGAAAATCATCGGTGCGATTTTGATTGTTTGTGCAACGACGTGGGCTGGTTTAGGTTTTTCCAAACGATTAAGCGACCGAACGAAGCAACTTAGGCAATTTAGAAGCTCTTTACAAACATTAGAGGCGGAAATAATGTACAGCCATGCACCATTGGGAGAGGCAGCTCGAAGAATTGCGGCACAGCTTGGAGAACCGATTTCTGCTCATTATCAATCATTTTCAGAAAAGTTAACAGAGGCAAATGCGACCGTTTCATCTGCTTGGGAACATAGTTTATCTGAATTATGGCCGAAAACGGCATTGCAAAAGAGTGAATACGAAATCCTACAGCAATTTGGAGATAATCTCGGTAAGCATGATCGGTTGACGGAGCAAAAGCAAATCATGCTCACCTTATCCCATCTTGAACGAGAAGAAGAGGATGCGCGTGATAGACAAAAAACTATGAAAAAATGGCAAAAAGCTTTGGGCTATTAACAGGAATACTTTTCATCATATTGCTGTTGTAATGGATGCGAGAGTGCATTGAGGCGATCAGTGGTCAACATATGCTTTTCGGATGATTGGGGAAAAGTGATGGGGATTGATGTAGATATCATATTTAAAATTGCGGGAGTCGGAATTGTTGTTGCTTTTCTCCACACAATTCTTGATCAAGTAGGTAAAAAGAATATGCACAATGGGTTACCCTTTTCGGATTTATTTACATTTTATTTTTAGTTGTGACAATCGTTGACGGTCTCTTTCAAAAAATAAGATCGGTCTTTTTATTCCAGTGATGGGAGGGATCCGTGATCGCGATTTTACAAATAGCCGGCATCGCTTTAATCACAACGTTTCTTGCGTTAGCAATTAAGGAACAGAAGCCTAATTTTGCGTTCTTACTCGTCTTGTTTGTTGGCAGCGGGATTTTCATTTTTTACTCGATCAAATCCAATTGATCATTCATTTAATTGAACAATTAGCATCAAGTGCGAATGTGAATGTAATGTACGTGAAAACAATTTTAAAAATCATCGGCATCGCCTATATCGCTGAATTCGCCGCACATATTAGCAAGGATGCAGGTCTTGGAGCAATGGCAGCAAAAATGGAGCTCGCTGGGAAAATATTAATCTTAGCATTAGCCGTACCAATATTAACAGCAATGATCGAAACCATCATCCAAATGATGCCTGCAAGATAACGCACTGTTTGATCGGAGTGGACGTTATGTCTAAAAGAATCATATTGCTTGTCTGTTTTTTCTTTTTTCATGTTGAAAATGTACAAGCTATCGAGGCTGAAAATAGTGAAGAAAGCAGTTCATCGTTGCTAGATAAGCAATTGGATCAGCTTGGGCTTGATGAATTAACGGAACATTGGGAAGCGATCGTCACGGAATATGGAAGCTACTTGCCTGAAAGTCAAAGGGGACGTTGTTGGAATTTATAAAAGGCGATCAATCTTTTTCATTGAAAGGTTTATTCAGAGGAATGATCGCCTTTGCTTTTCAAGAAATTGTGATTAATGCGAAATTGCTTGGTTCGCTTATGCTCTTAACGATTTTTAGTGCCTTTTACAATCGTTGCAAACATCGTTTGAAAACGGGGCGGTAAGCAAAGTTGCCTATTCGATTATCTTTATTGTCTTGGTTATTGTAGCTTTAAATAGCTTTAGGGTAGCGGCTGATTATGCAATTGGGGCAATTGATGCGATGAGCCAATTTATACTCGCACTTATTCCGCTCGTTTTAGCATTAATTGCCTCCTCAGGCGGGGTTGTTTCATCTGCATTTTTCCACCCGGTCTTATTATTTTTAATCCATACGAGTGGAATCGTCATTAAAAATGTTGTTCTCCCTTTATTATTTTTTCAACATTGCTTAATATTACGAGTTCGCTAAGCAGTCAATTTAAAGTCACACAGCTTTCAGGACTGCTTCAAAAAGCAAGCATTGGGATTCTCGGTGTTTTCGTTACTGTGTTGCTTGGTGTCATTTCCGTGCGCGGAGCAGCCGCAGCCGTTGCAGATGGGGTAGCGATTAAAACGGCAAAATTTGTTGCTGGTAATTTCGTTCCTGTCGTTGGACGGATGTTTACGGATGCCGCTGACACGGTCATCGCCGCGTCTTTGCTCCTAAAAATACAGTTGGAATTGCTGGTGCTGCGATTGTTTTGCTCATTGCCGCCTTTCCGGCGATCAAAATACTCGTCATCTCTTTTATTTATAAATTGGCATCAGCGCTCCTGCAACCACTTGGAGATGGACCCGTCATCGAGTGTTTGCAACAAGTAAGCAAAACGATGCTTTATATATTTGCTGCACTCGCCATTGTTTCTTTTATGTTTTTCTAAGTTTAACGCTTTTAATCGCATCTAGTAATATAACGATGATGATTCGTTAAGGAGGTAGCGACGATGAATGTAATAAGTGAGTGGGTTTTTACAATTATTATCTTTTATTGCTCGCGATGATCGTTGATATGCTGCTTCCTAATTCAACAATGAAAAAATATACGAAACTTGTAACTGGGTTAGTGTTAATAGCGATTATCATTACCCCGCTTTTAAACTAATGTCAACTGATTTTGAAACGATCTTGCGGACCTTATCGATCGAGGCTGAGCAACAAATTCAAAACGAGGAAAGTTTATTAGAAAATAAAAAGAGAGATACAAGCTAGCTTGGATGCATATACATTAGAGCAAATGGCTGTCCTAATGAAAGCGGATGTGGAAAAGGAGCTGATGGAAAGATTCGGATTAACGATAACAACCATCGATATAAAAGCAGAAGATCGAGAAATTATTACGACTGAGCAACTGAAAAAGTGAAAGTAACCGTAGAGCGGGGAGAAGGAGGAACGATGGACATTGTACCCGTTCATATTCAAGTGAATGGACAGGCAAAAGAAGCGAAGGTAGAGGATTTTACAGAAATCATCGACGTCTTATCAACCAATTGGGAAATCCCCGTTTCGATTATAGAAATTGTCGCGAAGGGAGGGGCTGATGCAACGAATGAGCAAACAAAACGGGCCTCTTGACTGGCTAAAACAAAAATTAGATTCGATGCCTCCGGGAATGGAAGTGGAAAAATTACTATTTACTTATCCTGCTTTTAGCAGGTGTCCTCTTTATGTTAATTGGTAGCATGTGGAAAAGTGATGCGGTGAATCAACAAGCGACAGCAGGATCGACCGATCAAAATATAGTGAGCGAAGAAGTAGAAACATTCGCAAAGAAAGATTCCGATAAAAATGATGAAATGAAACAATTGGAGGATCAATATGAAAATCAGCTAAAGGAGGCGCTCGAAGGGATTGTTGGTGTGTCTCACGTGTCCGTTGTCGTCCATGTCGGATCGACCGAACAAAAGGTGTTTGAGAAAAATACGATTTTACGAAATCAAACGACGAGTGAAGAAGATAAAGAAGGCGGAACGCGCCAAATTGAAGATCAATCACAAGAGGAAGAGCTTGTCCTCATCAATGAAGGCGAAAGAGATACTCCAGTCGTTAAAGAGATTAGAAAACCAGAAATTAAGGGCGTGCTCATTGTTGCTGGTGGTGCAGAAAACATCCAAGTGAAGAAATGGATTATTGAGGCTGTTACGCGCTTGCTTGATGTTCCAAGTCATAAAGTTGCTGTCATACCTAAAAAATCAAAGGGGATTCTTGAATGCTCTTGAAGAAACAAACCGTCTGGCTATTGACGATGTTAAGTCTCGTTGTTGTATTATCAGTTTATTATGTTACATCTGACCCAGGCACGACTGATTTAGCCGCAGTTGGTACGAAAGATGCGAAAGAGGAAGAAACGTCAACAAGCGATGATAAAGATATGAAAGTCATTACAGAAGCTGCTGGGGATGAGGTATTTGAAACAATGCGGCTTGAACTCCAAGATAAGCGAAGCAAGGAACGCGCTGATTTAACGATGCAAGTTGCTTCACCAGAACTTTCCGCGGAAGAAAAAACAAACTATACGATAAAATGCAGGACATAAATGAGTTTGAAACGAAAGAAAATACAATCGAAAGCTTAATAAAATCACTCGGATATAGCGATGCGCTTGTTAGAGCTGATGACGGTCAAGTGAAAGTTACTGTGAAAAAGACGGAACATACGCGTGAAGATGCAGCAAAAATATTAAGTATTGTTCGCGATGAATTTGGAACGGGAACGGTTACAACCGTTGTGTTTCAACCAAATTAAATGATTGGAAAGATGACGGATGTGCCAAAAACATCCGTCATTTTTATTATTATTATCCTTCAGCATTGAATTATGGACCTGTTTTATAATATGATGTTAGCATCTACTCATAATTTTTGAAGGAGTGTCAAATATGTTAAAAATTCAGGAAATACGTGAAATCATAAAATTAATTGACCAATCAGATATTGAAGAATTCAATTACGAGCATGAGGGATCAAAAATCGTTTTAAAGAAAAACGTTCATGCTCCTGTACAACAAGTCGCTGCAGCACCAGTTGCTACACAGCCGACATATGTTCAGCAAGCTCCTGTTCCACCGGTAAGTGTACCAGAAGTAACCGCGCCACCTGCAGCAGAACAAAGTGAGCTGGATAATGCCAACTTACATACAATTATCTCTCCGATGGTTGGAACGTTTTATCGATCCTCTTCACCTGATAGTCCTCCATACGTAAGTTCAGGTTCAGAAGTGAAAGCCGACTCGATCGTTTGTATCGTTGAAGCAATGAAATTATTCAATGAAATTGAAGCGGAAGTGGAAGGCGAGATCGTTGAAGTTCTTGTGAAAGACGGTCAACTAGTTGAGTATGGACAACCATTATTCCTCGTAAAGCCTAGATAAGGAGTCGAAGCAATGATAAAAAACTACTAATCGCTAACAGGGAGAAATCGCCGTTAGAATTATTCGAGCATGTAAAGAAATGGATATTGAATCTGTTGCTGTATATTCAGAAGCAGATAAAGAAGCGCTGCACGTGCAGCTTGCTGATGAAGCATATTGTATTGGACCAAAGGCATCGAAAGATAGCTACTTAAATACAGCCAATGTCATTAGCATAGCGAAATTAACTGGCTGTGACGCGATTCATCCAGGGTATGGGTTTCTAGCGGAAAATGCTGATTTTTCAGAGCTATGCCGTGACTGTAATATTATTTTTGTTGGGCCAAGTCCAGAGGCCATTTCTAAAATGGGAACGAAGGATGTTGCTAGAGAAACGATGCAAATGGCAGGAGTGCCGATCGTGCCCGGCTCACAAGGCATCATTCAAGATATTGATGAAGCGGTTGAGCTTGCGAATGAAATTGGTTATCCTTTAATTATAAAAGCAACAGCAGGCGGCGGCGGAAAGGAATTCGCGTCGCAAGAAACAGAGAAGAATTAGAAAAAGGACTTACAATTACACAACAAGAAGCATTGACAGCATTCGGAAATCCAGGTGTATACATCGAGAAATACATTGAAGATTTCCGCCACGTTGAAATTCAAATTATGGCTGACAACCACGGCAATGTCATTCATCTTGGTGAAAGAGATTGTACGATCCAAAGAAGGCTGCAAAAGCTAATCGAAGAAACCCCTTCACCAGCGATTGACCCAGAGATGCGTGAAATCATGGGTGAAGCGGCAGTAAAAGCGGCGAAGGCGGTCAACTATACGGGCGCTGGAACGATCGAATTCATTTATGATTACCGCAACCGTGAGTTTTATTTCATGGAAATGAACACGAGAATTCAAGTTGAGCATCCTATTACAGAAATGGTTACAGGTATTGATTTAATCAAGGAAATGATTAATATTGCTTCAGGCAACACATTATCTGTCACTCAAGAAGAAATTACGTTTAATGGTTGGTCGATCGAATGTCGGATCAATGCTGAGAATCCAGAAAAGAACTTCATGCCTTCCGCAGGAAAAATCGAAATGTATTTACCACCAGGGGATACGGAGTAAGAGTGGATTCAGGGGCATATCCTGGCTATACGATTCCACCGTACTATGATTCGATGATTGCCAAAGTCATTTCATATGGAGCAACGAGGGAAGAAGCGATTGCAAGAATGAAACGAGCTTTGGAAGAGTTTATCATCGAAGGGGTTAAGACGACGATTCCATTCCATTTGAATTTACTTGAGCATGAGGCATTTATTTCTGAAGAGTTTAATACGAAGTTTTTAGAAAACTATGATGTAATGAATCAAAAATAAGCGGAGGTGCGGAAAATGGAAGAAAACGTGAATATGTTGGAGATGACAGTAGAAGAAGGGAATCACCATGGGAAAATTGAAATAGCACCTGAAGTCATTGAAGTCATTGCCGGGATTGCAGCTTCTGAAGTAGAAGGTGTCGCGCAAATGCGGGGCAATTTTGCAGCCGGGGTTGTTGAACGTCTTGGAAAGAAAAATCACGGGAAAGGGATTCGAGTAGACCTTTCTGATGAAGGAATTAAAGTAGATGTCTATTGCCTTATGAATTTCGGTGTTTCCATTCCGAACGTTGCTCAAAAAGTACAAGATAATATTAGGCAAACATTGTATAATATGACTGCGTTAGAAGCTGAAGAAGTGAATGTTCATATCGTTGGCGTTGCATTTGAACATCAACGTCAAGATGAAGCCGAGGAATTTGAAGAACAATAAAGTAAATGATCGGGACGGTTAAATTTCCACAAAAGTGGAAATGCATGATGCAAGGTAAATAAATGAGCCAGAGGGAAAGCCTTTGGCTTTTTCAATCAGCTGTTAGGTAATTAAGATGTGAGTTCAAAAAGAAGAATAAAAAGAAGTCGAGGTTCGAGGCGGCAAAGATATGTACAGCTTCCAAAGTGGTGGTTACTTTTTACAGAAGTACCACTGGTCCATTATTCTGCTTTTTGAACATCCTCTAAAAGGAGTTTTACATATGAAAAGAAGAGTGGCGCGCGAGAAGGCTTTGCAAGCATTGTATCAAATTGATTTAGGTGGTGCCGATCCTGTTGAAGCGCTGAATCATGTGCTTGAAGATGCAAAGCCTGATCCGTTTTTACAAAACCTCGTTGAAGGGATACTAGCCAATAAAAGGAAATTGACGAACAAATTAGCAAGCATCTGGAACGCTGGTCGATCGATCGCTTAGCGAAAGTCGATGTCAATATTTTACGAATTGGTGTGTTTGAGTTAATGTTCAACGATGAAGTTCCAGATAATGTTGCCATTAATGAAGCCATTGAAATTGCCAAACTTTTCGGTGATGAGAAATCTGGAAAATTTGTCAATGGGATTTTGTCAAAGATAAGTGGGGAATAGCAGCTAATCATTGCTAAAGAGGAGAATGGAAATGACAGCAAAATTAATTAACGGAAAAGAAATCTCAGAACATATTCGTAAAGGATTGGAGACTGAAGTCGCCAAACTAACGGAAGCTGGAATTAAGCCGGGGCTAGCTGTTATATTAGTTGGTAATAATCCTGCATCTCGTACATATGTCACATCCAAGCAAAAAGCTGTAAAGCGATTGGAATGGAATCGTTGCTCATTGAGATGCCAGAAGATGTAGAAGAAGAGATCCTTTTGCAAAAAATTCATGAATTGAATGAGCAAGTGAATATTCATGGAATTTTGGTTCAATTGCCATTGCCACAACATATTTCCGAAGAAAAAGTAATCGAAACGATCTCGCCTGCAAAAGATGTCGATGGATTCCATCCAGTGAATATTGGAAAAATGATGACTGGACAGGACACATTTTTACCTTGTACTCCATTTGGAGTGTTGGAAATGTTAAAGCATGAGCAAATTTCAATCGCAGGAAAACATGCAGTCATTATCGGAAGAAGTAATATCGTTGGCAAGCCGGCGGGTCAACTGTTGCTTAATGAACATGCAACGGTTACCTATTGCCATTCAAAAACACCAGATCTTGCTTCATTTACGAAACAAGCGGATATTGTCATTGCAGCCGTTGGAAAGGCGAAAATGATTACAGCTGACCATGTAAAAGAAGGAGCAGTCGTCATTGATGTTGGTATGAATAGAGACGAAAATGGCAAGCTCTGCGGGGATGTTGATTTTGACGATGTGAAAGAAAAAGCAGGTTATATTACACCAGTACCGGGTGGAGTTGGACCGATGACGATTACGATGCTTTTATACAATACAGTCAAATCGGCGAAAAGATTTCTAGCTAATCGCTAAACATGGTATCAGTCATAATAAAAGAAAAGCTGCCATCTTAGATGCAGCTTTTCTTGTGATAAAAGGGTGCGGAAAATGGAAACTAGACGATATTTAACCGTCCATTCGTTGACGAAGTATATTAAACGAAAGTTCGATGCAGATCATCACTTAACAGATGTACTCGTAAAAGGTGAAATTTCCAATTTTAAACAACATTCAAGTGGTCATATGTATTTTACTTTAAAAGACGATAAGGCGAGAATGTTAGCGGTCATGTTTGCTAGCTCGGCAAAGGGAATGAAATTTATTCCTGAAAATGGGATGAATGTACTTGTAAGAGGAAGCATTTCGGTTTATGAAGCTTCTGGGCAATACCAAATATATGTAAGAGAAATGCAACCAGATGGAATTGGCGCATTATTCCTTGCTTACGAGCAACTCAAGGAAAAGCTTGAAAAAGAGGGCTTATTTCATCCTAGTCGAAAAAGGACGCTTCCTATCTACCCTCAAACGATTGGAATTATTACATCTCCAACAGGTGCAGCAATACGGGACATTATCACAACGATTCGCCGCCGCTATCAATTGGAAAAATCTTGCTCATCCCGCACTCGTTCAAGGACAACAAGCCTCAGCCTCGATTACCAAAGCAATTCAGCAAGCAAATGAACAAACGAATGTCGATGTTTTAATCGTAGGGCGTGGAGGTGGATCGATTGAGGAGCTTTGGGCTTTAATGAAGAAAACGTCGCAAGGGCGATTTACGAATCAAGCATTCCAGTCGTATCGGCTGTTGGTCATGAAACGGATTTTACAATTGCCGATCTTGTTGCTGATGTAAGAGCTGCGACACCAACGGCAGCGGCTGAAATAGCGGTTCCACATATGGAAGAACTATTGGAGAGACTGATGAATCGAAAGATGCGGATATTCAGAAGCATGAGTCAGCTAACAAAAGAAAAAGAAACAAGCTTAAAGCGCTCGATCAATCATATATGATGAGAAATCCTCAGAAATTATATGAGCAAAAATGGGAACGGCTTGATCGTTTATCTGAAAGACTTAGTATGGGTCAAACAAAGATTTTCAATGAGCGCAAAGAGAGCTACATTCAGTTGAATCGATCATTGCATAGATATCATCCCGCTAACACATTACGTATAAGCGTTGAAAGATACAACCAAACAAAGCGTAGACTTGTGCTTGAAGCAAGGAAGCGGCTGAAAGATAAATCACAAACATTTATCGGCAAAGTCGCTACATTAGAAGCGCTTAGTCCGTTAAGCATATTGCAAAGAGGCTTTAGCATTGCCCATGATCATGAAGGGCAGATTGTAAAACATGTGGACCAGGTGCGACCAGGTGAAACATTGAATTTAATCGTCACAGATGGAAAGATTTCGTGTACGATTGACCAAATTGAAAAAGGTGAGCAAAATGAGTGAAAAATTGACATTTGAAGAAGCAATGGATCAATTGGATTCGATTGTTCAAAAGTTAGAGGAAGGAGATATCCCTTTAGAAGAGGCGTTGGTTATTTATCAAAAAGGTGTTGAACTATCAAAGCTATGCCATGATAAATTAAAAAATGCCGAAGCTCAGCTTACAAAGGTCCTAACGGATGATGGCGAAGAGGATTTTCAACTTCGTGAGGAGGACCAAGTTTAATGGATCAATTAGATCGTTTCATCAACACGTATAAACCGATGCTTGATCAAACATTAATAACCGCTGTTAGCGAACTGAAGGCACCGAAAATACTAAGAGATTCAATGCGTTATTCATTAGAAGCAGGTGGAAAACGAATTCGACCGCTTTTATTATTTGCGGCAATTGCCGCATTCGAAAAGAAGCCAGAGCTTGGACTAACGGTCGCTGCCTCGTTAGAAATGATTCATACGTATTCACTCGTCCATGATGATTTGCCTAGCATGGATGATGATGATTTAAGACGCGGAAAGCCGACAAACCACAAAGTATTCGGGAAGCGATCGCTATATTAGCTGGAGATGGCTTATTAACGTATAGCTTCCAATTAATAGCCGAAGACGAAAATTTAAATGATGGTTTGAAAATTAAATTAATCTCATTACTTGCCGCATGTGCGGGTCCAGAAGGAATGGTCGGCGGACAAACGGCAGATATCCAAGGAGAAAATCAACATCTAGCACTTGAGGACTTGGAATATATTCACCTCCATAAAACGGGAAACTGCTTTCCTTGCCGTTATGGCAGGAGCTATGATCGGCGGAGCGACTCCAAAACAACTTGCTTTATTTGAAACATTCTCTAAGCATCTAGGACTTGCTTTTCAAATTAGTGATGACATATTGGATGTTGAAGGAACGGAACAACGGTTAGGCAAGCCAGTTGGTAGTGATTCTGGAAACATAAAAGTACATACCCTTCGATCTTAACTTTACAAGGTGCAAAGCAACAACTTGCAAAGCATATAGAAGCGGCGAAACACGCACTCATTGAAACGAATGTACAAATATCATTACTTGAAGAATTAGCAACGATGATCGAGGCTCGCGACCACTAATGTGCAGACATTGAAAAACGCTTATTTTTATGTTATAATCTCAACAGATTGATGGATGGTGTAGTATTCTAGTCGATCTACCGATTTTGAAGGTGGGCCTAAAAATCCACTAAAGGGCACATCGATGAAGTTCCTTGTTTCGGCTTAGGGCGCCCAGCCTTGGGTCGGAGCTGGGAGTAAAGGTGTAAGGGCGATCCACAAAGGCATGTGGGCGTTGACCCTTTACCGCGGAGGCTTCACATTACTCGGCTAGCTCAATTGCATGCGTGTACATGTGGAGTATAGACCTGCGATGTGGTGGATGCACCACTAGCAGCGTAGCCTGCCTTGCGTGAAGTTTGAGGGGATTATGGTTATAGGAGAACAGCTTCGGTTGGCCATCGACCTGTACTCTTTCGTCCATATGAAATCGGCTTTGCAAAAGAGGCTAGAAATTTGGTTAAAGATCGTTGAGGAAATCTCCTAGACTATTCTCATCGACACAAGTTGGGGATTAGAGTGCGGACTAAGTGGTAATCCAGTCTGACAGATGGTGACACTGTCAAAACAGGTTTAAAGGGAAACCGTCAGTATGGCGACAGCTGGTACTTGTTTGGGAAATCCTACTGGACCTAAGCCGTAAATTTTACTCAAATTGTGACCATCCACTACATTTATAATGAATGGTGAATGAATAATAAAATGAAAGAACTCGTAAAAAACTCAATGAAATGGAGTATTACAATTGCCGTTATCACATTCGTGTTAGCGGCTATTTTTTCAGTTGCTTCAAATGGCATATTAAATGGGGCACCATGGTCACTCGGTCTTCTTGTTGTACTTTTCATTGTATTGATTGGTATACTTTTTGATATGATCGGAATTGCTGCTACTGCGGCAGATGAAACACCATTTCACTCAATGGCCGCTAGAAAAATATTCGGTGCCAAATATTCGATTCGAATCATTCGCAATGCTGACCGTTTTTCTAACTTTTGTAATGATGTGATCGGTGATATATCAGGTATTATTAGTGGAACAGCGACCGCATTAGTGATTATACAGCTTATTCAGAGCGCTGACATCGCAAGACATTCACCGTTTGAATATGGAATCAATATAGGCTTAACGAGTTTAATCGCGGCCATTACTGTCGGTGGAAAAGCGTTTGGGAAAACAATTGCCATTACCTATTCGAAAGATATTATTTTTCAAGTAGGAAAAGTACTGCAATTCCTTGAGAAAAACCTTCATATGACGATAATGAGAGAGAATAAGAAGAAAAAGCAAAGCAAAAATTCAAGAAGCGAAAGTGAGTGGTCCCATTGGATCTTATGTCTATTAAAGACCCTTCATTTCTAAAAAAATGAACAAACAAGAATTAGAACAACTAAGCGAAGATATACGGAATTTTTAATTGAAAAACTATCAATAACAGGTGGGCATATTGGTCCAAACTTAGGTGTTGTTGAATTAACAATTGCACTTCATAAATGCTTTGACAGTCCAAAGGATAAAATTATTTGGGATGTAGGGCATCAATCATATGTTCATAAAATTTTAACGGGAGAGCAGAGCAGTTTGACTCCCTTAGGCAGTATAAAGGATTATGCGGGTTTCAAAGATGTCGGAAAGTGAACATGATGTTTGGGAAACAGGTCATAGTTCAACATCGTTGTCGGCGGCGATGGGGATGGCGGTTGCCCGTGATATTCAAGGTGAAAACTCCTATGTCATTCCAGTCATTGGCGATGGAGCATTAACCGGAGGGATGGCCTTAGAAGCGTTGAACAATATTGGCCATGAGCAAAAAGACATGATCGTCATTCTAAATGATAATGAAATGTCAATCGCTCCAAACGTTGGTGCCTTGCATAATATTCTCGGCAAGCTGCGTACGGCAGGGAAATATAAGTGGGCAAAAGATGAACTTGAATATTTGTTGAAGAAGATCCCTGCTGTCGGTGGAAAGTTAGCGGCAACAGCAGAACGAGTGAAAGATAGCCTAAAATATTTGCTTGTATCTGGGGTCTTTTTGAAGAGCTTGGCTTTACTTATTTAGGGCCAGTTGATGGACATGACTATGAAGATTTATTCGAAAATCTTCAATACGCGAAAAAACGAAAGGCCCGGTTTTATTGCATGTCATTACGAAAAAGGGCAAAGGTTTTACGCCAGCTGAACAAGATACAATTGGAACTTGGCATGGAACAGGTCCATATAAAATTGAAACAGGCGATTTAATTAAAGCGGTCAATCAAGCACCAGCATGGAGCTCCGTCATTAGTGAAACGGTGCGTAAGCTTGCTCGCGAAGATAAACGGATCGTAGCGATCACACCTGCGATGCCTGTCGGTTCAAAACTTGAAAAGTTTGCGGAAGAGTTTCCAGATCGAATGTTTGATGTCGGCATCGCTGAGCAACATGCGGCAACGATGGCAGCTGGAATCGCAACACAAAACATGAAACCTTTCCTTGCGATTTATTCGACTTTTCTACAAAGAGCCTATGACCAAGTATTGCATGATATTTGTAGGCAAAAATTAAACGTGTTTATCGGAATTGATCGCGCTGGACTTGTTGGTGCAGACGGTGAAACACATCAAGGAGTATTTGATATTGCTTTTTACGGAGCTTGCCAAATATGGTCCTTATGATGCCGAAAGATGAAAATGAAGGACAACATATGGTCAATACGGCCGTAAAATACGATGAAGGCCCGATTGCGATTAGATATCCACGTGGAAACGGCTATGGAGTCCAAATGGATTCGGAACTACAAATGATTCCAATTGGAAAGTGGGAAGTCATCAAACAAGGCCATGATGCTGCGATATTAACGTTTGGTACAACGATTCCGATGGCAATGGAAGCGGCCTATCAATTAGAAAAGCAAGGCGTTTCGGTTCAAGTTGTCAACGCAAGGTTTATCAAGCCAATGGATGAGGCAATGCTTCATGATTTAATGGAGAAAAACATGCCTATTTTGACTGTGGAAGAAGCGATCCTTCAAGGTGGATTCGGTAGTGCGGTTATGGAGTTTGCCCATGATCACCGTTATCACCATATAACAATCGATCGGATCGGCGTTCCAGACCGATTTATCGAACATGGATCTGTGAAGGAATTATATCGTGAAATTGGCATGACACCGGAAAATATCGTTCGTAAAGTGAAAATGATTTTACCGGAAAGAAAAAAAGGGCGTAACATGATGAAAGTAAAAAACAAAGAGTAGATGTATTATTAGTTGAACGCGGTTTATGCGAAACACGGGAAAAAGCGAAGCGTGCCATTATGGCTGGCATTGTTTATTCTAATGAAATCCGTCTTGATAAACCAGGCGATAAAGTGAATGAAGATATTCCGCTTACTGTAAAAGGGAATACAATGCCATATGTGAGTCGCGGTGGGCTGAAGTTAGAAAAGGCTTTGGAGAAGTTCGCGATTTCAATGGATGGAAAAGTAATGATCGATATTGGTGCATCCACAGGCGGCTTTACAGATTGTGCGCTCCAAAACGGCGCCATTATGTCATATGCGATCGATGTTGGCTATAATCAGCTTGCATGGAAGCTTCGCCAAGATGAACGTGTCGTTGTGATGGAGAGGACTAATTTCCGCTACGTCGAACGTTCAGATTTAAAGGGAGAACTACCATCGATTGCGACGATCGACGTTTCGTTTATTTCATTGACACTAATCCTGCCTGTTTTGAAAACATTGCTTGCACCAGGAAGTGATGTCATTGCGTTAATTAAGCCTCAATTTGAAGCTGGCAAGGAACAAGTTGGAAAAAAGGAATTGTTCGCGAAGTGAGCACTCATGAGGCCGTTATTAATAAAATCAAAACGTTTGCGCTTGAACAAGGATATGATGTTCAAAACCTTACGTATTCACCGATTACCGGCGGTGAAGGAAATATTGAATTTTTAATTCATTTACGCTGGGAAGATCATAGTGATCAAGGCACTGACAAACTTGATGTAACGGTTGCTGATGTTGTTAAGGAAGCACATCAACATTTAAAATGATCCAAAAAGGGCAATTCGTTAAGAATTGCCCTTTTGCTATGAATTTATATAATAAATGTATAATGGAGCATAAAAATACAAGTTTTTTATTAAAGGATGAGAATGATGACGAAGGGTCAACGACATATTAAGATTAGAGAATTAATTGGAACGAAGGAAATTGAAACACAGGATGATCTTGTTGATCATTTGAAAAAGGAAGGCTATAATGTCACGCAAGCGACGGTTTCACGTGATATTAAGGAGTTGCATCTTGTCAAAGTTCCATTAGTAGATGGTAGGTATAAATATAGCTTACCAGCCGATCAGCGTTTTAATCCACTGCAAAAGTTAAAGCGATCATTGATGGATTCGTTTGTCGGAATTGATTATGCACAAAACTTAATTGTAATGAAAACATTGCCTGGAAATGCACAAGCAGTTGGGGCGTTGATTGATCATTTAGATTGGCCGGAAATCATGGGTACAATTTGTGGAGATGACACATGTTTGATTATTTGTCGAACAAATGATGATACGATAACGATTCATAACAAATTTATTGAAATGTTGTAATGGGATTTCTAGGAAGTGAGGCGATTTATTTTTGCTGCAAGAATTATCAATTAAGAACTTTGCGATTATTGATCAAATATCGATCTCGTTTGAGAAAGGCCTAACTGTATTAACAGGTGAAACGGGGGCAGGGAAATCAATTATTATCGATGCTCTCCACTTGCTCGTTGGTGGGCGCGGATCATCCGAATTTGTTCGCCACGGTGAAAAAAGGCTGAAATTGAAGGATTGTTTTTCTTGAACAACATCATCCATGCATTGAACGTGCCGCTCAATTTGGGATTGACATTGAAGAGGGATGCTCATTTTACGTCGTGATATGTCCAACGCTGGAAAAAGCGTTTGTCGTGTAAACGGTAAGCTCGTAACGATTTCCACGTTGCGCGAAATTGGCAGCACATTAATTGATATTCATGGCCAACATGAACATCAAGAATTAATGGATGAATCGCTCCATCTTCATTTGCTTGATCAGTTCGGCAAGCAAGAAATTGAAAAAGCATATGCCTGTTATCATGAAGCATATATAGCTTATGAACAAACGGAAAAGCAATTAAAACAATTAACGGAAAATGAGCAGCAAATGGCTCATCGCCTTGATTTATTGCAATTTCAGCTTAATGAAATTCGCAAGGCGAATGTGAAGCTAAATGAAGACGAGGAATTAACAAAGGAAAGAAATCGTCTTGGGAATTTTGAGAAGTTATTTGCTGCGGTAAAATCGAGCTATGAAGGGTTGCGAGGAGAACAGCGCGGCTTAGATTTTATTGGACATGCAATGGGACATTTGGAAATCGCTGCTGATTTGGATAAGGAATACTCGGCGGTTTTTGAAAGTGTAGCAAATAGTTATTATACTCTTGAAGACGCGGCAGCGACGTTGCGAAATGAAATGGAAAAACTGGAATTCGATCCACTCGATTAAACGAAATTGAATCACGCTTGCATGATCTTAATCAACTGAAGCGTAAATATGGCTCAACAATTGAAGAAGTTCTTGAATATAGCGCAAAGATTGAAGAAGAAATAGAACTTATTACGAATAAAGATGATCGAATTCATCAACTCCAAAAAAATGACGTCGTTAAAGAAAGATTTGCTACTGGAAGGTGAACAATTAACCGATTTGCGCAAAAAATGGGCGAAGCAATTAACGAAAGCGATCCATCATGAATTAAAGCAGCTCTATATGGATAAAACAATATTTGAGCCTGTGTTTCTTGAATATGATGAACCGAAAATAACGAAACATGGGTTGGATGACGTTGTCTTTCATATTTCCACAAATCCTGGTGAACCATTAAAGCCATTGGCAAGAGTTGCATCAGGGGAGAGTTGTCAAGGATCATGCTCGCGCTTAAAACGATTTTCTCGAAGCATCAAGGGGTAACGTCGATTATTTTTGATGAAGTAGATACAGGAGTAAGTGGCAGAGTGGCGCAGGCAATTGCCGAAAAAATAAATCAAGTATCCGTTCATTCCCAAGTGCTTTGTATTTCTCATTTGCCACAAGTTGCGGCAATGGCTGATACGCACGTACTTATATTAAAAGAGGTCAATAATGAACGAACACGAACAAAGCTTTCTATTTTAAACGAAGAGGAAAAAGTGAAGGAAATTGGTCGTATGATTTCTGGAACGGAAATAACTGATTTAACAAAGCAACATGCAAAGGAACTGTTAGAAATTGCCTATACATTAAAGTTACATGAAAAGCTATCCTTCTTTGGAGAGCTTTTTCCTTATATCCAGTTATAAATGAATGGAAAGGAGGCTAAATTAAAGGTGTGGGCCAGATAGCGAGGAGAGTGAACATAATTGAGATGGGATCACATAAGAAAAATAACAGGTGGAATTCTCCTTGTTTCACTATTATTGCTTGGCTTTTATAAGCCTTTTCAACAATATATCCAAATTCCTGATGAAATAACCATTTTTGAAGAACAGAAGCATACATTCACAAAAGCGGATCGTCTCGCGGTGGCTGCCGCATCGACGAATGAACATATCGACGTTCATGAAAGTCAATATGCAATTTCGATAGAGGGAATGCAGGCTGGGGAAAATAAATTATTATTAGAAATGGCTGGTTTTCCGATAAAAAAATCGATGTGAACATTTTAAAGGATTTTAAAATATATCCTGGTGGACAGTCGATCGGCGTTAAATTAAATACACTTGGCGTGCTCGTTGTTGGGCATCATCTTGTCGCAACGATAGATAAGAAATTATCTCCTGGAGAGGATGCAGGAATCAAAGTTGGAGATATTATTACATCAATCGAAGGAAAGAAAATTAACAGTATGGCAGATGTTGGACCGTTTGTTGAGGAAGCTGGAAAAATGGACAGGCGCTGCAATTAAGTGTTCAGCGGGGAAAGAGAAATTTAATACGATGTTAAAGCCCATTTTCGATGAAAAGGCAAAAGTGTATAAAATCGGCATTTACATTAGAGATTCAGCTGCTGGAATCGGAACAATGACATTCTTTGAACCAAATACAAGAAAATATGGGGCACTTGGTCACGTTATTTCAGATATGGATACAAAAAGCCGATCGTTGTTGAAGATGGTCAAATTGTTAACTCAACAGTAACAGCGATTGAAAAAGGAAAAACGGAACACCAGGAGAAAAGCTTGCCCGTTTTTCCGAGAATCAAGAAGTGATCGGTAATATTACATTAAATAGTCCATTTGGAATATTTGGTAAACTGAACAAACCGATTAAAAATGGTATTCTTGATAAGCCAATGCCTATCGCATTGTCGAGTCAAGTAAAGGAAGGACCGGCAAAAATTTTAACGGTTGTTGACGGAAATAATGTGGAGGAATATGATGTGGAAATCGTTAGTACAGTCCCACAAAAGTTTCCGGCAACGAAAGGGATGGTTATAAAGTAACTGACCCGACATTATTAAATAAGACGGGTGGAATCGTTCAAGGAATGAGTGGAAGTCCGATTATTCAAGATGAAAAAGTGGTCGGTGCAGTTACACATGTATTTGTAAACGATCCGACTTCAGGTTACGGAGTTCATATCGAATGGATGCTTCAGGAGGCAGGAATTGATATTTACGAAACAGATAAAGCGAGCTGAGGGTGTAAAAACCCTCTTTTTTGAGGACGAACGTCGTAGCGGTAGTTCTTTTTATATGCTATGATATTAAAAATAAAGAATTTTCGACAAAATGACATATTCTTAGCGTAAAAAGTCGTAAAGAGAGATAAATGAAGGAATAAAGAGGAAATATTTGTAACCTTATGTCTTTTAATATAAATTGCAGGGATTTGCAACTTTTTGGAGAAATTATCTGTTAGAATATAAAATACAGAATAAAATAAATTTTGGGAATTTAAGGAGGAAGTTGGATTTGAGAAAAATTAAAGTTTGTATTGTAGACGATAATCGTGAACTAGTCAGTTTACTTGATGAGTTTATTTCTTCGCAGGAAGATATGGAAGTAATCGGGACAGCGCACAACGGACAAGACTGCTTACAATTACTCGAAGAAGTCTCTCCAGATGTACTTATATTAGACATCATTATGCCTCATTTAGATGGTCTAGGTGTGCTTGAGCGCCTGCGGAAGCACATACAACCTCTTTCCAAATGTAATTATGTTAACGGCTTTTGGTCAGGAAGACGTAACAACGAAAGCGGTCGAGCTCGGAGCCTCCTATTTCATTCTCAAGCCGTTTGATATGGAACATTTAACGAATCATATTCGGCAAGTAAGTGGAAAAGGCGTATACTCACCAAGAAAATCGATGCCAAATAGAGTTCAAGAAGATAAAAACCGCTTAATCTTGAAGCGAGCATCACATCTGTCATCCATGAAATTGGAGTTCCTGCGCATATTAAAGGTTATTTATATTTACGTGAAGCGATTTCGATGGTTTACAATGATATTGAATTGCTAGGATCGATTACAAAAGTACTCTATCCAGATATTGCGAAGAAATTCAACACGACAGCAAGCCGGGTAGAAAGGGCGATTCGTCACGCAATCGAAGTAGCGTGGAGCAGAGGCAACATTGACTCGATTTCTTCCTTATTCGGCTACACAATCAGCATGTCCAAAGCAAAACCTACGAACTCAGAATTTATCGCGATGGTCGCTGACAAGTTACGATTGGAGCATCAAGCTTCTTAAAGAGTTGCAGCTAGTATTACTAGATTTTATAAAGGCAGTTGAGGCTGTCTGAAAAACATCTTTGAATGCGTTTATTTACGAGAAGACATCAATATTATTGGGATAAACGACCGATAATAAAGGTAATAGAGGCTTTCGTTAGACGGATATTCTTATCTAATATAATCCGTCCTTGAAGTTGTGCGATTAATTATGGTGCCAACGATAATCACAAAAGTAGTTATTATTCAATTTACAGATCTAAAGTATCGAGGTGCCATTCCTTTAAGTAAATGTATACTTATTATTTTGGACAATTGCATGCTTTTATGTTTTTATTCCTTTCTAGAAAAGAATAAATGGTCGTATTTTTATGACTATCTATCTTTCTTTTTTCTCTGAAGGCTGATGATGATCATTGGTCTTTTTTATTCACATTTTCCTTATGATCACGGTATGATAAAAGTAACATTTTTGCTAGGTGGTGATTGTATGACAATGATCATTGCCCATCGCGGCTCTGCGGGCACGCATCCGGAAAATACAATGGACGCTTTTATTGCGGCAGAAAAGTACGGAGCGGATGGGGTCGAATTGGATGTTCAGTTAAGCTTAGATGGAGAAGTCGTTGTCATTCATGATACGACACTTGATCGAACGACAAGCGGGACGGGAAGAGTGAAGGATTTTACATTATCCGAACTAAAAGCATTAAAGGCGAACTATCATTATAAGCATTTTTTAAACGAGCTTCACGCATCCCTTCATTACGGGAAGTGTTTGAATGGATGAAAAATAATAAATTAATCTGTAATATAGAATTGAAAAACAATGATATTCCATATGAAGGACTTGAAGAAAAGGTAATTGAGCTCATTCAAGAATTTGGGCTAGAAAAGCGGATCATCATTTCGACATTTAATCACCGATCCCTTCTTCATATTAAGCGGATAGCCCCAACGATTGAAACAGCCCCGCTATATAAAAGAAAAATAACGAAACCATGGGAGTATGCTTGGTCATTACAATGCAGTGGCATTCACCCAAAGTTTGTTTCTATCTCATTAACCGACATTCAGGCAGCGATGGAAGCCGGCGTAGCAGTGAGGCCCTATACGATTAATCATGTTCGTGATATGAAAAACTACTAGCTATCGGATGTACAGCAATCATCACCGATTACCCTAAAAAGGCGAAGAAGCTGCAAAAGAATGGATGGGCAAAAGTGGAATCGCCTAAAAAGGAGTGTTTGGAAAATTTCCCGAACACTCCTTTTCCACTATATTTGCCTTACTGTTTTTTAAACCGCTCTTGAACCTTATTTCGCTTACGATCTCGATGTAAAATAAAGCCAGCAATAAAACCGAGCCCGATGATAAAAATAATAGTCCTGCAAAAATTGCATCCATAAATACGGAAAGGGCTCAGAAGTATTCCAAATAGCATATCCCTCATCAATTTAATGCCGTATCCTGCTAGAATGCCGGGATTAATAGTATTATAAGTGCAATTAGCCTTACCATTTCAACCTCCTTCATTAACAATCTTATAACTCTCCGTTGTCTCTCGGTATCTCTATCTACTATCAAAATGAAGTTTGGAAAAACTACATCGTTTCTATAGTACCTAAAAAATCATATACTAACGCAATCATTTGTCAAGAAACCGGCTTTTCGTTACAATGTAAAGGTACAGAAAATGCGAGGAAAAATATTGAAATAAGAAGTTTGTTGATAAACAGAGAAAGAGTAAAGACGGAGGAATAATAAAGATGAAAATTTTTGATTATATGAAAAGTTACGACTATGAACAGCTCGTCTTTTGTCAAGATGAACAATCGGGCTTAAAAGCAATCATTGCGATTCATGATACAACATTGGGCCCAGCTCTTGGGGTACAAGAATGTGGACATATACGAGTGAAGACGATGCAATTGAGGACGCGCTCCGACTCGCTAGAGGGATGACATATAAAAATGCTGCAGCTGGTCTAAATCTTGGTGGAGGGAAAACGGTTATTATTGGCGATCCGAAAAAGATAAAAGTGAAGCATTGTTCGGGCATTTGGTCGATTTGTGCAAGGCTTAAATGGCAGATACATAACAGCAGAAGATGTAGGAACAACAGTTGCAGATATGGATATCATTCATGAAGAGACAAGCTTTGTCACAGGGATATCGCAGGCGTTTGGCTCATCAGGAAATCCTGCTCCAGTAACAGCGTATGGCTGTTATGTCGGGATGAAAGCAGCAGCAAAGGAAGCATTTGGGACGGATGCACTTGAAGGAAGAACGATTGCCCTTCAAGGTGTTGGAAACGTTGCTTTTGAACTTTCTCGCTACTTGCATGAAGAAGGTGCCCAACTCATTGTAACAGATATTAATAAGGAGGCCGTCCAACGCGCTGTTGAAGCATTTGGAGCCAAAGCGGTTGATCCTGCAGATATTTATCGTGTAGAAGCTGACATATTCTCTCCATGTGCACTTGGCGCAGTGATCAACGATGAAACAATTCCGCAGTTAAAAGTAAAAGTAATTGCCGGATCAGCGAATAATCAATTAAAGGAAGCACGCCACGGAGATCAAATTCATGAGCTTGGCATAGTTTATGCTCCTGATTATGTCATTAATGCCGGCGGCGTTATTAATGTTGCCGATGAACTAAATGGTTATAATAAAGAACGTGCCTTGAAAAAGTCGAAGGCATTTATCATAATGTCGCTAAAGTAATTGAAATCTCGAAGCGTGATCGCATTCCTACATACTTAGCCGCAGATAGAATGGCAGAAGAAAGAATTGCTGCGGTCCGTAATGCGAGAAATTCATTTTTGCTTAATAGTAAACATGTGCTAAATAATAGAATATAATGTGATAGGTTGAAGCGCCTAAGGGCGCTTTTCCGTCTAATAGCAAAAGGAGGAAATTATTTGTCACAAGAATATGATGTCGTCATTCTTGGCGGAGGAACAGGCGGATACGTGGCAGCAATCCGTGCCTCTCAGCTTGGACTGAAAACAGCGATGGTTGAAAAAGAGAAGCTTGGAGGAACGTGTTTACATAAAGGCTGCATTCCTAGTAAAGCGTTGTTAAGAAGCGCGGAAGTGTATCATACTGTAAAACGAAGTGAAGAATACGGTGTTTTTACATCAGATGTAACTTTGCAATTTGACCAAGTGCAAAACAGGAAAAATAAAGTGGTAGACCAGCTCCATGAAGGGGTAAAATATTTAATAAAAAGAGGGAAAATTGACGTTTACCATGGTATAGGGCGAATTCTAGGTCCGTCAATTTTCTCTCCCATTCCTGGAACGATTTCGGTTGAAAAGGCAAATGGAGAAGAAAATGAGATGCTCATTTCTAAAAATGTCGTCATCGCAACCGGATCGCGGCCGCGAAGCTTGCCGGGATTAACGATCGATGGTTCGACGGTCATCACATCGGACGACGCATTGGAAATGACACAATTACCTAAGTCGATACTGATCGTCGGTGGTGGTGTGATCGGAATCGAATGGGCATCGATGTTGTCAGACTTTGGCGTTTCTGTTACAGTTCTTGAATATGCTGATCGCATCGTGCCAACAGAAGATCATGAGATTGCTCAAGAACTGCAAACTTATTTACAAAAAAAGGGATCACGATTGTTACGCAAGCAAAGGTCTTATCTGAAACGTTTGCCAGTGAAAATGGCATGGCTACGATTTCCGCAGAAGTGAATGAGGAACAGAAGCAATTTTCCGCAGAGAAAATATTAGTGTCGGTCGGCAGACAAGGAAATACTGAAAATATTGGCTTGCAAAATACGGATATCCATGTTGAAAATGGCTATATTCAAGTGAATAACTATTATCAAACGAAAGAACCACATATTTATGCGATTGGTGATGTGATTGGTGGATTACAGCTTGCCCATGTTGCATCACATGAAGGGATAAAAGCAGTCGAGCATATCGCTGGAAATAAGCCAGAGCCACTTGATTATGAAACGATTGCGAAATGTATTTACAGCAATCCAGAAGCGGCGAGCGTTGGGCTAACCGAACAGGAAGCAAAAGAAAAAGGGTATGAGATAAAGGTTGGAAAATTCCCGTTTTCAGCGAATGGGAAAGCACTCGTATTTGGTGACTCGACTGGGTTTGTGAAAATCGTTGCCGACGTAAAAACAAATGATATTTTAGGGATTCATATGATCGGTCCACACGTGACGGATATGATATCCGAAGCAGGACTTGCAAAAGTATTAGACGCTACCCGTGGGAAGTGGCGAATGTCATTCATCCGCATCCAACATTAAGTGAAGTGATTGGGGAAGCAGCGCTTGCTGTTGATGGATTGGCCATCCACTCATAGAACGAGCAAAATTAGAGGAGGGATTATCATGGCAGAAAATCGTCATTCTGAGCTAGGATTAAGTGATGAACAAGTAGTTGATATGTATGAAATGATGCTGCTCGCTCGGCGGATTGATGAGCGGATGTGGCTACTAAATCGAGCAGGAAAAATTCCTTTCGTCATTTCATGTCAAGGGCAGGAAGCGGCACAAATCGGCGCAGCTTTCGCACTTGATCGAAATAAAGATTATGTTTTGCCTTATTATCGTGATTTAGGAGTTGTGCTAACATTTGGCATGACGACGAAAGAAATTATGTTAGCGGGATTTGCGAAAGCGGAAGATCCCAATTCCGGCGGACGTCAAATGCCCGGACATTTTGGTCAGAAGAAAAATCGCATCGTGACCGGATCTTCACCTGTTACAACGCAAGTTCCTCATGCAGTTGGTATTGCTTTAGCTGCTAGAATGGATAAAAAGACCTTGTTTCTTTCGTTACATTTGGTGAAGGTTCATCAAATCAGGGCGACTTTCATGAAGGATTAAACTATGCGGGAGTGCATAAATTGCCCGTAATTTTCATGTGTGAAAATAACGAATATGCGATTTCTGTGCCGGTCGAAAAGCAGCTCGGCTGTGCTAAAGTATCGGATCGAGCGATTGGTTATGGAATGCCTGGAGTAACCGTTGATGGAAAAGACCCGCTTGAAGTGTATAAGGTTGTGAAAGAAGCGGCAGAACGTGGGCGCCGAGGAGAGGGACCAACATTGATTGAAACGATGACACATCGTCTTACCGCTCATTCATCAGATGATGATGATCGCAGTTACCGTTCCGCGGAAGAATTAGAGAAGATGAAAAAGAAGATCCGCTCTATTTGTTTGAAAGCTATTTAACTTCGGTTGGTTTACTGGATGATTCGATCATCAAAGGCATTCATGATCGGATTATGAATGAAATAAACGAAGCGACCGATTATGCGGAAGCAGCTCCATATCCAATAGCAGAGGATGCATTAAAGCATGTATATGCAGCAGAGTAACGGAGGGATGAAGCAATGGCAGTAAAATCATATATTGAAGCTGTTACAATGGCGATAAGAGAAGAGATGGAGCGTGACGATAAAGTATTCCTCCTTGGAGAAGATGTAGGTAAAAAAGGTGGCGTCTTTAAAGCGACACAAGGGTTGTACGATCAATTCGGAGAAGAAAGGGTGATCGATACACCGCTCGCTGAATCTGCAATTGCAGGAGTAGGAATTGGTGCTGCTATGTATGGCTATCGCCCAATTGCTGAGATGCAGTTTGCAGATTTTATTATGCCTGCGGTGAATCAGATTATCTCAGAAGCAGCGAAAATTCGTTATCGGTCCAATAATGATTGGAGCTGTCCGATCGTCATTAGAGCCCCTTATGGTGGTGGAGTGAACGGTGCCCTTTACCATTCACAGTCCGTTGAAGCGATTTTTGCCAATCAACCAGGGTTGAAAATTGTTATGCCATCAACACCATATGATGTGAAAGGTCTTTTAAAAGCGGCCATTCGCGATGAGGATCCGGTGTTGTTTTTGAGCATAAACGTGCGTACCGCTTAATTAAAGGCGAAGTACCTGATGAAGATTACGTCCTTCCAATCGGAAAGGCGGATGTGAAACGTCAAGGCGATGATATTACCGTCATCACATATGGACTTTGTGTCCATTTTGCTCTACAAGCTGCAGAAAGGTTGGCTGAAGATGGGATTGAGGCGCATATACTAGATTTAAGGACGGTCTATCCGCTTGATCAAGCAGCGATCATTGAGGCGGCTTCCAAAACAGGGAAAGTATTATTGTTAACGGAAGATAATAAGGAAGGAAGCATCATTAGTGAAGTTGCGGCAATTATTGCAGAGAACTGTTTATTTGAATTGGACGCACCGATTATGCGGCTTGCTGGACCAGATATCCCAGCAATGCCTTACGCACCGACGATGGAAAAATACTTTATGGTCAATCCTGATAAAGTGGAGAAAGCGATGCGGGAGCTGGCTGAATTTTAACCTTGGTGTTTGTTGAAAAAGGAGGTTTTTGATTGGCAATTGAGAAAATCACGATGCCACAGCTCGGTGAAAGTGTCACCGAAGGAACGATTACGAACTGGCTCGTTAAGCCAGGTGATCAAGTAAATAAATATGACCCGATTGCGGAAGTGATGACGGACAAAGTGAACGCTGAAATTCCGTCTTCCTTTACCGGGGTTATTCAAGAATTAACCGCTGAAGTGGAGACACACATGCAGTTGGAGAAACGATTTGTACAATTGAAACGGAGGAGGCAGGAGCGGCTGTTGTGCAAGAAGTAAAGACATCTGAAGCACCTACATTGCAGCCAAGCCAACAAGCAGGAAAAATCGCTTTTCGCCTGCCGTTTTGAGAATGTCACAAGAGCATGGCATCGATTTATCGAAAGTAACTGGAAGCGGCAAGGAAGGTCGGATCACAAGAAAAGATTTGCAGAGAATAATTGATGCCGGCCAGACATCGAACAATGCAGCAGAATCTTCAAACGAACGAGTAAGCTCTCCGCAACCTGTCATGCAAAATCAAGTGCAGAGCAATCAAAGCCCTAAGCTTAACGTGTCGGGCGATCTTGAAATTCCTGTTCACGGCATCCGAAAAGCAATTGCTTCTAAAATGGTGCAGAGCAAACAGGAAATCCCTCATGCATGGACGATGATGGAGGTCGACGTTACCGATCTAGTCCAATATCGCGATTCGATTAAAACAGAGTTTATGCAACGAGAAGGATATAATTTAACGTACTTTGCCTTTTTCGTTAAAGCCGTTGCTCAAGCATTAAAGGAATTTCCAATGATGAACTCGATGTGGGCTGGAGATAAAATTATTCAAAAAAGGATATTAATATTTCCATTGCGATTTCAACCGAAGATGCATTGTATGTTCCGGTCATTAAACATGCCGATGAAAAATCAATCAAAGGAATTGCAAGAGAAATTACCGAATTAGCAACGAAAGTAAGAAATGGGGCGCTGACGACTGAAGATATGCAAGGTGGTACGTTCACCGTCAATAACCCTGGTTCATTTGGTTCCGTTCAATCAATGGGGATCATTAATTACCCGCAAGCAGCGATTCTGCAAGTAGAATCGATTGTGAAAAGGCCAGTTGTTATGCATAATAGCATGATTGCCGTTCGTGACATGGTCAATCTTTGTTTATCACTGGATCACCGTGTATTAGACGGCCTTGTTTGTGGTCGCTTCCTCCATCGCGTGAAAGAAATTCTTGAAAATGTTTCAAAGGAAACGACAGCTGTCTACTAAATTGAAAGCAGGTCATTTATGGCCTGTTTTTTTGATCAATCGTCCATTGCTTGGTTATCATTCCTATAATAAGATAGGAATATAGCCAAAAGGGAAGGAGTGTCGTGATGTCGGTCGATCAAGCGAAAAAGCCAATTTTACCAAGATCAACCTTGAACAATGGCAAAAAGCTGTTCATGATACTTTGAAAAACAAGTTGTATACTCCGACATATGAACATATCAATCTTGCGCCTTTATACACGTACAAAGATTTGGAAGCGATTACGATAGCAAGTAGGCGTGAACATCGAACAAAAAATGATTGGAAAATCACTCAAATATACGGTGGGACCAATTGGGACGATGTCAAAAAGAAATTTTAACGGGTCTATCGAATGGTATCGATGCAATATCATTTCATATCGATCAGTTACAAGATATACAAAACATTAATTTTACGGAATTACATACGGATGGAATTCCTTTATTTATTCATACGAAGTCGAAGTTTGCAGAGATAGCAGAAAAATTGATCGAAAGTGAAGGAGAATATACCGGTGTTGTGGCGACGGATTTGATTTCTGCTCACTTACAATCAGGTAAATTAATTACGGAAGATGGAGACGAATTTACCCAGTGGCAGAAGACGGTTCGTGCACTTGATCAACATTGCGCTAATGTAAAAACGATATTAATTGATCTTGTCCCTTATCATTCAAGTGGTGCAAATGCCGTTCAGGAGCTTGGAATTGCGTTGAGCTCAGCCGTCTATTACATCGAAGTAATGCGCAAGCGGGTTTCTCTCAAGTAAAACAGTTGAAAAATTAACGTTCCATTTTGCGATTGGAAGTCAATTTTTATCGAAATCGCTAAAATAAGAGCATTTAAACAGCTCTGGAAGACGATAGCGGATGCATATGAGGTCCCAAGTGAAGTGACTGTTAGTGTAGAAACATCGCCGATGAACAAGTCAACGCTTGATCCATATATGAACATTCTTCGGGAGGAAATGAAGCATTTGCAGCAATATTAGGTGGAGTTGATTATATTGTCGTTTCTCCATTTGATAGAAAACAGCATCCGTTTTCATTAAGACTTGCTAAAAATACGCAGTTATTACTTCGTGAAGAATCAGCAATGAACCGTGTGCTTGATCCCGCGGCTGGTTCGTACTATATAGAAACAGTTACCGCTCAGCTCATTAACAAGGCATGGAATTTTTTCAAACGATTGACCGTAAAAATGGGATATATGAAGTGATAAAAAACGGGTGGCTTCAAGAACAAATTCTGGCAGTAATGGATAAAAGAATCGGAGATATTGAAACGAGAAAGGCGAAAATGGTCGGTGTGAATATATATGCAACGCTTGATGAAAATGCCCTCACTAAAGAAACCCAAAGTGAAATTGCGAATCTAAAAGATGCAATAGATGTGAAACCTTTGAGCGCCCAACGACTTGCTAAAGGGTTTGAGAACTTGCGAGAGCGTTCTTTACAGTTAAAGAAAAGGGTAAGCAGCCATCTGCCGGTCTCCTTTGTTTAGGTCAGCTGAAAAATTATAAACTTCAGGCAGATTTCATTTCTGGCTTTTTCGCCGCTGGGGGTATTGAGACAGTATGGAGTGATGACTGTTTTCATTTGGAGGATGTGATTGCATTTATTAAAAACATCCGAAAAAGGTTTATTGTTTTTGTGGAGTTATGGACAAATATGCTTCTCTTGTAGAAGACCATAGAGTGGTTGCAAAAAACAAAGCGACATTACATTATTCTGTTGGCGGGTAAACATGATCAGGAAGTTAAGGTAGATGGTTCGATTTACGCTGGTCAAAATGTAAAGGTAGAGCTTGAAAAGCTACTTGGCATATGGGAGGTGGAGATTGATGAGTAAGAAGCCTAATTTCCAAACGATCACCCGAAAGCTTTCCGGGAAAAGAGCAATTCATAGCAGAACCTATGACATATAACACGAATGAAAACATTTCGGTGAAATCTTTTATACAGCGGCTGATCTTGATCACATCACCCATTTAGATGATTTTCCAGGTTTTGCTCCTTTTACACGCGGGCCATATCCAACGATGTATGTCAATCGACCGTGGACGGTTCGGCAATATGCTGGCTTTTCTACAGCCGAGGAGAGCAATGCGTTTTACAGAAGAAATCTTGCAATGGGGCAAAAAGGTTTGTCAGTCGCGTTCGATTTAGCGACACACCGCGGCTATGATTCCGACCATCCGCGCGTGGAAGGGGATGTAGGCAAGGCGGGTGTAGCAATTGATTCGGTATTAGATATGAAAATATTATTTGAAGGAATTCCGCTTGATCAAATGTCGGTATCGATGACAATGAATGGTGCAGTCATTCCAATAATGGCTTTTATATCGTCACCGCAGAGGAACAAGGAGTTGAAAAAAGGCGTTATCAGGAACGATTCAAAATGATATTTTAAAAGAATATATGGTAAGGAATACATATATTTATCCCCAAAAATGTCGATGAGAATCATTGGTGATATTTTTGATTATACGTCCAAATATATGCCGAAGTTTAATAGCATTTCCATTTCTGGCTACCATATGCAGGAAGCTGGGGCTCCGGCTGATCTTGAGCTTGGCTATACATTGGCCGACGGATTGGAGTACGTTCGAACGGGGATGAATATTGGAATCGATATTGACGCTTTTGCGCCACGACTTTCGTTTTTGGGGAATTGGCATGAATTATTTTATGGAAGTTGCGAAGCTACGGGCAGCACGAAATATGTGGGCAAAGCTGATGAGTCAGTTCCAACCGAAAAATCCGAAATCACTTGCATTGCGAACCCATTGTCAAACATCAGGATGGAGCCTTACAGAGCAAGATCCTTATAATAACATCATTCGCACATTTATTGAGGCGCATGCGGCGATTATGGGGCATACACAATCGCTTCATACGAATGCACTTGATGAAGCGATCGCCTTGCCAACAGACTTCTCGGCAAAAATTGCCCGCAATACTCAATTGTTTTTACAGGAAGAAACAGGATTGACCAATGTGATTGATCCGTGGGGCGGTTCTTATTATGTCGAGTCATTGACAGCTGCATTGATGGAGCGGGCATGGAATCATATTGCGGAAATTGAAGAGCTGGGCGGGATGACAAAGGCGATTGAAACGGGTTTACCCAAAATGCGGATTGAAGAAGCGGCAGCAAGGAGGCAAGCACAGATCGACTCCAAGCAAGAGATGATTATCGGCGTCAATCGCTATCGGCTTGAAAGAAGAAGCGATCGATATTTTAGCGATCGATAATGCTGCCGTTCGAAAAATGCAAATCGATCGGCTTCATGAGTTAAAAAAATTCGGAGTGAACAGGAAGTGATGACGACGTTAGCGGCATTAACGAAATGTGCCGAAACAGGCAAAGGAAATTTATTAGCCTTTGCTGTTGAAGCAGCGCGGGCAAGAGCGACATTAGGGAAATTTCCGATGCGATTGAAAAAGCATCAAGCCGACATCGAGCCCATATTCGTTCAGTAAGTGGTGTATATCGTTCGCATTTTTCTGAGCAGCAAGAAATCGAAGCGGTAAAAGCGATGACTGACGACTTTTAGACAATGAAGGAAGAAGGCCGCGAATTTTAATCGCCAAAATGGGGCAAGACGGACATGACCGTGGGGCAAAAGTGATTGCAACGGCATTTGCTGATTTAGGATTTGATGTCGATATTGGTCCGCTATTTCAAACGCCGGAAGAGACGGCAAAACAAGCTGCGGAAAATGATGTCCATGTAATAGGCATTAGTTCTCTTGCTGCTGGTCATCGGACGCTTTTGCCACAATTAATAAGCGAGTTAAAAAAATCGGCCGAGAAGAGATCGTCGTTGTCATCGGCGGGGTTATTCCTGTTCAAGACTATGAATTTTTATTGGAAAACGGTGCTTCGGCAATATTTGGACCTGGTACAGTCATTCCAGTTGCAGCCCAGATGGTGATCGAAGAAATTTATCATCGACTTGGATATGAGGAAGTGAAGAATCAAAATGACTGAGCAGCCGCGGAAAAAATTTGTAAAAAACGGAAACGGGGCCAACGGCTGATCAATTAGTTAGCGAATTATTATCAGGATCAAGAACAGCACTCTCAAGGGTTATTACACTTATTGAGAGCCGCGCCGAAAATGATCAAAAGCGTACTCAAGCAATTATACAATGTCTTTTCCCACATGCTGGTAAGTCTATTCGAATCGGTATTACAGGCGTGCCAGGGGCAGGAAAAAGCACATTTATTGAAGCGTTAGGATCTATCTTATGTGATCAGGGCCACCGTGTTGCCGTCTTGGCAATTGATCCTAGTTCAACGATCAACGGCGGAAGCATTCTAGGGATAAAACAAGGATGGAGTCACTTGCGAGGCATCCTCATTCATTTATTCGTCCGTCACCATCAAGCGGAACATTAGGCGGGGTTCATAAAAGAACGAGGGAAGCAATCATCGCCTGTGAAGCTGCAGGGTTTGATATCATTATTGTAGAAACAATTGGTGTTGGACAAAGTGAAGTGATCGTAAGGGGAATGGTTGATGTATTTCTTTTATTAGCCTTAACCGGAGCTGGTGATGAATTGCAAGGGATGAAAAAGGAATCATGGAACTAATTGATGCGATTATCGTCAATAAAGCGGATGGAGAAAATCGCAAGCTAGCGCTGAAAACGAAAAGGGAATACACACAAATTCTCCACTTATTAACGCCAGCTACATCGGGTTGGACTCCCGCGCTTATATTTGTTCGGCGTTGACAGGAGAAGGAATCGATGAAATGGTAAATCTCATTTATACATTTGTCGATAAAACGAAACAATCAGGTGTATTTGACAAACGCAGGAATGAACAAATTACGGAATGGCTTTATTCAATGGTGAAAGATCGATTAGAAACGATGTTTTTCGAGGATGAGAACGTAAAACGACTGTTGCCAACCATTGAAGCGGATATAAAACAGGGTGTGATGACCGTTCCTAATGCGACGAATGTATTATTTAGCGCATTTCAAAAGAAATGAAAAAAGGACAGCACGATTGTTGCCGTCCAAAACATCTAGGGAGTTTAGGGTATGGATCTAGATGTAGTTGTAATTTTCCTATACGACAAAATTTAAACCTGTTTTTCTACATTTAGTTCGAAAATTTGATTAATGTGTAAAAACCTGCTATGATAACAATGGTATAATATAAGCAAATTACTAAAGGAGCGATTTATAGATGGACTTTCAATTATATATGAACGACATTGTAAGCCAAGCGCGCGAAGAGATGGAGGCAGCTGGCTACAAACAACTCTTTACGCCTGAAGATGTCGAGGAAGCTTTCAGCAAAAAGGAACAACCCTAGTAATGATTAACTCCGTTTGCGGATGTGCCGGTGGAATTGCCCGTCCTGCGGCAATTCATTCTCTTCATTATGATAAGCGTCCCGACCATTTAGTCACGATTTTTGCGGGGCAAGAACGTGAGGCAGTAGCGAAAGCTCGCAGTTACTTCACAGATTATCCACCATCATCACCATCATTTGCTCTATTAAAAGATGGGAAATTATAACGATGGTTGAACGACATGAAATTGAAGGGCATGATCCGATGTCAGTCGTTAATAAGCTTCAGCAATATTACGAGCAATATTGCGAAGAAATTTAATCATCGTACACGCCTTAAATTGTGAAAAATCACACTTTGAGGCGTTTTTTATGTTTGCCCTAAAAGTTCCAAAAGCAAAATAAAAGAAGACCTTTTTGAAAGATTCTTATTCTAAATTGATGTTTCCATCTTTCCTATTAAAAAACATCCTTTTAACAAAAGCTAAAAAGGGTGATAAACATGAACTTACTTTTAGCGGTTTTGTTTCTCATTGGCTCACCGTTTTGGCCTGTTGATGCGCCTCTTTTGCCAGGAGATCCATTAATCATCGTCAATAAAAAACGAATGAGCTTGCATGGGTAAATTATGGTAAAATAATCGTACAGACAAAGGTGGCAACTGGGAAAACGAATGATTTAACACCTGAGGGTTTGTTTACCGTTACAGTGAAGGCGAAAAATCCATATTATCGCAGGGAAATATTCCAGGAGGAGATCCACATAATCCACTTGGAACGAGGTGGATTGGCTTTGATGCGAGAGGTACAGACGGACGGATTTACGGACTACATGGGACAAATCGGCCTGATTCAATTGGAAAGTACATTTCACTTGGCTGCATTAGACTGCCACAAGAAACGCTTGAACAACTTCACGAACAAATTCCGATCGGAGCAAAGATCCTTGTTACAAATTCAAGCAAATCATTTGAGCAACTAGCGAAAGAAAGCGGTGTCATTTGAGCTTTTTGTTTAAGTGTAAGGCATAAAGATTCTAATGGAAGATGCGAAATAGAATAGACCCACAAGGTGAATACCGATGAGTGTAAATTTTGGTTCATCATAGAATCGGTAAAAATGAACGATATGTAAAAAGAGGTCGCCATTAAGCGCACCTCTTTCTAAAAATTATAAGAATGAAAGTCCGGCCATAATCGTTGTTGCGATCATCGAGAACAGCATGAGATAAATAATAACGCGTTGCACCTTTTTATTTGACATATGAGCACTCCTAGCAACAGTAAATTTACTTCTATTTTAACGCTTATTTAGTTTTGAAACAAGCCTTCAGATAAAGAACGAATCATCTAATGGGGTGAGAAGATGAAAAAGTCGATCATATTGGGGTAGCGGTGAAGTCATTGGAGCAAGCTCTTCCGTTTTACACGGATCATCTCGGCTTACCGTGTTTGGCTATTGAGCTCGTTGAATCCGAACATGTAAAGATTGCCTTTTAGATGCAAATAATGTTAAAATTGAGTTGCTTGAAGCGACCGAACGACATAGTGCAATTGCAAAATTTATTGAAAAGCGCGGTGAAGGGATCCATCATATTGCTTTTGCAGTGGAATCCATTGAACATCGCATCGCACAATTAAAAGAAAAAGGGATTCAAATGGTAAATGATCGTCCAAAACGAGGAGCAGGAGGAGCGCTCGTCGCGTTTATTCATCCGAGATCCACCCATGGTGTTTTATATGAGCTATGTGAAAGAACAGTGGAGGAGGAGAAACAGTGACGGATATTTATGAGAAAATAAATGAATTGTATGATCGGCGCCGTCAAGCAGAGCTTGGTGGTGGTGATGAGCGAATCGATCGACAGCATGCAAAAGGAAAGCTGACAGCACGAGAACGAATTGATCTACTCGTCGACCCGGGCTCATTCGTTGAACTAAATCCATTTATTGAACACCGCTCAACTGATTTTGGACTCGAAGAAATGAAATATGCCGGCGATGGAGTCGTTACCGGTTACGGAAAGATAAATGGGCGACCGATTTATCTTTTTCTCAAGATTTTACTGTTTTTGGTGGGGCACTTGGTGAAATGCATGCGGAAAAGATTGCGAAGGCAATGGATTTGGCGGCGAAAAATGGTGCTCCGTTTATTGGATTGAACGATTCAGGGGAGCTCGCATCCAAGAAGGTGTCGTTTCATTAGACGGATACGGGCATGTTTTTATCGCAATGCGATTTATTCGGGGTTATTCCACAAATATCGGTCATTATGGGACCGTGTGCGGGTGGTGCTGTCTATTCACCAGCGATTACCGATTTTGTTTTTATGGTCGATCAATCGAGTCAAATGTTTATTACGGGTCCAAAAGTAATTGAAACGGTTACCGGGAAAAGATCTCATCCGAAGATTTAGGTGGTTCAAAAGTACATAATACAATTAGTGGTAATGCTCATTTTCGAGCGGAAAGTGAAATGGAAGTTTTACAGATGGTTCGAACGTTGATTCATTATTTGCCACAAAATAATGAAGAGAAAGCAAGGATTACACAATGGGATTCCACGAATGATGATCGTCCTGACTTAACTGAGTTGATCCCATTTGATTCAGTTAAACCATATGATGTACGAATCGTCATTGAGCAAGTTGTTGATGATGGCTCGTTTTTGAAGTACATAAGGAGTTTGCGAAAAATATTGTCGTCGGCTTTGCAAGAATTCGCGGCGAGGTCGTCGGACTTGTTTGTAATCAGCCGAAATTTATGGCTGGTGGACTTGACATCGATTCATCCGATAAAGCGGCACGTTTTATTCGCTTTTGCGACTCGTTTCAAATCCCATTGCTCACGTTTGAAGATGTCACCGGGTTTTCCCTGGAATCAAACAAGAACATGGTGGTATCATTAGACATGGTGCGAAGATTTTGTATGCTTATTCAGAAGCGACCGTCCCGAAGATCACGGTTATTTTACGTAAAGCATATGGTGGTGCATATGTTGCCTTAAATAGTAAAGCGATTGGTGCGGACCTCGTCTATGCTTGGCCGAATGCAGAAATTGCTGTTATGGGGCCACATGGAGCGGCAAATATTATTTTCGCTCGTGATATTCAAAATAGCGAAAACCCTGAAGCAATCCGACAGGAAAAATCGAAGAATATCGAGAGAAGTTTGCTAATCCGTATATTGCCGCTGCAAGAGGGATGGTCGATGATGTCATTGATCCACGGAAACGAGGATAAAATTAATTCAAGCATTGGAAATGTTACGCAATAAACGGGAATATAGACCAAAGAAAAACACGGAAATATTCCACTTTAAAAGAGACAAACATCTGGAGGTTGAACATGATTAACGAACAACGATTGCTAGACGAGTTTCTTGAATTGGTACAAATTGATTCGGAAACGAAGAATGAAGCGAATATCGCGAAAGTTTTGAAGCAAAAATTTGAACAACTTGGTGTTCGTGTGTTTGAAGATGATACAACGGAGCAAACCGGACACGGCGCAGGAAATTTAATTTGTACATTAGAGGGGACGAAATCGGATGCAGATACGATTTATTTTACATCACATA
The DNA here is from genome assembly GCA_044989425.1 of Bacillus sp. N9. Classification (GTDB taxonomy): domain Bacteria; phylum Bacillota; class Bacilli; order Bacillales; family Bacillaceae_C; genus Lederbergia. The sequence continues at coordinate 1,442,856 of JBJDRQ010000001.1, forward strand.
TGGATACGGTCGTTCCCGGAAACAGTGTGAAGCCATCAATTGAAAATGGTTATGTTGTGACAGATGGAACAACGATTTTAGGTGCGGATGATAAGGCGGGGCTTGCGGCGATGTTCGAAGCGATCCGCGTATTGAAGGAAGAAAATATACCACATGGCACGATCCAATTTATTATTACGGTTGGGGAAGAATCTGGCTTAGTCGGAGCGAAAGTGCTTGATCCATCACTTATAAAAGCAAAGTATGGATTTGCCCTTGATAGTGATGGTCCTGTTGGACATATTATTATCGCTGCACCAACTCAAGCAAAAATCATCGCTGAAATTCACGGAAAACAGCGCATGCTGGAGTTGCACCAGAAAAAGGTGTTTCTGCAATTACAATTGCAGCCAAAGCGGTGGCGAAAATGCCACTCGGTCGAATTGATGAAGAAACAACGGCGAATATTGGTCGTTTTGAAGGTGGGCAAGCGACAAATATTGTCGCAGACTACGTATATGTTTTAGCGGAGGCAAGATCGCTTGTTGCGGAAAAAATGGAAAAGCAAGCGGCTACTATGAAAAAGCATTTGAAGAAGTTGCGGAAAACATGGGTGGAAAAGCGAAAGTGGATATTGAAATAATGTATCCAGGCTTTAAATTTGGCGATGGTGATGAGGTTGTTGAAGTCGCCAAAAAGGCTGCGGCGGCAATTGGTCGTGAAGCGAAGCTTTAACAAGTGGAGGAGGAAGCGATGCCAACGTGATCGCTGGCTTTGGCATTCCGACGGTGAACCTTGCCGTCGGCTATGAAGAAATCCATACAACGAATGAAAGAATGCCTATTACCGAGCTAAATAAGCTGGCTGAAATGGTCATAGCGGTCGTTAAAGAAACAGCGGGAAAATAATGAAAGAAAGGGGTTGTCTTGACAGCCCCTACTAAAATGGAGTGATTAATGTTGACGGAAAAAGTAGTTGTTTTTCATGCAGGTAAAGAGGAATATGCGATTCCAATCCCTTATGTGATCTCAATTGAAAAAATAGAAGCGATGAATCCAATTCCACATTTGCCAGCATATGTAGTAGGAATGACAAAAGCAAGGGAACGTTGATTCCAGTGCTAGATTTAAGTACTATTTTATATTATTCCCCTTGAAATGGACAAGGATACTAGAATGATCGTTATTCATACGGATGAATTTGCTTTTGGTCTGCTTGTCAAAGAAGCGAAGGAAATCATTGAAATTCCCATGATGCATTGAAGCAACTTGGACTTGTTGCATATGAAAAAACAAAATATTTTTCCTCGATTGCACAACTTACTGATCGACTTATAACGATGATTGATCCGGTCGTTATGCTCGATTCGTTAGAGGGCATAAAAGAGGTGAAAGATTATTTGAATGAACAAAAGCAAGAGGCATAACATACATAAAGGATGTTCAAAAAGGCCTGCATAGCGGGTCTTTTTGAACATATGTAAGGGAAAAACATATGAAGGAGTTTTATCCTAAAAACGGTCGAGTGATTCTTCATGTCGATATGAATAGTTTTTTGCTTCGGTCGAAATGTCCTATGACCCATCCTTGAAAGGAAAACCACTGGCGATTGCTGGAGATGCAGAAAAGCGCAGAGGGATTGTTGTCACTTGCAGCTATGAGGCACGCAAATTTGGTGTAAAAACGACGATGCCTGTATGGGAGGCAAAGAAGCTATGCCCACAGCTCATCGTTAAACAGCCGAATTTTGAACGTTATCGCACTGCTTCACAAATGATGTTCGAGCAATTACGGAAGTGACAGAATGGGTGGAACCGATCTCGATCGATGAAGGATATTTAGATATTACGAACTGTTATGAACAAGGAAAACCAATTGACATTGCCAAGACAATTCAGCAAAACTTATTGCAAAAGCTTGACTTGCCATCAAGCATTGGAATTGCGCCGAATAAATTTCTTGCTAAAATGGCTTCCGATATGAAAAAGCCACTTGGCATTACGATTTTACGGCTGCGGGATATAGAGAAAATCATTTGGCCGCTACCGATTATAGACATGCATGGAGTAGGGAAAAGACAGCGGAAAAATTAGCAACAATTCAAGTGTATACGATAGGTGATTTAGCGCGAGCGAATGATTATCAACTTGATGCCTTGCTTGGTATCCGTGGGAAGCAGTTAAAGAGAGAGCAAATGGGCATGACCAACGTTCGGTTGATCCCGCTGCTGCACAGGAGCATAAATCGATCGGAAGCTCCACTACGTTGCCAAGGGATATGACAAATCAAGCGGAGCTTCTGAACGTATTAGAGGGCTTGGCGAAAAATGTATCGGAACGATTAAGACGCAATTCCTATGTATCCAATAATATTTCAGTGACGATTCGCTATAAAAATCGTAGAACGATATCGAGAAGCAAAAACTGATCAATCCAGTTGTTCAAACAGAGGATATTTTTATTGCGGCGAAACGATTATTCAATGATAACTGGAATGGGGATGCAGTGCGGCTATTAGGAATTACAGGACAAGATTTAATCGAGGAAGACAGTGCCTTTCAGCAGCTCGATCTCTTTTCATATAAACAAGAAGCACGAAAAGAACCACTATATAAGGCAATGGCGAATATGAGAAATAAATATGGGCCATCGATTGTGCAAAAAGGCATCCGTATTCAAAACGATAGGAAGCATGGAAAAAATGAGTAATGATTATTTTTTCATAAAACGAATCAATCGGGCAAAAAATCCTTTTCTCTTCTTTTTAACGATCGGTTTTTTTGCGTTTGCTTTGTAATATAAATATCCTCTCGATGAATCGCATAGTCACAAGTAAGCACAAGCCCGATTCGGGTTTGATTTTCCTGATTCGTAACGATGGAATACGATATATTTTTCGCACGTGCTCGTTGAATATAATCGGATAAATAAGAGTAATCAAGATCGCCGTTTAGTAAGAGGGTAGCATCGGGATACTGATCCATTAATTGAATGACTTCAGAATATATACCATTTTCCATTACTTGACCTTTTGTTAAAGCAATGGCAATCCTTTCTCTAATTGTACCGAGAAATTTTCTTCGTTCTTCCGGCTTTATTTGTTTGTGCCCATATATTCCTGCTTGCAAATAATCATCCACATTCGTATTCTTCACGGCAAATACACCTCCGCGATTATTATATTCTTCTTCGTTCTCAAATGTTAAAGGGAGGCTGCCCCCATTGGAGCAGCCATCATTAAGAGATTAACTTTCTTTATATCAACATTGGAAACTGGCCACCAGTGGAATCCGTCTTTTCTAGAAGTTCATCTGCTTCCTTAGGACCCATTGAGCCTGCTTCATAATTCGGGAAGTTTGCTTTTCATTTTCCCAAACATAGCTAATTTTATCTACCAAACTCCATGATAATGCCACTTCATCCCAATGGGTAAAGTTGGTAGCATCGCCGCGCAAGCAGTCATGCAGCAATTTCTCATACGCTTCAGGCGTATTCATTCCGGCAATATCATTCGTCGAAAAATTAAGCTTTACCGGAATGGTTTCGCTAGATTGTTGTCCTGCATCTTTCGCATTTAGTTGAAGAGTGATCCCTTCTTCCGGTTGAATATGGATGACAAGCAAGTTTGGAGCAAGCTTTTGATCAGAACTATAATAAAGATTCATTGGAACGTCTTTAAATTGAATGATGATTTTTGTTGATTTCGTAGCCATTCGCTTTCCTGTTCTAATATAAAAGGAACTCCAGCCCAACGGAAATTATCAATCATGATCTTTCCTGCGACATATGTGTCTGTATTCGATTCAGGATTCACATTTATTTCCTCACGATAACCAAGTGCTGGTTGGCCATTTTCCAAGCCAGGCCCATATTGACCACGCACGAAATAATCTTTAATATCCTCATGTTTAAGGGAACGAATAGCACCAAGCACCTTCACTTTCTCACTGCGAATTTCCTTCGAGTGAGGCGTATAGGTGGTTCCATCGCTAGTAATGCAACCATTTGCAGCATATGGTTTTGCACCATATCGCGCAGCGCGCCGCTCGTTTCATAATAACCGCCGCGTTCTTCGACTCCAAGCACTTCACTTGATGTAATTTGAATGTTTGAAATGAAGCGATTGTTCCAAAGCGGTTCAAAAATTGCATTCGCAAAGCGGATGACTTCAATATTTTGTACCATTTCTTTTCCAAGATAATGATCGATTCGATAAATGTCATTTTCGTCAAAAACACTTCGGATTTGTGCGTTTAATTCTTTGGCTGATTCAAGATTATGGCCGAATGGCTTTTCAATGACAAGACGATTAAAACCATTCGTGTCTGTTAAACCATCTGTTTTTAAATGTTCTGCAATGGTCCCGAAGAACTCCGGTGCCATCGCTAAATAAAAGACGCGATTGCCTTCTAATGAGTACTTTTGATCAAGCTCATTTGCTAGGTTTTTAGTTCTATGTATGAGTTCGAATCACTTACATCATGCGGCTGATAATAAAAATGAGAAATAAATTCGTCAATATTTTCAGCGCCATCTATAGAAGAAAGAACAGAGTCTTTTACATGTTCTCTTAGCACTTCATTTGTCCATGGACGTCTAGCGACTCCAACGACAGCGAAGTGTTCTGCAAGCTTGCCTTTACGATATAAGTGATAAAGGGATGGGTAGAGCTTTCTCTTGCTAAATCTCCTGTTGCTCCAAAATCATAATTAATGATGCAGGTGTTTCTGATTGAATCATCTTTTAACCTCTCTTTTCTATCTGTAACTTTTCGTTACGATCGTTTACTTTATTATCTTATCAATTATTCTGAAAAAGACGACATATTACGTTCTTTTTCGTAAAAAATATTCATTTCTGTTCGAAGATTGTATGATAGAATAGGTAAAATACAATCTCGGGGTGATCGGGAATGGAAGTATTATTTCTTGGGACGGGTGCTGGAGTTCCCGCTAAATTACGAAATGTTACTGCAATTGCTTTGAAACTACTTGAAGAACGAAATGCCGTCTGGTTATTCGATTGTGGTGAAGCAACCCAGCATCAAATTATCCATACATCGATCAAGCCACGGAAGATCGAAAAAGTCTTTATTACTCATCTTCACGGTGACCATCTTTTCGGTCTGCCTGGACTTGTAGGCAGCAGATCGTTTCAAGGTGGAGAATCGAAGCTGACCGTCTACGGACCAAAGGGATTCGCCAATATCTTGAAACCTCCTTACATGTGAGTCAAACCCATGTAAAATATCCATTAGAAATCATCGAAATGGAGGAGGGAATCATTTTTGAAGACGATCAATTTCGCGTCGAAGCGAAGCTGCTTGACCATGCGATTCCAAGCTATGGATTCAGGATTACTGAAAAGGACAAGCAAGGCACACTTGATGCGGGCCGTTTAATCGCTGAAGGGATTCCACCTGGTCCGTTGTATCAACAATTAAAAAATGGTGCAACTGTTACGTTGGAAGATGGTCGAGTGATCAATGGGCTTGATTATGTCGGTCCAAATCAAAAAGGCAAGGTCGTTTGTATTCTTGGAGATACAAGACCATGTGCAAATGCTCTTTCGCTTGCTCAAGAAGCAGATTTACTTATTCATGAAGCAACATTTGCCGCAGGAGTGAAGAGATGGCTCGTGACTACTACCATTCAACAACGCTCCAGGCAGCCGAATTAGCAAAAGCGGCGAATGTGGGAACACTTTGTCTTACTCATATTAGTTCCCGATATGGGAAAGAAATATGGGAAGAACTTGCAGACCAAGCAAGAATCGTTTTTCCATCTACAGAAATTGCCTATGACTTTTCGAAATCCATGTCGGGTCACGCGAATAATTAGCGTGCGATCCAGCCTCGTTTATATTGCTCAGGAGCATCAAGATCGTAGCGGAGCTCCTGAGCAGCTGTGCGTGGCCAATACGGATCACGCAAAGGGCGCGGGCAATAAAGATGAGATCCGCTCGCTCATTTTGTAAAATTTCCTCCGCTTGTATCCCCGTTGTGATCAAACCAACAGCACCAGTCGCAATGCCTACCTCTTCTTTGATTCGTTCCGCAAACGGCACTTGATAGCCGGGATAAGCTGTAATTTTCGCAGGAGCGACGGCACCGGAACTGACATCGATCAAATCAACACCTTGCTCTTTCATCCACCGTCCCATGACGATGTAATCATCAATCTCTAATCCATCCTCGATATAATCTGTCGCTGAAATTCTGACAAATAACGGTCCATCCCAAACCGATTTTACCGCTTCAATGATTTCCCTTAAAAGCGATAGCGATTTTCTTGTGAGCCCCCATACGCATCTGTTCGCTTATTTGTAATGGGTGACAGAAATTCATTGATGAGATAACCATGCGCTCCATGTAGCTCAATCACATCGAAGCCTGCTTGTTTTGCACGGTTAGCCGCGTGTTTAAACGCTGTAATCGTTTCTTCGATCTCTTCCACATTCATCTCTTTTGGTGTTTTCATTGATGAGTCAAATGGGAGAGCGGAAGGAGCGATAATTTCTCCATCGAGGTTCGCTTTTCGTCCAGCATGTGCAAGTTGAATACCAATTGCTGCTCCATTTGCCTTAACCTTATGAATGAGTTTGCCTAATCCGACAATATGTTCATCATCCCAAATCCCTAAATCATGAGGGCTGATTCGACCTTGAGGAGTGACCGCAGTCGCTTCAATGATGATGAGTCCTACTTGGCCGACGGCACGACTCGTATAATGAATTTCATGCCAATCTTGCACGTTCCCATCTTCGTTTATAGAAGAATACATGCACATTGGCGACATGACAATTCGATTTTTTAACGTCATATTTTTAATTGTTAAAGGTTGAAATAATTTGCTCGTCATGCTAACCCCCAAACTGATTTTACCTTTCATTATATCAAGCAAGAAGGGAGAAATGACAGTAGTTTGCCTTATCTTGAATTCATATGCTCTTTTTCATACATGGAGCCGAGCTTAGCCGATTGCTTTGCTGCTGTTTTTATGCAATCCATCAAAGCTTCTTTGACTCGATTTTGTTGAAGTACGTTGAGCCCTGCTTCCGTTGTTCCACCAGGACTTGTCACTTCCGCTCGCAATGTTGCTGCTTCTTTTCCTGAAGTTAAAAGCATATCGGCGGCTCCTGATAAAGTTTGAATAATAAGTCTTTTTGCAACATCTGCATCAAGTCCTAATTCGATTGCGGATTGTTCCATTGCCTCAACAAAATAATAAATATATGCAGGTCCGCTTCCAGAAAGCCCTGTAATGGCGTCAAGCTGACTTTCTTCGACAACGGCCGTCATCCCGATCGATGAGAAAATATCCAATGTCAGTTGTTCTTGGACAGGTGACACATTGCGATTACACGTTACGGCGGTTGCCGATTTTCCGACACTTGCTGATGTATTCGGCATCGCGCGGACAATCGCATGGTCGGCACCGATTCTCTCTTCGATAAAAGATATGGAAATCCCTGCTAACACAGATACGAAGAGCGATCGTTTTTCAATAAAAGGCTGAATGTTTTTTAAAGCGGCATCCGCGTCCTTCGGTTTAACCGCAAAAATAATAATATCAGCGCCACATACGATTTCTTTCAAATTATAAGAGGTATGGACGCGATAACGATTTTCCAACTCAGATAATTTTGTTTTGTTGCCTCCGTTAGTTGCATAAATTTGGTCGCAATGGCAAATATCACGTTCAATTAATCCAGTGATCATCGCCTCGGCCATTGAGCCTGCGCCAATAAACGAAATTTTCACGTTTCATCCCTCCATAAAAAATGGTTGTGTACTAGGTAATACGAGCGTCTTAAGCGTAAAGTTAACATGACCAAAAAATAAAAACCTTTCATCCAGAAAAAGGACGAAAGGGTTCATTTCGTGGTACCACCTTTAATTACTGCCCATTCATAGACAGTATCTCAAACCCTATAACGCAGGGAAGCGGTCAGTTTTTGCTGACAGCTCACAAGGCAGGTTCAATAGGAAAGTGGATGATGGAGTTTTCCAGCCAATGAACTCCACTCTCTAACATCATTTCTTATTTACTAGTCTCGATCATTGCTATTTGCGTAAAGTTTACTTATGATTATGCTGTTAAGCAAAGAAAATGTCAAGAAATCATTTGAAAAATAAGCTCCAAAAGTGTACGTTCAAAAAGAACAAAAACGGATCGGCGCAAGCGTATGTAATGAATTGCAGATCGATCTGTTATGATTGGAATATCATTTGTAAATATATGAAAGTTGAGGGATAGATGTGACAAGTTCATTGAACGACATTTTCAAAATTACATTACCTACACCGTTTGCCGTCGGTGATGTTAATGTCTATATCATCAAAGGGAGGCGTTAACGCTCGTTGATGCGGGAGTGAAGACAAAGGAAGCGTGGGATGCCTTTCAATTTCAACTTGCTCAACGTGGGTTCATTCCTGAGGATATCGATCAAGTCGTCCTTACGCACCATCATCCTGATCATATCGGTTTATTAGAATGGCTCTCAGATGATATTCCTGTATATGGGCATCCATACGCACGTCCATGGCTTGAGAGAGATGAATCATTTTTGCGGGATATGATCGATTTTATGCACGGCTCTTTACCGAATTTGGTATTCAAGGCGATGTTGCAAGCATGTTGAAAATGTTGAAGGCTCCGCTTCGCTACGGAAGTATACGTCCACTTACATATGAAATCGAGGAGGGGCTGTCATTCCGGGACTTGAGGACTGGGGCGTTTTCTACACGCCGGGACATGCCCAAAGCCATCTATCATTCTATCGTCCAAACGATGGCGTGCTCTTATCAGGGGACCATCTACTCGCAACGATCTCCTCGAATCCATTGCTTGAGCCAGCATTAGAACCATCCGCTGACCGACCGAGGCCGCAACTCCAATACAATGATTCATTGAAAAAGTTATTAGACATTCCGATTCAGATTGCTTACACCGGACATGGGACCGAAGTGCTCAAGGTTCATGAGCTCGTCAACCGCCGTCTCCAACGTCAACACGATCGGGCATTGCAATTGAGGGACATGCTTGAAGGCGAACGGCTCACGACCTTTTCAATTACTAAAAAATATTCCCGGCTGTGTATGAAAAAGAGCTTGGATTAACCTTATCAGAAACGACCGCACAGCTTGATTATTTATTTTCGCTTGAGTTGGTTAATAAAGAAGTGGATGATCATGGAGTTGCTTATTTTACGGCGAAGACAGGAAGGTGAACAAATGAGGAATGAACGGATAAAAGGAAGACGATTGTCATTACAGGAGCATCTGGCGGACTAGGGAGAAGATTGCGTATACATGTGCACAAAGCGGAGCGAACCTAGTTTTACTTGCCCGCAATCAAGAAAAACTTTCACAAATAGCTGAAAATATCCGTCTTACGTACCGAGTCGATTGTGTCGCAATGGAACTTGACGTTTCTCAGCATGACAAGATCCCGCTTACTTTCCAACAGATTTTTGAGCAAGTAGGGGCCATCGATATATTAGTAAATAATGCAGGATACGGTACGTTTATTGAAGCAAGGCATGTTGAATTGGCAGATGTGCAAGGGATGTTTGCAGTGAATGTACTTGGGTTGATTGCCTGCACAAGGAAGTCCTACCGTTTATGATCGAACGAAACCACGGTCATATTATTAATATTGCCTCCCAAGCTGGAAAATTAGCAACACCGAAATCAAGCGTGTATGCCGCGACGAAGCATGCGGTTCTAGGCTTCACAAATAGCTTGCGCATGGAAATGTCACAACATGGTATATATGTGACTGCCGTCAATCCCGGTCCAATTCGGACGAATTTCTTTGAGCTCGCGGATCCAAACGGCACATATATTGAAAATGTAGACAGATTCATGCTAGATCCCGACAAGGTCGCAGAAAAAATTGTCGGAGCAATGCTGACGAGCCGCCGCGAAATTAATTTGCCCGGCTGGATGAACATGACAAGCATGTTCCACACCCTCATGCCTAGAACGGTTGAACGTTTAGGGAGGAAGGCCTTTTTAAAAAATAATCAGAAAATGGCTATAAATTTTGTTTTGGCTTATAAATCTGGGCAACGGTTTATTACTTTCATTAATTTGTGATTGGGGCGTACGCAACATTCGGGTTTCTCCCTCCTAACTGTTATCAACATAGAGAATTCGTTTAAAAGAAATAATTAGCGTATCTTGATCATTACCTATTTTCAACCATGCTTCATTCATATTTATTTTTTGAATCACTCCGCGAAACTGTGTGGGGAATATTTTTCAGCATACGAAATCGTAACGGCTCGCTTCCGTTCAAATGATTGAGTGATCGCAATGTTTATTTCTTCCAATTGCTGCTCATCAAGGATAGGAGGATGAAACTCCTCCTGTTTTTTGCGTTCTTTTAATAATTGGTCGCGGTGTTCAGGTAACATCATCCGACTCGACTCCCATAATAAGTTATAGCCCGGTGTTAATTTATTAGGTAACATCGAAATTCCTCCTTATCATTACTTGAAATGACCTCCAATTTTTCCGCCCGATGAAATGCTTGCCCTGCTTCGGTTAAAGAGGAGGCACGAACAATCGCTGCGGGACCGTATTTCGCATAAATTGCATCTAGCGCTTGATTGACCTTTTCCTTTTTACATCAAAATCAAATAAATTTAATTGATAGTGATGTTCGATTTGTAATTGTGAAAGGAGATTCCAACGCTACGAATGGGTGCACCGTCCCAATAGGTTTGAAATAATTGATAGGCTGCCCGAAAGATGTCGATGCCAAAGTGGGTGGGAGCGGTCAATTTCATTTGTCGATGAAAGCCAGTTGGAAAATTGAAGTCAGCTCCACGAACGGTTACGGATACCGTGCTGCCCATATAATGTTTAAAACGAGAGCGCCGGGCAACCTCTTCACTTAATTCAAGCAGGACGACCTTTATTTCTTGAAGTGTTCCGTAGTCCTGTGGCAATGTCATATGATGGCCGATTGCTTTTTGCCTGTCATGCGTTTTCACGGTGACAGGTGAATCATCGATTCCATTGGCAACTCGTGATAGCACTTCTCCGTTGATTCCCCATCTTTTTTAACAGCGCTAAAGGGAAATTCGCTAAATGACCGATCGTACGAATCCCCATTCGATTTAAATGTTGATTCATTCTTCGACCTACGCCGAACATTTTTCCAACGGGAGTGGCCATAGAAACTGTTGTAAATGATCAACATCCAATTGAAAGATTCCGTTTTTGTTTTTCTTGGCAAAGTTGTCACAAGCCATTTTTGCGAGTACTTTATTAGGGCCGATACCGATCCGAGCATAAATACCTGTCTCCGCCATAATTGTTTGTTGGATCTTTTCGGCGATTGCTAGCGGGAACCGAATAAACGCCTGCTGCCCGTTACATCCATAAACTGTTCGTCAATTGAAAAGACTTCTACGAGGTCGGTAAATCGGTTCAAAATATTCGTGATTTGGATGGAGACATTAAGATAACGCTGCATGCGCGGACGAACGATGACTGCATGTGGACAAAGCTGCTGGGCTTCCCAAAGCCGTGACGCATTTTCAATCCCCATTTTTTGCTAATGGACATGCAGCGAGCACAACCCCACTGCGCCGTTCAGGATCTCCAGAAACAATGACCGGCTTATTCCTAAGCTCCGGATGATCCGCTTTTTCAACCGATGCGTAGAATGATTGCATATCAACAAGAAAAATCACTTTCATTCCCATCCTAATTTCTCCTTTGTAAAGGGATCGAACATATATTCTATTATATACGAAAGTACGTTCGAATATAACTGGGAATTAGTAGCAATAGAAAAACGAATCTGCAAGCAACTTAGGCCTACGGATTCGCTTTTCGCATATTGATTTAAAATTGATTATTCTGCTCTCACAACGGACTCAAAATTTCCTTTATGTGATCCGTCGCAAAATGGCTTCTTGTTTGAGAGGCCACAGCGGCATAGAGAGCGCCTTCTTTGTTTCGAATACAGTTCCTTCTGCATCAATTAATTCTACATTCCCAGTTACACGATATGAACCATTATCATTTACTTTAATTTGTACCTTTTCCATCAAACTTGCTCCCTTCGTTGATACGTACCTTAATAGTAAAGCGGTTACAAAGCAAATGCAACCTCATCTAAAAATAGTTATGATAAAATAAAAACAATACATATGGAAAGGTTAGGTGTTCATCATGGTTTCACTTACGATTACACCAGAAGCAACGGAGAAAATTAAAGAAAAAATGGTTGATGACGATCTTATATTGAAATTGAAATATAAAACAGACGGATGCGGCTGTGCAGTTAACGGAATACCAACATTAGAACTGATACGGGAGAGCGAGATCGACAGCGATGACATTCAAATCGAAACGGGCGGACTGCCGATTATTATGGAAAATTCAAAAATGATCTTTTTGATGACGAGTTGAAAATCGACTTTTCACCAGGATCGCACACATTTCGTCTTAGCAGCCCTAATCAAATTTTAAACGGCCATATGAGCTGTACGGTGAAAGCGAACTAATGTTTTTAGCCAATGAATAATATCCTGTATGAATCGGACGTGAAAGGAAGGGGCGATTACGTTAATCGCTTCGACAAGTCGATTGAGATCAATGCCGGTGTGAATGCCCATCCGTTCAAGCATGTAGACGACATCTTCGGTAGCCGCATTGCCGCTAGCACCGGGAGCAAAGGGACAACCACCAAGACCGCCAGCAGAAGAGTCAAAGCGGTCAATGCCGGCTTGCAAAGCGGCAAATATATTGGCTAAAGCCATTTTTCTCGTATCGTGAAAATGTGCCGCAAGCATCAGATGAGGCAGTTCCTTCTTCAGTTTTGAAAATAACGAAAAGGATTCTAGCGGTGTCGCCATACCGATTGTATCGGCGACGCTTAACTCATCTACACCAAAATCGGCAAATTGCTGGCAAAGATTAAGCGTAGCGGACTCAGCTGTTTTTCCTTCGTAAGGACAGTAAAAAGCAGTGGAAATGCAAGCTCTAATAACAAAGCCTTTATGTTTCAAATCGGCGATGATTCGCTTCAACTCCTGTAGGCTGGCTTCGGTCGATTGATTTATATTCTTTTGATTAAACGTGTTGCTGACGCCGACAAAAACAGCAGCGGCTCGGCAATCTGTTTCTTGAATAAGTTCAGCACCTTTTCGGTTAGGGGTGAGGACGATGCTATGAATGTGAGCGGGTCTCGATTGAATCACTTTTGCCGCATCTTTCATTTGCGGAACCCATTTTGGTGAAACGAAAGAAGTAATCTCCATATTTTTTATTCCCGCAGCGGCTAGCTTATGAATAAACTGCTGTTTGATAGGGGTATCAATAAAATTCGCTTCATTTTGCAAACCATCGCGGGGCCGACTTCGATAATCGTTACTTTTTCGGGCATGTTCATCGAAAATCCTCCTAACTGCAAGCTTGTGGAGTATACTTTACAAGCTTATTTATTTGAATAAGGGCTTATTCCTTAAATAAAAGGGGCTGTCCGAAAAGGATAAATCCGCTAAAAATTTAAAACTAAAAATGTTGTTATATCAACATTCTTAAACATGAAAAGGGCGTCTAACAGTCGAAAAATCGACTTATTGGACAGCCCTTTCATCATGTTGTTTATGTCATCTTAAGCAGCTTTTGCTTTAATTCGTTTTCCATTGAAAGGAGTTCTTGTTCGGCTTGCGCGCGTTTCGCTCGGCCTTCTTGTTGAATTTTGATCGTTTCTTCTAATGTTGAAATTAAGTTCGATTGAGTTTTTTCAATGTTTCAATGTCAACGAGGCCGCGTTCGTTTTCTCGGGCCGTTTCAATCGTGTTTGATTTTAGCATCTCTGCATTTTTAATAATAAGTCATTCGTTGTTTGCGACACTTGCTTTTGCGCTTCAACCGCTTGGCGTTGGCGAATGAGCGTTAATGCAATCGCAATTTGATTTTTCCAAAGGGAATCGCGGTCATGATTGATGTTTGAATTTTTCAGCTAATGCCTGATTCGTATTTTGGATCATTCGAATTTGCGGCGCGCTTTGAATTGTAATTTGTCTACTTAATTTTAAATCATATAAGCGCTTTTCCAATCGGTCGGCAAACTGAATCATATCGTTCACTTCTTGATAAGCCATTTGATCCCCAGTAGATTCCGCTTTTTCTTTAAACGAGGAATTAAATCATTGCGCATTTCTTCGATTTTCAACTCGCCCGCTGCGATATAAATATTTAAGGCATGAAAATACTCCTTGTTTTTCTCATATAATTGTTCAAGTGTTTTTATATCTGTTAATAAAACCTCTTTTGATTGATTCAGTTTGATGCTAATCCGATCAATTTGTGCACCCGTTTTTTGATATTTTGACATGATCTCATTCATTGAATTCGAAATTTTGCCAAACATTTTTGCGAAAAATTCTTTTTTCTGGTGTAAGTTCGTCCGGATTTACATCGCGGAGCTTGCCCATTAATTCGCTTAAAATATCGCCAATGGGGCCAATATCTTTATTTTGTACATGATCAAGCATGGAACTTGAAAAATTTAAAAGTTGTGCTTGTGCTTGTGTCCCATAACCAATGACAGCTTGGTGATTGTTAGGATCAATTTGCTTTGACAGCTCAAGAGCACGTTTTTATTTTCTTCAGGCAGGCTATCAACGAGCCGCACTGGTTTTGGTTGTGTTTGGACAGATTCTTGCTCAAGTGGGATGAGTTCTTGCTCACCGAATGGATTGGCGAGGAGATCATCCAAGCCACTTGAAAAGTCAGTATCTACCGTTGTGTTTTTATTTTGTTCCGTCATTCTTTTTGCTCCTTTCGTCATCAAGAGGGTTGTACTCAAGTTTTTTAATGAATGTTTGGCAACATCAAGTTCAAAGTTTAATTCATCGATATCATTCGAGAGCGCATCGTAAATATCCTTTTAATTGACTCACTTAAATCTTCCAATGTACTTTGCGTCTCTTTTAGTGATATATAGATCGTATCATTTTTTATCGGTTGAGCAGCAAGGTCAGCATAGCGTTCAGAAAGTTCAACGACTGAATCTAAATGATAAAAGAAGAAACGTTCTGATTGATAAAAGCGACGAGGATCTTTACTAACAATCGAATGCATTCGTTTGACTAATTTATTCAGCTCATACAGTTGTTTAAAGGCTCCCATCGTGCGTACAGAAAAGAAAGCTTTTTGAAGCCGATTGATTTTCTTTTTGCTTCTATTAAATTTTTTGGATATACACATATTCTTTTCTCGTTAATTTGTTTTTCTTCAAAAATTGATATTCAGAAACGAGCTTCACACTAAAAACGTGAACAATCCAGTCGTTAACGATATAATAGAAGCGTTTAAGAACGATAGATCGAAACCAAAAAATAAGATGACCCAAAGAAAGATCGTTCCAGCCGTAGTAAACATCCTAAGAAAAAGGTTAATAAAGATTTCAAATTGCATCGACTCCTGTCTCTCACTATTACCTTATTACTACGGATCTCGATCAAAAAAGTTTCACTTATATCTTATTATAAGGAATCAAAAAGCTTTTGAAAGTGTGAACGAATGAAAGGGAGGATAACATATGTCAAAAAAGAGAGCGAAAACAAAGCGAAACAGAAAAAATCCGAATGTTACGTTGGCGGATGAATTGGATCAAAGTGTGCTCGAAAAATTAAAGGAAACAAAACGCGATCTGCTTGAAAAAGTAGAACAGAAAAAAGTAGCTGAAAAAGACAATTGCTTGAGGAAAAAAGCAAAAAGAAAAAATAAAACGTTTGAAGAACTATTAAATGAGACATCATTAAATTGGCGCGAATTTAAATAATATGCGTCAAATGACATGGTAATAGAATATTAAAGAATGAAAAATAATTAAAAAGGCTAGAAGTAACGATGAATTTCTGTCATAAAACCATCTCACACTTCAAAATCCGAAAGTAATAGGTAATTTTTCTATAGGCATAAAGGAATTTAACGTAATTAATCTGTGAGAAGAACCAATTTCATTGATTCTCCCCGCTTTATAAAATGATGTTGTCGATTCATGAAGATTATTCGGTCATTAACTAGTCCAATGATTTTTTGAGTAGACAAAAAGTAACACATAAAATAATGGATCTATCATAGAATATCATTATTCACTACATAAAAAGGCGGACTCATGAAAGATGGGGACGTAACATCACGAATCCATAGTATGAAAGTACAATGTGGTCGGTTACCTAATACGATCCAGTTTTTGGGGGAAAGTGTGAAAGATATAGTAGTCGAGGCTAAGTCAATTGATCAGGAGTGGGTAAGACTTATATTAGAAGCAAAAACATTAGGCTTAACAAAGGAAGAGATTAGAGCGTTTCTTAAAAATCCCAAAGGACTATGAAAATCTTAAAACCGTTTCATTTATGTACTTTTCATTGTTGAAGGTTCTATATAATAGGTCATTGGTATTTGCTAAGCTAACGTTTGACACAAGCGTTACCGAGACGTGATCGCTAATCTCGTCCGTTAGACTCTCCATACCCTTTATATGTGGGCGAAAAACCGTTGAATATTTTACATGACAGACGTGTATTTCCTGTCACAACCTCATATCCTCAGTTTTCAAAGAGCAATCTGTACAAACGTTGTTCGTGTCACTCAGCCATTTTGACTACCGCTAACCGACATTCAACTTCCACTTACTCATTGGATAATGCCCAACAATTTCCTAGAAACCAAGGTGTCTTCTGTAGTAAAGCGATAAACTAAAAACGTTCTGCAGACATTAGATCGTCAGAACGTTTTTAGCTATTTATTTTGCATTTTCCATTTGTTAAATTCAAGGAAATCTCTGAATTCTTGTTTAGATACGCCAGAAGCCATCGCCTCTCGGACGAGCGCTTCCCAATCATGGTCAAGTCGAGTATTACTTTCATTATCGTGAGATTCTCCATGGAGTAGAGAATTTACGGATATGCCTAATACCGCTGAAATTTTTCTAAAAATTGGATGGAAGGATTTGATTGGATCCTTCTTTCAATCGAGCTTAGATAGGATTTAGCAACTCCCGCTTTTTCAGCCAATTCGGATAGGGACATTCCCTCTGTTTTCGATATTCACGTATACGTTCACCAATCATGCAAATCTTCACCTTCCTTATAGCAAAGTATACCATATAACGAAGGATTATTTCATCAAAATAACGTGATAACGTTGTATTTTAAATCATCGGTGTTCAGCGTATAATTGTGTCTTCGTAAGCATCTGTAATATCGTCAGTTCATCATCTGTTAGCGGCGGAGCCTGAACCGCTTTAGCATTTGCTTGAACTTGTTTGACGGAGCTTGAACCTGTTACGACCGCTGCAACAGGTTCACTTTTAAATTGAATTGAAGGGCAATCTCAGTCAACGATCGTGAACGTATTTTCGCTTTCACCTTTTAAGCAGCTGTTTTATTTCTTGATGAGAATAATTAAGATAGTCTTTTTCGTCAAAATCTGGGCTAGCCTCGATCATTGCAAGCGTTCGATCACTTAATAATCCTTTGCGAGTGAGCCTCTCGTCACGACGCTAATCTGCTTTTCTTTCAATATCTTCATCGTTTCTTCTGGGCGCCGATCCAATAAGCTATATTGCATCATCACGCTAACGATCGAGGAATCTTCAATAAATTTGCGAATGACGTTAGGACGAATCGAAGAAATTCCATATTCACGGATGATCCCTTCTGATTTTAAATCCTCAAATGCTTCAATTGTTTCGTCGATCCGATCTTCAATCGTCCCACCGTGGAGTTGGTAAAGGTCGATATAATCGGTTTGTAATCTCCGCAAACTATTTTTACAGCTTCTTTTATGTATGCTTTTGACGGATCCCAATACCAGCCCTCTTTCGCATCGTTCCAGCGATTTCCACTTTCGTTGCGATGATCACTTGATCGCGTTTATGTGCAAGTGCTTTGCCGACAATCGCTTCATTCACACCGTAATCGTATAAATCAGCCGTATCAAAATAATTAATCCCTTCATCTAGTGCTGCCTGAATAATGTTAGCTGCTTTCTTATCATCTGTTCCAAGTGACATACAGCCAAGCGCTAATGAAGAAACGTATAAATCTGATTTGCCTAACCGCCGTTTTTCCATCAAAAATCCCACCTTTTCTTCTTTTCTTTATTTTAATGGATTTGGGTGAAGATAAACAAAAGGAATGTTTCCAGTATCGTATGATATGATGATTGCAGTTTATATAAAGGAGTAGGAAAAGATGAAAAATTCGAAGAGAAGACGATACATACAGAAGAGATTTTTGTTGGGAAAATCATTCGTTTGCAAGTGGATGACGTCGAGCTGCCTGACGGAAAAATCGCCAAAAGAGAAATAATTAAACATCCAGGTGCCGTTGCAGTCATTGCTTTAACAGATGAAAATAAAATCTTAATGGTTGAGCAATATCGAAAAGCACTTGAAAGATCATTGCTTGAAATTCCGGCTGGGAAAATGGAACAAGGAGAAAAACCGGAAATTACTGCAGCGCGAGAGCTTGAAGAAGAAACAGGGTATGCTGCGAGAAAATTAGAGCATCTGATTTCGTTTTATACATCTCCAGGCTTTGCAGATGAGCTTATCCATCTTTATGTTGCAACAGGGCTAACAAAGCTTGAGCAACCGCCTAATGGTGATGAAGACGAATTTGTCGAGCTGTATGAACTCACGCTAGACCAAGCCCTGCAAGCGATACAGGAACAAAAATCTTTGATGCTAAAACGGTCTATGCGGTTTCGTACTTACAGATAGAAATGGGGAGGTTACTCGCTAGATGAGCTTATGTTTTGCCGATCTTCATATTCATATCGGAAGAACGTATCGTGGGAAACCAGTGAAAATCACGGCTGCGAAAAATCTTACGCTCACAAATATTCTTAAGACGGCGAAATTTCCAAAAGGATTAGACATCGTTGGTGTCATTGATTGCCATTCCCCGAAGTGATTGAAGAAATGGAACGACTGATTGAAAGCAGTGACCTAGTAGAAATGGAAGCAGGCGGTTTAAGATTTATGGACGAGGTTACCCTTATTCCTGGCACTGAAATGGAAGTGTATGATCAGCATTGTCATGGACCGATTCATGTACTTTCCTATTTTCCTACGCTTGAAACGATGAAAGAATTTTCTGCTTGGCTATCAAAACGGGTAACCAATCTTCAATTGAGTACGCAAAGAATGTATGAAGACGCTCAAGTGTTGCAAGAAAAGGTAAAATCATTGGAAGGATTATTTATTCCAGCCCATATTTTTACACCATTTAAAAGTTTATATGGCAAAGGAGTCATCCGCTCATTAACGGAAGTATTCAATCCCGATCATATCGACGCTGTTGAGCTTGGTTTAAGTTCCGATACAGATATGGCAAACAACATCGCTGAGCTACACCATTATTCATTCATTTCCAATTCCGATGCCCATTCACTTCCGAAAATGGCTCGGGAGTATCAAGCAATACAATTAGATGCTCCAACTTTTCAAGCATTGGCAAATGCCCTTAAAAATGAAGGGGAAAATAAAATTGTCGCAAATTATGGTTTGGATCCATATTTGGGGAAATATTATCGAACGACATGTTCACAGTGCTTCTCCCTTGCACCGGTCAAGTATGCCGTGTATGCGGATCGGAAAAATGGACAAAAGGAGTATCCGATCGAATTGCGGAACTGGCAACGACCGATGAAATGCAGCTACATCGCCCTCCGTATATTCATCAAGTGCCATTGGACTTCATTCCGGGACTTGGACCAAAAACATTAGAAAAGCTTTATAATCACTTCGGTACGGAAATGAACATTTTGCATCGTGTAAGTGAAGAAGAATTAATGAAAGTGGTGAAGCCAACATTAGCTAAGATGATTGTGAAAGCCAGAAACGGGAAACTTGTCATTTCAGCAGGTGGCGGAGGGAAATATGGGAAAATAACATAAGCAAAGTCATAACGAATGCCTGTCCCACATATGATGTAACAATCGCAGAACAGGGGCAGCAAATTATGCGCAATCGATTCTCATCTAATTTTATTACGAGACATATCCAAGAAAATTTTCCAATTTACGTCTTCATTATGGTGCTGTTTTTAATGGGAATTATTTTTGGAGCGATCCTCGTGAATAGCTTATCCACATCGCAAAAGATGATCTCTTTTATTACTTGAATCAGTTTTTACACAAGTATCAAGCGGCAAGATGGTGCCTCCTGAAGAACTGCTGAAGCTAAGCTTTTGCATAACGTGAAATTTACCGGTTTTATGTGGATATTAGGAATTTCAATCATTGGGTTTCCGCTTATTTTAATTCTAGTATTCATAAAAGGGATTATCGTTGGCTTTTCCGTAGGATTTCTCGTCAGTCAAATGGGATGGAATGGGTTATTGCTTTCATTTGTTTCGTTATTGCCGCAAAATTTACTCATCATCCCCGTCATCATGTTTATTGGTGTTTGTTCAATTGGCTTTTCGATGAAGTTAATTAGAAAAATTTTTATGAGGCAAAGCTTTTCGATTCAATTGGCACCGGCCTTTGCTAGTTATGTTATAGTCTATGTCGCGGCCGTAGCGCTCATTACAGTGGCGGCTAGTATTGAGGCATATATTTCACCCGTGCTTATGAAAACGATGATCACTGCTTTTACAAAATAAATCTAAGTGAATTAGACGAGTGTTTAGTATCATTTTCGTTTGATTCTCCTTTGCATCTGCTATAATATAGTGGATAGTGGCGAGGAGGATACAGACGTATGGAAAGTCGCATTGATCGTATAAAGAAACAACTGCATTCCGCAAGCTATAAGCTTACTCCCCAGCGTGAGGCCACGGTTCGGGTGTTGCTTGAACATGAAGAGGATCATATGAGTGCGGAAGATGTTTATTTGCTTGTGAAGGTAAAATCTCCGGAGATCGGCCTTGCAACCGTCTATCGAACGTTGGAGCTTTTAACTGAATTAAAAATTGTTGATAAAATTAATTTTGGGGATGGTGTTTCACGCTACGATTTACGTCGGGAAGGTGCGGCACATTTTCACCATCATTTAGTTTGTATCGAATGTGGTGCAGTCGATGAAATTCAAGAAGATCTACTTGGGGATGTCGAAAAAATTGTTGAACGTGACTGGAATTTTAAAATAAAAGATCATAGACTTACATTTCATGGCATTTGCCATCGCTGTCACGAAATAGAAAAACAGAAGAAGCGGAAGAAACGAAAGAATAAAAGCCTTTTCCTTATGTCGGAAGAGGCTTTTCGATGCGCAAAGCAATGCAAGTCATCTCTCTTCAAAGAGTTGTTATCAATATGAATAAATTTAGACAAGCAGGGCATATAGTGTAACAGATGAAACGAGAAATTATTTAAAGGACTGATCATAAATGAAGCAGATCATAAAAATTTTCTTCCAGTCAATTCGTCTGTTTTTACTATTTGTTGGATGCACCATTCTCTTTTATTATGGTATTATGTGGATACATCAAGAGTATGAAAATTATCGGCGTTATGATGAGCCAGAAGGAGCGGCTGTAAAGGCATTTCAGCCAATGAAAGATCAGGAAAATGACTGGTACCATCGTCTATTGCTTTTTATCGAAATGGAGAGTAATAATCAATGAATGATCATCTTCAAGATTTTATCCACTTTATGGTTGTTGAAAAGGGACTAGCTCAAAACACAATTGTTTCCTATGAACGCGATTTAAAGCATTATTTAAAATACATCGTTGAAGTCGAGCAAATTTCATCTTTAAATGATGTTTCACGCATTCATATTTTACATTTCTTAAGCTTATTAAAAGAGCAAGGGAAGTCAGCAAGTACGATCGCCCGCCATATTGCATCGGTTCGCGCTTTTCATCAATTTTTATTAAGGGAAAAAGCGGTCGAGCAAGATCCCTCTGTACATATTGAAACACCACAAAAAGATCGAAACCTTCCTAAAGTATTAAGTTTTCCTGAAGTGGAATCGTTATTGGAAACACCGGATTTATCGACTCCGATCGGATTACGTGATCGTACAATGCTTGAAGTTTTATATGCAACAGGAATTCGGGTAAGTGAATTAATCAATTTGGATTTGGAAAATGTACATTTAACGATGGGGTTTGTTCGCTGTATCGGAAAAGGAAATAAAGAGCGAATTATTCCGATCGGGCAATATGCAACGGAAGTCATTGAACGTTATTTACGGGATGCTCGTCCAAAATTACGAAGTGCGAAACATAAAACGGATTCGCTTTTTTAAACCATCATGGCAATCGGCTAACACGACAGGGCTTTTGGAAAATAATAAAAAGACTTGCCGCTGAAGCGAAAATTGAAAAGAACTAACGCCGCATACGCTGCGTCATTCCTTTGCGACACATTTACTAGAAAATGGGGCTGATTTACGGGCGGTTCAAGAAATGCTCGGTCATGCCGATATTTCAACCACCCAAATTTACACACATGTAACGAAAACAAGGCTGAAGGACGTATACACGAAATATCATCCGCGGGCATGATCATAGAAAAATCCACAAAACCGCAAGTTTGCGGTTTTTTCTATTTTGATTGAGGGTATGATACAATTACGTGCAATCTAATTTGAGGAGGTAACAGCATGTTTAAACGAGTGCATTTAATCGTATTGGATTCGGTCGGGATTGGCGAGGCACCGGATGCTGAAAAATTTGCTGATCTTGGGGCAGATACGCTCGGCCATATTGCTGAAAAGATAAATGGTTTACATATGCCGAATATGGCAAAGCTTGGGCTTTCTAATATTAAAGAAATTAAAGGGATAGAAAAAGCGGAACAGCCGCATGGCTTTTATACAAAAATGCAAGAGGCATCGAATGGCAAAGATACGATGACAGGTCATTGGGAAATTATGGGGCTGATTACCGAGAAACCATTCCAAGTGTTTCCAAATGGTTTTCCACCCGCGCTCATTTCAGAACTAGAACAAAGAACAGGTCGTGGGATCATCGGAAATATTCCAGCAAGCGGAACAGAAATCATTGACCAACTTGGTGAGGAACATATGAAGACAGGGGCACTCATTGTCTATACATCCGCTGATTCGGTCTTACAAATTGCTGCTCATGAAGAAATCGTACCGATTGAGGAATTATACCGAATTTGTGAGCTGGCACGAGAGTTGACATTAGCGGAAGAATTTAAAGTAGGGCGAGTGATCGCACGTCCATTTATTGGCTCACCCGGGCAGTTTCAGCGCACAGCGAATCGCCATGACTACGCATTGAAACCTTTTGAAAGAACCGTGATGAATGCGTTAAAAGACGGTGGCTTTGATGTAATTGCTATTGGGAAAATTCATGACATTTATGATGGGGAAGGAATTACTCAATCGGTAAGAACCGTCTCCAATATGGATGGAATGGATAAATTGATTGAAATTGTCGGTCAAAAGTTTACAGGTCTTAGTTTTGTAAATCTCGTTGATTTTGATGCAGTATACGGTCATCGGCGTGATCCTGAAGGGTATGGAAAAGCACTCGAACAATTTGATGAGCGCTTGCCCGAGCTGTATGCAAAGATGAAGGCTGATGATTTGCTGATCATTACAGCTGATCACGGAAACGATCCGACCCATCACGGGACAGATCATACACGAGATTTGTGCCACTGCTCGTTTATTCAAAGCAGTTCCAATCAGGGGAATTGCCGCTTCGAAAAACGTTTGCTGATGTAGGTGCGACCATTGCCGATAATTTTAATGTTGCTTGGGATGGACATGGGACGAGCTTTTTAGAGAGATTAAAGATAAAGGAGTAGGAAATGGATAATAAAATTGAACAAGCTGCACAATTTATTCAAGAAAAATATTCAGTAAGCCCAGAAATCGGCTTAATCCTTGGGTCGGGACTTGGGGTTTTGGCAGAAGAAATAGAAGAGCCCATCAAAATTCCATACGAGCAAATTCCTCATTTCCCTGTTTCTACAGTTGAAGGTCATGCTGGTCAGCTCGTGATCGGACGTTTGCAAGGCAAACAAGTGATTGCGATGCAAGGTCGTTTTCATTATTATGAAGGATATCGTTTTTCCGAAGTAACGTTTCCGGTGCGAGTGATGAAACTACTTGGCGTAAGTAAGTTGATTGTAACGAATGCGGCTGGTGGAGTGAATGAACAGTTTAACCCCGGCGATTTAATGATTATTACCGACCATATTAATCAGATGGGCGGCAATCCATTAATCGGCCCAAATGATGCACGATTCGGTGCTAGATTTCCTGATATGTCTGAGCCTTATAGCAAAAAGCTCATTGAATTTGCTAAAGAAACGGCAAAGCGACTTAACATTGCGATTCAAGAAGGGGTTTACGTTGGCAATACCGGGCCGATGTATGAAACGCCCGCTGAAGTAAAAATGATTCGCTATTTTGGCGGTGATGCCGTCGGGATGTCAACCGTTCCGGAAGTGATCGTGGCACGTCATGCAGGATTAGATGTACTCGGAATTTCATGCATTTCAATCTTGCTGCGGGCATGCTCGATCAACCGCTCACACATGAAGAAGTAATTGAAACGACAGAAAAAGTAAAAGCCGATTTTTACGTTTCGTCAAGGCGCTCGTTGAAGAGATGGAATAACGAAATGAAACCTCTAATCTAAAATAAGGAAAAACTTCATCGTAACGCTACTTTAAAAAACCTGTCCTTCAATTGAAGGACAGGTTTTTTAATGCTGCTCTATCAATAACCATCTTTTTTCACTTTACTGGCTTTTCTCTTCCATTTCTAAATTGCAGCTTTTCAACCATCTTATTTATTTTTAATAGTATAAAAAAACTTCTCGGGGACAATGGGTCTATGGAAAACATTTCATATAAGGAGGGGTCAAATTGAAAAAATTGCTTAGTCCTATTATCAGTTTGTTTATTATATTTTCATTATTTTCCCACCCTGTTTTTGCTGAAGAAAAACAAGTAGAACTATCAGATGATTCAAAATCAGCAATCTTAGTCGAAAAGGATACGGGAACGATTTTATATGAAAAAATGTTCATGAAAAGCTTCCTCCTGCATCAATGACGAAAATCATGACGATGTTATTGATCATGGAAGCGATAGAATCTGGCCAAATATCAATGGAAGATCAAGTTCGAACAAGTGAGCGTGCGGCATCGATGGGTGGATCGCAAATCTTTCTAGAGCCAGGAGAAGAAATGACGGTAAAAGAAATGCTTATGGGGATAGCAATCGTTTCTGCTAATGACGCTTCCGTCGCAATGGCAGAGCTCATTGCAGGAAGTGAAGAAAGCTTCGTTGATACGATGAACAAGCGCGCTAAAGAGTTAGGGTTAAAAGATACCCAATTCAAAAATACAACCGGATTACCTGAAAAGGATCATTATAGTACGGCATACGATATGGCAATGATGGCAAAGGAATTGTTACGACATGAGAAAGTCATTGATTTCACAAAAATGTATGAAGGGTATTTACGAGAAAACACAGATAAAAAGTTCTGGCTCGTTAACACGAATAAACTCGTGAGATTTTACCCTGGTGTAGATGGTTTAAAAACAGGTTTTACAGCTGAAGCAAAATATTGCTTAACAGCGACTGCGATGAAAGATGGAATGCGTGTCATTGCCGTCGTTTTTGAGCGCCTACATCGAAAAGCAGAAACGCACAAGTAACGAAAATGCTTGATTACTCCTTTCTCAATACGCTACACATCCAATTCATGAAAAAGAAAAAGCTCTAGGAAAAGTGAAAGTGAGCAAAGGGAGTAAAAAGAAGTGCAAGCAGTAACGAAAGACCCGATCGCCGTTTTAATTAAAAAGGGGAAAAACGAATCAGATTACGACAGAAGTGAAGCTAGATAAAAATATTCCTGCACCGGTAAAAAAGGCGATCAAGTCGGCACACTTATCGTTTTAAAAGATGGGAAAGAGCGATCGAAATCCTCGCTTATTGCCGATGCCGATATCAATCGGGCATCTTGGTGGGAATTATATAAACGAGTGTTTGGGATGTTCACTCATTCAAATTGATCAAATGGAAATCTCTAATCTAGCAATTGTGGCACGACTCGAACAAAAATCGGAAGAAATTTAGCGAAATGCTTCTAGTTTTGTCATGAAGAAGGAATTGAATCGCTAAAGGTAGAATTGACTCATTATGCGCCAGAGAAAACAAAGGAGGCATTCAATAGTGAGTTTAACAATTGATTTGGAAGTAAGGCAAAAAGTTCTCTGTATAAGGCTTTCGGGTGAATTGGATCATCATACGGCGGGAGAAGTGAAAGATAAAGTAACAGAAGCGATTGAGAAACATAATATCGTTCATCTCGTTTTAAATTTAGAAAAGCTATTATTTATGGATAGCTCAGGATTAGAGTCATTTTAGGTAGGTATAAACAAATTAAACTAAGGCATGGAGAGATGGTCGTCTGTGCAATTTCTCCTCCAATCAAACGACTTTTCGATATGTCAGGTCTTTTCAAAATTATTAAGCTGGAAACATCTGAACAATATGCGCTTGAAAGATTGGGGTTGCGTAGACGATGAGAAACGAAATGCAAATTCAATTCAGTGCATTAAGTGAAAATGAATCCTTTGCACGTGTAACTGTTGCAGCTTTTATCGCCCAACTTGATCCGACGATGGATGAGCTGACGGAAATAAAAACGGTCGTATCGGAAGCTGTCACGAATGCCATTATCCACGGTTATGAGCAAAATCCTGCCGGGGTTGTATATATTTCAGTAGCAATTGAAGACGGAATGATTGATCTTGTTATTCGTGATAATGGAGTAGGCATTTCAAACATTCAAGAGGCGCGACAACCTTTATTTACGACAAAGCCGGAATTGGAGCGTTCAGGGATGGGCTTTACAATCATGGAAAACTTCATGGATCATCTCGAAGTAGAATCACATCTTGGTACAGGCACAACGATTCGTTTAATCAAATACTTAACGAAAAACAAAGCGCTATGCAATTAAGGAGCCGAGCCTATGGATGTGGAACTTAAAAAAGAGCCAAATCAGGGCTTTTAAAAGATGCTGAGGTAAAGGAATATATTAAAAGAAGCCAGGCAGGGGATCAGGAAGCCCGTGATCTACTAATTGAAAGAAATGTGAGGCTCGTTTGGTCGGTTGTCCAACGTTTTTAAACCGCGGCTATGAGCCAGATGATTTATTTCAAATCGGCAGCATTGGGCTGTTGAAATCGGTTGATAAATTTGATCTTTCTTATGATGTAAAGTTTTCAACGTACGCCGTCCCAATGATTATTGGTGAAATTCAACGATTTATTCGCGATGACGGTACGGTAAAAGTAAGTCGCTCTTTAAAGGAGCTAAGCAATCGAATTCGCAGAGCAAAAGACGAATTGTCGAAGCTGAATGGGAAAATTCCTACTGTCAATGAGATTGCTGCTCATTTAGACGTTTCTCGTGAGGACGTCATAATGGCGCAAGATGCGGAAGGAAACCAGCTTCGATCCACGAAACCGTTTATGAAAATGACGGTGATCCGATTACATTAATGGACCAGATTGCTGATCAGAACGAGCAGAAATGGTTTGATAAAATTGCCTTAAAGGAAGCGATTCGCGATCTTGATGAACGTGAACGTCTCATCGTATACTTGCGATATTATAAAGATCGAACCCAATCAGAAGTAGCGGAACGCCTCGAATTTCACAAGTCCAAGTATCACGGCTAGAGAAGAAAATATTAGAACAAATGAAAGAACACATGGATACATAGCGTATGCCTTGTGTTCTTTTTTATGGACGTCATTCTTTTCGCATTGAATCGGGAAGTTTGCCGCATACTAACGTAATAATATTGAAATAACGGGAGTAGATATGCATGGGCAATGAAAGGAAGATAGAAGCAAAAAGAATTGATAAAGATCTTGACCGCCTTGAACATTTTTTGAAGAGCGTGTTGGACTGGGCGTATCATTCGATTTAGGTATTCGTAAATTAATCGTATTGAAGAAAAATATTCATATGTACTATGTGAATGGATTAACAGATACACTTTTTATCATTGAAATTATAAAAGAGCTTGTTAATCTAAATGATCATGAGAAACCAACGAGGGAGATTGGCAAATTAATCGAAAACCGACTCGTTCATAATTCAGTCGAAATCGTTGAAACAATTGATGAGATGGTGGATCAAGTACTATCTGGACTGTTAGCTGTTGTTGTAGAAGGTGAACAAAGAGCATTTATTATTGATGTGCGTAGTTATCCAGGGCGACAGCCTGAGGAACCGGATACGGAAAAGTCGTGCGTGGCTCACGTGATGGCTACGTAGAAAATATTATCGTAAATACAGCGATTACTCGAAGAAGAATTCGTGATGAGCGGCTGCGTTTTGAAATTTTAAAAATTGGGGAACGCTCAAAAACGGATATTGCGATCGGCTATTTAGCCGATGTGGCCAACCCTCAATTGATTGAAACGGTTAGGAAGGAAATCACGAGTATCGATATTGACGGAATTACGATGGCAGATAAAACGGTTGAAGAATTTATTATGAAGCAAGGATACAATCCATACCCGTTAGTTCGATATACGGAGCGGGCTGATGTCGGTTCGATTCATTTGCTTGAGGGCATGTGCTTATTTATATTGATACATCACCAAGCATTATGATTACACCGACTACTTTTTTCATCATGTGCAACATGCGGAAGAGTATCGCCAATCGCCTGCCGTCGGTACGTTTGTTCGTTGGACGAGATTTTTAGGCATTTGGGCATCGCTTTTTACTACCTTTATGGTTTTTATTTGCCCAAGAGCCGTCCATGTTACCTGCGGCATTGATTTTATCGGCCCGAATGAACAATCGGAAATCCCGTTAATCTTTCAGCTACTCATTGCTGACATCGGGGTGGAATTTTTAAGGATTGCGGCCATTCATACGCCAACACCACTTTCGACTGCAATGGGATTAATTGCTGCTGTTCTCATTGGTCAAATTGCGATTGACGTTGGCTTGTTCAATCCAGAGGTCATATTATATATTTCCTTCGCTGCGATTGGAACATTTTCAACTCCGAGCTATGAATTAAGTGTTGCGAATAAAATTGTGCGAATGGCTTTACTCATTTTGGTCGCCTTGTTTAAAGCACCCGGGCTGATTATCGGTTCGACGATTTTTATTCTCTTTTGGCGAGCTTGCGTCCGTTGAATGCTCCTTATTTATGGCCGCTTCTGCCATTTAATCCACGGGCATTCAGTCATATTTTTGTAAGGAGAGCCGTACCTGGGGCAGTCCTGCGTCCAAGCATTGTTCATCCAAGAGATAAGTATCGGCAGCCTCCTAAATAGCCTCCCATCCATTGCGGAATAATGCAAATTGTGATAAAGTTTAGCTACTTAACAGAAAGGTAATGAAAGCTTCACTTTCTGAGCGCTTAAAACATAAGAGCAATCGGGATGTTTCCGATTGCTTTATTAAATAAGGGATTTTGTATTGGAGGAAAAGAAATGCATCTTTATGGTACAGCGTCTGTGAATCAGGCAGGGCACTTGGAAATCGGTGGAAAGGACACGGTCGAACTCGCTGAAAAATATGGAACACCCTATACGTTTATGATCTAGCTCTCATTCGTGAACGAGCAAGAGCTTTTAAAGAAACATTTGAAAAATGGGAATTAAAGCGCAGGTCGCGTATGCAAGCAAAGCGTTCTCAACCGTCGCAATTCTACAAATAATGAAAGAAGAAGGACTTTCACTAGACGTTGTATCTGGGGAGAGCTTTATACAGCAATAAGGGCGGAATATCCGGTTGATAAAATCCATTTTCACGGAAATAACAAAAGTGAAGAGGAACTAATCATGGCTTTAGATTATGAGGTTGGTTGCATTGTCGTCGATAATTTCTTCGAACTCGGCATGCTGCAACGGCTTTGTGAGGCGCGTAAGCAAAAGTAAATATTTTAATTCGCGTCACACCTGGAATTGAAGCCCATACACATGATTATATTTTAACAGGACAAGAGGATTCTAAATTTGGGTTTGATTTGCAAAACGGTCAAGCGGAAACGGCGATTGTAACAGCGATGAAAAGTGAGTATATTCATGTGCTCGGCTTGCATTGCCATATTGGTTCACAAATTTTTGAAACGACTGGTTTCATCCTTGCAGCAAGAAAAATATTAGAGAAAATGTCTGAATGGCATACAACACACCAATTCGTCCCAGAAGTATTGAATTTAGGGGGCTTCGGTATTCGTTACACGGCTGAAGATGAGCCGCTAAACCCTGATCGTTACGTTCAAGAAATGATTCATGAAGTAAGGGTAGAAACAGAACGGCTCGGTATGCCAATGCCAGAAATTTGATTGAACCGGGCCGCTCACTTGTTGGTGACGCTGGAACAACATTGTATTCACTCGGATCGACTAAAGATGTGCCAAACGTACGGAAGTATCTCGCCGTTGATGGGGGATGACCGATAATTTACGACCCGCCTTATATGATGCGAAATATGAAGCTGTTTTAGCTAATCGTGCGGATGAGCAACCGGCTGAGACGGTGTCAATTGCAGGAAAATGTTGTGAATCAGGCGATATGCTCATTTGGGATTTACCGTTGCCAAAAGCAAATGAAAATGATTTGCTCGCTGTTTTCTGTACAGGGGCATACGGTTATTCGATGGCAAATAATTATAATCGGATTCCTCGACCACCGGTTGTGTTTGTCGAAGACGGTCATGATCAACTCGTTGTCAAACGAGAATCATATGAAGATTTAATTAGATTGGATGTACCCTTTCGGTCAAAGCGAAAATTTGATCGTTTACCATATAGTTGCGAGAACGCATATAAATCGTTACAATGGGGTTTGATTAGCGGAATGATCTAGACGTTCCAATTATAGGGTGAGGGGTTACGTAAATGAATAAGAAGAATATAGTATTGTATATCATCATTGCGCTAGCAGCCATTGGATGGGAATTGCTTATTGATTTTCATTGCGCCAAACCGTTAAATTAATTTATGTTGATCAACGGCTTCGATCATTTATGTACGGAAAAAAGGATAACGAGGGATTATTATGTTAATTCGATATAAAAAGCATATGAAAAGATTGCGATGGGCCTACTCTCATTTATGCCAAAGAAAAAGATTTGAAGAAACTTCAAAATACGATGAAAAAGTATGAAACAGAGGAAGGCTGGCAACTTTTCTTATGGAAGAAAGAAGATATTGTCGGATTAATTGGTGTTCGGGTTCATGATGAAAATGTGGAAGTGCAGCATATATCGGTGAATCCATCACATCGACATGAGGGAATAGGCAAAAGTATGATGAGATCACTTGATGAGCTTTTTGAAGGGAAAACAATTTGCCCCAACGAATATACTGCTGCATTTTTGAAAAATGTCGTCAAGATCAAAAAACAGTTCAAATGCGTAAAGCATCTGGACTGTTTTTTATTTTTCGTAGACTATATTGATAACACCATTCGCTCCTTTGCTCGTCTAGCCATAAGAGCTTGTTTACGTTCAGCTTCCACCTCGGTGCGATCACGAGTGATATGTTTATGGACAATGAACGGCGGGGCGTCATCTACTTTCGTTTCCCATTCATACCCTGCTTCGATCGCACGCGTCTTGCATAATGTTAATAATGCTTGGTCATAGATGGGTAAATGATACGGTTTATATGAAAGCCCCTCCTGGATTTCAAGCTCGATCATCTGTAAATCATGAATGAGTACATCATAATCAATGCCAAGAGAGTAAATGTTATTCCGTTGTATCGCTAGTTGCTCAAGAGCCTTTTGCAGCATTTTGACCGCACCTTTCATGTTTCTACGGCGGTAATGATAAAAGGCTACTGCAACTTGAATAAGCCCAACCCAAATGGATTGCCGCTGCATGCCAGTTTGCTTCAATGCTCTTCAAGCACTTCGTGGCATTCAAAATAGTCCCGATCCGCATGAAAATGATATAAATAATCTAAAAATGGTGCAGAAATACGCAATCAATGTGCTCCTTTCAAATAAACTAGATCATTGTAATTATACCATAATTGAGAATGAATTTCATTTATTTTTAGGAAAAATGCTCATAGAATCACTTAGAGTGTTTTCAAGCGTCATTTTCTCATGTAAGATAAGTAGGTGGTCAATAGAGTGTAGAATTGGTGATATTATGGAGTACAAAGTAAAAATTGAATCGTTTGAAGGTCCACTGGACTTATTGCTTCATTTAATTAATCGATTGGAAATCGATATTTATGATATTCCGATGGCAGAAATTACAGAACAATATTTATTATTCATTCATTCGATGAAAGAATTAGAGCTTGACGGCGCAAGTGAATATTTAGTGATGGCAGCGACGCTTTTAGCGATAAAAAGCAAAATGCTTCTACCAACATACGATATGCAACATGAAGATGAATTGTTTTTGAAGAAGAAGATCCTAGAGACGAGCTCGTTGAACGGTTGATTGAATATAAAAGTATAAGGAAGCAGCGCTTGCATTAAAGCAAAAAGAGCGTGATCGAGGTGAAATGTTTATGAAACCGCCAAGTGATCTTTCGCCTTTTGCAGAACCGAAAAAGAAGAAATGCTTGATTTAGGCGCAACGATTTATGACATGCTTGGCGCGTATCATAAATTAATGAGAAGAAAAAGCTAAAAAACCATTAGTGACAAAAATTACACAGAAAGAATTATCGATTGAGGATCGAATGGACGAGCTATTATTAGATTTAAAAAGGGCGAACGGAAAAGTTTTTTTCCTTTTTCAATCAGATCATAAACCATTCATCATTGTGACTTTTTGGCAATGCTTGAATTAATGAAACGGAAAGAAATCGTCGTTGAACAACATAGCAATTTTGACGAAATTTATTTGTCGGGTGTAAAGGAGGTTCAGTAAAATGGGTGAATCCAACTATAAAGGAATACTTGAAAGTCTATTGTTTGCAGCTGGTGATGAAGGTTTATCATTGAAGCAAATTTGCGACACAATGGCGATTACAAAGGAAAAAGCGATTCATTTAATTGATCAACTCCAAACAGAATATGAAAATGATTCAAATCGCGGTATCACATTAATCGCATTGGCCGAAACGTACCAACTAGCGACGAAGCGAGAATTTGCTGATTACTTAAAAAACTTGTTGAAGCTCCAGGACCATCTTCATTGTCACAAGCCGGTTTGGAAACACTGGCGATTATCGCCTATAAACAACCAATTACACGTGTTGAGATCGAGGAGATTCGCGGGGTGAAAACGGAACGTCCGTTGCAAACACTTTTATCAAGAGGATTAATCCAAGAAATGGGACGAGCGGAAGGAACGGGACGAGCGATATTATATGGGACAACGAAGGAGTTTCTAGATTATTTTGGGCTTAGTGAACTAGATGAGCTACCCGAATTGTCGCTGCAAACAGATGAAGAGACAGAAGATGAAGCGGAATTGTTTTTTCATCATTCAAGGAAGAAATGGAATAAAGAAACTGAAGCAAAAAAGGTGTCATTCTCTTCAAGGGAATAACACCTTTATTTGCTTATAATACGTTAGGCGTCTCCTTATTTTTTATTATTGGAAACGGATGGCTTTTATTCATATCAGCTTGATGCCTGCATAAACTTGTACAAATAATATCTCAAGACATGAAGGGGCGAAACGATGAAAGGTACGAGAAAATGTATATGTATGAGTCTCATCTCGATCTTACTACTTACTTTATCACCCAACAACGCCTCGGCCATTTCGGTAAGTGCCGCTGGTGCAATCTTAATGGAACAGCAGTCAGGCAGAGTATTGTATGAAAAGAACCCTCATGATATTAGACGAATCGCTTCCATTACAAAAATCATGACAGCGATCATTGCGATCGAATCGGGAAAATTAAATGATTCTGTGAAAGTGAGCAAGAAAGCTGTTTATACGGAAGGATCTTCTGTTTATTTACAGCAAGGTGAGTTAATTAGATTAGAAGATCTTGTATATGGATTAATGCTGAGATCAGGAAATGATGCCGCAATTGCGATTGCGGAGCATGTCGGAGGTAGTGTAGAAGGATTTGTATTTTTAATGAATCAAAAAGCGGAAGAAATCGGTATGGGCAACACAGCTTTTGCAAATCCACATGGGCTTGATGATCATGAGGACCATTACTCAACACCGTATGATATGGCTTTACTGACTCGCTATGCGATGGAAAATGAAACATATCAAAAAATTTCGGGAACGAAGGTATATACATTCGAGCGTAAACAGGGGACACAGCAATGGAAGAATAAAAATCGCCTATTAATGATGTACCCTTACAGTACGGGTGGGAAAACGGGGTTTACGAAACGAGCCAGTCGAACGCTCGTCACGACGGCTTCTAAAGATGGGGTAAATTTAATTGCGGTGACATTGAATGATCCAAATGATTGGGATGACCATGCTGCAATGTATGAATATGGGTTTGCAACATATGAAATAAAAAGGCTATTAAATAAAGGACCGATATTAGAAGTAAAAGACATCAAAAATAAAGAGGTTTATATAAAAGAAGATTTTTATTACCCTCTCTCCGACACAGACTTGAAAGAACTAAAAATTGAATACAAACTGCTGTCTAGAACGAAGTTGAAAGAAAAGAAGAGTGGAAAAGTGGGACTAGCCATCGTTTATTTTCAAAATGACCCAATCAAAAAACTACCCATTTATATAAAAGATATGAATGATAAAGGGGATGGAGATCATTGGTGGAAAAAATAAAAGAATTTATTTTTGGTGTGATGGGCAGTGATTAATTATATTTGGGTTGCGATGACCATGATCGGCTTCCTATTTGCAGCGATCAATGGAACGATGAAAGAAGTAAATGAGGCGATTTTTACTTCTGCAAATGAAGCTGTGACTTTATGTATCGGATTAATTAGCATTCTCGTATTTTGGCTCGGTATGATGAGAATTGCCCAAGAAACGGGTTTACTATCGAAATTATCTTCACTTTTAAACCAATCATTTTGAAGTTATTCCCAGATGTACCTAGCGATCATCCTGCAGTTGGTTACATGTTGTCGAATATGATTGCGAATATGCTTGGGCTTGGAAATGCAGCAACTCCACTCGGAATTAAAGCGATGGAACAATTAAAACAATTAAATGGCGGAAAAACATCAGCGAGTCGATCAATGATTACATTTCTTGCTCTAAATACGTCTGGATTAACCCTTGTTCCAACGACGGTGATCGCCATTCGCATGAACTACCAATCCGCATCTCCGACTGAAATCGTCGGACCAACGCTGTTGGCAACCGTGTGTGCGACGATCGCGGCGATTGTATTGGATCGATATTTTTACAGGCGCCGCTCGCGAAAGGGTGTGAAATAAGTGCAATTTATTTCTATTATTTCCTTGTGGATCATCCCGGTTATGATCAGTGTCATTCTCATATATAGTACGTTAAAAAAGCACCTTCGTATGAATATTTTGTTGAAGGCGGCAAAGAAGGAATTAAGATTGCGATTTCGATTATTCCATTTTTAGTCGGCATGCTTGTTGCGATTACCGTTTTCAGGGCATCGGGTGCATTGGATTTTTATCCAGCTGATCAATCCGATGTTACAGGTGCTCGGGGTGCCGGCGGAAATTGTCCCATTAGCGCTTATCCGTCCGATCTCCGGTACAGCCGCGCTTGGAGTCGTGAGTGATTTAATCGCCACACATGGTCCTGATTCTTTTATTGGAAAATTAGCATCAACGATTCAAGGGAGCACAGACACGACGTTCTATGTTCTGACCGTTTATTTTGGAGCCGTAGGGATAAAAAAATGGGGGATGCGTTAAAAGTTGGATTACTCGCTGACCTCGTCGGCATATCAGCGGCCATTATCATTATTACATTAATGTTCAGTTCGTAATCTGGACATTTTTTGTTGCTTTTTGGAAAAAGAAAGCGAACTTTCTTTGATTTTTATAATACATATGCAATAATTCATACTGATAGTGTGTTCAAAAAGCCGACAATATTCGACTGCTGTTGTTGTCGTATTTTTGAGTAGCTCTTGTTAAGCCAATAATGAGGTGAATGATATGGAACGTTTGCAAAAAGTAATTGCCCATGCTGGGATCGCATCAAGGAGAAATGCAGAGAAGCTTATCCTTGAAGGATCTGTAACGGTAAATGGAAAAGTTGTACAACAATTAGGAACAAAGGTGACTGCATCCGATCGGATTGAAGTAAATGGAATCCCGCTTGAGCAGGAAGGGAAACGATATTTTCTCCTTTACAAACCAAGAGGCGTTATTTCCGCTGTCAAAGATGATAAAAACCGCAAAGTCGTTACCGATTTTTCCCGCATGTAAAGGAACGAATTTATCCAATCGGCAGACTAGATTATGATACGTCTGGTTTATTGTTGCTTTCAAATGATGGAGAATTTACCAATTTGCTCGCCCATCCGCGCTATGAAGTGGAAAAGAAATATGTAGCAAAAGTAAAAGGCATTCCGTTAAGAGAATCGCTAAAGAAATTAGAGCGTGGAATCATGTTAGAAGATGGAAAGACAGCTCCTGCTAGGTAAAAATGCTTTCGTTCGATAAACGAAAAGGGACGGCAATCATTGAAATTTCCATTCATGAAGGACGTAATCGCCAAGTTCGACGAATGATGGATGCGATTGGTCATCCAGTTATGAAATTGAAACGGGAGCAATATGGGTTACTTACTTTACATGGATTGAACCCAGGAGATAGCCGTGAACTTACCCCTCATGAAGTCAAGCAATTACGTGCGTTAGCTGAAACGGGGAAAAGAGCGCGTTTATAATTAGTGAGTTCACATAACCTTCATAAGCGAACGGTACGATTTGTCCCGAGAATGATATAATGACAACGAGACGAGCAAAGCACAAACGCAAGGGAAAGAAAGCTTACTATGGTGATTAAGAAAAAGCGTCGGTTGCTGCTTAGGACCGTTATCTTATCTGTGATGGTTGCCGCTGTCGTTTATACGTTATATGCAAACTTCACGAAAGATAAACGGACAAAGATCGCTGTGGGCGATCAAGCACCAGACTTCGTTCTTACGGATATGGATGGCAATAAACATAAATTATCTGATTATAGAGGGAAGGGTGTATTTCTTAACTTTTGGGGTACATATTGTGAGCCTTGTAAACGTGAGATGCCTTATATGAATAATCAGTTTCATGCATTCCAAGATCAAGGAGTGGAAATTTTGGCTGTGAACGTAGGGGAACCAGAGTTTTTAATTAATAAATTCGCTTCGAGGCATCATCTTGATTTTCCTATTTTAAAAGATAAGAATAAAGACGTCATGTCGGTTTATGATGTTGGTTATTTGCCAGCCACCTTTTTAGTGAATCCAGAAGGGAGATCACCCTTATTGAAATAGGAGAGCTAACAGAGGCGAAAATTAAAGGAATGATGGAAAGCATTAAACCTAATAGTTAATAGGGAGTTTAAATGATGAAAGAAGTAAAGTGTGAGTGCGGTCACGTAAATCCGATTGGGACAATCTTATGTGAAGCATGTGGCCGCGCATTGACAGAAGATGCGAAGCACGAAAAGCTTCATGATATGCGTTATGAGGGAAGTGCCCGTAGATCGCAAACGTATAATCGAACAATTGTCGATAAAGTTTGGAGCTTTTTCATCCGTCAAAGTGGGTATCTGGCTGATTGTCATTACATTAATTGCTTCAGCGTTAGGGACGATTTTTCCACAAAGATGTACATACCCCCGACGGTCGACCCAGCTGTCTTTTATTCGGAGCAATATGGGTTTGTTGGGCAGATTTATTATCTTTTCGGTCTACATGATATGTATAGCTCTTGGTGGTATTTACTTTTAATTGCTTCAATTGGTATTTCATTAGTCATTTGCAGCCTTGATCGGGTCATTCCTTTATACCGCGCATTGAAAAATCAACGCATCGATCGCCATGTAAGCTTTTTGAAAAGACAAAGGCTGTATAATCAGATAGAGGCGAACGATAATGCGGAGCAAGATTGGAGTATTGTGAAGCAAAGACTTCAAGAAAAGCGCTATAAAATCCGTGAAGAAAACGGTTATCTACTTGCGGAGAAAGGTCGCTTTTCACGCTGGGGCCTTATGTGAATCATATAGGTCTTATTATCTTTTAATTGGCGGTATGCTTCGATTTGTACCAGGAATGTATGTCGATGAAAGGTTATGGATTCGTGAAGGTGAAACGAAGACGATTCCAGGTACACATGATCAATACGTATTGGAAAATAAAAAATTTTCAGTAGAACTATATGATACTGAGACAGACGGAGAAGTGTTTGGAGCTGCCCTCGAGCGTGTTGGATCTGTTGTGAAAAACTTCCAAACGGATGTTGTTCTCTATAAACGTGATGAGGAAAAACACTCGGTGAAGAGGGAGAACTCATCAAAATAGAGGATGCGGAAATTCGTGTAAATGAACCGTTGAAATTTAGCAACTACGCATTATATCAATTTGAATATAAATTAGATGAATTTAAAACGATGACCTTTAACTTAATGAAAAAATCGGATCAATCAATTATAGCAGATGTAACCATCGATTTATTTGATCCTCAAGATGTGTATGATCTTGGCGATGGGTATAAACTTGAATTACTAGGCTATTATCCGGATTTTTCTGGCTTTGGGGAAAATGGGGAACCGAAGACAAATTCCTCCGTTCCGAATAATCCAGCTTTCGTCTTTAATATGATTTCACCTGAGCATCCAGATGGAGAAGTGAGTTTCGCCGCTATTCAGCAAACATTGGAGCCGCTTGGAGAAACAGAATATAAAATGACGTTTAAAGATATTAGCACACGCAATGCGTCCGTCCTTATTGTCCGTAAAGATTTAACATTATGGATACTAGGTCTTGGAGGCGCAATCTTTATGCTCGGTGTCATTCAAGGATCTTATTGGAATCACCGTCGTATCTGGCTGCAAAACGTAAACGGGAAAACGGTCATTGCTGCCCATACGAATAAAAATTGGCATACGCTAAGAAGGAAATCACCCAAATCGTAAAAGGTACATCGATTCCTGAACCGATTGACCAGCAAGAAGAGAAAAAACGTCAAAGAAAGTAGGAATATAAATGACGGGTCTTTTACAGATAAGTGGGAATTTATTAGAAATATCGTTTATATTATATTTAATAGCAACACTGTTTTTCGGAGGGAATCCGAGAAAATAGAAGTCGGAAAAAAGGCGATGGTCCAAATAAATGGTCCATCATTGCAATTAGTTTAACTATGCTCGGTTTCGCCTTTCAGCTCGGGTATTTTATTACTCGCTGGGTCGCTGGGGGACACGCCCCTGTTAGCAATATGTTCGAATTTACAACGTTTTTCGGAATGATGGTAGTCGGCGCCTTTATTATTATTTATTTTATTTATAAAGTGAATGTTCTTGGTATTTTTGCATTGACACTTGCAATGCTTATGATTGCCTATGCGAGCATGTTCCCGAGTGAAGTAAGTCCACTCATTCCATCATTAAAAAGTCATTGGCTTTATATTCACGTTACGACTGTTGGAATCGGACAAGCGATCCTTGTTCTTAGCTTTGTGGCTGGTGTGATGTATTTACTAAAAGCAGTCGATACAAGAGCGAAAGACAAGCGCGCATTTTGGCTCGAGGCGATCATGTATACGCTCGTGTTAACCGTTGGCTTCATTGTCATCACGATGGCATTTTCATCTTCAGGATACGAAGCGCAATTTAATTGGGTGAACAAAGACGATAAAGTAAGAGTAGCGAAATATCAGTTGCCGGCACTTGTTGGGCCGCATGAATGGGAGCTCTTAACTGAAGGGAAAATGAAGCCGTTTATTAGCATGCCGGCGATTATTGATGCGCAAAAATTAAATACGACGATTTGGAGCTTTTTATAGGTACAATCATATATGGACTCATTAGACTTATTTTCAGAAGACGAATAAGTACGATCGTGCAGCCACTTGTGAAGAGGGTTAATCTCGATTTAGTCGATGAAATTGGTTATCGTTCTGTATTAATCGGTTTCCTGTATTCACTCTAGGTGGATTAATTTTTGCGATGATTTGGGCGCAAATTGCATGGACGCGTTTTTGGGGCTGGGACCCAAAGAAGTATGGGCACTTATTACGTTTTTATTTTATGCGGCATTTCTCCACCTCCGTTTATCAAGAGGTTGGCACGGGGAAAAATCTGCATGGCTTGCGGTTGTCGGCTTTGCGATTATTATGTTCAATCTCGTTGTCGTAAACTTAATTTTATTCGGATTGCATTCCTATGCAGCTAATTAACCCTTAAAGGGTAGAAAAAGAGCCCTTCACTTTAGGTGTTGGGCTTTTTCTTGTACAATAGCAATATACATACATTTGAGAGGGGTTTATCGATGGAGCAACAAGTAAAAATATTAGTCGTTGACGATGAGGATCGGATTCGTAGATTATTAAAAATGTATTTGGAAAGAGAAAATTATATCATTGACGAAGCGGCAAATGGGGAAGAAGCGTTAGCGCTCGCTATGCAAAATGATTATAGTTGTATTTTGCTTGATTTAATGATGCCTGAAAAAGATGGGATCGAAGTATGTAAGGAGCTTCGTGAAGAAAAGACGACCCCGGTTATTATGCTAACGGCAAAAGGGAAGAAGCAAATCGAGTGCAAGGCTTTGAAGTAGGAGCGGATGACTACATTGTAAAACCGTTTAGCCCACGTGAGGTCGTTTTACGCGTGAAAGCGATTTTAAGAAGATCGACTCAATCTACTTATATGCAACCAGGTGCGACTGCAAGGGATATTATCGTCTACCCACATTTATCGATTGATCATGATGCACATCGTGTAACGGCAGATGGGAAGAAGTGAATTTGACACCGAAAGAATATGAACTTCTTCATTTTCTCGCCAAATCACCTGATAAAGTATTTGATCGCGAGCAATTATTAAAAGAAGTATGGCAATATGAATTTTTCGGTGATTTACGCACCGTTGATACACATGTGAAGCGATTGCGTGAAAAATTAAACCGTGTTTCCGAAAAGGCAGCGGGGATGATCGTAACCGTTTGGGGAGTTGGATATAAATTTGAGCCAGGTCATCATGCATGAGACTTTGGCGCAGTGTTGTAGGCAAGCTATGGATGACGATTCTTGTACTCGTTTCGTTCGTACTGTTCATTCTTACAATGTTACTGCTGCAATTTTTTGAAACGTATCATGTGAATCAGATTGAACAAGCTTTATCGGAACAGGCAAGGAAAATTTCAGCGATTATCGAGGCACATGCCGACGATAATATGGGGAAAAAATTGTATTTGAAATCGTTGATGATCCTGTTGGAGTAGCGATTGCATACAATGAAGAAACATTTTTGTATTCACCGACGAGTGAAACAGAAGGCTGGATTCCGACGTCAGTCTTTTTAAATGATCAAGAACTATCGAAGGTTTTTTCAGAAAAGGTTCAAGTGAAAAAGAGCTATCGTTAGCAGGGAAAGAGGAAAGAGGGAACAGATTCGACAATTATGTCGTTGCAGGAGTTCCGGTTGAAATCGCTGGGGATAATGGGGCAATTTATGTTTATCAATCCCTAGCTGCGTTAAAAGATACGACCCAGAAAACGACGAGGTTAATATTGCTTGCGGCCGGAATTGCAATTATACTAACGACGATCTTTGCGTTTTTCCTGTCGACCCGAATTACAGCTCCGCTCCGAAAAATGAAGGAAGCGGTATTGGAAATTTCAAAGGGAAATTCGATACGAAAATTCCATTCTTAAGCCATGATGAAATCGGAGAATTGGCGATCGCTTTTAATCAAATGGGCAAAAGACTTAATTTTAATATGAACGTATTGAGCCAAGAAAAGAGCAGCTTACGAGTATCCTAAGTAGTATGGCTGATGGGGTAATGACATTTAGTCAAAACGGCTCAATCCTCATTACCAATCCTCCAGCCGAAAGATTTTTACAACAATGGCATTATGTGAGTGAACAGGATAGTCCGATTCCAACCGAGCTTGCTAAACTACTAGATCAAGCAATTAAAACAGAGATGGAGCAAATTGGAGAATTGCAGCTCAAGGCCGGCATTATGTCGTCATCGTTAGCCCGTTATATACACAAAATCAAGAAAGTGTCCGCGGAGCGGTAGCCGTTGTCCGTGATATGACGGAAGAACGACGGCTAGATAAGTTGCGGATTGACTTTATATCGAATGTTTCGCATGAACTTAGAACGCCGATTGCTATGCTCCAAGGGTATAGTGAGGCAATCATTGATGATATCGCTGGGTCTGAGGAGGAAAATAAGGAGCTCGCAAAAATTATTTATGATGAATCATTGCGTATCGGCCGACTTGTAAATGAATTGCTCGATTTAGCGCGGATGGAATCCGGTCATATATCATTGAAGTATGATGATGTAAATATTGAGAAATTCATTGAACGGATCATTTTCAAATTTAAAGGGATGGCGAGTGAAAATGATGTTAAGCTTCTATCCTCGATTGAATTAAAAGGGCAAACATGGAGAATGGACCCGGATCGGATTGAACAAGTATTGACGAATTTAATCGATAATGCGATTAGACATACAAAGGAAAAAGGTTCGATCACGATTTCACAAAAAGGACA
Source organism: Bacillus sp. N9 (assembly GCA_044989425.1). Taxonomy (GTDB): domain Bacteria; phylum Bacillota; class Bacilli; order Bacillales; family Bacillaceae_C; genus Lederbergia. Next base: position 1,485,436 of record JBJDRQ010000001.1, read on the forward strand.
TGCGAAAGGAATTGTGATTTCTGTTCAAGATGATGGAACAGGCATTCCTGAAGAGGATCTGCCTTTTGTTTTTGAACGTTTTTATAAAGCGGATAAAGCAAGAACGAGAGGTGGAGCGGGAACAGGGCTTGGATTAGCGATTGCTAAAAACATCATTGACGCTCATCATGGAACGATCACTGTCCAAAGTAAAGAAGGACAAGGAACGACATTTACTTTTTCCTACCATATTCGGTAAGTGAGTCATGATATAATGTTGAAAAATGACGTGTAATCTTGTTACACGGGAACAGCGGATTGAATGAACTTCAAAGGTTGTTCAGTCCGTTTTTTATGATTTTAAAGCAGCCAGTGAAAGTCCCTACTCATTAAAAGCGCTGTTTATGTAGCCTAAATGAAGATTTCATAAATATGTAACCTTTACTAGTAATAAACGACTAATCTATTGACGGGAGGGAATGAATGGACTCCGTTTTTCGAGAAATATATGATGAACATCACCAAGATTTGTTTCAATTTCTTTTCTACATGGTCAAAAGCCGTGAAGAAGCGGAAGATTTAGTACAGGAAGTTTATATTCGTATTATGAAAGCTTATCATACATTTGAAGGAAGAAGTTCGAAGAAAACGTGGCTATTTTCGATTGCTAAAAATGTCGCAATCGATCATTTTCGAAAACAAAGGGCTGGAAAGGCCGCCTATATGAAACATTTGACTGGGATCGAAATCATATATGGGACAATCGGCCACTCCTGAAGAAATCGCCTTGCAAAATGAAGAAATACGTCAACTATATACATGTTTAGATCGGTGTACAACGAATCAGCGCCTCGTATTAGTTATGAGATTTTTAAATGGGCTATCGATATCGGAAACGGCGGCTACCTTGAATTGGTCTGAAAGCAAAGTGAAGACGACACAGCATCGAGCAATCAAACAAGTGAAATTAATGATGGATCGTATGCGAGGAAAGGAGGAAGATAATCGTGAATCATTACGATGAAAAGAGCAAGATTTGATCAAACTTTTAATCAGTTACCAAAAATTGAAGACGAAAGATCAATTGGTCAAATATACGAAAATGTGAATCAGCATATTAAGAAAAACCAAAAAATCGCCGGTTCATCATTCCTTCCCTCGCTACGGTTGCTGCGCTCATCTTATTCATGATCGCGATTCCAGCCTATTTTCAAAAAGGAAATCAGCCATAACAGCACACCGTTAATGGAAGAAAAAGCCGTATGGATATGGCAGGACAAAAGAATGAATCCTTATTGGTTGAGGAGGGTGCTGAAATATTTGACCTACAGAATTTGCCCTCTTTGACAACGGCCGCATACGAACCGGAAGACGGGAATCATAAACTCGTTACGTACGGTGTGAGTACTGAAGAGGCTTACGTCATTCCAATTAGTATGTACGTTACTTATGATGGGAAGAGGATTGGCTTAGCGTTTATAAAAGAGCTGCACAAAAGCTTGACGTGGAGCGCTACGGATTTAAGCCGATTGCACCACTAATGGATTCGTTGGAATATGAGCAGGGAACAAATTCGATTGTTGTCACCATTCGCCCGGACAATCGTTCTTTTTACAAATAATGAAAAGCAATTTATGGAAATGTTACAATACACGCTTCAAAATAAAGCGGTCGATACGATGGTCTTTCGTAATGAGCATGGAGAGCCGGTTGAATTAGGTGCATATGGTGTTGTTCAGGATACCCCGATTTGGAAAAATATAAAAAAGTGCATTTTTATTGACGACGCAAAAGGAGAAACATTCATCGTATCAGCTCCTTCAAATTTAACGCAATTCTCAGAAGCGATTGCAGGCATGCGTGAAACACCAAATGATCTCTATGAATCTTTAATTCCAGAGGATGTGGATCCGGTTGTAACCGAATTGAATGGTGAAGCAACGGTCAGTTTTAAAGAAGCGATCGCGCTGGACGAAGGGGATTCAATGAAAAAATCCGTATGGTTGAAGGGATTTTATTGACGGCAAAAGATTTTGGATACAAACAATTACAATTTGAAAATATCGAGCCAGAACAGTGGGATCGATTCGATTTCACAAAACCGATTACTGTGCCAGTTGCTGCGAATCTGATTGAAGGATTTGAATAGCAATGTTAACGAGGAAGCGTACTGACGAAAGCTGCGCTTCCTTTTTCATGTTAGGTAAAAGTGTATAAAAATCATTAAACCATTTATGTTGAAGGCACGGGTTCTAATCAGCTTCAAGCGCCATCGTCTCGAGGTCAAAATTCAAATTGCTGTGGTCGGTGAAGAGCTGTCTCGTGCCATACGAGGTGGGTCACATCAGCGTTGCCAGCATATGGCGAACTAAGTCGATACTCCTTAGCTTTAGCCTCACGTTTTTCTAAATTTCAATGATTGCTTGCGAATATAGTAGGGCCAATGTAAAGTGTCAGTAAGTCAAATATATTTCTTCTAATGGCTGGTGTATTCCGTTAATAATAAGAGAAGGAAGAAGGAGTTTTTCATGGAAATTGGGATAAGTACGTTTGTTGAAACAACGCCGGATGTTGACACGGGTGAGGTGATTAGTCATGCGCAACGAATTAGAGAGGTCGTTGAGGAAATTGTATTAGCTGATGAGGTAGGGCTTGACGTATTCGGAGTGGGAGAGCATCATCGCGAAGATTTTGCGGCATCATCCCCGCGATTATTTTAGCAGCGGCTGCATCTAGGACGAAACGGATTCGTTTGACAAGTGCGGTTACGGTGCTTTCTTCCGCTGATCCTGTCCGTGTATTCCAAGACTTTGCTACGGTTGATGCGATCTCAAACGGCCGCGCTGAGATTATGGCGGGACGAGGTTCTTTTATTGAATCTTTTCCGTTATTTGGTTATGACCTTAATGACTATAGTGAGTTGTTTGAGGAGAAGCTAGAATTATTGTTAAAAATTCGAACGTCTGAAAAAGTGAGCTGGAGGGAGGACATCGTCCAGCAATTCATAATCTAGGAGTGTATCCACGCCCCGTTCAACAGCCTTTGCCAGTATGGATTGGCAGTGGTGGAAATTCGGGGTCGGTCATTCGTGCAGGTGCTCTTGGACTGCCACTCGTTCTAGCAATTATTGGTGGGAGCCCTATGCATTTTGAACCGCTTGTGAGGCTCTATAAAGGGCAGCCACTCGAGCTGGTCATGATGTAACAAAACTTCCAGTTGCCTCCCACTCACATGGTTTTATCGCAGAGGATACTGAAACAGCAGCAAATAAATTTTTCCCATCAACCCGGCATGTAATGAACAAATTAGGTCAAGAACGCGGATGGGGACCATATACACGCTCAAGCTTTGACGCTGCTCGCAGCTTTGAAGGAGCATTGTATGTTGGAGATCCAAAGGTCGTTGCTGAAAAAATCATTCACTTACGAAAAAAGTTGGGATTACAAGATTTATGCTACATGTACCTGTTGGAACAATGCCGCATCACGATGTCATGAAGGCAATCGAGCTTCTCGGAAAAGAAGTCGCACCAATCGTTCGTGAAGAGATAGCGAAATGGGAAGCGGAATCTGTATAAGGGAAGGAGTCTGTCATGGATATTCATAAACTAATATTTTATATCCATATTTTAGGTATTTGTTTACCTGTCACCTTAACCTATATTTTGATTGTAAATATCATTACAAGGCAGGAAATTAGTCCTGTTTCGATCGTCATTCTTGCTTTCGGCTATGCTGTTATGGTCAAAGTAAATCCCGTATTTCATTTTTGTGGGAGAAATGGACAAATGAATGGAAACAGCGTAAATGACTATATGTAAATGCTCTAATAAAATGAGGCTTATATTAAAAATTTATTGATCAAAAATAATTGTAATGAAAGAAAGAAGCGGAACAAAACATAAGTAGAAAGATTTAGGAAATCACCTATTCGATTTTGAGCTCTAACTCAGAACTGATAGATGGATAGTTGTAGTAACTTATAGAGGATGGCACTTCTTTAAAAGGGTGTTTAGATGGTGACAGATGTTGCAATGAATATGTTATTTCATTTGATATATTCCTCGTAACTTTGGCAACGGTCGTACTCTGGATTATTGCTATAGATACTAATAAAACGGCCTAAGTAGAAAGGATCGTTATTCTTTGTAAATTCTATACCGCTGCATTGACTAAGTGTTAAGATACTTAGTCTTTTCTATATATTTAATTCTAGAGAACAATGCTTGAATCCCGTAACACATTAAATCATATCATCACTGTAATACGTCGCAGGACGAGATGATCTTTGTTTTAAAAGGCGGAAAGCAATTATTCTCATTCACTCTGAGATCAAATTGATCCTATCGATGTATCTTCTAATTATCGTAACTATATATCGTATTTATGGCAAGCAATGCTAGCTTTTTATAAGTTGTAAAATATTTTTTAAAAATAATATTGACTTGTGAAGGTAATACTTTATATTTAATAATGAATATTTTTTATGGTTGTCATTTTTGTTAGACGCTCGATCGTAAAAGTATCCATAAATAATTATTTAGTAATGAGAGGCGTGATGATAGGGTTGGAAAATAAGCTGAAACTCTACGGCTTTAACAACCTCACCAAAACACTTAGCTTTAACATCTATGATGTAAGCTATGCAAAAAGTGAGCGTGAACAAAAGAATATATTGCCTATATTGATGAGCAGTATAATTCAGAACGATTGACCAATATTCTTTATGATGTTACAGAAATGATTGGTGCACATGTGTTGAATGTAAGCAAACAGGATTACGACCCGCAAGGTGCAAGCGTCACGATTCTCATTTCGGAAGAAGCCATTCCAGTTGGGTTGATTGATGAATCCTGTAACCGTGGTGAGGTCGATATTTTAAAGACGCGCGAGACGGTTGTCGGACACTTAGATAAGAGCCACGTTACCGTCCATACGTATCCTGAATATCACCCAGATAATTCAATTGCAACTTTCCGTGTCGATATTGACGTTTCGACATGTGGACAAATTTCGCCGTTAAACGCGTTGAACTATTTAATCAGTAGTTTTGATTCGGATATTATTACGACAGACTATCGAGTTCGTGGATTTACGCGCGATGAGCAAGGAAAGAAATTATATATTGATCATAAAATTACATCTATCCAGGACTATATAGACAAAGACACATTGCAAAAGTACGATGCGATTGATATGAATGTGTATCAATCAAATATTTTCCATACAAAATTATTAATTAAAGAAATGGACTTGCAAAATTATTTATTTAACACAGATGTGTATGAGCTACCGCCAAAAGAGCGTCTGCAAATAACGAATAATTTACGCAAGGAAATGATTGAAATTTTTAGTGGAACGAATATTTACGAAGAATGAGAGCTAATGAAATGATTGACAATTCACAACAGAGAGCGCCAATTATGGAGGCGTTAGAACGTTATAAATCAATGCGGGTCGTCCCATTCGATGTTCCAGGGCATAAGCGGGGAAGAGGCAATGATGATTTAGCTGCCTTCTTAGGAGAACAGTGCTTGTCTGTCGATGTCAACTCGATGAAGCCGTTGGATAATCTTTGCCATCCTGTATCGGTTATTCACGAAGCAGAGCAGCTAGCGGCACAGGCCTTTGGGGCGAAGCATGCCTTTTCATGGTAAATGGAACGACATCAGCCGTTCAGGCAATGGTCATGACTGCATGTAAGGCAGGAGAAAAATCATTATGCCACGCAACGTCCATCGTAGTGCGATTAACGCGCTCATTGTTAGCGGTGCTGTTCCGGTCTATGTAAATCCTGGGGTGAATAACGAACTGGGCATTCCACTAGGCATGGCATTAAAAGATGTGGAACAGGCGATTTTGGACAATCGTGATGCGAAAGCAATTTTGATTAATAATCCAACTTACTATGGGATTTGTTCGAATTTACAAGCGATCACTGATCTTGCGCATCGCTATGGGATGCTCGTGCTCGTTGATGAAGCGCATGGCACTCATTTTTATTTCGGTGATGATTTGCCGCTCTCTGCAATGGCGGCTGGTGCGGATATGGCGGCTGTCAGCATGCATAAATCAGGTGGATCATTGACACAGAGCTCGTTTCTGTTAATTAATAACGGAGTGAGCAAAGGTTATACGCGGCAAATCATTAACTTAACACAGACGACAAGTGGCTCATACTTGCTCCTTTCGTCTTTAGATATATCGCGGCGCAATTTAGCTTTACACGGAAAAGAAATATTTCAAAAAGTGGCCAAAATGGCGCAATATACTCGTGATGAAATTAATAAAATCGGCGGTTATTATGCTTTTTCAAAAGAATTGCTAAATGGCGATACGATTTATGATTTTGATATAACGAAGCTTTCTGTCCATACACTTGACATTGGACTTGCTGGCATCGAGGTGTATGATATTTTGCGTGACGAATACGATATTCAAATTGAGTTTGGTGATATTGGCAATCTGCTCGCCTATCTTTCTGTAGGTGATCGCCAGATGGACCTTGAACGGCTGATTTCCGCCCTTGCTGAAATCAAAAGAAGGTATTCGCGCGATAAAAGTGGACTATTTGATCATGAATACATTACACCAGAAGTCGTGCTCACGCCACAGGAGGCCTTTACGCGCCGAAGGAAGAACTGCCATTAAGCAAAGTTCAGGTCGCATTTCTAGTGAGTTCGTCATGTGCTACCCTCCAGGCATTCCGATTCTTGCCCCAGGAGAACGGGTTACAGATGAAATATTAGCTTACATTGAGTACTCAAAAGAAAAGGGCTGCTTCTTAACGGGGACAGAGGATAGTGAGATTAGACAGATTAATGTAGTAAAGGAGTAAGGAATATGAATGTATGGTATACCGAAGAACATACACCGAATGTACGATTTTCATTAAAAGTGGAGCAGCATCTCTATTCGGGTAAAAGTGAATTCCAAAGATTGATGTGTTGCAAACAGCGGAATTTGGCAAGCTGCTCACGTTAGATGGGCTAGTCATGGTCACTGAGAAGGACGAATTTATTTATCATGATATGATCGTTCACGTGCCAATGGCGACTAATCCAAAAATAAAAAAGTGCTCGTCATCGGTGCTGGTGATGGTGGAACGGTGCGGGAACTGACAAAGTATGCAAATGTTGAACAAATTGATATGGTTGAAATTGATAAGATGGTCGTCGATGTTTGCCGGGAATATATTCCGTTAACCGCATCGAAGCTAGATGACCCAAGAGTAAATTTATATTTTGAAGATGGATTGAAGTTTGTGCGCGATAAAGAGAACGAATATGATTTAATTATCGTTGATTCAACCGATCCATTTGGACCAGGAGAAGGATTGTTTACAAAGGAGTTTTATGGTAATTGCTATAAAGCGTTAAACGCGGAAGGAATTCTCGTGAATCAGCATGAAAGTCCGTTTTATAGTGAATACTCTCATTCGATGCAGAGAGCCCATAAACGAATCGTTGATTTCTTCCCAGTATGTAAAGTGTACCAAGCACATATCCCAACGTATCCTTCTGGACATTGGCTATTTGGCTTTGCGTCAAAAAATTCGACCCGATTCAAGATTTAGATGCGGACGCTTGGAATCGTCTTGGTTTGCAGACAAAATATTATAATACTGATATCCATGTTGGTTCATTCGCCCTTCCAAATTATGTGAAGGAGCAAATGGAAAATGCGGAGTAAAAACATTGAAACGTTCATCGGCTGTGATCATGAGTATGAGGAGTCGAAAACTGTCATTTTCGGCGCTCCGTTTGATTCAACGACTTCTTTTCGCCCTGGAACACGGTTTGCGAGCAAGGCGATGCGTGGCGAATCGTTCGGGATCGAAACATACAGTCCTTATCAAGATAAAGATTTAGAAGATATCGCTATATTTGATGGAGGAGATTTGGAGCTTAGCTTTGGAAATACAGAAAAAGCTCTAGATCAGATTGAAGAATTTACTGCCCAAGTGCTTGGAGATGATAAAATTCCGTGTATGATCGGTGGCGAGCATCTCGTTACGCTTGGTGCTGTGAGGGCAGCTGCTAAAAATACCCTGATCTACATGTCATTCAATTTGATGCACATACAGATTTACGTGAAGATTACCTCGGTGAACCACTTTCCCATGCAACAGTGATCCGAAGAGTTTGGGATTTACTTGGTGACGGGAAGATCTTCCAATTTGGGATCCGTTCAGGAGACCGCAGCGAATTCCAATGGGGAAAAGACCATGTCTTTACGAATAAATTTAATTTTAACGGATTAGAGACGGTCGTGGAAAAATTGCAAGGAAAACCTGTTTATTTAACGATCGACCTCGATGTGCTTGACCCATCCGTCTTTCCAGGAACGGGTACACCAGAAGCTGGCGGAGTTAGTTTTATTGAATTATTGAATGCGATGTTAGCAGTTAGTGGATTGAATATCATTGGCTGTGATGTCAACGAGCTTTCACCTGTTTACGATCAAAGCGGTGTATCAACAGCTGTTGCATGTAAAGTATTGCGAGAATTATTGCTCATGCTTCATACAAAATAAAAGCAAATGGTGCGAATGCCGCGCCATTTGCTTTTTCTAAATCTCGTCTAAACAAATACCTTCACAAGCTACGGGATATCATGTATAATGATAATGAAAATAAAATACGATTCATCTTCGGGGCGCGGTGAAATTCCCGACCGGCGGTAATGTAAGCTTTGCTTCTAAGCCCGCGAGCCTTTATAGGCAGGATTTGGTGCGATTCCAAAGCCGACAGTATAGTCTGGATGGGAGAAGGTGAAGGTTGCCAGTGTTCAAAAATGCAGGTTTTTGAATGCTTGTTTAAATATGCCTATACAATCTCCCTCAAAGAATATTTCTTTGAGGGTTTTTATTTGGGGCATGCAAACGAAGGTCAACCTTTCTTCAACATGGGATGAATCTCCTAAGGAGAGAGGAAAATGAAGAAACAATCAGTAAGGTCATTTGTTGCAATTGGGGTGTTGAGCAGTATATCATTTTTGCTCATGATGATTAAGTTCCTATACCACCATTTCCGACATGGTTATCAGTAGACTTTAGCGATATACCTGCATTAATCGCTGCAATATTATTTGGTCCGGTTGCTGCTATTTTGGTGGAATTATTTAAAAATATTTTGCATTATTTTATGACTGGAAGTGAGGCAGGGTTGCCAATCGGTAATATGGCAAATTTCCTTGCGGGAATTACCTTCGTGTTGCCGACGTACTTCGTTTATACACGACTTAAAATGAAAAAGGGTTTAGTAATTTCATTAATTACAGGTACAGTTTTCATGGCTGTTGTCATGAGTGTACTAAATTACTTTTTATTTTTCCAGCCTATATATTCTTACTTGGCTGGCCACCGATGTCAGCAGTAGAAATTCGTCAATTAGTCGTTGCTGCGATTCTTCCTTTTAATGTTATTAAAGGGTTGATTGTTGCTATTATATTCATTCTTCTATACAGCCGATTAAAGGGCTGGATCGATAAGCAACTATCATATCGAGGCGTATAAAAACAAAGGTGTTCAAAAAGTTAGAGAGAATAACTTTTCGAACACCTTTTCTGTTGTGAGAAATCTGTGTCTGGCTCGTTAAATGGGGTAAGTGGCTCGTAATTCATTGCATCCGGCTCGTAATATCATTAAAGTGGCTTGAAAAAGTAAATAGTGGCTTGTAAAACTGGATAACTGGCTCGTATTTCTCCGTAATCCGCTTTAAAACTCGCTATTTCATTTTAAATTCTGAATGCCGGATCGTAACACGCCACTCTGGCTAATAAATACGTTGCCCAGCCCGAAAAAACTCAAAAAAGCCGAGCGTTATGACTCAATGCTCGGTTTTTTATCTAACCTATTCAAATTTAAGCGGATCACCATCGAATGATTCGTCGGCTACTTTAATGGAGTCTGTTGGACAGCCTTCAAAAGCATCGATTAAATCATCTTCAAGAATATCAGGAACTTCCGCTGTTCCTTGGTTATCGTCTAAGATCACATATGCTAAGCCTTCGTCATCGTAATCATATATGTCAGGAGCTGCTGCACCGCAAGCACCGCAGGCAATGCAAGTATCTTTATCGACAATTGTAAATTTTGCCATGAGTAAAACCTCCCACCCTTACATCTATCATACTGCATTAAAGCGTTACGAATATAGATTGAAATAAAATACCATACATATTATTTTAATACTGTTAATAGAACATTTCAACTTTAATTGTTTTTAGAGAGAAAATTAGACAAGATTGTTAATAATTTTTGAATGAAATAGGAGCATTGAATGAATATAGTCGAAAAAATAAATTCATGGTAAAATAAAGGGAAATATAGGTAGGGAAGCGATTGTTATGACTTTCTTGCAAGCGGTGATCATGGAATGTCTAAGGAAGATAAACGCGGAGCGAACCATCTATTCCGTTTATCATTTGCTCAATGGAAAAAATCATCACAAACGATACAAGACGCCCACCTGTTTGAGTTGGAACACTTCTTTAAAACTGTTTCACAAATGAAGCGTGGTCAGTTTGATGAAAACGTAAGAGAATTAATGAATCATGCATATGTTCAATTAGATAAGGAGATGCAAACAGGAACCGTCACGAATGCCGGTAAGATAGAAATCGATAAATATTTTTCCGAGCGTTCTTTTCCTACGTATGTAAATGGTTGGAAATATCAAGATGCAGCCATATTATTATGGAAAAGAATGACGTTACTCGTTCAAGTCGTTTCCCATTTGCATTATCGAAATAAACGTTATCAAACGATTCAACGTGATCCTGATGTTTACGCATGGGTGAAACAATTTCTAAGAACATATTCAAGTAGTCGAAGTAAGCTCGTTCTTTCACTATATCAAGAATTACATACGCTTTTTTCCAACCTTTTCCCTGAAAATCCGCTCGTAATTGTTGTGAGGTTAAGTGGCTATGGATTTATTGGGATGACGAGTAAACAAGCAGCGGAACATTTACAGCTTGAACAGTCTGAATATCATTATCGCTTTTTAAATGGGCTCCACTTTATTATTCAGCAAGCAGTCAATCATCGCACAGTCTATCCGATTTTTATGCAATGATTTCCGACGTATTTCAAACGATCCCATATACAAAATCAACGCTCACAACGTATGAGTATTTACGAAAGGAAATGTCGATTGAGCAAATTGCTCATATTCGCAACCTTCGAGTAAGTACAATTGAAGATCATATTATTGAAATTGCTTTATCAGATCCATCTTTTCGATTACGCCATTCATAAGTGAAGCATTACAAGAGCAAATTATTCACACAGCTAAGCGGTTAGGAAGGAAAAAGCTAAAACCGATTAAAGAAGAAATTAACGATGTCTCTTATTTTCAAATTCGCCTCGTTTTAGCTAGATTAGGAGAGATAGAGAATGAAATCGTATGAAGTGTTAAAAGATGTTTTTGGCTTTACGCAATTTAAAGTTGGTCAAAAAGAAATTATCGAGGCTGTCTTACGAAAAAATGATGTACTGGCCATGCTACCAACCGGAACTGGCAAATCACTTTGCTTTCAGCTACCGGGATATTTGCTAGAAGGAACAGTTCTGATCGTTTCACCACTTATTTCGTTAATGCAAGATCAAGTTGAACAATTAAACATGATCGGGGAGAAAAGGGTGGTAGCTTTAAATTCTTTTCTTACACGGCATGAAAGAAGTGAGGTTTTTCAAAGGCTTGCTCAATATCGTTTTCTTTATCTATCTCCCGAAATGCTCAATTTTCCTTTTGTGAAGGAAAAATTAAAAGAGATTAAGATTTCATTATTTGTCATTGATGAAGCCCATTGTATTTCTCAATGGGGACATGATTTTCGTCCAGATTACTTGCAATTAGGAACGATTCGTCATGAACTTGGCAGCCCGCCATTATTAGCATTAACAGCAACGGCTGCACGTGAAGTAAGGGAAGATATAAAAACATGTTTGCAGCTTGAACATACCGAAGAGTTCATTTATAGTATTGATCGCCCTAACATTAGTATGGTTGTAGAAAAGATGAATGGGTTAGATGATAAGAAACAAAGAGTGCTAGAACTCGTGCAATATTTACGCAAACCAGGAATTATTTACTTTTCGAGCAAGCGTTTAGCGGAAGAAATGGCTGACGATTTGCGCACACAAGGAATAAAGGGTGTCGCGGCTTATCACGGAGGAATGGAACAAGAGCAGCGAATATTAATTCAACAGCAATTTTTACATGATCAACTCCAAATTATTTGTGCCACAAGTGCATTTGGGATGGGGGTCAATAAAGACAATATCCGTTTTGTTATTCATTTTCATATGCCTAACCAACTTGAATCATATGTACAGGAAATCGGTCGGGCCGGCCGGGATGGAAAGGAAAGCGTCGCAATTGTGTTATATTGTCAAGGAGATGAGCAGATCCATTATCAGCTCATTGATTACGAACTGCCGACGGATTGGCAAATACATTCATTCGCCGCTTTGCAAAATAAAGATCTTGCCATTTCAGAGCTTGAAGCAACGGAAACACAAATCCGTTTTATGGAACATTATTTCGATCAGAGCAATCATCCGAACCATTCGATTGATCATGTTTTGAAAGCAAGAAATCAACGAATGGCTCATAAAATAAACAAAATAAACGAAATGAAACAGTGGATTGAAGCAATAAATTGCCGCAGACAACATATATTAACGATGTTTGATGAAAACTTCAGCGAAAAACTAGATGTATGCTGTGATCGCTGCGGATTACAGTTAAACATGTATAAGGAGTTGGAACGATTAATGGATGAGCAATCAATTACGTGGGAAGGGATTCTTCAGCAATTGCTGGTAAATCAACCAACATATGAATCTTAAAAATCAGGACCAACTCATTCAGCAAATGACTCCGAAACAATTACATCTACAATTGTATTTATCACAAACAATTATGTTATTCATTGCATTTGGATTAGGTTTTTTCTGTTTCGTCCCTTTACTACTTTCCTTCCACTCCTTCAAGTTGATTTGTTTTGGATTTTTATTGGTATAGTAAGCGGACTAACCGTAGCTGTAATCGACCTAATTTTATGGAAGATCCTCCCGAACAAGTATTATGATGATGGCGGAATTAATGAGAAATTATTTCAAAATATGCCAGTTTGGAAGATTGCACTCATTGCACTGCTTGTCGCTTGTTCAGAAGAAATTCTTTTAGAGGAATCATTCAAACGAAAGTAGGTATCATTGTCGCAAGTCTCATCTTCGCATTTATTCACTTGCGCTATTGGCGGCATTGGTTTTTAATCGTAAATGTTGTCGTGCTAAGCTTTTGGATCGGTCTCATTTATTCATTGTCCGGCCACTTGCTTTTACCTGTTATCGCTATGCATTTTACAATTAATTTTATTCTCGGTTTTTATATAAGCAAACGAATATCAGAAACATAAGAAAGGGATAAAATATGGATAAAGATCAAAAATATACACCGTATGAATCCGTGAATGATGCTGAGAAGTCGATTAAAACATTATCAAGGGTTGAACTTCACGGACATAAATATAAAAAAGAAAAACTCGTAAAAAAATACGGATGATAAAGAGCAATCAAAAATATCAATTCCGTTTATATTATTAATCCTCCTTCTTTTATTGCCTATAATGTATTATTCGTATTCATACTTTACGAAGAAACAGCCATCTCAAGCGGCTAATATGAGTGGTGTTGGAGAACATATTTCCTTTGAGAAAAGACCAGCTATCGGCACTAAGGAGATAGAAAAACGGAGCAGGCGGATGGGAAAGAATCGGAGCGAAAAGCAGAAGAGGAAGCCAAGCATAAAGCAGATGAACAAGCAGAACGAAAAGCTGAAGAAGAAGCGAAAAGAGCGGAAGAGGAACAAAAGGAAAAAGAACGGATCGCAAAGGAACAGGCTGAAAAAGAGGAAAAACAAGCAAAGACTGTATATCACACCGTTCAAGCTGGCGAGACCCTTTACCGAATTTCTAAATACTATTTCAATGATCAAAGCGGAATTGAAAAGATTCGCCATGCAAACAGCATCGTTGAAAATGAAATTGCCGTAGGACAACGATTAATCATCCCTCTCGATGAATGATGCATAAATCAATGAACTAGCTCATATGATGAAGTTGAAGTACATGCTTCATCCCGATAAATCGTGAACAGATGAATACCGCCTAAAGGGATAAGAGCTGGAGGCGTTGAAGATGGATTCCATTATCTACGAGAAGGAAGTGGACGAAGCAACAAATCAAATGTTGCAAAATCTTATTAAGAAAAAATTAAAATCAAATCGCTACAAAACAACCCATTTTATTTTATTATCTATTGCAACAATGTATAGCATATCTGCTTTTTATTATGTGTATACACGGCTCATTGGCACGACTCGGCAATCTGTACTCGATCTAGTTTCTAGTTTATTGAATCATTCATTGTTCCTCTATCTCGGATTGATTGGATTTATTCTATTTGGCTCCGTTAAAATTTACTTTGATAAAAAGAGAAGGCCGAAAAGAATTTCATAATCTTCGCTGTGAAATTATTGATAAAAGCAAAGACTTATGGAAAGAAGAAAGATGGCGAAGTCGTCACACGATTTATGCTCATTTGAAGAAGCAATATGACATCAATCTTTACCATGAAAGTAAATGAAATGAAGATAAGTTTTGAGAATTGCTATTTTTAGCCATGAATGAGTGCAACTGTTTTCCTCCATCATATATATGAATGGTAGTGAAAGGGAGGGACGACATGAGCCGAAAAAGGGATAAAGGATATAGTCAGAAGGAAAGCCGAACAGCGATACAATTAAACCGATGATTGCTGCTGAGGAATTAGAAAAAGCGATTCATCCAACAAAACGTCAAAATTCCGAGCAGTAATATAAAGACAATCCAGTTTCTATATAAAGCTGGATTGTCTTTTGTGTTACGAATGTTAATAATAATATTACTTATATAGATCAATATTTGCTAATCGATATGTAAAAATTGATTTAATAAATCGAAGATGATAAAGTATGTTTATTGTTTTTTACATACTTGCGTTCGGTCGTGTTACGAATGTTATTATTTGTGTTACATGGGGAGTTAAAATGGATCATTCTGCATTAAAGAGATTCAGTGTATCTATGGAAGGACAGTTATTGCAAAAATTTGATCGATTAGTGAGTGAACAAGGGTATGAGAATCGTTCAGAAGCTGTTCGTGATCTTGTTCGTGAAGCACTTATTCAACATACT
Organism: Bacillus sp. N9; assembly: GCA_044989425.1. Lineage (GTDB taxonomy): Bacteria > Bacillota > Bacilli > Bacillales > Bacillaceae_C > Lederbergia. The sequence goes on from JBJDRQ010000001.1 coordinate 1,500,661, forward strand.
TGGGAAAAAGATGAACAAATTGTAGCTGGGTCTATTCTTTTATTTTACGATCACCATCAGCGAAATTTACTAGATGAAATGACAAATATTCAACATACCATGCATGATAATATCATTGCCACCACACATTTTCATCTTAATCATTCGAATTGTCTTGAGCTAATAATCGTCAAAGGGAAGGCGAAAGATATCCAACAACTAAGCAATCAATTAACGAGTTTAAGAGGTGTGCAATACGGAAAATTTACAGTCGCACCGATCGAACATATATGAGTAAATGACGGAGGGTTACGTAATGGGCAACAAAAATATTGGAATCATACTACTAGTTATTTGTTTGTTATTTGGTTGTACTCAAGCAAATCAACCTAGTGATGAAAGTGAACGAAGTAATAAAGATGAGCTCGTTTTAGCCTTTGGCTCTGAGCCTGAGGCGGGATTTGATCCGACAACAGGATGGGGGCGATACGGCTCGCCGCTATTTCAAAGTACGTTGTTGAAAAGGGATGATCAACTTCAAATTGTCAATGATCTTGCAACAGGCTATGAAGTCGATGAATTAGATAAAAGAACATGGACGGTAACATTACGGGATGATGTGAAATTTTCAGATGGAGAGCCATTGACAGCAGAGGATGTTGTTTTTACATTTGAAACGACTCAGTCAAATGGGTCCGTTGTTGATTTGAGTATATTAGAAAAAGTAGAAGCGGTCGATGAATATACGGTTAAGTTTACATTGAAAGAGCCGCAATCAACGTTTGTTAATACGTTAGCTGCCACAGGAATTGTCCCTAAACACGCTTATTCAGCAAATTATGCGGAAAATCCAATCGGGTCTGGACCGTATAAGCTCGTTCAATGGGACAGAGGGCAACAATTGATTGTTAAGGCAAATCCAGAGTATTACGGAAAAAGCCCCTATTTTAAAAAGCTAACCTTTCTATTTCTAGGTGAGGATGCGGCATTTGCTGCTGCGCAGGCTGGGGAGGTAGATCTCGCTTATATTCCCGCAGCATTCAGCCAAAAGAAGTTGCTGGAATGAGGCTTGAGGCAATAAAAACCGTTGACAATCGGGAATTGCTTTTCCAGTTGTAAAATCCGGAGATGTTACAGAAGATGGTCAACCAATCGGAAATGATGTGACAGCAGATTTGGCAATCCGTCAGGCAATTAATATCGCGGTTGACCGTCAAGCGCTTGTCGATGGCGTGTTAGAAGGTTATGGAACACCGGCATACACTTCTGTTGATCAGCTTCCATGGTGGAATCCTGATACGGTCATAAAAGACGCGGATCTTGACGCTGCCCGCCAATTATTGACAGAAGCTGGATGGCGTGATACAGATGGTGACGGCGTCGTTGAGAAAGAAGGTTTGAAAGCTGAGTTCTCACTTTATTATCCAGCGAGCGATGTAATAAGACAGTCGCTTGCAATTACAGTGGCGGATATGGTCAAACCTTTAGGAATTCAAATAAACCTCGAAGGAGCAAGTTGGGATATCATTGGAAACAACATGTACTCAAGCCCCGTCCTAATGGGGTGGGGCAGTCATAATCCTCATGAAATGTACAATATTTATAGTAGTGAAAATGCCGGAGTAGACTATTTTAATACTGGTTTCTATAAAAATGAAACGGTCGATGAGTATTTTCATCAAGCATTGGGGGCTTCAACGGAAAACGAAGCAATTGAATTTTGGAAAAAAGCACAATGGGACGGTACAACGGGTTTTAGTGCAAAAGGAGATGCTGCTTGGGCTTGGCTCGTCAATATTGACCATCTGTACTTAGTGAAGAATAAATTAGACATTGGAGAACAAAGAATTCATGTACATGGTCACGGTTGGCCAGCGACTGATAATATTGTCGAATGGAAGTGGAGTAAGTAATAGTGGGTAATAAAATGTTTAATAAGGTTGGAATGTTTATTGTATTGAAAGGAATGCGGATGGCAACATTATTATTCGCCATTTGTTTAATTTCCTTTCTATTAATTAAAAATTCGCCGATTGATCCAATCCAAGCGTATATCGGTGCAGATATGTTAAAGGTTGGACCAGAGCAGCGCGAGAAAATTGCGGAATATTGGGGGCTTAATGAGCCGCTCATGACCCAGTTTTTAACTGGGGTTCCGCTTTGCTTACAGGCGATCTAGGGACTTCGATGATTTACCGTCGGCCCGTCGCTAATATAATCGGCGAACGATTTTTAAATTCCCTTTCCTCATGGCGATTGCCTGGCTTTTATCAGGGATCATTGGCTTTGTGATGGGAATTATTGCGGCAATGAAAAAGATTCATGGATCGATCGCTTGATTAAATGGTATTGTTATACATTGGCCTCGACGCCGCCGTTTTGGATGGGACTGCTAGTTTTGATCGTTTTTGCCGTTTGGCTCCGTTGGTTTCCAGTTGGATTAGGAGTTCCTGCCGGGGTACTTGCACATGATGTGACATTGCTCGATCGCATGAAACATCTTATATTACCGGCATTAACATTGAGTATGATCGGAGTAGCAAACGTCGCCCTTCACACCCGTCAAAAATTAGTAGATGTTCTCGCTAGTGATTATATCTTATTTGCAAAGGCGAGGGAGAGCGTGGCTTTATCTTATTTTGGAGACATGGATTGCGCAATATTGCACTGCCTGCGATCACTCTTCAATTTGCTGGATTTAGCGAACTATTTGGAGGTGCGGTGTTAGCTGAGCAAGTATTTTCTTATCCAGGTTTAGGTCAGGCAACCGTAGAAGCGGGATTAAGAGGGATGTTCCGCTTTTATTAGGTCTTGTTCTATTTAGTTCCATTTTTGTTTTTGTCGGCAACCTCATCGCTGATTTTATTTATCTTGTTTTAGATCCTAGGATGAGGGAGGAGAAAGCCGTATGATCCAATCTCTCAAAATGAATCGAAGAAGAAAGACGATATGGACAATTTTGCTTGCCATCGTTTTTCTAATAAGCGTTTTTTATTAAGTTCCTTTCTTAATGAAGGGAAGATTGCGTCTAATCTTGATCAGCGAAACATCGCGCCTTCGTTTGCTCATTTATTCGGTACAGACTGGCTAGAAGAGATATGTTTACACGCACAATGATGGGCTTGTCTTTAAGTATTAAGGTAGGATTGATCGGTGCAATCGGTAGTGCGACGATCGCTTTTGTTCTTGGGATGGGGGCTGCTACGATGGGTAAAATGGCCGACCGTTTTATATCGTGGCTTATCGATCTTTTCTAAGCGTGCCACATCTTGTTACGCTCATTCTTATCGCGTTTACATTAGGCGGAGGGTTGAAGGGGATCGTCATTGGTTTAATGTTTACACATTGGCCAAGCCTTGCTAGGGTCATTCGGGCGGAAGTGATGCAAGTTCGTTCAGCTGAATATGTACAAATCTCCAGGAAAATGGGAAAATCGCGCGGCTGGATTGCAATTCATCATATATTCCCGCATATTTTGCCTCAACTCATTATTGGCTTTATGCTTTTATTTCCTCATGTCATTTTACATGAAGCAGCGGTTACATTTTTAGGCTTAGGCTTATCACCGCATGAGCCAGCAATCGGAATTATTTTATCAGAATCAATGAAGTATTTATCTTCAGGTATGTGGTGGCTTGCATTTTTCCAGGGCTTTGTTTATTAATCATCGTACGGTCGTTTGATCTGATTGGAGAACAATTACGCCTTCTCATCGATCCAACGAGAGCCCATGAATGATTTGAAGTTAGAGGAGGTTTTCGATGTCCGTTCTTAAAGTTGAAAATTTATCGGTATCGTTTACGCAATATACGGGCGGTTTAAAGCAGAAAACATACCGAGTCATATCTAGTTTAGATGTCGCCCTTGAAGAGGGAGAAATTCTTGCAGTTGTAGGGGCAAGTGGGTCAGGAAAAGTTTGCTAGCGCACGCTATTCTCGGTATTCTTCCTAATAACGCACATATTAATGGCACGATTACTTATATGGGCGAGAAATTAACAGCTGATCGGCAAGCGGCGTTAAGAGGGAAGGAAATTGCCCTTATTCCTCAATCTGTGAATTATTTAGATCCGCTTATGCGCGTTGGGAAGCAAGTGCGAACATCGGTGAATGGATCAGATCCGGTAGCAGCGCAGAGAAGTATTTCAGCGTTATCATCTACAACAAGAAGTTGAGCGTATGTACCCGTTTCAACTATCCGGTGGAATGGCAAGGAGAACGCTTTTGTCAACAGCGGTTGTCAGCGGGGCGAAGATGATTATCGCTGATGAACCTACACCAGGACTCGATCCTGTCGTCATAAAGGAAGCGTTGCGTCATTTTCGCAAAATGGCTAATGATGGATGTGCGGTTATGCTTATTACTCATGACATTGAATCAGCCTTACAAATCGCAGATAAAATCGCTGTTTTTATGCAGGTACAACCGTTGAAATCGCTCCGGTCGAAGATTTTGCGAATGAAGGGAAGCATTGCGCCATCCGTATAGCAAAGCATTATGGCGGGCATTGCCACAAAATGATTTCATTCCGATTCCTGGTTCACAGCCACTTTCTAGTGCATTGCCTTCGGGATGTTTATTTGCACCGCGCTGTCCGCTTGCCACGGCAGACTGCTTGCAAGTACAACCGGAAATGCGGGATCTGCGCGCAGGAAGGGTGAGGTGTATTCATGGTACTTGAAGCAAAGGGAATCGGATTTCGTTACGGTCATGGACCGTGGTTGTTTCGTGATGTTAATTTTACTTTATTCGAAGGCGAAGTAGTCGGGATTACTGGACCAAGTGGTCGTGGGAAAACGAGCTTTTGTCGTATATTAGCTGGGTTTGAAAAAGCGAATGAAGGGACGATCACTTTTAACGGTAAAAGAATGGTTCAAAAAGGGTATCATCCGATTCAACTCGTCTTTCAGCACCCGGAAAAAGCGATCAATCCACGTTGGAAAATGGAGAAGAGTCTACAAGAAGGATGGAAGCCTAACCCAGAATTGCTAGACCAATTAGGAATTGAACAAGCATGGTTAAAACGTTGGCCAAATGAGCTATCTGGCGGAGAATTGCAACGATTTTGCGTTGCTCGAGCATTAGGACCGGATACTCGAATTTTAATTGCCGATGAAATGACGACAATGCTTGATGCTATTACTCAAGCACAAATTTGGCACGCCGTTCTTGATATTGCAAAGCAACGAAATATGGGAATCATTGTCGTTAGTCATGAAGCGAAGCTTATGAATCGACTATGTGATCGAATCATTGATTTTGATGCCCTTCAACAGCAGTAAAGAGTCAGTCCTTATGAGGGTTGGCTCTTTTTTAGATCAGAAAGTTTTATAGGTTGGCAGAGCGATGAAAGGATAAAAGTCAATGAACCACCTTAGAGAAGAAAACTAAAGAGATATGGTAAATGAACGGTAGAGCCTACTCGCATAACCATATACGTCCATTTAAGAAGAAGGCTATAGGCTATGATATTTTTAGACTTTTGAAAAAATGGTCTTGACTTAATAAATGGAACAATGTTATTCTCATTTTAGACCGACGGTCGGTCTAGTGGAATGGAGGAATAATTTTGCGGAAAAACAAGCACCCAGAAGATAGAAGAAATCAACTATTGGACGCAGCTGAATGGCTTTTACGACAAAAGGTTATTCTAAAACAACAGTGAATGACATTCTACATGAAGTAGGGGTTGCAAAAGGAACTTTTTATCATTATTTTCAATCGAAAGAAGCAATCCTAGATGCAGTTATCATGCGGTTTATTCATGCTGGAGTGGAAGCAGCTAAGCTAATTGCCTCCGATCCTAATCTGAAAGCGCCGGAAAAGATTTTTCAGATTATTATGGCACAACAGCCTGATACTAGTACAAAAGGTGAGATGATCGAACAATTGCATGAAGTGAATAATGCGGAAATGCATCAGAAGAGTTTGATCGAAACAATCCTTCAACTGACGCCTATTTTAGCAAGTGTTATTGAACAAGGGGTGGAGGAAGGTACATTTAGCACTCCTTATCCAAAAGAAACTGTTGAGTTTTTGCTCGTATCTTCACAATTTCTATTTGATGAAGGAATTTTTAAGTGGGAACCTCATGAGCGCATGCAAAAGCGGTTGCTTTTACGCATATGATTGAAGTGACATTAGAGCGGAAGCTGGAAGCTTTCACTATTTGTTGGCGCAGCTAGGGAAGGAGTCGTAAATTTAAAAAGAAAGGTGATACAAATGGAGCCTATCATCGTCGTTAAAGATTTTGTAAAGAAGTATGGAGGCTTTACGGCTGTTGATCATATTTCATTTGAAGTAGAAGCGGAAGTATTTTTGCGTTTTTAGGGCCGAATGGTGCAGGCAAAAGCACGACTATTCAAACATTATGCACGATGATGGATAAAACGTCAGGAACATTACTCATTGATGGGAAAGATGTAAATCATGATAAAGAGGAGGTGAGGCGGATAATCGGTGTCGTCTTTCAAGAATCTACTCTCGATCAAAAAATGACGGTTGAAGAAAACTTAACGATGCATGGACATTTTTATCATTTGCCGAAATCTGTGATGAAGGAGCGGATTCAATTTGTTTTACATTTAGTAGATATGACGAAATGGAAAAAGCGATGGTTAGCAGTTTATCAGGAGGGATGAAAAGACGGGTTGAAATCGCCAGAAGCCTGTTGCATTTACCTAAAGTCCTGTTTTTAGATGAGCCAACGACAGGGCTCGATCCACAGACGAGAGCGAATATATGGGAGTATTTAATAAAGCTCCAAAAGGAAAAACAGTTGACCATTTTTTAACGACGCATTATATGGAGGAAGCAGAAATTTGCGATAAAGTAGCAATCATTGATCATGGAAAAATCATTGCTTTTGATTCGCCGAATGCATTAAAGAGACAGTACACACGCGATCAAGCTCGAATAATTAGTAGGGAGAAACAAGAACTCGAGTGTTTATTTGAGAGGAATAAACTGAATTTTAAGATAGAAGATGGCCGTCATATTGTCGATATAAAAGATTTTTCGTCATTTATGGAGATCATCAGTGAGCATCGATCAGCGATTCGTGATCTGGAAATGAGAAAAGGAACATTAAATGATGTCTTTCTTAAAATTACTGGAAAAAATATAAGGGGTAGTTGTTCATGCGCATCATTGCTGCGTTATGGTTACGAAATGTAAAATTATTTATGCGAAATCGCGTCCAGCTCATTTTAATGTTCATCATGCCGTTTTTCTATTTATATTTAATCAGTACGATATTTAAAAGTACGCAAATAAGCAATGCAGGACATTATGTGCTAGCTGGAATTGTCGTTATTGTCGTTTTTCAAACATCATTAAATATAGCAACATCAACCATTGACGATATTGTTTCTGGTTTTATGAAGGAAATTCTTGTAAGCCCTGTTAAAAGAATTGAAATCGCAATGGGGCAAATTTTATCCTCAACAACGGTCGCTACACTCCAAGGAATTCTCATATTAGTCATAGGATATTTTATTGGGATGAAGTATACATCGATGATCACGCCCATTGCGATCATCGCCTCAATGGTTTTGATCGGGCTAGTTTTCTCAGCATTCGGGTTGTTATTAGCTGCAGTCGTTAAACATTCCCAAACCTTTCAAATTGTATTAGTAGCAATCACAACACCGATTACGTTTTTATGCGGCGTTTATGTGCCGCTTAGTTTACTTCCTAACGGATTACAATTGATCGCTCTATTTAATCCAATGACATACGCAACCGCCTATTTCAGAACACTTAGTTTAGAGAAAATGTCATTACCATTAGATGAACTAATCGCAGAACAGCTTGCCTTTCAGATTAGCAACTTTGTCATTACACCTCAATTTAGCATTCTCATAGTTCTTACCTTTGGAATCATCTGTTTATTGCTATCTACCTTCGTATTTACAAAAGTGGACTTCTCAAAAATAAACCGTTCAAGCCGTTATAAGGATATTTTTCAACAATAATGCTTGATGAAAGGAGGGAAAATCAAGTGCTGCTTGTAAAAATGTTGAAAAAGATTTGCTTAAAAACAAAACGATTACGATTACATTATTTATTTTCATGATGTTATCGGCTTTCCTCGTTGCTTCTGGATCGAATATGATCGTTGATTTATTCCATTCTTTGAACGCGATGATGACTAGAGCAAATGCTCCACACTTCGTTCAAATGCATACTGGTAAAGTTGATCAAAAAGAAATCGATGCGTTTGTCGCCAAGAACAGCATAGTGAAAGAGAAGCAAATTGTAGAAATGATCCATATTGATGGTTCGCATATTCATTTGGAAAACGGCCCACTGACTGAAAAAATCATATAATGGACCATTATTTCGTTAAACAAAATGATTCATTTGATTTTCTAATAAATTTAAAAAGTGAAGTCATCGACGTTTCCAAAGGGAAATAGCCATTCCTATTTATTATATGCAAAAGAAAATGTAAAACTTGGTGATACAATTACGCTTTCACATCCAACGTTCCAACTAGAACTCAAAGTGGTTGATTTTGTTCGTGATATTCAAATGAACCCATCGATTATTCACTCAAAACGCTTTGTCGTTCATGAAGCAGATTTACAAATGCTTAAAAGAAGCTTTCATGAAATGGAATACTTGATTGAATTTCAATTAAGAGATCTTAAGCAATTGAATACATTTAGGCAGTTGTATGAAGAGGCAAATTTACCAAAAAAGGCCCCAATCTTGATATTCATTTGTTTAAGACTTTAAATGCCATCACAGATGGTATTGTCGCGGCTGTTATCATTTTTATTAGTATCCTCCTTAATCTCATTGCTATTCTTTGTATTCGTTTTACGATACTCGCTGCAATCGAAGAAGATATTCGGGAGATCGGGGTCCTAAAGGCAATTGGCATTCGACTGCAACATATTAAGCACATATACGTATTGAAATATTTCGTCATTGCTGCTTTAGCGGCTGTAACGGGGTATATGATATCGTTATTGCTCTATCGTTCTTTTAACGCTCAAATCATGTTATATATGGGAACAGCTGAAAAATCGCTTTTCCTTCGGCTCATTCCGCTTATAATCGTGTTCATTGTTTTTTTATTGTTTCAATCATTTCCATGTTACAACTTCGAAAGCTTAGTAAACTTTCAACGGTTGAGGCTTTGCGAGCGGGCGTTGGAAAAGCAGAAACGAAGCTGCGTTTCTTCACTCTTCACAAAAATAAATTTTTGAATATTCATATTTTTTAGCTATAAAAGATATTGTTAGCAGAATGAAAATGTATCGCTTACTCTTTTTGTGTTTACGATTTGTACGTTTATCATCATTGTCCCAGTTAATTTTCTTCATACCATTCAATCACCAGATTTCACTCAGTATATGGGAGTTGAACGAAGCGACATTCGCATAGATTTACAGCAATCAAGTCATGCTACTCAAACATTTAATGAAATGGTTGCTTATATTGAAAAGGATCCTGACGTTCAAACATATTCTCCATTCATTTCGAGTCAGTTTAAAGTCGTTAATGATGATGGAGTAGAAGAAAGTATGATCGTAGAAAGTGGAGATTTCTCACTGTTTCCACTCGAATATTTAAAAGGATATGCTCCTCGCAACGATGGCGAGATTGCGCTCTCCTATTTAAATGGAAAAGAACTTCAGAAACAAATTGGCGATCGACTATTAATCTTTATTGATGGGAAAGAAAAGGAAATGGTCGTGAGTGGAATTTATCAAGATATTACGAATGGCGGGCGAACCGCAAAAGCGCTACTTATGAATGAAAATACGTTGCTTTCATATAAGCTAAGCATCGATTTCAATCTGGTGTGAGCGTGAATGAGAAAGTAAAAGAGTATGCTAACGTATTTCGTTCAGCGAAGGTAATCGATTTGCAACATTATTTGCAAGAAACATTTGGTCAGACAATTGATCAATTAAGACGGTTTACAATGGCAGCAATAAGCATTTCCTGTTTGTCTCGATTCTCATTACTTCGTTGTTTATGAGAATGCTAATCGCTAAAGATGATCAGCAACTGGCGATCATGAAGAGCATTGGCTTTTCTTACAATGAACTGCGCATGCAAATGATCGTAAAAGCTTTACTTGTGCTCGGGATTGGAGTTCTGTTAGGGACAATATTATCTAATACACTCGGTCAAAGTTTAGTCAGTGCTTTATTATCTTTCATTGGTGCATCTAACATTAAGTTTGTTATCGACCCAGTTAAGGCACTGCTTATTTGTCCGCTTATGTTGGTCAGCGGGGTTGTCTTAGCTACATTCATTACAATTGCACCGATCAAGAAATCAAGTATCGTCCATATGAAAGAATAATGGAAGGAGAGTGAGTTTAGTGGAATTTATTTTGCAATCTAAGCATTTAAGTAAAACATATATCATCGGCAAAAACATTCAACATGACGCACTTAAAAATATTGATTTGAACATTCAGAAAGGGAATTTGTATCTGTAATGGGCCCGTCCGGTTCAGGCAAATCGACATTGCTGTACAACATAAGTGGTATGGATCGAATGACAACTGGAACAGTTACGTTTAACGGAATAGAAATATCTTCACTTTCTGAAAAGGAACTTGCGAAATTACGCTTAAATAATATGGGCTTTATTTTTCAGCATGTGCATCTTTTAAAAAACTTATCCATTTATGACAATATCATTTTACCGGCTTATTCGGCGAAAAAATGAGCCGTAAAGAAATGAATAGAAAAGCTGCTGAATTAATGAAAAAGGTTGGAATTGCTTCGCTTTCTGATCGTGACATGACGCAAGTTTCAGGTGGACAGCTGCAAAGGGCAGCGATTTGCAGGGCATTGATCAATTCGCCTGAAATCATATTTGGTGATGAGCCAACAGGTGCACTCAATTCAAAAGCAGCTGAAGGAATCATGGATATATTAGGAGAGATAAATGAATCAGGAACAACGATTTTATTAGTGACACATGATGTGAAAGTGGCTGCTAAAACAGAACGAGTTGTATATATGTTTGATGGGAAGATGAGCGGTGAAATTCAACTTGGAAAATATTTAAGGGAAACCGGTGATCGAAAAGCAAGGAAGAGTTACTTTCAAAGTGGTTAATTGAAATGGATAATTAAGCTTTAGTAAGGTGTTTCAATAAACAATAATTATTACTATAACAGCGTTGTTGAAATCGATTGTGTACGAATTATGAAGCTTGTATAACAGACACAAAAAGTAATAATACAGAGTTACTTAATTTGTAACAAAACTTTGTTTGAAAGTTCACAAACAAAACTCCCTCCATAGCTATACTAGTAGTACGATGGAAATTTGAATTTGGAGGGATACATATATGGATGCAGTCTTGTTAGCAAGAATTCAATTTGCTTCTACAACATTGTTTCATTTTATCTTCGTGCCTTTATCAATCGGTCTAGCATTATTAATTGCGATTATGCAGACGATGTATGTCATAAAAAAGATGAAATTTATTTAAAGATGACAAAGTTTTGGAGCATCTTTTTCCTTATAAATTTTGCCGTTGGCGTTGTCACAGGAATTATTCAAGAATTCCAATTTGGCATGAATTGGTCGACTTACTCCCGATTTGTCGGAGATATATTCGGTGCTCCATTAGCGGTTGAGGCGCTGTTTGCCTTTTATGGAATCGACGTTTATCGGTCTTTGGGTGTTCGGCTGGAATCGTCTGCCGGAAAAATTCACTTAACATGTATTTGGCTCGTTGCATTTGGAACGATCGCTTCAGCCTTTTGGATCTTGGCCGCTAATTCTTTTATGCATAATCCCGTCGGCTTTATTATTCAAAATGGGCGCGCGGAAATGAATGATATTGTCGCTTTGCTTACTAACCCGAAATTATGGGTTGCATTTCCACATACTGTTTTCGGTAGTTTTGCAACGGGTGCGTTTTTATCATTGGCGTGAGTGCCTGGAATATTTTAAAGAAAAGAGATGTTGATTTCTTTAAGCGGTCGATGAATATTTCACTCGTGCTTGGCTTAATTTCGGGGCTTGGTCTTGCTTTTTCCGGTCATTCTCAAGCAACATATTTAATGCATGCCCAGCCAATGAAAATGGCGGCAGCAGAAGGGTTATGGGAAGATAGCGGAGACCCAGCTGCTTGGACACTTTTTGCTAATATCGATGTTGAGAATAAGGAAAGCACGGCTAGGGTTGAAATTCCATATTTACTAAGTTATTTAGCGTTCAGTGAATTTAAAGGAAAAGTAGAAGGAATGAACACATTACAAGCAAGATATGAGGAGCAATTTGGACCAGGTAATTATATGCCTCCCGTAAAAACTACGTTCTGGAGTTTCCGTATTATGGCTGGTACGGGAGGTGCGTTACTTTATTAAGCTTAATAGGCTTGTATTTATCCTATCGGAAAAAGCTTGTTTTTAGTACTAAATATTTAAAATGGCTCGTTCCTGCGATTTTTTCCCGTTGATCGGCAATTCATTTGGCTGGATCATGTCAGAAATTGGCCGACAACCATGGGTGGTTTATGGTTTGATGGAAACAAAGGACGCCGTTTCTCCAAACGTATCTGCCGGGCAAATTTTATTTTCGCTTATTTCCTTCTCGACAATTTACACATTGCTTGGGATTGCGATGGTTTATTTATTTATTCGGGTGATCAAGCAAGGACCACATGAAAAACGTAAAGATGATGTTTCTGCATCAGACCCGTTTGAAACAGGAGGAATGGAACATGCAGTTAAGTGAAATATGGTTTGTACTAATCGGTGTTTTATTTGTAGGTTTTATGTTTCTTGAAGGGTTTGACTTCGGTGTCGGCATGAGTACAAAATTCCTCGCTAAAAATGATTTAGAGAAGCGTGTACTTATTAATACAATCGGTCCGTTTTGGGATGCGAATGAGGTGTGGCTTATTACAGCAGGCGGGGCAATGTTTGCAGCCTTTCCACACTGGTATGCAACATTATTCAGCGGATATTACTTACCATTTGTTCTTCTTTTACTCGCTTTCATTGTAAGAGGGTTTCCTTTGAATTTAGAGGGAAAGTTGATTCGGAACGGTGGATTAAAACATGGGATTGGTCGATTTTTATCGGCAGTATTTTGCCGCCATTTTTACTCGGTGTCATGTTTGCGAGTTTAATTAAAGGTTTGCCAATCGATGAGAATATGAATATGTATGCAAGTTTTCTCGATATTGTAAATGTGTATACGATCGTCGGTGGGCTCGCGTTCGTTTCGTTAAGCTATTTGCACGGATTAATGTTTATTAGTTTAAAAACGACGGGTTCTATTCGTGAACGTGCTCGGAAAGAGGCGCAAAAAGTATACGCGATGAGCGGCATTGTTCTCGTTGGCTTTACGGGATTAACTGCTGTATATACCGATGCTTTTTCTGAAAAAGGTTTTATATTAACTCCAATCTATACGACCGTCCTATTATTATATAGCTTATTATTCTTTCTTTTACGTAATAAAAGTGAAGGCCTTAGTTTTATGATGACCGGTATGATCATGATACTTGTCGTTTCATCCTTCTTTATAGCGCTATTTCCGAATGTCATGCTTAGTTCACTAGATAATGCTCATCATATTTCGATTTATGAAGCAGCATCTGGAGATTATTCGCTTAAAATCATGACGATTGTGGCGGCGACGATGCTTCCGATTGTTCTCGCTTATACGATTTGGAGCTACTATGTTTTCCGCAAGCGTGTGACGGATAAGGGGCAGCTAGAATATTAATGGACAAACAGTTATTGCGTTATAAAGGTATTAAACAAATAATGGCTTTCGTTGGATTATTGACACTCGCTCAAGCAGCTGCGATCATTTACCAGGCATTATTTTTAGCAAAGGCAATTACTCAAATGTTTCAGGGGACTGCATTACAGGCAGTCCTGCCTTCGTTTTTCATCTTTTTATTCGCATATGGTTTACGGCATTTTTTCCAATGGGGCAAGGAACGGGTCGCTTATCAATACGCTGAAAAAACGGCTGCTTCAGTTCAAGAACAGCTCATCCGAAAAATATTTGAACTAGGCCCACGCACTGTTGGAAAGTATGGATCAGGTAATCTGATTACCCTATCATTAGAAGGTGTTACTCAATTTAAAACGTATGTACAATTATTTATCCCTCGCTTCATATCGATCGGAATTATCCCGCTTGCATTATTTTTATCTGTTTTTACAATTGATCGAATGTCTGGGATCATTCTCGCGATTGTTTTACCAATTTTAATTGCCTTTTTAATTTTACTCGGCTTTGCCGCACAAAAACAAATTGATGCGCAACTGGACACGTATCGTTTATTATCGCGACATTTTGTTGATTCTTTGCGCGGACTTGTTACGCTAAAATATTTAGGGCGAAGTAAGTCGCATCAAAAATCAATTGAAATTGTTAGTAATAAATACCGAATCGCGACGAACCGTACGTTGCGCGTTGCATTTTTATCTACGTTTTCATTGGATTTCTTCACAAGCTTATCTGTTGCTGTCATTGCTGTTGAGCTTGGGTTGCGGCTCATTCACGGGCAGATTGGTCTTGAGGCGGCATTAGCGATCTTAATATTAGCTCCAGATTATTTTCAACCTGTCCGCGACCTTGGCAATGATTATCATGCGACGATGGATGGTAAAGAAGCGGAGAGCAAATCCAGCGCTTGCTTGCGGAAGCAGCAATTGCCCATACTCATTCTGAAAATGTTCCGAGATGGACGGATAAGAGTGAAATGAAATTCAATCAAATTCATAAGCATTCAGAAGAGGGGCGCGCTATTTTACAAAAGGTCGATCTACATGTGAAAGGTTTTAAAAAATGGGCATTGTCGGAGCCTCTGGTGCCGGGAAATCAACATTGATCGATATTATATCTGGATTTACACAACCAACAGCTGGTACGATTTCAATCGATGGTGTCGATGTTTCTCATTTAACGTTAAAAAGCTGGCATGATCAAGTGACATATATTCCACAGCATCCATACATCTTTTCTGGAACGATTGCAGACAATATTTGTTTTTATGAGCCGAATACGGACCGTGCAGAGATCGAACGTGTCTGTAAGATGACAGGGCTCGATCAGTTGATCGCGAGATTTCCAAACGGACTTACTGAAAAGATTGGTCAAGGGGAGAGAATTAAGTGGGGAGAAGAGCAGCGTGTTGCACTAGCACGCTCATTGCTACAAAATCGTCCCATCCTCATTTTTGATGAACCAACTGCTCATCTAGATATTGAAACCGAGCATGAGTTAAAAGAAATGATGCTTCCGATTTTAAACGATAAGCTTGTCTTTTCGCCACACATCGCTTGCATTGGATGAAGAATATGGACATCATTTTCGTTATTGACAATGGGCAAATTGTTGAAACAGGAACACATGAGCAATTGGCAGAAAACTCAACGGTTTATAAACGCCTCATTCATGCTCATCAAAGGGAATGAAGCAATGAAATTATTTCAAGCTTATATTATGCCATACGCAAAAAATACAAAGGTTTAATCGGCGTAACAATTTTCTTAGGATGTTTATCCGTTTTATCTGGGGCAATGTTAACCTTTACTTCCGGCTATTTAATTTCGAGAGCATCGGAAATGCCTGCAACGATCTTGCTTTTATACATCCCGATTGTTGGTGTACGTACGTTCGGTTTATCACGTGCAGTCACCCGCTATTTGGAGCGTCTGGCTGGACATAATGCGGTGTTGAAAATCTTATCGGAGCTACGTGTGAAATTATATCGGATGCTTGAACCGCAAGCACTATTTATTCGCTCCCGTTTTCAAACAGGAGATTTGCTCGGTGCATTAGCAGATGATATTGAACATTTACAAGACGTATACATTCGGACGATTTTTCCAACGGTCATCGGTTTATGTTTATTCGTTTACGCGATTACGATGTTAGCACTTTTTGATTGGTTATTCGCGATTTGGATCGCATTATGCTTAAGTGTTGTTGTGTTCGTTTACCCGCTATTGTCGTTATATATATTGAAAAAGACAGCGAGAATCGAAGAAAAAGCGGGCTCATTTATACCGCTTATTCACGGAAGCGATCTTTGGACTAAGCGATTGGATTATTAGCGGCAATAAAGAGCGTTGGATTCACGATTTTATGGAAGGGCATAAAGAGAGCGAGCGCGTTGAAAAGAACTTAGCCTATTGGAGTCAATCACGCCAATTACAATTGCAGATTTTCTCAGGTGTTCTCGTTTTAATTGTCGGTCTTTGGGCAGGGATAAAAGCTGAGCAAGGTGTTATCGCTCCAACGTATATTGCTGCTTTTACATTAGTAACATTACCGATTCTTGAGGGGCTGTTGCCACTTTCGCATGCGATTGAACGGATTCCTGCTTATCATGAATCACTTCAGAGGATCGATTCCATCCAACAATTTGTTCCTGAAGAGCAAGAAGTGAAAAACAAATACAAACGAGTAGAAAAGCGAATATTACCATTGAACAATTATTTTATCGGTATAATGGGGAAGAAATGGATGCAATCCACAATCTTTCTTTGCACATTCCTTATGGTAAAAAATCGCTTTGCTTGGAAAAAGTGGTGCGGGAAAATCAACATTGCTTCAACTACTGCAAGGAGCGATTGCCCTACTTCGGGGAAAATAGCGATTAATAATCAACCTCCCATATACTATGGAGAACATATTTCTGATATGATGGGAGTATTGAATCAAAAACCTTATTTATTCGCGACAACGGTGGAAAATAATATTCGCTTAGGCAATCAGGAAGCGACAAAAGAAGAAATCGAATGTGTGATGAAACAAGTGAAATTGGATACGTATATTCACTCGCTACCAAATGGTTTGCAAACGCAAATGGAGGAAACAGGACAGCGCTTTTCAGGTGGAGAAAGACAGCGGATTGCATTGGCGCGGATTTTATTGAAAAATACACCGATCGTCATCCTCGATGAGCCAACGGTCGCTTTAGATCCGGAAACAGAATATGAATTAATTGAAACGATTTTCACCGCACTAAAAGACAAAACGATTATTTGGATTACTCATCATTTAATTGGGATCGAACGCGCAGATGAGATTTTATTTCTAGATGAAGGGCGTATCGCGATTCAAGGAACGCATGAGCAACTGATTCAAACGAATGAACGCTATCAAACGCTATATAAGCTTGATCGTGGACAATGAATAGATGGAGGGGAAAAAGATGCCAAGTATACCAAATTGCCCACATTGCCAATCAGCATACACATACGAGGATCGAGGTTTATTTGTATGCCCAGAATGTGGACATGAATGGGGATTAGAAACGAATAACAACGATGAAGAAATCGTGTTTATGGATGCGAACGGCAACCGATTAAATGATGGTGACACCGTCACTGTCATTAAGGATTTAAAAGTAAAAGGAAGCTCCTCTGTGATTAAAATGGGAACAAAAGTAAAAGATATCCGCTTGGTTAACGGCGATCATAATATCGATTGTAAAATTGCCGGATTTGGTGCAATGAAATTGAAATCGGAGTTTGTAAAAAAGTATAAATAGAGAACGATGAATAATAAGTCATCTGATTAATAGTCCTCTATGATGGTCTGATTAAGAAATGGCTAGTAATCTGATTCAACAAAGCAAAGCAGCAAAACTTAGTAAATAAGAATATGAGATAGTGAAAAGGAAAACGGCCATCCATGCGGTCGCTTTCCTTTTGTTCATCAATCCTTATTGACACTTATAAATCGTCCCACCGTAATTCCGCTTCTTGTTTTAAGCTATCAATATGCAAAGTTAGTGTACGTAAAAAGAGTTAACGCTTTCAAAATGCTGATCTTTATGAAAAAATGAAACTTTATGAGGAGTGGAAAACATATGAAAGCTGTTAAAATTCCAGAGGCAAATAAAATAGAATTGATTGACTTACCTGAACCAAAAATAGAGAAAGCGAATCAGGTGAAAGTAAAAGTAAAAGAGTCGGTATTTGTGGTTCTGATATGCATATTTATCATGGGACAAATCCACTTGCTACTTATCCGAGAATTGTCGGACATGAGGTAGCTGCTGAAGTAATTGAAATCGGTTCAAATGTAACAAAAGTAGCGGTTGGAGACCATGTCAGCCGAAAGTTCGATTGCGGCGATCGGTATGATGCTACTGATTCTAGGCGCAGGTGGATCATTAAAACAAGTATTAATTGATGGTGGAGTAGGTGATAGTGTTGCCCAACTTTTTGAAGGAAGTACGATTTCTCCATTAATCCTTGCTTGGTTAATCGCAGCATTAATGAGAATTGCTCAAGGGTCAGCAACGGTTGCTGCCTTAACAACAGCAGGTCTAGTGATCCCACTTATGGCTGGAACGGGTGTGAATGTCGAATTAATGGTTCTGGCAACAGGTGCTGGTAGTATTGTTGCTTCACATGTGAATGACACTGGATTCTGGATTGTGAAGGAATCATTTGGACTAACAATGAAAGAAACATTTGGAACGTGGACTGTACTGGAAACGCTTATATCTATTTTCGGTCTTGCCTTCGTACTCATTCTTAGTTTGTTTATTTAACGACTTGCTTGAAAAAGTCTATTAATAAAGGTGAGAATCTACAATTTAGATACTCACCTTTTCCTTTATTATCATTGCTGAATCACTTAAAAATCTTCTTGCGATCGCGATCCTCCTTTAACATTTCAACCGCTTCTCTAAATCTCTGTGAATGAATAATTTCTCTTTCTCGCAAAAAGCGCAGGCTATCGTTCAAATCAGGGTCATCACTCATATTAATAATCCATTGATACGTAGCGCGTGCCTTTTCTTCTGCAGCAATATCCTCATAAAGGTCTGCGATTGGATCTCCTTTAGCTTGAATGTAAGTAGCAGTCCATGGAACTCCACCGGCATTTTCATAGTATAGGGCTTTTTCGTGATTTGCATAATGAGCACCAAGTCCGGCTGCTATCATTTGGTCCGGTGTGGCATCTTTTGTTAGTTTATATACCATCGTCGCAATCATTTCAAGATGAGCAAACTCTTCGGTTCCGATATCTGTTAGCAAACCAATGACTTTATCAGGAATTGTATAGCGCTGATTTAAATATCTAAGCGCTGCGGCTAATTCGCCGTCGGCTCCGCCATATTGTTCGATCAAAAATTTCGCAAGCATGGGATTGCATTGGCTTACTTTGACGGGGTATTGTAATTTTTCTCGTACACCCACATTTACGGAAAACCTCCTTGCTTCTACCTATATTTAAAGCTCAGAACGTGATTTCCTCAATAATAAATAACGATGAAAATATTCCTAAACTTGCCATGGCCATGGTGCTTCTTTCCAATCCCAGGAAACTTAGAATAGCTATATCCAAAGTTCGTTAACGATCCAAACTCTTGTTCAAATTGTCGTTTGATTGCTTTTCTCTTATGAACATACGTATTATATTGTTGAATCGCATCTTGGTCTCCAGGATGTGTATCCAAATAGAGGGTTAATTCAACAATGACAAAATCAACTGCTTGCAGTTCTTCCAATTGTTTATAGTATTCTGGAGGCATTTGCCTCATTGCTCTTCCTCCTCTCTAGCCCTTTCATAAGGGCTATAATACGGATCGTAGAAAGCCTTCCAAAGTGTTCCTTTTCTAAGTGCTTCGTGTGGGGGAATTGTGGTAAATCGGTTGGTTGAAAGCCCATATACAAATTGGGCGGAGTGGAATAAGTTTTCGTTCTGATTGATGGACATGGATCAAACGGGCTTACATACGGTTTATAAGTTTTATAAAAGCTTGGCACAGCAATACCTCCTTTACGATATCTCGCTTCATTGTATGGAAGATGGCCCGGTTACATTCCGTTAGTTCTGAATTGTTCTCATTTCTTGTATAATGGTTAAAATAGATAAAAAAATAGGTGATTAGATGGAAGTTATTGTAGTCATTATGTTTTCCTTAGGAATGATCGTTTTAGGATGTTATATGTTTTGTCAGGCATTTTCTAATCATCTTATTCAAGAGCGACTGTTTTTCACGAACTATCCGAAAGGGTTTGGAGCGTTTACGATCTTTTTATTTCCGACATTCATCGTCGGCGCATTCATCCATCTATAATTGAACAAGCGAGAAATAAGACAGATATCGTTGTCATTGGCGGTGATTTAGCAGAAAAAGGGTGCCTATGCAGCGTGTGAAAGAAAATATTTTTTGCTAAAACAACTAGGTCCCGTCTATTTTATTTGGGAAATAATGATTATGAGTTGGATCATGAACAGCTTATCTTGCTGCTTGAATCAATGGATGTAATCATTTTGAAAAATAGAATTGAAGTGCTCGAACGAAATGGCGAGAAGCTTCTTTTCGTTGGTGTTGATGATATGTCGCAATATCCGGAACAGATTGATGCGATGATAAACAAAATAAAAAACATTTCATTTAAGATTGTGCTTGTTCATAATCCAAAATATATCGATACATTGAGTGGCGAAGAGGATATTTCACTTATGCTATCTGGACATACCCACGGAGGGCAGATTCGTATATTTGGCTTTGGCCCATATGAGCATGGAGGGATAAAACAGATCAACGGGATGACACTTCTTGTTAGTAATGGGTATGGAACATCGCTTTTGCCACTCCGGCTTGGTGCAAAGCCCGAGGTGCATTTAATTACATTGGAACACCGAATGTAATGAACCATCCGCATGGCTCTTCATAATATGAAGGATAAGAGCAATATTCAGGGGTGGTTTCATGAAATTGGAACGGATATCACCAAATCAAATTAAATATTCCATTACATTTGAAGAGTTGACATTGAAAGGATTTATTCATGATGAAATGCTTAAAGAATCATATATTTGGGATGATTTATTTGAAGATATGCTTGATGAAGCTAGTAGACTATTCGAGTTGGACGAATGTGAAGCGGTTGCGATTGAAATATATTCTTTAACTTCGCAGGAGCTCGTTTTGATCGTCACATTAGACGATGAAACAATGGAATCATCTAATTTTTCTTTCAATGATGAACAATGTTATTCCGACTTGAAACATGTTGTCTTTGAGTTTGTGGACATCGAAGATTGTATTTTACTTTCAAAATCAATGAAAACAGGATTGAAGTACAAACTAAAAAGTTCCTTATACGTGTTCAAAGGAGCGTATTATCTCATCGTCACATTTGTTGATGCCTATCAAGAAGGAATCGTTGCTCGGTGCGAGGAATACGGAAGAATCGTGGACATTACCAAAGCGAATTTAGAGGAGTATGGAAAGGTAATATGTCACAATGAACTGTTCGAAACGTTCCAGCAATACTTTTAAATTATTCGAACGATTACATGTAAGTTCGAACAATTTCGTTGCACTCATTTTTGAAATCTCCTATCATTATGGTTAGGAGATTTTGACATGATCGTAGATAGGGAGTATACGCTTTGCAAAGAGAAGATTGTATTGTTATTGGTGGCGGTCCGTGTGGGTTAGCAGCGGCAATCGCTTTAAAAAGATAGGGAAAAATCCGTTAGTCATTGAAAAGGGAATATTGTGAATGCGATCTATCAATATCCAACACATCAAACGTTTTTCAGTTCTAGCGAAAAGCTGGCGATTGGTGATGTTCCCTTTATTACAGTCGAACGAAAGCCATATCGAAATCAAGCATTAACTTATTATCGTGAAGTCGTGAAAAGTCACGAATTGCGAATTCATCGCTTCGAAAAGGTAGAACATGTGGAGCGGGATGAACATGGGTATTTTACAGTAAGAACGGATAAAGAGAACTACGGCACGCGATATGTCATTATTGCTACTGGTTATTATGACCATCCTAATTATATGAATGTACCGGGAGAAAATCTCGATAAAGTTTTCCATTATTTTAAAGAAGGTCACCCATATTTTGATACAGATGTGGCAGTCATTGGTGGAAAAATTCAGCCGTTGACGCTGCTCTTGAATTGCATAAGGCGGGCGCTCATGTCACTTGTATTTATCGAGGGACTGATTATTCACCAAGCGTCAAGCCGTGGATCATTCCTGAATTTATCTCTTTAGTGAATAGCGGGAAATAAAAATGGAGTTCAATGCTTATGTGAAAGAAATAACAGAAAATACACTTAAGTATATTGTTAATGATGAAGAAAAGGAAATCACCAATGATTTCGTTTTTGCGATGACAGGCTACCATCCAGATCATCAGTTTTTAAGAAATATCGGTGTTGCCATTGATCTTTTAACAGGTAGGCCGAGTTTTAACGAATACACAATGGAAACAAATGTCCCCAATTTATTTATCGCTGGGGTGATTGCAGCCGGAAATAATGCCAATGAGATCTTCATTGAAAACGGTCGATTCCACGGTGGTCAAATTGCTAAAGCCATTCAATTAAACGAAGAAACGGTACTTTTAGAAAAGAATAATTGATAACGATTCAGAATAGGTCAATCGTTTTGATTTTTCTTAGCTCGCAAAAAATCCAATGTTCTTTCATGAATATCCGTGTTACGATAAGGGAAACGGAAAGAAAAGAGAGTTGTTTATGCTTGTTATCGTATCAGCAGGCATCGCTCCGGGGATTGCCTTGCTTAGTTATTTTTATTTAAGAGATCAGTATGACCAAGAGCCGCTTATCACGGTTTTTAAAGTGTTTATTTTTGGTGCGATTATGACGTTTCCGATTATGTTTATTCAGTATGTAATCGACGTTGAAGGTATATTTCAAAGCAAAATATTAGGTTCTTTTTTTCGGCGGCCTTGCTTGAAGAATTTTTAAATGCTTTATGTTATTTTTAGCAGTTTATCAACATGCTGATTTTGATGAGCCGTACGATGGCATCGTGTACGGTGCAAGCATATCTTTAGGATTTGCGACAGTTGAAAATATTTTGTATTTGATTGCCAATGGGTTGGAGTTTGCTTTTGGCCGCGCACTTTTTCCTGTTTCAAGCCATGCTTTATTCGGTGTAATTATGGGGTATTATTTAGGAAAGGCAAAATTTCATCGACAGGACCGCAGACGTGTTTTAATATTTCTATCGTTTTTTATTCCATTTTTATTGCATGGGTTGTACGATTACATTTTATTAGCTAAAGAAAAATGGCTGTACTATTTATTCCCTTTTATGTTTTTTCTTTGGTGGCTCGGACTAAGAAAGGTAAAAGCAGCACATCTATTAACAAAAAATACAATAAAGAAAAAGCGCAATCTTTTCAATTATAAAAGATTGCGCTTTTTCATATGAATAAATCTCCTTTTTTCAAAAACTACTTTTTAAGAAAATAAATGTTGGAGGGTTTCCAAAAAATGAAGAACAGCAAAATAATACGGCTTATCTTTGTATTATTCTTATGTGCCCTAATGATTTCGGTCCAGCATCCTGATAATACAAAGGCGTTCACGAATCAAGTCATTCAAAAAGGTGCTGTTGGCGATGACGTGATTGAACTTCAGGCACGCCTGCAATATTTAGGTTTTTATAACGGAAAAATTGATGGTGTATTTGGATGGGGGACATATTGGGCGTTACGAAATTTTCAATATGAATTCGGAATGAAAGTAGATGGATTGGCTGGTGAACAGACGAAAGTTAAGCTTGTGAAGGCGTCTCAGTATCGAAAAGATTATGTCATGGATCAAATACGTAAAGGAAAGCCATTTACACACTATGGGGAACTACAACGAATGAGGCTGAACAAACACAGTCACAAACAAGAGCGACAAACACACCCGCCGGCTTTTCGCAAAATGATATTGCTTTAATGGCGAATGCTGTACATGGTGAAGCGCGAGGAGAGCCTTATGAAGGACAGGTTGCGGTCGCGGCTGTTATTTTAAATCGAGTAAATAGCCCAACATTCCCAAATACGGTTTCTGGTGTTATTTTTGAACCGCGTGCATTTACAGCTGTTGCGGATGGGCAAATTTGGTTAACGCCAAATGAGACTTCGAAAAGAGCCGTTTTAGATGCGATCAATGGCTGGGATCCATCGACAGGTGCATTATATTATTTTAACCCGGATACAGCTACAAGTGCTTGGATTTGGACAAGGCCGCAAATTAAGCAAATAGGCAAACATATTTTCTGTAAATAACGGAGGTGAGGAGACATGATTAGAACAATTTTAATTGCGGTTTTAACAGTTGGGGTGATCGGTTCAGCTTATTGGGGCTACCAGGAGCATCAGGAAAAAACGCAATCCTGATTAATGCGGAGAATAATTATCAGCGGGCATTTCATAATTTGACGTATCAAATGGACTTACTAAGTGACAAAATCGGTTCAACATTAGCGATGAACTCAAAAAATCGCTATCACCGACTTTAGCGGATGTTTGGAGAATTACATCTGAAGCAAGAGGAGAAGTTGGGCAATTGCCTCTTACGTTAATGCCATTTAATAAAACGGAAGAATTCCTCACAAATATTGGGAATTTTAGCTATCGAACTGCAGTACGTGATTTAGATAATGATCCACTTTCAAAAGAAGAATATGCTACATTAAAAAACTGTATCAACAAAGCAATGATATTCGCGCTGAATTACGAAATGTTCAGCATCAAGTGTTAAAACATAATTTAAGGTGGATGGACGTGGAAGCCGCATTAGCGTCAGGAAAGGAAGCCGCGGATAATACAATTATCGATGGTTTTAAAACAGTTGAAAAGCAAGTGGAAGGGTATGATGAAGAAAACTTTCAAGATACGACGATCGTATCTTTTAAGAAAAAGATGAAAACTACGATCATTTAACAGGGAAGGCAATTACAAAAGAAGAAGCAGTACAATTGGCAAAAAATATGCTGCGATGAAAACGGTTGAACAATCCGTTGTAGCTGAAAATGGAAAGGGATCCAACTACGGATTTTATAGTGTGAACCTTGATGACGGAAATGGAAATAGTGCGAGCCTTGATATTACGAAAAAGGGTGGGTATCCTGTCTGGTTTATGAATCATCGCGACATCGGCGAGCAAAAATAAGTTTGCATGAAGCTCAAGTGAAAGCAGAGCAATTCTTGTCAACGCATGAATATAAACAATTGCAATTAACCGAAAGCACGCAATATGATTCAATCGGGTTATTGACATTCACATCTGTTCAAGACGGAGTAACGATATATCCGGAATCGATCAAAATAAAAGTCGCCTTGGATGATGGACAAATTGTAGGATTTGCTGCTGCTGATTATGTAAAAGGGAAAAAGAACGGAAAATGACAGAGCCAGTCCTCACGCTTGCGGATGCAAAGGGCTATTTAAACGAAAATTTGCGTGTGATGGAAGATCGTTTAGCGATAATAGTGAATGATCTTGGTGAAGAAGTCTTATGTTATGAGTTTATTGGAACGATGGGTCATGACACGTATCGTCTATATATTAATGCTGAAAATGGGATGGAGGAAAAAGTAGAAAAACTGAAAAATGCCGAAACTTTATATGAGGATGTCATCTAATTGGTAGGGGCTGTCCAGAAAGTAAGTGAAAACTGACTTTCTGTGTAAGCCTCTTTATTTATGGAAATATAAAGAATGATTACATCAATGAAAAATCTGAACAATGTCACCAATCTGTTGCTTTCCGTTCCGGCGCACGCTTTCCGCGGGCATGGCTTGAGCATCCTCAGTCGCTTTGCGCCTTGCGGGTTCTCAAGGCTCATGTCATTCCCGCAGGAGTCGGCGCCTGCACTACAAGCAACAATCAACTATAATGGTCATTTTTAATCATTGAAAATAGAAAAATCGCTGCCTTTAGTAGAATGAAGTTACCATACCACAAACTAAAAGGAGCGATTTTTATATGTGCAATCCGAAGACTGCTACAGAAAAGTATAACACACAAATCACACTTCCTCTAGAGGTAAAAGAAGAGACCCCTAAACAAAAAGACAACTATCCCCTACATTTAAACCTTATAATAATCATCAAAGCTTCGTTATTTTCGATATTGAGGAGCATATCCCGGAACATCATTCACGAGATCACAGAAGCAGAAGGAATGGAACTCGGAGACATGCCGTTTTATTTCGTTGAAAATTTAGATAATTGTGTATCATGGCTCCGCCTAAAAAATCGTCTTTTCTAATTCGAGTGGAAACAGATCTTCTGACATGCGATAATAGTACTAAGTTTTCGACAGGATGTGGAGCGGATGTTAAAAATCGGAATGGAAATAATGATTGAATTACATAATCAAGGGAAAGAAGAAATGTATAAATCGAAAATTGTGGATGTACGGGATGATCAAATCTACATTTATTATCCAATTAACACGGAAACGAACAGAACGTCCTATTTGCAAGCAAATACAACGATGTATGTAAATTTCGTTTCAGAAAATTTGACCGCCTATACGTTTCAAACGTATGTGAATGGACGGATTAGACATCCCGTTCCCATGCTTATCCTTCATTATCCAGGAAAGAAGAGCTTATTGAAAATACAGCGTAGACAGTATGTAAGAATTGCTGTTTCAATTGATGTCGCTTTTGAATTTTTCGAAAGTGGTTCGAAATTCGCGACAGTAACGGAGGATTTTAGTGCCGGGGCTGCCTAGCCATCATTCCTTCAACAGTTAACGTTCATCAAGGTGAATCAGGAAACATCTACATCGTCTTAGTCATGAAAGACCAAGAGTATCATTATTTAGAGCTTCCTTGTAAAATAAAGCGTGTTTTCGAAAAAGAAGGGATGCGATATGCGTCGATTCAATTTATCGATAATCAAAAATATGAACAGCAAATCATTCGTTTTTGTTTTGAAAAGCAAGTAGAATATCGAAAAAAGGGATAGATATTTGAATCATTTTGTGAAATGATTTTAAATAGAAAAGGTAGTTTTTCATTTTAATATTAATAAGCAGGTGAACGTGTTGGAACAAAAGAAAATTAGCATTGCGATTGATGGCCCAGCAGCAGCTGGAAAAAGTACAGTCGCGAAAAAGTGGCTGAACAACTATCATATATTTATGTTGATACGGGGCTATGTACCGAGCTTTTACGTATAAGGCTCTCCAGGAGAAAATTGACATCCAAAATGAACAACAATTGGAAAACCTTCTCGCGGAGACGAAAATCGAATTGAAAGCTGGGATGAGTGGGCAGCTTGTCTATTTGGATGATCAAGACGTGACGGAACGAATTCGTCAATCTGATGTAACAAATACCGTTTCAGTAGTAGCGGCATCGAAGGCAGTACGCCTTGATTTAGTAGAGCGGCAACGTTTATTTGGAAAACACGGTGGTGTTGTTATGGATGGGAGAGATATTGGAACGAGTGTACTCCCGAATGCGGAACTAAAAATCTTTTTGTTGGCAAGTGTGGAAATCCGGGCTAAACGTAGATACGAGGAAAATAAAGAAAAAGGCATCACTACGGACTTACAAGAATTGATGAAGGAGATTGAAATTCGCGATAAACAAGATTCAGAGCGGGAAATCTCACCGTTAGTTAAAGCGGAGGATGCAATTGTGATCGATACATCTCATCTTTCCATTGATGAGGTGAAAAATGAAATAATGGCGTTGGCACAAGAAAGGATTGGAAAAAATGAGCTTTTATGTTTTTGCAAGGGCAGTAACAAAGATGATTTTAAGTTCGCTCTATCGGATTGAAACGATTGGGACTGAGCATTTTCCGAAAGAAGGCGGCGTCTTGCTTTGCCCAAATCATATCGATAATCTGGACCCTCCTATTATCGGATTTACATCACCAAGACCTGTCTATTTTATGGGGAAGGCTGAATTGTTCAAATATGCTTGGTCAAAAGATTGATGGAGAGCATTAAAGTGTTCCCTGTTAAACGAGGGATGAGTGATCGAGAGGCATTAAGAACAGGATTAAAGTTTTTAAAATCTGGTGAGGTTGTCGGACTTTTTCCTGAAGGTACGAGAAGTAAGACAGGAGAGTTGGGGAAAGGACTTGGTGGAGCGGGCTTCTTTGCATTGAGATCGAATGCGCATGTCGTTCCATGTGCGATTATTGGTCCGTATAAACCATTTAGGAAATTAAAAATCGTCTTCGGTCAGCCGATCGACTTTACAGAAATGCGGAACAATAAAGGATCAGCAGAAGAAGCGACAATTGTCATCATGGATGAAATCAGAAAGTTACTAGAAAAGCACCGTTCGTGAATTCATTTACTTGACAAAATCCAGTATTTATAAGAAGTTAGTAACAAGGTAATTATTTCGAATTATGTGAGGATTTATGAAACCGATAAATGATAATGATGAATGAGTATCCTTGCAGCATTTTTAAGTTGATAGGAGGAGTACATATGTCTGAGGAAATGAATAATGTTGAAGTTAGAAGCTTTTCAGAAGGCGACAGAGTTAAAGGAACTGTTACAAAGATTGAAGAAAAGCAGGTCCTTGTAGATATTGAACATAGTAAGGTTGATGGAATTATTCCGATTAGCGAACTTTCAAGTCTCCATATCGAAAAAGCATCGGATGCTGTAAAAGAAGGAGAAGTTCTTGACTTAATCGTTACGAAAGTAGAAGAGGAATTGCTTGTACTTTCAAAACGAAAGATCGACGCTGAAAAGGCTTGGGAAATTCTTGAGAGCCGTTATGAAAACCAAGAAGTATTTGACGCTGAAGTGAATGAAGTCGTTAAAGGTGGACTCGTCGTTGATCTTGGAGTTAGAGGGTTTGTTCCGGCATCAATGGTAGAAGACCATTATGTGGAAGACTTTGCAGATTATCAAGGAAAAACATTATCATTTAAAATTGTCGAATTGGATCGGGAGAAAAACAGACTAATTTTATCCCATCGAGTAGTTGTAGAAGAGGAAAAGAGCAAAGAAAAACGTGCATTATTAGAGAAGCTTGAGGCTGGTCAAGTATTGGATGGAACGGTACAGCGCTTGACTGATTTCGGTGCCTTCGTAGACATTGGTGGCATCGATGGACTTGTTCATATTTCTCAGCTATCGCATGAGCATATTGATAAGCCTGCTGATGTTGTCGCGGAAGGGGAAAAGTACAAGTGAAAGTATTGTCTGTTGATCGTGACAATGAAAGAATTTCATTATCAATTAAAGAAACACTTCCAGGACCATGGACAAACATCGCTGAGAAGGCTCCACGAGGAACCGTGCTCGAAGGGACTGTGAAACGACTCGTATCGTTTGGTGCGTTCGTAGAAGTATTCCCTGGTGTAGAAGGGCTCGTTCATATTTCACAAATTTCCCATAAGCATATCGGTACACCTCACGAAGTGCTAAAAGAAGGGCAAAGCGTGAAAGTGAAAGTTTTAGATGCGAATGAAGGTGAACAACGCCTATCATTAAGCATGAAGGAACTTGAAGAAAACGAACAGCGACAGAAGGATTATGAGATGCCTGAAGAATCGAAAGGCTTTCAGTTGAGCGATATGATCGGCGACAAATTGAAAAATTTTAAAAACTAAATTTCAAAAAGGTCTGATCTTCCAATTGGGGGTTCAGGCCTTTTTAAAATGAAAAGAAAACCAGACGGGATTTTCTATTAAAAGTCGCGCAAACTGTCTAAGCATCGTTCTTGCAAGGACAGTATGCCGTTCAAAGTGCTGCCGACTATAGAATAATAGATGTGCATAAGCTAAAAAGAACGGGCATGATTTCACCGGGTTTTCTTACATGAACAATGAAGATGGTTAAAACTTCTACCTTTTTCCAATAATGGAGAGGTGGAGGTGTATTATGGACGGTATTTTTATATGTTTTTTATGGAGTATGTGGATTATCGCTACTTTTCTGTTAGAAAAACATACATTTTATCGCTTGCCAATGGCGGCTGGAGCACTTTTATTATTGATTTTATTTCCAGTTCATTTGTCACTCAAATTTATGTTAATGAGTGGACCTACAATCATCATCTTGTTCATCGGCTATTATTTTCTGTCAAAATTATCTTGGAAACAAAAGCTATACGTCAGCGGATCAATTATGTGTTTATCAATCGGTTATGCAGGTTTTCGTTTATTTGAAATGTACGATCCGATATGGGTGTTTATTGACCGAAAAAGCTTTTTTGTTTCTTCTTATTTTGCTTTGCCTATTTTATGTATCCGTCGTCATTATCATTACGTCTAATCTTTATTTGTATCGGTGTTCTTCACGGGAAATCTTTTTGCTATTCTTCTTTCGAATTGGGGATGCTCCATATGGTTGGAGCAAAGGAATGTCTAGATATTTTAGCGATCACTTGTTCATTATTACTTATCTTCCAAGCGATGATCCAGATGATCTCGTTATCGACACAAATAAATAGAAAAAATTACAACAATGATCGAGATATACGACTTAAATTGCCATTTTCGAAAAAACTATGATAACATAAATTGAACATTTCATTGATCATACGGAAAAAGACTAATTTAATTAAAGAGAGTGATGGTATTGGCTAGACCAACTGTGGCGATTGTAGGTCGCCCTAATGTAGGAAAATCAACGATATTTAACCGAATTGTTGGAGAACGAATTTCAATTGTCGAGGATACACCTGGTGTAACGAGGATCGTATTTATAGCTCGGCAGATTGGCTTACACATGAATTTAACTTGATTGATACTGGTGGCATTGAGATTGGGGATGCACCATTTCTTGAAGAAATTCGTTTGCAAGCGGAAATTGCGATTGAAGAAGCAAATGTCATTATATTTATTGCAAACAGCCGTGAAGGTGTAACAACAGCAGATGAAGAAGTAGCAAAAATTCTTTATCGCTCAAAAAACCGGTTGTATTAGCGGTTAATAAAGTGGATAACCGGAAATGCGCTCAGAAATATATGATTTTTACGCGCTTGGTTTTGGAGAGCCTTTTCCGATCTCTGGTTCTCACGGCCTCGGCCTCGGTGATTTGCTAGATGAAGTGATAAAACATTTCCTCCGGTGGAAGAAGAAGAACTTGATGACGATATCATTAAATTTTCTTTAATTGGCAGACCGAATGTAGGAAAATCGTCGATTGTGAACGCATTGCTTGGCGAGGATCGCGTGATTGTTAGTAACATCGCGGGAACGACGAGAGATGCGATTGATACGAGTTACGAATATGACGGGCAAGAGTATGTCATCATCGATACAGCAGGGATGCGAAAACGTGGGAAGGTGTACGAAAGTACGGAAAAGTACAGTGTCCTTCGTGCGCTTAAGGCGATAGAACGTTCAGACGTTGTTCTTTTCGTCATTAATGGCGAGGAAGGGATTCGCGAGCAGGATAAGCGAATTGCTGGTTATGCACATGACGCAGGGCGTGCAGTTATTATTGTCGTCAATAAATGGGATGCTGTTGAAAAAGATGAAAAGACGATGATGAAATTTGAGGAGAAAATTAGAGAACATTTTTATTCCTTGATTACGCTCCGATTGTATTCATTTCGGCGAAAACAAAGCAACGGTTAACCAATTTATTGCCAGCGATTCAAATGGCGAGTGAGAATCATTCGATGCGTGTGCAGTCTAGCGTATTAAACGAAGTCATTGTAGATGCGGTCGCGATGAATCCAGCTCCATCTGACAAAGGGAGAAGATTGAAAATTTATTACGCAACACAAGTAAGTATAAAACCACCTACTTTTGTTGTATTTGTGAATGACCCGGAGATTATGCATTTTTCTTATGAGCGATTTTTGCAAAATCGTATTCGGGAAGCATTTGGCTTTGAAGGAACACCAATTAAAATTATTACCCGTCAACGTAAATAGAGTAGTAAGAAAAGCGCCCGCACCCGTTCAACGAGGTACAAACTAAGGCGATCATCGGTTAAGATTGCAACGTCCTATTGCAGCGCCCTATTGTACCTCGCATCATGTGAGCTTCCTGTCGTTGTAAACGACAAGGCCTAACGCGGTGAAGCATGAAAAACGGAAAGTGATGGACGAGCTAGGCGAATCAATGTTCACTTATCGTAAGGCTAATCGTAGGGCGCCTTAAGCTAGACGTGGATTTCTTTAACAAAAAGTGATTTAAAGCAAACATTTTATTCTTTCCTAAGAAACAAAAATAAGTAGGTGGGTATATGAATAAGAAAGAAAAGATTGCGGTTCTTGGAGCTGGGAGCTGGGGAACCGCACTCGCGATTGTACTTGCTAATAATGGCCATGACGTGCAACTATGGCTTCGAAATGAAGAACAGCAAAAGGAAATTAATGAGCGTCATACAAATGAAAAATATTTGCCCGGCATTCAATTGCCGGAACAAATTCACGCACATACATCATTAGAAGAGGCGTTAGCAAATGTGGAAACGGCAATCGTGGCTGTTCCAACAAAGGCAATCAGACATTTAATGCAGAATATTGTTTCATTTCAACAGCAGCCGCTTACGTTTATTCATGTGAGTAAAGGGATTGAGCCAGATACATTGCTGCGAATTTCTGAGATGATTGAGCAAGAAGTCCCAGAAAGTCTCTTGAAGGATGTCGTCGTTCTATCAGGACCGAGCCATGCGGAGGAAGTAAGTTTGCATCATCCGACAACGGTAGCTGTTTCATCGAAAAATATGAAAGCAGCTGAATATGCACAAGATTTATTTATGAATCAACATTTCCGTGTATACACAAATCCGGATATCGTTGGTGTTGAAATCGGTGGTGCGTTAAAAAATATTATTGCACTTGCTGCTGGTATTTCTGATGGGCTAGGATTCGGTGATAATGCAAAAGCAGCATTAATTACGAGAGGACTGGCAGAAATTTCTCGTCTTGGTACAAAAATGGGGGCAAATCCGTTAACGTTTGCAGGATTAACGGGAATTGGAGATTTAATTGTTACGTGTACAAGCGTTCACTCGCGAAATTGGAAGGCGGGAAATCTGCTTGGAAAAGGTCAAGATCTTGATGAGGTGCTCGAAAATATGGAAATGGTCGTAGAAGGAGTAAGAACGACAAAAGCAGCTTATCAACTAGCAAAAAATACAATTCCAGCATGCCGATCACGGAAATGCTTCATTATGTTTTATTTAGTGACGTTAACGCAAAGAAGCAGTAACACAGTTAATGGCGCGATTAAAAACAAATGAGATGGAAGATCTCCTTGATATTTTAAGTGAACAGCTCGATCAACAGTAAGAGGATGGGCGAAACGTAATGCGTATCTGATTTTTCTGCATATAATGCGGTGTAACAATTGCTTAAACAGCCGGTTTGGGTATTTTTGTCTTAGGGAGCAAAGGAACATTTCTTTGCTCCCTCTTTTGATGCGCCGATTTTTCCCCGTTCAAGCTTAAATGATAGAATGTCCACGAATTCGTAAGTATTTTTCCCAATTTACTTTCTACATCATGTTATAATAGCTTTTGTTTAGATGACTTATATAGACTCTCGGCTGAATTTCTAAAAGTTTACTGGGAATTGGGCTAAATTGAAAATTTGGTATTCATTTTCAAAACTTTTTCAAAAAAGACACACCAAAGAAGCGTCACATATTTATTTTTTAAAAAGGATGTTTTGTAAACATTGTGCTTACCAAGATAGTGCGTGGTTGATTTCCGCTACAGTTGCTCGCTTTCCGCGGGCGGGCGGTGAGCCTCCTCGGCGTAAACGCCTGTGGGGTCTCACCTGTCCCGCTGATCCGCAGGAGTCTCGCACTTTCGCTACAATCAACCTTTAACGGATTTTGTTTTAAAAGCAACACCGATGTTTTTCTTTTATAAATAAGCTTCCACTTTTCAGAGGTTCTAGGAGTCTTGGTAAAAGTCGAAGATTATCTTTCCCAAAGGTATGGAATGTTCTTCCGTATTTGGCTGTAGAACAAGGGCTTTTATACGTATTTTTTGTACCACAAGCTAATGGACAACGCCATTTTTGCCTATTTTGCGACTTGTCATATCCGTTTGGTTTCATATTTCAGTTTGATATGGGGCTTGATATTGACGTTCTCTCTTCCCATAAACGATGGAAAAAGTCGTAGAAAGTCCCTATACCAGGAACACTTCTGGGTTCAAAGCCGCTCAAGATGGCATAAAAGGCACCCGGTGTAATTCATCTACCCATTCAGTAATACTGAGGGCTGGTTTAGCCAAAAGGAGCAGAAGGTAAGAGCGCATTATGGAAGCTGGATCGCGTGATTCAGGCCCTCTATTAGAATAGGAGCTCCTGAGCCAGGATGTAAGATAAGAGAGATCAGTGATCCATAACTTGTAAATAATAGGCCAATCATTATTTACAATCGTGAGGACACTTCCCGAATAGTGCTTCCTTAATTGTTCTAAAACGAAGTTTTGATAATCTTCATGTGCAATAATTGCTGGTTTCAACTTTAACACCTCAATCGTAGTTAGTAAGGAAATAAATCCCTTCACCGGCGATTATTGAGGCCTTTTAAAAAGTCAAGTGTTTTCGACAAAATTAAGAACAAAATTTCACTGTATGACTAACAACTTAAGCACATGAGCAAAAGAATATCTTAGTTGATTGAAGTGGAAGGCGGCGACTCCTGGGGATCAGCGTGATAGGTGAGACCCGCAGGGCGCGAAGCGACCGAGGAGGCTCACCGCACGCCCTCCGGAAAGCGTCCGCCTGGAACGGAAATCAACGGTGGCTAGCTCTCACGTTGTATGTAGGTTATTAACTCGTTCAATATAGAACAGGTAATTTTACCAATAAAAGCGAAATATCCCCTATTAAATAGGAGGGAAATAAAAAACGGTACTAGAAAACCTTGTACTATCTAACTCGGTGAATGCCGAGAGTCTATTTATTACGATGGAGGAATGAAGATGTCACTGTCTATGCAAAAAATGTGGATATCGATCATAGCGATGATCCTTTTGCTTTGGCGATGTTTGCGATTTACATAAGTCGCTTTAAATGCAAGAAAGGGTATTGAAGTTTTTCGTGTCGCTTATTGCGTGGCTTTGTTTAATCGTTGGTTTTCTTCTTTCGCTTATTATCGTATTGCCAGGCCCAACGAGTTAATTAAATACCCGGCAATCGATAACTAGAAAGGAAGATAAATTGATGAAAGCAATGTTACTTAAATCGTTAATCGCATTCATTGTATGTACCCTTTTATCAGGATGTATGTATCCGCAGGAACGAAGGGTTGAAAATCAAATTCCGTATGAGGAACAAGTTCAATCTGTTCAACAAGCGGTAAATAAATATCAAGAAGCGAATGGTGGGTTATTACCGATTAAAACGAGGGATATGGAAACGCACATATACATAAAATATCCGATTGAATTTAAAAAAATTGCCCCACAGTACATATCAGGCCCTCCTGGAAATTCATTTGAAAATGGCGGGATTTTTCAGTATGTTCTTATTGATGTGGAAACAAATCCAACGGTAAAAGTCGTTGATTTGCGAATAGCAGATAAAATAAGAGAAATTAAACTAAGAATTAAATCTCAAGGTTACCCACCTTTTAAAGAGGCGATTGCGGACAATGTGTTTACACTTGACTTTGAAAAATAGGTTATAAAACAGATCCGTACATCGTTTCACCTTACACGAATCATCACTTGCCGTTCATCATTACTGGTAACGGGAAGTTTATGTTGACTATATAAGCGATCTATACCTTACTTTACAGGAGAATGAGCAGACGTTTGCTCCTGGCGATGATATTCGATCCATTTTATCGGATCAGTCTGCCGTAGTTCC
Source organism: Bacillus sp. N9 (assembly GCA_044989425.1). Classification (GTDB taxonomy): domain Bacteria; phylum Bacillota; class Bacilli; order Bacillales; family Bacillaceae_C; genus Lederbergia. The sequence continues at coordinate 1,536,176 of JBJDRQ010000001.1, forward strand.
AGCATATTCTGTTCCATATACCATTGATGAAAAGAATGAACCAGTTTACATGGCGAAATAAGCATAATCCTTCTTCAACACAATATAATGTGGAAGAAGGATTTTTATTTACTTTCAAACGAGCATATCAAAATCGGACAACGTCAAAAATGATTGATAATGTTTGTCCTTTGAACCCAATGATAGGAGGGAACCTCTTGGAAAAGGTGGATATTTTTAAAGATATTGCTGAAAGAACGGGTGGAGATATTTATTTAGGAGTAGTAGGGGCAGTTAGAACTGGTAAATCCACATTCATAAAAAATTTATGGAATTGGTTGTTTTGCCAAATATTAAAAATGAGTCTGATAGAGTTCGAGCACAAGATGAACTTCCTCAAAGTGCAGCTGGTAAAACAATCATGACAACTGAACCGAAATTTGTACCGAATCAGGCTGTTTCTGTGCATGTTGATGAAGGGTTAGAGGTGAATGTTCGACTCGTTGATTGCGTAGGTTATACTGTGCCGGGAGCAAAGGGATATGAAGATGAAAACGGACCTCGAATGATTAATACACCATGGTATGAAGAGCCGATTTCTTTTCATGAAGCTGCTGAAATTGGAACTAGAAAAGTCATTCAAGAACATTCCGTCCTAGGAGTCGTCGTAACAACAGACGGTACGATCGGTGACATTCCCGCCATGATTATATAGAAGCGGAAGAACGTGTAATTGAGGAATTAAAAGAAGTTGGCAAACCTTTTATCATGGTTATCAATTCGTCTCGACCACATAGCCCAGAAACGGAAGTATTGAGAGGACAACTTGAAGAAAAATATGATATACCAGTGATCGCCATGTCAGTTGAAAATATGCGTGAGGCAGATGTGTTGAACGTTCTGCGTGAAGCTCTCTATGAGTTTCCGGTGTTAGAAGTGAATGTGAACTTACCGAGCTGGGTGATGGTCTTAAACAATAACCATTGGCTGCGCTCAAGTTATCAAAATGCGGTAAAAGAAACGGTGAAAGATATTAAACGGCTACGCGATGTTGATCGGGTTGTACAGCAATTTTATGAATATGAATTTATTGACAATGCGGGACTTGCAAGTGTAGATATGGGGCAAGGAGTTGCGGAGATTGACTTAATTGCTCCAGATCATTTATATGATGATGTATTGAAAGAGATTGTTGGTGTGGAAGTGAGAGGGAAGGACCATCTCCTTGAATTAATGCAAGAATTTGCGAATGCGAAGCGTGAGTATGATCAAATTTCAGATGCGCTTGCAATGGTAAGGCAAACAGGCTATGGAATTGCTGCCCCTTCATTAGAAGATATGAGTCTTGATGAGCCGGAAATTATTCGTCAAGGTTCTCGCTTTGGCGTCCGCTTAAAAGCAGTTGCCCCATCGATTCATATGATAAAAGTAGATGTTGAATCTGAATTTGCTCCAATCATTGGTACGGAAAAGCAAAGTGAAGAACTCGTCAGATATTTAATGCAAGATTTTGAAGATGATCCACTATCCATTTGGAATTCCGATATTTTTGGTAGAAGCCTAAGCTCGTTAGTGAGGGAAGGAATTCAAGGTAAAATTGCAATGATGCCAGAAAATGCTAGATATAAGTTGAAAGAAACGCTTGAAAGGATCATTAACGAAGGATCTGGTGGGTTAATTGCGATTATTCTATAACAATTAAATCTTTAGAAGTTTCAATAATTCGCAAAGAAAAAGTGCTGAATGGAGAAATTCAGCACTTTTTCCATATTATACGACTTTTATTCTTGCTTACATGTTTTGATTATGTTAATCTTTTAAACAGAATTGCAGTTAAATCGTTGATATATATGCAGTTCAGACGATTTCTTTCATGGGAAATGTTTAGAAATCCATTTAATTGTTCACTAATGTAATAGTAGTACAATGACAACTCTCTTTTGGGAGGAGGTGAATGGAATGAATAAAACTGAACTTATTAATTCTGTTGCCGAAGCAACTGAACTATCTAAAAAGATGCAACTAAAGCGGTTGATGCTGTTTTCCAATCAATTCAGGACGCATTATCAAATGGTGATAAAGTATCATTAATCGGTTTTGGTAATTTCGAAGTACGTGAGCGCGCTGCTCGTAAAGGTCGAAACCCACAAACTGGTGAAGAGATTGATATCGCAGCGAGCAAAGTACCTGCATTCAAACCAGGTAAAGCTCTTAAAGATGCAGTAAAATAATACATACATCTTTAGGATGAGATAAAAAGGAACTGCCTATCGGTAGTTCCTTTTATTTATATTTGTACGTGTGCTAATATTGAAATGTTGGAATTGTTATTTTAGGAGGATTACATATGGCAAAGTTTAATCGCCCACAGATAGAAGAAGCAGTACGATTGCTAATCGAGGGTTTTGGCGAAGATCCAAATAGAGAGGGGTTATTGGACACCCCGAAGCGTGTGGCAAAAATGTATGAGGAAGTGTTTGCAGGCCTAGGAAAGAATCCGGAAGAATATTTTGAAACGATATTTGGTGAAGAGCATGAAGAATTGGTGCTCGTTAAAGATATTCCATTTTATTCAATGTGTGAGCACCATCTTGTTCCGTTTTTGGTGTTGCGCATGTAGCTTATATTCCACAAAATGGTAAAGTGACTGGATTAAGCAAGCTTGCGCGGGCAGTTGAAACAGTTGCAGCACGTCCGCAGCTTCAAGAGCGAATTACGAGTACGGTAGCGAACGTCATGATGGAAAAGCTTGAACCACATGGTGTTATGGTCATTTTGGAAGCAGAGCATATGTGCATGACGATGAGAGGAATTAAAAAGCCAGGGGCGAAGACAGTGACATCCGCTGTACGGGGATTTTTACGACGGACAGCCAAGCAAGATCTGAGGTTTTGTCATTAATTAAAGAATAGAAGACGGAGTGAATAAAGATGAATCAAACTGGAAACGGACATTCCGAATTTATTATCATTAAGGCGTTGGAAGATGGGGTCAATGTCATTGGTTTAACAAGAGGTTCTGATACGAAATTTCATCACTCGGAAAAATTAGACGAAGGCGAAGTCATGATTGCTCAGTTCACCGAGCATACGTCCGCGATGAAGGTTCGGGAAATGCAGTCATTACGACTTCTTTGGAGAAGTTGAAAGTGAAGGAAATGAAATTTACAATCCATAAGAGCTAATTACAACGAAAATGAACATTGTATGTTATAATGATCAGTAAAATTAGAGAACAGAAATGAGGGCTCCGGCGATGACTGTACTCGATCATGAGCAACAAATTCAATTAATTAAAGAAATGATAGCTGAGAAAAGCTATAACAGTTATTTTCGGAAAATTATCGGCTCTCCAAAAGTAGATGACGATCGCATCTTAATGATGTCGATTGCTCTTCAAGACGTAAACATAACGGATTCAGAGCGTTTAGTGTATATTACTTCTGCCATGCTCGTGCAGCTTGCTTTGGATACACATGATATGATCGCAACCCGCCAGCTTTTATTGAAGGAGCGCCAGATTATGGTACTGGCCGGTGATTATTATAGTGGTTTATATTACCGTCTATTAGCAGAATACAATCATACGGAACTCATCAAAGCGTTAGCTGTAGCGATTAAAACAATCAATGAACATAAGATTCTTATTCGTGAAAAAATAAACATTCCTTAGAGCAAGTCATTAGTAGCTATAAAGAAATAGAAATTTCGGTTGTTAAACAACTATCTCTTCATTTTCAATCCGCCAAATATATAGGACTGTTTAATGAATTCCTCTTTGTGAAAAAGCTACTCGCGGAGATGGAGCAATTTCACAATGGGAAAACTTCGAGCTTTTTCAAACGTTGACCCAACATCTTTTTCCAGAAAATGCTACAGCACTAACAAAGAGGATACAAAAAAGTAAATGATAGATGCCTTCAATATTTAAGTGAATCAATAAATAATATGAATGGATATCTCGCGAGCTTGCCTGAATTGCCTCCTGTTTTTCGAGCGCGTTTGGATGAAGTTGTAAGAGGCATAGATTTAACGAGCTTATGCGTAGAGAAAGGTTGACTTATGCAATCAAAAGAAGAACGTGTACATAATGTGTTTGAAAAAATATACGATCAATACGATAAAATGAACTCGATCATTAGTTTTAACCAACATATCAAATGGCGAAATACGACGATGAAAAAATGAACGTTCAAAAAGGCGATTATGCACTTGATCTTTGTTGTGGGACTGGAGATTGGACCATTGCATTAGCGGATAGTACCGGCACAGAAGGAAAAGTAATCGGCCTTGATTTTAGTGAGAATATGCTAAAGATTGCCAAACAAAAAATAGAGCAGCAACAATTGGAACAGGTTGAACTTATTCATGGCAATGCGATGAACCTTCCATTTGAGGATCATATGTTTGATTATGTAACGATCGGGTTTGGACTTCGAAATGTACCTGATTATAAGCAAGTATTAAAGGAAATGCACCGTGTATTAAAACCAGGAGGAATGGCTGTTTGTCTAGAAACATCGCAGCCAACATTACCGGTTTATCGCCAGCTTTATTACACTTATTTTCGCTATATTATGCCTTTGTTTGGAAAGGTCTTTGCTAAAAGCTATCAAGAATATTCTTGGCTACAAGAATCAGCACGTGATTTTCCAGGGATGGAAGAGCTAGCTCAAGATTTCTGGAAAGCAGGGTTTGTTAATGTAATCTATAAACCTTTTAGTGGTGGTGCGGCGGCAACTCATATTGGTGTAAAACAGAAATAACGTCCGGGTGGATATGAAATGAAACGATCATTGCTTAATTCAAATTTTAAAACAGATTTTACTCTTATTGAACGTGAGCTTGAGCTTGCTATTTATTCAGAGACGGAGCTGCTTCAAATGACCGCTAGTCAATTATTAAGAGCGGGTGGAAAAAGAATCCGTCCTGTATTCGTCCTGCTTGCTGCTAAATTTGGTACATATGACATTCGTGAAATCAAAAATGTAGCGGTTGCACTTGAACTCATCCATATGGCTTCACTCGTCCACGATGATGTGATCGATGAGGCGAGCTTAAGAAGAGGAGTGCCGACGATTAATTATCAATGGAATGATGAAATTGCGATGTATACAGGTGATTATATTTTAGCAAGATCACTAGAATATATGACGAAGCTGAAAAATCCAATCGCTCATCAAATTCTAGCTGATGCGATTATCGAAGTCTGTATTGGAGAAGTCGAGCAAATCAAAGATAAGTACCGGTTCGATCAAACGATTAGAGATTATTTTAGAAGAATAAAAAGGAAAACGGCGTTGTTAATTGCTGTTAGTTGTAAATTAGAGCGGTTGCAGCAGATACGGATGAACGTACGTATAATAAGATATATAAGTTTGGTTATTATATTGGCATGTCTTTTCAAATTACGGACGATATTCTCGATTTTACTGGAACGGAGAAACAATTAGGCAAGCCCGCCGGTGAAGATTTACGTCAAGGGAATATTACATTACCCGCTTTGTTTGCTATGACGGACCCGAATTAAAGTCCATTATTTCGACTGTACATGAAAACATGGAAAAGGCGGAAATGAATCGGATTATTACGCTTATTAAAAATTCGGGAGCGATTGAACAATCGTTAGCAATTAGTAATCGTTATTTAAACAAAGCAAAACAAATATTGGATGAGTTACCTGTTAATCGAGCAAAAAGAACGTTAAATGAAATCGCCAATTTTATCGGCAAACGCTCCTATTGACGAACTAAAAGTGTCCGTTTAGCGGCGGACCGCCTTCCGCGATTCTGAAGAGATTAATAGGTACAACGGCTAAATTACTCCAGTTCTGCGGCAAAACCTTTGTAACTCTCACCGTGCGAGCTCATATATGAGGGTAGTCGCCCCTTATTTTTGAAAAAGCCTAATTGCCATACAATTAAAACAATGGTATTATTTGCTTGGAATGCATCGGTGCAGACCTACATAATATCAGAGGTGATCTTAGATGGAAAAGACATTTTTAATGGTAAAGCCAGATGGGGTGCAAAGAGGGTTAATCGGAGAGATCGTTTCACGCTTTGAACAAAAAGGGTATCAGCTTGTCGGTGCAAAACTTATGCAAATGTCCAAAGAGTTAGCAGAAAAACATTATGCTGAACATACGGAGCGCCCTTTTTTGGTGAGTTAGTCGATTTCATCACATCAGGCCCAGTGTTTGCGATGGTTTGGCAAGGTGAAAATGTAGTAGCTGTTGCACGGAAAATGATGGGGGTAACCAATCCGAAGGATGCAAGCCCTGGAACGATTCGAGGCGACTTTGGATTAATTGTCGGGAAAAATGTAATTCACGGTTCTGACTCCGTGAGAGTGCCGATCGAGAAATTGGATTGTTTTTAAGGATGAGGAATTGGTTGAGTATTCAAAACTCATCAATACATGGCTTTATTAAGCTTTCCCGCTTGCGATTTGCAAGCGGTTTTTTATAGATCTGCTTGTTATTTTAGTTTAAGTCCTAATAAAAATAGCTGGTTTCATGTATAATTGATGAAGTAGAAGGGCGATAGGAGATTGGGGAAATGGATGTAGATTATGGAAAATTTATTAGTCAAATAAAGCAAAAAACGAAAATCGATTTATCTTTATATAAAGAAAATCAAATGAAAAGAAGACTGAAATCTCTCTATGAAAAAAGGGTACTCTTCGTTTGCTGATTTTTTGCTAGCATGGCAGAGGATGAACAACTATTTAATGAATTCCTCGATCGGATGACGATCAATGTTACACAATTTTATCGAAATAAACCTCGATGGGACGTATTGAAAAGAAAATTTTACCACGATTATTTGAGAGCAATAATCAGTTAAAAGTGTGGAGTGCTGCTTCCTCAACAGGTGAGGAGCCTTATACATTGGCGATGATCTTAGCGAAGTTTTGTCCAGTTCAGAAAATTTCGATTATAGCGACGGACATTGATGAGCAAGCGATCGCCACGGCTAAAACAGGCATCTATTCGGAACGATCACTTGCTGAAGTACCGAAAGACATGAAAGAACAATATTTTGATAAAAGGGAAACGTGTATACTTTTTCCGATGAGTTGAAACGAACCGTTACATATAAGAAAATGAATTTACTTTCCGATCCTTTTGATTCTTCTTTTGATTTAATTGTTTGTAGAAATGTATTAATTTATTTTACAGAGGAAGCAAAAGATCGCCTTTATAAAAAGTTTTCTGCCGCGTTAAAAGTAGGTGGCGTTTTATTTGTTGGTAGTACAGAGCAAATCTTTAATCCAAGTCAATATGGCTTTGAAGTAGAAGATACATTCTTTTATAAAAAAGTGAAATGAGAGAGGGATAAACGATGAAGGTAATGATCAACACTGCTTCCAAAACATATCCGGTATACATTCAACAAGGAGCGATTCGCTTCATTCGTGAAAGTTTACGTCAAAAGCCATACACGAAATTATTCGTCATTACAGATACAGTCGTTGCCAACTTGTATCTAGAAACATTAAAAGCACATTTGCCTGAAGAGATTGAAATGGTGTCATATACGGTTCCAGCTGGCGAACAAGCAAAACAGTTTTCCGTTTATGAAGCGTGCTTAAACTTTGCATTACAAGAAGGGCTCGACCGTAAATCATGTATTATTGCATTCGGAGGGGTGCCGTCGGGGATCTTGCCGGCTTCGTTGCGGCTACATTTATGCGAGGGATTGACTTTCTTCAAGTACCAACGACCATTTTGGCTCATGACAGTGCAGTCGGAGGAAAAACAGCGATCAATGTAACGCTTGGCAAAAATATGGTCGGTGCTTTTCATCAACCTGAGGCGGTCATTTACGATATTGATTTTTACAAAGCCTTCCAGACTCTGAACTAAGATCTGGATTGGCAGAGGTGATTAAACATGCGTTAATCGCTGATGAAAAGTTATTGCAATTTTTGATGGAGGAGATTTCTAATATAAGGGCTATTAGTTCGGAGACATATGCGTACATCTTAAAAAGGGAATCGAAATAAAAGCGGGCATCGTTTCCGAGGATGAGCGCGAAACGGGGTTCGAGCTTACTTAAACTTTGGACATACGCTCGGACATGCGATTGAAGCAACAGCTGGCTATGGCGTATATACACATGGAGAGGCTGTAATGATCGGGATGATCTATGCATTGCATATTAGTAAAAAATATGCGGATTGGATTTCCAGTTTCTTCTTTCGTTGCGTGGATCCGCAGTCTTGGCTATGAAGTTCATTTGCCTGAAGAACTCGACTTTGCAACTGCTTTTCAAACGATGCAGCGCGATAAAAATCAATTGGCAGCGAGCCATACTTCGTACTTTTAGAAAAGATAGGTCAGCCTTTATTGCGTAAAGTAGAAAAACATGAACTTAAAAAATATACACAAATCAAATGGAGAATGTAGAAATCTGACTGATTACCTAAAATTCGCATCATTCCCTCGATTCTGTCATAGCTTGTCTTAAGACTGATAATAGGAGGAGGGATTGGATGCACTTTATTATTGAGAATGCTCACTTTATTCATGCGGGGCGGAAAAGAAAGATTTCGCTTATCGTTCAAAATAAGCAAATCCGTTATATTGGGGATTCCGTTTCAATGTATTCTGTCATGAGAATGGAAGCAGCTTCGTTTTTCCTCACCCCTTCGCATATTATGTTTTCTCCTAATTTGCCAGCAAGTTCTTTTGCAGTTTTCAAAACATTTGTTAGTGAACAGCTACTTGCAGCTGGTTGTGGTACAATGATCACTGACTTTTTCATTCGTTACGAATCAGAGTTTAAAGAGCGTTTGAGCGAAAAGCGTGTAGCTCTTTTCAGTAGTCCGATCGATTATGTGATCGGGCTCCGCATTTCTCTCGCTAAATTAACGCCTGCCATTGTAAGGAAATGTGCAAGGTATAAAATACCGATTATTTTCGTTGAAATGAAGGATCGTGCGGAACTTGAAGTGAAGCCGTGGGGATGGATTAGAGAAGCGTCATTTCCGTTTAATCCAATCTTTATTCCTGTACCACATGTAAGTTTAAAGAAAAGGAGAAAAATCGATTATGTAAAATTTGGACAAAAATATTAATCGATGAAAAAATCAACCATTTGTCTAGCCCGCTAGATGAGCATACACCATTACAAGAAAAAACATTAAAGAAAATGGGTCTATACCCGAATAGAGGAATTTTGCGGGTCGGTGGAGAAGTTAGTTATAACCTTTATTGGAAAGATAGATGTGCGGATGGTCAATCTGAAGTAGAGGTTCAGCAATTACAATTAGCTGTTTCCGTTCATAAAGGGAAGTTCCTTTACACCGATCCACATTCGCATTTTCATTCAGGCTTCGGCGAGGAGCTTGTAATTAATCAAACAGCTTTATTTGTTTAGAAGGAAGGATGATGCCGATGAATCACGCACAGCTAATGATTCAATATATAGAAGAACAGAAGTTGGATAAAGCAGAGAAACAATTTGAATTAGTCAAGGAAAGTAGCAGTGATGAAGAAAAGTTTGAGTTAGCCGAAGTGTTGTCCCAATATGGATTTTTAGAAGAGGCGCGACAGCTTTTGAATTATTGTTGATGAACCATCCTGAAGAATCAGAACTAAAAATTTTACTTGCACAAACATTAATTGAAATGGATATGGATGAGGAAGCATATCCTTATTTGGAATCCATTTCCTCGGAGGACCCGAATTATCCGAAAAGCTTGCTCATTGAAGCGGATTTATATGAAATGCAAGGTCTTTATGAGGTTAGTGAACAAAAGCTATTGCAAGCGAAGGAAATCGTAGCTGATGAGCCGATCATCGATTATGCATTAGCTGAACTTTATATGTCACAAGGGCGTTTTCTAGAAGCTTCACGGCTGTTTCAGTTGCTCATTGATGCGAAGCCCACGGCGCTTAGTAATATCGATTTACATGCGAGGATGGCTGAGGCTTTAAGTGCGGGCGGCGCATTTGAGAAGTCGCTATTGTATTATGAAAACTCGCTTGCCGAACGATCCGACGTTAACGTATTGTTCGGTTACGGTTTAACAAGTTATCAAGCGGGTTTATATCAAAAGGCGATCCGTGCTTTTAAGCAGTTGAAGGAAATGGATCCTGATTATCATTCATTATATTTATATTTAGCTAGATGCTATGAACATGAGAATGATATCAAGTCTGCTTTGGATGCAGTCAAATTTGGACTTGAACTTGATGAATATAATAAAGACTTGCATTTTTATGCCGGTAATTTATCTTTGAAAGCTCAAGATGAACAAGAAGCTGAGCGATATTTCCGTGAAGCACTTGCGCTCGATCCAGAATTTGTTATGGCTGCGCTGACGATAAATAAATTATTGCTTCATCAGGAAAGATACGAAGAGGTGCTGGAGATTGTCGAGCTGCTTGCCGATGATGGAAATGCTGATCCGCAATTTCATTGGGATGCGGCTGTAAGTTTTCAGCATACAGAGCAATATTCAATGGCATTAAAACATTATGAACTCGCATATAATGATCTCAAACATAACCGTGATTTCCTCGTTGATTATGGATATTTTTGCTAGAGGAAGGTAAAAGGAAGAATCCTCTCATCTATTCAAGAAACTTTTACAATTGGAACCTGACAACGAGGAATGGTATGAGCTTCTTAGAAGTATAAATGAACAATAAGCGAAAATACAGAGGAGGGAAGTAAAATGGCAACCCTGTATCTGTCAACGAGAAGAAGGAATTCATTCGTTGGTTTTTAAATCGATATCAATTAAAGAGAAGAGAGTCGGTTTGGATTCTCAATTATTTAATGAGTCATGACAAGTTAATGGAAAAAGTGCACTTTGTTGAGGAAGCACAATGTTGTCCTAGAGGCTTGATTATGTCTACTCATTGTACGAGAGATGTCCCATTTCGCTTTTACAAAGAAAATATTATGACAACTGATGCTGAGAAATCATTTCATGACATCCGGTTAAATCGTGAGGAAGAAATATACATTCAAATTAATTTTCGCTCATCGAATTTATCGCATCAATATGCAGCCGTCCTAGAGGAAAATCCGTATTTGCAAAAAGCTCATATGTAAATGAAAAGGATAAAGTCATTGTAGAAAGATTACTTTCTCATAGTTTGAAATCCTATCAAGAAGAAAAGCTTTTAAAAGCGATTGATCAAGCATTGGATTGCGGTGATAAGGAAACGTTTGAACAACTGTCGATAAAATTGAATGAACTAAGAATGACATGACATCCTCCATCGTCTTTGGAGGATGTTTTTGATTCGTGCATTTATACATGTTAAATCGGATCTAACGTGGTAAAGTAGAATGGAAGATGAAGATAATAAGAGGTGGAATCGATGAACTGGAATGCACAAGATGTAGAATTATATTTACAAGAAAAGGATTATATCGATACGGCTGTTATTCCGTTGCTACCGATTTCTTTTCAAACAGGAATGAGAGGAGCGGCTGAGCAAGGGAATATACTACACTATTTTCAATGCATTTAGAACGGCAATTTAAAGGGAGAATGTTGTTTTTCCCCATTTACATATGTAGACGAGCCTGAAAAAATGGTTGTAGTATTGCAGAAATGGGAAGATAAGATTAAGGAGAGCGGCTTTTTGCATGTGTTCTTTCTGACATCCGACAGCCGTTGGACATCGCTACAAGAACATTTGAAAGGTTTATTATTTTATGTCCCTTCCGTGCCGCTGCAACATATGGAGGATCAGTATAAACATTCAATTATGGAAGACCAGCTCAAAAAGATGATGCCAAATATTATCGAAGGTTGGCAATGTTCATACTAAATGCCACATAGTTGACAATGTTTACTCTCGTATTCGATTGACCTTCTTGCCTTATTGATATATCATTATTATGTCCTAGTTTGTTATAATGTGCATAATTTTGTCCGGCTGGACTTACCTTACTGACAGAGGGGAAAAGGATGAGCAAGAATCCTGTAACTAGACGTCAATTCTTAAGCTATACACTAACAGGTGTAGGTGGATTTATGGCGGCTGGAATGATCATGCCAATGCTTCGCTTTGCGATCGATCCAGTGTTGAAAGCGGAAGCAACAGGTGATTTTAAAATGACCGATAAAAAATTGCTGATATTACAGCAGAACCGGTGCGTGTTGACTTTAAATATGAACAAAAAGATGCATGGCACACAGGAGAAACAACCCAGACCGCATGGGTCTACAAAAATGACGCAGGTGAAATTGTCGCGCTTTCACCAATCTGTAAACATCTTGGCTGTACAGTTAGCTGGAATGGTAGTGAAAAATACCCAGACCGCTTTTTCTGCCCGTGTCATAACGGTGTTTACACGAAAGATGGAAATAATGTCCCAGGCACACCGCCGCGAGGACCACTGGACGCTTATCCAGTGCAAGAAAAAGATGGCTTTTAATGCTTGGAACACCTGAACAAAATCCATTTGTAAGAAAGTAAAGGAGGCGTAATCATTGCTAAACAGAGTGTATGATTGGATTGACGAGCGCTTGGATATTACGCCAATATGGAGAGACATTGCTGACCATGAAGTACCTGAACACGTAAACCCGGCACATCATTTTTCAGCGTTCGTTTACTGCTTCGGTGGTTTGACGTTCTTTATTACAGTTATCCAAATTTTATCAGGTATGTTTTTAACGATGTATTATGTGCCTGATATTAAAAACGCTTGGGAATCCGTATATTATCTTCAAAATGAAGTAGCATTCGGACAAATTGTCCGTGGTATGCATCACTGGGGAGCAAGTTTAGTCATTGTAATGATGTTTTTACATACACTGCGCGTATTTTTCAAGGCGCATACAAGAAACCGCGTGAGCTTAACTGGGTAGTAGGAGTACTTATCTTTTTCGTTATGCTTGCACTTGGTTTGACTGGATACTTACTTCCATGGGATATGAAAGCATTGTTTGCAACGAAGGTTACTTTAGACATTGTTGAATCTGTTCCGTTAATCGGGCCGTATGCGAAAACATTAATTGCGGGTGATCCGACAATCGTTGGAGCGCAAACGTTAACACGTTTCTTCGCTATCCACGTATTCTTCTTACCGGCAGCATTGATCGGACTTATGGCAGCGCATTTTATTATGATCCGCAAACAAGGTATCGCTGGTCCACTGTAAAATTTACTTATTATGTAACTTAAAGGAGGGGACGTCATGCAACGAGGCAAAGGAATGAAGTTTGTCGGAGATTCGCGTGTTTCAGCAGAGCGGAAATCGAATGTTCCGAAAGACTATTCCGAATACCCTGGAAAAACGGAGGCATTCTGGCCTGATTTCCTTTTAAAGGAATGGTTAGTTGGTGCTGTTTTTCTAATCGGATTTTTATGTTTGACAGTGGCGCATGAGCCTCCGCTCGAGCGCATCGCTGATCCAACAGATACCGGATATATCGCAATTCCGGACTGGTATTTCTTATTTCTATATCAATTATTAAAGTATTCATTTGCATCTGGTCCTTATAATATTCTTGGAACAGTAGTCATTCCTGGACTTGCATTTGGCGGTTTATTGCTTGCACCATTTATTGATCGTGGACCTGAACGCCGTGCATCAAAACGTCCATTTGCAACAGGGTTTATGCTTCTTGCATTTGCCGCTATTTTCTATTTAACGTGGGAAGCGGTTGATATGCATGACTGGGATGCAGCGGCGCAACAAGGAAAAATCACTGCAGCATTTGAAGTCGATAAAGAAGATGAAGGGTATCAAATATACGCAAACCAAAGCTGTATCAACTGTCATGGTGAAAACCTCGAAGGAGGACCAGCCGCTCCAGCATTGGTAGACATGGAGCATACGGTTGATGAAATTAAAGATATTTCCCATAATGGGATTGGAAGCATGCCTAGTGGTCAGTATGACGGTTCTGAAGAAGATCTAGATAAACTAGCTGAGTTTTTAGTGAATTTGAAAAGTGAATAATGAATAGAAGAGTCGGCTTTTGCCGACTCTTTTTCAAATGGAGGCTCATTATTCGATTATGAATTATTTATATACGATATTAACGAACCGTCTTTTTTATGGTTACTCTTAATAATAAATATGGCTGGCACGATTTATGGTTATATTTGGTATGAAGGTCAGCTTAAAATGACAGCAACGCATTTTCTACCTTTTGTACCTGACAGCCCGACGGCGAGCTTATTTTTTGCTTTGTTTTGCTGGCCTTTGTATTAAAGAAAAATGGGGATTGTTTGAATCGTTAGCACTCATTACGTTATTTAAATACGGAATTTGGGCAGTAGTCATGAATATATTAACCTTAAATGTCACTGGTTCTCTCCCTTGGGAAGGCTATATGCTAATTGCTTCGCACGGTGCGATGGCCATTCAGGGATTCTTTACGCACCGTATTATCGGATGAAAACTTGGCATATCGTCGTTGCTGCGATCTGGACGCTGCATAATGACGTGATCGATTATGTGTTTATGCAATATCCAATTTATCCAGGGTTGGAGTTATACATTGCAGAAATCGGTTATTTTACCTTTTGGTTAAGCATCGTTTCTATTGCTATCGCCTATTATTTTTCTAAGCGTAACCAAACAGGAGGAAAATATATGTTTTAAGACTGAGTGAAAGATTGCTCGGTCTATTCTTGTCCAATCTCTCATACAGTTTAATAGTAGTATGGGGAGGGATTTAGATGAAATATGTTACGAACATCCTTCTGTCGATCTGGATCGTTATGTGCATTACGCCTGTGTCGGCGCAAGAAACATCAACGAGTTCGGAGCTTGACCGACTTGCTGACGAATCGTTACAGCTAACGAGATTTGGCCGATTTGAAGAAGCGAAGCAATTATTAACCCGCTATGGGGAGTTATTTGCAACTGAAGGTGTAGCCGAAAAGGACTTTACAATCGATCAAATAAGAGTGTTAACAACGGCCCAAAACGAAGCGTTAGGAGCGGTGACAAGCGTTGGGATGAGCATAGATGATCGAGTAAAGCGAGTGACTGCTTTCCGTCTCGCTGCCGATGCAGTGACATCGAAATATCAGCCGATGTGGATCGAAATGGAGCCACAAATATTACAGTCCTTTCAAGAAGTTAAGGGCGCTGCTTTAGAAGGGGATGCTAATTTATATAATCGAGAGTTAAATGAATTTCTCTCCTCTTATTCCGTCATTCAACCGAGCATTAAAATTAGCGTTCCGGTAGAAAACGTTCAAAAAATAGATTCAAAAATGGAATTTCTTGATAAATATCGTTCGAGATTTTCAGAGCAAGATTGGGAAGAGCAATTAGACAATATTGAACAAGATTTAAAAAAACTTTTTCAGATGTAAATAAAGATGAAATGGATCCATCTGTTTGGTGGGTGATGATTATGACTGGAAGCATTATTATTACTACATTGTCTTACGTTGGCTGGAAAAAGTATCGGGGTGAAAAAGCTAAGAAACAAAGTAGAAAGTTAAATGATTGACCTCCAGTTGCATTTTGATTAAAATATAAATAACAATAATAGAGAGATGGAGGTTTCAAATGGGGGCTTATCTAATATACTTGGCAATTATTATTATCATTCCAATATACGCTCAGTATAAGGTTAAAAGCACGTATTCAAAGTATTCAAAGATTGCTACGACTGCTGGAATGAGCGGTGCTGAAGTAGCGAGGAGAATTTTAGATGCAAATGGTTTACAACATATTGCTGTAAGAGAAACACCTGGTTTTTAAGCGATCATTATAATCCATTGACTAAGTCAGTGCATTTATCTCCAGAGAATTATCATAACCATTCTGTTGCTGGAGCGGCTGTTGCAGCCCATGAAGTGGGACATGCTATCCAAGACAAAGTTGGATACTCTGCATTGCGCTTACGTCATGCACTCGTACCAGTTGCAAATATTAGCTCCAAATTAGCTTGGATTTTTATTATGATCGGTATTTTCGTTACAGCATTGCCGAATTTCCTATTAATTGGAATTATCTTAATGGCAGCTGGAGTCGTTTTCAAATTGTAACATTGCCAGTTGAATTCAATGCTTCATCTAGAGCGATGGATGAAATTGTTTCACTCGGACTTATAAGCAATACTGAGGAACGCGATGCACGAAAAGTGTTGAATGCTGCCGCTATGACCTATGTAGCCGCTGCTGCAGTTGCAGTTCTGGAACTTGTTCGTCTCATTATGATTTTTAATAATCGTGATTAAGAAAAGGGAAAAGCGCTTTTAGTGCTTTTCCTTTTTCTGGATACGATCGATAAGAAAGAATGAAATCTAGCCATCTTGGAAGTTTAGGCATCATACGGATTTTTATGTTCATCGAGCGTAAATCCTTCACCAATCACATCGTGAACGACAACAACGGAAACAAATGCATGTGGATCGATCGCATGGATGATTTTTTCAAATAAACGATTTCCGTTCTGCCAACGACACAGTAAAGTACTTCTTTCTCTTTTTCGAAAACGAGCCTTTTCCGTTTAAAATGGTTACGCCACGATTCATTTTATCCATAATAGCATTAGCGATTTCTTCGTGATGAGCTTCGGAGATAATAAGGGCGCCGCGAGCAGCATATGCCCTTCTTGCATAAAATCAATGACACGCGCACCGACAAAGACGGCTACAAGGGTGTACATCGCTTGCCTGTGGTTTAAATAAGTGAGTAGCGATAGGGTAATGACAACAGCATCAAAAATAAACATCGTTCGTCCCATACTAATCCCTTTATATTTATGTAGAAGCCTGGCGATAATATCTACTCCGCCGGTCGTTCCTCCGTAGCGAAACGTAATGCCGAGGCCGATGCCGATAAAAACCCCAGCTAAGAGGGCGGCTAAAAATAAATCTCCTTCAAGAGGAATAAGAATTTGTAAGCGCTGAAAAATGAATAAAAAATAGAAACACTAATCGTCCCTATTACTGTGTAGGCAAAAGCTTTCTTCCCAAGTAACTTCCAACCAATGAAGAAAAGAGGAATATTTAATAGCAAGTTTGAGATGGAAGGATCAACATCGAATAAAAAATAAAGCAATAATGTTATCCCAGTAAATCCACCTTCGGCTAAATTATTTTGCATATTAAAGTGAACGATACCGAAGGAAAAAATGGCTGCACCAAGTAAAATGAAAAAGATGTTTTTAATTTTTAATCCGAAGACCATTTTCTCATCTCCATAAAAAGAATAATGACATACTCTAGTTTATCCATTATAAACATTTCAATCAATTCAAGGCAAATAGTTAATAAGTAAAATCATTTGTATAAAAAAAGGAATTCGCTAACATGAAAGAGGAAGGTGAATGCATATGTCTGAACAAAAAACGGTTCAACAATTACAACATGAAGTGGATGCGTATATTAGCCAATTTAAAGAAGGGTATTTTAGCCCGCTCGCCATGATGGCAAGAATGACGGAAGAAATGGGCGAACTCGCTCGGGAAGTAAACCATTACTATGGTGAAAAACCGAAAAAAACAACCGAAACTGAAAAAACAATTGAAGAGGAAGTCGGCGATATTTTATTTGTAACGATATGTCTTGCTAATTCTTTAGGAATCGATTTACAATCAGCACATGATCGTGTTATGCACAAATTTGCGACTCGCGATAAAAATAGATGGACAAGGAAAGAAGGGGATGATCAAGATGGAGAAGAAAATTAAAATTGTCGTTGCAGGACCACGGGGAGAATGGGCTATGAAGCAGTAAAAATGATTGACAATACATCAAAATTTGAATTGGTCGCTGTATTAGATCGGAAAAATGACGGGATGAATTTAGGGGATATCGAAGGCTTTGCCAATATAGATGTTCCGATTTATACAAATGTTGAACAATGCTTTCAACAAATAGAAGCGGACGTACTTGTCGATTTAACTATACCAGAAACGGGATATGTACATACAAAAACGGCTTTGCAATATGGAGTACGCCCTGTCGTTGGGACGACTGGATTTACGAAGGAACAGCTTCAAGAGTTAAAATTACTTACAGAAGAAAAAGGGATCGGCTGTATTATAGCTCCTAACTTTGCGATTGGCGCAATTTTGATGATGAAGTTTTCCGAAATGGCGGCTAAATATTTTGAAGATGTGGAAATCATTGAAATGCACCATGATCAAAAATTGGATGCGCCATCTGGAACAGCAGTAAAAACGGCGGAAATGATTGCTGTAAATCGCCAAGAGAAAAAGCAAGGGCATGTAGACGAAAAGAGATGATGCAAGGAGCTAGAGGGGCAGATTATGATGGGATGCGTGTGCATAGTGTCCGTCTTCCAGGATTAGTTGCACATCAGCAAGTATTATTCGGGGCAGAAGGGCAATTATTAACGATTCGTCATGATTCATTTAACCGTGCTTCGTTTATGTCTGGTGTAAAAGTATCTGTAGAGACCGTTATGTCATTAACGACGCTCGTATACGGTTTAGAGCATATTATCGATTAAAAGGACGGGAAATAATGGAGCAAGAACAGATCGACATTCTCGCTTTTGGTGCACATGCAGATGATGTTGAGATTGGAATGGCAGGGGCATTGGCAAAATGGTCATCTGCCGGAAGAAAGATCGTTATTTGTGAGCTAACGGAAGCGGAATTGTCATCAAATGGAAATGTGAAAAAAGAAAAGAAGAGGCCGCTTTGGCAGCATCCGTTCTTGGCGTGCAAAAGCGGATTAATTTGCAAATGCCTGATCGTGGTTTATTTATGACTGACGAATATATCCGGAAAATTACAACGGTCATTCGCACGTACAAGCCTACATTAGTGTTTGCCCCTTATTTTGAAGATCGCCATCCAGATCATAGCAATTGTGCGAATCTGATTAGGGAAGCATTTTTTCAGCGGGGATTGGGAAATACGATTGTGGATTTCCACCTCATAAAGCTCGAGGATTATACTATTATATGATTAATGGCTTTGCTAAACCTGATTTTTAATTAATATTTCTGAGTTTATTGAACAGAAAAAATAGCATTAGCGGCATATGAATCTCAATTTATTTTTCAAGATCAAAGTATACGAACTCCGTTAACTGACGGATATATTGAGACGGTAATCGCAAGGGAGCGTGTTTTTGGCAAGGAGGCAGGAGTCCTCTATGCAGAAGGATTTAAAACAAATGGTCCTTTGCTTATAAATGATGATGTTTTTGGTGGTGACATATGAAGTTAAAAATCGGCATAACCTGCTACCCGACAGTAGGAGGGTCTGGTGTGATTGCTACTGAATTAGGAAAACTTTTAGCGGAACGTGGGCATGAGATTCATTTTATTACATCTAATCTACCGTTTCGATTAAATATTATGCATCCTAATATTTTTTCCATCAAGTGAATGTAAATCAATATTCTGTATTTCAATATGCGCCCTATGATATTGCATTGGCGAGTAAAATGGCCGAAGTGATCAAACGCGAACAACTCGATGTTTTACACGTTCACTATGCCGTTCCGCATGCAATTTGTGCGATTCTTGCTAAACAGATGGCTGGAACAGATGTGAAAATCGTTACAACTTTGCACGGAACGGATATTACAGTATTAGGCTATGATTCAACGCTTGTCGAAGCGATCAAATATGGAATTGAAAAATCCGATCGTGTGACAGCTGTATCGAAAGCACTCATAAAGGAAACATTGGAATTGATTGATCCGGAGAAACAGATCGAAGTGATTCATAATTTCATTGATGAACGAATTTATAAAAAGGTCGAAGCGGATCATTTAAAGGCGGCGTATGGCATTTCTCCACATGAGAAAGTGCTCATTCACGTATCGAATTTCAGACCGGTGAAACGTGTGCGCGACGTTGTAAAGGCGTTTGCGCACATTGCGAAGCAAATAGAGGCAAAGCTCCTACTCGTTGGAGATGGTCCAGAAAAAACGAGTTTGTACAAACTCGTTCAACAATTAGATATTGAACATAAAGTTATTTTTCTTGGCAGGCAAGATCATCTCGAAGAATTGTATTCGATGAGTGATCTTATGCTCTTGTTATCTGAAAAGAAAGCTTCGGCTTAGTTGCGCTTGAAGCAATGGCATGTGGTGTCCCTTGTATCGGTACGAATATTGGCGGCATTCAGAAGTAATTGAAGACGGTGTAAATGGCTACGTATGTGAATTAGGCGATATTGAAGGGATTGCGGCAAAGTCGATTCAATTGTTGGACTCTCGTGAGCGATTAAGCGAGTTTTCACTAAATGCCTTTGCAACACCACAGAAACGTTTTCGCTCGGATGTCATCGTAACTCAATATGAACAGTTATACGACTCTCTTTTAACGGATAGGCAAAGGTGATGGTATGAAGCAAATATTTGAAGAAGCGATTCCACTTATTGAGCGAATAGAGAATCATGGTTTTGAAGCTTTTTTGTCGGTGGATGTGTAAGGGATTGGTTGCTCGATCGCCCGATTCATGATGTAGATATTGCTACATCGGCAACACCTGAAGAAATAAAAGCGATCTTTCGGGCGACCGTCGATATTGGTATTGAACATGGAACGATTCTTGTCATCGAGAATGGAAAAGGATTTGAAATTACAACGTATCGAGCAGAATCCGATTATATTGATTTCAGAAGACCGAGTTCGGTCGAATTTATCCGTTCATTGCATGAAGATTTAAAACGAAGAGATTTTACGATGAATGCAATGGCGATGGATAAAAGCATGAACATCATCGATCCTTTTCAAGGAAATGGAGCGTTAAAAGATAAAAGAATCGTCACGGTAGGCGATCCATCAGAACGATTTAATGAAGATGCACTAAGGTTGATGCGAGCGGTACGTTTTGTAAGTCAGCTCGGTTTTAGGCTTGATCCGGAAACAGAAAAGGCGCTTGCAATTTATGCACCATTATTAAATAAAATTGCAATTGAACGAATTACTGCGGAAATGATTAAATTATTAGACGGGCATCATAAGGAAAAGGCGTTAAATCTAATTGAGCGCTATTTATCTCCTTATTTGCCATCCTTATTTCATCACGATACAATTCAAGCGATTCTAACATTGCCATTACAACAGCTATCAGAAGTAGAAATGTGGCTGCTTATTTTACATAAAGAAAATCCTACAGACCCAAAGGAAGCATTGAAAAGTTGGAGATTGCCAACGAAAAAATTAAATTCCTTATTCATTGTTTATCAGCTTTACAGAAGCGGATAGAGGCAAATTGGACGCCATATCAATTATATTGCGCTGGATTAAAGGTGGCCATTCCGGTTGAAAAAGTGCACACGGTCTTAATGAAAGAAGAAAATGAGCAAATTGAGGAACAATTAACAAAAGCGTTTGATGAACTCCCAATCACATCAAAATCGGAACTGGCTATTACAGGAAAGGATTTGCTTGAATGGATCAATAAACCTGCAGGACCGTGGGTCAGCGCAGAGCTTGAAAACATTGAGCGGGCCGTCGTTTCCAATGAAGTTAAAAATGAAAAGCAAGCGATTAGGGGTGGATGGAAAAATGACGCCTTCAATTAAACAACAATTGATTGCTGCACTTTCGAATGCGAACGGTCAATTTCTTTCGGGACAAGCACTTGCCGAGATGATCGGCTGTTCGCGAACAGCCATCTGGAAGCATATTGAAGAATTGCGAAAATCCGGGTTTGAGTTAGAGGCTGTCAGAAAAAAGGCTATCGCATCATTGAATTGCCTGACCAAATAACAGAAAATGAAATATTATTCGGTTTAAAAACAGAGCGATTTGGTCGGCAAATTTTTCATTTTGATACAATTGACTCAACTCAAGTGAAGGCGCATCAATTAGCGGAAGAAGGCGCGGCGGAAGGAACGGTCGTAATTGCTGAAGAACAAACGAGAGGCAGGGAAGAATGTCTCGCCCATGGCATTCTCTAAAGAAAAAGGAGTTTGGATGAGCTTCATCGTCCGTCCAAAGCTTCCCTTACAAAAAGCCCCACAGTTTACATTAATAACGGCAATCGCTGTTGTAAAAGCAATTGAAGAGATGACTGGGTTGGAGCCGGAAATTAAATGGCCTAACGATATTTTACTAAACGGGAAAAAATAACCGGGATTTTGACCGAGCTTCAAGGAGAGGCTGATCATATCCATTATTTAATCATCGGGATCGGAATGAATGTCAATCATGAAAAAGTCGACTTTTCAGAGGAATTAAGAGACATCGCTACATCCCTTGCAATTGAAAAAGGTGAGTTAGTAGCAAGGGATGTACTCGTGCAAAATGTATTAAAGAATTTTGAGAAATATTATCAACTATATATAGATAAGGATTTGCTCCATTAAAAATCCTTTGGGAAAGCTATGCGACAAGCATTGGCAAAATGATCACTGCCAGAACGATTTCGGGTGAAATGTATGGAAGAGCGATCGGGATTACCGAAGAAGGCGTTTTGCAAATTGAGGGGAAGATGGACAAATCCACAATATTTATTCCGCCGATATTGAAATCAACTCGTAGTCAATAAGCGGAATCTTTGTTACAATACAAATGGGCGGTATCAGTTTTGAGCTGCACCTAAATCAAAACAATATAACATAATTTTTATCTGCCTTGATCCAATATGGACTAGGACAGAGGGCCGAAATGAGTGAAAAGAAATGAAAAGTCCTTTGCCTATTTGGCATGGACTTTTTTCATGTTTGCTCAATCATCTTCGTCCTCTGAATACGAAAAAGGGGATGTTTGATTTGAAACAAACGAAAGATTTTGAAACGATGAAGTGCAATGGGGAAAAGATCGCCATGGTTACGGCCTATGATTTTCCTGGAGCAAAGCTGGCAGAGCAGGCAAATGTAGACATGATCTTAGTTGGAGATTCTCTTGGGATGGTTGTCCTTGGATATGAATCAACCGTGCCCGTTACGTTAGCGGACATGGTTCATCATACGAAGGCGGTGAAAAGAGGAGCAACAAACACATTCATCGTAGCAGATCTTCCTTTTATGACGTATCACATTAGCGTGGAAGAAGCAATGAAAGCCGCGGCCGCCCTTATGCAAGAGGGGCGCGCATGCAGTAAAAGTGGAAGGGGAGGAGATGTGATTCCTCTCATTGAAAAATTAACCGCTGCTGGTGTTCCTGTCATGGCTCACCTCGGACTTACACCTCAAACAGCTGGAGTGCTTGGTGGGTATAAAGTTCAAGCAAAACCGCAGAAGCGGCTGAATTATTAGTGGAAGAAGCGGTGAAATGTCAAGAGGCTGGAGCATTTGCGCTTGTGCTTGAATGCATACCGAAGCAACTTGCCCGGAAGGTTTCTACCCGTATTTCGATACCAACGATTGGCATTGGTGCCGGATCCGAGGTGGATGGTCAAGTGCTCGTCTATCATGATCTGCTCACATATGGCGTTGATCGCGTTGCGAAATTTGTCAAAAAATACGCGAATATGAATGATGTCGCAATAAATGCCATTCATTCGTACGTTCAGGACGTCAAATGCGGACAATTTCAGAACAAAAGCATTCGTTTACGATGAAAGAAGAAGAGCTTGCAATTTTATACGGGGAAAATAATGTGGACATTATTACGACAAAAACAGGGATTCAAGCAAATGTAAAGCAATTAAAAGCCGCAGGTAAAACGATCGGTTTCGTTCCGACAATGGGCTTTTACATGACGGCCATTTACAGCTCGTCAAACGATCGGTGCAAGAAAATGATATTACAGTTATGAGCATTTTTGTGAACCCGCTCCAATTTGGGCCAAATGAAGATTTTGAGTCGTATCCTCGTGATCAAAAGCGGGATGAACAGCTTGCAAAAGAGGCAGGGGTAGATCTTCTATTTATGCCACAAAGTAATGAGATGTATAGCAAAGAATTGTCGTTTCATCTAAGCGTGATCAATCGTGTTGACGTTCTATGCGGAAAAAGCAGACCCGGTCATTTTGATGGTGTCGCGACCGTATTAATGAAACTATTCAACCTCATCTCGCCGGATCATGCTTATTTCGGCCTAAAGGATGCACAACAAGTAGCGGTTGTCCAAGCATTGATTGAAGAGTTCGACTTGTCCGTTAACTTGGTTGGCGTTGAAACGGTTAGAGAAGCAGACGGGTTAGCTAGAAGCTCGAGAAATGTGTATTTAAGTGAAAGTGAACGCAAGCAAGCTCCAGAATTATACAAAAGCTTGAAAAAGGCTGAAGCGGCGATAAGAGACGGTGAACGTGACCCGGAAGTAATTAAACGAATCGTTCGCGAGCACATTCACAATCGTACGGATGGGATCATTGATTATGTTGAAATATTATCTTACCCGCAATTACGTAACGAAACGACAATAGATGGCCGCATGATCATTGCGATTGCTGTCACATTTTCTAAAGCACGACTGATTGATAATGTCATCGTTGAGATGGGTTTATAGGAGGCGCGATAGCATGTTTCGAACAATGATGAATGGAAAAATTCATAGAGCAACTGTTACAGAAGCGAATTTAAATTATGTTGGCAGTATTACAATTGACAAAGATATATTAGAAGCAGTTGGGATGATGGCCAATGAAAAAGTGCAAATCGTTAACAATCATAATGGCGCCCGCTTTGAAACGTATATCATTGAAGGTGAAAGAGGCTCTGGAGTCATTTGCGTAAATGGAGCAGCCGCCCGGCTCGTTCAGCCAGGAGATATTATTATTATTATTTCTTACGCACTCATTGCTGAAGATCAACTCGCTTCACATACGCCAAAAATTGCTTTAATGGGGAAAGATAATCAAATTGAGGAAATCATTTCACATGAGCCGGAAGCAACAGCATTTGTATAAAACGGAAAAATTCAGTCAGATAACATAGCTTCTTCTTAGGTTTAGCCAGAAATAAAACTTGACCTTTATATGAAAATAGGAATCCTAAAATGATTTTTGGATTCCTATTTTAAGTCTATAAAAAGGAAAGGATCTACTACAGAATACTGTTGATTTTCGCTCCAGGGAAAGAGTCCAGCCAGAACGGAAATCAACACCTTCATCACTCCACACCAACCTATTTCAAAAAATGTACCTAACTATGTTTATTGGATGTTATCTGAAAAAATTAATTTCAATCCAAAAAGGTGTATCTTTTGAATAAATCCGATAGCCCGCATGAAAATAAGCAAACTTAACATAGCTTCTTCTTTTCGGTTGTAATCATATTATGATACAATTGCGAGGAGTATTTTAAAGGTGTGGATGAGATGTCGCGAAACTTTGTCGTCGTAGATTTGGAAACTACGGGTAATTCGTATGAAAAAGGGGATCGAATCATCCAAATTTCAGCAGTATCCGTAGAAAATAATAAAATTGTCGATCAATATTCATCTTTTGTAAATCCAGGAATTTCTATTCCGCCATTTATTGAAGAGTTAACAGGAATTAATGATCTTATGGTAGAAGATGCGCCGACATTTGCTGAAATCGCTCATCAGGTGAAGGCATTTTTAGCTGATTCGATATTTGTTGCACATAATGTACTGTTTGATTTAAGCTTTTACAAGGGAACTTCGATCAGCGGGATTTTTAACTTCTGTCGATGAAGTTATCGATACCGTTGAGTTGACGAAAATAATCATGCCTGATTTACCAAGTTATAAGCTTGCCGATTTATCAGAGCAATTTGAGTTTGTTCACGATCAGCCTCATCGAGCAGATAGCGATGCATTAGCAACTGCGGAATTATTACAATTATTAATTAAAAACGCCAAACAATTACCATTGGTTACATTAGAAAAACTTGCGGATTTATCTTTCCATCTAAAAAGTGATATATCTATATTACTTCATGAAATCATAAAAGAAAAAGAAGAAAGATTGAGGACCTACCACCACAATTAGAGGTGTACCGTGGGATTGCTTTAAAGAAAAAGAACTCCCGGAAGAAATAGGGGTTACGATTGATCTAAAATTCCGCACAATCATGAAGAGAAAGAAAAGTTAATCCAAACGGTTGTCAATGGCTATGAGAAACGCGTTGGTCAAATGGATATGATGAATACCGTATATGAAGCCTTTTCGAACGAGAAGCACGCATTGATTGAAGCTGGAACTGGAATTGGAAAATCATTAGGCTATTTGTTTCCTGCCATCTACTTTGCAATGGAACGTAAAGAACCAATCATCATTAGTACATATACATTGCAGATGCAGGATCAATTAAATATTGAAATCAAAAAATGTCGAAAATTGTACCATTTTCGTTCCGAGCGACGGTATTAAAAGGAAGACATAATTATTTAAATTTATTAAAATTTGAACAATCATTAAATGAGGTCGATCCTGTATACGACCATGTGATAACAAAGATGCAGCTGCTCGTTTGGTTAACAAAAACAGACACCGGTGATATAGATGAATTGAATTTCTCGAGTGGCGGGAAAAGATATAAAGATCGCATTAGGCATGACGGTTGGTTTTTGCAAAAGAAAAAGACCCGTGGATCTCTAGAGATTTTTACATGCATGCAAGAAAGCTCGCCTTACATGCTGAGATCGTCATAACGAATCATGCAATGCTTCTCGTTGATATGGAAAAGGAAAAGGCTTATTGCCTGAAGCGAATTTTATCATCGTAGATGAGGCGCATAATTTCGTTCAAGCAGCGAGGAAAAGCTATGAAAAAAATCGAGTTTCATACAGTTAAATACGTATTAGGAAAGCTTGGAACATTTGAGAATCGCCAGCTATTCTCTCGATTTGAACAAATGATTCAACAAAAGGGACTGAAAACGACTGTTCACTCGGGGCAACTCAATCAGTATATTGTGCAATTCGATGGCGAAATCGATGACTTCTTTATGCTGATAAGCCGATTAATTGCAAAAGAGACGAATCACATGAAGCAAGCAGCGAAACTACAGCTTCGAATTACTGAGAGAATCAAAGAAGATCGATTATGGTCATCTTTAATTATGTGTACCGAACGTCTCTTAGACTTCCATCGCCAAATTTACAATGGTTTGTACGATCGTTTACAACAAATGAAAGAACAAAGCAACACAGAAGCGAAGGAAAAGGCATTAATTGAAGAAATGAATAGCTTCCTACTTGAATGGGATGGTCTTGGAGAGAAATGGAAAGGATTGATCATTACAGCATCAACAAACGATGTTGTCTGGGTGGAAGGCGACGCAAGAACGATGCCAAACAGCCTTAGCTTATATTCACAGCCAGTCAATGTAGGGAATGTATTATCAGATCATTTCTTTGCGAAAAAGCGAGTGTCGTCATGACATCTGCAACAATGACGATTGATCATTCTTTTCAATATTTTTACACCAATTGCATCTTGAACCGTATTCAGTTATACAAAAGCAAATCCGCTCTCCTTTGCCTATGAGAAACGAGCTAAATTATTAATTCCAACCGACTTACCACAGATCCGGGCGGGGACAATGATGAATTCATCGAGGCGGTTGCCGGTCATTTAGCGGCGCTTGCTGAAGCGACAGAAGGACGGATGCTCGTATTATTTACTTCACACGATATGTTAAGAAAGACATATCAATTAGTGAAAGAAAGTGGTTTACTTGAAGAGTTTATGTTACTCGCCCAAGGAATTACGGCGGGAAGCAGGACACGCTTAACGAAAAACTTCCAGCAATTTGATAAAGCAATTCTTTTCGGAACGAGCAGTTTTGGGAAGGAGTAGACATTCCCGGAAAAGATTTAGCTTGCTTAGTCATTGTAAGGTTGCCATTTTCTTCACCACAAGAGCCACTCACAGCGGCGAAATTTGAGGAAATTAAAAAATGGGTAAAAACCCATTTTCTGTTTCCTCCTTACCTGAGGCTGTCATCCGGTTTAAACAAGGCTTTGGCCGATTAATTCGAACGGAAACAGATCGAGGGGTCGTCATTGTGCTCGATCGGAGAATTGATACGACAACGTACGGAAAAGCGTTTTTGCAATCATTACCGAAGATTCCCATTGAACGCGGAGGATTAAAGGAGATCATATCAATTATAGATAAATGGCTTTAAAGGATGAATATAAATGAAAAAATGGATCGTATTAATCTCTTTATTCATCATTGCTTTTTCCACAACTGCGGTAGTCGTATATATAAAAGCAAGAGAACCAATGAAAGCTGCCCAAACAATCGCTGAAAGTCGCGCAAGGAACGAGGCAGGAATAACGGAGATTGAAAAATTTTATTTGTATAATGGAAACACGACGGTGTATACGATTATTGGCAAACAAAGCGATGGAAATCAAATCGTCGTATGGGTTCCTGAAGATAAAAAGAAAAACATGATCACAAGAAAGATATCTGAAGGTATCACTGAGCAGGAAGCGATTCATAAGCTTTATCAAGAACAAAGACCAGAAGAATTATTATCTGTAAGACTTGGGCTAGAAGGAGAGACCCCATATGGGAGTTAGCTTATTTGGATTCAAAATCAAACTTAAATTATTATTATATTGATTTTAATACAGGTAAATGGTGGAAAACGATTGAAAACTTATAGAAAAAGGCAGGGATTATAATGAAAATTACGCTAGCAAATCGGGTAGGAGCACTAACCCCATCGTCAACTTTAGCTATTACAGCAAAAGCGAAAGAATTAAAAGCGCAAGGTTTAAATGTCATTGGTTTAGGTGCAGGTGAACCGGATTTTAATACCCTGAACATATTATTGAAGCTGCCTATCAATCAATGAGAGACGGAAAACGAAATATACGCCATCAGGTGGATTGCCAGAATTAAAAAAGTCATTATCGATAAGTTGGAAAAAGACCAAAACCTCGCTTATAAAAACAGTGAAATCATGGTAGGAATCGGTGCTAAACACGTATTATATACATTGTTTCAGGTGATTTTAAATGAAGGCGATGAAGTAATCATTCCTACGCCATACTGGGTGAGCTATCCTGAACAAGTGAAGCTTGCAGGTGGAAATCCAGTCTACGTAGAAGGAAAAGAAGAGCAACAATTTAAAATTACACCAGAACAGCTTGAAGCTGTCATTACCGAGAAAACAAAGGCGATCATAATCAATTCACCAAGCAATCCAACGGGAATGATCTATACGAAAGAAGAGCTTGCAGCGATCGGTGAAGTATGCTTTAAACATAATATACTAATCGTTTCCGATGAAATATATGAAAAACTAGTGTATGATGGACATTCACACGTCTCGATTGCCGAAATCTCAGCAAAATTAAAAGAGATGACGATCATCATTAATGGGGTATCGAAATCCCATTCGATGACGGGGTGGAGAATTGGGTATGCAGCTGGAAACGAGGCAATCATTTCAGCGATGACAGACCTTGCTAGCCACTCGACATCAAATCCGACAACGACCTCACAATATGGAGCGATTGAAGCGCATAGAGGACCACAAGATGCGGTTGAAGAAATGCGTAAAGCATTTGAAGAAAGACTCCATATCATTCATGAGAAATTAATTGCAATTCCTGGTGTGAGCTGCTTAAAACCACAAGGGGCATTTTATTTCTTTCCAAATGTGAAGGAAGCAGCGCAGCTTGCCGGTTTTCGCGATGTTGATGATTTCGTTACTGGATTGCTTGAAGAGGCACTCGTTGCCGTCGTTCCAGGTTCTGGTTTCGGTGCTCCGGATAATATTCGGATTTCCTATGCGACTTCATTAGAATTATTAGAGGAAGCTGTTGAGCGTATTCGCGCATATATCGAAAAAAGAAATGATCAATAATTAGCAGTAAGACGGATTGATTTGAAGGGATGTTGTAAAAGTGAAAACGACCATTTCTGGAGTAAGTAAACATGTAGGCAAGCAAGTAACGATCGGTGCATGGCTTGCGAATAAACGATCAAGTGGAAAAATTGCTTTCTTGCAATTAAGAGATGGAACAGGGTTTATTCAAGGGGTTGTAGTGAAAAGTGAAGTGGATGAAGCTATTTTTAAAAAGCGAAGTCACTTACACAAGAATCATCTGTATATGTTACAGGAACCATTCAGGAGGATAACCGCTCGCCTTTTGGTTTCGAGATGCAAGTAACAAATATTGAGGTCATTCATGAGGCTGTCGATTATCCGATAACACCAAAAGAACACGGAACCGAATTCCTCATGGATCATCGCCATTTATGGCTCCGTTCCCGCAAACAGCATGCGGTCATGAAAATTAGAAACGAAATCATTCGAGCTACGTATGAATTTTTTAATGAAAATGGATTTGTAAAAGTTGATCCACCAATTTTAACGGAAGTGCACCAGAAGGAACGACTGAATTATTCCATACGAAGTATTTTGATGAAGACGCCTTTTATCACAGAGCGGACAGCTTTACATGGAAGCAGCAGCGATGGCCCTTGGTAAAGTATTTTCATTCGGTCCGACGTTTAGAGCGGAGAAATCGAAAACTCGCCGCCATTTAATCGAGTTTTGGATGATCGAGCCGGAAATGGCATTTTATAACCATGAAGATAGTTTGCAAGTGCAAGAACAATATGTAGCGCACCTTGTTCAATCGGTGTTAAAAAATTGTTCACTTGAATTAGAACGTCTTGGAAGAGATACGACGAAGCTAGAGAAAATTAAAGCGCCGTTCCCGAGAATCACATATGACGATGCGATTACGTTCTTGCATGAAAACGGGTTTGATGATATTGAATGGGGCGATGACTTCGGTGCACCGCATGAAACGGCGATTGCCAATTATTATGATAAACCTGTATTCATTACGCATTATCCGAAGAAAATTAAGCCGTTTTATATGCAACCTGCACCTGATCGCGATGATGTCGTTCTTTGTGCAGATATGATCGCTCCGGAAGGGTATGGAGAAATCATTGGTGGATCAGAGCGTATTCACGATTATGAACGGATGAAAAAGCAAATTGAAGAACACAAGCTTCCTCTAGAAGCATATGAATGGTATCTTGACTTATCTCGATATGGATCTGTTCCGCACTCCGGATTTGGCTTAGGGCTAGAACGGACAGTAGCTTGATTTCAGGTGTCGAGCATGTGAGAGAGACAATCCCATTCCCGAGACTATTAAACCGTTTATATCCATAATAGACAGCCACGTACGCCTGCCGTGCGTGGCTTTGCTATCGAAGAAGTATACTTAAAAGAGGTGAAAAGATGGATAAACAATTAATGCTAGCATGGATTGAAGCCGGAACCATTCAAATCCCTCAATTACTCATGAATAAATATAGACAAATCGGTTTGGATGAAAAAGAACTTGTCTTGCTTTTACAAATCATTTCCTTTGCTGAAAAGGGCAATGAATTTCCAACGCCTGAGCAATTGGCGCATAGAATGACGATGACGAGCGAGGAATGTTCAATGATGTTAAGAAAGCTCGTTCAAGCAGGATTCATACAAATCGAAGATCAATCAAAGGATGGCGTAGGGTTCGAAAAATATTCTCTCGCCCCATTATGGCTAAAGCTTATCGATGATATCGAACGCGAACAAAAGCAGGCAAGTGTAGAAACAGCTTTAATAGAAGAACAGAATTTATATACGCTATTCGAGCAGGAATTTGGCAGGCCGCTATCGCCGCTTGAATGTGAGTCGTTGGCGATGTGGATTGATCAAGATAAGCATGACCCTGTATTAATAAAAGCGGCATTACGGGAAGCGGTATTGTCAGGAAAGTTGAACTTCCGCTACGTCGATCGGATTTTATTTGAATGGAAGAAAAATGGAATTGTTACATTGGAACAAGCGCGTGTTCAAGCGCTGAAATTTCGTCAAAAAGCAAACAGGCCGGATCAAAAGCCTGTTCAAAGTTCGAATGCTGTGCCTTTTTATAATTGGTTAGAGCAGTAAACAGATGATAGAAAATGGAAGGTGAAAATACATGCTAAATCGAAAGCAAATTCGTTTTTGTTTAGATGAAATGGCGAAAATGTTTCCTCATGCACATTGCGAATTAGTCCATTCAAACCCATTTGAATTAGTGATTGCTGTTTTGCTCTCGGCGCAATGTACAGATGCCCTCGTCAATCGTGTGACGGAAAAGCTTTTTGAAAAATATAAAACACCTGAAGATTATTTAGCTGTATCATTAAGTGAGCTTGAAAGTGATATTCGCTCGATCGGTTTATTTAGAAATAAAGCAAAGAATATTCAAAAATTATGCCAAATGCTGATTGATGATTATGGAAAGGTCGTCCCGTCCGAAAGGGAGGAGCTTGAGAAGTTACCTGGGGTAGGTCGAAAAACAGCGAATGTCGTTATGTCTGTTGCATACAATGTGCCGGCAATTGCCGTTGATACGCATGTTGAGCGGGTAAGCAAACGATTGGCTTTTTGTCGCTGGAAAGATAGTGTTCTAGAAGTAGAGAAGACATTGATGCGGAAAATACCAGAAGAGGAATGGTCTGTCACACATCATCGGATGATTTTTTGGGCGCTATCATTGTAAAGCACAAAACCCACAATGTCCAAGCTGTCCATTGCTTGCCGTTTGCCGAGAAGGAAAAAGCGGATGAAAAAGAAGGAAAAAGCGATTGAGCATGTGTAATGATTTCGTAATTCCAACTGAATTAACTCATCCATTATTCGGCCGTGAACTACAGCAATTTTTCCTTATGAAATGCAGTATTATAAAGGAAAGAAAGATAACGGGCCTTTGCCATGGAGTGACCCAGATGAAGCACTAAAAAACGTTATCGATGAATGGAAATCCACCGAGTTGACCTTGCAAGCTCAATTTCAGGCACGCCAACAAATGTCTAAAGTGGAGATGAAAAAGATGATCGCACACTATCTTAGCTTGCTTTTTGGACAAATCATCAACCTGTTCAATTAAATCAATTGCATAAGAAAATAAAGCTCCTGCAAGTTACACCGTATAATTTACTTGACCGCTTGGACTTTATCCTCCATCGACCATTCTCATATCAAGCCTTTAAACAATTGCAGGAATTAATGCTAGAACAGCAAAAGCATTATGCGGCAATGAAAGCTAGAATAGTAAATAAGGGACAGCGATGACTCTAATTTGCGCGAAATTAAAGGAAAGGGCTGTCCAGAAAGTAAGTGAAAACTGACTTTCTGTGCTAGCCCCTTTTCTGATTTCTGAAGATTTAAAGAACGTTTGTATTAACGTAAAATCTAAATGATGTTGCCGGCTGTTGCTTTCCGTTCCGGCGCACGCTTTCCGCGGGCATGGCTTGAGCATCCTCAGTCGCTTTGCGCCTTGCGGGTTCTCAAGGCTCATGTCATTCCCGCAGGAGTCGGCGCCTGCACTACAAGCAACAATCAACTATAATGGTCATTTTTAATCATTGAAAATAGAAAAAATCGCTGCCTTTAGTAGAATGAAGTTACCATACCACAAACTAAAAGGAGCGATTTTTATATGTGCAATCCGAAGACTGCTACAGAAAAGTATAACACACAAACCACACTTCCTCTAGAGGTAAAAGAAGAGACCTCTAAACAAAAAAGACAACTATCCCCTACATTTAAACCTTATAATAATCGTCAAAGCTTCGTTATTTTCGATATTGAGGAGCATATCCCGGAACATCATGTCGTGCGTGTGGTCGACGAGATGGTCGAATCGATTCCAGATGAGCAGCTATTCGCTTATTACTCAGGTGGTGAACGCAGTTCTTTTCATCCGAAAATGATGCTTAAAGTTATTTTGTATGCGTACTCACAAAAAGTATATTCATGTCATGGAATAGAAAATCTGATTGGTGAAAACCTTCCAGCGATGTGGTTAGCTGCCATGCAAAACCAGATTTCGGGGTAATCAGTTGAAAGTCATGATGGATGAGTTATTTGAGACCATGATTCTCAAATTAATCGGTCGTTCCGCAGGTTTTCATTGCGTGGATCGACAAAGTGCATACGGAATTCGGCCTTGTGGCATTAGCCCACAATCTACTGAAAGTAGCAGGAATACGCCTGTTACTTTCAGAAAATGATCCAAAAATTCAAAAAGTTGGAGAAAAACGATGCGTTTTTCTCCAACTTTTTATTTTAGGGACTTTCTGGACAGTCCATAATTGAAAAGAATAATGAATTAAAACATAGACACGGGTATGATGCAGCACTTCCGCGGGTCTATTTCGTATGCAGATACAGGAAAGAATCTCAAACGAATTCTAACCTTAATGAAGAAAGTAGAGAAAGAAATACTAACGGAAAAGGCGACATTTTGTTCGAAAATCGAACGAAACGTCGCCTTTTAAATTTCAGTGCCCTCGTGATGAACCGGATTGATTTTTATTCTATTCCATTCTCACTTTCTCGGTTAGCTGGAGGTGGATCCTGTCCTACAGGTATGTCGGGATCTTCTGCAGAATCTTTGTCATCTTCCACATCTTCGCTATTATCCCCATCTTGTTTTTATCTGGGGAGAGGACTCGTCATTGTTATGTTTATTCGGCTCTTTCATCTCTCCTTGTTCTTGTTCATTCTTATCGTTTTCTTCAAACTTAGGAATCGTTACACTCGCTGTTTCAGCTGTACTTTTTGGTCATTTTCAATTGCAACCACTTCGATGGAGTAAGTGACGCCTGGTTGGACATTTTGAACGATATAACTGTAACCATCTATGACGCCAACATCTTGTGTATTGCCGTCATCTAATTTGATCGTAACGTTAAACTGCAATTCCTTTTCTCTTTATCTGGATGATCCCATGTAAAGAGTACTTCACTTTCGGCCTGATGGTATTCACCATGAACAGAAGGCGGATCAAGCTTATCGAATGCTTTCGATACTTCCTTCGGCTCTGTTCCTGCAACAAATAGCTCGTAGACGATATTGCTTTCAGGTGTGTACTCGCTCGGTTTTTAGCAGGATTGGATCCTTTTTCAACTGCTGCTTTGACAACAGTTTTCGGCATTTTAAAGTCTGGCGTTTCAATACCGTCTGAAACGTACTGCATTAAATGTTTGTAAAGCTCGCGGGCGATTAATTGGTCATTTCCGTTTCTAGGAGCGCGTAACGGTGTACTTCTTTCGCATACCCCGTCCAGACAGCCGCAGAATAATTTGTCGTATAGCCAGCGAACCAAGAGTCAGGAACATCGCCATTACTTAAATTGTATTTTGCAAACTCCTCGTTTGAATAATTTGATGTTCCGGTTTTACCAGCAGCATGTAGGCCAGGAATGATGGCTAATCTTCCTGTTGCACCAGGTTTATTCGAAATAACATCTTTAAGCATATCAGTAATCATATAAGCGGTAGAATCCTTCATCGCGATTCTAGACTCGATTTTGTTTTTAACTTCTGTTTCACCATCACGTAAAACAATTTTTGTCACCGTATGTGGTGTGTTATATACGCCATTGTTTCCAAAAGCGGCATAAGCTCCTGCTAATTTTAGCGGAGATACATTCGTGATGCCTCCAATTGAAGCAGATTCGAAAAATTCCTTTTCATCAAACTCTAGGCCTAGATTTGCTGCAAATTCTCTCGCTTTTTCCCGTCCGGCCGCTTGAAATGCCTTTAGAGCAGGGATGTTCCGCGAGCGATAAAGTGCCTCTCTTATCGTCATTTGTCCGAGATGTTTATGATCAAAATTTCGAATCGCTGTCCCGTTTGAATAGGTGTATGGTTCATCAACGATTTGTTCATATGTTGACCAATTTAAATATTCAATCGCAGGTCCATAGTCCACAATCGGCTTAATCGTAGATCCAGGTGAGCGATCTCTAAGTGTTGTGGCAAAATTTGTTCCACGTTTTATATCTTGGTAACGATTGCCGCCAATCGCGCGAATTTCTCCTGTTTTTGTATCTTGTAAGACGATTCCCGCTTGAAATCATCATCTGGGAAATCAATGATTTCATTTGTTTCTTTGGAGCTAGCATTTTTTCTACATATTCTTGTGCATTTGGATCAAGCGTCGTATAAATCGTCAATCCATCCGCGAAAACATTATAGTCACCTAAAGCTTCCACTTCTCTAATGACTTGATCGACAAAAGAGTCATACTTATAGGCATTCTTTTATTTTCTTCTTCATCGACTAAACTCGTCGTAATGGAAATGTTTTGTGCGGTCTCCATCTGCTCTTTACTAATTTTTCCGTGTTGATGCATTAATGACAATACAATATTTTTTCGTTTATCGGCTTTTTCAGGAAATTCATAAGGATTATAATTGTAAGGACTTTGTGGAAGTCCCGCTAAAAAGCAATTTCTTGTAATTCTAACTCGCTTAATTCTTTATTAAAATAATATTTGGCTGCTGTTTCGATTCCGTGAATATTATTCGCATAACTGATTTTGTTCACATACATTTCGAAAATTTGTTTTTCGTATATTGTTTTTCTAATTGTAATGAAAGCCATGCTTCTTGCGCTTTTCGTTTTAATGTTTTTCGTTTGTTAAAAAGATCCTTTAATGACTTGCTGGGTGATCGTTGAAGCTCCTTCAGAACCGAAACCGCGTGTTACGTTGGCGAGTACAGCACCTGTTAGTCTTCTTAAGTCAATTCCGCCATGTTTAAAGAAGCGAACATCTTCTGTTGCTAAAACGGCATCACGAACCGATTCAGGAATATCTTCATAGTCGACATAGTCTCGTTTCTCGGTTCCAAGCGTCGTAAATAGGTTGCCATCCTTATCTAATAATTGCGATGCGACAGGATCAATCAATGCACTTTTATCGAGCTTTGGAGCGTCTTTTACATAATAAGCGAAAAGCCCAACCCCAAAAAACAATCCCGCTACTCCGAGTATAAATAAACATAAAATGATTTTCTTGAATAGATTCATCGGTTTTTTGCTGTTTTTCGTTTTTGCGCGGCTTGTTTCCGCCGTGCTTCACGTGTTTGATGATTTTCTGCCATATGCAGCATTCCTCACTTTCACTCAAGCAACATACAGTAGTTGTTCAATTTACAAGATTGATCAACATTACATTGCATAAATATCTTTGATGACTTTTAAATAATCAATTCGCGGTTGATAGCCGAGCTTGATCTCATAACCGTATTTGCTAAACTCTTCTTTGTAATCGACTTTCGCCCGCCTTTTTCCATCCGTTCCCAAAACTGTGACAAATAATCGTGTTCTAATAAAAATACTTCCTCTGTCTTGGAAAATCTAACGATAACAAAAGCAATCCCACCACACTTGACTACATCATCCATATGAGTGATTTGGTGAACATGAAAATTTTTCAGTGGAAACGACGTAGCGCTTTTAGTTTCCTTTGCTTCAAAATCAACATATCTCCCTTTATACACTCCATTAAAATCGGTTGTTGATGCTTGGCGGAAATACGCTTCCTTTATTACGGCGGCGCTTCGGCGCTTATAATCGACATTTACAATTTGAATGGGGGTCGGTTTCTTATGGATGACGGCCATGCCTCTTGATAAATAATATTGATTCGTATCGTTTATATCTTCCTCTAATGTCATTCCTCGCTTTGCATACGAAGCATTTTTAATTCCTTCACTTGCTTCTTGTTATTTGTTTGCAACGAGTACTTTTTCCATTCGGATAATGAAACTCCATCAACTCCCACCTCACTTGACTCATTATATCATAGCTAGAACGAGAGGCAGATGTTGCCACCTTCTATCACCATAAGACGTATTAACATTATTTAAAGTTTCACTTTTTATATTAATATATGGAAATGTCGAATACAAATGAGAGAATTTGCAAATAAAAACTTTGTTTGCCGAATCGCTTCTAGTTTTGTCAGGCGTGAAGGAAGATCGGAAGTTATCGAGAATGAGACATATATCATAGACTGGATGGAGGCGGTAAGAATGACCCGACAAGATCTTCTCGCGAAACTAGAGTGTATACGAGTTCAACTTGAGCAAATAGAAAACGTACTTGAGGAGAAAATGAGGAATGAAAAACAAGCTATGAAAACGGAAATGGCAAGAACGAACGAACGGGCACGACGAGCCATTCATCGCTTAGATATGACAACGAAAGCAATTGAACAAATATATAAAGTTTCATAATCTTGAAAAAGGCCAAACATCCTTTTAAGATAGATCATATGCAGCATAGTATTTATGCTGTTTTTTAATTCCGTAAGAAAGGGTGCAAGTAGTGGATCAACGTGAATTATATTTGCTAACAAGTCAGCTTTATGAATATAACCAACAAGCGTCTCATTATTTTCAACAATGCAGGAAACGGGAGTTGAAGGTGATTTTTATCAAGAAGTAAAACCATTCGCAGATGCGGTTAAAGAGTGTACGATGAAATGGGAGCCGGAAGCAGTCAAATGGATCCTTCAAAATAAACCAAAGCAAATTTATCCAATGCAAATAAAAACACAGCAGAAAACATACAAATGGTTTCAGTTCGAGCCTTTTTTCCTTCAACAAGCTTAAAAAAATGAAGGACCATATTCAATCGATTGAATTTGTATTAAAAAGGATGCTCAATGAACTGGAAGATAAATGAGAGAAGAACCATTTCTGACGCTCACCAGCCGCGGTCATTGCACATAGTCTATAAGTATAAGAAGATGTTTGGAACGTACGGTAAAAATGCGATTTCATCACAGGTCTTGTTTAAACAAATGTTATTAGTGATGAACGAGGAGGAATGATCGGGATGCGTCGTAATCATTATTACCCTTATTCTCCGGCGCCGTTTTCGATGCAACAACCATATTTTCATCCTGGCAATCAATATATGGGGATGCAAGGCTACGGGGAATACAAATGAATCAAGGGATGTATCCTCCGTATGCAACAATTCAAATGAATCCAATGATGCAATACGGCTTAAATGAGCAAGGGTATGGACTTTTTCAAAATCCATTACAGCCGGAGGAAGATTATTTGTATGGTAACCAACAAATATACAATCAACCGTATGCCCAGCTATATTATAAACCAATGGTGGGGCAGAATCAGTCTCAGTTTATCAAAAAGGGTTCGTTCATGAATTCCTTTAAATCACAGGATGGTTCGCTTGACATAAATAAAATGGTAAATACGACTGGTCAACTCGTTAATGCACTTACACAAGTTTCTAATATGGCAAAAGGATTAGGCAGTTTTTTAAAGTATAGCTCAGGAATCGGGAGACCGGTTCCTGCTTTCATTTTAAAAGAAAAATAATCATTCCAAAGCGAACGCTCATTCATTATACTAGTGTAAGAAGTAATGTTGATAATCGGTCGATATTCATTTCAATCAGTAATAGAAAATCTAAAAGATTATTCGGATTTATGACGAGGAAAAACAATGATCGGTGACGGCAACGGAAGGAAAAGATCAACGAGTCCGAAAAGAGGGATTCATCGAACTCGCCAAATGGATGGAGCATCAATATTAAGATTACGAAAAAGCTCTATCATATACAGAAAAGGCAATAATAGTTCATATATCGATCCTACTAATCCATTTATTTTGGCAGGAAATAAAAGAATGGAACGCCTTCATGGGAAATTAGAGAAATTTCAATCATTTCCGGGCAAGCGCAGTAGTCGACGTTTTTTATGTATTTCTCTATATAAATCGTCAAAATTTGAATGGGTAAAAGACGAAAAATTAGGTATTTCCATTAGTACATGTATTGGACTATCCACATAGAGTGTAAGTGTAAACAGATAAACGAGAAGAAAGGAGCTATGTACATGTTTAACAAATGTGGTTGTCCTACGTGTGTCATGCCTGCCGTTGTTCACCCAACAAAGTGCTGTGTAAAACATTCTTATAATAATATAATTGTGCCGGAAATCCATCCTTCACATACAACACATGTCAATCATGAAAATATTATCCATCAACATTATTTCCACACACTGAATCTTTTGTAAATGAAGTGACAAATGAGCAAGTTGTGATGCCCGGTCCAGGACCGGGAGTTGGTGGAGTAGCAGGACCAGGGCCAATGGGGATGGGGCCAGGGGCAGGACCAATGGGGTAGGGCCAATGGGAATGGGTCCGAGACCGGGCCCGATGGGAATGGGACCAGGATTCCGACCACGCCCAGGATTCCTTATTAATATGCTATAAATGAAAGCGAGGATGAAGTTATTTTCATCCTTGTTTTTCATTTAAATAAAAAACGATCAAGGGAGTGGCTGATTAATCTTGCTAAAAGTCGTAGCTCTTACAGGATATAAATCATTTGAATTAGGTATATACAAAAACAGTGATCCTGCTGTACAATACATTAAAAAGTTGTTTTCTAGACAGATTGCGAAACTGGCTGAGGAAGGTCTAGAATGGGTGCTTATTTCTGGGCAACAAGGGGTCGAACTGTGGGCGGCGGAGTCTATGATCGAATTGCAGGATCAGTACCCACATCTAAAGCTTGCCGTAATAACGCCTTTTTACATCAGGAAGAAAAATGGAATGAAGACAATCGACAATTATATGAAAAGGTGATTGCCCATGCCGACTACGTTGCATCATTATCAAAGCAACCTTATACAGCTCCGTGGCAATTTCGAAATAAAAATCAGTTTTTTCTTGAAAAAACGGACGGGGCGATTATACTTTACGATGAGGAAAAAGATGGGTCGCCTAAATATTATTATCGGCTTGCTCAAAAGTATCGGGAACATCATCCATATGAGATTAGAGCGATTGATTTTTATGATCTGCAAGCAATTGTAGATGAGGATAACTTTTGACAAAACGGCTTAATTTTGAAAGAATATACATAATGTAGGGTGAATGTCGAGGTGATGTTTTGAATGTTGGCTGAAAAATTGAAAATCACAGCAAAAGAAATTCTAGAAAAGAATTTAAAACTGCTTTTCGTGGTTATAAACAAGAAGAAGTAGATAAATTTTTAGATTTAATTATTAAAGATTATGAAGTAATGCACCAAACGGTTGATGATTTGCAACAAGAAAACTTGCGCTTAAAAAACAGCTTGAAGATCAATCTCGTAGACAGCCTGTACAACCGGCGGGGACGACGAACTTTGATATTTTAAAGCGATTATCAAATTTAGAAAAACATGTGTTCGGCAGTAAATTAGATGAGTAATCTTCATGAATTTACCATTGCAATTATATGCAATTACGATTACAATAAAAAACGGTGCTACGATAACATTCGGGTAATCGCTGCCGCATCATGCGGCAGAGGAAAGTCCATGCTCGCACAGTGCTGTGATGCCTGTAGTGTTCATGCCTGACGAAACAATAAGTCAGGGCAGCTCGGTTTTTCTGGGCTGACGGCAGGAAAACACCTACGTCTTCTCGATATGGTGTGACTACCTTGAAAGTGCCACAGTGACGGAGCTTTGCTGGAAACAGCAAAGGTGGAACGAGGTAAACCCCATGAGCGAGCAACTCAAAATTTGGTAGAGGCACTCTTGACTTGGAAACGAACGAGGAAAGAGGCAAGATTGATGATCTTGCAGATAGATGATTACCGCCGGAGTACGAGGTCCACCTATGACCGATTGCAGTACAAAGGTACAGAACATGGCTTACATGAATGTTATAATAGGCTGATGCACAATGACATGCCCTTCTTTCTACGAAGAAGGGCATTATTCCGTGTTTAAAATGTGCTAAACTTACATAATAATGGAAATGATACAGTTTTCTCTCCGTCTCACTGATCCAATTGAAAAGACGATCACGTGAATCGGTTTCAAATCAACAAAAATAAAGGTGAGAAGAAGATGGGAAAATTTAAACTAATTGCAACGACAGCGATGGGAATCGAAGCGATTGCTGCGGACGAAATAAGAAAGCTCGGATACAAATGTGAAGTGGAAAATGGAAAAGTTGTTTTTATGGGAGATGAATTAGCGATTGCTCGTGCTAATTTATGGCTGCGTACAGCGGACCGGGTAAAAATCGTCGTTGGCGAATTTCCTGCAAAAACGTTCGAAGAACTTTTTGAAAAACGAAAGCATTGCGCTGGGAAGACTACCTGCCTGTCGATGCTGAATTTCCTGTTCAAGGAAAGTCGGTAAAGTCAACGTTATTTAGTGTTTCTGACTGTCAAGCCATTGTGAAAAAGGCGATCGTTGAAAGGCTGAAATCTGCATATAAAAAGATTCGTGGCTTGCTGAAACCGGTCCATTGTTTAAAATTGAAGTGTCACTATTAAAGGATCGAGCGTTGCTTACGATCGATACATCTGGAGCAGGATTACATAAGCGTGGATATCGTGCGGGACAAGGAGAGGCACCGTTAAAAGAAACCCTTGCTGCTGCATTAATAAAGCTAACAAATTGGTATCCAGACCGTCCTTTTCATGATCCGTTTTGTGGATCAGGTACGATACCGATTGAAGCGGCATTAATTGGACAAAACATCGCTCCAGGCTTCAACCGCGATTTTTAAGTGAAGAATGGCCGTGGATGAATGAAAAAATTTGGGCAGATGCAAGGATGGAAGCGGAGGATGTAGCAAATTACGATCAAAAGCTTAATATATCTGGTACTGATATCGACCATCGAATGATTGAGATTTCAAAATCGAATGCGTTTGAGGCTGGACTAGGGGATTTGATCCAATTTAAACAAATGCGTGCTCAGGATTTTACAACGAAAGATGAATACGGTGTAATGCTCGGTAACCCTCCATATGGTGAGCGACTAGGAGACAAGAAAATCGTCGAAAAGATGTATAAGGAAATCGGTAACGCATTCCAAAGATTTGATACATGGTCGTATTATTTCTTAACATCCCATCCAGAATTTGAACTTTTGTATGGGAAAAAGCAACGAAAAAAGAAAGTTGTTCAACGGTTTTATTCGAACAGATCTATATCAATTTTGGGGTCCGAGACCACCAAGAAAATAAGCTTGAATAAGAACCCCTTTACGGAATATACTTGATATATATTTAACCGTGAGAGGTGAGGGCATGCATTCTTATGTAGATGATTTGGAAAAATATCAAACGCGCTTCAATCGTCCTACGATGTGGTGGCGAATGATGGAAATGCAACAGAACAAGGGTTGAAACGGTTGTATGAAGCAAAAGAGGGGTTACATAGTGCCTTGCAACATTTATTAATGCAGAAAGAGAGATAGAACAGGCACTGGAAATCTCGTTTTGATGATATGCCCAAGAAGAAGTAGAAAACTGCCCACTTATTAAAGCTACAATTACACGCAAGTGCCTATTGCACTTGCGTTTCATATTTGTTATTACTGGAGGATATGTTATGCGCTCAGCTTTGCCATTTGAATTGTCAAAAGATCGTTCTTTTTATGAACATCTCCAAGATTGGATTGGTGATGTATTTTATGATATTTTACCAGACAAAGGTTTTGAATTAAGAGACGAGCAAATCTTTATGGCTTTTCAATTAGAAAAGGCCTTTACAGAGAAAAAGTCATGTTTGCCGAAGCGGGAGTTGGCACAGGAAAAACGCTCGTATACCTTTTATATTCGATCGCCTATGCAAGATATACGGGAAGCCGGCGCTCATTGCGTGTGCGGATGAATCATTGATTGAACAGCTTGTGAAAAAGAAGGCGATATTAGAAAGATTGAGAAGGCACTTGGCTTTACGATCGATGTAAGGCTGGCGAAGTCAAGGGATCAATATTTATGCTTGCAAAAACTAGATCAAGCAATCACTCGATCTGATTCTGAAACGTATTTAGATATTCATGATGAACTTCCCGCGTTTGTCCACGAGAGTTTATCGATGATGAATTTCGATAAATATGGCGATCGCAAAGACTTTCCTTATGTTACTGAAGAAGAGTGGAGAAGTGTAGCATGGGATTCACTCCAAGATTGTGTGTCATGCGCGAAAAGACATCGCTGTGGCCAGACACTTCACCGTGATTATTATCGAAAAGCTGCAGATATCATTGTTTGTTCCCATGATTTTTATATGGAGCATATTTGGACGAAGGATGCGCGAAAGCGGAAGGACAACTACCATTACTACCAGAAGCAAGCAGTGTTGTGTTTGATGAGGGGCATTTGTTAGAATTTGCAAGCCAAAAGCACTAACATATCGAATTACGGATGAAACGTTGGAGCAACTGCTCATCCGCCTCCAAGAAAATGATGTAAGAGAGAGTACGCTTTTCTCAATCGAACATGTCTTGGAATTAAATACGGAGTTGTTTGCTAAGCTTTCTGAATCTGCAAAGCCTGTTACTGGTTCTGACCGGATGGAACTAAATAAAACGAATGAATTAATTGGACATGCAAAGGCACTTTTGCAACAAATTCATCAATTATCAGAGGAGCTTGTGTTTGAATCTGAACTATATACGATTGACGAATATGAATTGAAAATCGTTGAAGAATATTTAGATCAAATTATTTTTTCATTAACATTGCTCATTGAGGATGAAAAAGGAATCATTTGGTTTGAGCAGCATTCAGCTAGTCAAACGCTTGTTATTATGCCAAGGCTTGTTAGTGATATATTAAGCAAACAAGTCTTTTCGCAGAAAATTCCTTATGTGTTTTCTTCCGCAACCCTCTCAAACGATGGTGACTTCTCCTATCTGAGTAATAGCTTGGGGATTAAAGATTATTTATCATTATCCGTTGAATCACCATTTCAGTATGAAGAGCAAATGGACATATCCCTGCATTTAGAGGAGAGCAAGGAATATAAGTGGGAAAACATGTTGCAATCGATTCGTGAAGCAAAAGGAAGGTCGTTACTTCTTTTAATAATAAATTCGATCTTTCTGATTTTAAACGGTATTTAGTACAAA
The DNA here is from genome assembly GCA_044989425.1 of Bacillus sp. N9. Taxonomy (GTDB): domain Bacteria; phylum Bacillota; class Bacilli; order Bacillales; family Bacillaceae_C; genus Lederbergia. The sequence continues at coordinate 1,580,672 of JBJDRQ010000001.1, forward strand.
CGAAATATAATGAGTATCGCGTTGTGTTTGAAGGGGATGCTGAAATTAGTACATTAATTGGACAGTTTCAAAATAATGATGAAGTTGTTCTTTGTGCATATACCCTTTGGGAAGGATTGGATATTCCTGGATCTGCACTTGAAAATGTCATTATCGATTCTCTTCCGTTTCCGCCATTCGATCCTGTTTTTGATGCGAAAAGAAATACGGCACAATCTCCATTTGAAGAAGTTGATCTTCCTTATATGCTTTTAAGGCTTAAACAAGGAATTGGAAGATTAGTGAGAACGTCAACGGATAAAGGCACAATTCATATTTGGGTTAAAAGGATGAAATGGAGACAATTTTACCAGAAGTAAAGAAGGCTCTTCCTGTTCCTGCAAACTCATCTATTGTTATGTTGAAATAATAATTCAGCTCGTTAGAATCATGTTATACAAAGAACATTCTTATATGCATTCACTCATATAATCAATAGGGGATTAGTGGCTGAAAAAGCAGTTTAACAAAGAAGCTGACTCATTCGAGTCAGCTTCTTGCATTGTTTTTAAATATTTACTGGTGCTTTTTGAGCGTTTTTGCGAAATCTTTTAATTCCTCGATGTATGCGTTGAACTCATCAATGTTCATTTGTTGAGCGGAATCAGATAATGCAACGGCTGGATCTGGATGAACCTCAGCCATAACAACATCTGCTCCAATCGCAAGTGCTGCTTTTGAAGAAGGGAGGAGCAAATCTTTGCGTCCAGTTGAATGCGTAACATCAACAACAACTGGCAAATGCGTTTCTTTCTTCAAAATTGGCACAGCTGAAATATCTAATGTATTCCTCGTTGCTCTTTCGTACGTACGAATACCTCTCTCACAAAGAATGATTTGATCGTTTCCTTGCGCGATAATGTATTCAGCAGCATAAATAAATTCTTCAATTGTTGCAGAAAGTCCGCGTTTTAAGAGAACAGGCTTACGCACAGCTCCCGCTTCTTTTAATAATTCAAAGTTATGCATATTTCTCGCGCCAATTTGGATCACATCAACATAATCTAAAGCTATTTCCATATGATTTGGGTGTAGAATTTCACTAATGACAGCCATACCTTCTTCATCGGCAACTTGACGTAAGATCTTAAGCCCGTCAACACCTAGACCTTGGAAATCATATGGAGACGTTCTCGGTTTAAATGCTCCGCCCCTCATCAATGTTAATCCTTGCTTTTCATCGCTTGGGCAACTAATTTTACTTGTTCGTAGCTCTCAACCGCACAAGGTCCCATAATGAAATGAGCGTTTCCATCACCGATATTTTCACCAAGTACAGAAACGACTGTATCTTCCGGTTTTTCTTTCTTGATACGAGTAAAGCTTTTCTGTTATCGTCTTCTTGAAGCTCTAAGCTCGCTTGGAAAATTTGTTTAAATACGTGTTGGACCGTCGACGTATCGAATGGGCCTTCGTTATGTTCAGCTAATAAATTTAGTAACTTTCTTTCTTGAACAGGGTCAAAACGCTTCACGCCCTGCATTTCTTTTAATTTACCGATTTCTTGCGCAATCCGTCCTCGTTCGTTTAATAATTCTAACATTTGTAACGTCGTTTTTCAATTTTTGAACGTAATACTTCGAGTTCTGACAACGATAAGCCCTCCTTATAATTTTCAAATGGTTCACAATGAAACTCAGTAAAAATTCTGAGTTTTCACACTTCAAGACTTCAACGTTGTAAAGTGTTTGTGATTATTTTTGTTGATAGTTCAATACATTAGACCTTAAATGCGTAGCTGTCAAGAGGTACAAAGAAAGTATTTTTCTTTTTCTGTTTCATTATTTTACAAGTTTTCGTGAAAATTGTGACAAAAGAGTGAAGAGTGAATGAATAAAGTAAAAGTTAACGAGAACATGGTAAAATGATTGAAACGGTCTTTTTGTAAAATCTTTTTGAAAATAGCGAAATATTACTTTACAATTCCTTCGCTTATGATAAAAATTAAATCTAAATAACCAATTAATAATAGCGAAGACAGGGCACAGTAGCATTCCTATCCTTGTAACGTCAGAGAGCTGATGGATGGTGAAAATCAGCACAGATTTGAATGTGAATTACTCCTCGAGCTTCTTTTAGAACATTTAGCTGCGCGCTAAATCAGTAAAAAAGACGGTAGAGCCGTTACCCATTTGATGAGAGGTGGACGTATGTCCACAATTAGAGTGGTACCGCGATATTGAATCGTCCCTGCTAAATGCAGGGGCGATTTTTGCATTTTAAGGAAAAATATGACTGGAGGAAAAATGATGAGATATTTAACAGCAGGAGAATCACATGGACCGCAATTAACAACGATTATTGAAGGGGTGCCGGCGGGGCTATATTTAACCGCGGAAATGATTAATGATGAGCTGGCGAGAAGGCAAAAGGCTATGGCCGTGGACGAAGAATGCAAATTGAAAAAGACGAGGTTGAAATTTTAAGTGGTGTAAGGCATGGATATACACTTGGGGACCAATCACGCTCGTCGTTCAAAATAATGATTTTAAACATTGGACAAAAATTATGGGAGCAGCCCCAATTAGTGAAGAAGAACGAGAAGAAGTGAAAAGGCAATTAACGAGACCGCGTCCTGGTCATGCAGATTTAAATGGCGCTTTAAAATATGGACACCGTGATATGAGGAATGTACTTGAAAGATCTTCAGCAAGAGAAACGACGGTTAGAGTAGCGGCAGGTGCGGTTGCGAAAGTGATTTTACGTGAGCTTGGTGTTCATATCGGTGGTCATGTATTGGAAATTGGCGGAGTGAAAGCGAAGAGATTGTCATACGATTCGATTGAATCATTGCAGGAAATCACAGAAGCATCCCCGTTCGTTGCCTTGATGAAGAAGCGGGAGAAAAATGATGAGGGCGATCGATGAAGCGAAGGAGAATGGAGATTCAATCGGTGGCATTGTCGAAGTGATCGCGGAAGGAATGCCGATTGGTGTAGGCAGCTATGTTCATTATGATCGCAAATTGGAAGCGAAGCTTGGAGGAGCCATGATGAGCATTAATGCATTTAAAGGTGCAGAAGTTGGCATCGGATTTGAAGCTGCTGAAAAGCCGGGAAGCCAAGTTCACGATGAAATTACATGGGATGAAAAAATGGTTATTCGCGCAGATCGAATAATGCAGGTGGCTTTGAAGGAGGAATGACGACGGGAATGCCAATCGTCATAAGAGGAGTTATGAAACCAATTCCGACTTTATATAAACCACTTGAAAGTGTTGACATCGACACAAAAGAACCATTTAAAGCAAGCATCGAACGATCTGATAGTTGTGCAGTGCCTGCGGCAAGTGTCGTGGCAGAATCGGTGATCGCATGGGAACTTGCCGTGGCGTTATTAGATCAATTTGGCCGTGATCGGATGGATGCGATTAAAGAAAATATTCAAAGACATAAACAATACACATTGCAATTCTAAATTTAGTAAAGGCGGGAACCGATGATGATTAAAAAGCAACTTCAAACATTAACGGCATATGCTCCGGGAAAAACGACCGATGAAGTGAAGCAACAATATCGTTTAGAAAAATCGTCAAATTAGCTTCGAACGAAAATCCATATGGCAGTTCACCACAAGTGATGAAGGCGATCAAGAATATTGCAGACTTTGCTATCTATCCTGACGGTGCCGCTTCAAAATTGCGAGAAAAGGTCGCAAAACATGTTCAAGTGGCTGAAAATCAGCTTATTTTTTCAAGTGGACTAGATGAACTGATTCAAATGTTAAGCAGAGCGATTTTATCTCCTGAAACGAATACGGTAATGGCACAGGGTACATTTCCGCAATACAAGCATCATGCTGTCATTGAAAATGCCGAAGTTCGCGAAGTGCCATTAAAAGATGGCTGTCATGATTTAGAAGGAATGTTACAAGAAGTGGATGAGCGGACGAAAATCGTTTGGATTTGTAATCCAAATAATCCAACGGGCACATATGTAAACAAGCAAGAGCTAGAGCAATTTTTAGCCCGTGTCCCAGCTAATGTACTCGTCGTTCTAGATGAGGCCTATTACGAATATGCAACAGCCGAAGATTACCCGCAAACGATTCCGCTCGTTGCTCAATATAGTAATTTAATGGTTTTACGCACATTTTCTAAAGCATATGGACTGGCCGCATTTAGGATTGGTTATGGTGTTGGCGCAGCAAGTTTGATTCAACAATTAGAAGTAGCGAGGCTGCCATTTAATACATCCGTCCTTGCACAAGAAGCGGCAATCGCTGGATTGGACGATCTTACATTTGTGCAAACAAGCGTTGAGCGCAATTCGATTGAGCGGGAAAAGTTTTATCAGTTTTTTGACGAACATCAAGTTTCTTATTACCGCTCACAAGGAAATTTCATTTTTATTACTATACCTGGAAAGACAAGTGGAGAAGTGTTTCAATATTTACTTGAAAGAGGGTTCATTGTCCGCCCGTTTCCTACCGGTGTACGAATAACAATTGGAACAGAGCAAGAGAATGATGAATTAAAGCAAATATTAAAAGCAATGCTCGTTGTAAAAGTTTAATATAAGATAGGCAGTGACAAGATGGACGATAGAAAGCACATATTACTAATCGGAGTCGGTCTGATCGGCGGCTCCGTTGCACTTGCAATTAAGAAAGAACATGATGTCATCATTACAGGTTTTGATATTAATGAGGAAAACTGTAAGTTGGCAGAAAAAATGAATATTATCGATCGTTACACAGAATCTGTTGAAAAAGAAGCAGGAAATGCCGATTTAATTATTTTAGCTTGCCCTGTTGAAAAGGCAGAACGGTTATTAACAACGTTAGCAAATCTTACGTTGAAGAAAAATGTAATTATTACGGATGTATGTAGTACAAAAAGCCGTTTAATGAAGAAAGCAGACGCACTTTTAATGGAAACGCAGCATTTATCGGCGGTCATCCGATGGCTGGTTCCCATAAAGTGGGACCAGGAAGTGCGAAAGCACATTTATTTGAAAATGCCTTCTATGTATTAACTCCATCGAAAGCAGCAAGGCGTGATGCCATTGCTGAATTAAAAGACTGGTTAAGCGGGACGAAGGCAAACTTCATTATAATGGATGCACAAGAGCATGATTTAGTAACTGGGGTTGTCAGTCATTTCCCGCATGTCATTGCTGCCAGTTTGGTAAGACACGTGCAGTCCTATTCAGAGAAAATGAACATGTGAATTTCCTTGCTGCTGGTGGCTTCCGAGATATTACGCGAATTGCCTCTAGCAGTCCGGAAATGTGGCGTGATATCGTTCGCCACAATCAATCGATGCTTCTGTCATTAATTGATGATTGGATGAAGGAAATGGATGAAGTTCGTGGGCTCATCCTTGAAGGGAATAGCGAGCACTTATATGATTATTTCTCTGGAGCAAAAAATTCCGTGATTCCTTGCCAGTAAGAGCACGTGGAGCGATAACAGCATTTTATGATTTATATGTTGATGTGCTTGATAAACCGGGTGTGATCTCAAACGTAACTACATTATTAGCGGAAGAAAATATTAGTATTACGAATATCCGAATTATTGAAGCGCGTGAAGATGTGTTTGAGTTTTGCGTCTTAGCTTTCAAACACTAAATGATATGGAAAAGCAAGAGCAAGTTTAAAAGCTAGAGGATATGAGACATATATTAGTATGTAGGAGTGAAGTAAATGGCGAAAGTTGCAACAGAAGAACGGACACAATTACAAGGGGTTATCCGTGTACCTGGGGATAAATCGATCTCACATCGTGCGGTCATGTTCGGTTCGATTGCCTTTGGTAAAACAATCGTAAAGGATTGCTAACAGGCGACGATTGCTTAAATACGATTGCCTGTTTTCGTAAATTAGGCGTGAACATTCTTCAAGATGGTGATTATGTAGAAATTGATGGTCAAGGTCTGGAAGGATTGAAAGAACCTGAACATATTTTAGATGTTGGAAATTCGGGAACGACAATTCGCCTATTATTAGGGATTTTAGCTAATCTTCCGTTTCATACAAATGTCATTGGCGATGAATCGATCGCGAAACGTCCGATGGATCGCGTAACCGTTCCATTAAAACAGATGGGCGCTAAAATCGACGGAAGAGCGAACGGATCATTTACACCATTAAGTATACGCGGCGGCGGCTTAAAGGGGATTCATTATCAATCACCTGTCGCAAGTGCGCAAGTGAAGTCAGCTGTCTTACTTGCAGGCTTACATGCCGATGGTGAAACATCTGTAATAGAACCAGAAGCTTCAAGAGATCATACAGAACGAATGTTAAGAGCCTTTGGGGTTGAGGTGAATGAAGAAGGCTTAAAGAAATCACTTAAAGGAAAGCAAAAGCTCGTCGCTACTGAAATAAATGTACCTGGCGACATTTCATCTGCTGCCTTCTTTTAGTTGCCGGAGCGATTTTGCCAAATAGTCAAATTACGCTGCAAAATGTTGGAATGAATCCAACAAGAACGGGCATTATCGATGTGCTAAAGCAAATGGGAGCGGATTTGACGATTGAGAATCTTAATGAAGCCGCTGTGGAGCCGTATGCTGATATTACTGTTCGCACATCACAATTGCGTGCAGTGGAAATTAGCGGTGAAATCATTCCACGCCTCATTGATGAAATTCCGATCCTAGCTCTTGCTGCTACACAAGCAGAAGGTGTAACGATTATTAAAGATGCTGCGGAGCTAAAAGTAAAGGAAACGAATCGAATCGATGCCGTCGTTGATGAATTGAAAAAATGGGGGCAAATATTGAGGCGACGGAAGATGGAATGAAGGTTTATGGAAAGTCTTCGTTACATGCAGCGAGCGATGTTGACAGTCGCGGCGACCATCGAATTGGGATGATGCTTGCGATCGCTGCTTGTCTAGCACAAGGGTAACAGAAATCGCCAATAGTGAAGCCATTTCGATTTCGTATCCAAACTTTTTCAACAATTGGAGCAATTAAAGAAAAATAATTAAAAGTGAAGCGATTAGGGTATCCTGTTAAGGTTAATATTGCCAAGAGCTAAGCCGATGACTTTGAAAGGGGCGAAACATATGCCGCGAATTATTTCGGTTGGTACTGGAATTCCATCATTTGCGATTTCACAGCAAGAAACGATGGAATGGACGAAGCAATTATTTTCCGATTCGATCAAGGACCTTGATCGCTTACTGCATGTTTTTCATAATGGTGACATCCAGAAACGCCATTTCGTCAAAAGCATGGATTGGTATAAAGAGGATCATTCGTTTTCTGAAAAAATTCGGCGTTTATTCAGGAGGCTGAAACACTTGCGATCGAAGCGATTCAGCAATGTATGAATGGAGCCAAGGTCCAACAAGAAATTGCATATGATGAAATTGATGCGATTTTTATGGTCACGACGACAGGCATTGCAACACCGAGTCTTGATGCACGGATGATGAATCAATTGCCTTTTTCTCCGCATCTAAAAAGAGTTCCTATTTGGGGGCTCGGTTGTGCGGGAGGAGCTGCTGGTTTATCAAGAGCGTATGAATATTGCCGAGCTTTTCCGAGCTCAAAAGCATTGATTGTAGCGGTCGAATTATGTAGCATAACCTTTCAAAAGGATGATATAAGCAAAAGCAATTTAATTGGCGCATCATTGTTTGCGGATGGGGCTGCGGCCGTTCTCGTTGTTGGTGATGAAGTTTCGATTACAAGCGCTCACAGCCTTTGCCTGAAATCATTTCCACGCAATCGACATTAATGCCTGACTCACTTGATGTAATGGGCTGGGATATAAAGATCAAGGCTTGTACGTCGTGTTTTCTAAAAGTATTCCCTCGATTGTTGAAAAGTGGTTAGAACCGAATGTCCAGCAATTTTTATTGTGCAATGGCATCGATAAAGAGGATATTGCTCATTTTGTCGCACATCCCGGCGGGAAGAAAGTGATATCTGCCTATGAAAAGGCTTTGCAGTTAGATCCGAAGAAATCCGAGCACTCACGGACGATATTGCATGAATATGGAAACATGTCATCCGTCACCGTCCTATTCGTTTTACAAAAGTTTTTGGAAGATCCGATCGATGCAGGGGATTATGGCTTAATCACCGCACTTGGACCAGGCTTTAGTTCAGAATTGCTACTTTTGCGGTGGTCGTAATGATGTTCGTTCTATTCGTATTAATTATTGTGAGTCAGCGCATCATCGAACTAAGGATTGCCAAAAGCAACGAAAGCTGGATAAAGGAACAAGGGGGAAAGAATACGGAGTTAAGCATTATCCATTTATGGTGTTGCTCCATCTCTGTTTTTTCTTTCTTTAATTGTTGAAGTTTCCTACTTTCACCGAACATGGAGTCCGTATTGGTCCATCTTATTAGTGATCTTTATTATGACTCAGCTTGCAAGAATATGGGTGATTGTAACCCTTGGTAAATATTGGAACACAAAAATCATCGTTCTTCCCGGTGCGCAAATTGTAAAAGAAGGACCATTTAAATATGTAAAACATCCAAATTACATTATCGTTACGATCGAATTACTCGTCATCCCTCTTCTATGTCAAGCTTACATAACAGCGCTCATTTTTTCCTGTTGAATCAATGGATGCTGGCGGTTAGAATCCTGCGGAAGAAAAAGCGTTGCGGGAACATACGAATTATGGGAAACAGTTTTAATGGAAGATGAAGTGATGAAGAAGGGTGTCCGGAAAGTCCGAGAAATTGGCTTTTGGACACCCTTCTTACATATGATTAAATGGGTAATTTTTGTTTTTAAATGGTAAAATCACAATTTTATTGGTGAAAAAATGAATGTCCAGCTTAGTTGAAGGACCGGGCATGCTTTCTATTAGTGAAACAATTGTATATCAAAAAACTGAATAATTAGGTAGAATAGAGTATAGAATGCACTACCAGAAATGTTGAATGATAAGGAGCCGTTAGCAGCATGCTGAAACAAGTGGAAGTGGATGTAAAGAACAAGCAACTTGAAAAAACCGTTACATTATTAGAACGATTTTTATTACATGGTGATTTGGAGCGAGCAGATAAAGCGAAAAAACTAATTAAAAAATACACGATCATGAATTTATCACCGCCTTTTGCGGACATTTTTCAGCAGGGAAATCAACGATGATCAATGCGTTAATCGGCGATCAAGTGTTGCCGTCTAGCCCGATTCCGACGAGTGCAAACCTTGTTAACGTTCACCGCTCAGATAAAGATTATGCGAAAATTTATTATCAAACAGAAACACCTTTGCTTTTTAAAGGTGCTTATGATTTTGAAACGGTGAAGGATTTTTGTAAAAACGGTGATGTTGTTGAAGTGGAGATCGGTAAGGTTGATACATTGCTTCCAGACGGGGTGACGGTAATGGATACGCCTGGGGTTGATTCGACTGACGATGCCCATCGAATTTCAACGGAGTCTGCACTTCATTTAGCAGATCTTGTTTTTATGTAATGGATTATAATCATGTTCAATCTGAACTTAATTTCATGTATACAAAAAATTTACTCAAACATGGAGTCAAGCTTTATTTAATTATTAATCAGATTGATAAGCATAATGAGGCAGAGCTTTCGTTTTCTGAGTTTAAACAGTCTGTGTATGAATCATTTGCTTCGTGGAATGTCCAGCCAGAGGGATGTTTTTACATCATTAAAAGCGCCTGATCATCCAGAAAACGAATTTGAAGCGGTGAAGCAATTAATGGAAGATGCCTTGCGTTATCAAGAGCAATGGTTAAGGAATACGATTGAAGCCGCTTTTCGCCGAATGGAAGAGGAACATCGCAGCTGGCTTGACGAGCAAAAGGAAGAAGCAATTGCAACGCATGATTCTATTTTATCTTCTTATTCAGAAGAGGAGCTTGCCCAGCTATTTATTAAAGAAACTGAATTGCGAGATGAATTTGAAAAGCATTTAAATAAAACAAATGACCTGGAAAAGCAATTTGAATTAGAGCGCGCGCAATTGTTGAAAAATGCGTACTTAATGCCGGCTGAAACACGCGAGTTGGCGGAGCAATTTTTGCTTGCGGAACAACCGGATTTCAAAGTAGGACTTTTATTTAGCAAAAGAAGACAGAAGCTGAAAGAAGCAGCCGTTTGCAAAACTTTGCGGCAAGTGTGCGCAAACAGATGGAATCACAACTTGAATGGCATATGCGGCAAATGGCTGCTCAATTTCTTGTGCAAGCAGAGGTTGCCGATGACGAATTACAAGTAGCTGCCCAGCAATTATCTATTCCATTTCAGATCAACGTTTCACCGAGCTCATCAAAAAGGAGCAGGTGTAACGGGTCAATCGGTTTTAAATTATTGTAACGATGTTGCCAATGCGATTAAAAAGGGGCCGAAAAGGAAATCGATCGATTGATTGAGCGTGTCATACGTGTGGTCAACGAGCAAATAAAAGGGCAAACAACGGCACTTCAAAAAGAATTAAAAGTGGTAACAAAGGCGACAAATGCGGTTAAGCTGATTGCTGAATTAGAGTTATTCTACGAAAATAAACAAACGATGATAACGGAACAAACCGGAAATGAAGAAGAGAGGCTAAATGAACTCCTTGATGAATGGAAACGTGCGGAGAAAAATGTGCGGCTTTACTCGGAATCGGTTCACAAAAAGAGTGCGGAAGAACGAGAGAAGCAATTGACCGTAAAACAAGAGCAGGAAATTCAAATAGAGACGATCTCGATCAATGATGTCATTAAGAAACTAGATCATGCCGTATCTTATTTGCGTCATGAAAAGAGCTTTGATAGAATGACAGCGCAATTAATGCAAAGAGCGAAGCGTTTAAAAGAAAAAATTATACGATTGCTTTATTTGGTGCGTTTAGCGCAGGAAATCTTCGTTTGCCAATGCGTTGTTAGGAGAAAATGTTTTGCCTGTTTCTCCGAATCCAACGACAGCAGCGATTAACCGAATTTGCCCGCCAGATGCAGGAAATCGTCATGGAACTGCGAGTGTCCACTTAAAGACGGCAGAACAGATAGAAGAAGACATTCGGCAATCACTGCAAATGTTTGGCTTTGACTGTCATTCGCTAGCTGACGCATATGCGATCATTCCGAACGTATTAGCGACGGCAAATACGGAAGGTGCGGCCCATATCCATTTATCATTTTTAGAGGCGTTTCATCAAGGCTATGAACAATTTCATCAGCAATTAGGAACAACGATCACAACCGATTTGACAGATTTTCGCCAATTCGTTGCCAATGAATCACACTCATGCTTTGTTGAAGCGATTGATCTATATTATGATTGCTCGTTTACAAGGCAAGGAATCACACTCGTTGACACACCAGGCGCCGATTCGATCAATGCCCGTCATACAGGTGTCGCCTTTGACTATATTAAAAATTCGGATGCGATTCTTTTCGTTACGTATTATAATCATGCCTTTTCAAGAGCGGATCGTGAATTTTTAATTCAACTAGGCCGTGTGAAAGACGCGTTTGAATTAGATAAAATGTTCTTCATCGTCAATGCCATTGATTTAGCGCAATCGAGCGCAGAGGTTGACGAAGTATTGCATTATGTTGAAAATCAGCTTCATGAATACGGCATTCGCTTCCCGCGCATATTTGGTGTTTCAAGCAAGCTTGCCCAGCAACCCGAAGAAAGAGAAGCATCAAATATTGGTCAATTCGAGCAAGCCTTCCATCATTTCTTGGAAGCAGATTTGCAAAAGATGGCTATTCAAGCAGCCGAAGCTTCGTTTCACCGCGCTGTTCACATGCTTGAGCAATTAATCGCAACAGCGAGCGAAGATGAACATGAAAAGGAAAGAAGAAAAGCAGAATTAATCGATACGCGCGAGCGGGTAAAAGCTTGGTTATTAGAAGCTCAGCTAGGAACATTAACCGAACGGATGAATCAGGAAATAGAAGAGCTTTTATATTATGTGAAGCAAAGAGTATTTTATCGATTCCCAGATTTCTTTAAAGAGGCATTTAACCCGGCGTTGCTTACGAGCAATCAACGCCATTTATTAAAAAGGCATTAGAGGAATTGCTTGCAGCAACTAGTTATGATTTTGTCCAAGAAATGAGAGCGACCTCACTTCGAGTTGAGCGCTTTATAAGCAAGCGATTAGATGAACGCTTTCAATTAATGGAAAGGGAATTGCAATCATTCCAAGCAGAACTTTCACTTTCCTCATTTGAATGGGAGAGCAATGCGACATTGCCGTTTCAAGCTCCGTTTTCCGAAAACGATCAAAAGCAATTAGAAGGCACATTCAAATATTTTAAAACCCGAAAGCTTTCTTTGAAAAAATGAAAAGAAATTAATGGAAGAAGCGCTTCAACAATTACTAAGCCCATTAGCAGATACGTATATTGAAAACGAGCTGGAACATTTCACAACCCTTTTTGGCGATTTGCTTGAACAACGTTTTGCGGAAATGCTTGCATCGATTCAAACCGATGTAGAAGATCAATATAACGTTATGCTGGCGGCATTTGATCATTCCGATAAACTAGATGATTGGCTGCAGATTCGCGATGGGTTAATTGGATTGGAGAAGAGGGGAGTAAAGTTGCAATTTATTAAATCAGGAGAATGGCTAGTAAACAACATAATAAGTAAAGAGATCAGAGTTGTTGATTGTCGCTATGCATTGGATGATGCTTTTTATGGGAAACATGCTTATGAAGCAGAGCATATTCCGGGAGCTGTTCATTTTGATCTTGGCGAGGATCTTTCTGGACCTGTCGAAGCGCATGGTGGAAGACACCCATTACCAAATATGGATGTTTTTCAAGAAAAGCTTGAGCTTGCAGGCATTGATCAAGGTGTAACCGTAATTGCCTATGATAATGGCGACGGGGCTTTTGCTTCCCGGTTCTGGTGGATGCTGCGATATAGCGGCCATCGATCTGTCTACGTATTAGATGGAGGATTTGCTGAATGGAAACAGGCGGGTTTTCCGACGACGAAAGAGATTCCAACATATGAACGGACGACATTTCATATGGATATACAAACAGAAATGCTTGCAACGTATGAAGAAGTAAAAGAAAGAAGTGCGGATCAGCAAGCAATATTATTAGATTCTCGTGCACGCTCGCGCTACCTCGGACTTGAAGAGCCAATTGATGCCAAACCTGGTCATATTCCGAGTGCGGTAAATAAAGAATGGACTGATGGCTTTGCAAACGGTAAGTGGAAAGAGAAGCAGGAACAAGAAAAACGATTCAATGATTTTAAGAAAACGGATGAAATCATCGTCTATTGTGGATCTGGGGTTACAGCAACCCCGAACATCATCGCCTTGCTTGAAGCTGGGTTTGAACATGTTAAATTATATGCCGGCAGCTACTCGGATTGGGTTTCTTATCCGGAAAATAAAGTCGAGTTAGGTGAATAGGAACGTTTTTTGCAGAGTCAAATGGCTCTGCTTTCTTATGGTATAATAGACAAGGTTGAACTAAAATAAGAGGTGTTCATAGAAAATGAAAAAACAACATTTATTATTGGTCGATGGCATGGCACTTCTGTTTCGTGCTTTTTGCGACATCGGTTCATAAGCAGTTTATGCTAAATCATAACGGGGTCCCTACAAATGCGGTTCAAGGTTATATGCGCCATTTGCTTACTGCTCTTGAAAATGTGAATCCATCCCATGTGGCTGTTTGCTGGGATATGGGAAGTGAGACGTTCCGCACAGACCTTTATAGCGGCTATAAAGCGAATCGAGATGCACCGCCGACAGAGATGATCCCTCAATTTGATATGGCTAAAGAGATCACTGACGCATTCGGCATCCCAAGTATCGGAATTGCCGGGTATGAGGCGGATGATTGCATTGGAACGCTTTGTTCCCAATATAAGGATACGATGAAGATTACGGTGTTAACAGGGATCGTGACTTATTACAAATCGTAGATGATCGTGTAAACGTGCTGCTCCTTCAAAGGGAGTTGGCAATTATCTTAATTATACGAAAGAGAGCTTTACTGAAGAGTATGGCATTCAGCCCGCACAGCTCATTGATGTAAAAGCATTAATGGGGATACGAGCGACGGTTATCCTGGTGTAAGAGGAATCGGTGAAAAAACGGCATTGCGATTAATCAAAACATACGAGGATATCGACACAATGCTTGCCAACGTAACAGAACTGACGAAAGCGCAACAAAAGAAAATTGAAGAGGATATCGACATGCTTCATCTTTCTCGGCAGCTAGCAGAAATTAAATGTGATGTATCATTGTTACTCGACATTTCACAAGCTGTTTTAAACGAGTTTCCGAACACGGCGCAAGCATTTGTTGATGAGCATGGATTAAAGGTCGTTCGCAATCATCTTGTCAAAGCAAAGTGGTTTGAGGAAGCAACTCCATTGCTTGAAAGTGGTATTTAGAAGGGGCAGAGGTCATTGTATAATGCGCAAAAAATCTTGGAACGTTTCTTTTGCATCTTGATGATAAAGGATTTAAGTTAAAGGAAGATGCGATTTCTTTTATTTATTTCGGAAAGCAATTGACTGGTTCAAATGATTATCTTGTTTCCATTGCGATTGAATTAACACTAAAAGCACAAAAACGATTTGATGGAAGTTTCTACCTATCATTATTGGAAACCTTCATACGCAAAAACATTAAAACAAAAAACAAGCGTATGATTTAGCAAAAAATTAGGGATGTTGGCATAGCAAAGGGCACGTAGTTGATCTACGTGTCTTTACTTTGAACGAATTGCCTGTCTCGCCAATTCGTCCGCTCGTTTATTTTGTTTGGAAGGAATCCATTTAATAAAAAATAAATCAAATTCATTTGCGAGTGTCAGCACTTGATCCAACAGGACACGATACTTTGGATTCTTTGCAAATTCTTTTCTACTGCGTGGACGACTGCTGTGGAATCAGAGCGAACAGAAACGATTGAATGTCCTTGCTCTAAACAAATTTCCAAGCTTTTAATTAAGGCGACAAATTCAGCTTCATGATTATTCATGGTGCCAAGTGGTATGGAATAGGATGAAACATCGCCATCATGCTTAATAAAAATGCCAGCCCCACTTGGCCTGGATCGCCGGCGCTTGCACCGTCAATATATACTTCAACCATAGGAAAACCTCTTTCAACGATTAATTTTTACTAACAAGGGAAATATCATATATAAGATAACAGATGCCACCACTATTATAACGTAGAAGGTGCTGATCAAGATGAAAATGAAAGTAAAATTTGTATATAAAGGCCCAAAAACAGCCCATGTTCAAATGGAGTCAGAGTGGATCGAGGAAAAAATGCTCGACATATTACTATTTGACATGCAAAAACAGGTAGATGCAATGATATGATCATTGTCGACGAAATGAATCGAGAATGGACGAGAAAAGAATACGAGAAATTAAAAATAAAAACCGAGTTAGCACCACGAAATCCGGAGCTCTATTTTGACGGGGCTTTGATCTACAGACTGGTGTATCTGGAATCGGTGTCGTCATATATTATGAAAAAGGCGATGAAACGTACCGTTTTCGTTTCAATGCAAAGCTTGACGAACTTGAGTCAAACAATGAAGCAGAATATGCGGCATTGTATAATGGGCTGCTTCTATTAGAAGAAATCGGTATTCACCATATGCCATGTGTGATTCGCGGAGATTCACAAGGGGTGTTAATGCAACTTGCAGGTGAGTGGCCATGCTATGAACCTGCCCTAAATCGCTGGTTAGATCGAATGGAAGCAAAGATAAAGAAATTAGGAATGAAACCGAGCTATGAAATCATTTCAAGAAAAGAAAATAAGGAAGCAGATAAGCTCGCAAGCCAAGCGCTTCTGAATATAATAGTACAAAGCCATGCGAAGATAGATGAATAACAGGCGGAAAGGTTGTATGTATGACACGTTCAAAGATTTTAAAAGAAATTGATGAAACGATTTCTTTCTTTTGTCAAGATTGTTTTTTACGTTCACATTTTAAAAAGACATTTAGTAAAACATATGCCCATCGTTTTTGCATTCATCAATGTACGGTCGGGGCGGAAATTCAAAAAAAGGGAAGAGGCTTGTTGGATAATGGTATGGAAAAAGGCTGAACGCAATGCGTCAGCCTCGTAAGTTATATTATAGTTTAGTTACGTTAGCAGCTTGAGGTCCACGGTTTCCTTCTACGATTTCGAAAGAAACTTCTTCGCCTTCTTCTAATGATTTAAAGCCATCAGCTAAAATTGCTGAGAAATGAACGAAAACGTCTTCTCCGCCTTCAACTTCGATGAATCCAAAACCTTTTTCATTGTTAAACCATTTAACTTTACCGTTTTGCATATTACTTATTCCTCCTAGATCTTACAGCACGTTGTGCCATGAAAAAATATTATCATCAAATGAGTTAGATGATACATTCAATTTACAATTAAATACTATTAATGTCAAGACTGTTCCCAATATATTTACTTAATTTTAAGAAGTTTTTAAGGGATGGCAAAACGAAGGGCACGGCTACTTGTTAAAAGGAAGTGTATGTAGTAAAATTTTAGATGCTGATTATATTGTAGGGAGGGAAAAGGACGGATGCCAACTCCAAGTATGGAAGATTATATTGAACAAATATATCTTTTAATCGAAAGCAAGGGGTATGCCCGGGTGTCAGATATTGCGGAAGCTTTAGATGTTCACCCCTCCTCAGTCACAAAGATGGTACAAAAGCTTGATCGTGACAGCTATCTGATTTATGAGAGATATCGGGGCTCGTTCTAACTGCAAAAGGCAAAAAAATTGGACGAAAACTTGTTGACCGTCATGATTTATTAGAACAATTTCTGAAAATCATCGGCGTAAATGAGGAAAAAATTTACGATGATGTAGAAGGAATCGAACATCATCTTAGCTGGAATTCAATTGAAAGAATTGGAGATCTCGTCGAGTATTTTGAGGAAGATCCGAAGAGAATCGAAAGGCTAAAATTGATAAAAATGAAAAACGAAGAAGAAGCAGCTAATAAAGAACCCATTTAACGCGGTTCTTTTTACGTAAAAAGCGGAACGAGGTGACGTAGATGAAGGATGTTTCATGGCATGAACAAGCAAAAACCTCATGGGATCACAAGGCAGCGTATTGGCATCGAAATAGTATGAATATGTGGGAAGCAGGCAGTCGGAAGGAAATCATTCCGTTTATGACGAAATATATTCCAACAGGAAGTAAGATAGCTGATATTGGCTGTGGTGATGGCTATGGTTCAAAATTATTACATGATCGCGGATATGATGTCGTCGGCATCGATTTATCAGAGGAAATGATTCGAATTGCCAAACGACAACAAAAGGAACATCTCACCTTTCAAACCGCTGATGTACAAAGCATCCCTTATGATGACGGAACCTTTGATGGCGTTATGTCGATCAATTGTTTGGAATGGACAAAGTCACCGCTAGAAGCATTGAATGAAATACATAGAATTATAAAGGTCGGTGGATTTGCCTGTTTTGGCATTTTAGGCCCGACCGCCAAACCGAGAGAAAATAGCTATCCAAGATTATATGGGGAAAAAGCAATTTGTAACACGATGATGCCGTGGGAGTTTGAACGACTAGCAAGCGAAAATGGCTGGAGGAAAATTGCGGAAAAAGGGGTATATAAACGGGGAGTGACAGAAGCATCCGTAGAGATACTTGCCAATGAATTAAAGCAGGCACTAACGTTTATGCAATTGTTTCTGCTTGCGCGTGTCGATAAATAATAAATGAACAAAACGCGAATAGGATGTTTACGATTATGAAAATATTTTCAGCAGAACATGTGTCAAAAACATATGGTGATAAGCGGTTATTTAACGATATCACTTTTCATATCCAGGAAAAAGAACGAATTGGATTGATCGGGGTAAATGGAACGGGTAAATCAAGCTTGTTGAAAATCATCGCTGGAATCGATGATCTAGATTCAGGGCGAATGACACATCCAAAAGATTATTCAATTGGCTATTTGCCCCAGGAACCGTTACTAGATGATTCATTGACAATTCTTGAGCAAGTGTTCCAAAGTGAAGCACCTTCCATTAAATTAATGAGGGAACACGAAGAAGGACTCATTCAATTAGCAAATGATCCAGAAAATGAAACATTGCAGCAAAAACTTTTTCAATTGCAAAAGCAAATGGATGATACGAACGGTTGGGAAGCAAGTACGAATGCGAAGACGATTTTATCAAAGCTCGGCTTAGATAATATTTCTACAAAAGTAAAGCATTTATCCGGTGGTCAGAAAAAGAGTCGCACTTGCACAAATTTTAATTGAGACACCTGATTTATTACTATTAGATGAACCGACGAACCATCTTGATTATGAAACGATTCAGTGGTTGCAAACGTATTTAAGCAAATATCCAAATGCGGTTATCGTCATTACTCATGATCGTTATTTCCTCGATCAAATTGCTACAAAAGTGTTTGAATTAGACCATGGGAATCTCTATTCATATACGGGAAATTATGAAGCTTTCATTGAAGCGAAATCACTTAGGAAGAACAGGAGCTTCAAGCTGAGGATAAACGCCGGAATTTATATCGGAGAGAATTAGCATGGATGAAGCGAGGAGCAAAAGCGCGCTCGACGAAGCAAAAGCAAGGATTCAGCGCTTTGAGACGCTTTCGTCTGAATTAGGCAATGTCCCTGCAAAGAAAACCTCGATTTAGCGATGCAAGGAACGCGGCTTGGCAAGCAAGTGTTTGAGTTTATCCATGCGAATAAGTCGTTTGAAAATCGTAGAATCTTACACGATTTTAATTGGCTTGTAAAGCCTGGTGATCGCTTCGGAATTGTTGGGAAAAATGGCAGTGGCAAGTCGACATTATTAAATCTTTTGGCTGGAAAATTGCAGATCGATAGCGGTGAATTTCATACAGGCCAAACCGTAAAAATCGCTTATTACACACAAGAAACCGATATGAGCGATGAAAATACGCGAATGATTGCTTATATACGTGAGGCTGGGGAAGTGATCGAAACGGCAGACGGTGAAAAGATTTCGGCTTCACAAATGTTGGAACGTTTTCTATTTCCGATGAATACACACGGAACACCGATTAAGAAGTTATCAGGTGGAGAAAAACGCCGCTTGTTTTTATTAAAGCTTCTAATGGGAAAGCCGAATGTTTTACTCCTTGATGAACCGACGAATGATTTAGATACGACGACATTAACCGTCTTGGAAAATTATATTGAAGAGTTCCCTGGTGTCGTCATTTCCGTTTCCCATGATCGTTACTTCTTAGATAAAACAGCTGAGCAATTGCTTGTCTTTCAAGGAGAGGGAAACATTGAACGATATTACGGAACGTATTCCGACTACTTAGAGTCTATTGTTGAAGCGGAGAAAGCGAGTCAAACTCAACCGAAGCGCGAGGAACCTGCTAAGCAATCTGTCGAACTTGAAAAAAGAAACGAATGACATATAAAGAAAAAATGGAATGGGAAACAATTGAAGATGAGATTGCGGAACTAGAGGATAAAGTGGAGCAATTAAATACAGAGCTGCTTTCAGTTGGAAGTGACTTTGAAAAGGCTCAACAACTCATGGAAGAAATCGAGCTAATTAATGAACAATTAGAGCATCGAATTACGAGATGGTCATACCTCTCTGAGTTCGTTGAATAATACGGAACAATAGTGGCGATAAGCCTACCTATGCTACAATAAGATGAAATATGCCCATTTTTGAAAAGAAAGGTGGAGCTTAATGAAAATCATATCAATTGAACCGACTCCTAGTCCGAATACGATGAAAATTAATTTGGATGAAGAACTTCCAGCGGGAAAAAGCAATAATTATAAGAAAGACAAATCGGAAGGTGCACCAGCAATCATTCAAAGCATCCTTAAAATTGAGGGTGTAAATGGTGTTTACCACGTTGCTGACTTTATCGCGATTGAAAGAAACGGTCGATTTAGTTGGGAGGAAATTCTCCCACAAGTAAGACTGGCTTTTGGTGAGGACGTCGAAAACTATGAAACAACAAACGAGCAACTTGATGAACATTACGGTGAAGTCAATGTCCAAGTATTAATGTTTAAAGAAATACCAACACAAGTGAAGCTTCTAACAGGCTCAGATGAAAAGCGAATTGCCATGCCCGAGCGCTTTTAACTGCCTTGACGGAAGCACAGCTTGAAGGTGAAAATTATGTGTTGTTGCGAAAATGGAAAGACTTCGGTATAAGATACGGTGATCTTGAGCAATTAGGGCAAGAAGTTATTGAGGAATTAGGTGCAGCATATCCGGACGAACGTTTACAGACGCTTGTTGAAATTGCCAAAAATCCAATTAATAGTGGAGAAGTGCGGCAAGTGAAAAAATAAAACTTACGCCTGAGCAATTGGATGATCCTGATTGGAAAACACGCTACCAACTTTTAGAACAAATGGATGATCCGACGATTGAAGATTTACCCGTATTAGAAAAAGCGTTAGCAGATGAAAAATCTTCGATACGCCGGCTCGCTGTCGTTTATTTAGGGATGATTGAAGATCGTCGTGTATTGCCGCTTTTATACATCGGGTTAAAAGATAAAACTGTTCCTGTTCGGAGAACGGCTGGCGATTGTTTATCAGATCTTGGTTTTCCAGAAGCGATGGACGAGATGTGTAAGGCACTCAACGATCGAAGCAAAATTGTGCGCTGGCGTGCAGCGATGTTTTTATATGAAGTCGGAGATGAGCGGGTTTTGCCTGCGTTAAAAGCAGTGGAAAATGATCCGGAGTTTGAAGTGCAGCTCCAAATCAAAATGGCGATCGAACGAATTGAAGGCGGAGAAGAAGCGAAAGGTTCTGTTTGGAAGCAAATGACAGAAGCGAGAAAAAGTTAACATATACGTGGAGGGATTTACAATGTCGATGGCATACGAAGAATATATGAGACAAGTAGTAAAACCGATGAGGGAAGAATTAACAGCGGCAAACTTTCAAGAGTTATTAACAGAAGATGATGTCGAGCAGTTCATGGACAAGGTGGAAGGAACGACTCTCGTTGTCATCAACTCTGTCTGTGGCTGTGCTGCTGGACTTGCACGACCAGCAGCGATCCATGCTGTTGCAACGAGTGAAGTAAAGCCTAACCACCTCGTCACCGTTTTTGCCGGCCAAGAAAGGAAGCGACAGCAAAAATGCGCGAGTATTTTCAAGGTTATGAGCCGTCATCCCCATCAATGGCTCTGTTAAAAGGAAAGAAGTCGTCCACTTTATTCCGCGCGAAGATATCGAAGACAATGAGGTAGAGGAGATTGTGGCAAGTTTAATTACGGCTTTTCAGAAAAATTGTAAATAAAGCAACGGGCTTTTTGCCCATTGCTTTATTCTGCGATTGCTAAATAAACGAAATAACCAAGCATAACAAAAATTCCGATTGAAATTAATGCTGTAGTCATTAAGACATCCTCCTTTTTCAACTATCTATATTATACCTAAATAAAATATGAAAGCTATTTTTGAAATGATGAAACTTTATCTATGGAAGTTACGTCTAAAGATGTATATGATAGAAATATCATAGTTGACTAATGGAGAAGGGGTCGTCGGATGAAACAGTGGCTTCGAAATCGCTTATTATTTTAGTATCCATTATAACGTTCGGTACCGTTACACCATCACATCCAGTATGGTCTGAAGAACAAGGTGTTGCAAAATCACAGCAACGCGGGAATCTTCCAGGCATACTGCAAGTCAAACAACTGTTGAGACGACAATACCGACGGAAGTTGTAAAAACGGGGAAGGATGAATTTATTCATACGATGACAATGGAAGCTGAGCGGCAGTCAATCGTGAAGTTTGGACCCAAAATTTCGAATGTGATTGAAAAGGAATTTCGTGATGTTGTATTACCAAATATTGAAGCAGCAATTGAAATGACAGCTGCGCAATTCCGGAGGAGTCTTTATCGCAATTAGCGATTACTGAAAGCCCAAGTGGTGGCATAGGTGAGAAAATTTTCCACATTTACAATGCAGAAACGAATAAAGATATTATTCGTTTTCATGTAAGAAGAGACAAGCCTCCATTGGAAGGGTATCAATTTAATTTCCACTACCATACTTACCACGATCATTTTCAAACACATTACACATTAGGTACGATTTATTGGGATAAAAACACACCCCTAAATGGAAAACTGTTTAACTTGAAAACAAGTGCGAAAAACCGTACTTGTTTTTCTATTTATCTTCAATTCTCGCTCACTCTAATTCATGTTATAATAGAATAATATTATTAATCAATGAAAGAAGAGTCAACGATGAAAAAGTGGACGTTATTCCCACTCTTGATCTTGATTGTCGTTGTAGGGGCTGGCTTGTCAAGGCCGGCTTATGATGGAATGCTCTTGTACAAAAGTCCGCTGTTTCCACAATTACAGCTGCAATCTGAGCAGTTTTTAAAATATGTGATTGTTTTGCCTGAAGCCGAATTTGATAAGGAAGAAGCGACAAACATGATTCATAGATTAGATCAATTGCCACAAACGATTTTACAGGAGTTAAAAAACAAAAACATTAAAGTCGTTTTTTTAATGGGAAATTAACCGATCAGCGTTATACATCCTATTTAAAAGGAGTCGTTCCTCGCGGGTACCCCGATTCGATTGTTTGGGATGATGTGCCTGGAATTGGTGGATCAAAGCTTGTTCATGTTAAGATAGGTCATAGTGAATATGGCAATGGGCATGGGTCCGTTAATCTTGAATATCATGAGATTGCTCATAGCCTTTATCGTTATGTGTTTCATAATTCGGAAATGGATGCCGAAATAAAGGAAGCGTGGGAGAAAGAAGCGAAACGCTTATTCCCAGGGCAGAAATATTTTCTCGATTATGAAGAAGAATTTTTGCTGAAAGCTTTGCATACTATTTTCTATCTAATGAAACAAGAGCAAAATTAAAACAGCGTGCACCACATATGTATGCCTTTTTGCCGAAATAGAAGAATAGGAAGTGTTTGGAATGGAACAATATTTAAAATTATGTCAACATGTGCTTGAACATGGAACGAAAAAGAAGATCGTACAGGGACGGGAACGATTAGCACGTTTGGTTATCAAATGCGCTTTAACTTACAAGATGGCTTCCCGTTGCTAACGACAAAAAACTTCATACAAAGTCGATCATTCATGAACTGCTTTGGTTTTTAGCTGGAGATACAAATGTGTCATATTTGCAAGAGAATGGTGTAAGAATATGGAACGAATGGGCAGATGAAAACGGTGAACTTGGTCCTGTATATGGGAAACAGTGGAGATCTTGGGAAGGAGCAAATGGTCAGACGATTGATCAAATTCGGATCGTTCTTGATCAGCTAAAAAATAACCCTGACTCAAGAAGAATGATCGTCAATGCTTGGAATGTAGCTGATATTGACAAAATGGCATTACCGCCATGCCATTGTTTATTTCAATTTTATGTAGCAGACGGAAAGCTATCATGTCAATTATATCAACGTTCAGCAGATATTTTTCTTGGTGTGCCTTTTAATATTGCTTCCTACGCTTTATTGACGATGATGATGGCTCAAGTAACAGGTTTAGAGCCAGGCGAATTTGTCCATACGCTCGGTGATGCCCATATTTATAGCAATCATATTGAGCAAGTGAAGCTGCAATTAGGGCGTGACGCACGACCTTTACCGACGATGCGAATCAATCCAGACGTAAAAGACTTATTTGCATTTACATTTGAAGATTTTACATTGGAGAACTATGACCCGCATCCACATATTAAAGGAGCTGTCAGTGTATGATTTCTTTTTATGGGCGGAAGATCGAAATGGATTAATTGGTCAAAACAATGACCTGCCTTGGCGTTTGCCAGCAGATTTAAAATATTTTAAAGAGACAACGATGGGCCATCCGATTGTGATGGGAAGAAAAACGTACGAATCCATTGGACGACCATTACCAGGCCGAACGAGCATTATTTTAACGCGAGATCAAAATTATCAAGCGGAAGGCTGTCTTGTTTTCTATTCAAAGGAAGCATTATCCGAGTGGATCAGCACGCAAAATACAGAAGTTTTTATTACCGGCGGATCGGAAATTTTTCTTTATTTCTTGATGAGGTTGATCGATTATATGTAACAAAAATCGATGAAGTGTTCGAAGGTAACACATATTTCCTGCATTGAATTGGGATGAATGGGCACTTGTTTCAAGCGAAAAAGGGCCAAAGGATGAAAAAATCCGTATGATTACGAATTTCAACTATATGTAAGGAAAAATTAAGAGCGCTCCTTTGAGGAACGCTCTTTCTTATACGTAAAACAAAATACAAAAGTACATAAACCCACTGCCGGCAATGACGAATAAATGCCATATCGCATGTGAGTATGGAAGACTGCGCCAAATATAAAAGATCGCTCCTACTGAATAAAACAATCCACCTGTTAATAATAAGGCAAATCCAACACCACTTAAACTTGAATACAGTGGTTTAATCGCAATGATGACTAACCATCCCATCGCTAGATAAAAAATTGTAGAAAGGATACGGAAACGATTGATTAAAAAGCATTTAAAGGCAATCCCAACCAACGCCAATCCCCAAATAACTCCAAATAATGTCCAGCCTAGCGCTCCTTTTAAGGAAACAAGTACGAGTGGAGTGTACGTGCCTGCAATAAGCAGATAAATGGCTGAGTGATCTAAAATGGCGAAAATATTTTTCGTTTTTGATGGCTTGAAGCTATGAAGCATTGTTGAAAATAAATAAAGCAAGAGCATTGATACACCGAAAATTGTAAAGCTGACGATTTGCAGCGCCCGCCTTTTGTGCAGCTGCAACGATCAATACGACCAACGCTGGAATACTTAAAAGAAAGCCGATTCCATGTGTAATCGCATTTGCTACTTCTTCCTTCCAGTTATATGTTTGCCCATCTGTATAAAAAGTCGTTTCCATGTCGTGCCTCCTAACTGTCTCTTTCCATCTTATCTCGACCACTGAATGATAGCAAATATTTAATTGCGTCTCTTTTCTACCTTTATGTTCGTTCAATCGGTATAATATAAAATGATACTAATAAGGACGTGACTACATGAGAAAAATTGCTATTGTAACGGATTCAACTTGTGATTTAACAGAGAAAGAAATCGCTCAACTACATATCCATGTCGTGCCATTATCGATTATTATCGATGGTAAAACATATATTGATAGAGTGGATATTTCCCAGAAACTTTTATTGAGAAAATGGAACAGGCAGAAGAGCTACCTAAAAGCTCACAACCGGCGGTAGGTGAATTTCTAAAATTATATGATGAATTAGGAAAAGATGGCGGAGAGGTTCTTTCCATCCATATGTCTGGAAAATTAAGCGGGACGATCGATGCTGCTCGAACAGCAGCACAAATGACAAATACGAAAGTAACGATCATTGATTCCTTCTTTATTTCAAAAGCATTAGGATTTCAAGTGAGAAAAGCGGCACAGCTATCCTTGTTAGGTAAATCACTACAACAAATAATCGAGGAACTTGAACGAATTCGCACAGAAACAAAATTATATATTGTTGTTGATACACTTGAAAATTTATTAAAAGGTGGAAGAATTGGCAAGGGAAAAGCACTGCTTGGTTCATTGCTCCATATTAAGCCGATTGCAAAATTGGAAGATGGTGAATTATCACCAGCAGCTAGAGTAAGGAGCCATTCACAAGCAATTAAATTCTTAATGAAACAATTATTGCAAGATATCGAAGGTAAAACAATTAGGCGTATTGAACTCGCCCATGCAGACGGATATGAATTAGCGCTAATAATGAAAGCGAAAATAGAAGAATTAACTGGTTTCGAGAAGGTCGACATTCATTATACGACTCCCATCATCGCAACACATGCAGGGCGAGGAGCAGTCGGTTTCATGTATTATGCTGATTAATATTTATCAAATATTTTTCTCTTCCATAAACCCATGTTATACTGAAATTACGTTAGAATAAAGGATGAAAACAGCGAATGAAACGACTAGTCATTTTAATACTAATGCTTGTTTTGGCGTTAATGAGCTGTTCAGCTTCAAGTGTAAATGTTCCATTAAAGTCAAGGACAACGACCGGATTATTTAAGCAATTTCCGCCGGAAGACTTTATTCCGAAAAATATTTCAATCGTCTCGGTTGGGGATTCATTAACACAAGGAGTCGGTGATGCTCAGCATTTAGGCGGGTATATTTCTTATTTAAAAGAAGAATTGGAAAACAGTAAACAAATCAAGACCGCTAGCTTCGTCAATTTTGGTGTAAAAGGAATTCGAACAGGTCAATTATTAACGCGATTAAAAAGAAAGAAATCATTGAAGCTATTAGGGAAGCGGATCTTGTCATCATTACAATTGGTGGGAATGATGTCATGCAAGTGTTTAAAGAGAACTTGTTTGGATTAAAAACTAGCCAGTTTGCTGTGGCCGAAACAGAGTACAGTAAAAGATTAAAAGAAATGATCAAGACGATTCGCTCTTATAATGATGATGTGGAATTGCTCTTGTTGGTATTTATAATCCATTTATGAAATATTTCTCTGATATTAAAGAAATGGATGAGATTGTTAAGAGTTGGAATAAAGCAAGCGAAACGATCATTGCTGAATTCAACGACACTAGCTTTATTCCAGTTGCTGATATATTTGAAAACAATGAAGAAGAATTGCTTTACGAAATTGATTTATTCCATCCAAATAATCGCGGCTATGATTTGATGGCTGAAAGAATATATGAATATTTGGAGAGGGATCAAATGTTGCAAGCTAAGAAGTGAACGTTTTAAAGGGTGTGAATAATGAACAAGAAAAACAAATGGAAAATCCTTTTCATCACTCTGCTTTCCATCAATATTTTACTAATATCGGCTGTAGGATTGATCTTCTTTCTTGCAACTGATCAAGAGCCGATACCGGAGCAGAACACAACGAAACAAAATGGATCGGAATTTCTTATTCAAACAGAGAAAAGCGATTTAAATGCATTGATTACCCATTATATTGAAAAAGAAGCGTTAAATGGGCCGATTAATTATCAAGTTTTATTGACGGATGAAGTCGAACTTTATGGGGACATTCAAGTTTTTCACAAATGCTCAGACTGAAAATGACATTTGAACCAGAAGCGCTTGAGAACGGTGATCTCGTTTTAAAACAAAAAACGATTTCGCTAGAAAGGTAAATTTACCTGTTTCCTATATTATGAAAATCATCCAGGATGCATATAAAATGCCAGAATGGGTCACTATTCATCCGAATGATAAAGAAGTGTACGTAGCATTACAGAAGATGAGATTAAATAATGGCTTTCAAATACGTGCGGAGAAATTCGATTTGCGATCGGATGTGATCTCATTTAAAATGCTCGTTCCGACCGACTAAATAAGGAGTTGTGGACAATGAAAAATGTACAATTAGCGACATTTGCTGGCGGCTGTTTTTGGTGTATGGTCAAGCCATTTGATGAGCAACCCGGCATCATATCTGTCATTTCAGGCTATACCGGTGGAACGACAGAAAATCCAACATATGAAGAAGTTTGTTCAGGGAAGACTGGACATACGGAAGCGGTACAAATTACGTTTGATCCATCCGTATTTCCTTATGAGAAACTATTACAATTATATTGGATGCAAATTGACCCGACCGATGCAACTGGTCAATTTTATGATCGCGGAGAATCGTATCGGCCTGCAATCTTCTATCATAATGAGCAGCAAAAGGAGCTTGCGGAAAAATCCAAGAAAGAATTAGATGAAAGTAAAAGATTTAACGCTCCAATCGTCGTTCCCATTGAAGAAGCAAAACCATTTTATCCGGCTGAACAATATCATCAACATTTTTATCGGAAAAATCCAGAAAGGTATGAAGCATATCAAATAGGATCCGGTCGAGCGAACTTTATTCAAACACATTGGGGGATTCAAATGAATAACGATGAGTTGAAAAAAGCTAACGCCGATGCAATTTCATGTGACACAAAATAATGGAACAGAGCCTCCTTTTCAAAATGAATATTGGGACCTTGAAAATGATGGGATATACGTTGACATCATCTCTGGTAAACCTTTATTTAGTTCCCGTGATAAATATGATGCGGGCTGTGGATGGCCAAGCTTTACGAAGCCGATTTACGAAGAGGAAATTGTTGAAAAATCGACAAAAGTCACGGAATGATTCGAACAGAAGTAAGAAGCAAGCAAGCCGATTCACATTTAGGGCATGTGTTTCCCGACGGCCCTGGACCTTCGCATTTACGATACTGCATCAATTCCGCGGCATTAAGGTTCATTCCAAAAACAAGCTTGTAGAGGAAGGGTATGGAGAATACATTAAGTTATTTGAACAATGATTCTCCAATATTATATTAATAATGAAAAGAAAGAAGGCATGAAACAATGTTTAAAAAACTTTTTGGTAAAAAGAGACAGCATCAAAATCAGTAACGATTACAGCACCATTAACAGGAGAATTAATCGATTTAAGTGATGTACCTGATCCAGTATTTTCACAAAAAATGATGGGAGACGGAATCGCCATTCGCCCAGAGGCTGGCAAGGTTGTGTCACCTATTGACGGAGAGATTATTCAAGTATTTCCGACTAAACATGCAGTTGGCATTAAAGCAAATAACGGTGCGGAAATTTTACTTCATATTGGTTTAGAAACAGTTGGAATGAATGGTGAAGGTTTTACAGCGTTTGTTAAGGAAGGCGATAGAGTGAAAATGGGCGATACACTTGTTGAATTTGATGTAACGCTCGTCACAGAAAAAGCTGCAAGTACGATTACGCCGATCATCATTACGAATGGTGATGATGTTGCTTCATTAGAAAAGCAACCTTTAGGGCAAGTAACGGCTGGTGAAACAGCGATTATAGAAGTAACGATGAAATAATCGTCCGCAATTGCGGGCGATTTTTCTATAAATGGGCAATCGCACATACCGCCCATCCATCATATACATAGAATAACAGCGAATAGAAAATTAGAATGAGGAGTGAACTTTATGTATTATGATGGCTACTGTCATGATGCCTATCCAGCTTACGGATATGGCTACGGGTGTGGTGTGGGAGGAAGAAATAGCTTTGCTCTCATCGTCGTCCTATTCATTTTGTTGATTATTATTGGTGCTTGCTGGTGCTTCCCTAAATAAATTCAGACGATTACTACAGCCCTGAAGAGATTCAGGGGTTGTTAGTATATAAAATGCCTCATAAGGCATGAATGCTTTTATGTGCATACAATGAAGGAAGAAAAAATTCATTGAAAAGCAGTTTTTCCATTTACGTCGTTCTCGCAATCCGCTATATTATCACGTAGGACAATAAAGAAAGGCGGTTGCGCATTGTTGAAGAAATCATTTTATCATTTTTTAATGAAATATCGTCATGCGATTGAAAAAGATGCAATCAGTGAATTTGCACATGCGGCGTATGAGGATCATGGCTTCCCTAAAATGCAGTTGACTATCATCAACTCACACATTATTTAGAATTAAATGGGCATTATTTGCCATCGATGACCGTGTTCGATGATGCATGGGAATTATATAAAGAATCAGAAGATAAATGATTCGTTTGTAATATTCGCTAACGAAAAGCAACTTCATGAAAGGGGCGATCATAATGGGAGATCTAGAAGTATTCATTGACACGGAAGAAATCTCTGAATTCTTCTATGAAGAGCTATTGAGAAGAGGCTTTCATGTAACGGAAGATGAAGCTGGTGTATTGGCGGATATTGCGTTTGATTATTTGATTGAAAAAGGATCATTGATGAAGAGGCGGAAGAATATTAGTTTCGTTCCAAACGGTGGACCACAGTGATTTTTGGCTGTGGTCTTTTTTCTATTATTAAAGTATGGAACACTTACCTTTGGAAATTTGCATCCATAACGAGAAACATTTAAAATGAAAGACGGATGTGATGAAAGATAGGAGGAGTATACATGAGCGTACATATTGAAGCGAAAAAAGTGAAATTGCGGAAACGATTTTATTACCTGGTGATCCACTACGTGCACAATATATTGCTGAAACGTTTCTTGAAAATGTAAAATGTTATAATAAAGTCCGAAATATGCTCGGTTTTACCGGTGAATATAAAGGACATAGAATTTCAGTCCAAGGTACTGGGATGGGTGTTCCTTCGATTTCAATTTATGTGAACGAACTAATTCAAAGCTATGATGTTCAAAACTTAATTCGGGTTGGAACGTGTGGAGCGATTCAAAAAGACGTAAACGTTCGCGACGTCATTTTGGCGATGACGGCATCAACAGATTCACAAATGAATCGAATAACGTTTGGTGCGGTAGATTATGCTCCAACAGCATCGTTTGAGCTTTTAAAAACTGCGTATGATGTTGGCGTTGAAAAAGGATTAAACTTAAAAGTGGGCAATGTGTTTACAGCAGATATGTTTTATAATGATCATGCGGAACATGAGAAATGGGCTCAGTACGGAATTTTAGCAATTGAAATGGAAACAGCAGCCCTATACACATTGGCAGCGAAGTTTGGTAGAAAGGCGCTTTCTGTTTTAACGGTTAGTGATCACATTTTAACAGGGAAGAGACAAGCGCAGAAGAGCGACAAACGACTTTTAATGAGATGATCGAAGTAGCATTGGATGCTTCAATCAAGTAAAACGGATTACGATTTGTTGGATTAGAGGAGTAGTGACGAGTGAAAAAGGATTAATTATGATTGTGACGGCAATATTCTTAACAGGCTGTGCGTTGCCAGACTTTTTATCATTTAAAGAGCAGCCAAGTGCTCCAACAGAGGAGCGAGAACAAACGGATGAAGTGGAGGAAGCACCAGTAGAAGAGCCGATTCAATCAGAGGAAAAGAATGAAGAAGCGGTAGATGAAATCGCGATAGAAGCAGCTTATTTTAATGAAACACATGAAGTCAACGGAATGACTGAAATAAAAATCCAGATAATGTGATGGCACTTGTCAATAAAGTATTTGCTTTGCCAGAAACGTATGAACCCGAAGATTTGGTTCGTCCGAATGTGGAATTTTCGTTTGGTGATCAAGATATTGAGAAAAGTTATTTAAGGAAGGAAGCCGCTGAAGCACTTGAGAACATGTTTGAGGCCGCGAAAAGCGATGGGGTCTATCTATTCGCTGTATCAGGTTATCGTTCATACGAGCGGCAGAAAGCAATTTTTGACGCAGAAATTGCAAAAGTTGGGGAAGAACGAGCGCTTCAAGCGGTCGCATATCCTGGTAAAAGTGAGCACCAAACTGGACTTGCCATAGATATTACGAGCCAAAGTGCACAATTTTTATTAACTGAGCAATTTGGTGAAACAGCCGAAGGCCAGTGGTTGAAAGAAAATGCTCATCGTTATGGCTTTATTCTTAGGTATCCACAAGAAAAAGAAAACATAACCGAATATCAATACGAACCGTGGCATTTTCGTTACGTAGGTGAAAAAGTGGCCAGTTGGATTTATGAATATGGATGGACATTGGAAGAATTCTTTCAGGAAGTGAAAAACTATGAAACTCCCGAGATGGGAGTTTTTCTTCTTGATGCAATGAGAAAAATCCACAGTTAGAATCGTGAAAACACATTTTTCTCCAAACGATAATGTCGCGCTTCAAGAAAGACACGTAGCTCTTTCCCAATACTCGAAAAACTGATAAAATATAGTGGTCAGTAATTAAATAGAATATCAGAGGGTTGCCTCTCTGCGGGGAATGAAAGTGGTGAATGGAATGGAAGAAAATAATGATCATAAAGTGAATGCTCCGTCGGAAAATAATCGGTATATCCGAATGAAAAAGTTTACATTTGTCATGTTACTATTTTTACTTGTGTTTTTCACCGCTAGTATTACATTAGTAGCACTGGCATTTGGTGATGAAAAAGCGGTTAATGTAGGCGTGCAAGAACGTAAGGAGTTTACAAAGTTATATAATGCATACGATGAACTAAAAAGAGCTATTTTCAAGATTTGAATCAAGCGGCATTGTTGGATGGCGCCATTGATGGGATGATGAGAGCACTTGAAGATCCATACTCAGATTATATGACAAAGGATGAGGCAAAGCAGTTTGAAGAAAGCATTTCATCATCCTTTCAAGGCATCGGTGCGGAAATTCAAGAGTTAGATGGAAATATTGTCGTTGTCTCGCCAATTAAAGGAACACCGGCGGATCGTGCAGGAATTAAACCGAAGGATAAAATTATCAAAGTCGATGATAAAAATATTCAAGGGATGAGCGCAAATGAAGCCGTTCTTCTCATTAGAGGGAAAAAGGAACGAAAGTGAATTTAACGATCCAAAGGGATGGAAGCCAAGACAATATTAATATAACGATTACGCGAGATGAAATCCCAATCAATACGGTGTATGCTGAAATGCTAGAAGATGGAGTAGCAAAAATACAAATTACAAGTTTCTCAAGGCATACAGATAAAGACCTTACAAACGCTTTAAATGAAATGGAAAGCAAAGGGATGAAGTCGCTTATTTTAGACGTTCGTCAAAACCCGGGTGGCTTGCTCGATCAAGCGATCACGATTTCAAATCTGTTTGTACCTAAAGGGAAAATTTTATTCCAAGTGGAATATAAAGACGGGACAAAACAAGAGTATGTCGCAAAAGACGGAAAGAAAATTACGGTTCCAACCGTGATGCTAATTGATGGTGGGAGTGCAAGTGCATCAGAGATATTAGCGGCAGCTGTAAAGGAATCAGCAAATGTCCAGCTCATTGGCGACCGGACATTCGGAAAAGGAACGGTTCAAACAACGAAAGAATTTAAAGATGGATCGAATATAAAATATACGATGGCAAAATGGCTCACACCGAACGGAAATTGGATTCATGAAAAAGGAATTGAACCCGATTATGTAGAAACGTTGCCAGCTTATTCAGAAATTACGTATATTGATCCAGAAAAGGACTTGAAGCAAGATACAATTGCCAATGAAGTAAAATCAGCGGAAGAAATGTTAAAAATATTAGGCTTCGACCCAGGCAGCGTCGATACACATTATGATGAAGAAACAGTTCAAGCGGTCAAACAATTTCAGAAGAGTGTGGAACTTGAGCAAACTGGAATAATTCAAGGTGAAACGACGATAACGTTAATGGAGAAAATTCGTGATTATTGGAAAGCGAATGATCCACAAGTACAAAAAGCGATTGAAGTATTAACAAAATAATCAAGCGAAATAGAGACTAAAGAAAAGGGGCTGTCCATTAAGTCGATTTTCCGACTGTTAGACGCCCTTTTCATGTTTAAGAATGTTGATATAACAACATTCTTAGTTTTAAATTTTTAGCGGATTTATCCTTTTCGGACAGCCCCTTTTCTCATAACTGGAGGTTGTTTCCCAATCAGTTCAGTCCTTTTATTCGACAACCTTACGTTCTTTTGTAGTTTTCGCCGAATTTAATAAAAGTTTTTCGTCTTCAACTAACCCGCAAGATCCACATTGTATTCTTTTATTAGGACCATTGTAAGCGGTGTGCAGAGGACCTGCATCACTGACTGCATCGAATCTTTCAATTGTTTCTCCCGTTTGTGGGTCCAATCTAACCGCATGTGCGATTTGTTCAATGATATTAAAACGTGATCGATTTGTTTTGCAGTTTGGACAACAATAAGGTGTACTCATCCTATTTACCTCCACAATCCTTCATATATAAATAGGATAACCATGTAAAAAAATTATGAAAATCATAATTGATACATTGCTGTAATATACGTAACAAAAAAGGAGGATAATAAAACTGTCAATATGAAATTCATAGCAGTTACTGGTAATGGCTAAGAGGAATTGGTAAAAGAGCCAATGAAAGCCATAGAATGTAAAGAAGAGAAAAAGCCGTTTTTTCATATTTGTGATTGAAAAGTACAATTTGAATTTTGTATTCTAGCAATCTGGTATTTCCTCCCATAAATATTACATAAAACGTATGGTAAGATGTTTTTGCAAAGAGAAAACGACTTTGGGGAGGAAACAGAAATGAAAAAATCATCTTTACAACTGCTGCGGCAGCAGCCATCTTAGCAGCACCATTTGCTGGAAAAGCTGATGCGGCTGAAATACAACCAATTCAAACGAAGGTCGTATATTATCAAATAGATGCTAACAAACTATCAAATGATTGGTATGAAACGATTCTTAAACAATTAAATATCAATTTGAAAGACACAATCAACTGGAATACAAAGTATCAGTTTGTACCTGAAAAGCAAGAAGTACCAACACAACAACCAGTACAAAAGCCAGTGCAAAAGCCAGTACAAAAGCCAGTACAAAAGCCAGTACAACAACCAGTACAAAAGCCAGTACAAAAGCCGGTGCAAAAGCCAGTACAAAAGCCGGTGCAAAAGCCAGTGCAAAAGCCAGTGCAAAAGCCGGTACAAAAGCCGGTACAAAAGCCGGTACAAAAGCCGGTACAAAAGCCGGTACAAAAGCCAGTACAAAAGCCAGTACAAAAGCCAGTACAAAAGCCGGTACAAAAGCCGGTACAACAACCAGTGCAAAAGCCAGTAGAAACAGCATCAGCGCCAGTACAAAAACCTGCTGCGCCACAGTCTACTGAGCAAAAGCCAGCTGCACAAACAAACTCACAATTAAGTGCGTTTGAACAACAAGTTGTCGATCTTACAAATCAAGAAAGAGCGAAAAACGGACTAGCACCATTAAAAGTCGACCTTGAACTCAGCAAAGTCGCTCGTGAAAAGTCTAGAGATATGGCTACAAACAAATATTTCGATCATAATAGCCCAACGTACGGTTCACCATTTGATATGATGAAAAAATTCGGGATTACGTACCGTTCAGCAGGTGAAAATATTGCAATGGGGCAACGTACACCACAAGAAGTTGTTAATGCATGGATGAATAGCCAAGGTCACCGAGCAAATATTTTAAGCGCAAACTTCACTCATATTGGAGTTGGCTATGATGCGAACGGCAACTACTGGACACAACAATTTATTGGAAAATAATAAAACAATGAAAAACGAACAGGTCATCATGCCTGTTCGTTTTTTGATAATGCAATATATTTATTTTGTACGTATCGCAATCGAAGGGAAAGAGTAATCGCTCCAACGGCTAGTCCAATGATAAGACCAAGCCAGTATCCATATGGACCAAATTCTGTATAATTGGCGAGAACAAAGCCAAAAGGTAAACCAATGACCCAAAACGAAATCAAAGCCATTATAAAAGTTGCATTTACATCTTTATATCCTCTTAATGCCCCTTGAATTGGGGCTTGAATTGCATCTGAGAGCTGAAAGAATACAGCGAAAAGTAAAAACTGTGAGGTCAATTTCACAACTTGGAGATCCTCACTGTAAATTTGCGCCACTTCAAGACGGAAAATAAAAAGCAATACTCCCATGACCACCGATAAACTTACACCGTTCATAATTCCAATCATACTAAAAGAACGAGCATCCTTATATCGACCTGCCCCGACTTCATAACTAATAAGAATCGTTAGAGCCATCGAAATGCTTAATGGAACCATATAAAGCAAAGAGGAAAAATTAAGTGCAGCTTGATGTGCAGCTATTACATTGGTACCAAATTTGCTCATGAACAGTGTAACAGCTGAAAATATACTAGTCTCAATGAATATTGATAATCCAATTGGAAGACCAAGCGCGAATATTTCCTTCCACTTAAGCAAATCAATACGGACTTTAGTTTTAAAAATGCCAAATTCATTAAAAGGCTCTTTATTATGTATGATCCAAATCGCGATCAAAGTAATGAGCGAATATGTTATAGCCGAAGCTATTCCGGCTCCAACCCCACCTAGTGCAGGCATTCCTAATTTCCCAAATATAAAGATGTAATTTAACAGAAAATTAATCGGAAGCGACATTAGTGTAATCGCCATGGTCACTCTTGTTTTGCCAAGTGCATCGATGAAGGCACGTAGGACGTTGTAAACAAATAATGGGATAATACCAAAGGCAATGCTAATTAAATAATATTTTGCAACATACGTAACATCAGCTTCTAAATTCATTGAATGTAAGATTGGTTTTAGAACGATCGTTCCAATTATAATGATGACGATTGCCATTGTAATCGCGACAAATACACCTTGGATAACTGAAAACGGAACATCTTGGTTTTTCCGTGCTCCGATTAAATGGCCAACAATCGGAGTAATCGCTAGTAGAATGCCGCTTAGCCCCATCGATATAGGGACCCATAATGAAGAACCAACCGCTACTCCCGCTAAATGATCAGACGAAAAACGTCCCGTCATCATAATGTCGAAAAACGTCATCATGAACAATGCAAGCTGAGTAATTAATAAAGGAATAAGAATGACCCATAACTGTTGAAGTCTTTCTCGTAAATGATAAGTTTGTCTCATGTCTATCTCCATCTTTATGTCATTTTAATCGTTAAAATTATATCATACTTAGGAGAGAGAAGATGAGAGTAGACGCTCGATATAAACAGTAATATTATTATGTAAACTTAAGGTAGTGTGAAAAACAAAAACACACTCAAAATCGAGTGTGTTTAATCATTATGCTTCAAGTGATTGTAGTTTTTCCATATCAGATGAATGACGAATATAATTCATTGTAAACAAGTCGCGTGGCACCTCATACAATTCATACACATGCTGACCTTTATTAAGCTCTTCATAAATGGAAGGACGTGTTTGATTGGCAAGCACTGTGTAAGGAAGTTTTTCAGCGGCTCGGCGGGAGCGAAGATTTTCGTAGCGAATCCTCATATAGATCGTTTCGATTTGCTGTTCGAAAAATAACTCTTTGAAAAATGCCTCTTTTGCAAGCGAATTAAAGCCTTTGCCATGGTATGGCTTGCCGATCCACGTACCGAGAAAACCTGCATTTTCCTTAATATCATAAAGGTTGATTGTGCCAATAGGGTTGCCCCATTCATCAAGAATCGTTCGAGAAATTAGCTCCCCGCGCTCTTCGGCTTCAATCGTCTGTTTTGTAATAAATAAAAATTCCTCATATGAATATGCTTTTGTCTTACGAAAGGGAAGACATCTGGGTGTGCCATTAACTCATATAATGCATGGCATTCAGGCCCGTTTAATTCACGCTTTTTAACATTGGTATCCCCTCCTGGGCAGGGTAGTTCCGTAGACTCGTTTCTACCCTCGAAATTTTTAGTGTTGTATAAAAATTTCGGGGTGGAATCGAACCCACTAGAACCAGCCCAAGGACTGGTGGCGCACCATTTGCCTTCCTCAATTATGAGTTGTATTTAAATGTAGGATAATTCTATTGACATCATACATAAAAAAATCGGTTTGCAAATAGGAAAACGAAAAAATTTTATACAATAATCGACAAGTATGAAACTATCTAGCACGTAATACGTATACATAGATAAGTAAAAAGGAGGAGAGTATGATGGACAATAATCAAGAAAGAATTTTTGCTGCAGCAATTTATATTTCAAGTTTTTCACGACGGTAATCGGCCCCTTGCTCATTTGGCTTCTTAAAAAGATGAATCACCATTAATTGATTTTCATGGCAAGGAATATTTAAACTTTTTAATTTCTTACACCGTTTATGCCATCATTTCCGGTTTTCTAGTGTTATTGCTAATTGGATTTGTTTTATTGCCGATCGTCGGTTTACTGGCATTTGTTTTTACGATTATCGGAGCAATTAAAGCGTACGACGGTCAAATATACCGCATTCCATTTATTTTTAGATTGATTAAATAGTCTAGCAAAAGCTAGGCTTTTTCTTTTCTTTAAAAGTATAAAAGAAACGATTTATTCATATGATGTATTGGATACTCCATAAGGAGAGGAGGAAGGGTATG
Organism: Bacillus sp. N9; assembly: GCA_044989425.1. GTDB lineage: Bacteria > Bacillota > Bacilli > Bacillales > Bacillaceae_C > Lederbergia. Next base: position 1,618,462 of record JBJDRQ010000001.1, read on the forward strand.
AACATTAAAAACTATTATTCTCGAATGACACGCTTATATATTCACCAACTGGTCTTATTTTCCCTCGTTTTTATTATGATCATCCTTCCATCTATGAAAATGATGCATTTCATTCCTGCAAATGTAGCGGGTTTTTTGTTTTATTATGCGTAGTCTATTTTTTAATAAAATACATATATTTTGCACATAAATGGCAAGAGGTGACAATGACATTAAGCTATATGAATGTACCAGATGATAAGCAGGTGACTTATATATTATTAGACTCAATATCCTCACATACATTATTTGATGTCTATTCTTTCGACGGTATTTGTCATTTCTCGATCGTAAAAGTAAAGGGAAATACAAACGATTGCGAAAGAAATTAAGTAGATCTGGAAGACCTCGAGTAATGTATCGCCTTGATAAAATGGGAATTTCGACCGGAGTTTATATTCATATCCATGCAAATCATGGAATGATTTATTTACGCGAGAAGGAAATTCCCTTCATAATGATAATGAAAAAACAAAGAAAGAAGGAACTGATCTTAGGTACAAGCACGTATGTAATTAAGAAGAAATATACCGACTTTGTACTCACGAAAGATGAGCGGACGATGATGACGATGAAAAAGGCATGATGCCTGTTCGAATGCAATTATTATTCCAGCCTAATACGCCAGTCATTCGCTTTGCTAAACATCTATCCGAAGATGAAAAATATATATGCTTTTGTTTACTTGCCTTATGCTAAAGATCATTACTCTGATTTTGCAACTTGCTAATGATCGTAGCAAACGGTTGCTCCGCTTTGCAAAGGAAAAACCGTTGGAATGGATCCGCACGTTTATTTAAGCGTTCTAAGACGGTGGCGATCGTAAAGTGTTCGGGATGTAATTGCTCATTTACTTCATCCCAAAAGAGCGGAGCAGCGACAGATCCTTCTTTGTTCATTCGAACAGAATATGGAGCGATGATCGTTTTGCCTTTTCTGTGTTGAATGAAATCAATATACAATTTATTTCCGCGATTTTTCTTCAATCTTTCCGTCGTAAATGAGCCTGGGTCGGCCTTGATAAGAAATGTGGCGATCAATTGTGTAAAAGACCGGTTTCTTCCCATGTAAATGTATGTTCTGGAAGGGGATGTACACTTGCATCCCTTTGTTACCTGACAACTTCACGAACGAGGCGAGTTGGAGTTTATCCAAAGCCTCCTTTAATAATCTTGCTGCTTTCACTGCAAGATGAAACTCCGCTCTTGATGGCGGGTCCAGATCAAAGACGATTTCACTCACATATTTGCTATGAATCGTTTGAAAGGGAATGTGAAATTCAATCGCAAGTTGATTTCCAAGCCAAATAAGTGTCTGCAAGTCGTTGCAAACAATATAATCGATTCCATCCTCCAGCCAACTTTTAACATAGCTAGGCGAGGTTTCTGGTCGGTTTTTTGATAGAAGCTTTCACCAAAAACGCCATGTGGCGCACGGATTACTGTCAGGGGCGATCGGTTAAATAAGGGAGCATCGCAAAACTTGCTTGACGTAAATAATGTAAATAATCTAGTTTCGTTACAGAACCATTCTCCCATAATAATTTTTCACCGTTCGTAATCGGTACGATGGATGGGAAAGCCGCATCAGCCACTTGTACATTAGTCCAAGTGCATTGTTCAGGAGTTAGGTCAAAGCGAAGGGTATGGAAGTATGGCTCGCGCATTTGCTCTCCATCTAACTCGAGAAAATAAAGATCAACACATATTGCAGGTTGAATGCTGAAGAAACTATCATTCTTTTGTATATAATTTTGTTGAATAATGTGTAAAAGGGCTTTTCTCGTTTCTTTGTCTAATCCGTTTGTAAATAAACCAATCGCTTTTATTTGTTTTCCATCATACACGCCGACATGAAAATAGCGATTGCTTTCGTCATAACCAGTTAAAAAGCATGTTGCTGTTTTCCAGTTTTTAATTTTCAACCAATTACTTGTCCGTTTTCCTTCCTCCCATTTGCTCGATTTTCGCTTAGCGATGATTCCTTCACTGTCATATATCTTCATCGTTTCTTTTAATTCCGGTAGATGGTCAAAGGTCGGAATGACTTGAATTCGTGCGTTTGCTTGCCTTGTAGGTTGTAAGGGAAGGATAAATCCTTAAACATCTGTACTAGTTTTTCCTTTCTCTTTGTAAATGGTTGATGTACCATACTTTGTCCATTTTTGCGTAAAAGATCAAAGGCAAGAAACGTACAAGGGTGGATAGCAGCTTTATTTATTATATTCGTCTGTGAGCGCATTCTTCCTCTTACTTGAATTTGCTGAAAATTCGCCTTGTAATCATTATGTAAAATGACAAGTTCTCCGTCGAGCGTAAGTGGAAAATATCGTTTTATTTGATCGGTATGCTCGCGTAGGAAGGTTTGTAATTCGGGAAAGAGAGGAAGCAGGTCTTTGCCATTGCGGCTCGATAGTATGATTTTGTCATGATCCCATTTTAATATTCCTCTATAGCCATCATATTTAATCTCATAGAGCCATTCATCTGTAGTCGGTAGTTCCATCGTCATTGTAATTAGCATTGGTTTCATGAAATGACATCCTTTCTTAATCATCCTTATTGTAACCAGTCGTTTTAAAAAATTACCATGAATGAGGCAGATGACGGAGCAAATACTATATAGAAAAGAAAGGATGGTATATATGCATACGATGTGGAAAGGAAGCATTAGCTTTGGCTTAGTTAACATTCCCATTAAATTACATGCGGCGACAGAAGATAAGGATGTAAAATTTCGATCTCTTCATAAAAATGCCATACGCCGATTAAATATGAGAAGATTTGTCCTGCTTGTGAGCAAGAATTAGATATGAAAGAAATTGTAAAAGGATATGAAATTGAAAAAGGAAAGTTTGTCATTATTGAAGAGGATGAGCTGAAGGAACTTGGTGCATCTAGAGAAAATAAAGCGGTTGAAATCATTGATTTTATTAAGTTAAGCGAAATCGATCCGATTTATTTTAATCGGAGTTATTATATGTCTCCGGATGGGACGAATGTAAAAGCATATAGCCTCTTGCGAAAAGCACTTGTCGATACAGGAAAAGCGGGGCTAGCCAAAATCATCATTCGTTCGAAAGAACAACTTGCAGTCATACGTGTGTACAATGGGGTCATGCTTATGGAAACGATTCATTATCCTGATGAAGTTCGGAAGACGACAGACGTGCCCAATATTCCGAAAGCAGATGAAGTCGCAAAAAGAAATCGATACAGCTATTTTACTCATTGATCAGTTAACGACGGAGTTCGCTCCAGAGAAATATTATGATGAGTATCGAACAGAGCTGCTTCAATTAATTGAAGCGAAGAAAACTGGTAAAGAGCTCATAGAAATAAAGAGGAGAAGCAAGTAACGCCAGTCAATGATTTAATGGCCGCACTTCAAGCTTCCATTGATAAAACAAAACCAAAAACGAAGAAAAAGCCAGCTGTTCGAAAACAGACTACTGCTAAAAAGCGTCAGGCGAAAAAGCATAAAAAGAAGTTGAAATTTTTTCCATGCGTGTTATAATGCTGTAAAAGGTAGGAAGTATTGAAATGAAGGCAATGATAACGCTTAAATATATTTTTCCTATCATTGCTTTTTATTATATTCTCATGTATGATAGGAATGAATTGACAGTAGTAATCTATTTGTAATGTGACCAAGCTTTGTTCGCTCGAATCATATATATACGATGCTATTCGTATTTTATAATGAATATCTACTTTAAATTGTGGATATTGCTTATAATATGTGAATTTTTATTTACATCGTAAATATGAGTAACATATTAAAAAATTTTTGGAGGTTTTTACTCATGGCAACAGGAACAGTAAAATGGTTTAACAGTGAAAAGGATTTGGCTTCATCGAAGTTGAAGGCGGAAACGATGTATTCGTTCATTTCAGCGCTATTCAAGGAGATGGCTACAAAACGCTTGATGAAGGACAACAAGTTGAATTTGAAATCGTTGAAGGTCAACGTGGACCACAAGCGGAAAACGTTGTTAAACTATAATTAATGAATGAAAAGAACCACCCTTAAGGGTGGTTCTTTTCATTTTATGGAGCCATTTTACCGCAAACAATGATAGTCTACTAAATTTACATATTTTCCGTGAGAAACTTTTAGCTATTCCATGTTATAATAAGAAAAATACCAAATCAATTGATACTGACGCTTGAATTTGATAAAATTTATTGTACTTTGTAGTTATACATAGTTCTACTGGATGTAGACAGTTTTTCCTCTCTAGGGTCAAACTGCTGTGTTTTTTGACAGTAAGGGGAAATTGGAGGTAGCAGGATGATCAATCACATCGATACGAGTGCATCGTTGCGAAATGATGTAAAGAGACTCGGTAATATTCTCGGAGAAATATTAGTTCACCATGGTGGGCTCGAACTGTTCAATAAAGTCGAAACAATTAGAGAAATGACGAAAAGCATTCGCAAAGAATATAATGAAGACACGTACAGAAAATTAAAAGAAGAAATTGAAACGTTACAGCCACCGACGCGACAGCAAGTCATTCGAGCTTTCTCGATTTATTTTCATTTGATTAATATTGCAGAGCAAAACTATCGAATCAACCGAAGACGACAGTATCAACTTGAGGAAAAGGTAGGACAAGCATATTCACTTGAACGAGCGGTTGCTAAAGTAAAAGAGTATGAATTATCAAACGATGCAATTCAAGACGTCTTAGATCAATTATCGATCGAGTTAATTATTACAGCTCATCCAACAGAGGCAACAAAGCGAACGGTATTGGAAGCACAAAAGCGAATTTCAACGTTATTACAAAAATGCAATAACCCACTCGTCACCCGGAAGGAATTAAAAGAGTTAGAAGAAAGTTTATTTAATGAAGTTGTGACATTATGGCAAACGGACGAATTAAGGCATCGAAAGCCTCAAGTATTAGATGAAGTAAGAAATGGGTTATATTATTTCGACCAAACATTATTTGATACGCTCCCATCTGTCCATCAAGAATTAGAATTTCATCTTCATGACTATTTTCCTGACCATGATTGGGATGTCCCAAACTTTCTTCACTTCGGCTCATGGATTGGTGGAGACCGGGATGGAAATCAAATGTAACGCCGGAAATTACTTGGCAAACGTTAGAAATGCAACGTGAACTTGTCTTAAAGAAATACGAAGAATCAATTGTTGAATTAATGAAACGATTCAGCCAATCGACGAGTCGGATTACGATGAGTGAAGAACTAATCGAATCTGTAGAGCGTGAAGAACAATTGTATTTAGAAGAATCAGAAATGTGGCAAGTAGAAACAGAGTATTATCGTCGTAAATTTGCCATCATTCTGAAAAAGTTGCGTGAAGTAGGAAAATCAGAGCTTGGCTATCAACAAGCAGAACAGTTATTAGCAGACCTTACACAAATTAAAGAGTGTGCAGAAAATCATTTGCCTGCACAGAAAAAGCTAAAGGCAATCCGCAAATTAATTCGCCAAGTGCAATTATTTGGATTCCACCTTGCAACATTAGATATAAGGAATCATAGCGGGGAACATGAAACAGCTGTAAAGGAAATTTTACAAGCGGTAAACATTACTGAAAACTATTCAATGCTTTCTGAAGAAGAAAAATTCACTCTATTGGCAAAATTGCTTCGAGATCCTAGACCGCTTTTATTCTTTGAAGAAGGGTATTCACAGGAAACTCAAAAGGTTTTGAAAGTGTTTAAACTCATTAAAGAGGCGCATGCGGAGTTTGGTAAGCGATCCATCCAAGTTTATTTAATTAGTATGACCCAATCTCCTAGCGATTTATTGGAAGTCCTTCTGTTAGCGAAAGAGGCGGGGATTTATCGATTGCATTCTGATGGAAGAGTAGAAAGTGACTTAAACGTTGCCCCATTATTAGAAACGATCGATGATTTAGTTGCCGGTCCAGAGATTATGAGAACATTATTTGAACTGGATGTATACTATAATCACATTAAAGAACGGGAAGTCATCAGGAGATCATGCTTGGTTATTCCGATGGAAGTAAAGATGGAGGTACATTAACCGCTAATTGGAAGCTCTTTAAAGCACAGCAAGAAATCCATAATATGGCAAAGGAATATAATATTCGCCTTAAATTTTTCCATGGCCGCGGCGGATCATTAGGGCGTGGAGGCGGTTCGTTAAATACGAGCATTCTTTCACAGCCAGTTGAAACGCTCGGTGATGGGGTGAAAATAACCGAGCAGGGCGAAGTATTATCTTCACGTTACTTGCTTGAAGACATCGCTTATCGCAATTTAGAGCAAGCTTCCTCTGCGTTGTTTGAAGCATGTGCAAGAGTATCATCCATGCCTGGTGATACACATTACCGTGAAAAAAGTGGGAAAAAGCGATGGAGGAAATTTCAAGCCACTCCTTGCAAAAGTACCAGTCACTCGTTTTTGGTGATCCGGACTTTTTAACGTATTTTAATCAGGCTACACCATTAAAGGAAATCGGAGCATTAAATATTGGGTCGCGACCAATGAGTAGAAAAAACAGTGAAAGATTTGAAGATCTACGTGCGATTCCATGGGTGTTTGCATGGACGCAATCGCGTCATATGTTGCCGGCGTGGTATGCGGCTGGAACAGGGTTGCAAACATTTATTGAGCAAGGAAAGAAAACGTAGAAATGCTACAAACGATGTATGAGCAATGGCCATTTTTCCAAGCAACAATTAATAATTTGCAAATGGCATTAATGAAAGCTGATATGACGACAGCGAAAGAATATTTAACGTTAGTGACAGATCAAGCGATTGCGGATCGGATTTTTAAAGATATATCGGATGAATATAACCGAACGAAAGAGGCACTTTTGACGATTTCTGGAAATGAAGATTTATTATCACATAGCCCGAATATTCGTGATTCCGTCCATCGTAGAAATCCTTATGTTGATCCGTTGAGCTTTTTACAAGTTGACTTAATAAATAAATTAAGAAAAACAGATCATCCTTCCGATGAATTAGTAACGGAAGTATTGCTGACGATCAATGGTGTTGCTGCGGGGTTAGTAAATACTGGTTGATTGAAGGAGAAGGGGATGTCCAAATAGATGGACACCCCTTTTCGTATTATAGTTCATCAAAGCCATTGAGATCGCTTGTTTTTGTATATTGGCGTGATTTCTGTTCAAAGAAATCTGTTTTTGTATCATCGAAATTATCAACGTATGCGCGAATCCATTTCATTGGATTTTCCGTAAAATCCTCGTATAAATCATTCAATCCTAATAAGCGAAGCATTTTATTGGCGCGATATTTAATATATCCTTCCATTTCTACAAGATCGATTCCTTCAATTCCAGAGAGGACATAGTGGCTCCATATCGTTTCTTGTTCAACAGAATGGCGGAATTGATCGTACACCCATTCCGTAAATTCTCCTGTATTGTATTCTGGATTTTCCGCTAATGTTGCTCGGAATAAATCGCTAATGAATCGACCATGCTGTAACTCATCTCTATTTATATAAGAAATCATTGTTGACGTCCCAACCATTTTTTGATTACGCGCAAGATTATAAAAGAAGGCAAATCCTGAATAGAAGAATAGTCCTTCGAGTAATGATGTATATACCATCGCTTTCAATGCAGTAAAGACGGACGGTTGCTCCGCGAATTCATTGTACACTTCAATGATTCGTTGATTGCGTGTCATTAATACATCATCGGTTCTTCCAGTTTCAAACGATTCAATCTGCTTATACAACGTTGTAACAGAGGAGAGAACATACGCATAGCTATGGTTATGCTCACTTTCTTGGTCCGCAATCGTCGCCATGATTGATTTCACAGATGGATCTGTCGATAATTGTGCAAGTCTCGCTGCAATATCTGTTTGTGGTCCATCAAGCGTTGCGAGTAGCCCGATGATTTTTAAGAATGCATCTTGTTCACATTCTGATAAAGTAGGGAACTGTTTAATGTCAGCAGACATGTCGACTTCACTCGCACGCCAGAAAAGGGCTCTAATTTGCTCACGATGCTGATAAAAATGTGGATAAGCAAGATCATTCCAATTTAGGATCCCGCTCGCCTTTCCTCCAAATAGCGCGGTTGATTTATTTGGGTTCGTTGGCTCTAATACTTTTACTTTTTCAAGTAATTCAAACAATGCGTCAACACTCCTTCCGTCCAAGTTAGAACCTTTTCCTCTTGAATTCCTCTTGGACTTTGTTCAATTTTTAATGGTTCAAATGATGATTGATAAAATTTCGCTAACTTCACAGCTGCATGGCAGAATAAATCATCGCCGCCAAATTGGGTGTCACCTGTACCAAAAACAAAAACATGTGGTGGTTTATAACCAATTTCGTATACAAAATCTTTTACTTCATCCGGTGTTGCACCTTTTCCCCACGTAAAAGTTCCAATCATCATCACATCGAAAAGGGAAGGATCAGGAATTTCTCCAGATCCAGGACCGATTCGATACAGAATAACATCATGTGCTTTTTCCTCTAGTTTCTTCTTGATGAGCTCGGCAACTTCTTGTGTATTCCCACTATAACTTGCGTAACAAATTAAGATTCGCACCACACACAATCCTCAATATCAGAAGCAGTAGAACGAACGTAATACGTTGTTTTCATGCCGGAATCCCAAGCTTGTAAATGCAAATCAAGCATGACCTGTGCTTTAATATGATTCGGAACATAGAAGTTAAAAGAGATGGATTGATCAATATGACGTTGTCTTGCTGCATTTTGTTGAATTGACCAACGTTGATCTACAATATAGGCAGAGCGGCGATAAACATCATACGTATGATGATCTAAATCTGGTGCAACAACAGGGAGTTTAAAGTCTTTTTCTCTTCGTGATAGAAAGGTTTGAAAATCGGGTCAATACTCGCTGTCGAACCTGCGATAACAGACGTACTTGAATTCGGTGCTACCGCCATTAAATACCCATTTCTAATTCCGTGTTCAGCTACTTCATTCATCAGCTGTTTCCATGAATCGGCATGATCGCCAGTTAAATAGTCGCGTTGTTTAAAGTATTCACCTGTTTGCCAATCACTTCCAGAGAACTTAGAGTATGCACCTTTTTCTTTCGCTAAATCAACACTTGCTTGAATCGTCAATTGAGCAATTCGTTCGTAAAGTTCATCAGCAAATGTCACTGCTTCTTCAGACTCCCATTTAATCCCTTTTAACGCTAATAGGTGATGCCAACCAAACGTACCTAAACCACATTTATCTTCAGCAGGGGCGTTACTCCCTACCAGCCCGAGTTGGGCATCTCTATGTCACCATAGAAGTTGAGACTATATCATAATCCATAAAATATATAATGGATTCCTTGCGTTTCGATTTAAGGGATTTTCACCCACCACTTGGCCCTACTCCTATTGCCGAATTTCACGGCCACTACGGGATAGTCGTTAGGCATTTATTCTATTGCTGCTTATATTGATAATTAGGAAAATCATCTCGACCAAGTCTTAATCTTATAGTAGCCCTATGCAGTCCGAGTTTTTTGAACACTCGGAGATACTTGAATATTCATACCCATCAACGATTATTACTTTTCTGTGTGGCATGTTTTCTTTCATGGATTTAACAGCATATAGAGGTTTCGGAACCCCTTTATTTGGAGAATTCCATCCATCTTCTTTCTTCTTTTTATAAAGAAGTTGTCGTTTTTCTTTCCAATCTTCACTATGCGTTTTTCCGTAGAATGGATTTTTGAGTCCAGTTTTTGGGACTGCATGGCGGCTAGTCGTTGTCGAACTTCTAGTGAATGTGTTTTTCCAAAAAGTGATTGCCTCTTCCTGTCATTTTTTGGATCTAATTTTTCGCTCTTCTTCTGAAAAAGCCCGCCCTTTGTGCCGCCGCCACCAATTGTTAGGTTGTATCCATTATTGTATGAATCATAGTAGTTGATCCAGAAAATTTCTCGCTCGTTTAATTCTTCGAAAGATAAGTTTTCCGCTTCTTCCAGGATTTCAAATTTGAAGGAAGAAAGGCCGTACTTATTATAACTTTTTGAAGATAATCATTTTCATGTCTGCCACATTTTAAGTTCGAAAAGTGTTGTCGTTTTCGCTTTACAGGGTTGATGGTTTGGCCAATGTAAGACTTTCCGGTAGTTACATTAATAATTCGATAGATGGATTGAATAGTAATCACCTCATCTATGTACTAATTATCAGCAGTAATAGAAATTTAGCACGGGATTGTCTTTTCTAAAAGAGTTTCCCGTTTAGCAAGGTTTTTCAAAGTGGATTGCTCCACTAGGCCGCTGGTAAGTTAACGGCTCTATATTTCTTGTTCGTAATGGTTGCTTGTTTGACATCAATTGTATTTAAGTCGATAACATTATCGAGCATTCTTACTTGGATCGGAATTAAACGTTCCAATGCGTTTTCCGGAACAGCTTTTCCGAGATTGATAGAGGAGAGGTTGCAAACAACAAAATCTCCAGCTTTTTTATAAGTGATGATCGTATCACCGTCTACGATTTCATCGTATTGAACGGTAGGAGACATATTTTGCATTATTTCTGTACACAAATTACTTGAGTAAACCATGCCTTCATGTTTATTTGGATTTTTTCGGTTCACTTCGTCGCGGTAAAACATGAATGGTGTACCTGTTTCTAATTGTGACTTCATGATTCTTGCCATAATTTGGATTGCTGGTACTTTTGTTTTACTAAGTGCATTGCTTTGAACGCACTCTTCATATTTCTCTCTAAAGCTGCCTTCACCTTTTTCTCGTCATAGAAATCTTCCAGTGAATAGCCCATTACATTTTTACTTCATGTGGGTCAAATAAAAACCAATCTCCACGTCTTTCAACTTGTTCCATAAATAGATCGGGCAAGCAAACGCCTGTAAAAATATCATGTGCTCGCTGACGCTCATCACCATTATTCAGCTTTAAATCTAAGAAGGAGAGAATATCTGCATGCCATACATCTAAATAAACAGCGATTGCACCTTTTCTTCGTCCAAGTTGGTCTACGCTTACAGCGGTATTATTAAGTTGTTTAACCCATGGCAAAATTCCGGAAGAAGCACCTTTAAATCCTTTGATCGAACTGCCGCGACTTCTCACTTTCCCCATATAAACGCCGATTCCGCCGCCGTCCTTAGATAATCGGGCAACATCAGTGTTGCTGTTATAAATGCCCATAAGTGAATCTTCGACTGTATCGATAAAGCAGCTTGAAAGCTGTCCGTGTGCCAGGCCTGCATTCGCTAGTGTTGGTGTTGCGACCGTCATATAAAGGTTGGATAGAGCCCAGTACGCTTCGGCGACAAGTTCGGAACGTTTTTCAATCGGTTCATCTTGCATAAGATGTAAAGCAATTACTAACCAACGCTCTTGCGGGAGCTCATATGTATTTTTTGATGGTCAGTTGCTAAATACCTTGTTGCCAGTGTGTGTAAACCGATGTAATCAAATAATAGGTCACGTTCTGGATCAATGAGACTTGCTAACTCGATAATTTCTTTTCTACTATATTTCTCTAAAATATTTGGCGCGTAGATGCCTTTTCCTGCTAATGTTTTTAATAAACCGTAAAAATCACCGTATTTTAATTCCTTATCGTAAGCACGGTTTTGACTTGCTTTATTATATAACTCTTTTAAGTAAATCTTGGCTGCTTCATAAGCCCATTGCGGATTTGCTTCATCAACATTTTCTAGGGCTGTTTGAATTAATAGATCTGTGATATAATCAGATTTTACTTCCTCTTTGCTTCGATGTTACGGATGATTTTTCCTTATAATGGGTAGAAGTAATCGATGTGTTCGTTTCGATAAATGAATAGAGCCGTTCTTTACTAAACTCTAACCTCCTGTTACCATGGTCTTTCGTAATAAATGTAGTCATTTTTCACCTTTTCCTTCGTAATAATAAAAAATCCGCCGGTGATTGGGCGGATGAAACGATAGAAAAGGGCATAGTTATCTTTTCGCTATCGTTTCATCTTCCCAATCCCCGAAGAAATTGAAACTCAGACAAGCAAGGCAGGTTTCCTGACTTATGCATCAACCTACTTAGGACCTTCCCACATTGTTGCCGTAAAGCTCGCAATGCAGTGGATTTTCCTGTTTGTACGCAATTACAGTTGCGGGAACAGTTTCGGATTTGCACCGAATTCCCTTTAACCCTTAACAGGGCACCTTAACTCGTTGGAATTCAATATGTTGTGTATTGTTATGCAGTAAATCACTAAATATTGTGTTAGCTACATATTAGCATGTGGAGGCTATATTAGCAACCGAAGAATACCGATCATGAAGAAGACGCATTTTAGTTAATTATTTTACAATTCAGGCTTGACAATATTTTTGTGAAAAGGTAAGATGAATGTACGCTAAAATTTCATATCATTCCTTATAAAGAGTCGGGGAGGAAACTGGTCCTATGATCCTGCGGCAACCGTTGCTTTAAAGCAAAATGGTGCTAAGTCCAGCAAGCTTATTTAGCTTGAAAGATAAGGGAGAGTCCGATACATATGTAACCTCTTCCTTTATGGGAGAGGTTTTTGTTGAGTAAGGACATATCACAAAAGCTAAGTAATGCAATTGGAAAAATGGATAATGTAGGTGGTGAAAGATCGTTTTAGCGTTATTCAATCATACTAACAAAAAGAAGTAGGGGATTTATGATGAGTCTTTATAAAAAATCAAATTTTAGTAGAATTACAGAATTAAAGGATTATGCACCAGAACAATTTTCAGCATTTTTTGCATTCAACGGAAAAGCATTAGCTGAAGGAAAGCTATCCGTGAAGTTAAAAGAACTAATCGCTGTTGCTGTTGCACATGTGACAGGTTGTCCATATTGTATCGATCTTCATGTGACGGAAGTTAAAAAGCAGAAGCGTCAAAGAAGAAGTAGCTGAAGCAATTTTCGTTGCGACTGCACTAAAAGCGGATCTGCATTAGCTCACGGTGTAAATGCATTAAACTCCTTCGATGGGCAAAAGATGATGAGCTTTATAAAGCAGAGTACTTTAATCGTCTTGCCGAGTTCTCTAAACTTAATGGTGATGCGTTTAAGTCGTTTATCGATTTTGACCAACAAGCTTTGAAAGCTGGTCAATTAAGTGTGAAAGAAAAGGAGCTCATTGCAGTTGCTGTCGCACATACAACAGGGTGCCCATATTGTATTGACCTTCATACGAAAGCAGCGAAGAAAGCGGAAGCTACATTGGAAGAAATATCAGAAGCGATTTTTGTTGCTGTTGCATTAAAAGCAGGATCTGCATTAGCTCATAGTGTGAATGCACTTATCGCATACGAATAATAAGAAAGGCCTCCATTTTTGGAGGTCTTTTTAGGACTATGATCTGCTCATAATTGCTCCCAACTTAGGAATACGCCCATTCCATGGACATACGTCCTTGCATACAGTAAAAAGAATGATTTTTATGGAGAGAGAGCTGAATGAGCATGAATCAACGAAATCTATACTCAAGGCCTAAAGGACATCATGGGGAGGGCATCATCATGGTGGGCATGGCGGACATCATGGAGGAGGACATCATCATGGTGGATATGGTCATCACGGAGGATATGGATTTAACAACTTTGGTGCACCATTTCTTGGCGGTGTATTAGGTGGTTTAACGTTAGGAGCATTAGCTTCGCCGGGAGTTGGCTATGGTTATCCATATCCTCCACCCGCTCCGTATCCATATCCTTACCCATATCCTTACCCATATAGCGGATATCCATATTAAATGAATGTATAAATTTCACTTCTAATTCAAAGAATAGATGAAAAATGATAGGAAGTGAATCGATTGGAACTAAACCGCGTAAACCAAATTCTTTCTTCTTCGGCAACGATTGAAGTTCATTTTAAAGGTGTTCCCGTATGGATTGATCAAGTAAACGAAGATGGACAAACGGCAATTGTTCATTTAAAGGACCCGCGCTCTTTAGAAGAAAGAACAACTGTTGCAATTTCAGATTTAGAAGAAATATAACAATGAAGCCATCCAAAAAGGATGGCTTCATTTATGATTGCAAATCGTTTTTTATAGGTAATAAAAAGCACTTACTGTTTTTGGAGAAACATGATCAGTATAGTTAATCATTTGATCATTGGGTAGCTTTTATGCCGCTTATTTCAACCGGAAATTATTGATTTACTCTTCACTTTCATGACTGAATTGCCACTTTACTCCAAATTTATCTGTTAATTGACCGTAGTATTTGCTCCAGAATGTTTCCTGAAGCTCCATGCTAACTTTCCCGCCTTCTTTTAGCTTGTTGAAGGCAGAGATTAATTCATCCTCATCTCTACTGACAAGTGCAAGACTAATGTTGTTTCCAACGGTAACTGGCATACCTGGAAATGTATCGGAAAACATGACATTGCTTCCACTAATCGTTAGTCGAGTATGCATGACTAAATCTTTTGCTTCTTCCGGTAGAGGATAGTCCGGATGTTGTGGGCTTTCTCTAAACGTCATAATTTCTGGTCGTTCCGTTTCAAAAACTTGTGCATAAAACTCAACAGCTTCTCGACAATTTCCATTAAAATTAAGATACACATTTACGGCCATTTCTATCGCCCTCAGTTAAATTTAGTATTACTGCTTGAACATAACAGAATGGGAGTAGTGAAGCAACGATCGGAAATAAAACCGCAAATCTATGAAAATATGATGAATTTTCATATAAAAGGATTTTTCTTGGCGGGTAATGGTAAACTAGAATATACGTATTAAATTACTGACAAAAGAGGAGAACAAAATGATTAAAGCGATTTTTTTGATTTAGATGACACACTATTATGGGATCAAAAAGTGTAAAGGAAGCATTTGCTGTTACTTGTAAAGTGGCCGAGGAGCGATATGGATTAGATCCAAATCAGCTTGAAGAAGCGGTGCGTGAAGCAGCAAGAGAATTATATGCAACGTATGAAACGTATTCTTTTACACAAATGATTGGAATTAATCCGTTTGAAGGGTTATGGGGGAACTTTTTAGACGATCATGATACGTTTAGAAAAATGAAGGAAATTGTACCAGGATATCGTAGAGGTGCATGGACCAAAGGACTCCAAAAGCTTGGAGTGGATGATTCTGAATTTGGTTTCGAATTAGCTGAACGATTCCCACAAGAAAGACGAAAACGACCATTTGTATATGAAGAAACATTTCAAGTGCTGGATCAATTAAAAGAAAAGTATCGACTTTTGCTTTTAACAAATGGATCACCTGATTTGCAAAATACAAAGCTTGAAATTACACCTGAGATTGCTCCATACTTTGAGCAAATCGTCATATCTGGCGGTTTTGGAAAAGGAAAGCCTGACCCAACGATTTTTGAACATTCCCTATCATTAATGTCACTAGAGAGAGATGAAGTGCTAATGGTCGGAGATAATTTAATGACGGATATATTGGGGGCGAATCGAGTAGGAATAAAATCGGTATGGATTAACCGCCACCAAAGTGAGCGAAATGAAGTAATCCCTACATATGAAATTAAACATCTGGAAGGACTTTTCCCGATTTTAGAACAATTAAATCGCAAATGATCCCATATAGAAAGGCGGGGTATCTTGAGGTTAAGCATATTAGATCAATCGCCAATTTCAACGAATCAAACAGCTTTTGATGCGTTAACAGCGTCGCTGAAGCTAGCCAAGCTGGAGAAAGATAGAAATGAACTGGAAAATTGTAGCTAGGTTTCGCTATCTAGGTAGGTTAGTGACCAAGGGCTATATCTTTTACAATATGTAAAGGCACCTATTGACATAAAAGGTCCGAGGGGAAAGGTTCAGCGTATTTGTTATGCGTTGAAATCTTTCTTTTCGGACCTTTTATTATTCAAGGAGGTTTATATGAAAAGAATTGATGATTTAAAAGCTGGTGTTGCAGTAATTATTATGTCTAAGGACAATAGTAGCAATAGGACAATATATTTTTCAGTTATTCAAGCGCTCCTTTGTAACAAAAGAGTTGGATTTCGACTTTATGATCACTTTTTGATAAACTACAAATACTAAAAAGCGGAATCAGGTGAAGATGTGGTAGAAGAATCTAAAAGTAAGCAAGCCTTTTGGTCGATTATTTTTGCTGTTTTTTCGGTAATTTCTTGGCCGTAATGAATACTTCCACAGTCAATGTGGCTGTTCCTGCTTTTATGGCACAATTTTCTGCTGATTTGCCAAGGGCGCAATGGACAGTGACGGGTTTTATGCTCGTGGCTGGTGCAGCCGCTCCTTCAGCTGGCTGGTTTGGATCACGTTTTGGTTATAAGCGGGTATACATCGGTTCTTTATGTGGATTTTTATCTTTTCGCTGATGAGTATTTTTCCTCAACGATTGAAATGTTAATCGTTTTTCGAATGTTGCAAGGCATTTGTAGTGGAATTTTAATGCCGACAACGATGACGCTCGTTTATCAAAGCATTGAAAAGAGTCGGCAAGCATTTGGGCTTAGCTTATGGAGTTTGTCTGCTGTGCTTGCGCCAGCGATCGGCCCTGTATTAGCGGGATTCCTCATTGACTTATTTAGCTGGCGTGCTTTGTTTTATTTAAACTTACCGATTGCCGTTGCAGCGATTATCGTGGCAATGAAATTTCTCCCACATACAAAAGTGGGGAGGAAAACTCCGTTCGATTTTCTCGGTCTATTGTATTCTTTCGGTGGCAGCATCTTATTGTTAACTGCTTTTGCTGAAGCGGGATCGTGGGGCTGGCTCGATGTTAAAACATTGCTCACTGTTGCGGTCGGTGTAATGCTTTTATTATTATTTGTTCGGCGTGAACTTACAATTGAATTTCCGCTATTGAACTTCTCGGTTCTATCGCATCGCCGCTTTACGTATAGCTTGTTTTTAAATGCGGTATTATCTGTAGGTCTATATGCAGGTGCTTTTTAGTTCCTATTTTTTACAAAACTCGCTGCAGCTCGGTGCACTGGAGACAGGGTTAATTATGATGCCAGGCGCGTGTATGATGGCATTATTTACACCTTTTACAGGAAAATTGTACGATATAGTTGGACCGGTTTCACTCATCGTTTCAGGTATTGTCATTATGATTATTGGCACATACATGATGGGCAGTTTATCAATTGCAACGACGAGTCTTTATGTGATCATTTGGACGTCTGTCCGCTATATTGGGATTGCCCTTTGTAATATGCCAATTACGAATGCAGGCATGTCTTCGATTCCGGTTCAAATTGCTGGCTATGCGTCAGCACTTAATAATTGGGCGCGACAATGCATCGCTTCACTTTCAATCGCATTATTTTCGGCATTGCTTGCCTATCGATCATCCGTCTATGTGCAAGGGGAGAACAGGCGCAAAGTGCATCGGCACTTGCTGCTGGAGATGTATTTTTATATTCGCTTATTCCACTCATCGTTGCGCTTCCAATCACGTTTTTATTGCGGGAAAAGCGTTAATCGCAAAGAAAGGAGGTTATCAATTGTGAAACATTCAGATATGCACGATACGATCGCCCATCGGGAAGCAATAATTGGAATTGTTCTCGTGATCATTCATTTTGTATGGTGGTATGGCTTCGCCTATGGTTTGGGAAAGAAGCCTGTTGAGGAATATACGTACGTATTTGGTTTTCCAGCATGGTTTTTTATAGCTGTATCGTTGGCTTTATTTTAATGGCTATGTTAGTTACAGCGGTTGTGAAGCACTTTTTAAAGAGATTCCATTTGAGTCAGAGAAGGAGGAAATGACGTTGTGAATATAGAAGTTGTCTTTCCGCTTATCCTTTTCTCATTCTCATTTTTGCGGCAGGGCTATATGCGGGAAAATATATCAAATCTTCGGAATCATTCATTCAAGAGTATTTTTAGGGAGCAGACAACTCGGTGGTTTTGTGTTGGCGATGACGATGATCGCAACGTACGGGAGTGCAAGCAGTTTTCTAGGTGGACCTGGTGCTGCTTATAAATATGGATTAGCATGGGTACTATTAGCGATGTCGCAAGTTGTTACGGGGTATTTTATTTTAATGGTACTAGGGAAAAAGTTTGCGATTATGGCTCGGAAATATCAGGCTGTTACATTAACCGACTATTTAAAGAGCCGATATCAATCGAATTCGGTGAGTATTATTTCCGCCATTTGTATTATCCTTTTTTATTTTCTGCAATGACCGCCCAATGGGTTGGAGGAGCGCGGTTAATTGAATCAGTAGTTGGTGTTTCGTACCATACGGCACTCGTGATCTTCGCTATGTCGGTGTTAGTGTATGTTATTATTGGTGGGTTTCGCGCGGTTGCGATTACAGACGCCATTCTAGGAATGATCATGCTGGGGGAACGATTATTTTAGTCGTTGCTGCAATTGTTGCTGGCGGTGGAATTGATAAAATAATGCTAGATTTACGCAATGAAAATCCGAATTTGCTTAGTCCATATGGTTCTGACTTAAGCTTAACCCCGCTTTATCTTTCTTCTTTTGGATATTAGTCGGTGTTGGTGTTGTCGGACTGCCGCAAGTATCGGTAAGGGCGATGGCATATAAAAACGCCCGGGCGATGCACCGAGCGATTATTATTGGGACAATCGTTATAGGTGTGATTATGCTTGGCATGCATTTGGCTGGCGTTTTTGCCCGGGCAATTATTCCTGGGATTACCGCTTATGATACGGTTATGCCGAAGTTAACTTTAACAATTCTGCCACCATGGGCCGCTGGGATTGTGTTAGCAGCACCGATGGCAGCAATTATGTCGACGGTTGATTCTTTGCTCTTACTCGTTTCATCCGCGATTGTAAAAGATGTATATCTTACATATTTAAATCCGAAAGCTTCGATTAGAACAGTGAAAAACAGCAGTTTTGCAGTGACCGCATTGATTGGGATCGCTGTTTGCTTTCTGGCAATCCAGCCCCTGATTTGCTCATTTGGCTTAATTTATTTTCTTTTGGCGGTCTTGAAGCTGTATTTATATGGCCAATCGTACTCGGCTTGTATTGGAAAAGAGCAAATAAATATGGTGCATTAAGTTCGATGGTGGTCGGAATGATTTCCTATATTTATTTTCATTTATATTTACCAGATCCGCTCGGAATGCATACCGTCGTTTTGCCCATTTTCATATCATTGATTGTTTTTGTCATTGTTTCGCTAACGATGAAGGAGAAGCAATCTTCACTCTAGCGCTGGCTCAAGGTCAGGAAATGGCGTATCTTTTTCCGGTTTAATCGCTTTAAAGGCAAGAAGGGCGGCGATTACACAAAGTGAAGAAAATAATAGCACCATACTACCTACGTTTTTTCCATTAATAGCGCAGTAACGAGTGGTCCAGCTGCAACTCCTGCAAAGCGCATTGAACTGAATACAGCTGTGATTGTGCCGCGCATTTCTTTTCGATGCTTTGTGTTAAAATCGCATCTAAACAAGGAAGGGCGGCACCGATCTAATTCCGCAAATGGAGAAAACGACAAGTAAGTAAATCAATTGCTTGGAAAGGATCGTTGCTGCAACCGCTCCGCCAGCAATAACGACCCCAGTAAAAATGATCCACTTCATCTTCTTTAAATGATCCTTAATTAATTTTCCAGCTGTAAAAGAAGCGATACATAATGCTGCTAAAGGAATCGCAAGTAAAAAACCTTTTTCACTCCTGTAAACCCATAATCATCTTCTAAAATGGATGATAAATAGAACAGTAAACCAAATAAAACAAACATTAAGATTGCGCCAATGATAAAAACCGCAGTTAGCCACCGCCAATGCTCAGAGAAAATCTCTTTCGTGTTTTTAGTAAAACGTCCAAATGAAAGGATATGTTCATCATCCTTTGGTTTTTTGACAAAAAAATAATCAGGACAAGAGAAATAATACTAAAAATCGGAATCGCAAAAAACGGTAAAAACCAAATGAACCCGGCTAATAATGAACCGAGGATTGGACTTAATACTTTTCCGAATGTATTCGACGTTTCGATTAATCCTAATGAGGCACTTACGTCTTCTTCGCGTTTAAACATATCGCCAACTAATGGCAAAACAATCGGAAATGCTCCAGCAGCACCAATTCCTTGTAATACTCTCCCGACAATAATGAAGACAAAGGCAGAATCAAGCTGCCAAGAAGCCCATCCAGAGATTGCCCCGCCAATGCCAGCAATGATTAAAGAAGGGATAATGATCATTTTCCTTCCGAGTTTATCGGATAAAAATCCGGCAATCGGTATGAGGAAAATCGCAACAACTGAATAAATTGTTATGATATAGCTGGATTGAAGCTTGCTAATGTTTAACTGTTTTTCCATTAATGGCAAGATTGGAATAAGCATGGAATTTCCTAACGTCATAATTAATGGAATCGAGGCAATCGAAATAATGCCCCATTTTTTATCTGCCATTTCATTACTCTTGTCCATTTGCTTCATAGCAATTTCCTTTCAAACGTTGTACCATTAATATGGACTTATTAATTATATTTATCCACAATTGAAACTGGAGGGGAGAAAAGATGTTCATTCATTCGCTTAATATAGGTAGACCGCAAATCATTGCAGATGGAATGGGAAATAATATGAATTCTGCGATTGGAAAAAACCAGTTCCATCTGTATATCTAAGTGAAAGTGGTTTTGAAGATGATAAAGTTGCGGATAAGAAGCATCACGGTGGAAAAGACAGAGCTGTATGCTTTTATAGTTTTGAACATTATAAAGAGTGGGAACAATTTTGTGAGCGAGCATTGCCGATTCCTGCCTTTGGAGAAAATTTGACCGTAACGAATATGTTGGAAACGGAAGTGTGTATCGGTGACATTTATCGAATTGGCGATGTGACCGTACAAGTTTCTCAAGGCAGAATTCCATGTGCGACGATTGATCGTTTTAACCGAAAGAGAGGGATGCTTGCTGAAGTAATTCGTTCCGCAAAAACCGGTTTTTGCGAAAGTTTTGGAAGAAGGGGTCGTACAATCGCAATCATCGATTCAATTAATCGATCGCCCACAGCCGAATGTAACGATCGCTCATATTCATCAACTCTTTTTCATCAACGTAATGACGAGCAA
This sequence comes from Bacillus sp. N9, assembly GCA_044989425.1. GTDB lineage: Bacteria > Bacillota > Bacilli > Bacillales > Bacillaceae_C > Lederbergia. The sequence goes on from JBJDRQ010000001.1 coordinate 1,639,508, forward strand.
GCAATTGCCAAAGTGATTGAAATTCCAGAGCTAGCCGAGTCGATGCGCGGGCAATTGAGAAAGTTGATTAAAAAAGCTCATCATTAACTTTTTTCTTTTATTGTTAATTCCGTATACTGTGTATCCATATTTTTGGGAAGTTTAATTTGCAGTATACGATCTTCCATTTGGGCAGATCCGCCTTTCTTCCTAACCGGGCATGGAAGTGAGATGTATTCTCGCTTTCCTGCCTCCAGCACGTTCTCAATAATGACTTGATTGGACGTATGTGAAATTTTAATGTCCGCTATATTGTTATTTGGCAACGCAAGCTTAATATACACATCATCTAATGATTCAAATATGGTTGCTTGTAGTTGTCCGCTTTGCTCAGATGCTGGATCAGAAGGCTTTGTGTATTTATCTAAGTTCTGTGGAATGAATTTTTCAATCAACTCATTTACATATGAATGCACGTCTTTCGCGTCCATTTGCTCGGATATTTTTGTGAACTCACCGTTGAAAGGAAATGATTTCCAAGGGAACATCTTCTTCACCCTCGTCACTCGTTTTTCTTATATATATATATGCACAATTGGGAGGTTCGGGAATCGAATGCACCTCATTGTAGTCCAAATCATTTGATTTTTTGTTAATCGTAGCTAAGATGGTATATGGAAAATTGATTACATAATTGGTGCGACGACACCTCTAGTAAACAAACATATTTAAAGTGTTGCCAAAATTCACTAGAGTTCCAAAGTAATTGACATTTCCTCTTTTACTTGATGTCGTTCAGTGTTAAAATAAAGCTGTAAGCGTTTATTTTTGAAGACGTTTATGTAATCTTAATTAAAAGCATTTATAACTATTATCGTCTAAATGGTGGAGGCGTATTACACATGAGTAAACAAGCATCATACCAGGGCGCGCCATGGCGTAATTTTTCCGGCCCAAACCTTGGATATGTGATCGAAGTATACGATCAGTATGTAAAGGACCCCGAAAGTGTTGATCCCGAATTAAAAGATCTATTTGATCTATGGGGAGCACCTACTTCGGTAACAGAGAATGAATCAACGAAGGGGCAAGCGGACATATCCTTTCAATTGACGGATAATCCGAACATGTACAATAAAGTTGTAGCCGCAATTAAATTAGCGGATAATATTCGTACATATGGCCATCTGGCGGCAGATATTAATCCATTAAATAAAAACTCAAAGCAAATTAGAAGAATTGAACAATCCGAATATCAATTAACTGATGAAGATTTAAAGCTCGTTCCACCATCTTTAATTTCACCGAATGCACCAACTCCTTTAAAAGATGGTTTAGAAGCGATCAAGCAGTTGAAAAAGTTTATACACAAAGAATTGCTTTTGAATATCATCATGTTCATGAGCTTGAAGAAAAAATTGGTTACAACAACAAATTGAATCAGAAAGATTTTATCCTGATTTAAATAAAGAGCAAAGAATTAAATTACTTACCCGTCTCGCAGAAGTAGAAGGGTTTGAAAAGTTTATTCATCGTACATTTGTTGGTCAAAAACGATTCTCCATCGAAGGGCTTGATACGCTCGTGCCGCTGATGGATGAAATCATCAGCTCGACTGTTGAAACTGGGACAAGAACAGTAAACATTGGGATGGCACATCGTGGTCGTTTAAATGTACTTGCACACGTTTTGGAGAAACCTTATAAACTGATTTTTCAGAGTTCCAAAATGCTCCCAACAAAGACTTGATTCCGTCTGAAGGATCGATTGGCATTACGTACGGATGGACAGGAGATGTGAAGTATCATCTTGGTGCAGATCGCAAGGTTAAGCGCGGAAATACAGCAAATACTAGAATTACACTAGCAAATAATCCGAGCCACCTTGAAGTAATTGGACCGATTGTGGATGGTTACACACGCGCTGCCCAAGAAGATCGGAATAAACCAGGATACCCAGAGCAGGATATGGCAAGCTGTGTTGCAATTGCGGTTCATGGTGATGCTGCGTTCCCAGGAGAAGGAATCGTGCAAGAAACGTTAAACATGGGGCAATTAAAAGGCTACGATACAGGCGGTACAATTCATATTATTGCAAACAATATGATCGGATTCACGACAGAAAGCTCGGATTCACGATCAACAAAATATGCATCAGATATCGCAAAAGGATTCGAGGTTCCAATCGTTCATGTAAATGCAGATGATCCAGAAGCGGTGTTGGCTGCTGCGAATCTAGCGTATAATTACCGACAAAAATTCCATAAAGATTTTGTCATTGATCTAATTGGATATAGACGATTCGGTCATAACGAGACAGATGATCCGATGGTAACGAATCCAATGATGTATAGTATTGTACATAAACATCCAACGGTAAAAGAATTGTATGCAAATCGTTTAATCGAAAAAATATCATAACAAAAGCAGAGGTTGAAGAGATCGATCAATCGATTCAGACACGTTTACAAACGGAATATGATGCGGTTGCTAAACAAGAGAATGATAAAGATTCAGCTATGAATCCGCCTGAGTACGTCATGAGCGCTCTAAACGAAATCAATACGAATGTCCCTGCCGAGGAATTGAAAACGATTAACGAAGAGTTATTGCAATGGCCAGATCATTTCAATGTTCTTCAAAAGCTTAGTCGTATTTTAAAGCGAAGAGAAACGGCTCTAGTGGATGACGGTAAAATTGATTGGGCACACGCTGAATCACTTGCTTTCGCTTCAATACTTAAAGATGGCACACCGATACGACTAACTGGGCAAGATTCGCAGCGTGGAACTTTCGCTCAACGTCATCTCGTTTTGCATGATGAACAATCGGGTGAAGAGTTCGTTCCAATGCACCATATATCGGGAGCTCAATCTTCCTTTGTCGTATACAATAGTCCATTAACAGAAGCGGCTGTTGTTGGCTTTGAATATGGATATAATGTATTCGCTCCTGAAACGCTCGTTTTATGGGAAGCGCAATTCGGTGACTTTGCCAATATGGCTCAAGTTTATTTCGATCAATTTATTTCCTCTGGAAGAGCGAAATGGGGTCAATCATCCGGACTCGTTATGTTACTTCCTCACGGATATGAAGGTCAGGGCCAGAGCATTCAAGTGGAAGAGTTGAACGATTTTTACAAAGTGCGGCTGAAAATAACTGGATCGTTGCCAACCTTTCAACTGCATCACAATATTTCCATTTATTAAGACGGCAAGCAGCAACACTTAATACAGAAAGAGTAAAACCACTCGTTATTATGACTCGAAAAGTCTGTTGCGTCATCCATTAGCAGCGGGGAATATTAACGAATTATCTAATGGCAACTTCAAGCCGGTATTAGAGCAAAAGGGACTAGGAGAAAACGCTCAAACGGTTGAAAGGATCATTCTTTGCAGTGGAAAAATCGCGATTGATCTTGAAGAAAATCTCAAAGATAAACAAGAATTAGACTGGCTTCATATCGTTCGGGTGGAGGAATTGTATCCATTCCCGAAAAAGAACTTACCGAAATATTCTCCCGTTATCCAAACGTGAAAGAACTTGTTTGGGTTCAAGAAGAGCCGAAAAACATGGGTGGATGGATGCATGCAGATCCATACTTACGTGAGCTTGCACCTAAAGGTGTCGAAGTAAAATATACGGGACGTCGCAGAAGATCAAGTCCTTCAGAAGGGATCCGACGATTCATAGAAAAGAACAAAATAGAATTATCCAAGCTGCTTTGACAAAACAATAAAAAAGCACAATCGTCCGTATAACGACGCATCGTGTGGACGAAGGGGTCGGCACGCTCATTCCATATGAGGCCCCTTGAAGTTGGATATTCGTTGGGCGTCCTGAGCTAAATATAAAAAAGGTAATGAAACTAGTAAAGTAGTTATGCTTTTTATCTAATCGAGAAATACATTGGACGGTAATCTTAGAGGAGGATTTTAAAAGTGGCAGAAATTATAGTACCTGAACTGGCAGAATCGATTACAGAAGGAACAATTGCTCAATGGTTAAAAAGCCAGGAGATTATGTAGAAAAAGGCGAATATATCGTTGAGTTAGAGACAGATAAAGTCAACTTAGAAGTGATTTCGGAAGAAGCTGGGGTCGTTCAGGAATTAAAAGCAGCTGAAGGAGATACAGTACAAGTTGGCGAGGTCATTGCAATTGTTGAAGCAGGGGCGGCAACTGGAGTAGAGCCAAAAGTTGAACAAGCGGGCGAAGCACAGCAATCCGAAGCTGCACCAGTCCAAGCAGCTCAAGAACCACAAACGCAAGAAAGCTCAAATATAGAGAGTAAAGAACGCTTAATTGCTTCACCAGCAGCACGAAAGCTTGCACGTGAAAAGGGATTGATTTAAGTGCTGTTCCAACGGTTGACCCACTCGGTCGAGTTCGCAAGCAAGATGTAGCAACGTTTTCGAATCAACCAAAACAAGTACAGCAGCAGCCAGCTCAAGCTGCTGCACCGGCAGCGGCTGCCCAACAGGATGGAAAACGAGTAGAGCGCGTTCGTCTATCACGCCGTCGCCAAACAATCGCAAAACGACTTGTTGAAGTTCAGCAAAACGCTGCGATGCTGACAACATTTAATGAAATTGATATGACAGCAGTGATGGACTTACGTAAAAGAAAGAAAGATAAATTTTACGAACAGCACGATGTTCGCCTTGGCTTTATGTCATTTTTCACAAAAGCCGTTGTTGCAGCATTGAAAAAGTATCCAGCAGTGAATGCTGAACTTGAAGGCGATGAACTGATATTGAAAAAATATTATGATATCGGTGTTGCCGTTTCAACAGATGAAGGTCTCGTTGTTCCAGTAATCCGTGATTGTGATCGTAAAAACTTTGCTGAAATCGAAGGAGATATTCTCGCAGTAGCGAAAAAGCACGAGATAATAAATTAGCGTTAAGTGATTTGCAAGGTGGAACATTCACAATTACAAATGGAGGCGTATTTGGTTCGCTTCTATCTACACCGATTTTAAACGGGACACAAGTTGGAATCCTCGGAATGCATACGATTCAAACACGTCCAGTCGCTATTGATGCAGAAAGAATGGAAAATCGTCCAATGATGTATGTTGCATTATCTTATGATCACCGCGTAATTGATGGAAAAGAAGCTGTTGGATTCCTCGTAACAGTTAAAAATCTACTTGAAAATCCGGAAGATTTATTATTAGAAGGATGAATGGATCGTTTGTCCAATAAGCTCTTAAAATAGTAAAGCTAGAGAAAATGCATCGCTTTTCTCTAGCTTCTTTGATTTTTTATTTTGATGTAGTTTCTCTTAATAATCAAAAAGCGTGCATACTACGATGCACGCAATCCTTTGTATTTTAAAGAAATCAATCGTTACGGCTTTAAACCACGCTTTTTAATTTCAATTTTAAGCAATCTAACCCAATCTTCCCCATGGTTATTCTTTTTCGCATCTCGATAGGCCGCAACAAGTCGTTCATTACTCATAGCTTTCATCTGTGCAAAAACCTCCTCATGGATTGAATAAATTATCTATTTTCATTTATTTTACACTTAATCATTTAAAATGCAAAGTTTTTTCACTTAATTTCTTGAAAAATATAAAAATAGGAAAACAGACCTATTAGGCTGTTTTCCTATTACCCTTATGTTAATTCATGGAAATCCAGACAGTTTTCACTTCAGTATAGTTATCAAGAGCGTAGGAGCCCATTTCACGTCCTATTCCCGATTGTTTATATCCACCGAATGGTGCAGCAGCATCGAAGGCGTTATAGCAGTTTACCCAAACCGTGCCAGCACGTAATCGATTGGCGACATAATGTGCATTTGCTACATCGCGTGTCCATAATCCAGCGGCAAGTCCATATTCACTTCTGTTTGCCCGATCAATTACTTCGTCAAGATCTTCATACGGCAAAGCAGCAATGACTGGACCAAAAATCTCTTCCTTCGCAATCGTCATTTCGTCATTTACGTCTGCAAAGATCGTTGGCTCCACGAAAAGCCATCTTCACGCGGTTTTTGCCCCCGGTTACTAACTCTGCTCCTTCATTAATCCCTTTCTCTATATAATTAAGAACGCGATTTTGCTGCTCGGAAGAAACCAAAGGTCCTATTTGTGTGTCTTGATTTAGACCTGCTCCTTGTTTAATATTTTTCGCATGGGAGGTCATATCTGCAACGACATTATCAAAATGTTTCTTTTGAATAAAGACGCGCGAACCTGCGCTACAAACTTGTCCTTGGTTAAACATCACCCCGTTTAACGCACCTGGAATCGCCTTTGTTAAATCAGCATCAGGTAAAATAATGTTAGGAGATTTACCACCAAGTTCAAGCGTTACACGTTTTAACGTGGAAGAAGCACGTTCCATAATCATCTTTCCTACTTCAGTAGAGCCAGTAAAAGCAATCTTATCTACTTGAGGATGATCGACGAGCGCTTGTCCAGCTGTTTCTCCAAATCCTGGAACGATGTTAATAACACCAGGAGGAAGCCAGCTTCTTCAATTAATTCAGCTAAGTATAATGCAGAAAGAGGCGTTTGTTCAGCAGGCTTTAGTACGGTTGTACAACCAGTAGCTAATGCTGCCCCAATTTCCACATCGCCATTAAGAGTGGGAAGTTCCAAGGGATAATTTGTCCGACAACCCCAACCGCTTCATGGCGTGTATACGTAAAGAATGAGCCTGCAACAGGTATCGTTTGCCCTGAAATCTTCGTTGCCCATCCGGCATAATAGCGCATATGTTCAATTGCTAGCGGGATATCAGCATTCGTTGTTTCGCGAATCGGTTTTCCATTATCAAGAGTCTCTAACTGTGCTAAAGCATCTTTATTTTCTTCCATTAAATCTGCTAGCTTATACATTAGTCTACTTCTGGAGGCTGCACTCATTTTGGCCCATTCGCCATTGTCGAATGCATCTCGAGCTGCTCGTACTGCGCGGTTAATGTCTTCAGCTTCACCTTCATAAAGCGTTGCCAGTGTTTCGCCCGTTGCCGGATTAGGTGTGTCGAATGTTTTCCCGGATGCACTTTCTACAAATTCTCCATTAATATATAACTTTTTCGTCCCTTGTAGAAACTTTTGCAGCTTTTCGTTTAACTCCATCGTAACTTGACTCATTGAATTCCCCTAATTAAAAGTATAGTGGAATAGCGATTTGATAACGCTTCCACATAATAGTTTACTAGATTTTGTAAGGGAAACAACTCAATCTATTAGACAAATACGTTCATAATAACCATAAATTCGACGGCGTCTACAATTGATAAAACATTCCTATTATTCACTTTAAAGAGGTTATAAAAATTTCACTTGCGACAAGTAAGTGAAATTTTTATTTTCATGATCATTTGTTAATATAGATAGGTATGGTATTTATTTATATGAAAGAAGGATTTAATAATGAACATGATGGAATTACCAACAGATATTAAGAAAGTAATTGAGGGAAGACATTTAACCTTTTCAAATATTGATGAAGAACTGATTTCGAAGGGAGGGTTCATTGCGGAAGATAGACACTTATTATTTGACGCAATGATCGCTCTTGCGCTTGGAAAGAACGTCTTATTGAAAGGACCGACTGGATCAGGCAAAACGAAATTGGCCGAAACTCTTTCTCATTATTTCAAACAACCAATGCATAGTATTAATTGTTCCGTTGATATGGATGCAGAAAGTTTGCTTGGATTTAAGACAATCGGGGAAGAAAATGGTTTAAATAAAATCGAATTCGTACCAGGGCCGGTTGTCAAGTCAATGGAAAAAGGTCATTTATTATATATCGATGAAATCAATATGGCTAAGCCGGAAACATTACCAATCTTAAATAGTGTTCTCGATTACCGTAGAACGTTATTCAATCCATTCACTGGCGAAGTAGTGAAAGCAAAACCAACATTTGGCGTCATTGCGGCGATCAATGAAGGATATATTGGTACAGTCCAGCTTAATGAAGCATTAAAAAATCGCTTTATCGTTATCGAAATACCTTATGTGCAAAATGAGACATTGAAAAAGTATTAATGAATGAAAGCAAACTTCGCGATGAAGCAATGATTGATAAGTTCATTACGTTGTCGGAAGATCTAATTATACAAGTGAGCAACGGGCAAATTCCAGAGGAAGCCGCATCGATTCGTGCATTAATTGATACTTGTGATCTTGCTTCTTATATGCCTCCGCTCCGCGCGATCCAAAGAGGGATTGCAGACAAGCTTGAAGAGGAAGAGAGAAAGCGGCCGTGATGAATATTGCTGCCACATTGTTTTCCTAAGGAGGTAGGCATACATGTATCGATTTATCCATTTCAATGACGAGAAAGTCGATTCGATGCTCGTTATGGAATTGGCGGATTTAACCAAAACATTGGCGAAGGATCGGGATTATGATACCGAATTTCGTGTGCATTCCTATTTAGATCAGGCAGAAAAACTAATATACGTCAGTCATTTTTGGAATCATCGCCCGGAAGCGATTATGAGGGCGGGGCTGAAAAGCGATGTGTTTCTAAGAGCACTAGAAATTTACATTATACGGATTTTGCAGTTGTTATTGAATATCATCAATGGGCTGATAATGCAGGATGTACACGTTTTGCTAAGCAATTGTTTAAGCTCGCTGAAGACTTACGCGTTGAGGAAATATGTAAACGGGCGAGACCGGGAACAGTAAAGGAATTTAACATTCGACGTCAAGTGTATATGGACTATTTTCAATCACAATTAACGGTGAATCTGGAAAAAGCCTTTATGTCGATGCATTATATAATAGTATTTATTTATTGCTAAATGCTGATTATCCTTATGAATTAAGTACACGATTTACAGAACATATCCAAACGATGCTTCCGTTATTTCGCGAAAAAGTATTCTCATTGGCTGAAGCGACGTCAACGAGAGATATCGCTTATCATTGTATGCACATCGTTGAGCTTGTATGGCCATATGTAGAAAGAGATATGATCAACGAATATTTTCATTTATCACAGGTGATTACAGAAACAGGTGATGAGTTAAGCTATTCAGACTTATTGCGAAAAGATCCTTTGAAAAATGATGATGAAGCGGAGGAATCTGCATCTGGTGATGAGGAAGTTTTTGATGAAGAAATGAAAACATGGCATCGTGAAACGAGCAGCCCTGGACAAAGCTTCTTGCAATTTGATCTTGATCAAGGGGCGAAAACGGATATTTTCTCGGAAGGAGCAAGGGAAGGGGAGGCTGGTGACCAAGCGTTAGCGATCGTTCAAGGCTCATCAAGGAAAAGTACAAATAAAGATTTCTCCAAGCTCGAGGCACTCAATGAAACGAATGCCGAGAAAGATATGGAAGGTTCTCCATATGGTAGAGAAAATAAACAAGCACGCTCCATATTCTTGCCAAAAACAAACCCGAGTCATAAAGATCTACTGGAATATAACAAACATAAGAAAAACATTCAACTGTATCAGAAGAAATTAAAAAAATGATCGATCTTACGCTGGAGCATAAAAAATTAAACCGCGTTCGGATTTACAATTCGGACGCTTAAATAAAAATTAATCCGCTTTTTACAGACGAACAGCCACGTCTATTTTATAAAAAGATGAGCAATCAAAGGAAATTGATGCAGTCTTTAGTTTATTAGTCGATTGTTCTGCATCGATGTACGATAAAATGGACGAAACAAAGCGGGGATTATTTTATTCCACGAAGCGTTGAAATCATTAAAGGTTCGTCATGAAATTACCGGGTTTTGGGAAGATGCGAATGAAGCGTCAGCAACAGATCAACCGAATTACTTTCATCGAGTAATTGATTATTCTTCATCGTTATTGCCGGGTACTGGGCCAGGGATTATGCAACTCGCTCCAGAAGAAGATAATCGTGATGGCTATGCGATTCGAGTTATCACAAAAGGACTATTGCAACAGCGGGAGCAACAAAAGTTTTTGTTAGTTTTTTCTGACGGTGAGCCTGCAGCCTACGGCTATGATCAGAACGGAATCATTGATACGCATGAGGCGGTTCAAGAGGCGAGGAAAAGCGGAATCGAAGTGTTTAATATTTTCCTTTCAAAAACCGGAGTTGAAGAGGAACAAAGAAAAGTTTTTCAAAATATTTATGGTCAATATAGTATTATCGTTCCTACGATTGACAAACTTCCAGATGTATTATTTCCATTATTAAAAAGTTATTGTTTCAGTCGATTTATTAAAACAACGGTCCCACATAGAAGGGACCGTTGTTTTAATATTTCACTTGAAATGACCGAAAACCTTCAAGTTCATCGATAGGTGTAACTTCAATTCGATGAACTCGTGCAAAAGAATGGGGGGTGATTGCAATGTTTTAATAAAATGGTCTACATTCGCTTTTTCTCCTTCAGCGACAATTTCTACATTTCCATCGATCGTATTTTTCACCCATCCTTTAATACGATGTTCCATCGCCAGTTGCTGTGTGGAAAATCGAAAGCCGACACCTTGCACTCTACCTCGAACAAGAAGGTGCACAGCGATTAGATTTTTCATTTGTTTTCAACTCCTTATTATTCAGTCGCTTCGTCTTCTAACCCTTTTTCCGTGTCTTTTAATCCATGAAAATATCGATGAAAAGATTCTTAACAATGCTATTGTAAAGGTACCACGCCAAAAGCGAAAATCAAGAAAGATGAAACCGATGGCAATGATAGAAAAAATACTGATCGATAAGATAGAAGGTCCACGCTTATTTCCATACTCAAAAGCTTTAGCCTCGACTTGTTTTTTAAGTCATATTCATGAGCGACTTCATTAAATATTTGTTTATACGTATTTGTTAAGGCGAGTCCGATTTCATCTTGTTCTAAATAGGGAAGTGCATAAAGCTCCAATAGCGAGCCGACTTTTTATCTGAAAAACTTCTTCAAGCCCGTATCCAACTTCAATGTGAATTTTACGATCTTGCAACGATAATACGAGAAGAATGCCAGTATGTTCCTCTTCTATTTCGAGTTCATATTGCCGAAACGCTTGTAAAGCATATTCCTCAACAGGGAGTCCATTAAGTGACTGGACGGTTAGCAGAGCCATTTGGGCGTGAATATGTTCTTCTATGTATGCTCCAAGTTCAAGCAATTCGTTTTTTGTTCCTTCGTCAATACATCGGCAAAATCTTGTACATATATGTCCCCAACTGGTGTAGGTGCAGCGCTCGCCTCGACTTGCAGCAGCGGGAAGATAAAGAGAAAAACGATCATAAATAAAATAGCGATCCGTCGTGCGTGCATATTTTTCGACCCTTTCAAATTCTATACAAATGTATGCTATTCCTATATGCATTTATTTTATCAAATTTCGTCAGAAAACTCTCATCCGAGCTTTATTTCCTTTATATTTAAGGTAAAAAATTAAAGTGAGGTAGATTTTTACGTTGCATGGGATGAATGAGCAACTTTCTGAATGGAGATAGTGATGTAATCGTAAAAGTGTTACAATGAATTTATAAGCTTGAATGCATCAGATTGGAGTTGATGATATGAATAGGTTAAAAGACAAACTACATCGTCCTTTACATGATCTCCGTATATCTGTAACTGATAAATGCAATTTTCGCTGTCAATATTGTATGCCGGCAGAAATATTTGGCCCGGATTATCCTTTTTACGTAAGGAAGAAGTTTTATCTTTTGAAGAAATTGAACGAATTGCTGCCATTTTTGCTAATTTGGGCGTAAAGAAATTAAGAATAACGGGTGGAGAGCCACTTATGCGTAAAGATATCCCCACTCTTATTAATAAGCTAGATAAAATTAAGGGTATTACTGATATTGGATTGACAACAAATGGGGTATTGCTTCCAAAATACGCAAAGGATTTATATGATGCGGGCTTACGTCGATTAAACATTAGTTTAGATGCGTTAGATCATACGATTTTTCAAAAGATGAATGGGCGTGGTGTGCGATCTGAAGCTGTATTAAAAGGAATCGAATGCGCTCGGCAAGCCGGCTTTTCCATTAAGGTAAATATGGTTGTGCAAAAGGGGTAAATGATTGCCAAATTATTCCGATGGCCACCTATTTTCGTGACCTAGGTGTGACGTTACGCTTCATTGAATTTATGGATGTCGGTACAACGAATGGTTGGAATTGGGAACAAGTCGTAACGAAGAAAGAAATATTTGAGTTGTTGTCCAAGCATTTTATTCTTGAACCCGTTGAACCGAGCTATTTTGGGGAAGTAGCAAAGCGGTATCGACATAAAGATACTAATGCGGAAATTGATTCATTACATCTGTATCTGAGTCTTTTGCTCCTCGTGTACAAGAGCGAGAATTTCTTCAGATGGCAAGTTTTATACATGCTTATTCGCAGAAAACGGGCATGATTTACGCGCACTCGTTCGAAGCAAGGCGAATAATCAGCAAATACAAGAACAAATCTGCCAATTATGGGAAGGGCGAATGGATCGTTATTCCGATGAACGTACAGAAGGGAAGCCAATCGATAAGAAAAAGATTGAAATGTCTTATATTGGTGGGTAAGGAGTGAACGTTTACGTGGTTGATCAACGAAAACCGATTTGGGTAAAAGAGGCAATTGATAAAGTAATGGAACATAAACAACGAGGGGGCATGAGCTCGTTTCTCTTGATGAGTGTGACGGACGTTTTTTAGCTGATCCACTTATTGCAGATCACGATGTTCCGCCGTTTGACCGCTCCCTTATGATGGATTTGCATTGCGAGCGATTGATACAAATAAGGCGACGAGGAAAACCCACTTCACTTTCAAGTCATTGACGAAATTGGTGCTGGGCAAGTTTCTGAAAAAACTTGCACCGATGCAGGCGATTCGAATTATGACAGGTGCTCAAATTCCCGAAGGAGCAGACTGCGTTATCATGCTTGAGTTAGTTCACGAAGAAGAGCGTAATGGCCAGCCGTTTATTACAATTAAACGAGCGTTAGAAGCAGGAGATAATATTTCCTTTCAAGGCGAGGATACAAAAAGGGAACAGCACTCATTGAAAAAGGTGCTACAATTAATCCAGGAATCAAGGCATTATTAGCGACGTTCGGATATAGTAAAGTGAATGTGGCTACACGTCCTGTCATTGGGGTAATTGCAACGGGAAGCGAACTGCTTCGTCCAGAAGATGAGCTCGTTCCAGGTAAAATCCGCAATAGCAATGGCTTTATGATTGAATCGCAAATTTTACGAGCGGGTGCCGTCTACAAACGTTATGGTTCATGTGCTGATAATATTGATTCATTATATCAAGCGATTAAAAAGCATTCGTCGAATGCGATATTGTTATTACAACAGGAGGTGTATCTGTCGGGGATTTTGACTATCTCCCAGAAATCTATCGTAGGTTTGGGGCAAATTTACTATTTAATAAGATAGCGATGCGTCCTGGAAGTGTAACGAGCTGTGGAGTTGTCGGCGATACATTGCTTTTTGGATTATCGGGAAATCCATCAGCTTGCTACATCGGATTTGAATTATTCGTTCGTCCGATTGTTCGTTATTGGCTTTATTCGGACCGACCATACCTCCGAAAAATTACCGGAAAATTAAAAACTGACTTTCCGAAGCCTAATCCGTTTAGCCGCTTCGTTCGCAGCAAATTGCTATATGAAGATGGAGCGATATTGGCGGAGCCTGTTGGTCTTGATAAATCCGGTGTCGTTACTTCATTGGCATGGGCTGATTGTCTCACTGTTCTCTCGGGTGGAACGAGAGGGTATCAAGCGGGCGATTCTGTTGACATTTTATTGCTTGAGGATGAACAGGGAAGTGAAATCGCATGGCAGGAAGCAAGATTTTTCAAGTAGTCGGTTATCAAAATAGTGGTAAGACGACATTGATGGAGAAAATGATCGAATATGGCAGCCGGATAGGGATCGCTATTGGGACGATTAAGCATCACGGACATGGCGGGGTTCCACTCAGAAGGCATGGAGAGAAGGATTCTGATAAGCATCGGGCCGCTGGTGCGATCGTAACGGCGGTAGAGGGAGAAGGGATCGTACATATTGAAGCAAGTCAAAACACGTTGCAAAAACGATCGCTATGTATGAAAGCCTTCATCTAGATCTTATTCTCATTGAAGGATATAAAAAGGAAGAGTATCCAAAAGTAGTTTTCATTCGTCATCAAGAAGATCTTCATCTTCTGAATAAGCTTAAACATATAAAAGCGGTTATTCTTCCGATTCGGCTTCAAGTAAACATGAATATAGACGTTTTTTCTAACGAAGAAATGGAAAAGTTTGTCGCTTATTTTTATCGGCATATTTACGGGGAGCTAGGCTGATAGCGGTGCTCCCCGCCGATTTTATTATAAATTTAGTTTATGTTCGATTTCTTGACAAACTTCATCCGCTGACCGCCCGCTCGCTTCAATGACAGGGCCTTCTATCGAGATTGTTTGCATCCCCATTACATTTGAATCGATCCCAGAAACGACACAGCAATCGCAACCGTTTGCGTCGGATTCATTGTGTAGTGGAACGACATCATACCCTTTTTCATTTAATGCTTGTTGGACGTTTGTTAACCCTTGTTCAACACCAATTTTCGCCATCAATCATACACCTCCCTAATGATTATGGTGATCTTTTTGCGAAAGATATTCCATAAGATCGGAAAGAAAGCGAGATGTTACATGAATACAGCAAAAGTACAAAAAGCAACACCACAGATGACGACCGTCTATGGTGTATTATTTGCCATTAGCGGCGGGCATCTTTTAATGATGCCATTCAATCGGTCGTTCCGGGCATGAATCCAATTTTTGAAGAAATCTTACAATTATCATATGCACAAATTGGCTGGATTGCTTTCGTTTTAAATATGACCTCCTCGGTGATGCAGCCTGTATTCGGTTATATTGCTGATCGAAGACCGACTCCGTTTTTATTACCGTTCGGCATGTTTCTAAGCATGATTGGATTAATTGGATTTGGTCTCTCGCCAAATTATTATGTCATTCTTTGTTCCGTATTTTTATTGGGTTAGGTTCAGCGATCTTCCATCCAGAAGGTTCGCGAGTTGCTTATATGGCGGCTGGATTAAAACGAGGATTAGCACAGTCAATTTATCAAGTCGGAGGAAACTTTGGTCAATCGTTGGCACCGGTGTTTACGGCCTTTATCTTTATTCGGGTTGGCCAAAAGGCGCACTAGCATTTATTTCCGTCACGATACTAGGAATGATTTTGCTATTTTTTGTTTCTAAATGGTATAAAAAACAGTTGGAGATTGATACATTTAAACCGAAGAAAAAGCTAGTAGGGAAAAAGGAGCGCCCATTCACCGGAAAATTAAAGCAGCGATTGCATTGCTTGTCTTCTTAGTGTTTGCTCGCTCTTGGTATTCAGCGGGAATAGTTAACTTTTATCAATTTTACTTACGAAATGAATACGGGTTTACGATTAAGCAAGCGCAATTATATTTATTCATTTTTATGTTTGCTGGTGTATTAGGCACATTTTTTGGCGGGCCTTTAGCCGATCGTTTCGGCCGCCGCAATATTATTTTTATGTCAATGGCGGGTGCGGCACCATTAACCGTATTATTGCCACACGTATCCATCTTTTGGATTGTTCCGCTCATTTTTCTCATTGGTTTTATCGTAATGTCTAGCTTTAGTGTGACAGTAGTGTACGCCCAAGAGCTTGTTCCGAAAAAATCGGCATGGTTTCAGGATTAATCGTTGGCTTTGCCTTTGGAATGGGGGCGGTCGGAGCAGTCTTTCTTGGTACACTTGCTGACCTATACAGTATAAAGTTTTTGATGATTTTTGTAGCTTGTTGCCACTTCTCGGCATTTTAACATGGTTATTACCATCAGATGCAAAAGTACGAGAATTAACAGCTGAATAACAACAGAAATGCCCGTTTCGTATCGTTACCGATGAAACGGGCTTTATATCTTTTAATAGGAAAAGGGTTTTATTGAAGAGATAGCGAATCATTTAAGTTAATTAGCGGTTTAAGGGGATGTTGTTGTGCAAAATATACGAGAAACATTTACGGCCGATCAACAAGCGATTTTGAATATGGATGCAACGGAGTTAGCAGAGAAAATAAGAAATGGATTGATTACATCTGTTCGAGCGACTACCGCTTATATTTCCACTTACAACAAATACAACCGACAATCAATGCATTTGTTGAAAGTCGATTTGTGAACGCGATGAACGAAGCTGAAGCGGCTGATTTACAAGTAAATGCTGGTAATGCGAAAGGAAAACTATTTGGTGTACCGATCAGTGTTAAGGAATCGTTTCATGTAAGGGAGATGAAAACAACAAGCGGCTTACTACATCGAAAGGATATGGTCATGACGGAAGATGCCGCCATCGTACAAAAGTTAAAAGATGAAGGAGCGATTATTTTAGCGAAAACGAATACGCCGTCATTATGTTTTTGCCAAGAAAGTGATAATAAATTATACGGGCGCACGAATAATCCTTGGGACGTTCGGAAAACGGCCGGTGGATCGAGTGGAGGCGAGGCGGCACTAATCGCGGTCGGTGGAGCAGCTGCCGGTATTGGTTCAGACATTGGTGGCTCGATCCGTTTTCCAAGTCATTTTAATGGAGTGATTGGCTTTAAATCAGGGCGTAATCAAGTGGATGTGGGAGGTAGCTTTCGAAAGTGGAGCACCCATTGCAAGATCAAATGCTCGGAATTGGACCGATCGTCAAATCAGTAAGGGATGCACGGCTTATTTATGGAATCATTGCAAAAGAACAGAGGGAAATGATATATTCTGAACCGATAACGATCGAATTTCTGAAAAATATTAATTTTCCTTTAGCAAGTCACACACGTAAATTGCTTGATCAGATAAAGAAACAGCTCCCATTTCAAAGTGTTGAGAATACTCCACCATACTTTAAGCAATCCGCCCTACTATGGCAAGAAATCATGTCGATTGATGGTGGGGCATCAATGGTTGCTGTCGCTTCACCTGATAGGAAATTGAATCCACTGAAAGAATATTTGATAGAAAAGCTTAGTAAACGCTCGGAATACCATAGCTATTTAACATGGGCGCTCATCGGTACTCGTTTGTTTAAGCCAAACCATATTAGAAGGAAGGAAATCGAAGCGACAATTGCTAAAGGAAGTAAAGCTGTTCACCGTTATTTGGAACATAAAGTGTTGATTATGCCTGTGTATCACGAAACAGCATTGAATCACGGAGAGCTTTATCGTGAATTATTTTCAATTAAGAAGACGTTTTTAAAATATATGCCGTTTGTTGCTTATCCGAATGTTTGGGGCCTCCCTTCATTAACGATTCCTGTTGGTGAGGATAAAAATGGTTTGCCAATCGGCATTCAGTTCATTAGCTGCAATGGGAATGAGGAGCTACTCTTTCAGATGGGAGAAATTGTCGAAGAGCATTTTCGTGGTTATATCCGTTGTGATCTTCACGACGAAACAATTTCTACTTGATTTTATACGTATCAAAAGGTAAAATATCTTGATGTAAGAGTATAGTGTATAAACCCTAGAATAAATCTAGGATTTTACCCTCCTAAATACATTTATATCTTGCAAATATAAATCGATAGGTGGTATTTGGCATGTCAGAAAATGAAAAATATCGTGTGTTATTGTATTACCAGTATGTAACAATTGAAAATCCAGAAGAGTTCGCAAGTACGCATTTAGCATTTTGTAAAGAGCTTGGATTAAAAGGGCGCATCTTGGTTGCTACCGAAGGGATTAACGGAACAGTGTCAGGCACGTGGGAGCAAACAGAGGCTTATATGAATGCAATGAAAAATGACCCGCGTTTTGAAACAATGGTATTTAAAATTGATGAGGCTGAGAAGCATGCGTTTAAAAAATGCATGTTCGTCCGCGTCCAGAGTTGGTTACATTGCGATTGGAAGATGATATTAACCCACATGAAGTGACGGGAAAATATTTGAGTCCGAAAGAATTTTTGAAGCGATGCAAGCGGAAGATACGGTTGTATTGGATGCTCGCAATGATTATGAGTTTGATCTCGGACATTTCAGAGGTGCGATTCGTCCAGACATTAAAACATTCCGTGATTTACCAGAATGGGTTCGTGAGAATAAACAGATGCTAGAAGGTAAGAAAATCTTAACCTATTGCACAGGTGGTATCCGTTGTGAGAAATTTTCAGGTTGGTTAGTAGAGGAAGGCTTTGAAGATGTATCACAGCTTCACGGCGGAATCGTCACGTACGGAAAAGACCCTGAAGTACAAGGGAGCTTTGGGATGGACAATGCTATGTGTTCGATGAGAGAATCGCTGTCCCTGTTAATCAAAAGAACATGTCATCGTTGGTCGCGATTATTTTGACGGCGAGCCATGTGAGCGTTACGTGAACTGTGCAAACCCTGAATGTAATAAACAAATTCTTTGTTCTGAAGAAAATGAACATAAATATATGAGAAGCTGTACAGATGAATGTCGCGTTCATCCGCGTAATCTATACGTGAATGAGCATGATTTAACAGAAGATGAAGTACAAGCAAGGCTTCAGCGACTTGAAAGAGAAACAATATTAAATTAATCAGAAACCCGATACATTTCCGAGTATCGGGTTTCTTAATTATTTACAAGGAGATTTTTAGTTGTTCAATGTTTGTTTTTCGTTGTATCCATGCGATAATAAGCATATATATCGAAGGAAAAGAGGGAACTATGCTCAAAGAGAAATGGTTTAAATTTGGGATAGCCATCATTATGTTATTCGTCATCATTTGGCTTGGAACGAAAATTAGCTTTATTTTCACACCACTTGTAATCATTGTCCAAACTTTATTTGCGCCAATCGTTTTGGCTGGAGTATTATACTACTTAACGCGACCAGCGGTGAATGTATTGTCAAAGAAAATTCCGCGCATATTATCCATCGTGCTAATTTTCATTGCCATTGCTGGTGTGGCAACAGGTGCTGTCTTTTTAATCGGACCTGAATTGCAAACGCAATTTAATCATTTAGTGAGAAACTTTCCAAAATACATACGTAATGTTCAACAAACAATGATCGAATTATCAGCAAATGAATGGTTTCAGCGCTTTCAAAATGATTATTTATCTCTGGAGAAAATAACAGAAAAATTAGAACAAAATGCTCAAAGTATGCTGCAAAATATTGCTTCAACGATTGCTGGCGCAGTCGGTTTTATCGCCAACATTGTGATGGTGCTCGCATTAATCCCTTTCGTGTTATTTTTCATGTTGAAAGATGGAAAACAAGCACCGAAGTTTTTAATGAAAATATTGCCGAAAAAACATCAAGCTGAAGCAGAGACGATATTGGAAGAAATGGATAAATCATTAAGTTCATATATCCAAGGACAATTAATCGTTAGTTTATTCGTCGGGATTTTTGCTTATATTGGCTATTTAATTATTGGATTGGAATATTCGCTTATGCTCGGATTGCTTGCGATGGTAACAAATGTCATTCCATTTATCGGTCCATGGATTGGCACAATCCCTGCAATGATCGTTGCCTTATTAACATCACCAGTGCAAGCGATATTTGTTGTGATTGTTGCGGTCGTCGTTCAACAAATAGAAAGTAATTTTATTTCTCCATTTGTCATGGGAAAGCATTAAATATGCATCCATTAACGATCATATTCGTTTTGCTTATTGCAGGACAATTCGGTGGATTAGTTGGGTTGCTATTAGCCGTTCCAACATATGCTTTACTAAAAGTAATCGTTAGTCATATATATCGTTATATTCAATTAGATTAAACCCGTTTGTAACGGGTTTTTCTATCTCCAATATTTTCAACTCATAATCACCTCCTTCGTTTCGCAAAATAGGATTGGTTGAATAAAAGGAGGTTAGTTTTATATGACTGTCATTAACAATGTTCAGCAAACGATCGCTGGTTTAAAAGTGCCCAAGCAAGTTTGGAGGGATTTGCTTTAGCAACGGATAATGAGCAAGCAAAGCAATTGTATAAAACAACGGCTCAACAAACTCAAGCAGTCATCGACGCTTTAACGCCGCGCATGCAAGAAATTATGCAAGAAGAGCCGCAATACAATCAATAAAATAGGGGATGGACAAGGTCGTTGTAACTTTGTCCATCCGAATTGAGGTGCTTTATGACTGTTTTTGCAAATGTTCAAGCAACGATGGCAAATGCAAAGGGATCTCTGCTTCTTTTAGTGACTTAGCAATAAAATCAACGGATGAAGCTACAAAAGCGATTTTTCATGAATGTATGATGGAAATGGAGCCTGTTATTAATGATTTGCGCGATCGAATTGAAAGGATGAAGCTAGAGGAACTTCAATATAGGAAGTCCTGAAAGGGGATGGATGAGCATGGATCTACCACAGTGGCTTCAAATCGTCATTCGTTCAGTCATCCTCGTATTTATGTTATTTTTATTAACGAGATGGCTTGGAAAAAACAGCTATCCAATTTATCGTTTTTGAATATGTGGCGGGAATTACAATCGGAAGCATTGCTGCAGAAATATCGACAGGATTAGAAAAGAATTTTCTTCATGGTATATACAGTTTGCTCATTTGGGCTGCGATTCCTTTTATCGCAGGAGTCCTTGCAATTAAAAGCAAGCAAGCGCGTAAGTTAATTGAAGGAGAGGCAACCGTTGTTATAAAGGATGGAAAAATCCAAGAAGAAAGCTTAACGAAAGAACAATATTCTGTTGATGAGTTAATACAATTATTGAGAAACAAAAATGTATTTCAAGTTGCTGATGTTGAGTTTGCCGTATTAGAAACAAATGGGGAACTTAACATTTTGTTGAAAAAGAAAAGCAACCGCTAACGGCATCTGATTTGCAAATGGATGTTCCACCGACGAAAGTTCCCCAGTCGGTCATTAAAGAAGGGAGATTATGGATGAAGCCCTTGCAGAAAGTGGTTATAATCGTGCGTGGCTTGAGGTAGAACTAGAAAAGTTAAATGTGGCTCTAGATAATGTATACCTCGGACAAATTGATTGCAATGGTCAACTAACGGTTGATGTATATGATGATCAAATTAGTATACCGACTCCACAAGTAAAGCCACTTTTATTAGCAGCTCTAAAAAATGTCAAGCTGATTTAGAAACATATGCCCTTGAAACCGATTCGAAAGAAGCAAAAGAAATGTATAAAAGAAATGCTGGAATTGTTGAAAAAATCATTGAAAAATCCAGCCGCTTACTCGCACCATGAAAACCCTGAGGAATAAAGACTACCTCAGGGTTTGGCATTAACATACATCTCTTCAATTTGTTTTTGCAATTGTTCGTTTTCAAGATATTCATTATAGCTCATTTCCTTATCAATGATTCCTTTCGGAGTAAGATCAATGATGCGGTTGGCAATTGTTTGAATAAATTGATGGTCATGAGATGCAAAAATGATTGATCCTTTAAAGTTGATTAAGCCATTGTTAAGTGCTGTGATGGATTCCAAATCGAGATGGTTTGTCGGTTCGTCAAGAAGAAGTACATTCGCGCCGCTTAGCATCATTTTTGATAACATGCAGCGAACCTTTTCCCCCGATAAAACGGAAGCTTTTTCAACACTTCCTCACCAGAGAAAAGCATCCGACCAAGAAAACCACGCAAGAAGCTTTCACTGTCGTCTTTAGGTGAAAACTGTCTTAACCAATCTACAAGATTTAATTCCGATCCTTCAAAATACTCGAGTTATCTTTTGGAAAATAAGATTGAGAAGTAGTTACTCCCCATTTGAATGTCCCTTCATCAGGTTCGATTTCTCCAGCAAGTATTTTAAATAATGTTGTTTTTGCCAGTTCATTTGTTCCAACGAGGGCAATTTTATCATTTTTATTCATTGTGAAACTAATATTGTCTAGAACTTTTACTCCATCAATCGTTTTGGAGATTCGATCAACCATTAATAAATCATTGCCAATTTCCCGATCAGGTGTAAACCCGACGAATGGATATCTGCGTGATGATGGTTGAATATCGTCTAGAGTAATTTTTCAAGTGATTTTTTCTTGATGTCGCTTGTTTGGATTTCGATGCGTTAGCGCTAAAGCGGGCGATAAATGCTTGTAGTTCTTTTATTTTTCTTCCTTTTTCTTGTTTGCATCTTGAGCCATTTTCAATGCAAGCTGGCTAGATTCATACCAGAAATCATAGTTTCCTGCATAAATTTGGATCTTTCCGAAGTCAAGATCGGCAATATGTGTACATACTTTATTTAAGAAATGGCGATCGTGAGAAACGACGATGACTGTATTTTCAAAGTTAATAAGAAATTCTTCAAGCCATTGAATTGCTTTTATATCTAGATGGTTCGTCGGCTCGTCGAGAAGAAGAACGTCAGGCTTTCCAAAAAGCGCTTGTGCTAATAATACTTTTACTTTTTCGGCCCCAGAGAGCTCTGCCATTTTTTATAATGCAAGTCTTCTTCAATCCCAAGACCTTTTAAAAGAATCGCCGCATCCGATTCTGCTTCCCAACCGTTTAATTCAGCAAATTCACCTTCGAGCTCGGCTGCTCGCATGCCGTCTGCTTCAGAAAAATCAGCTTTCATATAAATCGCATCTTTTTCTTGCATGATGTCATAAAGACGGTCATGTCCCATAATAACGACTTTTAATACTTCCTCTTCTTCATATTGGAAATGATCTTGCTTTAAAACAGCAAGACGCTCACCAGGAGTCATAGATACCGTCCCATCCTGCGGCTCGATATCCCCAGATAAAATTTTAATAAACGTTGATTTTCCTGCTCCATTTGCACCGATTAATCCGTAACAATTTCCGGTGTAAATTTAATATTTATGTCTTCAAACAATTTACGGTCACCAAAACGGAGCCCCACATTATTTACAGTAATCAAAACTCACACATCCTCCAAAATATCATTATCCAAATTATTATAGCATGTTTATCATGGAAGCGCCCGATATAATCTTTAATGATCCTTAATCTATTACGTAATTCCGGTATTTTTCTAACGAATTTGGATTATTTCTTTCGATGACGTATAATAGAAATAGTAAAAGGAGGGATCTTGCTTGGCTTATAGAAGAGGACCTCAGGAGCCTATCCCTGAAGAAGAAACTGTGATTTGGAAATGTACAAATTCAGAATGCACGTGTTGGATGAGGGATGCCTTCTCCACAGAAGAAAAACCGTATGCCCAATTTGTAAATCAGAAATGGAAAAAGGAACAAAAGTTTTACCAGTTATTAGTTAATAGATAGATTAAAGCAAAAACAACGCTCTTTTTCGAGGGTTGTTTTTGTTTTTGGGTAATCATTACTCTAACCGGATTCGGCAAAGAGTTGCCTCTTTGTTAAGAAGGGCTCTGAAAATTTAGGTGTATCGTCTTTTCCGTTGTGTTCTTAATTTTAGGGACTTATTCGGTGCCCGCTTGTTAAGGTCGATCAATTTTATCTTTCGTACATCTTTTCTCTCTTATTTGGGGATATCAAT
This sequence comes from Bacillus sp. N9, assembly GCA_044989425.1. Taxonomy (GTDB): domain Bacteria; phylum Bacillota; class Bacilli; order Bacillales; family Bacillaceae_C; genus Lederbergia. The sequence goes on from JBJDRQ010000001.1 coordinate 1,662,895, forward strand.
AGTAGAGAATTGAAAGGGAGGATATGACATGAATGTAGACGATGAGAAGGGAAGCTTCCTAAACATCCACAATCGTACTGGCTAGAATCAACGAAACTTGAACCGTTTTCCCCGCTCACTAAAGACATAGAAACAGAGGTAGCGATTATAGGTGGAGGAATAACAGGAATTACAACGGCTTATACGTTAATACAAGAAGGGTTTCGTGTTGCAATATTTGAAGCAAGCACACTGATGAATGGAACAACTGGGCATACAACTGCAAAAATTACGGCACAGCACGGTTTGATTTATGATCAACTCATTCAGCAAATAGGGGAAGATGGAGCGAAGTTGTATTATGAAGCCAATGCGCGAGCAGCTGAATATATAAAAACAAACATTGATTATCAACGAATTGATTGTCAATTTCAACAAGAGGATGCTTATATTTATACAAATGCAACTGATCAGATTGACAAGCTAAAACGAGAAGCAGAAGCATATGAAAAATTAGGGATCGAAGGAGGATTTACAAACGAAATCCCATTAAATATTCCAGTAAAAGCAGCGGTCGTAATGAAAGATCAGGCCCAGTTTCATCCTCTTCATTATTTAACAAGGCTTATTCAATATATAAAGGAAAATGGCGGAGAAATATACGAGCAATCCGTTGCCACTCATATGGAGGAAGGAGATGTAGCGACCGTATTTTTTAGAGACGGACATAAAGTAAGAGCGAAATACGTTGTTTCTGCTTCGCATTTTCCGTTTCACGATGGCCAAGGCTATTTTACCCGACTTTACCCAAAACGTTCTTATGTCATTGCTGTCAAAGTAGAAAATCCCTACCCAGGCGGCATGTATATAAGTGCTGGACAACCGACCCGCTCGATTCGATCTGTCACAATTGAAGATGAAGAAATGCTGCTCGTTTCGGGGCAGGGCATAAAACAGGTCAAGGCATTCCAGAAATCGAGCATTATGAAGCATTGGAAACATTCGCCTCACAAACTTTGGGAGCGACGGACATAATGTATCGATGGTCAGCCCAAGACTTAGAAACCCCTGATTACATCCCATATATTGGGCGTATTTCCGAAGGGCATAAAAATATATTTGTTGCAACGGGATTTAAAAAATGGGGAATGACGACAAGTACGATAGCTGCTCTTCTGCTCACTGATCTGATTAAAGGGAAAAGAATCGCTATTCTCCATTATTTTCCCGGATCGATTCGATGCCAAGCCTGGGCTTAAAAACTTTATTAAAGAAAACGTTAATGTTGCTGCACATTTAATCGGTGATAAATTTGATCGACCAGATAAAGAATTAAAAGATATTAAAGAAGGAGAAGGAGCGGCAATTACGATTAAAGGAGGGAGGGCAGGAGCTTATAAAAACGAAAGTGGCGAATTATTCGTCGTTCATACGGCGTGCACCCATATGGGATGTGAAGTTCATTGGAATAGCGGCGATCTTACGTGGGACTGTCCATGTCACGGTTCGAGATTTTCATACAAAGGCGAAGTCATAGAAGGACCAGCTGAGCGTCCTTTGAAACGAATGGATCCAGATGCTATTGACTATTCAACGTCTTCAAGAACATGGTAAAAACAGGCTGCCGGTGAGATTTTCATCAGCAGCTCGTTCTTTTGTGTCGTATCATTCATGGATCAATTGCATTATTTTGCCCAGTGTTCGTTAATAAATTGATCGCGCCCCGATTTTTTCGATCTTCCAAGTAATGGGTTTCGTTTTTCTTATAATAGTCTTGATGATATTCTTCCGCACGGTAAAAGTATCGGCTGGTAAAATTTCAGTAACGATTGGTTTATCAAATTTTCCACTCGTTTCAAGCATAAACTTTGATTTTTCTGCGACAGCTTTTTGTTCTTCGTTATGATAAAAAATAGCTGCCCGGTATGAATCACCGCGATCATGAAATTGACCACCGGCATCGGTTGGATCAATTTGTTGCCAAAAATCTCCAACAGTTGTTCGTAAGGGAAAATATTCGGATCATACGTAATTTGAACGACTTCGTAATGTCCTGAATTTCCTGCTTTTACATCCTCGTATGTTGGATTTTCAATATGTCCACCCATATAGCCAGAAATAACAGAGTGAATGCCATCCCATTGATCAAATGGTTTCACCATACACCAAAAACATCCCCCAGCAAATGTTGCGATTTCTAAATTATTTGTCATTTTTAACTCCCCTTAAAACATTTCTTTCAGCCAATCCCAAACTCCAATTACATCTAAAAAGACAATAATGATGGCGGTTGGAGCAATGAAACGAATTAAAAAGTACCATGTTGAAAAGATCCATCTCTTATATCCTGTGCTCGCGGTTAACTCGGCAAATAGCCAGCTTCTTGGAATGCGATACGCTGTAAAGAGCGAAATACCAAGAGCGCCGAGTGGCAATAAAATATTTGATACGAGAAAATCAGCCATATCGAAAAATGTTTTCTGAAAAAATTGGATGTCAGCCAATAATCCGAATGATAGTGCCGAAGGAATTCCGGCAACGAAGATAAGCAGACCAATGATCCAACTGACTCTTTTACGCTTTTTGTCATTGTCTTTCGCAAATGCCGCAACAAAGATCTCAAGCATGGAAAATGCCGATGTGAGTGTAGCGAATAAAAAAGCAAAAGAAAAATATTTAAAAAGACCATTCCAAACGGCATTTGGTTAAACACTGCTGGTAGGACAACGAATAATAGTCCTGGACCTTCAGTCGGTTCCATACCTAATGAAAACACAGCTGGAAAAATAGCTAGTCCAGCGAAAAGAGAAATGAAAATATTCATCATTACGATGAGGGATGCTGATTTCGGCAAACTTTCTTCTTTACCCAAATAAGAACTGTACGTTACCATTACCGAGTTCCCAACGCTTAATGCAAAAAGGACTGACCTAACGCATACAGGATCGTGGCCGACGTGATCGCTGTAAAATCAGGTAGAAGAAAAAACTTTACGCCTTCCAACGAATTTTCCAGTGTTAATGAACGAATAATTAATATAAGAAATGAAATAAATAATGCCGGCATCATAATTTGATTCGCCCGTTCAATTCCATTTTGAATGCCTCTTGCAACGACCCAAATCGTAATCAGAATAAAGAGAAGCTGTGCGCCGACAGCAATGAATGGAGATGAAATTAATTCGGAAAATAATTGTCCATATTGCGCTTCGGTTAAATTCGCCAATCCACCACTAATCGCTTGAACTAAATAAACAACGATCCAACCACCAACGACACTGTAAAAAGATAATAAAATAAAGCTTGTAACTAACCCGATTTTCCTAATACATCCCACGATGTTTTCGGGGCAAGTTTACGGTAAGCATTAATTGCATCTTGCTGAGAGCCGCGCCCAATGGCAAATTCAGCAAGCAGGATCGGCATCCCAACTAATAAAGTGAATAAAATAAAAATAACAAAAAATGCGCCTCCCCTGAAGTTCCAGCAACATAAGGAAACTTCCAAATCGCTCCTAATCCAATGGCGGAACCCGCAGCGGCAAGGATAAAACCTAATCTTGATGACCATTGCTCTCGTTGTTGTTTCATTCAAACTCTCCTTTAAAATTGACTCTTTACTATCATAAAGATTTTAGCGCAATTAGACAATAATAATGAACAATTTCCTTTCATTGCTAAGCTGTAACTCAGTATATCGAACCTGCTCAAAGCAAACAATAATACTGTTCCAATATCAATTGGACAATGTAAATGGAAGGAGAGTTTTTGACATGAGAAACATGAAAAACAAAAATCCAAATAAAATGTGGATGTCGATCATAGCACCCATTGCATTAAGTGCGGCGGTCTACGGACTTCGAAGATATATGAATGGGAAGCTTGTTCGTCCAGTTCAAAATATGATGAATAAAACGACGAGCGGCGGAATGACGAATATGTCGATGGGCAATGCATTGGCAGAGTTTTCTAAAGAAATTTTGCCAGGCATGATGAAGTCTGGGCAATCTCAAAATACGTCAAAATAACTTCTTTCATAAATGGGTCCTCGATCATGCGGGACCCATTTGTATGAAAAGACGAAAAAGTAAGAAAAATAAAATCAGTGGGATGACAATTCATTTTTGTATTCTAATATGGAAGGAGGTAAGAAAAATGGGGAATTCGATGAGGAAAGTATTATACATATTAAAACCGTACCGGCTTGCGATGATCGCCGCATGGGGACTCATGCTCATTGAACTTCTCGTTGAGCTCTGGCACCCACTATTGATGGCAAACATCATTGATGAAGGGATTATAAAAGGGATATGGGCGAAGTGATGAAATGGGGAGCGGTGATGATCGGTCTGTCAATGTGTAGCTTTGCGGCAGGGATTACCAACTCTTTTTCTCTTCTTATGTCAGTCAAGGCTTTGGCTTTAATGTGCGGGCAGCAGTCTTTAAAAAATTCAAGCGTTTTCATTTCATCAGTTAAGCCAATTCCAAACATCCTCACTCATAACCAGGCTAACAAACGATGTCACTCAAATTCAGAACACGGTTTTTATGAGTTTACGGATTGCGCTGCGTGCTCCTTTATTAGTCATTGGAGGAGCGACGATGGCATTGCTCGTCAATGTGAAACTAGCGCTGTTTCTCGTTTTCCCGATTCCATTACTCATTATTTTGCTTATTTGGATGATGAATCGCAGTGGAAAGATGTTTCGCTTCGTTCAAGAAAAACTCGATAAAGTGAATAATATTATGCAGGAAAACTTAACGAGCATGAGACTAATTAAAGCATTTATTAGAAAAAATATGAAGAAGGTCGATTTAACAAAGCGAATACGAATTTACGCGATCAAACGATGAAAGCATTGCGTTTAGTTGAACTCGTTGCTCCGATTTTATTATTCGTTATGAACATTGGGATCATTGCGATCCTGTGGTTCGGGGTGATCGAAGTAAACCAAACAAATGTGAAAGTAGGAGAAGTCGTTGCGATTGTCAATTACGGATTTCGAGTTACGTCAGCATTATCGATTTTAACGTGGATTATGATGGCGTTATCAAGAGGTATAGCCTCTGCACAAAGAATTTCAGAAGTACTTGAAGTGGAAGAAGCTGAAATAAGCTTAATAAGCGATAACGGGAAGTGCATTCGTTATGGACAGGTTGAATTTCATCAAGTTCATTTTACGTACCCAGCGACGAATGAGCAAGTATTATCCAATCTAACATTTACTGTGAAGGCGGGAGAAATGGTCGCTGTGATGGGAGCGACAGGCTCAGGAAAAACGACTCTTTTTCAACTCATTCCGAGACTTTACGAAGTGTCGAGTGGGAGTATATTGATTGATGGAGTCGATATTCGCGAGCTACCAGTTAAAACGTTACGAGATGCGATTGGTTTTGTCCCGCAAGAATCGATTTTGTTCACAGGCTCGGTTAGAAACAATATTGCTTGGGAAAAGAAGACGCTTCAATAAAAGAAATCATTCAATGTGCACAAGATGCTCAAATTCATCACACAATCACAAATTTGCCACAACAATATGAAACGAAAATCGGGCAAAAGGAGTCAATTTATCAGGGGACAAAAGCAAAGATTAGCGATTGCAAGAGCTTTAATCCGCAAGCCGACATTGCTTTTTTAGATGATAGTACGAGCGCTCTTGACTTGAAAACGGAAGCCAATTTATTGGACGCACTTGAAAAATATCATTGCACAACCTTTATTATTACGCAAAAAATCGCGACTGCTATGAAGGCAGATCAAATCTTGCTCCTTGAAGATGGAAAACTCATCGCAAATGGTACCCATGAGCTTTTATTCGCAAACTCGGATTGTATCGCGATATATATCAGTCACAATTTGCAAAGGGAGATGTTGCAAATGGCTAAAAGTTATAAAAAGAGAAAACAAAAGATTGGCAAAGAACACTCATTCGAGCGTGGAAATATCTTGATGTGTACCGCGGACATTTATTTCTTGTTTTATTTTTAGTCTTTTTAACTTCCGGATTAGCTTTGCTCGGTCCCTATTTAATTGGTAAAACAGTTGATGAGTACATTGCAAAAGCTGGAGGAGAAAGCCTTACAATGATCCTAATAATTATTGCCATGATTTATTTACTCTTTTCAATCGGAAGTTATTTGCAAAATTATTGGATGATCGGCATCGGACAAAAAACGGTATTTACGATGAGAAAACAATTGTTTGAGCATTTACATGATTTGCCGATAAGCTTTTTGATAAACGTCAACACGGGGAATTGATGAGCCGATTGACGAATGATATTGATAATGTCAGTCAAACGTTAAATAGCTCGATTATTCAAATTTTTTCTAGTGTGCTAACACTTTTAGGTACGGTTGTTGTGATGTTGCTACTCAGTCCATTGCTCACATTGATTGCGATGATGGTTATCCCATTAATGTATTTTGGGATGAGGTGGATTACGAATCGAACGAGTAAATTGTTTAAAGAACAACAGAAGCATTTAGGTGATCTAAATGGCTTTATTCAAGAAACGATGTCGGCGCAAACAATTGTCAAAACTTTTTCCCAGGAAGAGATGGTGATTGTTGAATTTCTAGAAAAAGCAATCGGTTAAAGCGTGCCGGATATTGGGCGCAAACGTATTCCGGCTTTATTCCTAAACTGATGAATATGTTAAATAATTTAAGTTTTGCAGTTATTGCTGGAGCAGGAGGAATTCTTGCGTTGCGCGGCCATATAACAATTGGAACGATCATCGTTTTTACTGAATATTCAAGGCAATTCACACGTCCACTCAATGATCTAGCTAACCAGTTTAATACATTGCTATCAGCTGTTGCGGGAGCCGAGAGAGTATTTGATATTTTAGATGAAGATGAAGAAAGAGATAAGAAATCGACAGTAACATTACAAAAGGTGAAAGGCGATATCGAATTTAATCACGTGAATTTTGGCTATGGAGTTGAGGAGCAGACGATTAAAGATGTCAGCTTTCGGGCTTTTCCAGGAGAAACGATCGCACTCGTTGGACCGACTGGTGCCGGAAAAACGACGATCATCCATTTGCTCGCAAGATTTTACGAACTAGAATCTGGGCGAATTTTTCTCGATGGCATCGATGTAAGAAATATAAAGAGAAATGATTTGCGTCGGAAGATTGGATTTGTTTTACAAGATTCTTATTTATTTGAAGGGACGATCAGGGAAAATATCCGCTATGGAAGATTAGATGCAACGGATAAAGAGGTAGAACAAGCTGCCAAGATGGCCAATGCCCATTCCTTTATCAAAAAATTGCCAAAAAATACGATGCCGTTTTAAAACAAGGTGGAAGTGGAATCAGTCAAGGACAAAAGCAATTGCTATCGATTGCAAGAGCGATGTTATCAGAGCCATCATTGCTCATTTTAGATGAAGCGACGAGCAATATCGATACAATTACTGAAATAAAAATACAAGAAGCATTGTATCGATTAATGAAAGGGAGAACGAGCTTTGTCATTGCTCATCGACTGAATACGATTCAGCAAGCAGACCAAATTCTTGTTTTAGATAATGGAACAATCATTGAAAAAGGAAATCATCAATCATTATTAAATAAGAAAGGATTTTATTACAATTTGTATCATCATCAGCTTGCCGAACGAAGCAGCTAGCGAATCGCTAACTGCTTTTAATATTCATGCTTTTCTCCCTTTTTCAATTCGAGTATTTTCAAAGCACTATCGTCCCATGCAAAATTACTCGTATGAAATTTTTCAACATCATAAGCTATGTTTTTTGCAGTACATTCATAGATTGCTTTCGCTTTCTCGCGTGCATTAGATCTTCCATTTGTTAATTGATTGGTTCATGTAATGATTTTCTATTATATTATACGCGGTGAGGAGGGACAATCATTCGATTAAGTTGTGGTTTATAATTCCGTGTTAATAGGTATGTATTATCGGGTATGAATCTGGTATAATGAAATTCATATTTATCAACAAAGAAGAAGCGAGGGTTCGTCATGGGGAAGGTAGTACATAATATTGCGGATTTAATTGGTGAAACACCGCTTGTGAAATTACAGCAACTGCCAGAACAAGATGGAGCGGAAGTATACGTTAAGCTTGAGTACTTTAACCCAAGTCGGAGCGTAAAGGATCGGGCGGCATATAATATGCTTGTTGAAGCTGAAAAAGCGGGTCTTATTAAAGAAGGAGCGACGATCATTGAACCGACATCTGGCAATACGGGGATTGGAATTGCGATGAACGCAGCTGCTAAAGGATATAAAGCCATTTTAGTCATGCCCGATTCAGCAACCGCTGAACGGATTAATATATTAAAAGCTTATGGTGCACAAGTCGTTCTTACGCCAAGTGATGAAAGAATGCCAGGTGCAATTAAGAAGGCGCAAGAGATCGCAGAAATGACACCGAATAGCTTTATACCAATGCAGTTTGAAAATGAAGCGAATGCGAATATTCATCGAAAAACGACAGCTAAGGAAATTATTCAGGCAATTGAGACACATGGAAAGCGATTAGCCGCGTTCGTTGGAACTTCTGGTACAGGTGGTACGATTACCGGGACTGGGGAAACGTTGAAAGCATACGATCCTTCCATTACGGTCCATGTTGTTGAACCAGCGGGATCACCTGTGCTATCAGGTGGAAAACCTGGTAAGCATAAGCTTGTCGGCACAAGCCCAGGTTTCATACCTCAATTTTAAATACATCAATTTATGATGAGATTATACAGATTAAAGATGAAGAGGCGTATGAAACGGTTCGGAAGCTTGCTAGGCTTGAAGGGATATTACTCGGGCCTTCGGGTGGGGCCTCTGTCTATGCCGCATTGAGAGTAGCGCAAAGATTAACGCGAGAGCAAACTGTTGTGTGCATCGCCCCAGATACGGGAGAACGTTATTTATCAAGCGACCTATTTCAATAGCAGGATGAAGTATCCTGTTTTTATTTACAGGTTATAACCAACTAAATGTATAGGATTTATGAGTTTTTTAATGAGGTGAAAACATGTATGTAACAATTGAGGGGATTGACAAAAGTTTTATTAAAGAAAAAATGATCGACTACAAGTGTTAGATAATATTAGCTTAGATATAGAGAAGGGAGCTTTGTTTCGATCGTTGGTCCCTCAGGCTGCGGAAAATCAACGTTGCTTTATTTGATCGCTGGGCTTGAAAAGCCGGATAAAGGCGAGATTAATATTTTAGGGAAAAGGTAGAACAACCGGGACCCGATCGTGTTGTCGTATTCCAAGAAGCGGGGTTATTTCCGTGGTTGACTGTTTTGGAAAACGTGACGTACGGATTGCTTCTGAAAAAGATGGATAAAAAGGAGGCAGAAGCGAAGGCAAAAGACATGTTAAAAATGGTCCATTTAAGCCGCTACATTGATGCTTACCCGCATCAGCTATCGGGGGAATGAAGCAAAGGGTTGCGATCGCTCGAGCACTCGTCATGGAACCGGATATATTACTCATGGATGAACCTTTTTCTGCACTCGACGAACAGACGAGAATGGTTTTGCATAAAGAATTGCTAGAAATTTGGCGCAAGACGAAAGTTACCATCTTTTTGTCACGCATAATATTCGCGAAGCAGTTCTCTTATCAGAAAAGGTCGTTGTCTTTGCTACACGCCCTGGAAAGATCAAAGAAATTATTTCCATTCCTGTAACAAAAGACGGAATCATGCCTGACAGTGTAACCCTTCATACAGAACAAAGGATTTTGTCTATTTTACAAAATGAAATTGAAAAAGTACTGAAGGAGGAAATGGGAGATGACTACAGCTTTAAGACGAATCATCTTCATCACGGCGATAGCGGTGATATGGGAAGTCACATCTAGATTTTCCGGTCTCCCGGATTTTATGTTTCCCGCTTGACACAAGTTTTTGAAACATTATTCAGCGGGATTATAAACGGACAAATCATTAGCGCCGTAGGTAAAAGCTTTAGCAGACTTTTAATCGGCTTTTCCATTGCGATTATACTTGGGCTTTTGATGGGCTATCTTATTTGGCGCTATAAATTAGTGGAAGATACACTCGGATTTATCGTCACTGCCTTGCAATCGATACCAAGCATCGTATGGTTTCCATTAGCGATCATTTGGTTTGGGTTAAATGATTTTGCAATCTTATTTATTGTAACGATAGGAGCTACATGGACGATGACCATTAGTGCAACGAGTGGTTTTAAAAATGTTCCTACGTTGTATCAGCGTGTTGCCAAAACATTCGGCTCACGGGGAGTTCATTTCATCAGAACAGTAATTTTGCCGGCATCTGTTCCACAACTACTTTCCGGCTTGCGGATTGCTTGGGCATTTTCCTGGCGGGCACTAATGGCGGGAGAATTATTAGGTGCAGGCGGAGGACTTGGTCAATTATTAGAAACAGGTAGGTCACTCGGACAGATGGATCTCGTCATTTCAGTCATGATTATTATCGCTATCATTGGAACGTTCATGGATCATGTTGTTTTTACACGTCTAGAACGCTCTGTTCAAACAAAATGGGGCGTAAACTAAAAGGAGAAGTGAAAAATGAAAAAATAACGCTACGCGCATTTGCACTATTTTTATTAATTGGAATGTTAACTGCTTGTTCAAAAGCCGAATCAAATACGGTGAAAATTGGATACTTTCCTAATTTAACACATATCGCCACAATCGTTGGCCTTGAAAATGGTTATTTCGCGGAAGAATTTGGTAATAACGTAAAGATCGAAACGAAAACGGTCAATAATGGCGGTTTATTCATGGAAGCGATGACGACGAAAGCGATTGATGTCGGAACAGTCGGGCCAGGTCCACTATTAAACTTTTACGTGAAAAATCCTGCATTTCATATTATTTCAGGAGCTGTTAATGGAGGAGCTGTTCTCGTTGCAAGTGAAGGCAGTGGTATAAATGAGCTAGCTGATCTTGATGGGAAAAGGGTAGCGATCCCAGTCATCGGAAGCACGCAAGACGTTATGTTAAGAAAAGCATTGCGAGATGTAAATTTGAAAGTAAAAGAAAATGGTGGAACCGTTGAATTGTTTGCGGCTGCTCCAGCGGACACAGCTTCACTATTTGTTCAAAATTCAGTTGATGCAGCAGCGACACAAGAGCCGTGGGGATATATCCTTGAAACGCAAGCGAACGGAAAGCTTTTGCTTGACTGGGGTGCATTTGCCTGGGGAAAGAATCAACAAATACAGTCGTTGCAGCACGTGATGAGTTTTTGGAAAACAAGCATTTTGTGGCGAGCTACTTAAGAGCCCATAAAAAGCTGTGGCATTTATTCAAGAAAATCCAGAAGAAGCTCAAGATCTAGTTATCAAACATATTAAAGACTTGACAGGCAAGGAAATTAATAAAGATGAAACCGTTGCTGCATTCAAACGATTACAGGTCACTACTGATGTAAATGAGCAAGTGATTCAAGAAATGGCCGATATTAGTAAGGAAGCAGGCTATGTGCCGAGCAATGATATAGATGGTATGATTAATCTATCCTATCTTGAGGAATTAGATTAATTATGCAGATAGTTGAAAAAGATAGAAATCGCCATTGCCGAAATTCTCAATTAATTCTATAATAAACGTTATGATCGTTTTGTACGTAAGGGAAATTGCAGTGCCGATTAATATTCCAAAAGAAATGCCAGCACGAGAAATTTTAGAGAAAGAAAAGATTTTTGTGATGGACGAAGAGCGGGCGAACACCCAAGATATTCGTCCGTTAAATATATTAATCTTAAACTTAATGCCAGAAAAGCAGAAAACAGAAGTTCAACTTTTAAGACTGCTCGGAAACACTCCGTTGCAAGTAAATGTTTCCTTTGTCCATATGGAAACACATCAGTCGAAAAATACGAGCAAATCACATCTTGACCAGTTTTACACAACGTTCTCGGATATTAAAGAAAAATATTTTGACGGGATGATCATTACCGGCGCTCCGATTGAGCATTTGCCATTTGAAGATGTAAATTATTGGGAAGAATTAAAGATGATTATGGACTGGTCGAAAAAACGTGTCACATCAACGATGCATATTTGTTGGGGAGCACAAGCCGCACTATATCATCATTATGGAATCGATAAATATGCACTTGAAGCGAAAACATCAGGCGTCTATGCACATACGATTTCTGATCGAACATTAAAGCTTATACGAGGGTTTGATGATGTCTTTTTGCACCGCATTCACGCTATACGAGTGTATGCCGAGATGAGATTGAGGAGCATCCGGATTTGACCTTACTTTCTGACGGCGATGCTGGACCATTCATGATTGTGTCAAAAGATGAAAAAACATTATGATTACAGGGCATCTTGAATATGATACGACGACTTTGGCAGAAGAATATGATCGCGATCTGAAAAAAGGAATCGACATTGCCCCACCGGAAAATTATTTTCCAAACGATGACCACATGAAAAAGCCAAGAAATACTTGGCGTTCTCACAGTCATTTATTATTTTCAAATTGGCTAAATTACTATGTATACCAAGAAACACCTTTTGAATGGAAGTAAGACATGCGTAAAGCGCTCGTTCAAGGAAAGCGAGCATAGGTCGGTTTATACCTTCCGGACGGGATGGCTTATGATGAGCATCTAGCGCTTGAAGCTGGACATGATAAGGAAGAAGGCTTGAGAATGGTTCTCAAGCTTTTTACTGTTTATGCAGATTTGAAATTAATTGTTTCATTCTGTCCATATTGGTACTATAATGAGAACATTGGACTTTTGAAAAGGTGATTATACATGAAAAAATCAATATATGGATTAACGAAAGATCATTTAACGAACTGGCTTATTGAAAACGGTCAGAAGAAGTATCGTGCAGAACAAGTTTGGGATTGGTTGTATCAAAAGCGAGTGAAAAACTTCTCACAAATGAAAAATGTCAACAAAGAATGTCTTCAATTATTAGAAGAACATTTCACGATCGAAACATTAACAGAAGCAGTCAAACAAGAATCTGCTGATGGAACGATTAAGTTTTTATTTAAGCTCCAAGATGGCAATCTCATTGAAACAGTATTAATGAGTTTTAACTACGGTTTTTCTGTCTGTGTGACAACGCAAGTAGGCTGTAATATCGGCTGCAGCTTTTGCGCGAGTGGATTATTGAAAAAGAGTCGTGATTTAGATAGCGGTGAAATTGTCGAGCAAATTATGAAGGTACAACATCATCTTGATGAAAAGGGACAAGGTGAACGAGTGAGTAATATCGTCGTTATGGGAATTGGCGAGCCGTTTGACAATTATGACAACTTAATGAGTTTCCTCCGTGTTGTAAACGATCCAAAAGGCTTGGCAATTGGCGGCAGACATATTACCGTCTCAACGAGTGGAATTGTCCCGAAAATGTACAAGTTTGCCGATGAAGATTTGCGAATTAATTTGGCGTTATCATTGCATGCGCCAAACGATGAATTGCGCACGCAAATTATGAAAATCAATCGTGCCTATCCAATTGCAAAATTAATGGAAGCTGTTGATTATTATACAGAAAAAACAAATCGTCGAATTACGATCGAATATATTTTATTAAAAGGTGTCAACGATCATATCGAAGAAGCAGAGCAATTGGCAAAGTTGCTTCATAAAAACGTCATCTAGCTTATGTGAATTTAATTCCATACAACCCAGTTGATGAGCATGGCCAATATCAAAGAAGTGAAAAGAAAGACATCCTTGCTTTTACGATACATTAATGAAAAAGGCATTCATTGCGGTGTCCGTCATGAACAAGGAACAGATATTGATGCAGCATGTGGTCAATTAAGAAGTAAACAAATAAAAAACAAAAGTAATGAGATGAAGCTCGATAGCCAGTTACCGTTTATATGGACGGTGGCTGGCATTTTACTTATATCGACTTGAATTCAATGGCATAATTCGCTATGATTCAATGATAAGCTAGAAACGAAGAAAGGGATAGAAAATGACTTATAAAATGATTGTTTTAGATTTAGACGATACGTTATTACGTGATGACCATACGATTTCCGAGCGGACAAAGCTCGCTCTTATGAAGGCGCAGGAGATGGGGTAAAAGTTGTCCTTGCTTCAGGCCGCCCTACATATGCAATGAAGCCAATTGCCGAAGAACTTAATCTAGCAAAATATGAAAGCTTTATTCTATCATTTAACGGTGGAAATATATTGACGTGCAATGGCTATGAGGAAGTATTTGCAAGCACGTTAATGCCAGAGGCTGTTCATAAGCTTTATGACATTAGCAAACGAGAAAATGTTTATATTCATACGTATGTAGGGATACGATTGTTACAGATCAAGAAAATCAATACACGACAATAGAATCGGAGATTACGAAGCTACCAGTTACCGTCGTTGGCAATTTCGTAGAGGCAATCGATCATTCTGTTGTAAAAGTACTAATGGTTGAGAATCCTGAAAAATTAAAAGTGGTTGAGGCAAAACTTCAAGCTGAATTAGCGGATGAATTTAGTGTTATGCGCTCAAAACCATACTTCCTTGAATTTACGGAAAAAGGAGTAACAAAAGGATCATCGTTAAATCTTCTCATTCAAAAACTAGGAATTAAGCGTGAAGAAGTGATCGCAATGGGTGATAGTTATAATGATTGGGCGATGATTGAATTTGCTGGTCTTGGTGTTGCGATGGGGAACGCTCCCGATGATGTAAAAGCAATCGCTGATTTTGTTGCAGATACGAATATGAATGATGGGGTTGCTAAGGTTGTTGAAAAGTTTGTATTGAATCAACCTGTGACTGTTTAAGTTTAGAAAGTCGATCTTTCGGTGAGAGGTCGACTTTTTCAATCAGAAGGAACATCGGTTATACTACTTATAAACGATAACAAGGAGAACGAAATGCTAAACAAACAGATAAAGCAGTTCATATTAGAACATGGTTCATCATCGGCAAAAGTGGAGTTGTTTAAAGAAGAAAAGGAGTATGTGGAGAAAAACCAATTAATCTCTGGCGCAACAGTGGTTGAAAAGCCAGCGAATCAACGTTTTGCTGAAGCTTATATCGAGCGCTGTGATAAAGAGACTGAAAGCATACTTGCAAAGGAAGACTTTCAATTTCTTCAACAGCCCTTATATACTTACGTAAGCATATAAATGAGTTTATTTACGTTGAAACGGAATCATTTGATCTTATAGGAGTCGACGCGATTTCACTGGAAGTTGACGATGTTTTCAATGTATATACAGTGTTGCTAGGATTAAAACTTCAAAAGAAGCAGGAGCGTTTTTTAAAATCGTATTTTGCAAATAACCTTCATGGAGAAGATGTGAAATTTAGTTTATTATTTAATCAAGCTGAAGGCTTATGGGATGTAAATTTTACCTTGAACTACATCGAAGGATTTGAAGAGAATATTTCGATGGTAGATGCATATTGTATGATCTATCGTTTTTTATTTGCTCTTTTAGAATTTTTAGAGGAAGAAAGATAAGTTGTTCATATATGAAGCAGCTTTTCAACGAACAGTTGAGTGCTGTTTCTTTTTTGGAGGAGAAAAATTGAAAATTAATTATGACGCATTACGATTCATATACACATATGGCTGGCATGAAGATGAGAAGGCATTATGTCAATTGGAAATGCGGGCTTTCTTTGGCTATGATTCCGATACGAATGTTTTATTTAGCGACAAAGCAATTGATCTAAGTCGCAGTCCGTTTATGAAGAAACGACTTGAGGTTATGATTGCAACTGACACATTGCAGGACATCGTTGACCAAGTGAAGGCGATTCAATTACATGATTCCACATTTAAAATCACTTGCATGAATGATGCTGAAATTGACAATGTGAAAAAACTAAGTTTAGCTGAGCGCCGGAACATTGAACGGACGATAGGGATGGAATTTGTAGCAGAAGCAGATTTTGAACAGCCAGATTATCATTTCGGTGTACTGACTTTACATGATCGTTGGTATTTTGGCTATTATGAAAAAGTGAAGCGATTTGGCATCGCCATATAAAAAGCCGCGCAGCTATTCAACTGCATTAAGCACACGTTTAGCAAGAGCGGTCGTCAATATTGCTGCTCCTGATCCGGAAGGAATAAAAGTGATCGATCCATGTTGTGGTATTGGAACTGTACTAGTCGAAGCACTTTCGATGGGGATTGACATTATCGGTCGCGACATAAACCCACTCGTTACAACCGGTTCTAGAGAAAACATCGCATACTTCGGATTAAAAGGGGATGTTCAATTAGGACCCATTTCAGATGTGACGGACGAATATGATGTCGCAATTATTGATTTGCCGTATAATATTTATACACATATTACACCAGAAGAAACGTTTGACATCATTAAGCATGCTCGCCGCTTTACAAAAAGCTCGTCATCATCACAATCGAACCAATTGACGAAATGATTGATGAAGCAGGATTTGGGATCATCGACCGCTGCGTAACGAAAAAGGCTCCTTTTCAAGAGAGATCATTGTTTGTGTATAACGGAATTGTATAAGGGCGTTGTAAATGAAAAAGACCTGTAATGGTCTTTTTCACCCTTTAAAATATTATTCGATTATCAAACCGACTCAACCAGTCAACTTAGTATTTCGTTGTTCAAAAGTATGTTTTGATCTTTTCTCTATGTTATTAATAATAAGAGTAACGGTGAATGCACATAGTAAACTTCCAGCCATAGCAATCATAAAGCCGATCATATTGTTGGATAGGAAAGGAGCCATAATTGATGGAACATAAGCCGTTCCTCGTACGTTAAAAATACCAACAAGTAATCCGCCTAGACCGGAAGACGCAATGGCACCAGCAAATACATATTTGTTTGAGAACATGAATGGGTATGAAGCTTCTACAAATGTTCCAAACCCCATATTAATCATAAATCCGGGAGCGGCTACCGCAGCTTCCCCTTATCTCTAGGTGAGATAATATTCGCTAAAGTGATACCAGCAGATACCATTACTAAACCAACCATATCAACCGCTCCTAAAAAGCTATTTCCTGTACGCTCCATTTCAAGGAGAACGATTGGAAGAATTGCTGCATGATAAATTCCACCGATAATCGCCGGCCAAATGAGTAACCCTGCAATCAACCCTGCAATTAATGGATTCATTGATACAAGCGTATGTAATAGAGTTCGAATTCCTTCTCCTATTTGTAAGGCGATAGGGAGATGAGAAAATAAACAATTAACCCTGAAATCAATCCGGCGATACCTCCAGCTGCGATGTTTACAGTTGTTGCAGGAAACCGCCATTCTACACATTTTCTGAAGATGAAATGGACTAAGAGGCCCGCCCCAATCCCACCAATGATTCCTCCGACCAATCCACCATTCACCGATAAAACCCCAGCAACAATCCCTGCTACGATTGAAACATCATCTAAGTCTGCAACTTGCTTTGCCGCAATAACGGCTAAGATCACTGGTAGCGCCTGAATCATTACATTAAAAACATCACCAAGCATCACTAAGCCAGCAATTTTACTTAAGGCTAATATTAACGCCATGGCGATAAAACCTGGAAGGGAGGAAAGCATCATTCCACGTAGATTTATTCGTTTCAAAGGGGCTGTAGATAAATCACGAGAGCCTTCAGAAGTCGTTGCTATTCCAATAATCGGGCGATAAGTGATTCCCAGTGTTTACATAAGGATGTAACAAATGTTACAGCTCGTGTCCGATTTGTTGTACCAGTCGTTCCTGAAGTTGAAACGACATGTACTCCTTGAGATCCAATCGCTGCCATCGATGTCCCGCCTGTCCCGGTTGCAGGTAGCTTTTCCTTGCAGCCGCCTGAACTGCTAGTTGATTAGAACTATGAGGATCTGCACTCATAAAAATCAAGCCGTCAATTTCATCATTTTCAATTTTACGAGCAATATCCGTATCAATTTTAGCAGCGGCGTCATTTACTTCTTTCAACGTTCCTTTATATATAATAAACGGTGAATGGTTTTGCTCGTCCCAACTATAAAGAACAGCCTCCGTTGTTTCCTTTATATTATCCATGGAAGCTTTGGCGGCGATAAACTGTAAGGCTGTGCAATAAATCCCAGCTGCACCTAATTGTAATAAAAGCTCATCGAGGAGCTTCTCTGGTTCTTTTCCGCCTAAAAAATAGAGATTCCCCCACTACTGCCAAGAATTGCAACTTTCTTTTTCCCTCCATAACGACATCCTCCTAATTGCAAAATCTATATAATACTATATTACAGTAAAGTGGTAACATATTAAAGAGTTGTTATTTTAATTGTTTATAATATTAATAATATTTAATCCAATGCTACGTACTAGATCGAGATTTCTTTTTTATGGAGGTATGCGGCTTATGATAAAACAAACGAGTTTTTTGATATAGGGGTCAGTGAATATAAAAAAGCGAAGAAGAGATGGATGAAAGGGAATTTAACAGCAATCTTACTCCCACCAAATTGAGGTCATAAATAAAAGCAGCTGGAGGCTGAGGAAGAGCTGCCGCCTAGCTGCTTGTTTCCTTACCGTTGAGTTGGGCGCTCTCGTTTCACTATCTAGATTGTGGGTTATTGCTTGTAAGATGAGCATCAAACATATCAATGATTTCAAGGAATCGATCCGCTTCACGGAAAACATGGTCGGCTAATAACGGATGAATGATACTTTTTATTTTACATTGCTCAATTAGATCGCGTGCCGTTTTCTTGAAGTCCCGGAGAGATGCAACTGACACACGATTTTGATCCAGGAATTGATCTAAAAGAGGAACTGTTTGAGATTGGGGCTTCATCGATTCTAAATCCCTTGCTTGATACATGAGTTGATCAAAATCATTGCTAAAATTACGGGCAATATCTTGCAGCTTCCTTTCTGATGGATCCAGCAGATGACCTATAAATTTAGCATGATCAGCCATAATTCTTAAAAGAAAACATTTTCTTTAATAATGGCATCAGGAAGAGGTTTTAGTTTCCTTGATTTAATTCAATTAATCTTTTTCTGAAATAATTCGCTTCTCTACTCGTATGATCAACTAGTAGTGGCAAATTATTTGCTCCTGGCAATTTGCACGTGAGAATTAATCCGAGTATCTTTCGCTTAAATCCAAATATATTGCTTGCAGCTTGTTGTACTTCTGAATTAAATTTTTTATCTGTTCAGGGTCTGTTTGATTAGAAAGGGAATGTGCTGTTTGTTCGATGCGTTCGAATAAGCGGTAAAAATGATTGGCTTCTTGAATTAATTGGGTATCTTCTGCCCTAAAACCTAATCTAAGAAATAGAGAGTGTTCTTTCATAATCCTTGCCCAAAAACGAATTTCGTTTAAAGATCGCTCAACAAACTTTCCAGAAGTAACCCCTGTATCAGCATGAAATTGTTCATGACCATTCATTTCAAATCCCTCCAAAATAAATGCACGTATTCGCTCTAATATTATTAATGAAGTTGTATGAATATACCATCGAACACCTCATCCTTCCAAAGAAATCAAAGCAAGAAGAACAAAAGCGCAAGCGCCCGTATAGCGACGTACAAACTGGAGCTAGACGTAGATTGTTCCGATAGAAATTGTTCACAAGCAAATATTTTATCGTTTCCTAGAAAACAAGTAGAAAAGCTGTCGAGACATTCTCGACAGCTTAATACAAAACACGAGAAAACTATGTTCTTCATTTCAAAACTACAACAATTTTGCAATAAACATCGTTGCAATCCCGAAATAAATAAGCAAAGATAATATATCGTTAATCGTAGTAATAAGCGGGCCAGATGCGACGGCAGGGTCTACTTTACATTTGTATAAAATGAGTGGAATGATCGTTCCGGCAAGCGTTCCGATAATAAGTGTAGCAAGAAGGGAAGAGCCAACAACGATACCGAGCATGAAGCTTTGGTGCCATATAAAGGAAATAACCACAATAATCACGGCACATGTAATACCGATAATAATTCCAACAATCAATTCACGAATTAATAATTTCAGTGAATTTTTAATGGTCAAATCTTCTGAAACGAGCCCACGGACAACGACCGCTAATGATTGTGTTCCAGTATTTCCAGTCATTCCTGCGATCAATGGCATAAAAAGGCAAGAGCGACGACTGCTTCTAGCGTTTCTTCAAAACTTTTAATAATTCCACCTGAAATCAATCCGATAAATAACAATAAAATCAGCCACGGCAATCTTTTCCAAGCAGCACGGAAAGGATTTGTTCGAAAATCAATTTCCTTTCCGGATGCAGAAAATTTCCCAATATCCTCATCTGCCTCCTGAAGCATTACATCTAATATATCGTCCACATGAATAACTCCGATTATTTGTTCCGCATCATTGACAACAGGTATGGAAACGAGATCTCTCTCGGAAAGTTTGCGCAGCGTCTTCTTGATCTAAATCCGTCGGAAAAGCAATCACATCTTTGATCATTAAATCAGTTATTAGTTCATCATTTGCTGCACTAAGCAATTCACGGATTGATAATACGCCTTCTGGTTTGCGATCAGAGTTAACGATATACAAATAATGAATATTCCTTTTGCCCTTTACATTTTCCCGAAGGTGCACAATCGCTTCTTTTACTGTGTATGTTTCTTGGAGCGCGATAAATTCCTTTTTCATCAATGTTCCAGTTGTTTCTGGTTTGTACATGTTCATTCTAAGACCTCCATCATTCTGTCCATTACAATAAAGTTTTATTTACTCCATTCCCTATTAAAATAAAAAATCACCCTTCTACAAAGAAGGGCGTTTAACATAAATACATTGCTTCGTAGAGCTTTAACACTATGCGGCAGAGGATAACTTCATCTAGCTACATAAAAACCACCTTAATTCGATCGTTCCTGTTGACCTATTGGAGGCTTTCGACATTTTTGGGCAGCAGCGTATCTCCGCATAGTAGCCTCACCTAATGGATTTATCAACTTTTTCCCCAATCTATTATGATATCGTTTTATTTTATCAGATGTCAAATTTTTTAGTGCTTTTAATGAGAAGTTGATTTAGAAGATCTAGGAAGCAGAAGGGAGATGCTCGTTCTTAGTAATTATTATATGGTCACTTTGAGGCTTAACTATGCATTCATTTCGATTGAATAAACAAGCATCAGCCTTATCACTGATGCTTACTTTTTTCTGGAAATGATAAGGTTAGAAACATTTAATCAATAGATGATTAAAACTCCCATTTAAAAAAGGCTGAAATAATTTCACACCTCGGCGATTTTTCGGAATCCATTTCATATCCAATAGTAAATGACTCGCATAACTAAACATACAAACAAGCATGATCCCATCAATCTGTAATTCTTGTTCTAAGAAATAGCCTGTTCCACTAAAATAAGCGAGACCGATCAAAGAATGTGTTAATGAACGGTGGGGTAGGTTGGAGGCGATGCTAATATAAGCACCTAACATGATAAGCGATTTGCTTTGTAGCCAAACACCGAGGACAACAATAGCCATTCCTGTCAGCAACACCATCATTTTTTGTTTGATGATCATCGGTGGCAGCGTGAGAAGAGCGATGCCGACACAAATTCCTACCCATTGTGATCTGCTTGGGCTCATGCTGAAATTGCTGATGATCAACAACAACCCGATAATTCCAGTTAAGAGTGTCAACCATTTTTTATTTAAAGAAATTTTTCTAGATAATGTACCTTTCACATCTAAATCTGGTACTAAACCAACGCAGCCCCTACTACACTTAGTGAAATGGTTGTAGGCAAATCAACCCTAGCCATTTCGCTACACCGATGCCTGTTAATCCACCGATGATAAAATGTGTTTTTCCATCCATATAAACCATCCTTCTGTACATACATAGTTGTCTATATTAGTATAACAATACGATCGTCTGTTTGGTAGTCGGAAATACATAATAAAGATAGAATATGAATGAAGATACATGCTAAAAGGAGATTTATAATGTTAAAACTAGTGTCATGGAATGTAAATGGATTACGAGCGTGTGTAAGAAAAGGATTTCTCGATTATTTTCACGAAGTGGATGCAGATATATTCTGTGTGCAAGAAACGAAGCTGCAAGCGGGTCAAATTGAATTGGAATTAGATGGTTACGAGCAATATTGGAATTATGCTGAGAAAAAGGCTATTCTGGAACAGCTGTATTCACAAAGAAAAACCATTATCTGTTTCATATGGAGTCGGTTCTGCTTATGAAGAAGCAGAAGGTAGAATTCTTACATTGGAATATGATACCTTTTTCTTAGTGAATGTGTATACACCAAATGCACAAAGGGATTTAGCAAGATTGGATTTTCGACTCGAATGGGAAGATAAGATTTTGGCACATATTGAGGCATTGGATCACATAAAACCAGTTATCTATTGTGGTGATTTAAATGTTGCCCATCGTGACATTGATTTAAAAATGCGAAGTCCAATCAAGGGAATTCAGGGTGACGGTTGAGGAACGAAGTAAAATGACTCGATTATTAGAAAAGGGATTTGTTGATACGTACCGTTATTTTTACCCAGAGCAAGAAGGAGCTTATACTTGGTGGTCATATATGCGCGATGTGCGGGCAAGAAATATTGGCTGGCGAATTGATTATTTTATCGTATCTGAGCGATTAGTAAAAAATGTCAACGATGCGGAGATTCACTGTGACATTATGGGCAGTGATCACTGTCCAATTGCACTTAAGCTTTATGTCGAGGGTGAGGAATGAAAAAGCAAACGGCAGTCATCACAGGAGCTTCGAGCGGAATCGGTTTAGTCACAGCCATTGAGCTTGCTAAACACGGCTTCACAGTAATCGCGACGATGAGAGATTTAAATAATAAGGATTCGATAATAAGATTATGCAAACAACTAAACGTCGAAAATCAAGTGCATTTCCTTCAACTGGATGTGACGAGTAAGCCATCGATTGAACAATTTTCACGTAAACTTACCCGCTTTCCTTCGATTGATATTCTGATTAATAATGCAGGAGTTGCTTACGGTGGATTTAGTGAAGAAGTAAGTATGAAAGAATATAAGGATCAGTTTGAGACCAATTTTTTGGAGCAATTGCTGTAACTCAAGCCGTTCTCCCATATATGCGTAAGCAACATAACGGAAAGATTATGAACGTGAGCAGCATTTCGGGTAAAATCGGTTTTCCTGGTCTCTCTCCTTATGTTGCTTCAAAGCATGCACTTGAAGGATGGTCTGAATGCTTACGGTTAGAATTAAAGCCATTTGGAATTAATGTTGCCATCATCGAACCTGGATCATTTCAAACGAATATTTGGACACGTGGAAAAGAATTACTGAGAAGTCGCAATTAAGTAGCTCACCTTATTTTCACTATATGCAAGCACTTGAAAAAGAGCTAGAAAAAGGGCAAGCCAATTATGGAGATCCAGAAGAAATTGCTAGACTAATTGTTCAAATGTGTTCAAAAAAGAATGGAAAAAGCTTAGATACCCAATTGGCAAAGGGTTAAACGTAGCTTTTTCCTGAAAATGATCATCCCTTGGTCGATTTGGGAGAAGATCTTTTATAAAAACTAGCGGTGAATAAAAAAGAAAGTAAGGAATTTATGTCTGTCAATGGATTTTCTATTATGATGGTTGTATTCTTTTGCATCCTCCTTATTTTATTCGTAGTATCTTTCGCAGCTGAAAATAATGAAATAAGTGAGATTAATAGAAAGCTTGATTGAATGATTGAATTGCTTGAAAAGGATGGAAAATGAGGGCTAATATCTATTAATTAGAATTTTAAGTTTACCCAAAAATAAACCTTGACCCTCATATAAAAAATAAGCATCCCAAAGATTAGGTGAAAAACCAACCCTTTTGAATGCTTATTTGGCTTGTATGAGGTAAAAGGTCCTCAAAAATTTTCATTGTCAAAAACAAAATAATAACACGAAAAAGGAGGACCTTCTGTGGAGAATTATATCACACTTTCACAAGGTATATATACTACGAAAAGGTCAATCATTCATTATTCCTCGAAATTGAGCGAAGGGAGGCAAAAGCCCAATAAAGATTTTCTGATGGATATGATATTTGGTCTAGCAAAAGGAAAATCTGTCAAATTATCCAACACCGCTAAAACACGCGTGGAACCCATTGACACCATTCAGACGGTTAAGCGTCTATTTAAACGACTGCAATAATTTCATGAAGATTGATCGATTAATGCAGAATTACGGGATGTTATTAGCTCCACATATCAACAAAGAAGACAATTTAATCATTGTCGACACAAGAGGATCACTTTATCATTCGCTTGAAGAAAAATCGTTATTTGGTCCATCAAAATAAGAAATTAAAAGTACGGGACTTAGCCCTTAGAAGAAAGGGAAACTTAATTTTCAAGCTGAAATGAAAGGAATAACGTACGATTAAAAGTGTCCCATATTACAGTTGAAATTCCATCACTTAAAGGAAAGAAAACGTTGAATACGAAAGGTTTTTGGTGAGATCTATCCGATTTCGGACCGCGTTGATTGGAGTGGCGGCTGGCGACTCCTCGAAAATGCTTCGCATTTCCTTCGTGCGGTGCGGGTTCAGGAAGCTTATTCAAAGTCCTGCGGGAATAAGCGTGCAGCTTGAGACCCTGCAGGAGCGTAGTATAGGATCGAAGCCTAAAATCGCCACATCGTGTGGCAACGGCTTCGTGACCAACATCCTGTTGGCCTGAAGCGGCTCAAGACACGCCCCGCGGAAAGCGTCCAGCCAGAACGGAAATCAACATCCCCGTCCCACCACTTACCTTTTTTAAAATGTACTTAATGTACGTTTATTTGTTATGCCTAAAATGAGCAAAAAATCAATCCACTGATTATTATTATGAAAATGCCTTTTTGATGAAAAAGCCATTACCTCTAATGAAAATCGGAAAACTTAAAATTAGAATACACAGACAAATTTGTATTAAAATGATATATTCAAGCAAAGGGAGGGAAGTTGGATGACAATTGAATTCAAGCAAGTGGAAGAGTGGTTTACGTTTTATGATGGAAAAGGTGATGTCATTGAGCGAAAAACGGAGGTTCGGTTTGATCCGTTAACAGGAGAATCATCACGACTTGTTTTTGACCCAGGCTTATCGCCAAAAATTCCGGATTATACAGAAGCTGCGGAGCAAACGGGGGAAAGAATTGTCCATTTTGTCCGCAGAATATTTTAAAAATGACTCCTATTTTTCCGGGGCAAATTGCGGAAGATGGGCGACTTACTAAGGGGAAGGCCATTATATTTCCGAATCTTTTTCCATACAGCAAACATAATGGGGTTGTCGTTTTCTCTGAACAACATTATGTGCGCTTGAATGAATTTTCGTTATCAGTGATAAAAGACGCTTTCTCTTTGGCACAGACGTATATCCTAAAAGTTATAGCAACAGATTCAAAGGCTAATTATGCATCAATCAACTGGAATTACCTTCCAGAATCTGGTGGAAGTATTTTACATCCACATTTACATATCATTTGCTCAGAATCGCCAACGAACGTACAAGTTTCTATCGACGAAAAAGCAAAAAGTTTTCAAATGAAAACGGGGAAGCATATTTTTCTGAACTATACAAGCAAGAAAAATCCTCGGTGATCGCTGGATTGGAGAAAATGGTCATGTTGCATGGTTACATGCCTTTGCACCAAAAAGCCATAATGATTTTATCGGCATTTTTACAAATGCGACTTCGATGGATGAGGTTACTGAGCAAGACTGGCTCGATTTTGCAAAAGGGTTAGTTACTATTTTTGCGACATTAACCGAGCAAGGTTTTGCAAGTTTTAACTTATCTTTGCAAGTGGATCCGAATAATATGGAACCGATTCATGTCCGTCTGATCCCTAGATTAACGATTGGAAACGTTGGCACAAGTGATATAAATTTCTTCCAAGCGATGCATCAAGAGCCACTTTCGTATAAGACGCCAGAAGAAATTGCTGTTAAAGCTCGTACCCATTTTAACCTCTAGGCAACAATTGTTGCATCGAGAAATAAGATATAGATGTAATGACTGGAGGTGGAAGAATGGCTGTTGTAAAATCTAGAGAAGCGGATATTAATTTACTAGCAAGGCTTTTAAGAGCGGAAGCAGAAGGAGAAGGGCAGCAAGGGATGCTAATGGTTGGTAATGTAGGGATTAATCGCATTCGGGGTAATTGTTCCGATTTTATAGGAATCCGTACGATTCCACAAATGGTACATCAACCACACGCATTTGAAGCTGTCACCCACGGTTATTTTTATCAAGCAGCAAGAGAAAAGAGAAAACATTAGCGAGAAGAGCAGTAAATGGTCATCGGCTATGGCCGGCAAAGTATAGCTTGTGGTATTTCAGACCAGAGGGAGATTGTCCTGCTACTTGGTATAACCAACCTTTAGTAGCGCGTTATAAATTACATTGTTTCTATGAGCCTAGGGCAGGAGAATGTGACAATATTTATGGTACTTAATTTTTAGAAAGAGGCTCATATACTAAATGCTCAATAATTGAATAATCAGCTAATAAAAAAATGGAGTCAAGCTTTTCACTGACTGTGCTAATGCATTAACACATATAAGCATCAGAACAAGTCTTCAATGTTGGAAATAGTGGAGTGCGCGAATTAGAAAAGTAGGCTATGTATACATTAGAAGTGAATGGAATCCCGATACTAGCTAATAAAATCGTATGTCAGGAGAATGAAAAAGAGCTGATATTCATGTCAGCTCTTTTATATACAACTTTATTGTGATTGATCCTCCATTTGCTCGGATGGTTCTTCAGATGGGTCTGGCTCGTCTTCGTCAACACCATTACAGCCAATTAATAAGCCAAGTGATAATATTGTTGACATGAAAGTAATAAGGTGTTTTTCTTTGGCATTTTTATCTTCCCTTCTTTTTTCTAGTTTTCCACGACGAATCAAAATTATTCTTATAATGAAAGAAGTTGATGAATTAACGTTGAAATATCTTTTTCTTCGATTTGTTGATGATAAGATTTCATACACTCTTTGTTCACTGAAACATCGTTTTGTAAAATGTTTAATATTTGGGTCTCTACATTTGAAGAAGTATGCCAATTTTCCAAATGGAAAATTAAACCTTCATTCTTTAAATAATGCAAGTTCATCTCTTCTTGACCAGGTAATGCATCGTACACAAAAATGGGCAGTTTTTACTTAAACATTCACTAATTGTAACCCCACCAGGCTTTGTTATTATTCCTGTTGCTTCGTTATACAATTGATTCATTTCAGCTTTTATATATATATAAGGTAATGGCATTATGAGTGGATTTGCTAAACGTTCAATATAATGAAAGAGCTCTTCGTTTTTCCCACATAAAACTTTATAATGAATGGAACCAGCAGGACGCAATCGATCTAGAAGCTGCTTAATGGAACCAACTCCCATATTTCCTCCGCTTAACAAAAGAGTATGACTCATATTATTGCTTTTTTGTACATTCTTCCTTGAATAGAGGATGGATGGGGATCCCTGTAACAAAGATTTGTTCTGATTTTATTCCTTTTGTAATAACTCTCGTTTGATGTGCATACTTGGTACGAAATGATAGTTAATATGTTTAATCCCCATAAACGATTGACAAAATAATCGGTGTAAACATTAATAATTTTCCCTGACCAAATATTCTTTTCTTTAAGGCGTGTTAGTAGGTATGAAGGAAGGGCATGAGTGCAAATAACTAAATCAGGTCTTGTTTCATCTAGTAATGTTTTCAGCTTTTTAATAAAAAGCCATTCATAAGTGTGATATCGTTTATGAATGGTGCTTCCTTTCACCGCTGCACGTTGATAGATTTGGCTATATAATGTTGGAAATTTATGAATCCACTGTAAATAAAACGATGAAATTAAATGTTCCATCTTTCCGTAGCTATATGATAGGATATCGACTTTATCACAATGAAAATGCCCAGTGGTTTTCTCCAATCGAACCTTTACACTGTCTGCGACATGATGATGTCCTGAAGGTATTTGTAAAAAGGCAAAAATAAAATACGAGCCATGAACACTCCAACTCCTTCAAGCCATAGTTTGTCAAAATAAATATGTTTCATGCAAACAGCGGTGATTTACCAAAATAGTACAGTTCTTATAGTGATTCGTGTTTCCGCTATCTTTTTAGAAGGGCATAAAAATGATAAAGCCAAGAAAACCATAGCTTTATCATAATTATTTCCATTAATAATTGAGCCTTATTTATTCCAAAATATAATTAGTTACTACCATCAATTGCGCAAGGAATTAAAATGGGCATCAATATTAGACAATATTGCCTTTCAGTATGGACCATGCTCGACCCATTATATTTTCGTTTTACACGTTTGGAGCATATTAAAAAGCATGTGGCAACAGGACGATGATACGAGTGAGATTAACAAAGTATAGAGGGAGAGAGATCGTTCTATCGGACGGCACAACAATTAAGAAAAATGATTTGCTTGTAAAAATTCATTTGCATAATGTTAAATTATTAAGGGAAATTCAAGGATATAGTGAAGTTAGAAAAGCGTTAATGATTTATAAAAGTGTACAAAAACACTTCCTTATATTGCTCGCTATATCCACAGGCATTATTATGCTAATGAAATTAAAGGTTTAATTGGCATTACAATGCTTTATAAAGGCTGTAAGAAACTGGGGTTTGAGCCGCATTCCATTACGAATCCATATTATAAATACTTCAAACGATTTGCACTTTTTCCAATTTATTTTCTGTCCACAAAAAGCACAATTAAAAAAACACTCCAACTCCCATGTATTTATTTATGTCAAAGGCTCGTTTATTTAAACAGAACGGTATGTTAGTAAGAAGAGATTAATATCCAATAATTACAGGTTAAAAATCCCCTTCTTCCTTTTATAATGAGAGGAAGAAGGGGAAGTTTGATGATCATTTTTATTATTGTTCCTGCTATATTATTAGGTTATTTTTTATATAAAGGCTATAAAAATACGTATTCCGTTAATATTAACCATATTGAAATAGAACAAGATACTAAACAAACTGATAGCAATCCGTTGCGGATTTTGCATATTTCTGATCTTCATCTTGAAAACATTTCGATCACACCTGAGCAATTATATGAGTTTATTAAAATGCAACCTATTGATCTCATTGCACTAACAGGTGATTTTCTTGACCGAAAACGAAGCATTCCGAAACTCATCCCCTATTTACAAGTATTAAATAAATTAAAACCAGCTTATGGAGCTTATGCCGTTTTTGGCAATCATGATTATGTGTTAAATCAAACAAATTTTAATCAACTGAAAGAGATGTTAAATGAATATGGCTTCAAAACGCTTCAAAATGAAAATGAAAAGATCGAAATAGATGGTAAGCATTTAAATATTATAGGCATTGATGATTTTAGTACAAATCGAAGTGACTTAGCTAAATCGTATGATGATTTAGAAGAAGGGTATAATCTTGTTTTTACGCATGATCCAAACGTCGTTCTTGCGATGCAAGACTACCATTTTGATTATCTTTTGTCTGGTCATTTTCACGGTGGTCAAATTCATTGGCCAAAGCCTTACCATCTTGTAAAGATGGGAAAATTAGTTCGGATGAACATGGTAAAAGGATTGCATCACTACATGGGTCGACCTTTTATATAAGCGAAGGGCTTGGTCAAACCGGGGTGAACATTCGTGTGGGAAGCCGTCCGGAAATGACGATCCACCATTTGCATTTACAATTAGAGAAAAACAACAAGTTAGATGTTTCTACAACAAAAGCCGGATAAGATTGTCCGGCTTCTACATACAAAATTAATAAGGATAGTAATATGGATACGGAATAAAAATGGAAATACAAAGGCAAAGAAGGGAAGCGCCTGCGGCGAAATCTTCGAAATCTTCGTCTCCCATATCCTCCATAATAATCGAATTGTCTGTCATGACTACCATCGACATATTCTGGTATTAACATCGTTATACCTTCATCATCCATACCCTCAATAATTCCTTCAATCAAGGAACCATCGTGCATATGTCCAATCACGTGATATCTCTTATACTTTTACACATACTTTTGACATCCCGTACATCATCCTCTTCAAGCTGCCTATCTTGATCATCATTTAATGGAATTCCGTTATTGTAATGCATAAGCATCCCTCCCGACATTTCCACCATATTCAATTTATAAAAAAAGGTGATTGGGGAAATCGGGACTATTTATATAAAAAGATGTTAATTTGATCATTTTTATCGATTGTGGCTAACAATATTTCCTGAAGGTCTACATGATGGACTGTATTAATTGTTTTTCTTAGCCAGCGTTCATCTTTGTCCAATTGGATTAATTCACTAAAAACAATTTCGCCTTCTTTAATAATCGTTTTAGGTAAATCGAAAGCTTGTGCCGCAATATTGAAATCTTTTCGAGTTGTATTTTGGTATTGTGGATATAGAAAAAATGAAATCTTTCCATCAGGTTCCCATAATGCTAGCGCAATTTTTTGAACATCATCAATTTTTTCTTTCCTTGACTCTGATAGTAAATCATCAAGTGAAATTCTTGCTTTTGTTAAGCCATGATATAAAATTTTTCCATTTTCAATTAAAGGGAAGGGAGAAGGATCAAAAACCTTTCT
This sequence comes from Bacillus sp. N9, assembly GCA_044989425.1. GTDB lineage: Bacteria > Bacillota > Bacilli > Bacillales > Bacillaceae_C > Lederbergia. The sequence continues at coordinate 1,693,424 of JBJDRQ010000001.1, forward strand.
CAGTTTTCTGGATTTTAAAGTCACAAATACACTAGCTGTATATAAAATAACGAGCACACTCATTGTAATCATCGATCCTTTTAAACCTAATTGTTCATCAGATAATGGGTGAGCAATAATGTTTCCAATAATTAACGCAATGACAAAATCGAAAAATCGTAATTGCGAAATGGATCGCTGTCCCATCACTTTTGCTACTAAAAGCATAAAGAAATAAGCTGCAACAGCTCTCAAAATCCATTGTAAGGCCGTCAATGATTCTTGACTATGAAAAAGTCCATTCGCATTCTCACCCCAAAATTGTATTAAAAAAGAAGGTATACATAATATGTCCCATTCAGCTAATCTATAAAATGAATTGATTCACCGCAATTTCAACTTCCACGTAAACTTTACTCGTTATTTAAAAGGATACCCCATATGTAAGGAGTATCCTTCGTTTTTGCTTTACTCTTTTTTATTGGATCATCTTTTAGTGCTGCCCAGAAAGCAAACACAATCGATAAAAACAAAACAATGAAAGGAGCGTAAAATATTAAGAAGTTCCCCATCTAAATCTCTCCTTTTAAGGATGATAATCCGACTTTCCTTTTACATAATCCTTATTAAATAAAAATAGTCTAAGCAGCAAATATAGAGAAGGAATGAGCAATCCGAGTCCCGCGATAAAAGCTACAATGAGTGATATAGCCATCGCCTGATTTGTAAAACTGTCGTAGATCGTTAAATATGGATAAAGCAAGTATGGATAATGTGAAAATCCATATCCGTAAAAAGCAAGGGCGAATTGACCTGCTAATAAACCAAATGCTACACCAAAATGTTTTCGCCTCCAAACGAGCCATACTGTCCCGATAAATAAAAGGAATGATAACCCAAACACCCACCAAAGATTCATCATTCGCTCGAAATGTTCAGTGTTGTGAAAGCGCAGTTCGAAAATAATTCCTCCAGCTGTGATGATTGTTGGCAGTGCCCAGATCAATGCATATTTCCTCATCAAATTTGTCGCCGCCGTATCTTTCGCTTTATTCGCATACCAAGTGAGAAAGATTGCTGAAATATATAGAACGGAAGTAAGACTTAACGCAACAATGCTCCAAGTCAATGGACTTGAAAATAAAGTCCAATAATCTAAAACTGGATTTCCATCAATGAGTGAAATAAAGCTACCTTCAGAGATGGTTAACACAATCGATAACGAAGCGGGTATAAATAGTCCCGATAATCCGTACATGAAAGCATAGCCTTTATGCCCTCTTGAACCATACGATTCAAACGCATAATAGGAACCACGAATAGCAAGCAAAATGATTGCAATGCTTATGGGAACGAGTAGAGTTGTACCATAATAAAAGCTGTTTTCGGGAAGAAACCGATGATTCCAACGAAAAGAAGACGAGGAACACATTTGTCACTTCCCAGACAGGTAATAAATAGCGTTGAATAATATTCGTTAATATATGTTGCTTTCCCGTGAAAACACTATATGCATTAAAAATCCCGCACCAAAGTCGATCGAAGCGACGATGACGTAGCCGAATAGAAACGTCCACAGTACACTAATTCCGATAATTTCTAAATTCATGCATGTCCACCGCCTTGTTCTGCTTCACGATCTTCCAGCTCTCGCTCAACCGGATTTTTCTAAACATTCGGCTAAGTACAACAATCGTACCTATCCCTAAAATGATATATAAACCCGTAAAAGTATGAGCATTAAATCCACTTGATTGCTTGAAGTAGCCGCATCAGCCGTTCGCATAATCCCACGTAATACCCACGGCTGGCGTCCTACTTCTGCTAGCCACCATCCCGCTTCGATCGCAATAAGAGAGAGGTCCACCAAGAACGATAAGCCAACGGAACCAGTTCGATTGTATAAATGGCCAGCGGCGTTTCATTCCAATCAAAAAACAAATGATAATAAGACCATCCACATGCCAATCGTAAACATAATATTAAATAAATAATGGATGTAAAGTGGGGGATTTCATCTTCTGGAAATTGATCTAACCCTAACACTTCGGCAGTTGGGTCACTATGCGCCAAAAGCTAAGTGCAAATGGAAGCTTGATCGCGTATTTCACTTCACCATCGACTAAAACACCGTATAAAATAAGGGAGCTTTCTCCTCCGTTTCAAAGTGCCATTCAGCTGCTGCTAATTTTTCCGGTTGATATTCGGCTAAATATTTTCCCGAGAAATCACCGATGACTGCAGTAGCGATGGAGAAGATCAATCCTAGCTTCATCGTTAAATACAGAGCTTTTTATGATATACATGGTCCGAGCCTTTCAATAAACGAAAGGCAGCGATCGATGCAAGTACAAAGGCAGCTGTCATATAGCATGTGACGACTACATGTGCCACTTTCGTCGGCATCGCCGGATTAAACATGGCAACGATTGGGTTTACATTAACAAGTGATCCATTTACAATGTCAAAGCCTTGTGGAGCATTCATAAATGCATTTACCATCGTAATAAAAACAGCGGAAAAGGATGCGCCAATTGCGACTGGAATGAGCAACAATAAATGTTTGCGTTGATCCTCAAAGCGATCCCAAGTATATAAATAGATCCCTAAAAAATCGCTTCAAAAAGAATGCGAAGGTTTCCATGAAAAGAGGTAGGGCGATGACATTCCCAGCAAGCTCCATGAAATTAGGCCATAATAGCGATAATTGCAAGCCAATCGCTGTTCCTGTTACAACTCCGACGGCAACCGTAATGACGAAGCCACGCGTCCATCTTCTAGCTAACAAAATATAGTGTTCATCTTTTTCTTTATCCCGACCCACTGGGCAATCATAATCATGAGCGGGATGCCAACACCGATCGTCGCGTAAATAATGTGAAACGATAAAGTTGTTTCTGTTAATACCCTACTAAAAAATAAAGCATCTTCGTTTCCCAAACAACATTCGCCTCCTTGTTTAGATGGCAAAAATCCTTCCAATAATTGAAATAAGCATAATTGCTGCGACCGCAAAAGCGAGCCACAATAAGTTACGTTCATGGTTTTTATACATGTTTACACGCTCCTATGTTTTCCATATTACCCAGAAATCATGAATTTGAACGCTTTTTTAGAAATTCTTTTGAACGTCACATTCGCTTATCGTATAAGAAATGGCAGAGGTAATGTTTTACTGGGAATATCCGACACTAGGTTTGATTCAATTCATCTTTTATTTGCGCAATTAACATCATTTCCATTACGTCACGCTTTTCTAACTTTCTAATCAATTGAATGAGTTCTAATTCTTCCTTAGAGGCAAGCAGAAACGTTCCATCTTTGGAAGATCCTCTTGAAAATCTTGGATGATTAAATCAAGAAGATTGAATATATTATCGATAATATTAGGAGAAGTAATCTCGACTTTCAATTCTTTTTAACAAAAACAATATTTGTTTTGCCAAAGATAATTTAATATCATTATGCAATCGATCGTTGTTAATGAAATAAGAATCAATCTTTTTTCCTCTTCAACTGTAAGTAGGTTACCATTAATTTTATAAAAATAAGGACTAGCTTCTTCTCCTTTTAATAGCCAATCCGTAGAAACATTGAAAAATTCTGAAAGTGAAATGATCATTTTAGCTGAAGGTTGCTTTCGTTCATTTTCCCAGTTACTAATCGTGCTAGACTTTGTTCCTATTTTGTCACCGAGTTTACTCATGGAAAGTAACGCTTTTTTCTTAATTTATAAATTCTTTTTCCGATTGTTTCCACTAATGTCACTCCCTTTAAGTAGTAAAAATGGCATTTTCCAAAGGGTATAAGCTGTTCGCCCTTGATTTCACTAACACTAAGTAGTAAAATTTATAGTAAATTACATAACACACATTACATAACACACTCAAATCATATCAAAAAGTTATGACGAAACAAATTAAGAAAGCTTTTGTAATGAAATTAAAAATCAGAAAATTTAAACTAATGGTAGAGGAGGGAGATACGTTGTTTGAACCAAAAGATATAGAAAGGTTAGAAATCATGTTAGATGTAATTAAAGAAAAACTACATTATTGGAAAAACAAAAATCAATATATTTATTATCAATACGAGTATTTTCATCACATCGTTACATTTCACCTCGAACTTCATCAAGACTTACCCCCAAATGAAATTACAGCTTTACGCAGAATTTACGACGATGTAAAAAAGACACGGAAGTCTTTACTGATCAAAATTAAATATAGAGACCCGTTGAAGAAAGGGAGGGATCGCTATATGCCAGTTCGCAAACAAACGATCACGCATTTAGGGTGGGAGATTAAACGTTGTCTTGCTCAAAAGAAAATGACACAAACAGAATTTTGTAAACTTCACGGAATTCCACTAAGTCGGCTATCAGAAATCATTTCCGGTACTCGGCCAAATAAGAAATATAAAAGCAAAATTATCGACATTTTACAGATTGAGGAAGTCGGATTGTGATCGATTTCGTTTCGTTCTTACGAGACGTTTTTTCTGTTAATGAGGTGTAGGCAAAGTTACTGAAACTGGTGTTGCACAGTACGTGATGCTTTACTAAATACCCACTGATTGGATCCTTATCCAATCAATGGGTATTTTTGCTTTTTATAAAGAATGGAGTGACCCTTCATGACAAATACTTTGCTTAAGTCGTAATTTGACGAGGAGGATATAATGGAAACAAGCTATCGAGGTTCTAATAAAATGCTTTTTGGGATTGTGTTTGGGGTTATTACGTTTTGGCTTTTGCTCAAGCGATGGTCAATGTCGTTCCGGACGTTCAAAAGATCTAGGGATATCTTTAGGTACACTAAACGTAGCGATTAGTTTGACAGCCTTATTTTCTGGAATGTTTATCGTTGTTGCGGGTGGATTGGCCGACAAAATAGGGCGAAAAAAATGACCTATTTCGGTCTGATTTTAAGTGTGATCGGTTCACTTTGTCTTATTTTTGCACAGAGTGCCGCTCTCCTCATTATTGGACGAATCATTCAAGGTCTTTCTGCCGCAGCAATTATGCCGGCAACGATCGCATTAATTAAAGCCTATTTTGATGGAGCCGACCGTCTGCGTGCACTAAGTTATTGGTCGATCGGGTCTTGGGGAGGTTCCGGATTTTGTTCATTTGCCGGAGGTGCAATTGCTACGTATATGGGGTGGCGGTGGATCTTTATTATTTCAATTGTTTTCGCCGTGCTTGCCATGTTCCTCATAAAAGAAGTACCTGAGAGCAAGGTAGAAACGGTGCAAACGTCGAAATTCGATTATACCGGGTTAATCATTTTTATCATTACGATGTTGGCGCTGAATTTAGTCATTACACGTGGCAAAGATTTTGGTTGGGTTAGCCCCTTACATTAGGTTTAGCTGCTGTAACGGTGATTGGGGTCATTATCTTTTTCAAAGTTGAAGCAAGGAAAGATCATCAGTTTATTGATTTTTCTCTATTTAAAAACAAAGCTTATACTGGTGCAACGATATCTAATTTTTTACTAAATGCCGTTGCTGGTACTTTGGTCGTAGCGAATACCTATGTTCAAGTAGGAAGAGGATTTACTGCGTTTCAATCTGGTATATTAACATTGGGTTATTTGGCTGCTGTTCTTGGAATGATTCGTGTTGGTGAGAAAATTTTGCAAAAGTTGGGTGCAAGGAAACCGATGATCTGGGGGACGATACTAACCGGAATCGGTATTGGGATGATGGCCTTTACTTTTTGCCAGGATTAACGTATACAGTCGTCGTTTTTATCGGCTTCGTATTATTCGGTATTGGACTCGGCATGTATGCCACACCATCGACAGACACAGCGGTCGCCAATGCACCCGATGAAAAAATTGGGATTGCCTCTGGTATATATAAAATGGCGAGTTCCTTGGGGGTCATTTGGAGTTGCGATTTCCACTGCCGTCTATAGTGCGATTACAGCGGCTGGTGCCATTGAATCAGCTGCCTCTGCCGGTATTATTACGAATGTGATCTTTGCCGCCTTGGCCCTTCTATCAATTATGTTCATGATTCCACGTAGTACGGGGATAACTCGAAGCAATCACCAGAAGACAAGGTACATGATGACACCCAAATACCACTTAAAGGATGAAATTAATATGAGAGAACAGTTAATGAAATTATTGGAGTCACGTAAACAGGAAATGATTGATATTCGTCGTTATTTGCATGAACATCCAGAGTTAAGTTTTCATGAGGAAAAACGGCACAATATATTATTGACTTTTATAAAGGAAAAGACGTTGACGTCCAAACAAATGTTGGGAATGGATTTGGAATCATTGTAACGATCAAGGGCGGAAAACAGGGAAAAACAATTGGATTGCGAGCAGATTTTGATGCGTTGCCGATTGTCGAAGAAACCGACGTCCCTTTTAAATCGCAAAACGAAGGAGTCATGCACGCGTGTGGGCATGATGGGCATACGGCTTATTTATTAATCCTTGCTGATTGCCTCATTCAATTGAAGGATCAAATTCCTGGAACGATCAAAATCATTCACCAACATGCGGAAGAAACACCTCCTGGTGGGGCAAAAAGTATCGTTGAATCAGGAGTACTCGATGATTTGGATGCTGTTTATGGCACTCACTTATTTCCGACAGATCCGGTTGGAGTTGTTGGGTACCGAAGTGGGGACGCAATGGCTGGACGCACATATTTCAAGTTAGAAATTCAAGGGATTGGCGGACATGGTTCGTCTCCGCATTTGGCAAATGACGCGATCGTCGCAGGCGCGTATTTTGTCACAGCCGTGCAAACGATTATTAGTCGGCGGTTAGACCCATTTGAAGTGGGGGTTGTAACGATCGGCTCCTTTGATGGAAAAGGCAGCTTCAATGTTATTAAAGATGCTGTCACGCTTGAAGGGGATGTCCGCTATATGAATAGCCATACACAGGAGAAAATTGACGATGAAGTTCATCGTATATCGAAAGGAATCGAAGCAGAATTCGGTGTCACATGTGATTTAACATATGTCTCAGATTATCCACCGCTATATAACGATCCAGAGATTACCGCGAATGTCGTCGCAAGTCTTAAGGAAATGAATGATCCGGATATAAAAGATGTGATCGAATTTCCGAAGTTCTCGGCTCTGAAGATTTTGCTTACTATGCAGAGAAAATTCCGCTTGCTTCTTTTACATCGGCTGTAAACCAAAAGGTGTGGAAAAAGCGTATTTCAACCATCATCCGAAATTTGATATTGATGAAGATGCGTTACTCGTAGCGGCAAAATCAGTCGGACAAGTCGTTTGCAGTTACTATGAGCTTCAATGAGGAAAAATCGTGTCCAAAAAGTCTATGCTTTGACTTTCGGGCACTTTTTATGATTGAAACCACTCTAAAACCGAAGCTGTTCAATTAGACGAAAACGGTGAGGATCAAGGTCATAATCCGTGCTTGTCCATGATATAATATAGAATTGAATCGTCGATCTGGTGGGGGAAAAAGATGCAGCAATGGATTACACAAATTATGGAACAATATGGGTATGCCGGAATTCTTTTTAATTGCGTTAGAAAATATTTTTCCGCCGATCCCTTCGGAAGTGATTTTGACATTTGGCGGCTTTATGACAACCGTAACGGAAATGCGAATTTCTGGAGTCATTCTTTTTCTACAATCGGATCAACGCTTGGGGCGATCGTTCTTTACGGATTAGGAACGGTGCTCGATGTAGAGCGACTCGGTCGGATCGTTGAGCGTTGGGGGCATCTTTTTCGTTTGACTAAAAAGATGTACATAAAGCGGATGTTTGGTTTGATAAATATGGCGTATGGACGGTGTTTTTTGCCGCTTCATCCCGCTAATTCGAGTTTAATTTCGATTCCGGCGGGTATGGCACGGATGAATTTCGGCATGTTTATCGTGTTAACCGCCTTCGGTACATTTATTTGGAATGCGGTACTCGTCAATATCGGTGCAGCAGTCGGTGCTTCTTGGGAGTCAATTGTTGCCGTGATGGAGATATACTCAACGATTATTTATATAGGACTAGCACTGTTCATTCTTTTTTCATTATCGTATGGGTTAATAAAAGAATTAAATCCAAATAAGTAGTATAATCGTTTCATTAAGTGATGAGAGGAATTAAGTTAATGAAGATTATTTCACATGAAATCGAAAAAATTGTAGACCCAACAGGCATTTTATCAGGAGAGCGGTACGAATTTCTCATCCAGATCGAGTTGCCAGAAGAGGATGAGGCATACACGGAGGCAGGCTTATTATTGCGGGTCATTTTTGCCATTGATGAGCATGGCGCGCGAATGAGTCAATATCATTTTGTTGAAAAATCAACGAATCAAGTATTAGATTTCTCCATGTTAGAGGAAGAAGAACAAATGATTGCTGAATATTGTCAACAAAACCTTTAATCAAGGGCTTAAACCCTTGACATGCGGTAATTTCGAGTCATAATATTGAGTAATATACTGAACGTCGACAGGGGAATAGTACGTGGAACTTGCTGCAGCAGAGAGCGAAATTTATAAGCTGAAAGATTTCGTAGCAGTCAATCCACTGAACCTACCTCTTGAGTCCCATGCCAAACATGGGCGTGCCTTCAACGTTATGAAGTAAGTGGGATGCGTCTGCATCCAAAATTAGGTGGTACCGCGGGAGATAAGCTCTTTCGTCCTTTTCAATAGGATGATTGGGGCTTTTTTATTTTAATGGAAAATCCTAATAGGAGATATGATGATGAGGAAAAAAGAATTGTTGTGAAAATAGGTAGTAGCTCATTAACAAATGATCGGGGAGAAATCGATCAAAAAAATTCCAAGATCATGTAAACGCCGTTGCTGCACTTAGAAAAGCAAAACACGAAGTGATTCTCGTTTCTTCTGGAGCGGTTGCTGCTGGTTTTGCTCGCTTAGGCTATCCATCAAGACCGGTGACGATCAAGGGTAGACAGGCCGCTGCGGCGGTTGGTCAAAGTTTATTAATCGAATCATATATTGAAAAATTCAGTGAATATGACATTATTCCCGCACAAATTTTATTAACGAGAAATGACTTTTCTAATCGGGAGCAGTACCGAAACGCCTTCTCAACGATCATGGAGCTGCTTGAACGTGGAATATTGCCAATTATTAATGAAAATGACACCGTATCTGTCGAGGAATTGACGTTTGGTGACAATGATATGCTTTCTGCTTTAGTGGCGGGCTTTATTCATGCTGACCAGTTAATTATCTTAACCGACATCAACGGCTTATATGATGCGAACCCACGGATGAATCCGTTAGCGACTAGGTTCAATCATTTAGAGGAAATTACTGATGACATGCTTGAGGCAACAGATAGCACAGGTTCCAAAGTGGGCACCGGTGGAATGAAATCAAAACTACTAGCAGCAAAAACAGCACTTGCGTTAGGAGTTCCCGTCTTTATCGGGACAGGTTATGGGAAGGAAAAACTGCTTAATATTTTACAAGGCAAAGGAGACGGAACCTATATTGACAACGACTCACTTGATTCGATTAATACGAGCAAACAATGGATCGCATTCCATTCAGAGACCGTTGGAAAGATTTTCGTTGATCAAGGAGCCGAGGAAGCGATTTTATACAACGGTAAAAGTCTTTGCCAGCAGGCGTTTTTAAAGTAAAAGGAACGTTTCAAGCAGGTGACGTTGTTGAAGTATATGGTGTGAGTGGTTTATTAGGTAAAGGGAAGTAAGTTATTCTTCAGAGAAGTTGAAAGAGGAAATAAAAAGCGGAGCGATGAAAGATTGTTCGAGCCAATTACACCTTCCGTTGAAGTCATCCATCGCAACCGCTGGGTAAAAGTTTAATGAGGGGAATGGACCATGAGTGAAGTAAGATTAAAGGGACGAAAAGCAAAAACGGCAAGTTATTTATTAACGAACGCAACGACAAAAGAGAAAAATGCTGCATTAAAACGGATTGCGGAACAATTAATTGAAGATCAATCATTGATTATTGATGAAAATGAAAAAGATATAGCAGCAGGAAAGGCTAACGGCCTCTCAGCTTCTGTGCTTGACCGTATTATGTTAAATGAACAACGAATTCATGATATGGCACATGCAATTAAGCTATTAATTGAGCTTGATGATCCGATCGGTGAAGTGTTGGAAACAATCAAGAAAGACAATGGGCTTCATATTGAGAAGAAGCGTGTTCCGATCGGTGTAATTGGAATGATCTATGAGGCAAGACCGAATGTGACGGTCGATGCGGCGACTCTTTCCTTAAAAACAGGAAATGCGGTCATATTAAGAGGTAGTTCATCAGCAAAATATTCGAATATCGCTCTTATATCAACGATTCAGCGCGCTCTTGAAAAAGTTCCTTACCGGTTGATGCCGTTCAGCTCATAGAAGATACGAGCAGAGAAACAGCGAAAGAATTATTCCGCTTAAATGAGTTTTTAGATGTGTTGATTCCGAGAGGCGGCCAAAACTTAATTCAAACAGTGATCCGTGAATCAACTGTTCCTGTCATTGAAACGGGGCTGGCAATTGCCACATTTATATTGACGAAAGTGCCGAAGAAAAATGGCAGAGGACATCGTGTTAAATGCTAAGATTCAGCGTCCATCGGTATGTAATGCCGTTGAGAAGCTTTAATTCACGAAAATTGGTTTGCCAAATACGGGAAACAATTATTAGAAAAATTGCAAAAAATGATGTGCATATTATCGGTGACGAAACGGTCATTCAATCATGGAACACGGCACAACTAGCTACAAACGAAGATTGGGCGACAGAATATCTCGCGCTCACTGCCGGTGTAAAAATTGTTAATAAGGTTGAAGAAGCGATTGAGCACATTAATCAATATGGAACGAAACATTCCGAAGCAATCATCACGAATGATCCGAAACATGCGGAGCTGTTTTTGCAAAATGTCGATGCTTCAGCAGTATATCATAATGTATCGACGAGATTTACTGACGGCTTTGAATTCGGCTACGGGGCGGAAATTGGCATTAGTACACAAAAGCTTCATGCGCGCGGACCGATGGGATTACATGCATTAACATCAACGAAATTTGTTATTCACGGAAATGGACAAATTCGCGATTAATTGGAATTTTAGGAGGAACAGACGTTGGAAAAGTATCATATCGATGTACAATTAACTGAAAATAAAAGAGATAAACCTGATTTTAATAATCTTTCATTTGGTTCCGTGTTTACGGACCATATGTTCATCCTTAATTACACGGAAGGCCGTGGTTGGCATGATCCGAGAATTGTCCCTTATCAACCGATTACACTTGATCCAGCCGCGATCATTTTTCATTATGGCCAAACGGTTTTTGAAGGACTTAAAGCATATGTAACAAAGGAGCAGGAAGTATTATTATTCCGTCCCGATCAAAATATCCAACGATTAAATCGATCAAGTAATCGCCTTTGCATTCCAGAGGTCGATGAAGAGTTAGCACTAGCGGCGCTTAAAAGTTAATTACCGTCGATAAAGAGTGGATTCCAAATGTCGAAGGGACGTCTTTATATATTCGTCCTTTTATCATCGCAACCGAACCGTATTTAGGTGTATCTGCATCAGAAACGTATCAATTTATGATTATTTTATCTCCGGTTGGTGCTTATTATAAAGAAGGTATTAACCCGGTGAAAATTGCCGTAGAAAATGAATACGTACGAGCGGTTACAGGTGGAACAGGGAATGCGAAAACAGCTGGAAACTATGCCGGGGCATTAAAAGCGCAAGAAGCTGCTGATGCAGAAGGTTATTCTCAAGTGTTATGGCTCGATGGAAAAGAAAGAAAGTACGTCGAAGAAGTCGGCAGCATGAACGTTTTCTTCAAAATCAATGGTGAGGTCGTTACACCTGCTTTAAACGGAAGCATCTTAGAAGGGGTAACGAGAAAATCTGTCATTGAATTATTACAATATTGGAATGTTCCTGTTGTAGAAAAGAAAATTTCGATCGAAGACATCTTCCGCGCACATAAAGAAGGAACGTTAGAGGAAGCATTCGGCACTGGAACAGCGGCTGTTATTTCGCCAATTGGTGAGCTCTCCTGGCAAGGCGAGAAAATCACGATCCATCATGGAGAAACAGGACCGTTAGCAAAAGAATTTACGATGAATTAACAGGTATCCAAACAGGAAAAAAGAAGATCCGTTTGGTTGGAGCGTCAAAGTAGAGAATTAAAAGCAAACAATGGATGGGTGACGAAAAGGGTTTGAATTTTTCGCACCCATTTTACTGTTTCTGTGAAAGAAAGGATTTGTAGGACATGAATACATTACATCCAATCCCAGATCATATAAAAGAACAGTTGAATGTGTTATTTGTTGGCTTTAATCCAAGCATAAGGTCGAGCGAAACCGGACATCATTTTGCCAATCCAACGAATCGTTTTTGGACGATCTTGCATAAAGCTGGAATCACAAAGAGAAAGTATCTCCTCCTGAAGATTTTAAACTTCTTGAGCTTGGCTACGGACTGACAAATATTGTAGCAAGACCGACAAAAAGCGCTGCCGAAATCACACCAGCAGAATATGAAGAGGGAAGCAACAATTAATCAAAAAATCGAGCGTTATCAGCCGAAGATCGTTTGCTTTGTTGGCAAAGGTGTCTATCAACAGTATAGTGGAATGAAGCAGCTTCCGTGGGAGAACAAACGACATCCGTTGTTCCAGGAACAATTGATTTTGTCGCACCATCATCAAGTGGTCTTGTACGTATGAAAATTGATGAAATTGCCGACATTTACAGCGAGATTCCGATGCTCATTCGAAAAGCTAAATGATTGTCTAAAACTTCCATGAACCATGACATTTATCATGGTTTGTCCATGACATTTATGTCTACACAACCCTTTTCCAATTGTCTATGATAAAGACAACATACGAGAGGGATGCTTTCTATATGTCAAAAAAGATCCTAAACAAATACGCAAACAAATGGCACCATATGAAAAATCAAATACAAAAAATAGTGTGAGACAAGTTATAAATACGCTTTTACCGTTTTTGCATTATGGTTTCTTGCCTATCAAAGTCTTTCTGTTTCCTATTTTCTTACTTTTGCCCTAACCATTGTTGCAGCAGGATTTCTTGTGAGAATTTTTATTATTTTTCATGATTGCTGTCATGGCTCATTTTTAAAAATCGCAGGGCGAACCGAATACTTGGAACGATTACTGGTGTATTAACATTATGCCCATTCGAACAGTGGCGCCGAAGCCATTCGATTCACCATGCAACGAGCAGCAATTTGAATAAACGTGGAACAGGAGACGTTTGGGTGATGACGGTAGATGAGTATGTAGCGGCAACGCCACTTCAACGTCTTGCTTATCGCCTTTATCGAAACCCATTTATTATGTTTGTTCTCGGACCGATTTATGTTTTTCTTATTTTATATCGTTTTAATGTAAAAAGCGCACGTTCGAAAGAACGCATCAATACGTATATAACAAATGTTTCAATTGTCGCTATTGCCGGGCTGCTTTGTTGGGCAATTGGATGGCAAGCATTTCTACTTATTCAAGGGCCGATCTTTTAATCTCCGGTTCACTAGGCATATGGCTTTTCTATGTACAGCATCAATTTGAAGATTCTTATTTTGAAGATCAAGAAGAGTGGGATTATGTAAAAGCGGCATTGGAAGGCAGCTCGTACTACAAGCTTCCGAAAGTGCTCCAGTGGATCACAGGTAATATCGGCTTTCATCACGTCCATCATTTAAGTCCGAGAATTCCCAATTATTACTTGGAAGAAGTTCATAATAATCATAAGCCACTGCAAGAAGCACAAACGATCACGATCTCAACGAGCTTACGTTCACTCAAGTTTCGACTTTGGGACGAAGAAAGTAAAAAGTTTATTGGATTTAAGGATCTAAAAACGTTAAACAATGCGAAAGTATACAAACACGCGAATTAGAATGGGCTCAAACTCCTTTGTGATATAATAGCAAAGGAGTTAAAATTTTTGAAGAGGTATGGTATGAAAAGAAAATTGATAAAATCATTAAAAAGTTCAGGTATTTCTCCATATATATGGACGGTTTTCAGTATTTTACCGTTTTACTTTATATTTCAATCCTCTCAAACGGTTGAAATCATTACTGGATTGATCCTAACCATCCTCTTTTTATCGCCTATCGATTTGCGTTTATTTCAACTAAATGGCCGATTTATGTGTGGACGAGTATTTTAATTGCCATCTCGATTACGATGACCATTCTCTTCCAATACATCTATTTTGCTTTTTATATTGCCTATTACAACGGAAATATTAAAAATCGAATTGCATTTTTAACGCTTTATATTGTCCATCTTGTGTTTACGACTGTGTCAATTAATTACATTATTATCATTGAAAAAGCATTTATCTTAAAACATATACCTTTTGTGATTATCGTTTGGATAAGTGTCATTTTGCTACCGTTTAACCTTTATAATCGCAAAAAACAAGATAAGCTTGAAGAACAATTAAAAGATGCCAATATGAAAATTGCAGAATTAGTGAAGCAAGAAGAGCGGCAAAGAATTGCTCGTGATCTGCACGATACGCTCGGGCAGAAGCTTTCATTGATCGGTTTAAAAGTGATTTGGCTAGAAAATTAGTGTATAAAGACCCGGAGCAAGCTCGTTCAGAAATCAAAGATGTGCAGCAAACAGCAAGAACAGCTTTAAACGAAGTAAGAACAATGGTATCACAAATGCGTGGGATCAGAATTAAAGAAGAAATCATCCGCGTGAAACAAATACTGAAAGCAGCAGGAATTGAATTTAGCGGAGGGCAGCACGTAAGATTATCCAATGTCTCTTTATTTTTGGAAAACATATTAAGTTTATGCATGAAAGAAGCGGTTACGAATGTCGTAAAACATAGCCAAGCTACTTCCTGCTTTATTTCGATCGAGCAGTCAATGACGGATATCCGCATCACTGTGAAGGATAATGGGGTAGGAATAAACTCAAAACATGAATTTTCCAACGGACATGGTTTACAAGGAATAAGAGAACGACTTGAATTTGTGAACGGGAGCCTAGAGATCATTTCAAACGAAGGAACAACCATCATCATGAAAGTTCCGAGTGTTGTAAAGGAGGAATCTCAATGATTCGTATCGTGATTGCGGAAGACCAGCAAATGATGTTAGGTGCTCTAGGATCATTGCTCAATCTTGAAGAAGATATGGAAGTGGTCGGAAAGGCGGGCAATGGGGAAGAAGCCATTGCTCTTGTTGAAAGATATAAGCCTGATATTTGTATTATGGATATTGAAATGCCAGAAAAGAGTGGACTCGAGGCAGCGGAAGAATTGAAAAATAAAGATTGTAAGGTCATTATTTTAACGACGTTTGCGAGGTCGGGTTATTTTCAGAGAGCCATTAAAGCAGGGGTAAGTGGCTACTTACTGAAGGACAGCCCAAGTGACGAGTTGGCTAGTACGATTCGAAGTGTAATGACAGGCAGACGTATTTATGCACCTGAATTAATGGATGATGTGTACAGTGAAGAAAATCCGCTTACGAATCGAGAAAAGGTCGTATTGGAACTAGTTGCTGATGGAAAAACAACGAAAGAAATCGCTAATCAACTTAGCATTAAAACAGGGACAGTCCGCAATTATATTTCACAAATACTTGATAAACTTGAAGTGACAAATCGTATCGAAGCGATTACCCAATCGAAGAAAAAGGATGGTTTAAATGAGCATGAACGTCTAGAAGTGGACGATCATGCTCATTTTTCTGATCACTTTTATTGATTAGTTCACTCACAATAAAAGCCAAATCATCATTGCCGAATAACGATAGAACGTTAAGTAATGTGTCATCAGCAATTTCTCCTGCTTCTTCTTTTGGCACGGTTAAAGAAATCGCTTCTTGTAAAGCTGGATTTGATGATTGTTGAGGATAAGCTTGCAAGTATAAATCTTCAGGATCTAAATCATGATTCACACACCATTGGGCGAATACGAGAATCATCATTTTCTCCTCATTTTGATAGTTTGCAATGATTTTTTCTTCTATATTTTTTGACTCATCATTATTTTCCTCCGATATGGTATGTTTAAGGATAATGTTGGTTATGTTAGGCTAGTATAATACACAGTATACATGTAGGAGGAGAAAATATCATGGATAAGGTCGAAGTCGGTGAGGTTTTCACGATAATAGATGAGAATGACGAAGAGCATGAAGTAGAGGTATTAGCAACATTAACTTTAGACGGAACCGAATATATGGCTGTTGGTTTCGTAGAAGACATCCAGCAAATGTCGGAAGAGGATTTTGATATTTTTTCATGAAGGTTGATGTAGATGGTGATTTGTCTGCGATTGAAAACAATGAAGAATTTGATAAAGTTTCAGCAGCTTTTGAAGAGTCGCTTGGTGAGGAAGAGTGACTCAGGAGCTCGCAAATCAATGTGAATTTCAAATCGATTAAATAAGCGGGAAGATGGTTCTACAATCTTCTCCGCCTTTTTACTGTCTAGGAAACTATAAAATACTTGTTTGTGGACAATTTCGATTGGAGCAATCTACGTCTAGCTCCAGTCGCCCAGCGACTAGCAAACTTCACTCTTCTTCCTACGATAAGTCAACATCGGCTCTATCGAAGCCGTGTTTCCTTTATCTCGTCAGAATCGCTCCAGTTTGTACGTCGCTAAACGGGCGCTTGCGCTTTTGTTCATTAGCTATTTTTATTTTGAAATTCAATCATAAATTCGCTTAATGCTTTACATGCTTCATACGGAACGGCATTGTACGTTGATGCACGGCAGCCTCCAACAGAACGATGCCCATTTAAACCTACAAAGCCTTTATTTTTCGCTTCTGTTAAAAATTTCTGTTCTAACTCTTCATTGGCTAGACGGAACGTAATATTCATGAGTGAACGACTTTCAGCTTCTGCATGACCAACGAAAAAGCCGTTGCTTTGATCGATCACATCGTAAATCAGTTTTGCCTTTTATCATTTTTCTCTTCAATCGCAGCAAGTCCACCTGATTGCTCGATCCAGCGTAACACTTCACCAAGCATATAAATGCCAAACGTTGGTGGGGTATTATAAAGTGAATTCGCTTTGACGTGAGTTTGATAGTTTAACATCGTTGGAATATTTGGATTTGCTTTATCTAATAAATCTTTGCGGATGATTACTACTGTTACACCAGAAGGTCCGAGATTTTTTGTGCACCTGCATAAATCATTCCGAACTTATTCACATCAATCGCCTTCGACATAATATCGCTAGACATATCGCCAATCAATGGAATATCGCCGGTATCAGGAATTCTGTCCACTGTGTACCATAAATCGTGTTATTTGATGTTAAGTGCACATAGGCATTATCGCGATTAATGTTCAGTTCGTCCAATCTTGGTATACGGCGATATTGCTCATCTTTTGTAGATGCGATTTCATATGGTTGACCAAATAGCTTCGCTTCAGCAATTGCTTTTTCTGACCAAACACCTGTCATCACATATCCAGCTTTTTGCCCCGGTTGTAAAAATTCATTGGAATCGCTGAGAACTGAAGACTTGCTCCACCTTGGAGGAAAAGTACCTCATAATCATCAGAAATGGAAAATAGTTTTCGCAAGCGAG
Source organism: Bacillus sp. N9 (assembly GCA_044989425.1). Lineage (GTDB taxonomy): Bacteria > Bacillota > Bacilli > Bacillales > Bacillaceae_C > Lederbergia. Next base: position 1,711,002 of record JBJDRQ010000001.1, read on the forward strand.
AAATCGCTTCATTATGTACATCTTCATAAGCCGGACTTCTATGGCTTAATTCCATAATTGACATCCCTGTTCCTTTAAAATTAACGAGCTCCTGTTGAGCCTTTTCAAGAACAGCTAATGGAAGTGCAGAAGGTCCAGCGTTAAAATTGTAAGCACGTTGATCATTATGTTTCACAATATTCATTCCCATCTTTCGAAAGTATTCATAAATTATACACCATTCTCTTCAAATTTACCTTATTATTTACACAATCTTCTTATGAAAGGAAAAACTTTTACAAAAGGATGTTGTCGACAGTTCTCTAAGTGAAAGCGGTTAAGGCTGTTAACATTTTTTAGCAAGCATGTTTGCAATTTCATGCGCCAACATCGGAGCGGTTTACATCAAAAAGTTGAAATAGAAAATAAAAAAGATCAATTTATGACAAGGTTGACTGTTCATTTCTATCATGTTATATTTATTTTGAATTAAGAATAAATTGATTCAAAATAATTTGTAGAATGAATCAAAACGGCTAAAATAACGAAAACAGGAAGTCATTAGGAGGCTTTTAAAATGAACGAATTAAAAGGATTGCATCACGTAACAGCGATAACAAGTAGTGCGGAAAAAACTATCAATTTTTACGTATGTTTTAGGGATGCGGCTCGTTAAAAAACAGTGAATCAAGACGATATTCAAACGTATCATTTGTTTTTCGCAGATGATGAAGGCAATGCTGGGACCGATATGACGTTTTTGATTTTCCGGGTATTCCTAAAGGAATGCATGGAACAAATGAAATTTATAAAACATCTTTTCGCGTACCGAGTGATGAAGCATTGATTACTGGGTGAAACGCTTTGAACGATTGGACGTACAGCATAGCGGAATAAAAGAACAATTTGGCAAAAAGACACTATCTTTCGTTGATTTTGATGATCAATATTATCAGCTCATTTCAGATGAAAACAATCAAGGGGTTGCTTCCGGCACACCTTGGCAAAAAGGGCCGATCCCATTAGAATTTGCGATTACAGGATTAGGGCCGATCTTTATCCGTATTGCTGATTTTCAATATTTTAAAGAAATGCTGGAAAAGGTTTTATTATGTAAGCAAATTGGTCAGGAAGGATCGTTTTATTTATTTGAAATGGGAGAAGGAGGCAATGGTGGACAAATCATAGTTGAGCATAATACCGTTTTACCACCAAGCCGCCAAGGATATGGCACAGTTCACCACGCCGCTTTTCGCGTCGATGATCGCTCGGTTCTTGATGAATGGATGAACCATATAGAAGGCTTTGGTTTTCAAACATCTGGTTTTGTCGATCGCTTCTTTTTCGGCTCTCTCTATGCGAGAGTAGCTCCACAAATTCTATTTGAATTTGCGACAGATGGCCCCGGATTTATGGGTGACGAACCGTATGAAACCCTTGGAGAAAAATTATCACTCCCGCCATTTTTAGAAGCGAAACGTGAGCAAATTGAAAAAATGGTGCGACCAATTGATACAGTAAGAAGTACAAAGGAATTTGTAAAAGAATAGAGAAGAAACGAGCGAAGGTGATTGCACTACGCTCGTTTTTCTTATTATCAAGCTTAGATGCACAACCTGTAATGATTTCATCTTAATCAAGGAATAATAAGTACATCGCTGTAAAAATGGAGGTTGAATCATGCCAGAACTGCCGGAAATGGAGACATATAAATCTGCTTTGCAGCAATTGATCGTCGGACGCCCGATAACAAATGTGACAATTAATCGCGAGAAATCAATCAATGTGCAAGCTGATGACTTTATCAATCATATAAAAAATCAAACGATTAAAGCGATCGATAGAAGGGCAAAATATTTAATCTTTCATCTGCAAAACGGCTCCTGTTTACTGTTGCATCTGATGATAGATGGTTGGATGTTCTATGGAGCGGCAGAGGACAAACCAAATCGTACCGTGCAAGTACAACTTACTTTTGGGGAACATCACCTTTATTTTATCGGGCTGCGCCTCGGTTATTTACATTTTTTAACGCTAGATATGTTAAACAAAGAATTACAAGATATCGGTCCAGAGCCGCTTGCTGCGGATTTTACGATTGATGCGTTTCTCGAAAGATTGAAACATAAAAGAGGAAGAATAAAAACAACGCTTATTAACCAGTCCATTCTTGCTGGGATTGGCAATCGCTACTCAGATGAAATTCTTTGGCATGCCCAACTGCTGCCATTAAGAAAAATGAGTGATTTAAACAATCATCAGCTTGTTCACCTTTATGATTCCATTCGATTTATTTTACAGCAGGGCATCGAAAAGGGTGGTTATTTAGATGAACCTTTGTTCAAAGAGGATCATCATACAGGTGGATATGAGATGTACGTTCATGGTCGAGAGGAAAGGCGTGTAAGCGATGTGGTAATCCAATTATAAAAATCGATATCGCCACGCGGAAAACGTATTATTGCCAAGTTTGTCAGCATTAAACGTAGGATGAGGAGAATGGATATGAAATTATTAAAGACAGAGATTTTGGAGCTGCCAAACAAGAGCTTGGCTATTTTGCTGAATTAAAGTTGGTTCATATTAATAATTCGAAATACGAAACGCGATCAGGAAAGGATCGACATGCTCCAGTATTTGGGAGAGAGATCAGAATGTGAAAACAAGTAAGCTGATGGATATCCCGTTTATTTCGGAAACACCGAAAGAAGAAATCTCTTGAGAAGAGGAAATCAAACTGCTGCAAGAAAAATGGGGAGAAATTCGGTGTAAACAGAAGCGCTAGTCGGATACAATAATATTTTTGTCGATAAACGGTGTAACTAGATGTTTAATAGAAAAAGCATTACAATATTATTAGATCAATAGCTAATAAAGCATTATAAAAATACAGGCAGTTTGCACATGCCACTGTTTAAATTAGGAGATAATGTGAATGAAAAGAATTTCAGTTACAATGGTGCGCAAAAATCTATTAAACATTCCTCAATTTTCACTTCCAGAAGGGTTTACGATTCGGTTGTTCCGTAAAGGCGATGAAGGGCATTGGGCCAGAATTGAAACGAGTGTAGATGAATTTAAAACCGAAGAGGCGGCATTGGAGCGCTTTAATAAAGAGTTTGGCCCGTATATAGATAATATGTCAATGCGCTGTCTATTCATTGAGAATGAGCATGAAGAACCGATTGCTACGACAACAGCATGGTATGGAGATATAAATGGAGATGATAAAATTTCAGGTAGAATCCATTGGGTAGCAGTTGTCCCAGAATATCAAGGCAGGAAGCTTTCAAAACCGTTACTTAGTGCAGCGATGAACATTTTGGCCGACCATCATTCAAAAGCTTACCTTACGTCGCAGACGACAAGCTATCAAGCGATCAATATGTACTTAAATTATGGATTTGAACCATACTTAACAACCCCAACCTGTTATGAAGCGTGGAGCTTGTTGGAGGATGTTTTAGATCGACAAATTCTAGACGTGGAAAATAATCATGATTAAGTTGAAAGGGATCGTGCGTTCTGTTAATGAAAATGCTATAATAAAAGAAGCAATAGAATAGATTTCTCAAGGGTGGTCGGCACATCCCCGTGTGAAAGGGGTGATGCTGTTGACAGTTTTTCAAGCACTAATATTTGCAATTGCCTTCGCAAGCTTGATTGTTGCTGTCCTGTCATTTAACCATAAAAAATAATCCACCCTTGAGTTGGACGCTCTGGTGGATTATTCCTCACATTGAGTGCCGACCCCTTAAAAGGGAATCTGCTATTGCTTTGCCGTTTCGATGGACCAACATCGGAACGGTTTTTTAATTATATGATAACTTAGTCTTAGTATACCTCAAAATGGCAGAAAATGAAACCAACGAGATCATTTCCAGTATAAACGATACCTTTAAAACTTTTAGAAAGTTATTTATCATTCATTTAACAAATTGGAACCGTATATGCCGTTTTCGTTGGGATGGGGACAGCAGGTACGGTTATTTGTGAAATTATTTTCTTCGGAGATCCGTTTCAGCTTGAAAAAATTGTATTCATCCTGCTCTTGCTTATCGGTATAATCGGCTTAAAAGTAGTAAAAGAGAATGAAGGAATGAATGGGTAATGGCTTGGGCATCTTTAATTTTTGCAGGACTTTTTGAAATGCTTGGTGTTATTATGATTTATAAATTCCATCATGACTGTAATTGGCAATCGATTGCATTATTAATTGGAGCATTTGCTGCAAGTTTTTCTTACTTGCCTATGCAATGGTAGATTTGCCAATGGGCGCGTATGCCGTGTGGACGGGCATTGGCGCCTCCGGTGGAGCAATTATGGGAATGATTCTCTATCATGAAGCAAAAGATTGGATAAGAATCCTGTTTATTATGATCATCATCGCTGCAGCGGTAGGACTCAAGCTCGTTTCTTAAAGCTTCTAAATATGGTAAGATAAGAGATATTCGCTCATTTCGGGGTGAAATCAAATGAGCTCTCGTGTAACAACAAGAGAAAAATCCTTAATTTACTGAAATAACGTTCCGACGGCTGCAATTGCTACTGCCATCGATGAAAGCTTTGGTAGCTTCGAGGCATTTAAAGTTGCATTTTCTAAAGCTGCGACAACAAGATTTGGTTCTGGTTGGGCATGGTTGATTGTGAACAAGGACAATAAGCTGCGAGTCACAAGCACCCTAATCAAGATCATCCGATTATGGAAGGAAATGCGACGATTTTAGGTTTAGATGTGTGGGTACATGCTTATTATTTGGCTTATCAAAACAGAAGACCTGATTATATTTCAAACTTTTTCAAAATCATTAATTGGGAAGCGGTAAATAAAAATTACGAAAAGGCTCTTAATAATTAATGATAGACAAAAGGGTACGAAGCAAGTTAGCTTCTATCCTATTATTATGAGCAGAAAAAGGAGCAATATTATGGACACAATCCAACAATATAAAGAAGTAATGGGCAATTATCCAACAGGTGTGACCGTTGTGACGACTTTTGATCAAAATCATACACCAGTGGGTCTTACCGTCAATTCATTCGCATCCGTCTCTCTAGATCCATTACTCATTTTATGGTCGATTGATAAATCCGCCTCGACATATGATACGTTTTTACAAACGGATAAATTTGCGGTTAATATTTTGGCTGAGGATCAAGCGGATCTTTGTATGCTATTTGCAAGTAGGCAAGAGGATCGTTTTAGTCAATGTGACTGGAAGGAATCCAACTTTCATTTGCCTGTCCTTTCAAACACATTAGCGGTGCTGCAATGCCAAGTGTTTAAAAAGTAGATGCCGGCGATCATACGATTTTCATTGGCGAAGTGAAGCATATTCAGAGCGAGGAGAAACAGCCGCTTTTATATCATAGAAGAAAAGCAGGAGCAATCCCACAAGACTTTTACAAATGATTGTACAATTGGATGAGATGAAGAGTTTGGATAAAAATCCTCAAGGAAGTTTCTTCCGTGAGGATTTTTGGCGGCTTAGAAATCAAAGCTTTTCATGGACAATAATCTAAAAGACAAGTCGAAAAGTGTCTTTCAAATCGTATTTGAAGGACACTTTTCCTATTATATTTTAAACAATTGTCTTTCAACCGATGTTTGAAGGACAGTCCACTCTAAAATGTTTAATTTTTCGTCCTTCAAATCTGCTAAGAGTTTTTCAATTTTTTCATTGAAGCGGATCCTTTCGCCTTTTCACTTACTTATAAAAACACGACTAACAGAAGAAGAAAAAGCCTAAATTCAATAGAGCAAACTATGTATACAGAACATCGCCATAATCGACAGCAATGAATTGACCACCTTTTGCCGTTCATACGGACCAGTTGGCGAAAGGATTTATCAAAGTCAAAATAGAAAGTGATTTTCTAGGTGTAACGCCTTTAACCCAAAGTGGTTTGGATTGCATATAACAAAAAGAGGTGCAAAATAAGAAGGGTGTCCTAAAAGTCGATGAAATCAACTTTTTGAACACCCTTTCTTATCATTTTCACTAACAATAAATTACAAATCTTTCATTAACCGGGAAAGTAAAATCATTGATAGCATTCTATTAATCCCTATAAGTGAAAGGAACTTGAATCAGTATTAACCATTATTAATAGGTCTTTCCAATTTCGTGGAAAGCCTATACATGAAAATCTATATTGTTTTTATATTCGTCAATAACTGCTTCTAAATTAGTAATAAATCTGATACCTTCAGTTTTACTTAATAACTTTTGAGTAATATAGATTGCGGAAAAATCCTTTCATTGCCAACTTTTTTAATTCAGTTTTAAATAATCGTGGTTTGAATATTAATTTCTTATTATATAAGCGGCCATAGTGAGCACAAATATTTCGGACATTCGCTAACGTCTGCAACCAGCTTTCTATATAATAGTAGGGCAGATTGTAATAGGTTTTTGCAATGTGCTTTTTAAATTCTCATTTAAATTCCTATATAGTTTGGAGATAAATCCAAAGGAAGTAACTTCGATTGCTGCCCATATGGGAATGATTCCATCATATTTTTTAAAATGGTGTTCAATAAACAATTCAGCTTTTCTACTTTTTCTTATTAATGATTTCAATTCATCAATAGCATCCTTATGGAACTTTTCACTAATGAAATTCTTTTATCTTGATACCCAAGGGGCCTATCTTATGTGCTATTTCGTATGATATATGTGTTCTAAAAGCAATCTCAATGGTTTCTAACACTCTAGTAGCAATAATCTCAGTTTGCGATCAAACTCATATAATGAAAGCATTTTGTCAAAGGAAGAACCTTGGCTATATTGATCTTTATTTAGAGGGTCAGTTAAAGTGAGTCCGTAGGCCGACAAGCGATAATAGTTAATTCTTTGTAGCAACAATTCGGCGTATTCGGAATTCTCCATATGCAAATTTCTGCTTTTATAAATCTCTACTTACTCCCTATATGTAGTAGGCGGTTTTATTTTGAATTGATCTTTTTCGGGATCCAATTATAATACCTCCCGTATAAAATAAAATGACCCACCTTGGTCCGCATTGCTAAGAGGCGTGGTGGGTTCTGTTACATCCATTATATTTAAGCAATGTTCGTTTGTCAAGATTACCAGGAAAGCAAGGGTTTAATCGATTTACTTAAAAGGTGATAAGCATCTAATTTGAAGTAATAAAACATACGTAAACAATCCGGCATAGCCCATCAACCTCCCCGATAAAATAACCTTTACAAAGTCCAAGGTATGGAGACGAATCGTAATAAATTTAATCAAGGTGAAAAAATGAAAAGCCATACTTAAGATCACTCCGACACTCATCAGTACTAGAGCAAGTGATGACAATCGGAAGTAAATATGTTTTTGTTCAAAGGCTCCTTCCTTATGGGATTGAATTTGCAGCAGGTGCGGTATTGTGGAGTGTCGTTGGAGAAGTTTATTCTTTACTCTATATTTTGATTTTATTTAAATGAAAATGAGTTGACATCCTTGCTTCAAATTGGCCTTCCAAAAAGTAGATAAAAATGCTCCAATCATAATAACGATGCTTAATAATGAAATCGTTGTTAAGGAAACGACCAGAATCTTTTGACACGGAGCTTGTCTCCTTTATTTCGGCTTCTGCTACAAGTTTGGATATGGCCAATGGGAATCCTAATGTTGTTAAGATGATGAGCAAACCGGTGAGCGGCATCGCCATCATCATGAGTCCAACCCCTTCAGGACCAAGAATTTTTGCTAACATTAATCCAATAGCAAAATAGTCTTGTAATAAAAGCAGCGGAAGTTAAAATGATCGTCCCTTTCAAAAGGCTTTGTTTTGTCATCTGTTCCATCCTCACGATATGATTTAATTTATCTATATGCGGGAGATGAATAAAGTATGGATGTTGAAATTCCATTCAATAAAGAAAAAGGCTATAATGTAATCGGATTAGTGTTCGTAACAAACATTTCATTCTGAGAAGCGGACGGTTCAACTCGGTCGTAAAGGATCGGAGTAAAAGGAGTGAATCGAATGACACGAAAAAATCAAAAGCAGAAAGAAAAAGAGATAGGGAAATAATGGATCAATATCATCAAAAAATGACAGAGGATGCGTTAGCTCCGCTCTTTGACGATTTTCAAGATTGGAAGAATGGGAAATTGCCTTACTGGGAATTGACAGAGCGTATTCATGAATTTCATAAAGAGAATCAACAAATTTGGAAGACGTTTAATTATAATGGCTTGAATGATGAATGGCTTCTCATTCAAGCTAAAAGGAATTACAATTGTTAACGGAAGAAGAAAAAGAAATATATAAGCCTTGGATACATGATGTTGATGAATGAAAATGTACAATTGAAAGTTGATAAATGGGAGTTAAGACGATGGGAAAGAAAAAAGAGGACATTATTGCTTTGAATGTGGAAGAAATCGTCCGAATGAAAAATTTAGTGGGAAAGGCCGTCGTCGACATATTTGTAAAGACTGCCAAAAAGATAAAAAAGGGAGCAGCCATTCACTGACTATGATCTGGAATTCGAATCAGATGAAAATTTTATTGCAGGGTATACTGATGGCGAATTTCCATATGGGTTACCTTACAACGACACGGATCAGATAGATGAAAATATATTCATAACCGTTTCCACTGAGGTTGCAAGTAAACTTAAAAGCATCAGTGCCGAAAAATCTTTAGAAAAATCTATTCACATTTCAATCGCAATCACTTTGTTTATAAGTAAAGCTGTTTCTTTTGAAAGAGCGGCTTCTTTAGCCGGATGTGATTTTACACATTTCATCTATTTATTGGAAATGAACAGAATACCTTGGTGCATAGGTGATAAAGATGGTCATCAAGCATACCGAGAAAGCATGATCGATTTACTGTTTCAGGTTGATCATGTTTATTAAAAAACAATCTAATTCCGTAAAAGAATCTGCGAAGATATGGAGAAGTGTTACAAGTAATGAAAGACCTAGCTGAAGAGCATATGACGATGATTGTCGTTACACATGAGATGGGATTTGCTAAGGAAGTAGCAAATAGAGCCCTCTTCATGGATAATGGAGAAATCATTGAATCTGGAAATTCAGTTGAAATGTTCACAAATCTCCGTTTTGATCGAACAAGGGCATTTTTGAATCGGAGTTCATCATGCTGAGTTTATCAAATATAGTAAAAATGGACGAGGAGTCATCAGATGTGACTATTTGGTCCATTTTTATTTTAGATGACTTGTGTTTGGGAACTGAAATTCTTGTAATCGTTGCATCGAAAAAACGATCCAAATCATTTTTTCGCATACTTTATGATTGACCTATAAAAAAGACTGTAGTATGATTATTTTTGTTTCACTTTTACTCAAGAATGGAAAGGAGCATTGAGGTTGTTTTTAAATAAAGCGCCAGAACTAATCGCGGAATGATTAGTTGACGAGGTGGAGGTTTATCGAATGGTTCGGCGGATGCCTCCCGGCTGTGACACACAGTCGTATGTTCTTTCTTAAATCATCTGAGGTGACTCGGTGGACAATGGAAAGATCATGTGCACATATAAAACATCATAATAGAGATAAGGGGCAAGTACGCCCCGTGCCGCTTGCCCCTTCTTTAGGGAGGTTGAAACAGTTACAAAATTCTTATTAAAAATGATCGTAAACGAATGAAAATTAAACCCAACAATGGAAACATTTGTTTTATCCCTTTGATTACTTATACTAAAAGTAAGAATATTCAAAGGTGTGAGAAAAATGAAAAGGACCATTCAAATGGTAATCGACCAGTCAGAAGATCTTACTGATTTAAGAATATTGATAACTGTCTTTTGTTCTAGCCTACGCACATCTTTCAATAGATTACTTGAAGGTCGCGCTCCTAAAGAGTTGATCAAAAGTATGAATGCCCAGTTCGATTTAAACAAAAGATATGCGGAAGATGCGGTATTGTTGGCGCAAAGCACGATTGACAGCCAAAAGGAATTATTGCCCCTACGCCTAGAGGAAACACAAATCAAAATTCAAAAAACAGAACGCAAAATAGATGATTATCAGACGGGAAAGAAAACGCCTAAGAAAGTTTCGACGGAAGTTTGTTTACAAGGTTTGGACGCACGATTAGATGGGCTTCAGAAAAAGAAGCAGATCTTCTCTCATCAAGAAAACGGAACGATCCCTAAAGTCATATTTGGTGGCAAAAAACTTCTTCTATCGAATGAAAGGAAGCTTTCAAAAGAAGAATGGAAAGAAATCCGTTCCAATACGCTCTATTCCCGTGGTGACCGTTCTAAAAGGGAATTTGAATATCCGGATTGTTTTCGATGATCAAATAAATAGTTTTGTGGTTGAAATTGCTAATCCGTTACATTCTACAACGAAACATGCTCCCCGATTGCGATATACGTTGCATGTACCAAATAAACATTTTAATGAATTGGCTCGTGTCGTCTTGCCTCAAGAAACATTCACTAAAAACGAAAATGGGAAAATGAAAAAGTTAAGCACTATGAACCATACACCATTGAACTAAAGATCAAGAACAACAAGTGTTATGTTTTATTGACGTATGATGCACCTGTATACGGTGAGAAAATCAAGTATGATGATTACATTCAATCGGACCTTGTCGCTGGGATTGATCTCAACATTGATCGGATTGCTATTTCGATTGTCTCAAAGGATGGCCGTTTGCTTGAAAGTAAGACCTTTTATTGTCACGAAATAGAATATGTCAGGAGCCACAATCGTTCAAATATTGCAGGAGAACTTGCAAAAGAGGTCATCGATTATTTGCTTAGTTGGAACGTTGGGGCATTTGTTTTAGAAGATCTGAATATCAAACAGACGCACGATACAAACAAAAAAATTAACCGGAGAACAAGCAATTTTGCCTATCGAAAACTTCATGATTCGCTTTTATCTAGAGGTTTAAAAATGGGCTTTAAGATTAAGCTGGTGAATCCGGCATATACCTCTGTGATTGGCCGATTTAAATACAGTAAAATGTATGGATTGTCGGTTCATGAAGCTGCTTCATTTGTCATTGGCAGAAGAGGGCTTGGCTTGGAAGAAAAAATTCCGAAAGAATTAATTAAAATATTGAAGGAAAAAGTAAAACCATATTTAATTGCCTTGCTCGGGTCGATGGAAGAATCCGATAAAGCAAGCAAATCTGGTAAACAGAAACGAAAATATGTAGAGATGTTATTATCGAATATTGATCATTTTAAGGAACATCACCATTGGAAATGTTGGAATATCATACACAAAACATTACGTATGATGAACCAGGAATTTTACGATTACAGGAGGTGTAACTCCTGGTACTAAAATCACCCTTTGTGGTTAACTGACCTAGAAGGAATGGTTAACTGCAATCGCCGGCCTTAACAGGGCACCGCAGATAATCTTGTACAATAGGTACATGATGGAGGCATCTATTCCTCCTCTGACGGAACGGAGTGAGAATCTCCGCGGAAGTCCTCTTACCTGGTTCGGGGCGAAAAGTAGATATGAATCGTTTTTATGTACTATTAATAGATTTTAGTAACCAGGAACGGAATATGTGCGGAATTACAGGTTATATTGGAACAATGGATGCAAAGGAAATTTTAGTAAAAGGTTTGGAAAAGCTTGAATATCGAGGCTATGATTCTGCGGGGATTGCCGTAAACAATCAAGTTGGCATTCATATTTTCAAAGAAAAAGGCCGTGTAGCTGATTTAAGAAATGTCATTGATACGCAAATCTCAGCTCAAGTCGGGATTGGACATACGAGATGGGCGACACATGGAGTACCAAGCCATGCCAATGCACATCCACATCAAAGTACGTCTGGACGGTTCGTCCTAGTTCATAATGGAGTCATTGAAAATTATGCTTTGCTGCAAAGTAAATTTTTACAAGATATCCCGTTTCAAAGTGATACCGATTCAGAAGTGATTGTTCAATTAGTCGAAAAATACGTTTCAGAAGGAATGGGAACAGAAGCCGCCTTTAAACAAACATTAAGCTTGTTACATGGTTCCTACGCAATCGCTATGCTTGATAAGGAAAACCCCGACACCATTTTCGTCGCGAAAAATAAAAGCCCGTTGCTTGTCGGTGTCGGAGAGGATTTTCATGTCGTAGCTAGCGATGCAATGGCGATGATTCATATGACCGATTCTTTTATTGAATTAATGGATCAAGAAATCGTCATCGTGAAAAACGATCGCGTAATCATTAGCAATCTTCAAGAGGAAATCGTTTCAAGAGCACCGTACAAAGCAGAAATGAATACTGATGATATTGATAAAGGGACGTATCCTCACTATATGTTAAAAGAAATTGATGAACAGCCACTCGTGATCAGAAAAATTATTCAAGCATACCAAAACGAAAATGGTCAATTTGAAATTGGTAAAGAGGTCACGAAGGCGTTGGAGGAAGCTGATCGCATCTATATTGTCGGATGTGGAACGAGCTACCACGCTGGATTGGTTGCGAAGCAATTCGTTGAACAAATGGCGAAAGTGCCAGTCGAAGTCCATGTAGCAAGTGAGTTTGGCTATAATATCCCACTTTTATCTGAAAAACCATTTTTCATTTTTCTATCCCAGAGCGGGAGACGGCAGACAGCAGAGCCGTACTCGTCAAAACGAAGGAAATGGGATACAAGGCACTGACAATCACAAATGTCCCTGGATCAACGCTTGCCCGTGAAGCCGATTTTGCACTTTATTTGCATGCAGGTCCTGAAATCGCCGTTGCATCAACAAAAGCGTATACGGCACAAATGGCTGTCATGGCCATTCTTGCCAATGCCATCACCGTTTCCAAAGGGCTCAACGTCGACTTTGACCTCGTTCATGAATTAGGAATCATTGCCCATGCGATGGAAATGCTTTGCCAATCCAAGAACGAATTCGAAAACATCGCTAACGAGTTCCTGCCAATTACAAGAAACTGTTTTTATATTGGCCGTTCCGTCGATTATTTTGTTTGTCTCGAAGGAGCATTAAAATTGAAGGAAACGTCTTATATCCAAGCGGAAGGATTTGCCGGTGGTGAATTGAAACACGGAACGATCGCCTTAATTGAAGAAGGTACACCAGTGATTGCACTAGCCACACAAGAAAACGTAAACGGGAGCATTCGCAGCAATGTAAAAGAAGTCGCTGCAAGAGGGCCAACCCATGCATCATTTCTCGGAAAGGACTCGACTTGGAGGAAGATCACTTTGTCCTACCAGACGTAAATGAATTGTTCACACCTCTTATCTCTGTCATCCCTCTCCAACTCATCGCATACTACGCGTCCATACACCGTGGCTGCGACGTTGATAAACCTAGAAATCTCGCAAAAAGTGTGACGGTTGAGTAGGGATGGATGTGTTTGTTTTTGTAATGTTACTTTGAAATAAAGTTTAATGAAAACAATCCTTTACGATAAGATTCGCAAAGGATTGTTTTTTACTGTCTAGGAAACTATAAAATACTTGTTTGTGGACAATTTCGATTGGAGCAATCTACGTCTAGCTCCAGTCGCCCAGCGACTAGCAAACTTCACTCTTCTTCCTACGATAAGTCAACATCGGCTCATTCTTCGCCGTGTTTCCTTTATCTCGTCAGAATCGCTCCAGTTTGTACGTCGCTAAACGGGCGCTTGCGCTTTTGTTCTTCTAGGAACAGGCTTGTTAAGCGAACGAAACAGGTTAGACTAAATTGAAACCCACATTGTCACGCCACTTTTTGTGTTACGCCAATGTGGGTATTAATTATATTACATAGGACTTCCTAGCAATGAGTAAATAAAATAAGCTACTCCATCATCGATATTTGTTCGTGTTATTTCATTGCAGGCATTTTTAATTTCCTCTGGTGCATTTCCATGGCGGCACTTCTACCGGCGATTCGCAGCATAGATAAATCATTAAAATTGTCACCAACTGCAGCTGTATCCGCTAGGTCCATCTCTAATCTTTTAGTCAGGATCTCTAAAGCAATTCCTTTTGATGCTTTTTTGTGTTCGAATTCAAAGTTATGTTTAGCGGACGTGACCATTGTAATGTCTTTCATTTCGTTAAACTTTGCTTTGCCTCTTTGTAGTTTTTCTTCATCAAATGAAAAGGCAAGGATATTATAAATATCGACATCCGTGTCGATCAGTTCTTTATAAGATGAAATATAGGAAAATCCGTTCTGACTATATTGCTTCTCAGCAGCTTTTATTAGTTGTTCATTGCCTATTTCTGGATTTGCACTGTTGACTCTGTCCATTTCGATGGCTAAAAGTTCCCGACCGTTCTGGGGAGACAAGATGGAATCATTACTGAAGATTTCATAATAGTATCCTTCTTGCTCTAGCCAGTTCAAAATTTGAAATGCATCTTGCCGATTGATCGAAACGGAATGGAACAGCTCACCGTTTGGTTGATGAATGGTCGCTCCATTGGCCCCAATAATCCAAGTTTTTAATCCCGTTTCTTTAAAAATATGTTGAACGTCAAAATGGGCGCGCCCAGTAGCGATAACAACTTCAACCCCATTGGCTTGGGCGAATTCGAGTGCTTCTAAATTTTCCTTACTAATCTGGCTTTCTTCATTTAGTAATGTACCATCCAAATCAATAGCAATTAATTTTACCATGTTATTCATCCTCCTCTTCGTAATCAGCTGTTAAAAGTTCAACATCGTTTTTCGCAACAGCTCTCTAAACTCCTTTGAGGAGAGCGGTCTGTGATCAGAAGATCGATATCCCGTAAATCAGCAAAACGGAAAAACCTGTGAGTCCTACTTTTGTATGATCGGCTAATGCGATCACTTGTTTTGCTTGCTGGATCATTTTGCGTTTCACGAGGCCATCCTCCTCATGAGCGATTGTTAAGCCATTTTCCGATATCCCAACTACTCCAATAAACACTTTGTCTACATAGTATTCCGATAATTTTTCTATAACAGCGGAGCCATAAAGAAAACGGTGTTCTTTTTGAAGTGTGCCACCTAGGAGTTGGATATTGATATCCGGCTTGAAGGATAGTACTTCAGCTTGGTTAATTGAGTTGGTAATAATGGTACAATCGATGTTATCCATCTGTTCCGCACATGATTGAACGGTTGTCGAGGCATCCAAAATCACTTTATCGCCAGGATAAATTAATGATGCAGCCTTATTTCCGATAATCTTTTTCTGTTCTGTTACAGTATTTAAGCGATTTATATAGCTTTTAACTTCATCATGAACAGAAGGAAGGATCGCTCCACCTCGTGTTCTCACAATCCGTTTTTCTTCTTCCAGCCGGACAAGGTCCCTTCTGGCAGTATCTCTGGATACATCAAAAGGGAGCAAATTTTTTCAACAGAAATCCGTTTATTTTTTTAAGAAAATCTAAAATTAATACGAGTCTTTCTTCTTGATACAAGAAAATTCACCTTCTTGATAAGTGGTTGCAAGTAATTATACGTAATTTAAGCCGATAAATCAAATTTAAATAAGTAATTGTAAGTGATTATAATAAAACATAAATCCTTTGTCATAGATCACGTGGTAAGTTTAAAATCATGTTTCATGTTTTTACAAAGTGAAGATGCGTCTACTAGGAGTAGTAGATTAGAGTTAAAGAAGGATAAGTAGGTAAATTAACCATATAATGAGGATATTGCGGAGTATATGTTTCTTTCCGATAGAGAAAGCTCACACAATTACAAAAAGTAGATGGAGAAAATAGACGCGTTTTTTCCATCTACTTTTTATAAGATTCAAAGATTGCAACCTAATGTGCGAAGTGTAAGCCGGAATATGAATTAGCTACATCTTTGACAAAAGCCTTTTAGCAATTTGCTCATACTCATCAGGTCCAATACCGGGAGCAAACATCTCAGGAAGATCATCGAGATCAGGTATATCATAACCTTCTGGTATTCCTTCTTTAACGATCAGTTGCTCACCATTCGTTGGATTGGTGCCTTTCCAAATCTGGCGTATATCTTTGTATTCCCTTCATCATTCCATGTAAACAAAACATTTCCGAATCCTCGCTCTTCATACTTCTTAGCTGTATCAAATGCACGATTATCTAAATTAGGCAGTGGAAGCATTTTGGTCAAGTCTGTTCCGGTGACGATTTCAATGGCTTTCGCATAGGCAAGTATATGGGTACCTCCTCGGACGAGCAAATAGCCGATCATTTCTCTTGCCGTAGGATGATCCGTCATTTCATAAACACGCATCTTATGAGTCCTGGCCCCACACTCAAGAAAAAATTATGCAATAAATCAAGCACTAAATTCCCACTGGAAAATACATTGTCTCCACGCCATGGATTCCCCATCGAGTCACCTGGAATAGAAGTTTGTGCATTTGCTATGAATGCATACGTATTTCGTTTGTTAGTCCCATCTTGTAGCGGTGTAAGGTTCGGATCGGCCGTAAAGGATGTTCCTTTATTTACGATGTTGATCGTATTTGATACGAGTTCAACATGACCGAACTCCTCCGCCATTATACTGGCTACCAAATCATAGAATGGTTTGAATTTCTTTTTGTCTAAAGTTAAATGATTGAAACATGTAATTATTCAGTGTTGACATTTCCCGAATTTACCACCTAATAATTCCTGAACTGCCGCTGCTGCATTCGCATCTCCATATTCAGGTATCGGAAGATCAATGGCTAGCTTGTTTACACGTTTAAACATTTTTCTCTCCCTTCATAAAAAATGAGTAAACTCTTGTAGAATTACGTAGTCGTGATCCATACAATTTCCTGTGCTCTAACATAAAAAGGGGTTCCACTTACTTCAATAACAATATGGTCAGGCATAACTGCTGTCAGCAATCCTTGCAAAGGATTTTTCGTTGTATTTACAACAACATTCTTATTCCTAAAATGTAATAATGTCTGGTAAAAGTAAGGGTCAATGGCACTCACTATATCGACTTTCGATTGTTGATCATTCATTCATATTCCACCTTTCGATTGAATCATTGTAGTATATGGGAGAAAGTAGGATTGTATGTGTATTACGATGTAAATGGTCTTGTTAATAAGTTGTTCAGATAAGTAAGTAAAAGTATTCTGAAAGAGGGTTACCATCATAGACTAACAAAGTATTATAGAAAAGCTTAAAATATTGGTTAGTGGGGTCCTTTAAACGTTAATTAGGTTGCTTATATTAATGGCTATGCAGGATTTTTTGAATAGGGAACGAAGTCATTATCATCTAAGAGTTTTTAAAGAGGGAGGAAGTTTTACATGACTGCCGAAGTTATCTTTGCTTCGAATCAATTAGGCATAATAAATGATGAGCAACTACAGTCTATGCTTGGTAAATTTAATTTGGGTAAACTCCTTTCATCTAAAAACAGCAAATGGAGCGATGGGTCAAACGATGTTTGTTTCATCAACAGAAGGAGAGTTTGTTGTTAAGGGAATCCACTTTATCCAGGTCAATTGATTGAGGAAAAGTTTTTGTAGAAAATCTCGATAGAAGAACAACAGTACCTGTTCCGGTGCCATATATCATTGATGATTCTCAAGATATTTTTGGTTGGAGTTATTCGTTAATGCCTCGTCTTCGAGGTGAATATCTATATTCAAAACATCAAAAAGCTACACTGAGCGTTAATGAAAAGCTTAAAATTTCTGAATTGATTTCTAAAACGTTGGCTGAATTTCATACATGGACTGTAAATGAGTGTGGTGAACTTAATACTGAAAACTTCAACATTAATCGTTTTAAGGAACCTTATGTTCAATGGCTTTATAAGCGAATCATTTTTTGGTTGGAGGATGCAAGAAAATATTCAATCATAACATCAAACGATTTTCAGTGGGTAGAAAATTTATTAGAAGATTCCAAAGAAGCTTTTAATCATTTTACAGCTCCAACTTTTGTAATGGGTGATTTTAAGCCAGGGAATTTCTTATTACATTTAGGAGATCGTGGTTGGGAAATAAGTGGTGTATTTGATTTTACCAATTCCTATTTTGCGGACCCGATTTCAGATTTGATAAAGATGATTATATTTTATTTGGATAACAATGAATATGAAATGGCTAAGCACTTGGTCCGTCTGTATTGTAGTGAGTTCGAAGAAAAAGAATACTTGATAAAACGTATAAATGTACATATGCTTCATCAACGGATATTAGATTGGGGCTGTGCAAAAGCCACAAATATGGTTACTTGGGATCGTGAACTTTCATTTTCTCATTGGATTGAAGCGTACACAGATTCAGTTGCAAATTTTTAGAATAAAATAGAGACTTATCCATTTATCGGTTCACGTTGTTTGCCAAGCTATACTCTACCTTGAGCTCCGTTATAAGAGGGAAAATAATCAGGATTGATGAATTCGTTGTTGATCAACTTAATGTTATTAAATCGATAGGAAATTTTTTAATATAGTATTTGATTTTTGGAATTCACAGCTAAAGAGGGAAAGGGCAAGATGAATGAAATGAAAATCTACTCGAATCATAAACCAAATAGTACACACCTTTTCACCTATATGTGAAAAAGTGTGTATTAATTTTACCTATTATTGCTCCTATAATAAACATGCAGGTTGAAAATGCTAACCTAAATGATAGGAGGAAAATGTAATGGGGAATACTTGGCTTGATTTAGAAGGAAAAGTGGCGATTGTCACCGGTGGTGCTTCTGGCATCGGTTTAAATATTTCTAATGAGCTAGTAAAGAATGGGGCAAAAGTAGTTGTTGCTGATTTGAATGGGGAAGAAGGAGAACAAGCGAACGGCTCGTATTTTCTAAAATGCGATGTAACAAAAAAGGAAAGTGTTGACCAAACTGTTGCTAAGACAGTTGAATTATTTGGAGCAGTACATATTCTAGTTAATAACGCGGGTGTCAATCTACCTAGATTATTAGTTGATGACAAAGGTGAAAGACCAGAATACGAACTAAGTGAAAAAGATTTTGATTTTATGGTGGCAGTCAACCAAAAAGGGCCATACCTTTTTGCGCAGGCATCTGCTAAAGAAATGATAAAACAGAGTAAAGGTGTTATTATTAATGTTTCTTCTGAAGCGGGACAAGAAGGTTCGGCAGGTCAAAGTTGTTATTCAGCTACAAAAGGAGCGGTCATTGCTTTTACTCGTGCATGGGCAAAAGAATTAGGAAAACACAATATCCGAGTTGTTGCGATCGCACCTGGAATTCTTGAAACAACTGGATTAAGAACAGATGCTTATAATGAAGCATTGGCTTACACTCGCGGTGTAACAGTTGATGGTTTATCAACTGATTATAGTAAATCCATTCCGCTTGGAAGAGAAGGAAAATTAACTGAAATAGGCGATCTTGTTTCTTATCTCGCTTCTGACCGATCTAGTTATATTACTGGAACGACAATTAATATCTCGGGTGGAAAATCACGCGGATAACTTGTAAGGAAAAGAGGCAGATCAAAGCCTTTATGAATGACCAGTAAAAGGATGTATATTAGTCATATTGTTCATATGACTTTATTACCTAAAGTGTTACAATGATTGCTGGTATTCAGTTCGATTAAGAGGTGACGAAATGTCTAATATTTTAATAAGTGATAGAGTTTTCCAAATTATTGAGATAACACGAAAGAAACCCTACTGTTCACTCAATGATCTGGCAGAAAAACTGGGCGTGAGTACGAGGTCCATCCGCAATTATATTAAACAATTAAATGATGATTTGGTAGGAATTGTATCCTTAGAAAGCGAAAAAGGAAAAGGCTATTATTTGAATATTTTCGATAAGGCAAAGTTCAAGTCGTTGCTAGTGAAAAATAACCCGAACAATTTGCTTGATTCACCAAAACACAGGATGGCACTTATTATTGATCGATTGATCAATAGTGAACAGATTTATACACTCGATGATTTGGCTTTTGAAATGCACATAAGTAGAACAACATTAATTAACGAATTGAAAAAGTCGTCTGTTTCATTGAAAACGTATAACTTAACCATTCAAGGAAAGCAAAACAAAGGGATGTATTTAAGTGGCAAGGAGCTCGATCTTCGTTTTTCCTCTTAGATAACATATATGATGTATTGTATGAGGCATATCCGATAGATTCCGATATCATAGAGGAGATCATAAAGATTTGCAATCAACATGATTTGGAATCGACCACTCAAACAAGATTATTACAATTTATCATTGTCATGTTAGATCGTTTATTAAAGAATCATCCTCTAACGGAAATGGATGCGAAGCATAAAAAGTTATTGAATTCGAGAGACTATGAAATTGCGCTAGAAATCGTTCATGCGCTAGAAAGTCAGCTGCCAATCAAGATTCCTCCGCTTGAAATTCTATTTATCACAATGCCAATTGCCGGGAGAAGAACGCCAACAAATAATAGAACGATGTCTAACATTGTAATTACGGAAGATATTAAGAGTTTATTAGAATCGATTGTTGAACAAGTAGGTTTTAATAAAGAAATTATTAAGGAGAATGAATCCTTTTTAAAGATCTCCAATATCATTTAACCTTTATGATCAACCGTTTAATGTTTGGTTTGCGTTTGAAAAATCCTTTACTTGCAGATGTAAAGGAAAAATATCCTGTCGCTTATAAAATGGCTCAAATTGCTGGTCAAGTAATTGAAAGTAAGTATGAACTTGATGTAACAGAAGATGAACTTGGTTACTTAGCTTTTTATTTCGGAGTCTTTATCTCTAAAAATGATGTTAAGGTGAAACGATTCCAAAAGGCAGCCATCATTTGCGGAACGGGAAGAGGAACGGCTAAATTGGTTGCTATTCAACTGGAGCGAATTCTTAATCACAATACAGAGATTCACCTATACTGGAACAAGAAGTAACGAAAGAACTATTAGCTCAGTATGATATCGTCTTTACGACAGTGGCGTTAACATTTGAAACAAATACTCCGTCCATCGTAATTAGTGAAATTTTCGATGAAAAAGTGTTGTGAAAGAAATTGAAAAAATTAGCTATATGCAAACAATCAAGATGAAAAGTGGGAGTTCGCATCATTCCATTTTAAAGCATCTGATTACGAAAGAAAAACTCTTCATCTTGGATAGCGCAAAGAGCTACCATGATAATGTAAGGAAATGATCGATCATTTAGTTGAAGCAGGCTATCTTGATGCAGGCTTTAAAGAGCGGTTAAAGAGAGAGAGAATAAAGGTTCAATGGTTTTTGATCATTATATCGCTTTACCACATACGTTTAATTACCATTCCGATTCCATCGAGTTGGCATTTGGAATCTTTCCTGAAAGCGTCAACGCGGATGGGAAGGAAATAAAACTCGTCTTTATGCTAGGCTTGCCTGAACAACAATCGGACAATATTGAGCATCTAATTGTAAAAATCTATGATGAAATTATTCGTATTGCTAATAATCGACGTTTAATCGACTTGTTAGTACGTGCAAAAGGATATGATGATGTGATGGAAGTTCTACAACAGCAACGTATGGAATAGATGAAAGCGGCATTTACAAGGTTTTGTTTTAAAAAGATTTAATGATAAAACATGAAACGACAGGAAGAGCAACTGTAATATCATTGGGCCATTGTGTGAGCTTTCATTAAATATACTCTCATTCATACAACTTTTATCAATTATGAAGAAACGGTTCTTTCATCATTTGAAAAACAAGAAAACTTAAGTAAAAGGGATGAAGAGATGATTTGGTATTTAATTATATTAATTGGGATCGCGTGGCTTGTGCAGAGTATACTCGGCTTTCTTCAAATCAGGCATTTTAATAAAAATATGCCGAAATGAGATCGATGGGGCGAGTGGCAATTGGAAAAAGGACAGGGAAGCTTCGAGCAGGTACTGTAGTTATGTTTTGCATTGATAAAAGAAACAAAATCTTAAAAGCTGCGAAAATGCAAGGGGTTACTGTTTTTCACGTGTAAAAGATTTAAAGGGCTTCGAAGGCAAATATTTATTGAAAATTTCCGAAGAAGACTTTAAAGGTGTAGATCAATTAACTAGATTAGCGATCGCTGATGCCTTAAGAAGTTATGACATTATTTCTAAAGGCGGGGAACTTAAAGTTAAAAAGGATGGATTGATTATCTCATTCCTAAAAGAAATAAGAAAAAGGTGAAATAATGGATACAGTTATAAAATATGCTGAAGGATTTATGAATTTATTTCGACATGGTGGAGAAGTATTTGTAGACCTTGTCACTGGAATTGTACCTCTTTTAATTATGTTATTGGTCGCAATGAATGCATTAGTGCGTTTTGTAGGTGAAGATAAAGTAGAAACATTAGCCAAAAATCAGGAAAAATCCATTTACTAGATATCTTGTATTACCAGTTATTGGAACGTTCGTGTTGGCTAATCCGATGACATTATCACTTGGTAGGTTTTTACCGGAAAAGTACAAACCAAGTTATTACGCAGCAGCCTCATATTCATGCCATACGCATAACGGATTATTTCCACACGTAAATCCGGGTGAATTATTTGTATTCTTAGGAATTGCAGCTGGTATTACTAGCTTAGGACATGACATCACAGAATTAGCTCTTCGCTATTTTCTAGTAGGTATTGTGACAAACTTCTTAAGAGGTTGGGTAACGGATTTAACAACAGCATATGTAGCTAAACAACAAAATGTAAAATTAAAAGATTCTGTTCAATTATAGGCGGTGGGAAAAATGACAACATTTCAATCAATTAAAGTATCAAAAGGTTCAGGTGGCTTTGGTGGTCCTTTAGTAATAACGCCAACGGCCGAGAAAAATAAAGTTGTATATGTTACTGGCGGTCAAAGACCAGATATTGCAGAGAAAATTGCGGAGCTTACTGGATGTGAATTAGTTGATGGGTTTAAAACAACTGTGCCAGAGAATGAAATGGCATGTGTGATTATCGACTGTGGTGGAACTTTACGCTGTGGTCTATACCCACAAAAACGAATTCCAACCATTAATATCATGCCAACGGGTCAAAGTGGGCCACTTGCAAAACATATTACCGAGGATATTTATGTTTCTGGAGTAAAGGTTGAAAACATTCAGCCGGCTGGAGCAGCAGCTGCTGCAGTAAGTGAGGAAGAGAGCAAACCAGAGAGAAAATATAGTACAAATAAGAAGATTAGTGAACAAACAAAACCAAAAGGCTTTATGGCAAGAGTTGGAATGGCTATGGGGTCGATTACAAATGTATTTTACCAAGCTGGTCGCGATGCGATCGATACAGTCATTAAAACGATTCTTCCATTTATGGCATTCGTTGCTATGCTTATTGGAGTTATTATTGAAACGGGTATTGGAGATGTCTTTGCGAAATTCTTATCACCATTTGCGGGCTCCATTTGGGGACTCATCGTTATCGCGCTTGTATGTTCATTCCCGCTATTATCTCCATTCTTAGGACCTGGTGCTGTTATTGCTCAAGTAGTGGGAACGTTGATCGGAGTAGAGATTGGGAAGGGAAATATTCCTGCACATCTAGCATTACCTGCATTATTTGCAATTAACGCTCAAGCAGCGGCTGACTTCGTTCCAGTAGGTCTAGGACTGGCAGAAGCAGAGGTTGAAACGGTTGAAGTAGGTGTTCCATCCGTCCTCTATTCACGATTCTTGACAGGGCACCAACCGTCTTTATTGCATGGCTTGCAAGCTTTGGATTATATGATAGTTAACGATTAAAAGTCTATACGGGATTCCATATCCTGTATAGACTTTTACAAAATATTGATAAAGGAGAGTTTATAATGCTGAAAAAATATGAAACGAGAATAAATAAAATCGGACCATCTGTAGCAGATTTCTTTGGAGAGAAAATGTTGATTCTCTTTGGGGATAACGCTCCAGCTGAGTTAGCTGAGTATTGCGTATTAATTGATGTAAACGATGTTGAAGGTGATATCGTACCTGGAGATACACTGCAATTAGGTGAAAGCAAATACAATATTACCGCTGTCGGCGATGCTGTGAAGCAAAATTTATCGTCACTTGGACATATCACGTTAAAATTTGATGGATCTCAAACACCAGAATTACCTGGAACGCTTTACCTTGAAGACAGCGATATTTCTGACGTTGCAACTGGTGATCTTATTCAAATCTATTCGAATTGAACAAATGAATAATGGGCTTAACTTTTGTTATATCTATAAAAGGAGTAACAAAAGTTAAGCTATTATTATATTATTAATAGAAAGGAGTGGAAAATTATGCAACTCGTTATCGATTCAGCAAACGTTGAAAAAATTAAGAAGTTAAATGATTATTTTCCGATTGATGGAGTCACTACGAATCCTACGATTATTGTAAAAGAGGAAAACCCTTTTTGCCGTTGTTACGAGAAATTAGAAATGTAATAGGTGAAGAGAAAGAACTTTTGTTCAAGCAGTAGCTGAATTAGCAGAAGATATCGTTGAAGAAGCTCGTTATATGAATAAAGCGATAGCTGGTAATATGATCGTGAAAATTCCTGTAACTACAGAAGGTATAAAAGCGATAAAAATACTAAAAGAGGAAGGAATCCGTACATTAGCTACGACGATCTATACGCCAATGAGTGCCTATATGGCGGCGAAGGCAGGCGCCGAATATGTTGCGCCATATGTTAACCGAATCGATAATTTAGCAGGAAATGGTGTAAATGTCGTATCAGAAATAACGCGAATTTTCTCTCAACATAACCTTTCTTGTAAAGTATTAGCAGCTAGCTTTAAAAATGTACAGCAATTACATGATGTTTGTTTAGCTGGTGCCCATGGGATTACAGCTGCACCAGAATTAATAGAAGCGTTAATTGAGAATCCTTCCGTTGAAGCAAATGTGAAGCAGTTTAAAGAAGATTGGATTAACCAATATGGGAAGGAAAGCGATAACCTTATTTCCACACTGTGAATTTACTTTATCAAAATAATGAAAATAGAAGGTGATTAAATGATTAAGGCAGTCGTTTTTGATTTTGACGGACTTATCATCGATACAGAGTATGCACTTTATAAAGCATTTTGCCATTTGTTGCAGCTAGATGATCAGGATCTTCCAATTAAAGAGTATGCTTCTTATATTGGAACGGACTCCGTAGCTCTTTATGATTATATTTTTAATAAATCGAATGGAACGTTGTCTTTGGAAGAAATAAAGGAACAATCCTCGATCCTACATAAGGAAAATCTAAAATTGCCAATTGCACGAGACGGTGTGGAGGATTATTTAATAACTGCAAAAAGCAAGGGATTGAAAATAGGGTTAGCATCAAGTTCAAATAGGGAATGGGTCACTTACTTTTTAAAGAAACTAAATCTTCTGGATTACTTTGATGTAATTCAAACACAGGATGATGTAGATAAGGTTAAACCAGATCCAACTTTATATCAAAACGTCATCAACCATTTTGGAATAGACCCTTCTGAAGCGATCGCATTTGAAGACTCTGCAAATGGAGCAAAGGCAGCCGTTGCGGCGGGATTAAATTGCGTCATTGTTCCGAATCAAATTACAGAAAACCTGCCATTTGAGCGCTACACTATGAGATTAACAAGCATGAAAGAAATGGAGCTCTCCAAAGTAATCGAATATGTAGAAACGATGAAAGTAAGAAACTAAACTACATAGAAAATAATGAATATACAAAAAAGCTGCCTGGAAAATCCTGACAGCTTTTTTGTATAGCAATTTATTTATTGCCATTGAACAAAAGGAAACAAACAATAGTCGTTAAATAATGGTTGGATTGGTGAAAGCTACGATGATCTTGTCGGCATGAATCTAAAAAGATCGAATGATATAAGCAATCGATTGGAAAAAGGGATTCCAAGCGTTTCAAATGGCCGCCAATTTTATTTCGCTACTTTTTCCGCAATCTTACTAGAAAATAAGCGTTAATCCAAGAAGCAATAGGGATAATTAAAGCAATCCCAATGCCAGCGCAAAGGATGGTAAGCATTTCCTCACTAAACACTTTTGAATTAATGACTTCACCAACGGAATAGGATAGATCTTTAAACCATAAAAGCAAAGCCATATAACCGCCAATAAAGGCGAAAAATAACGTATTTGTATTGGATCCTAATATATCTCTACCAATATTCATTCCGGAAGTAAATAACTCTTTTCTACTAATGTTTGGATGATGATTAAATATTTCTTGCATAGGTGAGGTAATGGCAATCGCCACATCTGTCATTGCCCCAATCGTACTCATAATGATCATCGCTATTCCAATTTTGACGAAATCTACACCAATATAAAGGGAAAAGATGCTCAGTTCTTCCATTTCCTCCTCACGAAATCCTTGAATCATCGCTTTGTCACTAACCAGGCCAATCAAGATAAATAAAATGACAATCGTAATTAATGTTGAAATAAAAGCTGTTATTGTTTTACTGTTTACTTCATTAATATAAAATAAATTAATGCAACTAATGATCGTACAGGCAATCATTGTTAAAGTAATGGGATTCATAAGTGAGCTTGTCATAAGAATGGTCGTAAAGAGAAGTACGCCAAAGTTTAAAAACAAAGCAATGAAAGAACGAGCCCTTTTTTCCGCCAATCAGAAGCATCAATATAAATAAAATGGCTGCGAGCCACAGTAATACATTCATTCATTTACCCTCTTTCGCTTAACAAAAAAATCGAAGTATATAATCCAATCGGAATGGTGATGACGATGCCAATCCCACCGGCTAGTGCACGAGCCAATTCCAATGAAAGATTGATGGAAAGAGTAAAGCCAAGTGGAGAAGCATTTTTAAAATATAAGATCAACATCGGAATTGAACCGCTTATATAGGCGAAGAACAAAATACTTGTCATCGTCCCCATAATATCTTTTCCAATATCCAAACCTGATGATTTTAGTGCCTTAACGGAGATCTGATTGTCTTTTCATATAACTCAAAGATAGAAGAAGACATCGTAATCGCTACATCCATAACAGCCCCTAAAGAACCGATAATTAAGCCTGCCATAAATACCGTGCGATAAGGTCGAGTTAGAAATTGCATTTCTTCGTAGCGAAGCCCATTTTCATTTGTTGCCCATAGCACAATATAGGTGATGAATAATGAGATAAATGTCCCTAACAACGTAGCGACAATCGCGGCATATGTTTTTTCATTCACACCGTTTACGAGTAATAAAGAAATCACTGTAAATAAAACGACGCTAATGCTACATATTAAGAGTAGATTAATATGAGCATAATTCACATACATATCTAAAGCGTAAGATAATAAAACAGCATTAATCACTAAACTGATAAAAGAAAACATTCCATGCTTTTTCCAACGATGAGCAAAACAAAGATAAAAATCCAACCAACGATGACAAGATATTTATCTCGTTTCACGTCTTTTATCGTTCCTGTTAAATGATCATTTTCTTTGTATGGATGAATAGAGACAAATAATTCATTTCCAACAACGTACTCATGATCATATGCGCCAGATGAAGAATACTCATTCGTTAAGTGAATATGCTGCCCTGCTTCTTTGCCATTTTTGATTTCAGCAATGATCTCCTGAGTAAACAGTTGATCTTTGTTATTATTTATATCTATCGTTTCAGACGAATCAATCAAATCGGTTTTAATTACTTTTGCAATCGGACGTTCATAGAATGAATGATTATGGAAAACAAACAGAAGAGAGGCGGCAAAACAAAGCGCGACGATCATGTATAATAATACTTGTTTTTTACTTGTTTTTTAAATTGGTTTACGATCACATTCAAAAAAACCCTCCAAAATAAAGACGAATATGCATCGCAATCTTATATAGATACACAACGCCATAGTTAGCAATGGACATAGAATAACAATAATATATTTGAGCGTCAAGAAAACAAAATGCAAAAAGAGAGAGGGTAGGGGAGCGTTACATTTATAGCTGGAACCAATTCCGAGTTTTAATAATATGTATTTCAAACAAAACCTTAATGTCTAAATAGGTGGAGTCATTTAACGAAGCATAAATAAAGAACAGCGGTAGAGAAAAACGAAGTCTACCACTGCGTATTTTACATGAATCGATTGATACTTGGTCCGTAATGCGACAGATAGCGAAAGAAATGATGCCTGAAAATGCCAGCCAAATTAAAGAAGAAGAAGCACGGGCTTTATTCGTTCAAGGAAAAACGGCGATGTATTCAAGTGTTTCTTCACATGCTGGTTTAATAGAGAGAATTGCCAGAAGGCTTTGAACTTAAAACTCTTCATATGTAGCAGGATCTTGACCTTTCAATCTTCCATCAGGGCGAGATAAACCCGCAATCAATTCCATTTGCGGTTCGTCTAAATTGAAATCGAAGATCGATACATTTTCTAGTTGTCGAGCTGGTGAGGCAGATTTAGGAATTGAAATTACACCGAGCTGATAATGCCAGCGCAAAATGATTTGCGAGATCGTCTTATTATGATGTTCGGCAATTTCTTTCAGCGTTTCATGATCGAGTACCGCATTTGCTCGGGCTAATGGACTCCATGATTGTGTAACAATATCATTCTCCTCATGCCATTTTCTTTGTTTTTCTTGGTTAAAAAACGGGTGCAGTTCAATTTGATTGATGCTCGGTATTATACCCGTTTCCTTTTCTAAACGTTCGATATGCTCAGGTAAGAAATTACAAACACCGATCGAACGAATCAATCCCCATTTTTTGCATCGATTAATGCTTGCCAAGCCTCGACATAATGATTTTGTTTTGGGTTGGGCCAATGGATGAGGTATAAGTCATAATAATCCAATTGAGCCCGATATAATGATTCCTGAATGGCTGTAACTGCCTGCTCGTAGTGATGATAGCGACCAGGTAGTTTTGATGTGATCAACAATTGTTCACGAGGAATGGCCGTGCGCCGAACCGCTTCACCAACCGTTCCTTCATTTTCATAATTATAGGCAGTGTCAAGCAGGCGATACCCATGATCGATCGCAGTCGTGATTGCATTTACACCTGCATTTCCCTTTAAATTGTATGTACCTAAACCTATGACTGGCAAAACCAATCCATCATTCAATGTAACCGTTGGAATTGATTGATCCATCTCATTCACCCTTCCTCTCATAATAGCTAAAGATTACCACATTTTTATGATCTTTCATAATTGTTTGATCAATATAGAGCGTTGCAAAAACGAAGTTGAAATAGGGGACATCGAGCACTGCCGTAATATTCATCATAAAGAGCTTATCGCCAAGATGATACATCTTCGTTATATTTTCTCGGATGATCTTTATCAAGCAAAGGGATAATTGTTGTAAAGATCATCAATACGCTTGCGAGCAGGGTGTTTAACTTGTTAATTATTAAAAAGGAAAAAGTTGCTTCCTAACCATAAGCAACTTTTTCATGTTCTTACCATGATACAATTAGCCAGCCATCTTCTTGGAAAATAGAATAGCCAATATAATCTTCGACTGTAACCGATATTTCTTCCCGGTTTCAGAAACGGTATCAATGTTTTCTACGATTCCTTCATATTCCTCAAAACCGTCGCGTGAGAATAATTCTTTTAAGATCTCGGCATTTTTTACTTCGGCAGCGGCAACACCTGTACTCATATGTACAATCGGTGTTTTATCTTTTACAATCGCGAACACGTCACTAAAAGGGATGGCATATAGTTTCGAATCATACCGTTCTGCTACTTCAATCCAATGCGAAAATTTTTCCTCACTCACAATCCGCTCATACACACTGCCATCAAGGGTGAACGTATCCTCTTCGACTGATTGTTCATTTTGCACTTCAATCGGAGCTTCGCTTAGTTGATTTTCTTTACTCGCTATATGTTCATTAACACGTTCAGCGGATGTCACCGCATTATTTGTTAGTGATTCTTGATCTAGTTCAATTTTATCTACTTCCATGTAATTGTTAAGGCGAACTTGTGATACTTGTAATAAATCATTTTGCTCAATATAAGAAGTCGCCCGATCATGAGTTTCATACATTTCTATTTCTACATGATCATCCGAGTTAACGTTGCAGTAGCTTTGCTATGACTTTGATCATAATAAAATGCTCCAACGACCATGATTAATAATAATGAAAAGATGATTGCTTGCATTTTTCTTTTCACAATTAACTCCTCCTTTTTAGCGTCTCTTATATATATAGACGATATAGATGTGAATAAGGTTTCATTTTCCTACAAATATATTTCAATTATTACAAAATAATGACAAACACAATTGTAAAGCTAAAAATAAAAAGAAGTGAGTCGATAACAAACAAAGAATGATAGGAGTGAATGTTAGTACAAATAAAACTATGTACTAACAACACATTGTAGTTTAATGAGTCTCGCTCCATATTTTTCATATTACATGTAAACATATCACGTAAATGGTTAATAGGACTTTCAAGTTGCATAGCGTAAACTTGTTGTCGTTAAATATGATTTCGACGCCAATAACGATTGTTACACGCATTCGATTAGATTGTTAAGATTACAGGGTATTTATTTGATTCAACCAAGCCACATGGTCATTCTGAATTTATCAAGGCTGGTAGTAAAAGACTCTTTAGGTGATAGGGTGTCTGTTTTTATTTTAGATTATTCTTATTTTTTGTGTATAATGAAAGTACGTGTTATTAGCACATTAAGGGGAGGATTGTCATCGCAACAAAACAAAGGGAAAGCACAGGATTTCTAATTAAGCAGCGGGCATTCCTAAAGCTATACTTAATTACAAATATTGAAAATGGCAGATGGTACGGAATGAAATTATTGGATGAATTACGGAAAGAATTTAAACCAATGGGATTCGAGCCACAACACCCTGAAATTTATCGAGCACTCCATGAACTCCTTGAGCAAGGGATATTAAAGAGAGGAAAAATAAAAAAGAAGGAAGCAAATATCAAGAAATTGCAGTTTATTATATTCGTGATATTGAAAAGGCGAAAGCTTATAAGAAATTAATAAAACATGATCTAGATCGTGGTTATCAGCTTATAAAAAAGCGTTAGAAGATAATTACCATTAGAAATAATTTTATTAAGAGGAGTTACTGAATAATGTATTTGTATACGAATTCGTGAATAGGAGAGTGAGCTTCACGATGAGCAGAGGTTCCTGTAAACTTCTATATGAGCAATCAAAAGACAATATGCCATTAACAAAAGCGGAACGATGTATATGACAAAACGAATAGCAAACACTCTCCTGATCCAAGGATATTTTGCACATCACCTGTAACACAAAGATAAAAAGAGCTCCTCCAGATCACACTATAGGTGCAGAGGTCATAAAAAACGAACGAAGCGCTTTAAAGCAACAATGTTCGTTTTTATGCAATAAGAACATTTGTTTCTAATGTAATTCGGCATGCATATGCAAATTTCATCTATAGAAATTTGAAACTTTTTACATGCATCCGTATGTGTTATTACACAAACTACCGTACAGGAGGAGGTACCATGTTAATAAGTATTACTATTTTTATATTTACTGTATTAGGTGTATTTTTATTGAATGGAAAAGGTACGTTTCTCATTGCAGGGTTCAATACATTACCGAAAGAAGAAAAGGCAAAATACAACGAGATGGCATTGAGCAAATTCTACGGAAAAACAATTTTAGCTTTATCAGCAAGCATGGTTTTTGGCTATTAAGTGACTTCTTACAAAACAATGCACTATTCTTTATTGGGTTGATTTTATTTACAGGCATCATTATATTTAGCTTAGTATATTCGAATTTAGGAGATCGATTCAAAAGAGATTAGAAGATGACTTACAAATACTTTATTGCATTTTGTTCGTTTGTTGCTCAAGAGGAACACTTGTTTCATCGTATACCGAATCCAAGAAGTCTATTCCTATATGGTAGAACCCTCTCCTGACGAAGCTGTAATTCAAAAAATATAGCGTCTGCTTACGAGGAGATTCGGAAAGATCATCATTTCACCTTGAGAAGGGTAGGGATGAGAGAAAAATAAGTAATCAAAATAAGAATAAAGGAGAGTGGAAGTAATGTCCGTTAAGATGCCATCTAAAGACACAGAAAAAAACAAACAAAGAATACTTCCCGCAACGGTAATACCCTCCTAGAAATCCCAACAAACGACCAACAATTATTAATATGAGCCGTTCCATTGGACGAATGAAAGCCAATGACAGAGATGCTATTATGCGAGCACGATAGAGTAGAGAAGGAATTCAATGACCTTCTCTTTTTATGTTATTTTTCAATAAAGTCACATAAGCTATACAGACGATGCGAAAGGATGTGTTCTGAACAATGAAGAAGTTAAGACAAAAAGCAGCACCACCCAGAAATCCTAATAAACGACTTTGTGTAGCAAGGAATATAACCTTCACTGTCCAAAAAGAAAATGAGCATTGGCTACGATTACTTTCGAAGAGGCCGTAATACATGAGGCAAAACTGATTTTTAAGTAACTAGATGATATCGTTACATATATTACGCGGATTTCTCCGATAAAGGGACTCTGATCAGTTAACTCCTGAAATCGATTTTGATTATCCTCGTGACTCAAATAAATCGTGTTTAAAGTCATTTAACATATTTAAAAGGATGGGGGCTCCACACTTTATCATAAAGGTGACAGAACCCTTAACGTTTATCAACTCATTCTTGATCTATCCATGTTACTTTATATAAAAATGACATCTCAGTATATTTAAAAAGAGTAGTTCATCTTAAATCCGGAAAGCGAATTAGGGTGGTGGTGTAAGCCTAATGCAGAAAAAGTGAATGAAGCGCACTTTGGAGAAATGGCATGATTTGATGTAGAGTTCATCCGGGTAGTCACCTTGTTAACAATGGAAAATGGGCACAGATTATGGCAACTAGTATTGTTAAAGGACAGAAAAAATGTCTACACGTAAAGGGAAAGTTGTTATATTAGCAGATTCCTGAAAATATGTAACGTATGCATAAAATGACATAATCAACGATTGGACGAAGACGAAAATGTAAGAAAGAGGTTATCACTTGTAAAATAATACTAAAACAACTTTTCCGCCTACACGTAACGTATCACGATTTGCGATATGTTACGTGTCATTTTTATTATTCCAAAATTATAGCAGGTTCTTGATTGTTATTGTTCCATCTTAGAAAGTTTTTATTGCAACTATAGACGGAATATTATAATATATCCATGAATTGAAAATTAATTATAGATAGGAAGGGATGCAATGCTAGTAGTCTTGGCAAGATAATCACAAAGCTGTTCTCCCTCTGATTTACCACATCAAATTCCACTCTTATTTCCAATCGTAATTTCTTTCTGAAACGATCACCTGACATTCAAGCAAATTGATCGCACTAAAAGGAGCTGATATTTTTGGGATCCGTTATGCAAGCTATCAAATGCCCAAGCTGCGGAAGATCTGCCATTGAAGATTTTTATTATAATACGGATGAGGTGAGCATCTGGTGTTATCGGTGCGGATATTTGTATTCTCGAAAAATCGACTGTATGACAAATGAATATAAGGAAGAGGAATTTAAAGGTTACGGAATTTCTTGTTTAGTGAAAAAGAAGGGCATGGCCCAGGCATAACAAATTTTTATAGTTGCCCAATAACGCCCAAACATATTAATGCGTTTGAAAAATCATTCATTGCGAATGATGCAAATCAAGAGAAAAGTTACTTAATTTCCTATAATTTCGGTGTTTTCACCTGTATTTTCGGTTCTCCTCCAGAAAATTTTCACTTATCCTTTGAAGAATATAAGAAAAAATGCTAGAAAAATATGGGGAAGATGAATTTGGTTTGGTTCCAATTGATGAATAGGAACTAATCACTCATGGAATCAGGGGTTATTGAACAGCATGTAACAAACTACAAAAATAGGCAAAAGTCTATTGGTATCAAGCATGTTTTTCCCGCATAAGGGATAGAATAAAGGTCCATTCACTAAAACGTGAGTTGAATAAACAAGAAATGATAGCGGTTTATCAATATGTCAGATAACGTATTTTGATGATTGACCCACTTTACATTTTTGTAAGGTGGGGCTTCTTATGTTTATCGTGAATCTACTTGCCCTAACAGCCAATTAAACATTTTGCTCATTATTTGCACGGTACGAACATTTGTTTTATAATGAATTTAAGGCAATTTAGAAGGGGGAGGACGACTGCCTAGAAATGCCGGGATGACAGACGAAGTAATTATCCAAATGTATAAAAGTGGCATGTCATTTAAAGAAATGGGTCCGATTATTGGACTTTCCGATCGGGCGATACGTAATGTGATGTATAAGCATGGAATACAGATGAATCGTGAACAATTTTCAGGGCAGCCAAGAAAAATAAAGTAAATGAGGATTTCTTTAAAGAATGGACGCATAAAATGGCTTGGGTGTTAGGATTATTGATCACTGATGGACATATTAATAAGGAAACTCATACCATTCACTTTTCACAAAAAGACGAAAAAATCTTGAGAGTAATCGCTACGTATATGGATGCTGACTTTATTTTAGCAGCAAAAGGAACGACAAGATCAACAGCAAGTTTAGCCATTAATTCTAAAGAAATCAAAAAGACCTAGGGAACTTAGGATCCTTCCAAACAAATCATTAACCGTTCCTTTTCCGAAGGTTCCAGAAGCGTTTTTACCTTCTTTTGTTAGAGGAGTGATTGATGGGGATGGATGGGTTGGAAAAGAAGGGTATGAAATGAATGTTACCTCCGCTAGTAAAAATTTGCTGATATGCTTCTAAAAGTATTTCAATCATGGGATTTATGTTCTGGGATAAAAATACAACTAAGTGCCACTGGTAGTACGATTTATCGAATATGGGTCAAAGGAAAGTTAGAGCTTCCTAAACTTGCGAAAATTATATATCGTCATGTCGATTTTGATGATTTTCATATTCACAAAAGGGTTTATATGACTCAACACTCTACCGAACCGTATTTAGTTGATGATCACGCTGAGATTCCTAGGTGGAAAATAATTGATGGAAAATTAGTGCTGCAAAATCTCGGGCCAAAAGTTTCATTTAGAACGAATATCAGCCAAACCATTTTAGAGTCATTAAAAGTAAAAGCTCAGGAATACGACACTTATATTAATCATTTGCTTGAAAACGGATTAATGCGAATGTTAGCGAAAAGTGATATTAAATTTAATGAGATTTCAAAACCACTAGATAGAATTCAGTACAAAACAACATATGATAAAGAATTACTGGCGGCTGTAAAGAACTATGCTAAACAGCATGATTTATTTATTAATGACATTATTGAATACAGCGTGCAGTTTATTGATTGGAATACATTCAAAACAAAATAGGAGGGAACGAATGTGGACACTCCTATTTTTCTAGTTTACATAATATACATTATCGGAAGTTAATTAAAGCTAGCAAATGTAGTCTCAATACCAAAGTATACTATTGTTATTGAGACGAGATGTGCAAAATCATTTAAAACTTTATTTGCATCACGAAACCTTCTACATTATTATTTCACGAAAAACTATATTTATTTTTTGTTTGCTTGTAATATTTCTTTAATATTTTAGCATATTCATTATCCACAATGATCCTTCAAGCAATTTTCTCTGTTCGCCGAAACTGAAACTGTTTTCGACCTTTACCTGACCTTACATTAATATAATTATTTAATACTTATACCTAACTTTTTGTATGATCTTATTACCTCCCTTGTTTTTAAGCAATCAAAACAAATGTTCGTAAACTTTCTACATTTCACTTCACATTCGAACCAAAACTTACACTACTCCTCCCCTTTTCGTGTAATCATTCGACAATTTCAAACTTTAGGAAACTAGCATTTACCATTGCTTTATGACGAATGTTTAGCTATACTTCTACTGTCAATTAAATATTCCCATTTACCGATGGGATAGAGGCTGCGGTTTATAAAAGTAGCACGGATGAGATTCAATGACATTTATGACCCCGTGTAAAAGGATAAACTGCCGAAGTTTGGGTATATCATTGGATATTCAAGCTGGTAATGTTTTCGAATAGGAGCATTACTGTCACGTTATTAGACGTGGAGTGCTATCTTCGGAAGGATTAAACGGACTTTTAAACAGCCGTCGATCTTTTTCGATTGGCTGTTTTTTATTTGTCTAAAAAACCGGTAGCCTTTCCGTCACTAAAAGGAGTGTAGAGTAATGTCACAACGATCACAGTCATCCACCCCCACTCAATTAAAAGAAAATTGAAAGCTCGCCACTTAATGATGATTTCTCTTGGAGGATCCATTGGAACGGGCATATTTCTAGCAAGCGGTGGTGCGATCCATCAATCAGGTCCAGGAGGTGCATTAGTCGCTTATACAGCGGTCGGAATCATGGTGTACTTCTTAATGACAAGTCTTGCGGAGATGGCCGCTTTCATGCCTGTCGCAGGTTCATTCAAAGAATATGCCACGAAATTTGTTGATCCAGCATTTGGTTTTGCGATTGGTTGGAATTATTGGTACAATTGGGCAATTACGATTGCTGCGGAGCTTGCTGCCGTCGTATTAATTATGAAGTTTTGGTTTCCAAACAGCCCTTCATTCATTTGGAGTGCCCTTGCACTCATTATTATGTTTGGCTTTAACTACCTGTCAGTCAAAGGGTTCGGGGAAGCTGAATATTGGTTTTCGTGGATTAAAATCATTACGGTTATTCTCTTTATTATCATTGGATTTCTAATGATTTTTGGTTTAATGGGTGGAAAAGCGATCGGTTTTACGAATTTCACGATTGAAGATGCGCCATTTAATGGAGGTTTCTTTGCGATCCTCGGTATTTTCATGGCAGCTGGATTCTCCTTCCAAGGTACAGAATTGCTTGGTGTTGCCGCTGGTGAGAGTGAAAATCCAGAAAAAATATTCCTAAAGCGATTAACTCTGTATTTTGGCGCATTTTACTTTTTACATTTTAGCGATTTTTGTCATTGGGATGATTCTTCCATATACAGATGAACGTCTGCTAAACGAATCTGTGTCTGTCAGTCCATTCACCCTCGTTTTTGAACGAGCAGGCTTTGCCTTTGCTGCATCGGTGATGAATGCTATTATTCTAACAGCTGTATTATCTGCCGGAAACTCTGGTATGTATGCATCGACTCGTATGCTTTGGGACTTAGCGCGCGATGGAAAAGCACCAAAATTTTTAAGTAAATTAGATAAAAGAGGCGTTCCGGTTAATGCCTTGATCATTACCGCTTTAGTAGGTTCCTTTGCATTTTTAACAACCTTCTTTGGCGATGGTGTTGTCTATGTATGGTTGTTAAATGCCTCTGGAATGGCTGGATTTGTTACATGGCTTGGCATTGCTATTAGTCATTATCGCTTCCGTAGAGCCTATATCGCTCAAGGCGGCGATATAAGTAAGTTACCCTATCGTGCTAAATGGTTTCCATTCGGCCCGCTCTTAGCTCTGATTCTTTGTATTTTTATTATTTTAGGTCAAAACTATCAAGCTTTCATTGGCGGCGAAATTGATTGGAATAGTGTGTTCGTCTCTTATATCGGGCTCCTCTCTTCTTCATCGTCTGGATCGTTTATAAAGTTAAATACAAAACGAAATTAATTCCTTTAAAAGAGTGTGATTTTGAAGGAAATAATTCAAG
The DNA here is from genome assembly GCA_044989425.1 of Bacillus sp. N9. GTDB lineage: Bacteria > Bacillota > Bacilli > Bacillales > Bacillaceae_C > Lederbergia. The sequence goes on from JBJDRQ010000001.1 coordinate 1,748,481, forward strand.
GAGTTGAATGAGATCATTCAACTCCTTATTTTATAATCACTAAATTGACTGGCAGAAACAAGTGTTCTATAATTAAGACAGAATCATATTAATCAGAATTCTTTTTCTTACTTCATCCTAATGTAATTTGCCTATATTATTAATTGCGTCAGTTATTAAGTACATTACCTGTTACTCTCTTTCCATGCTGTAATTCCGCCTTTTAATAATGTAACTGCGTACCCCTTCTCTTCTAAAATTGCTGCACATTTTCGTGCGGAGTTGCCGGTTGTACATGTAACAACGATCTCTTTATCTTTTGGTAAAGCAATGGGCTGATCTTCAAAAATCATATGTTTAGGTATATTCATCGTTTCGATGTTTTCCTTTTTAATATGTTCTTTTTCAAACTTTTCCTTTGCTCTCACATCTAAAATGCATAGATCTTCGCTTTCCTCTATTTTTGTTTGGAGTTCTTGTGCTGATATTGTTTTCATTTTTATCACCTCTGAGTAATTTTCAATCATTAGTTATTCTTCAAGTATTTCGATGGATTCAAATAGAAACGATTGACCGTTTCGGTAAAAGCGCGGGTCGTATAGTCCTAATGTTTCACCGTCATCTACGAGGACGACGAATGGCGCCCACTCATAAAGTGTTTTGGCTTGTGGAAGCTCTGTAAATAAGCGATCTACATCCGCTTCTTCATTCGACTGTAACACATATTGAACCTGTTTTTCCCGTAAGAATCCGTCTTTATAAATCGTAACCATATTATCTTTTTCGTGATTACTGAGTAATTCCACGGAATGAAACCGGCTGATAAAGCGACTTGATCATATCCATCTGCATATTGCTTATATATTCCATATCCTTGCACACTTTGAACAACGACATGAAGGACGATAAGCAGCCATGCAACTTTAAAATAAAAATGGGATTGCTCCTTTTTCTTTTCGATAAAACAAAAGCAACGCCAATGATCAACCAAAAACGAAATCGATGATGGGAATCGTGCCAAACGTAATTCTTCTTGTAGATAATGGCTCTAAGTATCCTGTTCCCCATGCATTGAGTAGATCACTCGTAATATGTATAAATACAGCGAGCCATCCGAGCAAAAGCAATTTCATATCCTTTACTTTGAAAATGACGATGCTTATAAAATAAAAGAGAAACGCCCAAATCGGTGTCAAAAGATGGAATGAGTGATTCCTCTATGCCACATTTGATATTGCCCGCTATTGTCCCACAGTTGCGAGATGACATCGATATCCGGAATTTGGCTAGCCCCAATAACAGTCACAAGATAGGCTGTTTTTTGTTTACGATTCATTACTCGCTTATCAACAGCCCCATACAAAGCTAATCCAAATAATGTATGGGTAATTGTATCCACACACTCCCCTCCTTCCCTTCTATTATAATCGTTTAGCGGCTGGTGGGAAGTTAAATAAGGAGGACAGCAAATTGTGTAGGGAGCGTAAATTATTTTATGTTGTGTTGTTAGCACATAGTTCTATCTGTTCAAATTGATCTAAAAAGGTATCGAAATTCCATAAGTAAAGCTCAGAGTGATACACTCTGAGCTTTTAATCTCTTATTTTATCCCATCAACGCAACCATCAATGCTTTTTGTACATGCATGCGATTTTCCGCTTCTTCCAACACATATGATTGTGGGCCATCAATGACATCTGCGGTTACTTCTTCGCCTCTTTTAGCAGGGAGACAATGTAAAAGATCGCGCCTTCTGCAGCAAAGCTCATTAGTTCGCTGTTTACTTGGTATGGCTGGAATGCTTTTATTCTTACTTCTGCTTCCTCTTCCCAGCCCATGCTCGTCCAGACATCTGTGTAAACGGCGTCGGCATTAGCGACAGCCTCTTGTGGGCTGTTTGTTACTTCGATTTTGGCTCCTGTTTGCTTCGCGATTTCTTTCGCTTTTTCTACGACTTCTGCTTTTGGCTCATATCCATTTGGAACAGCGACAGAGCAATCGACACCTGTTTTTGCACAGCCGAGCATTAATGAATGGGCGACATTGTTTCCATCACCGACATAGGCTAATTTTGCCCCAGCGAGTGTACCTTTCACTTCATATAATGTAAGTAAATCAGCCAAAGCTTGGCAAGGGTGATAATCGTCAGTTAAGCCGTTGATGACAGGAACGCTGGAGTTCGCGGCCAATTGCTCAACCCCTTCATGGCTATATGCGCGAATCATAATTCCATCAACATAACGAGACAATACTTTTGCCGTATCCTCGATCGTTTCGCCTCTGCCGATTTGAATATCATCACGACTTAAAAGAGGGCATGCCCACCTAATTGGTTCATTCCGACTTCGAAGGATACACGTGTTCTCGTCGAAGATTTTTCAAAGATCATCGCAAGTGTTTTTCCTTTTAAATAATGATGAGCTTCGCCTGCCTTGTTCATTTGCTTCAGCTTCTTAGCAAAATCTAATATATTCATCATTTCTTCGGTTGAAAGGTCCATTAATGTAAGCAAATGCTTGCCTTTCAAGCTCGTCATTACCGTTTCCATTCGATCACCTTTTCCTTTTCTACGATTTCTTGTTGCCACTCTTGAAGTGATTGAGGACTGCTATGCTTTTCATTCCATGCTGTTATAAAGACGCGTAACGTATCTAGTTCCGTGATGACGTTTAATTGTGCAGCAGATGCCATTTTTCTAAGTTCACTTGATCCATCGATACTTATTAAAAGAGCATGGCGATGTTGCTTTGCCCATTCAGAAAATGAAAGCTTTTCGTTATATTTAACATAAGTGATGTTGTATTCGTTAAGCAAGTCTAATAGGACTTGTGATTCCTCACCATCAATTAAAGCAGTTAGCTCGTTTTGATGAGCGACCTGATTATTCCATTTGATCGCCTTGGCAAGTGCCTCTTCGTAACGTTGACCGAATGCGATCAATTCGCCTGTTGATTTCATTTCAGGCGTGAGAAGCGGATCAACACCTTCTAATTTACCAGTTGAGAAGATTGGGTTTTAACTGCGTAATACGCTGGATTGATATCGAACTTTTTCACTTCGCTATCGCTTGTTATAATCTGAACACATTCGTCAATCAAATTAATTCCGGTAATTTTACTAATGATCGGAACGGTCCGTGATGCTCGCGGATTCACTTCGAGCACATATACTTGCTCTTCATAAATGACAAATTGAACATTAAAAATTCCTTTAAATTGCAGTTCCTGAGCCATTTGCTTTGCATATTGATGTGACGTTTCCATATGTTTGTTAGCAATCGTTACAGGCGGCGTTACAGCCATACTATCTCCAGAGTGGACACCTGCCTTTTCAACATGCTCGAAATATCCTGGGATAAAAATATCGTTCCCATCGGACAGTACATCAATTTCCATTTCAGCCCCGCGGTAGTATGCGTCAACTAATACAGGATACTGAATTTGCGGGAGATATTCCTTTAAGTCTGTTTCATTTTGAATAATGATCATGCCTTGACCACCGATCACGTACGACGGACGTAATAAGAGCGGATAGCCAACTTCACTTACTTTTTATATAAATCGGCTTCGTCCATGGCGGTTTCACCAGGGATATGCGGAATATTTAACTGCCGAAGCAAGGCATAAAAACGTTCACGATCTTCAACCATATCGATTTGCTCTTGTGTAATACCGAGTAACGGAATGCCGTTTTCTCTAAATCCTTTGCTAAGTTAATTGCGGTTTGACCACCGAATTGTACGATAACACCGTCTGGTTTTTCATGATCTAATATGTTTAATACATCTTCTGTACGCAACGGCTCAAAGTAGAGGCGATCAGCAATCGAAAAGTCCGTACTTACCGTTCCCGGGTTATTATTAATCATAATTGTTTCATAGCCAGCCTTTTTCAATGCGAGTGTTCCTTGTACTGTACAATAATCAAATTCGATTCCTTGACCAATACGGATCGGGCCGGAGCCAATCATAACGATTTTAGGTTTTTGGGTTACGGTCACTTCATCGCCTTCCGCTCCCCATGTTGAATAAAAATATGGTGTTTTTGCGGCGAATTCCCGGCGCATGAATCAACCATATGGTATACCGGTGCAAGATCCGCTTCTTTTAATTTCTCACGAATCGTTTTTAATGGTACTTCCCATGTTTTCGCTAGCCATTCATCGGAAAATCCGTTGTTTTTTAGTCGAGAGAGAAGGCTTGGTGAAACGGTATCGATTGTTGCTTTTTCGCTTCATGCTCCATTTCGATCAATCCTTCAACTTGCTTTAGGAAATACAGTTGAATTTTCGTTTCATGATGAATGTCTTGAATCGATACACCTCTTCGCAACAATTCTAGGATCGAAAAGAAACGGCGATCATCAGGCAATAAGACAGATTGCCATAATTGTTCATCAGTTAGGGCTGATATTTCTGGCATTTCAAGCCCAATCGTTTTTAATTCCAATGATCGCACCGCTTTTTGCAAGGCTGCCGGTAAATTGCGTTCGATCGCCATGATTTCGCCGGTTGCTTTCATTTGCGTGCCGAGCTTTCGATTCGCACCGTAAAATTTATCAAACGGCCAACGCGGCATTTTCACGACCGTATAATCAACGACAGGCTCAAAGCTGGCAAATGTACTGCCCGTAACAGGGTTAATCAATTCGTGGAGTAAATAGCCCATGCTTAGTTTGGTTGCGATTTTCGCAATCGGATAGCCGACTGCTTTCGATGCCAATGCAGATGAACGACTTAATCTTGGGTTTACTTCAATGAGATAATATTGCGAGCTATGAGGATCTTGCGCAAACTGAATATTGCAGCCCCGATGATCTTTAATGCACGAATAATTTTCACAGCTGATGTGTAAAGGGCTTCAAACTCCTTGTCGCTTAGAGATTGTTGCGGGGCAATCACAATCGAGTCTCCTGTATGTACACCGACAGGATCAAAGTTTTCCATGCTGCAAATCGCGATACACGTATCATTTTCGTCTCTCATCATTTCAAATTCTAGCTCTTTGCATCCAGCAATGCTTTTCTCAATTAAACATTGGGTAATCGGACTTGCTTCAAGACCTTGGGCAACAACGCGAATTAAATCTTCTGTCGTATCGACAATCCCTCCGCCACCGCCGCCAAGCGTATACGCAGGTCGAACGATCACAGGGAAACCTGTTTGCTCAGCAAACTTGACCGCTTCCTCTACCGTATGAATAATTTCACTTTCAGGAACCGGCTCGCCTAATTCATGCATGAGCGCACGAAATGCTTCGCGATCCTCTCCTTGAATAATTGATTCTGGCGTTGTTCCCATCACTTCGACTTGAAGATCTTGTAAAACGCCTCGTTTATACAGTTCAACGGTTAAATTTAATCCTGTTTGCCCTCCAACCGTTCCTAAAATTCCATCAGGCTGTTCTTTTTAATGATTTCAGTAATGCTTTCTACCGTAAGTGGTTCAAAATAGACCGTATCAGCAAATTGTTCGTCGGTCATAATCGTCGCAGGATTATTATTTACTAATATAACTTCACAGCCTTCTTCCTTTAAGGCAATACACGCTTGTGTACCAGCATAATCAAATTCTGCCGCTTGACCGATTACAATTGGTCCTGAACCAATCACTAATACTTTTTAATCTTATTTTTTTAGGCATAAACACGAACTCCTTTGACTTGCTCTAGCTGTTCAGTGATCGAACGAAACATTTCAGTTTCTAACTTTGTATGCTTTCCATGTGGATGAAATTGAAAGGTTTGAATCGCATAATGAGTATGAATCAATCCTTCAATTGCCCCATCTTGCACAGATTGATATGAAGCTTGAAAACCAGTATGCTCTAAACTTTTTCGTCTACTTCATATCCATGATTTTGCTTTGACATATACACTTGATTAGATGCAAGATGTACAATTGGTTGTTTGAAACTGCGGTGGCCGCGTTTCATCTTCTCGATTTTTGCTCCAAAAATGACAGCAAGCATTTGATGACCGAGACCAAATCCGATCGTTGGGTAGGTTTTGGCTAATTTTTCATATACAGAAAAATGCTCTTCCCAGTCAAGTGGATGACCAGGCCCCCAGAAAAGACGATTCCATCTGGATTGATCACTTCGACTTCATCGAATGATACATATGGAGAAGTAACTGTCACTTTCACATCCGCCGCGACAAACGCATCGATTAACGAATGCTTCAAACCAAAATTCAAGACGAGAACATGTTTCTTTCCGCCCGGATGTACAACTTTGTGAAGAAAAGACACGTTTTTTGTGTTGTTTTTTGTTTTTACTCGTGCGGTTCCTTGCTCATGGACAAGTATTTGTGCTGGCATCTCACCACCGTTGCGAAGTCGCTTCATTATCGCTCTTGTATCAACACCCGTTAATATCGGTACATTTTGCTCGATGCAATAATGAGCGATATTTTGTTTATCAATGTGCTTTGCGACCATTCCTGCTGTGTGATGATTGCTGCAGCTTGAATCTCGTCGCTTTCGAAATTTTCTGCTTCAACCGTACTATTTAAAACACCTGGATACGTGGAGAGGACGATTTTTCCTTTAATCGCCGGGTCAGTTAAAAATTCTTGAAAATTTCCATCCCCGTATAATGGATTAATTCACCATAGCCCTCTTGCGTTTCACCATTCCATGTACCAATAAACATTTCTCCGTTTGCAAGCTTTATGGAGCCTTTCATTTGAACCCTCTCCCGCATAAAATGTATTTTTATATCCGTAAGTGAATTTTTATACAATTAATACAAAAAATATTACACTAATTGTTTATATTCGAGTAATGTTTTGTTTATGATTTGAATCGCCTGATCGATTTCTTCATGCGTAATCGTAAGTGGAGGTAAAAGCGAATGACGTTTACTCCAGCTGTCAAGGCTAATAACCCTTTCTCTCTAAGGACCGTTACAAACGGATTGACCTCTGAGGAAAACTCGATCCCAATCATCATCCCTTTATGACGAACTCCTTTGCAATCAGGAAAATCGATAAAGAGCTCTGCCAATCGAATCGCTAAGTAATCTCCTTTGCATTGACAGATTGTAAAAACTCTTCATCAAAAACAATGTCCAATGTCGCTTTAGCTGCTGACATCGCGAGTGGATTCCCGCCGAATGTAGACCCATGACTTCCAGGTGTGAATGCCGCGGCTACTTTCTCAGTGCTGATCATCGCGCCTGTTGGAAAACCATTTCCTAAGCCTTTTGCACTCGTAATAATATCCGGTGTAATCGAGTAATGTTGATAGCCAAACGGCTTGCCTGTTCTGCCAATTCCTGTTTGCACTTCATCGATAATAAGCAATGCGCCCGTTTCTTTGCAAAACTTTTCCACAGCATTTAAAAACTCGCTTTCTGCTGGGTGAACACCGCCTTCACCTTGAATAACTTCAAGCATCACTGCCGCGGTCTGATCATCGATTTCCTGCTTTAATGCCTCTATATCATTAAATGGTAAATGAACGAATGTTTCTGGCATCGGGCCGAAGCCTGTTTTTACTTTTTCTTGACCGGTTGCTGCCATCGTTGCCATCGTTCGTCCGTGAAACGATTGATAAAAAGTAATGATTTTATGTTTACCCGTAAATTTTCGGGCAAGTTTAATGGCCGCTTCATTTGCCTCTGCTCCACTGTTACAGAAAAACACTTTTGTCCCAGCGGATGATTGAACAAGTTTTTCTGCTACTTCTTCTTGAAGAGAGCTCTGAAATAAGTTGGATACATGCCAAAGCTTCTTCATTTGTGCTTCAACTGCCGCAGTGACATCCTTATTGCAATGGCCAAGATTACAAACACCAATTCCAGAAGTAAAATCAATGTATTCTTTTCCTGTTTGATCGTATAATTTTGCTCCGTTGCCAGAAACAATTTCTACGTCCCATCTTCCATAATTATTAAACAAATGACTCATTTATAAAACTGCCTCCATTTCTTTGCGTATCATTGTGCCAACGATGTTCTTTCCGTCCAGCAACGGAGCCGTTCCACTTACAATGATCGCTTCCTTCATTCCACCATCTAGTCCATGAATCGCCGCCATTACTTTCGGTATCATGCCTCCGTAAATCACTCCATTGTCAATCAGGGCGAGCAATTCATTTTTCGTTGTATGTTCAATCATTTTCCCATCTTTTAACACACCGGGAACGTCTGTTACGAATAATAATTTTTCTGCTCCAACTGCCACTGCAATTTCTCCTGCTGCCGTATCAGCATTAATATTGTAGCAATGCTCTCCATCAACGCCAGAAGCAATCGGGAGATAACAGGAATGAAATCGAGCGCAAGTAATTGTAAAATCAATTGTTGATTAATCGTTGTAATCTCTCCAACAAGCCCGAGTTGGTCAAGATCTTTCGCTTTTGCTTGAAGCAATCCGCCGTCCGCTCCATTAATACCGATAGCGGAAATGCCTTTTTCCTGAAGAGTGCGAACAAGTTGATTAGCGATCGAGCCGGATAAAACCATTTCGACCACATCCATCACTTCGTTCGTCGTTTTTCTTAAGCCGTTGACGAATTCAGATTTGATGTTTAAATCATAAAGCATTTTATTAATCGCTGGACCGCCGCCATGAACAATAACTGGCTTGTATCCGAGTGATTGCATCTGCTTCAGACTATCGTAAAACTCATCTGTAAGGGATTCGATCATACTGCCCCACATTTTATAACAACAATTCCGCCCATTTTCTAATTCCTCCTGTTTGTTGCTCATGTGCGATAGCTAGCGTTTATACGAACATAATCATAGGTCAAGTCACAGCCCCATGCTTTTCCCGTTCCGTTTCCGACATGCAAATGAATCGCAATGACCACTTTTTCATTTTTCAAATAATCGACAAGCTGCTCTTCCTCATATGAAGCTGGTTGGCTTTGGACTAATAATTGGTTCGTGCCAAGTGCAATATCAATTGTCTCTGGGTTCAGCTTCGCTCCGCTTTTACCAATTGCCATCATAACGCGGCCCCAATTCGGATCTGATCCGTAAACCATTGTTTTGACAAGATTAGAGCCAACAACCGATTTTGCAATGATGCCAGCATCAATGTCATTATCAGCACCTTCGACCTGTACTTCGATTAGTTTTGTTGCTCCTTCGCCATCACGAGCAATCATAATCGCCAAATCTTCACAAACTTGCTTGAGCATCGACTTAAATGAATGCCATTGCGCATGTTCCGGTGTAAGTTCATCATTATCCGCTAACCCGCTCGCCATGACAAGCACCATGTCGTTCGTTGACGTATCCCCATCAACTGTAATTCGATTGAATGTTTGATCCGTTACCTCTCTTAGTGCTTGTTGTAAAACAGAATGTGAAATATTCGCATCCGTTGTCACAAAGCCGAGCATCGTCGCCATGTTCGGAGCAATCATTCCTGACCCTTTTGCTGCTCCGGCCATCGTAATTGTTTTCCCGTCGATTTCGATTTGATAACATGTTGATTTTGAGCATGTATCTGTCGTTAAGATCGCTTCTTGAAAGTCAAGCGCCGCACTTTCACCATTATCTAATGTCAAATTTTCAATTCCAGGAATGATCTTATCCATCGGCATCGGTTCACCAATGACCCCAGTTGATGCGACGGCGACGTGATGGGCTTGTAATTGAAAAGTATCTGCCACTTTATTTTGCATCGATATTGCATCTACCGTTCCTTGTTTTCCCGTGCATGCATTCGCATTGCCGCTATTAATAATGACCGCTTGGATTTTTCCTTCAGCAGCGATGCTATCCTTCGTTACTTGCAACGGCGCCGCTGTAATTTGATTTAATGTATATACTGCCGCTGCTTCTGCTGGAACTTCACATAAAATCATTCCTAAATCTTTTCGTTTTCTTTTACTTTCGTATGAATACCAGCCGCTGTAAACCCAAGTGGAAACAATGCTGCCTTCATTCATTTTCTTTAGTTGTTGACTTTGCTTCGTTTGCATTTTGTTCACTCCTCATTGGGTGTTATGGATAAAGCGGGCTCATCGTTAAACCAGCTGTTTCTTCAAATCCTAATAAAATATTTGCATTTTGGATCGCTTGACCCGCAGCACCTTTCATTAAATTATCGATGACAGATACGATCGTTACTCTCCTGTTCGTTCGTCTAGCGTAACCCCGATATCGCAATAGTTGGAGCCGGATACTTCTTTCGTTGCCGGAAACACACCTTTTCTCTTACTCGAATAAATGGCTCATTTTCATAATGATTTTTATATAGTTCGTGTACATCCGCTTCCGTCATTTCTTTCTTCACGGACCCATAGATCGTCGCCATAATTCCCGCGTCATCGGAACGAGATGGGTGCTAAATGTAATCGGAGAATGAAGCCCCAGCTTTGTAGCACTTGCTCGATTTCCGGATATGCTGATGCTGATTCACTTTATATATTTTAAAATTTTCATTCAATTCACTGTAAATGGTTCCTAAGCTTGCTGTTTGCCCTGCACCTGAAATCCCGGATTTTGCATCGATAATAATCGAATTTTCGACGAGCATGCCCGATTGAGCGAGTGGGGCAAGGCCAAGCAATGTCGCTGTCGGATAACAACCTGGATTTGATATAAAGTTCGCCTTTTTCACTTGCTCACGATGTACTTCAGGGATCGAATAAATCGCTTTTTCAACCCATTCGCTTGGAGCTGGTTTTTCTTATACCAATTTTCATATTCATCTGAATCTTTTAAGCGAAAATCGCCAGATAAATCAATAACCGTACAACCTTCTTGAAGCAGTTGTGGTGCTAATTCAGAAGCAACCCCAGTTGGAACGGCTAAAAGACGATATCCGTTTCCTTTGCAATCTTTCCTGGGTCAATTTCCTCCAATCTTAATGGAACAATCCCTTGCAAATGAGGGTAATGTCCCGTAATGAAAGAACCTTGTTGGGAAGAACTGTACACAGATGTTGCTTTTAAGTGTGGATGTGTATGTAGAATTCGCAGCAACTCCGCTCCTCCATAACCTGTTGCACCAATAACGCCTGCTCTCATTTTTTCACTCCTATATAACAATCAATCATTTTCAATTCGAAATTATAAATAAATACATAGTTTTGTATAAACATTGAATAATATATGATGTTTTCTATTATACTTTGAATAAAAATAAATTCAATAGTATATTTATTTATTTTCATAAAAAGTGAAACATTGGATAAATTCCTTTAATCATCAACAGCCATGCTTAGCATGGCTGTTGATTTACCATTCTAATTTCATCGATTAATCATTCACCAGTGATTCCGGCACAATCCTAAACCCTTCAATGATCGTGTCTTCATCCACTTCGATTAAAACACAACGCTTCCCGTTATAATGTACTTGTTTTATATATTTCAAGTCTTGAGGGCTGATTGTAATATTCGCTACTTTTGTTTCAATTTTGATTGATTTGGATGTATATTTAGGAATAATCCCACTTGCTTTTAATTCATATTTTTCGTCATCAATAATCTTTTGGAAGGCCATTTCGACTCGCTCCGTGTCTACATGTTCTACACCACTTACCCGCAACACACGTTCGACGTCTTTATAATCCAATGTTGGCACTTCTTTTCTTTATCTTCATCTTCATCGTCAACCATCATCCGATTAATTTCTTCATACACATTTGATAATGTGTTTGTATCGACGACTTCACCAACCACTTCTTTAACAATTTCCTCGAAAATGGCTTTGTCATCTTGCGCCGTCATGACCTCCTCGCCATTTAACACCGTTTCAATAAAGTGGTAATCCGGTTGATTTACCTTCCCAGATGAGTAAAGAATATGATTGACATCCGAGTAGCCTTCAGTAAAGCAAGGAAACAGAAAACCTGCCACAGGTGAAGCCAAATTGATGATCGCGTCGACCGATACATTTGATTTAAATTCCTTTTGAATGTAATCAAACACAAGCGCCTTCTTTGATTGTACCGTTTGGTTAATGCTGCAAAGAATAAACGGGCGATCATACACTTCATCTAAATCACTAATTTCCGCTTCTTCACTGCCCTTTTTGTCGGTTTAAAATATTGCCCACGAATAAACGTAACAACCATATCTTTTTCATACTGAACATCTTTAAACATTTTTTCCACGATCAAAAGCATTTGCTCTTTCCAGTCTTCTATCTCATCTTTTTGAAGGCCCTCATAAAGAATGCTCTGTGTATGGTCGATCGCTTCCTTTTGAAACCTCACCTCAAATAATTTTTCATCCACATTCCCGAAAGTACTTTTTAAAATTTTTCATAAACAGTTCTTGCTGCTCTCGATCTAGCAGCGAAAAAGGCTGGCTCTCCTCATGATAAATTTCACTGCTATCCTGTCTTATGTATACATTAAAAATGTCTTTCACCTTTAATAATTCATTGTCCAATTTGAATTGCTTGCGAATATCCGCTATGTCCTTCTTGTTCATTTAAACGTTCAACTCCATTACTGTTTTTCACAATTCCATATGATTCAAAATGTATATGATTGCAGTTTGTTATAATAAAACTCAATAGACTGTCTTCACATGAGGGGTGGTCGCACCGAATAACCTTCTTTAGAATCCCCAAGAAGGGAGGTGTCGCCTATGGACATAGCAAACGTATTATTGCTGATGATTTCATTCGGCATGTTAATTGCGTTTATCATGTGTCCTAGAAAAATAAAAGTAATCCCTCGTGTGCTTGCAGGCTTTTGAGGATTACTTCTGTTGAATGCGCCTTGCCCTCTTGTTGGGGTTCGGTCTATTGCGACCGTTCCATGTACGAGCATGGGCGGTCCTTTTATTGTATGCACTTATATTCTTTCTCTGTCAAGTATACCACGAAATCATTGTTTGTACACATTTGTTTTTTCTTGCTCATTTACCCAAAGTTCAATTGTACGGCCGCTTTCCGCTTCATCTAAAATAAACGAACCATTTGAATATCGATCACTATAGCGGATAGATGATACATTTAATTGCTCTTTTACTTCTTTATCTGTTTGAATCGTTACATCCTGATTTTGTCCAACGAATTTCATTCCAATGATCCGATGCGGATTACTTTTCAATTCTCTGAGCATGACAACGCCCCGTTTATTACGGGTTGTTTTTTCAAATTCGCTTAAACGCATTTTTTCACAGCTCCACGTTGCGTGGCAATCAAAATACCTAAATTATCCGCTTCATGGAACGCTTCACCATTAACTATAAAATCATTTTCTTTTAAATTCATCGCTTTTACGCCAGCCGCTCTCACTCCGACTGCTCCTACTTCTTCTTCGGAAAACCATAGCCCATATCCTAAATGAGTCGCTAAGAAAAGATCTTGCTCCCCGTCCGTCACGTGGACATCGACGAGCACATCCTCGTCCCGAACATTTAAAGCGACGAGTGGTCGGGAATAACGCTGCACTTGGTACAAGGACAGCTCTGACTTTTGATCATTCCATTTTTTGTTACAAACAAGAGATACGCATCTTTCTTAAATTCTTTAATCGGAATCGCTTTTATGATTTCCTCATCTCCATGAATCGCCATTAAACTCGCAACATGTTGCCCAAGATCTTTCCAACGAATATCAGGCAGCTCGTGGACTGGGAAGAATAAATAGTTTCCTTTGTTCGTAAATAATAAAATCGTATCAATCGTATTTAACTCAGCTTGCAATAATAGTCGATCCGTTTCTTTCATCGCTAGATCTTGACCATTCGAAGCCGTATACGAACGAAGACTCGTCCGTTTCAAATATCCTTCTTTCGTCACCGTAACAATGACATCTTCATTCGGAATCATTACTTCCATATTAATCTTAATTTCCGTAATTTCGTCTTCAATGATCGTCCTACGCTCATCCGAGTATTTCTTTTAACCTCTTTTAATTCCTTCTTGATGACGCTTAATAACGTCTTTTCATTATTTAAAATTGCAGTCAGCGTTTCAATTGTTTTCGATAGTTCTTCTTGTTCAGCTCTTAGCGCGGTAATGTCTGTATTCGTTAAACGATATAATTGAAGCGAAACAATTGCTTCTGCTTGCGCTTCCGTGAATTGAAACGCTGAAATTAAATTATCTTTTGCGTTTCTTTTATCTTTGGAAGCACGGATTGTCGCAATTACTTCGTCCAGAACAGATAAAGCTTTCATTAACCCTTCAACGATATGTTGGCGTTGCTTCGCTTTCTCCAAATTATAACGTGATCGGTTCGTCACGACTTCTTTTGATGATTAATATAGGCGTCTAGCAATTCTAATAAACTCATTAACTTCGGACGTTTATTTTCGATCGCAACCATATTGAAGTTGTAGGTCACTTGCAGGTCACTGTTTTTAAATAAATAGTTTAGGATGCTCTTGGCGTCCGCATCTCTTTAATTCGACAACGATACGCATTCCAGTCCGATCTGTCTCATCACGTACTTCTACGATGCTTTCAAGTTTTCGGTCGAGCCTAAATTCATCCATTCTTTTTACGAGATTCGCTTTATTGACATCATATGGAATTTCCGTAATGACGATTTGCTGGCGTCCGCCACGAATCGTTTCAATCTCTGTTTTCCCGCGAACAACGATTCTACCTTTTCCTGTTTCATACGCTTGCTTAATGCCTTGAATCCCTTGAATGATGCCTCCAGTTGGAAAATCAGGACCTTTTAACACCGTCATTGTATCGTCGACAGTGCAAGTTGGCTTTTCAAGTCTCATAATGACCGCATCAATGACTTCACCAAGCTGATGTGGGGGATGTCAGTCGCATACCCAGCAGAAATTCCTGTCGATCCATTGACAAGCAAATTGGGAAAACGTGCAGGTAAGACTGTCGGTTCCGATGACGTATCATCAAAATTCGGTACAAAATCAACGGTTTCTTCATCGATATCTCGCAATAATTCAGAGGCAACTTGGGAAAGTCTTGCTTCGGTGTAACGCATCGCAGCAGCCGGGTCACCATCCACACTTCCGTTATTTCCGTGCATTTCAATGAGCATGTTTCTTACTTTCCACTGCTGACTCATTCTTACCATCGCATCGTATACAGATGAATCTCCATGCGGATGATAATTACCGATTACATTCCCCACCGTTTTGGCCGATTTTCTAAAACCTTTATCAGCGGTATTACCTTCCATATGCATTGCATACAAAATTCGCCGTTGAACCGGTTTTAAACCATCCCTTGCATCTGGTAAAGCGCGCTCTTGAATAATGTACTTACTATAACGACCAAAGCGATCGCTAATAACATCTTCCAGCGGCATGTCTTGGAATTTTTCTATTGTACTCATGATAACGGATGTCCTCCTTCCGTTATGTAGTGTTCATTGTCTAAAATGCTATGGTCTTCTTCTAGACCAAATTGAACATTATTTTCAATCCACTTTCTTCTTGGTTCCACTTTATCACCCATTAATGTCGTTACTCGTCTCTCTGCTCTTGCTGCGTCATCAATTAAGACACGAATCAGCGTACGTGTCTCGGGATTCATCGTCGTTTCCCATAATTGATCTGCATTCATCTCTCCAAGCCCTTTATAGCGCTGCAACATATAACCTTTACCAACCTTCTTCGTCGCACTTTCAAGGTCTTCATCTGTCCATGCGTATTCGATCACTTCTTTTTTCCGCTACCTTTACTTATTTTATAAAGAGGGGTAAAGCAATATATATTTTTCCTGCTTCAATGAGAGGTTTCATATAGCGATAGAAGAACGTCAATAAGAGGACTTGAATATGAGCACCGTCTGTATCCGCATCTGTCATAATGACGATTTTATCATAATTAATTTCTTTAATATTAAAATCCGGTCCTACGCCTGCACCGATTGTATGGATAATCGTATTAATTTCTTCATTTTTAAAAATATCTTGTAATTTCGCTTTTTCAGTATTGATGACTTTCCCCGCAATGGAAGCACCGCTTGGAAACGACGATCACGTCCTTGCTTTGCTGATCCGCCTGCGGAATCACCTTCCACTAAATAAAGTTCATTACGTTCTGGATTTCTTGATTGAGCTGGCGTTAATTTCCCAGATAAAAGCGTATCTGCTCTTCTCCGTTTTTTCCACTTCTTGCTTCTTCACGTGCTTTTCTTGCTGCTTCTCGCGCTTGGGCTGCTTTGACCGCTTTTTGGCAAGCAACGCACTGACTGCATGATTCTCAGCTAAGAAGTATTCTAAATGCTCAGAAATGACTGCGTCAACTGCGGATCTCGCTTCGCTCGTTCCAAGCTTTCCTTTTGTTTGCCCTTCGAATTGAAGCATGCTCTCAGGAATTCTTACAGAAACAACAGCACCGAGTCCTTCACGAATGTCGGATCCTTCCAAATTCTTTTCTTTTTCTTTCAACAATCCGGTTCTCCGAGCATATTCATTAAACACTCGCGTCATCGCTGTTCTTGCGCCAATTTCATGTGTTCCTCCGTCTTTTGTACGAACATTATTGACAAAGGATAGCATGTTTTCCGCGTACCCATCATTAAACTGAAAGGCAAACTCCACTTCAATCTCGTTCACCTTGCCTTCAAATGAGGCAACGGGATGTAATACGTCTTTTTCTTCATTTAAGTATTCAACAAATGCTTCTATCCCATTTTCGTAATGAAACACATCGTGGTGACCATGACGCAAGTCGATTAGTTCAATCTTTAACCCTTTTAATAAAAACGCCGATTCCCGTAACCTTTCACTTAATAAATCATAATTGTATACGGTTGTACTAAAAATCGAAGAATCCGGTTTAAAATGGATCGTTGTACCGGTTTCTTTCGCTTTGCCGATTTTTTCGAGCGTTGTTTTCGGTTTTCCTCCGTCATGAAATTCCTGCTTAAATAGATGGCCATCCCGTTTAATCGTAACGATTAGCCATTCTGATAAGGCATTAACGACAGACGCACCAACACCATGCAATCCACCACTCGTCTTATAGCCGCCTTGACCAAATTTCCTCCTGCATGGAGAACCGTTAAAATAACTTCAACGGTTGAGCGTCCAGTGGAGTGCATTCCAGTCGGCATGCCACGCCCCTTATCTTCTACACTAATGCTATTATCTTTATGAATCGTAATTTTAATTTCATTGCCGTGACCAGCCAATGCTTCGTCTACGGAGTTATCAACAATTTCATATACTAGATGATGCAGTCCTTTAGAGTCCGTAGAGCCGATATACATTCCTGGACGCTTCCTAACTGCTGCTAATCCTTCTAAAACTTGAATGGATTCATCATTATATTCAAATTCAACAATATTTTTTGCCACACATATTCCCCTTTCAAACCAAACAACGCTGAACAAACACCCGTTCGCTTTCATTATATCATATTTCGGGACAACATATATCCCATTTTATATCTGAGCGCCCCTTTTGGCAAATAACATTAGAAAAACGTGGAAAAAATGAGGAATTGAGCATCTCATCCATGAACAAAAGCGCAAGCGCTCAAAAATGACGTTCTGACGAGATCTATGGATCAACGGCTAAACCCCGAATGAAGGTGCAAAAACTTTAACCGTCACAGTCAGAGGGAATCCTTTGTGTGACTCGCATCACGCAGACCTAAATATAATTTACTATCCAAAATAAAAACAAGTGCATGTACACACTTGTTTTTGAGTGCAAATCATTATTTTGTTAATGCATGCTCAACTTTAATGCAGCGATCCATAACGACCGTATAGCCTTTCTCTTTCAAATATTGATAAGCCTCTTCGTTTTCCAATCCGCTTTGTGCCCAAAACACATCCGCATCAATTTCCGCAAATTCTTTCGCG
Organism: Bacillus sp. N9; assembly: GCA_044989425.1. Lineage (GTDB taxonomy): Bacteria > Bacillota > Bacilli > Bacillales > Bacillaceae_C > Lederbergia. The sequence continues at coordinate 1,766,182 of JBJDRQ010000001.1, forward strand.
ATTTCTGGCAGAAATTCCGAGCGGCGGAAAATGTTAACGATATCGACATGCCCTTCAATCTCTTTTAATGAAGGAACCGCTTTTTCGCCAAGCACTTCTTCGAGTTGAGGATTCACTGGAATGATTGTATAACCAGCCTTTTGCATCGCTTCCGATACCATGTAAGATGTTCTTTCAGGATTTCCGCTTAAACCAACAACCGCAATTCGTTTTGATTTTTTCAAAATTTCCCTAATTGTTCACGACTTGGAATTTCAATTGCCATCTTCATATATTCCCTTTCACCATCATAGCATTATGCTTCTATCGTAGAACAGGATACAGATAGTTGCAAGCTTTCAGATTTTTAATCACTTCTGCTATTTGCTGAAAATATTCTTTTCATTTTGGAGAATCTTCGTGGTACAATTGGTTGACAAGATTCAGGCAGGAGGAAGCCATTGATATGATGTATGCACTTATCATTTTATTAGCTTATTTATTAGGATCGATTCCATCCGGACTCATCGTCGGGAAACTATTTTATGGGGTTGATATTCGGGAGCATGGGAGCGGGAATCTTGGTGGTACGAATACGTTTCGAACGCTCGGCAAAAAGCAGGCATTACCGTAACGCTTGCAGATATTTTGAAAGGGACGTTAGCCACCTTTCTACCTGCGATTTTGGATTAGATGTTCATCCGTTATTCATCGGTATATTCGCCGTAATTGGCCATATGTTTCCGATTTTTGCAGGTTTTCGCGGAGGAAAGGCTGTTGCGACATCTGGCGGTTTGCTTTTAGGAGCTGCGCCAATTCTGTTTATTGTCGTAGTTGCAGGTTTTCTTATTACGTTAAAAATATCTAAATACGTCTCACTTTCTTCAATGATGGCAGGGCTTGTAGCAGTGATTTACAGTGTCCTGTTTGGGGACGGTCCACTTATTGGTGTAACGATTGCATTAGCAGCGTTTGTTATTTATCGTCACCGGGCAAATGTAAAGAGAATTAAAGACAAAACGGAACCGAAAGTAAAATGGATTTAAAAATTCGAAGAAAGTGAATGAAATGAATTGAAAAAACAAACAGGTGTTTTCGTATTTATTTTATTGATTTTCATGATTGGTTTACTCGTTTTCCAAAAAACCAAGCAAAGCCGCTTCAGCAACATGAAGCGCAACTTCATCAAAAGAATGCGATCAACATCGCGTCAAAATCGTTTTACTCGGAGGCAACGATTGGCGGGATCGGGGATATTTTAATCCACGATTGGGTATATGAAGACGCAAAAACGGATCGTGGTTATGATTTTCATTCGATGTTTTCACCCGTCCGCTCTTTGCTACAAAAGCCCGATTTTCTTATCGCAAATCAAGAGTCAATCCCTGGGGGACTGAAATTGGGATTACGAGCTACCCATCGTTTAACAGTCCTCACGAAATCATCGACGCATTGATGGAGGCCGGCGTTGACATGGTGACAACCGCGAACAATCATTCTCTTGATCGAGGAGAACGGGCCATATTAAGTGCAATTAATTATTACGAGCAGAAAAACCTTCCTTATACAGGGACTTTTAAAAATCCTGAAGATAAAGAACAGATGCGAATCATGAATGTAAATGGGATACGGATCGCGGTTTTAGCCTATGCGACCCACTTCAATGGCATTCGCATTCCTGAAGGGAAGGATTATCTCGTAAGTGTGCTCGAACCAAATCAAGTACTTGCTGATATCGAAAAGGCGAAGCAACAGGCCGATTTCACCTTACTCGCTTTGCACTGGGAGATGAGTACGTACGTCAACCGAACGCAACACAAAAACAACTTGCTAAACAGTTTGTTGAAGCAGGTGCCGATATCATTTTAGGGCATCATCCGCATGTTCTCCAACCGATGGAATGGATTGAGCAACCGGGTGGAAAACGCGGTCTAGTTATCTATTCACTAGGGAACTTTTTATCGGGACAAATATGGGATTATAAAGATGTTGGCGGGTTAGTAGAAATAAAAATAAGGAAAGAAATCGAAAATGGTGAAACGACAACATCGATTGAACATGTGGAGTTATATCCGACGTTTACAACGAGCAAAAATTTTCGAAATTACGAAATCTATCCGTTAGATGTGGCAAATGCAAAGGTTTGACAACACATAGCAACGAAGATATCAAAACGTTTTTTCAAACCGTTAAATAAAAGGGCGGCCCGGCGTATTGCAGGGCGCCCTTTTATTTATATTCGTATATTGGTCCATCTGAGTTTTCATCTACATCTACAAGTAGATCATGCCCATCAAAATACCAAAGGTCTTCTTCCTCTATAAAATAAATAATTCCATTTTCTTCATGCTTTACAGCCAAATCAATTGGATTTTCCTTCGTAAAACCTAGTGAAAACCCGGTCTGAATCGGGCTTGTCCCTCCGTACCTTACATGAAATCGTAAATAATCGCCTTCATTTAAAACTAATTCGGATATAAACCATTCTGATGCTCGATCGGTTAACTTGATGTTCATTGTGACTGCCTCCAGTTTTCATCCATCTTTATTACGAATACACCTAATTGCTTTTTTACCCAATGAATGGAAGATTTCTGTTTGTTTCCATCCAAGAAGATCATAATGTGAGTAGCCATCGTCTCGATAATGAATCCACTCTTTTTTAAACCGTATGTTTCGCCCCATTTAGCAAGCATGCACAAATCTCGACATCCGACTTTCGTTACTGTATTGATATTTGGAAATCGATCATCAAGCCAATAATGTGTCATAAATGCAATATGCCCATCATGGATTGCCCTCTTCCAAATAGAAATATCTTTACGCGTAATCCCAAAAGCCATTTATTCTATCCTTCCATAGCGCGCTTCGCATCTTCATATGCTTCATGCCAATTGGGGTATAATTTTTTAATGATACAGGACGGAAGTTTTCCCTTTTACGCAAACATGCTTCGTATAACCGGTTACAGCAAGGCTGCCTTCTCCATTATAAATTTCATATCCATATGTAACTCGAATCCCGTCATAACGTTCAATCCATGTTTTTACATGTGCTTGATCACCATATTTTAGCGGCTGCTTATATGAAGCCTGTACATCAATAACCGGAGCGAGAATCCCGTCTTTTTCCATTGCTGCATACGTAAATCCAAGATCTTCAATTAATTTCGTTCGGCCTATTTCCATCCAAACGAGATAATTGGCATGATAAACGACACCCATCTGATCCGTTTCAGCATATCTTACGTCGATCGTTGTTTCCGAAATTAACATTGCTTTTCCACCTTATTCCTTTATGTACATCCATCTTATCATTTCTCTTAATTTCTCAAAAGAAAAAAGCTTATGAAAAAATCGCTTGAATTTACGTTTGAAATGCGTAGGCTTTTAGGAAGGTGTGTAATGATTGGTGAAATGATGCAATTATACATTTAACTCGTATGCCATTCACACTAGTTTGTCGGTCCACAAGCTTCTTTTCCCGAACGATAAATAAGAACCGGCAATGCCGGTTCTTATTTATTCAAATTGATTTTGTTGTGCAGCTTCATCCTTTATTTCCGCTTTCATTCCTTCAATGCTTGCACGACGTCTTTCATTTTTTCTTGAATTTGTGCATGCTGTTCAGCACTATCGGAAAACTGCATCGATTCTTCTGCTCTTTCAATGTTTTCTATCGTATTGTGTACCATTTCCTGCAACTTTTCTACATTATCACTTCGGTCATCTGGCTTAGGTTTATGATTATCCATTATCAAAAATCCTCCCGTCATGATGTTGTTTCACACTTATTCGCCTTTCGTTTGGATCACGATCGGCTCTCTACCTGTTTTGTCAGCCATTTTTTTCCGTTATTGCTTTTTGACGCGTATTCCTTTTCTCCGAGATGGTCTGGAGTAAAATTTTCTTGGCTTTTTTCGGATTACTCACAAGCCACTCCCCTTCCTTCTTTCATTATTGCCTCATTTGAAAAGATTATCCTGCATGAACAAGAAGTAAATCTCCCATTTACAGGAAGGGTAGTAACAATGTGATTTATAAACAGACTTAACAGTTAGCGCCTTCTAATCAAAATGATGATATCGTTATGCATTACCTTTACGTTTCTCTTCCAGTTTCTCTTCTATCCGCTCCATCGCTTCAGCATCATTTAATAAAGCTTGCTTATTTTCTTGAATAAGCTCTGAAAATGATTTTCTTCCTGGTCTTCTCAACATTTTCACCCTTACATGATGTCCTATTTTTAAGTATTGGCTTAAACTAGATCGATTAAACCGAATGTTCTTACTTTTCCTTACGAAAGAAAACACTTTGCTTTTTGCAAAGTGTTTTCCAGTTTATTATTCAGCAAGCTTACCGCGTAATACCATAGGTAAAATACCACCGTTACGATAATAATCGATTTCAATCTCAGAGTCAAAGCGAACGAGCACTTCGAATTCTTTTTATTACCGTCTTCGTCAGTAGCTGTTACTTTCACCAGATCACGAGGTTTAATGTTTTCATCAATTTGAACATCAATCACTTCTTTTCCAGTTAAGCCAAGCACTTCTGCATTCTCACCTTTTTGAATTGAAGTGGAAGTACACCCATCAATGCAAGGTTTGAACGGTGGATACGCTCAAAACTTTCAGCAATCACTGTTTTAATGCCTAGAAGTGTTGTTCCTTTTGCTGCCCAGTCACGTGAAGATCCCATTCCGTAATCTTTACCAGCTAAGACAACAAGACCTGTTCCATCTTCCTTATAGCGCATGCACGTATCATAAATTGAATCAACTTCTCCAGTTGGCCAATAAGTCGAGAATCCACCTTCTGTACCAGGAGCGATTTCGTTTCGAATCCGGATGTTCGCAAATGTTCCACGCATCATGACTTCATGGTTGCCTCGACGAGATCCATAAGAGTTAAAGTCACGTGGTTGTACTCCGTTATCAAGCAAGTATTTGCCTGCAGGTGTGTTTTTACCAATCGCACCTGCTGGTGAAATATGGTCTGTTGTAACAGAATCACCGAATTTACCAACAACACGTAAACCAGTTAATGGACTAATTGTATCTAATTCCGTTGATAAGTTCTCGAAGAACGGTGGGTTCTGAATATATGTTGAATCATTATTCCAAGTATAAAGCGGTTCGTTGCTCGTTTTAATTTCGTTCCAACGTTCGTTATCATCGAACACACGCTCATACTCTTTACGGAATAATTCAGGAGTAACCGTTTGTTTCACAACTTCAGCTACTTCCTCTGTTGTCGGCCAAATATCTTTCATATACACATCATTGCCATCTTGATCTTTTCCAAGTGGCTCATTTTTCAAATCGATGTCTACCGTTCCAGCTAGTGCATAAGCTACTACAAGTGGTGGTGAAGCTAGATAGTTTCCTCTCACGAGCGGATGAATTCTTCCTTCAAAGTTACGGTTTCCAGACAATACAGACGTAACTAAAAGATCACTTTCTGTAATTGCCTTTTCGATTTCATCTTTAAGTGGTCCAGAGTTTCCGATACATGTCGTACAGCCGTAACCAACTAAATCAAAGCCAAGTTTAGATAAGTACGGCATTAAGCCTGCATCACGTAAATAACCTGTAACTACTTTTGAACCTGGAGCCAACGATGTTTTAACATAATTAGGCACTTCCAGTCCTTTTTCGACCGCTTTTTCGCAACTAAGCCCGCACCAAGCATAACGTACGGATTAGATGTGTTCGTACAACTCGTAATCGCAGCAATGGCGATCGCACCTGTTTTCATCGTTGCTTCGTCACCGTTATTGAACGTTACTTTTACTTCTTTCGTAATTTCGGCTGGCTCAAGTCCAAAGCCTTGGTTGCCAATCGGGGCACGCACCGCTTCTTTAAATGCTTTTTGCATTTGTGAAAGTGGAATCAAATCTTGTGGACGTTTTGGTCCAGAAAGATTCGCTTCAATTTCAGATAGGTTAATTTCAACAATATCTTTATATACTGGGTCTTCTTTATCGACTGTAAAGAACATATCGTTTTCTTTTAAATACGATTCAACAAGCTTGATTTGTTCCTCTTCACGGCCTGTAAGACGTAGATAATTTAATGTTTCATGATCAACAGGGAAAAATCCGCATGTTGCCCCGTACTCAGGCGCCATGTTGGCAATCGTTGCGCGATCCGCCAACGGCAAGCTCGCAACACCTTCTCCGTAAAACTCAACGAATTTACCAACAACACCGTGAGCACGTAACACTTGCGTCACTTTTAATGCCAAGTCTGTCGCAGTTGCACCGTTTGGCAATTTTCCTGTTAATTTCACACCGACGACTTCTGGAATTGGGAAGTAAGACGGCTGACCTAGCATACCTGCTTCTGCTTCAATTCCGCCAACACCCCAACCGAGTACACCAACACCATTGATCATTGTCGTATGTGAATCCGTTCCAACAAGTGTATCTGGATAAGCTTCAAGATCGCCGGATGGTGTTTCAACCGCATGAACAACATTTGCTAAATACTCAAGGTTTACTTGGTGAACAATCCCCGTTGCTGGTGGAACTGCACGGTAATTATCAAATGCTTTTTGCGCCCAACTTAAAATTCATAACGCTCCGCGTTTCTTTCAAATTCAAAATCCATGTTAATCTTTAATGCTTCTGGGAACCATATGTGTCAACTTGAACAGAATGGTCAATGACAAGATCAACAGGAATTTCCGGGTTAATTTTTTCAGCGTCTCCGCCAAGATCTGACATTGCTTTTCTTAAGGAAGCAAGATCCACAACCGCAGGAACACCTGTGAAGTCTTGTAAAATAACACGAGATGGCTTAAATGGAACTTCCCGTCCGCTACTTCATCCGTCGCCCATTTCGCAAGATTTTCAACATGCTCCTTCGTAATTACACGACCGTCCATTTGACGTAATACAGACTCTAACAATACTTTAATTGAATATGGCAAATTAGAAACTTTTGCCACACCTGCTTCTTCTAGTGCTGCCAAGCGGTAATAATGATACCGTTTACCGTCGACATCAAAAGAAGAACGAGCGTTAAACACATCGTTTTTTACTTGTGTCATGCTTTTCCCTCTTTTCACAATACTTTTTCATTGTTTCATCTCATTTTGTTGATTAGACTTATTCATAACCTTCATTACTATTTTATAATAGTAAGTGATATAAGTAAATAACGATAAAGTTATGGTTTTCAATAAGATTTCCTTATCGACAATGATGTAGTCTAGGTTAAAATCAACCGGTACTAATCATACCAAAAATTCTGATAAAGAAAATGATTTACGCTGCCTGATTATCCATGTCGCTTATCTTTTCGATGCTCGAAATCCAGCTTCTAACGCTTCTTCCTCTGTGCAAAACCATTGTTCTGGAATCACTTGCTCATAATATTGTCCCGACGGCAAATGATAAATTTTTCTTTCTTACTATTAATATTTCCTTTAATATTGCACTTCTCGTCGATTTCGTTCACTTGTTTACTTACCTCTTGTCCACTATCTTTAAACCCTTTCTCATGGACATAATTTTCAATGGACCAAATTCCGACTGCCTCTTGTCGGGCTTTATCTTGAACTTCTTCAAAATCGTCCACATACTTAATATCAGGAGGAAAATAGCGACTCTAGCATATCCTTTTTCAACGAGCAAACGGTTGAAATTGATTCCATCAATCCAAACATATGCTAATACTCGACCGTAACGATCTCTTTCAGAAACGTCAAGCTCAAGTTCAATTTCTTTACCTACTAACATCTCTTTCGTGAATTCGGCTGCTTCCTCACCAAAGGCTGGACACCGAGCTGTGGATGTTTTGTCTCCGGAGTGTCAATTAAAATCATCCTCACTTTTTCCTTTTCTCCGTTTTTCAATTGAACTTCTATCGTATCGCCATCGACCGCTCGTAAAACCGTAGCACTTATTCGTGAGGAATCATCATTTGAACAGGCGAATAAGAAAAAATGCAAGTGATGACTTGTATGATTAACATGTTTTTTTCATTAAATATACCTCCGCTTTTTCTGAATCCTTCATACGTACGCTTGAAAAAGATGTTTATACATTCTAATAAACGGTAATAATAGTAGTGAGTAGTAAAAGAAACACTCACTAAAGGAGATGAAATACATGGGCTTTCTATTATACCTTATTGTAGGTGGCATAATCGGCTGGCTTGCAGGCTTAATTCTTGGTAAAGATATTCCAGGTGGTATTATAGGTAATATTATTGCTGGCATTATTGGAGCTTGGCTCGGCGGCGCCATTTTTGGCAATTGGGGTCCCGATATTGCTGGTATAGCAATCGTACCGGCATTGATTGGGGCATTAATATTAGTGTTTGTTTTAAGTTTAATTTTAGGGTCGATGGCCCGAGGGCGTCGACACAGTTAATAAAGAAAACGGAGGCGATCGCTTCCGTTTTTTATTAATAATTAGTGAATAAGTAGCCCTCGAAAAACTTTACTTGCTATTTTGAACATCTACAGTAAGCTCCTCTTTATATAAATTCGCAAAATAAAGGACATCTTCAACATATTTCTCGCTATGATTATACGCATAAACGGCCTCACTTAACTTTCCTTCCGCTGCACCATATTTCGAGAGGAAATTGGCCGCACTAAAAATCGCATCTTCTATATCCCACGGATCTGCTTTCCCGTCTCCATTCGCATCAACTCCATAGCCGCCATATTTTTGAATGATGGCCGGATTTACTTTATCCTCTTCTGGAATATCTCCTAATCCAAGTCCGCCACAAGATGGATGTGACCAACCTACAAACGTACAAGGCATAAACTGCATCGGTCCTTCTGCACCCGCTGGTGAAAGCATCGGATCCATCGTGGAAAAAATCGTTTCAACTCGATGATGAGCGGCAAGTAAATAAGCAGGAACACCAAATTCTCTTTCAGCCGCTTCATAAATCGGTACAAACTCTAAAGGTACAAGCGTTCGCTTCACTTCTTGCTTTTCGTTATTCGTATCGTAATAAATAGCAATGAATAAAAAATGATTACGGGTATTAAAAATAAGACGACTCGTTTTCTTGCTGCCTGTTGCTTTTTTTGCTTTTTTGATCGCCTTCTTCATTCTCATCACCTTTTCGCCACCATTCATGAATCCATTATGGAAAAGTTAGCGCCATTTCGCAAGTATGAACAAATATGAAAAAATCCGGCCACTAAAAAGCCGGATTTCTACTTATTTTAGTACTTTAATTTTTACGGTTTTTACTCCGAAAGCAACCGCCTCGTCATGTGATGGAATAAATAAATCAATTTTATTTCCTTTTATGGCACCGCCAGTATCCCTGCAATGGCTGTTCCATATCCTTCAACATATACTTTGCTTCCTAATGGAATGACCGTTGGATCGACTGCAATGACTTTTTGATTTGGATTTGCACGTAAATCTTGTCCTGTTGCCGTAATTCCCGAACACCCTTTACAATGTGCAGTATATGCGGTTGCTGTTACCGTCAATTCCTTTCCTTGCTCGTCGGATGATTGGGTATCTTCTTCTTTATTTATATTTTGTCCATTGTTTTGAATGGTTAATGTATCACCGGGGTGAATCAAAGAGGATGTAAGTTGATTCCATTGTTTTAAATCCTCTACTGTGACTTCATATTCATGAGCAATATCCCATAATGTATCGCCCTGAGAAACAATATGTTCTTTGCTTTCATCCTCCGTTAATACATGTAATTGCTCGTTCGGATGGATGATATCAGATGATAAATCATTCCATTCTTGCATTTGTACAACAGTTACCCCGTACTCTTGAGAAATGTTCCATAACGAGTCACCACTTTGTACTTCGTGGGTCGCCGCTAAAGCTGCACTAGCCGCCATTCCTATAATCGTTACCGCCGTCACAAACGCCGTCATTTTTTCTCATCATTTTCCTCCCTTTGTTAGTAAGAACTAAACTAACGATTACCATCTTAACAAAGGGATATGTCAGGACAATAACAGAGAGATGTTCGGTTATTTACAGTTATGTTTCATCCATTTTTCCTAACAAAACTGACTTCCATGTAAAAACATGCTATGGTAATTATGTAAAGGGGTGAGGGGCCATTAGTGTGACAATTATCGCGTCAATGTTGTCCGGGATTATGTTCTTATTGTTTACAGCCGGAATCATTGCTTTTATCTCTTATAATAAAAACAAAAAGAAGGGTGACTCAAAATGAGTGACCCTTTTTAAAATGTTCGCTTCCATTTCTTTCTAAAGACTGTATTCATCGTTATCGAAGCAATCGTAATGACGATTAAACAAATACCGATGAGTGTGTATCCAAGCTGGAGAGCAAAATAAGAGAAAACCGCCAAGCTGATCGTAATAAACCAGCTAAATAAAAGAGTTGCTATAAAAAATGTTTTTCCAATTGATTCACCACCTTTAGCGATTAACTCGTAAATAGAAACTGCGTTTTACTTCCCGTTTGACTTGCCGTCACTTCCAATTGAGCATCGATTCTTTCCTTTAATTCCGGCACATGCGAGATGATACCAACAAGGCGACCGCTGCTTTGGATATCCATTAACGCTTCAATTGCATGATCCAATGATTCAGGGTCCAACGTTCCAAAACCTTCATCAATAAACATCGTTTCCAATGAAACCCCGCCTGCATGCTGTTGCACGACATCAGCAAGACCGAGCGCTAATGACAATGACGCTTTAAAGCTTTCACCGCCAGATAACGTTTTTACGTGCCGTTCTTGACCCGTATATTGATCGAAAATGAGCAATTCCAACCCGCTTTGTACATTCCCTTTGGAACGATCTGTTTTCCGTAAAGGCGATAACGCCCGCTCGTCATTTTCGTTAATCGCCCATTTGCCGCAACGAGGATGCCATCTAAAAGGAAGCAAGTACGTAGCGTTCAAAAGTAAGCTTAAACGCATTGTCTCCTTTTGTGACATTTGATAATTCACCAATGAGGTCATACTGCTCTTCCAACGCTTTTAATTCACGATTGATTTGCAAAACAGCCTGCTCAATTTCTGCGTTTTGTTTTAGTTGCATATTGATTCGCGCATACTGGTCGGACGATTGAGTAAGTTCAAGCTCTGACTCTGTCAAAGCCTTCTCTAATTCTACGACATTCGGCTTTTCCTTCCCTTTTAACCTTTGCTCATAATCCGCTAATCGATCTAAAGTCGAACGATACTGCTCATAATACGTTTGAATCGTCTCTTCAATTTGATTTATTTCAACCTGTTCTTTCTTTGCTTCTGCATACATTTTATATGATTCAAACTCTTCTTCCTGTAACATGCGCACGAAGAGATCACGCTCGCTTTTCAATGCTTTTTCGGCGTCATCAATATGTGTTCGTACGCTTTGGGCAGCACCATTTAATTGTGCAAGCTTTTACTTACGTCTGTAAATTGATTGCGTGCTTCATTCAATGAAGCATCTAAACTTTTCGCGCTTGTTCGATTTGTAGAAGCTTTTGATCGAATGCTTCCTTCGTCCGCAACGGTTCCGGTATCGTCTTACTTAAACGATTTAATAAGGCAGAAGCTTCCGCATGCTCAATCGCTAGCTCTTTTTCGGCATTCATTGATTGCTCAACAAGAACATTGATTTCTTTCATTGTCGTTTCAAGCTGATTCATTTCCGTAACGAGGCGAGGTATTTGTTCCACCTTTGCCAACGCTTCGATTCTGTTCCTTTTCAACGTGACAAATTTCTGTTCATACTCTTGATGAAAGGAATCAATTTGTTCAAATGTAAACTCTGGAACGAGTTTCTTCATTTGTTCGATCTTTTTATTTACTTGATCTTGCATCATTTCCATTCTGTTTTTAATTGAAAATATGAACGTTCCATTATTTGTAATTCTTTTCACTCTCATCAACCGCTCGCTTTGCCGCTTGCAAGTCTTCTTCACTTCGTTCTGATTGTGTGAATTGAGCGGGATTTGGATGATGCTCAGCACCGCATACAGGACAAGGCTCACCCGTTTCAAGCTTGCTCGCCAAATGACTAGCCTGTCCTTGCAGCCATTGACTCTCAATCATCGCCAACGTCGCTTGTGCGTCCTCTACTTTTTTCTTATATTTAGAAGCAAGTGATCTTTTACTTGAAGCTGTTCTTTCCATTTTTGTGCCTTTTCATCTTCGGCTAACAAATCAACCAATCCTTCAATGATGGCTCCTGCTTCGGCTTCTTGCTTTTCATATTCCATGATCGCTATTCGCAACGGTTCAATCGTCGCAAACTCGGCTTTTTCTGTTCAAATTGCTCGTTTATCTGAAGAAGTCTCTGTCGTTCCCCTTCAATTTTTTGGCGTAGCGCTTGTAAATGATCGTTCTGTTTTTTACGTCCGCTTGCCTTTTCGAAAATGAGTATACATCATCACGCATATGCAGCATATTCGTATGTTCTGTTTGTAACTCTTCTCTTCTTTCTTGTTTTCCTTCTTCCAATTCAAGTAAATGTTTCTTTCTTTCTACCTCTTGCTCCACTCGCTTAATTTGGTTCATTTGAGCTTCTAATCTTGCTTTATTGCTATCTATATCACGCTTCAACCGTTGACAAAGATCTTCCTGATGATGGAGCTTATTCGCCTTATGAGCCAACGCAACATCACGCTTTAACGTTTGAATATGATCCTTTTTCGCTTCCAGCTCGTTTTTACTAACCGTTAATTGGTCACGTACAGCCATTTGTTTTAATAAATCTTCGGCTGCATCTACTTTTCGTTTCGCTTCATCTCGTGCTTTTTGTTGCTGTGTAATACTTTCAGTAATGGCAGCTAACTCTTTATTCATTGTCGCTTGAACGTCTTGAAGCAGCGATAAAACCGTCAGATCATTTAACGGTTGTTCCATTAATGCCGCTTGTAAACTCTCATGGCCATTATGTGCTACACCCTTTAACATGCGTGAGCGTTCCGCAATGCCAAACTCTACTTCTCTTTTAACGCATTCGCTCGATCTTTTAAGTGATCTTCTATTTTTTATATATTTCCGTACGAAATAACCGCTGAAGGATCACTTCTTTTCTTTACTATTTGAAGTGAGCAGTTTTCTAAAATCGCCTTGGGAATCATTAATATTTGGCGAAATTGATTCGCATCCAATTGAATGATTTCACCAATTTTCTCATCTGTTTCCTAATGTTTGAAGCAATCAGCTTCCGATCGCCATTCCGTCGATCACGAATAATTCCGCCGTTGCATTGACGATTGTGTAGCCATCTCCCGCGCCTTTCTCTTTGCTTGCTGTGGAGTTCGCCGAATAAAATACGTTTCATTTCTAAGCGAAAATTCAAGTGACACTTCTGTTATGAGATCATCTGGAGCAAACTGACTTCGCAAATCAGCACCGACCCGATCTTCCCCACTTGCCCGGCCATAAATCGCAAAACTAATTCCATCAAAAATCGTTGTCTTTCCAGATCCTGTTTTTCCAGAAATAACGAACATCTTACGATTGCCAAGTCGCGAAAAGTCAATCACTTCCTTACGAGCATAAGGTCCAAACGCTTGCATTGTTAATAATATCGGCTTCATACCGTAATCACCTCTTTTTGGCATGTTCGATCATTTCAGCCATTAAATTACGCTTTTTCTCCGTGAATTCTCTCGTCGTCATTTCATGATAAAACTGAGAAAACAAGTCAAGCTCTGATTGATGCTTGCGCTCTGTTAACTCCAACGTCTGCATATTCCGCAAATCGATTTGATCGATTTTTCTCTCTAAATGCAATACATTCGGATACACTTGTCTTAATTTACCGACCGGATCCAAAATCGCCCCTTCATCAAGCAACGTGATTTTTAAAAAGTCATCGGTCTTTTGCTGTTCATAAAAAGCTGGATCAAGCAGCTCATCCATAAAGCCAGTGACTTCTCTCATATCTTGCTCAGGCTGTAAATATTTCTCTTCAATTTCATAACTGCCATTTTCATTCATCGTTACAATCGAGACGCTTTTTCGATGATTCACTTCGGAAAATGAATACTTCATTAACGAACCAGAATAGCGAATCGTTTCATGACGAATCGCATCCGGGCTATGAAGATGGCCTAATGCTGTATAAGCGAACGGTGCGAAACAATCTGCTGACACACAACCCGACCCGCCGACAGACAGCGTCCGTTCCGAATCACTCGTTTTCCCACCAAGGACAAATGCATGACCAACGAACACATTCGGCTCATCCGGCCGTAAGTTTTGTTCGATTTCACCTATGATCCGTCTCATCGCTGCATCATGTGACGTAATCGTTTGATCATCAAACCATTCACGAACGATGCCTGGTTCGACATATGGAATTGAATAAAAATTCACACCATGCAAACGTACCGGTTCAAAACAATTTTCAATACTGCCTTGAATATGTAAATGGCGATGTTTATACCATGAGGAACCAAATGATAGACGCTGTGCACTATCGTGATTCCCAGCAATTGCGATAACCGGGGTTTCCAATTCAATATTCAATTGATAGAGAACTTCTTCTAACAATGTGACCGCTTCTGTCGGTGGAACCGACCGATCATATAAATCACCAGCGATAATGACTGCATCAGGCTTTTCTTCGGCAACAAGTTGAATAAATTGATCCAAAATAAGCCGTTGATGCTTCGTCATATATATACCATGAACAAGCTTACCGAGATGCCAGTCAGCCGTATGAATAAACTTCATGAAAACCACATCCTATTATTCTTTACCTATTATTATAGCAAATTGTTTCCTCGCAAAAAAGATACTAGGCGTTTTCCAAGTAATTTAAATGCCGGATAGATCATTCGTGGGTATCGCTTTGGAATCTTTTTGGGGAATTGCCCGATTTCTATTTCACACCGGTCTATCCGAAGGTTCGTTTTCATAAAAAACGCAGAGCAGTGGGCACCCTACGTTTTCAACATTTTTCAAAGTCGTTTCGTCTTATCATGATCATTCGTTATATTTTCCCCATCCGTTCGGGTAAGTTCTGGATCGTTTGAATGACGGCCTCGAGCTTCGTTTCGATGCGATACAAAAGATAAAACGTGACGAGCGCCGGAAATCAACTTCGCTTAAGAACGGGAGAAATTGCTCCATGACCATTCAACTCCTCTCTAATAAAGTTGTCCCAAAAGCGATCCTTTCGCTTATGGGACAATTTCATTACTCGTTCATCTCAAAAATAGTTACATTTCTTTCCACGAGGCGTGCACTTTTGATCGCTTCGTATATATACCCATCACTATCAATAAATACCCCTGAAGCAATGATGCTTTCCATCGATGTTTTAACCGTTTCTAGATCAACCGGGTCCTGTGGATGATCGATCGAAATCGTTGCTGTTTTCCCTTGCTCACTTTCAAAAATCAGCTCTAATGTTTTCATCTCCTCACCTCGCTTCTATTATATTTCACGCGATTAATACTCATCAATGCTTGAAAGATCATTCCTTTCGATTGCCCATAGTGGCTGTGATGATAACGCGCCAATCGCTTGTGCTGCTTCATATAATTCACTCGCAGTGGCACTACGACGCACATTTTGAAAGGTTTTGCTTTTAAATACCGGCTTGTTATCCTCATCTACCCCATGGTCAAACACAAGCTTAAGTCGCGTTGCTTTCAAATAAGCTTCTGCCATGTCCTCACCTCCCTTTCACCTTCCATATAGGTGTTTCAAGGTAAAAGGACACCTACATTTCAACTTTCTTATCAAATGAACGCAAGCAAGGAACTTGTCTCGCTTTCAATATCAGCTATAATATAGGTAAACTGCCAATGTAATAGGAGTGAAAAAATGCTAGATGGTTGGTTTTTAATGTTTATTTTATTTTGGGTCGTTATACTCATCTCTCTCATGGCGATTGGCGGATTCTTTATGTTTAGAAAGTTTTTAAAAAGACTCCTAAACAAGATGGCAAATCAGATATGGATTGGGAAGAATATTACGTAGAAAAAACGAAAAACTGTGGACTTCAGACGTAAAAGATTTGCTAGAAGAGCTTGTCAGTCCTGTCCCAGAATTGTTCCGCGACGTAGCAAGACATAAAATTGCGGGAAAAATCGGGAAATCGCCTTAAACGAGAAGGCAAAAAAATTGATTTAGATATCGTTATTAAAGGATATATTTTAGCCACACCAAAACGCGATCATAAATTTTTACGAAAAAACTGGATGAGTTAAAAATTGATCTTACTCCTTATGAGCACTTATTTTAATTTCTTCATGAAATACATCCATTCATAAAAAACTCACGGTCATGGATCATGAAAGTTTTTTAACAGAATGTACTTACTCATGACATTACTATTTTTACATTGGATGATACTTATTTGGGAAATCGCAAACGATTCTCATAGTATTTAGTAGCGGGAACTAATAAAATAATGAAAAAACCCAATTTCTCTAAAATTTTCGAGAAATTGGGCTTTTTCTATTGAAATACCTTATGGTTGTATTTGAGCAGCTTCTTGACGGTACCTAATTTAGGAATCATACCATGCGGGTCGATCACAAATTTCTTGGCGGCCCTTTATCAAATACTTCATAGCCATTTGGCGCGTCATCTATACTAATAACTGTAGCATTTACAGCTTTAGCAATTTGAGCCTTCCCACTTAAAATCGATTTCATTAAGAATTCGTGATACTTCATTACAGGCGTCTGACCTGTGACAAAATGATGCGCTTTCGCCCAGCCGAGTCCAATTCGAATTTTCAGCGTTCCGACCTTTGCATCTTCATCAATACCGCCAGGATCACCTGTCACATATAAACCAGGAATTCCTAACCTACCTCCTGCGCGTGTAACGCTCATCACCGAGTTAAGGACAGTTGCAGGTGCTTCCCGCTTCCCGGTCCGTGCCCGCTCGCTTCAAACCCAACAGCATCAACAGCACAGTCTACTTCAGGAATACCAAGAATTTGCTCAATTTGCTCACCTAGATCATCGTGATCTCGAAGATTAACCGTTTCACATCCAAAGCTTCTCGCTTGCGCCAAACGCTCTTCGATTAAATCCCCTACTATGACGGTCGAAGCACCTAATAATTGAGCAGAGTGAGCAGCAGCTAGTCCAACAGGTCCTGCTCCTGCAATATAAACAGTTGATCCTATGCCAACACCTGCACTATACGCACCATGAAACCCAGTTGGGAAAATATCTGAAAGCATAGCTAAATCAACGATTTTCTCCAACGCTTGATCTTTATCTGGGAACTTTAATAATTGAAAATCTGCGTAAGGAACCATCACATATTCTGACTGTCCGCCGACCCATCCTCCCATATCAACATAGCCGTATGCAGATCCGGGACGATCTGGGTTCACATTTGTACAAATATGTGTATCCTGCTCTTTACAATTTCTACAACGTCCACAAGCGATATTGAATGGTACAGAGACTAAATCTCCCACTTTCATAAACTCTACATCTCTACCAACTTCAATGACTTCACCAGTAATTTCATGGCCTAGTACAAGACCACTTGGAGCAGTCGTTCTTCCACGAACCATGTGCTGATCACTGCCGCAAATATTCGTAGCAACCACTTTAAGAATGACACCATGGTCACATTTTCTCCCTACATTAAGGGATTCACACCAGGACCATCTCTCAATACGAGATCTGGAAATGGTGTTTTTTCAACCGCTACTTTACCTGGCTCTTTGTACACAACTGCACGATTCGTCAATGACATAACCTCCTAAATAATTGTTGATGCTTACACTCTACTTAACATGCAATTATCGTGCCAACTTAACAATCATTGAGATCATGCTATATTAAAAATAATCTCATATACTTGTATCATTTTCTAACAATTCAGTGTATAATTTTAGGACAACCAATGCATACAATCACTGCGCATTATATTATTCGTGTGAGGTGGATACGTTTGCTACAACAAAAATTGGATGAAGAAAAAATGATTCGATTTTCTTGGAAACGTTGTCTTGAAATCGGACTAAACCCCTCGGACCTCCCTCAAGATCAAGTCCTCAACGATCAACAAATATCTGAATTATTAGTCAAAAACAGAGAGCTAACGGATGCAGCGATTCCAATATTGAAAAAATTTACAACTATATTAACCCAAGCTGGCCATATGGCTTCACTTACTGACAAAAACGGAACGATTATATACACGCTTGGTGATGAAAGTTTCCAGAAGCAGGCTAGAAAATGCAAATGCAAGTCGGAGCCAATTGGCTAGAAAATAAACGGGGAACGAACGCGATTGGTATGGCCTTACTTGAAAAAATCCGGTTAGAGTGCATGGAGACCAACATTTCTATGTTACAGCCCGCTTTCTCTCATGTGCCGCATCACCGATTTTTTCCCTTCCGGCCAAATTATCGGCGCTATTAATATTAGTGGAAAAAAGAATTGTTTAATCCATACCATTTCTTACTTTCGCAAATAATTGCAGATGATATTCGCAATCGTTTATTGTTTCAGCAATCAATTAAAGACCAGCAGCCTCCAATTGCAGAACTCGAATATACGATCAATAAATACGTTACCCACCCTTACGTCTCTCTCGACGATGAACAGCGCATTGTGAGGGCAAATCGTCATGCAAAAAATACTTGGAGAAAACTGCATCGGTAAAAAATCGAGCAGTATCAACATTCATTTACGATAGAACCCATTATAAATGATTCAACCAACAAGCATTTTATTGCTGTTCAACAAAAACCGATCAAGCATAAAGGATTGTATACATTTACCGATATTAAAGGGACATGTACCAGTATTATAAAATTGAAAGAACTGGCAAAGAAAGTTGCGGCTACCGATATGTCAACATTGCTTTTCGGTGAAACCGGAACAGGAAAAGAGCTGTTTGCGCAATCAATTCATACGTCAAGCTTTCGAGCGCACCAACCTTTTATTGCCGTCAATTGCAGTGCCATTCCTGAATCACTGATTGAAAGTGAGCTTTTGGCTATATCGGAGGAGCATTTACAGGAGCACACTCAGAAGGAAGAAAAGGAAATTTGAAGCTGCAAATGAAGGAACCCTTTTTCTTGATGAAATTGGTGATATGTCCTTACGCGCGCAAGCTAGCCTACTTCGCGCTTTACAAGAAGGTGAGATCACTGCAATCGGCAGTCACAAAAGCAAAAAGTAGATGTAAGAATCATCGCGGCAACGAATAAAAACCTATTAGAAGAAATTAAAGCAGGTAATTTTAGGGCGGATTTATATTATCGATTAAGGGTATTCTTCTTTCACTTCCATCATTACGAGAAAGAAGCGATATCATTGAAATGGCCAAAAGCATATTGAAAAACAGCGGAAAATATTTATCAGAAGATGCCAAAAGCTTTATCTTGTCATACCCTTGGCCCGGTAACATTCGCGAGCTATCAAGTACGCTTTTAGAAGCAGCATTTCTAGCAAACGGTGACATCATTTATCCTAAGGATTTCCAACTAGAAAAAGAAGCCATTCAACCAATCGAAAAGCCTGTCATTCAATCTTTAAAAGAAATAGAGAAAGAAACGATTGAAAATTATATAAGGTTAGCACAAGGTAATATTTCCCATGTCTCTGAATGGCTTCAAATTAGTCGCAATACCCTTTATCGTAAAATAAAAGAATACAATTTAAAGCTTTAGTTTTTCCATATAAAGAATCCCTCACTTTGTGAGGATTCCTTTTCTAAAATCCAGTAAACCCGCCGAAAAGCCCCGAGAGAACACTGATGATTATTGTCATCGCGTCAAAGAAGAGCAGAATCCCAACTAAAATCATAATGATCCCACCAATTTTAACGATTTTAACATGGTATTTGCGAATCCAATTCAGTTTGCTTATAAAGAAAGACAAAATGAAAAACGGAATGGCAAAACCGAGCGTATAAGCAAGCATATAGACAACACCAGAACTCGGATTAGCCGCCGCTAACGTTAAGACAGCCGCTAAAATTGGACCTGTACATGGCATCCAGCCTGCAGCAAATCCCATCCCAATTAAAATCGAGCCTAGAAATCCCGTTGGACGATTCTTAAACTGAATGCGGCGTTCTTTCATTAGAAATTCCGGTGATAGAAAGCCTGCGACAATTAATCCAAATAAGACGATAAAGATCGCCCCAACTTGGCGAATTAAATCTTGATAATTGCTAAATAAACTACCAATAAAGGACGATCCAAATCCAAGCGCAACAAAAATAACCGAAAATCCTAGTAGAAAAAGGAGGTATGTAACATGCTTCGCCGCCTAAACATCGCATGATCATCCCTTATTTCTGAAACAGACATCCCGGTAATATAGGACAAAAATGCGGGATACAATGGAAGGACACACGGCGAAATAAAACTTAAAAACCCTGCGCCTAATGCTAATATTAAGTTAATATCCCCGGACATAAATGACAACTCCTACAACATATTTATGTGTTCAAAAATGGTCAAAAGACAAAGGTTCGAGACGCAACTTGGTTCATCAACAAAAGCTTTTCCCAAAAGCTTTGAACACCTTACCACACCCATTCTATCAGATAACGATCGACAAGAACCGTAGAAGGCTTGTGAAACTTTTGTGGCGATTGATATCAGTTGAGCAAATCAATCCTCTTCCTATCTTTAAAACAAAAACCACTCTCCATGGTGTAATTTCCAATAGAAAAAGTGGTTTCGGATTTGTTGATCAAAGATAAGCAGTAAATAAGAAAATGTATGATAAAAATTCACTCTACAGATAGATGTAATATTTTACGCTAGCACGATTTCCGTGAGATCAGACGGGGCACTGTCCAACAAATCGATACCTTTCGAAGGCCTTATACGACGTATTTTTCGGATGCTGGTGCACGTGTTTACGATGAAAATCGAAAAAATTGCGGAGCTCATTCTACCGTCATGAAAGCATGGGAATTTGTACGTTTCGCAGAAGAAAAATCCTGGATAATAAATGGTCAACAGATGCAGCCGTTGGGTATGCAAAAGGCACGATAAATTTGAATACGTTCCTTCCACGAAGACTTTATATAACTGGATAGACGATGGCAAATTGTCCGTGATAAATATTGATCTAGCAATGAAGCGCCGCCGTTCAACCAAGACGAAAAATCACGAAAACATAAAAAGTATTAGGAATGAGCATTGAAGAGCGCCCTGAATCTATCGAAACAAGGGAAGAGTTCGGACATTGGGAAATCGATACCGTATTGGGCCACAAATCAAATGATGAGGCTTTACTGACGCTAGTGGAAAGAAAGACCAGAAAGAAAATCATCAGGCGAATTCCGAGTAAGACAGCTCCAGCGGTTACAGAGGCCTTGAATGAAGTTTTTCGGAATATCCAGAAGTAGAGACTGTTTGCATCACGTTAGACAACGGTTCAGAATTCAGTGATTTTTCAGACCAAGGCAAAGTAGAGATTGATGTCTATTTTTCCCATCCCCATGCCTCCTGGAAACGTGGATCTAATGAACTACACAATGGCCTGCTTCGAAGGTTCATCAAAAAGGGCAGCCCATTCATTCATACAGCGACGAACAAATTGAAGAGGTGGAAAATTGGATGAATACTCTCCGCGAAAAATACTGGAATATCAAACACCTGAAGAGAATTTGCGAAGTTTGTTGATGATGTGGCTTAGGCCACATCATCAACAAACTTCAAGTAAAGCCTTATATAGTGGTTCCCCAGAAACTGTTGCATTTAATATTGCAATTAAAGATTTAATACCAATAAAGAAACCGATAACAATTTCTATTGCGCCTATTATAAGTAGTGTGTTAGCAACTTTATTTTCTATATAAACTTTTCCCCCATTGCTCGCCTATGTACATTTCACTTTTTGCCATATACCATTTCCCATTAACCAAATACTTTCTTACTCTTTCACTGATTATGTTCACTTCCTCGATTTTTCCCTTTTCAATTTCGATCCACTTTGTTGCATGTTCCCATATTCTGCATGTAGATAGCAATCTATCATTTTCATCATAAAGCACTATCAATTCAATCATTCACTTCAACTTCCTCATATCTACCTCTTTCGACATTCAGGAGGAAAGACCTTTAATTTTGAATAGCTATTAAAATCCCGTCTTCAAAATAAAGATAATTGTAATTATCATAAACCCATTGTTCATTTGTTCCATTGGCGGTTGTAGTTTTATTTATCTTTTTAGGTCTTCCCCAACCTTCTGTTAATACTTCCTCTTTAGTCATTCCAATTGAGACAGTTTTTGGAGTATTGGATGTTCCTGCTGCATTTCTTTCTTTTGCATATTCACTTTTATTTTCTTCTATTCGCTTCTCAGCGATTCCAGCATAATTGTTGTATTCACTTATTGCTAATTCATTCAAATCATAAACTTTCATCTCTAATTGTTCAGGAATATATTGAACTTTCTCTATATAATCTATAATATCGCCATATTGCTTTTTATATATCGATGCAATTATTAATTCACTATCAATACCATCTATCTTTTTATCAATATTGTTCACATTATTAAATGCAGAAGCCAAAAAATAATAATCCTTTAACGGATCATCATCACTTAGTTCTTTTGTTGCTTCTATTATCTCGTCATATTGTTCATCTATTAGTAATTGTGTGTACTTTTGATCTTCCTCAGTTAGTTCTCGTTGTTCAGGAACTTCTTCAATCTCTTCTACTTCTAGTAAATTATCTCCTGTCACTTCAATTTCACTTTCTGTTTCCTGTAAATCAATTTCCTTTATAGAATCATTAGAACAAGCAACTAACATAAATAATAAGAAGAATGCCAAAATTTTACCCCAATTTTGCAATTGCTTCCCTCCTGAAATTAATGTAGATAAATTATACCATTAAATTGGAAGGGGTTGCACAGTAAGTTAGAATATTCCCCATTTATAAAAAATTTAGTATGGTAGGCAACCTTTTTCAGTTTCAGGGATATCGACCATATCAACTAGCACCCTATTTAATCAAAATTTTATTTACTTTAATGAATGGTTATACAACCTCGACAAAATTCGACTACCGATAATAAGCATTTCAGGAAGTTGCAATTTTCAATATACCATATGTACCAAGGCTTTCAAGACTTCCAATTTTTATCATTTATACATTGTTTTATGCACGCTTGATATATCAACGTTCAAAGCTTCGAACATTAATTATTTCCCATGATAAGTGCATAAAATAACGATGGATAAGATTAACTTTTATCTATACAAATAAGAATTTTTCTTCTTTATTTTTTCTTTTTCTTCTTCAACATTTCTAACATAATACTCTTAGCATCTGAATCATCATTCTTGACGTGATTTCTTGCTTAAATTGTGGGTCTAATTCGGATAAAGTCAATAATTTAGAGATTGGCTGTAATCAATCATCTCAATTATTGCTTTGTTCCGCAAAGTTAAATAACTCTCATCTTTTAATGAGTTTAATATTGTTACGCCCTCTGTTATTGTCAATCCTGTTAATAGCTTTTGCGGTACTTTTGGCATTGCTTATTCATTGGGCTTTCTTCAATGTACCCTTCTTCCACACACAAATTAAAGAATGCCTTGCATTGGTTGCCTGTCGTCTTGATGCTTTGGGGCTTTAATCCTCGTAATTACTTCATGCGAAAATAGGCTTTGATGTCATATATGGCAATGGATGTAATTTTGGTGATTCCCTTTTTCTTCAAGGTATTTTTGTAAGTGCTTGTATTCTTGCCATTTGTTTTTGATTGTCTTTTTAGTGTAATTTCGAGCTTGGCAATGATACATATATTCTTTTAACGCATCTTCTAGTAACACGAAACATCACCACCCATGCTTAATTTTCCAAAGAGAAAATTAAGTGAAGAAAAATTAACCGTAATCTCCTTGAAAACACAAAAACCACTCCTTCTGCTTGATTTTTCTAACAGAAAAGTGGTTTTGAGAAAAGTTAACCATATTATTAGTGCTATGATTAAGAAAAGTTAATCAAACGTGAATTTTAAGCAAATAATTGATGAGTCATCAAGATTTTAATCCTCTTAAACCCTAGTCATATCAACGTTTGCTTACTTCATCTGCTTATTCATCGCTTGCATCATTTGATTAATTTTCTTCTGGGACGGTTTCATTCCCATTTGCATCATCATCATTTTAAGCATTTGCTCGTTGATTGGCGGATTTTTCTTTAAATACGTCATCATGTATTTACGCGCAATGAAAAATCCGAGTGCTACGCCAGCAAGAAGCGCTAATACACCCGTTAATATGTACGGCCACATATGAATTTCCTCCTTCAAGTTGTCTACACCTCAGTTTACTAAATACCCGCCAATAATACAATAACACACACTTATTTCATACAAACTTTCTTTCTTTAATCGGCTTAATCCATCCATATCGTTTGTTTTCAAGGTCAATAGCTAAGAAACGACCATCAAATTTGCGTAGGGCTTCGAAAAATACCGATTCCGATCCGAATCCACCATTGGCATTTACTTTTAAGCTTCGCTCTCCAATTAATAGTTCAGCATCTTGCTTTCCTTTTGGAATGCCAACATAATAACTTTTTCCTTTAATATAAAATTTTTTACTTTGGACGGAATTAGAAAAATGGCGATGGAGATCAAAATACGGCAGTGGTTCTGTTATGTATTGAATTTGTTTTTTACAATGTTTTTCATTTCACCGTGCTCATAGCGGTCGGCAACAAATAATTCATAAAATTTATTCTCACGTCCGTAGAAGTAATCAGCAAACTCATCTTTTATTAAATAAATAGAGTACGTTCTCATATGTGGTCACTCCCTAGTCGTTTTTTATACATATTGACAAGGTTACATGTTATAAAATGGGACTCACTTGTTATATAGTTCGTGATTATTTTTAATTTTCCTTCAATTCACCCGAAAAAGGGAAAACTTTATATGTAAAAGTTTTCCCCTTTAAGATAATAAATCTTATTATAATAATGATTTCACGCGTGCAACAACGTTTTCAACGCTAAATCCGTATTCTTGAGCAATTTTTTCACCTGGTGCAGAAGCTCCAAAGCGATCAATTGCTAATATGTCACCTTCATCGCCAACATACTTATGCCAGCCTAGTGATGAACCCATTTCTAACGCCAAGCGCTTCTTAATAGTTTTTGGCAATACAGAATCTTTATATTCTTGTGATTGCTCTTCAAATTTATCCCATGACGGCATACTTACAACCGATACATGGATGTTTTCAGCAGCTAACGCTTTTTGAGCTTCAACCGCAAGACTAACTTCAGAACCTGTTGCTAATAAAAGTGCAGCAGCTTGGTTCGTTGCAGGTGACACAACATATGCACCTTTTTCTACACCTTGCTTTGCATTTTCAGCTGTACCAGGTAAAGTAGGTAAGTTTTGACGAGATAATACAAGAGCTGTTGGTTTGTTTTTAGATTCTAAGGCAGAACGCCATGCAGCTGCAACTTCGTTCGCATCAGCTGGACGAATGACTGAAAGTCCCGGCATTGCGCGCAGTGAAGCTAAGTGCTCGATCGGCTCATGTGTTGGACCATCTTCACCAACAAAAATACTGTCATGCGTAAATACGTATGTTACAGGAACTTCCATTAATGCCGCAAGTCGAATGGCTGGACGTAAGTAGTCAGAGAAAACGAAGAATGTACCGCCGAATACGCGAAGTCCACCATGAAGAGCAATCCCATTCATTGCCGCCGCCATTCCAAATTCTCTTACACCGAACCAAACATTTCTTCCAGCATAGTTTGTTGCGCTGTAATCTGTTTCGCTGCTCATCATTGTTTTGTTTGAGCTCGCAAGGTCAGCTGCTCCACCAAATAAAGTTGGAAGATTTGGTGCAATCGCGTTCAATACTTGGCTGCTCGATTCACGAGTAGCAATGCTAGATCCTTCTTCATAAACAGCAACATCTTTATCCCAACCTTCTGGTAATTCGCCAGAAATCGCCAATTCAAGTTGTGCTGCAAGCTCTGGATGCTCAGCTTTATAAGTAGCAAAAGTGCTTCCCACTCTGATTCTTTTTCTTTTCCATTTTTCACAATTTTTTCTTCAAATATATCGTATACTTCAGATGGAACATAGAAATCTTCTTCGAATGTCCATTTGTAGTATTCTTTCGTAAGCTTCATTTCATTTTCACCAAGTGGCGCACCGTGAGAAGCAGATTTTCCACCTTTATTTGGTGAACCGTATCCGATGACCGTTTTCACTTCAATAAGGGTTGGTTTTGATGTTTCTTTCTTTGCTTCTTCGATTGCTTTAGCAATTTCGTTCATGTCATTTCCGTCTTCAACACGAACGTAATGCCAGCCATACGCTTCAAAACGACCTGCTACATTTTCAGAGAATGATTTATCTAACTCTCCATCAAGTGTAATATCGTTTGAATCATAAAGCATAATCAATTTACCAAGCTTTAGGTGAGCAGCAAGGGATGCAGCTTCAGATGCAACACCTTCCATTAAATCCCCATCACCACATAGAGCATATGTATAGTGATCAACGACATTCATATTGTCTTTATTGTATACTTCTGCCATATGACGTTCAGCCATTGCCATTCCGACTGCCATACCAACACCTTGTCCTAATGGACCAGTTGTTGCTTCAACCCCAGCTGTATAACCATATTCAGGATGTCCTGGTGTACGGCTTCCCCATTGACGGAAGTTTTTAATATCATCCATTGTCACATCATAGCCAGATAAATGAAGCAAGCTATAAAGCAACATCGAACCATGACCTGCTGATAATACAAAGCGATCGCGATTAAACCATTGCGGATTTTTGGATTATGATTCATGAAACGACTCCAAAGTGTATAAGCCATTGGGGCTGCACCCATTGGAAGACCCGGATGTCCAGAATTGGACTTTTCAATTGCATCAATTGAAAGTGTCCTAATCGTGTTTACTGCTAGTTGATCGACTTCATTAAACATTGACAACAACCTTTCTTTCCTTGATATGTCCTCTTCTATCATAGTTGTTTTTTGTCGATTTAACAACATATTTACGATAATTGTGCAATAAATCTTATTTTTACTACAATTAATGAAGTCTTTTCTTTTCTTGGATTTGTTTAATTTTCTCTGGCGTTACATCTTCACCCGCCGCATCAACCACACGGACATTTTCAATCGTTTTTTAATCGATGAGCGAAATGTTTGTAAATATTCTGCACGTAAGCTTGATTGTTCCTTTGCTTCTTCTACAGTTAATTTCCGTTCTTTCGCTAATTTAGCTAATTCATTAATTCTTGCCATTTTCTTCTTTGGCAGCATCGCGATTACTCCTTTTCTTTTACTTTCCATACGAAATCGAATACACGGTTAAATATACTAAAAAAAGACGCATCACAACCGATCCGTCTTTCATCCTGTTAACAAACGTCGTATCTATCGTGATCCTCCTCGCTCGTCCGCTCATACTTTTACTTCGCATATAGGCTAACAGGCATTTTTAATCCACTTTTGGAAAATCCTTTTCATTGATTATATTTTCCTGTTCCTGAACGTATTCTTGATATCTTCGGTGAACCGTTGCTTTGGAAACATCGAAGCCAAATCCCTCATCGTAGCAGCAATCTCAGCAAAGGTAAGCTCATTTTTCGCAGACGAACGATCTCTTCAATGGGGATTTCTTTGCGTTCACGTCCGTCCATATTCCCGCGATTTTTCAAATTCTTTTCAGGTCGATACCCACGCTCAACCGCTCTTTTCATTCCTCTGCGAATTTTCAAATTATGCAGTTTGCGTTGATATTCTTCCACCATGCTCACGATATTAATGACCATTGAGTCCGTTTCAGATAAATGTAGCTCCCCATGGTGGGAAAAACTGTACACTTTCACGTTTTCTTTCATTAGACAATGCAATAAAGCGATCTTGGCGTTCCCGCGCCCAAGCCTCGTTTCATCTTGGATGAGAATCGCATCAATCGGATGTTGCTGAATTCTTTCAAGCATGTCTAAAACCCCAGGTCGATCAAGATCATAGCCGCTAGATTGATCACAAATAATAGCATCAACCTCAAACCCCCATTTACTCGCAGCTTCGACCAATTCCTCTTCTTGTCTTTTTAATGAAGTTTCTTGCGTTTCTTTATTTGTACTTACTCGACAATAAATAATGGTTCTCAACAAAACACACGTCCTTTAATCTGTTTGAAAAACGAGCTGGTTTCTATCTAGCTGATTGATTAGTGATGCAGGAATTTTTAACTCGTCACCACTCTTCAACCATTGATACGCTAATTGATTTTCTTTTTCTATTGTTTTCATAACATCGATCGTTGGGATATTTAACTGACTCGCATAATGTTCTGAAATCGACCAGAGCGAATCTCCATCTTTAATGGTAATAAAAAATGGCTCTCTTCATTATTACTGGAACTAAAAGATAAATAAAGGGCCATGGCCAACATCAGAAAAAATAAAATAATTACAAAAGAATACTTTTTCCACAGAACTGTCATTGCTATTCCCTCTTTCTAGAATGTTTGTTCTCATTTTCGTTATTTTTATTGTAAGCGAACATTCGTTTGTTGTCAACGTTTATTCGAACCTACGTTTGTACAGAATGTAAGATCGTGTTATAATGAAAATAAGATAAAATATACGACAATGGAGCGTGAGAAATGATGAAATTATCAAAGCGGCAACAAGATATTATGGATTTCATAAAGCATGAAGTGAAGACGAAGGGTTATCCGCCATCTGTTCGCGAAATTGGTGAAGCCGTTGGCCTAGCATCAAGCTCAACGGTTCATGGGCATCTTGCCCGGTTAGAAAGCAAAGGCTTTATTAGACGGGATCCAACAAAGCCTAGAGCGATCGAAATTTTACAAATCGAAGAAGACAATATCCCCGTCAAAAGACGATTAATGTGCCACTCGTTGGCAAGGTAACTGCTGGATTGCCCATTTCGGCCATTGAAAATATAGAAGAATATTTCCCACTACCAGAGCATCTTGCTTCGAGTGATGAGCAAGTCTTCATGCTCGAAATTGTTGGTGAGAGTATGATTGAAGCCGGAATTCTAAATGGTGATTATGTGATCGTACGTCAGCAGCAAACAGCGAATAATGGTGATATCGTCGTCGCAATGACCGAAGATAATGAAGCAACAGTGAAAAGATTTTTCAAAGAAAAGACTATTTCCGCCTGCAGCCTGAGAACTCTACGATGGAACCTATTATCGTACGTGATGTTTCCATTCTTGGAAAAGTGATTGGCTTATATCGTCAAGTCGTTCATTGATCAACAAACGCAATTAGGGCCTTTCATACAAGTAAGGCTCTATTTCATTGTGCTTGCTTCAACCGCCTGCTCCCAATAATACTCACTAATTACTTCAGCTAAAGCATCAACCGATCGATTTAATTCCTCTAACGTGTTATCGACACCGCCAATTTCAATCACTAGGCTTTTATCGTATAAATCTTGATTGTATATACCGTTATTTCTACTATCTCTAGGTTTTTCATACACTCCCTTGATAAAGTTGGATATTTTTCTTTTAGTTTATTATGAAGCTTTTCCGCAAATGCAAGATTTTTTCGTAATTGGAATGCCCCGTGCCAATCACGAAATATGTCTTTGCATATTGTTGGTCATTGATTGTCGTTGTCGTCACCTCTTTTCGTTGTGAGTCCCGATGAAGGTCAAATATTAATTCTACTTGGTTGTTTTGATTCATTGCATCAACGACCAATTCCCTCGCTACATCATAAGACTGGTAATATTTCATGTTTCTTTGGGCAAGGATACTTTGCACATCAGTCGTGTCAACAATTGTTTTGATGCCCTTTTCCTCAAGCTTTTCTCCTAGTCTTTTTCCTAGCAACGTTATGTTCTTCTCTTTATGTGAAGCATGGTCTGGATTAGTTACACCTGGCAGTAAAGGTAAAAATGATTCACGTGTATGTGAATGATAAATGTAAGCTTTGTAATCATCTGACAAAGGAAGCGTCTCTGATCGTTGCTTTTCGATATCTTCCTCTGATTCATCCCATTCACCAAAATCTGGTGGGGGTGGTGATTCTATTGGCAAATTCGTAAAATCACTTCCTTCACCCGCGATCAATATCTTCGGACTAGACGCATACAAGCCTGGAATTTCACTAATTAAGAAAGTTTTCAAATCGGTTAAATTTATGCTCGTAAGCAATTGTAATGCGTCCTTTCCAAGCGAACGCTTCGGATTAAAGGGAAGCACGGAATGCAGGAGCGATTTTCCAATACCATCATGTATAAAAAGACTCTGTTTTTGATTCATCGTTACCAATGAATGAAAAAAACTAATTTTCAAGCTTGAAAAAGTAATGACTGTAATAAAACAAAAGATTGCGATAATAGAGAGTGAAGATCTTGCTACAATTTTTAACATCGGCTTCCACCCTTGCTACGTTTATTGTTACTAATCATTTATATGAATAAAATAAGAGACTATGATTACGATTTATAGAACAAGGATGTAAACAAAAAAAGAGGCAACTTTCGCTTTGAAGTCACCTCTTCTACCTACTATTTTTTGCCATTTTCCACCTATCATTAAACCTTGCTCCAATATAATTGCGATCACACTTCCACAAATTAATCCATTGTTCACAACAACCTCAATTGCTGGTGATAGACCTTCTGTTGCCTCTGCTGGAATGAACATTAATCCAACCCCGATCAATAGAGAAATTCCTGCTACTGTATATGCCCGTTCTGCGTTTTTAACGATGGTCAATTCTTTTAATGCCAAACCGAACATACTAACAAAGATAACAAATGTAACAGCATAGCTAATCGATGCTGGAATTGCTGCAATTGAATTCATCACAACTGGGAAAAGGGAGACAACGATAACGAAAAAGCAGCCGATTAAAAAGGAAGGCGTTTCTTTATTCCAGTCTGTTCAACAAATCCGGCGGCACCTGAAATGGGAACCGATCCGATTGCTCCAAACAACCCGCTGAATAAATGATTGATCCCTGATACGAAGCTTGCCCTCAAATAACGATGCCGATCATTTTTATGACGTATAACCGAGTCCATTAATCGAATTGAGACAATTGCATTTGTTAGTAATAACAATGTTAATAACGCTGCGGTGATGATCGTCCCTGCGTCAAAGATCGGAGCGCCAAAAGGAAGCCACTCAGGAAGTTGAATTAGGCGGTCGGCTTTTTGAATCGGATGTGCTTGTTGAAAAGAAGAAATAATAACCAGCCAATGACAATGCTAATGATAATTGAATAGCGCTGCAAAAGCATTCGTTTATTTTTCCCTAGCCAAAACGTGATACACACGATGATTACGCTTAAAAATAAGATCATCGGCTTTATCTCAATATTTTCGGCCGTAATGCCGAGCATTCCTTTCAAAAGGAGCCACTTAATTGAAAAATTAAGAGAAATAAGTAAACAAACGTAATTGTTGGTGTAAATAAACGGGCAATCTTATCGACCAAATTTAACAGTGTTAATACGATAAAAAACAGACCACTGATGATCATTCCACCACTTAATGTTTGTAGCGCAACTATATTCGAGCTGTATAAAACAGACACTAAGCTTGCATAAATGGTAAAGATCCCCCACCATAATCCGGCTGGACCTTCATGAATCGGTAATTTATGCCCGAAAAATCCTTGGAGGATCCCAGCTATACCTAAAATAAAGATCGTTCTTTGCATAAGCCCAGCCGTTTCAACCGGCGATAATTGAAACAAATCGGCAATCGCAATGGGTGCTGCAATCGCTCCCGCAATCATAAATAACATCCATTGTAATCCGGATAAAAGCCATCTCATCCATTTCCTACTCTCTTCCATTTTGCTAATGTACGTTCTGCTTTTCATTTCTATACGTAGTCCCCGTTTTCCTTTATATAAATTAAGAAAAATGCAGCGGAAATCACTGCATTTTTCTATGAAAATTATTTAAAAACCGTAGAGATGATCTCATCGACTGTCATTTCACTATCCACTTCATATGTACCAGGACGTAAACCCGTTGCTAGCCCTTTGTTTTCTACTTCCTTAAAAAGCCAATCGCACTATCAATGATATTTGCCTTTTCAAGCGCTCTTCCGACATCAATGCTCGTCATTCCCGTAGAAATCGTTAAAATCGTCCGATATACGACCGTTTCCGTTTTTTCTTCTTTTACTTCTTCTTCCTCAGGCTCTTCTACTTTTTCATTGGCGGCAAGCTGTTCATTCCATTCTTCTTCAGTCAGAATCTTATATCCTTTAGCGGCAAGCTTGCTTTTCATCTCCGCTTCAGTCAACTTTTCAACCGTAGGCTCACTTTTTATTTCTTTAGGACTAAGAAAGTAGGCAGCCCCACACATACTTGTAGCAACAAGCAAGCCGATTGCAAAACTACGTATTGAATTAGCCTTCATTTGCTACCATTCCCCTTCATCCTTCTCTTTCATATAGGAGAGAGCAAGCTCGTTACTTCATCAACCGTCAACCGCTGCTTTTTAGCAATCGTCTCAATAGAGTAGCCCCGTTTATATAAATATAGCAACGCTCGCAACTGAAGGCGGTGCTCGGAATCAATCGCTAGTAAACCAGCCTCTTGAACAGTAATTTCACCATCTATCTCTAGTTTTCGAATTTGCTCTTGTAATTGATGCACTTCATCCATAACGGAAAAAGTTAGTTGATCCACTTCCTTCTCGGTTTTTAACGATGATTGTTTCTCCTTCACAAACACCACAATTAGTAGAAAAATCGCTGTTGCAAATAAAATAGCTAATACCCATTCCATCTTTCTATGAACCTCCTAGCAAGAAAAACGTTTCATTTACGCTTTTATATTATGCTTAATTTCATTTCTCTTTAAATAAAAAATAGAAAACGGTCCGATCGACTTACATATGTAAAAGAAAAGGGGGATGATTGATTATCGTAGCCTACTTATTCATCTCTTTGATCCCACCTTTCACACTTTACCTTATAAATCTCTTATCGTCTATAAACGAAACAAAAAGTAACCAAAATGTAATTTTTCTCATTTCAAAACAGATTGCTAGGCAAAAAAGACGGGTTATATTCCTGAATTCTGATTAATAGAATTAACTATCTATGATTGCAGGAGGGAATTGATGTGGAAAAAGCAGTGTTTTAACCGATGAAGCATTAAAAAATTATTATGAGCTTTATAAGAAGAAAAGGAAATTGAAGCAGAGATGGAGCAATTAAAAGAGTATTCCATACTTATTTTGATGATCAGATGGGGGTTAATCATAAAGGTGAAATCACATTAAATGGGTATAAACTACAAAGACAAATTAGAAAAACAGAACGATTTCATGATGAAATCACGATTAAAAGACTAGAGGATTTAAACATGCATGAGCTTATCCAAATGATTAAAAACCAGATGCGATGAAAATCAAATCAGCTCTCAATTTAGGTTTATTGCGCGAAGAAGACCTTGATGGCTGTATTGTTACTACATTTTCTTCTGCGATCTCTGTTAAACCAACAATACCTAAATAATCATCTGCTGCCCCTTATTACTTAAAATCACATTTCACACAGTTGTTTATTTTGAAAAGATACGGTGCAACTTAATATATAGATGCTATTCCATAGGTAAAGATCATTCCCCTTTGTTCCAAAGGGTTCTTTCAAATTAACGAAATAGTTCGTAATACAGATTTTTAAAGCTCGTTCTAGGCATTTCATACACTTTAACCGACACGCACTCTTTTTAATAAAAACAAAAACCGCCAGAGCTTCTCAGCCCCAACGGTTTTCCTTTTAATATAACGTCATATACTGTTCCCTCTCCCAAGGGTGTATTTGTGTTCTAAATCTTTCCCATTCCACTTCTTTTGTTTCGATGAAATTGTCGAAAATATGGTTGCCAAGCGCTGCTTTAATGATTTCATCTTGCTTTAATTGTTCTAACGCCTCGTATAGGTTTGCTGGTAAATCGAGGACGCCTTCTTCGCGTCTTTCTCGCTTGTTCATGTTGTAGATGTTTTTATCTACGGAAGGCGGTGGTGTGAGTCCTTGTTCGATTCCGCTTAATCCTGCCTTTAATAACACAGCCATCGATAAATAAGGGTTGGCCGTCGGATCGACGCTTCTCACCTCGAGCCGCGTGCTTAATCCGCGCGAAGACGGGATTCTTACAAGCGGGCTTCTATTTTGGGCAGACCAGGCGATGTAGCATGGAGCTTCGTATCCTGGTACGAGCCGTTTATACGAATTGACGGTCGGATTCGTAATGGCGGTAAAACCAGGGGCGTGCTCAAGAATGCCTGCCATAAATTGATATGCAGTTTCACTCAATTGCAGCTTGCCACTTTCTTCAAAGAAGGCATTTTGGCCATTTTTGAATAAGGACATATTGAAGTGCATCCCAGATCCAGCCACACCGAATAGCGGTTTTGGCATAAAGGTTGCATGAAGCCCATGATTGCGGGCAATCGTTTTGACGACAAGCTTAAATGTTTGAATGTGGTCGCATGCTGCGATGGCATCTGCATATTTAAAATCAATTTCATGCTGCCCTGGCGCTTCTTCATGATGTGAAGCTTCAATTTCAAAGCCCATTTCTTCAAGTTCTAATACAATGTCACGGCGGCAGTTTTCACCAAGATCCGTTGGAGCAAGGTCAAAATAACCGCCGTTATCGTTTAATTCCAGTGTTGGTTTCCCATTGTCATCTAACTTAAATAAGAAAAATTCAGGCTCTGGTCCAAGATTGAATTGAGTAAATCCAAACCCTTCCATTTCCTTTAACACTCGCTTTAAATTGCTGCGTGGGTCTCCTGCAAAGGCTTCAAATCAGAATTATATACGTCACAAATCAAACGAGCGACTTTGCCTTTCTTCGCCGTCCATGGGAAAATGACCCATGTATCTAAATCTGGATACAGATACATATCCGATTCCTCGATGCGAACAAATCCGTTGATGGATGAACCATCGAACATCATTTTATTATCAAGCGCTTTTCCTAGTTGACTGATTGGTATTTCAACATTTTTTACGGTTCCTAAAATATCCGTAAATTGCAGTCTGACAAATTTCACATTCTGTTCTTCGGCAAGTTGTATGATACTTTCTTTCGTAAACATTCCCATCTCTTTGTCATTGCCTCCTAAGTTGTAAAAAAGGATAATACAAATTTTACAAAACTTTTTTAAAAAGACAGCTTTTTTTAGCTGTCTGCAAATTTTTTCAATTAAATGTGATTAACCCTTTTTCTACCAGTCTTTCAATCGCAATGATGATGGCAATTTTACATGTGCGTATGTTAATCCGCCTTGGACATAAGCGATGTATGGTGGACGAATCGGACCGTCCGCTGATAGTTCGATGCTTGAACCTTGAATGAACGCACCTGCGGCCATAATGACTTCGTCCTCATATCCAGGCATCGCGCTCGGATACGGCGTCACATACGAGTCAACGGGTGCGGCAGATTGAATCGCCTGACAAAATTCAATCATGATTTGTTCATTCGGAAACTGAACCGATTGAATTAAATCAGTACGTTTGGCGTCCCAACTTGGTGTTGTGTTCATTCCCATTTTCTCTAATAATGCCGCAGTGAATACCGCTCCTTTTAACGCTTGACCAGTAATATGCGGGGCAAGGAAGAAACCTTGATACATTTCGAGTAAGCTATATAATGATGCACCTGATTCAGCACCAAGTCCTGGAGATGTCATTCGATAGGAAGCCGCTTCTACCCATTTCTGTTTTCCAACAATATATCCCCAGATTTGACGATGCCTCCACCTGGATTTTTAATCAATGAGCCAGCCATTAAATCGGCACCAACATGGCAAGGCTCAAGCTCCTCAACGAATTCACCGTAACAATTATCAACAAAAACAACGACTTCAGGATTGATCTCTTTTACGAAATCAATCATTTCTTTAATTTGTGCAATTGTAAACGATGGACGGTCTGCATAGCCCTTCGATCGTTGAATACCAATCATTTTCGTATTCGGCTTCATCGCTTGTTGCACTGATTCAAAGTCCACTTTCCTGACTGCATTAAATCAACGCATGCATAATCAATGCCAAATTCCTTTAGTGATCCATTATTTACTTCCCCGCAAACCAACAACTTCCTCTAATGTGTCATAAGGCTTACCCGTAATGTATAAAAGCTCATCACCAGGGCGAAGTACTCCGAACAACGCGATTGATATCGCATGTGTACCTGATACGATTTGCGGACGAACCAAACCTGCTTCCGCTCCGAACACATCAGCATAAATGTTTTCTAACGTATCTCTACCGATGTCATCATACCCATAGCCTGTTGAAGGCGTGAAATGTGTATCACTTACCCGATGTTTTTGAAATGACTTTAATACTCGATATTGATTAATTTCAATCATCCGGTCAATCGAACGGTGAATATGAGATATTTGTTGTTCAATCCCTTCTACTAGTTCACCGATGCGCTCATTTGTTTGTAAAAAGACTCATGTTGCTAACTCCTTCAAATTCCATATAATTTTACTGACCCTAAAACAGGGTGGTCTTTTAACACATACCCTTTACACATATAAGCATCTTTCTCCTCTAAAAAACGAGCTCTCGCATAATTGTCTCAGTTTTCAATACGGACAATAGTCTTCCTTCCGTTGAAGGGATGAGCATTTGATAAAATTCCATGGATGCTAGGGCTTGTGCTTCAATTTTTTCTTTAATTGCTGACGATCCTCTTCTTTAAAAGCGCTCATAATAAAAACATCGCCTGCGCTCGGAATGAACTCATGATGAATTTGGTCCGCTTTATTATACACCGTTAATTGCGGAACGTGGTCAATCTCAAGCTCTTTTAATAACTGCTGAACCGTCTGCTCATGATTTTCATAATCGGGGTTTGAGCTATCGACGACATGAAGCAAAGATCGGCTTCTCTCGCTTCTTCGAGCGTCGATCGAAACGCCGCGATGAGAGCGGTTGGTAATTCTTGAATAAATCCGACCGTATCGGTGATGATCGCTGAATACCCGCTCGGTAAAACCAATTTTCTCGTCATCGGATCTAATGTCGCAAAGAGCTTGTCTTCTTCATATGAATCCGCTGTCGATATGCGGTTAAATAATGTTGATTTTCCTGCATTCGTATAGCCAACGATTGCAATCTGATAAGCTCGATTTCGTTTTCTTCTTTCCGGTAACGTTCACGATGTTCAACAATAATGTGCAATTGCTTTTGATTTCATCGATTCTTCTACGAATATGTCTTCGGTCTGATTCAAGCTTCGTTTCGCCGGGTCCCTCGTCCCAATTCCGCCGCCTAATCGTGACAAAGCAATTCCTTGACCAGCAAGTCTAGGTAGTAAATATTGAGCTGGGCGAGTTCTACTTGCAATTGCCCTTCCTTGGACTTAGCACGTTGGGCAAAGATATCGAGAATAAGCTGTGTGCGGTCAATTACTCTTCCATTCAATTGTTCTTGGAGATTGCGCAATTGGCTTGGTGATAATTCATCATTAATAATGATTAAATCCGTTTCTAATTCTTCTTCAAGTGCTTGCAGTTCTTCTAGCTTTCCTTTTCCAATGTATGTAGCTGGATGATGCTTTACTTGTTTTTGCGTGAGCCTCGTCACGACTTCACCTTGCGCTGTTGCTGTTAATGAGGCTAATTCCTCCATTGAATATTGGAAATGGCGATCGGTTTCATCCGTTTGACTGCCAACTAAAATAGCTGTTTCTTTTTGTGATATCGGCAAATACATCCCCCTCTTTCCGTTCATCCCACTCACATCATAGCAGAAAGCATGAATGAAGACGAGCTTGGCGAATTTTACGGCAACCCTTGAAGGACTGCCGTTTATCTGATTCATTCGGTTTCTTGAAAGTGAAAATCGTCGCTTTGAAGGGACGACAACATTTGACGGTCGAGATGAGGTTCATGGAGCAATCTCATGGACTGAGCGCGGATCGCTTTTTCGATCACATTGCGAATGTATCGTCCATTTGCAAAGCCCGTTGGATTAACCGCTTTCGCATATAAAAGATGGTCTTTTAATTTCGCCTTTGCCTCCTGGCTTAGCGCATATTCTTTATCAAGCAGCATTTTGTTGCCTATTTCCATTAATTCATTCACGGTATAATCTGGAAAATTGAAAACGAGCGGAAAGCGGAATGCAAACCAGGATTTAATTTTAAAAAATAGTCCATTTCTTTCGAATACCCAGCGAGAATGAGAATAAACTCATTTTGCTTATCCTCCATATGTTTGACGAGCGTGTCGATCGCTTCTTTACCAAAATCTTTTTCTCCACCGCGACCAAGGGAATAGGCTTCATCAACAAATAAAATCCCACCAGATGCCTTTTAATTAGGTCACGCGTCTTTTGAGCCGTATGACCGATATATTCTCCAACAAGATCTGCCCTTTCTGCTTCAATTAAATGACCTTTCGGGAGAACATCCATTTTTTGAAAAAGCTTGCCAATTAGACGGGCGACAGTCGTTTTCCTGTGCCGGGATTGCCTTTGAACATCATATGGAGTACTTGTTTTCCAGGCTTAAGGCCTGCAGCATTTCTTTTATGATTTATATAAATCAAGCGTATACTTCTTTCATCATGTTTTTTATTTCGCTCATGCCGACAAGTTCATTCATTTCTGCTTCAATTTCATGCAAAATCGCATGTTCATGTGATAATGAATTCGATGATATCTTTTTCGGTGCGTTCCGTTTTGTTTTTTCCCGCTTGTTTACATTCATCATAATGCTTATCTGTCCATTATTTTTCATACGGATTGATTCATCCATCCCCATCACCTCACATTCAAAAACAGTATACGCCCAGATTCGTAAAATGGTTCCATTATATGTATCAACTCATTATATTCAAACGTACAATCTGTCATGCCGAGCCAAAACAGCAAAAAGCGCGCATATGGAGTGTATGCGCGCTTTTATTGCCTTATCGTTATTCTTCATAATTAATTTGAACGTTTTTTGAGGCGAGAAAGTAGATATAGCATGCTTATAAACGAGCTGCTGTTTCCTTCCGACTCAAACAATACGGTGAAATTATCGAATCCTTTCACTTGCCCCCGCAACTGAAAGCCATTTAGCAAAAATACTGTAACCGAAACGCCTTCCTTGCGAAGTTGGTTTAGAATTGATCTTGAATATTAATCGGCTGTTTCATTTTATGTCCTCCTCTATTATCTCTATACTTATGTATTCGACTTAATTTGCAACTTTCCTGCAATAAAATCAATTATTTCCGCTATGTTAATCAATTGTTCCCTTTCTTCGGTCATATCAAACCATGAAGCAGATATTTTATTTCGAAACCATGTGAGCTGACGCTTCGCATAATTTCGAGAATTCTTTTTAACTGCTCAACCGCTCCATCAAGCGTGATTTCACCGTCCAAATACGCATATAGTTCTTTATATCCAATCGCTTGTACTGATTGAACGTTTTTAATTCCTTCATCGTATAAACGTTTCACTTCATGCAGCAGCCCTTCTTCAAGCATCATATCAACTCGTTTGTTGATCCGATCATATAACATTTCTCTCCATTGTTAAAGCGATGATCGCCGCATCGTATAACATTTCAGGTGATTGATGGACTTGCGCATCACTCATCGTTTGTCCTGTTGCATGATACACTTCTAACGCCCGAATAACTCTTCGATAATTATTCGGATGGATGTTCGCAGCGCTTTCGGGATCAATCGCTTTTAGTTGTTTATATAAAAGATCTGCTTCACCCCTTTCCACTTGCGCTTCTAACTTGCTTCTATATTCGAGATCACTTTCACTATTAGTAAATTGATAATCGTATAACACCGCTTGAATATAAAGGCCGGTCCCGCCAACGATGATTGGCATTTTCCCTCGGCCATGAATTTCGGTTATTTTTTACGGACGAGAGACTGGAACTCTGCGACGGAAAAAGATTCTTCTGGATTTTTAATATCGATGAGGTGATGTGGAATTCCTTCCATCTCACTTTTTTGATTTTTGCCGTTCCAATATCCATCCCTTTATAAATTTGCATCGAATCACCGCTTATGATTTCGCCATCAAATGCCTTCGCCGCATCGATACTTAATTTGGTTTTCCGACCGCGGTCGGACCGACGATTACAATCACCTTTTCTTTCATGTATTTCACTGCTTTCCTAGCTATATTTTATTAAGATGATCATATCATGTTTATGCCATTGATCAAAGTAACATCAAGTTTACATAATAATATTATTGACACTATGCTTAAAAACACCTATTAAAAAATAGGTGTTTAATAAAAGAAGATTCCTAGACAAACAACGAATACAACTAACCCAAGAACGATATAAATCAAGTTAGAGATTTAATATTCGTTTTCAATGAGTTTTTTCGTATGCATGTGACCTTGCCAATTCGTTTTCAACCGTATCGCCTTCCGCCTCATATTGTTTCAGCTTCGAACTTACATCTTTACCAACGAGCAAAGTCCCAACAAGAGCTGCAATCCCTGTTATAATCGCAGCAACAATCATGTAAGTCGTCATTTTTACGATTCACACTCCTAAAGCAGTAATAGAAGCTATTATTCTATCTATATCGTACAACACTTTAGTTAGAGAAATAGACATGAATAAGACGGATTGATGACATTTATACATAATCACTCTCCATTGATGCTTCAATTCGGTCTTCTGATCGTTGTTCTGTTGTCATTCCACAAAAAGAAATAGACCGCCCTTGAGCCTGAACACCTTTAGGGATGGTCTATTTCAATTAATTACCCATCGAGCCAGCCTCTTCCATATACAAAAAGCCACCATACGAATGGTGACTTTGAACATACTTCACGAATTTATTTAAAAACTTGTTGTTCCTATATATCTTAAGACAAATTGCCGCGGTAGTATTCCTCATTAAATACCTAAACGACGTATGCCCTACCTCTCATACATCCTTACGACTCCTTAGTCGATCCAGTGTGATTAGCTCTTAATTATATTAATCAAGAACGCCAAAAATTTATTTCATCTATGATATTTCAAGTTCATTCGATAAGCATCTTTTTATTATATCATTAATTATACAAAATAGAAACCCCTAAAAGTTAATTTCTCGTATAAAAAGAAAATCCTCTTATTTTTACATAATTCGTTTAAACATTTTCTCCATTTCATTAATCGAATAATGGATAATAATCGGACGTCCGTGTGGGCATGTAAATGGATCATTCGTATGGCGCAGCTCGTCCAACAGAGCTTGGATTTCGTCGTTTCTTAAATGGTGGTTCGCTTTGATTGCAGCTTTGCAGCTCATCATGATCGCCGCTTCTTCTCGCAGTTTTTAATATCGACTTTGTTCATCTCAATTAGTTGGTCGATCATGCTTTCGATGATTTCTTGCTCTTGTCCCGCTGGTAACCATTGTGGATGTGAACGAACAACATAGCTGTTCATGCCAAACTCCTCTAAAAGACACCTACTCGTTCAAGCTCTGCTTTATATTCTTCTATTTTCATAAATTCATCATGAGAGAATTGTAATGTAAGTGGAACGAGCAGCTCTTGCAGCTCGTTTTCCACTTGCCCGACTTTTCCTTGAAAAATTCATAGTTAATTCGTTCTTGAGCGGCGTGTTGATCAATCATATATAGCCCATTTTCATTTTGTGCAAAAATATACGTCCCGTGCATTTGACCAATCGGATACATTTGCGGAATTCGCGGCTCCGGCTTCACAAATTCTTGGACTTGACTGTCTTCTTCCTCAAGTGTTTCGATGTGTGGCATTGGTGGAGCAAGCTCCGGTTCTTTCGCAATGAATGTTGCAGGTTCCTCTGGCTCAGGATCTGGCTCATATAATGTTTTCATCTTCTCCACCGGCAATAACCTTTCCCTCTTGAATGTTGGTGTATACTCCATTCGCTTTTTCTGTTTCCCAACATTGTTTTCAAGCTGCAAACTTGTTTGCTCTGAGGATGGCACCGTTTTTTCTGAGGGGCGATCCCTTCAGGAATTAATACTCGCTTCTTAAATGCGGCTTGTATTTCTGAAGTGATCAGTTCTTGCACTTCTTTTCCTTACTTAATCTCACTTCTAGTTTCGCTGGATGGACATTGACATCGACGAGCAATGGATCCATTTGGATGGAAATAAGCGCAATTGGAAAACGCCCGATCGGCAATAATGTATGATAGCCATCGGTAATGGCTTTAATGAGTGAGTAATTTTTACAAAGCGGCCGTTGATCATCGTTGATACGTAATTTCTCGATGCCCGTGTTACTTCTGGTAAAGCGATATAACCGCTTAATTGGAAATCAAGCGACTGTGCTTCAATTGGAATCATTTTTTCGCAATGTTTATCCCATAAATAGCCGCTAACACTTGTTGAATATTCCCATTACCCGTTGTCTGCAGCAGGAGACGTTGATTATGACGGAGTCGAAAGGAAATCGTCGGATGTGAAAGTGCCAGCCGGTTGATCATATCCGATATATGACCGATTTCTGTATTTAATGATTTCATATATTTTAACCGCGCTGGGGTATTAAAAATAAGTTCGTTATCGTAATATCTGTTCCCGCTCTCCCGCTGCCTTTTCATGGACGGCGACTTTTCCGCCTTCTAGCACTAATCTTGTCCCGTTTTCACCGGAACGTGCGGAAATGAGTTCAAGCTTCGAGACGGAAGCGATACTCGGGAGCGCTTCGCCTCGAAACCCTAATGTTCGGATTCGAAATAAATCATGCTCGTTTTTTATTTTACTCGTCGCATGCCTTTTAAATGCAGATAGAACATCTTCCTCACGAATGCCTTTGCCATTATCAATGACGCGAATTTTATGAAGTCCCGATTCCTCCACGTCAATTTCAATGATCGTACTATTGGCATCGATGGCATTTTCGACTAACTCTTTGACGACCGAGGCAGGACGTTCCACTACTTCCCTGCGGCTATTTTATTTGAAAGAGAATCATCTAATTCGATAATTTCGCGCATCGTTCCGTCCCCTCTACGTATTATTGCTTTCGTAATTTGGTTTGTAATTCGTATAAGACGTTCATCGCTTGAAGTGGATTCATATCAAGGATGTTTAAATCCAATAACTCAGCCGCAATTTTATCGGCCTTACTAGTTTCTGTTTTTTCACAGGTGTTTCAGCGAAGAAAGCGAGTTGTTCTACACTTGATTGGCTAGTAACTTCGACTGTTTTTTAGCATTTTCTTTTTCTAACGCTTCTAAAATAACCGTCGCACGTTCAATTAACTCCGTTGGAAGTTCAGCCAGTTCGGCAACATGGATCCCATAACTTTTATCAGCAGGTCCATTTTTAATTTTATGAAGAAAAACGAGTTTACCATTTTGTTCAATCGCACTTACATGTATATTGATTAACTGATCGAGTTCTTTTTCTAGTGCTGTTAATTCATGATAATGGGTCGAGAACAATGTTTTTGCCCCAATTCGATCATGAATGTATTCAATGATCGCTTGAGCTAATGCCATTCCATCATACGTCGATGTTCCACGGCCAATTTCATCGAATAAAATCAGACTGTTTTTTGTTGCGTATGTGATCGCATTTTTGCTTCAAGCATTTCCACCATAAATGTACTTTGACCAGAGATTAAATCATCAGCGGCGCCAATTCTTGTAAACACTTGATCAAAAATTGGCAAATTGGCTTTGGAAGCCGGTACAAAGCAGCCGATTTGCGCCATAATTGCCGTTAATGCAATTTGCCTCATATACGTACTTTTCCCCGACATATTCGGCCCTGTAATGAGCATCATTTCTTTTGTATCATCCATATAACAATCATTTGGTACATATTCTTGCGAACCCATTACTTTTTCTACGACAGGGTGTCTGCCATTCTCTACATTCAGTTCCCTTGCCGAATTGAAATTCGGGCGTGAATAATGCCTCGTTTCACTAACGGTCGCAAAACTTTGGTAGACATCAAGCTCACTAATGATTTTCGCTGCTTTTTGCAGGCGCGGAATATATTCTTTGACCGATTCTCTAATTTGGATGAACAATTCATATTCGAGTTCGATTGATTTCTCATCCGCTTGGAGAATAAGTGCCTCTTTTTCTTTTAATTCTGGAGTAATATATCGTTCGGCGTTCGTTAAAGTTTGCTTACGTTCATAGCGCCCTTCTTCTAAAAGATGGACATTTGCCCTTGTCACTTCAATATAATAGCCAAACACTCGATTATATCCGACCTTCAGTGATTTGATCCCTGTTTTTCACGCTCTTCACGCTCCAATTCCGCGATCCAGTTTTTTCCGTTTCGACTCGCATCCCGGAATGTATCCAAATTAGAGTCGAAGCCATCCTTGATAATTCCTCCTTCTTTCACTGTAATCGGAGGGTTGTCCATAATCGCTCTTTCTAGTAAATCGGTTAGCTGTTCACAAGGATCAATTTGATTGGCTAGCGTTGCAGCTTGTTGATCGCCAAGTTGTAACACGGTCTGGCGAATCGCAGGTAATTGTAGAAGTGATTTTTTAATTGAATAAAATCCCTCGCATTTGCATTACCAAATGCGACTCGGCCTGCAAGCCTTTCAAGATCATAC
Organism: Bacillus sp. N9; assembly: GCA_044989425.1. Taxonomy (GTDB): domain Bacteria; phylum Bacillota; class Bacilli; order Bacillales; family Bacillaceae_C; genus Lederbergia. Next base: position 1,810,643 of record JBJDRQ010000001.1, read on the forward strand.
ACTTCTTTCAGTAATTCGCGAAGCTCATGGCGTTCAAAATAATGGTCGATCATCGTTTCTACAATTTGGTGACGTCTTTCAATCATCGTTTGTTGAATAAGTGGTCGGTCGATCCATTGTTTCAACATCCTTCCACCCATTGCCGTCGCTGTCTCATCAAGTAACCAAAGCAATGTTCCTTTATTGCCTTTGCCGCGGATCGGTTCGGTCAACTCAAGGTTTCGTTTCGAGTAAAAATCAATTTTCATATATTGATTGATTTCGTACATTGCAAATGGCTGTAAATGATCAAGGCTTCGCTTTTGCGTTTTCAATAAATAATGAAGCAAGCGCTGAACAGCCGTTTGTAACAATTCATCTTCGATTTCATTTAGCACATCTGGAAATTGCGAATGGATTTCCGTTCTTTCTTCGTAAGAAATCACTGCTCGACAACGTTCTTCAATCATTTTTACGGTCGTTGAAGGTAGTTCTGGATCAACAATGATTTCCTTTGCCCCGATAATTGATAATTCATTTAATAATACGTCTTCCGTTCCGGCTAAAAGCGTCGCTTTGCTTTCCCTGTCGATAGGTCAGTGTAGGCAATTGCAAATTGATTCGCATTATCGATCGTAATCGCCGTGATATAATTATTTTCCTTTTCATGCAGTCCTTTCCCTCCATGACGGTCCCTGGGGTAATTAATTGAACGACTTCCCGACGGACGACCCCTTTGCACTTGCCGGGTCTTCCGTTTGCTCACAAATTGCTACTTTATTACCCTTTTGAATCAATTGTTCAATATAGGCTGCCGCAGAGTGATGAGGAACACCACACATCGGGATTCGCTCCTCTGTGCCGCCTTGCCTGCTTGTAAGCGTAATTTCAAGTTCTTTAGAAGCTTTTATTGCATCTTCAAAAACAATTCGTAAAAGTCACCGAGACGAAAAAATAAAAAGGCATCTTGATAGTCTGCCTTTACACGTAAATATTGTTGGATCATTGGCGTATACTGTTGCATATGTAACTTTCCTTTCCGATCTAAAGCTGTAACCCGATTATATCATAAGTTCGCAAACATAAACCAATCAAAAATGGGAAGCATCTGCTTCCCAGATATTAGTCCTTTTCATGAGCGACAAGGAAATCAGGGTTAATTTCCTCGAACTCACGATCATCAAGTTCGTCACCAAACTCATCATCGTCATCACATGAGCATTTACCTTCATGTATGGCGACACATACTTTGTTTCGCCAATCACTTCAACAATGAATTCGCGCTCTGTGCTGACGAGAATTTTATTGCCTTTTTGGAAATTATCGCTTCGACACAATTAGGCTGTTGAAGAACTCTTGTTGCAACTTGCTTGTCATCTAAACAATCTGGATCACGATATTTTAGTTTGATAACATCTTTATAGTCAATTTTTTCAGTGGCCACAGATGTTTTAGAATTATCATGATGGGAATACCAAACATTAATATCAAACGAACCACAAACTTCGACCGTTTTGCCTACTTTTCGCGCCTCGTATTTATGATTGATAATCCAGCAGCCTAAAATGCTCGAAGGTTGAAACTGTGGATTGATCGCATGATTAGATTGCGTAAATTTACGCCCTTAGCCACGACCGCTTTCGTAATAATCTTCTATATTCTGCCATTCGAGCGAACCCTCCTCATTCATTTTCTCTGTATCCTATGCATTCACCTAGACTAGTGTGCCACTAGGAAGAACAAATAAAAAAGCTAACTCATTTTTGAGTTAGCTTTTTCTTTATATTTTATACGCAGCTTATTGGGCTGTTTTTAACCTTTGAGCCGGTTTCTCCTGAAAGCATATCTCCGCCTGTTGATTGGATAATTTCATCGGTTACTTTATTAGAAATCGCTGAAGTGACTAATTGTAGCAAGTCATTCACATCTACTTGAGATTGCTTAAATTCTTGAACGATTGGAATCTCGTCTAATTCCTTCTCTAAGTTTTCAATTTTTGCTTCCACTAATTTCAATGCTCGTTCTTTATCGTAATGCTGGAAGTTGACGGCTTGTTTTTGCAAACTTTTAATACTTGCAATCATTTCTCTTACTTTTGATTTTCATTGATTTGTGCTTCTGCACGCTTGAAAAATCAACTTCTTCCGTTTCCGCAATCATCCTGGCGAGCTCGCGAGCTTTTTCAACGATCTCGTCTTTTGTATATTTCCCCATTTATACCACCTCAGTTTCTTGTATTTCAACCATTTCCCCATCTAATGTCCATGTTTTTGAACCGGTAATCTTCACTTGGACTAATTGACCGATTACATGCTTAGGTCCAACAAAGTTTACTAATTTATTTTCGCGTGTATATCCAGATAATACGTCTGGGTTATTTTTACTTTCACCTTCTACAAGAACTTCAACAATTTTTCCTTCGTACTTGCTCATCGCCTCACGCGACATTTCGTTTACAAGTGTATTTAAACGCTGCAAACGTTCCTTTTTACTTCCATTGGAATATTATCTTTCATTTTTGCAGCTGGCGTGCCTTCCCTTGGTGAATAAATAAAAGTGTACGCAATATCAAAGCCGACTTCACGGTATAATGACATTGTTTCCTCAAATTGCTCATCTGTTTCATTCGGGAAGCCGACAATAATATCTGTCGTTAAGACAGCATCTGGAATCGCCGCTTTAATTTTGCGAACGAGTTCAAGGTATTGCTCTCTCGTATATTTACGTGCCATGATCTTTAATATATCACTAGATCCTGATTGAACAGGTAAATGAATATGCTCAACAAGATTTCCTTTTTAGCAAGCACTTCAATGAGATGATCATCAAAATCACGCGGATGACTCGTCGTAAAGCGAATTCTCGCAATATCGATCTTTCTTAAATCATCCATTAAATTGCCTAAGCGATAATCAATATCCTCAAAGTCTTTTCCATACGCGTTTACGTTTTGTCCAAGCAATGTGACCTCTTTATAACCTTGAGCAGCTAGATGCCGTACTTCTTGGATGATATCTTCCGGACGTCTACTTCGCTCTTTCCCGCGCGTATATGGGACGATACAATACGTACAGAATTTGTCACAGCCATACATAATGTTCACCCATGCTTTAATGTTGCCACGGCGAACTTTCGGAAGATTTTCAATGACATCTCCCTCTTTTGACCATACTTCAACGACCATTTCCTTCGACATATATGCTTCCGTTAAAATTTGCGGAAGTCGATGAATATTATGTGTCCCGAAGATCATATCGACAAATTGATGTTTTTCCAAAATTCGATTAACGACCGATTCTTCTTGCGACATACAACCACAAACACCAATTAAAAGATCAGGGCGCTCAAGCTTAAGCGGTTTTAAATGGCCTAATTCACCGAATACTCGGTTCTCAGCGTTTTCACGAATCGCACATGTATTTAACAAAATAACATCTGCCGTTTCCACGGAATCAGTCGGCTGATAGCCCAGTTCCATAAATATTCCTGCCATAACTTCGGTGTCATGTTCATTCATTTGGCAGCCGTACGTTTGAATGTAAAAATTCCGGCCTTTCCCCATATTTAAAAACTCTTCAGGAATTTGAAAGTCTTTAAACTTGACTTCTTCTTTTCCTCGTTTTTTCGCATCCTTTAAAGATGGCGGAGTATAAACGGTTTGAAAATATTTACTATAATCTTTTTCTGGCTTTGAAGTTGTGTTCGTAATTTGTTGACTTTCTAAACGCTGTTTCTCGTTCATGAAAATCCCTTTCTTCCTTAAAACAAAATCGAGCATAACGAAAATGTTCTATATTAAATTAATTGAAATTATATCTATACAAAATATAATTATATCGCCTTTCAATTTTGAATACAACTGATGATCCGTTTTGTTGCATAAAGTTCGAAAAGACCTGTCAATACGATTTGACTGGTCTTTTCGAACCGAGCAATGATTCATCGACTTCATGATTTCCACTGGCGCAAATGAACCCGTGGCGATCTAAGGCTTAAACTTATGAAATTCATTGATACATTTATGAATAATAGTTGATTTTACATTATAAATTTTTACCCCTTCACCACTCGATTCTTCTGCTATATTTCTCCATCAAAGCTTGATTATGTTCATCCATCCCTTCAAGATTCGCACTCCTAAAAATTGGAGGGATTACCCCACTTTCTGCTAATTGGACAATGACTTCTGCCATCACGGCATTGATAATCGTTGCACCAATTACCGTCGATGTAGGAGAGAACGATCCAACTACTTTTTCATGTGACAAGCTAGCATCACCAATGTCCGCATGATTGTCTATCACAAGGTCGACAACTTCATGCAAGCACTTTCCTGATGGATGACGTGAAGACTGACTATTTGCGTATGTGATAGAAGTCATTCCAATGACATATGCACCTTTTTCCTTTGCGATTTTCGCAACATCGACCGGGACCGGGTTACGGCCAGATGTGGAAATGACAATTGCAACATCATTTTTTGAATGTCCTGCTTATCCATAAATGATGCCGCGTAACCATCCTTTCTTTCCAATTCAGATGAAAGCATCGCTCCCTGGTGAAGCATAAGTGGTTCGTGAAGAATCGGCTTTATCGGCACAAGTCCGCCTGCCCGATAAAACACTTCCTCTGCCAGCATATGGGAGTGACCGCTTCCAAATAACTGAACGATTCCGCCGTTTGTAATCGATTGAGTAATGGTCTTAGCCGCTTTTTCATTGCTGCTTGTTCTTGTTTTAATACGACCTTTAATCGTTCTTCAATTTTATTAAAATAAGAGTGAATCATTCTTTCAGTCTCCTTTTCATTTATCGGAAAATAGCTAGGATTCCAGCCTTCATTCCATTATTTTAACTCTAGTTCCGGTTCTAATTCCGCTTCAATAATTCTTGGCCACGGCAGCTTGACGTGCACACTTTTAACGATGTAATAGTTTGATAGAAATCCTTATTGCCCCGCGATCCAATATATACCTTCTTTCCATCAAAAGATTCATACCATTTTTTTGTTTCATTTGTTAATTTCTCATCGACAAATGCATTTACTTTTTCATAATGATTGCCTAGATCCCATTCACTTGCGCTAATGCTCTTGATAAAGTTTCTTGCGGCTGAATGGACGATATTTTTATAGCCTTGATCTTTCGCAAAACGATGAAGTAAAAACTCGTAATGTGCCTTTGCTGCTTGTTCGTATACTGGTACACCGAAGCCAGATTTCTGCTTCGTAAATGCGGATCGGGAAGCGGCATGACCGACTGTGATACCAAGTGCATTTCCGGCAGTATTCCAACCACTGTAAGAAAGCAATTTTGTTAAATCGACTCTCTCAGCAAGTTCGAGGACGAACGCTTCATCTGCTTTGTTGACGATCAGCACATCTCCGATCGCTACTTGTTTCCCGCTTCGATGAGCTCCTCTGTTCGCTTCACTAAATGTTCAATATCTGTTTTTCTTTCCTCTGCATGTGCGGATGGTGTATTAAGCAAAGATGAATATCGGCATACTGTTCACTCTTAGCAATCCCACCACCAACTGCGATAATATGTTTTCTCACATTATAATCAAATGTCGTATCCTCAAATGGTGCAACCCAATCTTTACCATCTATCCCTCCATATTCAATATGAAAAGACGGAGAGGTGCTGAACAAACGATTCACAAATCGCGAGACGAGGACGACGTCCACTTCATCTGCTCCCGGAAAATGACTACTTTCTCCTCTACTCCTCGTTCGTTCACTTCTTCAATGAGTAATTCTCTTTCTGCACGATGAAGTCCATAAAGTGCAGCATCATCTTGAGATAAAATCAAATAATCAATATACCCTTTGTCAACCCAATCGATCATTTGCTTGTTAATCGTATGATTTCTAGCCCTAGCCTTTTTATAATCCTCCAATACCGAAGATGGAATGATCGATTCTAACTCTTCCAGTCTATCCTTTCCAGGCATACCTAAATTCACAACTTTATCGTATAAAATCGCCCATTCACTAATTTGCGAATAGTATTTTACATATTCATCATTAATCGCTGTCACTGCTAATCGTTGAATCGTATCGTACACATATACTGGTTTGTGCGGATACCTCACCTTCAATTTTTTATGACTTGGATATCAATCGTTGCGTCCACTAGAGACTTCGTACCCGTACGCGAGGCAACCAATCCACCATAGGCAAGCATGCTCGTTGAAATGATAAAGGCATCCGCTTTTTTCCATTGTCTAATAGCCATTGACTTATCTTTTCCCCATTACCAGGCTCGGTAAAATGTCCGATTATTTCTTTGGGTGGTGTTACGATTTCAATTGCTGCAGCCTTTCCGACTTGTTGTGGAAAATAAAGATTCGCCGGCCGATCATCCAATGGAACCATGAGGACCGTAGCTAATGGTTGCTGTATTGAGTCGCTTCTGCAAATCCTGCTGAACTATAAAATAAAAGGAGCACCAAGCTTACGATTACATACTTTCTCCATCGTTTCATTCCACATCCTCCTCATCGATCTGATTACGATAGGCTTATAACACAACGCCATTTTCTACTAATTGCTTTTGTAGCTTGGTGACATATAACCGTCTAGGTGTAACTTTATCTTGAATCGCAATCGCTGCAGCTGTGCCAGCTGCTTGCCCAGTAGCCATGCAGCTTGGTGTCAGTCGAGTTGTAGCGAGTGCTTCATGTGTCGTCGAAATACACCTGCCCCCATAAGCAGATTGTCAATGACTTTCGGTACGAGGCAGCGATAAGGAATGCCGTAGCTTCCATCCCCTTCAATATCATTCGCTTGCACACCTTTTCCAGTTGGGTCATGAATATCAATTGGGTAGCCACTTAACGCAATCGTATCGTCATATTTTCTCCCATAAACAGCATCCTCTAACGTCAGTGCATATTCACCATCGATTCTCCGTGTTTCGCGAATGCCAATTTGTACTCCAGCAGCGGAGATCGAAGCTTTTTAAAGCCTGGAATGGTCGATTGGAGAAACTCAGCAATCATAAACATCTGTTTTCTGCCTTCTTTCTCTCCTTTTGAAAGATCGAATACATTCGTTCCATCTAATCCTTGGACTCTCGTGCAATTGACTAATACCTCGTCATCTTCAGGTCCTGCAAAAAATAATACTTGGTCACGGTTAATTGGAATGCCTGCTTCATTCCATTCTTTATAAAAGCCTTGTACTCCTGTCAGTGGGATTTCATCCAGCTGATCGATCGGTGTTTTTCGATAAAAGTTTTCCGGATTTGCTTTCATTTCTTCCTTAATTTTTGTAAATCTACCCCTCGCATTCTAAATTTCATCGTCATTGGCTGTGTTTGCTGATCACTGTCACGCCCTTGTAAACATGGCGCACCAGATAGATACGCTACATCGGCATCACCTGATGTATCAACAAATTGCTTTCCAAATACACGAATCGACCCCGATTTCGTTGTTAAATGAATGGAGCGAATCTTATTTTCCTCTACTTCTACTTGATCGACAAAACTATGAACTAACACATCAGCTCCCGCTTCTTCCAACATATCAAGTGCGATAAGCTTATATTTTTCTGGATGATAAGGCGTGACAGAATATGTAAATCCAACCGTATCACGCAAATGCCCTGGAGAACCATCGACCGTCATTAATCGTTCAACAATTTCTTGAGCAATTCCTTTAATTACCTGATTTCCACTGTTTGTATGGAAAGTCATCCACGGATAGACAAGAGCAGCGGTAGACATCCCCTAAAAAGCCATAGCGCTCAACAAGCAACGTCCTCACACCAGCTCTTGCTGAAGCAATCGCCGCATTAATGCCTGCCGGTCCTCCTCCGACAACGACCACGTCATAGGTTAATTCTTTATTCAAAATAAACACTTCCCTTTCCATAGATTTACTTGCTGCCGGTCATTGCAATTCCTTCGATAAATTGCTTTTGGGCAAAGAAAAATACGATGAGTAGTGGTACCGTAGCCATTACTGAGGCACTCATTAATAACTCCCATCTCGTTCCCACCTCATCCGTAAATAAAGCCAATGCTACGGGTAACGTCATAAGCTCCTTAGAATTAATGTAAATGAGCGGCTCATAAAATTCATTCCAGCTCGTTAAAAAGGTAAAAATCGTTAACGTCGCTATCGCTGGTTTTGCTAAAGGCAACATAATATTCCAATAGATTCGAATATACGAGCAACCATCTAATTTCGCCGCTTCTTCTAACTCTTTAGGCACAACCAGGAAAAACTGTCTCATCACAAAAACGCCGAAAACGCCCGCTGGTCCCAAAATCGGAATCGCAATTAACGGAACATGCGTATTAATCAATCCTAAATCCCTCATAAATAAAAATAACGGGATCGTAATCACTTCAACAGGAATCATCATCGTACTTAATAAGCAAAGAAACATAATCGAACTGCCACGAAATTTTAGCCTCGCAAACGCATAGCCAGCGAGCGATCCTAAAAGATTGTCCCTAGCGTGACAAGTGTAGCAATATATAAGCTATTAAAATAAAAGAGATGAAATGGAGTGGATGTTAACACATCGATATAATTTTCCCAGCGAAAAGGACTAGGAATGAACTGAAAACTAAAGATTTTTGTTGAATCCTTGAAGGATGTATTGATCATCCATAAGAATGGTACGATCATTACGAGAGAAATCGTTGTCAAAACTCCATAAAAGAAATGCGTGAAATAAGGCCGTTATTGATCTTATTGTTCATGAAACACCCACCTTTTTCTGCCCCACCACTGGACCAGAGTGAAAAATAATATAATGATAAATAGGACAATCGCAATTGCAGAGGCGTACCCAAACTCATAGAGCTTAAACGCACTTTCCCAAATATAGTAGACGAGTACTTTCGTGTGATTTCAGGCCCACCGTTCGTCATTACGTATATTTGTCCAAATACCTTCATTGACCCAATCACTGTCAATATAATCGTTAGGAATATTGTCGGTGTAATCATTGGTAATGTAATATGCCAAAAACAATTCCATTTATTTGCCCCATCCAAATATGAAGCCTCATAAAGATTTTTATCGACTTGTTGCAATGCCGCTAAAAATAAAACCATATTTAGTCCAACGTTTTTAATCGCACTAACAAAAATAACTGCCCCCATTGCAAGGTTTGGATTGTATAGCCAAGCTGGTCCTTCAATCCCGAATACTCCAAGCACTTGGTTAATAAACCCCTCATCTGTTCCAAACATATATTTCCAAATAATCGACCAAACGACAATCGAGGTCATAACAGGAATGAAAATCGCTGTACGAAATAGCCCCATTCCTGGTAAATTACGCTGTAATAACATGGCTAGCCATAAAGCAAGAATAATATTAATCGGTACAAGCCCCGCTGAAAATAAAAATGTATTTTTCAAGACGATGAAAAACTCAGGATCATTAACCATTTGCTGATAATTGGCTGTTCCAATAAAATTCGGGTCACCTAGCAACTGCCAGTCTGTTAAACTCATATAAATCGAATAAACTAACGGAAATAACATGACAAGCAAAAAGCCAACCATCATTGGACTAACAAAAGATACCCATAAAAGGCTTCGCTGCCTACAAATTTCCGCCTTTTTCCAGCGCTGCTAGAGGTCTGTCTGTCTTCACATTCGTATCCAAGATCCCTTGCCTCCCTTACAGCTTTTCGATTTCATTTTTAAAAGCGAATACGGTTTGTTCAATGCTTTCCTTCGTCTGTCCAACGACGACTGCTCCTAACATGACGGACTTTACTCCAGCTTGATATAAAGGGAATATCAGCTGGGACAAGCCGGCGCTGCGATGGAATAATAATTGGAACATCTGTGCTTTGAACGATCTGACGGTAAGTAAGGACATCCTTAAATGTAAGTGGGCTTCCATACTCTTTTGCCGGAATAATTGACGCTTCAATTGCAGTAATTCCAAAATCCTTTACTTTACGAATACAATTAAGCGAATCATTAAGTGTAATCGCAAATGTTTTTTCAAATGCAGCCAATTCCAGCAGCCATGACGGCATATGATGGGCATAGATTGAATAATAATCGAACCCAAAGTCAGCGAGCTTTTTAATTGATTTCTTTCGATCGCTTCAAACGATCCGCCTGGAACGATTCCTATTGGACCCGAAAATTGCTCCCTAATTTCACGAAATTCATTTTCATAGTCTTTCGCATCTCCAAACGAGTTACCTGAAGCCCAATGATCGACATTTACATGCATTTTAATAACATCTGCCCCGCCGTTTATCGCTGCTCTCGCTAATTCAGGCTCATTTCTAGGGATACTTATAGCTAACGTTATTTTTTCTCATTTAATAACTGCTTTAATGACAAACCACTCACCTCTTTATTAAGAAAAGACGGTTACGATTAACCGTCTCTCCCTATTCACTTTAATAACGGATTGATTTTGCTTTCCATTCCTTCAAGGATTTCCTCAGGTTCTTTTAATTCCCAAATAATTCATCGAAGCCGAATTGGATAGCATTATCGATTTTTTGCCAGTTAATATGACCAGCCTGCAGGCGTGCATTATCCATTTCATCCAATACCGCTGTTTGAATGCTTTCTCTAGATGGATTATTCGGTTGATTAATAAACTCATCCGATGCAAGCACGGACTCGCGAGGCGGTACAAAGAAGGTTGATGTCACAGTAATCCCTTCCTGATTCGTAAAGAATTTCAATAGCTCCTGTGCCTCATTTGGATGCTTTGAATCCTTAAAGATCGAGTATCCTGCTTGCCCTAACATCGGGTACCTACCCTCAGGTCCTTCTGGAAGCGGAGCAATATCAAACTTGAAATCTTCAATTTCTCGAGCTCTTGAAACATAGCTATACACGTCAAAGAACATACCAATTTTTCCAGATTCAAAGCTTACTTGTTCCCCAGCTTTTGGATGCGATTTATCTGTAAACATCATTCGGTCTAACATTTTTAACGTCTCAACACCTTGTGGAGAGTTCCATGTAAATTCCGTTTGATCCTCATTGAATAAATCTCCGCCATACCCCATGTATGGGATAATAGGGAAATCCACGTATTCCAGTCACGGAAGAAATTGGCGCCATATACTCCTTGATCTGAAATCGCTTTGGCTGATTTTTCAAACTGTTCCCAGTTCCAAGTACCAGCATCTACATGCTCATTTGGCGTTTTCTCCCGCATTTACAAATAAATCTTCGTTATAAAATAACACCATTGGCGGGGTCGAAAATGGAATACCGTATAGTTGATCGTCCTTTTGGAAAAGTTCCAGTGTAGATGGGAAAAGTCATCTATATTATAATCAGTATCATCTTTAAAAGATGATACATCTGCCAAAATATCATTTTCCATAAATTGTGGAACCATCCGCTCAGCTACCCATCCAACATCTGGAAGTTCCTTCCCGGCAGCTAATACCGTAATTTTTGCTGATAATCTGGAAATGGCACACTTTCCATCTTTACCTTAATATGCGGGTGCTGTTCATTAAATTTTTGAATGAGACCATTATATACCTCCTGATGTGCTTCATTTCCCACATCATGAACGTCAATTCAACGTCTTTTTTGGTGCTACTTCTTTATCCCCTTCATTAGTTTCCGCCTTATTGCTACATGCCGTTGTAAAAGCTAATAACATCATCGCCACAAATAGTACGAATTTCTTCTTCATCTTTTCCCTCCCTTTTAAAGAAATTATATAATGATACCGCTTCCAAAGATATCCTTTGAGTAAGAGAAAAGGTTCGTCAAACATAGAATTTTTCATTACTAGGAAAATTTCGATACTGAACTGGAGTCTTTCCAACCTCCTGTTTAAAGACGGTCATAAAATGTTTTGGGCTCTTATAACCCGCTAAATGGGCAACCTCATATACTTTTAACTGCGTCGACCTCAATAAATCCTTTGCTCTTTCCAATCGTTTCTCTGTGATGTATTCCGTAAAAGATTGATTGAGCTCAGATTTAAATAATTGCCCGATATATTGTGGATGAAGATCGACATGCTCCGCAATCTGCTTTAATGTGATTTCCTTACTTAAATGCTCCTGAATATATTGCAATATGTTTTGAAACTGCCTCGATGACGTTGGATTCTCTAATTCTATTTCAGTCGTGTCAAAAATTTTTGATAGCACCTCCGATAGCTCCGTTCGATTCACTGGTTTAAGCAAATATTCAGAAATTCCATGCCTTAATGCTGTTCTCGCATATTCAAAATCATTGTATCCACTTAAAATAATAATCGGTATTCGTTTTGACACCTGCTTGACTTTTGAAATAAAAGTTAGACCATCCATGCCACCCATGCGGATATCTGTAATGATTAAATCGGGTAGCTCATCTCTTGCATAAAGCAAGCCCTCTTCACCACTCTTTGCCTCCACGACTCGAAACCCACCTAATACATCTTCCAAAAGGACCTTTAGCCCTTGTCGAATGATCTTCTCATCTTCTACGACTAATACTTGCTTCAAGGAACTCCTCCCCTTTTGTTTCTTCGGTAATTTCAATATAACAGTAAAACCTTTTCTTTCTTCACTTTTCAGCTCCAACCCGTAATGACATCCGTATAAAAATTGAATTCTTTCATTGATGTTAACGAAAGCAATTCCATTTTGACTTTCAGAAGGCATTCGTTCCATCGTCTGTAAACATTGTTTTAGCTCCTCAAGCTTTTCCTTCCCTACCCCTTTTCCATTATCAGAAATATAGATGTGCATTTCTCCATCCTCTTCCTTCACACATAAATTAATTTTACCGTCTAGTCCAGCTAGGCCATGAATGACCGCATTTTCAACTAATGGCTGTAAAATCATTTTTGGAATCGACACACAAAGCAAATGAGGATCAATTTTCTCCTCATACTGTAAGCGGTCACCCATTCTCATTTGTTGAATCATAATATAGGAGCGAATAAATGAAAGTTCTTCTTCTAATGTTACGATTTTCGTTGATTGATCGATCGTATACCTTAATAGTTTGCCGAGCGAGCTCACCATATCTGATACATCTAGGTTCCCTCTCGTAATCGCAAGCATATTAATCGATTCCAACGTATTATAAAGAAAATGTGGATTCATTTGACTTTGTAATGCCCTAATTTCAGCATCCTTTTCACGTAAGCTCGTCTCATATACTTCAATGACAAGTCTTTCAATTTCACCAACCATATGATTGAATCCTTCGCTTAGTTGACCAATTTCATCATGATAATGATTTTTTACCCTTTTTGATAAATGTCCTTTTTGAACATCGGCCATTGCTTTTTGTAAACGATGAATCGAACTCACTAACGGCTTGGACAATATAAAGCCTAAAATAAAAGAAATCAATATTCCTAGCAAAATAATGAATAAAAATAAGAGTCGTAATTGATTAACTTCGCTTAAAATTGCATCAAACGGTGTTAGCATTATTACCTTTGCTCCAGAGTAATCGGATGCATGGTGAATCATCATGTTCGATTTGCGATCATTCGTAATCGTTAAATCTGACCGATCATCCAGATTGGCAAGTTGAGGCATAATCGCTTCAAATAACCGCGTTTCATACATTTTTGGATAAATAAGCCGATTATCCTCGTCTAAAATAAAAATATTATTCTCTGTACTAATAAATCCATCAAATAGCTCCTGTTTTATATCAATTTTTATTATCCCAAGATGATTATTCGTAGATGGTTCCCGAATTAATCTCGCTACCGAAAACACTTTGGTATCCTTATTCAAATAATAGTTTGCCTTATGAAGGGCAGCAGCACCCATTCTCCGTCAGCCTGTTTAATTTGCGATATTTCTTGATTATTTAAATCAAGAAGCTTTAACCAAACGGTATTTGAGTCCAAATTACTAAAAATCGTCCCATCATTTGCCATCATATGTATTCCTTTAATTTCATTACGTCCATGAATCAAACTTGAAATATAGCGCCACATTTCAACCCTTTCCTCGGCAGGTGGATAAATTGTAGAATCAACAGGGTCTTGATGTTTCTTTAAAATACTCAGTACTTTTTCATCATATAAGGGCGAAAGTGAAATGATTTGCATCTCCTTTAAATACCGATCAAAGTTATGGATGATCTGATCTACAAGCTGAATATGATAATCCTTTGCTTCCGCTGGCTGGCACCAGCAAAATGATAATAGGTGATTCCTCCAAGGATGAACGCGGTTAATACAATAAGCAGCAAGAAGACAATTATAAGCTTAAAGCGGTATGGCATGGATAATAGTTTGATTTGTACATCCCGTATGGTCATTGGCATCCCCTCGCTAATCCTCTCTCTTTCAGTCCTCTTTCATAAAATATATCATAGAGCGTATGTATAAAATCCGATTTCTTTTCTCCATTTTACCATTCGCCTATGTGCATGCTTCATTCACAAAAGTGTTTTAAAAAAGCAAATGGAGAAAAACAACGCGTTTTTCTCCATCTGCTTTTAAAGCACGGCTCAATAAGTCTCATTTCTTTATCCTTTTATCTCGGTTCAATGATGAGCTTAATCGCCGTTCGTTCCTGACCGTCGATCAAAATATCTGTAAAAGCAGGGATACAAATTAAGTCAACACCGCCAGGGCGACAAAGCCTCTTGCAATCGCGACTGCTTTTACTGCTTGGTTTAATGCTCCTGCCCCGATCGCTTGAATCTCTGCGTTGCCTCTTTCACGGAGAACTCCTGCCAGCGCACCCGCTACGGAATTAGGATTGGATTTTGCTGAAACTTTTAATATTTCCATTTCATGTGCCTCCTTGTCATTTCCCATAGCGATTGCCTTTATCAGCTACAATCGCGTGAAAACCTTCCATTGCTACTATATTCAGGAGAAATATGAACTATTCCGGTTTGTCCGCGGGAGTGAAGAAAATCAGTTTATTTGTTATTCAAAAACGGGTGATCATCATTGATAGCGATCGTTTCAATCAATGTCGCTTTGCCCGATTGATTCTCTACACGAATGAAACATGCGCATAATTGTTTTCTCCCGTTTTTGGCACTTCAAATCGTACAGGTAGTGAAGTTAAAAGCGGTGAAGTACCGCTTCTTTTCCATCCCAAGAATCGCATCATACGGACCTGTCATGCCGACATCCGTCATATAAGCTGTTCCATTGGGTAAAATGCGCTGATCCGCTGTCGGCACATGTGTATGTGTGCCGATGACAGCTGTCACTCTCCCGTCTAAATACCAGCCCATCGCCTGCATTTCACTAGTCGCTTCTGCATGGAAATCAACAAAAATAATGTTTGTTCGTTTCTTCGCTTGTTCTATGAGCTGATCCGCCTTCTTAAATGGACAGTCGAGCGGAGGCATAAATGTTCTACCTTGTAAATTAATGACCGCTGCTTCGATTTCGTTTATTTTAATAAAAACTAAACCTGTTCCTGGCGTATCTTCCGGAAATTAGCCGGTCTTACTAAATATTTTGCCTGATCGATAAACTCGAAAATCCCTTTATTGTCCCAAGCGTGATTTCCAAGTGTGACCGCATTCGCACCGGCTTCTAAAAACTGCTTGTAAATCGACTCTGTAATGCCTCTGCCACCAGCCGCATTTTCACCGTTAATGATCGTTAATTGCGGCCGATATTTTCTTTTAATTTTGGTACATATTCTTTAATCATTTCTCTTCCAGGTGAGCCAACGACATCACCAATAAATAAAATATCCATGGGAAATCCTTTCCGTTCAACATTAGTTTTTTCATCTTATTTTACCGCAGAAAAAGCGGTGCACAATGCACACCGCTTTATTTTGCGTATTCAACTGCTCTCGTTTCACGAATAACCGTCACTTTAATATGTCCTGGATAGTCAAGATCGTCCTCGATCCGCTTACGAATATCGCGGGCAAGTCGATGAGCTTCCAAATCATTGATTTGCTCTGGCTTCACAATGATTCGTACTTCTCTTCCTGCCTGGATTGCAAATGACTTCTCCACTCCGTCATAGGACTCAGAAATCTCCTCGAGCTTCTCTAGACGACGAATATAGTTTTCGAGTGTTTCACTCCGTGCACCTGGTCGTGCCGCAGAGAGCATCTGCAGCTGCCACAAGAACTGAGATAATCGATGTCGGTTCTGTATCGCCATGATGTGATGCAATACTATTTATAACAACTGGGTGTTCTTTGTACTTAACCCCTAGTTCAATTCCGATTTCTACATGACTACCTTCCACTTCATGGTCAATCGCTTTTCCGATATCATGAAGGAGCCCTGCGCGCCGTGCAAGTGTTTCATCCTCGCCAAGCTCCGCTGCAAGCAATCCGGATAAATAAGCAACTTCAATAGAGTGCTTTAATACATTTTGACCATAACTTGTCCGGTATTTCAAGCGACCAAGAATTTTAATTAAGTCAGGGTGTAATCCATGAACCCCCACTTCGAAAGTTGTCTGCTCCCCAACTTCACGAATATGCTCGTCTACTTCACGTCTTGCTTTGTCTACCATTTCTTCAATGCGAGCCGGATGAATCCGACCGTCTTGAACGAGCTTATCAAGGGCGATTCTTGCTGTTTCTCGCCTAATTGGATCAAATCCTGATAGAATCACCGCTTCTGGAGTGTCGTCTATAATTAGATCAATTCCAGTAAGCGTTTCAAGTGTACGGATATTTCGGCCTTCACGTCCGATAATCCGGCCTTTCATCTCATCATTTGGCAAGTTTACAACAGATACGGTTGTTTCAGCTACATGTTCAGCCGCACAGCGCTGGATTGCAAGTGATAAAATGTTTTTCGCTTTTTTATCCGCTTCTTCCTTTGCTCGCGTTTCACTTTCCTTAATCAATAAAGCTGTATCATGTGCAAGCTCTTTTTCTACACTAGCAAGAATGATGGACTTTGCGTCATCCTTCGTTAAACTTGAAATACGTTCCAATTCAGTCTGCTGTTTACGGATTAATTCCTCCACTCTGCTTTCCATCTCTTCAATATGTTGTTGTCTTTCATTAAGAGATTCCTCTTTCTTTTCAAGAGTATTTTCGCGCTTATCAAGCGTGTCATCTTTCCTGTCGAGGTTCTCCTCCTTTTGCAATAAGCGATTTTCCTGTTTTTGCAGCTCATTTCTTCTTTCACGAAGCTCGCGTTCAGTTTCAATTCGAAGTTTATGATTTTCATCTTTTGCTTCTAACAGGGCTTCTTTTTCAATGCATCCGCTTCTCGGATTGCGTCTTCGATAATCTGTTCAGCGGAATTTTTCGCACCTGTGATTTTTGCTTCAGCAATTTTCTTGTAAATGAAATAGCCAACAACTACACCGGCGATTAGGGCAAGCAAAATGGAGATGATGTCAATGGCATCCATACTTTCACCCCTCTTGCTTTCAACTTGTATCATGCTTCTAACATGTCGGCTAGTACATTGTTGTAATATACAGAGCCAAGCTCAATTTTTCATGCTAAAAAATGGAAAATATACATGTTAATTTTATAGTTGTAGGGATTTATTGTCAAGGGAATACCATTTTTCTTATAGAGAAAACAAACTTAACTGGGGAATTTGGAAAGTGTCTAATTTGACTAGAACTCATATTCAAACCAAACATTGGTTTCTTCTTAGTGCACATCATCAAACGACGTTTTAAATATGAAAAAGGTTCAAATCATTTACGATTTGAACCTTCGCTTCATTTACACTTACTCATCTAACAATGATAACTCGTCTTGTGATTCATCTTCTGGAGCAAGATGCTCTTCATCTAATCCATAATGGGCACGAATTTTACCCATAATATCCTGTTTAACATCAGGGTTTTCCTTCAAGAAAATTTTTGCATTTTCTCGACCTTGACCGAGGCGTTCTTCATTATACGCATACCATGATCCGCTTTTTTGAACGATGTCAAGTTCAGAGCCGATATCAATAATTTCTCCTTCACGAGAAATCCCTTCCCATACATAATATCAACTTCCGCCACCCGGAATGGTGGAGCGACTTTATTTTTCACAACTTTTATTTTCGTTTTATTTCCGACAATGTCTTGGCCTTGCTTCAATTGTTCGGCACGGCGAACTTCAAGGCGAACAGAGGAGTAAAACTTCAGCGCACGTCCTCCTGGAGTTGTTTCAGGATTTCCAAACATAACTCCAACTTTTTCACGAATTTGGTTTATGAAAATAGCAATGGTGTTTGATTTATTAATAGCACCTGATAATTTACGAAGAGCTTGTGACATCAAGCGGGCTTGTAATCAACGTGTGCATCGCCCATTTCCCTTCAATTTCTGCTTTAGGAACGAGAGCGGCAACAGAGTCAATAACAATGATTTCAATTGCTCCGCTTCGCACTAACGCCTCGGCAATTTCAAGCGCCTGTTCACCCGTATCGGGCTGAGAAAGGAGAAGCTCATCAATATTTACTCCCAATTTCTGAGCATATACCGGGTCGAGCGCATGTTCAGCATCGATAAACGCGGCTGTACCGCCATTCGCTTGCACTTCCGCGATTGCATGAAGCGCAACTGTCGTCTTACCCGATGACTCTGGACCATAAATTTCGATGATTCTTCCACGTGGGTATCCACCTACTCCAAGGGCAACATCCAATGCAATCGAACCACTTGGAATTGTTGAAATTCTGCGGTCCGTTTGTTCACCTAGTTTCATAACAGAACCTTTACCAAACTGCTTTTCTATTTGTTTTAACGCCATATCTAATGCTGCTTGACGATCACTCACATAAATTCCTCCTTATCATTTCTAACTTTATGATTTTGTATTACCTTCGCTTGTCTCATTACAAAACCTATCTTTATTATACCGTTATCGTTCCATATTGCAAGCAAAAAGCGAACGTTCATTCGATTTATTTTCGAAAAGCAACTTCGTATAAAACGATCTTTAAGCACGAAAAAGACGACTGATAGCGTCGTCTTTCGGAATTCATTCCCGTTTTTTGATCTTATTTCATTCATAATCAATCCGCCTAATGTTGACTGAATTGCTATCAAGAATCGTGTAGTAGATACTTACAATTAGGTAATTTTTTCAACTCTATTTTTAAACTCTATTTTTCAAGTAATTCCTGTATTAAAAAATGGCAACCATATTTAACGGCCCGTTTTCTATTTCCATTTCTGGCTCCTGCAAGTTTTAATAAATGAGCTTTCGCGGGTTGATCTTTCAAAGAAATACCGATCCAAATCGTTCCTGCTGGATGACCTTCAAGCGGATCCGGTCCAGCTGCACCCGTAAAGCTTATGCCGATATCGGTTCCAAGCTTCATCCGCATATTTTCTGCCAGTTCAAGTGCACATTGTTCACTCACAACTCCATGCGTTTCAATTGTTTCTTTCTTTACATCACACAGCTTCATCTTTGATTCATTAGAATAGCAAACGACACCACCAATTAACATCGTACTTACACCGGTGACCGCTGTCATTGCAGATTGAAACAAACCGCCAGTCAGGCTTTCAGCAGCTGCAATCGTTAAGTTTCTTGCCTCTAATATTTTTAATAGTTCATTCATTAGCGATGTGTCATTATATCCATAGAAAAATTGACCGACTCGATCATTGATCTTCTTCTCTACTTCTTTAATCATTTCAAGAGCTACTTCTTTATTTTGATGACGAGCAGTAATTCGCAACGTCACCTCGCCGTCTTCCGCTAATGGAGCAACGGTCGGATTCGATTGTTCCTCAAGAATATCTAAGATGACCTCTTCTAACTGTGCTTCTCCAATTCCAAAATAGCGCAGGACGAGCGATTCAATTCTTTCTGTACCGTCCATTTCATTCATAATTGCTGTACGACCGTATTTCCGAAACATCGGTTGCATTTCATGCGGCGGCCCGGAAGTAACATAAAATATGTATTCTTTGTAGAAATAAACATTCCTGGTGCCATCCCGTGCTCATTTGGTAATACTTTGGACCCTTCCACGACTAATGCCTGTTTTTTATTATTTTCCGTCATTTCCGTCCCGTTTTTGAGAAATAATCTAAAATCGTTTTTAAGGCAAGTTCATCTGCAATAAGTGTTTTCCCAACATGTGCTGCAATCGTTTCCTTCGTTAAATCATCTTTCGTTGGTCCTAGTCCGCCTGTAAAAATGATGATATCAGCTCGTTCTTCCGCTTGACAGATCGCCTTTTCTAATCGTTCTGGATTATCGCCAACGACCGTATGATGATATACATTTACTCCAATTTCAGCGAGTCGCGCCGAAAGATATTGAGCATTTGTGTTGGCAATTTGCCCTAATAACAGTTCTGTTCCAACCGCAATAATTTCAGCATTCATCATGACAAGTCCTTTCGCTATTTACTTTGAGTGCTTAAACACATCTCGATTTTTATGGAAATATTCATAGCCTGACCAAACCGTAAAGATCATCGCAACCCAAAGAGCGATCATCGCAAATGGGAAGCCAATCGCCTCAAATGGTGCATTTTTAAGGAGTAATGCTGCAATTGCAATAATTTGAGCCCATGTTTTAATCTTTCCAAGCATGTTTGCTGCAACAACTTCGCCTGTCCCTGCCAAAATCAACCGTAACCCAGTAACAGCAAATTCTCTGCTAATGATGATGATGACGATCCAAGACGGAGCAAGCTGCATTTCGACAAGAACGATTAAAGCGGCCGATACGAGTAATTTATCCGCTAATGGATCAAGAAACTTCCTAAATCAGTCACTAGTTGATATTTTCTTGCAAAATAACCGTCAACCCAGTCTGTAACGGAAGCAAAAATAAAGATCAATGCCCCGATAAAATGAGCAACGTCCATATCCATACCAAAAACTGAAAGCTTCCCCATTGAAGCGGTGCAAGCATTACGATTAAAAATACGGGTATAAGTAAAATTCGTGATACAGTAATTTTATTTGGTAAATTCATTCTTCTTCCTCCTGAAAAATAACCGCCGACAAGCGGCGGAAGTCAATCAAATTACTCCTCGGTTCCCAACATAATTTTTATATGTTGTGTAATGTTGTTCTCTGGAGCAAGCTCATATTCCAAGCGCTCACCATTGATATAGATCTCGGCTTCCGGCGCCTTTCCGACAATAATATACGCTTCTGATTGTCCGGTCAAATCAACAGCTTCTGTTGCCCCGTCTTTCAGTTCTCCAGCAAAAACTCTCTGATTATTCTCCGCTCTTATTTCAATCCACGAATGACCAGATTCTGTCGCTTTTACTTCAATGGCGAATTCCTCAGTTTGGGTAAGTGAATAGGTCGTCACCTTGCCAACAACACTCTCTGCTTTTAAGACTTGTGTTGGCTGCTCAAGCTGTTCATCCGTCCGTTCTTCTGTTTCAACGTTTTCAGCCATTTCCATTTCGCTACTATTTTCGTCCGGCTCTTCTTTTGCTGAACCGCCTCATCTGATTCCGTAATATGAACGGGATCTTTTTCCTGATTTGTATCCACCATATTACTGAAATCTAAATTTTTACAACGATAAAATAAATGAATACAATAAGAGCTAAAATAGCAATGCCGAGAAGGATCTTTGGGAAAAGCTCAACAAGTTTCGAATAATTTGGACTAACAGAACTGCGTGATTGAATACGAGAAAGCTGCTCTGGCAGATCATCCTCATATGCAGGCGGAATATCGCTTTTATATTCATCAAATAGTTCTTCTGGGTTTAATCAACGGCTTCCGCATATTGCTTAATAAAGGCACGTGCATAAAATTTTCCCGGCATGATCGAATAATTACCTTCTTCGATTCCGATTAAGTATTTTTCTGTATTCTTGTCATCCGCTGGAGCTCATCCAGGGAAAGTTTTTCTCTTCCCGTGCTAATCGTAATCGGCTTCCTAACTCCGTCAATGAAAACACCTGCCAATCCTAAAAATCAAAACCAAATCCTGGTTCATTTAGATGTTTATTTTCTACAATTTCATATGTAATTTCTTCTTCCGGACTATTGCGAAGTTCAATAATATAATCGAAATCTTCGATTGAGTATTCCGAGTGCTCAACAAAAATATCTGGATGTTCAATCACTTTTACTGCTGGCAAACGCATAATTTCCCTTACAAGTTGCCAATGTTGCTCATCAGCGCGATGTCTTGAAACAATTCCGTCAATAATAAATATATTGTCAGAACTATATTCGTCACGAATTAATTGTTTGCGAATCGTTTGCTTTAATAAGGTGGATGATACGAACAGCCATTTTTTATTTGCACAGACGCTTGCCGCAACGACAGACTCTGTTTTACCGACACGTGGCATCCCTCTAATTCCAATTAACTTATGCCCGTCTTGCTTAAATAGCTCAGCCATAAAATCAACGAGTAATCCTAATTCATCCCTAGCAAAACGAAAGGTTTTTTGTCATCCATATCACGTTGGATATATCGGCCATGCCGGACGGCAAGCCGATCCCTAAGCTTTGGCTCACGGATTTTTGTCACTTTGATTGTGTCAACCGTCTCCAGGATTGATTCTAGGCGCAGGATTTGCTCTTCATTGCGTGCGCGTAATAATAAACCGCGTCGGCCACTATCTAAGCCATTGATACTGACAATATTAATCGATAACATTCCTAATAAGGATGAAATATCCCCTAATAATCCAGGACGGTCGATCGTAATTTCATATTCCAAATACCATTCTTTTCTTTCCATGCAAACCTCTCCCTAAAAGGTATCCCTTGTCCTAGCATATGTATTCTCATATTGTCTAGATTATATGATAGCTGATTTCCAATCAAGAAGAAAGAAAAATATCCCATAAAAACACGTCTACATATAAAAAGAGAGGAATGAATCCTCTCATTAATTTGCAAAAACAAATTAATGCGTGCTGTTATTATCTACAAGTTTGACCATTGCACTTGCAATCGCACGCTGCTCATCTTCGGATGCGACGGACCAAAGATCTGATAAAACCCTCTCTTGTTCATTTTTAGGATCGACTTTTTCGCTAAGTAATCTCCTACTTGGAATGCCACTTGATTGATGATTTTTTCTGACATCCCTTGTTCTTGCGCACCATCAAGACGATCCCCAAGAAAGTTCTTCCATTGATCCCAATTATTTAAAACTGACATCTACTTCACTCCCTTAATTTAATGTTCGAATTTATTATGTGCTTTGGGATCATTCATTATGCATCTGAAAGAAATCAAGTATACATCCCACCATTAACTGCTAACACTTGTCCTGTAATATAATTTGATTTATCAGAGAGTAAAAATGCGGTCGCTTCAGCAATTTCTTCAGGCTGAGCCAATCGTCCAACAGGGATTTCAGCTTCAAGGGCAGCTAACTCTTCATCTGAAAGCCAGTCAATCATTGCTGTCTTCACTGCGCCTGGTGCGATACAATTAACTCGAACACCTGATGTCGCTGTTTCTTTACTCAATGCTTTCACAAAAGCAATTTGCGCTCCTTTTACGGTTGAATATAACACTTCGCACGCCGCACCTGTTTGTCCCCAAATTGAACTAATCATGACGATTTTCGCCGATTCATTCCGCATTAATTTCGGCAAGAGCTTTTGCGTTAATGTGAGCGGACTTTTCACATGAAGCTGGAGCATCCGATCAATCGTTTCTTCACTCATATCAACTAATAATCCATACGGCGCATTTCCACTTGCATACACAATCGCATCGAGCTGAAAAATATTTTCGCAAAGCGTTGCTACCCCTTTTCTCGACGAAAGATCAGCTTGGATCGGAATCACTTCTATTGGATCATCTTCCAATTCATCGAGTAACACTTTCATTCTTTCTTCCCTTGATGATAATGTAAATATAAATTCCATCCTTCATGTGCAAGCAGTTTGGCAATTGCTCTGCCAATTCCACCGCTCGCTCCTGTAATTAAAGCAAATTTCCCATTGACTCCACACTCCTTATGAATGAAAGAGCCCCGGCAATCGATGCCGGGTGCTCGTGTATGTTTATTTTTCGGTACAACATGGCATGATGTCATTCGATCTTCACAAAAGAAACGACCTGCCATATTAGTTATATCACTAAATGTTAACTGTTCGAGTGTTGGTACAACGTCGAATAAATTCATCTCATTAAAAGCATAGCGAGTAAATTGATTGGCGATATATTCAGGTGAATTAATTGCCCGTAAAAATCCGCCGATCCGCTTTTTCTTTGCTCTTTCCAAGGCCTCTTCAGAAAGATGCATCCCCATTTTTGCCTCAAGCATAATCTTTGAAGCTTCTCGGTAAGCAAATCAGGATCTTTCGTATCGCTGCCAACCATCGCAAACCCAAAACCTTGCTCTTGTGTATAGTCAAACTGGAATGTATCATCAATCAGTCCACTACTGTAAAGCTCTTCATATTTTTTCGAGCTTTTGCCAAACAATATATCCATTAATAAATGAACCGTTAACTCATTTTTCAGCATTTCTTTCCCACTCATATCCGTTTCCTCTGCTTTTACCCCGACGAGGCATTTGGATGTTTGTACATTCATTTCCAATACTTGCTTTTTCGTTGCCACTTCCTTTGGCTCCTCTTCAAAATGACGAACAATCGGCTGAGCTTGCTCATAATCACGTTTGCTTTGCTCATTTCGAATAAACTCCATCATTTTATTCGGTTCAAACGGACCTGTGACAAATAAAAGCATATTGCTCGGATGGTAAAACGTATAATAACATTCATAAAGCAAATCAGCCGTAATATGTGAAATCGATTCAATTGTGCCGGCGATATCCGTTTTAACTGGATGATGATGGTACATATTTTCAATCACACCGAAATAAAGTCTCCAGTCGGGATTATCATCATACATTGTAATCTCTTGACCGATGATGCCTTTTTCTTTTTCAACCGTTTTTTCCGTAAAATACGGATCTTGGACCATATTAAGCAAGGTCGTCATATTTTTTCCGTATTCGATGTACTCGAAAATAAATAAGCGGTTCTCGTAAATGAAGTAAAGGCGTTCGCCGATGCCCTTGCTTTCCAAATTGTTGAAAAACATCCCCATCTTCCTTCTCAAACATTTTATGCTCAAGAAAATGAGCAATCCCATCTGGAACCCGCTTTAGCTCCTTTGCATCTTTCGGAATAAACTGATCGTCAATCGAGCCATATTTCGTTGTAAACGTGACAAATGTTTTATTAAATCCTGGCTTAGGTAATAAATAGACTTGTAAGCCGTTTGTTAATGTTTCATGATAAAGCGTTTCGTTTAATTGATGAAATTCAATTTCCTTCATGCTAGCCCACCGTCCTCTCCAGCAAGAAAATAAATCGTATCCAATTGAATTTTCTTACCAACGTTAATGATATCCTCTCGCGTCGTTTGGGCAACACGATCTAACCAATCGGAAACTTGCACGTTCGTTCCTGCAACAACGTTATGATAAAACACTTCTATTAATCCTCTCGCAGAGTCAACCGTTTCTAAAAACTGGTTTTGGATAACTGCTTTCGTCTGCTCAATTTCTTCATCGGTAAAATCTCCACGTTTCATTAAATCCATTTGTTCTTTTATAATTGCCACTGCTTTCTCATACTTTTGATTCTCGATTCCCGACATGACCATTAACAATCCTTTATGACTTTCTACCCTGCTTGCGGCATAATAGGCCAAACTTTCTTTTCACGAACGTTCATAAATAATTTAGAATGAGGAAATCCACCGTAAATACCATTAAACATTTGCAAAGCGAAGTAATCTGGATCTCCGTACGTAATATTCGTTCGATATCCGATGTTAAGCTTTCCTTGTTTAATATGTTGAACTTCCTTTACTTCCTTTACCTTTTCAATTTGTTTGGTTTCTGTTTGTGTAGCCGAAGGTGCTTCTGTTTTCTCAAAACGAAACGGCTCACAATATTGTTCGACCTTTTCAATGTCGACATCGCCGAGGATGTATAAGTCGAGATCATCTTCACGAAGAGCCCGTTCATAATAATCAAATAAAGATGTAGGCGTAATCGAATCGACTTGATCTAATTCGCCATTCACCGCAATTGCATATCGCTCACCTTCGCACATTTCCTCTACAAGGCGTGTGCTCGCATAGCGCATTTTATCGTCATAAGTCGATTCGATTCGCTGCTTTAAATTTCGCTTCTCTTTTTCAACCGTCTCTTCATCAAATGCTCCATTAATAGCATTCGGATTAAGCAATACTTCCCTAAGAAAATCAATGCCTTTTTGAAGAAGTGGGGTTTTCTCTTGTAAAAACTTTTCATTTGCAATTTCCAACGTAAAAGTAATAACATGCTGTTCGCCTTTTTCCCTAAATCTGTATACAATGCCGTCCCGTATAAACCATCGAGGTAAGAGCGAAGAACTGTTGTCGTCTCATAGTTTTTCGTACTTCTTTGTAATACGTGCGGTAAAAGCGCTCGATATGTAACCGTATCTTGTTGAAGCGGGATTTCATCTTCAAAACAAGTGTATTTGTTTTATATTTCTCTGTTTTAATTACGTGCAACGTATAGCCTTGTTTTTTACGACTTGTTCATTTACAAGTTGCATGTGGCACTCCTCCAATTAAAAACATATTTAACAGTATGTTTACTATACATGCTTCAGTCATTATTGGGCAATTATTTCCAACCGATCGTCCGTTCATTCATCTAAAAACATGTTTCGTTCACTCTTTGTTCGTGTCATTTTATATTATGTTGAATCAAGCATCTTATTCAAATAAGGACCAGTCATTCAAAAATTTGCCTGATCCTTTTAAGCCCTAGATTATCTTTTCCCTTTTATATATGGTTGTCCTAATGCTTTGGGTGCATCCGCACGCCCGATAAATCCTGCTAACGCCAAAATTGTTAACACATATGGAGCGATGAGCAGAAATACAGATGGTACATTTTCTAAAAATGGAACCCTTGAACCAACAATGCTTAAGCTTTGTGCAAAACCAAAAATAAAGCTGCGCCCATCGCACCAAGCGGATGCCATTTTCCGAAGATCATTGCGGCTAACGCCATAAATCCTTGACCGGTAATGGTCGAATAACTGAAATCAAGTGTAATCGACTGTGCATAAACAGCACCACCTGCACCTCCGAGCACTCCTGAAAGGAATACACCAATATAACGCATCAATGTAACGTTAATGCCCATCGTATCAGCCGCCATCGGATGCTCACCAACGGACCGCAACCTTAAGCCAAAAGGCGTTTTAAATAAAACATACCAAACCGCAAAGGAGGTAATGATCGCTACATATGATACATAGGAAACATTGCTAAATAGCAATGTTCCAATGATTGGGATATCACTAAAAAAGGAATATCGATCTTACGTATATTCATAAGAATCATATCTGTTTGAGCTTTTCCATACATCTTTTTCACGAGGAAAATCGCTAAACCTAATGCAAGGAAATTGATGGCAACCCCACTGACTACTTGTTCTGCCCGAAAGGTGATGGAAGCAAGGCCATGAAGCAAAGAAAATGCCCGCAATGAACATTGCGAATAAAATCGATATCCACGGTGTTGCTGTACCAAAAATATCGGCTGTGCTTAAGTTAAACACAATCGCACTAAAGGCACCAATCACCATTAACCCTTCAAGTCCAATGTTGACGATCCCGGATCGTTCAGAAAATACGCCCCAAGTGCCGTGAAAATAAGTGGCGCGGCTGCCATAATAGATGAGGAGGTGATAATAGCTAAAAGCGTCATCATATCCACTTATTTCACCCCCTGTTGAAGCGATTGATCAGCCATTTAATCATATAGCTTGAAGCAACGAAAAAATAATTAAAGCAATGACGATTTCCACAAGTTCCTTTGGAACATTCGCTTCCGGCATCATTAAAGCACCTACTTTTAATGCGCCAAATAAAAATGCTGCTAAAACAACACCGACCGCCGTGTTTGCACCGAGAAGAGCAACGGCGATCCCATCAAAGCCGATGCCAGAAAAGCCTGAATGAATAAAGGCATTACCAAATGTACCAAGACCTTCCATCGCTCCAGCTAACCCGGCAAAAGCACCTGAAATGACCATGGACAGGATAATATTTCGGCTCACACTCATCCCCGCGTACTCAGAGGCATGTTGATTAAAACCAACGGATCGTAACTCAAATCCGGTCTTCGTTTTCTCCAAAATAAACCACATGGCGACAGCAGCTATAAACGCTAAATAGATTCCGTTATGTAATGTGGAAAAATCGGTTATGTTTTCTAAGAACGGAGACCATAATGATGCTGATTCGCGGATCACTGGAGTTGAATCTCTCTGATCTGATAATACGTAGCGAATGAGATAATTCGTCATATGCAAAGCGATGTAATTCATCATAATCGTCACAATGACTTCATGGACGCGAAGGCGAGCCTTTAAAAACCAGGAACAAATCCCCAAATGGCCCCCGCTGCCGTTGCAACAAGTAAAGCGAACGGGAGGTGGATCATTTTAGGTAGATCGAATGTTTGTCCAATCCATACGCCTGCAACCCAGCCTACAAGTAATTGTCCTTCTACACCAATATTAAATAATCCTGTACGAAAAGCGAAAGCGACTGACAATCCGGCAAATATATAAGGTGTCATCTGTCGCAATGTTTCACCTACATAGTAAGACTCACCGAAGACACCTCTCCATAATGCTGCATAACCTGCAATGGGATTATAACCGCTAATTACCATGATGACTGCACCTACGACTAAACCGAGAATAACTGCAATAACTGGAATTAATAAATTCGAAAAACGATTAGACATGTACAGTTTCCTCCACTTCTAAGCGTTTCGATCCAGCCATGAGCAATCCAAGCTCTTGCTCCGTTGTTTCTTCCGGTTTGACGATCGCTACGATCTGCCCTTCATAAATAACCGCAATTTTATCACTTACATTCATAATTTCATCAAGTTCAAACGAAATAAGTAAAACGGCTTTACCTTTATCACGTTGATCAATAAGACGTTTGTGAATAAATTCAATCGCACCAACATCCAAACCTCTTGTTGGCTGTGCAGCGATAAGCAGGTCAGGATTTCGATCAACCTCTCTTCCGATAATCGCCTTTTGCTGATTTCCTCCAGAAAGTGCCCGTGCTAGTGTAAATTCATTTGGAGTCCGTACATCGAATTCACCGATCAAATCATTTGCCTTCTTATATATTTCTTTATAATTGAGGATCCCTGTTTTAGAATAAGGACGCTTATAGTATGTTTGAAGAACAATATTCTCACCTATTGGAAAATCAAGCACGAGACCATGTTTATGTCGATCTTGAGGAATATGTCCAAGTCCAAATTCGGTAATTTTTCTTGGTTTCATATTTGTAATATCTTTACCATTCAACGTAATTGAGCCACTCTCGCACTTCCGCAGCCCTGTAACCGCTTCAATCAATTCACTTTGGCCGTTGCCGTCAACTCCAGCAACTCCGACAATTTCACCTGCCTGAATATGTAAGTTTAAGTTACGAACTGCGGGTACCCGCGCGCATCATGAACGACTAAATCTTTAATTTCGAATACGATTCCTTTTGGAGTTGCGGGAGTCTTATCTGTTGTAAATACAACTTCCTACCGACCATCAGATTCGCTAATTCATTTGCGTCTGTTTCATCAACATGAACCGTTCCAATCCCTTTTCCTCTGCGCATAACGGTTACACGATCACATAATTCCATAATTTCTTTTAGTTTATGTGTAATTAAAATAATCGATTTCCCTTCTTTAATGAGCGCCTTCATAATCTCCCCTAACTCTTTTATTTCCTGTGGAGTTAATACGGCTGTCGGCTCATCAAAAATTAGAATATCGGCACCACGGTATAATGTTTTTAAAATTTCAACCCGTTGCTGCATTCCGACGGAAATATCCGCAATTTTCGCTCGAGGATTTACTTCTAATCCATATTTCTCCGATATTTCTCGGACACTTTTTTCCGCCTTTTTTATATCAATTGTCACACCTGATGTAGGCTCTTGACCGAGAATAATATTTTCCGTAACGGTAAAAGTGTCTACAAGCATAAAATGCTGGTGGACCATGCCAATCCCTAACTGATTTGCAACTGTTGGGCTAGAAATCGAAACCTTTTTTCCATTCACTTTTATTTCCCTCGTTCAGGTTGATATAAACCAAACAAGACATTCATTAAGGTCGATTTTCCCGCCCCATTCTCACCTAAAAGGGCGTGGATTTCACCTTTTTTAGTTGTAATGTCACGTCATCATTGGCTACAATGCCTGGAAACTCTTTGCGAATATGCAACATTTCGATTACGTAATCCATCATAGCCCACTCCTTACTTTTAATCGTTTACAAAGGTCCGGCTAACACCGGACCCTTTATTACTTTAACGTAGTTGGAACTGTCATTTCGCCATTTTTTATTTTCCCTTCATATTCTTTTACTTTCTCCAACACTTCTTTTGTTAAATGCTCATCGGAATCTGATAACTTAATAGCATTTTCTTCGATTCCGTACTGAACATTTTCACCTCCAGGAACTTGCCTTCTATAGCTGAGTTTGCTAAATCTTTAACTGCTACGTCGACACGCTTAACCATCGATGTTAATGTAATATTTTCAGTTTTATCACCGATTTTCACATCACCTTCTGGACGTTGGTCACGGTCAACACCAATTACCCATACATCTCTGGTCGGATTTTTTGCTTTAAGTTTTTGCTTCTGT
This sequence comes from Bacillus sp. N9, assembly GCA_044989425.1. Lineage (GTDB taxonomy): Bacteria > Bacillota > Bacilli > Bacillales > Bacillaceae_C > Lederbergia. The sequence continues at coordinate 1,841,184 of JBJDRQ010000001.1, forward strand.
AAACACACCAAGCCCAGCTCCACCAGCTGCATGATAAATAATGTCAATGCCTGAACCATATTGCGCTGCCGCCATGGATGTTCCTTTTGCTGCGTCAGTAAATGTACCGGCGAATTCAATATGAACGATAGCATTTGGATTTACTTCTTTCACACCCGCTTCAAACCCTGCAGCAAATTTATTGATCAAATCACTTTCAATTCCACCGATAAAACCAACTTTATTTGACTTTGTCATTAATCCAGCAACAACACCAACGAGGAAAGATCCTTCATGCTCTTTAAACGTAAGACTCGCTACATTATCTTTGCCTTCAATGACATCATCAACGATAACGAAATGATTGTCCTTGCGTTGATCAGCAATTTTTGAAATAGCATCCGTTAATTTAAAACCGACGCCATAAATAACATCGAAATGATTTCTGACAGCGGTATTCAAATTCGTTGCATAATCCGCATCTGTTTTCGATTCATAATAATTATAGCCATTTCTGCCTTTTTCGAGATTATGTTCCTTTCCAAATTCCTGTATACCTTCCCATGCAGACTGGTTAAAGGACTTATCATCGACTCCGCCTTCATCTGTAACCATTGCAATCGTAAATTTTTTATTTTCATCTGCACCTTTAGTAGCTTTTTCATTTCCTCCTTGCTTATTCTCGCTTGTCCCACACGCTCCAACAATTGTGCCAACCGCTAAAATGAGTGATAGCGTGAAACCAAGTGTACGCTTTTTCACTAAGAGACCCCTGTTTATTAGATTTTGCAGAAAATCAATGTAGATACGCTACGCATCTCTACATATCATTCCTGCTAATCGAAGATACTATAACTACTTTTTTATTAATCATTATTATGGATAGGACTTTTCCAATGAAAAAAGTATACACCGATGTGTATACTTTTAAGATGTATGCTCTTCAACTTTTTTGGTACAAGGACAGTTCGTGGCTTGCTTCCTTCATAAGGACCGACAATTCCTCGTTCTTCCATTTCATCAATGAGACGAGCCGCCCTCGTATAACCGATTCGAAAACGGCGTTGCAACATAGAAACGGATGCTGTTTGCATTTCTGCGATTAATTGGACAGCATCATCAAATAATTCATCCTCTACTTGTCCCGTTACTTCAGGAACATCATCAGGTATCATCTCTTCTTGATATTGCGCTTTTTGTTGGGATATAACGAAATCGACGACCTCTTCTACTTCTTGATCGGATAGAAATGCTCCTTGTACGCGAATCGGCTTCGTCGCTCCAACCGGTTGGAATAGCATATCGCCTCTTCCAAGTAATTCTCAGCTCCGCTCGTATCAAGGATCGTTCGTGAATCAATTTGCGATGAAACGGCGAAAGCAATTCTAGATGGAATATTCGCTTTGATTACACCTGTGATGACGTCAACAGATGGACGCTGTGTCGCAATAATTAAATGAATGCCAGCCGCTCTTGCCATTTGCGCTAATCTTGTAATTGAATCTTCGACGTCATTTGATGCAACCATCATTAAATCCGCTAACTCATCAACAATAACGACGATGAATGGTAAAAGTGGCTGTTTTTCATCATTTTCATGATTTAATCGCATCATATATTCATTGTAGCCTTCAATGTTTCTCGTACCCGTATGGGAAAATAATTCATAACGTCTTTCCATTTCATTGACGACTTTTTTCAATGCTTGCGATGCTTTTTTGGATCAGTCACAACCGGTGCAAGTAAATGAGGAACGCCGTTATATACATTTAATTCAACCATTTTCGGATCGATCATCATCATTTTTACTTCATGTGGCTTTGCCCTCATTAAAATACTCGTAATGATTCCGTTAATGCACACACTTTTTCCGCTTCCAGTTGCACCGGCGACTAATAAATGGGGCATTTTATTCAATTCAGCAACGACTGCTTGACCAGTAATGTCACGACCTAAACCAATCTGCAACTTCGCTTCTGGCTTATCATGTTCTTTCGAATCCAGCACTTCTCGAAGTGAAACGATCGCAATTTCAGAATTTGGTACCTCGATACCAATCGCTGATTTACCTGGGATTGGCGCTTCGATACGGATCCCTTTGCAGCTAAAGCAAGGGCAATATCATCACTTAAGCTCACAATTCGACTTACCTTCACTCCGGCTTCCGGATGTACTTCATATTTTGTTACGGCTGGACCTAAATGGACTTGCGTTACCTTCGCCTTTACACCAAAACTATGGAAGGTGCGTTCAAGTTTAGCCGCATTTTCATGAATCATCTTATATTCGCTACTTTGATCCGTTGTTTTTGAACGTGTTAACAAGGAAAGTGGAGGTAGTTGATAATCTTTATTTTCCAGTTCGGTAAACGTAATCGGTGGTACCAATTCATCTTCTTCGCTAATTTCTTCTTTAGCGGTATTTTTGTCACCGATTCCGCCTTCGGTTCCTCGATTGGATAAGCCGTTTCAGTAAAGCTTGAAATAATCGGTTCTGAAATAATTGGCTCTTCCGGTTCTTCGAGTACATCTTCTTTAATGAGAGCACGTTCACTTTGCCTTTTCTTTTCATCTTTTTCCGAACTGTGCTTTTTCTTTCCTTTCCTGTTTCCATTCTTTTATATCTTGTTTCACCATTTTCCATTGCTTTGAAAAAAATGGTGCTAGTTTTTTCCGGTCGCGACTAGCACATCACCAAGTGATCTTCCTGTAATTAAAATGAGTCCAATTAAAACAAGAAAGAAGCTTAAAATTTTCGCTCCTAAAGAATCGAACAGAAAATACGTAAAAATAAGTAAAATAGCTCCTATCGCTCCACCGCCAAGATCAGCGACCAGTTCACCTATTTTATGATGCTGATAGTTTTGGACAAATTGTGAATGAGTTATATTCCAAATGCTATTGCTTGCAATATCACCGCTTGCTACTTTCAAATCTACGAATTTAACATGATTTAATAATAGAATGCAAGCAAAAATTAAATAGATTCCAATTAAACGGCGGTTTAATAGTTTTGGCCATTGCCGTTTAACAATCATAAATCCAGCGATCGCGATCACGCCTATTATTCCAGCCATATACCATTCTCCAAGTAAATAGTAAAATGGAATCGCAAAGGAAAATAACTTATCACCACTTACAATCGCAATGACGCTTAATGCGATTAATATAAGTCCTATAATTTCTATTTTTAGCGTTTGATTCGTTTGTTTCGAATGACGGCCTCTTCTTCTTTTTCTCTTAGCCATTTTATCACCTTTATCACTCATATTTAGATCTACTTTTCCTCATAGGCACTTAGCATATTATACCATATTACATTCCGTAACAAATATGTTGTGCATTAAGATCATTTCAGGTCTTTTAATCGGGAGACCTGAATGGAATGAAAAAGCAGGTGGGAACGATTGTTCCTTCACCTGCTTTGTTTAAAGTTTATTTTTCGTACATTGGAATATAGGAGCCCGGAGAGAGCTCATTTCTTAAAAATCAGTCGGGTTACTACTCATAATGCGGACTACTTTATACATATCACCGTTTTGTTCCACGATCATTGGAATGCCATTTCTCATTACTGACTTTTGTTCAGAGAATCGCTCTGCTTCATTTGGAAAAATTAGCTCAATCGGGACGATCGTATGAAGAATCATTGGATCAACTCCTCGTTATTTCTTTGTTCTTTATTGAATTGGATCATATTATTGAGCTTTTTAGCGCTTTTCCTAAGCCACCCACTTCATCAATAAGCCCATAGGTGACAGCATCCACACCAATAACATTCGTGCCGATATCTCGGGTTAAATTTCCTTTAGCGAACATTAAGTCTTTAAATGTATCTTCTGTTACTCGCGAATGTTTTGTTACGAATTTTACGACCCGTTCTTGCATTTTATCCATGTATTCGAATGATTGCGGAACACCAATGACAAGCCCTGTTAAACGTATCGGATGAATCGTCATCGTCGCGGTCTCAGCAATGAAAGAATAATCACATGAGACGGCAATTGGAACCCCAATCGAATGTCCCCCACCGAGAACAATAGAAACGGTCGGCTTTGATAACGTTGAGATCATTTCTGAAATCGCTAAACCCGCTTCGACATCTCCACCTACCGTGTTTAGAACGATGAGTAGCCCTTCTATGTTTGGATTTTGCTCAATGGCAACGAGTTGCGGAATAATATGCTCATATTTCGTCGTTTTATTTTGTGGGGAAGCTGCATATGCCCTTCAATTTGCCCAATAATCGTAAGGCAATGAATATTTGTGTCCGCTGGCATCTGCGGTACATTTGTCTGACCAAGTTGTTGGATTTTTCGATGATGCCTGAAGCTTTCTCTCACTCGGCTCGTTTGGCTCTCCTTCTACATTGCGCTGACTAACCATAACTACCTCCTCCGAAAACCATTAATGGTTATAGTATGAACGGATCATGAAGAATCATGCAATAGTCAGGCGAAACGAACGAATTAAATCAAAAAGCGAGCAAATAAATATAAAATGATCATACTAACAACAATCGTCACATTGGAAAGGATCCCTACTAAACGTAACGTATCGTATTTAAATTCAACGGCGAACGGCAACCCAGATAACCCGACCGGAAGCAATAAACCAATTAAGACAGCATACTTAAACATCGGTTCCACCGGCACTAAAAATAAAAGCCAATACCAAATAATAGCCCGAATCCATAGCGGAATAATAAAAATTTCATCACCGGTCTTATATACTGTTTTTCAAATGTAAAGTTTAAATATATCCCTAATAATAATAGCGATAAAGGAATATTGGCTTTCGATATCGTAGTCGCAACATGAATCAAACGAATTGGTAATTGAATATTGCTGAAATTCAATACACTTACAATGATATATGTCATTAATGGAATCGATTTACTAAGCTTTAAAAGAATGCCCGCTGGTTTTAATGTTAAACCATCCTTTGAATAGTAACTTCCAATGACATAAGCAATTCCAAAAACAATGATAGCATTTCCTACATCAAACATGCCGAAATAGGTGAGTCCCTCTGATCCCCAGATCGCATCGACAAGTGGAAAGGCAAATAGCCCAACATTATAACCCGGACCAAGCATCATCAATGTCCCTTTTAATTCGCGTTCCTCTTTACGAAAAACAGTGTACCCTAAAAGATAGAGATGATCCCATACATAAGGACAATTGCTGGTAACATAATGAGCGAGTATTCAATTTTCTCTGAATGAAACGTAACGATGATTAATGATGGAAGGGTGATATTAAAAATAACTCTTGCGATTGCTTCTCCATCTTTTTCTTTTAATATGTTCATTCGTTTTAAAATATATCCTATCGCAATAATGAACAGTATATGTAAAAACGCTTGATTCATTGATGATATCTCCTTATCTTTAAAACTCACTAGCTGTCTGGAGCTAGACATCAAAGAAGAAGCTGTTCCTCTAACATCTGGAACAGCTCTTAGCGATTTAAACTTCCATAATAATTGGTAAAATCATTGGTCTTCTTTTTGTTTTTCATATAAAAATTGATTGAGGCGATCGCGAATTTCCTGTTTAATGCTTGACCAATCAAAAGAATCACCATTAACCGATTCTTCAACGATCGACTTGACAATATGAGCCGACTCATCAATTAAATGTTCGGATTCTCTCACATAAACAAATCCACGTGAAATGATTTCTGGACCAGAGGCAATGCTTTTCCTTTTTTATCTAACGTCACTACAACGGTAAAAATACCATCTTGCGACAATAACTTGCGGTCTCTTAGCACGATGTTGCCGACATCCCCAACACCAATTCCATCAATTAATACATTTCCAGCTTGTACACGATTTCCTGTGCTCATTTCTCCGCTTTTATACTCCATCACTTCCCCATTTGCCGGAATGAAAACCTGTTCCTTCGCAAGCCCGATTTCGTGAGCTACTTTTGCATGGGCAACAAGCATGCGATATTCTCCTTGAATCGGAATAAAGTACTTCGGCTTCATTAAATTAATCATTAACTTTAAGTCTTCTTGACTTCCATGCTCAGAGATATGTACTTTTCGTTTAATTGGGCTTATTTTTGCGCCTGCTCGATAAAGCAAATCAATTGTTTTATAAACCGATGTTTCCAAGCTAGCTGAAGGCGTTGTCGTCATAATGACGGTATCTCCTCTTTAATTGTTACTTGTTTATGGTTTTTTCTGCCATTTTTCTTAATGCTTCAAACGGTTCCCCATTGCGCCCGTACAAATAATGACAATCTCATCATCTTCGTACTTGCCAATATCTTGAATTGGAATCATTAGCTCTTTATCGACTTGCAAGTATCCAAGCTTTAAGGCAATATTTAAGCTTCGTTCAATGCTTTTCCCAACAAGCGCTACCTTCCTTCCGTTTTCTGCCGCTGCATCAAGTGTTTGTTGAATGCGAATAAAATTAGATGCATAACATGCCACGATCAGTCTTCCTTTAGCTGCATGAAAATCGGCTGATAACTCACGAGCAATGACCGATTCAGATGTTGTAAACCCAATATGCTCCGCTTCTGTACTATCAGATAATAAACAAAGTACCCCAGCATCACCAATGTTCGCCATTTTCCCGATATCTGAACGATAGAAGCCTGTTGCTGCTTGATCAAATTTAAAATCTCCGGTATGAACGATTCGGCCTTCCGATGTATGAATACATACGCCAAGCGAATCTGGGATGCTGTGTGTTGTATGAAAAACGAGACGGTCACAGTGTCAAATCTTAACTTCGAATTCGATCGAATCGTTTGAAATTTAACGTCCGTCTTTACCCCATATTCCTTCATTTTTTCCCTTGCAAGCGCGATTGTTAATTTCGATCCATACACAGGCGCTTTAATTTTTTGGAGTACATATGGTAGTGCCCCAATCGCATCCTCATGTCCATGCGTTAAAAGATCCCTTTAATTCGGTCCTTTTGCTCTTCCAGCCAAGATATGTCAGGGATGACGATGTCAATGCCAAGCATTTCATTTTCGGAAACATCAAACCGGCATCGATAATAAAAATTTCCGAATCAACTTCGATGACGTACATGTTTTTCCCGATCTCCCTACACCTCCAAGTGGAATGATTTTAATTATTTCATTTTTTATCTTTGTCAAAATTTCTCTTCCTCCCATGTAGTATTCCCGATCTTCATCAGTTAGGTTTATTATACTAGAATGTGAAATCGCTGTTCAACCTTTAATAGCTGTTTACATAGTGAAAAGCTGATTCCAACTGTATGGAATCAGCTTTTCTTTGTTCATTATTAAGATTTCACCGCTTTGAGTAAGGCGGATAATGTTGATCTTTCTTGTTCAGTTAAAGGTACGAGCGGCAATCTGACACTGCCGACATCTAAACCAGTTAATTGCAAGGCTGTTTTTACAGGTGTTGGACTTGGTGCTTCAAACAGCCCTTTAATGAGCGGTAATACTTTGCGATGGATGCTGCTTGCTTGCTCATGATTCCCTTGAAGGAAGTGTCGAACCATCTCTTGTAATTCTGAACCAATCACATGGCTAGCCACTGAAACAACTCCGTCACCGCCAATCGCCATGACAGGTAGTGCTAATCCATCATCCCCACTGTAGAGTTTAAAATCATCAGCAGTTTCGGCAATGATTTGCGCCATTGCATTCAAATCCCCACTCGCTTCTTTTGCCGCGATTACATTATCAATTTTTGCAAGCTCAATCATCGTTTTTGCTTCAATATTCACGGAAGCTCTTCCCGGAATATTATAAACCATAATCGGCAATGTCGTTGATTTAGCAATTGTAGAAAAGTGTTTGTATAATCCGGATTGATTTGGTCGGTTATAATATGGGGCAACGAGCATGATCGCATCGACACCCGTTTCTTCAGCTTGCTTTGTTAATTCAATCGACGCATACGTATTATTACTGCCTGTTCCTGCGATAACAGGCACTCGACCATCTACCACTTTTACAACATGCTTAAATAAAGCGACTTTTTCTTCCGTAGTAAGCGTGGGAGATTCTCCAGTTGTTCCTGCGACAACAAGTGAATCCGATCCATTATCGATTAAATAATCGACTAATTTTGTCGTCTTTGAAAAATCAATATTCCCTTTATTATCAAATGGAGTTACCATTGCAGTTGACACACGGCCAAAGTCAATCATTTATTTACACCTCAATCTTATCTTTCATATCCAATTCTTCTTGAAGTTCGAACACATCGTGAAGAGCATTTACTGCACCTACTAATTCATCTCCGTGTACGAGCACCCATATCGTCGTATGGCTATCAGCGGATTGTAAAATGCGGATATCTTGATTAGATAAGGCAGTAACAATTTTGGATGTAACGCCCGGTACACCAGAAATCCCCGCTCCTACAACTGAAACCTTTGCACAATTTTTCTCTACTTGTGGTTCATATCCGCGTTTTTCAATACTTCTATCGCGCGATCTGATGCTGTTTCTGCAACCGTGTAAATGACACCGTTTGGAGAAATATTAATAAAATCAACGCTAATATTTTCGTTAGCCATCGCTTTAAATACTTCTGTTTGAAGATTGTATTCTCCTTCTTTTGCCATTACTTTAATTTGAGAAACATGTGGAACGTAGGCAATTCCAGTAACGAGACGCTCCCGGATGCTCATTACTTCGTTTTGATTTTCTTTGAAGTGACCAATGTACCAGGTGAATTCGAGTAAGTTGATCGAATTCGCATCGGTATATTCGCTTGCATCGCAATTTCTACCGCGCGTGGATGAATGACTTTTGCTCCTTGATACGCCATATTCGAAACTTCGTTATATGTCACTACTGTTAAAGGTCGTGCTTTATTTACAATTCGTGGGTCAGCTGTCATCATGCCGTTTACATCCGTAAAAATATCGATAGATTCTGCCCGCAACGATGCGCCTAATGCAGCGGCTGTTGTATCGCTGCCGCCTCGTCCAATTGTTGTCACATCCCCATTTTCAGCTGCGCCTTGAAACCAGCGACAACAATCGCATCATAAGCAGCAAGTTCGTTCATTAAACGGGAGCATTTCATTTCAATGATTTTCGCATTTGTATGATCATTATTCGTTAAGAAGCCGGCTTGTGCTCCTGTCATTGCAGAAGCACAAACCCCTTGTTCATTTAACGATTGCGCAAAAACAACCGATGAAATAATTTCTCCGCAAGATAATAGCATATCTTGCTCTCGTTTATTTAAACGTGTATGATTTCCACCAATTAACGATAATAAAGTATCCGTCGCATATGGATCCCCTTTTCTCCCCATTGCGGAAACAACAACGACCACTTTATATCCTTCGTCAATCGCCCTCTTAACGTGATTGATTGCGTGCTGGCGAGCTTCTTCATTTTGCACAGATGTCCCGCCAAATTTTTGGACGATTACTTTCATCTTAACACCCCATCTACCTTTAGCGATTCTACTATTCAGTAACGACTCTAATTTGACTAAGCTTTCCGCAATTTGGATTGTATTAAGTGCCGCACCCTTAATTAAATTATCAGAAACGATCCACATATGGAAGCCATTTTGTTCATCTAAGTCTTTTCGAATTCTTCCGACAAATACATCATCTTTTCCTTGTGCCATCGCCGGCATTGGATACACTTGATTTTTGGATCATCTTGAAGCGTAATTCCAGGTGCTTCTGCTAAAACGTTTTGGATTTGAACAACATCCACGTCTTCGTGATCTACTTCAATATATACGGATTCCGAATGACCTGTCACGACTGGAAGACGCACACATGTTGCGGCTACCTTTAATTCTGGCATTTCCATAATTTTTTCGTTTCATTGATCATTTTCATTTCTTCTAATGTATAGCCATTATCCGCAAATTGATCAATTTGTGGAATCGCATTGAACGCAATTTGATAATGTTGATCTGCGCTTCCTACTGGCAAAATTTCCGGTTGGAACGGTTGATCGTTTAAAATCGCGCTTGATTGCTCCTTCATTTCATTGATCGCAGCTGCCCTGCTCCAGAAACCGCTTGGTAAGTTGAAACGACGATTTTATTTAAGCCAAAGGAATTTCTAATCGGTTCCAATGCTGCCACCATTTGAATCGTTGAACAGTTCGGATTGGCAATAATTCCTTTATGATCAAGGATTGCTTTTTCATTTACTTCAGGAACAACTAAAGGTACTTCAGGATCCATTCTAAATGCACTTGTATTATCAATGACAATCGCTCCACGTTTTACTGCTTCAGGTGCGAATTTCTCAGAAATGCTTCCACCAGCACTAAATAGGGCAATTTCGACCCCTTCAAATGCTTCTGGCGTCGCTTCCTGAACAACAATCGTTTCACCCTTAAATGTAATTTCCGTACCTGCCGAACGTGCAGATGAAAGCAATGTTAATTTACGAATTGGAAAATTTCTTTTTCTAAAATCGTTAAAATTTGTTGACCGACAGCTCCTGTCGCTCCCATTACAGCAAGATGATAGCCTTCTATTTTCGACATATTTCATTTCCCTTCCAACCAACCAATAGTACTCTTGTTGATAAATGAATTTCTTTAATAATTCTTATTTTATCACATTTAGCAAGGCTATCGTTATCATTTTATTAAAAAGCTATCGTTTCCTCTATGAATGTTGACAAAATTATTGACATCTTCACTTTTTAATAGCGAAATTTCTCAATAATGACTGGTTGAAATTGTTTTCCTTGTAAAGCAGCGCTAATTGTTTCCGGCAAGTACGTCATTTGTGCAACCATTGATGTCGGCTTTTTTCTGGGTCATCTTGCCCAAATGGAATAAAATAAATATTTCTTGCTGCCATTAATCGCATTAAGTTCACACCGTTTAATCCGAGCGCATCATTGGTCGAAATTCCGAGCACGACTGGATTTCCATTACGCAACGTCGCTTTCGTGGCCATCAAAACTGGAGAATCCGTTAACGCATTGGCAAGTTTGCTCAGTGAATTTCCTGTCAATGGTGCAATGACCATGCAATCAAGCGGTTCTCTTGGACCGAGTGGTTCTGCTTCAACAATGGTTGTAATCGCTTTTCTGCCGGCCACTTTTTCAATTTTCTCAAGCCAATCTGCTCCATCGCCAAACTTTGTATCCGTCGTTCTTAGTGTATACGTGACAACAGGAACTAACTCCGCCCCATTTGTAACAACCTCTCCATTTCAGGCATGACTGCATCATATGTGCAATGCGAACCTGTTAGCCCAAACCCGATTCTTTTCCCTGATAAACTCATCATCCATTCTCCTTCCTTTGTTCAAAGTCATTTGATAGAAGCTGGATAATACGTTAGCAAGAATTTGCCCCGCTGATTTTGGTGCAACAATTCCCGGTAATCCGGGCGCAAGCAATGCTTTTATTCCTCGCCTTTCTGCATAGCGAAAATCGGTCCCGCCAGGCTTTGAAGCTAAATCAATAATGAGGGTACGTGCTGGCATTTTTGCGATGACTCCCGCATCTAAAATGAGATGTGGGATTGTATTTATACAAATATCAATATCCTTCACTTCTTCTCTTAATTGTTTTAGATGAAATGGCTGAAGGCCCATTTCGGTTATTCTAGCAAGATGCTCACTCTTCCTTGCTCCTACCTTCACTTTCGCACCTAATAGAGAAAAGGTCCTCGCCACGGTCATCCCCACTCTTCCTAAACCGAGTACGGCTACCTTTGATTGATGAATCGTAATATCCGTATTTTGAATCGCCATCATAATCGTTCCTTCAACGGTCGGGATCGAATTATAAATGGCTACATCATCTCTCTCAAACAACTGAACCAATTTGCACTCTGCCTTTTTGAAATTTCATCTAAATAACGGTTGCTAATACCGGAATAAATCGTACAATTTTTCGGTAATTGCTGTAACATTTGCTCGGTTAGAATGATCTTTTCATTTGAAAACAGTGCTTCTATTTCTCCATCAAGACTCGTGCCTGGAACAGGAGAATAACAGCATCCATGATGGAAAAGTCAATGTTTTTTATTCTTTCTTTCACTACACCTGGAAATGATTGCTCTAATTGCTCAAAACCGATTAAAGACAACTTAGCATCTAGTTCAGACAGTTTTTTATAATTTCGATTTGTCTCGCATCCCCGCCAATGATCGCGATATTCATATCTGTCAACATCAATGTTTTCACCTTCTTCATACGTTGAAATAACAATCGCATGATCATTGTATGTTGGAAGGATTGGGCACGTGAAACGATCACAAAGCTTTTTATAACAAAATAAAAGAGCGACACTTCACACAGTCGCTCTTTCATAAGGTTATTTATTTTCCGGCACTTCTAAAATAATCATATCGGTGCCAATCGTTCTTATAAAATGCCAAGGAACTTTTATTTCATCTGCTCCTTTTCGCATACCCATCCATTTTCCTCTTGGGATAATTAAATGATTAATTTCCTGTACTCGAATTAATTTCTAAATCCGTTTGCCCAAGTATGCCAAGTCTTTCTGCTTTTCGGTAATCAACGATCTCCTTTCCCCAAGCTCACTTAATCGCATTCTCGCCCCCTTTACATGTACCTACTTCATGTATAAGGAAGGATATCGAATTTTAGAATCAAAAACCCCTTTTACAGTAAAAAGGGGAGATAAATTATCGTAGCGGCAAGCGGTTATCTGGTCCGATTAATGCCATCGTATAGTTATTCGTGAAAATGCGTTGCGTTAAACGATTCACACTTTCAATCGTTACTTTATCAATTTCTTCGACAATATCGTCAAGGGAACGATGTTTACTTAGAAGCAATTCGTTTTTTCCATTACGACTCATTCGACTGCTTGTACTTTCCAAGCTTAACATTAAATTTCCTTTAATTTGTTCTTTACTATTTTTTAACTCTTTTGCTGTAATGCCATCTCGTTTTAATATTGATAATGTATTATTAATTGTTTCACAAAGTTCATCGATTTGCTTTGCCCCGTGCCTCCGTAAATCGTTACTAGGCCACTATCTTCGAAGGATGAATGGTAGGAAAACACGGAATAGGCCAGGCCTCTTTCCTCCCGCACTTCTTGAAATAAGCGCGATGACATGCTTCCGCCGAAAATATTATTCATAACGATCAAATCATATACGTTATCATGACCGATAGGCAAACCTTCAAATCCGATACAAATATGCGCTTGTTCTGTTTCTTTTGCTTCACTGTTTTATTCGGATAGAAAGCTGGAGAAGCGTTAATCGTTTGATTTTTCCCTCTTTCGAAAGAGCCAAATAGCGCGTCAATTTCATGAATAAACGATTCACTTACATTTCCAGCTACTGAAATAACAATATTTTCAGGAGTGTACATTTGATGAACATATTCCATCAATAAGTCGCGATTAAATGTTGCTAATGTTTCTTCTGTACCTAATATAGGAACCCGAGCGGATGATTTTCATAGGCCGCTTGGCTTAATAAATCGTGAACGATATCATCCGGTGTATCTTCATACATTTTTATTTCTTCTAGCACGACATTTTTTCCTTGTTCAACTCCTCTTGATCAAAGGTAGAGTGAAAAACATATCCGCTAAAACATTTAATGCAAATGAAGCATGATTATCTAATACTTTCGCATAATAACACGTATATTCTTTTGATGTGAAAGCATTCACTTGTCCACCAATTGAATCAAATGCTTCTGCAATGTCTCTAGCATTTCGAGTTTCTGTCCCTTTAAAGAACATGTGTTCCAGAAAGTGAGATATTCCATTGTTTTTTCATTTTCGTCTCGGGAGCCGATACCCACCCAAATGCCGATTGCAACGGATCGCATCGTCGGAATTTCTTCTAGTACAATTCTTACTCCGTTTTGACATGTATGCCTCTTGATCATTCCATTTCCTCCTGTTCATGATGCAAAGAACATCTCTAGTTCCAGCTTATCTATCTTATTATTAATGTGCATGTGGATCATTTTGTCGTTTCATCACTCGTTCTTCATCGAGTAATTTTGATACAGAACCGATTCGTAATTGTTTTGCTTTTAACGAAACAATTAATTCGTCTAGCGCCTTTGATGTCGGTTCTGTTGGATGCATTAAAATCATTGCTCCTGGATGAATTTTAGACATGACTCGTTGGATTAAAACATTGGGAGCGGGTTTTTGCCAGTCAATCGTATCAACGGTCCACATAATTGTACGCATATGAAGTGAATGAGCAATTTCAACCGTTTTATTATTATATCCTCCACTCGGTGGACCGAACCATTCGACCTTCTTGCCGGTTACTGCTTCAATTACCTCGTTCGTTTTGATTAATTCTTCCTTCACTTGCGCCTCGGCGAGCTGCTCCATTTTTGGATGACTATACGAATGATTGCCGATTTCGTGCCCATGCTCCGCAATCATTTTAGCTAAATCTGGATTGTTTTTTACCCATCTTCCTTCTAAAAAACGTTGCTTGTACACTATGTTTTTCAATGTCGCAAGCATATTTGGGATATACTCATTTCCCAAGCAACATTGATTAAGAAGCTAACCATCGGCTTCTCCTGATGTCCTCGAAAATCGGAGCTGGTGGCAATTCTCGCAAATGTACAGCGGGAGGAATTTGAATAAATACGAGCTTTCGTTCATCATACTGTTGATCTTTTTCATCATCTTATATGACGCCTCTACATCCACTTGTAAACCGTTGTATCCCGGCATCGCATACCAAACACGATCGATTTTAGCATCTTGCGGCGGGATATTGTATTTGTTAGCAGCCTGCTCGATTTTATTTAATAGCTCATTTGGCTTATTATTTACATTCACTGCATTGTTTTTCAATCCGAGCATATACTTGTCCGTATACGGATTAAAAACAGCCAATAATGATAGAATAACAACCAGAGTAATTCCTATCAAGTTTTTTGTATGATCCATTCATCATCCCCCTCAAATTATTGTATGCGTTAGGAGGACGAAGAGAACAGAATTATATGTACGTCCAATGATTTTTGTATGTTGTAAAGCAAACGCTTAACGATACTGTATGTAAAATAAAAGGAACACACTCTGAAATCATATGAAACCGAGTGTGTTCCTTTCATGACATCTCACTAGTTACGATGAATCAAGTGAAATGTTTATCAAGCTTATTATTGCTCGTTTTGTTCTTTTTGTTCTTTTAGAACTGCTTTTCTAGAAATGTTCACTCTGCCTTGATTATCGATTTCAATGACTTTGACAAGGAGCTCGTCACCGATCGAGACAACATCTTCTACTTTGTTGACTCTTTCCTCAGCTAGTTGAGAAATATGAACTAGGCCATCTTTTCCAGGGAATAGCTCAACGAACGCACCAAATTTCTCGATTCGTTTTACTTTACCTAGATACATTTGTCCAACTTCGACTTCCCTTACGAGGTCTTCGATGATTTTCTTCGCTTTTTCATTCATCTCTTGATCTGCTGAAGCAATGAACACTTTACCATCTTGTTCAATATCTATCTTAACGCCCGTTTCCTCGATAATTTTATTAATTTGTTTTCCGCTTGGCCCGATGACATCTCTAATTTTTTCAGGTTTGATATTCATTGTAAGGATTTTTGGTGCATATTCAGACAAACGTTTTTCTGGCTCAGCAATTGTCTGTTTCATCGATTCAAGAATATGCATTCGACCATGTTTCGCTTGTGCCATTGCTTCTTCGAGAATTTCACGTGATAATCCTTCAATTTTTATATCCATTTGCAACGCAGTAATGCCGTTTGCTGTCCCAGCTACTTTAAAGTCCATATCACCTAAATGGTCTTCCATTCCTTGGATATCGGTTAAGATCGTATAGTGCTCGTCCGATTTCACAAGTCCCATTGCGATCCTGCAACTGGCGCTTTAATTGGTACCCTGCATCCATCATCGCAAGTGAGCTTGCACAAATACTCGCCTGTGATGATGATCCATTCGATTCTAATACTTCCGAAACGAGACGGATCGTATATGGAAAATCTATCTCACTTGGAATAACCGGCTCTAGTGCACGTTCCCCAAGCGCGCCATGCCCAATTTCACGACGACCTGGTGCACGAATTGGCCCTGTTTCACCCACACTAAAATGAGGGAAATTATAATGGTGCATAAATCGTTTTGATTCTTCAATCCCAAGTCCATCTAAAATTTGTACATCCCCCAATGCTCCGAGCGTACAAATACTAAGAACTTGTGTTTGACCACGCGTAAATAAACCTGATCCATGCGTTCTTGCTAACAGTGAAACATCTGAGGAAAGCGGACGAATTTCCTCTGGTTTACGACCATCTGGACGAATTTTTTCAACTGTAATGAGGCGGCGAACTTCCTCTTTAACAAGATTGCTTAATATTTGTTTAACTTGTTTAATTTCATCCTCATCTACATCTTCACGCTCGGAATAAGCAGTGATGACCTCTTCTTTCACTACTTGAATTGCTTCTTCACGTGCATGTTTTTCTTCGACTTGAATTGCTTGAATTAACTTTTCTTCACACATGCCTCGGACTTGCGCTTCAAGTTCTGCATCAACTTCATATAAAGAAACTTCCATTTTTGGCTTGCCGACTTCTTGTACTACTTGCTCTTGGAATTCAATAAGCCGTTGAATTTCTTTATGACCAAGCATAATTGCCTCAAGGATCGTTTCTTCTGAAACTTCATTTGCTCCTGCTTCTACCATGTTAATCGCATCTTTTGTACCAGCGACGATTAAATCAATATCGCTGTTTTCCATTTGTTCAACCGTCGGATTAATGATGAACTGTCCGTCCACCCTTCCAACAACGACACCTGCAATCGGACCTTCAAACGGGATATCAGATATACTTAGAGCTAAAGATGATCCAAACATCGCAGCCATTTCAGATGAGCAGTTTTGATCCACGCTCATGACGATATTAATGACTTGAACGTCATTGCGGAATCCGTCAGCAAATAATGGTCGAATCGGACGATCGATGAGACGGCTTGCTAAAATCGCTTTTTCACTCGGACGACCTTCCCTTTTAATGAAACCACCTGGTATTTTCCCAACCGCATATAAACGTTCTTCATAATTAACTGTTAATGGAAAGAAGTCAACTGCTTTTGGCTCTTTTGAGGCTGTAACAGCACTTAATACAGCTGTATCCCCATATCTTACGAGCACAGACCCATTTGCCTGCTTTGCTAATTGGTTCACTTCAACGGTTAAGTTACGGCCGGCCCACTCAATGCTAAATATTTTTTCTCATGCTCCATACGAAAAAACCTCTCTTTCAATAGACGAAATCAAATCCGTCCCATATGTATTATTCCCAAAATAGGTAACATAATTGCCGATTACACACTGAACATTAGATCTGTTTATGATCACAATCATAAACAGATCCAATGTTCAGTTCTGCCACATTTTTGTGACAGTCCTTAGCAGTATTGCCGCAATTGGCAATTATGAAACCTAATAAAAAGCGGGATAAATCTCCGCTTTTCAAATGACCTCGTGTAAATTAACGACGTAGGCCAAGTCTGTTGATCAATTCACGATAACGTTGTACATCTTTATTACGTAGGTACGTTAAAAGATTACGACGACGGCCAACCATTTTCATTAATCCACGTCTTGAATGATGGTCCTTTTTATGCGTGCGAAGATGATCGTTTAAGTTGTTAATATCTTCCGTCAAAACCGCAATTTGAACTTCCGGAGACCCGGTATCACTCTCGTGAATTTTGAATTGGTTGATGATTTCGTTTTTACGCTCTTGAGAAATCGCCATCCTATTTCACCTCCTGAAATTTACAATCCCTATTACCGAGCAAGCGTCGGTGATTCGACTTGCCAAGCAAAGGTTCTTGATCCTTTTTAAGGATACAACTTTCCTAATGAAAATCAAGTTTAATCTTGTAACTCGTCGAAGTATTGTATCGCAGTATGTTTATCTTTATTAATCTGTGTTTTTAACTCGTCGATTCCATTGAATTTTTGTTCATCTCGAATATGCTTATGCCATTCGAGCATCACCTCTTCACCGTAAATCGATGTGTGAAAATCAAATATATGAACCTCGATCGAGAGGCGAGCTTGCGTCGGGTCGTTAAACGTTGGCTTATAGCCGATATTGCACACCCCTTCCTTCCAGCTACCAGCCACTAATATACGAATTGCATATACGCCATTTTTCGGAATGTAATAATCTTGCTGGTGAGCGATGTTTGCCGTTGGAAATCCAATTGTTCGCCCTCTTTTTCACCGTGTATGACCGTTCCCTTTGTCGTATAAAACCGACTGAGCAATTGTTTGGCCTCGATCATTTTCCCTTCCACCAACAATGCTCGGATGGCTGTTGAACTAATTTTTTCCTCATTCTTTTCCAATTTACTAACCGTTGTTACTTCAAACTGACCTTGGGCATGCTCAGGCAATGTTTCCATCGTTCCCTTGCCGAATTTTCCATATGTATAATCAAATCCAGCGATGACATGCTTTACATGAAGACCAGCGATATACTTTTGTACAAACTGAGTGGGTTCAAGACTTGCAAATGCTGAAGTGAACCGGATCACAAATAAATAGTCTACCCTAGCTTTTCTATTAAATCGATTTTGTCTTGAAGTGGGGTAATGTAGCGAATGGACGTATTTCCTTTTCCTAAAACGACTGACGGATGCGGGTCAAATGTCATTACAGCACTTGCATAACCCCTATCTTTTGCAATTTCAATCGCTGTTTGAATCACCTTTTGATGTCCTTGATGAACGCCATCGAAAAAGCCTAATGCCATTGCAAGTGGTGGAAAATCATCTTTTTGAAATGTGTGTGGATGATGAATCATCATTGTTTTCATATCATGTCACCTAATTTCGAACAAATAATGTTAATGCGTGTTCAAAAAGGAAGATAAAAGGAATCGAGAAGTTCGAGGCCGCGCAGTTTTGAGCAGCACAAAAGTAAGCTAACGATATGTCACTTTTACCGGCCTTTTTGAACGTCCTTTTAATCAATCTTTAATACTTTGACCGGTTTAATCATACCATGTTTTTCTGGATGAGTTTGATAAATAGCGATGATTTCTCCTTGATGGTTCATCGCAACATGCCCACTCGGCCAATCAGTCGGTCTTTCAAGTACCATTCCGTTTTGCACCTTTTTCGCTAATCTTTCTTCTAACTCGAATTGAGGCAAATGGGAGACGCCTTTTTCTAATGGATGTACAAGCGCTTCGATCATATCCGCATTTTCAAGTTCAGTAAATGTGACACAATCTTGAGCTGTAAATATAGCCGAAGCGGTTCGAACAAGCTTCGACATATGTGCTGGATAGCCTAACTTCTCTCCGAGCATCACTGCCAATGTGCGAATATACGTTCCTTTGCTACAATGTACTCGAAAGCGAAATGAAGCAAGTCCATTTTCAGTCACGATCACGTCGTTAAGCAACGTAAGTTCATAAATATGCACCTGTCTTGCTGGTCTTTCTATTTCAATTCCTGCACGCGCGTATTCATAAAGCTTTTTACCTTTTACTTTTACTGCGGAATACATCGGTGGAATTTGCGTAATTTCACCTGTAAGCTCGTTCAATGCTTGCTTTACTTCTTCCAAGGATATTTCTTTCTCTACATGTTTTTCGGCCACTTTCTCACCAGAAGCATCCTCAGTTGTTGTTGAATAACCGAGCGTCACTTCTCCTTCATACACTTTTCCGGCATCGGTAATATACTCAGCAATTTTTGTTGCTCTTCCGAGACAGATGGGAAGAACTCCTCTACATCTGGATCAAGTGTTCCGGTGTGACCGACCTTTTTCATTTTTACGATTTTGCGGATTTTAAACACACAATCATGCGAAGTTAACCCTTTTGGCTTCCAAAGCGGTATAATTCCATCCATGTTCGCATCCTACTCCTTACTGCTATAATCAATTACGCCTCGGCGTTATTTCACCGAATTATTCCGAGTTCACTCAAAAGCTCCTCTAAAAATCTGTAACATCCGCCGGAGGATTAAGTGAAAAAGGATAGACAAAATGTCTATCCAAGTATGCTACCAGTGTTCAATCTTCTTTAATTTGTTTTAAAATCGTTTCAATTTTGTTTCCATATTCAATCGATTCGTCAAATTCAAAACTGATCTCTGGTGTTTTACGCAATCGAATCCTTTGACCGATTTCCGATCTAATAAATCCCGCTGCTTTTGCTAGACCTTTTAATGTATTTTCCTTTTGTTCGTCATCGCCAAGTACAGAAATATAGACCGTGGCTTGCTGAAGATCCCCGTTACTTTTACATCTGTAATCGTAACAAAGCCAATTCTTGGATCTTTTATTTTTCTCGTAATAATTTCACCAAGCTCTTTCTTCATTTGCTCGCCTACTCGATTAGCACGTAAACTCATCGTTCACACCTCTCATTACAGCCATTCAAATATTGTCGTTCCTCTTTCCCAATCTGGAAAAGAATCGAGAAATTTGATGACATGATCAAGTTCACGCTCCACTGCCTGCTGGGAGTTCGCAACCGTTGTAATGGCAAATTTCGTCAGTTGCCATACATCATGATGATCCACTTCGGCAATGGAGACATTAAATTTTTGTTTCACTCGCGTTAACGTTCGCTGAAGGATTGCTCGTTTTTCTTTTAATGATTGAGAATCGTAAATTTTAAATTCACATTCGCAATATCCGATCAACTACGCTCCACTTCCTGCATTACATAGCTTCGATGATATCTCCTTCTTTCACATCATTGAAGTTTTTAATTGTAATTCCACATTCATACCCTTGGCTCACTTCTTTGACATCATCTTTAAAACGTTTTAATGCATCGATGACTCCTCATAAATGACGATGCCGTCTCGAATTAAACGAACACCACTATCTCGAGTAATCTTACCATCGATCATATATGATCCGGCAATTGTACCGATACGTGATACTTTAAATGTTTGTCTAACTTCTGCTTGCCCAATGATTTTCTCCTCAAATTCTGGATCAAGCATCCCTTTCATTGCCGCTTCAATTTCTTCAATTGCTTTATAAATAACGCGGTGTAAACGAATTTCAACTTTTTCAGAATCTGCTGCCCGCTTCGCATTGACATCCGGACGAACGTTGAAGCCGATAACGATTGCGTTTGATGCAGCGGCAAGGGTAACATCGGATTCGTTAATTGCTCCGACCGCAGTATGAATGATTCTAATGTTTACACCTTCTACATCAATTTGTCTTAATGATGCAGCAAGTGCTTCCGCAGAACCTTGAACGTCCGCTTTAACAATGACATTAAGATCTTTCACTTCTCCTTGTTTCATTTGCTCGAACAATGTATCGAGGCTCACGCGGGAGCTTTCGTTACGAGCAGCTTGCACCGCTTCTTGTGCACGAACTTCTCCAATTTGACGAGCTGTTTTTCGTCGCTGAATACAACGAAACGATCGCCTGCTTGTGGAACATCGCTTAAACCTGTAATTTCAACAGGTGTTGATGGCAATGCTTCTTTGACACGACGGCCAATATCATTCACCATTGCCCGAACTCTCCCGAACGTATTCCCAGCTACAATTGGATCTCCTACTTTTAATGTTCCATTTTGAACTAATAGTGTTGCAACAGATCCTTTTCCTTTATCAAGCTGTGCTTCAATAACAGTTCCATCGCAAGTCGATTTGGATTTGCTTTGAATTCCTCGACTTCACTTACGAGTAAAACCATTTCAAGTAAATGATCGATTCCTTCACCTTTTAAAGCTGAAATTGGAACAAAGATTGTATCTCCGCCCCAATCTTCTGGAATCAGTCCATGCTCCGTAAGCTCTTGCATGACTCGATCTGGATTGGCTGTCGGTTTGTCGATTTTATTTACCGCAACAATGATTGGAACTTCAGCTGCTTTTGCATGGTTAATCGCTTCAACGGTTTGCGGCATAACACCATCATCCGCCGCAACGACAAGTATCGTAATATCTGTGATTTTCGCTCCACGTGCACGCATCGTTGTAAAAGCAGCATGTCCTGGTGTATCAAGAAACGTAATCTTTTTGCCGTTTGATTCAATTTGATATGCACCGATATGCTGAGTAATTCCGCCTGCCTCACCAGCAGTTACTTTCGTATTTCGAAGAGAATCAAGCAGCGTCGTTTTACCATGGTCAACATGTCCCATAATTGTTACGACAGAAGGGCGTTCAATTAAGTTTTCCTCTTCATCTTCAGTGAAATACACTTCTAGATCGGTTGTATCTACTTGTATTTCCTCTTCCACTTCTACATTATAATCTGTACAAATTAATTCAATTGCATCCGCATCTAAATCTTGGTTGATTGTCGCAATGACTCCGAGCATAAACAGCTTTTTAATTAACTCTGATGGTTCTCTATGAAGCTTTTTCGCTAATTCTGCAACCGTTAATGAGCCACTGAATACAATTTTTTCCGGAAGTTCTTTTTGTTTCGGTGGTGCCGGCTGATGCTGTTGTGGCTTTTGTCTTTGATTCGTGTTTCGATTCGGATTGCCTTTTTATTTTTATGGAAATTCTTATTTCCACCTTTTTGATTAGGCTTATTTTGTTGTTGGTTTGATGTGCTATTTTTCATATTAGGTTTATTTTTCCCCATCTCATTATTACGTTGATTACCACCATGGTTCGCTTGTGGTTTATTTTGTTTATGCTGTGGTGCCGTTTGTTGATTGGATTTTCCGCCAGATTGCTTGTTTTGATCATTTGCATGATTCTTTTTTGCGGGTTTTGAGGTCGCTCATTCTTAGGGTTAGCGCCTTTTTCTAATGCTTTCCCACTGATCAGCGAGTCCAATTTAACCGCTGTTTCCCATCGATTGTCGACATATGATTGGCAACCTCAATATTCATACTTTTTAACTTCTCAATAACTTCCTTACTTGATACGTTTTGTTTTTTGCATATTCATATACGCGTAATTTACTCATATGGTCACCCCGTTTATTCATCGAGCAATGAAGCTAGTTTTTTCGCAAACCCTTCCTCCGTAATTGCGACGACGACCCTAGCTTCTTTCCAATTGCGTGGCCTAGTTGTTCTCGTGATTCAACAAAGAGATATGGGACGTTATAAAAGTACATTTATCTTGTATTTTTTCGACGTATTGTCAGAAGCATCTTTCGAAATCAGTACAAGCTTTGCCCTTGCTTGTTGGATTTCTCTTATAACTAAATCTTCACCTGAAATCGTTCTTCTCGCTCGAGTTGCCAATCCAAGCAGGGACATCCATTTTTCTTTTTCATGCTTTATTTTTCTCTCCATCAATCATTGCAAGCAATTCATCATAGATGGACTCATCTACTTGAGCTTGTAATTGGCTTGCAAATGCATTTCTCTTTTAGCTGCCATAATTGCCTCGCGATCTTTCGAGACGTAGGCCCCTCTGCCCGACTTTTTCCCTGTTGGATCGATGAATACTTCGCCTTCCTTAGAGCGAACAACCCTAATCATCTCTTTTTAGGCTTCATTTCACCAGAAGCTAAACATTTTCTCATTGGAATTTTTTCGAACTGTCATTTCTCTCACCTCTATTCGATTTCTTCCGCTTCTAAATCGAATGGTTCCTCGAGTTCAGCATCATCGTCATCAAATAATGAGATGAAATCTTCCCGAGGATAAATGCCAGCTTCACGTGCATCTGTTTCGCTTTTAATGTCAATTTTCCAGCCAGTCAGTTTTGCGGCAAGACGCGCATTCTGTCCACGTTTTCCAATTGCAAGTGACAGCTGGTAATCTGGTACAACGACTGTCGTTGCTTTGTCTTCCTCATTGACAGCAACATCTAATACTTTTGATGGGCTTAATGCGTTGGCAACAAAAGTTACAGGATCTGCTGACCACTCTACGATATCAATCTTTTCCCCTTTAAGCTCGTTGACAATCGCTTGTACCCTTGTTCCTTTTGGACCGACACATGATCCGACTGGATCTACTTCTGGATTATCAGTACTAACAGAAATTTTCGAACGATCGCCCGCCTCACGTGCAACCGATTTGATCTCAACGGTACCATCAAAAATTTCAGGTACTTCAATCTCGAATAATCGTTTCAATAGACCTGGATGTGTACGAGATACATAAATTTGCGGTCCCTTTGTCGTTTTCTCGACTTTCGTAATATATACTTTAATACGATCATGTGGCTTGTATGTTTCATTTGGCATTTGCTCACTTTGTGGCAATAATGCTTCGATCTTACCTAAACTTACATAAATAAACCTTGGATCTTGGCGTTGAACAATCCCAGTCATAATATCGTCTTCACGATCAACAAATTCGGAATAAATAATCCCACGCTCCGCCTCTCTTACTCGTTGCGTTACAACTTGTTTTGCCGTTTGCGCTGCGATTCTCCCAAAGTCCTTTGGTGTTACTTCCAATTCGACGATATCACCTATTTCGTATGAAGGATGAATGTTTCTAGCATCCTCAAGTGAAATTTCCAGCCTTGAATCGAATACTTCTTCAACAATTTCCTTACGGGCGAATACTCTCATTGTGCCTGTGCCTAAATTTAAGTCGACACGAACATTCTGGGCTTGGTTAAAATTACGTTTGTATGCTGATACAAGCGCTGCTTCAATTGCTTCTATTAATACGTCTCGAGAAATTCCTTTCTCTTTTTCCAAAATAATCAGAGCATCTAATAATTCTGAGCTCATGAACATGTCATCCCCTTTGCAATCGCAATCCTTTATTTCAGTCAGGGCTTCTTAAAATGTCACCGCTAGCCGAGCCTTTGCTACTTTGTCTAATGGTATTTCCACTGTTTTTGTTCTCGTTTTAATTTTGACTTCAATCGTTAAAATGTTTTCTTCAAAGCTAAGCAGCATACCTTCAAATATCTTCTCTCCGTCAATCGGTTCATACGTACTGATGTGTACATTTTTATTTACTGCTTTTATATAATCAGCTTCTTTTTTAAAGGACGTTCTGCCCCGGTGAAGATACTTCTAAAAGTAATTATGCGGAATCGGGTCAATTTCGTCTAGCTGCTCGCTAAGACGCTCGCTAACAACCCCACATTCTTCAATATCTACACCATCTTCCTTGTCAATAAACAGACGAAGAAACCAGTTTTTCCCTTCTTTCACATATTCAATATCAACAAGTTCTAATTGCATATCTTCTAATATGGGTGTAACTAGTTCTTCAACAATATGCGTAACTTTACTCATCATAACCTCCTGGATAAGAGTTTCAGTGGTTGTATACCAGATTATCCGCAACAATACGAAAGAGTGGGGGCGCCCACTCTTTTGTCAACAGAGAGTTATTCACAGTATTTCCATTAAAAATATAACATAGTCATATGTCTTTTGCAAACAAACAGTAATGAGCACTGTCCTGTTAAAATAGCGATAATTGGTTTTGATCTGGTAATGATTCTAAGCAACCGTGGTTATCAAGAAACTCAATGACTGTTTTTGACACTCGTCCACGTTGCTGTAAATCTTCCTTCGAAAGGAACTCTCCATCTTTTCGCGCATTGACAATATTAATCGCAGCATTCGTTCCAAGACCTGGTATCGAATTAAACGGCGGAATTAATGTGCGCCCGTCGATGATAAAGTCTGTTGCACTTGACCGATATAGGTCGACACGTTGAAATTGAAAATCACGTTCACACATTTCAAGGGCGATTTCAAGCACGGTTAATAGGTTTTTCTCTTTCGTCGATGCTTCAAGCCCCTTACTATTAATTTCTTCGATTCTTGCCCGGATCGTTTCTGAACCGCGGACCATTGCATCAATATCGAAATCTTCCGCTCTTACAGTAAAGTATGCTGCGTAATAAAGGAGCGGATGATGTACCTTGAAATAGGCGATTCGCACAGCCATTAAAACATAAGCAGCCGCATGCGCCTTCGGAAACATATATTTGATCTTTTACACGAATCAATATACCATTCAGGCACATTGTTTTTGCGCATTTCTGCTTCCATCTCATCGCTCAACCCTTTACCTTTACGCACCGACTCCATAATTTTAAAGGCAAATCCTGGCTCCAGTCCTTGGTAAATTAAATAAACCATAATGTCATCACGACATCCGATTACTTCACTTAACGTACAAGTTTTATTATGGATAAGCTCTTGCGCGTTTCCGAGCCATACATCGGTTCCGTGTGAAAGGCCGGATATTTGCACAAGCTCTGAGAAGGTGGTCGGTTTTGTATCCTCAAGCATCTGGCGCACAAATCGTGTTCCGAATTCCGGAATTCCATATGTTCCTGTTTTACAAAGAATTTGCTCTGCTGTTACTCCTAACGACTCTGTCCCACTAAATATTTTCATCACTTCAGGATCGTCTGTCGGGATCGTTTTTGGATCGATCCCACTTAAGTCTTGTAGCATTCTAATGACTGTCGGATCATCATGCCCAAGAATATCAAGTTTTAATAAGTTATTATCGATCGAGTGGAAATCAAAATGAGTCGTTCTCCATTCAGATTCTTTATCATCGGCTGGAAATTGAATAGGAGAAAAATCGAATATTTCCATATCATCTGGAACAACGATGATCCCCCGGATGTTGACCTGTTGTACGTTTCACACCTGTACAACCTTGTACAAGTCTGTCAACTTCGGCATTCCTAATCATTAAATGATTATCCTGCGCATAGCCTTTGACATATCCATAAGCGGTTTTCTCTGCTACGGTTCCAATTGTCCCAGCTCGATACACATAATCTTCACCGAATAATTCTTTCGTATAATGATGGGCTCTTGGCTGGTATTCACCGGAAAAATTCAAATCGATGTCAGGGACTTTATCTCCTTCAAAACCAAGGAACGTTTCAAACGGAATATCATGTCCATCTTTTTATATGCTTCTCCACATTCCGGACAGTCTTTATCAGGCAAGTCAAAGCCTGAACCAACGGATCCATCATTGAAAAAATATGAATGTTTGCAGTTGGGACAAACATAATGTGGTGGAAGTGGATTCACTTCGGTAATTTCAGTCATCGTTGCAACTAAAGAGGAACCGACTGATCCCCTTGAACCGACTAGATAGCCATCATCCAATGATTTTTTAACGAGTTTATGAGAAATCAAATAAATAACCGCAAATCCATGACCGATAATACTCCGCAATTCTTTTTCAAGACGTTCTACGACAATTTCCGGCAGCGGTGTTCCGTAAATATGTTCAGCCATTTCATAGCTCATGGAACGGATTTCTTCTTCCGCCCCTTCAATTTTCGGTGTATATAAATCATCTTTAATTGGTTTGACATCGTCGATCATTTCATTGATCTTATTTGTATTTTCCACGACGATTTTATACGCCTTTTCTTTACCAAGGAAAGAAAATTCATCGAGCATCTCATCCGTCGTCCGAAAATGAACGTCAGGCAATTCATGACGATTTAATGGGTTTGCTCCACCTTGAGAATTGATTAGTATTTTCCGGTAAATCTTATCTTCCTCATGTAAGTAATGCACATTCCCCGTCGCTACGACAGGTATGTTTAATTCTTCACCCATATTAACGATGTTTTTAATGATATCTTCTAAATCATGTTCATCACGAACTAACTCCATTTCAATTAATGGTTGATAGACAGGTTTCGGATGAACTTCAAGATAATCATAGAAACTAGCTACTTTCTCCGCTTCTTCACGACCTTTTGCATCATCGCTTCAAATACCTCGCCTTTATCACAGCCGGCTCCGATTAATATTCCTTCGCGATGTTTTTCTAGTATTGATCTAGGTATGCGTGGCACTCGATAAAAATAATTCATATGCGAAATCGAAACGAGCTTAAAAATATTTTTCAAACCAATTTCATTTTGTGCCAATAAAATACAATGACTCGGTCTTGCTCGCTTATATGCATCACCTTTACCCATATTATCGTTGAGTTGATCGTGATACTCGATGCCTTTTTCCTTCGCATCCTTTAACATTTTTAAAAATAAATAGCCAGTCGCTTCTGCATCGTAAATCGCACGGTGATGTTGAGTGAGTTCAATATCAAAACGCTTTGCCAATGTATTTAAGCGATGGTTTTTAAACTCAGGGTAAAGAAATCTTGCCAGCTCAAGCGTGTCAATTACTGGATTTTTCGTTTTACCAACGCCCATTTTTTGCAGTCCTGTATCCAAAAGCCCATATCAAATGAAGCGTTATGAGCAACGAAAATTCCATCCCCGGACCAATCATAAAATTTTTGTAATACTTCACTTACTTCAGGTGCCCCGCGGACCATATCATCGGTAATCCCCGTTAATTCAATTGTCGTTGCAGATAAACGGTGATGTGGGTCAGCAAAGCTTTCAAACGTATCAATGATTTCTCCACCACGAATTTTAACCGCTGCAAGCTCGATAATCGTGTCGTAAATCGCCGATAAACCAGTCGTTTCAACGTCAAACACGATAAACTCCGCTTCCTCGAGGAGGCGGTGACTGCTATTATAAGCAATCGGCACACCATCATTGACTAAATTTGCTTCCAATCCATATAACACTTTAATCCCATTTTTTTGCCTGCACCATACGCTTCCGGATACGATTGAACGACAGAATGGTCAGTAATGGCGATTGCTTTATGTCCCCATTTTTCGCTTGAGCAATATAGCTTGAAACAGATGAAACGGCGTCCATTTGACTCATCGGTGAATGTAGATGAAGCTCTACTCGTTTCTCGCCTTCTTTGGAAAGATCTACTCTTGTTTTTGGCTTAATTTCATTAATATCATTCGCCATCATGACAAGGTCACGAACGAATGTATCCATTTGAATGCTTCCGCGTACACGCGCCCACATTCCTTTTTTAACGAGCTTTAATATTTCTGCATCTTCTTTATCTCGAGAGAACATTTTCACTAAAATCGAGTCTGTATAATCGGTAATTTTAAATGTTAATAATGTTCTACCGCTTCTTAATTCTCGAGTTTCTGCATCGAAAATATATCCTTCAATCGCGATTCGGCGTTCTTCATCATTGATTTCTTCCAACCGTTTAAAATCTTCGTCATTTTTAATAGTGATTCCAATTGTGACGGGACCTGTATGAGCATCACCATTACTTTCCTAGCTGACTCTTGTTGCTGCATTTCAACAAGCGCTTGCCTTGCCCGTTCTTCATCTTCCTTTTGCTTGGCAGCGATAAATTGCTCATAATCATGTTGGGAATCCGAATCATCGCTGACTTCTGCATCAAGTGTAAGCGATGGAAAGCCAAAGCTATCATATATTTGCTGAATTATTGCGTTGTATTTTGTTTTCAATGTCATCGCTTCGGTGTTATTTCTCGTCTGGACGATGATTTTATTGCCTTGGATCGTTGGTGTTTGCTCATTTAATAATGAGAGCAGCATCGGGAAATGCCGTCGATCTCTTTAATGCATAGACGCCAGTAGTCAAGAATCTGTGCTTCCGTATAGGACTGATCGGTAATCGAAATCGAATATTGCACCGTTGCAATATGCTGAAACGATTGCTTCAGACGTTGCACAAATTGTTCATAAAGACTGGAAGGGATGATTTTTTCAAACTGAAAATAAAAATGCCATTGTTGATTTTGTCGATCGACGATTAATTTTTCAATTGTACTATTTTGTAATTGTTGAACGATTACATCCTCAGTCATTTGTAATTGCTGAAGAAGGAGCATAAACCGCTCCTTTTGTTCAGCGTGACGACTCGTCATCTCTCTACCTCCCATCAAATTCATCTAAAATCGAATGAAGGTACCTAAAATAAGGTACCTTTCACTTTTATACTAATAAGTTTGTAAGCTGAGGAAGAAGCTCCTCTTTCGATATTTCAAACATTTCGCCTGTTTTTCGTACTTTTACTTCAACGATTCCTTCTCCCGCTTTTTGCCAACAGTTACTCGAATCGGCAAGCCAATTAAATCGGAATCTTTAAATTTAACGCCTGGACGTTCTGCGCGATCATCGAGCAGAACATCATAGCGCTGAGCTTGCAATAGATCGTATAATTCATTTGCTAATGCAACTTGCTCTTCATCTTTCATATTAACCGGCACGATATGCACGTCATATGGAGCGATATGCGCAGGCCAGACAAGTCCTTGTTCATCGTTAAATTGCTCAGCAATCGCAGACAATGTTCGAGAAACACCAATTCCATAGCAACCCATAATATACGGCTTTGATTTTCCGTTTTCATCTAAGTAATGAGCTTCCATTGCCTCACTATATTTTGTTCCAAGTTTAAAAATATGTCCGACTTCAATCCCTCTAGCAAAACGGATCGTTCCTTTTCCGTCTGGAGAAGGGTCACCTTCTTGAATAAAGCGGAAATCAGCGTATTTTTCTACTTGGAAATCACGTCCCGAACAACATTGATCAGATGATTTCCATCTTCATTTGCCCCGCAAACGGCGTTCATCATTGTTTCAATAGCATGATCCGCGTAAATTTTAATGCTTGCTGGAACATTTACTGGACCGAGCGAGCCGATTTCACACCGAAGAATGTTGGCTGTCTCTTCGTGTTCGGCAAGTTCGACCGATGTAGCACCAAGTACATTTTTCACTTTAATATCATTTACTTCATGATCGCCGCGTACGAGAATCATGACAAGTTCATCATCGACTTTAAATACGAGTGATTTAATGATCTTGTCCGCTTCAACTTGTAAAAACGCAGATACTTCAGTAATTGTTTTTGATTAGGCGTTGCAATTTTTTCAAGTGCCTTTTCTTGTTCTATGGATTTTTCATATGTTTGCGTTACTTCCGCCATCTCGATATTCGCTGCATAATTGGAAGCGTCTGAATAAGCAATCGTATCTTCACCAATTTCGGAAAGAACCATAAACTCTTGGGTATCATCTCCACCAATCGCTCCTGAATCGGCTAATACCGAACGAAAATCAAGACCACATCTCGTGAAAATATTCGTATATGCTGTATACATTTTTTCATATACATCGTCTAAGCTTTCTTCAGAAGTGTGGAAAGAGTAGGCATCTTTCATAATAAACTCGCGCCCGCGCATAAGACCAAATCTTGGACGCTGTTCATCACGGTATTTTGTCTGAATTTGATAAAGCGTAATCGGTAGACGCTTGTACGATTGTACATCAAGATTAACAAGGCTTGTAATGACTTCTTCATGTGTCGCACCGAGTGCAAACTCACGTCCATGGCGATCATGAAGTCTCATCAATTCATCGCCATAATCATACCAGCGACCAGACTCCTTCCATAATTCTGCAGGCTGAATCGCCGGCATTAACATTTCTGCCGCTCCGGCCTTTTCCATTTCTTCACGAATAATTGCTTCAATCTTTGTGAGTGTTTTCTTGGCAAGCGGCATATAGGAATAAATCCCACTAGCTACTTGTCTTATGAATCCTGCTCTTAATAAAAGCTGGTGGCTTTTAATTTCCGCATCTGCCGGAAGCTCACGGAGAGTAGGAATTAACGTCATACTTTGTTTCATTCACTGCACCTCTTCTTTATCAAATCTCTATCTCATTAGTTCATAAAAAACGTTGAATATCATTCCATGTGACTACGATCATTAATACCATTAATAGCGCAAAACCGATAAAATGAACCAATCCTTCTTTATGGCGATCGATTGGCTTCCCTCTAACCGCTTCAACTCCAAAGAAGAGGAGTCTTCCACCATCAAGAGCTGGAATCGGCAATAGGTTCATTATACCAAGATTAATACTTAATAGCCCCGTCCATTTCATTAAATTGAGAATCCCAGCTTGGGCAACAACTTCTGTTGATTTATAAATACCAACAGGTCCCGACAACATATCAATTGAAAACTGTCCTATAACAAGCTTTCTAGCAATTCAATAATTCTCACGGTCCAATGATATGTTTCTGTAAATCCATTTACAGCTACTTTAAGCACTGACTTATCCATTTGCGACTGTACACCAATTAATCCGAATTCCTCTTCTTCCGATACGACTCTCCCGGCGTAACAGGGATTTCTACCGTTTGTCCATTACGATCAACGATAAAAATTAATTCATCATCAGGATGCGCCCGAACAACATCCGTTAATTGTTCAAAGTCTTCGATTTTTGATCCTTCTATGCTTAAAACGAGGTCATTTTCCATTAACCCTGCTTGCTGCGCTGGACTATTGGGAGAAATCAAGCCAAGCTTCGCCTCTTTAACTGGAACACCGACAATCGCTCCGATAATCGTGAAGACAACGATCGCTAAAATAAAATTCATCATCGGTCCAGCAAAAATCGTCATTGCACGTGAACTTAATTTTTTGAGGCAAATTGACGATCCCAAGGAGCAATTTGTGATTCAATTTGATCTTCCACAATGACAGCTTTGCGTGAAATCGAAAACGTTTGAAGCTCCTCATCTACTTCTTCATACCCTTTAATAAATAAGTCATGTTCTAAATCCGCTGATGCGACTTCGATATTTTTGGCTTGCGCATAGCGATCTTTTCCATTTAAAATAATTTTCTCCACTTTTTCTTGGTCGTTAAATACAAGAGCAACACGGTGCCCTGGCTTAATTTCAGTCATTTCCGGATCATCGCCAGCCATTCGTACGAACCCGCCGATTGGAAGAAGACGAATCGTATATATTGTTTCATCTTTTTTATACGAGAAAATTTTTGGCCCAAAACCTATCGCAAACTCACGTACGAGTATTCCTGCTCTTTTCGCAAAAACAAAATGGCCTAATTCATGGAAAAATACGAGTGCACCGAAAATAATGATAAACGAAATGACTGTGTTCAAAATAAAATCCCACCTTTATTAGAAGAGTGAACGCACATATTTTCTCGTTTCCGCATCGATTGTTTGTATATGTGATAAGTCAGGGTCACTGCTAGGCTTATGCCAATTCATTGCTTTCTCAATCAAGTGCTCAATTTCAAGAAAAGATATGTTTCCTCGTAAAAATGCATCAACAGCCTCTTCATTTGCCGCATTTAAAACCGTTGGCATGGTTCCCCCGATTTTCCTGCATCATAAGCATATTTCAAACAAAGAAATCGTTCAAAATCGATTTGTTCAAAATGGAGTTTTCCCATTTCCGCAAGATTAAACGGTGTATCATTTGGCAGCGGAGTCGATTCGGATAGGTTAAGGCATATTGAATGGGAACCCTCATATCCGGACTTCCTAACTGAGCAATCACACTATTGTCATGGTATTCCACCATGGAATGGATCATGCTCTCCTATGCAATAGAACATCAATCTGTTCATAAGCAATATCAAATAACCAATGTGCTTCAATGACTTCCAATCCTTTGTTCATCATCGTAGCTGAATCAATCGTAATTTTTGATCCCATTGACCAGTTTGGATGGTCGAGCGCTTGCTCCAAGGTCACATCTTTTAATTGTTCCCGGATAAATCACGAAAACTTCCGCCTGAAGCGGTTAAAATTAAGCGACGAATCGCGGATTGCTTCTCTCCTTGCAAGCATTGAAAAATGGCAGAATGCTCGCTATCAACAGGAAGAATGTCAACCTGATGTTCTTTGGCGGCCTCCATCACGATATGTCCTGCCGTTACTAGTGTTTCTTTATTGGCGAGGGCAATCGTCTTTTTCGCTTTAATCGCCTGTAATGTCGGATAAAGGCCGACACTGCCCATAACCGAGTTTAAAACGATGTCTGCTTTTTCATGTATGGCTGCTTCCACTAATCCATCCGCACCATATGAAAATGTTGGTTTGAAAGGGAATTCTGCCTTTAACGATTCATAATCGGCTTTTTCTTGAACGGACACAAATTCTGGTTTAAATTCTTCAATAATTTTTCTCGTTAATTCGATGTTTTTTCCAGCTGTGATCGCAACTAATGTAAATTGATCTGGATGTTTACGTATGACATCAAGTGCTTGAGTACCGATGGAACCCGTAGCCCCAAGTAAGCTAATATACTTCATTATACCACTCCCTATAAGAGGTTGCTCAAAAGGAAAGGAAAGAACCTCTACGCTTCTTTTCCTTTTGAACAACGATACTACGTTGCAGCTTCATTAGATAATAATATGTAAATAATGAAGCAACGGTAGAACAAATAACCAGCTGTCACAACGATCAAGGATTCCGCCGTGTCCCGGCATAATATTGCCTGAATCCTTTACATTGTAATGCCGCTTTAATGCCGATTCAGCTAAATCACCAAGTTGTCCAAAAATCGATAAAATGACCGTCATAATTAGCAGTTTGACCGTTGGTATTTGTATATCTGAAAAAGGATAAACAAGACCGCAACGACTAGTGCAGAGATCACTCCACCGAAAAAACCTTCGATCGTTTTATTCGGGCTAATATCGGGCCATAGTTTTCGTTTCCCGATCGCGCGTCCAATAAAATACGCTCCGGAATCGGTCACCCATACGACGAAAAGTGCATAAAAAGGTATACGAGTCCCGCTTCACGTGTCGCGATAAAATAATAAAATCCAAGCCCAATATAGATGACCGATAACAATGAAAAGCCTGCATCATCAAAATTAAACTTATTTTTCAAGATGACGGTATATGCTAAAAATAGCAAAGCTGCTGCTGAGAGTAATTCCATTTTAGAGCGGCCTGCAATCGTAATCAACTCAAAATACGGCTCAGGGATTAGGACAATCCATAGCAAAAGCAAAGAAATAATCCCTTGTCCGGATAAAAGCGAGTATCCCCGCATTTTAAATAGCTCGTACAAACCAATTGTTGCCATCGCGTACGCCAACAGAATAAATGGCAGCCCTCCGATCACGACAATCGGTACAAAGATTGCTATTGCTATGACCGCTGATATGATCCTTTGTTTCATTTTCCAATCTCCTCACTATGTATTCCACCATATCTTCTGGATCGACGTTGATAGTCTTCTACTGCCTCCAGAAAATGCTGTTCTGAAAAATCGGGCCATAATACATTCGTAAACCATAATTCGGTATAGGCCAATTGCCATAACATGAAATTACTAAGCCGCAACTCTCCACTCGTTCGGATTAATAGATCAGGATCTGGAAGCTCCTTCGTCATTAAATAGCTTGAATACCTAGCCTCATCAATCTCTTCTTCGCTTATTTTCCCAAGTTTTACATCGACAGAAAGTTGTTTGATTGCTTCAATCATTTCGGCACGGCTGCCATAATTTAATGCGAAGTTTAATTTTAACCCCGTGTTTCCCGCTGTTTCTTCAATCGCTCTCGCAACAGCCTGTCTTGTAGAGGTTGGAAGCTGGTGTTCGTAACCCATCATGCTAACTTGAACGTTTTCTTCAATCAACTCCGGCAAAAAGCTATCAAGAAATTCTTCTGGTAGCTTCATTAAATAATCGACTTCATGTTTTGGTCTTTTCCAGTTTTCTGTAGAAAAAGCATATAGTGTCAACGTCTTAACTCCTAATCGATTCGCTAATTTCGTCATTCTTTTGACGACTTTCATTCCTTCATGATGCCCAGCGATTCGAGGTAGCGCGCGTTTTTGCCCATCGCCCATTTCCATCCATGATGATCGCGACATGGTCTGGTATTGGCTGTTTCTTTATTGAGGCGATTCGATCTTTTTCAGCCATTTTTGTTTTGGAAGTTTTCCATAACTTCATTTTATTCCACATGAAAAGAGTCCTCCGTCAGAAATACTTCCTGTTTATATACGTCAAAGCATATCTTAACATATTATGTTCAACATGCGTTATCAATTTTATTCACATTATACCATTTTGTACAGCAATCTTGTTGAATGGCATAATTGGTTTTAAAATTCAAAATGATCCCTTCTTAACGAAGGGATCATTTTCAATACAATAGTCATTTTGAAATTAAACTTCCATTATTTCTTGTTCTTTTGCTTTAGTGATCTCGTCGATTTTTTAATAAAGTCATCCGTTAATTTTTGAACATCCTCTGAATAACTACGAAGTTCGTCTTCTGTAATTTCACTATCTTTTTCAAGTTTTTTCAAATCATCATTTCCGTCTCTGCGAATGTTTCGAATCCCTACTTTCGCCTCTTCCGCTTCTTTTTCACAAGCTTCACAAGTTCTTTTCGGCGCTCCTCTGTTAAAGCGGGAATCGAAATGCGGATTAATGAACCATCATTGGATGGGGTTAATCCAAGATCAGATCGCAAAATTGCTTTCTCGATATCGGAAATAATCGTCTTATCATATGGTTGGATCACAAGTAATCTTGCCTCTGGTACAGAAATGGATGCCATCTGATTAATTGGCGTCGGCGCCCCATAATAATCAACTGTCAGTTTATCTAATAAAGATGCGTTCGCTCTTCCAGCTCGAACACTTGCAAGCTCTCTACTATAAGCTTGAATTGCCTTTTCCATTTTATCCTTTGTATTGAAATCACTGTGGATGCCATTATTCTTTCCCCTTACTAATGTTCCAATTTGTTCTCCCATTACTGCTCGCTTCACATTTCCTTGTTCAGTAAATGAAAATACGATTAATGGAATATCATTATCCATACATAATGAAGAAGCCGTTGAGTCCATTACTCCTAATCCTTCTTTTAATACGTCTAAATAGGATAATTGGTCATACTTCACTGCGCTTTTATCTAGTTTTGGATCAGCAGTGTACACACCATCGACATTGTTTTTCGCCATTAAAATAACTTCAGCTTCAATTTCAGCTGCACGTAATGCCGCTGTTGTATCCGTTGAAAAATACGGATTCCCTGTTCCAGCAGCGAAAATAACGACACGTTTCTTTTCTAAATGACGAATCGCTCTGCGGCGAATATAAGGTTCCGCTACTTGGCGCATATCAATCGACGTTTGTACTCGTGTTTCGATTCCAAGCTGTTCTAAGCTATCTTGAAGCGCAAGGAATTCATCACCGTTGCAAGCATCCCCATATAATCGGCTGATGCTCGGTCCATTCCCATATCACTGCCGACTTTCCCACGCCATATATTGCCTCCGCCAACGACGACTGCAACTTCTACGCCAAGCTCTGCAACTTCTTTCACTTGCTCAGCAATCGATTTAATTACCGTTGGGTTAATTCCAAAGCCATCTGCTCCAGCTAAGGCTTCCCACTTAATTTCAATACAACTCTTTTGAATTTTGGATTGGTCATTTGAACCTCCAAGGTCTTTATTATGTAATCTTGAGGTGAAGCTATCGGCCAAAAACCGATTTAAGAGAGTAAAATCATCGGAAGCAAGATTGTCTTCCCTTATAAAAAGGAACACGCAATGTGCTCCTATTTCATTGTCAAAGTTAGATCATTCGTGAAAGCTTATTTTTCACTTGACTCATAACTTCTTCTGCAAAGTTTTCTTCGCGCTTTTCAATTCCTTCTCCAACTTCGTAGCGAATGAATTCAACAACTTTCGCACCGTTTGCTTCTACGAACTGAGAAACTTTTGATCTGGGTTTTTAACGAAGCTTTGATCTAGAAGGCAAATTTCTTCGAAGAATTTACCAAGACGGCCTTCAACCATTTTTTCAACGATCTTCTCAGGTTTTCCTTCGTTCAATGCTTGTTGAGTAAGAACTTGACGCTCACGCTCTGTTTCTTCTGCTGACACTTGGTCACGAGAAATGTATTTCGGATTAATTGCTGCAATATGCATAGCAACATCTTTTGCAACATTTGCATCTGTTGTACCTTCAAGTATAGTTAACACAGCGATGCGACCGCCCATGTGAAGGTATTCACCAAATGCACCGTTGTCTGATTTCGTTTTGATTTCGAAACGACGCAATGTTAATTTTTCACCAATCGTTGCAATTGCAGCATTGATGTACTCACTTACTTTTTGACCATTTTCCATTGTTTGCTCAAGCGCAACTTCAACAGATTCCGGTTTGTTTGCTAATAGATGTGAAGCTAATTCTTTTACAAGGTTTTGAAGTTTTCGTTTTTCGCAACGAAGTCCGTTTCTGCATTCACTTCAAGAATAATTGCTGAGTTTCCTTCTGATAGCATGAAAGTTGTACCTTCTGCTGCAATACGGTCTGCTTTTTCGCTGCAGATGCAATTCCTTTTCACGAAGGAAATCGATTGCTTCCTCCATGTTTCCGTTTGTTTCAGTTAGTGCTTTCTTACAATCCATCATACCTGCGCCTGTTTTTTCACGCAGTTCTTTTACCATTTGTGCAGTAATAGCCATTTAATACTCCTCCTTAAGCGTGTGTGCAAAATCATTGTTTGAAAAAGGTGATAAGTATATTCTCCTCATCACCTTTCCCTTAACCATACGGTCTTAAACCGTATCATTGCAGTTTATATATCGATTATGCGTTCGCAGTTTCTGTTTCTGCTGCTGCTTCTTCTGCTTCTTCCTCATGCTTCGCTTCTAAAAGAGCATCAGCCATTTTTGCAGTTAATAATTTAACAGCGCGAATTGCATCATCGTTTGCTGGAATCACTACATCAATTTCATCCGGATCACAGTTTGTATCAACAATACCTACGATTGGAATATTTAATTTACGTGCTTCTGCAACAGCAATGCGTTCTTTACGTGGGTCAATAATGAACATAGCGTCTGGAAGGCGCTTCATGTCTTTAATTCCACCTAAGAATTTAACGAGACGGTCATACTCTTTATTAAGCATAACTACTTCTTTTTAGGAAGGACATCAAATGTGCCGTCTTCTTCCATTTTCTCGATTGCTTTTAGACGGTCAATTCTCTTTGAATCGTTTCAAAGTTTGTTAATGTACCACCTAACCAACGATGGTTTACGTAGTAATGACCTGCGCGCTCTGCTTCTTCTTTCACAGATTCTTGCGCTTGTTTTTCGTACCTACGAATAGAACCTTACCGTTGTTTTCAGCAAGCTCTCTCATGAAATTATAAGCTTCTTCAACCTTTTTCACTGTTTTTTGTAGGTCGATAATGTAAATGCCGTTACGCTCCGTGAAAATGTATTTTTTCATTTTCGGTTCCAGCGGCGTGTTTGGTGTCCGAAATGTACACCTGCTTCTAGCAATTGCTTCATTGAAATTACTGACATTGTGTTTTCCTCCTTGGTTTTTGAATTCCTCCGCCCTACTCATATTTTGCACAGACTGTTGCACAGCACCTTGTTACAAAATCATAGAACGTGTGTATTAACACCGTCATTGAATATACCATATCTTTCATATGTAATCAAGAGATTTCATTTTTTAGATTAGGATTTTGACTATAAGAAAACAAACGTATTATTTCGTACTTTTTGAATAGTATTGCTGTGATGAAATAGGGGTGTTGATTTCCGTTCTGGCTGGACGCTTTCCGCGGGCGTGTCTTGACTTGAGCCGCTTCGTCGCTGCGCTCCTGCAAGCACGCTAATGAGGCCACTGAAAAACCCCACTAATTTTCAACGTATGAAAACCCATTCCCAAATTTCATACGAAAAATCCCATAAAAGTGGGGAAGGAATACCGTTTTTTATACAACTTTAGCTAATGAAGTGGGATTAAAAAACTCCAAAATATGTTTTTCAGTGCCCTCCACGCTAATCCCGCCGGAGTCGCCAGCCGCCACTCCAATCAACCGTTTCAACTATGTAAGCTTCTCACTAAAATTACAAAAGTCATCTATTTTGGTCATTTTCTACATTGGTGGAATTAAAATAGTCATCTTTATTCCGTCCGCTATGCTATGAAAGGCATATACGGGTTGAAAAAACCTTTGGAATCTAAGTGGTAACTTATCTCCACTTTTTGGATGTGTAAGGTTTTTATCATTTTATTTTCGGAGTTATATATAAATTTCCCATTTACGATTTCCTCGTAGGCTTCTTGTTCGCTTTTTATTTGAACATTTCTTACCTTGTCATAGGTGACTAATTGATTATTAATTTCCTTCACCGTACCATCATTATAATAGCGTACCGTTAAAAACCATCAATTAATTGATTTTTGCTTACTTTTTATCTATTATCCATTCATACGTACCCGTATCGATTTGATTAAAATGCGAATCTTCTGGAATGTTGATGCCGAAATTTGTTAGGTTTTCCAATAAAGTTGCTTCATCTGTATCTTTTAGTTCCTCATCAAAGCTTGAGAAATCCAAATAACGATAACTTCCATCTAAATACCGAAACCATATATTGTAAGTATTCTCACCCCTAAGCCAATACACACCTTCATCCTGATAAGAGATAACCTCCATATCCAAAGTATCAAGATGTCTTCTATTAAAAAAGCTTTGACAAATTCAATTGCACTAGCTTTCGTA
The DNA here is from genome assembly GCA_044989425.1 of Bacillus sp. N9. GTDB lineage: Bacteria > Bacillota > Bacilli > Bacillales > Bacillaceae_C > Lederbergia. Next base: position 1,881,252 of record JBJDRQ010000001.1, read on the forward strand.
TAACTTGGTGCCTTATAAATCGGGACTGTTCTTCTATGATCATCAAGCTGTACATCGATCGTGATGGTAGCATTAGTCATATTTGTTTTATAAGTTGGTACAATGGAGAGATTGCCAAATTCCTTCGAATAGTAGTATCCAAACATACTGACAGATAAAACAACCGCTAGCAATAAAGGTGAAAAGTAGAACAAGGACCGCTTGACTCCTTTTCTTTTCATTGTCATGAAACCGGTCGTGATTCCATAGCCAATGATTGCACCTAGTAAATTATTAAATAAATCGTCCAATTCGAAAACACCGAATCCAGTAATGAGCTGGAAACTTTCAATGGAAAGTGTAAACAACGTAGCCAGCCCAATAGTCCATCTCGCTTTTTGAAACCGTGAATGCAATAATGGCAAAAGAATACCAAACGGGACAAACATGAATATATTTAAATAAACAAACTGCCAATGCCTTGCGCTAAAACCATACCATGCTTCACGGTACGAACTAAAAATAGATAAATCCATCACACCCGAAAAATTGGAACCTCTATTCAAAAAAGTGACGCCAATAACCATGATGAAATAACCAATAAACATGCCCCAAGATAGGATCCGCTTCCCTGGTAGACTTTTCTTCCTCTTCAAAAGTTTTTTATAAACAAGGAAATAGCCAAGCAATGAAATAATTCCTAAAATAATGACAGCGATAAATGCTAAAAAGAAATATTCCTTAACGGCTCCGATAATTTCTTGTAATCTCATTTATTATCCCCTTCATAATTTATTCTGTTTCCTCTAATAAAGAGTATGCAGATTTTTCTTACTATCTCACGCAAAAAGTAACCACCAATCATTAATAAAATAAAACCGGATATAATAAATCAGAATTAAATAAAAATATGATCAAAACAGTTAGACTTATTATGCAAGATAGGATTAAATAGATAATCATTTCCATAATAAGGAATAGATGGAGTTGTTTTTTGACATCCCCATGGATAAATAAACACCCCACTCTCTATCGACGAAATGCGTTTTCCGAGCGGTTTTGAGTAGAATCAATGACAACCATTTCATCTGATAAAATGGTTGAATCTGCTGGCAATGAAAATGTTTCAAGGACGCGCACAACAGCGTTTTTCGAAGGCGTGAAACAAAGAAATAACCTTCATCTGTCATGCGATCAAAGCGTTCATAATCCAAATAACCACAGTCGAACACGTACATGTATTCTTTATCGTCGATAAAAACTTCTAACTGCCCACGATCATGATCAATGGCATTTGTGATGACTGCTTGATCTGGGTAGGAAAGTCCTTTTCCATAAAAACGAGGCGCAAGTGAAGTTTGACACCCGATTTTGTCTTACGGAATTCAGCCCATTTATGATTCGTTAAATTGAGTGGTAAGCTACTTGAATCAATGATTTCAATGGCGTCGTCACTTTTCTTCGCTTTTGAAAATCTGTTTTCTCATGAACCTTCGAAATCAAATCTAGAAAAATCGTTTGAAAGAATGATGTTGGAACTTGATTCAATGTTCTTCCCAGTTGTGAGAAACTAATCGATTCAAATCCGACCGCACTTTGTAAATCATCTGAAAAGACGGCATCACTCAATGCACGTAAACTCTCAGTTTCAAGAAGTTGAGCGTGCAAAAGCAATTTCATAAATGAATCCATGTGTAGCTTCTTTGGTATAGTAATTTAATTGATGTGCTTTCACCTGACTTTCAAATGATATTTGGTTAATCGGTGAAAACCATTGTTCAAATGATGTTTTCGTGTAAACTTATCCATGTGATTTTCCTTTATATTGGATTTGGATTGTTTACTACCAAACCCCATTATAAAGGATTTTTTATGGAGAAATATAGATATAGAAAATTCAGTTCATTTAAATCGATTGAGATATTTTAATGCGACGCTAATGATACTTTTAGTATTTTTAATGATTTTGAAGACTACTAAAGGACCATTACCAAAAAAGCTTGCAGAGATCGACAAATACTTTCTCCACAAGCTGGGGCTGTCCGAAAAGGACAAATCGCTAAAAATTTAAAACTAAGAATGTTGTTATATCAACATTCTTAATCATGAAAAGGGCGTCTAACAGTCGAAAAATCGACTTATTAGACAGCCCCTTTTGACTCCATACTCATTGTTACAGATTTCAAACACTTTCAACTAGATGGGTATTTGAAAAGGTAGAATATCACTCATTATTTCGAATGCCTATTTTATAGAAAACGGTCTATAGAGAGGATATTATTTTGTTCGTCGAAACTTTAACATCAATGCGATTTCTGTCTTGCCTTTATGTAGTTTTTGGCGATTTCGTCAATCGAAGCCCCTGCGCCTTGTAATTGAAGGGCTTGATCGATTAGCGATGTTTGCATCGTTTCGGCCTTTTCTGCTTCGGCATCAGATTCAACAGATTGATTTATATTTTCATCTGGATAAGTAAGCAATGTAGCATATGTTTCCGCTGTAATTGGCTGCTCTTGATTGAGCATCGTTGGTTGCGGCGAGTCCTTCGTTTCCTTATACGTTTCCGCTATCGGCTTTTTCTGATCCTTATTTTGCTTTTGTAGCTGTTGAATGATGGAAAGAAATTGTTCATTTTCTTCCTTTAATTCAAGTAAAAAGCTGATAAAAGCTCCGCAGATTCCTCTTGGTTTTTTCGTTGTGCTTCCTCCATTTCTTTCAAACGATTTTGTCGTAAATATAAAAGAACGACTGCGAAGATCGTTACTCCGTTTAACATAAATAAAAGAAAAATAAATGTTCCTGTCAATATGATCACTACCCATTATAATCGATCGTTTTACCTTTGTAAGGATGCAGCTTTTTCCGCTTACTTTTTGCTTATTAGAGGAATGTTGATGATCATTTGTATCTCTTTGTTCTTTTGAATGGCCGTCTTTTAAAGACATTTTCTCTTTTGATCCATCTTATTTACTGAATTTCGATCCTTTATAAGCTTCTCTTCCATTTCACTTGCTGCCTGCTGAAATGTTTGCTGTCCCCTCTGTTGCAGCTGTTCCGATAGTTTCCTGCTTCAACGGTTCTAGGTATAGCAACTTGAAGTTCGATCGACTTTAAGCTCATGGACGCTCCCTTCGCCTGATTTTTTTGAAGGATGATTCTTAATTTCAATAGTGCTTTTGAATGAATCTGTGAAATTCGTGAAGTCGATAAACGTAGCACTTGGCCAATTTCTGTAAATGTTAACTCTTCTTTATAAAAAGACTTAATACCATTTGTTCATTTTTATTTAATGTTTCAATTACATCTGCTAATTCTTCAAGCCACTCATTTTTAATTAATTGTTCTTCAGGACTTAAAGAATCTTCATCTTTGATCACATGGGTTTGTTTATCTTGATCTTCCTGCTCTTGAATTTGATCGTCAATCGATAGGATATTCGCGAATAAATATTCATTCAAAGCCTGATATACTTCATCTTCGGAATACCCACTTTCCTTCGCAATTTCTGCTGGTGAAGCGTGCCGGAAAAGCCGTTGTTCAAGCCTCTCATTTGCTTGCTCAATTTTTTCACTTTTTCTCTCGTGCTCCGCGGCATCCAGTCCTCTTTTCTAAGACCATCGATAATCGCTCCGCGAATTCGGAAAGAGGCGTATGTATCAAATTTAAGATCACGGGTAATATCAAATTTATTCAATGCATCCATTAATCCCATTAATCCGAGACTTTTAGTTCTTCTCTACTAATGTTTTTCGGCAAACTAACCGCAATTCTCTGAACATGGAATGTGACGAGCGGCAAATATTTCCTACTAAAACATTTCCTGCATCAGCATCTCGGCAACGGCTCCAACGTTCCCAATATATTTGTTCTTCTATCGGTGGTGAGTTTGACATCCTATCTCCTCCTCACACTGCTGATTCAGATCGTAATCGTATGTTCGTATGTTGATCGTATATCAAGTAAGCCGGTTTCAGGATCAAATTCGATCGTTCTGCCACGAATTCCTCCTGTATCTTCGGCGATAAGCTCGATACGCAATCGTTGCAGCATCGCCTTTACCGCTTCTACGTTACGTTGGCCAATTCTCATCCCTTCATTCTGTGAACTAAATTGAAACATCTGTGCTCCACCAGCCATTTTCGCTTTTAATTGATGTAGGCTTGCACCGTGCTTAATCAGTGAATCAACAAGCTCTTGAAGACCTGTATCGGCGAATTTCGCTTTGTTTAACGGCTGTTTTCCCCGTGCCAACGAGGAGTCAGGAAGCATAATATGGACCATTCCTCCCAGCTTTTTATGCGGATCATAAATGACGACCCCGACACACGAACCGAGGCCAAGCGTTCTAATTTTATCAGGCGCTCTAACGATATCCATTTCGGCGATTCCCACTCTTACAACCGTTTCAATCATGTAAACGGACTCTAGAGAATGAAAGATCGTTGAAAAAGAATCGGGATCAGGCAGTAAAAAGAAATGGCCTTTTACATGATTCAACATATGATCATTTTCATTAAGCGCCGTATCAATGACAATCGCATAATCCTCGGTTTGTGATAGCTCAATTAGTCCATAACTAATGATCGCTCCGGCCATATCAATGCTAATCGATGGTACAGATGGGTATAAATTCAGTCCAGTGAAATCAGATAATGACGTTAAATACGATCCTGATAAAATATTCCCTAATTCTTGCATAGCAGATAAACCTAGTTCAGAATATGGCGGGTGCTCTAATGAAATGGAGTGGTCGCCTGTTAATTGTTGAATATAGTTTGTTCCTTGATCCAACGGCAGAATAAAAACATACTGCCGGAAGCATCACCTTCGATCCGTAAAAACGGCCGCAACAATATTATCATACCCACCAGCAAGCTCTAACATTTGATCAAATGTAATAATTTTCACATTCGGGACTTCCATATCAATTTTTTCCCAAGTAATACCGATAGAGCTGTTGCTGCATTTCCAGCTCCAATATTCCCGATTTCCTTTAACACATCGAGCTGAATTGAAGTCATTTTTTCAATACTCATTATGCATTTTCCTTAGATTCCCTTTATCAAGAACAAACTCTAAATTGAGCAAGATTAGAAGTCTACTCTCAAGCTTGACTACGCCACTTATAAACTCCGCCTCAACCGTACCAACAACGTCCGGCTGCCGCTCAATGGCATGCTCTGGAATATCTAATACATCGTTTGCTGCATCGACGATAAAACCGACTTCCAAATCTTGATACGAAACGATAATAATCCTCGTGCTATCTGTATTCTCAAAATTACCAAGCCCGAAACGTCTTTTTAAATCGATGATCGGAATGATCACTCCTCTTAAATTTATGACACCTTTAATATAGGCAGGTAATTTCGGTACTCTTGTAATATGTTGCATTTTCTCAATCGCTGTTACATAGTCAACAGAAAGAGAATATTCATTACCGTTTAATTGAAAAACAATGACTTTGCGTTCGGAAGCTATGTTTGCCTCATACACGAGCGCTCACTCCCCTATATTTATATTTTTGTCCCGCATGTTATAACGGTTAACTTTTTATCATCAGTAAAGAGAAAACTCTTCACTGATCTAAGGTTTACTTAATAAACGCATTGCAGTCAATAATCAGTGCTACTTGTCCATCCCCTAATATTGTCGCTCCGGAAATTGCAAATACTTCATTTAGATAATTCCCAAAGATTTTAAGACGATTTCTTGCTGACCGATAAACGAGTCAACGATTAGTCCCGCCATTTGATCCGCTTTTTCACGATGACAATCGAAACGAACGAATCATCGGACTCCTCCATCTCGACTTCAAATATTGCTTTTAGAGAGACGAGCGGAACGACTTTTCCACGATAATCTATCACTTGTTGATTATGAGCAATTAAAATATCCGATTTTCGAATAATCGCTGTTTCAATAATTGAGGATAGCGGGATCGCATATTTTTCTTTCCCACTTCGATCAACATTGCTGAAATAATTGAAAGTGTAAGCGGAAGTTGAATCGAAAACTTGATCCTACCCTTCTTCAGAATCGATGGAAATAATCCCACCGAGCGATTGAATCGTTGCTTTTACAACGTCCAATCCAACCCCACGGCCAGATACGTCTGATATTGATTGAGCGGTGGAGAATCCTGATGCCATAATGAGGTCAAATACTTCACGATCGGTCATATGATCAGCATCCGCAGCGGTAATCAGGCCCTTTGCTACAGCTTTATCAATGACTTTCTGGCGGTTTATTCCAGCGCCATCATCTTCAATTTCAATAAACACATGGTTGCCGCTATGATAGGCCTTTAATTGAATCGTCCCTTTTTCCGGTTTCCGTTTACTTTGCGAACCTCCGGACTTTCGATTCCATGATCAATCGCATTTCTTAATAGATGGACAATCGGATCGCCAATCTCGTCAATGACCGTACGATCAAGCTCTGTTTCCGCACCAACGATTTCCAACTCCAACTGCTTATTTAAATCTCTTGCAAGCTGTCTGACCATGCGCGGAAAACGATTGAAGACAGTATCGACTTGTACCATTCTCATATTTAAAATAATATTTTGTAAATCTCCCGACACTCTCGTCATTCTTTCAACGGTCTCTTCTAATTCTGCATGTTGAATATCTTGGGAAATTTGCTCCAGTCTTCCGCGATCAATGACGAGTTCTTCAAATAAATTCATTAAAATATCAAGTCGTTCAATATTCACTCGAATCGTTTTGCCACCGGCTCTCGTTTGTTGCTTTTCAGATTCCTCATTTGTCACTGGCTTTTTACTTTTGCCTCACTTATTTGCTCAGTAACTCTTTGTTCGTCGTGGATCACCTTTGTAGAATCGATCGCCATCGCTTCTATCGATTCAATTTCAGAGATTTTCATAATTTTACTTTTAATATCCTCTAACGGTTCCTTTGTAATGAGCGTAACCATAAAACTTGTTTCAAATTGTTCTTCTTCAAGCTGTTCAACTGTTGGAACAGATTTAATCACTTCACCACATTGCTCCAACACTTCAAACACCATATACACTCTAGCTGTTTTTAATAAGCATTCAGGCTGTAAGGTAATCGCCATCTCTATGCATGTAAATCCTTGTTCCTCAGATTGTTCAATAATTGTCATCTCATACTCGTCATATTTCATTTTCGGAAATTCAGTTTCAAGCGTAGCTGCTAGCTCAGATACGGACGGATCAACAGAGAAGTTCACTCCTTTTTCCAATTGCTCAAGCTTTGCAATCGAATGGCTTACATCCCGCTTCCCGTCACCTCCAGAAGCGATGGAATCGACAATCACTTCCAAATCATCTATTGCCTGAAAAACGACATCGTATAAATCAGCTGTAACGGTCATTCGTTGCTGACGAATTCCGTCAAGAATATTTTCCATCACATGTGTTAAATTGGCTAAATCGGCATAGCCCATCGTTGCTGACATGCCTTTTAATGTATGTGCAGCTCTAAATATTTCGTCAACAATGCTAAGATCTTTTGGATTTTTTCTAAATGTAAAAGCTGTTCATTCAAAACTTGTAAATGTTCTTTGCTTTCATCGATAAAAACTTCTAAATATTGATTCATATCCATGCGCCCACACCCTTTATCCAATATATTCCAAAATATGACTCGCAATTTTATCTAACTCGACAACTGTGTCAACCATCCCAGTGTTGACAGCCGCTCGCGGCATCCCGTATACGATACAGCTTGCTTTTGCTTCAGCAATGGCATACGTTCCCTCACTTTGCTTCAGTTGTATTAAACCCGCAGCACCATCCGCTCCCATCCCCGTCATAATGACCGCAATTTTATCGTACGGAAGTTGACTTACAGAATGGAACAGAACATCTACGGAAGGTCGATGCCCATTAACGGTTGGCTCTTCCGTTATGTTCGCCACTAATCGGGCTCCTATTTCAACGATCTTTAAATGCTTTCCACCCGAGCGATATACGCAACTCCATTTTGTAATTCTTCGCCATCCTCTGCCTCTTTAACCGCGACCTTACATAATGTATCTAGTCGTTTGGCTAATGATTTTGTAAATGCAGGTGGCATATGTTGAACAATAACGATTGGAGCAGAAAGGTTTTTGGCAATTGTGTTAAAACCGTTTGTAATGCCCTTGGTCCGCCTGTAGATGTACCGATGCAGATGATTTTTTGTTTTTCTTCATTCCCGCCTCCACTTATCGCTGAAAAGGCGCCGCAATGTTAGTAAAAGGAATCCTTTTCCTGCTTCTTCTCAAAATGGTCTTCTATGTATATATCGACGATTTTTTTAATTGATTAGTAATAGCCGCTTTGGGGAATTTTCTTGCAAAAGCGACCTGACTAATGACTGCCTTCCTTACATGTTTATCCTCTGGAAGAACGCCTAGCGCAATCGCTTCACGATTCAAAAACGTACGTGCCGTCTTTTGCAAGCGCTGCAATGTTTCTTGTCCTTGCTGTTCATGATCTGCACGATTACAAATGAGTAAAAATCGGTTATTCACTTCTTCCATACTTATAAATTTCATCATCGAGTATGCGTCGGTCATTGCTGTCGGTTCCGGTGTACTAATAACAAAAATATCATCAACAGATAATAAAAGGTTCAAAGCAGGTGTGTTTGCTCCCGCCGCCATATCAAAAATTATATAATCGTAAGTTTCTTGCAACTCTTTTAATCCGTGTATTAAACGCTCTAATGTTGTTGGATTGATTTCGACAATTTCGTTCAATCCATTACCGGCTGAAATATAGGAAACACCATCATCGGAAGTATGAATAATGGATGGTAAGCTTGCCTCATTACGCAAAAAGTGAGATAAATCATTGGTTGTCGTTCGTCCAAGCAGTATATTTACATTTCCCATCCCAATATCTAGATCAAACAGTAAGACGTGCTTACCTTTATCTGCTAATGTAACAGCTAAATTAAGGGAAATATTCGATTTACCGACTCCACCTTTCCACTCACAACCGCGATCGTTTTTGCCATTTTCCTTGATCCGGCTTGTGATTGAAGCATGCTTCTTAATTTCTCTGCTTGATCCCTCATATCGTTTCATCCTCAAGTACATAATGAGCAATTCTTTCAGGACTTGCTGCAATAATGTCATCAGGAACTTCTTGCCCTGTTGTAATATAAGTAACACCGCATTGATTGTCGACGATTAGATTGTACATTGCTCCGTAAGATCGTGTTTCATCTGATTTTGTAAAAGAAAGTGGTCAAACGGTAAATGCTGAAAATGCTGAACGATGATTTCTAAGTCTATTTCTTTCATTGATATAGGCAGTGCTAATAATGTTTCCATCTCTGTTTCCCCAAACATGCTTTTCAGTTCGCGAACAAACTCAAGCTCACGATAGTTTCGGCCAGCTGTATCGATCAAAACGAGGTCATAATCTGCGAACTTTTAATCGCTTCCGAAAAGTCATGCTGATCGTAGGCAATTTCAAGCGGTAGCTGCAAAAGTTCTGCATATGTTTTTAATTGATCAATTGCAGCAATCCGGTATGTATCAATCGTAATTAATGCAACCGTTTTTTATGGTCAAGCACCGCTGCTGCGGCAAGCTTAGCAAGTGTCGTCGTTTTACCGACGCCGGTTGGTCCAACGACATTAATATATTTTTTCATTTCGTTTATTTCTTTGTATTGAAATCGACTCAAACGGTCCATCATGATGTTTTTGCACCAAGATAAAATATCAGCTTGCTCTGGTGAAGTAGATGATTGGCGCCATTTTTCCAATAATTGCTGACCAATCTCTTCAGTATGTCGATCAGCAACATCTGCCTTTTGTAAACGGAGCAAGCACTTTTGGATTGGTTCGGGAAAATGATGGATGAAAAACGGCTCACGATTCGCCATCGTTAATTCTTTTTCAATTTGGCAAGTTCCGCCAAAACATCATTAGCAATGACCGTTTGCTCTTGTTTCACCACTTTGTTTACTTGCTGTGGAATTTTTTTGCTTATTTTTGACCGTTGGCTTTGATTTGACAGGATTCTCATCGAGCGCTGCGATCACTTCGAATTTCTTCTTCTTAAACAGTCCTAAAATCCACCGTCATAAATCATTTTCGAGTGTAAAATGACTGCTTGATCGCCCAATTCATCTTTTACTTTTGCCAGTGCTGCTTGCATCGTAGGTGCTATTATTTTTTATTTTCATTCGACATTCACCACCCCAATGCTTTGTACTTCAACATTTGCTTCTAATTCATTGTAGGAAAGTATCGGAATTTGTGGAAAGTATCGATCTAACATTTGGCGCACATACATTCGGACTGCCGGTGAACAAAGTAAAATCGGTGAATATTGCATTAATGATAATTCTTCCACTTGTCCAGCTACAGCTTCAAGAATTCGCTGTGAGTCCGTAGGGTCCAACGATAAATAATTGCCATGCTCCGTTTGTTGTATACTATCCGCAATCATTTTTTCAATTTTTCCAGAGACGGTAATAACTTTTAGAGTCGAGCCCTCGCTCGCATATTGACTCGTAATTTGCCTTGCTAATGATTGGCGTACGTATTCGGTTAATAATTCCGTATCGGAACTTAGTTTTCCATAGTCGGCCAATGTTTCGAATATAATCGGCAAATTTCGAATCGACACATTTTCTTTTAATAGTTTTGCTAATACCTTTTGCACTTCTCCGATCGACAATGGGTTCGGTGTTACTTCCTCTACTAATATTGGATACGATTCTTGAAGATGGTCAATTAATTGCTTCGTTTCTTGGCGTCCTAATAAATCGTAGGCATTCACCTTCAACACTTCCGTAATATGTGTTGAAACAACGGAAGCTGGGTCAACGACGGTGTAGCCCATTAGTTCAGCATGTTCCTTTACTTCATCGGTAATCCACTTCGCAGGAAGTCCGAATGCTGGTTCAGTTGTCTCAATTCCTTCTAATGTATCTTCTCCACCTGGACTCATTGCTAAATAATGATCAAGCAACAGTTCACCACGCGCCATTTCGTTTCCTTTAATTTTCAAACGGTATTCATTCGGTTCCAATTGAATATTATCACGAATTCGAACGACAGGGATGACGATTCCTAATTCCAATGCAAGCTGCCTGCGAATCATGACAATTCGATCGAGCAAGTCCCCACCTTGATTCACATCAGCTAACGGAATCAATCCGTAGCCAAATTCAAATTCGATCGCATCGACATTTAATAAATTAATGACACTATCGGGACTTTTCATTTCATCCACTTCCGTCTGTTCAACCGATTCCAATAGATCCTCTTCAGAAGCTGGTGATACTCGTGATAGCATGAAACCACCAATCGCTAATGACGCCGCAATCGGAATTGTTAATACATTATTAATCGGAGTTGTTATCCCTAATAGGAAAATCGTCCCCGCCGCAATATACAGCATTTTTGCATTAGCAAATAATTGTTCTAAAATATCAGTACCGATATTTCCTTCTGACGCGGCACGTGTAACGACGATCCCAGTCGCTGTCGAAATTAGCAACGCCGGAATTTGACTGACGATTCCATCGCCAACCGTTAGCATCGAATACTTCATTGAAGCTTCTCCAATCGGTAAGCCGTCGATCATCCCAATGATAATCCCAAATAGAAGATTAATAAATACGATAATAATACCGGCGATGGCATCTCCTTTAACAAACTTACTTGCTCCATCCATCGCTCCATAAAAGTCTGATTCCCTTGAGACTTTTCCCTACGTTCTCTTGCTTCATGCTCGGAAATGACTCCGCATTTAAATCGGCATCAATACTCATTTGCTTTCCTGGCATGGCATCAAGCGTAAATCTCGCCGCGACTTCTGAAACACGTTCGGATCCTTTTGTAATAACGATAAATTGAATAATAATTAAAATGAAAAAGACGACAATCCCGACGAGAACGTTGCCACCAACGACAAATGTCCCGAACGTTTCTACCACACCACCAGCATCCCCTTTGAAAGGATTGATCTTGTCGTAGATACGTTCAAACCTAATCGAAACAACGTTAATAATAATATTAAGGAAGGAAAAATCGAAAATTGCAAAGCTTCCTTCATATTCATTGCTGTTAAAAGTACAAGCAACGCAAGGAAATATTCGTTATGATGAGCAAACTTAATAACCATGTCGGAAAAGGGATGACCAGCATGGCAACAATTAAAATAACACCTAATAATACTGCAATATCTTTGAACTTCATAACGACCTCTCCTTGCCAAAACCGAGCGAAAATAATTTAGATTTTATTCTTTATTCTATATACGTACGCTAAAATTTCCGCTACTGCTTTAAAAAATCATCAGGTATTGTTTGACCAATTTCTACCTGATCATATAAAGATCGAGCTAATGGGCGATTTTCGACCATAATCACTTTATGTTCATTCGCGATCAACTTTATTTTTGCGCAATAAAATCGACACCCTTCGCAATCACAACGGGTGCATCCGCATTTTCTTCATCATATTTTAAAGCAATTGCATAATGAGTTGGGTTTGTAATGATAACATCTGCTTTTGGTACTTCTTGCATCATCCGTGACATCGCCATTTCCTTTGCTTTTGCTTAATTTTTGATTTGATAAGCGGATCTCCTTCGGTATTTTTATATTCATCTTTAATGTCTTGCTTAGACATACGGATGTTTTTCTCAAAATCATATTTTTGATATAAAAATCAAAAAGGATAAAAACAATAATGCCAATGAAGCAGCAATGCCCATTTGCAACGTTAAACCGCCAACCGTTTGTAAAGCAGCCCCAATCGGTTTATAGGCTAAAACTAATACTTCGTCGATCTGACTCCAAAGAACGGTTACCGTAATCGCACCGACAAAACCAATCTTTAAGATCGATTTCAACAGCTCGACAATCGCTCGAATCGAAAAATGCGCTTTAACCCTTTAATCGGATCAAGCTTATCCAATTTCGGCTGCAACGGTTCAGCCGAAAACATAAATCCTATTTGTAAAACATTGGCTGAAATTCCCGCTAAAAGGGCAACTAACATAATCGGACCGAGCAAAAAGCAATTTCCTTGAGCACATCAAGCATGATAAGCCGCATATTCGCTTCCGTAATATCCATTAATAAAAACGATGTAAAGGAATGACGAAAAACGTCAAGTGCAACAGGGCCAAGCTGTGCGGAGTAGAAAATGAGAAAGCCAAAAACAGCCAATAAACCGATTGCCGTATTTACATCTTGGCTTTTGCTGTTTGCCCTTTCCTCTTTGATTCCTGCCGCTTTTTGGCGTCGCTTTTTCTGTTTTTTCCCTGCAAAAAATTGAAGATTAAGAGAAAGCTGCTTCATCTCAATCCCCATATACTCCATTACCGTTCTCATTACATGTAGCATCGTTTCGAAAATATGTTGAATGACACCAAACATGATGGCCAACACAACAAAAATAATGACAAAACTAACAGCAATTTTTATCGGAAAGCCGACAACAAAAATATTTAATTGCGGAACCGTGCGGGCAACGATCCCCAGTGCAACATCGACGAGAAATAACGATGCGATGACCGGTATTGCCATTTGGAAAGCAATCATAAACATTAAACTAAATGATTTTATGACGTATTCAATCATATGGCTATCCCCAAATGGGAGAAATAGTTGATCGATCGGAATGAACTGATAACTATAATACACACCATCTAAAATAAGATGATGACCATTAACAGCTAACAGAAACAACAAGGCGAACATGTATAAATATTGCCCAATGAGCGGACTTTGTGCACCCGTTTGCGGATCGATGACGTTCGCGATCGCAAAGCCCATCTGAAAATCAATAAATCCCCGGCAATTTGCACGGCCGATATCATCATATAAGCGATGAATCCAAGTAAAAGACCGACACTCGCTTCTTTAAAAATTAACAATAAATAATTCCCGGTTATTTCCATCGTTTCGATCGAAATCGTGCTATATATAATTAAAGATAGAAAAAGGCGAAACCAATCCGATATGATGCAGGCAATGTTCGATATGAAAGCAGCGGCATCGTAACAAAAAGGCCGAAACTCTCGTAAAAACGAGCAAGTAAACAGGAAACTACTAAGTATGTTTTCCATGACTTTAACCTACAAATCGAGTTAAATTTTGAAATATTTCTGTTGCATATGATAATAATCGACTTAACATCCAAGGCCCCATAAACACAATTCCAACAAGAACGGCAACGATTTTCGGGATGAATGCTAGCGTTTGTTCTTGTATTTGTGTCGTCGCCTGAAAAATACTCACCGCTAAACCAACGATCAAGGCGATCAGCAATAATGGACCGGCGACAACCAGAGTTGTAAATACGCCATTCTCAGCAAGAGCGATCACTGCCTCTGCATTCATTCAATCACCTCGTTCACGTTCATATTCTCATTAACCAAAGCTTTGCAACAACGATCGAATGACTAAATACCAGCCATCGACAAGCACAAAAAGTAAAATTTTAAAAGGAAGTGAAATCATCACCGGTGGAAGCATCATCATCCCCATCGACATTAAAATACTAGCGACAACCATATCGATCACTAAAAATGGGATGAAAATCATAAAGCCAATTTGAAAGGCTGTCTTTAATTCACTTAATGCATAGGCCGGTACGAGTGCGGTTAAAGGAATATCTTGAATCGTTTCTGGCCTTTCAAGCTGTGCATAGTTTAAAAATAGATCCAAATCTTTCTGCCTCGTATGTTTGCTCATGAAATCTTTAAAAGGAACCGCCGCTCGTTCATATGCCTCTTCCAATTGAATTTCGTTATTAAATAATGGCTGTAATGCCTCTTGATTTACTTCTGAAAAACAGGAGTCATAATAAAAAATGTTAAAAATAAAGCAAGTCCAACGAGCACTTGATTCGGTGGCATTTGTTGGGTCGCAAGCGATGTACGAACAAATGAAAGAACGATGATGATTCTCGTAAAAGATGTCATTAAGATTAAAATACTTGGAGCGAGCGATAAAACCGTTAATAACAGGAACAGCTTCACAGAAGTAGCAACAGCTTCACCCGAACTGTTATTAAAAAATGTCATAAACTCATCCATCTAATGTTGCTCCTTCTCTCCAAGCTTTTCTATTGCTTTTTTCTACTTTTTTCACCTCATCTAATTGCTCTTTTAAATGAAGATGAAACGGTCTTTCTGCTCCTGTCTCGTCTGAATTTTCCGCCCCGTTTTTTTCTTTAGCCATTTGGAAAGGATATCTACAGGTTGAAGATTACGTTCAAGCTGCTCTTTGTATTGGCGAATATACTCGTTATACTCTGTTTCATCCGTTATTTCTTTTAGCAAACGCACTTCTTCTCCAACACCGAGAACGAGCAATTGATTGCCCATCTTCACGACTTGATCGAGCGGTTGCCGCCGAGCGATGTTCCACCCATATTTTGGACGATCTTATTTTGCTGAAAGGCTGCACTTTTCTTATTGACAAATTTTAATAATAAATAAAGAAGGGCAATGACAAATAACAAAGATCCGATCATTTTCGCCACTTCAGAAAATCCGATATTTACTTTACTATTTGTCGACGTACCAGGTTCTTTTTCATTAAGTCTTCTAAACTCGGTTCATCACATTTTTCCACTTCTTCTCCGATGCAATCAGCTACATTCCCATGAACTTGTGCAAATACGCGCAGTTGCGAGCCAGAAAAGCTAGAAAATAAGAGAATAATCACGATGACTTTTACTGCACTTTGGAAAAATCTCATCTGACCTTTATCCTAACGCTTTTTGAATGGCTTCAATGACACGTTCTGCCTGAAATGGCTTTACAATAAAATCTTTTGCTCCTGCTTGAATGGCATCAATTACCATCGCTTGCTGGCCCATCGCCGAACACATAATTATTTTCGCTTCCGGGTCAAATGTTTTTATTTCTTTTAAGGCAGAAACTCCATCCATTTCAGGCATCGTAATATCCATAGTAACGAGATCAGGATTTAATTCTTTATATTTTTCAACCGCTTCTGCCCCATCTGCCGCTTCTCCAACCACTTCAAATCCATTTTTTGTTAAAATATCTTTAATCATCATTCTCATAAATGCTGCATCGTCAACAATTAAAATTTTATTAGCCATTATAACTTCCTCCATATTTATCTACTTTAATCTTTTAATCGATCCTTTTGACTAACGATGTCCGTTACACGCACACCGAAATTCTCATCAATGACAACGACCTCACCTTGGGCAATTAAACGATTATTGACAAGGATATCTACGGGTTCTCCCGCTAATTTATCTAGTTCGATAATCGATCCGGAGCCAAGCTCCAATATATCTTTTACCGTACGAGTCGTTCTCCCTAATTCAACAGTCACTTGTAATGGAATATCAAGGAGCATATCTAAATTCTTGATTTCCGGTGTCACTGGTGTTTCCGTGAATTCAGCAAAACGAGCCGTCTGAATATGCGGCAACTCTGCTTTTCTCGATGTCTGTTGCACATCATTCAATTGACTCTGCTCTCTTGCCATCAGCGGTGGCTGCCGTACTTCCCGCTCTACCATTGTTGCCATTTGCTGCTCTCCATCCATGAGCGTAGAATCGGACGATATAGTCGAAACAGTCGTCGTTTCTTGCGTTTGTGAAAATAAATCTTCCACAAGACTTGTAGCAAAGTCAACCGGCAACACTTGCATAATATTGGAATCAATTAATTCTCCAATTTTTAAGCGAAACGATATTTTCACAAGTAAATTTTGTTGGGGAATCGTCTCCGTTCCTTCTCCTGCTACCAAGTTTAAAAGTTCGATCGTCGGTGGAGAAATATCGACTCGTTTATTAAAGACGGAAGACATCGATGTAGCCGCTGAACCCATCATTTAGTTCATCGCTTCTTGAACTGCACTTAAATGAATGTCATTCATCTCGTTTGCTGGTGATGAGCCATCGCCACCAAGCATTAATTCAGCGATGATCGCCGCATCGGTTTGTTTAATAACTAAAATATTCACCCCAGAAAAACCATCTGTATACTTAACTTGAATGGCTACATATGGGTGAGAAATTCTTCTTCTAACTTTGCGTGATCGATGATCGATACTTCCGGTGTTGTAATTTCAACTTTTGATTTAATAGAGTCGAAAGAGCCGTGGCTGAACTTCCGAAAGAGATATTTCCGATTTCACCTAAGGCGTCCTGCTCTATTTCAGTTAAATAATCAATAACCTTCAAAGAACGGTCCCCTGTTTCTGATTCTTGATCAGAAAGACCACCATTTAATAACGCGTCAATCTCATCTTGAGAGAGCATATCACCAATCATCTTTCTCATCTCCCTCCTCTAACACATCTAATATTTGTACAGCTAGCTTCTTGTTAAGTTTGCCTGCCTGTCCAATAAACTTATCTATTCCGCCAACTTTCACCTTTAGCGGATCATCCATCCGTGTATTTAATTCTATTACATCTCCACGATCAAGTGCTAAAAATTCCTCAATCGACAAATTTGATGTTCCAAGCTGTGCCGTTAGTTGCACATTCGCATCTTTCACTTTTTCTTCAAGCAAGTAAATTTCATCCGGTTTCTCTCTTTACTTATTGCCTGCATCCAATAATGAGCAGAAAGCCGCGGGATGATTGGCTCAAGCAGCACATGTGGAATGCAAATATTAATCATTCCTGTTGTCTCACCAACACTTGCATTCATTGAAATGACAACGACCGTTTCATTCGGTGATACAATTTGTAGAAACTGCGGGTTCACCTCAACTTCTGTAAGAATCGGGTAGATGTCGGCAAGACCGCCCCATGCTTCTTGTAAATGCTCAAGCGTACGTTCGAATAAATTCGTCAGTAACCTCATTTCAATTTCCGTGAAATCATTCATTCGATTGATTGATGACCCTTTTCCACCTAATATGCGATCGATCATCGCGTAAGCAACGCTCGAATTCACTTCCATAATCATTCGCCCTTCAAGAGGAGGCACCTCAAATACATTTAAAAGCGTCATGTTCGGAATCGAACGGATATATTCTTCATACGGGATTTGGTCGGCTGATGCAACTGTAATATTAATATATGTGCGAAGCTGAGCGGAAAAATATGTCGTAAGTAAGCGAGCATAGTTTTCATAGACTCTCGTTATACTTCGAACCTGTTCCTTTGAAAATTTTAGTGATCGTTTAAAATCATAAGGCTTAACCCGATTCGTTTCTTCTTCTTTTTTAATTCCTCTGCTGTCATTTCACCGGTAGAAATAGCAGATAATAACGCATCAATTTCACTCTGAGTTAACACATCTCCCGGCATGGCGACACCTCCGATTTAAATGGTTTCATTTTACGATAATATAGGAGGTGATGTACACTTCAACGACTTTGCCAACTTGCATTAATTCATTAATTTTTTCTTTCATTGAATCCTCTAACATTTTCTTTCCTTCTTTTCCATGTAAATCAGCTGGTTCCATTTCCGAGAGCTCTCCAATGATCATATTTTGAATTTGAAAATCACGTTTTTCAAATTCTTTTTTGCCTTTTTCCATCCATCTGAACTTTAAAGGAGATTTTCACATATTGATTGTTTTTTAAATTCGTTGTTATTTCCGGTACATCAACGGACACCTTTAATATTTCATCAATCGTCGGCTCTTTCGCTTCATCTTTTTGATCGATTTTTATGAGATACATATAAATAAGCACCCTATAAGTAAAATCATTGTTAGTAGGACGATCATGATGTTGATTAGTTTGTTACTCATCTTCTTTGTCCCCCAATCCAGGCCGACCTAATAATTGAATAGAATGATAAAAGGAGATGATTCGTTTTTTCACCAACTCCTCAGATTCAGCCACAATATACTTGCGGCCATTCGTTAACGTAATCGTCGTATCTGGAAAGGACTCAATTTTTTCAATAAAGAGTGCATTCAAGTGAAATGAATGACCGTTTAATTTTGTAATCATAATCACCCTAGCCCGACCTCTTCCTCTCACTTACCGTTTCAAATTCATTAATTCTTGTAAAATTTCATCCGATGTTGTAATAATTCTCGTATTTGCTTGGAAGCCACGCTGTGCAACGATCATTTCTGTAAATTCCTCTGAAAGATCGACGTTTGACATTTCAAGTACGCCTGACACGAGTGCCCCTGCCCCGTTTGTTGCTGGCGTCATAATTGTACGCACACCTGAATTGGCTGTTTCTTGATACATATTTTCCCCAACCTTTTCAAGTCCACCTGTATTCGTAAAGCGAGCTAAACCGATAACCGGTTCGAGCCCTTCATTTAATATACCACCAGTGATAAAGGAAATTTTTCCATCCTCTGAAATACTTAAATTTTGAATTTCATCGATGTTTCCACCATTCAATTGAATCGGAGCTGGATTGGCATCATTATTTAATACGTAATGACCTGATGATGTAACGAGATACCCTTGATTATTTAAATATAAATTTCCGGCTCGTGTATAAAGCGTCACATCTGGAAATTCAGCTGCACCGGGTGTTCCTTCTGCCACGATTAAATAGCCATCTCCTTGAATCGCAAGGTCAAGCACCCGACCTGTCGGCTGCAATGATCCTTGTGTATCAATCGTATCAATCGCGGCCAGCTGCGCTCCAAGCCCAACTTGCTTCGGGTTAACCCCACCTGTACCTTGGGTTAGACCAATTGCCCCGAATTAGTTTGACTGATCATATCTTTAAATGTAATCCGCCCTTTTTTAAACCCATATGTATTTACGTTGGCGATATTATTTCCAATTACATCTAATTTTGTTTGAAAGTTTTTCATCCCGCTAATGCCTGAATACATTGAACGAATCATTGATTACATTCTCCTTTCATTTCAACCGCGTCAATTTATCAGCGGTTTTCATCTTCCTCATGAGGACCAGCCGCGCTCTGTAAGAAATCGTATGAATCAGACGATTGACGATGACACCCATCCTCTTAGCCAATTTTTATTAATTGACTCGATTTTACTTCTAGCCCACCGTCCGTCATAAGTGTTACGAATCCATCTTTCATAGAAACGGACTTGACAATGCTACTATATTCACGATCATTACTTAACCACGAAATTTGTTTCCCAATCATTAAACTTGCTTGAATAAGTGGAGTTTCCGCTGCTATATCTGTTAGTTCCGATACATTTGCCGGTGCAAGCTCTTTCCCATCGGTTAAAACAATTTTTACGTTGTCCCCCATAAATTGAACGGACTTTACAATCCCTTTCCTTCATTAACGGATACTTCACCAGACTCTGTATGATCACCTAATGTATGCCATCTCACTTCTTTCCCAATGAATTGGTGGTAAGCAATTAAACTCGTCTGTGTCTGAAGTTCAACCATTTTGCCCATCAACTGACTTATATTCGTCATTTGCTCTAAGCTGGAAAAAGTCGCCATCTGCGTAATAAATTCTTTATCTTCCATCGGATTCATCGGATCTTGGTTTTGTAACTGCACCATCAATATTTTCAAAAATCATCTTTTCCTAATATATTATTGCCCGTCTTCACTTCTCGCTTTTGCACGGAAGATAAAAGTAAATCTGAGGAAATCGAATTGACCATCTTCTGCCTACACCTCCACTTCAAACAAAAGATCATTTAATGTATCACTAAAGTTTGTCTGACTATCTTCGCTTACATTTTCATCTTGATGATTGGCTTGTCCGTCTTTACGTTCTTGTTGACCCTGTCCATTTAAATATTTTTGATAATCGTTTTGGTTATATGTAATTTCCACCTTATCCAATGGAATATGTTGTTGTGCAAAGGCCTGCTTCAATTGATGTATTTGTGCATCGAGCAATTCCTTCGCTGAACTCGTTGATGCGATCATTCTCGCTATCATCGCCCCATCTTTTGAATAAGTTCAACTTTTAACGTCCCTAAATGCTCAGGGTAAAGCTTAATGAATAGTCGGGAACTCGTCCGTGTTTGAGATAAATGCGATTGAGCGATCATATTGGAGAATTGTTGCACGAACTCATTCATAAGCGATTGTTCATTCGTTCGATTACCAAGGTGAAGTACAAATTGCTCGATCTTCGTCATCGGTTGTTGTATCGTTGCGTGAAGTTCGTTTCCTATCGTATGATTCGGCCGGATGAACGGTTGAATCGAATCTTTACGATTCATGAAAACCGTTGCTAACAGATCAGAAAATGGACTGGAACGTGTTTCTAATTGAGCATGCTTTAATGTTTGAACGAATTTTTGCAGCTCGCTATTCAGTTGCTCTAACTTTGCAGTTTCATGATGCTCGAATGGCAGGACTTGCTTCGTCATTTTTACAAGTTCCGCGATCTTCTGCACTGGCAGCCGCTGTTGCTCATGTAAGTCGATCACGTTTAACTGTTGAAAAATATAGAGCAACTCATCCATCCATTCACTTTCATCAGCGCTTTCCTCAGTTGGAAGCAACTGTAATTCTGTTTCTACATGATTAATAATGTCCTTCATTTTAATAAATAAATCACGGTCTAGCGGTCGATCACTGAACTCTAGTTCCGGCGATAGAGCATCTGTGATAGCCGAATATAATTCATCTAGTAATGAGGATGTTTGTTCCTCACTTTCGCTCATTTTAGAAGTGAGCGGCAAAAGCGCATTTTCTAATATCGCTTGAAAATCAGTGGTCGGCTTCGTTTCATTGGAAACCATTTGATTTTTACAGAACGAAGCAAAAGACTGTCAATTCTCAAATACTTTACACCACCTTTTGATCCATCTAATAATTACCCTCGTCGTAATGGCGTCAGATTTTATTCAAACTCTTGCCCTCAGGAAGAAAAACTTAGGCCAGCTTCCGTTTCTCCTCTATAAATCTATGACATCCGCCTAGACTTAACGTAAATCAGAAAATCTTTTATACAGAAAATGAAGCGTCGGATGCAGGGAGTTTGGAATGCCCCTGATTTCCCGTTACTTATAGAAGGGAAAATTCTGCTGATTAAAGTTAATTCGTTGTCGTGGCGAGTTTTTCTGAATATGCCGCTGCATCCTTCGCTGGCATGTTTTCCATTACTTTCGCAAGTGATTCAGTGCTTAAATTCGCTAAAATTTTTAACGCCTCTTCTTCATTCATTTCCATGATAATGGGCGCAGATTTTTTGCTGCCATCGCTTCAAAAGTCGTAATGATTTCTTTAAAAGCTCGTTTGTTTTCATCTTGGATCTGCTTTAGCTCAGCAATCGTATCTTCCAGTCTTTGCTGTTCCAATAAAAGTTGATCTTGCTCTGCCTCCTTGCCTTCAATTTGACTTTTCAATTGGGAAATCTCCGCATCTTTATCTTGAATTTCCGCATCTAAATGAATAATCTTCTCTTCTAGCTGGGCAATGCTTTCATTTTCTACTCTATTGAGATGGCAGGTAGTTTTCCACTTATTTCTTTCGCTTTCTCAAAGACATTTATCCCCATTAAAGAAGTAATAAGCAGTCCGATAACAAGAGCGAATAAAAGTGGAATAATGCCCCAAAATATAAACCTTTGCAAAAGAGTCGTTTCTTTTTCTCCCTTTTGTTTTTTAAGAATTTTTCCACTTCATCACCTAACTTCCTCCCGATGAAAATATTGGATGGTGGAAACTTCATCGAGTTGCATATGTTCTAGCTCTTTCCCCATTCGCACATACGATTCATAGCTTTTTTCTTTCATTTTTTCATATTTTTTCATTTCAATATTGCTTTCAAGCAGTTTTTCCTCACACCAATTCATTTTATTGCGCGCATTCATCACAACGAGTTGATAATGCTCAATTGACTTTTCCAAACTAGTAATGAAATGTTGATAATGTCTAATTTCACTAATTGGCAACCCTTGAGAAAGCTTGTCTGATTGAAATTGCTCGAGATCTTCTTTTTCTTTAATAATTCAAATAAGTGCTCCGCAGCGACTTCAAATTTTTTCACTGAATCTTGAAATATGCTCATTGCTTCATCTTTTTCTCGCTCTTTTAACTGAAGGATCTTTTGAAATTTAAAATGATATTTCACGTTCATTCACCCGTTTCCGCCAACTGAATTAAACGTTGGATGCTTTGTTCACTCGATACTTTTTCATCCGTTTCTTGTTTCAAAAATGAAATAATATGTGGATACGATTTGATCGCTTCATCAATGTCCTTCGACGCACCCTTTTATATGCGCCAATATTAATAAGGTCTTCCGAGTTTATATACGTACTTAATAAGTCTCTAACTTTTCTGCTGCTGCCCGATGCTCTTTCGTTGTTAAATGATTCATAAGCCTGCTTACACTTCTCAATACATTCAACGCTGGATATTGTCCTTTATTCGCCAGCGAACGATCTAACACAATATGACCGTCAAGTATTCCGCGAACTGCATCCGCTATCGGCTCATTCATATCATCACCATCAACTAAAACGGTGTAAAGGCAGTAATCGTTCCTTTATCACTCGTCCCCGTTCTTTCAAGCAATCGTGGCAAAATCGAGAAAACGGATGGCGTATAGCCTTTCGTTGCTGGTGGCTCACCAACGGCTAACCCAACTTCACGTTGTCCCATTGCAACTCGTGTAACGGAGTCCATCATAAACATAACATCATAGCCTTTATCGCGGAAATATTCAGCAACAGCGGTAGCCGCAAATGCCCCTTGATTCTCATTAAAGGCGGCTGATCCGACGTCGCTGCAATCACTATCGACTTTTTCAAGCCTTCCGGTCCTAAATCACGCTCAATAAACTCCCTTACTTCACGCCCGCGTTCACCGATGAGTGCAATCACATTAATATCCGCTTTCGTATTTCTAGCAATCATGCCAAGCAATGTACTTTTTCCGACTCCACTTCCGGCGAAAATTCCAAGTCTTTGCCCTTTTCCCACGGTTAAAAGACTGTCAATTGCCTTCACTCCTACTTCTAGTACGTCAGAAATAGGCGGTCTACTTAACGGATTTGGAGGTGTTCGATCGGTTGCGACAGCTTTCATACTAAGTGACATCGATGATCCATCAAGCGGTCGACCTAATGAATCAATCACTTTACCCATTAACTCATGCCCTACTTTGATCTCTAAAGGCTTACCGGTCGCCTCCACAAGACTCCCGGAGCAATATCTTGAATTTCCGAATAAGGCATTAAGATGATGTTTTGTTCTTTAAAGCCTACGACTTCTGCCATTATTTTTCTTCGTTTTGCTTTTCCGCCGACATGAATCAAACATACATCTCCGATCGAACTTTCAGGCCCTTGTGATTCAATCATCAGTCCAACTACACGGATTACCTTTCCGTAATGCTTATATGTATGTATGTCTTTTATGAAAGGAATCAAATCCTTGGCGTTCATTCCGCTTCACCTTCAAGCAACAGTTGTTTTAACTTTTCCTTTAACTCAATAAGCTGTGTAGAAATCGTCGCATCTATTTTTCCGTTTTCTGATTCAATTACGCACGAATATTCCGCCAGCTGAGCATCAGGATAAATAAAGCATTTGATTCCATTTGGAAATATTCGATCAAGCTCTGCTTTTTCTTCTATTAATTGTTCGTAGTGAACTGGATGAACATGAATTTGTACTTCTTTATATTCGCGCGCTTCTTTTAACGCATGTTGAACGAGCGGAATAAATTTATCCTTATCTTCATCTAAACTACTATGTATAATTCGCTCAGCAACGGCAATTGCAAGTTCTAAAATCGTTTCTTCGGCTTTTTCGACATATTCTGTAAAAGCTGTCTTTGAATCACCGATCACACGCTTCGCTAAATCAATCAAACTTTCGTATTCGAGATACCCACTTTCTTTGCCATCGCGTACCCCTGCTTGAAACCCATCCTCATAAGCTTTTTCAAGAACCGACTTTTTCTCATCGTCGATTACTAGTCGTTCACGTTCGATTTCTTGAAACATATGTTGCTTCTGACTTTCTGCGTGAGCGATTATTGATTTTGCCTCTTGCTCAGCATGTTCGAGAATTCGTTGACGCTCTTCATAAACAGATGAATTAACCAATTCTTCATCATTACTTGAAGGATTCGTCCATGTTCTCACTTGAATGACCTTTGTTTCTTCTCGTTCTATATGAACCCCGGTTGATATTTAATCAATCTAGACAATAATATCGTCTCCTCCACCTCGGGCTACAATGATTTCACCAATTTCCTCTAGTCCGCGGATCTTACCGACAATTCTTGTCTGTGCTTCCTCTACATCACGGAGTCTAACAGGCCCCATAAATTCCATATCCTCTTTAAACGTTTCAACCATCCGCGTAGACATATTTTTGAAAATAACGGCTTTTACGTCATCACTTGAAATTTTAAGAGCGAGCAATAAGTCTTCACTTTCACATTCACGGATCACACGCTGAATCGAGCGGTTATCCAATGTGACGATATCTTCAAATACAAACATCCGCTTTTTGATCTCATCTGCAAGCTCAGGATCTTGGATTGCCAATGAATCTAAAATCGTTTTCTCTGTCGTACGATCAACTCCATTTAATACTTCAACAACCGCTTCGATTCCGCCCGTTTGTGTATAATCTTGCGTCACCGTTGTGGAAAGCTTCCGCTCAAGGATCGCTTCGACCTCACTAATTACCTCTGGTGATGTACTATCCATAATCGCAATTCTTTTCGCAATATCCGCTTGGACTTCTTGCGGAAGCTCCGATAAAATTTTCCTGCTTTTTCAGGGTCTAAATAAGATAAAATAAGTGCAATTGTTTGTGGATGCTCATTTTGAATGAAATTAAAAATTTGACTCGCATCCGCCTTACGGGCAAAGTCGAAAGGTCTCACTTGCAAAGAAGACGTTAATCGATTAATGATTTTCAGTGCTTGTTCGGCACCGAGCGCTTTTTCCAACACGGTTTTCGCATAGCCAATTCCACCTTGAGAAATATAGTCTTGAGCAATGGCGATATTATGAAACTCATCCATCACTTCTTCTTTCGCAGCAGAGTCAACTCTTCTAACACCTGATATTTCAAGCGTTAACTTCTCCATTTCTTCTTCTGTCAAGTGTTTATATACAGATGAGGCAACATCTGGACCGAGAGAGATGAGAAGGATGGCCGCTTTTTGTTTTCCTGTTAATTTACCATCTCTTCTAGACAATGCTTACCCCTCCTAATCTTCAGTTAGCCAAGTACGCAATAACTTGGCGAACTCTTCCGGTTTTTCTTTAGCTAGTTTTTCCAGTTGTTTTTGCGAACTCCTGCCTCTGTCACTACCTCCTCATTGACATCAGGGATATCGATCGGTGAAGAGTACGTTTCCTCAACAGCCGCTTCTTCATCCTGTTTTCCTTTTCTCCCTTTAATAACTAGGAAAATTAATAAAACGATAACTACAGCTAATGAGCCGCCAACAATATATACCCACCACGGCAAAGCAGTTACAGTCACATTGGTCACTTCTGGTTTTCCACTAAACGGCTGAACAGAAACGACGACTTTATTACGAATGGCTTCGTCCGATATATCTGTCTCATAATCTTTATTAATGGATGTTCTTACAATTGTTGCGAGCATTTGTTGAATGTCCGCTCGTCTTTCTTCTGGGAATGTGTTCGTATTTGTTGGATCTGGTGGTTCTACTAAGACTTGAATACCAAGATCACGTATTTTATACGGACTTTCGACAATTTCCTACGAATTCGATTGACCTCATGATTCAATGTTTCTTCTGTCTTTTCGTAGTCGCCTGTTCCTTCAGTCATTGTAAGGTAATTCGTGTTTCCGCCTTCACCAGGATCCGTACCAGGTGGGAGTCCCCTTCAGGATTGGCCGTCCCTGTATAAGTTTCCGTAATTCTTTGCGCACTTATTGTAATGCCACGCATATTTTCCTCATCGACAGGAGAAACGAGGTTTTCTTCCTATTTTCTTGAGTAAAGTCAATATCGGCTGTGACCGAAGTGACGACTTTATCAAACCCGATCAATGTCCCTAACATATTTTGAACTTGCCTTTGAATATCGCGTTCGATTTGCGCTTTTATTTGCATTTGCTGTGTAAATTCATTTCCGGATTGATCATCGTTCAGATCGAAATAATCCAAGTATTGATTGCGAATGACGATATTTTCTGGCGGTAAACTCGGAATGCTTTTTGATACGAGATGGTATAAAGATTTAATTTGCTTATCAGTAAATTCATGGCCAGGCTTTGTGTTTAAGACGATAGATGCAGATGCAAATTCATTTACATCACTAACAAAAATTCCTTTCTCAGGCATGTTAATCATGACCGTCGCATCAATGATTCCATCGATTGTTTTAATTAATCCAGCAAGCTCTGTTTGCATTGCGTCTAACTTCAAAACATTAAACTCATTATCAGTCATACCAAAACTTGCATTTTGACCAAAAACGAGTAATCGATATTTCCAGACTTCGGAATCCCTTCAGCAGCAAGCTCAACCATTAATGTTTCTACTTGTTCCTTTGGCACTTTGATCGTTGTTCCACCATTGGCAATTTCTGATTTTATCCCTTTTTCATCTAGACTTTCCTTAATTGAACCTGTTTCTGACGGTTTCAAATTTGTGTATAAAGGTACCAACGTCGTCCTAGTTGTAAAATAGGATATTCCAATAATAAAAATAATTGCAGTAATAACTGACGCAACTAATACTACTCTCTGATTGCCCGCCCTACTCATCCAAAATTCTTTTAATATCGTTATGTACCTTTTATTATTTCTTTCATTTAAAGGCCCCTTAGCTTACGTACATTTATTCAATTATAAAATGATTTTAAAAGGAAACTATTATACTTGCATCCTCATTATTTCCTGATATGCTTCAACCGCTTTATTACGAATTTCAAGTGCAGCCTGCAATGTAACCGTCGCTTTTTGTGCTGCAATCATTACATCATGCAGTTCAATCTGCTCGCCAGTGGCAAGCTTTGTCGTCGCCGCATCAGATTGAAGCTGTGCCTCATTGACCTCATTGACCGCCAACTTCAATAATGTGGCAAAATTTTGTTTCGGCTCATCCTCTTTGACAAGACTCTTATTGGACTGAACCGAATTGATTTGATTACTAGATACAGATTGGATTAAATTCAATTGATTCATGAAATAACGACTCCTTTAAATCACTATTTTCCAATTTCCAATGCCTTCATATACATTGACTTCGAAGCATTTAATACTGTTACATTCGCTTCATATGATCGAGTGGCACTAATTAAATCAACCATCTCTCGCAACGGGTCCACATTTGGCATTTTTACATACCCTTCTTCATTTGCATCTGGATGATCCGGATCAAAAATGAGACGATACGGTGTCTCATCTTCAATGATTGTGCTAACCTTTACCCCTTGTAAGTTACTTGTGCTCTTTTTGGCATTTATTTCCGATTGAAAAACGAAGAAAAAGATGATTCTTTCGGCTGCAGAACGACCATTTTTCTCGTATATGGCTGCCATTCACCATTTACATAACGCCCTCTCGTCGTATCGACATTCGCCATATTAGAAGAAATAACATCCATTCTAAAGCGATTCGCTGTTAATGCAGAAGAAGTAATATTCATACTATGAAAGATAGTCATTTTATTTCCTCCTCTAATGACGTTTTGCAACGATGAAAATTTTCCATTTATTCTTTCGACTAATGCTTGATAATAAATTTGATTTGCAGCTAAATCCAACATTTCTTTATCGATATCAACGTTATTACCGTTTTGGTGATATGTTTGATGTTTTACTTTATATATGGAGGTATGTTCAGAATTAGTTTGAATATGAAAATGTCGAGGATCACTTCGATAAGCGTTTAATGGTTTGCTAGAGGCTTCACTTAGCATTTGTTTAAAAGAAACGTCATTCCTTTTATAGTTCGGAACATCGACATTTGCAATATTCTGTGCTATTGCTCTTTGTTTTAGCGACGAATACCTTAATGCATTTTCCAATAAAGTTATATTTCCGAGAACAACTTCAATTTTAGACACCCTCACTAAAAATCTCTTATAATATTACATAATCTTTTACCATTGTATTATTAATGTAACAAAACGTCTATACATATCTAGTGAAATATATGGAAATACACGATATTTATTCGAATTTGAGTCTTTGATCCTGCTCTTGATTTAGTAAAAATTACCCTCTTTTACGAATAAATCGATTGATTTTTCCTACTAAATTATAAATTCACAAAAATAAACCAATCGAAAGTAGCGTGTTTTTCCATAAATTAGGTTACTCTTACACTTGAACCAAAATGGAACTAATTCCTAAAAGAAAGTAAGGGTAATTGGTCTAGTCTCCTCTTTGACCATTAGACAGAGAATGAATCAATCATGTGTTACCCTTAAAACTTTAAAAGCAAAAATATAAAAGCAGGTGAAGAATCGATTCTCCGCCTGCTTTTTGAATAAATCAGGGATGTATTTTTTCTCCCGATTAGTTAGATTTAATTTTTTCCAATTCTTTTAGGAATTTAGAATTCAATACTTTAATATACGTTCCTTTCATACCTAATGAACGTGATTCAATAACACCCGCACTTTCAAGCTTTCTTAATGCGTTAACGATGACAGAACGAGTAATTCCTACTCGATCAGCAATTTTTGATGCAACGAGCAAGCCTTCGCTGCCATTTAATTCTTCAAAAATATGTTCAATTGCTTCAAGTTCACTATACGATAATGAACTAATTGCCATTTGAACGACTGCTTTGCTTCTAGCTTCCTCTTCAATTTCTTCCGATTTTTCGCGCAAGATTTCCATTCCAACAACTGTTGCCCCATACTCAGCTAAAATAAGATCTGCATCTTGGAACTCTTGCTCAAGACGAGCAAGAATCAATGTTCCTAAACGCTCACCGCCGCCAATAATTGGAACGATCGTCGTTAAGCCTTTTGCAAATAAATCTTTGTTCTCAACCGGAAATGCTGTATATTCACTTTCAATTCCTAAGTTTGAAGATGTTTCTAACACATTGAAAAGATTATTTGTATATTCTTCAGGAAATTGTCGATCTTCAAACATTTGCTTCATTCTTTCGTTCTCAATTTGCTGGTTGACAGCTAAACCGAGTAATTTTCCGCGACGGCTCACGACAAACACGTTTGCACTAATTACATCACTTAATGTTACTGCCATTTCCTTAAAATTAACCGGTTTTCCTGCTGCCTTTTGTAACATTGCGTTAATCTTTCTTGTTCTTGTTAATAAATCCATATGTTTTCCTCCTAATAATAACAATATTCTTCATCGTTCTAAGTAATACGACATATTTCGCCATTTTGGTTAAAGTTTAAGAATGATATACGAATGTAGTATCATTCCTTCACTCTGAATTATTCAAGCTTTTACAATATAAACTCACTTAAGTCTTTATTCGTTGCAATTGTACCTAATTTTTCATCTACATATTGCTTCGTGATCGTTATTTTCTCTAACGTCACTTCTGGCGCTTCAAAGACAAATCTTCGAGCAATTTTTCCATAATTGTATGAAGTCTTCTTGCTCCGATATTATCTGTTTCCTGATTCACATTAAATGCGATTTCTGCAAGTCTATTGATAGCATCGTCAGAAAATTCGATTTGTATACCTTCCGTTTCTAATAATGCAGTATATTGTTTCAATAAAGCATTATCCGGCTCTGTTAAAATGCTAACAAAATCTTCGACAGACAGTTTATTTAACTCAACTCTAATCGGAAAACGACCTTGAAGCTCTGGTATTAAATCAGATGGTTTCGCGATATGAAAAGCTCCTGCTGCGATAAATAAAATATGATCGGTATTCACGGGACCGTGCTTCGTCACAACGGTGGAACCCTCAACAATCGGTAAAATATCGCGTTGAACCCCTTCCCTTGAAACATCAGCTGAAGATGATTGGTTCCCTTTGCTTGCAATTTTATCGATTTCGTCGATAAAAATAATGCCAGTTTGTTCAGCGCGCGCAATCGCCGTTTGGGAGACTTCATCCATATCAACTAATTTTTGTGCCTCATCATTCGTTAAAACGACGCGTGCATCTTTGACAGGTAATGTCCGTTTTTTCATTTTCTTCGGCATAAGGCTACCTAGGGCATCTTGCATATTCATGCCCATTTGTTCCATCCCTGACCCTTGCAGCATATCAAACATCGATGGCTGTTGCTCTTCCACTTCAACTTGCACCATTTCGTTTTCGAGCTCGCCAGCAGCTAATTTTTCAGAAATGACTTTCCTTTGTTCACGTATCGAATATTCGTTTTGTTTCTCTTGCTCATTATCATCATCTTGCTGCTGTCCACCAAAGATCATTTCAAATGGATTTTTAAACCCTTCTGCTTTCTTTTTGTTGGAACGAGTAATTCAACTAGGCGACGGTTCGCTTGTTTTTCTGCCCTTCCCGGACCTCAAGCATTTTTCTTCCTTAACGATTCTGACCGATGTTTCGATTAAATCTCGGACCATCGATTCAACGTCGCGACCAACATATCCTACTTCGGTAAATTTTGTTGCTTCCACTTTTACAAACGGAGCCCCAACCAACTTCGCCATTCGTCGAGCAATTTCTGTTTTACCGACACCCGTTGGTCCGATCATTAAAATGTTTTTCGGAATGACTTCATCGCGAATTGCAGGATCTAATAAACCGCGACGATAACGATTGCGCAAAGCAACTGCGACCGCTCTTTTCGCTTCTTTTGACCAATGATATATTGATCCAGCTTTTCTACAATTTGTTTTGGAGTCATCGATGACCCTTTGTTATTAGCTCCCAAACTGGTCCCTCCTTACGCAATATAAGAAAACTCAATCGTCTAATTCGATTTCGCGGATATTTGTTTATAAAGAAACGTTACAATTGTTCTAAAATAATGTTCCGGTTCGTATACACACAAATATCAGCTGCGATTTCAATGCAGCTTTTGCCATTTCTTTTGCGGTTAAATGATCAGTTGCATAGTTTTTCAATGCTCTCCCAGCCGCTAATGCATAATTGCCCCCAGAGCCGATCGCAAGGATTCCATCATCAGGTTCAATGACCTCTCCAGTTCCTGAAACGAGCAAAAGATGATCCTTATCCATCACGATTAACATCGCTTCTAACTTGCGCAATACTTTATCGCTTCTCCACTCTTTTGCGAGCTCTACCGCAGCGCGCTGCAAATTTCCATTAAACTCTTGTAATTTGCTTTCAAATTTCTCAAATAGCGTAAAAGCATCTGCTACGGATCCTGCAAACCCTGCCAAGACCTTCCCATTAAATAATTTTCTCACCTTTTTGGCTGTATGCTTCATAACGACCGCATTTCCAAATGTCACTTGTCCGTCACCAGCCATCGCACATTGGCCGTTATGTTGAACCGCAAAAATTGTTGTCGCGTGGAATTGCCCCATCTTTTTTCCTCCTAGCTTATGCTTATAATGTCGTGTTCAAAAGAACGGTGATTTTTACCATACTTTTTTGAACATCCTTTATATTGCTATGCCCGGGGATGATGATTCATATATGTTTTGCGCAAGTGTTCTTTTGTCACATGAGTATAAACCTGCGTAGAAGATAAATTTTCATGCCCGAGTAATTCTTGTACTGTACGCATATCTGCTCCATTGTTTAACATATGGGTGGCGAAGCTATGACGAAGCATGTGCGGATGAATCTTTCCGTTAACGAAGCTTTGTCAATCACTTGCGTCAAAATATAGCGCACTCCACGAGCTGTTAATGGACCTCCTCGAGAATTAACGAAAAGATACTGATGATCTTCTCCTTGAATTAGCTTGTTTCTCGCCTCTTCGATGTATGTAAGAAGGGCATCGAATGCAAAGCTCCCAAATGGAATATAGCGCTCTTTCCGCCCTTTTCCTTTTACTAAAATCGTGGAAAAATCAAAATCGACATCTTTTAATTGAATGTTCGTACACTCACTGACACGAATTCCCGTTGCATATAATAATTCAATGAGCGCTAAATTGCGTTTTCCTAATAAAGTAGGTGTTGAGCAAGCTGCAAATAAATGCTCCATTTCCTCTTCATAAAAAAGTTCGGCAACCTCGTTCCCGCTTTAGGGTGGATTACTAATGCGAACGGATTTTCTTCAATGATTTTTTCCTTCAATAAAAATTTATAAAAGCTTCGCAAGCTTGAGATTTTCTCGCTGCGCTTGAACGAGTATATTTTTTATTATACAGATCTGTAACGTATAATCGTGCGTCTAAATACTCAACATGAGAAAAACGGCCGATCCCTTGTTCAGCCATGAACATAGAAAAATGCTTAATGTCCTTTTATAGAAATCGATCGTATAATGCGAATAATTTCGCTCAATCTGCAAATACTCAATAAAGGAGAAAACTGACTGATCAGAAAATTCTTTCACAGGCTCACCTCACAAAGACTTCTAAATTTTATCATAATTTAGTTGCCGTTGCAACGTTTTTACAAACTCTTCACAAAGTTTTGAATTGTTTGTAATGCTCTTTCACCGTACTGTTCATTTCTTGCTTTTTTATCTCTAATTTTCTCAGGCAACTCTGGCAATAAGCCGAAGTTAATATTCATCGGTTGGAAATTTTTGAGTTTGTCGCTGTAATATAGTGAGCAAGACTCCCCATCGTTGTTTCATTCGGGAAAACGACCGGTTCTTCTCCATTCGCTAATCTCGCTGCATTCATTCCTGCCATTAATCCACTTGCAGCTGATTCTACATACCCTCCACACCTGTCATTTGACCTGCAAAAATAATGTTGGACGTGCTTTAAACTGATATGTTGGCGCAAGCACTTTTGGAGAATTAATGAATGTATTTCTATGCATGACTCCATATCGAACGATTTCGACATTTTCCAAACCTGGAATGAGCCGTAATACTTCTTTTTGTGGTCCCCATTTTAAATGTGTTTGAAAGCCAACAATATTATACAATGTTCCTGCTGCATCGTCCTGTCTGAGCTGAACAACCGCATACGGCCGCTTTCCCGTTTTTGATCTTCAAGCCCAACTGGTTTTAATGGACCAAAAGCATCGTTTTTCTTCCTCTTGCTGCCATCACTTCGATCGGCATACAACCTTCAAAAAGATTTCTTTTTCAAATTCTTTCAGCGGTACAGTTTCGGCTGCAACTAAAGCATCATAAAAACGATTAAATTCTTCTTCTGTCATTGGACAGTTCAAATACGCCGCTTCGCCTTTATCATACCTTGATTTCAAATATACTTTATCCATATCGATGCTGTCTTTTTCTACGATTGGTGCAGCTGCATCATAAAAGTATAAATATTCTTCCCTGTAAGTTCAAGTAATTGCTGGGAAAGAGCCGGACTTGTAAGCGGACCAGTGGCAATGATTGTAATTCCCTCAGGTATTTCCGTTATTTCTTCATTATATACAGTGATGAGTGGATGATTTCTAACTTGTTCAGTAACATAACCAGCAAACTCATGCCGATCTACTGCAAGTGCACCACCTGCTGGCACAGATGACCGATCTGCCGCATTAATAATCACCGAATCAAGCATACGCATTTCTTCTTTTAACACACCAACTGCGTTTGCTAAAGTATTGGCACGCAACGAGTTTGAACATACAAGTTCAGCAAATTTATCAGTATGGTGTGCAGGTGTTTGCTTAACGGGTCTCATTTCATATAGATTGACCGGAACTCCCCGTTTTGCGAGTTGCCATGCAGCTTCACTGCCCGCAAGACCTGCACCCACGACATTAACAGTTTGAACCATTTACTTACCTCCTGAAATTACCCAATGATAAATGAGTAATAATTGAGTGTTACTATTGCATTTTACACTATTGGCGGCCGAAATAAAAATGTGGCGCCTATTTATTTGAAAAGATCAAGGATCTGTTTAGCATACTAATTAAAATATACATCCTGCTATATGTTGACCAAAAATAATAGACATGAAAATCCACCAAAAGAATGTTTCATTCCCTTGGTGGATGTTGACAAGTCATTACTGCTGGGTATCTTCTTTATAATCACATGCTGTACATTGAACTTGAATGCCTTTTTTCAGTTTTTTCTCAACCATTAAACTATTACATTTTGGACATGGTCGTTCAATCGGTTTATCCCATGATATAAATTCACATTCCGGATAACGATCACAACCATAGAAGATCCGATTTTTCTTACTTTTTCTTTCAATCACTTGCCCTTCTTTACAAGTTGGGCATGTAACGCCAATTTGTTTTACAATCGCTTTTGTATTGCGGCAATCAGGAAATTGCTGCATGCCATAAACTTACCAAAACGTCCCATTTTGATTACCATCGGACTTCCGCATTTTTCACAGTCTTCCCGGCATACTCATCTTCTATTTCTACTTCTTTCATTTCTTCTTCGGCTTTTTTAGATTGACTTCAAACCCTTGGTAGAACTCGTCAATGATCGAAACCCAAGCAATACTTCCTTCTTCAATTTGGTCAAGATCATTTTCCATCTTCGCCGTAAATGCTACATCAATAATTTCCGGAAAAATTCCATGATTAATTCTAATACAATTTCACCTAGCTCGGTCGGAACGAATCGCTTATTTTCAAGTGCAACATATCCTCGTCTTTGGATTGTATCCAATGTCGGCGCATATGTCGATGGTCGTCCAATCCCTGACTCCTCTAGCGTTTTCACGAGCCTTGCTTCCGTATATCTTGGAGGCGGTTGCGTAAAATGCTGCTTCGGATTAATATTCTCGGCAACTACTTCGTCGCCCTCAACTAAATCTGGCAGTAAATTTTCTTTTCTTCACGCTGATCGTCAGAGCCTTCCACATACACTTTCATAAATCCAGCAAACTTTACTTTTGAACCATTTGCCCGGAAAGTTACCGCTCCATTTTGTAAATCCACAGACATTGTATCCATCACCGCTGGCGCCATTTGACTAGCAACAAACCGTTCCCAAATTAATTTATAGAGACGAAGCTGATCTCGGCTTAAATAGGCTTTTAAGGCACTTGGTTCGCGCATCGTGCTTGTTGGGCGAACCGCCTCATGCGCATCCTGAGATTTTCCTTTATTCTTTGTCTTTTGTTCTTCGATCGTATACTCTTTCCCATATTTCGTCATGATATAATCAAGAGCCTCTGCTTGGGCCACTTCGGAGATTCGTGTTGAATCAGTTCTCATATACGTAATTAATCCAACAGTACCTTCTTTTCCAAGATCGATTCCTTCATATAATTGCTGAGCGAGCATCATCGTTTTTTCGCTCGAAAATTTAGTTTTCGTGCTGCCTCTTGTTGTAAAGATGAAGTTGTAAAAGGCGGAGCCGGATTTCTCTTTCTTTCTTTTTTGACAACTGATTTGACTTTGAATGTATCCCCGTAAGCTGATCGAGCACCCCATTTACATCGGCTTCCGAGCTTAATTTTAACTTTTTCCGTCCACGCCATAAAATCCAGCTTGGAATGCTTTTTTCCTTTAAGGAATGCTCCTTCAATCGACCAATACTCTTCTGGAACGAAATTTTTATTTCGTTTTCACGATCAATAATCATCCGCACCGCAACGGATTGAACACGACCAGCACTCAAGCCCTTTTTAACTTTCTTCCAAAGCAATGGACTAATATTGTAGCCAACTAGACGATCTAATATCCTCCGTGCTTGTTGGGCATCAACGAGGTCCATATTAATTGGGCGCGGATGTTTAAATGATTCTTTAATTGCATCTTTTGTAATTTCATTAAAGACGACTCGACAATCCGAATCAATATCGACGTCGAGGCTATTGGCTAAATGCCAAGCGATTGCCTCCCTTCTCGATCCGGGTCAGCCGCGAGATAAATTTTCTTCGCTTTTTTGCGGCCGTTCGCAATTCTTTCATAATCGGGCCTTTTCCACGAATCGTAATATATTTCGGTTCATAGTTTTTTCAACATCGACACCCATTTGGCTTTTTGGCAAATCCCGCAAATGCCCCATCGATGCTTTTACTTTATATTTTTTCCTAAATATCGTTCTATCGTTTTCGCCTTCGCCGGCGATTCAACAATTACTAAGTAATCTGACATGCAAAATCCTCCCTAGAGGTATTCATTAATTTCTCTATAGTATTCAAAAACATTCTCATATATAAATCAGAGTAAATACTATACGGATATCTAATTTTTGTCAATAAAGGAATGATACACCTTTACTGTCACTTCTTTCGAAAAATTTATCTTACTCTTGAAGGAATTGCAAGTTTTTATGTTTTTGTGACTTGAAAATCAATTAATCTACTATGATTTCATCTAATATATCTTGAGCATTTAAAACGAGCTTTGCCCCTTGTTGAATCAGGTAATTCGTTCCTGCGGAGAGCGGATGATTTAACGGTCCGGGAACAGCGAATACTTCTCTCCAGACTCAAGAGCAAAGTCAGCGGTAATCAACGAACCACTCCGACTTTTCGCCTGCACGACCAACGTCCCCTTGGCAAGCCCGCTAATGATTCGGTTTCTCATTGGAAAATGCCATTTTTCAGGCTTTTGAATCGGAGGGTACTCAGAAATGATCAAATGATTTTGCTTCATTTTATTTGCGAGCCGAAGATTCTCACGGGGATATAAATGAAAAAACCGCCTCCTAATACAGCAATTGTCTTCCCACCATGTTCAATTGTTTGTGAATGGGCAAGCGTGTCAGTCCCTTTCGCGAGCCCGCTTACAATAACGAATCCGCGTTTTATAAGGGCGGGAGCAGTAGGTCTAACGCTTCATTTGCATACATATTAGCGTCGCGCGCACCGACAATGGCAAACATA
This sequence comes from Bacillus sp. N9, assembly GCA_044989425.1. Taxonomy (GTDB): domain Bacteria; phylum Bacillota; class Bacilli; order Bacillales; family Bacillaceae_C; genus Lederbergia. Next base: position 1,918,897 of record JBJDRQ010000001.1, read on the forward strand.
TCCTTCTGCAAAAGCTGTTTATTTCCAATCGTAAATAAGGCAAATGGGGATCATGAATTTCCTTTAATAATGATGGATATTCTCGATCTTGGAGATAAATGATTGAAATGCCTTTTGTTTCATACAACTTGAGCAATGCCTTTATTTTTATCGACTGAAATTCATCAATAAACGCTTTCACTTTAGAGGATTCTATTTGCAATATTTGTTGAAATGTATCGATTGAGTAGGAATACAAATGTGATAATTGAGGATCGTATGTGAGAAGTTTTCTAAGCGATTGATGTGTCAATGTGCGACAATGAATAAGATGCAATAATTTTTCTCGTAAAATAGCACTCAACCTCTTTTCATTTTTGTCATCATGAAATAGCCCCTCACCATGAGGGGCTATTTTCACATGGTTTTAATGTGTTTTACACTTTTCGTATAATCCTTTTTCTTTTAATAATGTGATCATTGTTTCTCCGATAACCGCAGGTGTTTCAGCCACTTTAATGCCGCATTCTGTCATGACGCGCATTTTCTCAGCTGCCGTACCTTGTCCTCCCGAAATAATCGCACCAGCATGTCCCATCCGCTTTCCTGGAGGTGCCGTTTGCCCGCCGATGAAGCCAACGACCGGCTTTTTCATGTTCGCTTTCACCCATTCAGCCGCTTCTTCCTCAGCCGTACCACCAATTTCTCCAAGCATAATAACTGCTTCTGTTTCAGGATCTTCATTAAACGCTTTTAATACGTCAATGAAGTTCGTCCCGTTTACAGGATCTCCACCAATTCCAACCGCTGTTGACTGCCCTACACCTGCTTGTGAAAGCTGATGAACCGCTTCATATGTCAATGTTCCAGAGCGAGAAACAACCCCTACATGACCTTTCGTATGGATATATCCTGGCATGATGCCGATTTTACATTCCTCAGGCGTAATAACCCCGGACAGTTCGGACCGACAAGACGTGTTTTCTTTCCTTCCATATAGCGCTTTACTTTTACCATATCAAGGACTGGAATATGCTCCGTAATACAAATCGCTAAATCAAGTTCTGCATCTACCGCTTCCATAATTGCATCCGCCGCAAATGGCGCTGGCACATAAATAACCGAAGCCGTTGCTCCAGTTGCTTTTACAGCTTCTACTACTGTATTAAACACCGGCACACCAGCAGCTTCTGTCCCACCTTTACCAGGCGTTACCCCACCGACAATTTTCGTTCCATATTCTAGCATTTGTTCTGTATGGAAAAGGGCTGTTGAGCCGGTAATTCCTTGAACAATGACTTTCGTATCTTTATTTACAAACACGCTCATGATTTTCCCTGCCTTTCAAATTTCTGGCTGCTTGATAAATTAGAATTTACTAAACAATATGAAAATAATTATGACAATTATCCAACAAGTTCAACGATTTTTTGCGCTCCATCGGCCATTGATTCTGCAGCAATAATATTTAATCCTGATTCGTTCAAGATTTTCTTACCAAGATCAACATTTGTTCCTTCTAAACGAACGACAAGTGGCACATCAAGGCTTACTTGTTTCGCCGCTTCGACTACTCCTGTCGCAATGATGTCACATTTCATAATTCCACCGAAAATATTGACAAAAATCCCTTTCACATGATCATCGGAAAGAATGATTTTAAACGCTTCTGTTACTTTTTCAGCTGTAGCACCGCCACCAACATCAAGGAAATTCGCCGGATCTCCACCGTAATGCTTAATGATGTCCATTGTTGCCATTGCAAGCCCGGCACCATTTACCATACAGCCGATATTTCCATCAAGAGAAATATAGCTTAGATCATATTTAGATGCCTCGATTTCCTTCGGATCTTCCTCGTCAAGATCACGATATTCTAAAATATCTTTATGCTTAAATAAAGCGTTCGCATCAAAGTTTAATTTTGCATCAAGTGCCATCACGTTCCCGTCACCTGTTACAACGAGCGGATTGATTTCCGCAATCGAACAATCCTTTTCTTCAAACGCTTTGTAAAGGCTTAACATAAATTTAGCCGCTTTTCCGACTAATTCTTTTGGAATATTAATATTAAAAGCGATTCTGCGCGCTTGGAATCCCGTTAATCCAACGACAGGGTCAATCACTTCGTAGAAGATTTTTCAGGTGTTGCTGCTGCCACTTCTTCAATTTCTGTTCCACCTTCTTCTGATGCCATTAAAACGATGCGATCAGTTGCACGGTCAACAACGATTCCAACATAATATTCCTTTTAATATCGCATCCTTCTTCAATAAGAAGGCGCTTAACTTCCTTGCCTTCAGGACCTGTTTGCGGTGTTACTAGTGTTTTCCTAGTATTTCATTCGCATATGTACGTACTTCTTCTAAATTTTTCGCGACTTTGACCCCACCGGCTTTCCCTCTTCCACCAGCATGAATTTGCGCTTTTACTACACAAACATCGCTACCTAGTTCTTTCGCCGCTTCGACTGCTTCGTCAACGGTAAAAGCAACTTTACCTGCAGGTACAGTTACCCCATACTTTCTGAGGATTTCTTTACCTTGATACTCATGGATATTCATTTCCCATCCTCCTGTCAAACTCTTAGAAAAATAGATTGCTATTTAATTGTATTAAAAGCCATGAAAGATGTCCACCTTTATCGACTGAAAGCGATATTATTCGTGTTTCTTATCTAATTGATAGACAAATGTAAACACTTCCGCAACCGCCTTATATAATTCCTCCGGTATCGCTTCATTTATGTGTAATTGCCCTAATAATTCGACGAGTGAAGCATCTTCTTGAACAGGGATATGATGCTCCTTTGCCTTTTCTACTATATTTTCTGCAGTGATTCCTCTTCCTTTGGCAACGACGATAGGGGCCAATTCCGTTTCCTTTCATACTTTAAAGCGATCGCTTCTTTTCTATTTCTTTTCCAATCATCCTTTTTCATATTCGTATATCCACTCCATGATAGGCAGAATTTCCTCGCTCATATGTTTTCTGTATTGGATTGTTTGCATTGTTTGCAAATGGTTTAAAATGAACCGCAGATAATTGGTAATTCAATTGTAATAATTGATCTTTTAATGCCGGTATAAACGACTGAGCCACTTGTTTTAACATAGGTGAATGGTTCATCACATTTACGATTACAACCCGATTTTGCACTTGCATTTCAACAACGGTTTCTTTTAATGATTCAAGTTCCAAATAAAAAGAATTCGGCAAAAATCCGGATCAATTTGGCCGCGCACATTTCGCTTTCCTTCCCATTGCATCGTCAGTTCCGTATCGTGCCCGGCTAATTGGAGCGGTATTTCATACACAATATGCTGGATCGGTCCATTTTCAAAGGATAATAATCGTTGGCCGTTCATTCGCAATAATAACTGCTCAGCTACATGTTTCGATCCGGAAATTGGGAAGCTTCTTGTATATATTTAATAAGAAGCGGCTTTAGCGACTGATTTATTTCATGCTTATTGCTAAAAAATCAGTGATTTCTCCTTCATAAAATAGCCCAAGCCGGCTAACCGCTTGTTTTATTTGCCGTAAAACATCTGCGGCATTTTGTGGCTGAACCGCATTGATCCCGTTCTCTTGATGCCATTTTTGTAAAATGAGCTTATTTCCCGTGCAGCGGGACTTGTTTGTTGTTCTCGAATAAATATAGCTTGTAGTGATTGCAATAATGTTGATGTCGATACGTCATTACGAGCGGCGAGGAGTGATGTATAGACCGGTTCCGTGAGCGGCATCCCTTTTGAACGATGTGCTTCAATGTTTGCAAACCTAATGGGATGTTTTTCGTTTGTTTTAACAGTTCTCCAGCCCGCATCATTTCCTCCTTTGAAAGCAAGAGAGATCCGTCATTAAAAATTGTGCAAGCAATCGATTCTGTTTTTCGTTTGGCATAGAAAGTTGTTGAAGCAATGCCGCTGGGCTATTCTCTTTCATCCCAGCATCCCGACTTGCTAGTAACTTTAATCGTTGTTCACCAACATCTGAACTAACTTGAACCCAATAACCCTCTCCTTGTTTAAGCGGAATTTCTAGCTTAGCAAGAAGTGTATGTGAACCGATTTGCATTTTCGCTAGCTGATTGGGAAATAATTGTTGTACTTTTCCATAGAAAATTTGTCCCGGCTTAAAGCTTATATTCCCAACCGGCTGCATATCGTGAAAGATCGTTTTTAAAGCTGTTTCAATCTTCATCTCTTCACCTCTTGGCGATCATTTCATTGATTTGATTGGCTCAAAACTTTTTCGGTGAATCGGACAAGGTCCCAATGCATCGATTGCAGCAAGATGTGCCTTCGTTCCGTAACCCATATGTTGAGCAAATCCATAGCCAGGGTATTGCTTGTCATATTCCGCCATCAGTTGATCGCGGGTAACTTTTGCAATGATCGAGGCCGCTGCAATCGATATGCTATTTGCATCTCCCTTTACAATGCTTCGTTCTGCATATGGAGTGTTTAAATGAAGGGCATCAATCAATAATATATCAGGCTTTTGCGCCAACTGATTAACCGCCTGGAGCATTGATTTTTCGTCGCTTCAAAAATGTTTATCTGATCAATTTCATCTGAATGAATGACACCAATTCCAATTGCAACAGCTTCTTCTTTAATTTTCCCATATAGTATATTGCGGTTTTTTCACTCATTTTCTTTGAATCATTTAATCCTTCTATGTACTGATCGGGTCTTAATATGACCGCTGCTGAAACGACTGGACCTGCAAGCGGACCGCGCCCTACTTCATCAATTCCTGCGATCCATTCATATCCTTCGTTTCTCGCTGCTATTTCATACTGAGACATATGAATGAATCGCTGTTTTTTTCCTCGCGAATCCTGTTTTCACGTTGCCATTTTTTAATAGTGATTGAACACCTTTCCTTGAATCCTCAGCAAGCTCAACAAAAATCGGATCATTTTCATCCGTAATATTCGCTATGATTTTTTCATTTCCTGAATCGCTATTGATTTCATTTCTTACACCAGCTTTTTATATGTATTGAAAGGCTTAATTTTGATCGTTATGATTTCCGTTACACTCAAAAAACCTATTGCTCAAGTTTACCAGAACCTTAGAAAAAATAAGACCCCGTATAAATGGGATCTTTAAATCGGGCTTTGTTCAGGCAAATCAAAGGTAATCGGTCCAAATTTTTGCGACCTTAAATCTCTGACGATCAGCTCTGCGGTTTTATCATAATCGACTTCACCTGCTGAAGCCAAGCAGCCACGCAGTAAGGCGATTTGATCAAAGAGCTCGACAATCTCATCCGGAATCTTTGTAAGCTGATAACGCTCCTTTAAGCGTTCTGGATGGAATTCCTCAAGATAACGCAAGCCAAAGACAGCAATATCTTGCATACTTAATAATTGATCTTTGATCGCTCCTGTTAAAGCAAGTTTATAGCCGACTTCAGGATCTTCAAATTTCGGCCAAAGAATTCCCGAGTATCTAGTAATTCAAGCTCTTTTCCGACCTTGATCCATTGCTGCGCTCTCGTTACACCAGGAGTATTTCCTGTTTTAGCAATGTTTCTTTTCGCCAAGCGATTAATGAGCGTTGACTTTCCGACATTGGGAATTCCGATAATCATTGCTCGGATCGCTCGCGGCTTTATGCCCCGGCCTTTTGGCGATTTCGCTTTTCTTCGAGTAGCGATTGGGCCGCCTTCACAATTTCCTTCATTCCAGTGCCCGCTTGGGAATTAATTGCTAAAGCCGTTATATGATGTTCAGCAAAATACGCAATCCATCTCCTTGTTTTCTCTTGATCAGCCATATCCGCTTTATTCAATAAGACAAGACGTGGCTTTTGTTGAATGATGTCGCCTAACATCGGGTTTGATGATGAAATTGAATTCGAGCATCGACAAGCTCAAAAACGATATCTACTAATTTTAGCTTTTCCGTTACTTCCGGCGGGCTTTCGCCATATGCCCGGAAACCATTGAATCGTCATATTTCTTCTCTCCTACTTTACAAGTCTAATATCCTTAACCGGCCAATAGACGATTTTCGTATCACCAATGATGGCGCTCATATCGACCGTTCCGATATGTCTACTATCTTTACTAAAACGGCGATTGTCACCCATGACAAAGACTTGCCCTTCCGGTACCGTTGTATGTCCTCCAGGAAGTTCTTCAAGTTTAAAGTCAGGAGTTAACAACCCTTCCGTAATTTGGCTTTTATACACATCCAAATAAGGCTCTTCAAATGGCTCACCATTAATGTATAGAACATCGTTGCGATACTCAACTGAATCACCAGGTAAACCGATTACGCGCTTAATATAATCTTTTTGTTCGGGAGCATGAAAAACAACGATATCAAATCGATCGGGCTTCCTAATTTATTGACGATCATCCGATCTCCATTATGAAGGGTCGGCATCATCGATGAGCCATCGACCACGATTGGTGCAAAAGGAAGTAACGTATTACTACCGCCAAACCAATTGCAATTAATAATGCCTTTGTCCACTCCCAAATCTCATTTTTCTCTTTTGTCATCATTTCACCGTCCAATTCAATACTAAAAAGCGTCTCTTACTGTATTCCCTATTGTACAGGAAAACGTACCTGTTTACCAAAAGGAAAGTTAAGAAAAGCGCAAACTCCTTTAAGCGACGAGTTCATATATACTTTCATTATTAAATATAATAAAAGGAGCTTGTAAACAAGCTCCTTTTTCTAAATCTCTTCATTTCATCCAGCGGGCAGTATAGAAATCCATACGGCACCCATGCTGTATTATTATCGAATTTCTTTGATACGAGCTGCTTTACCGCGTAGTTTACGCAAGTAGTAAAGTTTAGCACGGCGAACTTTACCGCGACGCACGACATCAATTTTCGCAATTCGTGGAGTGTGTACAGGAATGTACGCTCAACTCCTACACCGTAAGAGATTTTGCGGACTGTGAATGTTTCACTGATTCCGCCTCCGCGACGCTTAATCACAACACCTTCAAACAACTGGATTCTTTCGCGTGTTCCCTCAACAACTTTAACGTGAACACGAACAGTATCTCCAGGACGGAAAGATGGTAGATCACTGCGAAGTTGGTCTTTTGTAATTTCTTCAATAATTTTGTGCATCGAATTCATCTCCTTCCAACCGAAGCTCTTGCATACGTAAAAACATGCAGCGGAACAACGTTGTTTCGGACTAGAATGGGCAAACCCTCCTAGCCACTCAATAATAATAGCATATGAGCAAAGTGAATGCAATTGCTATTTTGTAAAGTTTCCGCTATTCATCGGGCAAAGGTTTTTCAGAATAATTGTTTGATTGAATTTTTGTGCGCATGCACAATTCATCATGACAAAACAAACGTGCTATTTCGGAATTTTTTAATAAGGTTGGTACGGTGGGATCGGGGTGTTGATTTCCGTTTTGGCTGGACGCTTTCCGCGGGCGTGTCTTGAGCCTCCTCGTCGCGCAAGCGCTCCTGCGGGGTCTCAAGCTGCACGCACACATCCGCAGGAGCCGCCAGCCTCCACTCCAATCAACGCGATTCAAACTTAAATGCAATCCAATAAAATTACCTAGAACCTGGTATTCCAACTCTTTTATTTGACGGAATAGATGATTCTAGGTACGCCATCATCATCAATGGCTATAAAGGGCTTAAATTAAACGTTTCCTGTGTCAATATCATTAGGGAAACACGATTATTTTCTCTTATAAACAAAAAGTATAATTGGATGATTAATGATCCAATTACACACGAAGGAACTTGCTTTTCATAGGCACTGTTTAGCTTTCACCAACTCTGTTGATTGGGCAACTCTTGCGGGAAAAACGTATGTACGCAAGATCCCGCAGGAGCCGGTATAGGATCGTAGCCTGAAGCCGCCAAATCGTGTGGCAACGGCTTCGTGACCGACGTTCCCTTTGGCGTGAGGAAGCCCCGACTGCGGATAGAGCGCCCATCTGGAGCGGAAATCGACAGTACGAATGACCCCTGCATTAACAGGACTTTTTCAGTTCCCTTATTTTTCAACGGGGCTTTTTGCTGCTTATTCTTCTAGCCATTTTCTTTGTTCCTCTGTGAGAGGATAGTTTATTAATAGATCCGGCCTGCGGTTTTTCGTCCGTTTTAATGATTCTTTTTCACGCCATTCTTTGATTTTACGATGATCACCAGACAATAACACATCAGGGACTTTCATCCCTCTAAAGTCGGCAGGTCTCGTATAATGAGGATGTTCCAATAAGCCAGACGAGAAAGAATCAAGCACGGCAGATTCGTCATTTCCGAGCACTCCTGGTAAAAGGCGAACGACTGAATCAATAATGACCATCGCTCCAAGCTCTCCACCTGTCAATACATAATCGCCGATCGAAATTTCATCGGTTACGATATGCTCGCGCACACGCTCATCATATCCTTCATAATGACCACAAATGAAAACGAGATGGGATTCTTTTGCTAGTTCTTCTGCCTTTTGTTGATTGTAGCGTTCACCTTGAGGACATAACAGAATGACTCGTGGTTTCGTATCACTCTTTTCCTTAATATGTGCCATCGCATCGAAAATCGGTTGCGGCTTTAGCACCATTCCGGCTCCACCACCATACGGGTAATCATCAACAGCCGAATGCTTATGATCCGAGAAATCTCGAAAATTGGTAAGATGGAAGGAGACGGCTTCCTTTTCAGTTGCCTTTTTAAAATCGAAGAGCCAAAAACACCGGAAAACATTTCGGGAAAAAGTGTTAAAACATCGATTTTCATCATTCGATCAAACCTTCCATCGGTTCAATGATAATTTTCTTTTCATCAATTGAAATGTCAATGACTACATCGCTAATATATGGAATGAGAATCTCTTTGCCGCTCTCACTTTTAACGACCCAAACATCGTTCGCGCCCGGTGTAAGGATTTCTTTACAACTCCAATATGTCGATGATCATTCGTGATGACGTCACAGCCGATGATCTCATGAAAATAATACTCGCCTGATGGTAATTCTCCTAATTGTTCAGCACTCACTTTTAAAATGCCATTTTTCCAGCTTTCGACCATGTTAATGTTTGTATATCCTTCAAACATTAATAAATCAAAGTTTTTATGTCTACGATAGCTTCTTACGGTTAGCGCAATTGGTTCTTGTTTTCCTTGCAGAAAAAGCATGAGCTGATTGCCGATCGCATATCTTTCTTCAGGAAAATCCGTTTTGGAAATCACCCTTACCTCACCATGAATGCCATGAGTATTAACGATTTTCCCAACATTAAACCAGTTTGCCATTCTTTCTCACCTCTCACGAATCTCTTTCACAATCCCATCTTCGATAATAATGGTTTTGCCCTCCATCATATCATCCCAATGATCACCGACATTTATTTCAACAATTGCTTCAACGTCATCATCTTTTAACTCTGTTCCAAACGGAAGCAATTCGAGCTGTTCAATTTGAAATTGTATTAATTTAATCTTTTCCTTCCGCATCTCAATTTCTTTATCGAACTGCAATTTTAAATGGGAAGTCGAATATTTTTTGTTCTTTGTAGTTTTTTAATTCAAATAATAGCTGATCACATTCTTTATGTAATTGTCGTTTATTTTTCTCATACTTTTCAAGTAATTGCTGCTTACTTGCCTTTGTGAGCACCCTTTTCACTATTACCTTTTGGAGAATTTTCATTGTATCATCCTCCGTTTTGATATTATGTATACTTTATTTTTTTAGTCAAAAAAGGAGGTGTTTCCTCCTATTCGTCGATTTCCATGTATACCCTCTTATGTTGTTTTGATCCTGCTGCCGCATATACAACGGTTCTAATTGCTTTTGCAATCCGACCATGTCTACCGATTACTTTGCCGATATCATTTTCATGAACAGCAAGACGGTAGGTGATGCGTTGTTCTTCCTCATTCACATGTACCCGAACGTCATCGGGATAATCAACAATTGGTTTTACAATCGACAAAATGAGCTTTTCCATACGTATCACAATTATTTGCTATTCTTAGCGTTATGGAATTTTTCCATGATGCCTTGTTTAGAGAACAAGTTGCGTACTGTGTCAGATGGTTTCGCTCCATCTTGCATCCATTTAATAGCTGTTTCTTCATTGATTGTCAGCTGTGCTGGCTCAGTAACCGGATTATATGTTCCGATTTCTTCAATGATACGTCCATCACGTGGTGAACGAGAATCTGCTACTACAATACGATAGAATGGAGCTTTCTTTGCTCCTATACGTTTTAAACGAATTTTTACTGCCATTTTACTAGCACCTCCGAATAGTTTCACACAAGATAATATAATACCGATTTGTGTTTTGTTTGTAAAGTGTTTTTTCTTAACATCTAAAAAGATATGATGTTTTTACATAAAAGGTAGTTTAAACCCACCTTTTTTCTGCCTTTTGCTGCATTCCTGTCATTTGCTTCATCATTTTTTCATATCTTCGAATTGCTTGAGAAGACGATTCACTTCTTGGACAGTCGTTCCGCTCCCTTTGGCAATTCTCCGTCGTCTGCTCGCATTAATAATTTCAGGTTGCATCTTTTCCTTCGTTGTCATGGAGCGAATAATCGCTTCGACATGCCCGATTTGTTTCTCATCGATTTGTAGATTGTCCATGCCTTTAATCTTATTCGCACCCGGCATCATTTTTAACAGCTCATCGAGTGGTCCCATATTGCGCACTTGACTGAGCTGCTCAAGGAAATCATCTAGAGTGAAGGAAGCCGTTCGGAATTTCTGCTCCAATTCTTTTGCTTTATCTTCATCAACAGATGCTTGTGCCTTCTCGATTAATGTAAGCACATCGCCCATCCCGAGAATTCTTGATGCCATTCGTTCAGGGTGAAATGGCTCAAGTGCATCCAATTTCTCACCCATCCCAACAAATTTTATCGGTTTTTCGGTTACAGAGCGAATCGATAATGCTGCTCCCCACGGGTATCACCATCAAGCTTTGTTAAAATCACACCGCTAATTTCAAGCTGATCATTGAAGCTTTGTGCAACATTTACCGCATCTTGCCCTGTCATTGCATCAACGACGAGAAAAATTTCATCCGGATTCGCAACATCTTTAATCGCTTTTAGTTCATCCATCAATTCCCGTCAATATGCAATCGTCCAGCCGTATCGATTAGTACGTAATCATGGTGATCTTCCTTCGCTTTTTCAATTGCTTGACGTGCGATTTCAACTGGACTCACTTGATCCCCAAGGAAAACACGGACATGTCGAGCTGCTTTCCTAATGTTTCTAGCTGTTTAATTGCTGCTGGGCGATAAATATCCGCAGCAACAAGCAATGGGTTTCTGTTATATTTTTACGAAGTAAATTGGCAAGCTTTCCAGTTGTTGTCGTTTTCCCGCACCTTGTAAACCTGACATCATAATAACCGTTGGGGGTCTTTTCGCGACAGCGATTTGACTTTGCTCTCCGCCCATGAGCTCAGTAAGCTCTTCTTTACAACTTTAATGACTTGCTGACCAGGTGTCAGGCTTTTCATTACTTCTTGTCCAACAGCCCGTTCACTTACTTTCGAAACAAACTGTTTCACGACCCTGAAATTGACGTCGGCTTCAAGAAGCGCAAGTCGAACTTCACGCATCATTTCTTTTACATCCGCTTCAGATACCTTTCCTTTTCCATGGATTTTCTGCATCGTTGCCTGTAATCGGTCGGCTAATCCTTCAAATGCCATAATGCCGCCCCTAATCCAATTTCTCAAGTGCATGCAAATATTCGCCTAGTTTAGCCTCATCTAATTTTCCTTCAGCTAAATCTGTCTTTATTTGCGCAGTAATATTTTTCCGCTCTTGAAATTTTTGAAATAACAACAATTTTTCCTCATATTCCTCCAGCATGGCTTCTGTTCGCTTAATATTGTCGTAAACCGCTTGTCGGCTTATTTCATATTGCTCCGCGATTTCTCCAAGGAGTAATCGTCAAGATAATAGAGGGACATATAACTTTGTTGCTTCTGAGTTAACAGCGCATGATAAAAGTCGTATAAATAATTCAAACGCGTTGTTTTCTCAAGCATGGTCATTACATCCACTCCTTGTTAAGTTAAAATACTTTACACTAGAATCATACATGTCCATATGCATAATGTCAAGCACTAAACATATTCAACTAAAAGCCTATTCATTCATACTTTCGATCGTGTTAGAAAACAAGCCATAAACATATTTCTCCGCGTCGAACTCTTGGAGATCATCCATTTTTTCACCAAGCCCCACGAATTTTACCGGAATATGCAGTTCATTACGGATCGCAAGTACAATTCCACCTTTCGCAGTCCCATCCAATTTAGATAGAACAATTCCTGACACATTTGTTGCTTCTTTAAATGTTTTCGCCTGAATTAATGCATTTTGTCCAGTCGTTGCATCTAGGACAAGCAATACTTCATGCGGTGCTCCCGAACTTCTCGTTCAATGACTCGCTTCACCTTTTCAAGCTCATTCATTAAATTCACTTTATTTTGCAAACGCCCCGCCGTATCACAAAGCAAAATATCTGCCTTTCGCGATTTTGCCGCCTGCACCGCATCGAACATGACCGCAGCCGGATCAGACCCTTCCGCTTGCTTAATCACATCAACACCAACGCGCTCTCCCATACTTCCAGCTGCTCTATTGCGCCGGCACGGAACGTATCGCCAGCAGCAAGCATCACCTGTTTGCCTTCCTGTTTAAACTTATGTGCAAGCTTACCAATTGTTGTCGTTTTTCCGACCCCGTTTACTCCGACGAATAAAATGATCGTCAATTCGTTTTCTTGAATATTTAATGCTGTCGGAGATGTGCCACCTGCTTCATATATCTCAACAAGTTTTTCTGAAATCACGGATTGTACATCAGCTGTATCTTTAATATTTCGCTTTTTCACTTCTGTTTTTAATTCATCAATGAGCTGCATAACGGTATCGAACCCAACATCTGCTTGAATTAAAATTTCTTCTAGTTCCTCAAAAAATCTTCATCAACTTTACGATATCTCGCGACTAAGTCATTCACTTTTTCTGAAAAATTATCTCGTGTTTTTGCCAAACCTTCTTTAAACTTCTCTGAAACTGAATCCGTAGAAGCAGTAAATTTGTCTTTTAGCTTTTTAAAAACTCATGTTTTTCCCACCTCTATATTTATATACTGGTAGCCATTTCTTCATGATCTTGCAATTTCACCGAAACAAGCTTCGATACCCCAGATTCCTGCATCGTTACCCCATATAAAACGTCGGCGCCTTGCATCGTGCCTTGGCGATGAGTTATGACAATGAATTGTGTTTCATCGCTAAATTTTTGTAAGTATTGACTGAACCGATACACATTCGCTTCATCCAATGCCGCTTCGACCTCATCGAGTACACAAAAGGTACAGGACGTACTTTAATAATTGAAAAAGTAGTGCAATCGCTGTTAAAGCACGTTCTCCACCGGAAAGCAAACTTAAATTTTGTAGTTTTTTCCGGGCGGCTGTGCAACGATATCGACTCCTGTCCGCAATAGATCATCTGGATCGGTCAGTTTCAACTGCGCTTTTCCCCGCCAAATAACGCTTGGAACACTCCTTCAAACTGGGATTTGATCGCATTGAAGGTCGATGAGAAACGCTTTTTCATTTCTTCATCCATTTCATCCATCACTTGTAGTAACGTGTTTTTCGCTTCGACTAAATCCGCTTGCTGTTCAGCTAAAAACTGATACCTTTCCGAAATCCGCTCATATTCTTCGATCGCACCGAGATTAATCGTTCCGAGTTCCTCGATCTCACGTTTAATTAACGTTACTTTCTTAGCTGCTTCATCCGCATCGATCTGCAGTTGATACTGATCCTTCGCACCTTCATATGAAAGGCGATACACTTCACGCAGTTTTTGCAGTCGATTTTCCAACTCGACATCGAGGCGATTCGTTTGAATTTCCGCCTCAACGAGCAATTCATTCACAGCTTTGTATTGATTTTTCATTTGCTTACATTCGTTTTCTTTGCAACGATCGTCGCTTGCTGTCCGCTTCGTTCGTTATGCAAATAAGCAAGCTTTTGTTCAATCGCATCTTTATCGGCTTTTTCTTTAATGCTTTAGCCGCTAGCTCCTCTTCACTCGTAAAATGACCGGACATTTCACTTTCCAGCCACTGCAAATCATCGACTAAAGACGTTTTTCGCGCCTTCGCTTCTTTTAATTCTTTATTTAATGATTTCATATAATTCGCACTTGAAGAGAGCTGTTCGTTCATGACCGCATATTCTGCCGTCAGCTTACTCACTTCCTCACGCAAGGACTCTTTTGAAATTCGCTCATGATCTCTTCGCGCTGTTAGTTCAGCAATTTGTTTATTAAGCGCATCTGCTTTTTCTCATTGTCTTCTATTACGGTATTTAATGCGTGCATGCGTGCCGCAATTTTGCTTGATTCAGCGTCCAGCTCACTTTTTCCAGATCATATATAGAAAGACGCTCATCGACATTCTTTTTATTCACTGTCATTTGCAAAATATTTGCCTCCAAATTATTTTGCTCCTTGCGTAATTGCTCGCCGGCTTCTCTAATTGCTTCAAGGTTTTGTTCCTCGGCTGCTAACGCTTCTTTTACCTCTTGAAAGCGTACTTCTAAATTCGTTGTCTTGTCACGCATCATTGATATTTTCTCTGTCAGCTCTTCAAGTTCACTTTTTCGACTTAGTAATGAGCCTGCTTTTTGCTGTGTTGCTCCCCTGTCATTGAGCCGCCCGGATTGACGATGTCGCCTTCTAGCGTAACGATTCGATAGCGATATTGCAATAGCTTTGCTAGTGCGTTTGCCCCAGCTAATCGATCAGCAACGATCGTTGTTCCTAATAGATTTCTAATCGCCGGAGCATATTCTGGAGCATACTGAATGACATCCGCCGCCACCCCAATGAATGCTGGATGAGATGCTAATGTTTCGATCAAGCTATGCTGTATCCGTTTCTCTTTATAATGTTAAGCGGTAAAAATGTCGCTCTTCCGTACCGGTTTTCCTTAAGGTATTCAATCGCTTTTCTTCCATCTTCTTCTGTTTGAACGACGACATGTTGCACGGTGCTTCCCAACGCCGTTTCAATCGCAAGCTCAAACTTTTTGGCACATGGATAAGCTCAGCAACCGCCCCTTCAATGCCCGTTAATTTTTCTCCCGCGCTTTTAACACTTCACGAACTCCTTGGAAAAACCGATATAATCGTCTTCCATTTCCTCTAATGTTTCTTTGCGCGAAAGGGATTTTTGCAAAAATGATAAGCCTGATTCACAATCGAAGCTTGTTCATCCACTTGCTTTTTCAATTTAGAAATCTTTTTATCTGTTTCTTGAAAAGACGTTAATTGCGTAGAGAGCTGCTCTTCAACTTCTTTTAGCTGTCTTTGTTTTTCTGCAAGTGTCGTCACCACTTCATTTCGTTCAGCAAGATATTTTTCATTTTCGCGATCGAGACGTTCACCTTTTACTTCGTGCTGACGCTTTTGTTGTTCTAAATATTGATGCTCATTTTTAGCTGATGCTTGCTCATTTAATCGCTCGATATAATCGCTTTTTAATGATTCAATTGTTTCTTCAATTGAGCCATCAAATAAGTCAACTTGCTCTTTTTCTGTTTCAGCTTATTTTGCAATCGCTCCGCAGCTTTCTGCTTGATCCGCACTTCGTCTTCCAATTGCTTTTTCTTGATTTCTAATTGTTTAATTTTTCCTCAGCATCATGAATATTTTTCGTTAATTGGGCCGTATTATCAGTCGCATTTTTTACGCTCTTTTAAAACATCTCTTCTTCCCTCAAGCTTTTCAAGTTCCTTCGTAGCAGATAAAAGTTCGGACTGAAGCTGGGTAATCGTTTCATCCATAGTGATTAATTGATCACGGACAATGGTCAACTCCGCTTCGCTTTTTGCACATCTTCAGCAAGCTGACGATCACGCAGTTGTAAATGTTCGACTTTTCCTTTGGACTGTTCCCAGCTTTTATGTAACGCATCGATTTCATAAACCGTTAACGCAACCTCATAATTTTCAAGCTCTGCTTTTTCTGCAAGTAGTCATTGGCAATTGAAGCTTGAATTTTTAATGGTTCGACCTGTCCTTCAAGTTCATGAATGATATCATTGACGCGTTGTAAGTTTTCATCTGTTTCGTGCAGCTTCGTTTCCGCCTTTTTCTTTCTCATTTTATATTTAAGGACGCCAGCCGCTTCTTCAAAAATCGTTCGTCTTTCCTCTGGCTTACTATTTAAAATTTCTTCTACTTTCCTTGGCTAATAATTGAAAATGCTTCTTTGCCGAGCCCAGAATCCATGAAAAGATCGACAATGTCTTTTAATCTACACGCCTGTCGATTTAGCAAGTACTCACTTTCACCCGTGCGAAATACTCTTCTTGTGACACTTACTTCATTGTATTCAATGGGCAAAGCACCGTCTTCATTGTTTAACGTCAGTGTCACTTCCGCATAGTTTAATTGTTTTCTCGAGTCACTACCAGCGAAAATAACGTCTTCCATTTTTCCGCCTCGAAGTGATTTAGCTGATTGTTCACCAAGCACCCAACGAATGGCATCGGTCACATTGCTTTTTCCACTTCCGTTCGGACCAACAACAGCGGTTACACCCGGAACAAATTCAATGCTTGTTTTTTCGGCAAACGATTTAAAACCAATCACGTCCAACTGTTTTAAAAACAAGTCTTCTCCCTCCCTTCTTTGTTGTTCCTGTTTTTATTCCTCTTTTTGTTTACTTAAAGCCATTTGGGCAGCATGTTGCTCCGCTTCTTTTTCGATCTTCCTGAGCCTTCGCCGAGCACTTCGTTATTTAATAATACTTGGGAGATGAACGTCCGATTATGTGCCGGACCTTCTTCCTGCAAAATTTTATATTCAAGTACCCCAGTTCCATCTCGTTGAACATTTTCTTGCAATTGGCTTTTAAAATCCATCACATGAGAAAAGCACCAGCATCGACTTGAGGGTAAACAGATTTTTCGAGGAACGAGATCGTTGCTTCGAGCCCTTGGTCAAGATATAACGCACCAATAAAAGCTTCAAATGCATCAGCAAGCAAAGCCGGTCTTGATCTTCCTCCTGTCATCTCTTCTCCTTTTCCTAACAACACCGTTTCACCAAAATTCAATTCGGTCGCAAACTTAACGAGTGAAGGCTCACATACGATCGATGCTCTAATTTTTGTTAGCTCTCCTCGCTCATTAACGGGTATTTTTTGAATAAATATTGGGAAACGGTTAATTCTAGAACCGCGTCACCTAAAAATTCAAGGCGTTCATTGTCTTCATGCGGTTTTTCCGATGCTCATTCACATAGGATGAATGTGTAAAAGCTTGCATTAGTAATTTTTGATTATGAAATTGTATTCCGATTTTTCTTGAAATTTTTCATGCGCTTTTCGATGAGATGAGTCATTTTTCTCTCACGATTTATTTTTTCCTCATGTGTTATTCCACCTTGATAGAAATAATGTAACGTAGAAATGTCCCGCCAACAAAGAACGGGACATTATCTATACTTCAACGACTAGTTTTTACTTTCTATGTAATTCACAGCGTCGCCGACTGTTGCGATCTTTTCAGCATCATCATCCGAAATTTCCATATCGAATTCATCTTCCAATTCCATGACAAGCTCAACAACATCTAATGAATCTGCTCCTAAATCATCTTTAAAAGAAGCTTCAAGTGTTACTTTTGATTCTTCCACACCAAGACGGTCAACGATAATTTGAGTTACGCGTTCTACTATATCTGCCATTCGTTTCACCTCCCTCAAGTCATTATAAAGGAAATCATCAAAAGTAAAATGATAAAGAAAAGCGCAAGGCGCCCGTTCAGCGACGTCCTTCCTTTCGCGATTCTGACGAGATAAAGGAAACACGGTGAGCCTGAAAGGCGAACCGATGTTGACTTATCGTAGGAAGAAGAGTGAAGTTTGCTAGTCGCTGGGCTCCTGGAGCTAGACATAAATGCCTTACCTTTAAAATGGAGACTTTAAAAATTTATATACTCTAATCCTATAAAAATAAGCTTAGCAAGCGGCAATTACATAAACATGCCGCCATTGACGTGAATCGTTTGGCCAGTAATATATTTCGCATCATCTGAAGCTAAAAATAGTGCAGCTTTTGCGATATCTTCCGCATCGCCAAACTTCCCGAGCGGAATTTGCTGCAACATAGCTGTTTTCACATCTTCTGGTAATTGATCGGTCATATCTGTCGTAATAAAGCCTGGTGCGATAGCATTGACTGTAATTCCTCTAGCAGCAAGTTCTTTTGCTGATGTTTTCGTAAGTCCAATTACACCCGCCTTTGCCGCTACATAGTTAGCTTGTCCTGGATTTCCAATTTCACCAACAATCGAAGAAACATTAATGATTCTTCCCGACCTTTGCTTCATCATTTGTCTTGATACAGCTTTCGTGCATAGAATACGCCTTTTAAGTTAATGTTAATGACATCATCCCATTCGTCTTCCTTCATGCGCATTAATAAATTATCTTTCGTAATTCCTGCATTATTTATTAAAATATCAAGCTTGCCAAATTGTTGAATGGCCGTTTTAATCATTTCGCCTACAGATTCGCTGTCAGCGACATTGCATTGATAGGCAATCGCATTGCGACCTAGTGCTTGAATTTCACTAACAACCTCATTCGCTTTCGCTTCACTGCCTGAATAATTGACGAGGACATCAGCGCCTTCTTTGGCAAATTGTAAAGCTATTTCTCGACCAATTCCCTTGATGCACCTGTTACAATAACAGCTTTCCTTCTAACTTCATTTTCCTTCTCCTTTCAATTGCTCGATCGCGATTTGACAACTTTCCGGATCTTGGACTGAAATCGTCGTAACAGAGCGATTGATCTTCTTAATTAATCCAGAAAGCACTTTCCCAGGCCCAATTTCAACAAATGTATCGACCCCATTTGCGATCATTGCTTCAACCGAATCCTCCCACAAAACAGGTGAGTATAATTGTTCGATTAATTTTTCCGCAAACTGTGAGCCATTTGTAAGTGGATGTGCGGTCACATTCGCAACAACCGGGACCTTTGCATCGCTTATTTTTATTTCGGCTAATATTTGAGCAAACTTTTCAGCGGCCGGTTTCATTAATTCGGAATGGAACGGCCCGCTCACTTGCAACGGAATGACACGCTTCGCACCTTGCTCTTTGCAAGTGCGCCAGCTTTTCAACCCCAGCGACCGTTCCTGAAATAACAATTTGGCCCGGACAGTTAATATTGGCCATTTGTACAGAATCGCCAGCTTCTGTCACTTCATCGGTAATATGCTGCAACTTTTCCCGATCAAAGCCCATGACCGCCGCCATTGTCCCCTTCCGTTTGGAACAGCTTCTTCCATAAATTCTCCACGTTTTCTAACCGCATAAACGGCATCGGAAAATGTCATCACACCGCTTGCGACTAACGCTGAATATTCTCCAAGACTATGACCAGCTGTGTAATCAGGCTGAATTCCTGCCTCTTGAAGGCGCTGCAAAGAGCAATGCTCGTCGTTAACAATGCCGGCTGTGCATTCGTCGTTTTTGTCAATTCCTCAATCGGCCCATTAAATATAAGTGAAGATAATGATTCACCCAATCGTTGATCCGCTTCTTCAAAAATATGCTTCGCGCGTTGGTCTGCCTCAGCGATTGCTTGACCCATTCCTACTGTTTGCGAACCTTGTCCTGGAAAAACAAATGCAATTTTCCCCATTTTTTCACCCCATCTATTTTACGTTTTGTTTTGCTTCTACTGCTGCTCTAATTTTTTCTGGTACTTGATGAACAACCATTTCACGCGCTTGACGAACAGCATGATAAATCGCATTCGCATTCGAAGAGCCATGTGCTTTAATGACAGGCGCATCTAATCCGAATAGACAAGCACCACCATATTCCGTATAATCCATTTTATTTTTTAGCTGGACGAGATCAGATTTAACCAAACCAGCAGCAAGTTTATTTTTAAAGCTCCCCATAAACGTGTCCTTTAACATCGAAAATAGCGATGATGCCGTTCCTTCGATCGCTTTTAAAACGATATTGCCGGTAAATCCATCCGTAACAACGACATCCGCATAACCTTCTAATAAATCTCTTGCTTCAATATTACCAATGAAATTCAAGTCTGCTTGGCTAATAAGCTCGAAAGCTTTTTTCGTTAACTCATTACCTTTATTATCTTCGGTCCCAATGTTTAATAATGCGACACGAGGACGGTCGATTTTTCGAACTTTTTCCGCATAAATATTGCCCATAATCGCATTTTGCAATAAATGTTCCGCCTTTGCATCGGCATTCGCGCCTAAATCGAGCATAACAAACCCTTTTCCGTCAATGGTTGGGAGCGTCGGTGCAAGTGCAGGTCGATCAATCCCTTTGATCCTTCCGACGACAAATAAGCCAGCAGCCATTAATGCTCCTGTATTGCCTGCCGAAATGCACGCATCTGCCTCGCGATCTTTCACCGCTTGTGCCATCATGACCATAGAAGCTGTCTTCTTGCGACGAACCGCTCTCACTGGTTCATCCTCTGCTTCAATCATTTCATCTGTATGAATAATTTGGATTCGGTCAGATTTCGTTATATATTTATTTATTTCTGTTTCATTTCCATATAATACAAACTCAACATCTGTAAAGTCTTGGGCAGCTTTCACAACACCGTCGACAATTTCTTTCGGCGCGTGATCTCCTCCCATTGCATCAATCGCAATTTTCATTCATCTTCACCTTCTATTCATTGACTAGAGCGGTACATTTCAAATTCACCTTTAAACACGAGTTCTTGACCAACATAGCTAAGTACATCGACAGTCGTTCGATCTAGTCGCGATGTTTTCTCTACTTTCGCTTTGGCAATAACACGATCGCCAAGTTTAACGGGACGAGTAAAATGAACTTTCACTTTCATTGTCAATGCTAGCTCATCATCAATCACAGCTACTGCTAAAGAGTTAGCTTGTGCAAATAAGTGATGTCCCCTTGCGATTGAATTTCTTTTAAATACATGCTCTTTCTTTACATCAAAAATCGATATCGCCGTCTGGTCAAGCTGAATATCAATAACCTCTCCGATTACTTCATCGATTGGAAGTGATTTTACCTCGTCATCTACATGTTTTTCAGCAACATTTTTTATTCTTTCCTAAGTTCCGGGATCGATAACTCCATTCGATCAAGGCGAATGGTTTGAACACTGACGGAAAATCGCTCAGCTAATTCCTCATCTGTAACAAATGGATTCTCTTCAATTGTCTCGATCAAAAGCTTTTGCCTTTCTTTTTAGGCCGCCTCATATTATCAACACCATTCAAGATATTAAGACTAGGTATTAATAGTAGTATATAAAAATAATAAAGGATACGCAACAGTTAGAGTCTTTAAGTTTTCGATTTTCATTTGGCGGGGATTTTTCAAAGAGGAGTGTTGATTTCCACTCCAGGCACTTCGCTTTCCGCGGAGTCTTCGTGCCTGTAGCGTAAATCAACATCCAGATTCAACGCAGAATCGAAAGTGGTTCCAAGAAAGTCATCTCTTGAACAAAAATATTTTAAAAACTACTTGACTGGAGGTAAGAAAGCGTCCGCCTGGAGCAGATAATTTATATATTAGGGCTTTTTCTATCCCCTCTAAACAATTTCGCTTTCTTATCTTTCAGTCTAACTTTTCGTGCGATAATACGCCCGACATTTCTAAATAGTTTCGTAGTGCGGCATATTCTTCGTCTTGCCAAAATTCTTTTGCTCGATGATGTGTGCAGCATCATTTCGAGCGGTTTCAAGCGCACGATAATCATGTACCATATCTGCCACTTTAAATTCTGGCAAGCCGCTTTGCTTTTTACCAAAAATTCACCGGGGCCGCGCAGTTCTAAGTCTCGCTCACTTAATACGAAGCCATCATTCGTTTCCGTCATAATTCGCATCCGCTCTTTGCCAACGTCTGATTTAGGATCGGCGAGCAAAATACAATACGATTGCTCCTTCCCACGTCCTACTCGACCGCGAAGCTGATGAAGCTGCGCTAAACCGAATCTTTCTGCATCATAGATGAGCATGACCGTTGCGTTCGGCACATTTACTCCTACTTCAACAACGGTTGTTGAAACGAGTACTTGAATATCGTTTTGGCTAAAACTTTTCATCACTTCATCTTTTTCCGCAGATGGGAGTCTTCCGTGCATGAGTCCGACTGCAAATTTCCTTGATAATGAACAGATAATAAATCAAAAGATCGATCGCATTTTGCACATCTAATTTATCCGACTCCTCAATGAGTGGACAAATGACGTACGCTTGCCTTCCTTTTCTTAATTCCACTTCGATGAAATTCAAAATCCGATCAAGCATATCATGCTTCGCCCAGTACGTTTCAATCGTTTTTCTTCCTGATGGCATTTCATCGATGATCGAAACATCCATTTCTCCAAAAACTGTGATCGCCAATGTTCTTGGTATCGGTGTAGCCGTCATAAACAGCACATCTGGATGTTCCCCTTTTCCCGTAAAACTCGGCGCTGTTCTACACCGAAGCGGTGCTGCTCATCCGTAATAACAAGACCGAGCTTATGAAAATGAACGTCATCTTGGATAAGGGCATGCGTTCCGACAATGATATCAATTTCGCCATTTTTAAGCTGCTCAATGATGGCTTCGCGTTTCTTCCCTTTGATCGAGCTTGATAATAACGCAATCGACACACCTACTGGAGCAAGCAATTCTGTTAATGAAGCGACATGCTGTTCAGCAAGAATTTCCGTCGGCACCATTAATGCTCCTTGGTAGCCTGCTGTAATACTGGCGTATAATGCAATCGCGGCAACAGCCGTTTTGCCTGAACCTACATCACCTTGAAGGAGCCGGTTCATTTTATAAGGAGACTTTAAATCTGCACATATTTCATTGACAACCCGCTTTTGAGCATTTGTCAACGTAAATGGCAGTGAATCGATCAATGACTTTAATCGTTCCAAATCGTATGCTTGAACAATCCCTGTTGATTTTTCCCGTTCAATTTTCCGCAGTGCTTGCATTTTCAATTGAAGTAAAGAAATTCTCATAGACGAACCGTCTTCTCGCTTGCTTTCGATCTTCTTCCTTCTCCGGAAAATGGATCACATGCAAGGCGGTTTTTCGATCCAACAAGCGATATTTGTTTATAAGCGATAACGGCAATGTTTCTTCAATAAGATCGCCATATTCCTGAAAGGCTTGCACAATATAACGGCGCAATGCTTTCACGCTTACATTCCCTTTTGTTGAGTAAACAGGTTCAAAGTTCGCGCTTTGCGAACGCGGCCCCATCTTCAAATCTTGACCAGTAATCGTTTGTCTATGTTTATCCCATTTTCCCGAAACGGTAATCACATCTTGTGGGGCGAGCTTGCCTTTTAAATAGGCACGATTAAAAAATGTGACTTTTATTAAGTAACGATCGACGAGCAAATGAATCGTTAGCCTGCTTTTTTCTACCGTAATACATGAAGGAAGGTTCACTATGAACCTTCCCTTCAACGGTTATTCTTTCATCGTGGGCAACATCTGCCAAATCACGCAATCGTGCGTCATCGTACCGAAATGGAAGATGTTCGATTAAATCGGTGATTGTTTTAATGCCCATATGAGCTAATGTTAGGGCCGTTTCAGGACCAATTCCTTTAATACCGTAACGGGATCCGTCAGCGACCTACTCATTATTCCACCGCGAAAATATAATGGTAGAGCGGTTGCTTGCCATTATGAATTTCAATTTCAAGTTCGCCATACGTTTCATCCACATACGTTTCTAGCTGTTCAAGATCCGCCTTTGTTGTATCCTCACCATATATGATCGTCATGATTTCTGAGTCTTCATCAATCATTTTATTAAGCAATGTTTCTGATACGATAGATAGGCTTGGATTCGCAGCAACAATTTCCCGTCTAAAATACCCATATAATCATCTTTTTTATCGCTAATCCGTCGATGCTCGTATCACGAACAGCAAACGTCACGAGCCCCGTTTTTACCTCACTCAGTGCCGCTGTCATTTCTTCTTTGTTTTTTCCAATGATAATGACTCGTTAAAGGAAAGAACAGCAGTCAATCCTTGCGGAACCGTTTTGGAAGGAACGACAATGACCTCCTGATCGGCAATTGCCGCTGCCTGCTCAGCCGCCATAATAATATTTTTATTATTTGGCAATAAAATAATTTTATTGGCATTGACCGCTTGAATGGCCTTCATCATATCTTCTGTGCTCGGATTCATCGTTTGTCCACCTTCAATGACTTCTGTCACTCCGACACTTTTAAATAATTCCGCAATACCAGCACCCATTGAAACGGCGATGATCGCATATTCCTTCCGTTCTTTGGCAGGCGAATGGTCAGCATGTGAAGAAGTTGGTGCAGATTCTCCAACAATTGACCGATGCTGTTCCCTCATGTTTTCAATTTTCATATGAATTAAGCTTCCATATTGCTGTCCATATGTTAACACTTCACCTGGCTGCTCTGAATGAATATGAACTTTCGCTACTTCATCATCAGCGATGACGAGTAAGGAATCACCGAAAACACTTAAATCATTTCTAAACGTTTCTTCTGAAAATGCTTTTGATGATCGAGGCGAACCATGAATTCCGTGCAATAGCCAAATTCGATTTCGTCCGTATTCATGAAGCCTTGAACGCTTTGATGATGATGCGCACTCACAAGCTCATCCATGGAAGGTTCAATCGTATGCTCCGGAAGCTCCTCCCTTTTAACACGGATAAAAACCCTTCATATACACATACTAAGCCCTGTCCGCCACTATCAACGACACCTACCTCCTTTAAAACAGGAAGCAAATCTGGCGTACGTTTCAATGATGCCTTCGCTTCTTTCACAACCGCTTCCATTACAACGACAATATCTGTTTCGCTTTTTGCAATCTCTACCGCTTTGTTCGCTGCATCTTTGGCAACGGTTAAAATCGTCCCTTCAACAGGTTTCATTACTGCTTTATAAGCCGTTTCTACTCCAGCTGCAAATGCATCTGCGAAATCAACGCTTGTTAAAATCGCTTTTGCTTCGATTGCTTTTGAAAACCCACGAAACAATTGCGATAAAATCACCCCGGAATTTCCACGTGCACCCATGAGCAATCCTTTTGATAGCGCCGCCGCAACTTTCCCAATTTGCTCTTGGCGATTGGTCTGTACTTCTTTTGCACCCGATGACATCGATAAATTCATATTCGTTCCAGTATCGCCGTCAGGAACAGGAAACACATTCAATGCATCAACCATTTGTGCATTTGCTGCTAAATGGTTGGCTCCTTGTATAATCATATCGGCGAACCGATTTCCGTCCAATGCTGTAATTGACACGAACTATTTCCTCCTTATTAAGGATTCGAAACCCGAACTCCTTGTACATAAATGTTTACTGTATCGGCTGAAAAACCAACTGTTTGCTCAAGTGTGTATTTAACCTTCGATTGCACATTATGGGCAACTTCCGAAATTTTCGTTCCATAGCTTACGATAATATACATATCAATATGTAATGACGTCCCCTCTTGACGGACGATAATCCCCTAGTGAAGTTCTCTTTTCGTAAAATATCTGAAAAACCATCTTTTATTTGATTTTTAGAAGCCATTCCCACAATTCCATAGCAGTCGATTGCAGCTCCTCCAGCAATGGTTGCAATCACATCATTTGATATCTCAATCTGACCGTATTTTGTTGTCATTTCTATTGACATACAACTTCCTCCTTTATCGAAATATCATGACTGTACATTATCATTATGCATATATCTCATACACCTTATAGCTATGATTATTTTACTATACAAGGCTCTGTTTTGAAAGCACGACCTTTTTGAGTCATTGTTTCCTAAGAAGGATGTCAAGGAAAAGTTCTTTAATGGTGTAGTTTGATGTATTGCATTATGAATGCATGTGTGATAAATTATTAAAGTATCTTTAAATGTGCAAATTGAAGTAGTTCGGGAGGGAATAATAGATGGCGAAACAATGTGTAATTACTGGACGCAAAACTGGAACTGGTAATAGACGTTCTCACGCGATGAACGCAAACAAACGTACATGGGGGCAAACCTTCAAAAAGTACGCATTCTTGTCGACGGAAAGCCTAAACGTGTTTGGGTATCTGCAAGAGCACTTAAATCCGGTAAGGTCGAAAGAGTATAATAGACATTTTAACAAATTGCAAAAAGGCGCCTTTTAGGTGCCTTTTTCTATTGCTGCCAACTTTTATCAATTCTTTTTAAAACCGAGCACGGCTCTGACAAGCCCGCCTAAAAACCTCGGAAGTTTAATTGTATAAAACCTCATAAAAATTCCCTCCTAATGTGAAAATATCGGGATTTTCCTCAATCCTATCATATTCATCATTTATGGATAAGTACGTGCTCTAACAGGAATAGGCAAATTAATCTGCACTTCTTACCATCATTAATATGCCTTTTTCGAATGAAAAAGTACCTGTTTGTTGAAGAAGTTCATTACTAATGCAAAGAGATGAACCGAAGGGCACATACTTATTCATCAAGGGATATTTGAATCCTCTTAAACTTAGCCCCCATACTTCACTACTTAAAGGAAGAAATGAAATATATTTTTTTCATGATCAAGCTCTACATCATATTTACCAGGAAAAAATAGAAATCGTGTTTTGAATATCAATGAGTTCAATCGTTGGCGTCGGCAGTTTTTGTTCATATGGAACGAGCATAAAGGCGTTGGCAAAAAATGATCACTTCTTCCACCTGTACCGCCAAAGATTTTGATCGTATCAGGATTCTGTGTCAAAGCCCATTCGATCGCTAGCTCCATATCCGTCTCATCTTTTTCTGGTTTAAAACGATTGACAGATTGAATTTGACTACAAATCTTTGTCCATTCTTCTGCTGAAATCGAGTCAAAATCACCGACAGCAACATTTGGGCGAATGCCTGCATCTAATAGATAAATGACACCACGATCAACGCCTATCCATAAAGTATCTTGATCATTTTCTTGAAAAACGTCTGGAATTAAATGACGCGGACCGCCTGCCATAATATGAATCGTCTTTTTATTCGTTTCCATCATTACTCCGTGATTTGCTTGCGCAGCTCCTGGATTGCCGCCTTGCGATCTTCGTTTGCAAAGATGTTTGAGCCAGCTACGAAAACATTTGCGCCTGCATCCATACATTGTTTAATCGTATCACGGTTTACGCCACCATCGACTTCAATATCGACAGAAAGTTGCTTGCGATCAATCATGTTTTTCACTTCGCGAATTTTCGGTAAAACATTCGGAATAAATGACTGTCCGCCAAATCCTGGATTGACCGTCATTAATAAAACGATATCGACATCATCAATAATATGTTCAATCGTCGATACAGAAGTAGCTGGATTTAAAACAACCCCTGGCTTTGCTCCTAGCCTTTTAATTTCTTGAATCGTTCGATGGACATGCGGATCGGCTTCTACATGAACCGTTACGTAATCCGCTCCTGCATTGACAAACTCTTTAACAAAACGAGCAGGCTCTTCAATCATTAAATGAACATCAAGCGGCAAATCCGTCACTTTACGAACCGCCTCTACGATTAGAGGACCCATCGTAATATTAGGAACAAAATGGCCATCCATGACATCAATATGGATTAAATCTGCTCCAGCAGCTTCTACTTCTTTAATTTCATCAGCGAGCTTTGAAAAATCAGCCGCCAATATCGATGGTGCAATTTTCATCATAGTTAGTACCTCGGCTTTCTATCCATTATTTCTTGTATAAATTGCTCATAATGTTCATATCGATAGGATGGAATGTCACCTGATTGAGCGCTGCTTTTGACGTGACATCCAGGTTCGTTTAAATGTAAACAGCCTCTAAAGCGACATTTCTCACTCGCCTTCGATATTTCTGGAAAATAGTCCGTTAACTCTTCTCTTTCAATCGTTGTAAAATCGAGCGAACTAAATCCAGGTGTATCAGCAACAAGCCCTCCGCCAATTTCGACCAATTCTACATGGCGTGTCGTGTGCTTCCCGCGACCAAGATGAGTCGATATCTCGTTCGTTTTCAATTGCAGCTCCGGTTTTAATGCGTTCAGCAGCGATGATTTTCCAACGCCTGACTGGCCCGCAAACACACTCGTTTTTCCCATTAAATAAGGGCGCAGCTTTTCGATTCCTTCATCGGTTTTTGCTGAAAGCTTCACAACATCATAACCAATTTGCCGATAATCTTTTACATATTCCTCGATTTCATTCCGTCGATCCCCAAGGAGGTCCATTTTTGTTATACAAATAAGCGGTAAAATTTGCGCTTCCTCTACAATAACGAGAAAACGATCGAGAAGAAGTGAGCTAAACTCCGGTTCAACGGCTGAAAAGACGAGAATTGCTTGATCGATATTGGCAATTGCAGGTCTGATGAGTTCGTTGCTCCGCTCTTTAATTTCCATAATATAGCCTTCCTTATCATTTTCCGCTTGAAAGACAACATGATCTCCGACAAGAGGGTAATTTTATTTTTCGAAATACACCCTCCCTCTACATTGGATGACATTCCCTTCAGATAACACGTAATAATAACCGCTTAACGCTTTTATTATTTTACCTTCTGGCATCGAACCCTTCCTTCCAAAAGCTTATAGTTAGAGGATATTTCCTACGGACGAACCGGATACAAGCGAGCACTCGGTTCATTCACATTAAATTGACATAAGCAAAGTTGGCGGTAAAGGCCAAAACCGCTTGTCCTTTTTGTCCTCTCATGCATACTATCATTCACCTGAATATTCTACTTCTTGATTAATCAATACGGAATTATCGCGAATCACTTGGTAGCTGGCCGTTTTTCCTTTTTCGATCGTCAGCTCAATTTCCTCTGTGACGGTTTCTGTAATTGTAAATGTCTTAACAGGAGTTGATATACTATGGTGCATATCTTGAATAAAAATACTTACTTCTTGCTCCATTCCTTCTTCCGCCGGCTCGTAAGGAATCGTAATCGGAACGACAACCGTTTGCGGCGGAATTTCTTCCTGACCTTTTGAAAGGATGACATTTACTTTGTCACCAATAATTAATTCCGTCCCGGAGCTGGCGTTTGTGATATGACTAGACCTGAAGCAACACGATCCGAATATTCCTCACCTGCAATTACGATTTCAAATCCAGTTGATTCTCCATAGCTCTCCAACGCATCCAAATTATAGCCACTTAAATTTCTTAACGTCATTTTCTTTGGACCAAGACTGACGACAAAAACTAAATCTGTTTCCTCCGGAACGACTTCTCCTGGCTCATGATTTTGTTCAAGAATCGTCCCAACCGCGGAATCATTGTATTGAGGATCTTTTGTAATGCTTTTAAAATTAGCAGGGTCAAGTATACTGACAACACTATCAAATTGTCTGCCCGTGTAATCAGCAAGCGTAAATTTCTCCTTGCCGGAACTAACATAAATATCAACGGAGCTGCCTTTTTCACTTCTTCATTCGCTTTCGGATCTGTTTTAACGACAGAGCCTTTAGGAATTTCTTCATGAATAATATCGCGTTGTTCGCCTATTTTTAACCCTAATTCCGAAAGCTTCGTTACAGCTTCGTCATATTCGTATTCACTTAAATCAGGTACGACGACAATTTGTGCATCACGTATAGCCGGAAGGAGAAATGTGAAGAAAACAACCGCTAATAGCAGCATTGTCATAAAAATACCAACGACCCACGGCCATTTCTTTCTTTTCTTCTTCGTTGGCGGTTGCTTTTTAGCGTCACTCGGTTTCTCCTTTGCTTTTGTATGGGGAACCGTATCATGACTTGCGCTATGTACATGCGAGTTTGTAATGACAGGGATTGCCCTCGTCGCATCGACGTCTTCCGGAATTGTGAATTTTGGATCGTTTTGCCGCTCTGGATCGAGTGCTGTTTCAAGATCCTCCTCCATTTCTTCTGCCACGTTATAACGTAGAAACGGATCTTTGCCGTCGCCTTTAAAACGATGTTTTCAACACTTTGTGGAATATCCGGATTCCAGCGTGTCGGCGAAGGTGTATCAGATTGCAAATGTTTCAATGCAATGGAAACGGCTGATTCTCCTGAAAATGGCAACCTTCCCGTCAATAATTCAAACATGACGATTCCTAAAGAATAAATATCCGATTTTTCAGTTGCCATCCCACCACGTGCTTGTTCTGGTGATAAATAATGAACGGACCCTAATACCGCATTTGTTTGCGTAATCGAGGTTGCACTTAGTGCCATTGCAATCCCAAAATCAGTAATCATCACTTGACCATGATGGTCGATTAAAATGTTTTGCGGTTTAATATCGCGATGAACGATATGATTTTCATGGGCGTGAGCAACCGCTGATGTTAATTGTTTCATAATATCGAGCGATTTCTCAGTCGGTATCGGATGATATTGTTGAATGAATTGCTTTAATGTCATTCCATCAACATATTCCATTACGATGTAATAAATATCCCCTCTTCTCCCACATCGTAAATGCTGACGATATTCGGGTGTGTGAGGCTTGTCGCTGACTGTGCTTCTCTTTGGAAACGGCGAATAAATTCATCCTCGTTTGCAAAATCTAAGCGAAGGATCTTAATCGCCACTTCCTTTCCAAAATCATATCGAGCGCTAAATAGACGTTGGCCATTCCTCCGCCGCCAATCATTCGGAGGATTTTATAGCGTCCGCTTATTCTGCGGCCTATTAACATTCGTCACACCCGCTTTCATCTCTTTCATACTCAATGATTGCGAGCGTAATATTATCTTCGCCGCCCTTTTGATTTGCTCGATCAATTAACATTGTCGCTTTTTCATCCAATGGTCGATCACTTTGTACTATTTGAGCCATTTCTTCTACTGTTACTTTATTTGACAACCCGTCTGAACAAAGCAATAGTTTATTCTCTTCTTCAAAAGTAATCGTGCGTATATCCATCTCGATTTGTTCTTCCGTTCCTAATGCTTTGGTTAAAATGTTTTTACGCGGATGCTGCTCTGCATCTTCCCTTGAAATTTGCCCTGTTTTGATCAGTTCATTTAATAATGAATGATCTTCGGTTAATTGGCTAAATCCCGACTCATTTAACATATAACAACGGCTATCGCCAATGTTTACTATCGTTGCGAATAAATCCGTGCAAATCGCAGCAACAATCGTTGTTCCCATTCCACTGCATTCTTCTACCTCCAAAGAATGACGATAGATCTGCTTATTTACTTCCTTCACATTCGATAAAAACCAATTTTCCGCCTTTTCCGGTGTAAACGGTTCTTCGACTTTTGACCAGACATCTGAGAGAGCACTTACAGCCATTCTGCTTGCAACTTCCTGCATTATGTCCGCCCATCCCATCAGCGACAATCGCTAAATAATCGCCGTTTTTATTTTTGAACACCCCACCATTATCTTCATTTTGCTGGCGGATTTTTCCTTGATCCGTTTTAAAAATCATCGACAAGCTGGTCACCCCACTCTCTAATTAACCTCACATCTCATTTTAACTGTTGATTTCCACTTCAATCAACGGAAGCTATAATAATTCGACATTCACGCTTATCAGGGCTTTTTCTAAAACATGAAATAAAGAAGCCATCTCCACCAAAATCTTGTGGAAATATTTGCAATAGATGTCGGTCATTACCGACTAATGCTTGCAAGCTTTCAGGCAAGTTGAGCGGATGCGGAACAAATTCTGGATGACGGTGTAAAAACTTTGCTACCGTTTCGTCATTTTCCTCTCGGTCAACTGTACATGTACTATAAACGAGAATCCCATCTTTTTTATTAATTTAGATGCTTCATCTAAAATTGTTTGTTGAATGGAAGAGAGTGAATAAATGTCGTCAAGCGATTTCGTATATTTAATATCCGGTTTTCTTTTCAAAACTCCAAGCCCAGAACATGGAGCATCAACAAGAATTCGATCAAAACTTTCTTTCTGAAACGCGTCCCCGCTCGTCTGCTGTCCATAACGACGGCCTCAATGTTTTGCAAATGCAAGCGATGGGCATTTTCCGTAATCAACTTCACTTTATGTGGATGCAAATCAAGCGCCGTTACAAGTCCAGTTCCATTCAGCATTTCCGCAATATGACCGGCTTTTCCTCCAGGTGCAGCACAAGCGTCTAGCACATTCAGATTCGGGGTAATGCCAAGCGCATAAGCGACCGCCATCGAGCTTTCATCTTGAATAGAAATGAATCCGTTTTTATACACTTCCGAATGTACAAGATTTCCTTGAAGTGCCTTGATTCCCACTGGAATGACGCTACTCGGTTGAACAGAATACCCTTCTTCCGTCAGTTTTTCAATCACTTCCTCTCTCGTTGTAAGCGTCGTGTTTACCCGAGCTGTTTGGACAGGAGCTAGTAAATTTTCCTCACACATCGATTTTGTTTTATCAAAGCCAAATTGCTCTACCCAGCGCTTAACAAGCCATAGCGGGTGACTCATTTCAACTGATAATCTCTCAACTGGATCTTTAATTTCATTCAGACTAGGTAAACCTTGTCTTTGAACAGAACGCAAAATTCCATTTATGAGTGATGCGATCCCTTTATGACCTCTTCTTTTCCCGATTTCGACCGCTTCGAAAATGATCGCGCGATCGGGAATTTTATCTAAATAAACCATTTGATACAGTGAGAGTCTTAATAAAATCGATACCCACGCTTCGAGTTTCTTTTTTACAAAGGGCGTAAATAAAAATCTAATGTCATTTTTCGTTGGATCGTCCCGTAGACGATTTCTGTCAGCAGTCCAACATCAGGACCCGTCATCTTGTTTTTTGTGATCACTTGGTTCAAAGGAGATTGCTATATGACTGATGTTTTTCAATCGCTTCGAGTACCTCTAATGCAACTTCACGGACATTCTTTTGCGCTTATTCATTATGTCCTCCAAACGTCATCCCTGCTTTTATATGTGCTCCAGCCCCTCTAAGATATTGCTCCGCTAACAGTTTCTTCTTTCCAGCCGGCTGTAATTCGGTGATTTTAATTGCTGTCTCATTTCCTGTCGCAACAACAATGCCATCCGCTTCGATTTTCACAATCGTTCCTGGAGTCGATAACTGTTGGAGCGGATATTTTTCCGCTTGCCATACTTTTACCGTTTGTCCAGAAAAAGTCGTGTACGCAACTGGCCATGGACGCAAGCCTCTAATATGATTATAAATGACTTCGCCTGGTTCCTCCCACTGAATCACTTCTTGTTCACGTGAAATATTGTAAGCAAATGTCGCTTTTTCTTCATCTTGTGGTTGAGCAGTCACATCGCCTGCTAGAAGGTCTGGCAAAGTCGTGAGTAAAAGTTCAGCTCCTGCTTTACTAAGCTTATTATGTAATGATCCAACATCATCGTCCTCGGTAATTGGCACTTCCACTTGGCTAATCATATCACCGGCATCTAATTTTTCTACCATATACATGATTGTAATGCCTGTTTTCTCTTTACCTTGTAAAATTGCGTAATGAATCGGTGCTCCTCCGCGCAGTTCAGGAAGCAATGAAGCATGGACATTAATGCAGCCGAGTCGCGGCGTTTCCAGTAGCTCTTTCGGTAAAATTTGTCCATACGCCGCAGTAATAATTAAATCAGGTGATAAGTCGATGATTTTTTGCAGTTCTTCTTGCTTACGAATTTTTCCGGCTGTAAAACAGGCAATTGATGTCGTTCCGCCTCCACTTTTACCGGTGGCGGTGTTAACACCTTTTCCTACCAACGGGTCGATCTGGCTGTGTAACGACCGCGAGAATTTCATAGCCCGCTTCGACAAGACTGTTTAAAACGGGCACCGAAAAGTCAGGCGTACCCATAAAAACGATTTTCGTCATGCTTCTTCCTCCCAAATACTTCTTCTTCATCGACATATTTAATGATTTTTGATGTAAAAGCACACCAGCTAAATGATCGACCTCATGTTGAATCGCACGTGAAAGAAAGC
Organism: Bacillus sp. N9; assembly: GCA_044989425.1. GTDB lineage: Bacteria > Bacillota > Bacilli > Bacillales > Bacillaceae_C > Lederbergia. Next base: position 1,952,865 of record JBJDRQ010000001.1, read on the forward strand.
CCTCCGCTTCCAATATGAAGGACTCTCCAAATCGATCTTGGGCTTTCACTTCGATCGCATAGGAGCGCGCAACCGTTCCGTACAGATCTGGAAAACTTAGACAGCCTTCAACATCTATTTCTTCACCCTTTTTCTGAACAATTTCAGGGTTAATTAATTCAATCATTTCATTCTCATCGATTTCAACGACAGCAATTTGCTGACGAATGCCGATTTGTGGTGCCGCTAGCCCTACTCCATCCGCATCGATCATTGTATCGATCATATTGTTTAATAATTGACCGAGCTCCTGATTAAATTCCGTCACTCGTTCACATTTTTCTTCTAAAATCGCGGCTGGATATTGCACGATAGGAGAATTGCCATATGTCTTCACTCATTTCCTTCCGTTACATCATCATATAAGGATTCACATCAATTGATATCGTTAATCCTTCTTTTACATATTGTTGTTGATAATGTTCGATTACTTTTTTAATGCATGATTTAGTTGTGGTTCATGTTTGTATTTTATCAAACATTGATATCGATATCTATTATTAATCCGCGCAATCGGCGATGCGACAGGTCCTAATAATATGGCTTTATCCGAAATAAACGATGAAATGTATTTTGCGATTTTTTCTGTTGTCGAAAATGCATGCATGACATTTTCGTGACTGATCGTAATCATTGTGATGAAATAAAAAGGTGGATAAGAGCCGATTTTTCTCATTGTCATTTCTTGCTGATAAAATCGATCATAATCCTGAATGCCAGCAGTTTGAATACTATAATGCTCAGGTGTATACGTTTGAATAACTACCTCTCCAGATAATTCATGCCTGCCTGCACGACCACTCACTTGAGTAAGTAATTGGAATGTTTTTTCACTCGCTCGAAAATCAGGTAAATGCAACATCGTATCAGCACTTAGTATGCCAACGAGGGTAACGTTAGGAAAGTCCAAACCTTTGGCAATCATTTGCGTACCGAGTAAAATATCGGCCTGTCCAGATTTAAAATGATTAAGCAGTTTCTCATGTGCCCCTTTGCGGCTCGTCGTATCGACATCCATCCGGACGATCCGCGCTTCTGGCAAAAGCTTTAATAATTCTTCCTCCACTTTCTGTGTGCCTGTACCAAAATAACGAATATGTGTGCTTGAGCAATCAGGACATGTTTGCGGGACGTTTGTATCATAACCACAATAATGGCACTTCATTTCCTGTGAATAGCGATGGTACGTTAATGAAATATCACAATTCGGACATTGCATGACAAATCCACAATCCCTGCACATCATGAAAGAAGAATGACCACGTCGATTTAAAAATAAAATCGTTTGTTCTTTCTTTTCGAGATTACTGACGATTTTTCGAATAATTGTTTTGAAAACATCGAGCGATTGCCGCTGCGCATTTCTTCACGCATATCAACGATCGATACGGAGGCAGCCCTTTGTTATTCATCCGCTTAGACAATGTTAATAATTCATATACCCCTTTTTAGCACGAGCAAATGATTCAAGTGATGGTGTCGCACTACCTAGAATCACAGGACAACGATGATACAGCGACCTTTGAATCGCTACGTCACGGGCGTGATACCTTGGCGCTTCCTCTTGCTTATAGCTCGTTTCATGCTCTTCATCAATAATAATAATGCCGATATTCTCAAATGGTGCAAAAATGGCGGATCGTGCTCCAACGACGACTTTCGCTTCCTTACGTTGGATTTTTCGCCATTCATCGTATTTTTCACCGTTAGAAAGCCCGCTGTGTAAAACAGCTACATCATTACCAAATCTGCTTTTAAAACGCTCAACCATTTGCGGTGTTAACGCGATTTCGGGAACGAGGACGATCGCTTCCTGCCCTTTTCTTAACACTTCTTGTATCGACTGAAGATAAATTTCCGTTTTTCCACTTCCAGTCACCCCGTATAAAAGAAAGGTTTTTGGATATTGTCGGCAAGCGCATGAAAAATCGGTTGAATCGCAGCCGCCTGTTCATCTGTTAGTGGCAACGGCTCGGTTGCCGTGAAGTCACGATGCTCATACGGATCTCTATACACCTCTTCATAGATTTCCGAAAAGACACCCTTTCGACTAACGTTTTCAATGTTGCTGACGAGGTGTTTGTTATTTTCTCGAGCGCATTTGCTTCATACTTCGAAGCAGGAGCAGAGATGATATACTCAAGGACTCGTCTTTGTGCCGCTGCCCGCGCATGGAGAGATTCTATGAAACTGCGGATTTCATCTTGCTCCATCATTGGAATAAGCACGCGAATCATTTTCTTATTCGTTCTATTTTTCACTTCATAAATGAGTTCGACGTTCCCGGTTTTTATTTCGTCATGAAACGCTCGCAGAAGATCTCGTTCTTCCGCTTCCTTCCAAGAAATCTCCATTCGATCTTGAAATAGCTGATCAAGAAATGAATTGTCTTTCACATCGATTCGGAGAAATTTTTTCATATTTCGCCTTCATCGCCGCCGGAAGCATCGCATGAAAGGAAGAAATTTTAAATGATAATGTTTCCGTCGCAAGCCAACCGCCAAGCTTTAATAATTCTTTATTTAATACCGGTGTTAAATCGAGCGGCTCCTTTAATTCTTTTAATTGCTTAAACTCTGATTGATCTTTAGCCCAGTCACAAAACCTTGGATCGTACGTGGGCCAAATGGTACAGCGACCCGCATCCCGGGCTCAATCATCCCAAGCCATTTATGTGGAATTAAATAATCAAATTCGCGATCCGTGCCAAGTGAAGGAACGTCGACGATGACCGTTGCAATGTTCATATTTGCGGATCAGCTCCAAGCTTCCTCACAACTTCCATTAATATTTCTTTGGCCGTTTCATGTTTGCTTAAAAGCGGAAGCTCCTTTATCGTATCGTCTTTATGAAAAATCGTAACGATATTCGTATCACCCGCAAAGCCGGCTCCTTTTGCTGTTACATCATTAGCAACGATCATATCGGCATTTTTCGTGTTAGTTTATCGCGGGCATATTCTACAAGATTATTCGTTTCAGCCGCAAAACCTACGAGAAATTGCTCCTCTTTAGCTGGCCTAATTCTTGCAAAATATCTTTCGTTCTTTCTAGTTCTATCACTAATTTTCCATCTTGCTTTTTAATTTTCTCATTCGAAACGATCTTTGGTCTATAATCGGCAACAGCGGCCGTCTTAATAACGATATGAGCTTCTTGAAAATGTGTCATTACCGCATCATACATATTTGCCGCACTTTCTACCTTCACTAGCTTTACATTTGCGGGGACTGGCAAATGATCGGCACCAGATATTAATATGACGTTTGCTCCTATTGCTGCTGCCGTTTCTGCTAGTGCATAGCCCATTTTCCCGTCGATCGATTCGTCAAATAGCGAACAGGATCGATCTTTTCCTTCGTCGGTCCCGCTGTAATTAATACCGTTTTCCCGCGTAATGGTTTGTCCTGCGAGAAAAAGGATTGCACCGTTTCTACGATGATTTCCGGCTCTTCCAATCTGCCTTTTCCAACATAGCCGCATGCTAAGTAACCTTCACCAGGCTCGATGAATCGATAGCCATATTCGTATAACGTAGCAATGTTTTTCTTGACCGCTGGATGATCATACATATGGACGTTCATGGCTGGTGCAATCCATACAGGAGCGGTCGATGCTAGCAATGTCGTCGTAATCATATCATCCGCAATTCCATTCGCTAATTTTCCAATTGTATTGGCTGTAGCAGGTGCAACAACAATCAGATCTGCCCAGTCTGCTAAATTAATATGGGCAATGACCGATGGATCTTTCTCATCAAATGTATCCGTATATACATCATTCCTTGATAAAGCTTGAAAGCTAAGAGGTGTGACGAATTTCGTTGCTGAATCACTCATCATTACTTTCACTTGAAAACCAGCTTGAACGAGCTTGCTCGTCAAAGCGACTGCTTTATATACAGCGACACCACCGGTGACACATAAAAGTATGTTTTTCACTTTTTCCATCTTCATCCCTCATCTTCATCATTCATTAATTTAATTATGCCCGCCAATGAAAAGAAAAGGCAACCTATATACGTAGGTCGCCTCCCTTTACTCTTCATCACTAGATTTTTTATTTGTAATACACCGTCATAAATTTCTTCTAGTGATTTCCCAACATATTTATGTGATAAATATTTTTCCAATCTTGGATCTTCATCTTCTTGAAACTGACGAGCTCTTCTTGCTGCAATCGTTACAAGTGAGTATTTCGAATCAATCACATTTAATAATTTATCAATTGATGGGTATAACATATTATTTAACCTCCAACATCCGAATATATTTTTCTGCCACTCGTTCACTGCGGCAATGTTCCGCTTGGACAATCGCATTAATCCGATCGACCGCATGCTCTACATTATCATTCTCCACTATATAATCGTATAAACTCATAAGCTCGATCTCTTTTCTCGCCGCATCCATGCGATTATGAATCAGTTCAATCGATTCGGTTCCGCGCCCGACGATTCTACTTTCTAGCTCATCTAAGCTCGGCGGCATAAGGAAAATAAATAATCCGTCTGGAAATTTCTCGCGCACTTGTCTTGCACCTTGAACTTCGATTTCTAGAAAAACATCTTTCCCGCATTCAATGTCTCTTTCACGTAATCGACAGGTGTTCCATAATAATTTCCTACGTATTGAGCGTATTCGAGCAGTTTATCTTCTGATATTAACTGCTCAAACTCCTCACGACTTTTAAAAAATAATCCACCCCATCAACTTCGCCTTCACGAGGTTGTCTCGTCGTCATCGAAATCGAATATTCGAACTTTGCATCGGGCCGAGAAAAACAGCTTTCCTCACCGTCCCTTTTCCTACACCGGAAGGACCGGAAAGTACAATTAATAAACCTTTTTCTTTCATAATCACTCGTTCCTACCCTTCTTCATTGTCATCCTTCCCATTTAACCGCTGTGCAACTGTTTCGGGCTGAACGGCTGAAAGGATCACATGCTCACTATCCATAATAATGACAGCTCTCGTTCTTCTTCCATATGTAGCATCTATTAAAGTGGCACGATCGCGTGCATCCTGAATGATTCGCTTAATTGGCGCCGATTCTGGACTGACAATTGAAATAATCCGATTGGCGGAAACGATATTTCCAAATCCAATATTTAAAAGCTGAATAGCCATGTTTCTCCTCCAGTCCACTATCGTTTATTGTAGCCTTTTTCCACATATTTTAACATCGATTTTACACAGGACATTTACGATATGTATTAAAAAAGGTAATAGAGCATCGTCTATTACCTTGAAATTATAACATATTCTATTATTTTTTCTTATAAAAAACGAACCAGCTAGTAAAAAGTTGGTAATGCACTCATTCCACCAATAAGGAGCCAATCATGTAAAGTAACCGACGTTGTATGGAAAATCGGCTGAAACATTGGAATGTAAATGACAGCGAATAATAGCGCCACCGAAGAAATGACTGCTAATACTAAATATTTATTCCCAAATGGATTTCTAGAAAAGATCGATACATCACTTCGACAATCGAACACATGAATGAGCTGTGCCAACACGAGGGTCGAAAAGGCGATTGTTTGTGCATAGACTAAATCATTTGGATTACGATGATAGACAACAATGAACGCAATTAGTGTGGAAAATCCGATTAGAAAGCCGCGTGAAACAATCTTCCAACCTAAATTCCTTGCAAACACACTCTCTTTCGGATGGCGCGGTTTTCGTTTCATCACATTTTCTTCAGGCTGATCTAGACCTAATGCCATCGCAGGTAAACCATCCGTCACTAAATTAACCCAAAGAATTTGAATCGGAACGAGCGGGAGCGGCAACGACATTAACATCGCAAAGAGCATGACAAGAATTTCACCTACGTTAGACGCTAATAAATATCGGATGAACTTTCTAATATTCTCATAAATATTACGCCCTTCCTGAATCGCTGCTTTAATCGTTGCAAAATTATCATCAAGTAAAATGAGCGAAGAGGCTTCTTTAGCGACATCGGTTCCTGTGATCCCCATCGCAATCCCGATATCCGCCGCCTTAATCGCTGGTGCATCATTAATCCCATCACCTGTCATTGCAACGATATGCCCTCGGTTTTGTAAGGCAGTCACAATTTTCAATTTATGTTCCGGTGTTACGCGAGCAAATACGGATATTCGCTCCACTACATCTTCCAATTCTTCCACAGATAATTGGTTCAGCTGTTTGCCGTCCATCGCTTCATCATTATGTTGTAAAATCCCAAGCTGCCTAGCAATCGCACGAGCTGTTGCCGCATGATCCCCGTAATCATAATCGTTTTTATTCCAGCTAACTTACATTCCGCCACGGCCGCTTTCACTTCAGGGCGTGGCGGATCGATCATTCCTTGGAGCCCAATAAACGTCAGCCCTTTTTCAACCTCCTCCTCATTTGAAGGGTGAAAGGAAGGGTGAATCGGCTTATAGGCAATTGCAATCGTTCTTAATGCCGCTCCAGCAAGTTCATTCACAGCTTTGTTTACCGCTTGTGTGTAATTCGATTGTAATAAACATTGTTTCCATCCCATAAAATCGACTCACTTTTTCCGATTAATACGTCTGGCGCTCCTTTCGTTACGACAAACCGCTTGCCTTGCTGATCTCTTACAATTACACTCATCATTTTTCGAGTAGAATCAAATGGAAATTCCTTCTCGATCGTATATTGAGCCCGCAACCCGTCTTGATGAATACCTGCTTGATACGCCGCCATTAACAATGCACCTTCTGTTGGATCTCCATCAATAACCGGTTTATTATCACGTATTAACAAGTTGGAATGATTGCAAAGAACACCGAATGTCAGCAATTGTTGGACTTCATTCACATTCCAATCAACTTGCGCTTCAGTTTGATATCCATCGATCCTCCACATTTCTCCACCGCTCCATAGATGTGTCACCGTCATTTTGTTTTGCGTCATCGTCCCAGTTTTATCCGAGCAAATGACGGATGCACAGCCTAATGTTTCAACAGCAGGCAATTTACGAACAATCGCATTTTTCGAATCATGCGCTGCACACCAAGTGACAAGGCAACGGTGACGATCGCAGGAAGACCTTCAGGAATGGCTGCAACCGCTAAAGAAACACCCGCAAGGAACATCGTATACGCATCATGACCGTGAAAAATACCAGCGACGACGACGAGCAATGTTAAGATTAAAGCAACGGTAATGAGTATTTTTCCAAGCTGTTCAAGCCTTCTTTGCAACGGCGTTACGAGCGCTTCAACCGATTGAATCATATCGGCAATTTTACCCATTGCTGTTTTCATCCCGGTGGCGGTAACAATTCCTACACCATTTCCACGTGTGACCATCGTTCCCATGAAGGCCATATTATGCAAATCACCTAGCGTCGGCTGAGAATCATACATCGGGTCTTCTGTTTTTACGGTCGGAATTGATTCCCCGTCAAAGCGGACTCTTCGATTTCTAAATTATTAGCGATCACAATTCTTACGTCAGCCCCGATCATATCCCCACTCGAAAACTTAATAACATCTCCGGGAACGACATTACGTGAATTCACTTTCTCCCATTTGCCGTCCCGCAATAATAACACTTGTGGCGCCGATAAATTTTTAAGTGCTAGTAGCGATTTTTCGGCTTTTCGCTCTTGAAAAAACCGAGAATTCCATTTATTAATACAATTGCCATGATCGCAATTGCATCGATATACTCCCCAATAAGCCCGAGATTAACGTTGCCCCAAGCAATACAAGGACCATAAAATCTTTAAACTGATGAAAGAATAAAAGGATGGCAGATTGTTTCTCTCCTTCTGTTAACTCATTCCAACCATATCTTTTTCGCCTATGTTCAACGACTTTGTTAGATAGACCTGTTTTTACGTTTGTATGAAGTGCTTGTTCAATTTCTTCCCGTTTCATTTCATGGAACTTCATTCAGGCATCCACCCTCTTTAATTGAAATACGAACAAACTTGTCCCTTATAATAGGAACATATTCAGTGTTCGTCCGATTCATGATATAATTTTTAACAATACATAAAGATGTAAAGGATGTTCAAAATGTCATTTGATGGATTTTTACACGCGCTATGACGAAAGAATTAGATAAAACTATATTAGGTGGAAGAATTGGGAGGATTTACCAGCCATTTAAAAATGAATTAATCCTTACCATTCGGGCAAATCGAAAAAATCATAAACTTCTCATTTCTGCACACCCTCCTATGCAAGGGTTCAGTTAACAAAGGAAGAATTGGAAAATCCGAATGAACCCCTATGTTTTGTATGCTGCTTCGCAAGCATTTAGAAGGAGCGCTGATCGAGGAAATTTATCAGCCCAATATGGAACGGATGATTATTTTTAATGTAAAGGGTCGAGATGAGTTAGGTGATATTACATTTAAACAGTTAATTGTAGAAATTATGGGAAGACATAGCAATATTATTCTCGTTGATAAAGAGAATAACGTGATCATTGATAGCATTAAGCATGTTTCCGCTGCAATCAATAGTTATCGGACTGTTTTACCAGGGGCTTCCTATATCTCCCTCCGCCACAAGAAAAACAAACCCTCTCATAGCATCGGATGAAGATGTATTAAGATCGATCGATTTCAATGCAGGAAACTAGATAAACAATTAGTTAGTCGGTTCGCTGGAATATCTCCACTTCTCGCGAAGGAAATTCTTTTTCATGCCGGACTTGCCAATCGGGAAACATTGCCTCCTGCTTTTTCTAATCTAATGGAAAAATTACGTAAACACGACTACACACCAACGATGACAATCGTTTCAAATAAAGAGTATTTTTACATGATGCCGTTATCCCACCTTAAAGGGAACAGCAATCATTTGCATCATTAAGCGAAATGCTCGACCGTTTTTATTTCGGAAAAGCAAGTCGTGATAGAGTGAAGCAGCAAGCAGCCGATCTTGAACGATTCATGAAAAACGAAATGAATAAAAATGAATTAAAACTTAAGAAGCTAGAAGAGACGTTGGTAAAAGCTGAGAATGCCCATGAATACCAACTGCTTGGAGAGTTGCTCACAGCAAATATGCATGTTGTTAAAAAGGAATGGATGAAATATCGGTCATCAATTATTATGATGAAGCGGGAAGACAAGTAGTCATTAAACTCGATCCACGAAAAATCCGGCTGAAAACGCGCAAAGCTATTTTTCAAAATATCAAAAAGCGAAAAATGCGGTTGTTTTCGTTAAGGAGCAAATGAAGAAAGCATCGGAGGAAATCAATTATTTCGATGGATTATTACAGCAAATTTCCTCAGCTTCTCCACGAGATATTGAAGAGATCCGCGAGGAATTAGCAGAAGGCGGTTATTTGCGCCTGCGCCAGAAGAAAGGAAAAAGAAGAACCTTCATGCGAAGCCGATCATTGAAACGTATATATCTTCCGATCAAACGGAAATTCTCGTTGGAAAAACAATAAACAAAACGATTATTTAACGAATAAATTGGCACATCGCGATGAAATTTGGCTGCATACGAAAGACATCCCTGGATCGCACGTTGTCATTCGGAGTAAAGATCCATCGGAGGAAACATTGCTTGCCGCAGCTAATTTAGCTGCCTACTTTAGCAAAGCGAAAAATTCATCGTCCGTCCCGGTCGATTTTACGAAAATTAGACATGTAAAGAAACCAAGTGGATCCAAACCGGGTTTCGTCATTTACGATAACCAGCAAACGATTTATGTTACACCAGATGAAGATTTGGTTATTTCAATGAGGAAATAAAATGGATTATGACCTGTCTATCTTGTTCCTTGATTCAAGGAGGTCGTGCAATTCACGGTAGTTTGCTATTTATCCTCCTTAATCATTTTCTGGATATACAAAAGGGCAAGCCCCTCAATGGGAGCTGTCCTTTTTCTATTCATTCATCCACGATTCCGGATCTTTACGCCAGTTTTCGAGAACAACTTCGTCTTTTTCTTCGATCAAGCCTTTATGTAAAGCCGCTTGAATCAAGCTAGAATAACCGGTTAAAGAATAGGCATGTAAGTTAGCATTTTTTAATCGCTCTTTTCCTTTTTCGAGTTCATAGGAAAAATAGAGACAATCCCTAATACTTCACAGCCATCCGCCTGAAGAGCTTTAGCTGCTTGAATTGCACTCCCGCCTGTAGAGATTAAATCCTCAACGACGACGACTTTTTGACCACTCGCGGTTTTTCCTTCAATTTGATTTCCTTTCCCATGGCTTTTAGCAGACGAGCGAACATAGCACATCGGCAGTTGAGTAAATCACTCACCCACGCTGCATGTGGATGCCAGCGGTTGCAGTTCCCGCAATTACTTCCGTTCCCGGAAATGTTGTTCAACCATCTTAGCCAGCCCTACGGCAATTTCTTTTCGCAAACTTGGATAAGATAGCGTCAAACGATTATCACAATAAATCGGGGATTTAATCCCCGATGACCATGTAAATGGATCATTGGGGCGTAAAAACAGCTTCGATGTCTAATAATTGTTCAGCAATTTGTGTTTGAATATTGCTCATGATTCCAACTCCCATTCTAATTTCGCTTTCTTGTACGCTGCATATGGATCTTCTGCCCGAGTAATCGAACGGCCGATGACGATAAGAGAAGAACCAATGTTACGAGCTTGACTTGGTGTGACAATTCGCTTCTGATCATGGATGGCGTCCCCTTGCATGCGAATGCCCGGGTTACTCGTAAAAATTGATTGCTCGTTGCATCGCGAATTTCCTTCGCCTCTAGTGCCGAACAAACGACCCCGTCCAATCTTGCTTCATAAGCGAGCGTTGCATAATGAAGAACCGATTCCTTTAACAATCGTTCAATCATTTGTTCTTTTGCATCTGTTCCTCACTCGTACTTGTCAATTGGGTCACTGCGATTAATTGCGGCCGCGTTTGTCCGTTTTCAGTTCCTTCTTCGAGTCCTTTTAATGCCATCTCCATCATTTTTCGGCCACCAGCTGCATGGACATTAACGATGTCAACTCCCAAGCTCGCAATCACTTTCATTGCGCTATATACGGTATTCGGAATATCATGCAATTTCAAATCAAGAAAGATGCGATGGCCTTGCTCTTTTAACGATGCAAGTAACGCAGGTCCTTCGCGGTAATAAAGCTCCATCCCGACTTTTACGAATAGCTTCTCGCCGTTAAATTGTTGCAGAAATTGATCTGTTTTCTCCTTACTCGGAAAATCGAGCGCAATGATCGGCCTTTGTTCCACCTTATTTCCAGCTCCTTCCCGTCAGTTCCGAAATATGCGAGACATTCAACTCATCTAGCTTATTCGGCAATTCCTCGATCAGTCGCTTGCAAATAAATGGATCGGTAAAGTTTAATGTGCCGATCGCCACAGCACTTGCTCCCGCATAGAAATATTCGATAATATCATCGACAGATTCAATCCCACCCATGCCGATAATCGGAATGTTGACGCGTTGGCTGACCTCATATATCATTCGAATGGCGACTGGCTTTATCGCGGACCAGAGAGTCCGCCACTACGATTCGCCAAAATCGGTTTGGCGGTTTTCGTATCAATCCGCATTCCGATTAATGTATTAATCATCGTTAAACCGTCAGCTCCAGCTGCTTCAATCGCCTGAGCCATGCCAACAATATCAGCTACATTCGGGGATAATTTTACGTAAACAGGTACGCTTGAAACTTCTTTTACCCGTTTCGTCAGCTCGGAAGCAACTTCAGGGATCGTTCCAAATGCGATTCCCCTGTTTTCACATTCGGACAAGAAATATTTAATTCCAATGCTTTTACGTTTGGAGCATGTGAGATTTGCTTCGCTACTTCGACATAATCTTCTGTTTCAGAACCGGCAACATTTGCAATGATCGGAACATCAAATTGTTCCAACCAAGGGAGCTCATTTGCAAGGACCCCTCTAAGCCTGGGTTTTGTAAACCGATCGCATTTAACATCCCTGCGGCTGTCTCAGCAACCCTAGGTGTTGGATTTCCGAAACGCGCTTCCAATGTCGTTGCCTTAATCATGATCGCTCCAAGTAAATTTAAATCATACAACTGACTAAATTCTTTCCGAATCCAAAGCAGCCTGATGCTGGCATCACTGGATTTCTCAATGATAATCCTGGTAATTCAACGTGTAGGCGATCCATTTACAACTCCACCTTTCCGATTGGGAAAACTGGACCATCACTGCATACTTTGACATAGTCTGTTTGTTCCCCATCTTGCACATGACAAACACAGGCGAAGCAAGCTCAATTCCGCAGCCCATTCGCTGTTCAAGTGATAAAAATCCTTTTTATTCGGATAACGCTTTTCTAACGCTTTTAGCATCGGAGTCGGTCCACATGAAAATAGCAGATCGAACTCCAGTTGCCGCTCATCGATCACATGTGTGACAAAGCCTTCTGTCCCTAACGTCCCGTCTACGGTTGCGACAAAGGTAGCACCTAATTCCGAAAATTTTTCCATATAAAATGCTTTTTCAGCCGATTCAAATCCTAATACATGGATCGTTTGTACGCCGTTTGCATTCAATTGTTTTGCAAGCTCATAGAGCGGAGGGACACCGATTCCCCGCCAACGAGCAGTGCTGTTTCTTGTTCTTTTGCTTCTTTATGCGGAAATCCATTTCCTAATGGACCAAGTACATCAACAAGTTGGCCTTCTATCCCTGTCGCAAGCAGTTTCGTCCCTTTTCCTTCCGCGCGGTAAATGATTGTAAAGCGGTTTTTTCCTTATCGATCGAAGCAATGCTAATCGGTCTTCTTAATAGCGGGTCCAGCCCTTGATTCGTACGGATATGAACAAATTGGCCTGGCACATTCATTTCCTGAACGAGCTCCCTTCTAATGTTAGTTCAAATATGTCTTGTGCTAATTCTTTTGTGAAACAATGCTCATCTGTTCTTGTTGAATCATCGTGTAACCGCCTTTTCATGATCATTCATTGCTTCCGCAGAAAAAACCATTGATTCCAGCACCCCTAAAATCGCACTCGCTGTGTCAAGGGATGTCAAACATGGCACACCGTTTTCAACGGATTCCCTACGAATTCTGAAGCCGTCCCGCTCTGGCTGCTTCCCTTTCGTTAATGTATTAATGATGAGCTGTGCTTTTCCTTGGCGAATGACATCGATTAAAGTAGGTCCTTCTGCACCGATTTTCCCGACCGTATCAACTTTTAAGCCTACCTCTGATAAGGCTTGTGCCGTCCCGCTCGTCGCAATCACACGATAGCCAATTGTAGAAAATCGCTTTGCGAGTTGTGCTGCCTCCTGTTTATCCTTATCAGCAACAGTTATGAGCACTGTTCCATAATTTTTATTTCCATCCCAGAAGCGACGAGCCCTTTATATAGAGCCTTTTCTAATGTATGATCTTTCCCCATTACTTCACCTGTTGATTTCATTTCAGGTCCAAGCGTAATGTCTACTCTTCTTAATTTTGCAAACGAGAAGACAGGTACTTTCACATACACACCATTCATTTCCGGTGCAAGGCCCGTTTCATAGCCAAGTTCAGGCAATGTTTCACCTAAAATCACTTTCGTTGCGACATTGGCCATCGGAATACCAGTGATTTTACTTAAAAATGGCACCGTCCGACTTGACCGTGGATTCACTTCAATTACATAAAGCTCATGATTTGAAATGACGTATTGGATATTAAGCAAGCCGACAATTTCTAATCCTCTTGCAAGCCTGATCGTATAGTCGACGATCTTTTCTTTCATTTCTTCACTAATATTTTGTGGTGGATATACCGCAATCGAGTCACCTGAATGGACGCCTGCTCGTTCAATATGTTCCATAATTCCTGGTACTAACACATTTTCTCCATCTGAAATTGCGTCAACTTCAATTTCTTTACCAGTTAAATAGCGATCGACTAAAACCGGATGTTCCGGATTAATTTTTACTGCGTTTTCCATATAGTGAAGAAGTTCTTTTCTTCATAAACAATTTCCATCGCTCTGCCGCCTAGTACATAGGATGGACGAACGAGAACAGGATAGCCGATCGTATTCGCAATTTCTACCGCTCCTTCAACAGAAAAGGCGGTTTTTCCTTCCGGTTGAGGAATGTTCAATGTAGACAGAGCTTGTTCGAACTTATCACGGTTTTCCGCTCGATCGAGGCTTTCAAGCGTTGTCCCTAGAATTTTTACCCCACGCGCGCTTAAATCCGCTGCTAAATTAATTGCGGTTTGACCGCCGAATTGGACGACGACACCTTCCGGCTGTTCCAAATCAATAATATGCATGACATCTTCGATTGTCAGTGGTTCAAAATAAAGCTTATCCGAGATGCTAAAATCAGTTGAAACCGTTTCTGGATTATTATTAATGATGATCGCTTCATAACCCGCTTCTTGGATCGCCCACACGCTATGAACGGTTGCGTAGTCAAACTCGATCCCTTGACCAATCCGTATTGGACCTGAACCTAAGACGATTACGCTTTTCTTATCTGTTTTCTCAGATTCATTTTCCATTTCATACGTTCCGTAGAAATAAGGTGTATGTGAATCGAATTCACCTGCGCATGTGTCTACTTTTTATAAACTGGAAGGAGCCCAATCGTTTTTCTCCAATCGTATACTTCTTTCTCATCTACGCCCCATAATTTCGCGATCGTTTTATCGGAAAAACCAAATTCCTTTGCTTTTTTAGCTAGCTCTTGATTGTATGGGGCTTTGATTAATTCCTTTTCAAGCTTGATGATCCTTTCCATTTTATAAAGGAAGAAGAGGTTGATCTGACTCCACTCGTGAATTTCCTCAATCGTTATTCCTTGTCTCAATGCTTCCCCTACATAAAAAGCCTTTCATCCGTCGGTTTGCTTATTTCTTTTTCCAGCAATGATTTTTCAAATGGCCCTTTTCCTTCAAGTTCTAAATGGTACACATCATTTTCAAGGGAACGAATTGCTTTTAATAATGATTCTTCTAACGTTCGCCCAATCGCCATCACTTCTCCCGTTGCCTTCATCTGTGTCCCGAGCAAGCGATTCGCTGATTCAAACTTATCAAATGGCCATCTCGGAATTTTCGTTACGACATAATCGATGACTGGTTCAAAGCATGCAAACGTTTGACCTGTAACAGGGTTCATGATTTCATCTAATGAGTACCCAACTGCGATTTTCGCAGCAAGCTTAGCGATCGGAAAGCCGGTCGCTTTCGATGCTAAGGCAGATGAACGGCTCACCCGCGGATTTACTTCGATGATGTAATATTGGAAGCTTTCAGGATCAAGAGCGAGCTGAACATTACAGCCGCCCTCAATGCCGAGTGCACGAATTAATTTTAAAGACGTGTTACGCAGCATTTGAATCTCTCGATCTGCAAGTGTTTGGCATGGCGCAACGACGATAGAATCGCCCGTATGTACACCAACTGGATCAATGTTTTCCATATGGCAAACGACGATCGCATTATCGTTTGAATCACGCATCACTTCATATTCGATCTCTTTGAAACCGGCAATGCTTTTCTCAAGCAAACATTGACCAACAGGGCTATTTTTTAATCCGCTGCTCACAATTTCAGTTAGCTCTTCGATGTTTTCACAAATTCCTCCGCCTGTTCCCCCCAATGTATAGGCTGGCCGGACAATAACAGGGAAGCCAACGACTTCTGTAAAAGCGAGCGCTTCTTCCAACGTATGAACGATCTCACTTTCAGGCACAGGCTCACCTAGTTGATTCATCAGCTCACGAAATTGATCGCGATCTTCCGCTTGTTCAATTGCCGAAAGCTTCGTACCTAATACTTCAACGCCACATTCTTCAAGCACACCGGCATTTGCTAATTCCATTGCCATATTTAAACCCGTTTGTCCACCGAGTGTTGGTAAAATCGCATCCGGCTTTTCTTTGCGAATAATTCGACTTACGAATTCGAGTGTTAATGGCTCAATATAGACCGCATCGGCAATTTCCGTATCTGTCATAATTGTTGCCGGATTGGAATTCACTAAAATCACTCGGTATCCTTCCTCTTTTAATGCAAGGCATGCTTGCGTACCGGCATAATCAAATTCTGCTGCTTGACCAATGACAATCGGACCTGATCCAATTACTAGAATGCTCTCGATATCTGTTCGTTTAGCCATGATGCTCCACCTTCCCTTTATGTTCATTCATCATCGTCATAAACTGATCAAAAACAATTTTTCCATCTTCCGAACCTGGTGCAGCTTCTGGATGGAATTGTACGGAAAAAGCTGGGAATGACTGATGTGCCAACCCTTCGATTGAGTCTCCATTTAGCGCTTTGTACGTGATGGAAAGCACTGATCGGTCAACTGAATTTTCCTCTACTTCATAGCCATGGTTTTGTGACGTAAAGATGATTTTCCCTGTTTTTAAGTCCTTAACTGGATAGCTTGATCCGCGATGACCCGCCGCCATTTTACTCGTTTTACATCCATTTGCGATTGCAAATAATTGATGGCCTAGACCCATTGCAAAAGTGGAACCTCCTCTTGAATGACTCGAATCATTTCAGTCGCTTCCTCTACATCGCGAGGGTTACCCGGACCACTCGATAAAAGGACACCATCAGGGCTTAATGCAAGAATATCTTTAGCCGGCGTATTGTACGGAACGACTGTTACATCGCTGCCACGCTCCGTTAGTTCTCGTAAAATTCCATGCTTGAGCCCAAAGTCGACAACGACAATATTTTTCCCACGTCCTGGCACTGGATACGGCTTCGTTGCCGTCACTTGCTTCACTTGATCAGCCGGAAACGACACAGCCCTTAAGCGAGTTAACACGACTTCATCATTTTCAGCGATGCTGCATATTGCCCCTTTTAACACACCATTTTCCCTAATATGTCTCGTAAGCATGCGCGTATCAATGCCTTCAATACCAGGAATGTTTTTCAGCTTTAAAAATTCACCGAGCGTCATGTTATTTCGCCAGTTAGATGGAAATTCAGCTGCTTCCTTAACAATCACCCCTTTGATAACCGGCTGAATGCTTTCAAAATCATCGCGATTGATTCCGTAATTTCCGATCAACGGATAGCTAAAAGTAATTAATTGTCCATAGTTGGTAGGGTCTGAAATAGCTTCCTGATACCCCGTCATACATGTATTAAAAATCACTTCCCCGATCGCTTCTCCTTCACCACCAAAAGCATTGCCAATTAAAACCGTTCCGTCTGACAATATGAGTTTACGTTTCATTGATGTTTCGTCCCTTCCGCCCACGCTAATTTTCCGTCTACGAATGTGGCTGCTGGCCAGCCTTTACATACCCATTGAGTAAATGGAGTGTTTTTCCCTTTTGAAGCAAAAGTCGACGGGTCGATCTCCTTTTCTTTCTGTAAATCAAGCAAAGTGATATCTGCACGCTTGCCCATTTCCAGTGTCCCGCATTCCAAGCTAAATGTTTTAGCCGGTTTTGCCGTTAACCAATCGATAAGCTGTTCGAGCGTGCATACATCTTTTTCAACAAAATGCGTATATAAAAGCGGGAAGGCTGTTTCAAGCCAACGATTCCGAATGGAGCAAGCTTCATTCCTAGTGCTTTTCCTCCTCCTTATGTGGCGCATGGTCGGTCGCGATAAAATCGATCGTTCCATCGAGCAACCCTTCAATCAAAGCATCGCGATCTTCCCGTCCGCGTAACGGCGGATTCATTTTATAATTTGGATCTGCTCCCGGTATATCTTCATCACATAGAAGGAGATGATGTGGTGATACTTCAGCTGTAACACGTATACCTGCCCGTTTCGCATCGCGAACGACCCGAACAGATTCTTTCGTGCTAATATGGCAAACATGATAATGACAATCCGCTGCTTCTGCTAACAATACATCTCTAGCAATATGGACCGATTCGCAAATCGATGGAATACCTGGGATGCCCGCTTTTTAGAAAACTCTCCTTCATGGACAGCTCCACCGTAAATCAAGGAATTATCTTCACAATGGGCAACGATCGCCATATCCAATTCGGCTGCTTTTTCATCGCCTCAAACATCGTGCCCGCTTCCTGAACTCCGACTCCATCATCAGTGAAAGCAAATGCTCCAGCTTCTTTTAAAGCGGCAAAATCAACAAGTTCCTCACCAAGCTGACGTGTTGTAATCGAAGCATACGGCAAAACGCTCACGACACCTCTTTCCTTCAGTTGATCAACAAGCCACTTCATTTGCTCAGCATTATCAGGAACTGGACGCGTGTTTGGCATGGCCGCAACCGTTGTGAATCCGCCTTTGGCAGCGGCCATCGTCCCCGTTTCAATCGTTTCCTTCTTCTCACCGCCTGGTTCTCTTAAATGAATATGTAAATCGACAAATCCCGGTGCAATCGTTAAGCCAGTTGCATCAAATAATTGTTCCCCGTGATTTTCAAGCACCTTACCGATTTCAACGATTTTTCCATTGTGAATCCTTACATCAACTGTTTCTACTTCGCCAATTTTTGCCGCGTTTTTAATCAACCAGTTCATTGCTATTCCCCTATTGTTGAATTAATTTTTTCAGCACTGCCATTCTCGTATATACACCATTTTCCATTTGCTTGAAAATTCGTGATCGCCCACATTCAACAAGACGATCAGCAATTTCTACATTTCGATTGACTGGTGCGGGATGCATGATGATGCTCGATTTTTTCATTCTTTTTCACGTTCAATCGTTAACCCGTATTGTTCATGATATTGTTCTGCTGTAATTGCCGATAACTTCATATGACGTTCATGCTGTACTCTTAAAAGCATGATGACGTCTGCTATTTCAACGATTTCATCCATCTCATAATATTTTTCCGTTTGCGAAGGTTTGTCGGTATACCATTCAGGTGGTCCTGATAAAAGTACTTCCGCACCTAACGCTTTTAAAGCCTTTTATTTGAGTTTGCCACCCTGCTATGGCTCAAATCCCCGATAATCGCCACTTTCAAACCGGAAAAACCGCCAAATTCTTGCCTGATCGTAAAAGATCTAGTAAGGATTGAGTTGGATGCTGACCACAACCATCGCCGCCATTTATAATGTTCACATTGACTTTATTAATAAGTTCATCATAGTAAGCTTCCTGTTTATGACGAATGACTACTACATTTACACCGATTGATTCCAATGTTTTCACAGTATCGTAAAATGTTTCCCTTTAATGATACTTGAAGTATTTGTCTCAAATGGGATAATCTCTAGACCCAATTTACGTTCGGCAATTTCAAAACTGGTTTTCGTTCTTGTGCTCGGCTCAAAAATAAATTGGCAGCAAAAACTTTATTGTCTGGGGACCACACCTCTCCGTTTGCAAATATTTCAGTCTCATCTAAAATTTCCGTTATTTCAGCGATTGATAAATCATGCATGGATACTAAGTGCTCCATTATTACGCAGCTCCTTTTTTGTTAATCGGCATAAAAAACCTCTTTGCCTGTTTATAGACAAAGAGGGTACACGTATATAGAAGTAGTGCACAAAACAAACTACATCTATAAGCTGCCTCCCTTTGCCAGCCTCACAGGACTGTTTTTAAAAGGGACTTATTTATTTTTAATGATCCATTATTTTAATATACTCACTTGGTCATTTTCATCAGTTTCTATCAGTTCAACAACAACCCGTTCCTGACTTGACGTCGGGATGTTTTTCCAATGAAATCAGCTCTTATCGGCAATTCTCTATGCCCTCTATCAACTAAGACTGCGAGTTGAATGAGTGATGGCCTACCAAGATCAACGAGCGCATCCATTCCCGCTCTAACTGTTCTTCCCGTATAAAGCACATCATCGACGAGAATCACTTTTTATTTGTAATATCAACTGGGATTTCTGAACCCTTTACTTCCGGCTCTTTGTTTTTTGTTTTAACAGTTAGATCATCGCGATATAAAGTAATGTCAATCTCACCGACCGGGATTTTTTCTCCTTCAATTTTCTCAATCCGCTTCGCTAAACGATCCGCAAGATAGATCCCTCTCGTCTTAATACCAACAAGTACACAGTTTTCAATTCCTTTATTACGTTCAATAATTTCATGAGCAATACGAGTCAATGCTCGTTGAATTGCTTTTTCATCTAATACAGTCGTTTTTGGTTGCATTCTTTTCACCTCATCAAACGATAAATAAAAAACCCTCTTTACCGAAAGGCAAGAGGGTATACGTATCCTACATTCATATGCTGAAAAAGTAGCTTCCGTACCCTTCCTAGCCTCACAGGACTAAATTAAAGGTCGTATTTAACTAATACAAATATAGGCTTAAATTCGACATTTGTCAATCATTATTTCTAAATTGTTGTAAAAGCTCTTCAAAATACGCTGGGATGGGTGCGGAAAATTCCATATACTCGTTTAATCTTGGATGGATAAAGCCAAGAACCCCAGCATGTAACACTTGTCCTGATGTTTGCAATGTTTTTCGCGGACCATATTTTGGATCACCTGCTAGAGGGTAGCCAATGTATTTCATATGCACTCTAATTTGATGTGTTCTACCCGTTTCAAGTGTACATTCAACAAAGCTATACTGATCAAAGCGTTCCAATACGCTAAAGTGTGTAACAGCATGTTTGCCATTATCTACAACGGTCATACTTTGCCGATCCTCTTTATCTCTGCCAATCGGAGCATCGATCGTGCCATGATCATGAGGAATAACGCCGTGAACGAGGGCAAAATATTTACGGGTGACCGTTTTTTCGACAAGCTGATCGACAAGTTTCTCATGTGCTCGATCATTTTTCGCGACCATTAATAAGCCTGACGTATCTTTATCAATTCGATGAACGATGCCTGGACGCAACACACCATTTATTCCCGATAAATCGTTGCAATGGGCCATTAAGCCGTTCACAAGTGTTCCAGTGGAATGCCCTGGTGCAGGATGAACGACCATCCCTTTTGGTTTATTCACTACAATTACATCGGAATCTTCGAAATAAATATCGAGATCCATTTGCTCAGGTTCCACATCTAATAACTCAGGAGTTGGAATCTCGATTAAAATGACATCATCCAACGCACATTTATAATTTGCTTTTTCTTTTTTCCGTTTACGGATACATGCCCCTCTTTGATCCATTGTTGCACCTGTGATCTAGACCAATCCTCATTTAAGCCTGTGATCACTTTATCAAGGCGTTCCGTCACTTCTGTTTCAATCGTACGATGTTCCACTTTATCCATGTATTTTCCTCTTTTCCTCGCGACTTTCTATAAACATTTGGATGAACATAATCACGACCCCAATTGTCAATGCAGAATCAGCTATATTAAAAATCGGGAAATCATATGTAAAAATATATGTATCGAGAAAATCAACGACTTCTTTTCTAAATAGGCGATCAATAAAGTTGCCGATCGCTCCCCTAAAATAAACGCTAACCCTAATTGAAAAAGCGGTTTTCCTTTCGCATGCTTTTCAAGATAGTAAACAATCGCAATACAGACAATGACGGTAATAATATAGAACAACCACATTTGATCTTGCAAAATGCCCCATGCAGCTCCTCGATTTCGGTGAGACGTAATGTAAAAAAGTTTTTAATGACTTTAATGCTTTCACCAAGCTCCATATTTTTAACAATGATCCACTTCGTTATTTGATCTACAATGATAATAAATAAAGCAATGATATAATACCGCAATTGCTCTCCCCAATAAAAGAAAATGATCCCATTAGAATTTTAGCATAATCGATTGTAATTATATAGTAATTGATAAGAGAAACTCAAACAGTGGAATAAATCTCCATGCGAAACCTCGCATGAGTGCAAATGGTGTTTCAAATAGAAAGAAATGGATCTTGATTACTTGTACTTAATATTTTATTAATCAGAACCGTTTGCACAACATCCCTTGTTCAACACTCTGGCCCTTTTGCAGAACTGCACATATTAAGTACCCGCTCAAGATCATGGTTATGTAACTTGCCAATATGACGCTTCAATTCAGAACCGTGAACAGAAGTAATTTTTGAAGTGCGTGCGACAGACGGTTTTAATAATCCAGCTTCCTCCCAATATTCCAAAACAACATCAAATTGATTTCTAGCCATTTGGCTTGTGACCGGTGCAATAATGACATCTACATCCAAAGCTAATTCATTTCCAACAATAATAACAGGGCGCTGTTTAGTTTGACGTGCTCCTTTAAAAGAACATCTGCCACCCAAACATCACCCTGCTTCATTTTACTACTCATTGTATATGTCATCCTCCTCGTTATCCCACCAGGAGTAATTTTCGCCTAGCAAAAGAACATCCGTAGCCATATATTTTTCTTTAATCTTATCGAGTACTTTTTTCTATCTTGTTCACTCAGCATGTCAATTTCCTTAATAATTCTTTCGGGGATGGACATATAACACACCTCCATTAAGCTTTACTCTTATTATACCTTATATGTTTGGTAACATAAATGTTCAAATTTATTTTAAGTTGAGGAATGTATGCTAAAAATACTTGCTATACAAATAAACAAGCCTCATCATCATTCTTGTTGTTCACATAAATAATGCACATTCAGTCATTCCCTAAGGAAAACAATCATAATATTTTATCTTGATGTATACTCATAGCGGTTTCCAATTCGAATCCTTTATGTCAGACTTATTCGACTTCTACCTTCACAAATGACCCATTTCTGTAATAATATGACACTTGTGTAAATAAAACTTCTATATATGACTTTAGCAACTTTTTGCAAGGTTAATCAGGGTGCAAAAAGGCATAAAACCCTTACTTTATGAGGGTTTTATGCCTTTTTATGACGGTGTTATAAAGTGTTTCAGTATTATTTTAACACCGTTGGTTGGCGCGGAAGGCAGCGACTCCTGCGGGACTTAGCGGCAAACGTGCCCCGCGGAAAGCGACTGCCTGGAGCGCAAATCAACATCCATGTTAAGAACCCTTCAGTGCCCATACCATACGTAGGGGAGCTTCTTTTATTCAAAGTCTTTCACGACATCGGCACAGCGTGGGCATAGTGTCGGATGTTCTGCCACTTCACCAACAGTTGTAGAAACAACCCAACATCTTTCACATGTTTCACCTTCTGCTTTTTCAACGACAATCGCTGCATGCTCAAGTTTTAATGCATGTTCAGGTGCTTCTTCCGTTGAACCAGCAATTTCAAAGTCGGAAACGATGAATAATTGCTTCAAGCTCTCGGAAATTGTGCCAAGCAATGCTTTCGTTTCATCATTCACATAAAGTGTTACTTTTGCTGTGAGTGACTTACCGATTAGCTTGTCATTTCTTGCTTCTTCAAGTGCTTTAAGCACATCATCACGCAAATCCATGAAGGCGGCCCATTTTTCTTCAAGTGCAGCAGCGTTCGCTAATTCACGACCTTCTGGCATATCAGTTAACTGCACGCTTTCCTCGACAACTCCGGGATATGATCCCAAACTTCATCTGCCGTATGTGGAAGAATTGGCGAAAGCAATTTAGCTAATGCAACGACCGTTTCATACATCACTGTTTGCATTGCGCGGCGCTCATAATGATCCGCCTTTTCGATGTATAGGACATCTTTCGCGAAGTCCATATAGAAAGAGCTTAATTCAATCGTACAGAAATTATTTACAGCATGATAAATCGTTGAAAATTCATAGCGATCATACGAAGTGCGTGCTTCCTTCACCAATTTATCTAATTTGACTAAAATAAATTGATCTACCTCACGTAATTGCTCGTATGCAATTGCATCTTGTTTTGGATCAAAATCAGCTAAGTTACCAAGCAAGAACCTAAATGTATTTCTAATTTTACGATACACTTCACTTACTTGTTTTAAAATCGCATCTGATACACGCACATCCGCTTGATAATCAACAGAAGCAACCCATAGACGAATGATTTCAGCGCCAAGTTGGTTCGTTACCTTCCCAGGAGAATGACGTTACCAAGTGACTTACTCATTTTTCTGCCGTTTCCATCAAGCACAAACCCATGGCTTAATACGCCTTTATATGGAGCTTTACCAGTAACAGCTACTGCTGTCGTCAATGATGAGTTAAACCAGCCACGATATTGGTCCGATCCTTCTAAATAAAGATCCGCTGGACGTTGTAATTCTTCCCTTTCAACGAGCACACCTTGATGTGACGAACCTGAGTCAAACCACACATCCATAATATCCGTTTCTTTCGTAAACTCTCCATTTGGACTTCCCGGATGTTCAAATCCTTCAGGTAATAATTCCTTCGCATCTTTTTCAAACCAAATATTTGATCCGTGCTCACGGAATAGTTCAGAAACGTGTTGAATTGTATCATCTGTAATGATCGCTTCACCATTTTCCGCGTAAAATACTGGAATCGGCACACCCCAAACACGTTGCCTAGAAATGCACCAATCGCCGCGATCTCTAACCATATTATACAATCTTGTTTCTCCCCAATTTGGTGTCCAGTTTACTTCTTTAATCGCCGCTAGAAGCTCTTCGCGGAAATCTTTAATCGATGCAAACCATTGAGCTGTCGCTCGGAAAATAACCGGCTTTTTCGTACGCCAATCATGTGGGTAGGAGTGTGTGATAAACTCTAGTTTCAGCAATGCCCCAACTTCTTCAAGCTTTTCCGTAATCGGTTTATTCGCTTCATCATAAAACAATCCGGCAAATCCTGGAGCTTCTTCCGTCATATAGCCTTTATCATCCACTGGACAAAGAACACCTAGGTCGTATTGTTGACCGACGTAGAAGTCGTCTTCCCGTGTCCTGGTGCTGTATGAACACAACCAGTACCAGAATCCGTCGTTACGTGTTCACCAAGAATGACTAATGACTCACGATCATACAACGGATGCTTCGTTGTAATTGTTTCTAAATCTGCTCCGCTGACAAGTTTGAGCGTTTGTGGATTTTCCCATTCTAGTACAGTTGAAACTTCTTCTAACAAAGCTTCAGCAACAACGAATTGCTCATCCTTCACTTTTACAACAGCATATTTCAGTTCTGGATGAACAGCAATCCCAAGATTCGCTGGAATCGTCCATGGAGTTGTCGTCCAAATGATCAGCTTCGTTCCTTCTTCTAAAACATCTTTCCCATCCTTTACTGCAAAAGCAACATAAATCGATGGTGAACGTTTATCTTGATATTCAATTTCCGCTTCAGCCAAGGCTGACTCACTTGATGGTGACCAATAAACTGGTTTTTCCCTTTATAAATATAGCCTTTTTTTGCCATTTCACCGAAAACTTGGATTTGTTGTGCTTCATATTCTGGCTTTAACGTAATATATGGGTTTTCCCAATCACCACGAACACCTAAGCGTTTAAATTCTGTTCTTTGATTGTCAATTTGTTCATAGGCATATTTCGCACAAAGTTCACGAAACTCTGAAACAGACATTTCTTTACGCTTAACTCCCTTATTCGCCAACGCTTGCTCAATTGGCAAACCGTGCGTATCCCAGCCTGGTACATACGGGACACAATAACCGCTCATTGATTTATAACGATTAATAAAATCTTTCAAAGTTTTATTTAATGCGTGTCCCATATGAAGATCACCATTCGCATACGGTGGTCCATCATGTAAAATAAAGAGCGGTCTCCCTTTCGTATGTTCTTGCACTTTGTGATAAATATCTAGTTTTTCCCATTTCTCTTGCATTTCCGGCTCTCTTTTCG
Organism: Bacillus sp. N9; assembly: GCA_044989425.1. Lineage (GTDB taxonomy): Bacteria > Bacillota > Bacilli > Bacillales > Bacillaceae_C > Lederbergia. The sequence continues at coordinate 1,978,481 of JBJDRQ010000001.1, forward strand.
GGAGATTGCCACGCATTGGAAACTCTGTTTTTGGCATTAATAACGTATCTTTATAATCCATGTTCATTACTCCTTTATTTATTATGTTGAACTGTTAATTTCCGCTCCAATCAACGAAGCCTGTTAAAAATTAGTGAATTAAGCTAGCAGCAAAACCATCCCGGGCTTTAACGTAGCCTATTTAATAATAAAAATAACCTTCTCATCCCTAAATAGGGACGAGAAGGTTATTCCGCGGTACCACCCAAATAGGCATACAAATCGTGCATATGCCCGCTCATTGATCCGTATCGTGGACGATCCCGCTTCCATCTACTAACTCATCGTCGTTTTCAATGTAAGAACTCGAGGGTGATCTTCCAAATCTCGCCATGCTCTAGGCTTTCACCATCCCTAGATCGCTATTGCAGAAGGCCGCCTGAGATTCGTACTATCCCTGTCATCGTTTAATTATTTTAAAAATATCTTATATTATATGCGAGATTGGCTTATTCCGTCAAGCTTACTGGTCTACTTCTTGAAGAGATCTTAATTCTGTTGAATCTGCATCAAATTCCATTAAATGATCCCAGTCATCGTTTTCAATTAAATCGAGCTGTGCTTCAATCAACATTTTAAATCTCGTTCTGAACACTTTTGATTGCTTTTTCAACTCTTCAATTTCAAGTGCAATCTTTCTTGCCTTCGATAATGCTTCATTGACTATTCGATCCGCGTTTTTTCAGCTTCTCTAATAATAAGTTTTGCTTCTTTTGCGCATTACCTTTCACTTCTTCTGCCGCTTCTTGGGCAACGACGATTGATTTATGCAATGTTTCCTCAATCGTATTAAAATGGCCAAGGCGCTCACTTGTAGAGGATAATCTTGCTTCTAATTCCTTTTTTCACGAAGAATTAATTCGAAGTCTTTAATAATTTGCTCAAGAAACTCATTTACTTCGTCTTCATCATAGCCACGAAACCCTCTACTGAACTCTTTATTATGTATATCTACCGGCGTTAACGGCATCATGCCACCTCCACTGCTATTTCTATCAACAATCAATCTATCCATATTATACAGAATTTCGACTAAAAAGGCGAAAAAACAAAGATTTATTCATTTTATTTCAATATTCCTATTGTTATCCGCCATTTATCTTTTTCGTTTTACCATGAATAGCGATCATTTTACTTCGACCGAAGCCACGAACAGAAAGGACATCCCCTGCCATGCATTCGTAAGAGGGTTGTTCGATCTTCTCCCAATTAACTCGCGCAAGCCCTTGCTGGATCAACGTTTGTGCTTTTGCCTTGAAAGATTGTACGCCGTAGCAACAACTGTATCTAAACGTAAAGAGCTCGCTGTTTTGTCACTTTCATGCCATTTTTCATCTGACTCAATCGGTTGTTCCGCTCTTTTTGAATGGAAACATTCGCCCTGCCCATTTGAGTCAATTGTGTCAAAATAAAATCCTCAATCTCTTCAGCTAAAAGGAGCTGAATACGATCTCCACCAATAATAATATCGCCAAATTTATCCCTTTTCAGGCCGAGTGACATCATAGAGCCAAGCACGATCCGATGATCCAGTTGGATGAATTTTCTCGCATAGTCGATTTCATACAATCCGATTTGAAAGTCTTCCAAAGTTGGCTCGTAATATTCAGGATAAATAATGGCTCGTTTTCTTTCACTCTGTTCACTTCCACCAAAAAGGTGTAGCGAACATCATTGTTTTCGCCGATGAGCGAGCTTACAATCAGTTGTTGACGTGGATCGAGAAAGTCGGTGAGTTTCGGAGAATAGAAATCTTCCACCGTTTGTCGCCAATCGAGCACTTGATCAATAAACTCTTTTTCTTCTGGTCGAAAATGCTGATAAACCCTGACATTGATTCCACTCCATATTTGCTATTATCAATGACGCCTCGGCGTCATTGCGCCCGGATTTTTTCAATCAAGCTCGAAAAATCCGTGACAGCCGCCGGGGACTTCACTCGAATCAGCGAAAAATTTGAACTCCTTCTAATTTGAAATGAAATACTACATTCATATGAAAAAGGAACTTTTGCTCATTTGAGTTAAAAAAGGAGAGCCAATGCTTTCCTTTTAAGCTAAAAACCGTGCAATTTCAGCCAAGCCGTTTGTAGCAAGCCTTAACACGAAGAACGCAACAATCGGTGAAATATCAATCATTCCGAGCGACGGAACAAATCGGCGAAAGGGTTCTAAATACGGCTCACAAATGCGAGCAAGCAGTTGTCCAAAGCCTGTCTCCCGCGCGTTTGGAAACCAAGACATTAAAATGTAAATGATTAAGGCATATGAATAATACCTTATTAATAATGCGATCAAATCAAATATTAGCATCATGCTGTTTAACTCCACCTCGTATCTTGAAATTCACTACTATCTCCCATAATTTCAGAAATGTTTCCCGAAACTTCCACATTATCAGGAGTACATAAAAATATATCTTTTCCTACTTTTTGGATGTCGCCGCCAATAGCATAAACCGTTCCACTTAAAAAGTCGATGATCCGCACGCCTTGCTCGCGCTGAATGCGTTGTAGATTCACGAGCACAGCACGGCGATTGACGAGGTGATCCGCGACTTCCTGAGCTTCCGCATATACTCTCGGCTCTGCGAGAATGACCTTAGAGGATTTTGGACGCTTTGAAGACTAACGACATTTTGCTTGCGGATTGGCTGCTCCGACTCAGGTCGATACTTTGGCTCCTGCTTCACGCTCTCTTCTTCCTCATACTCGTATTCATCTTCAAGCTGAAAAAGTTTTTGAACTTTGTCTTAATGCCCATCTTCATACCTCCTTCATTCTTCACCTACTAAAGCGGTACCGATTCGAACATATGTAGCACCTTCCTCAATGGCAATCATATAATCATTCGACATTCCCATTGATAATTCCGTGCATGGAGCTTGTTCCATATGTAATGATTGCACTTCATCACGAAGTTCCTTCAATTGACGAAAACACGCACGTAACAATGCTTCATCATCGGTTAATGGAGCCATCGTCATCAATCCAACGACATGGATGTTTGGGTACTGCTCAAGTTTTTGGATAAATTCAATAACATCCTCTTTGTCCAACCCTTGCTTTGATTGTTCACCTGATACATTCACTTGAACAAAACAATTGATTTTTTCGTCGTCCGCTTTTGAATTTCCTTCGCAAGCGAAAGCCTGTCCAAAGAATGGATATAGTCTACTTTATCGATCACATTTTTACTTTGCGCGTTTGTAAAGTGCCGATAAAATGCCATGCGACTTTATCTTGCAATATTTCCCACTTAGAAGCAAGGCCATCATCCCTGTTTTCTCCAAAATTTGTTACTCCTGCTTCAAAAGCTTCGACAGCTCTAGAAGAAGAAACATATTTTGTTACAGCAATGATAGCCACATCTTCAGATTTTCGATTGCTTCGATCGCATGCAGCTGCAATATTGTCTTTTATCAACGTTAATTTTTCTTCAACCTTCATTACGTATAACCCCTATATGAAAATCATGATAAAAAGAAAACATTTTCTCTAGTGTATCATAAAAGCATGAAAATCGATAATAGTATTGTTATTTAAGTTTACCGATTTTCATTAGAGGTTATGGCTTTTTCATTAAACAGGCATTTTCATAATAAAAATCGGTGGATGGATTTCTTATTGCTCTTTTTAGGCATAACAAATAAATATGGGACACTTTTAAATCGTACGTTTTTCCTTTCATTTCAGCTTGAAAATCAAGTTTCCTTTTTTAAGGGCTAAGTCCCGTACCTTTAATTTCTTATTTTGATGCACCAAATAGCGATTTTTCTTTAAGCGAATGATAAAGTGATCCTCTTGTCCAAATCACTTCCACATTGTCATACTCACGATCCATTACGAACGTGGCCTTCTTTTCAGCTAGGACATTGCGAACGTGACGTAACCCCTTATATGTTTCCTCGTTGGCACTTATGAATTCTTCCTCACTTGATTGGTTGCTTTCGATGGTATAACAGGTGATTTTTGAAAGCCCAACTAAGGCCAGGAAATGTTTACACTTCCAATGGAGTTGCGGACTTTGTGAAACCCCTTATTGGAACATTATAATGAGAAATTCTCAAGGACTATCCCATTCTTACGCGGAGACAGTGGTTTTGCCGTACCAGCTTTATATGATTTATGTGAAGCTGAATCGGTATAAATCAGGGCGATCGGTTTACTTTAAATTGTTCTCTAATTTTGTGTACCATGAATTCTTTTGGTAGGTACTCCGTCGAGTTCAACAGCTAAAGCTAGAATCGCCTTCCTCCCATTCCATTTTTAAGCCGTTTTCCAAAAGAAAAATTGCTTTTAACAATATTGATAGTGCAAAGTGGATTGGAGCGAAAGGCGCTTGACTCCTGCGGGATGAAGAGGAAAGCAAGCGCCTGTAGCGGAAAGGAACAATCGCAATTCGCCCGCAAAAACTACAAACAATACGAAAACAGTCATTTAAGTATTGTTAGGATTTTGGTTCGGAAATTTGCTGTTGGATATAATTTTCACTTCGATGCCTCACTAAAATGACATCTGTTCCAATTTTGACAATTTGATTCCACGGAATAACGACTTCCTCATCCTTGCCAAAAACCAAGTAATTTTCCTGCATTGCTAATGACAATCGCTTCAATTTTCCCCGTCTCAAGATTAATATCAATATCCCCTATATTTCCAAGTTTTCTCCCGTCGCTAATGTTGACGACGTCTTTTATTTGAAATTCAGAAATTCTGACCATTCCAATCCCCGCTTCCATACAATCATTCTTCTTATTATATATGTATGCGCCCATGTCCTATGTTCATGCTTGCATCGCTCTGTTCAAGATAAAAGCGTAATTCCATATCATTGATGGAATTACGCTTTACTATTATTGAATGTTTTTATTCATTTGTTTAATCGCCGCTTTTTCTAATCGTGAAACCTGAGCCTGTGATATACCGATTTCTTCCGCCACTTCCATCTGTGTTTTCCCTTGAAAAAACGTTTACGTATTATCATTTTTCCCGTTCATTTAATCGTTGTAATCCATCATGAAGGGCAATCTCTTCAATCCAATTCGTATCACGGCTTTTTCATCACTCAATTGATCCATGACGAAGATCGGATCGCCGCCGTCATTGTAAATGGGCTCAAATAACGAAACAGGATCTTGAATCGCGTCTAGGGCGAACACGACTTCCTCATGAGGGATGTCCAATTCTTTCGCGATTTCCATTGCTGTTGGCTCTCTCGAAGTTTTTGCCATGAGGCGCTCACGAACATGGAGAGCTTTATAAGCAATATCCCGCAAAGATCTTGATACGCGAATCGGATTATTATCGCGTAAATATCTGCGAATTTCACCGATAATCATCGGTACTGCGTAAGTAGAAAAGCGAACACCATGACTTAAATCAAAATTATCGATGGACTTCATCAATCCAATACAGCCGACTTGAAAAAGATCATCGACATATTCCCCGCGATTGTTAAATCTTTGGATGACACTTAGAACAAGCCGCAAATTGCCATTTACTAATTTTTCTCGTGCTGATAAGTCCCCTGTTGCATTTGTTTTAAAAGGTCCCGCATTTCTTCATTTTTGAGGACAGGGAGCTTTGAAGTATCTACACCGCAAATTTCAACTTTATTACGCTTCAACTCTTTTCCTCCTTGCAGGAGCTGCTCTACAAATGTAAGTATCTCCGCAGGAGGAATTTATATGCATTTCGATGATGTTGTTCATTTAAGAAAATTAGTTAAAAGCTTATCAACACTAACTTTCTCATCCGTAATTTTTTTGAAAAATTGTTATACCATTTTATTAAATTCCTTTCTTAATCTTTTAATAATTCGCTTCTCAAGCCGGGATATATACGATTGGGAAATTCCTAGCAAATCAGCGACATCCTTCTGTGTTTTTCTTCACTTCCTGCAAGTCCAAAGCGAAGTTCCATAATTCTCTTTTCTCGTTCAGACAATGTTGTTAAGGCGCTTAATAATAGCGATTTATCTACATCGGCTTCTAAGTTTTTCGTAATAATATCATCATCAGTACCTAGAACATCAGACAATAACAATTCATTTCCGTCCCAATCAATATTAAGCGGCTCGTCAAATGAAACTTCCGAACGGGTTTTATTATTTCTGCGCAAATACATCAAAATTTCATTTTCAATACAGCGGGATGCATATGTAGCAAGTTTAATTTTTTCTCTGGGTTGAATGTATTCACAGCTTTAATTAACCCGATTGTCCCAATACTAATTAAATCTTCAATATTGATGCCCGTATTTTCAAATTTTCTCGCAATATAAACGACTAGTCGTAAATTTCTTTCAATCAATATGGAGCGGGCTGTTTTATCGCCTTTTGGTAACTTCTGCAATAGCATCGCCTCTTCATCACGTGAAAGTGGTGGTGGCAATGCTTCACTTCCCCAATATAATAAATCTCATCAGAACGCAAGCCGATTTTTCTTAGCAACTTATACCAATAATAGTGCAGCCTCAGCCGTAGTTTATTCACAAATAGAGCCCTCCTCCCAACTTGGCAAAATGAAACCCAAGATTATATTATGAAGCAGATTGTTCAATTCCATCGGATACCATTAAAGGATGTACAATGCATTGAAATTGATCATCTGCTGATAAGCGCTGTGCCGTAAAAACGATCAGACCTTTTGTCACTTTCTTGCTTTTATTCCCGTCTGTTACCTGAATACAGTCTGGCTTAAAAGCGAACAGTAATTGCTGATTATTTCCTAATACCGTTGCAGGGATAAGGCGCATTTTACTTGCCCAATCTTCTGGTAATTCCTCAACTTCATCAAAATGATCGCTCGGATTCTCCGCTAAATGCACGATCTCCTCTGGAAGCTTGTCTGCTACGGCTGAAGCTTGAATGACCATAACAGGAACTTTCGAAATCGGATCATATAGTTGATTCCCGCTATCAATCAAACCGACAAGCTGCAATTCTATCTCATTGATAGTGACTGAAACATTTGCTAACACATCATACTTAATAGTGGAAATCGTAATTCCTCTCATCCTTCGCTGCGAAAAATGCCATGCAATTGGAAAGCCAATCATAACAAACACCCAACTAATTGGATCACCATACCCTAATTGATGCTGAATGAGTAATCCAGATTGTAGCTCAAAGTCAAAAGCAATAAAATAATGAGTCCCTAGTAAAATCCCACCCATTAAAAAAGTGGCAAAATATAAAGTTAATAGGCCGTTGATATAATAAGAAAAGCGTTTATAACCAAATGCAACCAAAACCATACCGATCGATATTCCAATTTTCATAAGCGGATGTGAAGCTAATGATGCCCATGGTGTAATCATTAATAAGATAAGTGTAGATCCTAGTAGCCCTCCTAATAACACTCTAAATGGGTGAATCGAACGCTTTAAAAATATCGCGGTGATCCATAAAAGCAAACTGTCGATTAGGAAATTTAAAAGCCACAAAAGATCCAAGTAAACAACCAAGCGGGCCGCCTCCTCCTTTTCCATCATCGCAATCGAACTTGCAGCTTTGGAAAAATTATATCCCATCTCTATTCGGGAATGTGTCGCTTTGTAGGAGGGAAATTACAAAAGTTTTCACAACTTCTTTAGAAGATTGTCATATTCAATAGAAATTCAAAAATGCAAAGCTGATGCGCAATGAACTAGATTACTTATTAAACATACTGAACTTATTTTATTCTTATTGTGTAGACGAACGTTGAACTTCTGCAACTGCATATAAATTGTAAGCCATACATAATAGAAGGTTCCTAAGCCATCAATCAAATTTATTAAAAACGACAAAAAGACTAGCCCAAAATAATAAAATGGACTAGCCTTTTTGCTATTTATCTTCTTCGATTTCGATTTCTTAAAAATGTTGGAATGTCTAATGTATCCTCAACAGGCTGATGGTTCACATGTACAGGTTCTTGAATTTCTTCACGCTTTTGTTCACGTAATGGCGCTTGTTGTTGGACCGGCTTTTTGGCTTGTCCGAATGATGGACGTTGTTGTTTAGGCTGTGTTGCCACTTCATCGAATCCTGTTGCGATCACCGTTACAACAATTTCATCTTTCAGATTATCGTTAATGACTGAACCGAAAATCATGTTCACTTCTTGATCTGATGCAGTTGCAACGATGTCAGCCGCTTCTTGTACTTCGTAAAGGCTCAAGTTAGAACCGCCGGTAATATTCATCAATACGCCTTGTGCTCCATCGATCGATGTTTCAAGTAATGGTGATGAAATAGCTTTCTTAGCCGCTTCTGCTGCACGATTTTCACCAGTAGCTACGCCAATGCCCATGAGCGCAGAACCTTTATTCGTCATAATCGTTTTCACGTCAGCAAAGTCAAGGTTAATTAAACCTGGTACAGCAATCAGATCTGAGATCCCTTGCACCCCTTGGCGCAATACATTATCCGCCTCGCGGAACGCTTCAAGCATTGGCGTACTCTTATCGACGATTTCAAGTAAGCGATCATTTGGAATAACGATTAGTGTATCAACCGCTTCTTTCATCGCATCAATTCCACCGCCAGCTTGCGTCGCACGTTTGCGCCCTCAAATGTAAATGGTCTCGTTACGACACCAACAGTTAATGCCCCTAGATCACGAGCAATTTGAGCGATGACTGGAGCCGCTCCTGTTCCCGTTCCGCCTCCCATTCCAGCTGTAACGAAAACCATGTCCGCACCTTTTAACGCTTCCTCGATCTGCTCTTTACTTTCTTCAGCAGCCTTTTTCCCAACTTCGGGGTTCGCACCTGCCCCTAATCCTCTCGTAAGCTTTGCGCCAATTTGCATTTAATTTCTGCTTTTGATAAATTTAGAGCTTGTGCATCCGTATTGACCGCAATAAATTCTACACCTTGAACATCATGTTCTATCATACGGTTGACGGCGTTATTTCCACCGCCTCCGACACCAATTACTTTTATTGTTGCGAGTGAATCTAAATTTGTATCAAAATCCAACATGGCTAATCCTCCTATATTATATTCACTGGGATGCTCTACTCGAAAAAAGAGACAAAAATCTTTTTACTTTTGAGGACATTTTATCATCCGGATGTTTTTCAGTTTTTTGTTTTGGAACAGTCGTTTTAGAATGTCGATCGATCGGCTCGTTCGAATATTGCATCGCTGTCGCACTAACATTTCTTCCTTGCAATCTAGCATTTTTATAAGAGTAGCGAATTAATCCAATCGCCGTCGTATATTGAGGCTCTCTCACACCAATATAATCAGGGCTCGCTACTCTGACACGATTTTGTAAGATGACCTGAGCTAATTCCATCACTCCAGGCATATTCGCAACTCCACCAGTTAATACAAACCCCCTGGAAGATCAGCGATCCCGATCCGTTTGATCTCATGCTGGATCAACTCAAATATTTCTTCCATTCTAGCTTCTATAATATCAGATAATTCAAGTTGATTGAATTGTTGATGCTGGTCACTGCCAATAATTGGTACACTAAACACTTCATCTTCAGATGCATGATCATAAAAAGCATGACCATATTGCTTTTTAATTTTCTCTGCATCTTCTGTCGCTGTCCTTAACCCAATCGATAAATCTTTTGTAATATTATCTCCGCCAACAGGAATCACACTTGTTCCTCTCATCGTACCTTCTTCGAAAACGGCTAAAGTTGTCGTGCCCCACCGATATCGATTAAGGCAGTACCAAGATTTTGTTCATCTTTGGAAAGTGCTGCCGCTGAAGTAGCTAATGGTTGAAGAACAATATCAACAATTTCAAGGCCGGCACGCTCTACACAACGCAAAGTATTATGTAAAATGGTTTTGGAGCCTGTAATAATAATACCTTCCATTTCGAGGCGAACTCCAATCATTCCCTTGGATCTGTGATTTCTTCTAATCCATCGACGATAAATTGTTGAGGGATTACATTAATGATTTCTCTTTCTGGAGGAATCGATACGACTTGCGCCGCATCCATTACTCTTGCTACATCGTCATCGGTAATTTCACGATTCTCACTGGAAACTGCCACAACACCATGGCATGATTGAAGCTGAACATGATTACCAGCAATTCCAACGATCACATGATTGATTTTCATTCCAACCATTCTCTCAGCTTCCTCTATCGCCTTTTCAATTGAATGAACAGTGTCATCAATGTCGATAATCGAGCCCTTTCTAATCCCTTCTGCCTTGGCATTTCAACGCCTATTATATTTAATGAATCATTCGTCATTTCCCCAATGATTACTTTTACCGTGGATGTACCAATATCTAAGCTGATATATATTTCATTGTTGTTCATTCTGTGGCACCTCCTTTATCCAACTCTTTACTTTTAGTATTTTTATACATTTCATAAGATCATCCTTGGTAATACTTATTAAAGATTAATTCGTCATTTATAATGGATTTCCTTTTAATAATACATTTTATTGAGATTTTTCTCTACCATGACTCCATTTGTTTAATAGTATCCTACGAATAACTGCTATATTTTGAAAAAGTCTTATTCCAAATGCAAATACAGCAGCTAAATACAAGTCTACACCAAGATGAACACCTAGAAAAGCTAAACTTGCCGCTAAAAGAATATTAAAGAAAAATCCCGAAACAAAAACCCGATTATCATACAAGTTTTGCAGATGTGCTCTAATGCCGCCAAAAAGTGTCAAGCGCTGCAAGCACTGCAATCGAAAGGTAATTTTCATACTCTTCGGGAATCTTTATATCTGTCAACAAACCAAATAGTATACCGATCAGTAGTCCAAGTACTGGAAGCCACATTGTTAGCTCTCTCCTTTTTCATGCACTGGCTCCATATTCCGAATATGTATAGGATCTACAAACGCTGGAATGACGATTGATTTTTCTGGCTGTGATATTTTCACCTGTAAATGATCGATAAAAAATCTTCAATCGTTGGAGAAGCAAGCATTCTATTGTACATTTTATCCGCTATATCCTTATTTTCAGTAATGACGACAATATCAAATGGCAATGTGCGCAAAGAGTGGCTTCCAACCTTCGTCTCCCCATTAATATCTCTTATAACTGTTGTATTAATGACGCGCTCACCGTCAATTGCTATATGTTTAGCGCCATACATATTTAACTCATTAATCAGTCGTTTTAAAATAACAGGTGATACCGTATCCGCCTTTTCAAGAAAAAATGGAGAATCTGTCAATGATTCGACCGTTAATACGATGCCCGTCCCTTTAATTTCAGTTAATCCCGCTTCTTTTTTAATTCAAGTAATGTTTGTCTTAACGCTTCTTCTTTACTCCTGCGATTTCGGATTTGTACTTATCAATTCGATTTTCATTTACACGAATTTCATCGAGCAGTTTCGATTGTATTTCCATTTCCTTTGCCAGTTGTTTTCGCAATTCCCACATATCACGAGTATCCCTAACAACTGGCTCATTCACTGTTTGAAATTGAATCGCGATCATAAAGCCGATAATAAATGTAATGAGTGTAAACGATAATTTAGCTCGACTAAGCTTCATGATTTCTCTCCTACGATCGGCTCAATCACCATTTGTTTTTTCTTTTCAAGTGTGAACGTAATATTATCGTTTACAAGCTGGTCACGAACGCCGCCATTTAATGTTACTGCTGAGGCCATGACATCTGCATCGCCAAGAGCTGTAATTTTAAAAGGGGCAGGGTATGGATTCCCATCGACGGTAATGACCGGACCCATACAAACGATATAAGAATCATGTTTAATTCTTTGACCATTCACAGCGATTGCCTGCGCGCCCGAAATAAATAATTCATTAATGACAGCAAAAACATGCTGTTCATGAACGAGATAGTCATTGACATTTCCTTCTGATTTAAACTCCCCATCTTCAAGGGTAATGACAATCCCAGGGCCTTGGACTTTAATCTTTCCAAGAAACATGCGGTATTTTTCAGCTTCCTCAGCCATATTAGAAAAATCATGTTCTTCTTCGGAGAGACTTTTTCCAATTGACGGATTTTTTCAATCTTAGCGGATAGTTCTTTTTGTAATTCGAGGTTTTTATCTTGTTGAGTAATGAGTTGCTTTCTTAGCTCATTTTCTTTCACTTGCTGTCTATTCGTTATTTGATTTCGAGTTACTTTATCATGTTTAGATTGACTAAAGGAAAAGGCAAGAATGAAGCCAAATACTAAGCAAACAAAAGAAAAAACAACGTACTTACTCTTCCTTCCCTTCTTCATTCGTATCTTCTCCCTTTGCTTCATAGGCTTTGAAAAAGGACCCAACTTCTAAATCAATCACGCCTTTAATACTTGGATCTAACTGACTGATCATTGAAGGATAATTTTTCATTTTGACTGAAAAGCTTGGAATCGTTGCATTCACTTCATATCCATCATTCGTAAACAGATAAATATGATATTTATCTGTTTCTTTCGAGGCGTAATGAATTTCCGAAATGATATTAACAATTTCAGATGGAAGCTTCTGCAATTCATCTGCCATTTCTCGCAACACTTCGTCTTCTTTAAAGCCAGACAATATTGGTGCATTGCCGCTTAGGCCATATTGACCATCGTTTGATAAAATGATTCCATTTTCCAGAATCGGCATAGATGTATTTTCTTGTAGTAAATAACCAATCGTTTTATATTCATTTATTTTAATTTGGACGTTATTCGGAAAACGGATGGATACCTTTGCCTTTTGAATGGCCTCAATCGCCTCTAATCGTTCTACGAGCGATTTTTTATTTATTTTCCATAAATTAAGCCCTTCTGTTAATTCTGTTACTTGTAATATTTCTTCAGCTGTGATTTTTTCATTTCCTTCAATGGCAATTTTTTGATTTTGCTGAGCGGGGATTGAAAATATACGACACACATAATTAGCAAGAAAAACATTGTTAACAGGAAAATCAAGCGCTGATTTGCTTTTCGTTTTCGATGCTCTTTTATGGTTGGTATCCTGTCTTCCAAAGATAAGACTTTCCTTTTTCCATAAGCACTTCCCTTTAACTCAATCTCTTCCTTCATCCACCATGTCTATTTATTGTGAACGAGTTCTTCGATCACGTGAAAAGGCGAATTGACGCATCTCTCATTCCTAGTGCTTTCGATGCTTCACTCATTTTTTCACGCTTCACATCATCGAGAAGGACCGCGTCTAATGTTTCAACGAGACGCTTGCTCGTTAATTCTTTTCTAATAGCATGAAGGCTGCTCCTTTACTCACGATCACTTCGGCATTTTCTCTTGGTGATTATTCGTCACGTACGGACTTGGAATTAAGATAGATGGGAGCCTAAAGCACTTATTTCGGCGATGGAAGTTGCTCCTGCTCTTCCAACAACAACCTGGACAGAAGGTAATATTTCTTGCATATTATGTATAAAAGGAACAATTGTAATATTGTCAAATTTTCCGAGCAATTCCGCTTCTTTGCTCACATTTTCATAATGGACTTCACCGGTTGCATACAATACTTGATACGGTTTTTTGCTAAATGTGATAAGGAATTGATGACCGCCTCATTAATTGCCTTCGCGCCACGACTTCCACCGAAGATTAATGCGGTTGGTAAATGTTCCTTCAAGCCCAATGACTGCAATACCCCTTTTTCTTTGCAGCGACCACTTCTGACGCTCGCGGATTACCTGTTAAAATAACCTTATTTTGCGGGAAGTGTTGTCCTACTTGTTCAAAGCAAGTCGCGACTTTATCTACATATCGGCTTAGAAATTTATTTGTCAGCCCCGAACGCTATTCTGCTCATGAATGACAGTTGGAATGTTCATTTTTGCCGCTGCATATAAAACAGGTCCACATACGTATCCTCCTGTCCCAATGACGGCATCAGGCTTAAATTGTTTTAATCGTTTTTTACTATCGCGCACACCTTTAATAAATCGGTATATCGTTTTAACATTTTCAAATGATAGTGTTCGTTTGAAACCAGTAATATGAATGGAGACAAATGGAATATTTTCTTTGCGAATAATATTCGCTTCCAATCCTCGCTCCGTCCCTATGTATAAAAATTCTGTTTCCGGATATTGCTCGCTTATCGTTCGAATGAGTGCAAGAGCAGGATAAATATGCCCTCCTGTGCCTCCTCCGCTAACAACGATTTTCATATTGACACCTCAATCTCATTAATCAATTTATCTATTATTATGAATCGATACGATCTAATTATCTTATTTTACTATATTTCATACAATAAAGCTGTGTTTATATAAGATTGTTGTTGAAATGTAATCTTTGTGGAATTAAGAAGAACCAGGCGAAAAACGCGCCCGGTTCTTTTATGCATTCGAATATAAATATTAATCTCTACTCTAGGTGTCCGCTTTTCGAAAGCGGCCTGTGAGCTTCCTCAACTACCTCCTGCATTATCTTGCATGGCGGCTAATATTTAGTAATACACCAATCGCCATGAGCATGAGTGTTAATGATGACCCACCATAGCTTAGTAGCGGGAGGGTGATGCCTGTAACGGGCATTAACCCAATAACAACACCAATATTAATCATCACTTGAACGGCAATCATTGAAATAATGCCAACAGCGAGAAAACTACCAAATAAGTCTGGGGCGGTTAAGGCAACCCGAATGCCGCGCCATAATAAAAGGAGAAAAGCAGAAGAATGAAACATCCTCCAATAAAGCCAAGTTCTTCGGAAAGAATCGCAAAAATAAAATCGGTTTGCGGCTCAGGCAAATAAAAATATTTTTGTTTACTTTCACCTAACCCTAAGCCAAACAATCCGCCCGGACCAATCGCATACAAAGATTGAATGATCTGAAAGCCACTATTCAGTGGATCTTGCCACGGATCCAAAAAGGAAGTAATCCTCGCCATACGATAAGGTGCAGAAATGACAAGCCCAACAAACCCCGCGATCCCTAGCAACCCTAAAAAGCAAAATGGGCCAACCGTGCTCCGGCAGCGAAAATCATGATCATACACGTCCCAACCATGACTGTACCTGTTCCTAAATCCGGCTGTAACATAATAAGCCCAAATGCGAGAAAAACAATCGCGAGTGATGGAACAATTCCTTTTTACTGTCGTAATAAACTTCTGATGCTCAGAAAGAAACTTTGCTAGAAAAGCAATCATCGCAAGTTTCATAAATTCAGAAGGCTGAATTGAGAACGCCCCAACTCCAATCCAACTTCTCGAACCATTGCGCTCCATCCCAATACCCGGAACTAAAACGATAATTAATAGAACAAAACAAAGGAGTAAGAGAGGCTTGGCCCACTTTTTCCAAAGCCAGTAATCGACATTCATAATAAATAGCATCGCAACGATGCCTAGCCCAGCAAAAGCAACTGCCGCTTCGCAAAAAGAAAGAATCTGCAAATTTATAGTCGGCCCAGATCGAGCTTGCGCTATAAACCATAATTAAACCGATTGTTAATAATAAAATCGTCGCGATAATTAACATGAAATCTGGGGCTGTCCTTTTATTCGGCACTGCACAACACCTCTACCGCTCCATATTCGAGCTTGACTGATCCCTTTTATCGCTCTATTAAAGTTTATGCACTGCCTCTATAAAAATATCACCACGAATTTCAAAAGTTCGATATTGATCCCAACTTGCGCATGCAGGTGATAGTAAAATCACATCCCCGACATCAGAAAGCTCGTAAGCGACTGGAACAGCTTCTTCCACATCGCGGACACGATGAATGACTTTAATTCCTGCAGCTTTCCTGCCTTTTCAAGCTTGCTTGCTGTTTCCCAAAAACAATTAAACTTTTTACATTTGATAACGCTGGAATCAGCTCATCAAATTCATTGCCGCGATCAAGACCACCAGCTAATAAAATCGTCGGTTCAGAAAACGCGTTTAGTGCGCTCGTTGCCGCAAGGATATTCGTCGCTTTTGAATCATTATAAAAACGGCGCCCATTCAATTCTTTCACGAATTGAGTGCGATGTTTTACACCATTAAACGTCGATAGAACAAGTCGAATCGATTGATTGTTAATTCCAAGTGTTTTAACCGCTGCAATGGCCGATAAAATGTTTTCCAAATTATGACTTCCAGGTAAGACAATTTCGTTTACATCGATGATTTCCTCATTCATAAACAAAATTTTTCCATCTTTTATTGAAATCCCATTAGGAAGGAAACGTTTTGTAGAGAAGGAATCACCTTTGCTTTCGTAAACTGAATCAGCTCCAAAAGCTCAGGTTGCTCCGCATTGACGATTAAATAATCGGCGGATGTTTGATTTTTTGTTATATTCGCCTTCGCTTCAATATACTCTTTCCATGTCCCATGATAATCAAGATGCGCTTCATATAAATTCGTAATGATCGCAATATGCGGACGGAACTTTGCACTCCCATTAGCTGAAACGATGATAGTTCAACAACCATTTGTTGATCTTTAGTTGCCCTTTGCGCTACTTCCGATGCAACTGTCCCGATATTTCCAGCAATTAATGGCTGTTGACCAGCCATGTTCAACATCTCAAAAATAAGCGTTGTCGTCGTCGTTTTTCCATTTGTCCCCGTAATCCCGATCATCATCGCCTCCGAGATGCGATAGGCTAACTCCACTTCTGTAATAATTGGGATTGCCAACTGAACAGCCCCTTGAACGAGAGGATTCGTATACGGTATCCCTGGGTTTTTACGATCAATTCAAATCCTTCATCAAGTAGTTCAACCGGGTGGCTTCCACAAATCACTTTAATTCCTTGCTCAAGCAATCCTTGTGCATCCGGATTTTCCTCAAATGGTTTATAGTCATTGACCGTCACGAAAGCGCCTAGTTGATGAAGGAGAGATGCAGCAACAACTCCACTTTTCGCCAATCCAAGAACTAAAATTTTTTATGCTTATAATCGGATATTGTTTTCATCCTACATCCATACCTCCAAATACACACCTATGATCGCAAAAATAAACCCGACTGTCCAAAACGTTATAACGACTCTCCATTCTGACCATCCAGATAATTCATAATGATGATGAAGGGGCTCATTTTAAAAATTCGTTTACCCGTAGTTTTAAAAGAAGCGACTTGCAAAATAACCGATAAAGTTTCCAAAACGAAAACTCCTCCGATAAGCAGCAAGACGATTTCCATTTTTGTGATGATCGAAATGGCCGCAATTGCTCCACCAAGTGCCAATGAACCTGTATCACCCATGAATACTTTTGCAGGGTTCGCATTGAAAACTAGGAAGCCTAAAACAGCGCCCATGACCGCTACCGAAAAATCGTCACATCAAGCTGCGACTGACTCCACGCCAAAATGGCAAACGCACCAAACGCAATCGCAGCCGTTCCAGATAGAAGACCATCGAGTCCATCAGTCAAATTCGTTGCGTTCGAAAAGCCAACTAACCAAAAGATAATAAACAGTGCATAACCCCAGCCTAAATCAAACGAAATGTTCGTAAGCGGGATTGAAATCGTTGTTGAAAAATCTTGCATCGTTAACACCATATAAAAAACGATGGCGATGACCACTTGACCGATTAGTTTTTGCTTTGATGTTAAACCTAAATTTCTTTTCATTGAAATTTTAATAAAATCATCGAGAAAGCCTAACAAACCATACCCAATTAAGACAAATAATAATAAGTATGTATCTATACTAGGCTCTGTATACTTCGATGTAATGATGAAGGTCGTAATGACAATGGATAGAACGATCACAATTCCACCTAATGTCGGTGTTCCACTTTTCTTTTGATGGGATTTTGGACCTTCCTCACGAATGCTTTGCCCAAACTTAAGCCTGCGAAGGAACGGGATAAAGACAGGCGCTAATATAACCGAGATAAGGAAAGCCATAATGATGGCAAATAAAATGACTTTTTCCATCTGTTATGCCCTCCCTTTATAAGAAATTCACATAATTCAGGATGATTCTTTTTAAATTTTTCAATTCTGCTTTTTCAAGTTTCATAGTCGTTAAATCTCCACAATTCTCTATTGATATTTTACTTGCATATGTTTGCACTAATTGTTGCAAAGCTTCCATCTCGTCATCGACTAAAAAGATGGGAAAATGATTAGGGGTATAAGATGGCAATATTTTCGTTGTCGGCCAAATGGCGGCGACAGCACCATTGCCAATCGCATCTAATAACTGTTCTTCACCACCAAGATAAATGAACAGCCCTTTCTCCGTCTTTAGCGAACTGCTTGTCGTAATCGTTTGGAAGTTGAGGGTAATTCCTTTTATCCCCTTTCCATCGGGAAATAAATTAGCTACATCTGAAAATGTCAACATGTTTTATCGCCCCTTTAACGCTTCTAACGCAACTAGACGATCATCAAAATCAAATACTTGCTCCCTATCATTTGATATGTTTCATGACCTTTTCCAGCGATTAATATAACATCACCACTACTTGCCATTTGAACGGCCCGCTCAATCGCTTCTTTTCGATCAGAAATGATCTCATACTGACCTTTCGCCCCTTTCTCCATATCAGCTAAAATGGACAGCGGATCTTCGCTGCGTGGATTATCTGATGTGAAAATTGATTTGTTGCATACGTACATGCAATTTCTGCCATAAGCGGCCGCTTTGTTTTATCACGATCTCCACCGCAGCCGACAATCGCAAAAATTCGCTTTTTCGCAAACTGATGAATGGTTTTCAATACATTTTCTAAACTATCAGGTGTATGTGCATAATCAACGATGACAGGAAATCCTGACCACCATCAACCGGCTCAAATCGGCCAGGTACACCTGTTACATTTTCAAGTGAACGAATGATGGAATCGAGCGGGATGTTTGATACGTACGCAGCAGCAATTGAAGCGAGTGCATTGTATACATTGAACGTTCCCATTAATTTAAGCTGAACCTTTGCACTCCTTCTGGAGATGTAAGCATAAAGCTAGTGCCACTGTTCGTCAGCGTAATATTTCCTGCATGGAAATCTGCTTGATTGTTTATTCCATATGTCATAATGCGGACAGCGGCATCGACTTTATAATGTTCCGAAGCTTGATCATCACTGTTTAATATCGCAAACTTGGGATTGTTTGGCTCATATGTATTTCCAAGCCGCGAAAACAACAATCCTTTTGCCCGTCGATATTCATCCATTGTTTGATGGTAATCTAAATGATCTTGCGATAAGTTTGTAAACACAGCGACATTATATTCACAGCCATTTACCCTTCCTTGCACGAGAGCGTGTGATGATACTTCCATAATCGCCGTATTTACATGTTCCTGGACCATTTCTTGAAAAACCGATTGTAAGACGATACCGTCAGGCGTTGTATTTTTCGATTCAATGACTCGATCGCCAATCCTCATATTAATTGTACCTATTAATCCAGTTGTTCGACCAGCATCACGAAAAATGGTTTCAATTAAATGACTTGTCGTTGTTTTTCCATTCGTCCCTGTAATTCCAATCAAATGTAATTGCTTTGTTGGATTCTCGTAAAATTGATTAGCTAACATTGGCAATATTTGCTTCGTATCATTAACGCGAATAACCGGAATAGAAACATCAAGCGATTTTTCCGCCACAATGGCAACCGCTCCGTTTGCCTCTGCCCCTTTGCAAACTCATGGCCATCAACAGCATGGCCTTTTATACAAATAAATAAGCTGCCAGGCTCTACTTTGCGGTGGTCATTCGTTATTGAAATAATGTCCGGATTTTCATCAGGATGATGAATAAACGGAACAGATTGTAAGATGGTATGTAATTTCATTTTGTCATCCTTTCTTTCATAAGGAGAAGTACATTTTTTCCCTTGTTTAAAAAGTTACGAGCACACATCCTTATCTATTCTACAAAATAATTACCAATGATGCTATCATGCAGAAGATTTTTTTCATCTAAAGCAGACAAATGGCGGCAATGAAAATTTCATGCCGCCTCGTGGAGATTATTTCATATAAATACGGATCACGGATCCTACTTCCACTTTCACACCGGCTTCTGGAATTTGATGGCCGACTACCTTTCCTTCACCACTTGTTTCAAGGCGAAGATTATATATTTCCTGTTCTATAATATCCGTTTTCGTCATCCCTTGTAAATCTGGTACTTCAATCATGATCGGATCATTCCATTTTTCTCTTTTTCAATTTGATCTTCCCTTGGCTCCACGTCCATCGCCCGAAGTGCATCACCAATCATATTACCTACGATCGGAGCAGCGACAGTACCACCAAATTGTACCGTTCCTTTCGGGTTATCAACCGCAACATAAATGACGATTTGCGGATCATCAGCTGGCGCAAATCCAATGAATGAAACAACATGGTTGTTTTCTAAATAGCGACCGCCTTGGGCCTTTGCGCCGTCCCCGTCTTGCCACCGACCCGATACGAATCAACAAATGCATTTCCCCTGTCCCTTGAGCAACAACACTTTCAAGAGCATGTCGTACTTCCTTCGATGTTGCTTCAGATATGACATTTCGCTTCGCAATAGGTGTCTTTCTCATAACGACTTCTCCCGTAATCGGATCAATCAATTCTTTTGCAATATACGGTTGGTATAACGTTCCGCCATTTACTGCTGCTGCGACAGCTGTCACTTGTTGAATTGGTGTAACCGATACCCCTTGACCGAAAGCGGTCGTCGCTTGCTCAACAGGACCGACTTGATTCATTTTAAATAAAATCCCTGTCCCTTCTCCTGCTAAATCAATCCCCGTTTTTTGCCCGAAACCAAAATCTCTAATATATTGAAATAATTTTTCTTTTCCTAATCTTTGTCCAAGTTCAACAAAGCCCGGGTTACAGGAGTTTTCAACAACTTCTAGAAATGATTGGCTCCCATGACCGCCCCGTTTCCAACATTTTAACGTTGCACCACCAACCTTAACAAAGCCGGGGTCATGATAATGTTCGTTTTCCAAGTCTACCTTATCTTCTTCTAAAGCAGCTGCAAGCGTAATAATTTTAAACGTTGAACCCGGTTCAAACGTACTCCAAATCGGTAAATTTCGATTGTATACTTCTTGGGGCACATCTCTAAATTGGGACGGATGAAAAGAAGGTCTGCTCGACATTGCTAATATTTCACCATTATTTGGATTCATCGCAATCGCAATCATTCCATCGGGATTATACTGCGCTTCCGCATTATCTAATTCTCTTTCAACAATTGATTGAATTTTTGTATCGATCGTTAATTTTAATTCATAGCCGTCAATCGGCGCCTCGTAATCATCAGACATATTTGGCATCCTTCTCCCTTTAGCATCTGAAAAAATTGCACCGATCCGCTTTTTCCTTTTAGTTCTTCATCATAAAAAGTTCCAATCCCATTAATCCTTGGTTATCAATCCCCGTAAAACCGAGCACATGTGATAAATATTCCCCAAATGGATAATGTCGTTTTGAATCTTCTGCAATATAAACTCCTTTTATTTTCAGGGCATGAACTTCTCGCGCCTTTTCAAATGAAATCTTTCTTCCTGCAGATAATCTTACATTTATAGCGTCTTTTGTAAGCTCTGTATATAATTTTTCCTTTGATGCGTTAAGAATTGCTGCGAGTTTTTCGGCCGCAACAGAAGCGTTTTCAATTTGCCGTGGAACTACATAGATTGTTGGCGCACTCTCATTCGTCGCAATTGGAACTCCGTTACGATCAACAATTTCCCTCGCTCCGGCTCAAATTTAATTTGCCGGCTCCATGAATTACGAGCTCGATCCGTCAGTAAATCTCCCATCGCAAACTGCACGTAACCGAGTCGTATTGTAATAATCAGAAAGATGAGTAATCCTCCGACTAATATATACATTAATCTTTTCTTAACTGTTACAGTGGAAACGCGCTTCACTAAAGAACCCCTTTTTTCGGCTCGTTCCACTATATGTCCTGTCCACCCTTATTTAGAACGACCTATTAGCATCTCCCTAGGTGACATTTGAAAATAACGGGCTTTTGTATGTGTGGCATCTACGATAATGGATTTACTTTTGATAATGCCCTTTTCGATGGCAATCTCAACGGTTTTATTAATAAGCTTTCAATAATAAATATTTGAACATACGAATCGGACAGACCGCATGTCTACCGTTATTATGGCAGTAATTATCTTTAAGCTTGGCATAAACAAATGCGAACTCATTCAATTCGTTATTTTACGTAAAAGATGATCCTTCGGAACAACTAAATCATAAAGATCCATATAAGGGCTGAAAATCATAGATTGTTGGTTTTGTATCATAGCACCCATCCGTTTAAATTTGATACGATAATTATATAGACAAAAGGTATAAATCCCTTACTTACAAGGAATTTATACCTCTTTAAGTTTGGCTTGTTGAAGCCACTAATAAAATTTTAAACACCGTTGATTGGAGCGAAAGGCGGCGACTCTTGCGGGATTAGCGTGCAGCTTGAGACCCTACAGGAGCGTAGATAGGATCGAAGCCTAAAAATCGCCACATCGTGTGGCAACGGCTTCGTGACCAACATCCTGTTGGCCTGAAGCGGCTCAAGACACGCCCCGCGGAAAGCGAAGTGCCTGTAGCGCAAATCAACACCTCTGTTAAGGACTTTTTCAGTGCCATTGAGAAAGTCAATTGCTTTTTATTAACCTTTTATCCTAGGCAAGCCAATTCTAATCGCTTGGGGTTTCATCATCGAACTCAGGATTGATTTGCTCTCGTTCAAGCGTTTCCTTCGGTGTTTCAAATGTAACGACGAGCACATCACCGTCTGCGAGGATTCGATCAGGCTGTAAATTTTGCTCGGCTACATAGCCTTCCCTGTCATATTTACTTCAATACCAAGTAATTGGGAAGCTTTCAGTACATCGCGTTTCGACCAACCGACCATATTTGGGATTGTCCGATCCCCGTCCGTTTGGATGATCACCTTTTCTCCCTCAATGACCGTAGTTCCCTTTGAGGAGACTGGCCAATGATTTTCTCACCATTTCCGATCACAACGGGAACGAGTCCGTTCTCTTCTAATAAGAGATTCGCTTCTTGTAAACTCATATCCGTCAAATCTGGCAATGATAGAATGTTTGCATTTGGGACATGTGCCGGTTCAATATTTAAATATTTTAAGCTGTTTTCCATCACGGTATTAAAGATCATTGAAACAGGGTCGCTTCCATGATCACCTACTTTAAGCTTTGGACGGTCGACGACGACATACATAATTAATTCGGGATCGTCAGCAGGAGCAGCCCCTAAAAACGAATAGAGGTAATTCCCTTCAATATATCCACGATCAGATATTTGTGCCGTTCCCGTTTTCCCCGCTACTTTATAGCTATCAAGCTGATAGCTCTTTCCTGTTCCATTCTCAGCTGTAATTACCGTTTCTAAAATTGACATGACTTCTTTTGCTGTTTTCTTACTAATCGGTTCGCCGACCATTTCAGATTCAAACGTTTCGACCGTCCCATCATTCGGGTTGACAATTTTCTCAACGACGTACGGCTTCATCATTTTCCCGTCATTCGCAATGGCTGTCATCGCTTGAACCATTTGCATCGCTGTTACCGTCGTCCCTTGTCCGTACACACTCGTTACTTTTTCGACTGGCCAATTGTAAAGAATCTGCCCAGACACTTCATTTGGCAAATCAATGCCTGTTTTCATACCAAACTTAAACTTATCCATATACTCGCGCCATGTTTCCGTCCCCATTTTTTCAAGTAAATAAGCGAAGGCAACGTTAGAAGAACGCTGCACACCTTCTAAATAGGTGATTTCTCCCCAACCGCCTGGACGGTGATCCTGATCGGAGGACTTTTTGATCGACTTGATAACTTCCAGACATAAATTTTTCATCTGGATTAAATTTCTTTTCTTCAACCGCCGCTGCTAATGAGAATATTTTCATTGTTGAACCAGGTTCAAACGATGTTTCGACAAGCTCATTATGCCATGATTGGTCAATTCCTTCGCGTGTATCAGGATGGAATGTCGGACGTTGGGCCATACCAAGTATTTTCCCTGTTTTCGCTTCAGCAACAATCGCCATAATCCGCTCTGGCGTATATCGTTCATTTACTTGACTCATCGTGTCTTCAAGAAAGGTTTGGATTTTCTTATCAAGTGTTAAATAAATATCATAGCCATGCTTTGGTTCAACGACTTGTTTCGATGAATTTGGCAAAATGTAATTCCAAATATCGGCTTCATATTGAATGGTGCCATCTACTCCTTTTAACAATTGATCATAACTTTTTCCAGACCCATTTTTCCGATAATCTCCGATGGCTTTCCTTCCTGTTGTTCTTTTGAGCATAGCCGATTAAGTGGGATGCAAAAATTCCATTCGGGTAAAATCGCTTCGAATCCTTCATAAAAGAGATTCCTGGCAATTTTAACTGTTCAATCGCTTTTTCAAATTATGGGACAAGTCTCTCCCAGCTTTTCCGAACTCTACTTGTTTACGTCCAGCTTTCGTTAGCGTTCGATAAATTTCTTGTTCACTCATGTCAATATGCTTCGCAAGTTCAGCAGCGGTGTATTGGGGATCGACAACATGTCTTGGATGTTCAGGATCTGTTGTCAAATCCTCATCTAAAATAGCTACTAGTGTGTAAGATGAGGAATCCTCCGCAATCGCTTCCTTATTATGATCATAGATCGTGCCGCGTTTCGCCTTGATCGTTTCTTTTTGCAAGTATAATTGTGCCGCCTTAGCTGACAATACCGTCCCTTTTACTTCTCCCGAATATTGAATCGAAATAAAGCGAACGACCAAAATAAAAAGAGCAGACCGAAGAGAATAAATAATATCGCTGCTCTATATTTCTATTTTTTTATTTACATTCATTTTTGCCCAACAACCTTAACATTATCTTTATCTAAATTAAGACCACGATTTTTCGCTTTTTCTAATACACGATCAGGCTTACTTAGTTCACTAATTTGAATTTCCAAATCATCGTTTAATTTTTTCTGTTCGTGCATCGTCGCTTTTACATCTTCAATCTCTTTATTTACTTCATAAATTGCCGCTTGCGCAGACACAATCTTTACGGCCATAAAAACAAGAAACACAACGAATAAAGAAGCTAAAATCTTTTCCCCGGGTAATTTTCGTATGCCTTTGAACCTTTTTGACCTTGACCGTCGTTTGTTTCACTTGTTCATCAAATTGGTGTTTTCGTGCTAAATTACCCATACTCTTTCCCCATTCTCCTTTATAGTTTTTCTATAATTCTTAACTTCGCTGACCGGGCTCGATTATTTTGTTCCAATTCTTCATCAGAAGGTATGATTGGCTTGCGATTAATTAATTTTACAGTCGGTTCATACCCAACTGGAATAGCCGGCATCCCCGGTGGAAGCGCTGGGCCTTCACTCGCTTCTTTAAAAACGGTTTTACAAATACGATCTTCAAGCGAATGGAACGTGATGACACTAATCCTTCCACCTTGATTCAGTAAATCGATCGCCTGGTGTAATGAACTTTCGAATACGGCCAACTCATCATTCACAGCGATGCGAATCGCTTGAAATACTCGCTTTGCTGGATGACCGCCTTTTCTTCTCGCAGGGCAGGAATACCTGCTTTAATTAGTTCGACTAATTCCCCGTTGTTTGGATCGGTGCTTTCAGCCGTGCAGCTTCAATTTTTCGAGCGATTTGCTTCGAAAAACGCTCTTCTCCATATTGGAAAAAATTCGAACAAGATCCTCATATGGCCAATGATTTACAACCTCATATGCGCTTAACTCGCCTTGGGTATCCATCCTCATATCAAGCGGAGCATCGTGATGGTAGCTAAATCCTCTTTCAGGTGTATCTAATTGTGGAGATGACACACCTAGATCATATAAAACGCCATCGACCTTATGTATATTCAAGCTGTTCAAGCGTTCTTGGAGATATTTAAAATTGCTTTTTACTAAAATGAGTTTTTCCCCATATTGCTTAAATTTCTCTCTCGCATTTTCAAGCGCGACGTCATCCTGATCAAAGGCAATGAGTTTTCCATTTTCAGATAATTGTTCTATAATTTTTGTGCATGTCCACCGCCACCTAATGTGCAATCTACGTACACTCCATCTCGGCGGATATTTAAACCGTTTACGGTTTCGTCTAATAAGACTGTTGTATGATTAAACAATGACGCTCACCTTTCTACTTATCGACTTACATCAAACTTAAATATCAAAATTAATCATATTCTCTGCTATGTCAGCAAATGATTGTTCTGATTCCGCTATATAGTCTTCCCATAACTCTTTATCCCAAATCTCAAATCGACTTGAAACACCTAGAATGACACATTCCTTCGTCAAATTCGCGTATCCGAGCAAAGATGAAGGTAAATTTATTCTTCCCTGTTTATCAAGTTCACATTCTGTTGCACCAGAAAAGAAAAATCTTGTAAATGCTCGTGCATCTTTCTTTGTCAACGGCAGGGCTTTTAATTTACTTTCTAACATTTCCCATTCTTCAAGTGGATAGCCAAATAAACATTGATCAAGTCCGCGAGTAACAACAAATGTTTCACCGAGAAGTTCACGAAACTTCGACGGAATGATCAACCGGCCTTTTACATCTATGTTATGTCGGTATTCACCCATAAACATAAGACATGCCCCACTTTCTATATTAAATGTACCACATCCCCCACTTCACACCACCCATTATTTCAAAAAATGGCTTCCACATGGGAAGCTATAATTGTACGTATAAAAATAAGGTTTTGATTAGAGTTTAATTACTTTATGTGTACCATCGAAGCGGTAATCAAGTGCCAATAAATCCGAAATGAAACTTGTTCCTCGTTCATTAAGAAAGTAAAAGATATTCCACATTCGTTCTTGTAAGCTTCCTTCTGGGCGAAGAAAACGTTCAAGACGATCAAATTTGTTGATGATTGTCTCATGTTGTTTATAAATCGATTGATCTACTTTTTGGCTAAAAATCGAATTGCTTTTGATGATAAAGCAGATTTTTCTCAGCCAATGGTATAAGGCTTTGATCCATCTTCCGCAAGCGCTCAAAAACGCTATGATAACGTGTCTGTAAATCGGCTAAAGTAGCTTCTAATAAATGATTTAACTCTTCATCTACAATCGACTGCATAAATCTGTCCCTTTTATCCTGAAAACCAACTTCAATAATCTCTGCCAGCTCAAGTTGTAATTCATGTGCATCTCTTTCATGAACTGATTCCACAAACGTCATATTAAGCCTTGGAACAATCGGTGGCATCGTCATGTTCATTTGTTCAAACGCTTGTTTTAACTCTCCCCAATACGCAATTTCACCTGGTCCAGCAATAAATGCTAAGGAAGGAAATAACCATTCTTGCATGAGCGGCCTCGTCACAACATTATTGCTAAAACGTTCAGGATATTGCTCTAGCAAATCAAAGAGTTCTTCCTTTGTGAACGCGATACCCGCCTTTTCAGACGTGAATATATTTTTCGATTCATCAAAATCAAGAAGAATTCGTTCATTTTCATAATAGTAAAATATATTAGCTGAATGATCATTCAACTCAATCATTTGATTAAAGCCATTTTCTCGAATAAGCGCTTGTTGAGCTAAAACCACTTCTGTCAGCTTCGCACCATTATCAATTAAACACGAAAAATAAGGCTTTTCCATTTGTCTAAGTTTGTCGTCGGCTGCATCGATAATAAGCAACCCATAATCTTTAAATAAGAATGTAACAAGATATGCGAAAAACTGTGTAAACGTATCATATGCATGAACCGCTTCTTGCACTAAGGAGAGAAGTTCCTTCGTATGCTTACGCTCACCAAAATGTTCAAATACATCGTTTACCCATTTCTCTAATTTCTGCTTATCATAATCAATATGTGAAACCATCCGCTTTTCATCAAGAAGTCCAGGATAGCTAATCTTTTCATCCGCTCCCTTGTCTCTGTGTATACATGATTAATTTCAGAAAATCATGATCTTCTCCAGCAATCCAAAAACAGGAACGACCGGCTTACCAAGTTGTTTTTCTTGTTGCTCCGCCAATTTTATAATCGAAATGATTTTATGAATCGTGTAGAGCGGCCCTGTCAATAATCCTGCTTGTTGACCACCAATCACCACAACAGAAGATGAGTCACGAAGCTTATTCAACGATTCAGTTATCTTTTCAGAGGAGGGATAGTCTTTCATATAGTCTTCGATGCAGTCTGCCACTACCTCTCGATCGTATGTTTGTTTCATTAATTCTTTATAGCGCTTTTCATAAACCGATTGATCAGTTATATCATAATGAAAAAACCTTTTACCGGTTCTTTTGTTCTATATAAAGTGAAGCAAATTGATTCAATGCTGGAATGACGATGCTATCCAACTCCATAAACTAAGCATCCTTTCTATACTTTCATGCTTTTTCTTCGTTGAGTATAGCAAACTCATAGATAAATTGATATTAACTTGCTCTTACAACAGCGCAACTGCTTCGACCGCCCGTGAGGCAATTCCATAAATCATCAGGACAATATAGGCAAAAGAAAATAATAAAAAACTTAAACGCCAATAGCCAACCATCATTTTTGAATAAATAATTTCCTCGCGATATCGCCAATAAACGATCGTAAAAACGACTGCAGAGATGAGCATAATGAGAAAAATAAGCCATAATAATGAACGTGCCCAAATCGCCATCATTAAAAAATGAACAGACATAATTAAAACAGGCGTCGTAATATTGATTGCAATATTTCTTGCTTTACGACCATTTCTCAGCCATCTTTTCATCGTTTTAAAAATGATCACGAATAAAAATAAGGGCATGATAATCATCGCCGCTATTAAATAATTAAAAACCGCCCCATTATTCCCTTAATCCCCTTTCATATTCCATCCCTTTGATTGATTCATATAAAAACGCAACCATTGGCAATTTTATCCCCATCTCCATTCCTCTTTTTAATACATAGCCTAAGATTGCGTCCACTTCTGTTTGTCTTCCTTCTTCTATATCTTTGAACATCGATGACTTGTTATCACTTGTTGACTGGCAAATCCTTTCAACCTCTTTAATCGTCATTTTCCCCTTCATCTTCGGAAAGCACGAAATCACTTCTTCATATAACGTATGTAACAACGCTAAATAGGATGGATTAGTAAGAAGCATTCCATTCTTCACGCGAAATAGCGCTGTAAGTGGATTAATCATCGCATTAACAATTAATTTTCTTTCTAGCATCTCCTCAAAATCATGGTGGAGATTAAACGGAAATGACCCGTTTTGCATTATGGTTGTTGGAAGGATCTGTTTATCCCCGCGAAAATAAGCGATATTGGTTTTACCGAACCCACTATGGTATACAGAATGATCATTCATTTTTAGTGCACCATGCTCAACCGTGCCAAGAAGAATCGTTTCATTGTTTAGTGTACTTAAATATGTAAGATGTCCCATCCCATTTTGTATGAACAAGAGTGGAATATGTATAGGTATTGTTCGCAGAATTGGCAATAACCCTTCTAAATCATATTGCTTCACTGCGATGATAATAAGCTCCTGTTCGTTTAGTGTCTTCCAATTCGCCTGTGCTTTCACACACGTATTGAATGGATCTTGAGCTGTTTTTACATGAATCCCATGTAAATCTATTTGATCCACTTGCCTGGTTCTCCGAGAAAAAGCGTCACATCATGCTCTACACCTATGTATCCGGCGAATAATAGACCGAGCGAACCACCGCCAATGATTCCAATTTTCATAATCGTCGTCCCTTACTTTTTCATTGAGTTCTATTGTACCAAATTTTATTTAGTAAGCAGCAGTAAAAACTCCTCTTCTACTTAAGAGGAGTTAGACTGGATAGACGGGATGTTTTCTTGCAATCAGGTCTATTTCTTTCGTCTCATAATAGTGAAATCTTGTGACGAGAGTTTGACGCAATTCATTTGGCGATACGATGTCGTCAATAATTAATTCGGATGCTAGTTGATAAATATTGATATGCTCTCTATATTCCAGTTGCTTTGCTTGAACGAAAACCGCTCGCTCCGCTTTATCTTCTATTTCGGCTATTTTGTTGGAGTAAACAGCATTGACCGCAGCTTCCGGACCCATGACGGCAATTTGTGCTGTCGGCAAAGCAAGGCAACAATCCGGTTCAAAAGCGGGACCTGCCATCGCATAGAGTCCTGCACCATATGCCTTTCTAATAATGACCGAAATTTTTGGAACCGTTGCTGAGCTCATCGCAGCAATGAATTTGGCGCCATGACGAATAATCCCTGCCCTCTCCACCTTTGTTCCAATCATAAACCCAGGCACGTCAGCTAAAAGAGCAATGGAATATGAAACGCATCGCATAATTGAATAAATTTCGCTCCTTTATCAGCTGAATCGACGAAGAGTACCCCACCCTTTACTTTCGGCTGGTTTGCGATAACCCCAATGACCCTTCCATCAATCCGACCGAATCCGGTAATGAGCTCCGCAGCAAATAATTTTTTATTTCAAAAACGTACCTTCATCTATAAGTGCTTCAATCACTTCATACATATCAAATGGGCTGTTTTGACTTTTCGGGACAATCTCTTCAAGCGTTTTCGGTGATTTTTCCAGCTTCGGCTCGGTTGTCGGTGGCTTTATTCGATAATTAGGTGGAAAATAAGATATATATTTTTCGCTTTTTCAATTGCTTCCTCCTCAGATTGAACTAATAGATCGCCACAACCACTCACGGTACAATGCATCCTCGCCCCACCCATTTCCTCTAATGTCACCTTTTCACCAATCACTTTTTCAGCCATCCTTGGTGAACCTAGATACATCGAGGCATTCTTCTCTACCATGATGACAATATCGCAAAAGGCAGGAATATAAGCTCCACCTGCTGCTGACGGTCCAAATAAAATACATATTTGCGGGATGACACCAGAAAGCTTTACTTGATTATGAAAAATTCTCCCAGCCCCGCGGCGATTTGGAAACATTTCCAATTGATCGGTAATTCTTGCTCCAGCCGAATCGACTAAATAGAACATTGGCACTTGGAGTTTCTCTGCCGTTTCCTGAATTCTAATGATTTTTCAACTGTTCGCGCTCCCCATGAACCTGCTTTCACAGTCGAATCATTCGCCATGACACAAACGGTTTGACCATTGATTTTCCCTATTGCAGTAATGACACCATCTGCCGGGAGTTCTGAAGCTGAATAATTGGCAAATAATCCATCTTCCTCATATTGCCCTTGATCAAATAAGAGTGAGAGTCGGTTGCGGACAAATAATTTATTTTGCTTACCCAATTGTTCGTGATATTTTCGTTTTCCGCCAGCCTTCATTTGTTCACGCCGTTCATTCAACTCATTTATATGATGATTCACCCTTCAGCACCTCACCCGTTTACTTATTTCAATATGAATAACGCATCCCCTTCATTGACAAAATTCCCTTCAGCGACTTTTACTTCTGTAATGGTTCCTGCGTTTGGTGATTCGATCGGAATTTCCATTTTCATCGATTCGAGAATAGCAACCGTTTGTCCCACCACCACTTGATCTCCTTCGTCCATCAAAACATCTAAAATTGTACCTGCCATCGTTGCTACTATTTCCGCCATCCGCCCCTCCCCTTCGTAAAATATTTGTCGTATATTCACCCGTTTGAAAACGTTCCTCTCGTAACACATCATTTAAATAAGGAATATTCGTTTTGATCCCATCTATTTTCACCTGTTCGATCCATTGCTTTGCTTTCCATAAGCATTCCTCTCTCGTTTCACCATGGACAATCCATTTAGCAATGAGCGGATCATAGTACGAACTGACGATTGAGCCTTCCATATACCCAGCATCCACCCTTCCTCCGTCTGGCCATACGAGCTTCGTAATTTTACCTGGGGAGGGAAAATAGGTTGTTGGGTCTTCAGCATAGATTCGAAATTCAATCGCATGACCGCTTGTGTGCAAATCTGGTTGTGCGCATGGAAGCTTTTCTCCGCCAGCTACCTTGATTTGCCATTCAACAAGGTCAACACCTGTAATCGCCTCTGTAACCGGATGTTCCACTTGCAGTCTCGTATTCATTTCCAAGAAGTAAAATTGTTCATCTGGACCAACGATAAACTCAACGGTTCCAGCGTTGTCGTAGTTTGTTGCCTTCGCAGCCTTGATTGCCGCTCGGTACAAGGCAGCCTTCGTTTCATTAGAAAGAAACGGGATGGTGATTCCTCGATTACCTTTTGATTACGCCTTTGTACGGAGCAATTCCTTTCGAATAAATGTACAATATTGCCCAGCTTATCACCGAAAATTTGCACCTCGATATGGCGAGCGTGGTCAATGCATTTTTCAATAAAAATAGCGTCGTTTCTAAAATAACTTTTTGCCCGCTTTTTAATCGATTCATAACAGGCGATCAATTCCTTCTCATTATTGCAACGCTGCATCCCCATTCCCCGCCGCCGCCGCTTGCCTTTATCATTAATGGATAGCCAATTTTCATCGCTGCGAGCTTCGCATCCTCCAATGTTGGCAAATGTTGATTTATTCCTGGGACGACTGGCACCCCAGCGCGAATCATCGTTTTTCGCGATTCAATTTTATCCCCCATCAAAGCGATAATCTTATGTGAAGGACCGATAAACTGAATCCCGGCTTCAGTCACTTTTCTAGCAAACTCACTATCTTCAGACAATAGCCCATAGCCTGGATGAATTCCGTCAGCACCTACTGTTATCGCTGCTTCTATAATGGAATCGCCCTGTAAGTATGATTTACTTACAGGCGCCTCTCCAACTCGTAGCGATACATCAGCTTCTTGAACGAAGGGCAACTCTTTATCGGCATCGGAATAAATTGCGATCGTTTCAATTTTCATCCGTTTGCATGTTTTAATAATTCGGGAAGCGATTTCACCGCGATTAGCAATTAATATCTTTTTCATGCGAAAACTCCTTCATACATTACTGTTTTCGTCAAATTTACACATATCCCTCCTTTTCATAAAGAGCGCTCTTTAAATTATATCTGAATTATTTTTATTTTTGTTATATAATAAACATATTCATTTATTATTTTTATTCTATTTGGGAGGAGATTTAGCTATGTCCGTTCGTGTAGAAAAACTTAAAATTAATTATAAAACATTAGAGGAATTCAAAAGATTTAAAGAGTATGGCGCTCAAGAACTTTCCATGCTTGAAGATTTGCAGGCGAATATGATTGAAGATGATTCGCAATCGCCTTTTACGGTATTTACTTCGGTGATAAGCTCGTTGCCAGAATGAGTTTATACCGTCGTGACGCTAAATTTGATCAATACTTCGATCCACCACAAACGTATATGGAATTATGGAAATTAGAAGTACTGCCTGGCTATCAGCATAAAAATTTTGGAAAAACACTCGTTGATTATGCGAAAAGTTTTAAGATGCCCATTAAAACAAACCCACGAATGAATTCCAAAGTGTTCTTCGAAAAATTAGGTTTCGAGCCGGTAACATATGAAATGGAACGAGATCGAGGCGAAAACCCACTCGTATGGTATCCTGATGGTGTTTCTGAACAAAAACACTCCAAGAAAAAAATTGAAACCATTCTGTATCTAATCCGTATAATTAAAATGATACAGACATAAGGAGGGTTTTCTTTGAAAAGAACCGGAGAAATGACATTAGGAATTATCGGGATCGTCTGCAGCTTCTTCATGGCGATTTTCGGCTTTGCTTTAAAGTGGGCAAGTAATTCAGAGGAAGTAAAATCGCTCATTCTTGAAGCAGCTGAAAATGATCCAGCATTGAATCCTGGCGATACTGACCTCGCTTTTTCATGGTTAGCTGGGGCAGGGACTTCCATGCTAATCGCTGCGATTATTGGGATCATTATCGGAATTATTGCAGCTATTTTCATTAAAGGAAACAAGAAACCAAAAGTAGCAGGAATATTATTCATCGTTGGCGCAGTACTAATTGCAATCATTTCGTTCCTAACAGGCTTCTTACCAGCTCTACTTTACTTAATCGCTGGAATTATGTGCCTTGTGCGAAAACCGAAAACGGTTGAGCCTTATTAATCATCAGAAAATCCGGTTCAATTGCGAGCCGGATTTTTTATTGTGTATGCTGTATTTCTTAAATAGCCGTATCTACAATTATTTACCAGTTATTATTTCATTTTTCGCTGTTCTTTCCTAGCATTATTTAATATGTCTAGCAGCGTATAATATTCTGATTGTAAATTTGCATAATCATGTTGAATCCGTTCAATCTCGTTTGATTTTTCTACTTTTTTATTTTTTAACAGCTTTACTTCGTGTTGCAAATGTTGATTTTCCATTTTTAGTTTTTCAAAAGCAGTAAAGGTCTTTTCAAGTTTTTCTATGAATGTGGATATTTCCGCCTGACTTAATATTTCTAATTCCGCTAGTTCAACACTTGCTTGTGTATGGGAAGTTTGGACTTGCTTTCTTTCTTTTTAGCAAAGTCGATCCCTTTTTATATTGTTTACGAACATAAGCATTCCATCTAAACCCACAAGCGGCGGCTGTTCTTTTCAACTTTATCCCTGCTTCTTCAAATGCTCTTAATTGGGTGCTGCCAGTTCTAATATGAGTAAGAACCGTTTCGGCAAGCATCATATCCTCATCCTTTGTCCATGCATCCTGTCTGATTACTGTCAATTCGCATCACTCCTATTTTTTGATATATGTATATGTATCAAATAGGGAAGGTAGACTTATGACATCTCTATTAATCGCTATGAAAATTAATCAATAAAAGCGTGTAGAGCCATTGTCTCTACACGCTTTTTATTAGTCGTTTACAACTTCTTTTCCTTTATATGTTCCACACTCTTTGCACACGCGGTGAGCAAGTTTCATTTCACCACAGTTTGGGCAAGCAACCATTCCAGGTACTTGTAACTTGAAATGTGTGCGGCGTTGTCTTTTGCAGTTTTAGAAGTTCTTCTTTTAGGTACAGCCATTCTTCCCACCTCCTTAAAAGATTTGCCATCGTACAATAGCATTATTCTTTATTTTCGTTTAGCAATTCAGCTAGACCTGCAAGGCGCGGATCTATTTTTTCTTCGCAAGTTCTTGCTTATTATAAAACTGTTCTTCGGTCATAACTTCCCAGCCTCTTCCAACTTGCGTTGAGCCATTCATCGCATCTTCACTAAAGACTTGTAAAGGTACTTCTAGAAGAAGAAGCTCTTCAACGACCGGAATTAAATTAATATTTCCACCATCAGCTTCGTGAACGATCTCCATCTCTCCAAGTTCATAATCAAGCGGCTGTAATAAAAATGTTTCAATCGATCGGACATCAATTGGAACATTCACATCTTCAAGCGTTCGTGAACATGGGAGAGTATATGTAGCAGTTACATGAAGATGGAAGCTGACTTTTGGGAATCTACATTTGCTTTACCAGTTACATGAACAGGTGTTAAATCTTTAATCTCTGGATTTCTTTGCTTTAAGTCATCCGTTACATCAATGACTTCATCAAATTCAAATTCACGACCGCGAAAATTTTGCAGTTGAACGACTGACCATTTCAATGTTATCACCTCTAGGCAACAAAAGTAATTATAGCTTTCGCTAATACGTTTGTCAATATTTTATCTTTACACTTTTTCTTTATTTCTAGTTTATTTCTAGTATTCATTCTAGAAATAAATTCAATCATTAATATTCATTTTATCTCTTTGTTTTTATTTTGCAAACTGTATACGGTCGTTTGTCCACACTTTACATTGTTCATTTACATACAATACATGAAGCTTAAATATGGGGTGAAATGAATGAGCAAAGAACGGAATTACCCTTATTACGGGTACGGAACTTACCATCCATATCCGATGTATACAACTTATCCTTCTGGCCATGTGCATGGGGATATCATCATGGTCATTATGGACACCACGGACACCACGGACATCACCATGGACACCATCACAAACATTATGGACACCATGGTCACCACGGGGGCATTATAGAACAATATGAATGATAGACAGCGCTAGTCTAAATTCGATATGATAGGGAGGTTAACACCTCTCTATTTTATTGGAAAATAACGCTTTTGGAGGATGAGTATGAAAAGTGCAGGAATAATTGTCGAGTATAATCCGTTTCATAATGGCCATTTTTATCATTTGCAAAAACGAAGCAATTAACGAATGCCAACGTGACCGTTGCAGTGATGAGTGGGAACTTTTTACAAAGAGGAGAGCCTGCACTCGTCTCTAAATGGGCTCGTACGAGGATGGCTTTAGCCGCTGGGGTAGATATAGTAATTGAGCTACCATACGCATTTGCTGTTCAGCAAGCGACCCATTTTGCACAGGGGCCGTGTATCTTTTACATGCTTTAAAATGCGACCATATTTGCTTCGGAAGTGAGCGTGGTGAAATACAACCATTTTTACATACCATCTCATTTTTGGAAGAGAGTAAAGCAGATTACGAAGCGGCTGTAAGCTTGCATTTAAAAAAGGAATGAGCTACCCACATGCCTTAGCAGCAGCGTTTGCGAGCTTGAATCCTCCTGATCATATTATTAACTTATCGAGTCCGAATAATATATTAGGATATCACTATATGTTAGCCGCTAAACAATTACAAACACCCATTACGTTTCACACTGTCGGCCGAAAAGATGCAAATTATCATGACCAAGAGGCTTTAAATGATACGATTGCTAGTGCGACGGCTATTCGAAAACTTTTACATGAACATAAAAATATAAAGGATATTCAAAATTATATTCCAAAGGAAACGGCAGAAGAGCTTGAAAACTATTACGATACATTCGGCCAATTTCATCAATGGGA
Source organism: Bacillus sp. N9 (assembly GCA_044989425.1). Lineage (GTDB taxonomy): Bacteria > Bacillota > Bacilli > Bacillales > Bacillaceae_C > Lederbergia. The sequence goes on from JBJDRQ010000001.1 coordinate 2,015,212, forward strand.
AAATTATTGGCCCTATCTTCAGTATCGTTTACTTACAATGAATGCTGATGAACTTCGAACCATTCATGAAATGGAAGAAGGGATTGAACATCGCTTGAAAAGAGCTGCAAAGCAAGCCGATCATTTTGCAGCATTTATGGAATTGGTGAAAACGAAGAGGTATACGTGGACGAGATTGCAGCGCCTTTGTACACATGTGTTAACGAACACGACAAAAACTGCGATAAACAATGCTGGCACCTATCCTGCCTATGCTCGATTACTTGGTATGAGTGCAACTGGGAGAAAATATTTAAACTTTATAAAAAGGAGCTCTCGATCCCACTTGTTGCAAAAGCATCATCCTTCCAATCGAAGTCGATTCATCTTGATTTTCAGGCAGCTCACGTCTATGCACTAGGATTGAATGAGGGAGGACGCTCCAAACTTCTTTTACAAGAGTTTCAACAGCCACCGATTATGTTTCCTAAATGATTGATCTTTGTTGATATGTATCAACAAAGTCGCAATGAGTTTACATAATAATATTATTGATTACATACTATTTGCGAAATTGCTCCATCGCTTTTTGTATTTCCGGAAGTTTTCTTCTTGCATCTTCTTCACCCGCTTTAATAATTCCCTCAATATTTTTAAAAGCCCTTGCACTATACATTTCAACGGATGGGCGGATCATTACATCTGACTCATATTCCCTCGCCGTACCAATTTCCAATTGTAGAATATCAAGGCTTTGCATGATCACATCGTATACCGTTAATATTTCCGCCTGTTTATTTACCGTTGCGACATCACAACCGATCACAATATCCGCCCCATTTTTTTACGGTTGATACAGGGACACGATCGATCACTCCCCATCAACGAGCAAGCGGTCATTCAATTTTTCTGGAGAAAAATTCCCGGAATCGAAATGCTCGCTCGAACAGTTTCCGCAACCGGCCCTTGAAAAAACTCTACCTTTTCTCCCGTTTGCAAATCGGTAGCGATCACACAAACAGGAATCTTCAACTCTTCTAATCGCTTATCGTGGACAAAATAGCGGATTAAATTTTTCACTTTCTTCCTGCGATAAATCCCATTTTTGGAACGGTAAAATCCAAATAATATTTTTTACGAAAGGCAACAGATAATTTTATTAACATTTCAATATTATGTCCAAACGAATAAAAACAAGCGATTAACGCCCCATACTGCTGCCAGCTATATAGTCAATCGGAATGTTATTTTCCTCTAGCACTTTCAACACTCCTAAATGTGCAAAGCCTCTAGCACCACCTGAACCTAATGCAAGCCCTACTTTTGGCAAGTCCATAAACAATCCCTCCCCACCATATTTTATGGTCTAAAAGTGGGACATATGAGTATATTGATTATGTGGATGTTGGACAGGAGGCAATGAAATTGAACTTATCAAAATTAAAAACGATCGTTCTCGCATTAACAGTCTCGATCATGGCGATTTCAATGATCGTCCTTCCCGAACAATCATTAGAAGCATCTGTTAGAGGTTTACATATGTGGTGGAAAAGCGTGTTTCCTGCCTTGTTTCCTTTTTCGTCATTTCAGAACTGTTAATCGGTTTTGGTGTAGTAAAATTTATGGGGGTGTTCCTTGAACCGCTGATGCGCCCTCTATTTAAAGTTCCCGAGTCGGTGGGTTTGCATGGGCAATGGGGATGGCATCTGGCTTTCCAGCTGGGGCAAAATTAACGACAAGACTGCGGATGGAAGGTCAAATAACAAAAAAGAGGCTGAACGACTCGTTTCTTTTACGAATTCCTCCAGCCCTTTATTTATTTTCGGGGCTGTATCGGTCGGTTTTTTAATCAGCCCCGATTAGGTATTTTGCTTGCAGTCACACATTACTTAGGCAATTTTTGGTTGGCATCATCATGCGCTTTTACGGAAATGATGGGTCAACAGCAACAAAACGAAGCAAGCGAACAAGACCACTTCCTTATTTAGCACTAGCGGCCCTTCATCAAACAAGATTGGCAAATAAAAGCCACTTGGAAAACTTCTTGGTGATGCTGTTATCTCATCCATTCATACGTTGCTAATGATTGGCGGGTTTATTATCTTATTTTCCGTCATTAATAAATTATTATTCCATCTACAAATAACACTTGTACTGTCTAAATTTATGGACTATGGACTCCAACTCTTTCAACTGCCTGATGGATTAAGCATTCCACTTATTGCCGGCTTATTTGAAATTACACTTGGAAGCAAGTTAACAAGCGACGCTTTAGAAGTAAGTCTTATGCATAAAGTCATTATTACAAGTTTTATTCTCGGATTCAGTGGATTTAGTGTACAAGCCCAAGTAGCAAGCATTCTTGCCCAGACAGATATTAACTTTAAACCCTTTTTATCGCCAGAATCTTTCACGGTTTTATTGCGGGTTTGCTCACATATGTATTATGGAAACCATTCTCCGAGCGTTTTTATTTTGATGCCGAACCGACCGCAGAGCCGACATTTTTACAAGATCATGACACTTGGTGGAAACGACAAATCAACTTTTCATCCAATTTGGAGCACCATTTACTCTTTTATGTTTGATTATTTATTTGATTGTTTATATGAGAAGCGCAAAGAGAAATTAATCGTTGAATTTTTCCTTTAGCGCTTTTTCTACTTTTTTGGGACAAGTTCACTTATATTGCCGTCGTACTTCGCTACTTCCTTCACAATACTAGAACTCAAAAAGAATATTGATTATTCGTCATAATGAAAAAGTTTCGATACTTTCATTGAGCACGCGGTTCATGGAAGTAATTTGCATTTCATATTCAAAATCGGAAACAGCACGTAAGCCTCTAATAATCGCATTCGCATTTACACTTTGGGCATAATCGACGAGCAACCCGTTAAATGTATCCACCTTCACATTCGCTATATCTTTCGTTACTTCTTGGATTAAAGCGATTCTTTCCTCCATCGAAAAAGTGGCTTCTTCGCAGAATTGCTTAGAACAACGACATAAATCTCATCAAACACTTTTGCACCTCGGCGAATAATATCTAAATGCCCGTATGTAATTGGATCAAAACTGCCTGGGCATACCGCAATCCTTGTCATTTTTGCTCCTCCTCAGTCCATTTAAAAATCGTGAGCCCGATGTTGCCAAAATCACCTTTTTTCCTTGCACGAGCTTTCCGACCGCTTCCGGTAATTCGACATCAGGAGTATGCTCACATATGATGACTCCATCTGCTTTTAATAGGTTATGTTCATTGATCATTTGCAATAAAACGGCTAGCTTCTGTTTAAAATAAGGTGGATCTAAAAAATATAGTCAAATTGTATGTCACGCTTTATAATCGCTTTTAATGCACGTTCCGCATCATTTCGAAAAACTTCACTTTGCTCCACGAGCTCACATGTTTGAAGATTCGCTTTAATCGTCTGAATTGCTTTCATATCTCGATCAACAAAGATCACTTTATCCAAGCCACGACTTAACGCCTCAATGCCGAGACCACCACTGCCAGCAAATAGGTCTAATCCAAGCCCGCCAGAAAAATACGGACCAATGACATTAAACATTGTTTCCTTCACTTTATCGGTCGTTGGGCGTGTTTGATTGCCTGGCACTCCTTTTAATGCCCTTCCTTTACAAGTTCCTGAAATCACTCTCATCTTCGTCACCATTTAATTTAAGATTTTCTTTTTCATCCTACCACATTTCATTTTATTTCGACAAACTTTCAAGTGTTTAAGTATAACAATTTCTTTAGTGCTTGTTTGGGTACATAGGTAAATGCAAACGAGTTTACGTATTCTAGTATAAATATCATTTTTTATGGTAAAAATATATGTAACAGCATCCAATGATGTTGTTACCAACCGTGGAGAAGACTTACGTTTCCCATAAGTTCTTCATCCGGTTTCTCCTCTCCCTTTGCCTTCTATCTGTATAAATGCAGAAATAGAAGGACCCTGCATCATAAATGCAGGGTTTTTATTTCTTATGGAATTAGAGAGCCAGGCAGTAGCTGTGTCGCTAGCTTTTACATGGTTTCATTTTACAATCGAACGAATTAAGATTTCGCTCTCACCTTCTGAAATATTTAAATGGAAAAAGTCGCAATTAGTGCATAATCGATATAGTTCTGGTTGTATAAGTTGATAACCGGCTGATTTTCCACTCCATATTGATGCTGATTCAGCTGAAAAAGTCGCTTATTCGGATAAAACTGATACTGAATCGATCCTTTTTCGCGATTACCTCGTTCTCTCCCTCTTGCTCAACCTCATATCCAAGAGCGCTTAGCAATGGTTTCATCGTAATATACGTTTTCCCTCCTGATAAATAATATGTGCTTCAGAAGATTTTTCACCATTGATAACGATCTTTCTTTCATCAAATGAATAAAGTGGAACAAGTGGGTGATCTTTGTTTGAGTTTACAGAAAAAATTGGATATCCTTTCCCTTTTCAACTGGCAAATAGGAATCAAGCCATTCACTGTTCATTTCTTCTTTTGCATGGCTAAGTATACGTTCAATCCATTGTTCTCTTTCTTTTTCTGATAGCTTCAGATTCATTTCCATGTACATTTGTTGAGCTTTTTCCAGTCCAATCGGGTGATTTAGTAGATGAGAAACGATTACATATACGAGCCATTTCTCAGATTCAGGAAGACAAATGAATCTAACATGATTTGACTCCATTTTTCCGCTTGAATCATCTTTAACGCTTCTGCCGAATTGATGATTTTAAGCTGACCGGCGTCAGTTTCTTGATGTACATCTGTATAAATAATATGCAACGGTTCCGAGTCACTCACATTCATATAAGGCAATGGAGTAAGATCCAATTGCGACTCATTTGTACCATAAAGTACGAATTGTTCATCTTTATATGTTTTCACGATTGGCTCTTGCTGCCAGTACAATGCTGGAGCTTGTCCATTCATTTCAAATAGATAATAATCTAAATAATTCATTTGTTTATGGCCGATCAGCTTGGCTGATGCAACCCAATTCCTGTTCGCCATACTGTTTCATTTATTTGAATCGTCGTCGATGAAACCGAATGACTTTGAATATGCGCACTCCAATCATTGAACAGAAAACTTTTCGGCATTTCTGGTGCCGGAATCGAGTAAAAAGCCGAATATCACTTCCATCCCCAACGATCGTTTTTTCCTCAAATTGACTCGAACTTTGCTTTTCCGTATTCCAAGTAAAATTTTCCGCATTAGAAGGTAATTCAATTATTAAAACATCGTTAGCAGCAAGCTGACTAATTGAATGTTCAATCATAAACATCTTTGGCTGATGATTGATTTTAATCGTTTGTTTTAGATGAGTTGACTCTTCGCCATCTATCTCTGTTGAGTATCCTTTCCATTGAAAAAGAGCAAGCCGCCCACCAAACTAAGCAATATAACAATTGTGGACAATATATTAAACTTCATTTCTCCATTCTCCTTGCCTGTACAACAATAAGACGACCAAAACTGGTCGCCTCGTTAAGGGAGTTAAATCCCCATTCTGTAATCATATTCCTTCGCCTTATCCGGTTTGGAATTCTCATACTCCGTCTTTAAAAAGGTTTATAGGAAGGTTCCACTTTTTTACAAACGGCATCGAAGCCAACTTTTCAGCTAGGTCATCAATCTCATCTTGGTTACAATAAAGAACGACATATTTCATCCTTTTTGAAACAAAATGAACATTTCCGAACCGTCGAAGTGCCTTGGCATTTTTCAAACTAAAAAGCCAAACGATTAATCCTTGTCTTCCTTTAAACATCGCTTTTCCCCTTTTTCATCGTGCTACTTTTAAGCGGAGCAACCACATCCTCCACCTGTACCGCAACCACCGCTGCATGAAGAACCATTGTCAAAGAATGGATTCCCTGTCGGAACTTTAATATGCTCTGATACCGATCTGCCAATCAATGTACTAATTTCATCAAGTAAAGATTGGAGCTCATTTTCCGCTCGACGGAAACTGGCTACGTTTTCATCCATATCCATTTCCCTTTACGTATCCGTGTTTCCGTCATAATCTGTTTATAATCCGGATGGTATCTACCAAATCTTTGCACATCATCGTATAAATCCTTCATTTTCACAAATGCAGCAATTTTCTCTCTCGTTTCTGTATCTGTTTGTAATTTATGGTAAAAGAACCTGTATGTATCGGCAATGGCACTTTTGTTAATCCAATCACCAATCATTTCAGCTTCTTCAATAATTTGAATCCTTTCGATCGTAGCAAGCAAAAAGCCCACCTCCAATCGTATTTTACCATGTTTTAGCTTCGCTTGCGACTTATTATTTGATTGTAACAGAAAATGCAGACTTTATTCCAGTTGGTTGATTATTTGGTTTCACTACTTCAACGACAAGATCATGTGTACCCGGACGTACATTTTTCACAATAAAAGCCGCTGTATCATACTGTTTATACACCTTTCCGTTGATAGACACTTGAATTTTCCCCGACTGCTTTTCATTTAAATTAATTGTAGGAGATGACACTCAACAAGAATATCGGAATTGCGCACAATATGGTTCACCGTCATTAATGATTGATTTTCATTTTTCGCTGCCTGAACCGATTGTGGCTCAGGCATTTGTTTACCACATGCTGAAATGATCATACAAACGAATAGACAGACAATTTTTTTTCATACGTATCACTCCTCCCTTTAGTTTTTACTAAAGAAAGAGGTTCATGCAATAATTATTCTGAGGCCATTGTTTGTAACATACTCATCATCATCGTAGCCATTTGCAATCCATTTGTAAACTTTTCAACTTTCTGCGGAATCGTCTTTTGGAAATAATGAAGAGAAGCGATTTCAAATTGATTTAATAATTCCGGATCCCGAGAAAGTTTTCGATACCAATACGGCTGTTCACGGATCATTTGCTTTAATTCTTTTTGGAATAAATATATTGAATAATCTCCTGCCTCATTTTTTCACTCCAATCATTAATCTTTTCGAAAGGTAAATAGATTTTTCCTTGTTTGTACTTTTGGTTGGCTACTTTGTTCGTTTCCTTGAAATTGCATCAATACCCTTGGATAGCACCGATCGCTTGGCTAAGATTTTGCAGATGGTATTGAATTTGATTAGCGTCCATTTTTTCATCATCCCAGTAAATTGATCGATCCAGTTTTTTCTTCTATTTTCTCTTTCGCTTCTGTGCGCTCTCCCTTGTATACATCCCATTTCGGATCGTCCTCACCTAATAAAAACCAATCTTCATATAAATCTTGCCATGTATTCTCATTTTTTTACAGACTCAGCAATTTTAGGATATTGCTTTACAAATGATTTGAACTTTTCAACTGATGGATGTAAAACTTTTCCTTCCATAACCGTTCACCTCAAGTAATTACTCCTTATATTACACTATGATTAGATAAAGGCGAATGTGCATTGGAATGCCATTTGCCGTCTGTTTTGAGCGATATTTATCCATAAGCACATGAAAAGGATGACTCTTGACATTTCGCCTTTAGTCATCCTTTGAAGTGAGAAAGTTTTGCGTATAATACTTTTTATAAACCCCTACTCCTGACTCGGTAAACTCCTTATCAAGCAATGTTCTGCGATGACCTTCTGAATTCAGCCATCCATCAACTGCCGCTGGCCCATCTGCATAATCAGCTGCAATATTCTCACCAGCTTGTTGAAATTCGATTTCTTCAGCTTTTAATCTAGCTGCAAAATCACCGTATTCCGTTGATTCATGAGCAAACATACTATGTTTGTATGCCATTTCCGCTACTAGTTCATTCCATTCAAGGGGCTGAAGGTCAAACCTTTGGCGAATCACATTTGAAATATCAAAGATTTGATTTGCGCTACCTCTTTCGATTTCCTTCCACACCTCTTCGTCTGGGGTGATTGACGCTTGAAACTCACCACGATAATACAATTCATATGGACGTTGTTTGATAAGTGTATCTTTGTCAAAAAACGAATGCTTGACAATGTTCCCGAATATTTATCAATAATTAATTGTGCGTATATATCATCAAGTTGTACTAGTGGGCGAATGTTTAAATCTTCCTCCGAAAGCTCAAAACGATACGTTCCTTTCACAGACGCGATGGTAATCTCCGTTTCCAATAAGGTTGTCCGATATATTTCTTCAATCGTCTGACCGATCTGAAATGGCGCAACATTTAATTTGCTTCAAGCGCGTAGATGGTAACGATATTACCATCTAGCACCCCGCTTGCATATATGTATTTGCATACTCATTATAAATCCACCATTCATAGCCATAAGCAGACGGATCTTTTCGTATAGGCTCTCCGTATACACGAATAAGTTCATCCGTTGGTTGGCCGATATACGTTGCTAAACCTTCTTCTAATATTACGGTAGGATCAACACGATCGAGCTCATTTTCATTATTTATATCGTATTTCGGTGGCTTAGCATAATTATCATCTTGCAATAACTGTTGGTCATCGGACTCGGAATAATAATAAATACTAATAAGGAATACAATGGTTGAAATGACCATGACACGAAATAATGTACGCAGCAATATCTCCCTTTCAATCCATACAAGGTACACGATGATGACAAGTTTCACTATATTATATCATTAATAACGCTTGTACCAAATAGCAAGTAATGAATTTACATAGGATCACCACGATTTCATCCTCATTCAGCTTAACGATACATATTGGCTTCATTTCGTTGCAACATCTACGTTTTTCGACTATTATTAAACTTGGAACATATGTATTTTTCACGGTACATAAACAGCGAAAACGACCTGAAATAATAGGAGGGGACGAATGATGAAATTTGAAAATAGCGGAATTGAATCATTGATCGTTGATCTAAAACGTCTTGATGAAGTAATGGATCATAATGGGATGGTACGAGCAGGTCAATGGGATTATGAAAGGGTTACATATGATCATAAATTCCAAATTAAAGAAGGAACATATTATTTTAGAATTCAGGGTATGCGGTACAAGGCGACGTAGGTACAAATGAGGCAATAATCCAATTAATGACACCACTGCTTGCAAAACATTATTATCCACATGGGCTTGAATATGGTGAGGATGAATTTTTCCCTGATGAATTAGTAAAAAATGCAATCAAATGTTGAAAAAATCAAAGAAGAGACGGCAGTTTTCGCACAGTAATCCTTAGCGAAAAAATGACTCATAAGTTTAAACGCTTATGAGTCATTTTTTAATGAATTTATAGAAATATGGAAAATAGGCCATCCTTGACAGAAGCCTTGGATAGCCTAATCTTCAAAAACCTAGAATTGCTTTAATGAGTGAAGTTGTTTCTCCACCTCGATAAATCACATAAAGCAACAAGTAAACAAGGACACCTGTTATGGCAGTGAAAAACCAAACAACACTCGTAATCGGTCCTAATTTCCGGTGCCTATCAAGCTTATTTTTGTAACCCGTCCATAGTGATATAAAACCGAGCACACCACCGGTCGTTGCAAGGGTAATATGGAAAATTAAAAATACTGTATAAAATATTTTATACTCCTCTGGACCGCCAAAAGAAGTGTTTCCTACAAAAATCGTTCGACTTGCATATAATATAAAAAGATTAACGCAAATATTCCTGCGAGAGTCATCGTTTTTTATGACCTTCGATATCACGTTTTTTATTTTCATCCAACCTACTGCAACGTAAATAGCGCTGAGGACAATGAATGTTGTACTAATTGTAGGTAAAATTGGCACTGTCATAATGTATGTTCATTCCTATCTATATATCTTTAAGCATTATTCCACCGTTTGAGCATTATGCTTTAATAATGCTTCCTCATTAATTTGCGCGGCTTCCTCTTGTTCCTTTTTAAACCATTCAAAGAAGATTTTAATGAGCATCGTACCGAGAACAATCTCTTGGATGATTTTCATTAACACACCACCTAGCTGCTGATCCTCTCGGGCTGGCATATTCGAGAACAATTCAGGACCGGTCATTGATAAGCCCGCTAAGCTTGATAGTGTACTACCTGGCACACATAATTCCATCGCTTTCATCCACATTTCGCCATCCGTATATGTAGCATACATAGCTGTTGGAGCAAAAATAATTAATCCGCATGCAGGTGTAAGTAAAACACCATCACCAATAATGTATCCCAGTTTTTCAATCCGTGCAATTGATATTGGCCTTCCAGTTTATTTAGTAGTGGCCACCATAAGAAGATCGCTAAAATGAACAATAATATCGTATAGAGAACATGAATAATAATGTTCATTTTGACTGCATCCATAATCATTGGAATATGATAAATAGAAAAATTCCGTTAAATACGATCAATGCAATGAGTGGCTTTGTAAAGAAAGAAAAATTGGTTTAATAAAGCGATACTCAATCACTCGCCTCCACACCCAATTTGGAATACTTACGACCAATAAAGGTGGAATGACTAAGTAAAGAAAAGCCATTTGAATCATGTGAAATGTAAACATAATATGGGCAATTAAATCGACAGGGGAACCTTTAATGACATAGAGTAGGATCATTGCAATAATAAATATAATTCCCTGACTTTTTTCAGTGGTTCACTATCTTTAAATAGATGCCTTTTTTGACGGTTAAATAAAAAAGCCTACGGTTATTAATAAAACGAATATCATAAAATAAGGACTCCATAAAGCTCTGAATCCAAAAATACTTAAAGGCATAACACCTTCACCTCTTCTTTCGCTTCGATCCTATTACCTATTATACGTTTCGTCAATAAATTGTTCAATGTGAGGCAATTGACAAGTTCATGACAATCACAAATTAGAAAGTGATTGTGAACAATAGAAGAACAGGAAGTTGTGATCGACCTATGAATGATGAAATAACTCTAATTAATTGATAGGGGCATTTTCCTGAATATGCGCTAATTTATTATCGATGCAATTTTACCCGTCAATTCCGACATCTGCTTATATGATTTTTTCCTTGAAACCAGCTTACTAAGAACTTTGCTCATCTAATATATTTTTAAATTACTTTACCAATAAAAAGATCAGCAAATGCTGATCTTTTTATCTTTTACCACCAAACAATTGTTAGGAAACAAACAACTGTGGCGAAACCAATAATGGCTCCCCGTATATAAACAATTGTGGAGCTTCATGCCCTTTTTCATTCATATGCATGAAATAATATAATTGGAAAATAACCTGTACAGCTGCTAGCAATAGAATGAATGGCATGACGAACCATTTATCGAAGCCAGCATACACTGCGCCGAACGCTACGAGCGTTAAAAAGATGGAGATGGCGAAAGATATAACTTGATGACGCATTCCTTCCGCATTTCTTTTCGGCGATATTCATATTCGATTTGAGAGCTGTTAGAATTCAAGTGTTGGTTTTCCATCTCTTATCCCACCATTCCCATTAAATATACAACCGTAAAGATAAATACCCACACAACGTCAATGAAGTGCCAGTATAGACTTGCAAGATAAAACTTTGGAGCATTGCTTAAGTTCAATCCACGTTTTGAATTACGTACCATTAGAGCAATCAACCAACCTAGACCAAATACAACGTGTCCTCCGTGGAAGCCGACAAGTGTATAAAATGCGGAGCTAAATGCACTCGAAGTAAAGCCAAAGCCTAGTTCAGTCGTATAATGCCAAAACTCATAAATTTCAAAACCAAGAAAAGTTAATCCTAGTGCAACGGTAATGATTAACCAAAGCTGCATTTTCTTGAAATTGAAGTTTTTCATATGGTACATCGCATACACGCTCGTAATCGAGCTCGTTAATAAAACCATTGTCATAATAAATGCCAACGGTAGTGCAAACACATCCGTTGAAATTAATTCCGATTTCGAAGGAACCTTATCTTTCAAAGCTAAATATGTTGCAAAGAACGAGGCGAAGAGTACGGTTTCTCCGCCTAGAAAGAACCAGAAACCTAAAAATTTATTTTTCCCTTCAAGGGTTGCTCTTTCAGGTGATTCAGGCCATGTTTGTGGTGTAAATTGCTGTTCAACATGCATTATGCCCGTACCCCTTATCTTTATCATCAATTAATTCCGATTTCGGAATATGGAATCCATGATCGTCTTTTAATGATCTTAATAGCATTGAACCAAAGGCAACAACAAGGCCGATAATTAATACCGGAAGTCCCCAAGCATGCTCAAGACGATAAATCGCACCAAAGGCAGCAATGAAGAAACCTAGTGAAATAAATATCGGTAAAATAGAACCATTTGGCATATGGATGTCACCAATCGGCTCAGCAGGTGTCATTTCTTTTTACCTTCCATTTTTCAAGCCAGAATGCATCAATTCCTCGTACTAATGGCAATTGCTTAAAGTTGTAAAACGGTGGAGGTGAAGGCAACGCCCACTCAAGTGTACGTCCATCTTCCCACGGGTCACTTCCAACTTTTTCATTTTTAATCGTAGTAACAACGATATTACAAAGTAAAATAATGACCGCAACTCCCATGAGTCCAGCTCCAATCGAACTAATCATGTTTCCTGCGTCTAAGCCTTGGCCTGTGTAGAACGTCGCAATTCTTCGTGGCATTCCCATTAATCCAAGGAAATGCTGAATAAAGAAAGTCAAATGGAAACCAATTAAAAATAAAGCAAATTCCCATTTACCAAGTGTTTCATTTAACATCGTTCCAAATAATTTCGGCCAATAGAAATGGGTTGCAGCCAAAATTGCAAGTACTACTCCTCCAACAATGACGTAGTGGAAGTGAGCGACAACAAAGTATGTGTCATGGTACTGATAATCTGTTGGCGCTGTCGCAACCATGATTCCAGTTACCCCACCCATTACGAATGATGGAATAAATGCCGCTGCATAGAGCATAGGCGTCGTAAATTTAATACTTCCGCCCACATTGTAAATAACCAGTTGAAAATCTTAATACCTGTCGGAACGGCGATCGCAAATGATGCTACTGCGAAAATCGCATTGGCAATATTACCTAGTCCCACTGTGAACATGTGGTGAGCCCAAACCATGAATCCAAGGAAACCGATTAGGACCGTTGCAAAAACCATTGACGAGTAACCGAATAAACGTTTCCTCGAAAATGTTGAGAAAATCTCTGAGAAAATACCGAATGCCGGTAAAATCAAAATATATACTTCTGGGTGTCCAAAGATCCAGAAAAAGTGTTCCCAAATGATGGTGTTGCCACCCATTTGAACATCAAAGAAGTTTGAACCAAACATACGATCAAAAGTTAATAAAAACAATGCAACCGTAAGTGGCGGGAATGCAAATAAAATAAGTGCTGATGCAACAAATGTTGTCCATGAAAACATCGGCATTCTCATATATGTCATACCTGGTGTACGCATATTAATAATCGTAACGAGGAAGTTAATTCCTCCCATTAATGTACCGAACCCAGATATTTGAAGCCCTAATGCATAAAAGTCAATCCCATGTCCTGGTGAATTCATAGACAGTGATGCATACGATGTCCAACCCGCATCAGGCGCTCCACCTAAAAACCATGATAAGTTCAAAAGCAATCCACCAAAGAAGAACAACCAAAATCCAAGGGAGTTCAAAAATGGAAATGCTACATCACGCGCCCCAATTTGCAATGGCATGACTAAGTTCATAAATCCAATTAATATCGGCATCGCGGCAAGGAAAATCATCGTTACCCCATGCATTGTAAGCATTTGGTTAAATAAACCCGCGCTGACAAAGTTACTGTCAGGAACAGCAAGTTGGATACGAATAATTAAGGCTTCAAGACCGCCTAATAGAAAGAAGAATCCGCCGGCAGCAAGGTATAATATGGCAATTTTCTTATGGTCAACCGTTGTCATATAGTCCCATATTACAGCGCCCACACTTCTTTTTGAGCAATAGTACTCACAATTTAACCTCCTCATCAAAAATTTACTTCGCTTGGACTTTTAATCCCATTAAGTATTCTGTTAAAGCATCTAATTCTGCATCGTTTAATTCTGGATATTTCCCAGTCATTTCATTCGCAGGTTTAATTTTTTCTGGATCTTTCAACCATCTCTTTAATTCATCTTCCGTATGATCCAAAATACCAGCAATCATTTCTCTTTCACCAAAGTTTGTCAAGTTCGGTCCAATCGATGGAACGTCGTTGCTTGGAGAAACGGCGTGACAGCTAATACAGCTTTGGTTAAAAATTTCTTCACCTTGTTTCGCTAATTCTGTTGTAGCTACAGGTGCTTCAGCGTTTTGCATATCAGCAATCCATTGGTCAAATTCCGCACGTGGAACAGCTTTCACTTTAAAGTCCATGAACGCATGTGAAGGACCGCAAAGCTCCGCGCATTTTCCATAGAATATTCCGCCTGCTTCATCGGCTTTATCTTGATCAACACTCAACCAGAATTTATTAACGTTTTCAGGGTTATTATCTAGCTTTCCACCTAATGGAGGTATCCAAAATGAGTGCTTTACATCACCGGAAGTAAGCTGGAAATAAACCTTTTCCCCTGTTGGCATAACAAGATCTTGAGATGTAACGATTCCGAGGTCTGGATATTCAAATTCCCACCAGTATAAATGTGCCTTCACGTTAACAACAAGTGCTTCTGGATTACCATCTGCATCTTTTTACCAATTGCAGACACATCTCCTTGTGAGAATGTTAATGAAACCGTCGGTACAGCAAGAATAATTAATAAAATGATCGGAATAACTGTCCAAACAATTTCTAGTACATGACTTCCTTCCACCTGTTTAGGTATTTTATTTTCGTCTCCTTTTTACGTCGGAAGCGGATCATTACAATAGTGAAAATGACGAACACTACTATAATAACTAATGACATAATACCGAAACTAAACAATATGAGATCATATTGCTCCTGTGCCACTTGGCCTGCCGGTTTTAAAGCAGACAGGAATGGCTTGCCACAACCCGATAAGAGAAGCGTCAAAATCGCAAAAACTGATGCGAGACGCCATTTTTGCAGCCATTTTTTCATAATGTAATCAAACCCCTCTTTCTTAATTATCATAGTGGTAACAAAGACCAAGTGCTATATATGGATTTCTTATAAAAGAAAGAACTCCCATGCCTAAAATAAAACCATGGTAGAATAAAGTTAATTTTCAGCCGTTCATCCTCCAACTGAATAAAGATCAATTACACCTCGGCATAATTGCTATAGTTTAAAAATCTGTAGCTTCCCCGGTGGCTTTGTAACGAAAGCGAGGCGTCAGATACACTTCCTCTTCGCCATTCATCCACCACTAATAGTAGTGAGAGACTTCTGCTCATCCGAGTTAAATAACAGCTAAAATCACCATCGCGGTAAATAAAATCGTTAAATAATTGATCGAATAGACGAACATTCGCGTTGCCCATTTTTGATCATCTTTTATTCTGAATCCTAAAATTCCAACAATGAGCCATCCAATATTTAATATCGTAGCGATGATGACAAATGCTGTACCTAATGACGTCATAAAAATGGAATAGGTAAAAGCATCACTACCCAAACTAATATGTGAATTTTTGTAACCGCAGATCCTTTTACAACAGGAAGCATTGGAATTCCAGCTGCTCGATACTCTTCCACTCTCCTCATCGCTAATGCATAAAAATGTGGAGGTTGCCAAATAAACATAAGTAGAAATAGCATCCAAGCCATTGGCGGTAAACTTGGATCAACCGCAGCCCAACCAATCAATGGGGCACTGCTCCAGAAACACTTCCAAGGACTGTATTGCTAACGTATAGTCGTTTTGACCACATGCTATATAGGACAACATATGTAAATACACCGATAAACCCAATCATTCCTGTTGTTATATTCATCATAAATAACATGAATAAACCTATTAAAACGAAAACAATACCTATTGTTATAACTTTTGAACCGCTTAATCTTCCAGTTACGGTCGGTCGCTCTTTTGTGCGTTCCATGATTGGATCAATATCACGGTCGATATAATTATTTAATGCACAAGACCCTGCGATTACGAGTGAAGAGCCTAGCATTGTAAAAATAACAATATCTAATGATTGTAGAAAATGCTTATCCGTTAAAATAAAGGCCAACCATAATCCCGTAAAAGTTGTAATCGCATTTGAATTCACAATCCCCATTTTAAAGAGCGCTGAATATTCTTTCCAAATTGAAGTAGAAGGAGTACTAGATGCATTGTCTCTAGTTGTCAATGCACGACTATTTTCCATTTCTTCTTCCCCTCTCTTATATAAACATAGTAAAATACACATACTATTACTATATAGCATTTTCTCAAAGTTTTCTTTAATTTCAAGAAGAAGTCAGTATTTGTTCACTATTTCCACATGTTTCCCCTTACACAATTGATCGCGGATTCAACTGCACCCCATATTGTAACATATAGTAACAAAAAACAGAATAAAAGAGTTTTTCTTCTTCTCTATCATTCATCATTCGACTTTTATTGCGCCTCCTCTAAATATTAATCGCTTCCAAAGGAGTGACAAGTATATCATTTTTAGCGCCTCTCCATTCTTGAAGGTTTTCAGCGCTTTTTGACTAGTTGTAACAATTTTGTCGGTTGTATTTTTTGTTGATTTATGTACTATCGATATGTATATGTTAGACTGTGTAGCTTCCATTGTGAGGATTGCACACCCAGATTAATGGGATAAATGATGATTAGATAAGAAGGTGAAGATTTGCACCGGAATTTAAAATGGTTTGCAGTATTAACAACATTTGTTATGACCGGGGTATTAATCGGAGGAGCATTAGTAACGAAAACGGGATCAGAGCTTGGCTGCGGAAGAACATGGCCGCTTTGTCACGGTGAATGGATACCTACTACGATTACTCCAGAACTCATTATTGAATTAGCACACCGACTCGTTTCAGGTAGTGCTGGTCTTCTCGTATTAGCCCTTTCCATATGGGCTTGGAAAGCGATCGGCCATAAAGGGAAACAAAACTATTGGCGATTCTTTCCGTTTCATTCTTACTTCTACAGGCATTAATTGGTGCGGCGGCGGTCATGTGGCCACAATCAGACTTTGTACTCGCTCTCCATTTTGGGATTTCACTCATCTCGTTTGCCACTGTCTTTTTATTAACATTACTAATTTTTGAAGTAGACCAAAAGTTTGATACGAAACGACTTATCATCGATAGCAGAATGAAATTTCATATTATTGGTATAACGGTTTATAGTTATCTTGTCGTTTATACTGGCGCATTAGTAAGGCATACAGATGCAAGTCTTGTTTGCCGTGATTGGCCACTTTGTGTAAATGGTTCTTTTTCACTTCCAGCTAATATTTACGAATGGATTCAAATGGGACATCGCCTTGCAGCTGGGCTGATCTTTTATGGATTGCCTATATTACGATGATTGCCATTAAGCATTATAAGCATCAAAGAGTAATGTATTGGGGCTGGATCATCGCCTTCGCCATCACAACGATGCAAGTAATCGCTGGAGCTGTTGTTGTACTGACAAGCTTAAACATTTATGTTGCATTGGCACATGCCTTTTTATCGCCTGCCTTTTCGCGTTACTTAGCTATTTTGTTCTTCTATTAACGAGAAATGGGCAGCATCAAGTTGCGTTAAAAAATGTAAAAAAGTACGTGACACCGAATTAAACACTTCTGATGCGTTTCTTCAGTAAAAAGATGCACGAGCGAAAACTGCCAGTGCATCTTTTTCATTTCTTTATTAAAAGGATCGTTTATTTGCCAGTTGATGTTTGATTTCTAGAGGCAACACAGTTGGAGATGGAGATGTTGTTTTTCGTTTTTAAACTTTTCATCATAATTTTTAAACATCGAGACGTTTGCCAAAATCCCCATACAAATCGATAAAACTAAGATAGAGGAACCGCCGTAACTAATAAACGGCAATGTAACTCCAGTAATTGGAATAATTCCCGACATCCCTCCTAAGTTAATAAAAGATTGGATGCCTAACATACCTGATATTCCAATCGCTAACATGCTGCCAAACGGATCGCTGCATCTAATCGCTATGTAAATTCCTCTTAAAACGAGATAACCAAGGCCAATGACAACAATTGCGACTCCAAATAATCCAAGTTCTTCAGCAATAATAGCCATAATGAAATCCGTATGTGCTTCAGGTAAATAACCAAGTTTTTGTACACTTTGTCCTAATCCGAGCCCTTTTAATCCACCTGAACCAATCGCTAAAAGGAATTAACTAACTGAAAGCCTTGATCACCGGCTGTTCCAAACGGGTCAAGAAATCCTGTAATTCGTCTCATATTCCCTTCTGTAAATATTTTATCTATTTGCCAAATGATGAACGGTGAAATAATGGTCACACCTACGACACCTATCATAACGAGTTTCATAATCGTACGAAATCGCATCCCTGAACAAAGAATAATCATCATCCCAATTAAAAACGTAATAACAGCCGTGCCGTTATCTGGCTCGATTTTAATTAAAAAACATACAAAAAGGAGATAAATGATTGGTGGAAGCACTCCTTATTTAATTGATCGATGTATCGTTGTTTATTCGAATAAACAGCCGATAAATAAATAATGACACTCACCTTAACAAATTCCGACGGCTGAATTTTTCGTGCTCCGACTTGAATCAACTTTGCGCATTATTTGTCGCATGACCGATAACCGAAACGAGGAATAACCCGATCACAGCCGCTGCCGTAAGGAAAACAAGAAATTTTTATTGCGGTACGCTTTATATGGAAAAATCGCAAAAAATAAAAATGCAGTAAACGCCATGATTAAATTCATCTTTTGCTTTTCATAAAAGAAATTAGCCGGATAGCCGTAATATTGAACTGCCATGACCATACTTGAGCTATAAATCATCACAAGTCCAAATAAGCATAATAAAATGTATGTTATAATGATTGAATAATCATAAGATTTTATTACTTTTTTAACATAAAAACTCTTCCAATCTATGATTGAATTATAATATTAAGTATTAGTATAAAAAACTCAAACAATTTCTTTCGAACTGTTTGAGTTTTTGTATTCATTCCTCTGTTAGCTCTTTGCAAAATCTAGAATCAATTATTTCCTCATGGAAGCTTCATGCAAAATCGTCAGCTTACTCTCAAGAGAACCTAATAATTCTTTCCCGTCTTCTTCATTGACCAATCCCAACCGGACTGCAAAATCTATTTCACGGGACAGGCCAAACATTTGCGTATCCAACACTTCCTCGTATAAAGGGCATTGAGGCATAGTTAAATTATCCATCTGAACTTGTATTAGACGCAAGATTTTTTCAGCGTCAGCTTTTAATAGCTCATAGGCTTTTTCGCGATGATCTACAATCATTTCAGACACCACATTAATCCCCTGTCTCCGAACAAATAGGCAATACTATCTGTAAATTTTACAGTGTAAACTGTAAAATTGCAAGTGATAACGTGTTCGGCTCCAATTGTCACCGCTTTCGTTTTTCACATTTCAGGCTATAATTACAAGACGATGAAAGGAGACATTTATTTAATGAATACAATTATGGAAATTAAAGGGAAGGTGAAATTCCCATCACTCTCGATGCAGGGGTTTGGATTTTTGATGATCGGCGCATTGATTTAAATACATATTTTACAGAAGATATTGCTGAGCAGGAAGAAGAAGAGCTTACCATCGTATCTAAGCATTGGGATCGTGTCATTAAGGAAGGTTCCATTGCTCCACCAACCTTAAAGACCGAACGCCAATTTGAGAAAGTAAAAGTATTAACGGGGTCTTTTGGTATAATCTTTGAGCCTTTTTAAAGAATGCTGAGCCAGATCCATCCGCATCAAAACTAATCATAGAAACGGCAGATGGGGATATTACGGTTCCTTTAAAAGAAGCGTATCAGTTAATTCTTGCTTTTTCAAAAGATGGCAAGCCGCTGCGTGAAGATGGGCCTGTACATATTATTTATCCGGACGGATCTAATCGAGAACAGCCGTTTAAACATGTGAAAGCTTTTCGCGTTGAATAATCCAATAGAGATAGGCAGGTTGGAAAAATCCCCTGCCTTTCTCTATCACAATAAATCTGCTGCTAATTGGGCCAAATCGGATCGTTCCCTTTTATTAGTTTTATATGGCCCGCGACTGCTTGTTCTTTAAATTTTTCCAACACATATGTTAAGCCATTATTATATGCATCTAAATATGGGTGATCAATCTGGTCGGGGTCGCCCATAAATACAATTTTACTCTTATCCCCCACTCTTGTTAAAATTGTTTTCACTTCATGTTTCGTTAAATTTTGTGCTTCATCTATAATAATAAATTGCTCAGGTATACTCCTGCCTCGTATATACGTAAGGGCTTCAACTTCAATTGAACTCATCCCCGCTAAGATCGCATCGAGTTCACCTGGCTTTTTCGTATTAAATAAATACTCTAAATTATCATAAACAGGCTGCATCCACGGTCGAAGCTTTTCCTGCTTTTCCCTGGCAAATATCCAATATCTTTCCCAACTGGAACGATAGGGCGAGCGACGAGCAACTTTTTGTAAATTCGCAAATCCTCCGTTTGCATCAGACCTGCCGCTAATGCCAAAAGTGTTTTCCTGTTCCAGCTTTACCTATCATCGTCACAAGCTGAATATCCTTGCGAAATAATAGCTCCATCGCCATTGTTTGCTGCGCATTCCTAGGCTTAATCCCCAGATCGAATCGTATTGATTATATAATTTCTTAACAATTGTCCCCGAGTAATCGACCATTCCTAACGCAGATGCAGAGCTACCTAATTCATCTTTCATTATTAAAAATTGATTCGGATAAAGTTTGTGGTCATATAATTTATGACATTCGATTTTCCCTCGTTCATAAAACTCCTTTAACGTATCTATATGAACGTACAATTCATTCAAGCCTGTAAACAGATCATCCATCTCAACAACCCGATCATTTAGAAAATCTTGAGCTTCTAAACCGATTGCATCTGCTTTCACCCTGAGGAGGGCATCTTTACTAACAAGGATAACAGGGCGTCCATTTTCTTTCTTTTCTTCTTCATGTGCAATATTTTTAGCTACGGCTAATATTCGATTATCATTTGTTTTTTCTACAAATATTTCTTGAAGTTCGTGGAATGAACGATGGTTTAATTCGATCCGAAGTGTCCCCCATTTAAAAGCTTTATTTCCTCATGCAGTTTACCTGTTTCCTGAAGCCGTCAATTAGCTTGGCAATCAGCCTTGCATTTCTGCCAATCTCATTCATGTAACGCTTTTTCGAGTCGACTTCTTCAAGGACCACTGCAGGAATTACGATCTCGTTGTCTTCAAAGGAGAAAACAGCGTTCGGATCTTGCAACAAGACATTCGTATCTAACACGTAAATTTTCGTCAAATTGATGCCTCCTGCTCCTTTTTAATAATATATGTGACCATCTCAAAGCCGGTTCCATGTGAGATATCCTCTTATTGTAAGAAATATATGTACAAATGAATAAAGATAGAATTAAACCGCAACATATTAAGAAAAGCAGATATGTTTGTTCAGCCATTCAAACAGAAATTGAGTCATTATAAGGCTGAACTATGAAGCTGGACATTATTATAAAAACGGGAGGATACAATGAAAAATATACTGATTACACTCATCATGATTTCCATGTTAACTGCCTGCACGCAAACGAAGACGAGCCCTGAAAACAAAAGTGTCAATGATATGCCACAGACGATGTCGGTAAAAGATAGCCATATTAATATGGCAGATATTAGACAATATACCGATGAAGAAAGAGCTAATTATTTAGCGAATCTTGCGGGCAGCTTGCCGAACGTGAACGGCGCTACGGCTGTTGTCTTTGGCACTTTAGCACTTGTTGGAATCGATGTCGATAAAGACTTAGATCGATCGAGAGTTGGCACAATCAAGTATTCCGTCGCTGAAAGTATAAAGCATGACCCACAAGGAGCAGGTGTGATCGTCGTTGCTGATCCTGATTTAACAGGACGAATTAAAGCCGTGCAACAAGATATTGAAGCTGGAAAACCACTTCAAGGGATTATGAATGAATTATCCGCTATCATCGGTCGACTGATCCCGGAAGTCCCACAAATGAATGAAAACCATAACCCGCAAGAGGCACCAGAAAAACCGAAAGAAGAAATGGATCCAGCGAGTAGAGACGAATTAGATAGAGAGCAGCAAGATCAATCGAACGACCATATGCACAAAAGTAGTGATTCATAAGAACACTTCATGTTATAATAATTGGAAAAGGAATGGTATGCATTCATTCGAGGTGTTCTACAATGAGAGTTCAATGCGTTATTTGTGATCAGCAATCAACACTTGAAGATCATTCACCGATTGCAAAAAATTACGAAATCGCCCGATTCATACATTTATGTGCAATACATGCCATGCTCGTATTAAAGAAAATACAGAGGCTCGCTTAGCCAAAAGCACATTTCAACTTTACTCGTATAACAATAAAGATCGTGACTTTTAGCACAAACAAAAGCCTTTTACGTTTAGCAAATGCCAAACGTAAAAGGCTTTTAAGTTGATTTAGGATCGATTACAATAATTACCGCTTTCTCATATCTACTTATCAGTGAGAATATACATTGTAACCGATAGAATCATTAAATTATTTAAGGGTCGCAACAACAATCGTATTCAAATATTTCCTGCCTTTTTCTCACGATGTAAACGAATTTTATAAATGATTAAAATTAATGAAGCGACCATTAACCCTTCAGCAATGGGTAAGAATATCGCTAAAAACGTAAAAACAAACAACCTACCGCTAAGAATAAATAAATAATGGCCGATTTTAAAATTGGAAGCTTTTTGGCAAACCCTAATTTATATACTAAGATTGCTAATCCCATAATGGTTATCCATAATAACCAATTAGAAAAGACCGGATTATTATTCGTTACAGTATAAAAAACTTTAATGTTGGAGAAAATCTTTCAATTGCTCTTTGATCTGCCTGTGTGAGCGCTAAAACGAAAAAAGATTGCCCATCGCTTTCATTTCTGCCCCTTCTTCAATTCTCATTTCCACAAAAAATCGGCCCTTTTACAAGGACCGATTTTAGCATATCATATATTTACAATAAACGACGAGATTTATTGTTCCATTTCTGCGAACTTTTTCTTTTTAGCTACTCTTTCCCGCTCATTTTTATCTAATATTTTTTGCGAAGTCGAATCGATTCTGGTGTTACTTCACAATACTCATCATCATTTAAATATTCTAATGCTTCCTCAAGTGACATAATTCTAGGCTTTTTAATGACGGTCGTTTGATCTTTCGTAGCTGAACGAACATTCGTCGCATGTTTCACTTTCGTAATATTTACAGTAATATCATTCTCACGAGTGTGTTCACCTACGATCATGCCTTCGTATATCTCTGTTCCAGGTTCAACAAAAATCGTTCCGCGGTCTTCCACGTGCATGATTCCATAAGTTGTTGATTTTCCAGTTTCCATCGAAACAATGACACCTTGTCTTCTTCCGCCTACTTTCCTGCCTGCATTGGCTGGTAGCTGTCAAACGTATGATTTAAAATTCCATACCCTCTCGTCAATGTCATAAATTCCGTCGTATATCCAATTAGACCACGTGCAGGTACATTAAAAATAAGTCGTACTTGCCCATTCCCATTATTAATCATATCAAGCATTTCACCTTTGCGTGAACCGAGTGATTCAATTACACCGCCTGTATACTCTTCTGGGATATCAATTTGCACGCGCTCGATCGGTTCACAGCGAACACCGTCAATCTCTCTTACGATGACTTGAGGCTTAGACACTTGCAATTCATAGCCTTCACGGCGCATATTTTCGATGAGGATCGACAAATGCAGCTCCCCACGACCCGAAACAATCCATGCGTCTGGAGATTCGGTATCCTCTACCCGTAAACTTACATCTGTTTCAATTGACTTCTAAGTCGTTCCTCAATCTTTCTAGATGTAATATACGTCCCTTCCCTCCCTGCAAAAGGACTATTATTAACAAGAAATCTCATTTGTAACGTCGGTTCATCCACTCGTAATTCCGGAAGAGCTTCTTGATGATCGACTGGGCAAATCGTGTCGCCAACATCGATATCTTCCATTCCAGACACCGAAATTAAATCTCCAGCGAAAGCTTCTTCAATTTCCACTCGCTTTAATCCTAGGAAACCCGATAATTTTGTTACTCTAAACTGTTTTACACCGCCATCTTGTTTTAAAACAGCAACTTGCTGACCAACTTTTATCGTTCCACGAAACACTCTTCCAATCCCAATTCGCCCAACATAGTCATTATAATCAAGCAATGAGATTTGAAATTGAAGCGGCTCATCGCGAGTATCTACTGGAGCTGGAATATGTTTCAAAATTGCTTCATATAGCACTTCCATATTTTCATCTTGTTGTTCTGTATTATCACTTGCTGTCCCGTTAATACCAGAAGCATAAATAACAGGAAACTCCAACTGTTCATCATTCGCATCAAGTTCAATAAACAACTCGAGTACTTCATCAACAACTTCTTCTGGACGCGCGAAATCACGGTCAATTTTATTAACGACAACGATCGGTGTTAAATTTTGCTCTAGCGCTTTTTTAATACGAAGCGCGTTTGTGGCATACACCCTTCATATGCATCAACAACGAGTAATACTCCGTCAACCATCGTTAAAATTCGTTCTACTTCACCGCCAAAATCGGCGTGACCTGGTGTATCTAAAATATTAATTTTTGTATCTTTGTATTGAATTGCGGTGTTTTTCGCAAGGATCGTAATTCCTCGTTCCCTTTCGATGTCACCCGAATCCATTGCACGTTCCGCAACTTGTTCATTTGAACGGAAAATTCCCGATTGTTTTAATAACTGATCAACCAATGTTGTTTTCCCATGATCAACGTGAGCAATAATAGCAATATTTCGTATATCTTCTCTTTTTCAAAGTTGTTCCTCCTAAGTTAGAAAAGCACAAGCATTAGTTGTTTGTTTGACGCAACTTCATCGTAATACTCGACTTTTTAAATCGATATCTACTTGTTAATATGATTAACTGAATTATTATACCATATTCGATAGAAAATCTGTATTTTTTTGTACAATAGATGGAGTGAGGGAGACGAACGACTTAATAGCGACCTTAGTCATATGTTGGATTGTTGCGATTGGGATTTCTCTTTGTAAGAGTAATCCAATCGGCATGTGAATCTTCTTTATTATCTTCATGATCATCGGTTTTAAATCAGCAAGCGGGGATTTACTTTAAGGGGATAAATAATGAGAAAGTCCTTCTATTCGATGTTGAAGGACTTTACTATTCGGCTCGAATTACTTATTAATATAATTCATAATTTTTTCATGCAAACCTGGTCTAGCAACGATGACCGGACCGGTTTCTAATAAATCCACTTGTTCACCCTTTAGATTTGTTACAACCCCACCAAGCTCTTCAACAATGATTTTTCCGCCTGCAAAATCCCATGGGGCTAGTCGCATATTTATGTATGAATCAAGACGCCCTGTGGCAATATAAGCGAACTCCAACGCAGCCGATCCGTATGATCGCGTCCCACGTACGTCGTTAACGAGTGGAATCAGTGTTTTTCAACGTCAAGATGGCGATTCGACGCAAGCCATGTCGCACTAAAACCGATCACCGCATCTTCTATTTTGCCGTCAGTAAGAAGTGGCAGCTTTTTCTCATCCCAATACGCACCTTTGCCTACATGCGCATAATAAAGCTCATCATGAGCAACATCATATAAATAACCAAGCTTCCCTACCCCATTTTCATAAATGCCGATTGAAACGAAAAATTTCTTTGCTGATGGACAAAATTCATCGTTCCATCAATCGGATCAATTATCCAAACGATCCCTTGCAAATCATTTACTTCATCTCCAAAGCCTTCTTCTCCTAAAATGCGATGCTCTGAAATTCGCATTTTATTTTTCGGTAAAAACTGTTCCGTTTCCTTATCTAAATTTGTTACAAGATCATTCGCATTCGCCTTCGTTTGAATATTTAACGTTGTTGTAAATGATGCGATAATCGTTGCTCCTGCTTCTCGCAACCATTCTTTCACTAATGAATCAACCTTTGTCCAACTTGTCATATCCATTCCTCCAAACTTCATTAACCTATAGCTTAGAGAAAATACTGACTTTTTTCAAGCAATGGCACTTTTCTAAACATAAAAACGAACTTGCCGATGTTTTTACGGAAAGTTCGTTTTACTCGATGATACAAATACTTTTATAATGCATCTAATTTGATTAGCTCTTCACGGATTTTTTAAGCTTCTGCTTGGACTTTAATTTCATTTCTTCATTTCCTTCTTGAAGAGCATCGAATAAGACGGCTAATTCATAATTTAATTCTAATTGAAGAACCGCTAGTCGTTGTCGATCTTGATTTTTTTGCGATACGTATTCATTACTTGTTTCACGGTGAAACACCCTTCCGAAATTAATGTTCACGGAATTCTTTCGTTTATCGCTTATTATATTGTATGTTAGCAAGATTATCGTGTAACAAAATTGTGTGTTTACCTATGAAAGAAAGGAACGGTAAACGAATCATCCATACTGATGTTAAAAATAAGTGCTTTTGTTTATAAATACCCTTTTAAAGATTTTATAATCGTTTTTTATATTTAAAGTTTGATCACCGTATCTTCTTCCGAATTTTTCATCTTTTAATCGCTTGATAAATGGAGTAGCCACTTACTTTTTCAAACTGATCACCGAGTTTTTTTCGTCTGCTTTTCCAGGAACAACCTCTTTAAATTTTCGATATGCGGCGAGCAAGATAGATTTTTGCACCCCTTTTTCATATACGCGTTCAATTATCTCATAAAAGTTTACGACTGCAATGACTTCTTCGGTCGCCCAATCATGTGATATCGGGTATTGATAATTCATATTTCCACACTCTCTTCTCAAGTTTATGTTCATCTCATATTTTTAACTATATATAAAGAAAATATGGCAAATCTCTTAATAAAAGATTTGCCCCGCAATTACTCCTGTACTGGCGTGTCAATTAATTTCGGATCAAGTAGTTCATAGCCTTTTTCTCTTAATCCTTTAACAATTTGTTCTAATCCTTCACTCGTCCACTTTCGATCATGCATGAGTAGATTGGCTCCATCATTTAATTGAGGAGCGTTTACCATAATCTCGGCAATTGCATCTTTGTCCATATATTGCTTTTCCCAATCATAACCATATGTCCAATTCATTAACAACATATTTTCCTCTAGCGCAATTTGTCTACTTTCATCCGTAATGCTGCCAAATGGCGCTCTAAAAAATCGGACGCACGCCAATGATTTTTCTACTCTATTATTCACTGAAATGATTTCTTCTCTTTGTTCTTCCACCGTGAGCGTCTTTAAATCTTTGTGTGAATATGTATGATTTCCGATTGTAAAGCCAAGCTCATGAATTTGTCTTAAAACGTCTTCCTTTTCCTCACTTTGAAGAAGGTGACCATTCACAAAAAGATCGCTGGTGCGTCTAATGCTTTTAATGTTTTGGCCATTTCAAGTGCGTATGTATTAGGTGCATCATCAATTGTTAGAAGTGCAACCTTCGGATTAGCATCTGCAATTGGCTCGAACGAATACATTTTTTCATTCATTCGGTATTGAGCGACGATGCCCTCCTCTTCGTCCTTCTCATTGTTTACTACTTTCGCCTCTTCTTTTTCTTCCGCTTCTACTTCTTGCTCTTGTTCATTTACTTCGCTGTTCAACTTTTCCATCTCATATTCATCGCTCGTTGCCATCTGATTTGCACAAGCCGATAAAAGGAATACAATCACGAGCAACGCGCCCCACTTTTCATGTTAAACCCTCTCTTTATCTATAAAACTCAAAAATGATTGATTACAAAATCGTACGCTATAGGATAAGTTTAAGGATGGCATGCAGGATGCTATACGTGAAAACACTAAGAATCGTAATG
This sequence comes from Bacillus sp. N9, assembly GCA_044989425.1. Lineage (GTDB taxonomy): Bacteria > Bacillota > Bacilli > Bacillales > Bacillaceae_C > Lederbergia. The sequence goes on from JBJDRQ010000001.1 coordinate 2,043,129, forward strand.
AAAAAGATGTCTTGTTTGATTTTATCATCATTTTTGCTACTAAAAAAGATAAATAGAAAAAACGAGAAATAACAACATATTAGCAAAAAGGCGGTCTTTGCCTGACAACCATTCAACGAGGGTGAAACCGCTCCAAATGATCCATTGAAATAACAAAGTGATATATTTTTCCTTTGCACGTGCATCACCTTCGCTCTTAAGTATGTCCCTTCTTATTATATATGCACGTCATTTGTCTACTTAAACCTTTTTACACAAAAAGCTGACTCAAAATAGAATGAGTCAGCTTAAATATTATAATTATTTTATAATATGGATTGGTGTTCCAAGTGCAACTTCTGCTGCTTCCATCGTAATTTCTCCAAGTGTTGGATGTGCATGAATCGTCATTGCAATGTCTTCAGCTGTCATACCTGCTTCAATGGCAAGACTAAGCTCAGAGATCATATCTGATGCACTTTCACCCGCAATTTGCGCACCAATAACGAGGCCATCTTCTTTGCGCGTAACGAGTTTCACAAAGCCGTCTGTATTGTTTAGTGAAAGCGCACGGCCGTTTGCTGCAAATGGAATTTTGCTGCAACAATATTTAAGCCTTCTTCTTTCGCTTGTGCTTCTGTATAACCAACTGTTGCTAGTTCTGGCTCAGAGAAGACAACTGCTGGAATACCAAGATAATCAATTTCAGAAGGTTGGCCAGCAATAACTTCGGCAGCAATTTTTCCTTCATATGAAGCTTTATGTGCTAATGGTGGTCCAGGAACAATATCACCAATCGCGAAAATATTGCTTACACTTGTTCTACATTGCTTGTCAACTTCAATAACACCACGATCAGTCATTTTAACGCCAAGTTGCTCAAGACCAATTTCGTCAGTGTTTGGTTTACGTCCAACTGTCACTAATACATAGTCTGCTTCGATTGTTTTTTCTTCGCCTTTCGACTCATATGTGACAACAACACTGTTATCTGTTTCTTGAACGCCTTTAGCTAATGCTTTTGTAACAATATTAACATTTTTCTTTTTCAAGTTACGTGCAACTAAAGATGTCATTTGTTTTTCAAAGCCGCTTAAAATATCATCAGCGCCTTCAAGAATGGTTACTTCAGAACCAAGGTTTGCGTAAGCTGTACCTAGTTCTGTACCAACATAACCGCCACCAATTACAACAAGTTTTCCTGGAATTTCTTCCAAGTTTAACGCACCTGTTGAATCAATCACACGTTTTGTATATTTGAACGTTGGAAGCTCGATTGGACGAGAACCCGTAGCAATGATTGCATGTTTAAATGAATATGTTTGTGCTGAATCTTCGTTAATAACACGAAGGCTGTTTTCATCGACGAAGTAAGCTTCACCTTTTATAATGTCAACCTTGTTGCCTTTAAGAAGACCTTCAACACCGCCAGTTAGTTGTTTAACAACGTTCCCTTTCCAAGCCTGAACTTTTGAAAAATCAACCGTCACGTTTTCAGCTGTAATTCCAAAATCGTCTGATTGCTTAGCTGAGACATAACGATGTGATGCCGAGATCAAAGCTTTAGAAGGAATACAACCGACGTTTAAACAAACGCCGCCAACATTGCCTTTTTCAACGATTGTTACTTTTTGCCGAGCTGAGCTGCACGAATTGCAGCTACATATCCCCTGGGCCAGCACCGATGACAATTGTATCTGTTTCAATTGCAAAATCTCCTACTACCATTGTTTTACGCCTCCATTAATAATAGTTCAGGGTCGTTCAACAAACGCTTAATTTGGTTAAGTGCGTTTTGTGCTGTTGCTCCGTCAATCATACGGTGGTCGAAGCTTAATGACAATGCTAACACTGGAGCAGCTACAATTTCACCGTTTTTCACGACTGGTTTTTCTGCGATACGGCCGATACCAAGAATCGCTACTTCTGGGTGGTTAATAACTGGTGTAAACCATTGTCCACCGGCAGAACCAATATTCGTGATTGTGCAAGATGCACCTTTCATTTCATTCGGAGAAAGTTTACCGTTTCTCGCTTTATCTGCAAGTTCATTGATTTCCTGTGAAATCGCAAATACAGATTTTGTATCAGCACGTTTTACAACCGGAACTAACAAACCTTTTTCTGTATCAGCAGCAATCCCAATATTGTAGTAATGCTTATGAATGATTTCATCTGTTGCATCATCTAAAGATGTGTTCAATGCAGGAATTCACGCAATGCACTTACTAGCGCCTTTACTACATAAGGCAGGAACGTTAACTTGATGTTTTTCTCTGCTGCCACTTCTTTGAATTTTTGCGATGAGCAACGAGGTTTGATACTTCTACTTCGTCCATTAATGTTACGTGTGGAGCTGTATGTTTCGAATTAACCATCGCTTTCGCAATTGCTTTACGAATTCCGCTCATTTTTTCACGTGTTTCTGGGTATTCACCTTCAGGAATAACTGGTGCAGTAGCTGCTTGTTGTTCCACTTTTTCTTCTGATGCAGCTTGAACTGTCTCTTCCGCTTGAACAGGCTGTCCACCACTTAAGAATGCATCAATATCCGTTTTCAAAATACGGCCATTCTTCCCTGAACCTGATACGTTGCGAATATTCACGCCTTTTTCACGAGCATATTTTCTAACAGAAGGCATCGCAATAACGAGTTGGTTCGAATCAACTTCTGCTGCTTGCTCTGATACTGGTGCTGCTGGAGCTTCTTCTGCTGGTGCAGATGCTTCCGCCGCTGGAGTCGCTTCCTCTTGATCATCCGCTGATTGTAAATGCTCGTAACCTGGAGCATCAAATGTAATGAGTACATCACCAACGACAGCTGTTGTACCTTCCTCCACATGCACCTCTAACACCGTACCTGCTACTGGAGACGGTAATTCTACAACTGCTTTATCGTTTTGGACTTCACATAGTGTATCGTCCTCTTCAATTTTATCCCCTGGTTTAATAAACCATTTAACGATGTCACCTTCATGGATTCCTTCACCAATATCTGGCATCTTAAATTGATATGACAATGTTGTTCAACCTCCTGAATGACAATTTTAAAATTCGAGTACTTTTTTCGCTGTTTCAACAATATCCTTATGGTTTGGCAACCAAACTGGCTCTGCTTGAGCAAATGGATATACTGTGTCAGGCGCAGTCACACGCAATACTGGTGCTTCTAAGCTTAAAATAGCACGATCATTAATTTCCGCTACTACGTTCGCTGCAATACCAGCTTGTTTTTGCGCTTCTTGAACAACGATCGCACGATTTGTTTTTTCAACTGATGCGATAATCGTATCGATATCAAGTGGGCTTACTGTACGAAGGTCGATGACTTCAACTGAATGTCCTTCTTTTTCAAGTTCTTCAGCTGCTTTAATTGAATCATGAACCATAGCACCGTACGTTACGATTGTTAAATCTGTACCTTCACGCTTTACGTCAGCTTTTCCAAGTGGAATTGTGTATTCTTCCTCCGGAACCTCTTGACGGAAAGAACGATATAATTTCATATGCTCTAAGAAAATAACCGGGTCATTGTCTCTAATTGCTGAAATTAATAATCCTTTTGCATCATATGGTGTTGAAGGGATGACAACTTTTAGACCTGGTGTTTGTGCCATTAATCCTTCAAGGCTATCAGCATGCATTTCAGGTGTAAATACCCTCCACCAAATGGTGAACGAATTGTAATTGGTGAATTAAATGTATTACCCGTACGATATCTCCAGCGTGCTGCTTGTCCGCTAATTGAGTCCATTACTTCAAATACGAATCCAAAAACTGAATTTCTGGAACAGGGCGGAATCCTTGAGTTGTCAACCCAATTGCAAGCCCCCAATCGCAGATTCTGCAAGTGGAGTATCGAATACACGGTCCTCTCCAAACTCTTTTTGCAATCCTTCAGTCGCACGGAAAACACCGCCGTTTACCCCTACGTCCTCACCGAAAACAAGAACATTTTCATCATTGCGCAATTCCGTACGAAGCGCATCCGTGATAGCTTGAATCATAGTCATTTGCGCCATGGCTTACTTCGACTCCTTCTCTTTATAAATTTCATATTGTTCTTCTAAATTATGTGGTAATTGTTCAAACATATTTGAAATTAAGTCTGTTACTTTTTGCTTAGGTGCTGCATCAGCTTGTGTAATCGCTTCTTTAATATCTTCTTTCGCTTGCTCGATTACAGCATTTTCTTTTCTTCGTTCCAAATGCCTTTAGCTTCTAGGTACGTACGGAAACGAACTAATGGATCCTTCTTCTCCCATTCACTATCTTCATCAGATGTGCGGTAACGAGTCGGATCGTCCCCAGCCATTGTATGTGGACCGTAGCGATAGCACATTGTTTCAATTAATGTCGGACCGCCGCCATTAATTGCACGCTCACGAGCTTCTTTTACAACCGCATATACAGCAAGTGGATCCATTCCATCTACTAACACACCTGGAATACCAGCTGAAACCGCTTTTTGTGCAATCGTTTTACCAACTGTTTGTAGCTCACGTGGTGTTGAGATTGCAAATTGGTTGTTTTGAACAATAAAGATTGCAGGCGCACCATATGCCCCAGCAAAGTTAATTCCTTCGTAGAAGTCACCTTGTGAAGATCCGCCGTCGCCTGTATATGTAATTGCGACTGCTTTTTGACTGCGCTTTTAAAGCCTAGCGCTACCCCAGTTGCTTGAATAATTTGAGCACCGATAATGATCTGTGGTGGAAGAATATTTACACCTTCAGGTACTTGCATACCCATGAAATGTCCACGTGACCATAAAAATGCTTGATAAAGCGGTAATCCGTGCCAAACAATTTGTGGAACATCGCGGTATCCTGGAAGAATAAAATCTTCTTTCTCAAGTGCGAACTGAGAAGCGACTTGTGATGCTTCTTGACCTGCAGTCGGAGCGTAGAAACCTAAGCGTCCTTGACGGTTAAGAGAAATGCTGCGTTGATCGAGAATTCTCGTATACACCATCCGACGCATTAATTCTTCTAGTTGCTCGTCTGTCATATCAGGAACAGCAGCGTCTTTAACAATCTCCCTTTTTCATTCAAAATCTGAACCATTTCAAACTTGCTCTCAATCGTTTCGAGCGTTTTAACCGCATCAAACTGTGTCTTCTTTGTTTTAGAAGCCATTGAAGCCACCTATCCTTTCTATTTCATTTATTTGATGATGGACATGGATTTGCCTTGTACCAATTTCTGTCAAATAACATTGACAATACAAATCCCATACTAATATAGGTTTTCCACAATTCACGTAAAGAAAAACAGTAAATCATTCCTTTTATTAAAAAGGAACTGTACCACTATTTCTTTCGGTAAATATAACACAATGTTTTTTCACTCACGAATCAAGATTACATGAAACGAGTTTACACGTCAATGGATATGCTTAAAAACCTAAATTAATAATTTTTAGAAATTAACCTTCATTTATAGGCTGTATCAGTAACTGTCATTACACTGTTTTATAATTTGCATACGAATACCCATCTGTTATAGAGTAGGTCTTATTTAATAATTTCAAATAAGAAACTTTACGCCCATTACTTACCTTGTTGTTTCGACTTCTATTCCCGCGGCTTTATAAAAATCCAACTTTGCTTCATTGAATATTTCCGTCTGTTCATTAAATTCATCATTCGCTTCCATTACTGATGCAAATGTATCATTTACTAATTGTATTTGTTCTTCTAACTCTTCCAATTTCAACTCTTTATTTTTCAATAATTGATATATTTTTCGATCTTCCTCAAGTCCCTGATTGTATGCCGAAAATATTTTATCATAGCTTCCGTATCTTCTCTCCATAATCGATTGTAGCTCTTTTGCCTGCTTTAGTAATTGCTCATCCTTAATGTTATCCATTTCTTTCACAACGGTATTAAATTCTTGTTTTGCTGCATCAAGCGCTTCCTTCTCTTTTTCATTAATTTTTCACGTTCATCAAGATTTTTTAATGCCGCGTCCGCTTTTTCGTAATTTGTTCAAATTCCTTCATTCCTAATGCCATGATTTCATCGAACAATTTTTTTCAGCCGCTTCAAGCTCGGCAAGAGGTGTTTGCTGAGCTTCGAAATCCTTTTCTTTCTTAACCACTCCTTCTAAAGATTGATAAATCGTTTCTTCGAATGAAACACATCCAGAAAAGATGATCGCGATGGCTAACAAAAGTATGCTTACAATTCCTTTTCTCATAACTAAATCCCCTCACATTATCCACTTTTACTATACCGAGGTTCATTAGATTTGACAACTTCCTTCATTTATAGATGTTTATCGTAGATTTTACAACTTTTACTTTGTTTCTCTCTTTGGTAAACTATTTTTTATGAAGCACGAGGAGGAATAGTAGGATGATTTTAATGAAAGATATTGTTCGGGAAGGGCATCCCGTCTTAAAAAAGTAGCGAAAGAAGTCGCCCTCCCATTATCTGATGAAGATATTCAAACGTTAAAAAGCATGGAAGAATATTTGAGGAATAGTCAAGATCCTGAAATTAACCAAAAATACGGGTTGCGTCCGGGAGTCGGGCTTGCCGCTCCACAAATCAATGTTTCGAAGCGAATGATCGCCGTTCGTGTTGAAGACGAAAAAGGGAAACAATATAATTATTCCTTAATTAACCCAAAAATCATTAGTCATTCGGTCGAAAAGTCGTATTTAACTTCAGGAGAAGGATGTTTGTCAGTAGATCGAAATGTCCCTGGTTATGTTTTAAGACATTCACGCGTGACCATTAAAGCATTTGACATCGATGGCAATGAAGTAAAAATTCGCTTACGTGGTTTGCCATCGATCGTCTTTCAACATGAGATCGACCATCTAAATGGCGTAATGTTTTATGATCATATTCATAAACAAGATCCATTTCACTTACCCGAAGGAGCAATTCCGATCGATCGCTAAAGGAAAATCCCAGTTCATATTGAATTGGGATTTTTTATTAAACACATTATTTTTTATCGTCATAAATTGTTCTGATAAGAGTCCGACTGCTTTTAACCCATTCACAATTCCATTGTCATCGACATCTGTCGTTACATAATCCGCATGCATTTTCACCGCTTCATGTGCATTTCCCATCGCTACTCCTGTACCAACCGCTTGTAACATCTCAATATCGTTGAAGCCATCTCCAAACGCATACACGTTTTCCATTTCAAAACCAAGGCGCTTAATAAGTTTTTTAATCCCTTCCGCTTTCGATCCTCCTTTAGGAACGACATCCATTGCTGTTTCATGCCAACGGATAAATGTTTGTGCATCCTCAAAGTCACGTATATAGTCTGTTTCACTTTCTTTAGCAAATAATAACGCTTGGTAAATGTCCGATTTATTATAAAAGTCTGGATCAAGATCAGGATGTATTAATTTTAAACTCTTTAAACTTTGTGAAATCCTTTCATCAAAGGAGACATTTGATTTTAATGTATGTTCGTTCATAAAAACGAGAGGGTGGCCATTTTCCTTCGCTTTCTTCGCCAATTGACCAAGAACTTCACGTTTTAGCGGTTTCGTATAAATGACTTCCTCATTGAACACGACATACGAACCGTTATAAGCGACATAAGACTCTATGTCCAGTTCCTCTAGCAACGATGTAATCATAAACGGTCCCCGCCCTGTCGCAATCGCCGTGTATACCCCGTTTTTTGTAATGTTTTTACCGCCTCTTTCACTGCCATAGGTAAATTTTTGTCATGATCAAGTAACGTTCCATCAATATCAAAGAAAACAATTTTTTCATCTGTATCTCCTTTATACTTATTCATTTCCTATTTTTCTTTAGCCTTTCTGATAAAGTTCCTCTTTAAGCATATAATAAAAAGAAAAAACTTGCATAAAAGGACAATTTGAACACTAAGTTACTTTTACTTTGGACAAGAATCGGGTAAAATAAAAGAAGGAGTGATCCACAATGTTAAAGAGACTAAGAAAGAAGCTCTTAAAACAGTGGAAAGATTTGCTTAGAAAAAACAATTGCTTAATATCAATTGATTTACTTCAAGCCCTCTCTTCATCAGAGGGCTTATTCTTTATTCACGTCTAAATATCGTATTTATCATTGAATAATGATTATATAAATGAATAAATTTAAGGAGAGAGAAAATGATTTACAAAGTGTATTATCAAGAGAAAGAAAATGAAGTACCTGTTCGCGAGGAAACAAAAACATTGTTTGTTAAGGCTGATAGTGTTCGTGCTGTTCGTCAATTTTTAAAAGACCGCCCAATGAATATCGAATATGTACAACTATTAGAAGGCGCATATTTGGAGTATGAAAAAACTCTGAAGGCTTTGAATTACAGGAGATTCAGTAGGGATGAAATTTGTAAAAACAATCAAACAGCCGTTTTTGCCTTGGGCGGATTAGGTGAAATCGGAAAAACACATATGCTGTACAATTTCAAGATGAAATTATTTTGATTGATGCAGGGATTAAATTTCCTGAAGACGAGCTTTTAGGAATCGATTATGTCATTCCTGATTATTCTTATCTCGTTAAAAATGCCGATAAAATCAAAGGGTTATTCATAACCCATGGACATGAGGATCATATCGGTGGTGTCCCATATTTGTTGCGGCAAATAAATGTGCCCATCTATGCGGGTCCACTAGCAATCGGTTTGCTTAAAAATAAATTGGATGAGCATGGGCTTTTAAGACAGACAAAGTTCCATGAAATTAAGGAAGATCACGTCATTAAATTTAGAAAAACGTCGGTTACATTTTTCCGAACGACACATAGTATCCCTGATTCGTACGGGATTGTCGTTAAAACTCCACCAGGAAATATCGTTCATACAGGTGACTTTAAGTTTGACTTTACCCCTGTTGGCGAACCGGCCAACTTAACGAAAATGGCAGAAATCGGCAAGGAAGGCGTCCTTTGTTTATTATCTGATAGTACGAATGCGGAAGTTCCAAATTTCACGATGTCAGAAAGACGCGTAGGCGACAGCATTGATGATATTTTTCGTAAAGTTGAAGGACGAGTAATCTTTGCAACTTTTGCTTCGAATATTCATCGGCTACAACAAGTAACGGATGCTGCAGTTGCTAACGGACGAAAAATAGCTGTCTTTGGCCGCAGTATGGATGCCGCGATTGAAATTGGTCAAGAGCTTGGTTATATTAATGCACCAAAAGACACGTTCATTAATATTCAACAATTAAATCGCCTTCCGGCTAATAAGGTGACGATTCTTTGTACTGGTAGCCAAGGGAACCAATGGCCGCTCTATCTAGAATCGCAAATGGAACACATCGACAAATCCAAATCCAACCTGGCGATACAGTCGTCTTTTCATCCTCTCCCATCCCGGGAACACAATTAGCGTCAATCGGACGATTAATTTATTATACCGGGCTGGTGCGGAAGTAATCGCCGGGTCCTTAAATAATATTCATACGTCGGGACATGGTGGACAGCAAGAACAAAAACTCATGCTACGCCTTATGAAACCGAAATTCTTTATGCCAATCCACGGCGAATTTCGTATGCAGAAAATGCATGCCCAGTTAGCAGTCGAATGTGATGTACCAGAAGAAAACTGCTTTATTATGGATAACGGTGAAGTGCTCGCATTAACAGAAGACTCAGCAAGCGTAGCTGGGAAAATATCCTCTGGCAATGTCTATATTGACGGTAGCGGAATCGGAGATATCGGCAACATCGTTTTACGTGACCGGAGAATATTATCTGAGGAAGGACTTGTTATCGTCGTTGTTTCCATCGATATGGAGCGATATAAAATTGCCGCTGGACCCGATATCATTTCGCGCGGATTTGTGTATATGAGAGAATCTGGTGATTTAATTCAAGAAGCACAAAAATGATTTCGATTCATCTCAATAAAATTATGGACAGGAAAACAACTCAATGGTCCGAAATTAAAAATGAAATTAGCGAAACACTCACTCCATTCCTCTATGAAAAAACAAAAGACGCCCAATGATCCTACCGATCATTATGGAAGTTTAATTTTTATGATCAAGTGATAAATCATCAGTTAAGAAAGCGGAAGCGCCATTTATTTAGCCTTCCGCTTTTTTTATTCTAATACTTTTTTCGAATCGATTAATATCGCTATCTGCCCCAATTACGATCAAAATATCTTCTCTTTGATCGGACTTTCTGGATCAGGAGAAACGATAATTTCTTGACCACGTTTAATCGCCACGATGTTTAATCCATACTTTGCCCGTATGTCTAATTCGACGAGAGAGTTGCCAACCAAATATTCATTCGCCATAATTTCCACGATGCTGTACTCATCAGACAGCTCTAAATAATCTAATACATTTTTCGATACAATAAAATGAGCAATTCTTTTTCCCATATCTCTCTCTGGATGAACAACATGATCGGCACCAATTTTGCGAAGAACCTTTTCATGGTAGTCATTTTGAGCTTTTACTGTCACATGTTTAACGCCTACTTCTTTTAGCATAAGAGTTGTCAAGATACTGGACTGAATGTCTTCCCCAATAGCGACAATTACATGGTCGAAGTTTCTTAGCCCGAGATTTTTAATACATTTTCATCCGTTGTATCCGCAATGACTGCATGAGTAGCAATCGATGCAAATTCATTTACCCGATCCTCACTTTTATCCATCGCTAGAACTTCCATTCCATGTTCAATTAATTCTCGGCAAATGCTGGCGCCAAAGCGCCCAAGCCCAATAACTGCAAATTGTTTTTTCAATTTCATTCCTCCACTTATTTCTTCTCAACGATATTATGCTGAAACGCATAAATAACTGCTTGTGTTCGATCTTGTACTTCAAGCTTACTTAGTATATTGCTAACATGTGTTTTTACCGTCTTTATTCCAATAAATAAATGATTGGCAATTTCTTGATTGCTCTTCCCTCTGCTATGAGCAATAATATTTCTTTTCACGGTTTGTCAAATCTTCATGAAGCGGTCGATTTTCTTTCTCCTTCATCCGTGCCATCATTTTCCCTGTCACTTCTGGTTCAAGAATGGACTGACCTTCGTATGTAGCCCTTATCGCATCAGCGATTTTATCGGCGGTTGACGTTTTTAACAAATAACTGCTAGCTCCCGCCTCAAGCGCAGGGTATACTTTATCATCATCTAAAAGCTCGTAACAATAATAATTTTTGCTTCTGGCCACTCATTCATAATTTGCTTCGTTGCTTCCACACCATCCATTGGCTCCATTACAAGATCCATTAAAATGATATCAGGACGTAAATCCAATGCCATTTCTACTCCTTGTTGCCCGTTATCAGCTTCTCCGATTATTTCTATACCCGATTGAACAGATAAGTAGGCTGAAACACCGATTCTTACCATTTCATGATCATCAACAAGTAACACACGAATCATTCTGAATCAACTCCTCCGATATAAACGGTATTTGCACTTCGATGGTCGAGCCTTTCCCAAGAATGCTAATCATTTTCACATTCCCACCAATTTCAGCTGTTCGTTCCTTTATATTTGTTAAACCAAACGAACCGGCTCTTTGTTTTTCCACATCAAATCCACGTCCATTATCATGGATTTTCAAATAAACCATCTGACCAATTTGCTTCAGATTCACTTCAAGAACCGTCGCCTTTGCGTGTCTTAACGTATTGGATACTGCTTCCTGAACAATCCTAAACAAATGATCCTCCATTGCTTTTTCTAACTCCACATCTTGAATGTTCCAAACAACGTCTAAAGCCAATCTCGAAGTTAATTCCGTAAGCATTTCTTCCATTCCTTGTTTTAAACTTTTCCCTTCCAATTGAACTGGCCGCAAGTGTAAAAGCAATGCTCTCATTTCCGATTGAGCTTCATTAATGATTTCTTCAACAAGTTTCTTTTGTTTACGAACGGTCCCTGATAAAGGATCAGGATTTTGATTGATTGCAGATAAAGCATTGTCGCCGCAAACAATTGCTGGCTGACAGAATCATGAAGTTCCCGGCGAGACGGTTTCTTTCTTTTGTAAGCACTTCTTTCTCTTGACGCTGATTCCATTCAACCTTTTTATTTGCTAATTTTTGATTGGCGAGTGCCTGTTCTTTGAACTTTGCTGATAGATGATCGATCCTCTTCCATATTAACGAAAAATCCCCGTTCACTTTTTCCGGAATATTTATGGGCTCATAGACGCCTTTTTCTATATCTACAAGCTTCTCCGCCACTTGCTTGTTTTGATGTAAGATCACCGTACCGATGATCGATCCTGTTATCGCTCCAACGAGGCAGCATGTGAGTATGATAAACAATGATGTGGGAATCATAAAGATTGTTTGGGCAATGAGTGCGTCATACCAGTTTATTTCAACCGTAAAGAATAAAATTAGGCCAACAAACAAAGCCGAGGATAAAGCCGTTAACGTGAAATAAATCGAGAATGATTTCCGGATTTTCATATCCTTTTCACCTCGACATTTCCAATTATTGTACTTGTAAATATTTTAATTGTACGCGTTGCTTCCTCACCTTGCTCTGGGTAAAAATAATATTCGTATTAAATAATTCCCGCTCCTCATCAAATATTTTGATTTTACCGCTCATCGTCGAGTGGTTAACAATTACATTAACGTCAAAGGGAACGAATACTCTTATATTGCCAAACAGCCCCTAATGATGACGGTACTCTCTCCTTGCGGCAACATTGTCATGCCAAGATCAATATCCGTGTCACCAAAGCCGCAGTGGATGTTAATATCATCCCATTCATACACTTCATTCATATTATGATCCGAACCCCAAAAACGATTTTTGAAATATGGGCGTCTTTCAATATGATGACTCCTGTGTTCATGTGGGGTACGGTAAGAAGATTGATCTTTTTGCATACTTTTTCGTTTTTGAATATTGTATAAAGCCATAAATGACGATACAAATTACCGCAAAACGAAAAATCCAGTCGAAGCAATGGCGATAAAAATAAGTAAGAGGCCGATAAAAACCATACATTTCGATTCTTTTTCCGTTTTGACTTTTGTTCGAATAAACGATATACATTCCAAGCAGAAGAGGAATGAATAACCCCATGTAAACAGCAGTTCTAGAGCCACTCCAATTGCGGCAATTATAATCAGCCAACCAATGAGGCTTTCCTTACTCATGTTTCTCACCCATCCCTCCTCCTTTCAGCAACAGAATGAATGTTAAAAGAAAAACGCTACGTTTTTCTTTTACATTCATACTTAGTTATTTTACCATGTTTTGTCGATTACATTGAATATTATTCGGCTTTATTCATTTCTTTTGCAAGCTGTTGAATACGCGCATCAAAAACCGTTATATCATACAATTGGTCGGCCGTTTTTTCTTGCTCTTTCATGTCTGATTCAATTTTCTCAAATTTATTAGCCGCTTCTCCGAATTCCGCCTCATCGATCATTTTATTTACTTTTTCTTTCATCGAAAGGATATTTTCTCTGCCCATTAACTCGAGTCTTTTAATATGCATGTCTTTTACTTTCATTTTCATCTCTTCATGCTTTTGCTCGAGTTCTGCTAGCTGATCAAGAGAGGTATTATAAGCAAGCCGTAATCGCTCCGAGTGATTCTCTGCTTGCACCTGATATTTTAATGCGATTTCCGCTAGTTCCGTTTCCGCAGCAGCCGTTGCCACTTTCACTTGCTCTTTTCTTTTTCAACCATTGCCTCCACCTGTTTTAATTCTTTTAAAAATTCCTCTTTTAGCATTCGTTGTCTACGAATTAACACGGCTGCTTTTTCAATTTCTGCCTCACTATCTTTGACATAGCGATTTAAGATCGTAATCGGATCTTGCTTATCTTTTATTACATTCGTCACATGCTCAATATCAGATTGAAACATTCGCTTCATTTTTTCGATCATATTTTCCATTGTTATTCCCTTTTCTTTTCAAATTTCCTTCCATCTCTTTCCATTGGCGCTCAAAGCCTGTGAAAGGGTCTGTGTCGGTTGGATCGATAATGATTTCCTTCGTCTTCCACTTTTTATAGCCAGTGTATAAAAATACACAGCAATGATGCCGACCAAAGCAGGTAGATTACCGATCAAGCCAGAAATACCAACCAGACCAATGATCGCCCAGACAATTTTCCAACCAGTCGATTCCGTTTGTGTGAATTGTTTTAATGAGTAGTATACAATTAATAAGCTAATTGCCATGCCGATCATATGTCCGAAACTGCCGATCGCAATCAATGCTAAAATAATCGCAAATGTAACGAATAGAAACTTTTTCATATCGTTATCCTCCTTTCGTTCTTTCGTTCTTTATGAATTAACTTTAACCGATATTTGCAAACGCCTTAACCAGCCTGAGCTTGATTTTTAACTAAGACTTGAGACGGATATTGAACTTGCTGAAGGGTAATTGAATGAAGATGTTTTAAAAAATTGACCTTGGCAAATGGAGAAGACGTTTTTCGTTGGAATCAAAGTAGGTTTGTCCTTCAAAGACAGTCCTCCGAAAAATAACGACAGATGTGTCTTTTAAAAACAATTTCAAAGACAGTTTCCCATTAGATAATAGAATTTGTGTCTTTCTAACATGACTTTAAAGACAGTTTTCTAACAAAGCACAAAAAAGTGTCCTACTAAAGTTAGGTATGGGACACTTTATAAAGGTTTAACTAAAAAATTGTACTTTAAATTTTCTTACCTGTAAAAAGCCTCTTTTCGGGTACCGATAATCTCAAAATTTTTCTTTAAGATCCGCTGGATTCTCTTTTTACAACTTATTATTTTGCACCAATTGTAAATAGCGTTTGTGGTTATCTTCCGATTTGGGAAGAGAATCCTGTATTCTTTCACATGGCGGAGTACAGCGCTTGCAATCGGTTCTATGTATTTGCATTTTTGCAAACCAATTTTCTTTCATCAATTAAAAGAGCAAAAGAACGGCACTTTTCACAAATCATGCCCTTTTTCAATGATTCAAAATCAAAAGAAGGAAGTCGCATAAAAGGATGTGTTTCCATATGCAATGAATTCAATTTGTCCGCAAGCAACTTCTGTTTATCGCCTATACGCAAAGCAGAATTATTTAACTTTCTTAAATACCGATTAATTTGGGTTGGAAAAATAAATGGAATGTTCATAGGTGTTTGATACAAAGTGAATTCGGGGTTAATAAAAACAATTGAAGCGAAAATGGGGATATTATATCCAAGTTTTTGGAGCAATTGGCGTAACAATGATTCACAACGTTTTAATTGGATTAACGGATTACTAATTTCAAATTTGTTTTTTGTGTATAAGTTACCGGATTCGTAATAATAATCCCCTCATAATTTTTAACATCGAAAATGTAAATCGTCTCCGGGAAAATAATTAATGTGTCAATTTGAAAAACAGTGTTATTTATTTCAAGCAGCAGGTCGTTTAATATGAGGCATTCAGACTGTAGTGATTCCGTCAATGAATCAAACATTCGCTCCCCATCATAACCTTTTTGAAGGTTAAAATAGTATCGCTTGAAATCATCAGATAAATCCATTCGGTTATTCAGAAATTTCAGAACCGCCAACTCAGTCGGTTCCTTTCGAATATTATTTTGCATAGATTCGCATCCTTTCTGCTTAATGAAATTTACAATACGGAAGTTATAAAGGAAGTAGGCCTGATTGGCAATTGGTGATGCTTTTCATTGAAGTAATTGCGGAAGAAAATATTGGTCATTTTTTCATAGAACACCAAAATTATAATATACGATATTCATACTTACAAGGCAATTTTCGATTTAAACATGGATAGAGCACTTTTGATCGGGTCTGAAGGACAAAAGCTACTTATAGTAGAATTTATGTCCCTCAAAAGCAATTTCAAAGACAGTCCTCCGAAAAATAACGACAGATGTGTCTTTTAAAAACAATTTCAAAGACAGTTTCCCGTTAGATAATAGAATTTGTGTCTTTCTAACATGACTTTAAAGACCGTTTTCTAACAAAACACAAAAAAGTGTCCTATGAAAAGTTTGAGGGACACTTTCTTAAAGATTTACTATATAACCCGCTATTTCAACAAAAAGCAGTTTTCTTCACCTTCATAGTACGACGATGCTTACTTTTTCTTACTTTGGTATGTCCAACCGTCCTCTTGATAAACCTTTCCTTCTTTCATCAGTTTACCGAGAGCCCGCTTAAAAGCGGCCTTGCTCATATTAAACCTTCTTTTAATTTCTTCAGGGAGGCTTTTATCCCAATATGGCATAGAGCCGTCACGTTCGATTAAATAAAGATAAATCTTTTCAGCGTCCGTATCGATTTGCTCATGGCTTCTCGGTAAAAATGAAAGATTGATCGTTCCATCCGCTTTCACATCAATAATCCGACCATTGACCGTTTCGCCTAGACGTGGCTCTGCATGTCTCTCAGATTCATGGACAAACCCTAAATATCCTTCCGTCGTCATTAAAAATGACCCTTCAAGCAAAAGTCGATAAACTGTACCGGTCACATTTTTATTATAGTCCTCTTTTTTGCCGGGATTGCGATCTGCTTCATTACATCTTCTGTTCCAAGCTTAGCAAACAGGCGATTTTTATTATCTGTTTTTAAAGAGCAATATAACTTATCGCCAACAGCAGGCCATAGATGCGGTAACGCAGGCAAATCATCAAGTGAGACAAGCATGTCTTTTTGTATGCCAATATTCACAAATACACCAAGGCCTTTCTTTACTTCAACGACTTCCACCCAGTCATAATGACCAATTCGTACGTTTGGGATCGTCAACGTAGCTGCTAAACGTCCTTCATGGTCTTGATATAAAAATATTTCTTGTTCTTGATCCGGATCAAAATGATTAGGTACTTCCGTATGATGCAATAATACATCCTCATAGCCATCTGATAAAAAATATCCGAAAGGCACTTCTCTATCTACTTGTAATGTTACAACTGTTCCAGCTTCCATTGCAGTATCCCTGCTTTCTTGCTTTATTTTCAGCTCATTATAACATGTTCACTGCAAGATCGTATAATGGGTGCCTACCTAAAAGCAAATATTAAGCCGTAGATTGTTCTTGCAACGGATGATTTTTGTATTTTATCTGCATTACAAAACAAATCATCATCCCAATAAAAGCGAATACTGCGCCAGCTTGATACACAAAGCTTGCACTATAAACTTCCATTAAATATCCACCAACCGAATTTCCAATAATTGCCCCGAGCCCACTATATGTAGCAAAATAAATCGTTTGCCCCGTCGCAAGCATTTCTCTCGGAACAACAGTTGCCACATATTGAACAGATGCTACCATTAATATGGCGAACGTCACACTATGCATCGCCTGGGAGATGATGAGCATTGTTGGGTCATTGAAAGAAGCATATAAAAGCCAGCGAATCGTATAAAATCCGCCTGAAATACCGATCAGCACTAATAGCGGAACTCTTCTCATTACTAAATATAGCAAGGCAATGACCGGTGCCTCACTAATTGACGAAACCATCCATGCCATCCCGACATGGCCTTCAGTTGCACCTAATTGTTTCATATAAATACCAAGCATTCCGTCATTCATTCTCGTTGGAATTGCAATGAATAAAACGGCGATCAAAAACACAACATATCGCGGATTTTGAAATGCCTTTTTCATAGCTGTAAGTGTAATCGGTGCTCGCTTCGTTTGTGAGTTTGTTAGTTTACTAGCGATGATAAATGAAATGACAATGATTGCTGAGTACACAAACCATAAGTATTGAAGACCAATTTTTCCAATCATATACCCTATAAAAAAGAGGCAAATGCAAAACCGATTGATCCCCAAAAACGAATCGATCCATAGCTGACACCTTTATCTTGTGCATACGCACTCGCCATACTGTCAACTAAAGGCTGTACAGGTGACATAAAGAAATTAAAGACCATCATCGCTACAATTACTAATAGAAGCGATGAACTATAAAATAATCCCACACTCGTAAATAACGTAATCGCAAGCAACATTAAGACGATCTTTTTACATTTTGTCTTCTATCAGAAATGACTCCCCATAACGGTTGTGAGAAAATTGCCACTAACGGCCCGACCGCAAGCACAATACCAATCTCTCCCGGGCTCATCCCTTTATATCTGAGGTACAATGGAATAAAAGCGTTCACAACCGCAATCGCCCAATAGTAAAAAAGTTAAACATGGATAACTGAAGCATGAATGAATATCTCCTCAAATCATATTTAATGCACATAGTTGATGGTACCTTATTCCTTGAAGAAAGCCAAGTCGTTAACTGAAGCAGATTATATATTGACACGGAAAACGACCACTCCATTTAAACTATTGAGAATTTTCTTTAATATGATAAAATAATAATATGCAATAATAGTTGAAGATCGTTGATATGAGAAAATATGAAGCTGAATTCAGCAATTTAGTCCGTGCGTTTCGCAAGCGTCACATAGGTAAAGGTCCCAGTAATATAAAAACAACTAGATGTTAGGATGTCCATATTTGTTTTTGACAAAGATCTTAAGGAGAACTTTAAGCAATAAACTTTATACTATTAGGTTGGCACTTGGCAGCGAACCTGTGAAAGACTAACTACCGTGTTTCCTTATCCATCGATGAGTGATTTTGCGGTGGTTTTCTTATTTTATTAATAATGAAAGGGTGTTCAATGTGAGTAAAACAAAGCACCAAGGACCTCAAAAGCTTCCTTTACTTCCTGACCCCAAACTATGGGTAAGCCCAATCCCGTTTGGATTAGGTAAAGTAAAGCCTAAACATATTAGAGATACGATGAAAGTAATTGCTGAAAATCGTGATAATCTCCCTATGCATATCGTATTTTAACTCAAGGTGTTTGTGACGGATGTGCGCTTGAGTATCTGGACTTTATGATCAAACGCTGACTGGACCTCATCTTTGCACGACTCGACTGAATGTGCTGAGACTCAATACGATGCCAGCAATCGATCATGATATATTACATAGTGATATCGAAGAGCTTCGAAAACTGGACAGCAAGGAACTGCGCAAATTGGGGCGTATTCCCTACCCCTTTCCAGGAAGCCAGGAGAACGGAAATTTAGGCGAATTTCATGGGACGAGGCATTGGATAAAATTGCCGCAAAAATTAAAAGCATTGATCCAAAGCAACTTGCCTTTTTCTAACTGCAAGAGGAATTACGAACGAGGTTTACTACACTGCCGGAAAATTTGCTAGGTTTATTGGAACAAATAACATTGACAACGCTTCACGAATCTGCCACTCTCCAAGTAAAACTGCATTGAAGCGTTCACTTGGAATCGGAGCATCCAGTTGTAATTACCAAGATTGGATCGGGACGGATGTCTTGATCTTCTGGGGTTCTGTTGCTGCCAATAATCAGCCTGTATCAACAAAATACATGTATGCAGCGAAACGAAAAGGGACGAAAATTATTTGTATTAACCCTTATAAAGAGCCCGCAATGGATGGATATTGGGTACCATCCATCCCAGACTCCGCATTATTTGGAACAAAGCTTACTGATGATTTTTATCAAGTAAACATCGGCGGAGATATCGCCTTTATGAATGGCGTGATCAAACATTGGTTTGAAATGGAAAAGAAAAATCCGGGCTCAGCACTAGACCATGATTTCATCCGTAATCATGCAAACGGATTGGAGGAGCTCAGAATACATGCTGAAAACCAGGAGTGGGAACAGCTTGAAAAGTCATCCGGTTTATCAAAAGAAAGAATGCTCGAATTTGCAACGTTACTAGCTAATTCTAAAAGTGGTGTTTTTGTCTGGTCAATGGGGCTTACACAACACCGTTTTGGGACAGACAATATTTCACAAGTGGCAAACCTTGCCATTCTCCGCGGTTTTATTGGACGGGAGCATTGCGGCCTCATGCCGATTCGCGGTCACTCCGGTGTACAAGGATCCGGTGAAATGGGTGCAGATCCATTTTCATTGCCAGGTGGCGATTTTGAGCCTAAACATATTGAGCGCATGGAAAAGATTTGGAATTTCCAAATCCCGAAATGGCAAGGTGACATCGTTGGAGTATCACTAGAAAATGCCACGCTTCCTGAAAATCATGAAAGAAAATTAAAAATATTATATACTTCTGGTGGAAATTTCCTTGAAACGATGCCGGATCCTGATTTTATGAAAGTTTGTTTGGAGAATATGGAACTGCGAGTTCACCAAGATATTATTTTTAATACTTCAACACTTGTTGATGCCAAAGAAGAAGTGATCGTGCTCCCTGCCATGACACGCTATGAACAGCGCGGTGGTGGGACTTCAACTTCAACTGAACGCATGGTTTATTTTTCTCCAGAAATAAAAGGACCACGGATTGAAGAAGCGCGTTCAGAATGGGAGATTTATGTCGACCTCGCTGCTCGAATAAAACCAGATGAGAAACATTTGCTCGATTTTACAGAAGCAGAGCAAATACGGGAGGAAATTGCCATTGCCAATCCTAATTATGATGGCATTCAACATTTGAAAAATCGCGGGGATGTATTTCAATGGGGAGGCGCTTGGTTATGCGAAGGTGGAGCTTGTCCAACTGAAGATGGGCGAAGCAATCTAATTCCAATTGAGCTTCCAGAACTAAGAAAGCCGGAAGGGCATTTCTATGTAACTACGAGACGTGGTAAACAATTTAATTCAATGATTTACGGAGAAAAAGATGCATTTAATGCTGCTGACCGCTATGATATTTTAATACATGAAGAGGATGCTCTCGAACTTGGGATTAGCGAAAATGATGCCATCGTCGCATATAATAAAACGGGTACGTTCCAAGGAAGAGCAAAGTTCGCTGAAACGCGTCGTGGGAATATTTCTGTTTTTTGGCCGGAAGGAAATGTTTTAATTCCTAAAGGGGTTTATGAACATCATGCGGGTATACCTGAATATACTACAGGAGTGATGATTGAAAAGGCTGAAACATACCTTGCTAATAAAGACATAAAATATGTAGAGAAAAGGATTGATGACCTTGAACAAGAAATCGGCTAGAAGTCATTTTAATGGTTCATGATAAATTAAAAGTCATTAAGTTTTCTAATGATTCTTTAATAGAAACAACGGATGTAGCTGCAATTGAATACCCGCTCACGATCTATGTCGATGGCGAAGAATTTGCAACAATTGTCTGTACACCAACTAATTTGAACGAGCTAGTCATTGGATTTTTAGCATCCGAAGGTATGATTCGCTTCAAGGAAGATGTCACTCTGCTAGAAATCGATGAAAATCGTGGCTTCGCCTATGTGGAGCTAAAAATAAAGCAATCGATCAATAAAGAGATGTTTTCAAAAAGAATGATCGGCTCATGTTGTGGAAAAAGCAGACAGTTTTATTTTCATAATGATGCAAAAACAGCGAAAACGATTATGAGTAAACAATTGATTTCAATTGCCCAATGCTTTTCTTTAATGGACAACATGCAAAGAAATTCAACAGATTTCCAAATGACAGGCGGCGTACACAATGCTGCTTTATGCAATACGGATCATCTATTATTTTGCTATTCCGATGTTGGCCGTCATAATGCATTAGATAAAATCTATGGTCATTGCGTTCAGAACAACATCTCTATAAAAGATAAAATCATCGTCTTTAGTGGAAGAATTTCTTCGGAGGTAGTATTGAAAGTCGCCAAAATAGGTGCAGGGATTTTAATATCAAAATCAGCCCCAACTTCGCTCGGGATTGATTTAGCTACTGATCTTGGGATTACCGTCGTTGGCTTTGTTAGAAATGAGCAACTAAATATATACTCTCATCCAGAGAGAATCATCGAAGCCCAACATATCAATAAACAAACGGAACCTTCCTATTGAACAGAAGGTTCCTTTTCTTTATGATTTGATTTTTGCTAATAACTCTTCAATGACTTGCATATTTTTCACTGTATCTTTTCCGCTATACATCGGCTCATTACCAGTTGCTACACACTCAGCAAAATGTTCAACTTGTAATGTATATTGATCTCCAGCGACTCTTTCTTCTTTCACCATGCCATCTGCCCCTCGATAATGATTAAGCCGCCTTCTTCCTGCTCATCTGGACGGAAAGCAAATGGGAGCTTGATCGATCCTTTCGTTCCGTAAATCTCATATGCATTTCTTTTTGCTGCTCAAAGCTGCTATTAAAAGAAGCAATGACACCACTAGGAAATTTTAATAGTCCAACACAATTGAGATCAATTTGTAACTCGGGATGGATCGATGCCGTTCCTTCAATGAGAGATGGTTCTTCTCCCGTGATCATTCTGCTTGCGTGAACACAGTAACAGCCAACATCAAATAGAGAGCCGCCACCTACTTCCTTATTTAAGCGGATATTGTCCGCAGCTGGATCAAGCGGAAACGTGAACGCTGATTGGATCAACTTAACTTCGCCAATTGCTCCACTTTGGATAATCTCTCTTACCCGATCATGTTGCGGATGGAATTGATACATGAAAGCTTCCATGAAAACAACATTATGTCTTTGACAAACTTCCACCATTTCTTCTGCATCTTTAGAAGTAAGCGCTGCTGGCTTTTCACATAATACATGCTTCCTGCTTCAGCGGCAAGTATCGTCCACTTTTATGAAGATGGTTTGGCAAAGGAATATACACTGCATCAATATCAGGGTCAGCTAATAAAGCCTCATATGTACCATATACTTTCGGGATGCTGAATTCTTCAGCAAATTGTTCGGCCTTTCCACTTCCACTTGCAATTGCCGTAACTTCTGCATTATTTGAGCGTTGAATCGCTGGAATTAAAGCTTTCCTTGCAATTCCCGCTGCTCTAAAATACCAAATCTTATTCTCATCTAACTCCTCCCTATCTATTAGTATAGATGATCGTGTGAAAATGAAAAGTGTGCTTTTACAAAGAGAGCATATTTCCTTGCTGCATCATCCAACAAACGCGCCTTCCCTTTTGATGATATACTGCTAAAGCATTGCTTTATTGCTAGCCGAAATAATTCTGATCTCCAAAAACCAACCATAAATGTGTTTTTATTTCTCATCTTTATACTACGGTTGTTTTTCAATAAATTCTTTAATCGTTTTTAAAAATGCGTTTACTTGGCGGAGTTGAAATACCGATTCATATCCTAGCAACCATGTATCCCTTTTAATTGGTTGATTGCGTTCATCCATTAACGGAATTTTAAACACATCCTTTTCCGCCCCACTAAACGTAATGGCTGGCAGTATTGCATAACCAATTCCGTTATACGTCATTTGCTTGCATGTCTCAATTTGGTCAACAACGATCGTCCTTTTGGGGACCGTTTGAAATTGTCGATGCCACCAATTTTGAATTTCTTGATAATAATTGGAATCGCTTTTAAATTGAATAAATGGACGATCCGTTTCCATGACCTCTTCTACTTTCTGGATTTCCCGATCGACGAGATAGAGGCTATCCTCAAATAAATGGAATTTCTCACCTTTCCA
The DNA here is from genome assembly GCA_044989425.1 of Bacillus sp. N9. Lineage (GTDB taxonomy): Bacteria > Bacillota > Bacilli > Bacillales > Bacillaceae_C > Lederbergia. The sequence continues at coordinate 2,066,513 of JBJDRQ010000001.1, forward strand.
ATCCGTATTCCCTCTAATGATGCCAATATGTACCTCTCCTTCATAAAGGCTTTTTAAAATTTCGCTGCTCCAGCCCGTAATAAGAAGATTTTGGCATGTGGGTATTCACTAACAAATTGCTTCAACACCTTTGGTAGCCAATTTTGACCAACGATGGATGCACAGGCAATTTTTAATGTACCATGTACGGTTGATTCTAGCTCATGGATTTCCTCATATACGCGCTCTTGCTTTTCAAGCATCTCATTAGCATAAGAAACGATGATTTCTCCCGACGGTGTAAGCAATAGTCCTTTTGGGTTCGAATGAAAAGCTTCACTCCCCATTGCTTCTCAATGCTTTGCAACCTTTGTGATAGAGCTGGCTGGGAAACAAATAGTCGCTCAGCTGCTTTTCTCATATTCGCCTCTTGTGCAAGGACAACGAGCAAATTCAAATCTGATAACGACATAATGACTCCTTTCCACCCGAATAAAATTTTTCCTATAATAAAAGATCGGCTCCTAGATGGGAGCCGGATATGATTATTTATTTAACTTATACATATATTCTCTTAATTCCTTTAAAAGCGCCCTTCTAGTAAAAATACCTTCAAATACGCCATCGTCATCCGCAACACATAAAAATGGATGATCAATGAGTAAATTAAGTGCTTTTTCAAAGCAATCATCAAGTGATACTTTTGGAAAACGAATCGCCATGACGTCCTCAACCTTCTTATCGTTAAGCTTTTCAAACTCAATTCTTTCAAGTCCAAGGATCGATTCAGTAATCATTGATGAGCTTATTAAACCGTGAAGGCGAAAGCGCGCATCAAGAACAGGAATGGCAGAATAGCCGCTCTTTGTTAAAACGAGTAGTGCATGCTCTAAACTATTTCCGATTTGTACATGTGCTACTTTTTCAGCCGAAATCATGTAATCACTAATTTTTGGATCCATAAATGTATGATCTTGTAAGGAAAGCACCATAAACTCCCCATCTATTTATAATCTTTCCTTATTATTTTACCACATTTTTCAAAGGAAACATGATTAATCCGCTTTTTGATTATTTAGAAATGGAATTAAGACGGATTTTTTCTTCCTGAACAATTTCAAATATTTCAATTGCCGCCATATCGATATCATCAAATTGATATTTTTGCATATTATTGTTTTTATCATATTCTTCAACTTCATAAGTGCTCGTTGCAGGAAAATATTTTACTTGACATAATACTCTTCCATTAACCTCAAATAGACGTTGCGGATGATCCTCCTGCTCACCGACATTTTGCATTGTTTGTAATCGTTTAATAATACTTACTAGCTGTGACATGTTTAAGCCCCTTTCTTTGAAAGACAATGCAATTATAAAAGAAGTGATGACATGATGCAACTATCTACATTCAAAAAGGTGATTGATTTAACAATTTATATTATATTCTTTCCTTTGATTTGAATCTCAATACAATATGAACTACACTATTCCAACCGAACTCTCCAGATTATACAAAACTTTGTTAGTAAAAAACACACTTTAACATGAAGTGTGTTTTCGCTTTCCTTATGAAAATGCCCCGTTTAATAAAATGTTTGCTTCAATTTCTTCAGCATGAAGTGGATGGCTAAAATAAAAACCTTGTGCTCTTTGACATTGGGCTTCCTTTAAAAATTGTACTTGCCAAGCCTCTTCCACACCTTCTGCAACTACTTCTAGACCGAGATTATGTGCAAGATGAATGATCGTTTTCGTAATTGCTGCATCTTTGTCATTCATTCTTATTTCACCAATAAATGAACGATCAATTTTTAATATATCGATTGGATATCGTTTTAAATAATTTAATGATGAATAACCTGTGCCGAAATCATCGACAGATAAGATCATCCCTAATTGCTTTAACTTATTTAACATGTCTATTGTTGCAGCAGTATCATGCATAGCTCCTTCGGTAATTTCAATTTCAATTGATGTTGGAGGGAGATCATATTGATCCAATGTTTGTTTAATAAAGTAAGGTAAATTTTTTGAATAAATTGCCTTGGTGAAATATTGACAGCTACTCTTATATTTTTATATCCTTTGTCACGCCATTCAGCGATTTGTCTACATACTCCTTTAATCACCCATTCGCCAATCAATACAATCAGCCCCGTTTGCTCAGCAATCGGGATAAAAACCGCAGGAGAAACGGAACCAAGTTTCCAGTTATTCCAACGTAACAATGCTTCAAAGCTTTCAATGACACCTGTCTTTAAATTGACTTGTGGCTGATATTGAAGGGTGAATTCATTATTTTTAATTGCATTTTTAAGATGGGACTCCATTATTAAGAAATTAGACATATCTGTTTCCCTTGTTGAGCAATAAAACCTAGAATGCTCTTTCCCTGATTCTTAACTAAAAGTAGGGCACGATTGGCATTTTTAATAATGTATTCGCATCTTTACCATCTTGAGGAAACATACTTACACCAATTGACGGTGTTATATAATATTCATCATTGTTAATATAAAATGGTGTATCAAATAATTGAAGGATCTCCTGAACATCATGTCCAGTTTCTCTTCTATTTGTGTTTGTAATGAGAATGATAAATTCGTCTCCGTTCAGATGGTACAATCGACTCTTTAAATGATCCCATTGAGCCATCCTGAGAGCCACCATTTTTAACAATTGATCTCCTATATGATGTCCGAACGAATCATTAAATCGTGTGAAGCGATCAATATTAACATTTACAATTGATATTTCTTGATTTTTAGCCTCTGCCCTTGATAGTTCCATTTGTAAATGCTCCATCATCGCTTTTCGATTCCACAAGCCTGTTAATTGATTACTACGCTCCAACTGTCTAATCGTTTCGGCATGCTTTTCATCAGCTTTTTGTATAATACAAATGAAATGAGTAGGATCACTATTTTCATTTTTCATAATCGTAAATCTCGATTCAAAGATGGCTCCATCCTGACCTACTCGCTCCTCAGCATAAATAACCGATTCATTTGAATGTAGAGCTTTTTATATTGGCTATGCATCCGAAATACTCGTTCTGGAGGAAAAATATCCTCTATTAATCTTCCCACAGGATTCTCATCAAGCCGAGCAAAGTCCATCCCTGCCTGATTCACAAATAAATAACGGAATTTCGGTCCCTCTTCAATTTCCATGATAAAAACGATATCCAAAAAATGCTGAAAAAGTATTTCAGCAATTAGCTTCTCTATCTCTAGTTGCTTTTGTTTTGACTTTTTATACGTAGAGTTAGTAACTTCTTCCATTTACTATCATCCCTTATGTTTGCATCGGACTTCCTTACTATGTAAGTTTTCTAATGTAAGCAGCATTTCAATAACTGCATATTCCCGTCTTATTAGACGCGCTTTCCAAAAGTGTATATAATGTTATAATATTTATAATTTCAGTTTTTTATTAAAAAGAAAGGTGTCATTGCATGAAATCACAAACGAAAAAAGATTGTATTAGAACCTACTGTATCAAACCTCTCTCAAGCAATATTCACCGTAAATCGTCATGCAAAAACAGCTACTGATCCGAAGTATTTGTATGAATTGAAAAAGTGGCACTCGCTAAAATGATTTCGAAAAGAAAGCAATGAAAATAGGGCTTCATTTTTCAAGAAATCCTAGATTTAGCCAACAACAATCGGATGTTCTTGTCGAATGCGGCGACTACACTTTTCATATTCCACCAACAAAAGAGGACTTTGCTAACCTGCCTCATCTTGGTCAGCTTGATCAACACTCCCGCAACCCAAAATCCCGCATGTCTCTTAATATTGCAAAACAGCTTTTACAAGACTATACCGGAATTAAGGAGAGCAAAAAACACAATTTGAGAAAAAGCAGGGACCCGTTTTCAAAAGATTGGGTGATCATTTTTAATAAGCCTGTTTACAAGGATTTCCATTTTAGGAAATCCTTTTTAACAGAGAGGAAAGATAATAAAATCTTTCCATTACACTAACTGCCTAGCGACTAGCCTTATAATAAATCAACATTGTTTCGCCTTTATCTTGATTTAGAAAAATCATCGACTACTATCGCCAATCTTGTGCAACATCATCACACCAATATCTTGTTAGCGCAATTTGTTCTTACGGAAGCTAGTACATTTTTAATCAAGCAACCATTTATAATATATGTTGATCAACTTTCAAAACGAGATCACCTATTTCTGGCTTCGATATTTGCTCAACTGCACCAACTTTTTCTCCCTTATGACGAAGTTCATCACTAATGAGAGAAGAAAAGATAATGACTGGCAGTCGTGATAATTCTTCCTCTTCTTTTATCCTTTTCACTAAATGATGTCCATCCATTTGCGGCATTTCAATATCTGTAATGACAAGCTGCACTTCTTGATAAACATCTTTCCCTGCGTTTATCATACCTCGTAAAAATTCAAAAGCATCTAGGCCATTTTCAAAAACTCGACGTTTTCGTATCCGGCTTCATACAGCGTTTCTTTCATTAAATTCCGTAATAATGGTGAGTCTTCCGCTACGATTATTCGTTTCACAGAGCGTTCGCGCTTACCAAGACTTTTTATTTTCCCCATATGAATACCTGAATCAGGCTGGATGTCAACAACGATTTTCTCAAAATCAATCAGTAAAATCATTTCCTCTAACATTTGAATGACGCCGATAATATGATGATTCGCATCAGAATATACGTTTGCTGGTTTTTCAATGTCTCGCCAAGAAATTCGGTGAATTTGGCTTACTTGATCGACTTGAAAAACAACCGTTTGCATATTGAATTCAGCAACGATTAATTTTGCACTTGCACATTGCTCGTCGCTTTCCTCCATACTCAATGCCCTTGCCATACTAATAACAGGAAGAACCTCTCCACGTAATTGAATAAGTCCTAATATATTACGGTGTGCATGTGGAATTGGTGTAAGTGGCAACGGTTGGATAATTTCCTTTACTTTTAATACATTTATGCCAAATTTTTGCTGATTGATCTCAAATTCGATCATTTCGAGTTCATTTGTCCCACTTTCCAATAAAGTTCCAGAATTGGTTGTCATTGTTCGCAATCCTTCCCATATATGTAATCTACTCTTTCCAATAATGAATTAATGCCTGTGTTCCATTATTTTCTTCACCTTGTTCAGCTAGAATATCGTACATTTTTTTGCTAACTGAAGGCCTGGAAGTTCAAGCCCCATCTGTTCAGCTTCTACTAAGGCAATCCCCATGTCTTTAATAAAATGTTTAATGAAAAATCCAGGTGAATAGTCCTCCTGTAAAACACGAGGAATTAAATTAGTCATTGACCAGCTTCCTGCCGCACCGCTGCTAATTGATTTTAAAACGTTATATGGATCTAAACCGGCCTTTTTGCATAAACAAACGCTTCAGTAACTCCAATCATATTTGAAGCTATCGCAATTTGATTGCACATTTTCGTATGCTGACCAGCACCGGCCTTTCCTTGATAGACAATATTCTTACCAAGTATTTCAAAGATCGAGCTTAACGCAACGAACGTTTCCTTTTCTCCTCCTACCATAATTGACAACGTTCCATTTTTCGCACCGATATCTCCTCCAGAAACGGGCGCATCTAATGCTTTCCAGCCTCTCGTTTGAGCAGCTTGATTGATTTTTTGGCTAATGTCGGAGTCGAAGTTGTCATATCAACCGCAATCAGTTCTTTACTCGTTCCAGAAAAATCCCTCTTCGCCAAAATATACTTCTTCCACATCTTGCGGGTAACCAACCATTGTAATTATTATTTCGACATTATTCGCAATTTGTTTAGGACTTTCCTTCCATATTGCTCCTTCTTTTAATAATTGCTTCGCTTTATCTTTCGTTCTACTATAAACAAAGAGCTGATGACCGTCTGCAAGTAAATGTTTAACCATGCTTTGTCCCATGACACCTAAACCGATAAAGCCAATTTTCTTTTTATCTGACATGAACATTTCATCCTTTCTTCGTTCTGAGATTTCAAAATTTATTATATTATAACATTTTTCACCTTCAACACATTGAAAAATAGCAATCAAGACGCTAAATTTGGCAAAAAGTGACAACCTCGATTTTTTAGCATTTTCGTGAAATATCCCAAGCGACAGCTTTACATTAAAAAACCACAAGACATTATGTCTTGTGGTTAAAAAGGGAAAAATGAGAATGAAATGACTATAAAGTCATGTCAATCATAATTATTATTCTATACCACCTTTTATTAATATATACGCATACATTACATTACATTTTTATTACAAAGTTGTAGCTTGTTTAACGAGCTCCATTACTTGCTCTGAAGTACCCATTTGCAAGGCTTCTTCAGCTAATGAAGACATTTTGTTCTGGTCCAGTTGTTTAATTTGGCTTCTAGCCCTTAAAATGGACGAAGCACTCATTGAAAACTCATCTAAACCAAGACCAATTAATAGCGGATCGCAATTTCATCTCCAGCCATTTCTCCGCACATTCCAGCCCATTTACCTTCTTTGTGAGCAGCATCGATAACCATTTTTACTAATCTTAAAATAGCCGGGTTATAAGGCTGATACAAATAGGAAACTCGCTCATTCATACGGTCAGCTGCCATTGTATATTGAATTAAATCATTCGTTCCAATGCTAAAGAAATCTACTTCCTTCGCAAATTGGTCTGCTAATACAGCCGTTGATGGGATTTCAACCATAATACCAAGTTCAATATTTTCTGCAACAGCTATTCCAGCTTGTTCAAGTTTTTGTCTTTCTTCGACTAAAACTGCTTTCGCATCTCTAAACTCGCCAAGTGTTGCAATCATTGGGAACATGATTTTTAAGTTTCCATGCACACTTGCACGTAATAATGCTCTTAATTGTGTACGGAAAATATCTTGTTCTTCTAAGCATAGTCGAATCGCTCGGAAGCCTAAAAATGGGTTCATTTCTTCTGGCATGTTTAAATAAGGTAAATGCTTGTCGCCGCCAATATCAAGTGTACGAACAACGACTGGCTTTCCTTCCATTCGCTCTAGAACCGTTTTATATGCTTCATATTGTTCTTCTTCTGATGGCAACTGGTCTCTTTCCATATATAGAAATTCAGTTCTATATAAGCCGACACCTTCCCCACCGTTAGCAAGTACGCCATCAACATCTTGAGGCGTTCCAATATTTGAAGCAAGTTCAACTTGTTTTCCATCACTAGTGTAAGTCGCTTCATCTTTCAATAAAGCCCATTCGGCTTTTTGCAACTCTAATTTCTTTGCTTCTTCTTTATATGTGTTCACTACTTCAGCGGTAGGATTAATATGTACTTGACCATTAACACCGTCAACAATAATGAAATCACCATTTTTAATTGTTTCCGTCGCAGTTTTTGCTCCGACAACCGCAGGAATTTCCATCGATCGGGCCATAATTGCTGAATGGGAAGTACGTCCACCAATGTCAGTCGTGAAACCTTGGACGAACTGTTTATTTAATTGTGCTGTATCAGAAGGTGTTAAATCTTCTGCAACGATAATGACTTCCTCAGCGATTAATCCTGGATTAGGAATTTTCACGCCAAGTAAATGTGCAAGCACACGTTTCGTTACGTCTTTAATATCTGCCGCACGTTCTCTCATGTACTCGTTATCCATTTGTTCAAACATCGTTATGAACATATTTGCCGTTTCATTTAATGAAAATTCAGCATTTACACTCTCGCTTTTTATCTTATCTTCAATCGTCGATAAAAGCTCTGGGTCACTTAAAACTAAAAGATGCGCATCAAAAATTGCCGCTTTATCTTCGCCAAGATCTTTCGCTGCTTTTTCACGGATGATACTTAGATCAGCCTTTGCAGCTTCAACACTTGCGTGAAAACGACTTACCTCTGAATCAATATCTGTGATGTTTTTTCGTAAAGGATAGGTCTGGCTCAACTAATCGGTATGCTTTTCCAAGTGCAATCCCGCTTGATGCCGCAATTCCATGTAAAATCGAAACCATTACTCAGCAAGCCCTTCTTTTTCAAATAATTCTTTAATGCTCTCCATTGCTTCATCTTCGTCATTTCCGTTAGCACTAATTGTAATTTCTGCACCTTTACCAATTCCTAAAGACATGACACCCATAATTGATTTTAAGTTAACTTTTTATCCTTGTAGCCTAACTCAACGTCTGATGAAAATCTGCTCGCTGTTTGTACAAGCAATGTAGCCGGTCTAGCATGGATTCCTGTATCTGCAATTACTGTAAATTGTTTTTCTGTCATTTCAATCGTCTCCTTTTTGATCTTGAAATAAAATAATGAACCTTATAATAAAAATTAGCCAATTTTCTCGGTTTAGTCAATCAAACAGCTATGAAAAAATGAAGTTTTTTATCCTTACATTATTTAACAGTGTCTACTGCTCCTTTTGGGCGTTAGAATAAGGTCCTTTTCCACTTTATTTTATCATACTTCGTCATAATTGGACAGAAATCGTCATAAGGAATTCGTTTAACTTCGAGGTTGTGACAAATATTCATACACGACATTTCCTCCGTGCTTAGCAATCCCATGAAATTGTTTAAAATCTTCTTGTTTGACTAATACACTACGAAATTGCAAAAATCCTCTTTCATAATTTCAATCTGTTTGACTTTACCTGAACGAAGCTCTTCGATCATATTCTCAACATTATTCATTTCCATTTTACTCCTCCAACGTAATGATTCTTTTTCATATTGCACTTTGTAAAAATATAGTGCAAACTATAACAAATGCGAAAGCGCTTAGATAAGACATATTCTCTAGCGCAACGCAATAGATAATTAGTAATAAGGGGAGATTGAAATGAAGATTGCAGAACTTGAAATGTAGTCGAATTTAAAGATGGCCTAAGAGGGGTCGTCGAAAAAGTAAATGAAAACTCCGTCATTGTCAATTTAACGATAATGGATGATTATCGTGACCTCGAATTAGAAGAAAGAACAGTTGTCAACCATAAAAATTATAAAATTGTTAAACAATCGGTAAACGTCTAAGAGAGCAAGCGATTCGCTTGCTCTTTTCTTTCTGAAATATTTGAATAACAGATAAGGATAGCCCAAACCGTTTAACTTTGTTAAAATATTTTTTAAGCTTGTATAATGCATGTTTTATTTTAGAAAGGACTTTTTATGAAAAAATAATAACCGACTATAAATTACTTGGTGGTATCTTCTTTGCCTATTTACTTATTTATGTTTCCTTTGATAGCAAACAAGTATTTTGGTATTTATATACCGCATCGATGCTGTTTTTAATTAGTATTACAATCGTAAACGAAAAGATTGATGATGAAGCGCCTCCTAGGCTAAATTTCTTTACGGAATCTTGTCTGGAGTCGCTTTATACGTTCTATTCTTCGTAGGTGATTGGCTCTAGCATTTATGCCAACTTCATTAAGTAAACAAATACCAAAAATATATTCTCATTTTTCTTTAGAGTGGATTTGGCACTATTTAGTTTTAATTTTTATTATCATACCAGGTGAAGAAATTTTTGGCGAGGATTTATTCAAAAAAATTAATGAGAAAAATGAATGTCAAATTGGCGATCGTCCTATCCGCTGCATTAAACGCAAGTGCTTTTATTTTTCAGGTTATACCGTTCTCATCATCGCTGCCTTTATTAGCGGACTTGCGTGGGGATGCTTATATGCTTGAAACGAAGCATGCCGTTACTCATCATTTCTCACTTAACATTCAGTTTGCTTCTCATGATCTTTTTGCCACTAGTATGAGTTACAATTTTGTAACTTTTTCGCATAGGATCCGTCTAAATAAGGAGAAACGTTATTGTAAGGAGGAGATAGAGTGAGAAAAGGTTTGCTTTTGCTCGTTGGCTCGTTCCTTTCCTTGATCATGCTCGTTAGCTGTGGAACTGCTGAAAATAACAAGCCATCCAATGGGGATAAAAAGCAGGTTGGGGGTGCAAAGAAGCTCCAATCAATGATAAGGAGAATACTGGGCAAGAACACTCAGATCGAATAAGGGTGATGGAAAAAACATTTCCTATGAATTAAATGGAGCGACACATGAGGATACTGCTTTCCTAACAAAAAGCGATCTTCAAAACTATTCCTTATACGTTTTGCCTGAATATACATTAACAGGCGAAGAGCCTGGTAAAGATGTCCTTTATTTGACAGAAAATGATGTGCATTTTATGCGGATTGAAATTCTCCCGAAAGATATAAATGCAGAAGTTGAGATTGAAACGATAAAAGCGCAACTTTCAACAGTGAATGAAAACGTTGAAGAAATAACAACTCATAGCGATTCTGATTGGCTTTCAGAAGCTTCAATGTTTGCAGTTGAAAATGGCGAGGATAAAGTCTCATCTTATTTCATTCCAAGGCAAGATCATTATGTAAAGTTAACAATTTTCTCTAAGGTAAATGATGATTATGAAGAGCCATTTTTAAAAATGGCAGAAACGCTTGAATAAAACAGCAGCTTAGCCTGCTGTTTTATTTATGAAGGGCTTTAACATAATAATAAATAAAAACAAAATGCTTACGTAACCGAAGATCGGATACAAAAACCTTAATAATGTCCCGTAATCAATGAGCCCAATAACATAAATCATGACTAATATACCTCCATAAATCCACACACTTTCCATTCGTACATATTTTTTGATCTGCCGTTCAAGCCCATACATATTACCAATCACTGTACTAAATATTTCCCCATAAATAACTAGTAAATAAATGAAGAAGATTCCGCTCGCCACTTGACCGACAATGACAGCCATCGGAATATCATACAAGCGAAAATCAAGAAGCGTCGATAAAATAAGATGGCTAGAAATCAGCACAACCGTCAGTAATCCACCACCGATATAACCGCCTAATCGAACCGTTTGCTTATCATTCATCTCTACCGCTATCGGGACAAGCACTGCTTGAGCTAACGACAGATTAAACGCAGCATAAGCAATCGAAGAGGTTAATGCTTTCAATATCGTTGCATCATGAGGCACAGCTAAAAACAAATTAAAAAGTCCGTTCTTGGCATCGTTTTGAAAAATAAAACAAAAGAAAAGAACACTAATATCGGTACAACAAAGGAATTAACAGCAAATAAACCTTTGCCCCGACGATTAAAACAGCAATCGCAAGAACACTTGTCGTGATAGACCCAATTAACTTAGACAAGCCGAGCTGTTCATGGAAGAGCGCTCCCGCTCCAGAAAACATAACGGCACACACACCTAAAAGCATGACGAGCATAAACAGATTCATTAGTTTAGCAAGCTTTCTACCAAATAAATATTCATTAAATTCTTCAAAGGATGATGCACGTATGTCGATTGCTTTCATCATAATTTTTGCTCCGAGAAAAATAAATAAATAGCCGGAAAGCAAAATAGAAAGAAATCCGTAAAAACCAAAGCGGGTAAAAACTCAACAATCTCTTTACCCGTTGCAAAGCCGGCTCCGATTACCGTCCCTACATATACAGCGGCAATTTGAAAAGCCCCTGTCCAATTTCTCAAATGACTTCCCCTCCTTTCGTGCCATGTCACTTATTCCATCCTATGTACGAGCTCTATAAAAATCCAAAATTTAAGCGAAATTCATTGAATGCCAAAAAGTTCCGTTTATAATCGAACTATGATCCAGATAAGTCAATGTTTTCTGAACTATTAGTTAAAGTTAATCAAAATCAGTATATAAAAGTGATTTACATCAAGCATAAAAGATCAAATACAAAAAATAAGTGAAAATGATTGAAAGTCAAAGAAGGTCAGTTTATAATTAACTTATGATCAAAGTTGGTCAAATATTTTCTTCCACTCATTGGTCAAGGTTAGTCAAAATCAAATTTGGAGGATGATCATATATGCTTTGTACAAAATGTAAACATAATCATGCAACGATTCAATTTCACGTAAATATAAATGGTCAGAAACAAAAGATGTCATTATGCTCGGAATGCTACCATTCTGAACAACAAAAATTTAGCGCTTCTTTCGGATCCTCCCTTTTGGTTCTTTAGATGACTTATTAAAAGGCTTTTCTACGAACCAAGCACAGGAAAATGTGCAACAGCAAAAGAAACACAATCGCGACGGCTTTTAGATCAGTTTGGGCGCAATGTAAACGACATGGCCCGCGCGGGTTTAATTGATCCAATTATCGGTCGCGACGATGAAATTAATCGGGTCATTGAAATTCTCAATCGCAGAAACAAAAATAATCCGGTATTAATTGGGGAACCAGGTGTTGGGAAAACAGCAATCGCTGAAGGACTAGCCTTAAAAATTATTGAGCAAAAAGTGCCTGCGAAATTAAAAAACAAAGTAGTATATTTGCTTGATGTTGTCTCTCTCGTAGCAAACACAGGCATCCGCGGTCAGTTTGAAGAAAGGATGAAACAACTGATTGCTGAATTACAAGAACGAAAAACGTCCTTCTCTTCATCGATGAAATCCATCTTCTCGTTGGAGCTGGTTCAGCGGAAGGATCAATGGATGCCGGCAATATTTTAAAGCCAGCACTTGCTCGTGGGGAACTTCAACTAATTGGTGCAACCACGTTGAAGGAATATCGACAAATTGAGAAGGATGCCGCGCTTGAACGTCGTTTTCAGCCAGTTCAAGTTGGCGAACCATCTGTTGACAAAGCAATTGAGATCTTACGATGGATTAAAAGAAAAATATGAAAGTTTCCACCAAGTTACTTATAGCGAAGCAGCTATCAAAGCTTGTGTCGAGCTCTCACATCGCTATATCCAAGATCGATTCCTCCCAGATAAAGCGATTGATCTTATGGATGAAGCTGGTTCTAAGTTGAATTTAACGATGACAGAATCAGACAAGGACGATATTCAACAACGTTTAGCTAATATAGAAAAAGAAAAACAAGTCGCTTTATCAAAGGAAGACTATGAACATGCGGCAACATTACGAGATGAAGAGTTACAGCTCGAAAAACAAATGAATGAAGTTTCTTCCAAACAAAAACTTCTCGTTGATGTCGATCATATTCACGAAATGATCGAAACGAAGACAGGAATACCCGTTGGGAAACTGCAAAGTGATGAACAGAAGAAGATGAAACATCTCAAGCAAAACCTTGCAACAAAAGTAATTGGCCAAGATGAGGCTGTTGGCAAAGTAACAAACGCAATCCGCCGCAGCAGAGCCGGATTAAAATCAAAAATCGCCCGATCGGCTCGTTCTTATTCGTTGGGCCAACTGGAGTGGGAAAAACAGAATTAACAAAAACATTAGCGGAAGAGTTATTCGGTACGAAAGATGCCTATATACGTCTCGATATGAGTGAATATATGGAAAAACATAGTGTATCGAAATTAATCGGTTCACCACCGGGATATGTTGGACATGATGAAGCAGGTCAATTGACGGAGCGAGTCCGCCGCAATCCTTATAGCATCGTTCTACTTGACGAAATTGAAAAGGCGCATCCAGACGTTCAGCATATGTTCTTGCAAATTCTTGAGGATGGCCGACTCACTGATAGCCAAGGACGAACAGTCAGCTTCAAAGATACAGTAATCATCATGACAAGCAACGCAGGAACTGCAGTGAAACAAATTCAAGTTGGGTTTGATCGAAGCAATGCACTGAAAGAGACAAACATTCTTGACTCACTCGGATCTTTCTTTAAGCCTGAATTTTTAAATCGTTTTGATAGCATTGTTGAATTTCAGCCATTAGAGCAGCAACATCTTCTATCCATTGTTGATATTCTATTAGCCGAACTAAAAAGACAAACGGCTGAACAAGGAATTACACTTGATATAACACAAGAAGTGAAAGAAAAAATAGTCGAACTCGGATATCGCCCAGAATTTGGTGCTCGTCCACTTCGTCGAGTAATTCAAGACCAGCTTGAAGATCAAATTGCCGATTATATTTTGGATCATCCTAATGAAAATTCATTAATGGCCACGCTCGTCGACAATAACATCGTCGTTACAGTAAAAGAGATTGTTGAATAAAACTAACAGGTTCGATTGAAGAGAAGGAACCCCTAATTACAACAGAATGATCGTAAGGTCTTAGCAGCAAATTCACAATAGAAGGGGCTGTCCGAAAAGGACAAAACCGCTAAAAATTTAAAACTAAGAATGTTGTTATATCAACATTCTTAAACATGAAAAGGGCGTCTAACAGTCGAAAAATCGACTTATTAGACAGCCCCTCTATTTTTTACTTATTAATCTTTTTGTATCTACCGTACTAAAAATATTTCTAATTACCATTTGTCCCGGCTGCAACTACGACATGCTAACACACCGATCCCTGCAAAATGCGATTTCCATTAATTTGACTTGTAATAATGATACTACCACTAAGTATTTAATAAGCGGAGTCGCATACTTCACAGATAAGAGGTACTTTTAAATTCTTCGTTATTGTACCTAGTGGCAAAGTCTTTAATTGCGGAACAACTAGCATTCGCAAATACAACATCCAATCTTCGACATTGGTCGACTACTTCAATGTTCGCTTTTTCCACTAGCCGCTCAAAACTTCTTCAATTGTTTATGGCTTTAGCCTCTTTTAGGTCTAATAAAACAATCGCTACATCAGATGCCTAAACCTTATAGCTGCGGCTTTATAAATTCATGAAGAAGTGCCTGAAATGATTGCTACTTGATTTTGCCTTTCATTCATTTATTAATCCTCCAACACTTCTCTTTTGATCCTTTTATCTATGAATGAGAAATTTAATCTAAGAAAGTGATAGGTGAAAGTCATGATGTGAAGGAAGTTCTAAAAGCTGATTACGACGAGATTTTTGGTTGTTTATATAGAAACCAAAATAATTTACGAGGAGGTGAAGTCTTGGTGTATGTATGTTTTTGAAACAATTGATAGTATTCATTTAATAGGTAATCCAAATCTTGACTACTTTTAATTGTTTCCTTCGCACAAAGTCCGTATTTTTTACCATTGAAACACATTTCTTCACGTTTCTTTTGAATGCGCATTAAATAATGCTCTTTTTCCTTTCGAATATCTAGCATTTACCTTTTCTCCTCCAATTTATTTATGCTATTCATACTAGTACTAGTCAACGGTTCATTTCCTACTAAACGCCTATTTGGTCACAACATTTGTCATTATCTCAAGGTTCGTGAAAATTGTAAATAGATTCGCAAAACTAGACATATTTTGCATGTAAATATGAATTTTTATGAAAATCACCTCAAACACTGATAGCATCCCTTCTAAATTAACTTGTAACCATTGTACATTATTTATTCTTTCTACACATCTTTTTCTCTATTTTTTAATATGTTTGAAATATTTGTTTTTTCACTTGTTATCATTGAAGATTTTTGTAAGATTGTGCATGTTTATTTTCATTTATGAATTTTTCGATAGCAATGTGATATGAACGTATTTATACGAAAAGACGTCAACAACTAGCAACTTCGCCCACGAAACAATATTTACTAATACAAAAGGCTCAAATCATTTCTGATTTGAACCTTTTGTTCATTAGCCGATTATAATAATTCTTTTCTTAATTGTGCAGGTGATTTCGGTGATAGATGCCCAATCGGCACATCAAATACCGTTTTTGCCCCTGCTTGTCCTTCTTCATTTAATTTGAATGCAGCTCGTGCGTAAGCAACTAATACGCTTGCTGTATATTCTGGATTGCTATCAAGCTTTAGTGAATACTCAACAATCTGTTTATTTCCGCCGCCTGTCTCCCGCTGCGAATAACAAATCCTCCGTGCATCATTTTTGAATGATTTGCGTTCATTTCTTCTTCTGTAATAAAATGCACTTCTGTATGATAATCAGCAAAATAATGTGGCATTGTTTTTATTTCTTTTTCAATTTCCGCTTGATCTGCTCCAGATTCAGCAACTACATAACATTCACGTAAATGCTTTTCCTTCGTAGTAAGCTGAGGATTTTCGCCGTTACGAACTCGATTAACTGCTTCTTCAATCGGGATCGTATATTGGACAGCAGCTTTTACTCCATCAACACGACGAACCGCATCTGAATGACCTTGACTTAATCCTTTTCCCAGAACGTATACGTTTCCCAACCGGTAAAATCGCTTCTCCAAGCAAACGATTCATTGAAAACATGCCCGGATCCCAGCCAACAGAAATAATGCTCGTTTTTCCACTTGCTTTTGCCACCTCATCAACTGCAGCAAAATATTCTGGAATCTTCGCGTGTGTATCAAAACTATCAATCGTATTAAATTGTTTTGCAAACGCAGGTCCTTGCTCAGGTAAATCGGTTGCTGAGCCGCCGCATAAAATCATTACGTCAATTTTATCTTTATATTTTTCCGATTCAGCAATTGACAATACTTGCACACTCTCATCAAGAAGGGTGACAGATTTTGGATCGCGTCTTGTGAATACAGCTACTAATTGTAAATCATCCGTTTTTTGAATGGCTGCTTCGACCCCTCTCCTAAATTACCATAGCCGACTATGCCGATATTAATTTTCTTTTCCACTTTGATTTCCCCTCATATTAGCCAATAATGACTCGCTCTTTCGGATAGTGATAATCCGGTGCTTTTTCATTTGTACCAAGTGTTAATAAAAACGATAAAATACCAATTCTCCCAATAAACATTAACAAAATTAGCAGCGTTTTTCCAATAATAGATAAATCCGGCGTAATCCCCATTGAAGCACCACAAGTTCCGAACGCTGAAGATACTTCAAAAATGATCGCGATCAAACTCGCATCCTCTGTAATAGCAAGAATCAACACAGAAGAGCTCCATAAAATAACAGCCAGCAATAAGACAACGAGCGACTTTAACACATCTTCATGGTGAATTTCCCGCTTGAAAAGTTTAATCGTCGTATTCCCTTTGCAAAATGATAAAGAAATAAAATATTTAACGCAAAGGTGGTCGTCCTTATTCCGCCCCCAACCGAACTCGGGGAGGCACCGATGAACATAAGAGCTGACATAAATAAAATTGTTGGCAAGCTCAACTCATTAATATCCAATGTTAACAGACCCGCACTTCTCATTGTTGTCGATTGAAATAATGCATAAAAATCGACTCATGCCATGATTTATCTGCACTAAATCGGCCATATTCAAAGATGAAAAAATAATGGCCCCAAACCCAAGCAATAAAAAATAAGTGGATGTTGTTATTTTCGTAAATAAACTAAACTTAAACCTTCGCTTCTCATCTTTATGTAAAATAAACTTTTTACTTCAATCCATACTGGAAACCCAATTGCACCTAAAATGATGAGAATCATTGTAACAAATTGAACAAAATAATCCCTTGCAAACGGGATTAACGACTGACCTGTTATATCGAATCCGGCATTTGTCGTTGCACTTACAGATGCAAATAAACCTTGAAGAAATGCCTCCTGCCAAGTAGGAAATATTTCAAATAGTAGGCACCAAGCACGAGCGCACCCATTGCCTGAATGAGCAAAATCAAGTACAAAATTTGCCTTAAAAGTTCAACGAGTCCCGCTAAGTTTAATTGATTTTGATCAGTACGAATTAACTGCCTCTGCTTCAATCCAATTTTTTACCTAGTAGCAGCCAAAAAACGTGCTAATTGTCATTATGCCAATTCCACCAATTTGCAAGACGAACATAAGCATAAAGATTCCTACGCCCGTAAACGTATCAGGAATACTAATCGTACTTAATCCTGTCACACTCACAGCGCTCGCAGCCGTGAACAATGCATCCATGAACGACCATTTAGCACCCTCTTGTCGAGCAAACGGGAGACTTAATAGACCAGCCGCAAGAATGACCGTAACAAAATAGTACGATACGATAATTCGAAACGGTGTTAGCTTTGATATCGGATATTTCCCAATTCGGTTCATTCAATATGATCTCCAATCTTAACCATTATTCTTCTATATTAAAGAAAAAACAATTATGTCAATTTCTAAATTACAGCAAACAACGAATGCCCTCGATTCATATAAAAGACAATTCCCTCACATTTTCCAGACATGCTTTACAATAAAAAACTCATACTAGTAGTAAGAATTTTAAAGGAGAGATGATCATGGCTAGACAAAGTAACAAATTACTCGTTCCTGGTATTGAACAATATTTAGATCAAGTGAAATATGAAATTGCCCAAGAGTTCGGCGTTACACTCGGCTCTGATACTGCTGCAAGAGGAAATGGATCTGTTGGTGGAGAAATTACAAAAGACTTGTGAAGCAAGCACAAGCCCAATTAAAAGGATATAGTGAATAATGTAAGCCGGGCAAAAATCATGCCCGGTCCTTTTAGCTCGTAACTATCCTTTATTTTAACATTCTAGGCATGTGATTATTCCCCAGCAATGTTTGCTTGAGAATATCGGATGAGTTGTTGAATCAATTCACTTATAGAATTTCACCATATATTCTTTTTGAGCAAGTATTTCCGTTCCTTGCCAAATTTTCTCACAATGTGGATATGCTACAAACACATCCCTTGGACAGTGTGTGCTGTTTTTAACCACCTACCGTCCTTCAAAGCACATCCCTTGGACAGTGTGTGCGATTTTTAACCACCTACCGTCCTTCAAAACACATCCCTTGGACAGTGTGCGCGGTTTTTAACCACCTACCGTCCTTCAAAACACATCCCTTGGACAATGTGCGCGGTTTTTAACCACCTACTGTCCTTCAAAACACATCCCTTGGACAGTGTGCGCGGTTTTTAACCTCCTTCTGTCCTTCAAAACACATCCCTTGGACAATGTGTGCGATTTTTAACCACCTACTGTCCTTAAAAACACACCCCTTGGACAGTGTGTGCGATTTTTAACCACCTACTGTCCTTAAAGCACATCCCTTGGACAATGTGTGCGATTTTTAACCACCTACCGTCCTTCAAAGCACATCCCTTGGACAGTGTGTGCGATTTTTAACCACCTACCGTCCTTCAAAACACATCCCTTGGACAGTGTGTGCTGTTTTCTACATCCTACTGTCCTTAGGAACAGATAGACCTATGAAAGAACGGTCCATCTTCTTATTACATCTCAGTACACTTCCGATAAATTTCCACGACAAGAAATATCGGTAGAAAAAGAAGGCCGCCCATATTTAGAGACGACCTTTTCCGTTTGAACAAAAAGAAATCAACCGCATATGATATCGTGAATTAGTTTTCTTGTAATACAGCTTGTTTTTCGACACGATGTATCCACCAGCCGCAATTCCGATCAACACGACCCAAAACGTCATTTTCCATCCTGCTGATTCTGGGAAATGCTCATTTAAAATTTGTACTTTTGGATGTGAGAGAGTAAAGACGGTTAATTTAACTCCTACCCAACCGACGATTAAAAAGGCTGCTGTTTCAAGGGCTGGATAGCGAGCAAGCAATTTAACGAATGACGTTGCGGCAAAGCGCATAATAATTACACCGATAAGTCCACCTAGCAACATGACGATAAATTGCCCAGCATCAATTCCTCCGATTTGCAATAAACCAACAGGCTTTAAGGTGACAGCAAGTGCAACTGCCGCAAGCATCGAATCAATCGCAAAGGCAATATCGGCAATTTCTACTTTTAATACCGTTATCCAGAACGAACTGCCTTTAGAAACATTTACCTCTGTTTTTCCTTCTCACTATTTTTCCGTTGTTTGATCATATGATGAACCGAAAGAAAGATTAAGTAAGCTGCACCGATCGCTTGAATTTGCCATACATTGATAAGAAACGTAATTGCAAACAATGCGGCAAAGCGAAAAATAAATGCTCCGACTAATCCGTAAAACAAAGCTTTTTTCCGTTGTTCTTCAGGTAAATGCTTTACCATGACAGCCATGACAACCGCATTATCAGCGGCTAAAATCCCTTCAAGACCAACTAGTACAAGCAACACCCAACCATACTCTAAAACCATTGACATATCCATGAAAATTCCTCCCTTTGTTTGGCAAGGACTTTAGGTCGTATGAATACAAACACAAAAAGACCCTTGCCGTAAATAGGCAAAGGTCTTGCTAGACAAAATTTCTTGCCAACAAAGCCGGTGAAAGATTCACGAATTGACGACTTTGTTTCAAGTGGATCAATCGATCACACTTAACGCTACTCCCTTTGACAAATGTCAACTATAATCTTGTTATTTTTATTATAAAGCATCTTTTTCCATGTTGCAACAATATTTTATTCTGTTTCTGCATCCATCGGGTTGCTTAAGATGATTTCTGGATGTTTTTGCTGAAACCAGCGGAGAGCAAATTCATTTTCAAATAGAAATAACGGCTGATCGTAACGGTCTTTCACGAGCTGACTGCGCGCGCTCGATAATGATTCGTCATATTTATCATTTTCGATCCATCTCGCTATTTTCGATCCGATCGCTTCCATCGTAACTTCAGAATTGTATTCATTTTTCATTCGATGTTCGAATACTTCAAACTGAAGCTGACCGACCGCTCCCAAAATATAATCTTCCATTCGATACGTTTTATAAAGCTGAATCGCTCCTTCTTGGACAAGCTGTTGCACACCTTTATGGAAGCTTTTTGCTTCATGACGTTTTTCGGTGAAACCCTGACGAATAATTCGGGAGTAAATTGCGGCAGTTTTTCAAACTGAATATCATTTTTCCTGAGAATAATGTATCACCAATTTGATACGTTCCTGTATCGTACAATCCAATAATGTCCCCACTAACTGCCGCGTTGACCGTCGTTCGGTCGTCAGCTAGAAATTGCGTCGATTGCGAAAGCTTCATCTGTTTTCCTGTTCGAGCAAGGGTAACATTCATTCCGCGTTCAAATGCACCTGAGCAAATTCGTAAAAGGCAATCCGATCGCGATGAGCAGGATTCATATTCGCTTGAATTTTAAAAATAAACCCAGAAAACTCTTCTGCCGCTGGATCGATTTCCCATCACGCGCTTGCCGCGGCTGTGGTGCCGGCGCAAATTCCAAATATGTTTCCAAAAAGTTTGGACGCCAAAATTCGTTAGAGCACTCCCAAAAACACGGGTGTCAACGTACCGTTATTGATTTTCTCTTTGGAAAACTGATTTCCAGCCTCATCTAAAAGCATAATTTCTTCTAATGCTTGCGTGTAAAGAGCTGATTCTTTTAACGAATGATCCCCTTTATTTCACCATCTTCATCAAGTGCCAAAAAGCGATGTTCCTCATCCACTCGGAATTGTTCAATGCGTCCTTGATAGCGATCGTAAATGCCATAAAATTCTTTCCCCATTCCAATCGGCCAATTCATTGGGTACGATTCAATCCCAAGCACTTCTTCAAGCTCTGCAAGCAAATCCAATGGTGGCCTTCCTTGCCTATCCAATTTATTAATAAACGTAAAGATCGGAATGCCTCTCATTTTACAAACCTTGAATAATTTCAATGTTTGCTCCTCGATCCCTTTGCTGAATCGATAATCATGACCGCACTATCAACAGCCATTAAAGTTCGATACGTGTCCTCACTGAAGTCCTGATGCCCCGGCGTATCAAGAATATTGATTCGATATCCATCATAATCAAATTGCATGACGGAAGATGTAACGGAAATCCCCGTTGCTTTTCTATTTCCATCCAATCGGATGTCGCGTATTTCCCGTTTTTTCCCTTTGACCGTTCCTGCATCACGAATCGCGCCGCCAAATAAAAGCAGCTTTTCCGTAATTGTTGTCTTTCCCGCATCCGGGTGGAAATAATCGCAAACGTTCGTCTTGATTCAACTTCTGTCTTTAAAGTTTGTGCCATCACTAATATTCCTTCCATCTTTCAGTCTTTTTCTATCATATTCCTAGATGTGTTCGATAGCAATAAAAAATTGCGACTATCAAATGACTAATGGAGATTGGATATATGCAATTACGATATTTTCGTCATTTCTTTTGCCTCACCGGCGTCTTTATAAACGTGGACCGACGTTTGCTTCATTAAAATCGTTCCTGTATATGTACGACCTGCATCTGTTTCAATTGTGCAATACTCGCCTTCGACCGCATTCCAACGAAAACCGCCAATCATCGAAAGCTTCAATCGTCCGTTCGGTTTAATTTCTTTTACCATCGCTCCTAATGTGTCGATATGTGCCGTTAACATTCGGTGTTTCTCATTATTTTTCCCGGAATTGTAATAAGCAGTCCACCCTTATGATTTCTTTGCATCTTTATGTTAAGCCCTTCCAAATATTGCTCGCAAAATTCAATCGCTTTATTCGTATGACCGGTAGGACTCGGGATTGAGACTAACTCTTTGATCAACGTGACAATTTCTTTCAGATGTGTTGTATACTTCATAAGTGAACACCCTTTCGTTCATTTATTTTTTCTTGAATCATCATAACATGTGAGGGGATTTTTCATTGCAAAAACATTCATTTTTATTAGAAGCGAAATGGCCTGGCGGGAGAAATAGCGTTGGAACGATCGATGCGGGAAATTTAAAAACGAAGTATCAATTCCACCAGAAATGGATGGACCTGGAGTCGGAACGAACCCAGATGAAATGCTGCTCGGCGCTGCCGCCACTTGTTATATTATCACACTTGCAGCAATGCTTGAGCGTGCATCCATTCCTGTCAAGACGCTAACGATGCAATCTGAAGGTATTGTCGAAGTAGAAAATGGCGTCATTACATATAAAGAGATTATTCATCGGCCAAATATCGTACTAGTTGAAAAGGCGGATGAGAAAAAGCCGCGATGTTGGCAAAAAAGCGGAATCAAGCTGTATGATCTCGCGTGCGCTTGCTGGAAATGTTGCGATTGGGCTTGAGCCTCGAATTAGTTAAAATACAAAATCAGACTGGCTCAAAGCCAGTCTGATTTTATTTTCTAAACAGAAGCAACCCCTCATTTAATCGCTTCGTTGATTGATACACTTCTTGGTACAGTTTAAATAATTGTTTATATTTTTTACGTTCTCTTCATTCGGTTCATACGCTTCTGTCACTGAGATGAATGCATCTGCACATTCCTGTAATGATGTAAACCAGCCGCTACCAAATGCCGCAAGCATCGCAGCCCCATTCCAGGTCCTTGCTCACTTGCCAGCTTAACGATCTTCACATTAAAAATATCCGCTTGCATTTGCAGCCAATGCTCATTTTTGCACCGCCGCCAATTGATACGACTGTATCTATTTCTTTCCCATTTTCTCTGAAAATTTCGATCGACTCATTTAATGAGAAAGTAATTCCTTCAAGAACCGCGCGTACAAAATCTTTCCGCTCATGAGAAGCATCCATTCCGATAAAGCTTGCCCGAATCGCTGAATCGGCGTGTGGTGTTCTTTCCTGCAAGATATGGAGTGAATAATAAACCATTCGCACCGACGGGTACTTCTTCGATTCCTGCCAGTAATGTGTCGAAATCAATTTCTTCTGCAAACACATCTTTAAACCAGCTCAAGCTATATCCAGCGGCTAACGTCACCCCCATTGTATAAAAGCCATCCGCTTCACCATGGTTGAAATAATGGACTTTACCAGCAAAATTTTGATCGCCTCTTGCTTCATAAGAAAGGACAACACCAGACGTTCCTATGCTGCACATCGTATTTCCTTCAGATAGAATCCCCGAGCCAATTGCACCACAAGCGTTATCTGCTCCACCGGCAAAAACCTTAACAGCTTCCGTTAATCCCGTTCGTTCCGCTACTTCATTCGTAATCGTCCCAGTCTGTTCATGGGAAGCAACGAGCGGTGGACAAAGTTCGATATTGATATCGAGCAGTTCACACATTTCCGTGCTCCACTTTTTCCCTGCCACATCAAGCAGCAACGTACCAGCGGCATCTGAATATTCACTATGCAATAGGCCTGTTAAACGGTAACGCAAATAATCCTTTGGCAGCAAGAAGATTGTTGCTTTTTCAAACAGTTCCGGCTCATGTTCTTTTACCCAAAGCAGCTTTGGCAAAGTAAATCCTTCCAATGCAGGATTTTTCGTAATTTCTAGTAGTTTCTCTTTGCCGACGATTCTTTCAATCTCTCTGCATTGCTTCGTCGTTCTCGTGTCATTCCAAAGAATCGCATTTCTTAGCACTTGATGATCTTGATCAAGCAAGACTAAACCATGCATCTGCCCAGAGAAACTCATCCCTTCGATGTCTTCAATATTACCTTTAAATTGATTGACAAGTTCAGTTAATCCAGCAATCGTTTTCTCTACCCATTCCTCCGGATTTTGCTCGCTATATCCTGATTTCTCTTGAATGAGCGGGTATGATTTAGAAACTTCCTGACAAACCTCACCGTTTTGGTTCATGAGTAAAATTTTCACTGCACTTGTCCCAAGGTCGACACCAATGACATATTTCACAATGCTCACCTTCTTTATATAATTATGGAAAAAGTGCTGGAAAAATACACCATCCCCAGCACATGATAATCTTTATCCTTGATTCGCTAATGTTTCTAATAAATATTGATTCACAATTGCTTTTAAGCGCTCTTGTCTACCAGAAATGTTTTTAATTTCTCCTAATTGCAATGCATACGCCTCAAGCTTGTGGAAATCCGTACGTCCTTCCACAATTTCAAGACCAATTCCTTCAGTAAAGCTTTTGTATCGTTTAGCAATAAAATCTTCCAATACGCGGTCTTCAAGCAGTTTATTCGCTACTTTTAAACCGATCGCAAAGCTATCCATTCCAGCAATGTGTGCATGGAAAAGATCTTCAGGGTCGAACGAACCTCTGCGAACTTTCGCGTCAAAGTTTAGTCCGCCTTTTCCTAGTCCGCCGTTTTGTAAAATTTCATACATTGCTAGAGTAGTAGAATACAAATCTGTCGGGAATTCATCTGTATCCCAGCCAAGCAATGTATCTCCTTGGTTCGCATCAACCGACCCAAGCATGCCATTGATTCTAGCCACTCGTAACTCGTGTTCAAATGTATGACCTGCTAATGTAGCATGGTTCGCTTCAATATTAAATTTAAAATGCTCTTCCAGACCATAGCTCTTCAAAAATGCGATTCCAGTTGCTACGTCGAAGTCGTATTGATGTTTTGTCGGCTCTTTTGGCTTCGGCTCGATTAAGAATGGTCC
The DNA here is from genome assembly GCA_044989425.1 of Bacillus sp. N9. Lineage (GTDB taxonomy): Bacteria > Bacillota > Bacilli > Bacillales > Bacillaceae_C > Lederbergia. The sequence goes on from JBJDRQ010000001.1 coordinate 2,091,502, forward strand.
ATCAAAGCCAATTTCTTTTGCATAATCAACCGCCATATGGAAGAAACGAGCTAAATTATCTTGTTCCAGTTTCATATCCGTATTTAATAATGTTTCATAACCTTCACGCCCGCCCCAGAATACATAGTTTTCTGCGCCAAGCTCTTTGCTGTTTCTAATCCTTTTTCACCTTTGCTGCAGCGAATGCGTATACATCTGCATTGCTTGATGTCGCTGCACCATGAACATATCTTGGATGCGTAAACATATTTGCTGTATTCCAAAGCAACTTTGTTTTACTATCTTTCATATAATCTTTGATCATCGCTGTAATTACATCAAGATTCTCGTATGTTTCTTTCAACGTGTCCGCTTCAGGAGCGATATCAGAATCATGGAAGCAGAAAAATGGAACATTTAATTTTTCAAATAACTCAAATGCAGCCTCTACACGCGCTTTTGCTAAATCCATGCCTTGATATTTATCCCATGGACGAAGCATTGTACCTACTCCGAACGGATCAGTCCCATCCGCAGTAAACGTATGCCAATAAGCAACTGAAAAACGTAAAAGTTCCTCCATCGTTTGTCCATTTACGATTTCCTCAGGATTGTAATACTTAAAAGCAAATGGGTTTTTGGAACGCGCACCTTCATATTGAATTTTATTTACATTTTCAAAATAAGCCATAATGATGCCTCCTCATACTAATTTGATGACGTTTTCATTGTCTAAAAAATTATAACATATCGAAACTTACTTTGTCCAACGAATAAACAAAGTTTATTTTTATGGTAAGATAAACGATAATAAGTTTATACAAACATAAGGAGCAGAGAATCATGACTATTACATGGAATCAACAGGTTGTGAAAAAGAAAATAAAACACTCGTCTTGCAAATCATTCGAAGCCATGAGGAAATCTCTCGGGCAGATATTGCTCAACGTTCAGGTTTGAATAAAGGAACCGTCTCATCCTTAGTTGCTGAATTATTGGAGGAACAGCTCGTTCTTGAGAAAGGCCCTGGAGTTTCAAGCGGTGGAAGGCGTCCTGTCATGCTAACGTTCAATCATGCAGCTGGCCATTCGATTGGGATTGATCTCGGAGTTAATTATATTCATGCTGTATTAACCGATTTGAGTGGCACGATGATCATGGAGCATTCCAATGCATATACATCCTCTTCGATTGAGCAAACAATGGAGATCGTCAAGGAACATATTCGTAAACTAAAGAAAGCGCCCCACCAACCCCATACGGAATTACTGGAATTGGCATCGGTGTGCCTGGACTCATTGATAAAGATAGTGCCGTCTTACTGGCGCCAAACCTCGGATGGAAAAACTCTTCGATTCGGAGAGATTGAAGCGGCCTTTGACATTCCTGTCATCGTCGAAAATGAAGCGAATGCTGGCGCATACGGAGAGAAAGTATTTGGTTCAGGGAAAGATATTGAAAACCTCGTGTATATTAGTAGCGGAATTGGAATTGGAACAGGAATCATTATTAATGGAGAACTTTATAAAGGGGTTAGTGGCTTTTCTGGGAATTTGGTCATATGACCATCAATGTAAATGGGAAACATGTCGATGTGGCAATATTGGTTGTTGGGAATTGTATGCATCGGAACAATATCTTCAAAGAAAAAATCCGACCCAGTTAATGATTGACGATCATTTTCTTGACCAATTAATTGAAAACGCGAAACAAAACCATCCGCAAGTGATTGAATTGTTCGAGCAAACAGCCAAATATTTAGGCGTTGGCATTGTGAATATTATTCATGCAATGAACCCGCAGCAACTCATTATCGGCAATCGACTCTCCGCTGCTAAACAATGGATGGAACCAATGATTCAAAACTATGTCCAAAAGCACGCACTCACATCACATATGAATCATATTCAAATTGCTTTTTCTAACCCTTCTTTTCCGGCTACCGCCCTTGGAATGGCGGCATTTTCATTTGAAAGCTTTTTAAAAGCAAGAATGGAGATTGTGTAAAAAACGAGGCAGTTTAAGCCTCGTTTTTCCTAGTTCTTCACTGTCTATCTTTTCTTTGTTTTCTTCATCACGCAATTCCAATTTTATAAATGCTAGATTCGCCCCCAAGTGATGGCATAAGCAAAAACACTCACTCAAAAACAGGAATCAGTCCTGGTATTTTCATCATAATAAAATAAATAGCAAAACAAGCTACTACCATCATAATTGTAACGAATGGGAACATAATCATAATGAAAAACGCATTTTTAAACACTTGAAATAGTCGAACATCGTAATGAACAAAAACAGGAAATAAATACATAAGAACAAGACCAAATATAAATAAAACGGAAACGAGTGGGAGATGAAAAAATCGGACAAAATCACTTGGGCTTGACTTAATAAATTGAAAATCAATATAAAGTACATAAACGATCATCATGATAATAAGCCCTAATAGATTACTTTTAATAAATTCTTTTTATATGAAGCCCAAAACGTTTTAAAAACGGGAATATCCGGCTCTCCCTTACCCATTTGCGAATGACTGCAAACATCGCTGCCGTCGATGGAAAAAACCGAAAACAAATAATCCAGGAATGAGGAATACGAGCCACAATATATTAATATAAAACAATCGCCAAATCCATTCTGATATTCGATAAAATCCTCCCATGATACCACCCATTTGCATGATGATGCCCCTAGATTGATCGTTATTACTCCATTATACTATATTACTATCACTATTTTTTGCACATTCTGACAAAACGTCTTTTATTTTTGTTCTACCATATAAGATAGAAATGTCGAAATACTTGTTTCATTTTTCGTATTTCCTGGTATGCATAATACGACATTCTCATCATAAATTGCGTTTTCAAATAATTTTATCGCTGAGGAATGAATTCCCGTTAGCCTATCATCTTCTGACATATATAGTTGATCCTCTTGATAAGGAAGGGATTGAGCTCCACTTAACTCCTTAATATCTAATAGATTTCCTTCCAGATTCATTTCATCGAAAAGCTTTTTCTACGAGTAATACATCAATAAATCCTCCGGCAAGTTCAGCGGCCATTTTCTGCAGTCCTACTTGCATTTGTGGGTCAATTTGAGTCGTAGAGAAAGGAACTGCCTGAATGCTAATCTCGTACTTATCTCGTTCTTTTTCATTTAGAAACTCAACATTTATCTTTTCCTTATTTCCTCAATTTTGACCGTGTCCATTTTTTCACCGACGATCATAATATTTAACATGACATCCTTTTTATTCATAATTCCATTTATCGTTGTTGAAGCGATTACAATGAATGCAATTGCGCCGATTATATGAAATTTATAATAATGCCATATATAGTCCACTCTCTTTTTCCGCTCATTGGCGCTAATATTTCTATCAAGCTTTTCTTCATTCATTCCACTACTTTCTTATGCTTTTTAAACGATGTCCTATTTCTATTTTAGCCTATATTACGATTCATAGACAAATGCTATTTTTAGAAAAGTTGAAAATCAATCTTACATTCTACTAAATAACTGAAAATAGACTCAAAAGAGCCGTCATTTGACGATCTATTAAGTCTATTTTTCTCGTAATATGTCATACTATCGTCTATGTAACGTTCTGTTATACTTCAAGAAATGAATATGAGGTTAATCACTCTCGCTATCCACTTACATTACACCACCTACAAATAAATACGATGAATCTCGAAAAGGACAGATAGCACTTAATTAACACTCAGATGGATGGTTCTCTCACTACTCAAACAAGTAGTATTTCAACATTTTTATCTATCATCGCTTCATAATGTGTGCGCTCAATATTTGTATCAGTGATCAACGTATTAATCTCATGTAATTTTGCAATATGCATAAACGTTTGAATGCCAAATTTACTTGAATCTACGAGAAGAATGGTCGTTGTCGCAATATCAATCATTTTCTTTTTGACGAGCGCTTGCCATTCGTTTGAATCGCTTATGCCTTTCTCGGCATCAACACCTTTGCAAGAAATAAAGGCTTTATCGACATGGTACGCTTCAAGTGAGCGCTCTGCTAGCGGCCCGCCAAAGGAAAGCGATTTGGCAAGCAGCATTCCGCCTGTTGAGATGACCTTTACTTGATCTTTACACTTAGCTCTGTAGCCACTTTCATTGAATTCGTCAATACGGTTAAAGGCATATTTGGCAATTCTTGTGCCATATACCACGCCGTTGTACTTGCGTCAAGAACGATTTGGTCACCGACTTCAATATACTTTACTGCTTCAAGCGCAATCCGTTTCTTTTCCTTTGCGTTCATAATTTCTCTTTCCGTATATGGAAGTTCTTGCTGATCCTTTACGATACTGACTGCACCGCCATGACTTCGCCGAAGCTGCTGGGCCTTTTCTAATTTTTCAAGGTCTCGTCGAATCGTCTCCTCTGTTACAGAAAAGGCTTTACTTAACTCTGACACCCTTATACTTGATCTTTCATTTACTAATTCTACTATTTTTCTATGTCTTTCTGCCGCAAGCATTTTTTCACACCTTTTGGGGTATGGTCATCCATGCCCTAATTTCGTTTTGATAATACTTCTTGTTCATACGCTCGAATCTGTTCTAGCCAATTTTCCCGTACAGGTACTCCTTGTTGTTCACAGTAATAATCCCAAATCGCGCCGAACGGATAGGTTTTAAATTCTTCAATTAAGGCAAGCCTCTCCGTATAACTCCCCTCATCCTGCAATTTCTTCATATAATCATTTGGTGTTAATAACGCATATAATAATGCTTTAATCATATTTCTTGTCCCGATGGTCCAAGCCGCCACCCGATTGATACTCGCATCAAAGAAATCAAGCCCGATCATCACATGATCAAGCGCATTGTTCCGAACTATTTCCAGTGCGATTTCTCGCAATTCGTCATCTAGGGCGACAACATGGTCACTATCCCAGCGAACAGGTCGGGATACGTGTAAGGCGAGCTTATCACTATATAATAACATGGAAGAAATTTTATTTGAAACCGTTTCGGTTGGATGGAAATGCCCTGTATCTAGCAAACATAGTTTATTATTTTTTAAAGCGTATCCATAATAAAACTCATGTGAACCAACAACAAATGATTCTGAACCAATGCCGAATAATTTGCTTTCAATCGCATCAATATGATAGTTTTCGTCTACTTCAACAGCAAAAATTTGATCAAGCGATTCTTTCAATCTTTTCGCGGCGTTAGGCGGTCGCTCGGCATATCTTTAAATCCATCGGGAATCCAAATATTCGTAAGGCAAGGAGTATTAAGCTCCCTTCCAAAATATTCGCCAATTTTCCTGCTTGCGATACAATGATTCACCCAAAACTGGCGGATTTCCGGATTCGGATGGGAAAGTGTTAGTCCATCTTCAGCCTTCGGATGAGAAAACAATGTCGGGTTAAAATCTAGCCCAAGTTCATGTTCCTTCGCCCATTTCACCCAACGTTCAAAATGTTTTGGCTCAAGTTCATCCCTTTCGACTACTTCCCCATCCGTCTCTGCATAAATTGCATGTAAATTGATACGATGTTTTCCTGGAATTAATGATAATGCCTTCTCAAGATCTTTGCGGAGTTCTTCTGGATTCCTTGCCTTCCCAGGGTAATTTCCTGTCACATCAATCCCGCCAGAAAGCTCGCTTGCATTCACTTCAAAACCGGCGATATCATCACCTTGCCAACAATGAATCGAAATCGGCACTCGTTTAAGTGTTTCTAATACTTCATCTACATCGATCTCCCATTTTTCATACACTTGTTTCGCATATTGATAGCTATCATGTATGTTCATTCATATCTCGTCCTTCCATCGGAATATATGTTTGAATGGCAAAGGATTGTCGAATCATTTTTCGTGCATCAGTAAGATTGTTCACCTTTTTGAGCGCCATCAATTGAGTGTCAGATTGCCAATCGCAGTCGCCTCGACCGGACCGGCATACACTTCCTTTTGCGTCACATTCGCAATTAACTGATTTAAATATTCGTTTTGACTTCCTCCGCCAATGACATTGATTGTAGGAAATGTCATTCCTGTAATTGCTTCAATTTCCTCAACAGCGAGCTTATAGCTTTCAGCTAAGCTCATAAAAACCGTTCGTGCAACTTCACCCGGTGTTATCGGGATCGCTTGCTTTGTTTCACGGCATTCATTTCTTATTTCCGTGATCATATGTTGGGGCAATAAATACCGCTCATCGTTTACATTGACAATTGATGAAAAGTGGCGCGCTTCCTTTGCCATTTGAACAAGCTCACTAAATGAATATTTTTTTCATAATTTCTTCTTACTTCTTGGATCATCCATAACCCCATAATGTTTTTAAAAATCGATACGTTCCTTCCACTCCACCTTCGTTCGTAAAATTGCTTGAATACGCATTTGGCTTTGTGATAGGTAATTGATTCTCCACACCAATTAATGACCAAGTACCTGAGCTGATATAGATCGTATTTTCTTCTTCGGGAACGGCGGCTACGGCTGAGCCTGTGTCATGGGTAGCAGGAAGAATAACATTGAGGTTAAAACCAAACTCCTCTCTCACTTCAGGTCGTAACTCCCTAAAATCGATTTCGGACTTTGGATTTCCTGAAATATCTCTACGTTTATTCCAAGTTTTTCCAGTAATAGTTGATCCCATTGTTGCTCGTCTGCCTTCATTAACTGTGTCGTTGTCGCATTCGTATATTCATTCGCTTTTTTCCTGTCAACAAAAAGTTTAAATAATCCGGGATCATTAAAAACGTCTTTGCCTTTTCAAGCAGCTCAGGGTGATGTTTCCTAAGTGAATATAATTGAAAAATCGTATTAAATTTTTGAAACTGAATGCCTGTTCTTTCATATAACTCTTTTTGCCGATAATCTGAAATACTTCTTCCATGATCCCGTCTGTTCTTCGATCACGATAAGCGACCGCATCTGTTAAAAGTTCATCGTTCTCATCGAGTAATACAAAATCTACTGCCCATGTGTCAATGCCAATGCTGGCGGGATTCACGCCAGCTTTCTTGCTTTTATGAACCCCTTGTTTGATTTCGTTAAATAAATGCTCAATATCCCAGCAAAGATGTTCGCCTTTTCGAATGATTCGGTTTTCAAAGCGATGTATTTCTTGAATCGCTATTTTCCCTTTTGCACCTGGCCCGCAACGATTCGTCCGCTCGAAGCGCCAATATCAACCGCTAAATAATGCTCGGTCAATTGAAACACCTACCTTTATCTAGTAAATGCCGCAGGAACACCACCATCAACGGTGACCATGCATCCTGTTGTTTTTCCGCTTTGGAAGAGGCAAAGAAAGCAATTGCTTCCGCAATATCACGTGGGTAAATATTTACAAGCAATGTCGTTCTATTTCGATAATGTTCATCTAATTGCTCAGGCTTAATACCATATGCAGCGGCTCTCTCCTCCCTCCAACTCGATCCCCAAATGGCTGATCCTTGTAATACGGCATCAGGAAGGACAGAATTCACGCGAATGCCATACTCTCCACCTTCTGCGGCAATGCATCTTGCTAAATGGGTTTCAAGCGCCTTCGCTGAGCTATATGCTGCTGCATTTTTCCTGCATAAATGGAGTTTTTCGATCCGATAAAAATCATATTTCCACCAATACCTTGCTCTTTCATTTGCTTAAACGCTTCACGGGCAACGAGAAAATATCCAGTACCTAAAACATTCATATTCAAATTCCATTCATCTAGAGAGGTTTCGTCAAACGGACTTGATGTAGCTAGACCAGCATTATTAACGATAATATCAACACCGCCATATTGAAGGGTCGCTTGCTCAAATGCAGCTTGTACCTCTTCCTCTTTTGTCACATCCATTTTTACTGCAAATGCCCGATTCGCTCCGTACGTTTCATTAATTTCTATTGCTATTTTTTCTGCCCCTTCAATATTTAAGTCAGCTACGATAACATGTGCTCCTTCAGATACGAGACGACGGCATGTTTCACTGCCAATTCCACCTGCTCCCCTGTTACGAACGCAATCTTGCGAGAAAATTCCGCTTCTGCAGGTGCAAGGGTCAATTTGTATAATTCAAGCGGCCAATACTCGACATTGTATGATTCATTTTCACTTAAGCTAACAAACTCACCTAATCCTGTTGAACCTTTCATCACCGCGATCGCCCGATGGTATAAAGCACCGCTTACTTTTGAATTGTTAAAATCTTTTCCTGTATTGATCATGCCGATGCCTGGAATCAAAATCACCCGCGGTGCCGCTTCAAACATTTGATCTCCTTCATGTTGATTGCGTTGGAAATAGGCTTCATATTCTTGTTTAAAGCTGGCAATACCTGCTTTGATTTTTCCAATTAGCGCTTCAACATCTTTCGTTGCCGGATCCCAATCAATATAAAGCGGCACCCGTTTTGTATGGACGAGATGGTCAGGACAAGCCGCTCCGATTTGCGATAAGCGCGGGGCATGTTCACTGTTCACAAACTCGAGCACATCTTCACCACGATCAAATGTAACGATCATTTTCTTATGATCACTTACGCTCCCACGAACGACAGGCATCACTTTTGCTAAAATCTTCTGCGCTTCTTCCTCTTGCAAAGATTCATATTTTTGACCACCAAATGAAACCGTAGCTTCTATTTTATTAGCAATATATTGTTCTGCCTCATTAATAATCTCAATCGTCTTAAGGTAGCTTTCTTCAGAAGTGTCTCCCCATGTAACAAGTCCGTGTTTTTCCATTAAGACAAGTTCTGCATTTGGGTTATTTCTCACTCCTTCAGCAATCATTTTCGATAAAGTAAAGCCTGGACGAACATATGGAACCCAAACAAAGCGATTGCCAAACAATTCCTCAGCGATTTGCTTTCCATTATCGGCACAACAAATGCTAATAATTGCATCTGGATGTGTATGATCAACATGTTTATATGGTAAAAACGCATGAAGAAGTGTTTCAATCGATGCCCGTGGATGTTTGCTATCAATCATACAATGCCCCAAATAGGCAACCATTTCCTCATCGCTCATCTCATCACGTTCAATCAATGGCTGAATATCTTCTAAATTCAAACCCGTAAAGTTATGCGCTTTCATTGTTGCTAAATCCGAACCACTCCCCTTCACCCACATGACTTCAATCTTCTGCCACGAAAATCCTTTTCCGTTGTTTTCATTGACGTATTTCCTCCGCCCCAGTTACAAACCGTTCGATCCGTACCTAGTAAATTTGATCGATAAACGAGTTCCTCGACTCCCGTTGGTAGTGTTGATGCTTTTTCCGAATCCCATAAGTTTTGAACCATTGAAATTCCTCCTAATTTTGGTTATGTCTGTTTTTCTTTTTTATCTTTAAATTAATCATACACCATTTCTGTTTACTTTTGAATATGTAATTTTCAAAAACCTCAAATAAAAAATACTGCCACCTATCCAAACGGATAAATAGCAGTATTTGCTTACTTACTTTCTACTAAATCTTCCCTGATCGGGGTAAATACATCTAAAATTGCGGAAGCTTCAAGGGCAGCCACCGAATGCTTTGCATTACTAGGAATAAAATGCTATCGCCTTTTTCAAGAATCGTTTCCACTCCGTCGATTGACAATATACCGGCTGTCGGTAAATATGCCAAGTGTACATATAAAATAAAGCCTACTAAAGCTAAAAAGAAACCAAGGAGATTCACCTTAAGAAACCTTCATTATTAACCAAATCCCCCATCGTGATCGTAATGCCGACGCTTGCAGAGTGTAATTCTGGTGCTGTAAATCTTTCCATTAAAGCTCAATATAATGGTGTTTTCGTTCTATCTTCCTTCATCAAAGTCGAAGAAAAGCGTTGCCAGTAGTTCTTCCTTAAATGTTTACATCTATAATTATATTTATCTACTTGTCGTTTTTACCCGAAATTAATGAAATTACACGGATAAACAAATTAATTAAACACGATGTTAAATAATGATTATGATATAAGATTGTTATTGCTACCCATTCGATATATAATTAAATACGAATTTTGTTAACTTTTTAATAATTATCATTTCTGTTATCATTATATGTCCTTACTTGTCGCCTTAATCAGCTTTAAACAATTTATCGCCCTATTCAACGTCTTCAGAACATTTTTTACGTTCGACCATGACTGTTACAAACGGACATGTCTGTGAAAGAAATTTCCGAAAAGCTTAATTTATTAAAATCAACAACATTTTATTCAATTATTCCGTAAAAGCAGGGAACAGTCCTGGGAAGTATCGTGAATTGAAAAAGCATTTTAATAGAGGAGATTTGATATGCTGAATTTTGTAGTTGCTCAAAACGGAAAAGGTGATTTCACAACGATTCAAGCTGCTGTGGACGCCGTTCCTGTTCATCCACGTGATGAGGTAAAAATTTACGTGAAAGCTGGTGTTTATGAAGAAACAATTATCATCCCCGACAATAAGCCGGGGATTCGTATCGTCGGGGAAGACAATGAACGAACACTTATCGTTTACGGTAATTATGCAAAAATGAAGGATTCAAATGAACATGAGATTGGAACATTTCAAACGGCGGTTGTTTATGCACATGCTGATGATTTTATTATGGAAAATATTACGGTCGAAAATAACGCAGGATTCGGTGAGGAAATTGGACAAGCCATTGCCCTTTATATTTCTGGTGACCGGTGCGTGTTTAATCATGTTCGCTTATTAGGAAACGAAAATACCCTCTATTTATCAAAAGGCCGTCATTATTTTCTTGATAGTTATATCGAAGGTCATGTAGATTTTATTTTCGGTGCAGGCACTGGCGTTTTTGACACTTGTATCATTCATAGTATACGCAGCGGAAATATTACTGCGGCCTCAACACGAATGGAACAAGAGTTCGGATTTATCTTTATTAACTGCCGATTAACCGGCAATCATGAGGCTGACACTGTCTTTTTAGGTCGTCCATGGCGTCCGTTTGCCCATACAGTCTTTATTAAAACTTGGATGGGAGAACATATAAAACGAAGCGGTTGGGACAATTGGCATGATAAAAACAATGAAAAACTGCCCGATATTCCGAATACCAAAGTTTTGGACCTGGGGCACGTTTAAATGAACGTGTACAATGGTCGAAGCAGTTAACAGATGAAAAAGCGAGAGCGTATTGTTTAAAGCATATTTTTCTTGGAACCGAAGTGTGGCTACCAAACTTCTAATCTAGTAGGATATTTGATATCAACGGCCATAACATCATTTGAGTTGTAAGCTGATGAGATATCGACCAAAACAGTTTCCGTCCAGACTTTGCAATCCTTCACTACCCAGTTACCTCATTCGAACAATACGTTCCATGGAGGATCGTTGAATAGGCTGCTTGAGGAAGAGCCTGATGTGGCACGCGGATACAATTATGTGAAAATTTCGTTTAAAAAGGTTTATACGTTAAACCTCTTTAATGGCGACAGAGGTACAGAAAAACGAACGTTTGTTTGAAATTAAAGTTTTTAAAAGGACAATCTTGATACGTAATTTCATCAAGATTGTCCTCTTTCCCATATTCTTGCTCTTTTTGATTTAAAAGTTTAATCATTCGTTTGAGGTTGACTACGAAGTCGGTTGTGCCCCTTGAACTTGGATGCCAAATAGACCTACGCTACTTGCTTTTTATTGCCATACTTGTAGTAGCTTTCCAATATCATCATCTAATGATCTGACGAACCCACTCCATCTAAAATATTTTCATCGCTAAAAATATAACAAATGTTAACGTGACGGAGCTAAATAATGTTGATGTTATCACTGTCTGAGCCGCAAATTCGGGTTCATTATTATATTCTTGGGCAATAATCGCACTATTTACTGAAGTTGGCATTGCCGTTGAGATAAGTAATGCTTGAGCAACCAATCCATCGATCGAAAATAATTTCAATAGCACGAAAGCAATTAATGGTGCTGCTAGTAATCTCGTCCCCATGCTTATATAGAGCGGAAGTTGCGTAAATTTCAATTTTAAATCAGCGATTTGCGCACCTAGTGTTAATAAAGCAATTGCAATAAGTGAGTTGGATACGTAATTAATCGGCGTTAATAAAAATTAGGCACATTTACATGAAAGAGGTTCAAACAAATGCCTAAAAACATCGCGTAAAATAATGGCATCCGAAAATAAGCTAATAATGCTTTTACTTTTCCCGAATTCATTGAATTAAGTGCAAATACACCGTAGGAAAATAATAATGTGTTTTGAAACGCCATAACAGCAATTTGAATCGACATAGCCATCGGATCTTGTCTAAACACTAAATCATTTACTGGAATTCCATAATTTCCCGAATTATAAAACATAATACTGTGATTAAAGGTCATCTGCTTCCCTTTATTAAGTCCCATCATTCGACTAAATAGAATACCAATGATATAGAGAATGATAACGAATATAGACGTAAACGCAATTACTCCGAAAAATAACTTTAAAGAAAACGTACTATTGTACAATTTGCTAAATATTAATGCCGGACTTAAAAATAGATATTTAATTTCGCGAGTGTATACAAATCAAGCTTAAACTTTTTCTGTAATAAAACACCAACCGCAATTAATATAAAAACAGGCAAAATAATATTCATAAATATAAACGGTAAATGTGTCATTGCCATTCCTCTTTTCAGAATTACAACGTTGTTATTACAAATTAAATTAATCTTAATTAAATAATGTCACCCTTTTATTCTTTTTACAAGAGTTTGTATCAGGATCAATTGAATGATATTAATAGATTATGGTCCAACTTATATTGTCTTACGGGATTTACCCATTCGCTAGGCTTCAGTTATTTATACATATGGATAAGACGTCCTCATGGAAGACGCCTTATGATTAAAGTACTTTACTTAAAAAGCTTTTGTTCGTTCATGTTGTGGATTAGAAAAATTTCGCTCGGTTTATTTTCTTCGACAACATAACCGTTATCCATAAAAATGACACGGTCACCGACTTCACGAGCGAAGCCCATTTCATGTGTGACGACGACCATCGTCATCCCTTCTTTTGCTAGTTGCTTAATGACTTCTAGCACTTCACCAACCATCTCGGGATCAAGCGCTGATGTCGGCTCATCAAAAGCATCACTTTCGGTTCCATTGCAAGAGCGCGGGCAATGGCAACACGTTGTTTTTGTCCTCCTGATAATGAATCAGGATACGCAGATGCTTTATCGCTAAGCCCAACTTTTGTAAGTAATTCCATTGCTTTCTTCTCAGCTTCTGCTCTAGAAACTTTTTTACTTTCATTGGAGCAAGCGTAATATTATCTAAAATCGTTTTATGTGGAAATAAGTTAAAATGCTGAAAAACCATCCCAACATTTTTACGTATTTCATTTACATCTGTTTTCTTATTCGTTAAATCTTTGCCGGTGACAATAACTTGTCCGCCTGTCACAGATTCGAGCAGGTTTAAACAACGAATGAAAGTAGATTTCCCGAACCAGAAGGACCGATAACAACAACGACCTCCTGTGGCTTTATTTCCACAGAAATATCTTTTAGGACTTCATTCGTACCAAAAGATTTTTTAAGTTTTTTACTGTAATCATTCGGTTTTTAATCTCCTTTCAATATAATCCATTAAAGCTGTTAGCGATAATGTTAATACGAGATAAATGAGAGCAACCATTATATAAGGCTCCCATACACGTAAATACTGGCCTCCAGCTGCGCGTCCCCAATACATCAATTCAGGTGCAGCGATAATCGCGGCGAGCGATGTTTCTTTAATTAATACAATAAACTCATTGCCGAGCGGTGGAATCATCCGCTTACTCGCTTGCGGTAAAATTACATATTTCATTGCTTGAACATGATTCATTCCAAGAGAACGGGCTGCTTCCATTTGCCCCTTATCAATTGATTGAATGCCCGCACGAAAAATTTCCGCGATATATGCAGCCGAATTTAATGATAGAGCAATAATAGCTGAGACAATTGGATTTGCTGGCTTCATAAATAATGGAACAACCCCAAAATGAATAAGAAGTATTTGTACGAGGAATGGTGTCCCTCTAAAGAAATTAATGTACCAAACAAATGGTAAACGAACGAGCTTGCGAGCAGACATTTTCCTAACCCAAGCAATAGACCTAATAAGAGTCCGATCGAAACACCTGCCAATGATAATCCTAAAGTTAATAATGTCCCTTTTAAGAAGAGCGGCAAATAATCTATAATAATATCAAAGCGAATATCCACGGTACACCAACCTTCCTTCCTTAACTAAAAAGGCTCCCCACCTAATAAATATATAGTATTTGAAAAGTTTTTCCTACTATATACTTCATCTGTTGGAGGAGCCATCTATATTATTTGCTTGCCGCGTCTTTTAAAGCGTCAATATTCGGTTCTTCACCAAACCATTTTTATAAACTTCCGCATACTTTCCATTATCAAAAATCGCTGTTAACGCTTGGTCAAACTCATCGCGATACTCGCTATCTTTTGGAAAAGCAATGCCATAATATTCTAATTCAAATTGTTCCTCATCAATCACTGTTTTAATTCCGCTGTTTGGATTATTTTTCTCATATTCAAGTGCAACAGCCACATCTGTTACAACTGCATCAACGTTGCCACTTTGCAAAGCTTGGAACATAAGCGCTGCTGTTTCATATTTAGAAATATCAGGTGAGTTTTCACCAACTACGGCTTCAGCCGAGTACATACCCGTCGTTCCATTTTGTACGCCTATTTTAAGCCCTTTAATATCTTCCGCTTTTTGAATATTAACATTATCTTTAAAAGCAATCATACTGATTGATTCAAAATATGGTGCTGTAAAGTCATACGACGCTTTTCTTTCATCATCGATCGTAATGCCAGCCATCCCAATATCAAGTTGTTTGCTTTGAAGACCAGCAAACATCGCATCCCAACCAGTATTCTCAATTTTCACTTCATAACCAGCTTCTTCTGCAATTGCATGAAGCAAGTCCACATCAAAGCCTGTAATAACACCTTTATCCATATATTCGAATGGTGCAAACGTTGCTTCTGTACCTACATGTAATACTTTCTTACTTTCTTTTTCTCCCGAATTTGCTCCAGACTGATTATCTGAGCCTTCTTTCGTCGTTCCACATGCTGATAAAGTAATGCACTAACTGCCATTAGTGCAAATATTGATTTTTAAATGAGCGTTTCATATTATTATCCCCTTTGTTGTATTCTCATGTATAATAACTTATTTTCTAATATTAAACAACCTTTTTTGCATATTTATAAAAACAATTTGATTATTTATGCATGTATATTCGTATATATTGAAAATACCCACGTTTATCAAGTTCCCTTCTTCAGTGGGTGTATTCATTTTGTGAAGTTGGGAATGATTTATTATATAGCTTTTATATAAGGAGGAAGTTTTTGTGAATAGAAAAAATCATAATCAGAAAAATAATTCTGTTGAGCAAGAAATGAAAGTAGAGATGGGAATGGACATCGAACCGCAAAGAGCAGCTGATGAAAAAGATCCGAAAAAACAATGAAAAAAATCATTAAGAAATCGGCGAAAGCCGATTTCTTCTTAACCTTAAAATTGACGAAGATCAAGAATTGGTTCCATTGTGTGGAAATCTTCGCGCTCTATCAGTTGTATCAATTTATTTGCCGTTTCTTCAGCTGTGCTAAGTAACCCTTGATTTTTATAATCAATGAAGCGATCGACATGTTCGAAAGCCTCTTTATTCGTTCCACGAATTTTCTCCTGCATCTCCGTGTCAATTATGCCAGGTGCAATCGAGATGATTTTTACACCAAATGGGTTATTTCGCTGTTCTTCGGCAACGACTCTCGTGTAATGATCCAATCCTGCTTTTCCGGCACAGTAGCTACTCCACCCTGTATATGGGGTACGCCCCGCTCCCGATGAAATATTTATCACTTTTTCTCCACTTGATCATCGCTATATTTTTTAATGAAAAGTGTTGTTAAAATCATCGGAGCAGTCAAATTAACGGCAATACTTTTTCAATGGCAGCAGGTTCATTCATTTCCGCTTGTCCAATCGGTTCAATTACACCTGCATTATTAATGAATGTGATTGATTGGCGAGTTTTTGGGAGACAAACATGTATGTCCTCCATTAATTGTTCTAAACCACTCGTATTAGCTAAGTCATATTGAAAAATAGCCAATTTCGCATCCTCTGTTTTGGCAAGTTGATCCAATTCTTCCGTCTTCGTCCGAGAAATACAAACGATCATATGCCCAGCTTTCATTAATTGTTTACTTAAGGCCAACCCAATCCCCTTGGACGCCCCTGTAATGATGTATACATCCATTTTCATTCACTCCTTCTCATGAACTAGCATACATCATTTCTCATTTGTCCACTTAAAAAACGCCCAAATCATCATGAAAAAGAAAAATAACCGATAATAGAATAGCTACTTACCCAATTATCGCTTGGATGAAAAATCCCAATCGCTCCGATATGTTTTCAAAGACAGGAATTGTAAAGCTGATAAAGGTACTTATAATGATTACGATTCGTGTTTTCATTTTTTGACGAGCATCAAGAAGATCCATAGAAAAATGGAAGTATACATAATGTAAAACCAATATGAATCGTAAAAATAGATGAAAGCGGTCGGTTCGGATATGCATACATCTCTCTTCCAACAAAGTAAAGATCTAAATAAGTCGTTAATAAACTGCCAAGCAAAATCGTTGGGACGTAGTTATGAGAAGATCGCCTTTTTGCAATTGCAACAAGCTCGAGGTTTTCAAGTGTTTCACAATAATCACCTACAATCTCTCCATTAATTGATTCATTTTCTTCTATTAAATAGTGAATGATCTGCCAATCTGTATACCAATCTCCTACTTCCGCAGCTGGATGGGTAACATCTGCCCACGCATACTCAAGGCGCGGACTATATATTTTCGGTGCACCTTTTTTAGTTGGCAATCCTTCAGTCTTCGTTTAAAACTCCCCCGGAACCCCTTCATTAATATCATTGAATAGATTCTTCCAGTAATCTTTACGAGATCCCGTGTGAGGATGTGTAATTGCCCATCTTAAAATTCTCTCCTTTTGCTCAGATTGTTGAAAAAGCAAGCGGTACAATCTTTTCCCGATCATGATGCGCTCATGAAGAGAAGCAAAGCGATGGAGCGTGAGTCCGATACACGTAATCTCTTCCTCCAATTCAAATGGAAATAAAACATGATTGAACGAAAGTACGTCTTGCAGCATAAATTCTAGCGTATGAAACACTTGCTCTTTAAACGCATGATGCTGAACGACTCTTTGTTCTAAATAGCTTTGCTCATTAATGACTAGTGCAATCGCAAGCAAATAATGATCAGACTTTACCAAAAATTGATTCCACATTACTTCCATAAACAGTGAAACATTCAATTGAGGTAATAAGTAAAATAAGTTTTCCTGACGCCGTATACTTTCCGCATACAACAGAAATTGTGGATACACATCTTGAAAAATAAGCCAGTTTCCTCGCTCCAAAAATAAAAAAAGGATTGTTTTGTCTGTTCATTCATCAACCTCGATAGTAGATCCCCTTTAAGTCCGTCATATTCCAACCACCATTCCTTGACACCATATGACCGAGAAATGCCCAATGGATCTCTGGAAAACACGTATAAAAATCGAGATAAGCCTTCGTTCTTGTGACGTTATTCTTGTTCAACATCGCAGTCTTGACACGAATTTGTTCGATTAAGTGACGATCCTTCCTTGGAATATTTCCCGTTTGTACTGACAGCGCACTTCTCTTTTGCAAATGCGATTTAATTTCAAGCAAATCAGGTGTCAGTTTACTTCCATGCTTCTTTTTAAAAAGATGATCATTCACCTCTATCTCGTATTCTTTCTATCATCTAAGAATAGGAATATAGGAATAACCTGATTGAAAGTTGGTGCCATGATGTTCGAGCGGATTCAGAGTAAAATGAGTTGGATCATTCGAAAACTACAAAATTCACAAGCATATGACGGTTCATGGAACGATCCGTTTGAAACAAGTATTTCTACTGATGCTTATATGATCATCTTATTAAGGACATTAAAAATAAATGATGAAGAGTTGATTATGAAATTATCAAAGCGGATCATTAGTAATCAAGAGAAAATGGAGCGTGGAAGCTTTTTACGATGAAGGAAACGAAAACGTGTCAGCAACCGTTGAGGCGTATTATGCACTCCTTTACTCCGGTTATTATAAAAAGAAGATATACGCTTAAAGAAAGCAAAATCGTTTATTTTAGCAAATGGCGGCATCGAAAACACGCATATGTTCACCGCTATTATGCTGGCGTTAACAGGCCAACTCACTTGGCCAGCTCATTTCCCGATTCCCGTGGAAACCGTGTTACTCCCTCTTTCCTTCCCGATTAATTTTTATGACTTTTCCGTGTTTGGTCGGGCAAATCTAGCACCATTAATGATTATCGCAGCAAAAAATATCGTAAGCGTAGAAAAAGCAGTCCAGATTTATCCGATCTATTCGCTTTAAAAGAGAATCGTGTTTTTCCATGGCAACAACAGCGAAAATTCGGAGAAATATTTTCATGGATCGAACAGGGAGTTAAACATCTCATTGGCATCCCAGAAACCATTCATCAAATAGCCATCGAGCGAGCAAAAAATTATATGATCGACCATATCGAGCCTGATGGTACGCTATACAGCTATTTTAGTTCTACATTTCTTATGATCTTCGCATTTCTTTCCCTTGATTACCGAAAGAATGACCCTGTGATCGTAAAGGCGATCGCTGGATTAAAAGCAATGCAATGTACAATTGATGGACTTCCACATATGCAATATACGACAGCTACGATTTGGAATACTTCTTTAATTAGTTATGCATTGCAAAGAGCAGGAGTCGCTCCAAATGAGCCAATGTTGACAAAAGCAAATCAATTTTTAATCGCACATCAGCATTATAAATATGGAGATTGGGTGATTCATAACAAAGGGTTTTGCCTGGGGGTTGGGGATTTTCCCGGGTCAATACGTTTAATCCAGATGTCGATGATACAACCGCTTCTCTACGTGCGGTTACTCCAATTATACAAACGAATCCCCACTTCCATCAAGCATGGGATCGTGGGGTTCGTTGGATCCTCTCAATGCAAAATAATGATGGCGGTTGGCCTGCTTTTGAAAAAATATCGATAAAGCGATCCTAAATTTGTTGCCGATTGAAGGAGGTAAATTTCTCTTAAACGATGCGAGCAGTGCTGATTTAACAGGAAGAACACTTGAATTTTCGGAAATTACACCCATTTACCGAGAATTGACGATACAATCAAACGTGCTGTAAATTGGCTTTTGCACAATCAAGAAAAGGATGGATCATGGTATGGCCGTTGGGGAATTTGTTACATTTATGGAACGTGGGCAGCTTTAACTGGTTTAAAAGCAGTTGGAGTTCGTTCACAACATCCTGCGATTAAAAAGCGGTAAAATGGCTTCATAGCATTCAAAACAACGACGGCGGCTGGGGCGAGTCATGTAAAAGTGATATGGAAAATACGTATATTCCATTAGGAACAAGCCACTTAACCCAAACCGCTTGGGTAGTTGATGCACTGATTGCCGTTTCCGATAAACCAACACCTGAAATACATGCTGGTATTGCTTTTATTTTGGATAATTTTGACCGGAATGATTGGACGATATCGTATCCTGTAGGACAAGGGATGGGCGGCAGCTTTTACATCCACTACCATAGCTATCAATTGATTTTTCCGCTTCTTGCCTTGGCACATTACAACGGAAAATATTAGGAGAAAGCATTAATTTAGATTACACCTTCCTCTTTGTTATACTTACTTTAGTAAAATGATGATTAGGAGTGAGCGTATCATATGCAAAATTTACAAGGGAAAACTGCTTTAATCACCGGTGCTGGAAGAGGATCGGACGTGCAACTGCGATCGCTTTTGCAAAAGAAGGGATCAACGTTGGACTTGTCGGAAAAACATTCGAAAATCTCGAAAAAGTAGCAAAAGAACTCGAAGAATACAACGTGAAAGTGACAGTAGCTGTCGCTGATGTAAAAGATAGCGAATCCGTTTCGGCCGCCGTTGATCATATAATATCAGAGCTAGGTCCGATTGATATTCTTATTAACAATGCGGGCATTGGCAAATTTGGTAAATTCCTAGAGCTATCTCCTGAAGAGTTCAAAAATATTATTGATGTCAACTTAATGGGCGTCTATTATGTTACAAGAGCCGTTCTACCTGGCATGATCGAGAGAAATTCAGGTGATATTATTAATATCTCGTCTACTGCTGGACAAAAGGTGGAGCGATCACAAGTGCATATAGCGCATCGAAATTCGCGGTTCTTGGACTGACTGAATCACTTATGTACGAAGTAAGAAAGCATAACATCCGTGTAAGTGCCTTGACACCAAGCACAGTTGCAACAGATCTAGCTTATGCTGAGAATCTTACAGACGGCAATCCGGAAAAAGTGATGCAGCCGGAAGATTTAGCAGAAGTGATGGTTGCTCAATTAAAACTAAACCCTCGCGTCTTCTTAAAATCTGCTGGATTATGGTCGACAAATCCATAAAATAACTAGCACCGATTCAACTCCAATTATGGGGAATTGAATCGGTGCTGTTGTTTTTCTAATTACTTTGAAAGGTTTTTCACTGCCATTTGCTTCGCAAGCATGAGGGCTCCAATTGTTCCAGCATCATCACCGAGCTTAGGCGGGACAATATACTCATCGATCCGTTCCGTAATCTCTGATAATGAAGCATAGCCATTTAACAAAATCTTTACTTGAGCATGAATAAGTGGAAAGAGTTGTGATTGCTTCATCACACCACCACCGATAATAATTTTTTCGGCGAAATGACTAATATATATTGCATAAGTGCCTGGGCGAGATAATAGGCTTCTATTTCCCACACTTTCGTTTGATCCTTTAACTCGTATCCCTTTTTCCCCAACGTTTTTCAAGGGCTGGGCCTGCTGCCATTCCTTCAAGGCAATCACCGTGGTATGGGCAAGCACCTGTGAAGAAATCATCAGAATGTCTTCTTACTAACACATGTCCCATTTCCGGATGCGATAATCCTTGCAGCAGTTGTCCTTGAACAACCGCGCCAGCTCCAATTCCGGTACCGACGGTAATATAGAGACAACTGTCCATTCCTTGAGCAGCGCCATGCATAATCTCACCCAATGCAGCTGCATTTACATCGGTATTAAATTCAACGGGAATACGTAAAGCCTTCTTCATCGTTTGAACAAACGGGAATTGGCTCCAGCCTTTTTAGGAGTCGATGTGATATATCCATACGTATCACTGTCTTTATTAATATCGATTGGACCAAAGGAACCGATTCCTAATGTATCTAATTCGTACTGTTGAAAAAATGCAATGACACGGGGCATTGTTTCTGCCGGTGTTAATGTATCTACTGTTATTCGATCAATTATTTTTCCGTTCGCTTCTCCAACTGCGCAAACAAACTTCGTTCCGCCCGCTTCAATTGCTCCTAACATGAACCATCCACCTCATATTTCTATTGATAAATACAATTAAACATTCCATTTTCTCGCCTGAAAGTCGGCAGATCCTCCTTTGGCATAAAAGCGGATATGGGTTGCCGATGTTGAAGGGAAGATTCGACTCGTAAATACTTCTTCTCCATCATTAATAAAAATTTCAACAGACGAATGATCTACAAACAAATGAAAAGTAATCGTTGAAGCATGAAGATTGCATTTTCTAACGGTGCCGTATGACTGAGCGAACGGAATCCCTGATAAAGAGCGATCCAATATCACCTTTTGTCATTTGCATCATATTTGATCACCGTTTTTTCTGTTTCATTTGCGCGAAATTCAATTCCGAACTGCCAGGCATCCTTCAATTCTACGTTACAAAACAATTCATACGTTGTCCCATGCATGCCATCATATTTTTTCGTTTCGTCGATTAACGTATCTTTTATGTTATATTCTGCTTGTCTTAATGCTTGCAGTTCACGGACAGGGCGCTGAATTAATTTTCCATCTTTAATCGTCAATTCTCTCGGTAATGTGAGGCAATGTGCCCATCCATTGCGATCTGTTGGATAATCAATTTCAGGAAGCCCCATCCAGCCAACTAATATTCTTCGTCCATCTGGCGCTGCCATCGTTTGCGGCGCATAAAAATCGAAGCCTCGATCGAGTTCCATAAACGCTCCATGAGAAAGGGACTTTTGCTCGATATTTAATTTTCCACCAATTACATAGCCTGATTGATAAATATTTTGATAGTGATCACCTGCGGGTTTCAATCCTTGCGGAGAAAAATGAATACTCCTTCATCTTCCAATTCAAAATAATTGGGACATTCCCACATAAAGCCGAAATCTTTTAAGCTTGTTTCAATCTCACCTTCAAACGTCCAATCCAGCATATTCTCTGAGCGATATAAAAGGACACAACCCGTTTCATTTTCCCTCTGCGCCCCTATGACCGCATAATACATCCCATTCATTTTCCATATGCTCGGGTCGCGAAAATGGTCTGTATATCCTGCTGGAATCTCTTCGATCACTGGCTTATTAAGTTTTGAAATATCACCAGCTTCATCCATTACTGCGATGCATTGATAAGGATGCCTTTCCCAATCATCATTTCTCGTATTACCCGTATACATCATATAAAGTTTTTCCTCATGTTCAATCGCACTGCCAGAATAAGCACCATGACGATCATAATAACGATCCGGTTGAATGCCGATTCCAACGTTTTCCCAATGAACTAAATCCTTCGATTTCGTATGATACCAATATTTCAAGCCATGAACAGGACCAAGGGAAACCATTGATAGAATAAATGATATTCTCCATTAAAGTATGAAAAACCGTTCGGATCATTTAAAAGCCCCGTCACAGGTTGGATATGAAAAGCTTGTCTCCATGGGCAACTACTAACTTTTTCAGTTAACTCGGAAAGTTCTTCCTCTGTCACCTCTTCTATTTTTCGATATCTTTGCTCTTGCGTCCATTCCAATTGATAAACCTCCATTTTATAAACAAAGGAGAATCATGATGATCCCTCATCTTCTTATATTGCTTTTTCGCTTCCCTTTTGCTAAAAACATCGTTGTTGCAAAAGCAACAGCAAAAGCGATAGCCATGCCAATGATATAAGGGATAAAAGAAAGCGGATCGATGGAAATAATACCAGGTAGCCCCGCAGCTCCCAAGGCAACAGCTTTTACCTTTAAGAAGGTAGTAAATCCAGATCCTACTGCTGAGCCGATAATAGCACCAATAAACGGATATCTTAATTTCAGATTTACACCAAACATCGCCGGCTCGGTAATACCGAGTAACGCCGAAATACCTGCAGCTGAAGCAGTTCCCTTTAATTTTTATCTTTTGTAATCTTTAGAACGGCTAATGTAGCTGCCCCTGAGATATGTTTGACATCGCCGCGATGACAAAGATGAAGGAACCTCCTGTTTTGGCAATATCAGTTAATAGCTGTGTTTCGACAGCAATAAAGCTATGATGCATTCCCGTAATGACGATCGGAGCATAAGCGAGGCCAAAAATAATCCCGCCAATGAACCCAGTTGTATCATACGCCCAGACAATCCCGTCTGATAATAGATTTCCGCCGTACGTGTAATCGGTCCTACTAACGTAAAAGTTAAAATCCCAGTGATAAAAATACTAAACAATGGGGTTAATAGATTATCCAACGCAGATGGGACGATCTTGCGTAAACCCGTTTCCGTTTTCGCCAAAATAAAGGAAGATGCAAGCACAGGAGAACCGTTCCTTGATATCCAATCTTTTCAATTTCAAAACCGAAAATATTCCAAACTGGAATGTCACCACTAACTAAAGCACCACCATAGCCCCAGCCATTAAGCAAATCAGGATGTACCATTAACATTCCAAGTGCTGCACCAAGATAGGAGTTCCTCCGAAACGCTGGGTAGCAGAAAATCCAATCAATATAGGTAAGAATACAAACGCCGCATTGGCAAATGTATTAATTAATGCTGCCAAATCGGTCATACCTGGATATGCATCGATTAAAGATTTACCTTTAATAAATAAGTCAGGGGCCGTCAATATATTATTGATTCCCATAAGTAAACCACCGGCAACAATAGCTGGAATAATTGGAACAAAAATATCGGATAACATTTTGACAAAGCGTTGGAGTGGATTTAATTTTTGAGCGCCGGCATCCTTCACATCTTTCGTGGACATTTCTGCCAAACCGGCCAATTTTGCAAATTCTTTAAAGACTTTATTTACCGTCCCTGAGCCGATAATAATTTGAATTGCCCTCCTGTTGAAAACGTACCTTTTACAACATCCATTTGATCCATTTGTGATTGGTCAACCTTGTCTTCATCGTGGAGAACAAGCCGTAAACGGGTTGCACAATGTGTCCCCGCTGACACGTTCTCCTTTCCCCTAATGCATCAAGTAGTTCTTGAGCAATTTGTTTATAATTCATCTCAATCACCTTTCATTTTTAAACTTTTCGGAACCGGTTCCAAACAAGCGCAAAAATACAACCTAGCATTAGAACCGGTTCCAATCATCTCCTAAAAAATAACCGAAAACCGGTTCATATGTAGGTTACTCAATTTGAGTATTCTTTAATATCCACATTATAAATCCGAACTTACAAGCTGTCAACGCTTTCTCTCTCAATCAGTTCATATTTTGATATAATCGTCCTCGGCAATTCTTGCTTCTGCAGGAAATCAATGATCATTTGAGCTGCCGTTTCCCTGCTTGCTTGTAATGAAATTGTACCGTCGTTAAACTCGGATGGATGACTTCCGTTACTTCATAGCCGCCAAATCCAGTGACAGAAAGATCTTTAGGTATTGAATATCCTTTTTGAAAGGCTGCCTTATATACACCAAGTGCGATATTATCTGTCGCACATACAAAAATATCCGGTTTTTCATTTTCTAAAATCGAAGACGCTACTTCTTGTGCGGAATGCATGTTAAACGCCGTTTCATAATAGGTTACCTCACAATCTTGTTGGTCTTTTACCGCTTTGTTAAAGCCTTCTTTTCGCTTTACACCGACAGCGACATCCTTTTCAGACACACCTAAATAAGCAATTTTCCTATGTCCCTTTTTTAAAACATACTTGCCAATTTCGTACCCTGCTTCATAGTCATTATGAATGACACAAGGAAAATCTTTATTTTCCTGTCCAACAATTAATGCAGGATTTTTACGCTTTTCAGTGCTTCCACGTGAACATCCGTCATTTCAGTTGCAAGCAAAATAATCGCGTCAACCTTTTGATTCGCTAAACTATGAATACTTTCGATTTCACGTTCCAAACTTTGACTTGTATTCGAAATAATCATTTGGTAATGATGTTTTTTAATTGCTCATCAATCCCTATCAATGTTCGCGAAGCAGCATATGAATCCAGGCGAGGCACAATTGTGCCAATCATATATGTATTTTTGGCCTTTAAACTTTGAGCAAAAGGGTTTGGAATGTAGCCTGTTTCATTGATTACTTTCTCAATCTTTATTTTCGTTGCTTTGCTTACAGAGCCGCCATTTAAATAACGGAAACCGTGCTTTTAGCGACCCCAGCCATTTTCGCAATATCAGCTATTGTTTTTATATTTTCTCAACTCCATGTTATAAATATATTTTAATTATACACGATATATCGGCATTATAACCAAGAACATCGGCTTCGCAGCTCTTCTACAAATTGCTGCTTATGCTTAGGTGAAATAATCACACTTCCAAGTAAAGCCGTTTTATAGTAAATTTCCAACGCATCTTTCGATGATAAAATACGGTAGCCGACAAAAATTCCATTCGTTTCAATGACACGTGTTATTTGCCTATATGGAATTTTGCTGCGAAAAGGTCCACCACGAACGAATAAATAATCATCATGAAAGGTATATTCAATATCGAACCATGCCCACAAAATAAAGCTGACAGTTAAGATAAAAAGCCCGATCATGATCCAAACGGTTATCCAATCCGTTTGTGCGGAAAAACCTACTTCATAAACGACCGGCCATAAAGTGGCAACAGCAATAACCAACAATGAAATTATAATAGAAACAGTAAAAAACGATCTCTTTTCGCATGAAATGTCATACATATCACCCCAACTTTCTCTACGTCTAAATCAGCAAAAGGTTTCATTTGAACCATATTTCATCAACACCCATACCCCATAATATGATAAAATATGATCATATTCATAGAAAGGAGTAATAGCCATGAGTGAAAAATTAATGCTGCAAATTTTAGATGAAGTAAAAGGGATAAAGAGTGAAGTTGGACAAATGAAAAGTGAGATTGGGAAACTAAACGTGGAAGTTGGACAAATGAAAGGCGAAATTGGGCAAATAAAGTCCCAATTAAACGAAAATACCGAAATCGTAAGGATTATCCGCGACCGTCAAGAAGAAACCGATGCAAAGCTAGAAAGTCTTACATTAGACGTTCATAAAATTCATGGGGATGTTACTTTTCTCAAGGAAGAGCAAACGCTCCACAAAAAGCTTCTCCAACAGCTTGCAGATGGGCAAAGTAGACAAGAGAAAATATTAGAACGCCTATCCATTCGTTCCGTTGAGCATGAGGCAGATATAGCGGAATTGAGGAGGATTAAGTAACAAATTTAACCATGTACCTTCCCCTCGCACCGCTCTAAATACCTTCCTTGTAACTCCTACTTCCTTGTGTCCATTGAATATTCATTGCCTGTGCCATTCGCTTTGGTATGTCAGTATTGTTAAATAACCCTCTAAATAACTTGGAGCCTGGACCAAACGCATATACCGGGATGTCTACACCCGTATGTTGATTCGTTGTCCAGCCAATTAGTGCTCGCATATAAAATGGCAATACTTGTTCCACTTCTTGGTTTGTTAAATCGATTGTTGTAAATTTGTTACAAAGAAACCATTTTTATTTTGATTCAAAATTTTTAAGGCGATTTCGCTCATTTCCGCTAAGCTTGGTTCCTTCGTTCTCTTTCGATCTAATTCAGGTGCCATCCCTTATTCGGAAAACAGGCCAAGTATCTGTTTTACATAAAAAGAGAAGGGATCATTGCTTCCCTCCTACTTTGAACATGTTAGCTAATATCAGATATGTTCACCCATGAATATATTTCTCTTAGTAAAACACGATTTGCTTTTACTTGCTGGATCGTATATGTTTTATTTTTACATAGGCAGGAATGTTTTCGCCGGTTGCATATTTTTGTGCTGAAGATTTAAGCTTTACTTTTTGTCCTATCTTGAATGTTTTTGGTGCAGTTGGGGATTCCGCATTTTTCAATCTATTTAATAATCGAAGATTTTGATCGGCTGTTCCAGAGTATGGAGTAATTCCATATTGTTCAGCTAACTTTTTCCGATTGGCAAAGCTGGAATCCATCCCATTGCTATTCATATAGTCGACAATACTCCCTGATGTAGTCGTTGATGGCGAGGTGCTTGGTGTACTTCCGGCTCGTAGCTTTACCAATAACTCGATATTTTGCGCTGCCGTCCCTGTGTAGTTTGAGATTCCATACGCGTTGGCGAGTCTCATGCGGTTGCTGAAGCTTGAATCCATTTGATTGGCATTCATCCAATCGACAATGCTAAGATTTGCTCCCGTCTGCTGTACTGGTGTACTCGGTATGGGTTCCTGTTTTTTCCTTCCCTTGATTCGGATTTTGGACGCGTTGAATAAACTGAGCCCATGTCACACCTTTCGTACCACTACGTAAAAAATGCGGACAATCTTTCCCGCTCCAATGATTATGCTGAACGACATTGTCAATCGCAATTTGATGTTTTTCCATTAAATAACGAACGAGTTTTGCTGTATTTTCAATTGCCACCCTAAAATCGCTATCCGAATTGACACAAATTTCAATGCCAATCGATTCACTATTCCCTTTTCCTTGCCCATCCCCGCATGCCAGCAGCGAACTTCATCTGGAAAAGACTGTATGATTTCTTTATCATCTACTTGGTAATGCCAGGACGCTGTATACCCACTCAATTGCAAATTAGCATGCCTTTTTGCCCCGCACCTACTCGTTGATTGGCTGTTTCGTGTATTGTTATGAAATTGCATGGATTGCCAGCACCAAACGTATTTGACCGACTTGAAACCAATTGCTGTTTAATTTCCATAAAATACACCTCCTTAATTATATTAAATGCAATTCCTATGAAATCCGTACAGACATCCCCCTAGTTCAAACGTTTGTTTTTAGTCCAACGAGCAACAGCCACATATTTTTATTTAAAATAATGGTTGACAGTTTTGCTGCTTCATAGTATATTATTAATTGTCCACACATTACATATCTTGATTCCGTAGCTCAGCTGGGAGAGCGCCACCTTGACAGGGTGGAGGTCGCTGGTTCAAGCCCAGTCGGAATCATACTAAAAGACACATTCAGTTAACTGGATGTGTCTTTTCTTACTATTTTTATATCGTTATAACGTATTAAAGGGCACAGAATTTGATTTGGCAGCAAAATTCACACTGGATATCGATATACAAATATATATTCCTTTTCAATGCGTTACGTATTTCTATTCGAATACAGCTTGTTAGAAGATAATAAGTTTCACATGAATATGGAGAATGGTATCAAAGCTGTTCATTGAAAGAAAGTGACGAAATGATACACGTTATTGAAGAAAAGTAGAAGAATATGTCAGCCCTTTAGTCTTGGGATGGAAAACCTCTAATTCTTCCATCTCGCGGGTATAGTAATTATTTCAAAAATAAATGGACCTCCCTACAACACTAATAGTTAAGGGAGGGTCCATTTTCACATTCAACTGTCGCTTTATATGAATAACAGTTTATTCACTAACCTTATATTCGAAACTTCTTTTAAATTTATATTGAAAATATCCAATTGTTAATCCCATAAATCCAATTAGATAAGCACTTAAGATACTAATATTTTTCCACATATAACTAAAGTCACCACTTGAAATCACTGCTTTATACGCCTGTACGGAGTAAGTCATCGGCAACATCGCATTGAACGGTTGCAATCCATTTGGAATTAGTTCCAGTGGGAAGGTTCCCGCGCTTGTCGTCAATTGCAAGATTAATATAATGATCGCAATAAATCGCCCCGGATCCGCAAATAGTGTAACTAGAAATTGAATAAGCGCAATAAATGATAGACTTGTTGCAATCGTTGTAATAATAAACAGTGGAATACTTTTGACTTCCATATGAAGGCCAAATAGCATAATTGCAACAGCCAATAATGATTGGACGATACCTACAATTGCAATCACACCGAACTTTCCAAAAACCAAGCGAATCCATTTCTTGGTTGACTTGCAGGCTCACGGAGTGGAAATACGATTGTAATTAAGAGCGCACCAACGAATAACCCGAGCGAAAGAAAATAAGGTGCGAATCCAGTCCCATAATTTGGAACATGGTTAATCCCTTTATTTTTAACTTTTACTGGTTCCCCAATCATATCGTACGTCCGTTCATCAGCATGTACAGAACTTGATTTGTCTGCTGCTTCACTTAGTTTTTCATCTAATTCATTCGTTCCATCTACTAGCTTTTTCGTTCCATGAGCAAGCTCACTTGATCCTTCTGCTAGCTTGCGGCTCCCATCGCTTAATTGATGCGAGCCATCCGCAAGCGCATGAATGCCTCCAGCTAGTTGCGTTGCTCCACTTGAAAGCTTTCCTGCACCAGCATTTACTTCAAGCAATTTTTGATCGAAGACTGAAATACCGTCGGTTAGTTTCGTTTGACCATCCTCAAGCTTCACAACGCCAGCCAATAATTCATCGGAGCCAGCGGTCAATTGATCTATTCCAGATGTAAGCTGCTTTTGCCCGACATTTACTTCCGCAAGCTTATTCGCAATTGTACTTGCCCCCACTTGAAGCTCACCAGCTGAATCTTCAAGCTGTTTCGTACCAATAGCGATACGTTCACTTCCTGCTTCTAATATCGAAATTCCTGCTTCAAGCTCTTCCTTTAATTGATTTTGCAACGCGATTTTCATTTCATCTGGAATAGGCAGTGCTGAAAGCTTCTCATCAATTCCTGCAAGCTGTGATTTCATTTGCAAAATGCCCTCATGCAAAGCATTCGCTCCTTCAGCAACCTGTCCTGCTCCGCTTTGAAACTCCCTAATTTTTCCGTTAACTGATCAGTCCCTGCTTTGATTTCTCCTGTTCCAGTCGTTATTTTTTCCATTGAATGTTCCGCTTGTTGCAGTCCCTCGTTTAAGCTTTGAGCACCAACAATCAGTTGTGCAGATCCTTCTTTCGCCGCTTTTGCACCTTGAACGATTTGCTCGTGCCCGTTAACAAGCTGCCCTAAGCCATCCGCAAGTTCATTCGTTCCTTTAGCAAGCTCCTCCATCCCCGTTTGCACCATCGATACACCTTGATTAAATTCAAGTGACTTGAATGCAAGTTGATTCAAATTCTCATATAAACGGTCAGAGCCCGAAGATAGCTCCTGAGCGCCTTCGTTTAACGCATGGGCACCATCACTGGCCTGTTCAAAACCATCGGCCATTTCTTTAACTTTATCAAACATTGTTTCTGCATAAGTTGCAGAGACTTCCTTGCAACTGCCACTTTAATTTTCTCAACCGCTGTCTCACCGATTTGCGCTGAAAGAAAATTAAAACTTTCATTTGGAATATAGTTTAATTCAAGCTTCTGTGGCTGTTCATCTAATAATGTCGTCGCATTTTTAGAAAAATGATCCGGTATTTCAATTAATAAATAATATTTTTGTTGTTCCAAATCTCGATAACCTTGCTTCTCATCAACTATATCGAACGTAAATTGATCGTTTTCCAATAGTTTTTCAACTAATTCATTCCTAGCTTTAACTGCTCACCTTCGAATTCTGCTCCTTCATCCTTATTAATGACCGCAACAGGTAAATCGGCTAGTCGATCATACGGATCCCAAAAGCCCATAAAAACATTCCACTATATAAAACAGGAATAAACATAATCGCTATTAATGGAATGAATAGCTTTTTATTTTTGAATATCGCCTTCCACTCGGCTGAAAATAACGTATTTTTCATTGTCGTTCCTTTCCTTTCTAAAATAAACTAAATGACCACTTCCCTCATTTGGTCATTTTCGTTTGAAAATAATGGATTATCATTTTGATAATCCTTTAAATAAATAAAAATCAAATAGAGAAGCGATTTTCTCTTTCGTTAATGGTTGATGATTTTTTCCCAGTCATTAACGAGAGAAATATACAGTTTTAACATAATAAAGGCGGTCATTTCAGGATCACACGCTTTAATTTCATCCTTGACAATCGCTTCCTCCACTTTTTCCTTAATGTAATGAATAATCGCGTTTTCCACTTTTTCATCACTTCCATTACTTCGGGTGTGCCAATTTCCTTTTCTTCCTGAAATAGTTTAATCGTTAGCTGATGCTCATTTTTAAAGGCTAATAATCGATAAATCGCCCTATTCACATTATCATAAAAAGATCGATCATCCCGAATCGTTTCATCTGCAGCTGCCTTCATTTCTTTAATTAAAGAAGTAACAATCTCATCAAGCAAATCCACTTTATTACTAAAAATGTGTATATCGTTCCCTTGCCAACATTCGCTAATTTAGCCACTTGATCCATCGTCGTAGCTTTATAACCAAATAATGAAAAGGATTTTGTCGCCGCATCAATAATAAGTTGCCTTCGATCAACAGACATGTTTTTATTCCCCAACTAATAGAATTGACCACAATACCGAATCAGTCACTTTGTACACATCCGTATATTAACATAATAATAATAATAAAGTAACAAGAAGTTCTTTTAAAAGATTACTGCGATATAATTTACTTTATTGTATTTTTGATTTATGATTTTTATCCAACTTTTACTGTTGATCACTCATGCGCTTTACTTTAGAGTAGTTTTGTGGTCTAGTAATGTATTCACATATTTGATTCACTTACACCCTTACTTGATCAAGATTATCCGACTGAATTTCTTCGCTTGATCGGAGCGGCAGATAAAATATGATTGATCATAAAGGTCCGAGTTTGACGCTTTGTGAAACAATAGGATTTGATTTTCCTCTCGTCAAAAGCAAGTACTTTAATTACACGCTGTGAAATTTGATTTTCCTTTGACATGTATATTATTTCAAGCTTCATTTGATTTATTGCTGCACGATATAGCAATCCTTTCATACAACCACCACCCAAACAAATGTTTGTTACAGTATATGCCAATCGCTAGTTTTTATACTGCTGTAAGGATTTCGAATAAAAAAGAAATAGATCTCCCTATTGCTTCGAAGCGCACGAGAGGGCCTATTTCATTTAAATAATAATGCAAACCTGAAATGATAATGTACTTAAATAATTCTCGACATTGACACATGTGGTAAATGATGAGCTTTAGCAACTTCCTTATATACGATTTCACCCTTGATAACGTTTAGACCTTTATAAAGTGAAGGATTTTCATTTAATGCTTTTTCGTAACCTTTATTTGCAATTTGTAAAATATATGGGACTGTAACGTTAGTAAGTGCAATTGTAGAAGTCCTTGGGACAGCCCCGGCATGTTACCGACAGCATAATGAACAACTCCATGTTTCACATACGTAGGATTAGCATGTGTTGTCACATGTGTAGCCGTTTCAAAAATACCTCCTTGGTCAATGGCGACGTCAACGATTACAGAACCGTTTTCCATGTAACTAACCATTTCTTCTGATACAAGCTTAGGGGCTTTTGCGCCTGGAATTAATACCGCTCCGATGACAAGATCGGATTCGGCGACCGATTGACTAATATTAAATGAATTTGACATTAACGTAGTGATAGAGCGGCCAAATAAATCATCCAACTCCCTGATCCGTGCAGGATTCACATCAATCATTGTTACATGAGCACCAAGTCCGATCGCAATTTTAGCGGCATTTGTGCCGACGACTCCACCGCCGATAATCGTTACTTTTCCTCTTCTAACACCTGGCACCCCTCCGAGTAATATCCCTTTTCCTCCTCTTGTTTTTCCAAAAAGACGCGCCAATTTGCGTCGCCATTCTTCCCGCTACTTCACTCATTGGTGTAAGCAAAGGTAAGGACTTATCCGGAAGTTGTACCGTTTCATATGCAATCGCTACTACATTTTTTCCATCAACGCTACCGTTAATTGTTGATCAGCAGCTAAATGCAAATAAGCAAATAAAATCAAACCTTCATAGAAATATTGATATTCGTCTTGAATTGGTTCTTTCACTTTAATGACCATTTCACAAGACCATGCGTCAGCGGCTGTTTCAACGATGGTTGCACCAGCCGCAGTATATTGCTCATCAAGAAAGCCTGATTTCACTCCTGCTCCCTTTTCGATAAACACTTGATGCTTATTAGCAACTAGCTCCATTACACCTGAAGGCGTTAGAGCTACTCGATTTTCATTATTCTTCACTTCTTTTGGAACACCAATTTTCATGGTTTATCAACCCTTCTTCCATGAATTCATTTTGGCATGTTTTCATGAGTAAATTTATTTACTCAGTATTTCCTCGATGACTGTTTTTATAACAAAATCCAAATCCTCTTCTTCAATCGATAAAGGAGGTGCCAAAGTTAAGACGTTATTATACCCTGCAACTGTTGCTCCATTTTTGCCAATGATCAATCCTTTTTGTTTGCAACCTGCAATGATTTGATTTACTATATTCGCTTCTAGCGGCTCTTTCGTTGCTTTATCTTTTACGAGCTCGATTCCTACTAACAAACCTTTTCCTCTAACATCTCCGACAAATGGATGATCATCAAGAGACGAGGCTAGGCTTTGTTTTAAATATTTACCTAACTGTTTTGATCTTGCGAATAAGTTTTCGTCTTCCAAAATCTCAATGTTTTTTAATGCAAGCGCACATGCGGCTGGGTTTCCTCCAAATGTATTAATATGCCGGAAATAATCATATTCACCAGCCCCTTTAAAAACCTCATATATTTCTTTTTAACAGCCGTTGCCGATAACGGCAAATAAGCGCTCGTAATTCCTTTTGCCATTGTTATAATATCTGGTTTTACTCCATAATTCATGAACCCGAACGGCTCTCCCGTCCGACCAAATCCGCAAATTACTTCATCTGCAATGAGCAAAGCACCGTGTTTATCACAAACATCCTTTACTCCTTTCATGTACTCGTAGTGAGGGACGATCACCCCTCCACCGGTAATGATTGGTTCCATAATAACACCGGCGATCGTTTCACTTAACTCCCATGTCATTACTTGATCGATTTCTTTGACGGATTCCAATTCAGATGCAGCACAATCGACTTTATCAGAAGAGCGATAAACATCAGGTGGGGCGACATGAATAAATCCAGGTGCCAATGGTTCGAACTTATACTTTCGCTGTGCTTGCCCAGTCGCAGCTAGGGCTCCCATCGAACTTCCATGATATGCCCGATATCTAGAAATAAACTTATAGCGGCTATACTCCCTTTTTGCTGATGAAATTGTCTTACTAATTTAAATGCCGTTTCATTCGCCTCTGAGCCACTATTAGAAAAAAGATGACGTACTCATCACCGAGCATTTCATTTAACTTTTCTCCAAGCTTGATTGCGGGTGTATGACTTTGGGTTAATGGAAAATAAGCCATTTCTTTTAATTGTTCAAATGCTGCTTCAGCTAACTCTGTTCTCCCATAGCCCACGTTGACACACCATAGTCCTGACATCGCATCTAAATATCGCTTGCCCTGATGATCAGTAATCCACGATCCTTTTGCTTTTTCTGCAATCATCGTTGAATCCGGGCTGTACGGTTTCATTGAGTGCCAAATATACTCTTTATCCTTCGTTAATAAATCCTCACTTTGCTGAATGTTTGTCATCCCCATCACCTCATTATCATTAATAGTCAAATCGGGATGTGATCATTTTTTGCGAGTAAAAAGTTTACCCCATCTTTGCCATTCACATGAAGATCTCCATAGAAGGAATCTTTCCAACCCGAGAATGGGAAAAAGGCCATCGTCGCTGGTACCCCGACATTGATTCCTAACATGCCTGCATCTGCCTCTTCTCTAAATTGCCTCACCGCCCTTGCATCTTTCGTATAAATCGTAGCCCCATTTCCGAAGCGTGATTGCCGAATATATTCAAGACCATCATCTAAATTGTTCGCTCGTAGTAAGCTGAGAACAGGAGCAAAAATTTCATCTTTCGCAATCGTCATACACGGCGTTACATGATCAAAAATCGTCGGTCCAAGGAATGTTCCTTCTTCAAATTCATCCATTTCTTTTCGCCCGTCTCTAATCAACGATGCGCCTTCTTCAAGCCCTACTTGGATATAATCTAATACTTTCTTGCGATGTGACTCTCTAATAACTGGAGTTAATAACACTTCCTCATCCAAACCATTTCCAATTGTAAGCTCGTTTGCTTTTTGCTTTAATGCTTGAACAAGCGCATCCCCATCTCCGACAACGACAACTGCGCTACATGCCATACAACGCTGACCCGCGCTGCCAAATGCGGAGCTAATAATTTGCGTAACTGCTGTTTCAATGTCTGCGTCAGGCATGACGATATGATGATTTTTTGCACCTGATAACGCTTGAACTCGCTTACCTTGTGCAGCAGCCCGTTCATATACATATTTTGCCACCGGCTGTGAACCGACAAACGAGATTGCCTTAATATCTTGATGCTCCAACAGCCCATTTACAACATCATGTGCGCCATGAACGATGTTTAGCACACCTTTTGGAGCACCGGCTTCGGTAAATAGCTTAGCTAATTCATTTGCCAAAATCGGGGTACGTTCAGACGGCTTAAGTACAAACGTATTCCCACAAGCGATCGCTAATGGGAACATCCACAACGGAACCATCATCGGAAAATTAAAAGGTGTAATCCCTCCTATGACCCCTAACGGATAGCGAAACATTTCTGAATCAATATTGTCAGCGATATTCGATAACGTCTCTCCCATCATTAATGTTGGTGCTCCTGCCGCAAATTCTACACACTCAATGCCTCTTTGTACTTCTCCGTATGCTTCTTTATATGCTTTTCCATTTTCTTGAACGATCAGTTTCGCTAGTTTTTCATGATTTTCTGATAATAAGTAATGATATTTATATAAGATTCTTGCTCTTTTGGAACTGGCGTGTTTTTCCATATTTTAAACGCCTCCTTCGCTGCTTGAACAGCTAGGTTTACATCTTCCTTTGAAGAAATCGGTACGTTAGCCAATGTTTTTCCTGTCGCCGGATTCGGCACATCTAATGTTTCAGTGCGGAGCGCATTTACCCATTCCCCATTTATATAGTTTTTTAACAAAGCCGTTTCATTCATTACCGTCATGATTCCGTTCCTCCTCTTTCGTAAACTTATACATAAATTATCACTCATAAGGAAAGGGCCTTCATTAGACATTTTGTAAAATTCCACTTCATTTTCCGCTACAAAATGCAAATATTAGCCTTTAGATCGTCAATGATGTCTAATATGCTTCACGATTTACCTTTTGTCATGCTTTGATGCTGTTAAAAATTCATAAGATAACATCATCATCTCAATAGCGAGTCTTTTCTCCTGTTCCATAAAATCATTTCCAAGTAATTTCTCCAACCTTTCTAATCGGTGGTAAAGTGTTTGTCTAACAATAAATAATTGCTTCGCTGTTTCCTGCTTTGATCCATTGCAAGCTAAATAGGCTTTTAATGTTTCCATTAACTTCCCATTATTTTTTGATCGTACGTAATAACAGGCTTTAAATATTCAAATACTGTTTCTTGTAAATCAGAATGACGATTTAGCAAATGAATAAAGCGAAAAATATGAAGTTCATCATAAAAATGCCGCTCGGAGTGCATTGATAATCTTTCTTGAATGCGAATCGTTTCCATTGCTGTTTCATAACTTTTATGTATACTCGTTAACTCCCTTCATATTTTCCAATTCCTATTATGTGTTTCAACTTCATTTGTGATTGTGAATTTTTTAAACGTCGAATACCTTCATTCATTCTCTTTTTCCACGTTGCACTGTTTCTTTCATTGATCATGATACATACGAGCGTATTTCTTTCCTCAATTGAAAAAAGAAAAACCTTGTTGCTCAAAAATCGTCCTGAAATAAAGTTTAAAATAAGTTAAATTTACTTTTGAATATTGCTCAAACGCTTCAAGCTTGCAAATACAAACGAGCGCTCCTTTCGGCTTGACTGTTGGCATATGATAAGCAAGATAATCATAGATCGATTCCTCACCTTCATCTCCCTTTAGCCACCCTTTTAACCATTCCGTTTCTTCTACTCTACGTTTTTCTTCTACATAAAGTTCACGTAAAAGAATTGAGCGAGCGCCGTTGCTGTTCGATCTACTATCAATTGATCATATTCGGTTAAAGGTCTTTTATCAGATGTAATCATAAGCTCCGCAAAATAGTCCCCCATTAAATGAATCGGTGTTCTAATCGTTGAAAACGGAACGATTGCTTCTTTGTTTTCAACCATGTCAAGAAGGGTCCTCTGCTTTAATTCAATTACATCTGGAATGAACTGGATTTCTTTGTTGCTAAATTCTAGAATCACTTGAACGTGTAAATATTGCTGAATAAATTTTAAAATCTCCGAGTAATGTTCGATTGTTAGAAGCTTTTTATTTAATACTTGTGAATATCTTTCTAAGTCTGCTGTCATTTGATATTGACGATTAATGAGAAGTGAATGAATATCTTGGGTAATTTCTACAAAAGGAACTTCTTTTTGAAATAATATAAGAGGAAAATGGGATCGATTGGCTATATCGATAATTTCCTGGGAATCAATGATGTATACGTCGCCATTTCTAAACAGAGTCCTCCTGCTTCTATTTCAATTAACTGCTCGATTAATGAAATGAATTGCTTACGATCCTCTTTCCAAACAATTCCAGTTGAAAGGATCAATTCGTTGCCGTTCAATAGATTGCGAATGTTCGTCACCTCAACGACATGGACCCATTTTACTATTCGATTGAGTCCTTCACTACCTGCAATCACTTCAATATGATCAAAATGCTTCCTTTGGAGAATATCTTTAACAGTAATATAAGAATTCACTTTGAAGCACCCTTTACAAAAGTTTTTTAATAAAACTGAGAAGAAACTGGCAAACAATTGACCTGTTCACCAGCTTCCAACCATTTCAACCGGTTTTTCTTTGTTGCTCAAGTAAAATCACGGAAAAATATTTCCGTCCATTTGCTGTTAAAACATGCAATGTTTCATTTTCAACTTGTGATTCCGTATATCGTTCAAATTCAACGAAAGCGCCGCTTAAATTTTCAGTAATGCTCTTTATCTTATATCCTTGGTCCACTAAAAATCAATTCGATCTCTCTCTTGTAAAAACTCCTGATATTCTGTCATGTCATTCATTCACTCCTTGGAGAAGTTGATTTTCTATACATTTCTAGTTACAGTATCGTGAATAACGATCTCTTCCTTGACAGGAATCTTCCAATCACGACCGACCGTAATCCCTAAATATTTCTCATCACTTGGATCTTCAATTTCCGCCTGCTTATACTTTTTAAACCACCAATATTTCGCAAGGTAATAATACACGATCCCTCCAACAGCAAAGCCAATGATAAACGAATATGCTGGCAAAAAGTATGATGCAATGCCTCCGATGGCCCAAGCGATCATACCAGCCATATTAAATCCATTCATGAATGTAAATTGCCCTTCGTTTTCATATAAATCATGTACATTTACTCGCCGTTGCCGAAGCACGTAGTAGTCGGTAAACAAAATCCCAACGATTGCTGATAAAATACCGCCGATAATAAGAAGTGCTGGGATAATGACATTGAATAAACTCCATGGTTGAACGACGATTCCGACAATACCAGCGATAATTACCGCAACCCAAAATGGCACTTTTGGCCCCCTACATTAGAGAAGATCGTTGCTGCTGGGATCACATTTGCCGACGTATTTGTAGACCATTGTGCAAATACGATCATTAATAATAAAATCCCAAGCACAAAGCCACTTGCAGCTTCGGTCAACGCTGCAATCGGATCAAACGTCGTGACAGCAATATAGGCGACTGCCCCGATGATGATCATAAAGGTATTAACAATTGGCATGACAATAATACTTCCTACAATTTGTGATTTATTGCGCTTAAACCAATTTCTTTCGTTTTTGGAGCTCTAAAAATCTAGATAACGAAGGCATATCAGCTGCCAATGTTGCCCAGAACCCCATATTGCTCATAACAATAACCATAAATGCCGTAATCGCCGCTCCTCCTGTCACTGGACTTTCCACCCAACTCCAAACGGCTCTACCTTGCGCAGCCGCTTGATCGGAAAGTGACGTATACATCCACGCCGATATAAGGATGATGGTTGGTGCCGCTAAATCTGCGAATCGTTCAATTGCTTTTATTCCAAGTGCAGTATTGACGAGTTGCAACACAGCAAATATTAAAAAGCAAACAAACCAATTATCAAACTCAATTAATAGAAATAAAATGCCGTTCATTGCAGTAGCACCAAAATACGTATTCAGTCCAAACCAACAAGAGGCGGTAATCCCCGTACTAAGGATGGTAAATGTGTGCCGATTGTTCCGAATGGCGCTCTCATATAAACAGGGAATGACAAGCCATGTTCGATTCCAATATCACCAATAATCGTCATAAGAATACCGATTGCTACGGATCAATTAATGTGGCGACAATTACCCAACCGAGTGACAGACTTTGTACCCCAGCTCCACCGATCGCGAATGCCGCTAAGACGACTGCCATTCCTACCCAAATAACAGCAAAACCTTTCGTACCGATATTTCTGTCATTATGGGCAATGGGAAGTAAGTCGGTTGACTTCAAATAATTTCCACTCTGCTTCATGAGAGCACCCCTTTTAACTGTCATAATGTCATCATTGGGAAATTTCACTCACGCAATATCTTCATCTTCTAGCTGCACTTCGTATATATCAACTTCTTCAGGAACTTCTCCGCCAGGGAGAACGAGATTCAAAAGCACACCAACGATTGCAGCTAAAGCCATCGCATGAACTTCAAAGTTTTCAGTAAACTTCAATGTCGCACCACCAATTCCAATAACGAGAATGACAGATGAAATGATGAGGTTTCTCTTATCTCCAAAATCGACCTTCGTGTCAACGAGCATCCGCAAACCAGAAGCAGCAATGATCCCAAATAAAAGAATCGAAATTCCCCCATGACTGGTGTTGGGATCGAACTAATAAGCGCGGTTATCTTCCCAATAAACCCAAAGCAAATGGCCAACACTGCCGCTCCGCCAATAACGAAAACACTAAAGACGCGTGTGATCGCTAATACACCAATGTTTTCACCATATGTTGTATTTGGCGGGCCACCGATTAAGGCGGCAAGCATTGTCGCAATACCGTCTCCCATAATCGATCGATGCAATCCTGGTCTTAGAATTAAGTCCTTTTGCACGACCTTACTTAATACCATTTGATGACCAATATGCTCTGATAATGTAACGATTGAGACTGGAACCATTAAAGAAACAATCGTCCATGAAAAACTAGGTGTATACGTAACATAGGGAATAAGAAAATTCGAATTTCAAATAGACTCGCCGCCTTTACCCCAGATAAGTCAACAATCCCAACAGCGGCCGCGTAAATGTACCCACCGACGATTCCAATTAACACAGGGATTAAATTGAGGAACCCTTTCAGAAATATCGAACTTAACACAACAATTAAAAGTGTCACTAACGCAACTGAAAAGTAAAGCAAGCTATAATCTCCATCTGGATTGTTCATTGCCATACTTACCGCTACTGGTGCCAAGCTCAGTCCGATGACGACAATGACCGGACCGACTACGACGGGAGGTAATATTTTAACGAGCCATTTATGACCAGTCGCTTTAATGAGTAACGCAACGATCCCGTATACAACCCCAGCTAAAAAGCTTCCAATCATGGCCGCTCCGGGACCGCCGACTGCTGTTGCCGCAATGATCGGAACAATAAAGGCGAAAGAGGAGCCAACATAAGCAGGGACTTGCCCTTTCGTAATAAGAAGAAAAGCAATCGTGCCTAAGCCACTTGAAATAAGTGCGACTCCCGGACTTAAATCTACTAAATATGGAACTAAAATTGTCGCCCCAAACATCGCAAATAAATGTTGTAAACTTAGTACGATAAATTTTCCAGGTGGTGGAGACTCTTTAATTCCAACGACAACTCTTGAGTTTTCATTTGTCATTTCAATTCATCCTCACAATTATATTTTTGAATCTTCTGAATTGAATGTGCGCAAAAATCTTCACTCATCGCTTTTCAATTGTGTTGGTTGATATTTCCTAAATGATCTAGTCCATTTTGAGCGAATATCAAATATTGAAAACTTTATTTTCTCCCGTCTGTTTTACCTCACCATACTTCGCACGTTTCAAGTACTGGCCTCCTCCGACTTTCCCGACAAACTGTTTATCGCGAATGACAAACTTTCCTCGTGATAGAACCGAAATCGGTTCCCGGTCACTTTCATTCCTTCAAAAGCATTGTAATCAACCGCCATATGATGAGTTTCTGCAGAAATTGTTCTTTCAATCGTTGGGTCAAAGATCACAATATCTGCATCAACACCAACTGCAATGGTCCCTTTTTAGGATATAATCCAAATAATTTTGCACTTCTCGTTGAAATCATCTCAACGAATTGATTTAATGTAATTCTGCCTTTCTTCACACCTTCTGAGAAAAGAATACTAAAACGGTCTTCAATCATTGGACCTCCATTTGGAATTTTTGAAAAGTCACCTTTACCAAGCTCCTTTTGTCCTTTAAAGTCAAAGGAACATTGGTCAGAGCCAATCGTTTGCAGGTCCCCGTTTTTAAAGCATTCCATAATGCATCTTGATTCCATTTTTCACGTAATGGTGGAGACCACACGTATTTCGCCCCTTCAAAATTAGATCTATCTAAATAAGATTGATCAAGTACTAAATATTGCGGACATGTTTCCCCATATATCAATTCCATTCTCTCTAGCCTCAGCAATTTTTCTTACAGCTTCTGCACATGTTACATGAACTACATAAAGCTGAGAGTTTGCTAGACCTGTAAATGCCGCTGCTCTTCCAGTCGCTTCACCCTCTATTTCTGGCGGCCTTGTTAAAGCATGGTAAATTGGATCTGTATTGCCTTGTTCAAGCGCTTTTTCGTTAAATAGTCGATCACATCACCATTTTCCGCATGTACCATGACGAGTGCACCTAGTTCTTTAGCAGCAATGAGTGTTTTAAATAATGTTTCGTCATCGGCTTGAAGGACATTTTTATAGGCCATAAACACCTTAAAGAAGTGATTCCATCTTCATTAATGACAGCTGGAAGTTCTTGTAAAACGGCATCATTCACTTCCCAATCATTAAATGAAATCCGTAGTCGATAACCGCTTTATGATTCGATTTTGCATGCCATGTTGCAATCGCATTTTTAAGCGGTTCCCTTTATTCGTTAAGCAAAAATCGATAATTGTCGTCGTTCCTCCAAAAGCTGCCGCGATTGTACCCGTTTCAAAATCGTCCTTCGTAACTGTTCCACCAAAGGGCATTTCGAGATGTGTGTGGGGTCTACCCCACCGGGAAATAAATAACAACCTTTTGCATCAATGACTTCCGCATCTTTTGTCGATAAATTTTCTCCAATTGCTGAAATGACTTCATTTTCAATGAGGATATCCGCTATATATATATCTGCAGCTGTGACAATCGTTCCGTTCTTTATTACTTTTCTCATATTTCCCTAGTGATTTTGACGTATTTTATTTATTTACTACATCTACACTACAACCAATCGCACCGAGCGCAGTTTGGCGTTCATTCCAAGTCATCGGCGGAAGTCCGTTTTGTACTTCAACCATTTCAATTGCACCATCTACCGGACAAACAATGGAGCATAAATTACAGCCGACACAATCCTCTTCTCTCACTTTTAAGATATTGTATCCGTTTCCATCTTGTAGCATATCGATGCATTGATGTGCCGTATCTTCACATGCGATATAACATTTATTACAGTTAATACAAATATCATTATTGATTCTCGCAACAATTTGGTAATTAAGATCGAGATTGCCCCAGTCGGAGTATTTATGAACTGCCTTTCCGACTAATTCTTGTGCGCTCGCAATTCCTTTTCATCTAAATAATGATCCAATCCTTCAATCATATCCTCTACAATTCGAAAGCCGTGGTGCATTGCCGCAGTACATACTTGCACACCTGTAGCTCCCATTAACATAAATTCTACGGCGTCTTGCCAGCTTGAAACTCCCCAATCCCCGAGATTGGGATATTGATTCTTGGACTTCGCGCACATTCGGCAACCATGTTAAGTGCAATCGGTTTTACAGCTGGACCACAGTAACCGCCATGTGCTCCTTTTCCTGCAACATGTGGAATCGTATTCCATGTGTGAATATCAACACCAGCCAAGCTATTGATCGTATTAATCATACTGATTGCATCAGCGCCACCATTTACAGCTGCTTCAGCCGTTACAGTAATGTCGGTTATATTCGGTGTCAACTT
The DNA here is from genome assembly GCA_044989425.1 of Bacillus sp. N9. GTDB lineage: Bacteria > Bacillota > Bacilli > Bacillales > Bacillaceae_C > Lederbergia. Next base: position 2,135,108 of record JBJDRQ010000001.1, read on the forward strand.
AACGATGACCGGAGTTTTAGCCGCTTCCTTTACCCAATATGTTTGCTTTTGAACTAATTCAGGAACTTGACCGGACGCTGAACCCATTCCCTTTCAGCCATACCATGTGGACAACCAAAATTTAATTCAAGCCCATCTACCCCTACATCCTCTACTCTTTTAACAATTTCATGCCATTTCTCCTGCTTTGGCTCGACCATTAAAGAGGCGATAATCGCATTGTTAGGAAAACGCTTCTTCGTCTCATAAATTTCTTTCAAATTGACTTCCAATGGTCGATCTGTAATTAATTCAATATTATTAAAACCAGCTACTCTTTGGCCGTTAAAGTTAACTGCCGCAAATCGCGATGTTGTATTAATGATCGGGTCACCTAAGGTTTTCCAAACAGCTCCTCCCCAGCCCGCTTCAAAAGCACGCTGAACTTGATAACCTGAGTTTGTTGAGGTGCAGAAGCTAACCAAAATGGGTTAGGTGATTTGATTCCTGCTAAATTTATCCTTAAATCAGCCAAATGAATCCCTCCTTAAAAATTAAATTAGGCAATTCCGTCATCGTTCCAAACATCTGTTTATGGAGCGAATAAGCGGTCTCTTTCCCTTGTTGTGCAGCCGTTACAACCATTGCTTCACCTTGTCCTTTTCCAAAAATAACGTCACCGCACGCAAACACCTTTTGATTGGATGTTTGGAATGTATTCGGATCAACCGTTACAACTCCACCATTATGCGCTAATCCAAATTGTTCAATCAAATCGATAAATCGTGATTGTCCAATCGCTTTAATGACTGCATCTACTTTCAATGTAAATTCCGATCCTTCAATAGGAACCGGGCGACGACGCCCATCCGCATCTGGCTCACCGAGCTTCATTTTAGTGCATTCGATTCCAACTACTCGGCCTTGCTCATTCCCAATAATTTTTTCGGGGCAGTAAGCCATCTAAATTCAACGCCATCTTGTTTAGCAAATTCATATTCGAACTCATAAGCGGTCATTTCTTCAATTGTACGTCTATATAAGATTTTTACATTTTCTGCACCTAAACGAACAGAACAAGTTGCACCATCGATCGCTGTATTTCCAGCACCGATGACTACGACATGCTTGCCAAGCAAACGATCAGTAATTGGCTTTGTTTTCGTCTCTTTCACAAATTCAATAGCGTCATATACCCCATCTAGGTCTTCACCGCTTATTCCTAGATTTGGCACATTTGACATACCGATAGCCAAAACAACTGCATCATAATTTTCCAAAATTTCTTCTACCGATATATCCCTTCCAACACGGGTATTCGTTCGAATTTCAACGTCTAAACTCTCTACTTGACTTACTTCCCAAAAGAAATGCTTTGTGGCAGTCTAAAGGAAACGATGCCATATGTGTTTAGACCGCCCGCCTTTTCTTCTGCTTCAAAAACCGTTACATTATAACCTAGTAGTCCTAATTCTCTTGCCGCTGATAATCCAGCAGGTCCACCACCAACAATCGCTACTTTTTACCATTCTTCTTACCAGGCTTAAACAGCGCTTGTTCATTTTTAATAGCCCAGTCAGTTGCATATCGTTGTAAATGACCAATCATAATCGGTTTTGTTGAGTGATTAAGAACACAGGCCCCTTCACATAACTCTTCAGTTGGACATACACGTGCACAGCTTGCCCCAATCGGGTTAGCACTCATAATCGTTTTACTTGATCCTTTCAAATTTCCTGATGCGATTTTTTAATAAACGTGGGGATATCAATTCCAGTAGGACATGCTGTAATACAAGGAGCATCATAGCAATAAAGACAACGATTTGACTCTTCAATTGCTTCCTGATCTGTTAATCCGGGGTGAACTTCTTGAAAATTTTTCGTCAATTCATCATATGAGATTCTCATTTGATTATTCACGTAGACAACCTCCTTATAGGAAGATACGTAATTGCCATCTTTCATATGACACAATACCCAATATTCACAAGAGTTTGAAGTTTATATTTATTCTACTTACTACATTTTCCGTTTGCACTATACATAATGTTAAAAGCTACCCATCATTTGTTTTTCATTATGTAACATTGACATTAATGCTTGTCCCTCTCCTCCTTTTTATTAAAATTTGTCAATATGTCTTTCGGAGTGTTGTGTCTTTTGATGTTTTTTACTACATTATCACATAAACACCAAGAAGAATGTTGAAATTTCTGAAAACAAACAAAACTAATTTTAATTGCAAAAATCGTTTGCATGATTATTAAAGCCACTTCATGTTAAAATGATCATGAACGATTCGTCGAGGAGGAGTTATTATATGTCAGTTCCTCAAGGGACAATAAATGAAAGAGCATTTTATAGCAAAGAGCTTGACGAAACATTATCGTTGCTCATTTATGTACCCGCTGCTTTTTCACCTTTATTTAAATATTCTTTATTAATCGCAAACGACGGAAGAGATTATTTCCAAATGGGGAAGCTTGCGAGAGTTGCTAATGATTTGCTTGATCAGCATGAAGTCGATCATATGATCATCGTTGGCATTCATTATAAAAGCATTGAAGATCGCCGAAATAAATATCATCCGGATGGAAACGAACATCGGGCATATATTCGCTTTTTAGCCCATGAACTTATTCCTTGGTTGGATCAGGAATATCCAACAACAGCCATGGGGAAAAACCGTACATTAATGGGGGATAGTTTAGCCGGCACAATCTCATTGCTCACAGCCATGAAATACCCAAATATTTTTGGACAAGTTATTTTACATTCCCTTATGTCAATCAGGCTGTGTTAGACGCAGTAGCCCATCAGCCCCATCCCGAATTAGTAGATGTTTATCATGTCATTGGCAAAGAAGAACATGATGTACAAGTTTCCGATTTAAAAGACTTCTTAACACCGAATAGAAAGTTGCATGAATTATTGAAAGAAAAAGGTTTCAATCACTTTTATGATGAATTTGCTGGCGGACATTCATGGAAGTATTGGCAAGCAGACGTAAAGCGTGCGTTACAAATCATGTTATCGTAGGATTTGTAACGTGCGGAGAACTTTATGTATTTGTTCTCGCTTTCTTAAGTGATATAATTAGAAAAAGATTAGAAAGATAACAAGGAGGCTATGTAAATGAAATATGGAATCGTCATTTTCCCATCCAAAAAATTGCAAGATTTGGCAAACTCTATCGGAAACGATATGATCCACATTATGCTTTAATTCCTCCACATTTAACATTAAAATCAGCATTTGATACGGAGGAAGAACCTGAGAAGTTTACCGACATTCTTGAAAAGATTGCAGAAAAATTTGAACCGTTTACGTTAACGATTCGAAAAGTTAGTTCATTTGCACCAATTAATAACACGATTCATTTTAAAGCAGTTAAAACCGCTGAGCTCCAAGGGCTGTATGATGAGTTTTATCAACAGCTGCCCGAGTAGAGCCTGATCACCCATTTGTTCCTCATGTGACAATTGCTCAAAAATTATCTGATGACGAACATTCTGATGTGTATGGCTCATTAAAAATGTTAGGGTTGACCACGAAGAAGTTGTCGATCGTTTTCATTTCGTTTATCAATTGGAAAACGGTTCATGGACGGTCTATGAAACATATCGCCTCGGAAAGGATCCTGAATAATGGAAGTAAAAAGTAACAACAAATGAAGAGCTTCAAGATGCATTTAAAATTCGTATGAACGTCTTTGTAGAGGAGCAAAAAGTTCCGGCTGAATTAGAGATTGATGAACATGAAGATGAAGCTGTTCATTTTGTTTTATATGATGATGCTCAACCTGTAGGTACCGGTAGATTTCGCGTCCTTGATGAACAAGGGAAGGTAGAACGGATCTGTGTGCTTCCGCAATATAGGCGATCCGGAGCAGGTGTGAAAATCATGAACGCGATTGAAGATTACGCCAAAAGTCTTGCGATTGATACGTTAAAACTGAACGCACAAACATCGGCGATTCCTTTTACGAAAAGCTAGGATATGAGACGAAATCTAATGTTTTTATGGATGCAGGTATCCCTCATCAAACGATGTTTAAAAATTGGAACTCCATATAAAAAGTTAGAATAAGCCCCGAGACTTTTAAGGTTAGGGGCTTGTTCTTTTATTTCATGCATAATCATGAAAATTTTGTCCCTTGCCAGTTAGTTCAGCTAAAGAGAGAGAAACTTCACGTTTTTGGGATTCGTATGATTTCGACTTTATTCGTTGGTTTTTATTCAGATCAACGATTCTTTCCTCTAAGCTTCGCTCTAACCTAGATTTCAGATCTAACTTTCGCGTACTTAGCACAGGAATAGGATACTTTATATTCGGACGATGCAAACTCCTTAATTTGTATCGTTCATACTCGTAGCGTGGAACCATCGAAATATATCCCAATTCCTTCACCTCCGCTTTTCATTAATGTATTACACTTTTTCTCCAAATATCCTTCTTCAAACAAGTAAATTCACCAAAAGAAAGACTTGCTCAGCGCAAGTCACAGACCACATTTATTTTTTATTCATCATTTTCGTAATTGCATTCATATCAAGTTTACTTCCATCATTTATAATCGATTTGACCATCTTATCTTCCATCTCTTTCGAAACCGGTTTATTAGCAATTTGCGAAACTGTTTTAATGATTCTACGTACTGTTTTTTCGTCTTTGAAGTTTGCATGTTGTAATGAATTTGCCAATTCGAATACATCGTTCATATTTACACCTGTTTTTTCTCGATGTTCTTAAAAAGTTATTTTCCATTGCGTGCAATCCTCCCTTTCATGTTTATATCGTATGAATATTACTGAAATTAGTGAAAAAAGATGGAATAGCTTTAATTAAGCTTTCCATCTTGTCATTTTAGCAGAAGCTTGCACCAACGATAATCAATAATATGAAGAGAACGACAATCAATACAAAAGCGCTTCCGCCATAACCGTAACCGCCACCATAGCCGCAACCATAACCGTAGCCACCATATCCAAACATATACACTCACCTCACTTTTACTTTACTAATAAAATATGTGAAATAAATGTATTCTGTATGGGCAGAACGCACGATTCATATAAAAACTTCATTAACCTTTAGGTTTAAACAATAAAGCGCCGATAAAGCCAAAGACAATCGCTGCTGAAATTCCTGACGATGTCACTTCAAACATTCCTGTCATGACGCCAACCAATCCGTGTTTTTCGGCTTCCAGCATCGCCCCTTGCACGAGGGAGTTTCCAAAGCTGACGATTGGAATGGTTGCACCAGCGCCAGCAAAATCAATGAGTGGATCATAAAGATCAAAGCCTGCTAATACAGCGCCGATTGAAACTAATGTACATAAAGTATGTGCTGGTGTTAACTTTGCGACATCGAGCATCAATTGACCGATGACGCAAATAAGACCACCAATAATAAAAGCCCAAAAAACATCGCGAGCATTCTATTTTCTCCTTCTATATATATTCAATTGCCACAGCGTGTGCAATACAAGGGATTGTTTCCTTTTGCTGGAAAGATAATGGTGATAATAGTGCCCCGTAGCAACGAGTAATATTCGCTTATACATTCCAGTTTCCATTTGCTTTAATAAATGACCATAAAAACCGCAGCAGAGCAACCAGGACCACTAGCCCCAGCAAATACTTCTTGCTCATCCTTATAAATCCAAAGTCCACAATCATGGAATCTGTTTTCATCCATCGGTATCCCCTTATCAGTGAAAAGGGCTAAAGATGTGTTTCTACCGACCTCAGCTAAATCACCGGTTATAATTAAATCGTAATAATCTGGGTCAATATTTAAATCTGATAAATGGCGTAGTGTTGTATCAACTGCCGCCGGTGCCATCGCTCCACCCATATTAAATGGGTCACTTACCCCCATATCGACGACCTTTCCAATCGTAGCGGAAGTGATTCTAGGATGTGGTCCATTCACACCTGCTCCTTGACCTAATAAGCCAACTCCTGCCCCAGTAACCGTCCATTGTGCAGTCGGCGGTTTCTGTCCCCATATTCCGTCGGATAGCGGAACTGTTTTTCTGCCGATGCATTATGACTTGCTGCTCCCGTTATAATATAGTTGGCTCCTTCTTGGTTTAAAATCATTGCAGCAAGGGCAAGTCCTTCTGCCGATACGGCGCAAGCACTAAACAATCCGATATGTGGGATTTGATTTGTCCTTGCCGCAAATGATGTTGGAGTAAGCTGGTTAATTAAATCACCTGAAATAAAAAATTGTACGTCCTCTTCTTTAAAAGCTTTTTTGTTAAGGCAATTTGAATCGCATCTTCAAGGAGGACCCTTTGAGCTTTTTCATAGGAGTCTTGCCCCATCCATAAATCATCGTGAAATTTATCGAAATCTATCGCTAGCCGACATTTTTTTCAAAGGGCCCTCCTACAACACCTGTTGATAAGATAACAGGAGGATTGTTAAAAACCCATGTTTGAGCACCTTGAAGCATTAAAATCCCCCATTTAATAATGATTGTTTTTATGAGGGCAACGACAAATGCAGAAAACACACCGAACATGATTACAGACCCAGCCAGTTTAAACATATTTCCTCCTACACCAAGAACATATCCTTCTGTACGGTGTTCAATCGCGGCAGAAATCATCGCATTGCCAAAGCCGGTAACTGGGACAGCACTACCGGCGCCGGCAAATTGCCCAATTCGATCATAAACGCCAAAGCCAGTAAGCAGCATCGCAATAAAGACCATCGTTGAGACCGTTGGATTTCCTGCTGTTTGTTCCGTAAAGTTAAAAAATAAATATACATATATGTGATCGCTTGACCAACTAAACAAATTGCACCGCCAACATAAAAGCTCTAATGCAATTTTTAACGACCGGTCTTTTTATTTCATGTTTTTTTGCAATTGGTCGTATTGAAGCTGCTCTGGGGTTTTTGTTTTATTTTTATTAGACATATTACGTCATTTCCTTTTTCAATTTAATAATTTCATTAAAGCGTTTTTCCGCATCCGCTTGAGAAATTTTATGATGATCGAGCTTTTCTCCAAGCCTAATCACTTCTAGAAATATTTTGTAATCACTAGAAACGTAAATGTTTTTCTTTGGATACTTTTCCTTTAACGTTTTCTTAATATTTTTTCAATCTTTTTCATCCGAAAACGATATAAATGTTTTACTTTATACGCAACGAGAATGCCCTTCTTTCCTTCAATAATCGCAGCATCATAAATTTCATTGACTTCATTCACGTCTTCTCGAACTTGATCGCCAATTGAAGGGGCTGATGAACGGCTGTTTAATTCAATGGGATCCGGATTTACCATTGTAAAAAGCGCGTAGCTACTTCTTCGTTGTTCGGATTGATTGGAGCATCCAACGATCACTATAAGTAGAAGGATACCCAAAAAGGCATGATTTTTTACACATAAGTCCTCCCGAAACGATACGTAATATAAGTGTATTTTTACTAAAGCCATGAAATTATGAATAAAAAAGTTTAATTCCAAAAAGAAAAAGAATAGACGAAAGCCGCCTATTCTTAGTTTCATGCATTTATGCTCTTTTTTCTTAGGTTTTCCACACCCACACCCGCTTTTCGGTCTTTTTATTCCAGTTGGAGTCGGTCTTCTTGGAGGTCTATTCATCATTTTTCACTTCCCGATTTATAAATGATGTTCTCTACTTTTAGCTTATGAATGAAATTGTAAAAATGTTTTCCCAATTCCTTCTTATTCTTTGATCATTGCTTGAATAGCTGTTTCAATTATTGCCGCAAATCCAGCTACAGCCAAAATAATGATGATTAGTTCGGTCATTCGTGGATAGACGAGATGAAGTAAGATGATTCCAACCGCTGACCATACCCCTGTGCACCAATAGCAACTTAATAAATTCCCAATCCATCCTCGCAATCCACTTTCCCTTGGAACGATATACACACCCATTTCCCCACTCTCATCCACTTCTTCATATTCCATCATAAATGGGGCTCTTAAAAAGCTGTAATTTGATCAAATACGATTAATCTCGTTAAACGAAAAACCGCCATACTGAATAAGGTAAATTGAAACAAGTCGATATTCATTGTTTTTTCCTCCAAAACTGCCTATTTTCCCAAAATGAGGCATATGTCTGTAACTCATTTGTCCCCCATTTAATATGTTATTAGTGTAAATAGATGATAAAAAGAAAAGGAGGAATCTTGTATGGGTTTTGATGATGTAGAAAAATTCGAACATTACAAAGAATCTAGTCATCATAAAGAATCTAGCCACCACAATACAAATTGCGGCTGTAATCTAAGCTGTGTTTGTAAAGTAGTCCGTGCAATTAAAGATATTCAAGATGATGCCGTCGAAGAAGAATGCCTACCATGCACATCCAATTGCTTTACCGAGCCACTTGGAGAACTTACTAGCCCTTCCCGTGAAAGGGCGGATACACGCGTTTTCACTTTAACAAATAAAAATGGAGATCTATTTAAAGCGTTATTTAGAGGACATGACGGGAAGTGCGTTTCCGTGTTTTCCGAGTTGAAGATGTGTTCGATCATTGCTGTGCAACATTACGCGTGCTTATACCTTTAGATAAAGATAATCATGTTGTTAAATTATTCGATCGTGGCAAGCTCAACTTCGATGAACTTTGTTCCGTTCGGCGTTGGGCAAGAAGCAACAGCTGTATTACGGTTGATTTACATTGTTTCTGCGCGATCAATGTATCGCTGACGTAGATTTAGAAATCTGCGACTAGTAAACTCTATGGGAAATAGGATCATCCTATTTCCCTTTACTGTTTAAGGTGAATCTATCGAATGATCCTAATATGTTGAACTTCAACGACAGGAACAACAACCTCTTCGCCCGTTAATGTTTTAATGCTTACAAGTTCTTTTCATATTTCAACACACTGCCTTGATAGCGTTCTTCTTTTGTAATAAATTCACAATAATAAGGTGGTCGGCTGACGGAAAATCCAGATAAGTAAGAAAGCTTTTCTCCAACGGACATTTCTCGAAATGATTTTACTTTCCGTAATCCCCCACCCACCTTGGTTGAGCCCCATCATTTACCGTTTCTTCATATCGTTCTTTATTTTGCTGTTCCTCTTCAAACTTGGCTTGTTCCTTAACCTCCTCCTTAGCAGCAATTGCTTCATTCACAACTTCTACCGCCTCATCTTCCTCTTCATTTGAAAGGTGGACATCTTGCATCGTTAATTCCGGTTTCGTAAGTTCTGGCTGAACGATATATAATAAAGGCTCCCTTATCTTTTTCATTTTTTACCCTCCATGAAGGAGCACCCCATTATTTCATCTTCTTTACTATTCATATGCATGAACAGCCATTATTTTACCAAAAAATAACTCACACAAAGATGAGCGAGAATAGCAAGCATCGCTAGAGCCTACAAAATAAAAAAGACGACTCCATATTCCAATTTTAGAATAAAAGTAGTCGCCTTATTTCGAACTTTACTATTTAATTACCCATAATATGATAACCGGAGTCAACATGAATGTTTTCACCCGTAATTCCACGTGCAAGGTCACTAAATAGGAATAGAGCTGTATCGCCAACTTCTTCAGGAGTCGTCGTTCTGCGAAGCGGTGCCTTTTCTTCAATTTCCTTCAAAATGCTGTTAAATCCGCTAATTCCTTTCGCAGATAATGTACGGATCGGCCCCGCGGAAATTGAATTAACACGAATGCCTTCTTTTCCGAGGTCGCTTGCTAAATACATGACACTTGCATCAAGAGAGGCTTTGGCAACACCCATAACATTGTAGTTAGATACAACACGCTCGCCACCAAGATAGGTCAATGTTACAATGCTCCCGCCTTCAGGCATACTGTTTAATTCCCGCACTGTTTTAGCCACAGCCGTTAATGAATATGCACTAATATTTTGTGCAAGTAGAAATCCATCACGCGTTACATTCAAATAATCGCCTTCAAGCTCTTCTCTTTTGCAAAAGCGATGCAGTGTGCAATCCCATGAATCGCACCTACTTTATCTTTTATCTCCGTAAAGCATTTTTCAATATCTTCATCAATTGTAACATCACATGGAAGAACAATTGGTTCTTGCCCTTCAAGCTATTAGCAAGCTCACGAACACTTTTTCCAAACGTTCTCCGGCATATGTAAAAACAAGCTTTGCTCCTGCTTGATGAAGCGATCTTGCAATTCCCATGCAATACTTCTTTTATTGGCAACTCCCATTACAACAAATGTTTTACCTTCTAAGGATAGGTTCATCGTTTAATCCTCCCATATTGTTAACTGTTATTAGTACCTAGTCTTAATCATAACGAGATTGTGTAAAATTGTAAAGTGTAGAGGGTTATAAATTTAACCAATACTTAATACCATCTTTCTAATTCTGCAGTTAATTCATCGACATATTTTTTGTTCCCGTTACAATTAATCGATCATCCATTTGCAGTTCTGTATCTCCATGAGGTACGATTGAATCTGTTCCACGGAAAATTCTAACGAAAATGACATCACCCGTAAACGGAATTCTCGCAACGTCATAAGGTGATAATTGACGTTTAACATATGGATCTCATATAAAGCTGTTTCTTTGTTCGTCATAATGTCCGCAATCGCAGGCGATTCAATGAGTGCTGTCATCAATGACGTTGTAGATAATATCGTTGAAAAGACTTCCACTCCATGCTCTTTAACATTTTCTGCTAGTTGAGCACTTTCAATTCGAGCAATAACCCTTTCAACCCCTTGTTTTTCCCTTCGATCGCGAGCTTAACATTCTCATGATCATCGCCCGTTGATATAAATAAAATGTCTACATCAAAAACATTGGCTTCTTTCAATGCTGACTCTTGATATCCCTCAAGCTCGATAATATCAAATGCAGAATCGACGATTTGTGAATCTGCCTTTTCTAGCTTCTTATGATAAATCTTTGATTCAAATGCATTTGGATTTAATTCTCTTGAAACGGGCAACGTTAGTTGATTTGCCCCAATAAAAGCCACTCTTTGCTTTTGTTCATATCCATTCTCTTTCGGGAACCACTTTTTAAAAAGGATGGGTGTAATGATACATGAAATGACTGCAACGAGAATGAAAGTACCACTCATTTCAGGAGTAATAACTTCCATTCGTTCAGCAATTTTGCAGCGGCAATAACTAATGATAATGTCGATGTAAGCAAAAATGCCGAAGCGACGACCGTTTTCGTATCAAACCAACGTTTTAAGAAAATCATTGGTAATGCTTTTGATAATAAAAGCGCAAGCAATAAGAGCGGAATTAATAATAATAGCTTTTGTCGCTCAAAAGCGACCATAAATCAAGATCAACACCAACCATGACGAAGAAGATGGAATGAGAAAGCCGTATCCGAATGAATCAAGTTGGCGAATCATTTCTTGATTTGGCTTTAACAGCGAGACGAGTGTCCCAGCTAAAAATGCTCCTAAAATATTTTCTGCACCAACCGATTCGGACAAAACAACGAGCACGATAATAAGTGTAAAAATCGCTCTCGTTCCAATTTGCACCGTTCCAGTCGAAAGCTTTTCAAAGAACGTCCCGCCTTTGAAGCGTCTTGCTATAAAATACAACAATACACCAGCGGCAAAAGAATGAGTAATAACCACGAATTCCCCCATCTTCGCTCAAAATCGAGACGAACACAGCAAGTAAAATCATCGTAACGAGATCAGCAATGACTGCAATAAGTAATATAATTTGCCCAATTGATGTTTTCGTAATATTCGCTTCTTTAAGCGTCGGTACGACGACACCTAATGAGATCGTTGATATGATGAGCGTCATTAGAAATACATTGTCGATAAGGCCCATTTTCACAAAACCATATGAAAGCAATACAGATAAAACAAATATTCCGATAAAAATAATCGTAGAAACGACCAAACGATTTGGTTCATTTTTCCCGTTTGGCATTAAGCTTTTCTTCTTCGATCCTTTAAAAGTAGAAAAATCAATTTCCACTCCGCTTAAAAACATGAGAAATATAAATCAAGCGTAGACAATGTGTCTAACCACATGCCTGGTTCGATGATATTCAATCCGCTTTTTCCAATGATTAGTCCCATAATTATTTCCGCTATAACGACGGGCAGAAATGCCAAACGAAAGCGGTGAAGAATGAGCGGCGTAAGAAACGCCGCTAATAGTACGATAACTAGGGACAATAACGAAGACTCAGATTCCATAACTTCCTCCTTAATGCACAAGATAACTCATAAACATTGTCGCAAGACCAAAATAAATTAAAATTGAAGTAATGTCATTCATTGTCGTAATAAATGGACCCGAAGCAACCGCTGGGTCAATTTTTAATTTATGCATGACTAACGGAACGAGTGAGCCTGCCATCGTTGCGACAAATAACGAAGCTAAAATTGAGACGCCGACTAAAAACCCGAGAAAAACTCACCTTTCCATATGTAAACAATTGCCCAAACTAAAAGACCACAAATCGTTCCTGTTATCAGACCCGTTCCAGCTTCACGAATAATTAATTTTAATTTACTTGCTTCCTCCAACTCACCTGTTGCAATTCCCGGACTGCAACCGCCAATGATTGTGTTCCTGTATTCCCGCCATCCCGGCAATGAGTGGAATAAACACGGCTAAAATCGACACTTGCTCCAATGTTGCTTCGAACCTGCCAATTAAACTGGCGGTAAACATCCCGAGAAAAGCAAGATGATTAACCATGGAAGTCGTTTTTAGCTGCTGTTAACGGATTTCTATCCATCGTATCCATATCGGAAACACCGGCTAATTTAGAATAATCATCAGATGCTTCTTCATCAATCACATCAATGATATCATCGACGGTAATAATCCCGAGTAAATGATTTTGAAAATCGACAACCGGCAGCGCTAATAAGTCATAATCCCGCATTTGCCTAGCTGCTTCTTCCTGATCAGCGCCCACTGAAATGGAAACGATGCGATCATACATAATATCAGAAATCATCGTATCATCATTGGTGATAATTAAGTCTCTCAGTGAAATGACCCCAACGAGTCGACTTTCATCATCAACAACATACACATAATAAATCGTCTCTGCTTTTGGTGCTTCATTTTTTAAAATATACATCGCTGAACGAACGGTCTGATTTGCCGAAATGGCCACAAATTCCGTCGTCATAATACTTCCTGCTGTATATTCTTCATAATGCAATAGCCCTTTAATTTCATGGGCCGCTTCATTATCCATAATCGTTAAATAGCTTGCCGCTTGATCTTTTCTAACGTATTAAGGACATCAACAGCATTGTCTGTAAACATATTGGCAAGCATATCAGCTGCATATCTCGGCTCCATTTCAGCCAACGTATCTTTAAAATTGAATTCTTCAATATTAATTACTTCAAGAAATTCAGCAAGCTCCGCAGGCGATAAATAATGATAAATTTTTATCCGATTTTCCGGTTCCAGTTTAAAAAGAATTGAGCCTGATCGTATGGATGGAGCTTTAAAAATGCTTTTCGAAAAGAGTGTAAATCGTCTCTAAGAATAAATTCAATCATTTCATCATCCGTAAATTGTTCTACTTCTTCGGCGCTAGTCTCCATCGGAAGCCCTCCTTCCATTCGTCTTCATCATCCTATCAAATCTGTTCCCGTTTGTCTTTACTTAGCTGAATTTTTGTCTCAATAATTTTACTGAATTCGGGTAAGAATTAAAATAGCCATTCTAGTTGAAAGTAGGTTTTATTAAATGAAAATTGATGTCATTGGAGATGTTCATGGCTGTTTGCCAGAATTTAAAGATTTAACGACAAAACTAGGTTATTGTTGGGATAGCCGAATTCCTTTACGAAATGATCGAGTGCTCGGATTTGTCGGCGATATTACAGATCGCGGACCCAATTCACTAGGGATGATCGAGATCGTTTGGAATCTTTGGAAAAGGGGTCGTAGCTATTATGTTCCCGGTAATCATTGTAATAAACTATATCGATATTTTCTTGGAAGAAATGTACAAATTGCTCACGGTCTCGAAACAACGGTTGCCGAACTTAACACATTATCTGAAAAAAGCGAATCATTATAAGCGAATGTTTATTGAACTTTATGAAGGGGCCTCTTTGTATGAAAGACTCGATCAAGAAAAATTGATCATTGCACATGCAGGTATTCGTAAAGATTATATCGGACGATATGATAAAAGCGTGAAAACTTTTGTATTATACGGTGATATCACAGGTGAATTCGCTGAAAATGGCATGCCGATTCGTCGGGATTGGGCACAAGAATATACTGGTGACACCTTTATTGTTTATGGTCATACACCAGTACACGCACCGCGCCAAATTGGAAACACGATTAATATTGATACAGGAGCGGTCTTTGGCGGTAGATTAACAGCATTTCAATACCCAGAAATGCAAACCGTATCAGTACCATCGTCGATGCCTTTTATAGAGGAAAAGTTTAGAGCGTTTAATGACGAATAAAAACATCATTGCTTTAAGTCAGTAGACCTATTGAGTGCACGTTCCATGGACAATGATTGGGATTTTATACGTAATACTGTCTTTGAGAACACGCTTCATCGACAATGATTGGGATTTTATACGTAATACTGGCCTTGAGACCACGTTTCATCGACAATGATCGGGATTTTATACGTAATACTGTCTTTGAGAACACGATTCATCGACAATGATCGGGATTTTATACGTAATACTGTCTTTGAGAACACGTTCCATCGACAATGATCGGGATTTTATACGTAATACTGTCTTTGAGAACACGTTTCATTGACAATGATCGGGTTTTTATACGTGATACTGTCTTTGAGAACACGCTTCATCGACAATGATCGGGTTTTTATACGTAATACTGTCTTTGAGAACACGTTTCATCGACAATGATCGGGATTTTATACGTGATACTGTCTTTGAGAACACGTTTCATCGACAATGATCGGGTTTTTATACGTAATACTGTCTATGAGAACACGTTTCATCGACAATGATCGGGATTTTATACGTAATACTGTCTTTGAGAACACGTTTCATCGACAATGATTGGGATTTTATACGTAATACTGTCTTTGAGAACACGTTTCATCGACAAGACCCGTTAATTATTCTTTTTAGCCTCACCGTATCCCCAGTATAAATATCATCGTTTGAAAACTGCGTTAAAGCCGAAAAGTTTTAAAAAATCGACCATAGAAGGTCGATTTTTTAGTCAATTAACGTTTGCATATCTTCAGGAAGTGGGGCCGTGAATGTTAGCAGATTTTTTTCAATGGATGCTCAAAGCTTAATTCACTGCAATGCAATGCTTGCCTTTGCAAAAGAGTCGTATCTCCACCATAAAGATCATCCCCAATTAATGGATAATTTTTATGAGCCATATGCACCCGTATTTGGTGTGTCCTTCCTGTTTCTAGTTTTAATTTAAGATGAGAAAAATCGGCACACTGTTGCAAGAGTGAATAATGCGTTACAGCTCTTTTTCCATCCATCCTGACTTCACGCTCAATGATACTTCCACATTTTCTGCCGATTGGAGCATCTATCGTCCCGCACTTTTCTCGCCATTTTCCCGTAACAAACGCTTCGTACGAACGGTTAATCTGAAATTTTTGCTGCATGACACTGAATAAATGATGTGCATGCCGGTGTTTCGCAACGAGAACGAGACCAGACGTATCACGGTCTAATCTTGTTACGATATGGATAGCAGCATGAATATTATTTTGTTCATAGTAATAAACAAGAGCGTTAGCAAGACTTCCTTTCGGATGCTCTCTTGATGGAATCGTACTCATCCCTGCTCGTTTATTAATAATGAATAGATCACGATCTTCATACATAATATCCAGTGGAAGATCTTCACCACATAAAAATTCATTCGGCCGCTCCATTGGAAATATTATGTCAAGAACATCGTCCTCCTTGAGTAAATAGCGAACATTTTGCTCCCTTTCATTCACACTTATTTTTCCACCGGAAAATTTGATATCCGTTAACGCTCTTTGCGAGACTCCTTCTTTCCTAAAAACTGTTTGATCGATTGACCCGAACCTTTTTGATCGATTGTCCATTTTAATGAATAATACTTATCCTTCATCTGAAATAAATGAGTCGTGCACTCGTTTCCAGAATGGGAATGGTCGGAATCTTGCAAAGCGAACTTTCTCCTCTGCTACTCGAAATTGGATTGACTTTACATCGCGATGCATGACAGTTAAATGGTCAATCGTCACGTGAAAATCAAATGTTTTCACTGGTTTTAAAACAAGTGTATGATGGTCAGGCAATATAAGTGGTGATCCAACGGTACGAAACACACGGTTATTAATCGATGCCATTTCAGCGAGCTGAATCGAATGAAGCGCTGGATGAATAATCGCTCCTCCTAACGCCTTGTTGTACGCCGTACTTCCCGACGGTGTTGATACACATAACCCATCTCCGCGGAAACGTTCAAAATGATCGCCACGTATTTCAACATCCATGACAAGTGTCCCAACGAGGCTTTTCACCGTTGATTCGTTCAGTCCTAAATATCGCGTCTCTTTTCCTCCATGTCTGTATCGGATCATGACTTCAAGCAACGGATATTCAATCACTTGATAAGGCGTCTTAGCAATCGCAATCACAAGCTTTTCAATTTCACTTGGCAGCCAATCTGCATAAAACCCTAAATGACCTGTATGTACACCAACAAAGGCGGTTTTATCTAATCGTGAGCTATATCGGTGGAACGCATATAACAGCGTACCATCTCCCCGACTGAAATAACGATATCGGGACGACTTTCATCATAAACGAGTTCAAAATCTTGCAAATACGTTCTCATTTTTTGCATAAGCGCATTGGATGTCGCATCGCCTTTGGATGTAATTGCAAACTTCACCCTTCTCACCCTTTCTTACTATTAAAAATCCTTTTTCTTGTCCATTTTTTT
Source organism: Bacillus sp. N9 (assembly GCA_044989425.1). Lineage (GTDB taxonomy): Bacteria > Bacillota > Bacilli > Bacillales > Bacillaceae_C > Lederbergia. The sequence continues at coordinate 2,152,013 of JBJDRQ010000001.1, forward strand.
ACGGCTTCCTTATTTTTAGAAAAATAAGCTTGCGCTTCCTGAATCTCTTCTTTAATTTGTGACATTTCCTCATCGAGGCGAAATGCCGCTTCTGCCGCTCCATGAAGTCTTCGATTAATTTCTTCTGAAATTGGCCTTTATATTTGTAATTCAATGAATGTTCGATTGTCGCCCAAAAATTCATTGCTAGCGTTCGGATTTGAATTTCAGCAAGAATTTTCTTCTCACCATGTATCGTTTGAACTGGATATTCAATGACAACATGATAGGAACGATATCCACTCGGTTTTTATGAAATATATAATTTCTTTCTTCCACAACTCGAAAATCATTTCTTTTCGCAGTAATTTGACAACCACTTCGATATCATCAACAAATTGACACATCATTCGCAGTCCTGCAATATCCTGCATTTCCGTTGCAAGATTTTCTAGTGAAATATTTTTTAATCGTGCTTTATCTAGAATGCTTGCGACAGGCTTCACTCGTCCAGTAACAAATTCAATTGGCGAGTGAACATGCTCTTGCTCAAATTGGCCTCTCATGCCTTTTAACTTCACTTTTAATTCATCGATTGCCTGTCTATACGGTGTTAAAAATTGATCCCAGTTATTCACTTGTCCGGTCACCTCTTACTCTGTTTACTGAGGATACGATTTCATAATCCCCTTCATTTTAGCATAATGAATTTCTTCATCCAGTTTATTCTCCCAAAATCGATTGTTTTTTGAACTTGCACTCTCATCATTGACAAGTAATAATATAGATAGCATGTTGAGGGGACGGATTTACTTGACTAGACAGATTGAAATCGAATTTAAAAACAGTGTTTCAAAAGACAATTTTCAACAGTGTTTACACTATTTCTGCATAAAGGATGCGGATTTCTTCACACAAACCAATCATTATTTCGATACAGCGGATTTTACTTTAAAACAACAAGCTGCAGCGTTGCGCATAAGGGAAGTAGAAGATCAGTATGAATTCACATTAAAAACCACAGGAAATCGGTTTGCTTGAAATCAATCAATCGTTACGGATCGACGAAGTGAATAAACTGAAAAAACAGCTGTGCTTTCCACTTGGAGAAATAAAAGTGAACTTGAACAGATGAACATTAATATGGATCAACTTCTTCATTTTGGTTCGTTAACGACGAAGCGGGCGGAACTCCCTATGAAGGTGGGCTACTCGTATTTGACCATAGCTTTTATCTCGGGCATGAAGATTTTGAAATTGAATATGAGGTCAGCGACGCCGATAAAGGTAAAAAGATTTTAACGATTTACTTGTAAAATTAAACATTCCTATTCAACAAGCCGAAAATAAAGTAAAACGATTTTATCAGATGAAAATGAAACAAATGAGTGATCAAAAGGACGGATTGCAATGAATTCGATTGGACAATTAAAAAAATTACTTGATATTCAGGCTATTCAAGGCTTCATACCGAGTAAAGAAAATCAACAATCTAACTTATTTGGACAATTGCTTCAACAAGCATTAACCGAGATGCCGGTTGAATCAACACGGCGATTGCTTGATATGAATTCGCTCGGAGCGATTCAATCATTCGCTGCTTCATACATTACCCAAATGGAACAACATGAAAGCACGATCACTAACGTTGAAGCTAAAACTTCATTACCAATAACCGACATCGTTCGCAAGGCCGCTGCCAAATATGATTTACCTGAAAAACTCCTTACTGCGGTCATTAAACATGAGTCAAACTTTAACCCAAAAGCAATTAGTCATGCAGGTGCTTCTGGGTTAATGCAGCTCATGCCTGCAACAGCACGAAGTTTAGGGTTAGCAATATTTTTGATCCTGAGGATAATATTATGGGAGGTAGCAAATACTTACGGCAATTGTTAAATAAATACAACGGAAATGTTACACTTGCCTTGGCAGCGTATAATGCCGGACCTGGAAATGTTGATAAATATGGCGGCATCCCTCCTTTTAAGGAGACACAAGCATATGTGAGAAAGGTTTCCACAACATATTATCGTTAGCCCTTCGAATAGGGCTTTTTCTTTGAAATAACTCTATTTTCCTATGAAAGATTCTTTTCCATATCGGGACGAGGTCAATTTGTTTGAGTTATCCGTATTCGCTTGCTACAATGAGTTTACTAATTTTGTTAAAGGAGCGATTCATATGGTTGAGAAACGTGTTACACCGTATGACGCAATTGGGCCAGAAAAACTTTCCGCACTCGTTGATGCATTTTATTCCCGGGTCGGAAATCATCCTGATTTAATACCCATTTTCCCTAAAGATTTATCAGATGTTGCTAAAAAACAAAAACAATTTTTAACCCAATATTTAGGTGGCCCCCACTTTATACAGAAGAACACGGACATCCGATGATGAGAGCCCGGCATTTACCACACGAAATTACACCAGAACGTGCAAAAGCATGGCTCTCTTGTATGAGTGATGCGATGGACGAATTAAAGTTTGACGGTATAATTAGGGAACAATTCTTTGCACGACTTGCTTTAACTGCAAGACATATGGTAAATACATTTGATAATGCACAAGGTGAGTCAAATTGATGAATGAATGGTCAGCAAATATAGAAAATTCATATAAGTTGAATAGCAAGCCTTTGGAGATTTATTTTTTATCGACCCATTCTGTTCAGATTGTTGGTCACTTTCTCCTTTATTAAAAAAGCTCCAACTTGAATACGGGGATTATTTTACGATCAAATATGTTTTATGCGGGCAACTTACTTCTTTAAATTGCAAAAATAAACCGAATATCATCGACTTTTTGCAAAGTAAAAATGCCCAGATCGTAAAGCGATTTCGCTGCAATTCTCTGCTACTGATGAGGATGCATTTACCCCCATTTAGCTGCGATCAGCATTAAAGCAGCGGAATTACAAGGAAAGAATGCGGGGATTCGATTTGTTCAGCGGCTTCAGGAATTATTTTTATTGAAAATGCAAATATTACAGACATTAATATTTTGCAACAATGTGCAAAATATGTAGGGTTAGACTTAGAGGAGTTTACGAAAGATATTTATTCAACAAGTGCAGCAAGAGCCTTTCAATGTGATCTAAAAATTTCCGCAGAAATGGAAGTTACCGAGATGCCAGCAATGGTTTTTTCAATGAAAACATTGAGGATGAAGGATTAAAAGTAACAGGTATTTATTCATATAGCATTTACGTCCAAATCTTGACGGAAATCCTTGAAGACTATCCAAAACCGGCAGAAATCCCACCATTGGAATTATTTTTAAAAGAAAACCCAATTATCGAAACAAATGACCTTGCATTGATCTACGATAAATCAGTCAAACATATCGAACGGCAAATGAAGAAACTCCAACTTCAACAAAAAGCAAAAAAATCCAAGTGAAAAGTGGAGATTTCTGGCAGTACACCCCTGACTAAATAGCCATTTATTAACACACTCCCGATTTCTTCCGGAGTGTGTTTTATATTTATATACAACTCTTTTACATGGGCCGTGACGATTTCCATTATACATATTAACCATATGATTAACATATACGTATGTAAGAATACGAAAAAAGGAGAGATCATTTTGCATAATTTACTTGCCTTTTTATTAGGAGCGGTAATTTTCTTTGTGTTTTTATTAAACATCCTCGGACTAATGAATTTAATTCCTATTTATTTTTCCTCACCACTTTTATTTTTGTCCCTTCTCATTTTCTTTACATATATAAATCGGAGGAAAAGATTTCGAGGCTTTCATTAAGAAATTTTGCTCAAGGCTTAAAGCGCTTGGAGATGGTTATCCAAGCGCTTTTGTCTGAATTAGCCGCGTAAATCAACAGTGTAGAATCTTTTCCTAGTTTACTTCGAAAGCAGCTGTTCCATTTCAATTAGTTTTTCTTCAAATACTTTACATGCTGCTTCAATCGGGTCTGCTGTCGTCATATCGACGCCTGCCTTTTTCAATACTTCTATCGGATAGTCCGAACTACCTGCTTTTAAGAAGTCAGTATATCGATTTACTGCCGGTTGCCCTTCTTCTAAAATTTGCTTTGATAATGCAGCCGCAGCACTAAAACCTGTTGCATATTGATACACATAATAATTATAGTAAAAATGAGGAATTCTTGACCATTCTAATCCAATTTCATCATCAACATGAATAGCTTCTTCACCGTAATATTTTTGTTTAGCGCATAATATTCCTTTGTGAGCATTTCCGCAGTTAATGCCTCGCCATCTTGAGCCTTTTCATGTATTAAATGCTCAAATTCTGCGAACATCGTTTGTCTGAATACCGTTCCTCTAAATCCTTCTAAATAATGATTAATTAAATAGAGCTGCTCCTGTTTATCGTCAGTTTGTTGCAGCATATAATCACCTAACAACGCCTCATTGCATGTAGAAGCAACCTCTGCAACAAAGATGGAATAGTCTCCATAAGGATAGGCTTGAGTTTTTCTCGTATAATAACTATGCATACTATGACCAAATTCGTGGGCAAGTGTAAATAGATTATTCACATTGTCTTGCCAGTTCATCAATATATACGGATTCGTTCCATATGCCCCTGACGAATAAGCCCCGCTGCGCTTCCCTTTATTTTCCACAACATCGACCCAGCGATTTTCAAATCCTTCCTTTAGCGTCTGAATATAGTCCTCGCCTAATGGGGCAAGACCTTTCAGAAGAATATCTTTCGCCTCAGAATAAGTAATTTCCATTTTCACATCTTTAACGAGTGGCGTATATAAATCGTACATATGCAGCTTGTCCACTCCAAGCACCTTTTTCCGAAGCTTGACGTAGCGATGTAGTAAATGCAAGTTTTTATTAACCGTTTTCACAAGATTATCGTACACATCTTCTGGAATATTATTCGCCGCCAATGCCGCTTGTCGTGCCGATTCATAATTTCGCACCTTGGCATAAAAATTATCCTTTTTAACAGCGCCACTTAATGTACTAGCGAACGTGTTCGTAAATTTCCCATATGTTTCATACACTTTTTAAATGCTTCCTCCCGCACTCGGCGATCTTGGCTTTCTAAAAGCGAATGAAATTACCATGGGATATTTGTACGCTTTCACCGTTTTCATCATTGATAACTGGAAATTCCATATCTGCATTATTTAACATTCCAAAGGTTGTACTCGACGAACCTAATACATCAGAAGCTTCGGCAAGCATTGCTTCTTGTTCGGCTGATAAGATGTGACCACGTTGTAAGTTAATCTCAGCCAATGCTTGTCGATACAATTGAAGGCCTTCATTTTGCTCTACATACTCAGCAATTTGCCTTTCATCCATTGCTAAAATTTCTGGAACAACAAATGAAAAGGCGCTCGCTACTTGGGCATATAAACTTTCTGCACGGGCGTTAAATCCTTGGTAAAAGGAATTACCAGTATCTTCGTCATAACGCATATGCGCATATGTATAAAGCTTGCCCATTTTTTCGGAAACACTCGCTTGGTATTGAGTACTTCTAACATTTTTTCTGGGCTTTCACTTAACTGTCCTTTTAACTGAGCCGCATGTGCTAAACTCGTTTTAATTTCGTCATATTCCTTTTCCCAAAGTTCGTCCGATGCAAAAATATCTTCAAGCCTCCACGTCAGTTCATCACTAATTTCAGACCGATTCGGAAGCGTTTTTACTGTTGCTTTGTTTGTCATAATCATCCTCCATTCATAAATGACACGTTCTTTCTTTCACCATTAGAACATATTCTTCATTATAACTATAATTCCTGCCTTGAAAAGAAAATACACTCTTTTGTGAGTCGCTCTGGTTGAAATGGCATCTGCCATTGCTCGTAAAAATCATACTCTTGTTTCACCGCTTCTTCATATGATGAAGAATTTTGAATATGCTTGATCTTTTCAAATAAGTCTTCTCAATATGCGAAAAATATTCTAGTTCTACTAGCTGTAAAAATACTGTATTACTGCCTTCTCCCATCTGTTATACTGTTGCAATGGAAATGGACGAACAATAATAAATCCATCCCTCATTCTCATTTTCATTTTTTGAAACACATATTTCAATGATATTTTCTGCCCAATTTTCAACTTTTTCAAGCAATCTTCATAAATATAATATTGCCATTCTAAAGGATGAGAGTAAAAGGATTCCATCCATTTACAAGGGAGCCCACATATGATTGGCAGCATAAATGGGTTTTCATTTGCTCTGTACACAGATTTGATAAATGATTCACGTGCAAGATTGCTAAAACGTACCTTTGTTGAAATCCACTTATTTTTTCATGCCCCCATTTAATCAGGTTTAGTTTTTTAGGAATAATAGATAGTTGCACTGGAATGGTTGATGTGAAAAGTCGGTGGGAATATAGAGTAGCGTGAACTTTTCTCGTTGTAAGAGGGATAATCCCATGAAGTAAATACATCCTTTTTGTTTTCGGAGAGTAACTTAAAATGCTTAAATTATTTGATGCTCGATATTCGGCAAGCGAAAAGTGAAAATCGGACAGTTCAAACGTATGACTGTTTATTTGCTTTTGATATGGCACTCCACCATAGATCCATATCGGTGTGATTCTTTCATCTTTATACCCAATCGTACGCGTCCCTAATTGTTCCTTTGAAATGGGAGAACATTGATACTCGATGGCGAAACGTCCCCTTTATGCTTAACGTATAAATCAGGGCGCTGCTTCCTATTTGATAAATAATATTCTAAATAGACATCGATTCCTTGTTGATGCAAATATTGGTACAAATCTCGCTTCCCTTCTAAATGGAGCTCACTTTCACCTTCAAAAACCGAAGCACAATTCGAATTTCTTTTATGCGAAAAATGCATAATTCGGACTGAACCAGCTTTTATTATTAGTTGCTCCTTACATTCAGGACAATAAAATGTATGATTGCCACGCCAATATTGAAGCTCTGTTTCTGAAAGCTTTCGCCCGAGCGAAACATACTCCCTTTTTCATTTAGAGCAGTTAACAATTAATCCACTCCTTTACTTATAATAAAAACGTGCTCCTTTATACATTACACATCCACTGTGAAAAGTCCTCCATAAACAGAAAAAACCCGTCTTCAAATCGAATTCGGGTATGTCAATCAAAATGTTGGGCCAATGTAGCCAAAACATGCTCATCTAATATTTTCTTTCCATACTCATCAAGACGATGGATTGTATAGCCACTTTCAAATCCATATTCAAGCAGAAGGCTTAACATATCCGCGATATAATCTCCTTCATACACATCTTCTGGAAATTTAATGTATAGGAAATACATCTCTTCATAAACGTATAGCTTCGTTTCGGCTCCTTCTAACTTTTCCCTTGAGGCAAGTGCTAAAGGTCTTCAAAGTCTTTGAAAACGAGAACAAACTCCTCTGTATCGTCTGCACTACGATCATAATGATGTCTAATTTGGAATTGTTGCTCAAGAAACTCTTCCATCTTGTCATCAATCGGCAAGTCCTTATATTTTTCGTCAGGAATCGGCAGTTCTAACTTATTGCCATCTTTTGAAAGCTGAGCTTTCGTAACGAGTACTTCCAGCCCTTTGTCAAGAGCTTGAATTTGAATCCATAAAGGACCTTCATGATCAAAGTCATCTTCATGATGAACTTCCTCCATCATTTCCCAAAATAATTCCTCGCCTCTTTCCCGGTTATACCATATTTCTTCCCGGTCAAAGCCTCTTTCCTCTATATCTATATAAGAGATGTAAAACTTAACAGTATTTTCGTTAATCCTTTCGATTTCCATATCGCAACTCTCCCTTCTATATTGGGTGGTGAAGGGATCATCATCCCGTACAAAGCAAGTGTAGTATTATGAAAATCCACCTTGTACTTTTATTTTATGATAAGCATCTTCAAAATGGAAATAAAACATATTCCCATTTTCATAATTCCTCTTTTGCCTATACCAAGATCCAACTTTTGATCATTTTATCTAATCTTCATAAGAAAATCAAGAGAATCTTCTAACAATTCATCAAGGTCATTTGATGATTTATTTAAAAACCTCCATACATTTCATAAAGTATGAAGGCTTTATCCGTTAATTTACCATTTTCTGCGCTTCGCGAAGCTGATACGTTCGTACTTTACGCGGCAGAAAACGTCTAATCTCATCTTCATTATAGCCGACTTGTAGACGCTTTTCGTCCATGATAATCGGTCTTCTAAGCAAACCTGGATTTTTTGTATTAAATTAAATAGCTGTTGCAGTGGGAGAGACTCCAAATCTATATTTAATTTTTGAAAAATTTTAGATCGAGTGGAAATGATCTCATCCGTTCCGTCTTCAGTCATTCGCAGTATATCTTTAATTTCTTCCAAACTTAGCGGTTCCGAAAAATGTTTCTTTCTTCATATGGAATTTCCTGCTCTTCAAGCCAGGTTCTTGCTTTTCTACATGACGTGCAACTAGGTGAAGTGTACAATGTTACCATAATGATATCCACACTCCTCAATTTATTTAGATTGATTGATTGTTTTATCTCATTCAATGAAATCGCAAACAGTAAATCGCATCCATTATTCTCGAATGGTCTTATTTATAACGAATATAATGAAACAATCTATATTATGTATTATACACTACATAAGGCAGAATGAATAGGTTTTTTCAGATTTTCACAAACTGTCCCTATTCTATTTTCAACCTGTTATAGTTGGTATATACTTTTTTTACCACTTCTTAACATGTTTTAAACCTCCATTAATCATTTTATTATAATTTGTCCTATTCTAGCGATTTCATTCAACAAAATTTATTTTCTTCGTTCTTCTTTTATACATAATACTTTACCTTTTCACTGGAGATCGTCCCCTTACAAAAAAATGGAGACTGAATCCGTGTGTGAACCATGCCTCCATATATTGCGTACTATTTTCTTTTTCTGTGTTTATCTCCCAGGCGTGTAATCAACATTGGGTGAATATTTATTTCCCGCATTCCATAAAAGGTATTCCTCTATCCCTTCATCATACAATGCTTTAATTTGCGCTTCTACTTCCTCTTTTCCATACACCTTGTAATTTCCACTTCCTAAATAAGAAGCGGTAAAATCTTGAAGCCACGGTCTTGAAATAGGACGGTTATCCAGTTCTGCAAGTTTCGCATTCTCAACTTTTGCATATTCTCTAACGAGTCGATAAGGTTCTAAGTCTGGCTTCGCGATTCCAAAATAAGATGTCCAGTGGCTCGGATAAATCATGGAGGAAATAACATCGACATTTTCCGAGATTTTAGAGAAATTTTGTCCAATTCCCGGTGCTTCTGGAAGCGTTGCAGCGTAACCAAAAATGTCGACGGACACCTTTACACCATATGGAGCGAGTTTTTCACGTGCATATGCAACAAAATCAGTGACAGCATGTACACGCTTTTGAACATTATCTTCATCCGTTCCTTCATAATCTCCTTTGCCATATATTAATTGTTCATCCCTATTTTCAAATCCTTCCGGGAAGCGGACATAGTCGAATTGTATTTCTTGAAAGCCCAGCTTCGCTGCTTCAATCGCAATATCGACATTGTAATCCCACACCTCTTTAAGAAATGGATTGACAAATGATTCACCTCTACCATTTACCCACACTTTATCTCTGTCTAAAAAGGATAGATCTGGCCGTGTCTTCGGTAAGGTTGAATCCTTAAAAACTACAATTCTAGCAATTGGATAAATTTGCTTTTCTTCCAGCGTTTTTAACATTTTTCTCGGATCTTTAATATAATTTTTCGTGATTGTTGCAAACGGCGACTCATCATCAAGGGAAATGTAACAGCTCCCCAGTCATCTTTTACGTCAATCACCATCGCATTTAAATCACTCGTTTCAATTAACTGGACAAGTTCATTAAATTTACTCCTCCAGCAGAATGCCCCGTTACATATATTCCTCTAATTGCGTCAGGATATTCGAATGTTAAGCCCGAATCAAAGACAAAACGTGGAGATTGCATAGGCATTTGCTTTTCCTGAATAGCTAATTGCCGAGATGTATGTAATGTTACTCGTTTTCCTTCTTCTTCAGCGCCAGCATTAAAAGGTAATATCCAGATGACAACGATTATCATTACCAATGTTACGAATAATTTCTTTAAATTCATGAACGATCTCTCCTTTTTTGCAGTAAAAAACGTCATTATGTTATTCCTATTGTAACAATAATTAAATGTTTATGATATTTTAATCGATTAAATGATATAGACCCTTGCTTGCTTTGTCATTATGACAACGGTTATAATAATAGATAGTTTTGGTTAATGATGCACCATCTAATTATTAGGCTATGTCGCTTTATTTGCCTCGTACTGGTGCAACGAATAATGCATTCGTCCCTTGTTAGCCGGGATGAATTTTTATCTTTTAAGGGGCTTTCCATTAAATGAAGACAATTTTTTCCGGCATTCAGCCGAGTGGTGTCATTACACTAGGAAATTACATAGGAGCTATTAAGCAGTTCGTTGAATTGCAAAATGAGTATGATTGCTATTTTTGCGTCGTAGATCAACATGCGATAACAGTTCCTCAAGATCGCCTAGAACTGCGAAAAACATTCGAACACTTGCTGCGATGTACATTGCAGCGGGGCTAGATCATGAGAAAGCTACATTATTTATCCAATCAGAAGTTCCGGCACATGCCCAAGCTGGCTGGATGCTTCAGTGCGTCGCTTATATTGGTGAATTAGAAAGAATGACTCAATTTAAGGATAAATCAACGGGGAAAGATGCTGTGTCAGCAGGTCTACTAACATATCCGCCGTTAATGGCAGCGGATATTTTGCTTTACGGAGCCGATCTCGTTCCAGTTGGCGAAGATCAAAAACAGCATCTTGAGCTCACTCGGGATTTAGCAGAAAGATTTAATAATCGCTATAACGATATTTTTACCATTCCAGAGGTACGAATTCCGAAGATTGGTGCGCGAATTATGTCTTTACAAGATCCAATGAAAAAGATGAGCAAATCTGATGCGAATCAACGTTCATTTATTACATTACTTGATGAACCTAAACAAATTGAGAAAAAATTAAAAGTGCTGTAACCGATTCAGAAGGAATTGTAAAATTTGATCGGGAAAATAAAGCCGGGGTTTCAAATTTATTATCCATCTATTCTATTCTTAGTGGTCGCTCCGTCGCAGAGCTTGAAGCACAGTACGATGGAAAAGGTTATGGAGAATTTAAAACAGATTTAGCGGAAATTGTTGTAGATGCACTAACTCCTATTCAAGAACGTTGCAAAAACTTACTTGAATCGAAAGAGCTAGACGACATTTTAGATGCTGGTGCTGAAAAGCAGCAGCTAAAGCGAATAAAATGTTGAAAAAGATGGAAAATGCAATGGGGTTAGGAAGAAAAGAAGATAATATAAACGAAACAAGACGACATGGAGTCGTCTTGTTTCGTTTATATGCCACTTATGAATCCGAAGAGAAAGGCCTTTCATCACTAAACAGAATTAATTCACTTTTGGATTGCATTCACTCTCCCACATTTTCTCGAAAAATGGTTGTCCTTTTATTAGATTCTCACATAACGTCATATGCTTTTCATTCCAACCCGGCTTCACTTCTTCATACAAACAATTCCAAACCTCGTCAAACTCCATTTTTTGAATGTCATGATATTTATGTGGACTCCATTCTGTATACCAATAACGGATTTCCGGTGTGCTTTTTGATTGATAAAGCTGTTCAAGTGCCATGAACATTAATTGTTTTAGTTGTCGCTCTCTTCTCGTTAAACCAAACATCAATTCAGGTACGGGTGATAGAATATTATGTTCCTTATGAGCTAACTCATGATTGTATTTATATTTTTCAGGTTTATTATTTGCGATCATCTCATATGCTAGCTGCTCTTGTCGCGGTATAAGTCTGCTTTTTCTTAATGGAATCGAATAGCCAAGTGTATCAACTGCTAGTATTCCAATGCCATCCGTCACAACGAAACAGTAGTCTAATTGAATTCGTTCGTGGTTTTTTCGTAAATACGCTTTTTATGAACATCATTTAATAATGCTTCTGGCAATTCAGCCAAGTGGTTTTCAATATAATCAAAAGATCAGGCTCAACGATTAGTAGAGGTACTTGATCAAGTAGCTCTATTACATCTTCCCTCTTCGCCATTCATGAAAATGGCAAACATTGTATCCGTTCTCTTCGCCTTCAAACCAATTTACCCAAACATCATGAAGATATAGCATTCCGAACCCCTCGCTTCATAACTATTTGTCAATCAGTATAGGCAGCTCTTAATAAAATTATTCCTCGTATCCATTTTCACTAGGAATATATAGAGAAATCATAATGACAAAAAGTCCAAAAGGTAATAAATAGCATTCCGGCCGACGAGCGATAAATAATAAAAGTCTATATATGAGTGTCCGGCTGCCAATAAATTCAAATACGCAATCGTACTTACTCCACCTGCGACAGCTAGTCCAAATCAATAAGAAATATGGTTGTTCGAAACAACATTAGATCACCACACGCCTACTCTTTTTGTTCAACTATTAGTCATTACTATGTCACAAATATTGAAGATAGTCGTGATCAATAGAAAAACCTTCCGATTTGGAAGGTTCATTCATTTAAAAATTGATTATTTACGAGTAATTTTTCTGCTTGAATGGCAAGCGACTCTTTTATTGATAAGGAGTGGTTTTGCAAATAGCCGTTGACCAATTTAGCACCGATTGCATATCCCATCATTCTTGGAATGCCTCTTCTCCCAAGCAAAGATCATCATGTAATCCGCTCTCTTTTTTATCGCTAATTTCGGCTCGAATACGTGTTGCCAATAATAGTTCAACATTTCATCCGAAAAGTCGTCCTCCCATTTTGCTGTAAATTTCTTACCGCAATATAAGAGCACAGCATGTTCCGCTAACCCCTCAATCATTAATGAATCAAGCAATGTATAATCGGCCATCTTCTTTTTTGCTTTCTCATCCTAGCGGCATGGTGGTATTCATGAATGAATAATGCTTCCCATCCTTTTTCATCTACTTCAGTCGTTAAAAACAGAAAAAGTTTGTTTTTATAAGCAAGCCCAGATCGACCTTTTAAGCGCTCTCGAAAAAGATTGACGGAGATCAATTGGAAAAATATAAATATCGACATCCGGTCCGTTCCACTTTTTTTGTATAAACGATATAACCGATCCATTTTATTCCAAACGTCTTGCTCGTTTAATTTTTCAACTACATCTCTCGCTTGTTCTGTTGGCTCATACATCCCAAACCGTTTTACGTAATAGTAAAAGCTTCGGCTGTCAACTTCCGGTACCGCGAGCTCACAAAGCTTGAATGGATTAGTAAAATGCTCCTCAAGCCACTTATTCGTTTCAATGATTCCCATTAAACACACCTCCCTTTCCTTATAATATTTTCATTCATAAAGTTCGTGTGAGGTAATTTATTTTCAAAACAAAAAACCACAGCCAAAAATGACTGTGGTCGATTCTGAGACCACTGAAAAAGTCCCTTTAAATAGGATTATGCTAAAAACTGTTGATTTCCGTTCCGAGCGGACGCTTTCCGGGGCGTGCGGTGAGCTTCCTCATCGTTACGCTCTTGCGGGATCTCACCTGTACGCTAATCCCCAGGAGTCGCCGCTCTGCACTCCAATCAACGGAATATCTTCCATACAAAGATAGATTTAATCATAAAAAACAACGTTTCAAAATAGTGAGGTATTAAAGAAAAGGCAAAATCCCGCTATAAAATTGAAGCAAAGAATAGCGAGTTGAAACATAGACACGGGTATGATGTAGCCACTACCGCGGGTCTATTTGGTATGCAGATACAAGGGGCGATGGCCATATTCGCCGTCAATCTCTAAAGAATTAGGACACCAATGAGAGAATCAGAGTAAAGAATGTGAAGAGAAAGACGCTATTTTGTTCAAATTCAAATTAGAACAAAATAGCGTCTTTTCAATTTAAGTTCACTTATGGGATTTAAAAATGCAAGTGTTTCAGTGACCTAGTCGATTCTAAGTTATCGTTTCAAGATCAATTATTCATATTTTTTAAATGCAAGTGTTGCGTTATGTCCGCCAAAGCCAAGTGAGTTACTTAAAGCAGCTTTTACATCTACTTTGCGTGCCTCGTTTGGAACATAATCTAGATCACAATCAGGATCAGGCGTTTCAATATTCATTGTCGGAGGTAAAATTCCTTCTTTAAGTGCTAGACAAGTAAATATTGCCTCAACGCCTCCTGCCGCTCCAAGTAAATGACCTGTCATTGATTTCGTCGAACTCATTGCAAGCTTATAAGCATGATCACCAAATACTTCTTTCACAGCCATCGTCTCATATTTATCGTTATAAGGGGTGCTCGTACCGTGTGCATTAATATAATCGATGTCCTCCGGTACAAGTCCACCATCATCGATTGCCATCTTCATTGCGCGAGCGCCGCCTTCTCCGCCTGGAGCCGGTGCCGTAATATGGTAAGCATCACCCGTTGCACCATAGCCAACGATTTCAGCATAGATGTTTGCACCGCGATTTAACGCATGCTCAAGTTCCTCAAGAACAATGATTCCGGCACCTTCACCAATAACGAAACCATCACGATTTAAATCGAATGGACGGCTCGCTGTTTTAGGATCTGGATTGGTTGATAAAGCCGTGTTTGCACAAAATCCTGCAACGGACATTCGCGTAATTGGCGCTTCTGCTCCACCAGCAATCATTGCTTTCGCATCTCCACGCTGAATGACTTTAAATGCGTCACCAATTGAGTTTGTTCCCGTTGCACATGCAGTTACGGTACAAGAGTTCACACCTTTCGCTCCCAAATAAATGGATACTTGTCCGGTAGCCATATCAGGAATCATCATTGGAACGAAAAACGGACTTACGCGACGATATCCTCTTTTTTGAAATGTCTCAAATTGATTTTCTAATGTTTCAAGTCCACCAATTCCTGAGCCGATCCATACACCAACATCTGTTGCATTCGTTTCATCGATTTTTAGTTTTGCATCTTCAACAGCCATCATTGCGGCAGCGAGCGCATAATGAGTGAAGCGGTCCATTTTTCGTGCTTCTTTTCTTTCAACGTACTTCTCGATATCAAAATCTTTTACTTCCGCCGCTACTTTCGCCGGATATTGCTCGGCATCAAGCCTTAAAAGCGGACCAACACCTGATTGACCTGCGATAATATTTTTCCATGTTGTTGCTGCATCATTTCCTAAAGGTGATACAGCACCGATACCTGTTACTACAACTCTCTTTTCCATTTTTAACCATCTCCTTCTTTTCCGATCAAGAAGATTAACTTCTACTTTTAGCGGCCCCATTTTAGCGTAATAGCTCCCCATGTAAGGCCGCCGCCAAATCCAACCATTACTATTATATCATCATCTTTAATTTTTCCAGCTTCTAATTCTTCAGATAATGCCATTGGAATTGAAGCGGATGATGTGTTTCCATATTTCCGAATCGATTTTGACATTTTTTCTTCAGGTAAATCAAGACGTTGTCTTGCCGATTCCATAATTCTAATATTCGCTTGATGGGGAATTAAGTAGTCGACATCATCTTTTGTTAAACCCGCTTTTTCAAGCACATTAATCGATGACTCTCCCATTTGTCTAACTGCAAATTTAAACACTTCGCGTCCGTTCATCATAATGTATTCGTCTTGATATAGATGTTTTCCTCCCGTTCCGTCTGCACCTAGCTCAAAGACAAAATGCCTCGTCCCTCGGAAACGGGCGCTAAAACAGCCGCACCAGCACCATCACCGAAGAGCACCGCAGTGTTACGATCCTTCCAATCCGTAATTCCGGATAATTTTTCAGCCCCAACGACAAGAATATATTTTGCCGCTTCACTTTCAATAAATTGCTTAGCTGTTGCCATTCCATACATGAATCCGGCACATGCTGCACTTACATCCATGGCTGAAGCCTTCACACATCCAAGTTTTTCTTGAAGCATACATGCAACAGTCGGAAATGGATGGTCGGGTGTAACCGTTGCAACGAGTATCATATCGATTTCTTCTGGGCTAATCCCTGCATCCGCAATGGCAAGCTTTGCCGCTTCATAGGCCATATCTGACGTAGATTCATCCTCAGCAGCGATCCGTCTCTCTTCGATCCCTGTCATTGTTCTAATCCATTCATCAGACGTATCCATCATCTTTTCTAAATCATTATTCGTTAACACTTTTTCAGGTGCATATTTACCTACTCCAATAATTCCGGCATTCATCGTATTGATCCCTACTTTCCTCGCATCACTTTGTCATCACATATTAAGACTTGGTACTAATTATAACACCAAGCATAATAACATATCAACGTATAATTTTGGTAAGTATTTTCACCGGCTTCTATTTCATTTTTATCTGTTCCTCATCGATTTGTCAATTATCAACACTTCTCAAAGAAATATCGTTCAAATTCATTTACTTCTGCTAGTAACGTGTGCAAACCTTCTACCTTTTTTCATAACTTAACATATGACTCGCTAAAAGTATTCAACGATATTTACATGTCCTTTCATCTGCTCTTTCATCCGTTCTAATGTTTGATACATTTCTTTTCCACCTCGATTCACCGCCGTTGGTTGTAAAAATGAATAATGCATCATGATGTCGTTTATCCTCATAAAACGGTTCAATCAAGCGAATCAATTGTTTTAGAACGCGTGGATCTCCTTGTTCATAGTAATCAATCAAAGGTATAATTAGGTAATCAATCGGCGTAAATCCGAAACGCTCCATTTCTTCTTCATTTTCATCATTGTACAGTGTTAATGTAAGATTGGCATTTCGACCAATTAACATCCACTGCTCCACATGCTTTTCTGTTTGCCACTCTTCATGATCAAGCGCATTAACGAGCAAGCCTTGATCAAGAAGTTGAACACATGCTTTGAATCCGATCGGCTGTCTTGCAGCAAATACAATCGCTTTTTCATGACAAATCCCCTCGTATATTTCCTCTCATCATCTTATGTAAAAAACATAAGCTTTCCTGCTTTGCTCCTTTATCATTGATAGGAACTATGATAATATTAATTGGTCGATACTAGTGAAAATAATTACATAGATATCTTTTCGGAATCGAGGTGGATGGAATGAAATTTGTTTGGACTTTTATTTGGGGTTCACTCTTACTCATATGCTTTCATACGTAGCAAACTCCATGCTTGGTACCCTTATGAATTTGGGACTGCATCAGTATTAGCAATTGGAGCCATTCTTTTAATTTGTTTAATTGCTACTTTAGCTCCAGAGTTACCATCAGAACAGCAATAAAAACTCGCACATGAGCGAGTTTTTTATTTTCGTATATTGATTTTTATTTGTTCATCCTCGATATCAACAACGATCGTATCGTATGGATGAACATGTCCAGCAATAATTTCCTTTGCGACCAATGTTTCAATCTTACTTTGTAAAAATCGTTTTAACGGCCTAGCTCCATAAACCGGATCATACGCTTCTTTGGCAATAAATCCCTTTGCCTTTTCCGTCATCTCCAACTGAATATATTGCTCATTCAATCTCATTCGTAATTCCGCCGCTAGTTTTGAAACGATTCCAGCAATATTTGCTAAACTTAACGGTTTAAATAATATAATATCCTCGATTCGATTTAAAAATTCAGGTCGGAACGATCCCCGCAGTTGACCGAGAACAAGTTCCTTCGTCTTTTCGTCAATTATCTCTTCCTCTTGTTCGCGCTCTAATAAAAGGCTGAACCGATATTTGACGTCATAATGATGACGGTATTTTTAAAATCGATCCGCCTTCCTTGAGAATCAGTAATCCTTCCATCATCAAGCACTTGCAATAAAATATTAAACACTTCAGGATGAGCCTTTTCGATTTCATCAAGCAAAATAACGGAATATGGCTTCCTTCTTACCGCTTCTGTTAATTGCCCGCCTTCTTCATAGCCAACATATCCTGGGGCGCTCCAATCAACCTCGATACCGCATGCTTTTCCATGTATTCCGACATATCAATACGTATCATTTGTTCCTCGCTGTCAAACAATGTTTCAGCTAACGCTTTTGCTAACTCGGTTTTCCCACACCGGTGGGACCAAGAAAAATGAAAGAACCGATCGGACGATTTGGGTCTTTAATGCCTGCTCGTGCACGTAAAACTGCATTACTCACAAGTTCCACCGCTTCGTCTTGACCGATCACACGCTTGTGTAAAATGTTTTCTAGTCGCAATAATTTTTCCCGTTCCCCTTCCACTAACTTCATGACGGGGATTCCTGTCCATCTTGAGACAATATCAGCAATCTCTTCCTCGGTTACTTCTTCTTTTACTAAGCGATTTTCATCCTCTTGTTTCAACGCTAATTGCTCTTCAAGCTCTTTCAATTCTTTTTCAAGTGCGGGAATGCGGCCATGACGTAACTCCGCAGCACGATTTAAATCATATTCGCTTTCGGCATCTTCTAGTTCACGCCTAAGTTTTTCTAATTGCTCGCGCTTTTCTTGAATGTGCATAATTTCATCTTTTTCTGTCTGCCATTTCGCTTTCATCTGCTGCGCCTTTTCTTTGAATTCAGCTAACTCCTTTTGCAGAAGCTGAAGTCTTTCCTTGCTTGCTTCATCCTCTTCCTTTTGCAAAGCAGCCTCTTCAATTTCCAATTGCATGACTCGTCTTGTTACTTCGTCTAGTTCACTTGGCATCGAATCAATTTCAACGCGAATATTCGCGCATGCCTCATCAATTAAATCAATCGCTTTATCAGGCAAATAACGATCGGTAATATAGCGATCCGATAGGGTAGCAGCAGCGACAAGAGCCCGATCATGAATATTCACACCGTGATGGATTTCAAATCTTTCCTTTAACCCACGTAAAATGGAAATCGTATCTTCAACCGTCGGCTCTGGAACGAGCACCTTTTGAAATCTCCGTTCCAAAGCTGGATCTTTTTCAATATATAGGCGATATTCATCAAGCGTCGTTGCACCGATACAATGAAGCTCACCTCGTGCAAGCATTGGCTTCAACATATTTCCGGCATCCATCGAGCCTTCTGCTTTTCCTGCTCCGACGATCGTATGAATTTCATCGATAAACAGCAAAATTTTTCCTTCACTGCTTTTAATCTCTTGAAGCACCGCTTTTAATCTTTCCTCAAATTCTCCCTGAACTTCGCACCTGCAACGAGCGCTCCCATATCGAGTGAGAATACCGTTTTATCTTTTAATCCTTCAGGTACATCCCGTCTGACGATCCGCTGTGCTAACCCTTCAACAATCGCCGTTTTCCCAACACCTGATTCACCAATTAACACAGGGTTATTTTTTGTTTTTCTTGATAAAATTCGAATCACATTTCTAATTTCGTTGTCACGACCAATTACAGGATCAACTTTCCCGCTTTTACTTCAGCAACTAAATCCCTTCCATATTTTTTAACGCCTCATACGTCGCCTCTGGATTTTGTGATACCACACGCTGTCCTCCCTCATTTGCTCAATTTCCGCTTGTAAGTTTTGTTTCGTTACTCCTTGCCGTTGTAAAAATAACGATAGCTCATTATTTTTCAGTTCCATTAATGCAAGAATAAAATGTTCGACTGAAAGATATTCATCCGTAAAATCGACCTTTACTTGTTCCGCTTTTTGCATAACATGCTGTAATTCCGAGTTTATATATTGTCCACCTTTTATTCCATCCCCAGTCACTTCGGGTTGCTTATTTATAAGTCGGTCCAATTCTAATTGTAAACGACTGTGTGTAACACCGACTCGTTCATATAAATTGGTTAATAAACTATCGCTTTTTCCGAGAATGCTTTCCAAAGGTGAGTGATTGTTATTTCCGGATGATTGAGACGGACAGCCATTTGTTGAGCTTCTGCAAAAGCTTCTTGAACGGTCGTTGTCATTTTACTTAAATCCATACTTTTCAATCCACTCCTTCAATGTAAAATAGCGGAAGCCCATAAGAGCATTCCGCTATATTTTCCCATCAAACATGGATCTAACAAATATTAAGAAATGCCAAGCGCAATCTTTGCATAGCGTGACATTTTGTCTTTTGTCCACGGTGGGCTCCAAACGATGTCTCACCTCTGTTTCCTTCACTTCAGGAATATCTGATAAAGCCGCTTGAACTTGATCAACAATGACTCCTGCAAGCGGACAGCCCATCGACGTGAGCGTCATCGTTACGGTCGCTTTACCATCTTCATCTAAGTCTACGTCATAGACAAGGCCGAGATTGACTATATCAATACCAAGCTCAGGGTCAATTACTTGTTCCAAAGCACCAAGTATATTTTCTTTCATTGCTTCTTCCATTATCCAACACTCCTTCCAAATAATCCGTCTCACCCTATCATACCAAACATACTGGAAAATAAAACTAAAAGTGTTCATTCATCAGAGATACTGATCAAACCAATCAACCGTTTGTAAAAAGCTTCTCTACTCACTTTATGGTCTGCTTGTTCATCAATGATAAAACGAATATGCGGGGAATTTTTCTCTTTAATCTTTTCGTAAAAATCATATGTAGGCTGAAATGGAACAACAGGATCTTTTTTCCATGCCAAAACAAAAGCGGGCGATTGCCGACTGCTTCTTTTGTTGAGTAAGATCATATTTTTTAAGCGTGTGTACATTTCCTCTAGTTGCTCATCTGAAAAAGGGATGTTCTCTTCGGCATTTCTTAATTGATCAATTTGAAGGCGGGCAAATTGTTCATAAGCAGGACAGCCCATTAAACTAACAGCGACTTTAATCCATTGATATTGGGTTAAAGCACCAAATGTTACAATTCCCCATTGAAGTGCCGGCAAGTCCAATTCGTTCACGGTCAACAAGACCATTCGATATATATTCGTCCTTTATCTTCGCTAGTTCCGCAATGGTTTGCATCACAATATCCCAAAATTGATAGGTCATCTCATTTAAGGCAATGCCATGATTGCGTTCCCCATGAAAATTAGCTTCCGGCAATAATACGCGAAAGCCTTTTTCTGCTAGTAAGTAAGCGTAATGAAGATTATGCTCCTTCGCAGAAGTAAATCCATGAATAAACATAACGAGCGGAAGTGTTTCTTGCTTTTTCGATGCTTTTACGATATGTAAGAGCGGAATGCTATCTACTTGTTCGTGATGAATTTCAATCAATGATCTTCTCCCCTTTTCCAACCAATTCCTATTATATAAGTTTATCATTCATCTATAGGATTTCAAAAAATTGGCAATACTTTCTCGTGTTTTCAAGGCAAACGTTGTACATAATATATGGTGAAAGCAGCAAGCGTTTCTCTCTAATTTCATAAAGGCGGTGTTGGATTTGAGCAAAAGGAGTAAGTCTAAACGCTTCATCCATCAAGGAAAAACGCAGTGGAACTACATGCTGAACGTTTTCCGTACCGATCGACTTTAGCAGAGGCAGAAGAAAAGAAAATCACGGACGCTACGCTTGGGGAATGGAATAATGGGAAAAGATCAACTTTTTCAAGAAGCGAGACATTTCGTAGAACTGGCCCAGACAATCGCTTCGGAAAATAGCGATCCTCATGAACAAGCAAAAGCACTTTCTGTCGCCAAAAATGCCGTTTCATCCGCTTTTGCAAATTCAACTTTCGCCCAACAACGTCAACTTCGTGAGTTTCAAAATACGCTTGATCGCCTTCAATAAGAAAAGCGAAAGCGCCACTTCATATGCGCTTTCGCTTTATTCTTTCCGGAAAGAACCGAACACACCAGTCGTCTGAACGATGTTTGTAAAAGCATGTGGATCAATTTCCTTAATAATATGCTCCAATTCAAATAATTCATAGCGAGTAATGACAATGATCATCATTTCCTTTTGCTCATTAGAGAAACCGCCCTTTGCTGGAACAACGGTAATTCCCGTACCATACGTGCGTGAATCGCCTCTTTTAATTCCGCTGTTTTCTTTGTAATGATCATCACTGTTAACTTTTGATGACTAGTATGAATGGTATCAATCACACGTGTCGTAACATAAAGAGAGATTAATGTGTATAAAGCTTTGTCCCAGCCATAAATTGCTCCAGCCGTAATAATAATAATGGCATTTATAAGGAAGAAATATGTACCTACTGATTTATCGAGCATACGTGATAAAACCATCGCAATAATATCTAAGCCACCAGTTGAAGCTCCTACTTTTAACGTAATCGCTATTCCGACCGCTGTAATGACCCGCCAAATACCGCATAAAGCATAATATCAATTGAATCCGTTTGAATCGGGATGACTTCTAAAAAAAGGAAATAAAAATAACAGATAAAAAACTATATAAAGTAAATGCCTTTCCCACTTTCTTCCATGCCAAAATAATAACTGGAATATTAAAGATAAATAGTAGAATTCCCGTTGAAATATGAAATGAAGTAAAGTCATCCAATATATTGGCAACCAATTGTGCTGCTCCTGTTAACCCGCTCGCATATACATTTGCTGGGATTAAAAAATAATTCAATCCAACCGCAGTTAATAACGCACCGCTAATGACAACAACGGTAATTTTTATATGTTCCCAAATGGATAGTTGATAAATCTTCATCTGTTCCCTCCTCACAAACTAAATTTCAATTATATAGCAGTTTTCCACATAATTCATCTATGTAAACACGGTTCATATTGTACTTTTCTTATAAAGCCAGTACACTTAAGGAAAGAGCAACGGAAAGGTGATACTTATGACGATTAAATTGTTCACTGATAGTGCTGCCGACCTACCACTACCCTATTTCCAAGAAAATAATGTTCAATTAATCCCCTGCAAGTTCATATTGATGAGCAAGAATATAGGGATTTAGAAACGATCGAGCCAAAAGATGTGTACAATCAAATTCGCAATGGAAAAATGCCGAAAACATCACAAGCTTCACCACAATTATTTGAAGAATTATTCACCAAATTAGCACAATCAGGGATTCTGGAATTTATATTGCTTTTTCTTCCGAGCTTTCTGGCACATACCAAACAGCAGTTATGATAAAGGAACAGGTTAAAGAAACGCATCCTCACTTAGATTTGAGCATTATTGACTCAAAATGCGCTTCAATTGGGCTTGGGCTCACAGTTATTGCAGCTGTTGAACAAATAAAAAATGGTGACTCTAAAGAAAAGATAATAAAAGATACAATTTTCCGATGTCAACATATGGAACACCTATTCACTGTTGAAGATTTGGACTTTCTTGCAAGAGGTGGCCGTCTTTCTAAAGCATCTGCGTTTCTCGGTGGATTATTAAATATAAAACCATTACTGCATGTTGAAGATGGCAAGCTCGTACCAATTGAAAAAATTCGCGGCAGGAAAAAATTAATGAAGCGAATGATCGATCTAATGGAAGAACGGGAGTCAATTTAGAAAATCAACTGATCGGGATTAGCCATGGAGATGATGAGGAAACAGCTTTATTAGTAAAAAGATGATTGAAGATCGATTTGGAACGCAAAAATTTTATATTAATATCATTGGCTCAGTCATTGCATCACATGCTGGACCTGGCACCCTTGCCCTTTTCTTTTAAATGAACAAGCAAAATGATTTCTTTCCATTCTGGTTATACTAATTTTTAAGCCTCTTTGGAAAGGAGCATATACATGCGTTATAATACCTCAGACAACGACAAAAAGCTCGGGATAATCAAGCAGCACATGAAGTAAAAATGTCATACGTGAAAAAATCGTAAAGCTGGGAAACATCAGTATTCAAAGAAAACAGATCATTTATAATGGTAATCGCCCTGAAGCTCATCCAAAAGCTTCAGGGCTTTGTTTTAGTCATCAAATTGACTATAATAAAGAAAAAAGCGGGGTGGAGGAAAGGTATGGCAAAGGAAAATTCATTTGATATCGTTTCAAAAGTAGATCTATCTGAAGTAACAAATGCAATTAGCATCGCCATGAAGGAAATCAAAACACGTTATGATTTTAAAGGAAGTTCTAGCGATATTACTCTAGAAAATGGAGAGCTTGTACTTATTAGTGATGATGAGTTTAAACTTTCTCAATTAAAGGATGTATTAATAAGCAAGTTTATTAAACGCAATGTCCCTGTGAAAAACCTTGATTATGGCAAGATTGAAAATGCCTTTAGCGGTAATGTTCGGCAAAGAGCTAAGCTCGTTCAAGGGATTGACAAGGAGAACGCGAAAAAATTAACACAATCATTAAAAACAGCGGCTTAAAAGTAAAAGTCAAGTTCAAGATGAACAAGTGCGAGTGACAGGGAAAAACAGAGACGATCTTCAGCAAGTGATTAGTGCCATTCGAGCTGCGGACTTATCGATCGATGTGCAATTTGTCAATTATAGATAAAAGAATAAATGATAAAGCAGACGGGTATATCAATCATATGCCCGTCTTTTTATTGAATTTATTAGAGGAGTGTTTAATGATGAATCAACAGCAACAAAAACAAACGTTGCCAAAGCAAAAGCAAGATCAGCAGCCAGGTGTGGAAACAGAGATGCGCCCCGAGCCGAAATCGGTAAATCCCGCTTATCAAGGAAGTGGCAAGCTTGCTGGAAAAGTAGCGATCATTACCGGCGGTGATAGCGGAATCGGCAAATCAGTCGCGATTTATTTTGCAAAAGAAGGGGCTGACGTCGCAATCTGTTATTTAGAAGAAGATCAAGATGCCGAAACGACAAAGCAGCTGATTGAAAAGGAAGGAAGAAAATGTCTGCTAATTAGAGGCGATATCGGGCAAGAAGCACATTGTAAAAGCATCGTAGATCAAGTCATCGCTGCCTTTGGCAAAATTGACGTGCTTGTGAATAATGCAGCTGAACAGCACCCACAACCAAGTCTTTCACATATTTCCGAAGCCCAGTTAGAAAAAACATTCCGAACGAATATTTATTCATACTTCTTTTAACGAAAGCCGTATTGCCGCATTTGAAATCCGGTAGCACGATCGTCAATACAGCGTCGATCACTGCCTATGAAGGAAACCCAACCTTAATTGATTATTCCGCAACAAAAGGGGCGATTGTATCGTTTACAAGATCTTTATCCAAATCGCTCGCTAAGACTGGAATTCGTGTGAACGGGGTGGCACCGGGGCCAATTTGGACACCATTAATCCCTTCCACCTTCACCGCCGAACAAGTGAGCACTTTCGGTTCAAGCCAGCCGATGCAACGTCCTGGTCAGCCATATGAACTTGCCCCCGCCTACGTCTATCTCGCATCTGATGACTCAAGCTATGTCTCAGGTCAAATTATCCATGTTAATGGTGGGGAAGTCGTTAATGGATAAATCGATCGTAAGTCAACTGAGGATTTGTCAAACGAATTTCTAAGTCAAAAAGCCATGATTTCAAGAAATCATGGCTTTTTAATCTTTACGTAGCTTGTTTTTCCCACGCTTCCATGCGATATATAAGAATATAGCAAAGGCAATAAAGATGAAAAAGATCGAAAAGATAAATGGAAGATTGTAGCCACTTTTTGGAACTACTTTATATATTTCTGACGTTTCTCTCCCAACAAAAATATTGAACTCTCCAGTGTCTGTACGAACCATATCTGTTCCAATTAAACCGCGCAGCTCTTGATTCTCTTTAAACTGATTGACAGGAATGGAAACCGATTGGTCTTTCGTTGTGTTATTAATAGCGACAACGACCGTTTCTCCCTCATATTCGCGTTTAAAAATGACCATTCCATTGTTTTCGTATAATACTTCCATCGTCCCTCTTGTTAATGCTTTTTGTTCTTGGCGAACTTCCCTAATCTCGCAATAAAATCGATTAATTCTTGATCAGCACGAAAACCCATTAACGAACGGTTTTCTGGCTCCACTCCGCCATCAACCGCTAATTCAGACGCATAGTAAATGACCGGAATTTCCGGTTGTGTATACAAATAAGTTAAACCTAATTTCCAGCGAGGACCAGGGTATTCATTTGCCTTGACCATATCACGCGTAAACCTTTCCATATGACGATCATCAAAAAATGCTGATAGTTGTCCAAGGTCACGAACCGTCGCTTGACTTTCGTCCAGAACATCAAAAATAGGCTGCAATGATTGATCCGGTTGCGCAAATGCTTCTCTTAACGGGGTATTTAATTTCGTATCCATGAAGTTATCGATACCCGCTTCTATATAGTTTCTCATCTCTTCATATGATGCGGTCGGGATCGATGCAGAAATATAAAAAGTTGGATCAGCGGCTTTCATCTTAGCCGTAAAATTTTCCACAAATGATAATGGTACATTGGTCATGTTAGGAAGATAATATCCATCTATGTCTGTTTCTTTTGCCACCATAGAGCCGCTTCAATCAAATATTGTTGTACATCTTCATTATTGAGAACTAGATAAGGAACTTCCCTTCATATTCAAACCACGCTTTTTATCAGAATCAGCCGTCCACGGATGTCCTTTTCCGACTTGATGAATAGGAAATTCCAAAATCAATTTCATATCGCGTAAATGCATTTCATTTATAAGCTTCTTCAATTCTTCCATCGTTCCAAAATGCTCTTCTGTTTGATAATAATCAATGACCCATTCGCCATGATATCCATCATCCTCATTATCGAAAATCGGTGATAATTGAATGGCTGTAAACCCCATATCTTGCAAATAATCTAATTTATTAATAATCCCTTGAAAGTCTCCCCATTAAAGCTATGTGGGTCATTCATATTTACATCATAATCATTATCTATATTTCCATTATTAAATCGATCGACGATTAAAGAATAAATGATTTCATCTTTCCATAGCCGCTCTTCGCTTTTTCAGTTGCAGTGACCGGAAAGTTCAGAAGCAACAACAGACTAAATGTGATGGCACCGACTTTTTAAACAATGAATGTACCTCCTGCCAAATGTATTCGCATCTCAAACTAAAAAACCGCTCAAAAGCGGCTTTTTATAATTTATTTAATCCACCACCAACCGAGTGGAAGCTTAACACCTAAGAAAAATGTAATGGAAAAGAAATTAGAAAGATCGTCCAAAAACGCCAGTTGGTTTCCCTTTGCCCATACGGACTAAAATCATTTCCATCATTGCGATGACGACGAGGCCACCAAGGAATTTAATCCCATATAATGCAGGATCTCCACTACTGAATTTAATAAATAAAATAAGCCCCGTTGCAATGATCAATAAATAAAATAGACGTAATGTCATTTGAACAATTTTGATCGCCTTTTTATTACCCGCTTGATGTAAAAAAGGGCAACGACAAATAAAATGAGCGCAATTACCCATGTTGTAATATGCGCATGTGTATTTTCAAACAATTTGACACTCCTCCTCTAAAAAACCATTAATCAATTGACTCTTATCTTATCATATTTTGTTTTCACATTAGGAATGATCGCCCTTTATTTCACAATATTGTTCAATTTGCCGATTTTTTCAATCTCAATCTCAATTACGTCACCTTTTTTCAGGAAACGTGGTGGCTTATAACCTTTCCCTACACCTGCTGGCGTTCCAGTAGCAATCATATCACCTGGCTCCAGCGTCATTCCACTAGAAAGTACAGAGATAATTTCTTCGATTGGAAAGATAAAGTGTTCTGTATTAGATTGTTGACGAATTTCTCCATTTACTTTCGTTGTAATGGCTAATTTTCCTGGCTCCTGCAACTCATCTTTATGAATGATCCAAGGTCCCATGGGGCATGAAGTATCCAAACTTTTTCCGATAAAAAACTGTTTATGACGCTGTTGCAAATCCCTTGCCGTAATATCATTAGCAATCGTATAACCAAAAATATAGTCATAGGCTTCGTCACGGGCAATATTTTTCCCTTTTTCCGATCACAACGACAAGCTCCCTTCATAATCAAGCTCTGATGTGATATCTTCATGTTGTTCAATTGTCTGAAGATGTCCAGTCACCGCCGTAGGAGCTTTTGTAAAGACCATCACATGCTCAGGAATATCTGCTTCACTTCCCATTTCAATCACATGATCACGATAATTTTTCCCAACACACATGATATTCTTTCTCGGTCTAGTAATCGGTGCTAACCAAGTAATCTGATCAAATGAAATGAGATATTGTTCGTATTCGCTTACTGTCCAATATAGCTCTTTAACAAGATCGATACTTTCCTGACCGCCTTCAATCATTTCTCGAAGCGATGCGGGATGGTCAATTTGCTGATCTTTTGCAAACTGCACGATATCCCATACACCAAGTCGTCCTTCATCCGCGATTCCATACTTTTCGTCTTCACTTAGCATAAAACTCATAAACTTCAATATCATCACCCCTGTTTCATTTTTCCATACGTCATCCATCGCCATAGTTTCTCAATCGGCCCTTGGCGAAACTTCGAAAGCCATATATGAGCTAGGATCACTTGAATGACGTAAATAGCGATAGCAAGCCATGTGGCGGTTGTCATTGATACTTGACCATACAGACCAAACCCGTAGCTATAAAAAATAAACGTTCCAATAATTGACTGTGTTATGTAAATCGTTAAAGACATCCTTCCAGCTGATGCAATCGGCTTCAATAATTTCGAAACGATTGTACTATTCATTAGTAATATAATGATCGCAATATAACTGAAACCAAGAATAGGACCACCAATCATGTCTTGCACATATTGAATCGTAATTAAAGGTTTAGTATAGAAAGGAAGCATTTTTACCGCGAGCGCAATTGGCAATGTGCAAATCAAAATCAGTACCCATGTTAATTTTTGATGATTTGCTCGCTTAAGCCATTGAAGTTTTGCCGCTCCTGCTCCAATTAGCATTAAAGGCAATATTATAAAAACGAGCAACAAAATCCCATCGATTCCAAAGTTTAAAGACCAATCGAAAAATCTTTGCTTCGTGATCTCTAAAAACTACCTGTCGCATACGTGTCAGCAGATCGTTGCAAGCCAGCAACATCGGTAAAATCAGCAAGAGTTCCATCTCCAACATAAGAATAGGCAATAAATAATGCGCCAATGAATAATTGTGGCAAAAAATAAAGAAGAAAACCAATCCAAAGAAGAGCCCGTCCTGATATTTTCATAAATAATAAAAGCAATAACCCAACAAGGGCGTAAGTGATCAATATATCACCATACCAAATCAAAAAGCATGGACAATTCCAAAAATCAATAAAACAATCAATCTTCTAATGCTTACCTTCCAAAATGACACACCTTTGCTCGCCGCTCTCTCTTGTATGATGACCATTCCATAACCAAACATCATTGCAAAGATTGGATAAAAGCTCCCTTGCACGAATATATCCATCCATGAATATACGGTTAAATCCGTGGTTTTAAACCATTCATACGGATTGTAATAGCTGAACGGGGAATGAAAACTAATCATATTAACTAGTAGAATTCCAAATAGGGCGATGCCCCTCAATACATCAAGCGATTGAATTCTTTGATCAGAACGAATCGGTTCCATAGTAACACGCATATTCATATTCCTCCTGAAGCGTCTGTATCTTTTTCTATACACCTTCTCATTGTAACTTCTAGGCTACTTTATCACAAATTCTTTTCCTCCTCATAAAATAAGATAGTAGAGCTTAAGAAAGGATGTGAACGGTTATGCCTGGATTTGTCGGTGCCGTTCAAATTATTAGTGTAAGTTCCGCGGCTGTATTTCATATTGGGGATGTTTTTCTTATTAACCCTTTCAGCAACTCGAAAACTTATGCGGGAGCGGGATCTTTCATCACTGGGGAAGATATTAATATTACAAATGAAGTTTCATCGACGAATACGTATGACAATGATGCCGTTGATCAACCATTGCTTTTAAATCTTTAGGAGGAGTGCTCTTGATTATTAATGTTCAACAATCCATCCATATCCATATGATCAAAATCGGCGGCATTACTAATTCATCCGTTTTGCAAATTGGCACATCTGGTATGATTACACCTGCCTCCTATTTATACAATACAGGTGGATTTCAAAGTGCCGCCCCGAAGCTTTAAAAATTGGAGAGATACCGAAAGCGGAACTGCAAGATACAACCTTTGTTCCACTGTGATAAAAATGGACTATATTAAGTATAAAGGCGGTGAAGAGGTGGATTTTCAGTACTGTATTCAACAACTTTACGACTATATGAATCAACAACAAAATGAGATTTTAAAATTACGAAAAGAATTAAATCGATTAGAAAATGAAGTGAATAAGTTAAAAGAAAAGCCTGGGATAACGGTGGAAAGACTCGAATATAAATTTGATCAACTAAAGGTAGAAACGTTGGAAGGGACATTGAATATCGGTTTAAACCCTGCTGATTTAAAACAAATTGAAGACGTAGCTATCCCCACTCCTTCACAGCCACCACCTCCTTCCAATATAATGCGGAGCAAAAGGACATACTAAAAAACGTCTAAATGATTATATTGAAAACAATGTATTATCTGTCATTCAAGAAACTGAACAACAAACGAGCATAGAGCTTTCTCCTCATCACATTTCAATGATCCAAGATGATATTCGCAAACAATTGCCTGCACGTACGGATCATTATATTCAATTTTTTAGCAATCAAAAGGAGGGAAATAAATCCGAGGAGCAACTCACCGAAAAATTATATCGGACGATTACAGCGGATATCGATCAAGCGGTCCGTGCCTTTATTGTGCAAACAGCAAATAATCAGAAAGGAAAGGGATTCAATGGAACTTAATGTTGTTAATCGAGAACTTTCTGTTGGTGAAATACAAGTTACTGGTGTTACAACCTCATCATTGTTATTAATTGGGGATGCTAATTCAATCCAGCTCGCTTCGACTTTTGATACTCCGCCTGAATCATTAATTATCGGACCACTTTTACCACTTGCAAAAGAGTAATCCTATGCAAATTCGGAGCAGTTACGTTCAAGATATTCGAATCAAATCGATGGCACTTGGTGCAGTGATGGAAGTCGGCGATTCTGTTCATTTAAAGGCAAATAGTAATGTTATTGCGATTCAAAAAGAAAAGAAATTTTCTATGGGGATGAATGTAATTTTCAAGCGATCCCGCTTTTCTTCGAACCAATCCCGATTCCCGTACCACCTTATGCCCCACCCGTTTTTCGTAAGGTTAATGAAATACCGAATATTTCCGTTAGCCATATGTCGATCAAAGGGTATCAGCATCAGCTATTGTTCAAATAGGAAATACGGATAATGCAAGCTTAGAATCAAGAGTATGGCATCAACGGCAGCTTGAAGGCAACAATCGTGTAACTCGTAAGGAGTGATAACATGCCCGCTTTTACAGGACCAGTACAAATCTTCAATGTCGGAGGAGGGACTGTCCAGTTTGGTGATACAGTCATCGTTTCCCCAAAGACGAGCACGAAATCGACATCGGGCTCAGGCTCATCTAACACGGGAGGATTCGTCTTTGTCATCGACGGTCTTAGTTTTAATACAACCATTGACTCACAATTGGTTGACCAACCAATGGTTGGAAACAATTAATTCACACAAAAACCGGTATCTTATTGATAGCCGGTTTTGTGATTTCATCTACATTTCCAAATATTCGCCTCCATCAAAAAGTATACATACGTATGGTGAACGGGCTTTTTAAAATTTCTTCGATCGCACGTTTATAAAAGCTAAGCTGTACGCGGTATCGTTTTTCAAGTACTGGAATTGCTTCAGCAAAACCACCGGGAAAACTCCTTCGATCGCATCAGTTTTGTAATCAAGTAATACGACACCCGTTTGATCTTCAATAATACAATCAATGATCCCTTGGACGAGCACTTTCTCATCAAGCCCATCCCAATCTGCATAAACTTCATTAGCAGGAATACCGATTGTAAACGGAATTTCACGGGATACCTTTTCTGCTTTAAGCATTCGTTCACCAAGCTCACTGTGGAAAAACTGTACGATTTGTTGAATGGATACCGCTTGGATTTGATCTTCCGTCAGTAACTCTTTCCTTACTAGATCGCCTAACAGGTCGTGTATCCCTTTTTCAGTCGGCATCTTTTCCAATGATATATGCTGCATGACAGCATGCATCGCTGTCCCTTTTTCAGCTGGCGTTAATGTTTTCTTTTCTCGCATAAATCTCGGTCTGTCGTATATTGCTTTTCTTGTAATTAATTGTGTACCGCTCATTTCATCACGTGCTTCAGCTAATCGCTTTAGTTCGGAAACAGATTGCTTTGACATACTTTTCGTTGCATAGGAATGTTCATATTCCCAAGTAAGGCGGAGCGTATTTCTTGCTGGAAGGCGGATGTATACATACTTTGTTCACCACTTTTAACCATTTCCTTCCAATCAATCTGCTCATCAATTGTCTGCTCTTTTTCCGATTCTAAATGTGATCGAGGAACGACCGAAATTGTCCAATGTGAAGGATGATGAATCACTTCCGATAAACCATATATTGGTTGCCCTCCCAGAACAGATGCCATATCACGATGCCTTGCCAATGCCATTCCAAGCCAATCAATGTATGAAGTCGCTTTTGCTCTCGCATAATCAGGTAATAACCAATCGTCATAGCGAGTCGCTTTCATCCATTTTTTCAGTTCCTTCTCTACCTTTTTCACACTGCTTACTAGATACAATTTTTCCTTTGCTCTAGTCATCGCAACATATAAAACACGCATTTCTTCCGCAAGCAACTCCATTTTCTTCTTGCGCTTTAATGCTAGTTGCGGGAGAGATGGATAAGAAATTCTTTTCCGCATCGATATATTTACTGGCAAATCCATAGTCTTTATCAAATAAATAACTGCTATGAATATCCATCATATTAAATTTACGTGCCATTCCAGCTGTAAATACAACCGGAAACTCTAAACCTTTACTTGCATGGATTGTCATAATCCGAACAACATCCTCCTGCTCACCAAGCGCACGAGCCGTTCCTAAATCACTGCCTCGCTCTCTCATTCTCTCAATAAAACGAAGAAAACGAAACAACCCGCGAAAAGATGTTTCCTCATATTGACGAGCGCGATCATAAAGAGCTCGTAAATTTGCCTGTCTTTGCTTTCCTCCTGGAAGCCCACCAACAAATTCATAAAAACCTGTATCCCGATAAAGTTGCCAAATTAATTCCGATAATGAACCTTCACGTGCTAGGTTTCTCCATTCACGAAAGTGCTGAAATAATTGTGCAAGCTTTTCTTTCGTTTGTTCGTAATCTAGATGAACGGTTTCATTAAGAAAAGCTTTCGTAGCCTCGTAATAACTGCCTTTGGACTGCAAACGAATATACGCTAGCTCCTCCTCTGTTAAGCCAACGATTGGTGATCTTAATACAGAAGCAAGCGGAATATCCTGATCTGGATTATCGATGATTTGTAATAATGACATCATAATCACCACTTCTGTTGCATCAAAATAACCTGTAGATAAATCGGCATATACGGGAATGCCCGCATGTTTACATTCCTCGATAATATCCGGTGTCCACGTCATCGATCGCACTAAAATAACGATATCGCGATAGCGAATCGGCTGCTCGATTCCCTTTTCAAATCGGCAACTGGCTTTTGCTCATCAATCATCGCTCTAATTTTCTCTGCAATAAACCGGGCCTCAAGCTTCGATTGCTCAAGATCGACAGCATCAAAGCCATCCGTCGCCTCGTCAGTATCATCGCTACCTTCTTTTGCTTCATCGTTCATATCAATGATAGCCACTTCAATCGGAAAGTGCTCCGCTTCTGAATAACCAGAACCTTTTACAAGTTCAGCATCATGACTATACTCAATCTCACCAACGGTTTTACCCATGATTTGTTTAAATAGAAAATTCGTTCCTGCTAACACTTCTGCTCTGCTCCGGAAGTTTCGGGCAAGGTCAATTCTCAGCCCTGTATCGTTACCCTCTTGCGAAAACCGCACGTATTTATTTAAAAACAAATTCGGTTCTGCAAGCCGAAACCGATAAATTGACTGTTTAACGTCACCAACCATAAATAGATTGCCATCATATTCGCCTTCCGCTGAAACGAGGCGAATGATCGTCTCTTGAACCATATTCACATCTTGATACTCATCAACGAGCACTTCTTTAAATTGGTTTCGATACTGAGTGGCGATTTCAGATGGTACTCTTTCATCCGAATCTCCTTTTTCCGTAAGTATGTCTAAACATAAATGCTCTAAATCTGAAAAGTCAACAATCCCTTTTTCTGATTTTTTGACCGCAAATTGTCGGGCAAATTCTTTTACCATCTGCGTTAATGTAAAAAGATCGGCCTCATCTTCTGCATATCCTTAAGGAATGTTTGTGGGGAACGGAAAAACAATTCCTTAGTTAATTTATCAAGCATTGTTTTAGCTGTTTTTCGAAGCTCATCCGCTTCTTTTACGAGTTCATCATCAAACTCGTCGCCACGGCATGTTTTTGCTCTGCCAAATTTCCAACCTTGATTAAAAACTTGATATAATTCATACCATCCTTTTTCTGCTGCCTGTTCCATTTCAGCAATCACTTGTAAATCTTCCAAGTAATTAACAGCTCGCGGCGCCGGTCCACCAGCTTGCTTACTAATTGCCAATGCTTCTTGTAAAAGCTCTTTAGCACCTGTTAATTGCAACTTCACATCAAAGATCAGCGGTTCAATAAATGGCAGCTCTTCAATATTTGTATCTTCTGTAACATCATACATTGCAACAAGTTGATCAAGCCATGCATTTGGGTCAGGATGTGAACGAGAGAAATCATATAATTTTAAAACGAGGCTAAACAAAGCATCGTCATTGCGGTCACTTGTAAATGTATCGACTAACTGATAAAAATGATTATTCTCTTCCTTGCTATACTCTTCTTCAAATAAATCGTTCAACACTTCATCGCGAAGGAGATCCGCTTCTGTTTGATCAGCAATCCGAAAGCCAGGGTCGATATCAATGAGATAATAATGTTTTCTAACCACTTCAAGACAGAACGAATGCAATGTTGATATCGATGCACTATTTAATAAACTAAGTTGCCTTCTTAAATGAGAGGATGTTGGATTAGCGTCAATCTCTCGTTGAAGTGCTTCACCAATTCGCTGCCTCATTTCTGCCGCCGCCGCATTCGTAAAAGTCGCAACTAAAAGGCGATCAACATCTAACGGATCTTCTTCTGCTAAAATCTTTTGTATAATTCTTTCAACGAGAACAGCTGTCTTCCCCGACCCTGCTGCGGCCGCAACTAAAATATCTTGATCCTTTGCCATAATCGCTTTCCATTGATCGTCCGTCCAATGGGCATGTTCAGGCTTAGCTGGGATGATTGTTTTCATATTTCTTCCTCCCTCCTCATTCGATCCAATACTTCAGATGATGGCTGTGGTTGAATGATTCGATATTGATTAGCATCTAATGATTGGTCAAATTGACAAATTGAGCGGTAGGAACAAAATTGGCATGGCGTCCGATCCTTCATTTTATAAGGGTCAATTCCGACATTTCCAGCGATGATTTTGTCCCCAGCATCTTGATAAAGTTTACGTACATATCGCTTTAATAAGGCAAAATCTTCTGGACTCGCCGCATTTCTTTTGATTGAGCTGATAAGCTTCCATCACGATTAATTCGAGCTGACACAATATCAGAACTTCCCGTTTCTAACGAAGTATCCATCAATCGGATGACATCAGAGTCGCCTAAAAGCAAACCTTTCATTTTAAAGCTCTTTATGATTTCTTTCTCAATGTCCTCGAGCGTTAACATTTGATTGCTATCAATTAATGGGTTGTGTAAATGAAAATAAAGAACTCCAGCAGGAATGGCTTCCTTGCCAATCAATGACTGCGAGTGAGTAACAACTATGTCTAAGTAAGTAAGCATCTGTAGTGCGAGACCGTGATATATTTCATTTACATCAAGGCCATGAGAACTTGACTTATAATCAATTACTCTTAAATAGACGCCATGTTCATCTTCCGCTTTATCAACCCGATCGATTCGACCTTGAAGCTGCATTTTTGTTCCATTCTTTAATGTGAAAGCGAATGGCGGCAACTCCTTATGTGGTCCGAAAGCAAGTTCAATTCCGATTGGAACGAACCCGCTCGATTTCGCATGGCTGCTTAGTACAAACGAAGCCCTGCCAATAACTTGTTCAAGCTTTCTTTTAATATAGTAATAACGATTGGAACTTAATAAAATTTGATGCTGAAGTTTCGGGGCAAGATATTCAACCGCTTCTCTTGCTAGCCATTCACATTGCTCTTTCGTTAAACTTGCCCATGATAAATCTTGCCGATTGATCTCGTCCGCAATCCATTTCAATGCACCGTGAAATAAATCACCAATATGTGGAGCTTCCAGCTTAAATGTTTCTCGCTCTCGTAGCTTTAGCCCATGTGAAATAAAATGAGAAAATGGGCAGCTATGGAATAGTTCCATTCTTGATACACTCGCGAGGATTTCATCACCGTATAGCTGTTCGCTCGTTTGGGAGGAAAGCTTCTTCGTTTCGTTTTGATAAAATAAGCTAGATAAAATTCTTCTTGACTTTTCTCGCCATTTCGGGGATTCCATATATAAATTGTACACATCCCACCAAAAGTCAGCGATAGGATAATGACGTTTTTTAGTTCCAATTGGGCAGTTAAATAAGAAATTGCGGTGTTTGGATGTGAAACATATGCTAGCTGCTCCTCGGGGAGTTGTTCACTTGGTTCGTTTACGATATAAACTTCCGACAGTTTCGGGAACATCCCTTTGATTTTTTAATATATGGAGAGGCAAGCAATGTTTTTCCTTCCTCATTTGCAAGTGGATAAGATAGGTATAGTTTCTCAGCAGCACTCGTTAGCGCTCGATAAGCGATAAAGTCTTCATCTAACAACCGCCTTTTCCTTCCTTTAGAAACTCCAATACCACTTTCTATTAGCTTTTCACGGTCATCATTAGATAAAATGCCTTCGTCCCCTTGCTTTGCAGGTATAACACCATCGTTTAAGCCAATCACAAATGTCGCTTTCATATGCGAAAGTCGCGATAGCTCTAAATCAGCGACAAACACTTGATCCATTGCAGGGGAATAATCGAAAATTTCATTGCTTCCAATCCCGAATCCAAGATCGCAATAAATTTCTTCAGAGGTATTTTGTCTTCCCGAAAATTTCAACAAATTGATCAAGTAGCTCGATCACTGCACTCCATGCTTGATCATGTTGTTTTGCCCGTATTAATTGCCCTCGCTCTTGTGCTGCATCACTTTTATCTTTAAGCTTTTCTGGTATATGAAGCTCTTCAAGCAATAAATAAACCGCCTCACATAGCTCGCGGCCATTTTTCGCCTTGTTCAATCGTCTTGATAATCGTAACAAAGGAGACGCGATCATATGTCTTGCTTCATTAATACTTTCTTCCATTTCTCGTTCCGCATCTGTTTGGGCTGCATTTATAAGCTCTAATCCACGAAAACGGCGGTATAGCCATCGTTGTTCATTCGTCCATTGATTCCCTTTGATCCCATATGCTAGAACATAGTTTTCAAGCTTGTCCATTTGCTCCTAAATAGCTCTACATTCGATTCGAGCGGGTATAACAAATCGGTTTTTACTGCCCTAAATACAGGTTCATATCGCCAAGAGCTACTTACTACTTCTAACGCTGAGCGAATCAATTCAATAAGAGGATGATTAAGCATCGACTGCTTTTGATCCATAAAATAAGGGATATCATAATCGGAAAAACCGTTTCAAGGGTCTCCTTATAATCATTGCCGTTGCGAATTAAGATTGCGATATCTTGATAACGATACTTATCCTTCATAACAAGTTTACGAATTTCTCTCGCTATTCCTTCCATTTCAGCACGGCGATTCGCCGCAATCATTAGTTGAATCGTTGGTTCTTCTTCAAAAATCGGTACAGGACGTTTATCAAAACGTGACTCTAAATGGTATAACCCTTGCCCATGAAAGCGTTGATTTCCGCTAAAAATACATCTTCTTCGATAGTAATTTGATGATTTCTAGCGAGTTCATATAAGTTTGAATACGATTCACCTGTCAGACGAAATAAATGCAAATCATCAGGCAGCGCACCATGCTTGAATGGTCGATCTAAAACGAGTGAAATGGAGACTCGCCGACATTTTTTCATGAGCCGTTCTATGACCAAGTATTCTTGAGGAGTGAAACTATGAAAAC
The DNA here is from genome assembly GCA_044989425.1 of Bacillus sp. N9. Taxonomy (GTDB): domain Bacteria; phylum Bacillota; class Bacilli; order Bacillales; family Bacillaceae_C; genus Lederbergia. The sequence continues at coordinate 2,190,083 of JBJDRQ010000001.1, forward strand.
CATCAATGTATACCTCTGCATTTTTAAATAATCCGATTGATCAACCGCATCTGCAAGTAGAGTTAAATAATCATTTCCATCAATGTATTTTCCAATTAAAGCTTCTTCATATTTCTTATAAATAAGTTCAAGATCGTGCAACTTATCTCCTAAAGCACGGGTAGCTGCTCCAAAAGCAAACTCCTTTTGCTTAATGGACAGATCACCCGAATCAATGCAATAATGCTTAAACTCTGTAAGCATCGTTTCAACATGTTCGATAAATCCACGCTTGTCAGCCGCTCGCTTGAATAATTTCAATTCATCTTTATTGTCTTCTATAATTTTTCTAATGAGCATTTGTAATCCAGCGCTAGATACATGTGCACGGCTCGCCCCTCCCGTTTCCTGTAAAATCCGCCAGGCGAGACGAGTAAAACTGTATACTTGCGTCCGGATCATGCCGTTGATTTCCGGTGTTTGGATAAAACGATATTCGGATAGGAACGTCATTTGTTCAGGAACAATGTATAGAACAGGAAAGCCTTGAGGTTCTTCAATGAGCATATCGATGATTTCATTGAAAAATAACGTTGTTTTTCCCGTTCCCGTTCTGCCGATAACGAAGCGTAATGACATCCTTTCAGCTCCTTGTCATCAAAGTTAGTAATTGGTTCTATTATAACATAATCACCCGAACAAGAACATACATTCTCGTTTCTTTTGCAAGATAATTAAAAAATGTTTTATTGTAAAGCCTAGCAAATAATAAATGATGCTGATCTGACTATTAGCAACGGTTTCTGCTGAAAATCAGCATTCAAACATAATAAAGGACGACTTTCATTCTAAATTTTAAAGTCGCCTTTTGTGATATCAACTATTAAGTTCTTTAACGAGGAAATCTTTCCATCATTCTTCATCAACAATTTTCACTTTTCTCTTGAAGCGATTTTCAATTCGCTTTCCAACATACCAAAGAATAGCAATAATCCCTAATGCTAGTCCGGTTCTTATTGGCTGTTTTATGAGTGATACAATGTCGTAGCCAATAAAGCTCATAATAAAAATCATCACCGCTTTTCCCGCCAAAACCGCTAACATATATTGATACTTACTAATTCGCGAAATTCCAGCGACAATATTTACAATCGCCGACGGTGTAAAAGGAAGCAAAGCAAGAGGAAAAGTGGACCAAATCCATGTCTCTCCACCCATGACATTAAACTTTGCACCTTTTCCTTCCTTTGCAAATACCGAAAAAACGCATATTTCCATATTTCCGAACGAGCAGGAAAACGAGCAATGCACCCGTTGAAGAGCCGATCCACGAAAATAAAAATCCCCATCCAAGACCGAACGCATTTGCACTAGCCATAACGAATAAAAACAATGGAAGAAACGGTAGAAACGCTTCAATCATCGGCAATAATATACTTGGCAAAGGACCAAACGAACGATATTTTTCAATTAGCTCCATCACATTTTCAATTGTAATCCATTCTTTGATTGAATAAAAATCCATGACCATTCCCCAATTCGACATCTAGGTCCAATTTTTTAAATTATATCATACTATGTGATGAAGAAGCCTTTCCTATGCCTTCAGGATATCCTTTTTCACTAGAATAAAACCATGGAAGATGCGACAAAGGGGCTGTCCAATAAGTCCCTAAAATAAAAGTTGGAGAAAAACGCATCGTTTTTCTCCAACTTTTTGAGTTTTTGGATCATTCTCTAAAAGCAACAGGCGTATTCCTGCTACTTTCAGTAGATTGTGGGCTAATGCCACAAGGCCGAATTCCATATGCACTTTGTCGATCCCACGCAATGAAAACCTGCGGAACGACCGATTGCCCTTGATGTGACCGAACACGCTCTCTACCTCAATTTTACGTCGAGCATAGATGGCGGCTTTGTCTTCACATTCAAGGGCTGTTTTTGCCTTTGCTTTCATTTCTTCAAATATCGTATTCCAATGAACTTGACGATTGCCTTTGGCTTTTGTACATTGTGCTTTCAACGGGCAACCGGAACAGTCTTCGCATTCGTATATTTTATAACTTTGCTCCAACCCTGAGGCATTCTTTTTATTTTGATACTTTTTAAAGAGTACCTTGCGATCATTTGGGCAAATAAACAGATCATCTTGTTCATGGTATGTCCAATTTTTTACGTTCTTGATGTTATTCTTATATTTACGTGTTTTCTCCTGTACATACGTCCTGTATGGAATTAAAAATCAAAACGTGGTTCTTTCTCTTCACCAACCGCATATAAATAATTTTCCTCACTGCCATACCCCGCATCCGCAATCACCGTTTTTGGCATCGGTAAATCGGACGCTGCCAGCTTCTCTAAATGCGGAATAAAACAGCGAGTGTCGGCATGTCTCCGAGTTCCATTCCTTCTGCTTCTGTGATCTCGTGAATGTGCTGAAGGGTTTCTTCAATTTCTTCTTTCAACTTCTCTTCATAACGAATAGTGGACTTTTTCCATACAAAAGAATACTTGTTGGCGCTCGCTTCAATATTTGTGCCATCCAAGAAATAGTTTTCCATTGTAATATGTTTGTCCTCAATTAATTTGAGAATCATGGTCTCAAATAACTCATCCATTATGACTTTCAACCGATTACCCCGGAAATCTGGTTTTTGCATGGCAGCTAACCACATCGCTGGAAGGTTTTCACCAATCAGATTTTCTATTCCACGACATGAATATACTTTTTGTGAGTACGCATACAAAATAACTTTAAGCATCATTTTTGGGTGAAAAAACTGCGTTCACCACCTGAGTAACGAGCGAATAACTGCTCATCTGGAATCGATTCGACCATCTCGTCGACCACACGTGCGACATGATGTTCCGAGATATGCTCCTCAATATCGAAAATAACGAAGCTTTGACGATTATTATAAGGTTTAAATGTAGGGGATAGTTGTCTTTTTTGTTTAGGGGTCTCTTCTTGTATGAGTAAAATGTTTATGGGCAAGGAATAACACATTTATATAAGTTATAATCAAATTCCATGAAAAAGGGCCACTCCCAGTTAGAATTAAAGGCGTGTAAACCAAATCCTAAGGAGTGAACCCTATGAAAGATATTAACATGAATATACCAAATTTAAAAGAATTAGAACAAATGGCTTGGGAAAGTTTGCGGGAAACTTTTTCTGAAATAATGAAAACGATGTTGGAGAAAATTGATAAACAGGTCATGGAATCCCGAGATACAAAAAGATTTAGATTATTAGGTTCAAATTCTATTTCCATGGACAGCTTGTTTGGTCCAATTGAGTTTAATCGTCGATATTATCGAGACCGTCAGAAAAAGAAATACGTTTATCTTTTAGATCAATATATGGAGTTTGATGGTCAGCGGGATTTTAGCCCCTTGTGGAAGAAGCAGCCATTGAGTTAGCCGTAACAGGAACCTCTTACAGAAAAGCATCGGATACTTTCGAGACTTTCTTGGGTTATCGGGTGATGAGTCATGAAGCAATACGCCAAAAATTACTGACTGTGGAGACCGTTCCAAAAGAAAAAGAAAAAGTCTATCGTCCTGTTTTATTTGTAGAGGTAGATGGACTATATACGAAGCGTCAAGCTTCTTGTATGAGTAAAATGTTTATGGGCAAGGAATAACACATTTATATAAGTTATAATCAAATTCCATGAAAAAGGGCCACTCCCAGTTAGAATTAAAGGCGTGTAAACCAAATCCTAAGGAGTGAACCCTATGAAAGATATTAACATGAATATACCAAATTTAAAAGAATTAGAACAAATGGCTTGGGAAAGTTTGCGGAAACTTTTTCTGAAATAATGAAAACGATGTTGGAGAAAATTGATAAACAGGTCATGGAATCCCGAGATACAAAAAGATTTAGATTATTAGGTTCAAATTCTATTTCCATGGACAGCTTGTTTGGTCCAATTGAGTTTAATCGTCGATATTATCGAGACCGTCAGAAAAAGAAATACGTTTATCTTTTAGATCAATATATGGAGTTTGATGGTCAGCGGGATTTTAGCCCCTTGTGGAAGAAGCAGCCATTGAGTTAGCCGTAACAGGAACCTCTTACAGAAAAGCATCGGATACTTTCGAGACTTTCTTGGGTTATCGGGTGATGAGTCATGAAGCAATACGCCAAAAATTACTGACTGTGGAGACCGTTCCAAAAGAAAAAGAAAAAGTCTATCGTCCTGTTTTATTTGTAGAGGTAGATGGACTATATACGAAGCGTCAAGGTAAAGGAAGAAAGGAAAAGAGACAAAAATAGCTGCTGTTCATCAGGGCTGGGAACTCAATGGAAAAAGAGTTCGTTTGAAGGGAAAGCGTCATTTTGTTCATAAGGGAAAGAACCCTTTTGGGAGGCTTTCGAGACTTTTCTTATGGAGACCTTTGACTATGACCCACTCGTTCATCGGCTTGTCATCAATGGGGATGGAGCACCTTGGATAACAGCTTGTAAAGATTATTTTGGAGACCGAGCTTTCTTCTCCTAGATCGTTTTCATGTGGCTCGCGATATCCGATCCATATTTCGGGATCATCCTCGTTATCGACCAATTCGCAAGGCATTGGCTGCCTATGATAGTGAAACCTTGTTACTCGAATTAAACAGCGCAGTAGGCACGGTAGAAGAGGAAAAGAAGAGACATTGGAAAACTTGATTCGACATTTGGAAAGAAATCGAGAAGCTTTACAAGATTATCGAAAATGGCTTGATAACCAAGGTGTTGATACAACAGGCATGCGACCAATGGGTAGTGCAGAAGGCACAATGAGTGTATTTGCCAAGCGCATGAAAAATGGTCGTAGTTGGGTAGAAACAGGAGCTAGTGCAATGTTTACTGCTTTGGTTGCCTATCATGACAAATTGGCTCTTCGCACAATGATGGGACGAATGGAGAGATGGAATCAACCAGAAGAAACAAAGATCTCCAAGTCTTATCGAAGAAAGGTCAAAACCACCGTAATGGAGACCACCAGAGGTAATCTTCCGCTTCTTAGCCAGAGGGCAAATATCCCTGTCCACTATGCATTAAAAGGATTGGCTGGATTTTAAAAAACGACTTTTAGATAAACAGTAGAAAAGAATATAGTTGAAAACGCCTACATTTACTAAAAGAATTTTAGCTGGGAGAAGGTTGCCCATAATTACTTGACTCAATCTCTCTTCTTTTACCTCTAGAGGAAGTGTGGTTTGTGTGTTATACTTTTCTGTAGCAGTCTTCGGATTGCACATAAAAAAATCGCTCCTTTTAGTTTGTGGTATGGTAACTTCATTCTACTAAAGGCAGCGATTTTCTATTATCAATGATTAAAAATTACCATTATAGTTGATTGTTGCTTGTAGTGCAGGCGCCGACTCCTGCGGGAATGACATGAGCCTTGAGAACCCGCAAGGCGCAAAGCGACTGAGGATGCTCAAGCCATGCCCGCGGAAAGCGTGCGCCGGAACGGAAAGCAACAGACCGGCAACATCATTTAGATTTTACGTTAATACAAACGCTCTTTAAATCTCAGAAATCAGAAAAAGGGCTAGCACAGAAAGTCAGTTTTCACTTACTTTCTGGACAGCCCTTAAACATGGAAAGGGCGTCTAACAGTCGAAAAATCGACTTATTAGACAGCCCCTTTTATTAAATATTGCAAAAGCCAGTAGCGAATCGCTTCAAGAGAATGTATATAAAGCACCACAAACCCTTTATCATCTACCTACCGTCGTTAAATTTACAAATATTTATACACCTTCCCTCCTACAAAGATAATCGAAAGAAGCGCTCAGGGCGCATCTAAGTTAAATAACTTCTTTTATTTCAGCTGTTTCACCTGTTCGATAATATTCCATCCGTTTAATATTTTGCATATATCGAATTCGCAGCAGTGCTGTTCTTTGCATTTGCACCTCAAAAGACCTATGGGAAATAAGCAATTCATACTGTTCACCATTTTCAAATGTTACAATCGTAGAATGACGTTCTCCCATTTGATACTTTTTAACATGCTCGTGTGAAACCCAAATACAGTGAGGTGTTAAAGGCGATGCTGTTGGAAAAAGGAAAATTGATGTGTGAGGATCTATGATGATGGGGGCTTTAACCGAAACTCCAATGAGTTCCTTCGTTGCAGTTTTACGACCTTCATATGTACTCCCAAAGTATTTACAACTTGTTTTAACGAGTTTAAATGGGGATTTTGTACATATATACTTTCCATCTGTTTCAACTACTTCCGAACAAATTTGACCATTTACTCCTTTGGCCTAATAATCATCGTGTAAGGGTTCACTTCATATTCTTTTAATACGATGACATTCGTTTTCATATTACCTCTCCTCCTAATCAAGACCCTTCGAAAAGAATCATACCAAAAGAACTAGAGGTTGTCACCGGTTACAACTCAATATTCTACATATTCTTACAACAACCCAAAACAATGCAAAAAGCACCCCTGTTTATCGTCTGAAAATTTAAACTCTTTGGTTGATTAATTTGAAAAATACGTGTATAATAAAAAAAGTTCCAGGGGTGATCATCGATGGAAAGAAAGAAATCTTATCAAGAATTGTTGAAAGAGTATACGATGACCCAAACGCCAAATGAAACACGCTCGATTGCGATGCAGATGGATGTTTTTTAAACGCGCTCCTGCAAAAAAGACGTGAGGAACAACTTCGAACAGATATTGACAAAGCACTAGACGAAAAAGACAAAAAACTTTCCTCAAACTTTCAGATGAGTTAAATCGTTTGTTGGAAAAATAAGTACGTAATAGAACACCCCTTCTAATAAAAAGGGGTGTTCTTCGTTATTATTTTTCGTCAAGCTCATATTTTTCAATCATCGTAATTCGCTCAAGCATTGTCGGATGTCCATAGCGGAAAATTTTCACTAAATAAGGTGGATTTACTTGACTAAGTCCTGCCTTCGTTAAGCTTTGGAAAGTTTGAATCCCCGCCTCTTTGTCTTGAGTCATCTTGATCGCATAAGTATCAGCACGCAATTCCTGATATCGAGATACCCAGTTCGTTAGCGGGCTTGCCGTAAATAATAGGATGGATGTAATCAATAAAAAGACTGGTAATGAGCTTATGTTTGTCATTTTTTCAACCTTCCATGTTCCCCCACTTCTCTCTATCCATTTTTCCATGATTTTCGCAGTGAGCGATAGGCCAATAAGTGTCAACAATACATAACCGGCAATTCCAAAATAAATATGCTTTTCTACGTAATGTCCCATTTCATGAGCCATAATAAATAAAATTTCCTCATCAGATAATCGTTCAAGTGTCGTATCCCAGAGAACAATGCGCGAGTTCGATCCCACACCTGTTACATAAGCATTAAGCGCATTCGTTTTACTCGACATATCCACTTCATATACGTGGTGAGCTGGAATATTGGCTACATCGGCCATTTCCAATATTTTCGATTCAAGCTCCTTATCGTTTATAGGATAAAACTCATTGTATAACGGATCAATGAGTACCGGCTGAATAAACATCATAAAAACGGAAAATGGAATGGACAATATCCAAGCAACTAACCACCAACGTTTTTAAATTTTCTCATCAGCGCATATAAGACCGTAATAACAACAAACATCGTTCCAAATTCCACCCAAAAATCAATTACCTTATCCTTCATCCATGATGAGAAAACTTGAGTGGAAATATGATAAGACTTCGAAATCATATATGAAATATAACTAAGTGGAAACATGACGACAAATGACGCCAACGAAAGCCAAAACAAATAAATCCCAACTTTAATAATAAACAATTTGGAAATACTATTTGACCAACGTTCAAAAGCTGCTGATATACCAAGGATTAACACTAAGTAATAAAAAGCCATTCATATGGAGTCGCTAGAAAAAACATCAAGTTGCGAATTCTCGAATATTCTTCCGTTAACATTAGTTCCCGGGCATCGAGAAATGTAGCTGGGTCAGCCTTTGATCCTTTTAACATATCTGGAATTGACGTATCAGATAAATAAAATAAATAAGCGTACATCGCGATCCCAAATAATAAATAAGCAATAACGGCTCGAAACGCCCACTTTCTAATCAATCTTCTCCCCTTGTCCACTTTTTATTATATGTAGAAAAATAAGCAAGTTAGAACAATCTAAGTATATAGTTTACCCAAAATTTTAAAAAGCATCGGCAGGCACCGATGCTCTTTTAAAATAACCACGAATACATGCTTAAAACGGCAATCGAACCGAGGATGACGAAAATGATATTCGCACCAATAAACGCAAGGAGAAAGGCTGCCGCCATACCAACAATCCCAAACATGATCTCACCTTCTTGAATGAGAAAAACAGCTGGAAATATTAATGCGCCTAACGTTGCATAAGGGACATTTTTAAAACCCCTTGAACGAATGGTGACAGTTCTTTTTCTTTAAACATGATGAAAGGGATCATCCTTGGCAAATAAGTAACGACCGCCATCCCAATGATCGTAATCATAATGATTGAACTACTCATGCTGCGGCCGTCCTTTCTTCTTTATCGTTTCGATTGTCTCAATAAGAATGGCTGATAATAGCGTTGCTGTAATGATCGCCCAGCCTCTACCCATTATCTCTGAAAATACGAAAATACTATTAAAGGCAGCAGCTAAGAAGGCAAGGCTTGCGACCTTTATGCTTTTTTGACAGAAGGAACAAGCAGCCCGATAAACATCGCATATAAAGCAATCGCCATGCTTTCCTGCAACACTTGCGGCAAGCTTGCACCAATTACAAAGCCGAATCCGGTACATATGACCCAGCTTAAATAAGCAATAAAATTCAGTCCAAATAAATAGGCTGTCGAAACAGTCCCAGGCTTTGTTGCAGCAACCGCAAACGTTTCATCTGTTACACCGAACGCATAAATCGCTTTTTCCATGACACTTCATTTTCGACTTTTTCATTCAAGGATGCTGACATAAGAAAATGCCGAATATTTACGATAAAAGTTGTTAAAATCATTTCAGCAGCCCCTGTACCTAATGCGAACATATTTAACGCAATGTACTGGGACGCACCTGCATATAAAATTAAGCTCATTAACACCGCTTCAATAAATGTAAGACCCGTCGTTTTCGCAAGCAATCCAAAAGTGAGTGCAACAGGCGCATAGCCGATTGCGATGCTAATTCCTTCTTGAAGCCCCTGGCGGAGTTCTGCATGTTGTACTTTTTGCACCGAAGCTTCCATTCTATCTCCTCAAATCTATTCTGAATAATGTATTCAATTATAGTGCGTATTTAACATTTCAACAAGTGCTATATTCTTATCGTCGCTTTTCCATTAATTTTTTCACATGATCCTTCGGGACCCAGCAATCAAATTGATAATGAGTTTTTGTTTCAAAACCGAGTCGTTCACAACGGTAGATCATTTGTTTTTCTTTTCGTTTAGCTGCAAAGTGAATGCATGTCGCACAGCAATGATATGTTTTCATCCTCCTTTATCTCCCTTTAAAATCGGGCTTTCTTTTTCTGAGAAAGCAAGTAAAGCTTCAACCCGATCTTCTGTTGAAATGGTCCATTCATATGCTTTGCGCTCAATGTCCAGGCCCGTTTGAAGATCAGTATTCATTCCCGTCTTGATTGCATATTTTGCTTGTTGAACAGCGATCGGACCGTTCACTAAAATTGCTTTCGCGAATTGCAGCACTTCTCCCATCAACTGCTTGCTTTCACTCGCTTTCATAACAATTCCGTATTCGACCGCTTCAGCAGCCGATAATCTTTTGGCTGTTAAAATCAGCTCCAATGCCTTCGTTTCACCAATTAATCTCGGTAAGCGCTGTGTTCCACCAGCACCCGGAATAATAGCAAGACTCGTTTCCGTTAATCCAATTGTCGCTTTCTTCGATGCAAAGCGAAAATCACAGGCTAAAGCTAGCTCCATTCCCCGCCAAAAGCATAACCATTGATCATTGCAATCGTAGGCTGCGGAAGTTTTTCTATTGCTTGAAATACGGAACCAATTTTATAAACATTGCGGCGAACTTCTTGTTCACTCAGTGTTTTTCGCTCCTTTAAATCTGCACCGACACTGAAAGCCTTATCCCCAGCACCTTGGAAAATGACGATACGTACTTCTCGATCCGTTTTTAATGATTCTACGATTCGCGAGAGCTCGGTTAGCATCTCATAATTGAATGCGTTCAAAACCCCGGGCGATTCAGTGTCACAAACGCAATATACTCTTTGACTTCTAGATTAACAGAGCTCATAACAATCATCCTCTTGGATTGTTTTATAATAAAAAGGTAGAATAAGCCATGCTGAATGGCTTTTCTACCCTTCCTATTAGTAAATCAATTCAACAATTTCATCCAACGTTACATTTCCAAAATAATGTGGAATATCCTTTTGCTCTAATGCTTTCACAATTTCCGCCCTTTCATACCGAACACCTATTAGGCATTTTTCAATCTCACTTACATCACCAACCCCAAAGAAGTCACCAAATACTTTACAATCCTCAATTTTCCCTTTACGAATATCGAGACGGAATTCAATTTGCCCAACGGAAAAGCGATGGGAATGTTGAATATTGAATTTCGGAGATTTTCCATAATTCCAATCCCAGTTTTGATAACGCTCTTTCGAAAGTGCTTCGATATTGTTCCAATCTTCCTCTGTTAGCTTATATTCAGGTATCTCTTCCACCCCTTCAAAAATATGATGCAAAAGAAATTGTTTAAACTGCTCTATAGACATTGGCTCGTTAAGGAATTCTGAAATATTGGCAACCCTGCTTCGAATCGATTTAATCCCCTTCGATTCAATTTTATCCTTACGTACGTTTAATGCGGAAACAACGTTCTCAATCTCCGAATCAAACATCAGTGTTCCATGGCTAAACATTCTACCTCTCGTTGAGAACTGAGCATTTCCTGATATTTTCCGTTCGCCTACAAGAATATCATTACGTCCCTTCATTTCTGCATGAACACCAAGTTCTCTTAATGCATTGACAACGGGCTCTGTGAACTTTTTAAAATTGAGGAAGCTTTCCCCATCATCCTTCGTAATGAAACTAAAATTCAGATTTCCAAGATCATGATAAACAGCACCTCCGCCTGAAAGTCTACGAACGACGTGAATCCCATTATCTTCTACATACGCTGTATTAATTTCTTCGATTGTATTTTGATTTTTTCCAATAATAATAGATGGTTCATTTATATAAAACAATAAATACGATTGATGAATGTCTAAATTTTTCAAAGCATATTCCTCAATCGCTAAGTTGATCCGCGGATCGGTAATTCCTTGATTATTAATAAATAACATACGATCGACTCCTTTAAATATGTATAGCTAATCCTTGTGAAGCTAATAAAACATCTCCATTATATTGCTCTTTCGCCTCGGCAATTAATTGTTTATGATCGCCAAAATGGGGTAAATGGGTTAGAATGAGCTGCTCTACACCTGCTTTAGTTGCGAGAATTCCGGCTTCCTCACTCGTCATATGGCCAGCACTTGTTCCATTCATTCCTTTATAAAAATTACACTCGCATAGCAAGACATTTGCATGATTTGCAAATGGACCAAGTTCTTCAAAATATGCTGTATCACCTGTATACACAAGCACTTTTCACCCGCGGCGATTCTCATCGCAAAACAAGTTGCAGGATGTTCCGTCTTCAAGAAATCAATTGAAAAAGGACCGATGGAAAGCGTCTCACCTTGATCATAAGCAATCCCCATCGTTATATCTTTATACGTTAAACTTTCAAAGCTATTTGCATCATATCGATGTCCATAAATAGGCAATTGTTTATTCGTATGATTCAAATACTTGCTAATTAATAAGGCATGTTGTAGCACACCAATATCTGCGATGTGATCCGCATGATAGTGTGACAAGATGACAGCATCAAGGGCCTCTGGAAGCGCATATGCTTGAAGCTGTGATAAAACGGCGCTACCACAATCAATCAAAAGCTTAAATCCATCATACTCAAGTAAATATCCTGAACTTGCCTCGCCAGCCTTCGGATATCCTCCCCAATGCCCAATGACAGTTAGATTCATTTGCACAGCTCCTTTACTCAAAACCTTTCTTTTTATCATACTTGATTACACATTTTTTTCATGTTTTGAAATTGATCGTTGACAAAAAGATCACTGTTATAATACAATGATAAAAACATACATTAGTAGTACAACAAAAACCTAAATGGAGAGTGAGAAAAATGATCGAAAGTATCGTTGACTTCTTCAAAAACTTGCCGCCAAAAACGTGTACAACATGTGGGAGAATATAGCTGAACAGCACGAGTGCTACGGCACAAAATGCGATAAATGCAATGAAACACTATAATTAACAACACCCTTTATACTTAATAAAGGGTGTTGTTTTCCGGTTTCTGTTATAATACACAAATTAAATCTAACGGTAGTTGTAATTGAAATAAGCTCACATTTACTTTTGAGCAGGGATTTTAATAAGGTAAACCGACTATCAAGAACAAAAGCGCAAGCGCCCGTTTAGCGACGTACAAACTGGAGCGATTCTGACGAGATAAAGGAAACACGGCGAAGAATGAGCCGATGTTGACTTATCGTAGGAAGAAGAGTGAAGTTTGCTAGTCGCTGGGCGACTGGAGCTAGACGTAGATTGCTCCAATCGAAATTGTCCACAAACAAGTATTTTATAGTTTCCTAGACAATTAAAAAGTGAGAGCATCGATGCCCTCACTCACTTCAAATTATAGAGTTGTAATAATCGGACCATCTTTCGTAATAATGACTGTATGTTCAATTTGTGCAACGAAACTATTGTTTCTTGTTGCAAATGTCCAGCCATCTTCCTTCTCATACACTTCCTCATCGCTCGTAGAAACAAACGGTTCAAAGGCGATGACCATGCCATCACGGAGTATTTCTTTGTCCCACGGATCGTAATAGTTCAAAATATGATTCGAGCTTCATGCAAGGATCGTCCAATCCCATGTCCGGTTAGATTTTTAATAACAGTAAACCCATTTTGCTTGGCCGTGTTGAATACTGCTTTTCCAATTCCACTCTTTTTCGAACCAACTTTAAGCTTCGCTAATCCTGCATCAAATGCTTTTTCGCCACTTCACAAAGCTCATATAAAACAGGGTCGCCTTCTCCAACAACAAAGGAGAGACCGGTATCGGCAAAATATCCCTCCTTGGATCCAGATACATCGATGTTCACTAAATCCCCTTCTTGAATAACACGCTCTCCAGGAATGCCGTGTGCCACTTCCTCATTTACACTAATGCATGTATAACCTGGAAAATCATACTCCCTTTCGGACCAGATATTGCACCGTATTTTTCAAATAATTGACCTGCTATTTCATCAAGTTCCTTCGTCGTAATCCCAGGTTTTGTTTGCTGAACCATTTCATCGCGAATTATGCCAACGATTTTTCCAATATCCTTTAACGCAAGTAGTTCAGATTCCGATTGTACAATCACAAATATTTCCTTCTTTCTTTAAAGTTCTTATGCCATTTTACACTATCTTAGTCGCTGAGGAACAATAAAGTGATTTTTCTACCACACTCATCTATTTTTTCTCCACGCTCTACTTAGTTTAAAGGAATAAACAAATTACTATGCTTAGTTATGAATGACTTTTTCCTCATATAGATAAATGAAATATCATTGCGAGAGGAGATTGTATATGTGGAACTGGATACTCATTATTTTCGTTCTCCTAATTGTATTTGCTCTTCTAGAGGAATCCATTTATTATTTCGTTAACCGCAGACTTTTGGAAAAGCGGAAAGAAGAATACATTTGTTTAAAAAATAAAAGCATTCGCGCGCAAACTAAAATGTAAAAAGAACCGAAGCAGACTCTCATTAGCTTTGGCTCTTTTCCCATTCTGAAGCAAGCATCCCATATACAGCATGATCAACGTAACGATCGTATAACCATTCGGCTTCTCTAATACAGCCTTCAAATGTAAAACCTAAACGCTCAGGGATCGCTCTACTCTTAACGTTTTTCATCGCAGCCCGGATATCCACACGGTTCAGACGTAATTCCCGGAAAGCATAATTCGTTAATCCAGCCGCAACCTTCGTCATAATCCCTTTTCCTTGAAATTCCGGGCTTAGCCAATAGCCAATATAGGCAACCCGATTGGACCAATCAATTTCATTAAATCCTGCAATCCCAACAATTTCATTTTTATATAAAATGATCGTATTCAAGCTTTTGTTTTCTCCATAGCTTTTTAAAGCAAATTTAATAAATTTTTTGTATCTTTAACAGTTTGGATCGTATCAAGCCACGGAGCCATTCTTTCAAATAGTCCCTTGACTTATTCGTCAATTGAAAAACTTTTTCAGCGTCCTGTATTTCAATTAATTTTAAATACAATTCATCATCGATTTTATGGACAAACATGTAGATCCCCTATCAATCTAGCATATGTATTTTCCTATTTTATGCATGCCGACTTTGAAAGTCAATTTACTATTAAGAAATATGAAAAAACAGTACTGTATTAGCACTGTTTCCACTGTTTGTCTTTTGCTCTTCTCCACAACATTGGTCATAATCACCATAAGCCTTCTGTCATTATCCTTATCATCATAGGACCTAATATAACAATAAAAAGTGATGGAAAAATAAATATGATCATTGGAAACAACATCTTAACCGGAGCTTTCATCGCTTGCTCTCGTGCAGCTTCCCGACGCTGTTCTCTAATTCTATTTGTTAAATTCCCAAGTACTTTTGCCATCCCAATTCCAAGCTGATCTGCTTGAATCAATGCATTGATCACACTTTGGAATGAATCAGATGGAACCCGTTTGCGTAAATCATAAAATGCCTCCCGTCTTGATTTTCCAAGTTTCATATCTTCGAGTGCATAGATGAACTCATCAGCTAGAGGACCATTTGTTTGTTTGGAAACATTTGCTATCGCCATGTCGAGCCCCATTCCCGCTTCCAATAAAAGATTTACCATATCAAAATAGTCTGGCATCGCCTTGTTAATCGCATTAATACGAGCGGTCTTTTTTCCCTAAATAAAAGATCGGTAAACGAAAACCTAGAAAAGCAACTCCTAATACAAGTAGCCAGCCAGTTGTTTTGCTTTCAAAAGATGGAGCAATAAATAAAAAATCGGTAGACCTACTCCGACAGCCAATACAATTTGCGTTAAGCGGAAGTCAAGCGCAGATTTAAAGGGATAGCCAGCATCTCTTAATAATAGGTCTAATTTTTTCTGTTCAGATTTCGAGACCTTCTTGCTTAAATAGTTTATTCCGATTTTCCAATATCGACTGAATATCCGATTTATGTTAATCGACTTCGTCTCAACTTCGGACTCCTTTCCTCATTTAAAACATGGTTATTCCCAAGATACATTTCCACCCGCTTATGATAAGCCAGTTGATTTTTAAATAATGAGAGCATGACACCAGCTATTACGAAAGTAAAGAAGCAGATTAATAAGATAAATAGAACATACGTCAACATGTAACCTACACCTCTATACGAATAATTTTCTGTATGAAAAACCAGCCAATGATAATAGACAATCCAGCTATTACTATGAGCATAATTCCAATGGGATGCCCCAACATCGGTTGAAAATATCCTTTAGATACAGTTGCCATATAAAACCCAAGACCGACAGGCAGCAACGTAATAATCCAAGCAGACATTTTCCTTGGGAAGTCAGCGTATTTAATTCTTCTAAAATTCGAATTCTCCCCGGATCGTCTCCTCCATTGTTTCTAGCAGTCGGGCAAGATTTCCTCCGCTCTTCCGCTGTGCGAGAATGGCATGAACAACAACTTCTAATTCTTTATTTGGAAGACGTTTTACGAAAGCTTGCATTGCATCCTCAAAGGGATTCCTAAACCGATTTCCCGAACAAGTTTTTCAAACTCTGGCCCTATTGGATCTGGCATTTCTTTACTAGCAAGTTGGATGGCCTGCATAAAGCTAAAACCAGCTCTCATTGAGTTGGCAATCATCCCTAATACTTCAATCAATTGATAAGGTATTTGGTGTAAACGCCTCTTTCTTTTAAATTGCAAATAAAACTTAGGGATGAGAAATCCGAGCACTACTCCTAACAAATTGATATACATAGAAAGTTGAATGAGCAAACCAAATATTAGCAATAGAGCACTCAATAAAAAACGTAATACTAAAAATTCTTCCGGTTTTAACTTACTACCCGATTCAAGTAATAACTTTTCTGTTTTATAGCTAAATTGGATATCTCTAAAAAATTTTGCACTACTTATGATTATTTTTTTATTGAGCCTTCCTTAGGCTCGAATGTTTCTTCTTCTTGATTATTAGATGCTGCTAGAAAGTGATCGATCCTCTTTTGAACCATTCTTTTTTACCAAGTATGTAGTTATTACAAATATGAATGAACTAGAAAATAGAAATACGAGAATGAGCTGAATGATAATAGGCATCTTACCACTCTCCTACAAACCAAGATGCTGGAATTTCCATTCCTTCAACTTCAAGTTGATCCGCGAATTTCGGTCGAATTCCCGTTGAATGGAATATGCCGTCAACCATCCCGTCGGCTTTTCTACCTATTTCCTTATATAAAAATAGATCTTGTAATATGATTGTATCGCCTTCCATCCCTTGCACTTCCGTAATATGTGTAATTTTTCGGCTTCCATCTGGAAAACGATTTTGTTGAACAATGACATCAATTGCATTTGCGATTTGTTCGCGAATTGCTCTAACTGGAAGGTCGAAGCCCGCCATCAACACCATTGTTTCTAATCGGGATAACATATCCCTTGGTGAGTTTGCGTGTCCCGTGCTTAAACTTCCATCATGTCCAGTATTCATTGCTTGTAGCATGTCTAAAGCCTCAGCTCCACGCACCTCTCCAACAACAATTCGATCTGGGCGCATTCGAAGAGCATTGACGACTAAATCACGTATCGTAATTTGACCTTGACCCTCGATATTCGGAGGGCGTGATTCTAATGAGACAACATGATCTTGATTTAATTTAATCTCTGCTGCATCCTCAATCGTTACGATTCGATCTTCGTTTGGAATAAAAGAAGATAACACGTTCAATGTCGAAGTTTTTCCCGATCCGGTTCCTCCGCTTATAAAAATATTCATTCTCGATTTTACACAAGCATCTAAGAACTGTCCCATAGCTTCACTTAATGATCCAAAACGAACTAAGTCATGAATAGTGAACGGTGTTTCTGAAAACTTTCGAATCGTTAATGAAGGACCTTTCAAAGCAAGTGGCGGTATAATCGCATTGACACGCGAACCATCTGGAAGACGTGCATCCACCATCGGTGAACTCTCATCCACTCTACGGCCAATGGGAGAAACGATACGCTCAATCACCCTTAATACATGTAAGTCGTCACGAAACGTAATTTTACTTTTGACGATTCGACCGTTTTTTCATAATAAACCGCGTCGGGACCATTCACCATTACTTCACTAATGCTTGGATTTTCTAACAATGGAGTAATCGGTCCATAGGCGAGTAATTCATTTTCGACTTGTTTAATCACTTCTTGCTTTTCCTCAAATGTTAGTCGGTCACCTTCTTCGTCAATAAAAGCCCTTCCCATATCCTGAATGAGCTTTTTTCTTCATCTGCACTATTACCCGGCGACTTCTTAAGTTCTTCCAGTAGAAAATTATGCAGATTGATTTCTATATCAGTAAAATCCTTTCTCTTAGGAATGACTGGTTCATCACTCTTGGTTTTAACTAATATAGGTTGCTCTTTTTCCTATTAAAAAGTGACAATTCTATTGCCTCCTATCTTTTAACTAATGAGCGTCTTTTGTTCTGCTTTCGGGTGTTTTTCTCCTGACTCTCTTGTCCATTTATGTTGTTTAGTAAAAGAAATATTGATTTGCTAAGAGCATTTCGAGGATACATGATAATATATGGCTGTCCAACAGCTATGGAGTTTGTAACGTTGTTTTGCTCAGGAAGGATTGCATCAACAGTTACCCCGAGAATTTCCTCAATTTTCTTCGGCTCCAATGGCCTTTTCTTCGCTTCTTTATTGAGTACCAACTTAACCTTTCCTAATAAGTTCATTGAATCCAATGTATCTAGATAAAGCTTGCTGTTCCTTAAAGCAGAGAGGTCACTTTTTGAAATAAGCAAAAGATCATCGGCTTCTTCGAGAATACTCATATGTATTTCTGATAAGTAGGCTGACGTATCGATCAATATAACATCAAATAAATTCTTCATTTCTTCTATTGCCGTTTTCATATGCTCCTCCTCAACCACTTCAAAAATTCTGGTCGAGGCGGGGCTGCTAAAATATATACTCCACTTTCATGTTTATCCATATATTGATCAATTGAATAATTTGAACGACCATACGCCTCTTTCACCCAATCGTAAATCGTTCGGCTTGGTTTTAAATTAAAGTGCATCGCCACATCACCAAATTGAAGATCCCCATCAATTACAGCAACTTTATGCCCTTGTTTTGCAAAAGCGACAGCGAGATTAACCGTTAACGATGTTCTGCCAATTCCCCCTAGGGCTGCAAATCGAAATAACCCTTGATTCTTGTTTTAGGAGGTTGATAGAATAAATGTTTTCTTTACCCAAACGGTGATCCATATACTTTTTGCCTGAACAATTGCTTCCCTGATTTCTTCTTGATCTGCAGAACTTCTAAGCATATCAGATGCCCCAACATGCATAGCCTTTCTCATATTTTCCATGTTATCGGGGACAATCATGATGATATACACATGTGGATATAGTACAGAAAGCTCTTGACATAACTCATATACATTAAATAGTGAATTCGCTTTAATGAAGAGAACGGATTGTTTATTGCTAATAAAATGTTGGTGAAGATCCTCTATACGTGTAATATTCCTTAAAGTCCATTCCTTCGCATTTAGGAACGTTTCAATTTCTCCCGCCGGAGCATTTGTATCCGAGTAATAAAACCAATTTATGTTCATTCACTATCCCCTCCTTCGTCTATCACTGTTTCTATTACTTCATCCCATGTTACCCTTTTCTCTTTTTCGACTGAGCGATTATCTTCTTCATTTCTAAGCATTAAATAAAATCCGTCCTTATATTTCGCTGTTAATCCGAGTTCCAGCCCTTCTTCTGGAGTTACTTCAACGGTAACCGTATCATAATGAAGTGCCTCGTTTGCATTATCAGCTGATTTTCCAGATGCTAAAACTTTCACGTTTTCCAAAATCAAAACAGCTGAACGATATGCTCTTTCTTCATCTTTCTCCGTTTCAAAAGCGATAATATCAACCTTTGATTCCGGCTCAATATAACCTGAAGTTCCCTCTTCAAGGTTCACTTTAATAGAAATCGCCCTTTTTCCTTTACTTACTTCAACAATCGGATTGGGCATCTCTCGCCCTGTTGGTTCTAATTCCTCTTCAACTATTTCGGGCTCCTCTTGTGCTTCTTGCTGTACGTTAGAAGAGGCTGTTTTTACAGGCAGATTTGAATAAAATGTGAAATATACAAAAGTTGCTGCTAAAACTCCAAATATCATTGACCATGCCCAAATTCGTTTAATGTTCATAATGCCCCTCCATTTTCGAGTAAGCCTTCTTAATCCACTAATTTTATCCCGTAAATACCAAATTCATAATCAGCATTTGGATCGCCTATTTCTCCTTGGTCTAACACGTTTATAAAGTTTCCTTTTAGTTTAGGTTTAGATCCATGAACTTTATACTCTTTGATCCAAAAGCAGCAAAGCCGATTATTTTAACCGGATCACTTGAACCACTTACTCCATTCCATGTTTTAATGATGGGAATATTAATGACGCGTCTACACGATTTGTCCGCCGTTTCAAAATTTTGACAATAGGATTTATTTTTATCTTCCTCAATCAGCTTTATGAAAGCATCACCTACCTGATCCGGTGAACCTGTCTCAGGGTATCTAACATCATTAACAGATAAAAAACACCGTTTTTAATTGCTTTCTTCAGTTCAGAGGAACCTCCACCTTCTGCTCCACTTACATTTAGGAATCCCCAGTTTCCCGTGCTATGATTATCGCCTACAATGTCTATTTCTTCACCCGGAGCTGCATTTTTGACGATGCTTTCTTCCATAGCAACAGGAGTGATTCTCCCAGTAGACTTTATCGGTGCGACAATTGCTTTTGCCGACGCTGAAACAGCTGCACTGTTGAAACCTAATACTTTTGCAAACGTTAAAGACACATCTATTTCTTTTGATGCCTTTACATACGTTTTATGAATGGCTTCAATATCTGTATCAGAAAGAGAATATCCATTTTGTTGGGATAACTCTTTTGCAGCTAATTTAGCTTTGCTCACGCTTAAGGCACCATCCGCCAACGCAAGTCTTTGTGCACCTGCAAGCACAGCGGCATCCATTGCCTTTTGCAATTTACTCTTTTCTGTATATAGTCTCCCACCATCTATCACTAATGCGGTAATGCCGAGCAATACGACCATAAATAAGGCAACATAAACGGCAACCCCACCGCGTTCTTCTCGAAAGTGAATGATGCGTAATAACCTTTTCATTATTCCACCCTCATAATAGTAGTATTTGTTAAAGTTAATGGGCCTGCTATGTTTCCGATCAGCGGCGTCATAAAATCGATCGGATAGGTAATTGTAATCGTCACATCCGATCCAGATGTGGCCCTGAAGAAACCGATACTTGTCCCGTCGTTAAACTGATGCTTGAACCACGCTGCACCGCTACATTTTTAACAGCACCTACATCTTTCCCAACACTTGCAGCCCTAGCTGCTTCTCGCCCGCATGATCGATTGTTAAGGATGCGTGAAAAATACGCCCAAAGTCGATAATTCCAAATAATAGTAGAAGAAGGAGCGGAACAACAATTGCAAATTCAACCAACGATTGCCCTCTCTCTGATTTCATTTACACTCCTCCCCAAATGAATGTACATACTGTGCCAAGAACGATCGCTACCCCGTAAGGGAACGAAATGCTTGATTGCTTATCTTTACTAAATAATATTGAGCCCAGGTTTTCCCTAAAAAAACAATATTAAAAAGAATGTTCTGATTGAATACCAAATTCCTCTGTTTTTCATAATGAGAAAAATAGAGATGAATCCTCCAATTAAAGCTATGTACACAAATGAATATAAAACGAAGGTCGTTCCCATTAACGCTCCGATGGCAGCCATCAGTTTTACATCACCAGCACCCATCCCGCCTAGTAAGTAGGGAATAAGTAAAAGTGCAAAGCCGACTAGAAATCCTTTTCCACTAAAAGAAAACCTTCGAATCCATAGGTAATAGAATAATAAATAAATGCGAGTAGGATGGAGGGCATTGTTACGATGTTTAATATCTTTCTATTTTTAATATCAGTAATGAGGAAATAATTAGTGCAGTTCCGAGTATTGTATGGATCATCTTACTCTACCTTTCCGCGTTTGATAGAATGAAGCCCTCCCTTTAAAAGGAGGGCTGATTGAAGAAAAATCATGGTACCGCTTTTCCACCCAATGATACAATCACACTATTAATTTTATCTTTAACCGCACCACTTAATCCACCTATAACCAATACCGCTACTAGTACAATTCCACCCAAAATCAATGCATACTCGAAAGTCCTTGTCCTTCTTCTTCAACGATTAAATTCTTCATTTTTTCTAGCATGTTTACTTCCTCCTCGTAACTAATATATTTTTATTTTTCCAAGTAGTTTAACATCACTTTGTTTTTCCCTACTTGACTTAAACCTCTTTCACAGTTCCTTATAAAGAACTACAACGTTTATCGTTTTATAAATAAAACAACGTTTCACCTTTTATTCTATATACTGAACTGTTAAATCCATCATAATGGTTGTCCTAAAAAAGTAAACAGAATATTCAATCCTTTTTCCATCAAATTGCGACAATAAATTCATTATTGAGAACAGGAGAATAATGTAATATAGTAAATCTAAACATCATAATACGATGGGGGTTTTGATAAAATGTCAGATTCTGTTCATAAATCCATTCCATATTCTATTAAAGTCGCTGATACTTTTGCCTCAAGGCTAAAAGGACTAATGTTTAAAAAGACACCATTACATCAAGAGGGACTATGGATCATTCCATGTAATTCCATTCATATGTTTTTATGCGTTTTGCGATTGATGTCATATTTCTTAATAATGAGGGAAAATTGTAAAAATTGTCGAAAGTTTACAACCTTGAAAGTTATCGGTCCGATTCGACACGCCCATTCTGTATTAGAACTTCCGTCTGGTTCGACTCATCAGCTTGGGCTGCAAATTGAGATTACATACAATTGCCTAATAGATAAATGACAGAGGTACATAAAATGATCGTTTACTAAAACTTCATATTTGGATATTTTCCGAACAATCTTCGTAATTACTCTAATCAGCTGTTTTATTAGCTATAATGAAATTATCGTATTAACTAGGAGGGTTTCTTACTTGCGGAAAATTCCATTTTTGTTTCTGTTCTCATTCATTTTACTGTTAAGCGCTTGTTCTTCAACTAATAGCAGCGGTAGACCGATCAATGACTTTAACTATATTAATCAAAATGGGGAGCCTTTCGGTCTTGAAGATTTAAAAGGAAAGGTTTCGTTAGCAACATTTATTTACACATACTGCCCAACAGAGTGCCCAATGATGACTTTACATATGAGTCAAGTCCAGCAAGATGTGATCGATGCCGGCCTTAAAGATGTTCAGTTCGTTTCATTTAGCATTGATCCAGAAATCGATACGCCGGAAGTGCTAAAAACTATGGTGAATCATTCGGAGCTGATTTTTCCAATTGGCATTTTCTAACGGGGTATACTCAGGAAGAAATTGAAGATTGGGGACCGAAAAACTTTAAAACCGTTATTAAAAAGCGAGAGATGATGATTTCGTCGTCCATATGTTTGACTTTTATTTAATTAATAAAAAAGGCGAAATTATTTCGCAGTACAACGGATATGAAGACGTACCTTTCAAACAAATTTTAAAAGATATGAAATCAGCATTAAAACAATAAAACGCAGAAGCAGGGTGACATGCCCGGGCTTCTGCGTTTTCCTTTATTCGACTTGATTTTTGCACTTATACGGCTAGTGCCAAGTTTTTCGGGCCGTAGTTCATGCCTTACGAGCCGCTTTTGGATCAATACGAGCCACTCTTTCTAGTTTACAAGCCACTTTTCGATAAATACAAGCCACTCTTTCTAATTTACGAGCCAAATACCTAGTTCCATAGAAAAAGCAGTCGGACGAGCGACTGCTTTTTGCCTCGATTATTTAATGTATTGTAACACTTTCTCGACCGCGACTTTTCCTTGATCAATGCAGTCAGGTAGGCCAAGCCCTTCAAATGAACTGCCTGCAATAAAAATTCCTGGCATCGCTTCATTCATCTTCACTTTCATTTCCTCGACCCTTTGTTTATGGCCTACCGTATATTGCGGCATCGCATTTTTCCAACGAGTAATCATTGTAAATTCTGGTTTTGCGGAAATATTCATCGTTTCACGCAAATCATCTAATACAATTTGTTCAATGTCCGCATCTGGTAAATCTACGACTGTTTCTTCATTCGCCCGCCCGACATAACTTCTTAACAGTACTTTACCCTCCGGTGTTGTATGTGGCCATTTTTATGTGTCCACGTACACGCTGTAATTGTATAATTACTATTTCTCGAAACGACGAAGCCTGTTCCATCGAGCTGGTTATCTATGTCTTTGGCATCGAAAGCCATCGCTACAGTTGCAACGGAAGTAGCTGGCATTCGCTTGTAACTGTCTAAACACTCTTGATTTGATAATAATTCTGTGAGCGCCAAATGAGGCAGGGCAACGACAATACTATCTGCATACATCGTCTCTTCATTGTTCAACTGTATTTCGTATCCTCTTTGTAGAGGCGCTTTGTCAATGGATAGAACGCGGGTTCCTTTCATGACAGAGCCTGGATCTAATTTCTCTTCGATCGCATCAACTAACGTTTGCAAACCACCTGTTAATGTAAGGAATTTCCCTGAGTCTTTCCTGATAAACGGTGCTTCGGTGCTTCCGGCGTTGTCTTCTTCATTCCAAAAATTAAGCTCCGATGATCACGTTCGACTTGGTAAAATTGCGGAAATGTTGACATTAAACTAAGTTGGTCAATATCTCCTGCATATATTCCCGACAATAATGGTTCAATTAAATTTTCTACTACTTCATCACCTAAGCGTCTTCTGAAAAATGACCGAGCGATTGATCCCCTCATCTTTAGAGCGAGGCATAACGAGATCACAAGCCGCTCTCATTTTCCCTTGTACGGAGAATAAGTTTGTTGTGATAAACGGCCCTATTTTCGTTGGAACTCCCATGACTGCACCTTCTGGCATTGGATGAAGCTTATCTCTAACAAGCACATACGCTTTTCCAGCATGGTTATTGACGAGCTGATCGCCTAGACCTACCTCCTTGACAAGTTCAGACGCACTCTTTTTCTTTCTAAGAAAGAATCTGGCCCTCTTTCAATGACAAAGCCATCGACATACTCCGTCTGAATTTTCCCACCAAGTTTATGACTTGCTTCCACTAGTGTAACTTCAGCAGGCAGTCCCTGCTCTCTCACTGTCTTTTGTAAATAATACATTGCTGTCAAACCGGTTATTCCACCACCGATCACAACAATCTTTTTCTTACTTCCCAAAATTTGATCGCCTTCTTTTAATCTTCTTTACGTAAATGCTTCAGAACGACCGTCGCCATTGCATCAAGAAATGCTGGCTGTGCATCTGGCATTGGCGGACGATAATAAGTCGCTCCTACTTCATCTGTCACCACTTTGCATTCATAATCATTATCATAAAGCACTTCAAGATGTGTCGATACAAAACCGACTGGAATATAGACAAATGCTTTATAGCCTTTTTCATTAAATAACTGACGGGTTAAATCTTGTACGTCAGGGCCAATCCACGGCTCCGGTGTATTTCCTTCACTTTGCCATCCAACGGCATATTCCGTAATGCCCGCCCGCTCGGCAATTAAATCGGCTGTCTCTTGTAACTGCTCAGCATATGGATCACCGTATTGAAGGATTTTTCAGGTAAACTATGGGCTGATACAATCAGGCATGCTGCTTGACGCTCTTCTTCTGACATTTCCTTGTACACATCTTTCACTTCATTCACCCAAAAATCGATAAATTTCGGTTCCTTATACCAGCTTTCAATCGACGTAATCTTTAAGCCGCCAAGTTTTTCCGCTTCTTCTTGTGCACGGCCGTTGTATGATTTTACACTGAATGTTGAAAAATGCGGAGCAAGGACAATCGATACAGCTTCTGTTATCCCATCTTTATGCATTTTTCAACAGCATCTTCAATAAACGGTTCAATATGCTTTAAGCCGATATACGCAACAAACTCAATCTCATCTTGAACTTCATTCAAACGATCTTGTAAACCGAAGGCTTGATTTTCTGTAATTTTAGCGAGCGGAGATATTCCGCCGATCGCTTTATATCTGCTCCGCAAGTCTTCAAGAGCCTCCTCAGAAGGCGGCCTTCCATGACGAATATGTGTGTAATAACGTTCAATATCGTCTTCATGGTACGGGGTTCCATAAGCCATCACTAATAGACCCATTTTCTTTTGGCCAAACTAAACACTCCTTTAAGGAAAATTACTGTTGCTTCAATTTTTCTGCACTATATTCATGAATAAATGATGTAAGTCTTTTAGCATTTCCGGTTTTACATCAGGAAAACACCGTGACCTAGATTGAAAATGAAACCTGGCTTTTCAATTCCTTGATCAATGATTGCTTTTGCCCTTTCTTCTACTGTTTCCCAATTGGAAATAAGTACAGCCGGATCAAGATTTCCTTGGACAGCCTTTGTTACACCTAGCTTCCTTGCTTCGGCAATTGGAAGTCTCCAGTCAAGCCCAACAACGTCTAATGGTAGATCATTCCATTCGAGAACGAGGTGGCTCGCACCAACTCCGTGCATAATAAGTGGAACTTGTTCTGATCTCATTTCTGTGAAAATTCGATTCATATAAGGTTTAATGAATACTTGATAGTCTGCTCTACTTAGCGCTCCAACCCAAGAGTCGAATAATTGAACTGCACTTGCACCCGCTTTAATTTGTGCTTTCAAATACACAATGGTCATATCTGCTAATTTATTCATTAACGCCGCCCACGACTCTGGCTCTGAATACATGAATGCCTTTGTTTTATGATAGTTTTTGATGGACCGCCTTCAATCATATAGCTCGCAAGCGTAAACGGTGCACCTCCAAAACCAATCAACGGAACCGTCAACTGTTCTTCTGTTAACATTTTAATTGTTTCTAAGACGTACGAAATATCTTCTTCTGGATTCAACTCCCTAGCTTCTCGACATCCGCTGTTGAACGAATTGGATTATCGATGACTGGCCCAATCCCACTAACAATTTCTACATCCACACCAAGAGCCGGAAGTGGAGTCATGATGTCTTTGTATAAAATGGCCGCATCGACATTATAGTTTTCAACCGGAAGGCGAGTAACATATGCACAAATATCTGGACGGTGAGTAATCTCAAATAATGAATATTTTTCTTTAATTTTTCGATATTCTGGTTGAGATCGCCCTGCTTGTCTCATGTACCAGACAGGAACATGATCAGTCTTCTCCCCTTGCCGCTTTTAAAAATGTATCATTCAATATTTTTTCATGTAATTAGAGTCCACCTTTCAATTATGTATAAGGTTGTGTTTTCAGAGTAGATATGATCTCAGAAATCCCAACTCTCATCTTTAGAAAACATATTAACGATTCTTAATAATAAACTTTTTGAAACAGGAAATCGACTCATTGATTTCTTCCTTAATATAGTTGTTTTCTTTATGTAAGTATAGACAGATGAAGCGCTTGTCATAAATTTGTCCTTTTTCCCCATCATTTTGTTCACGTCTTATGCACAATTTCGGCTTTTCGACAGAATTTGTTACATGTTTAAAATAAATTTTTCTATGATAAGATAAACAGAAAGAGGTGATGGTTCCTAGTGTATATATATATTACTTCTGGCACATATCGTTATTTAAGAACATTCGAAGAAAAACATCATGAAGAAAGAATGTATTTGTTGCAAAGTTTTACTTGTCAATTATGGCACGAAACATCAGGACCGAGCATCTTTCAATCACCACGCACATATGAAGTAATTGATTCAGCAGGCACACTTTCCTCCCATGGCTTCGTCGCTTGCAATCACTTGGCAATTAGTG
This sequence comes from Bacillus sp. N9, assembly GCA_044989425.1. Classification (GTDB taxonomy): domain Bacteria; phylum Bacillota; class Bacilli; order Bacillales; family Bacillaceae_C; genus Lederbergia. The sequence goes on from JBJDRQ010000001.1 coordinate 2,217,347, forward strand.
ATGAAGGACGACCTATTTTTGAATATGAAATAAAAACCTAAGCAAACGGCTCATTAATAAACAAGGACTTATCGCGTTGCGTGTCCTTCGTCCGTTGACAACGGATACGTATATCGTCATGACGATGTGGCAGAACGAATTCGAAGTTGATGAATGGAAAAATCGAATATGTTTCATAACGTTAACATTAGCAAAAGCGTATTTTCAGGAACGACCTATTTATCTACCTTCTACGTCGATGATGAAGAAATTGAGATTTCCGAAGACTGACACAGAGGCTGCCTATTGTTAGGCAGTCTTGTTTTTATTAAAAACTTGATATAATACATTCAAAACATTTAGAGGTGATCTTCAGATGAAGCAGCAGCTTTTTGAACGATTGGAAAATTACTATGATGAAATGATTGAAATTAGACGATATTTACACCAAAACCCCGAACTCTCATTCGAGGAAGTAAAAACAGCTGCCTTTATTGCTGATTTTTATAGGAAGCTTGGAGTCGAAGTAAAAACTGGTGTTGGTGGAAATGGTGTAGTCGCTAAAATCAAAGGCAATCAGCCAGGCAAAACCGTTGCCTTACGTGCTGATTTTGATGCGTTGCCGATTCAAGAAGAGACAGATGTGCCATTTAAGTCACTTGTACCAGGTGTGATGCACGCGTGTGGCCATGATGGACATACAGCCACTCTCCTTATTGTTGGTAAGGTGCTTCATGAAATGCGCAATGAACTTGCCGGAGAATATGTTCTTATTCATCAACATGCCGAGGAGTATGCGCCAGGTGGAGCAATTGCGATGATCGAAGCCGGCTGTCTAGAAGGCGTCGATGTCATCTATGGGACACATCTATGGGCAGATACACCATACGGGACAGTGGAATACCGAAAAGGCCCGATTATGGCTGCGGCCGACCGCTTTGAAATTACGATTAAAGGCTATGGTGGACATGGTGCACAACCACATAAAACAAAAGATGCAATCGTCATTGGTGCACAGCTCGTTATGAACCTCCAACAAATCGTCAGCAGGAAAGTCGACCCAATCGACTCAGCCGTTTTATCAATAGGCTCTTTTATTGCTGATAATGCTTTTAATATCATTGCTGACCGTGCGACATTGATTGGAACAGTCAGAACGTTTAGTGAAGATGTGAGAGATTTAATCGAAGAAGAAATTGGAAGGGTTGTAAAGGGACATGCTTCGCAGCAGGCTGTGAGTATGAATATCTTTATAAGAGAGGGTATCCTGCGGTCGTAAATCATGAAGAGGAAACAGACTTTCTCGTTGCATGCGCCGAGGAAGTTGCCGAGATTGATACGATTGCCGAAGGAAAGCCACAAATGGGTGGGGAGGATTTTGCTTACTATTTACAGCACGTAAAAGGAACCTTTTTCTTTACAGGCGCAAAACCAGATAACGCAGAAAAACGTATCCGCACCATCATCCTAAATTTGATATTAATGAAAAATCGCTACTCATTGCGGCAAAAACGCTTGGCTTGGCTGCATTGAACTCGCAATGATCTTAACAGAATTATTCATGAAACAGGTGAAGATTTTTCTTCACCTGTTTTTGCCTTCAAAGCTACTTTAAATATTACCTTGAATCTTCGCAATTCTCCCAGGTGCATACATCTTTGCAAACACGAAAGCAAATACGACCGCTACTCCCCACGATCACACCTTGAATGAAATTTCCACCGATTGCTGCACAAACGCCAAACAATAGTGCTTGAGCAATCAATACTTTAAAAAGCAAGGCGAGGAAAGCTGTTCTTTTCTGAGTTGCAGCAATTGGATAAAGCTGTGTCCAAATTGTCCATTTATGTTTGCGAAGCATCGGCAATAGTTGGAAACCGGTCAAATAGATGAATAATATTGAAATCGCGATAGAAAAATAAATATTTCCATAAAACAACAACAGTCCTGCTGCGATAAGTGAAAGTCTTATGATCAAACCAGAAAATTCACTCGTGCGAACGAGCGTCCTTGCGAATAAAAATCGATACGTATGGTCGCTTCCGTACGGAATTCGCACAAAAATAGGATCGAGCCATATTCTTCTTTTCACTTGGCCTTTTAAATGTGGGACGTCGGTGAACATATTGGCTGTTCGGTAAAATGCCTGCATTCTCCCTTGTTCTTTATCGATTAATAATTCCCATTGGATTGGTTTCCTTCTCACTAATTCTCGAAAATAAATCGTAAATGCAGCCATTAAAATGCCGACGACACCAATATACCAAAACGATGCTTCTGCAATAATAAAATACATGAGCAGTGCGCTAAATACATAGCGGATCAGCCCATCATACAGCCAGATCATGCGATCATTCAATTTCAACATGTACCAATGCAAAACAATGTTCCAATATTTCACAATGAACGCGATCAGTAGAAAGGTAAAAATGGCTTAAATCCTTTTCCTGTTACTTGAGCATACATCGGCATGAACGCAGCGAGCACGAGTAAAATTAAATACGATTGCGTAAAAAACTGAAGCGCATCGCCTTTCTAAAATACGTTTCAAGCTTAACCTCCAATGGCAATAAAAGACGATATCCGCTTCTTTTAAAAGCGTTTGAATTGGGCTTGCAGCAAGAAATATCGCTAATATCACCGCCATCAAAATCCCTACCGGGAACCCAGATTCAAGCGTCTTTACCCATTCTGAATAATAATAAATTGCTGCACCGCCTCCAAAAATGAGGACAAAGAGCAAATGATCATTAAACATATATTTAAAATAACGGCGCAGTTCTTTAATGAATGTTTGAACCCTTTCTTGCCATAATTGATTAATCTGCATCATCGATCTCTTCTTCCTTTGTCAGCTGCAAATAAATATCATCCAATGTTGCATGCGGCATATTGAATTGTTGCTGAAGCTCCTTCAGGGACCCTTGTGCTCTTATTTCTCCATTATGTAAAATAATAAATCGATTACAATAACGCTCTGCCGTTGCCAAAATATGTGTAGACATTAAAATTCCGGCCCCATTTTCCTTCATTCTCCCCATTAATTCAAGCAATGATTGAATCGCCAGCGGATCAAGTCCGACAAACGGCTCATCAATAATGTATAAAGGCGGTTCAATAAGAAACGCACACATGATCATTACTTTCTGCTTCATTCCTTTTGAAAAATGCGAAGGAAACCATTTTAATTTTTGTCTAGCCGAAACTCTTTTAAAAGTGGCCCGACTCGCTCTTCAAACAGTGTTTCTGAAAGTCCGTATGCCATTGCAGCTAATTTCAAATGTTCTTCCAATGTTAGCTCTTCATATAAAATGGGCGTTTCCGGCACAAATGAAAATTGTTTACGATATTCCTCTGGTGATTTTTTAATGACTGTCCATTGATTGTAATTTGCCCCGTCTGTTGCTCCATCAAGCCGATTATATGCTTGATCGTTGTACTTTTCCGGCTCCATTTAGCCCAATTAGGCCGATCATTTCACCCGTTTTCAAGGAAAATGAAATATCTTTTAAGACAGGCTTTTTTGTATAACCACCTGTTACGTTTTTACTTCTAATAAAGACATGATAAACGCCCTTTCTTCGCTCAGACTTCCATACATGCTATTGTACCAAAAAGCATGCTACGCACACGGATCATTGGATGAAATTACCTTTATATATTTCTAAAAAGCGGACATCATAGTTAGTGAAGGAGCGGGGCAACAGCGAAACTGGGGTGGTTGTCGAAGACAGGAATCGGCAGTAGAAGCGGAAAGCCACGATGAACATTGACATGTACATCGATTATCAATCTTGACAAACATGACAAGGGAGATGATTGCATTGGGCATGATCAAGGAAATCGTACATTTCATTCATGATCATTCGATCGTGAACAAAGCGAAACTGGGGTGATTGTCGAAGACAGAAATCTGCAGTAGAAGCGGAAAGCCACGATGAACATTGAACATGTACATCGATTATCAATCTTGACAACCTTGACAAGGGAGATGATTGCATTGGGCATGATCGTGAAACATCGGACTATTCTTTAACGTTTGCCGTGATGGCAAATAAAGAGACTTTCCAATGTACCCGCTAACCCTTTCAACGTGCAGGGTTTTTCTATAAAAACCCCTGCACGTTTTTCACTTTCTTTGTTGTTATGGTACGATGTTTATGTATGAATGAGGAAGGTGGAAGTTGATATGGATAATTGTATTTTTGTAAAATTATTAATGGTGATTTACCAGCAGCTAAAGTGTTCGAAAATGATGATGTCGTAGCATTCCTTGATATTAGTCAAATTACGAAAGGACATACACTTATCATTCCGAAAGTACATAGTGAAAATATTTATGATTTGCCAGCAGAAACAGCGGCTAAATTATTTGAAGTCGTCCCTGCGATTTCTCGTGCCCTTAATACTGAATTTCATCCCGAAGGACTGAACCTCTTACAAAACAATGGAGCGTTTGCTGGACAGGCGGTGTTCCATTTCCATTTGCATCTGATCCCGCGTTATGATGAAACAGATGGATTTGGCACGAAATATATTAGCCATCAAGCCAATTATAGCGCTGAAGATTTACAAACAATGGCAAAAGCGATTCAACAAAAGATCAATTAACCCCCTCTCTCTCTGCTCGCAATCTATGCTACAATATTCTTAATCTTTCGCTGGCAGCAACGAGTGCATGTCAGGAAAGCAACATAGATGAGTTGAGAAGAGGAGAGGTTTACAAATGAATACAAGAGTACTTGTTGTTTTATCACTGCTTCTGGGAATTGGTACAGCACTTCATTTTATTATGCCAGCTATTATGGGAGTTACACCAGATATGTTGCTCGCAATGATGTTTCTAGGGATTGTATTATTTCCTGAAAAGAAAATTGTATTGCTTCTAGGGATTGCAACTGGGCTTTTATCTGCATTGACGACTGGTTTTCCAATGGGACAAATTCCTAACATGATCGACAAACCGATCACTGCATTCGTGTTTTTCGGGTTATTTTTACTAATTAGAAGAATTCCTCATATTGCTGGGCTTACCATTTTAACGGCTATTTGCACAATCGTCTCAGGGGTTCTCTTCTTGGGATCAGCGTCAATCTTTTTGAATTGCCAGGAGGAGCAACAATTCTCGGATTGATTACATTAGCTGTTCTTCCCGCAGCATTGCTAAACAGTGTATTAATTTTCATCATTTATCCGGTTGTGAAGACGGTATTAAAAAGAACGAATTTACTTGAACAAGCTGCATAACCGCCAAGAAGAGCCTGGAAATCCAGGTTCTTCTTATTTTATCGATAAAGCAATCAGCACCCCGATGACTAAACATATGAACCCCGCTCCCCAAGTGTCATTGCCCTTTGCTTTAAGACCTTTTAGGAGGATAAATGCCAGGCCTCCGATGTGATGCTACGTAATGTAGCATGCCAGCAAGCAGGATTGCAGCGAGAAAAAATAACAGTCATGATTCCTTTCATGTGTGCTCACCTCAGATTTGCTACTCCCTTTCTTTCATCTTATGCACAAAAAAGGTTAGCATGATTGTGATAGGGTAAAGATTCATGCAGGATTTTTTATTTTTTGTAGAAAAGGATAGAATAGAAACTATGAAGTTGAGGTGATATACATTGAATACAAAAGCATTCGCATTAGGAGTTTTCATCGGAAGTGCTGTTGGCGCTGCCGCCGCTCTATTAACGGCTCCTTCATCCGGAAAAGAACTCCGTGGGCAAATTAAGGATTCAAAAACGATTGGATCAGAGTTGCCAATGATATAAAGGAAGACGCGCTAGATATTAAGGAATCGGTCGCTAAATTATCAAAAGAAGGAAAAGAAATCATAAAAGAACTTGCAGGTGATGTAAAAATAGCCGTTGAAGAATGGCAGCAAGATATCGAATCAAATAAAAACGCCTTGCAAGAAGAAATGAAGGAAATTCATCAAACGATTGCCCAATTAGAACAAAAGCTTCAGGATAATAAAGCACAGCATTAAACAAAGGCAACATGCCTTTGTTTTTTATCTTCAAGGAAGATAGATGGAAAGTCTAAGCACAAGCTTTTTGCAATCGCTTTCTAAATTAAATTAAAATTTTGTTAATTTTCACCTTTATTAATTTTTGTTTTATTGGCATAATGATACATAACATTAATATGAAGAGGAGATACTATGGGGAAAAACATTATTCATTAATCGAATCGATGATATTTAGCCAGCGAATGGCCCAACTTAGCAAAGCAATTTGGAAATCGATTGAAAAAGATTGGCAAGATTGATCAAACCATATCATTTAAATATTAATGAGCACCATATATTATGGATTGCTTATCATTTAAATGGTGCTTCGATATCCGACATTGCCAAATTTGGTGTCATGCATGTATCAACTGCTTTTAATTTTTCTAAAAGGCTTGAAGCTCGTGATTTATTACATTTTTCAAAAAAGAAAACGATAGGCGAAATACGTACGTGAAATTAACCAGTAAAGGTAAAGCTTTATTATTAGAAATAATGGAGGATTATGAACCAAAAACAACTCCGTCTTCCAAGGTGCTCTTCCATTGCGCGAATTATACGGTAAATTTCAGAATCAATTGAATTAATGGCCATTGTACGAAATATTTATGGAGATGATTTCATGGAGATTTTCGAAAAATCATTTCACAATATTGAAACAGACTTTTTAGAAATAGACGGAAAAATAAAACAAGCAGATGTAGAGAGTGTTGTGTAACAACTTACCTTTTTGAATGTTTTTTGGAACACCCGCATTAAATCTACATACATGTTTTGTTTTATACACGCATCGATTACTTCTTCTGCATTTAGTTTCGGATTAAGTCGATGAACGAAATCCCTGAAAAGCGGCGTATGGTACACAAAGTAATCCGCTTTTTCTTTCTCTCTTTCCTTGATCATCTCTTCACAAAGTTTATGAAAGTCAATGACTTCTTTTTCATTTAAATTTTTTTGATAATGAGCCGATCGAATTCATATCCTTTATCAGACACCATATTTAACAATAATTTTTGATGATATTCAAGCCTAGCGAGTCTTTCTAAAATAGTATTCAAACGATCCATCCCCATTTTTTATTATCTGCATTTTATTATATATTCGCGGACTTTGTTCTTTTTCCTCTTACCATTTAAACGATGTAAAAAATTGAATTTACCTATTGCTTTTACTGCATTTTCGTCGTAAAGTATGAGAATTGAAACTAATATTTGCGTTTTATTGAGGCAATCTTTCATGCATTGTTGGAAATCATTTCATATTGATAAAAGATATTACTTTTATCGACGCTTTATTATTTCCACTTTGATTACATTGTTTGTTTTTATCATGCTATACGTTCCAATGCAAATCATTGCTACGGAACCATTAAAGGACCATAATTTTCTCATTTTTCTTTGTGCATTGATCGTCCTTTACCCAATTCATAAATTCTTTCATCTTATACCGATTATGAACCATTATGAACATATTAAATTTTCGATCGATATGTATTTCTATATATTGCCGATTATTAACGTAAGAATCTCAAGCCCAATTCCAAAAAGGCCATTTTTGATTGCTCTTTTATTTCCGTTTATCGTTATCAATTCCGGTTTACTAGCATTGGCGTTTTTACTGCCACAATATATCCATTATATAACGATATTACTTGCATACCATACTGGGATGAGTGCAGTCGATATTTTTATGTAAAAGCATTATTCTCATCACCTAAACGCGCTTTAATTGAAGAAAGCGAAGACGGGTATGAAATATTAGTCAATGAAGATTAACCTATGAGACCCATTCGTGAAAAACGTCTGGGTCTTGCTTACTAAACTTTTCCTTTTTTATGTATTATTCTATCTTTTTATTTAAAATTTGCTATCGTATTGTTACTAGGAGATGAAGGAGAGGATACATATTGATCTCCATTTTTATTTTTTCGCTATTTTTATATTATACATATTTAATAATCTAACAAATACACTTTGTGTCGTTAGAGAAATTCTCGAAGAACGCCAGCCGAAATTATTTCGGACGATCAATATATTAATTACGATCTTACTCTTTTCTTCTTACATAGAAATTGTTTATACATGATCGAAGAAGCAGGAAAAGGCGGATTCTATATTGAATCCGCCTTTTCTCTACCACCAATACTAGTAAAGCCAAGATGCACCTACGATAATTAACAAAATGAACAATACAACGATCAAAGCAAATCCTCCGCCGTATCCAATGCCTCCACTCATTTACAACACCTCCTCTAATTGTTACTTTTTATCCTATTCCCTCTTTTATTTTGTGTTAGGATTTGTGCCTAGATTATGTCATATTTTTTAGCAAAGGTATGCCGACCCTACGATGATTAACAAAATAAAAAGAACTACAATTAACGCGAATCCCGAACAATTGGCAAAACCCATTTTGACGACCTCCTTTTTCTCTTTCGATACAGCATATGTCTGTATCGGGCGAGATGGCTGAATCAAACGCCTATTTTTTAGCGATTTCATAAATTGTTTTGTTCCGACTTAAAATATGATATAGTAAGTTTTATGAGCTTTAAGTGTGTCTTCAAAAAGGAAAAAGGACAAGTATACACATCTTTCTCTCGTGTCTAACGGAAGCGAGAGAAAGCGGATGAATAATTTGTCATTTTAACCAAACAAAAGATCAATCACAGGGAGTTGTATATGATGAAGAAGTGGATTTTGTCCCTTTCACTAACCGTTGGGGTCATCGGGCTTGCTGCTTGCGGTAATAATGAAGCAGTTGTCAAAACGGAAGCAGGAAATATTTCAAAAGATGAATTTTATGAAGCGTTAAAAGATAAATATGGTGAGCAAGTGCTTCAGCAACTCGTCTTTGAAAAAGTTCTTTCTAAGGAATATAAAGTGGATGAAAAAGAAATTGATTCAATGGTTGATGATCTGAAGTCTGAATATGGTGCTCAATTTGAGTTTTTCTTAATGCAAAACCAATTAAAGGATGAAAATGAACTCCGTCAAACGATGAAATTAAATCAACTTGTTAATAAAGCAGCAACAAAAGATATTACAATTAGTGATGACGAATTGAAAGAATATTACGAAAGTAAACAACCAAAAATTAAAGTTCGTCATATTTTAGTTGATGATGAAGATATAGCAAAAGAGGTCAAAGCAAAATTAGATGAAGGTGGCGATTTTGCACAATTGGCCAATGAATATTCAACAGATACGGTAGCTAATGAAAGTGGTGGCGACATCGGCTTTATTTCATCAGATGAAGCGGGAATAGACCCACAGTTTAGAGATGCGGCTTTTGAACTCGAGGTCGATGAGATAAGTGCTCCTGTACAATCAGCTTTCGGTTGGCATATTATTCAAGTAACTGAAAAAGAAGAAAAGAAACCTTTTGAAGAGATGAAAGCCGAGCTTGAAGAAGAATTAAAATCATCGAAGCTTGATGCTAATATGATTCAAAAACATTAAAAGATGAAGTTAAAAAGGCAAAAATTAAAGTTGAAGACAAAGACTTGCAATCCGCTTTCGATTTGCTTTTAGCTGATGACCCAGCAGATGCTGATACAGAAAGCAAAGATGACGCAGAGAAAACAGAAGAAACAAAATAAATACAAAACAGTAGCCGTGAAATCATTTCACGGCTACTGTTTTGTATTTTAGAAAAATTTATGGAGGTGTGGCTCGTATTTTCGGAGATCTGGCTCGTATCTCCAATGAAGTGGCTCGTATCTCCAATGATATGGCTCGTATCCACAATGATTTGGCTTGTATTCCTGATGATGCGGCTCGTATTTACGGAAGTGCTGCTTGTATTCCCGCTCCAATTAGGTCGCCTACGCCCTACTCATCCTATTTCTTCGACTTGTTTTCTCCGTTCCTTTTCTTTTCTCATCCGTTCCACGTAGACTTCTCCTTCTTTTTCAATCCACTCCTTTCTAACTCCCTGTCTTCCTTCGCAGTTTTTATCGTCATGAAGGCACTTGCAAAAATACCGACAATGATAAAATATACCCAAAACGGCAGACTCATCATCCTTCCTCCCATCTGCTTGTCCAATTATTACACTATATGTTTCAGCCAATAAAAAATGCCATCAAAATGATGGCATTAAGAATGAAATGTAGGTTTATAAAACATACGATTATCGAGCGGAAAAATTCTTTCAGAAAACTCACCTGGTTTTACACGGTTCATTGCACGGTCAAGCATATTCATTTTTGCATCGATATTATCAATCATATGTAAAATTTCCGCTTCTTTGATCATTGGCTGTTTCGGGCTTCCCATTCTAGTTTCCCATGATGGCTTAAAACTAAATGCTGTAAGACGACGACTTCCTCGCCTTGAATGCCTAGTTCCTCTGCAGCCATTGCAATTTCATTAACAGTGATCGTAATATGTCCTAGTAGATTTCCTTCAATCGTATAGGTTGTTGCGACTGGACCAGATAATTCCTTCACCTTCCCTAGATCATGAAGAATAATACCCGCAAACAAAAGATCACGATCAAGTGATGGATAAAGTTCAGCAATCGCTTTTGCTAAATCAAGCATCGATACAACATGGTACCCCAATCCTGAAACAAATTCATGATGGTTTTTTGTCGCTGCTGGATACTCTAAAAACTTTCATAATGCTTTTTAACCAAATGGCGGGTAATCCGTTGGATATTAGGTTTTTCATTTCAAAAATATATTGGGTAAGCTTATTCGATATCGCTTCTTTGCTAATTGGCGCTTTTTCTAATAAATCAGCGATTTGTACATTATCATGATGGGTGGATGGACGAATTTGTCTTATTTTAAGCTGAAGCCTTCCACGGTAATTATGGACTTCCTGCAACTCGAACAATGGTTTCAGGTTGATACATCCTTTCCTCTTCATCAGATACATCCCAAAGCTTTGCTTCGATATCGCCCGAACGATCTTGCAAGATGACAGTTAAAAATGGTTTTCCATTACTAGCGATTCCCTTTATTGCATTTTTACGAGTAAAAAAGATTCACCTGCTCTCCTACTTCATGTTCCAAGAGCTCTTTTGACATAAAAACGCCTCCGTTTTCCTAGCAATCTTTATCATTATCATAACATATTTAAAGCTGCTTCACTTGATCTAATTCAAGACTTTGTACCGTTTCCGTCTCTGTTAGATGAATAATATTCTCATTTTCAAAGTGATCTCGAATATGGTTATGACAAGTAAAAAATAAAACTTGATTTTTTCACTACAGGTTGAAATCAGCTTTAACACTTTTTCTGTTCTACTTTTGTCAAAATTGACAAAACCATCATCAATCATAATTGGGAAAGGATAATCATCATGCAATACATCAACAAGAGCAAATCTTAAAGAAATATATAATTGCTCACCTGTTCCTTGACTCAGCTCACCAGGATAGAACATAAGCTTATCTTTTCTTTCTACCATGAGCTTCCCTCATGATCCAGCACTAACCGGATATATTCCTCAGAAGTTAATAAAGAAAAATATTGTTGCGCTTTCTTCATTACCTTCGGAAAACGCTCCTCTTTATATATGTTCATTGTTAATGTTAATATTTGTTTAGCTAAAGCAAACTTCGCCCAACGCTTCGCTTCTTCATTAAAAACTGATTTTAATTGGTGGAATCGGTGCAGCTTTTCTGTGTATGTTCCACCTTCTTCCAAATTGAATAATTGATGACGAATGCTTGCATATTGATTGCGTAGCTCATAAAGCTTCGATTCATCTTCTTCAAGCTTTTCGTGAATATTTTTCGATGTTTATTTATCTCTATTTCTTTTGAAAAGAAGATGCGAACTTCTCCATATCATTGGAGAGACTTGCTTCAAGCAGGTCAAGTCTCTCCTTTAACCTTTTCTGCTCGGCATATTGTTGAGCTTTTAGTCGATATTGTTCCTCATTAGTCGTTGCAGCTAATTGATGCAACTCATTTAGCCCCTCGTTCAATGTAGCGCTTTGGTTGTGTAGAGGCAGCAAATCATCATCTATTTCAGTAAGCTTAGCCATGTATTCTTTATGTCTAAGCTGCTTCTCCTTCTCGTCTTTTACAAACTCCTTTAAATGAAAATAAGCAACTTTTTCATGATCAATGTTTTCCCAGCCTATATCTTTTATTAATTCAAAAAGTTTCGCGATCCATTGATGATATTGCTGTCTTTTCATTCTAAGCTGTTCATCCAATTTCTTTTTGCTATTGATGAACTGGATAAGCTCTTTTAACAGCTCAAAGGCATCTTCCATTCGATGGATAGAGAGTTCTTTTGGCAAATGTAAGGCATCTTTGATCGCATATAGTTCAAGTTGAACTTCGTTCTTTTTCTGATTTAATGATGTCTTGTGCTTTTCTAATTCTGCAAGGCGTTGTTGTACTTGCTCAAGGTGAATTACCCATTTTTTCCATTCATCTCTTAATTGTATCTGTTGCTCATATTGAATGGATACGTTACTTCCTTTTAACTTTTTCTCAGATAATTGATCTTCAATAACATGTAACTGACTTTGAATATGTTCGATTTCCTTCATAATGGAAGGTCGCCTTTTTCCTACGAGCCATTTACGGCCATTTATGATTGAATAAGCAATCACAATAACTGAGAAAACAGCCATGGTCCACTCGGAAGAACTAATGCTCCAAATAAGCATGATTGTACAAATAAGGAGGATTCCACCACCCCATAAGTAGCTGTTTTTCCTAGCAATCTTCTCTATTTGATTTTGATCAAATAATGTTGCCAATTCTCTTCCAAATGCATTTGCTCAAATGAAAGCTGATCCGTTGATTGCCTGCGTTTCTCATTATTTTGTAGTTTTTGAAACTCTGCTTCTGAAAGCATGGAGGCCTCGATCTCTTGACATCTTTGCTCAATCGTTTGTTGGTCCTTTTTCACAAGTTCATACTGTGATGAAAGTTCCTCGCTTCGAGATTGAAGATTCAGTGCTCTTTGAAGCACATCTTTTAGCCGACCCTTCATTTCAATACCAAGATTAACCTGTTCTAACTCCTCCCAACGCTCTTTCGGAAAGTGAAGCTCACGGCTAATGGTAAGTGCTTGATTTTTAAGATCTAACACGTTTCGATCCATTGTTTCGATCTCATCTAGAAGCTGCTCATAGCGAGGCCACTCAGAAATTAATTGTTCAGCTTTACTAACCATTGCTCCACTCGCTTCAAGCGGTGTATAAAGAGCCAGTTTCTCCATCGTCTGCTTACGTCTTTCTTCCAACGCTTGCTGCCTACTTGTAATGGCAAGTAATTGTTCTTTATATTTTTCAAATCTTGATAGCCCATCGATTGGAAACTCCAAACTTCCTTGTTCATTTAGGCGCTTTTTTATTTCCTTTTTTCTTTGAGCAATGGCCAGCTTTTTAATAACTCATCGACCTTTACAAGTTCAGCGCGGGTGCTGCTTATATTCTGTTCCAATACGGACATATCACTTTTTAACTTTTCTCTTTGTGTAACAAGGCTTTCATATTCGGCATTTTGCTGCTTAGCCAATTTCAGTTTACTTTCCAGAGCACGGATTTCTTGAATGCGTTCATTCAGCTTCGGCTTTCGCCCCCGGCTTAAACAATACATCCTGCTCTTTTTGCAACTGCTGTTCTGCATGGAATAATACATCAGTACCAATTGTTCCTGCCGCCACTAAATAGCGTCCAATATCATTTTCTTTTAGTCCTTTCACCTCTTGAATCGCTTGGAGATTAAAGGAAAAATACTTTGATACATGATGCGATCCATACCGTCTAGTAGCTTCGCAAGCAATGACTCACCGCCGATCGTTCCATCTTGTAAAATAACCGTCACATCGCCGGCAACTTTCCCTTTAACTCGTTCAATTGTGACATCACCATATGACGGAAAATAAGCAATGATTTGTCCTCCATAGGCTGAATGATTTTTCGGCTCATATCTTTTGGAGGATTGTTGCCTTGAAGGAAAACCAAATAATATACTATGTATAAAAGACATAATCGTCGACTTCCCGCTTCATTTTCTCCAAAAATAGTTGTAAAGAGGATAAGTTATGAATATGGAAATCGATCAGCTTTCCGTAGCCATATATATGTAAGCTTTTCAGTTCCACATGTTCTCCCCTTTCTATTTTTCAAGCTGTTGAATGACAAGTGCAGTCGCTTCATTCATTAATTCTTCTTTCTCAGTTTCATCAAGCGGATCGACATAGCGGCTTCCATATTTATGTGAAAACAACCCAGAGATTGCTTTATCGAACTCCTGCGAGTGGAGTAGAGTATGTGCTGACTGATCGATCACTTTTAAAAAGCTTTCATTGTATTCGATATTTTTCACATCAGTGCGCTTTGTTTGCAATCTGACTGCATAAGGCCAAACGAATTTTCGCTCATGCACAACTTGGTCTTGCAACATTTCGAGGAATTCCCCATTTTCAAATTTTTGTTTCATTTCTTCAGAAACATACTCAGCATTTAAAATCTCAATTTCAAGCAGTTTTCCTTGCCAATCAAATCGAGAGTGAGATTGCAGTTCTTTCAAGCAATACGTATAAAGCTCGGTTAAAGAAACGTTTTTCTGAAGTTCAATTACACACGACTCCCAACGAATATCTGCCGTTTCAATAAATTCCCATTGACACTCACCTTCTAATGACAACTTAACCTCATAGCAGCCTTTTTACCTGTTTCATTACGATGTCTTCCTTGAATATTGCCTGAATAAATCATTGGTGGGTCAGTACTTAAAATCTGTGTTTTGTGAATATGTCCGAGCGCCCAATAATCCATCCCTTTTGTTGCAATTCATGGATCGAAAAAGGAGCATATGGATGATGTTGTGACTTCTCTCCTTCGTTTTGACCGTGCAGCATACCGATATCGAGATCAGCCCCAGGAAGTTTTTCGTATTCGGCAATTTTCCGATCGATCACGTGGCGCTCTGGATAACTAAATCCGTATAGATGAACCGTAATACCATTCTTTGTTTTGAAAGGAACAACTTCTACTTGTTCACCAAACACATATGTATTGGGAGGTAAATCAAGCGTAAGCCAATTTCCGCCCAGATGATCATGATTTCCGTGCGAAATAAAAACAGCAATATCCTTTGATTGCAAACGTTCAAGTTGTTTGCGGAGTCGAGCCTGTGCTTTAATACTTCGATCCTCTCCATCGAATAAATCTCCGACAATGACTAGAAAATCAACATCCCGATCAAGAGCAGCATCAACCACTCTTTCAAAAGCAGTAAATGTACTTTCTTGAATACGCGAATAAAGATCGTTTGGCAAATGTGATAAGCCTAAAAAGGGCTGTCTAGATGCAAATCGGCTGTATGAATAAATGTAATTTCCTTCAATCGCATTCCCACCCTAAATAACGAATATACGTTCTATTATTATACAAAATAAATCCTCATAATGGCAAGTTTTCAAGATGTAAAACAGAGGATTTTTGTCCTTTGGTTAACTGCATCCTCAAATTATATTTTTTCCGATATAAAGATTGCTCTTTCCACTAACCCCCATTTATGTAAAAATGGATGTAACGAAACTAAGTGAGGGGGAGCATTAATGCCATTTTATCGATTAACTGCCTTCGAACGAACGGGTAAAAATTGCTAGATGAAGAATTTGAAGCAGGAAATGACAGACTTGCAAAAGAAAGAGGTTATCAGCTTCTAGTAAAAAAGGGTTTGCTCACCAGACGTATCGCTGTACATCTTCCGTTGGAAAGCTTCTACTTTTCACGATTAATTGATTGAAAATAGGCGCTTCATGGCCGAAGCGCCCGCTTTTATTCCCTAGGAAATACGTCATAATTACTATTTCAACATATTGTTTTCCTTTAAAAATTCAATCCGATATTGTTTGCGAAATTGCTCTTTAATCATGTATGAGACACCTAGATCATCGTTAGAACGGGTAATCCAATCCGCGGCTGCCCGAACATCCTCATGTGCATTGCCCATCGCCACCCCTACTCCCGCCCATTCGATCATTGGCAAATCATCAACACCTGAACCAATAGCAACAACTTCTTCTCTGTGAATACGATGCTGATCACAGACATATTGCACTCCTGCAAGCTTTGACACCCCTGCCCCCACAATTTCAAGTTTTCGTTCATTTGCTACGATGCAGTCGACTTCATCGTACATTTGTACAATGGTACTTTTGCCACTTCCAAAGCTTCTTTCTGCTCGAATACAACTTCAATCTTTGAAGGCGAGATCGGATGATCGAGCAAGCTTTCACTTATGCTGTCAACAAATCGTTCAGAATATGAAAAGCGATTTGTGGATTGGAATTCGACACGGGCAATTATGCTTTCAGGTTGTTTTATTTTATTAGCCATCGATTTTTTTCATGGACGAGTTTAATTTGGCATGAAAACGACTCTAGCAGCGAAACAAGTTCTTTTGTAATCTGATCAGGAATCCGATTTACATAGATCGGCTTTTTCAAAGCTTTTGCAATAAATCCTCCTTGATGTGCGACGATATGCGAATCGATCTTTAATGTTTTTGCTATCCGCTTCGCAGCTGGAAAGTTTCTTGATGTAGCCAATGTAATGATTACGCCTTTATTAAGAGCAAACTCCACTGCCTCACGAGTCAATTTATGAATGCGACCATTTGTTGAAATAAGTGTATCATCTATATTCATAACAAGCATTTTATAAATCATCATACTCCCCTCTACGCACCAGATTCTCGTTTGCTTCTTATTATTCATATGAAATTTTCTGACGGATTAGAACGAAAATAAAGGTACTTGTTTCACATTGCCGGCTAAATTCTTAGTGCAGGAAGAAAAAAGACGACAAATAGTCCTTAACATGGATGTTGATTTACGCTACAGGCACTTCGCTTTCCGCGGGCGAGTAGCAAGCCTCCTCGGGCTTCGCCCTGTGGGGTCTTGCTGATCTCGCATCTCCCGCAGGAGTCTTCGTGCCTTCCGCTCCAATCAACGGTGTTAAAATGTTGTTAGCATTTTCAACAAGCCAAAATACAAATGTCACCAAGGAAATGCAAATAGGTCGTTCTAAAAACTAAGGATAGCTATCTACCAGATAGATGAATCGATGAAAATTGAATTCTGATTAGAAATCACCCCAAGAAAAAGGGTAGGTAAAAACAAAGTTGATACCTATTATTTTGATGTGGAAAAATGTAAACATTGTCCATTTAAAGATGGATGTTATAGAGAAGGCGCTAAAAGTAAAACTTATTCCGTAAGCATAAAATCAAATATCCATAAAGAGCAAATGAAGTTTCAGCAGAGTTGGTATTTTAAGGGAAAGTCAAAAGAAAGATATAAAATTGAAGCCAAAAATAGCGAATTAAAACATAGACACGGGTAAATGTTGCGAAAACCACGGGTCTCTTAGGTATGAAAATGCAAGGCGCAATGGCCATATTTACAGTAAATCTCAAGCGAATACTAAAACTAATGAATTAAATAAGGAGAGAGATCCCCCATTCACATAAAAAGCGACTCTTAATTCATTTTTTGAATTTTTAGAGTCGCTTTTTTAGTTAATACAAATAATCCTTAAAAATTCGAGGGATTTTTAGCGCCCTCCAAATACGTCGTCTTTTTTCATATTCAGCTAATCAAACGACTGTTTTTTAGCCTCTTATTTCGTCTGCCTTTATTGACCGTTCATTGAACCGTAAAGTTCTTCAAGTGGCTTCATAATAATTTTATTTAGCTCACCGATCGCCATGCTCATTCTTTGCTCAGCATTCATTAGCTTTGTTACTAATTCATTTGCTTGAACACGATTGGCTACGAGTTGTGCTTGTTTCACTTCATCTTCTGAAATATCTTCACCAGCCATTTGCTTTTGTTGAAGCTGCATTTGAATTTGGCGGAACTCACCGAACATCGCTTTCGCCTCTTGATCATTTTCCACCGCGTCATACATCTGCTTTAGGCTGACATACTCTTCACTATTTCGCAATGCTTTTTCAAGTTCATATGCATAATCATGTACATTCGTTGACATATTAAAACCTCCTCCACTGTATTTTAACATATTAAGAGGTGATCATAACAATGACTGCTTGAATCATTCCTATAATCCCACCTAAAATGGCTCCTAAATACGTAATCATGACGAGTTCTTTTTGGCAATCGATATAACAAGTGCTTCGATCCGTTGTAAAGAGAATGCTTCAATTTGCTCGCGAACAATCGCCTCTACTTGAAATCTCTCCATGATTTCCCGGACCTTGCTAAGAAATAATGACCAACCATATCTAGAATACGAGGAACCAACTCTTTCTCCATTTTTTGTCGATACGGTGCAAGCAGCTCAGCAACGGTTTTCGTAAAAAATGTTTCTGTTTGTAATACATCTGCCGCCCATTTTCGTAAGTAAACGAATATATGCTCATCATCCACATTTTTTAACATATGACCAAGTTTTACATCTTTAAGCTTTCCCATTCTGAACGAAGAACCGTTACAATCATCATTTTAGTTCCGGGATTATTTAAAAACTTTATAACCTCAGGTTGAAATTTATCTGCAAGTGAGTCATTGCCGATAAACATTTGTACCATATTCCATAGCCTACCGCGCTCTTTCAAGAAGTCTTCAATCATCGTTTTTATTTTTCTTTTCCCTCGGGTTCGGAAAAATAAGCGCTTGCCTTTTCAATGATTTGATCTGCAATAAAAGGAATGTTCTCCTCTAACGCAAGTCCCCATTCCTCTGGTATACATTCATGAACCTTTTTCTTTTCTACCTCATTTTTTAAAGCCTTATATTTGTTTTCTATTTTTCCATTTATATAGCTGGTCGTTTTCTCAGCTGCATCGTTCACTTGAAACTGTTCTAAGAGCATTTCCACTGTTATGCCGCGTTCCAGCCAACTATTTAACTTTTGAATGACGAGTGCTTTCATTTCCTTTTGGAAGGCTTCTTCCTTTAACTTTCTTTGAATGCTCTCTGGAGTAACTAAATGTTCTACAACGAGCTTACCTATTTGCTTTGCAAGCTCATGATGTCTCTTTGGAATGAGTCCCGAGTGAATGGCACCTGCCATCTTCCGATAAACATTGGTTGATACGGCCGAAATAGCATTCGAATGGCTAAAAGTTTGTAAATCCACCGATCACCGCTCCTACAAAGACCATAAATAAAATGCGCCAAATCCAGTCCATCTAATTCTTCCTTTCTCCATTGCTTTTCATCGTCTAATCACTTTTATCTACTCATTTCATACGATAAAGTGAAACTTCAATCAGTATGGGTTTTCACTAATTGTTTGTTAAACAAATCGGACATTTAGGTGACGTGATCTTCCACTTAGACTTCTTCATTTATATCTACCAATTTTCTTAAAGTGGGAGTCTAGCGGCACCTTATATGTGGGATAAAAAATATATGCCTATTTTCTTATGCTTTGATTATAAAGATATGTATGAATGAAAGGCAAATAAGGTTGCTTAAGGAAGGTGTTATCATGAAAGATTTATTTCCATTTGAAGTGTTTGACGATGATGAGGAGCTGCGCTTCTATTACCCGCGTGAACATGAAGGAAATCAAGGTAATAAAAGATCATTCTCGGTTCTAAATTCGTTGAAGCACAGTGCAGTCCACATCCGAATGGGCGAAATGTTATTGCAATCAGTTCTGAATTAGCTAATCAATTACACGTTCCAGCCCTTGTTTATTCGACTCGATTTGACTCGGATGAAGAAACGGTTTATTTAGGTCCGCTTGTTGGAATCTTCACAGCTGGATTCTCCCCTTTCAAACGAATCCGGTCGGAAATCGCTCTTCTTTTTCGCCAAAAAGCTAAAAGAGCAATATAGGGACGGAGCGATCGCCTTTCTTTTCGGTGAACAACATATCGATTGGAAGGAAGGACTCATCAAAGGCTATTTCTTTCTCAATGGAGTGTGGGAGCAAACATATATCCCTTTTCCTCAAATTGTTATTGATTTCTTTCCTCATAGCGTATTAGCAAACTCTGCTGCTCGAAGCGTAAAGGAGCGCTTTGAAAATGATTACTTGATTCAATGGTATAACCCAGAATTTACAAATGAACTCGATTTATTTGAGAAGCTCGATACCAATGAAACAGTTCAACCGTATTTGCCTGAAACGACTCCATTTCAATCTTTTGCTACGATTGAAAGAATGTTGGCAGATTACGGTCATGTTTTCATCAAATCGTTAAATCGAAGGAAAGAAATGAAGACGTTTCAAATTATTTATGACCGAATAAATGGTGATTATTACTGTCGATTAATCGAGAAACAAGAGCGTCTTCTCAAGTTCACATCACTCGAACGACTGAGTAATTATGTACTGCGTCATGCTTCTCTTGATGATCTGTACGTTCAACAAGGAATCCATTTGCTCTGCCATGACAAACAACCCATTCATTTTCAAATCAATGTCTCTAAAGAAAATGAGATATGGCAAGTGAAAAATATTTATGCAAAGAAAAGACAAGAACATTTAAATATGACGAAAATCTTTACGAACGAGGCAGAGCTTACAAACTATAAGGAAAAACTTAGCGAATGTGCCATTTCCTTATCAAGCGCAATGGATAGACAGCTTCAAGGGCTAATCAACGAATTTATTATTTCATTAGGGTAGATAAGAACGAAAAAGTATGGATGCTCACAGCCACATCAAAGCTTTCCAAACCGAGATTAAAGTTGCATTCGTTTATGACAAACTCCTTTTAATTTTCCGGCAATTTTTGTTACAATGAGGTTGAGGTGATGCGAATGCTAACCCATTTTCAAATTCAATCTCTATATGAAGATCAACGACTCCCTGGTTGGCTATTCTCCTTTTATTTCCAGCACAAAAAACATCGGGGAGTGTATTTGCCTGACGGGACGATTAAATGGTCAACGAAACAAATCGACCTTCAACAGATCGGCCAAATCGAAAAACAAATTCATGATTTAATGATCTACCATATTTACGATAGACAACGCTAACATTTACCAGTGAGTGATTCCTCATCAACAGCGAATAATATGAATGAGGAGGCTGATAAGATTGAGAAAGAAAAGCTCGATCAACAATTTTTGCCTGATACTATGCATGAAGGTAGAAATGAGATGTACGTAGACGTCGATCGAATGATTAATGAGGGGATGGCAGGTGGATCTGTCTTTATGCGTGAAGATTACACAAATATTGAAGAAGCCATCGACTTTTTCCGAGAAGACCCACCTCAAAGCTACGAGTAAATCACAGAACATGTAAGGATGTGAAATGGGGCTGAGAACATCTCTCAGCCCCATCCGTATTCTATTTTTCACTGAAGAGGAGTAAGTATGATTAACCAATTAGTAAAATTATATCCACAAGCCGTTTTAGCTGATCAGCCAAATCATGACCCACATTTGTACTGGTTCAAGGATCACAGTACAAATGAATTTATTGAATTCCGAAAGCGATCTTATCGGAAAAAGAACGCAATTTATTGCAAGCATTATTTCCAACAATGACTCATTTACAAGTACCCTACTCAAAAACAACACAAGATTGGGATGCTTTTTACGAGCGAATGGACAAACTCCAACTTTAAAGAAGGATAGCTGCCGTCTAATTCAATTTTCCATATCCAATATTCGTGATACGTTTCATTTTGATGAATTTGAAGAAGCGTTGAAAAGTTTATTTCCAAATGAAATTATCATTGTCCCTTTTAATATTCATGAAGGAGTCATTATTGAAGAACAAACTGATATTCAAATGGACGAAGAAGAGCTAATTTCAACCATTCAGGCGTTTGAAAGCGACTTTTTCTTTAAAGTCCATTTTTATATTGGGAGATTTTACCCGATTAGTCAGGAACTTCGGCAGTTTTTTCAACTTGAGCAATCAATGTTTACATTATCATTGCGAGAACAGCCGGAAGAACAAATCATCACGATTGAAAAGATATTACCGATTTATACATATAAGGCCATCTCAAATCACGAGAAGCATTTATTATTTGCAGCCATTCGTAACGTATTATCCGAGGAGCCGGAGTTATCAGTAACCATTAAACAATATATTGAGAATCATTCGAATGCAACATTAACAGCGAAGCAACTTTTTATGCACCGCAACAGTTTGCAATATCGTATTGATAAATTTATTGAAAAACCGGCATCGACATCAAAACCTTTCATGGTGCGTTCTTTGCTTATTTAGCTTGTTTACATGAAAAATAGAAGTGATATGCAATATGCCTAAAAATTCGACTTCTTTTTGTGCACCTTGTCCATGGTGTTATGAAAGCGCATTCTGTAAACTTTTACTTACAGACAAGAGATTAGGAGGAAGAAAAATGGCTGAACTACGTTTGAATAATTTGTATAAGGTATATGATAATAAAGTAACTGCTGTTGAAGATTTTAATTTACATGTAAAAGATAAAGAATTTATCGTTTTTGTTGGTCCTTCTGGATGTGGTAAATCAACAACGCTTCGAATGATCGCTGGATTGGAAGAGATTACACAAGGTGATTTCTATATTGATGATAAACGAGTAAATGATGTCGCTCCAAAGACCGCGACATCGCGATGGTATTCCAAAACTATGCACTTTATCCTCATATGAGTGTTTATGACAATATGGCTTTCGGACTAAAGCTTCGCAAAATGCCAAAAGACGAAATTAAAAGACGTGTTGATGATGCAGCAAAAATTCTAGGTCTTGAAAACTTTTAGACCGTAAGCCGAAAGCCCTTTCAGGCGGTCAGCGTCAGCGTGTTGCACTCGGTCGGGCGATCGTTCGTGATGCAAAAGTATTCTTGATGGACGAGCCTTTATCAAACCTCGACGCGAAGTTGCGTGTAGCGATGCGTGCAGAAATTGCTAAGCTTCACCAAAGACTCCAAACAACAACGATTTATGTAACACATGACCAAACAGAAGCAATGACAATGGCGAGCAGAATTGTCGTAATGAAGGATGGAATCATTCAACAGGTAGGAACACCAAAAGAAGTGTATGATAGCCCTGAGAACATTTTTGTTGGTGGATTTATTGGTTCACCTGCAATGAACTTCTTTGATGGAAAGCTTCTAGAAGATGGGTTTATGCTTGAAAATAAATTTAAAATCCAAGTTCCAGAAGGAAAAATGAAAATGCTTCGTGAGCAAGGATACGTAAACAAGGATCTTATGCTTGGTGTACGTCCTGAAGATATTCATGATGAGCCTGCATTTATCGACGCTTCTCCAGGAACAAAAATTGATGTAGTCATCGAAGTTGCTGAGCTTCTTGGTGCAGAAACAATGCTATACTCTCGCGTTGGAAACCATGATTTTGTTTCAAGAATCGATGCAAGAACGATCGTTGAGCCAGGTCAAAAAATGGTGCTTGCATTCGATATGAACAAAGCACATTTCTTCGATCCTACAACAGAACTAAGAATTCGCTAATCCCCCTTTTTAAGGGGTTTTTTCGGCAAAAATTACCTGTATTCATGACGAATAGATTCATGCAAAAAAACATAATACATAGTACAGAGCAAGAAAACCACTGGGTTATAATAGATAGCTCTTAACAGCGCGCCGGTGCAATTCCGGCTAACCCAACCATTCATTAAATTACAACAAGGAGATGACACAAAATGCCAAACAATGGAAATTCCAACCAACTGTTAGTATATGGTGCACAACAAGCAATCGATCAAATGAAATATGAGATTGCATCAGAATTTGGTGTTAACCTTGGTGCAGAAACAACATCTCGTGCGAACGGGTCTGTTGGTGGAGAAATTACTAAACGCTTAGTTCAAATGGCCGAGCAACAACTTGGTGGATATTCACAACAATAACAGGACAATTTTATAATATGGCTAAGCCCCGGACGATCCGGGGCTGTTCATTATTTAGTATTTACCATCTTTTTCGGATCGACCCATTCATCATATTGATCTTCTGTTACATAGCCTGTTTTTATTGCTGCTTCTTTTAATGTTGTTCCTTCGTTAAACGCTAACTTAGCAATTTCAGCTGCCTTTTCATAACCAATATGTGGATTTAAGGCGGTTACGAGCATGAGTGAACGATTCACATTCTCTTCGATGACTTCAAGATTAGGCTCTAGCCCTTGAACACATTTTTCATCAAAGGAAATCATGCCATCTGCAAGCAAATGAACAGACTGAAGAAAATTATAAATAATTACGGGTTTATAGACGTTTAATTCAAAATTACCTTGACTCGCTGCAAAGCCAATGGCTGCGTCATTTCCGAAAACTTGGACAGCCGCCATTGTCAATGCTTCACTTTGTGTCGGATTTACTTTTCCAGGCATGATTGAACTTCCAGGCTCGTTCGCTGGGATCGTTATTTCACCAATTCCACTTCTAGGACCACTTGCAAGCCACCGGATATCATTGGCAATCTTCGTTAAGTCCGCTGCAAGCACTTTGATTGCGCCGTGAGCATAAGCGATTTCATCATGACTTGTAAGCGCATGAAATTTATTATCTGAAGAAACGAATAAATAGCCTGTTTGCTCACTAATCGCTTTAGCGACCTTGTCTCCAAATGTAGGATGAGCATTAATGCCTGTCCCAACTGCCGTGCCACCGATTGCTAAATTTAAAAGATGCTCGGCACTTTCTTTAATCATTTTTTCACTTTTTTCAAGCATCGCTCTCCAGCCGCTAATTTCTTGACCAAGTGTAACAGGCGTTGCATCTTGAAGATGTGTACGACCGATTTTAATAATATTCATAAATTCTTTTTCTTTTGCAAGAAGCGTTTGTTTTAATTGAGTTAAGGCTGGTAATAATTGCTTATTAATTTCTTCATAGGCCGCAATATGCATCGCTGTTGGAAATGTATCATTGGAACTTTGAGACATATTAACATCATCATTGGGATGAATTCTTTCTGCTAAATCTTGTTCTATTAATCGCTCATTTGCACGACGGGCAACAACCTCATTCACATTCATATTCGATTGTGTGCCACTACCCGTTTGCCAAACGACGAGCGGAAAGTGATCATTGAATTTCCTTCTAAAATTTCTTCACAAGCTGCAGAAATAGCTGCATATTTAGCATCTGATAAATTTCCTAACTCATTGTTGGCGGCTGCTGCTGCTTTTTCAGATGTGCAAACGCTTTAATTACTTCCATCGGCATTTTCTCATGACCAATTTTAAAGTTTTCTTTACTTCGTTGCGTTTGCGCGCCCCAATACTTATCTTGAGGTACTTTAATTTCCCCAATCGTATCTTTCTCAATTCGGTATCCCATCTACATTGCCTCCTATATCACTTCATCCATCCTCCTTTATTTTCTCATAGATTCATATATTTTTCATCTAAAATGCGGAATTTGGTTCGTTGCTTCCAAATTCCGCATTTTTCTAAAAATCCATGCTTATCTCTTATTCGTCTCCTTTAAACTTTTTAATCGTATCTTTTAGTTTATCTTCAAATTTCTTCAAGTTTCCTTTCCTTTTTCTAGTTTTTCCTTCCATTTTGTTGCCTCTTCCAACATCTTCTGGTCGAATTCATTAAATCTTTCTTTGAATGATCGATTGTCTTTCTCCTTCTCTATTTGTAGACGATCATTGATCGATGGGGTATCAAAATTTCCGGGTCAACGTATTTCACTGCTTGCGCCATCATCTCGCGAAAAATGGGAACGACCGTATCTCCGCTTTTTCCCTCACGTAATGAGTTCGATCCGTTCTATCATAGCCAAGCCAGACTGCTCCGACTAAATGGGGCGTATAGCCGACAAACCACTGGTCTTTTGTTCCATCTGTAATATCAGGATAAGGGAGCTGTGTCGAACCTGTTTTCCCAGCAATTTTATATCCATTTATTTTTGCATTTCTTCCTGTTCCAGTTTCGACAACGTTTAACAGCATCGCCGTCATTTGTTCTGCCGTCTTTTTACTAATTACGCGAACTGTTTTCGGCTCAGGTTCTGCGATTACATTTCCAGTTGGACCAATGATTTTCGTTATTATATGGCTTTCAACTCTTTGTCCCCGTTCGCAAACACCGAGTATGCCTCAGCCATTTGCTTTGGTGAGTAGCCTGTATCCGTTCCTCCTAAAGCAAGGCTTAAGTTTTTATCCTCTTCCTTCACAGGCAGCCCAAACTTTTTCAACATTTGAAAAGACTTGTCTAATCCGATCTCATTTAATAGCCAGACAGCAGGAACATTGATCGAGTCTTCAATCGCCTTATACATTGGAACTTCTCCTGCATATTGACCGTTATAATTTTTCGGTGAGTATCCAGCAAATGACATGCCCGCTTCATCCTGTAACATGGAATGTGCTGAATATCCCGCCTCTAATGCCGGTGTGTAGACAGCGAGCGGCTTCATAACTGATCCTGGTTGAGTCGTCAATTGGGTTGCACGATTGTACGCTCGAAACGTATGTTGTCCCCGACCACCGACTAAAGCACGAATCCCTCCCGTCCTTGGATCAAGGAGAATTGCCCCACTTTGCACCAATACGCCGTCACTACTTCTCGGAAATAGAGCATGGTTCGCATACACATTTTCAATCGATGATTGCAAATTTTGATCCATTTCCGTATAGACTTTATAACCCCTCGTTAAGATTTCCTCTTGGGTCAGTCCATATAATTTGACCGCTTCATTAATAACTGCATCAACGTAGTACGGGTATTTTCCTTTTAATGGATCTCCTCCTTTATCTTTCAAGACAATCGTTTGATGAAGGGCCCCTTCCAATTCTTCTTCGGTAATCATATTAAGTTTTTTCATTTGCTTTAAAACGAGGTTGCGGCGCTCAAGCGCTCCCTCCATATTTTTATACGGGTCTAGTGCAGATGGACGATTAATAATTCCAGCTAACATCGCAGCTTCACTTAATGAAATCTGTTCAACATCTTTTCCGAAATATTTTCTCGATGCATTTTGCACACCCCATGAACTGCTTCCGAAATAAACTTGATTCATGTACATTTCTAAGATTTCATCTTTTGTAAACTTCTTCTCGATTTCAATCGCTAAAAATACTTCTTCAAGCTTCCTTTTATACGTTCGCTCCGGCGATAAGAGAGCCGTTTTCGTTAACTGTTGTGTAATCGTACTTCCCCAGCACGGATTCTTCCTGATTTTAAATTAATAAATAAGGCTCTAAATATCCCTTTCACATCGAATCCCCGATGTTCCATAAAACGATGATCCTCAATGGCCATGATCGCATTTTTCAAATAATCAGGAACTTGGTCTGCGGAAACACCTTCCGCACGATTGGCGGAAATTTTGCTTGCTTCATCACCATCTTTATCATAAATTACTGTCGCCTGCGCCAAGCCTTGTCTTAGTGACTCAACATTGGCTGCACTAGCTAAATAGGCAAAATAAGCTAGGAAGATTAACAATCCAAGTGAGAACGTTAATATTAAGATTTGATTAAGATGCGCCCTCTTCCAAAACCGCTTAATTGCTGACTTTCCTCTATGAAAAACATTCATCATAATCTTTCACTCATTTCTAATTCCTTTTCCAAACTATATTATTCTCTTATAACAAGAGCCTATACTTCGTTTTGCCGATGTTGCTACTGTCGTATTAAAACTAACCGCAACTAAAAAGTTCCTTAAAAGATTATTTTATCATTTTTTGCCCATAAAAAACAGTCGATTCATCCGACTGTCAATTAATTTCCACTCTTTTCCTTTAATGCGACGATTTCTTCATCCATTGCTTTCATGTACATATAAACAATTTGTTTTTCTTTATCACTTGCATTAATTATTTCTAAATGTTGTAAACATTTACGAATCATTGGATGTTCCGTTCGTTTCTCCTCCACACCCTTTTTCATCTAGCTCACCCCATTAAATAATAATGTTTGATTAGCAGCTTTCCGGACATTCGTGAAAATGGACGAACTTTTTCCAATACGTTGTATATGTCGAATGATTTCATATTACTCAAATTTTATAACTTAATTATAAATCATATAAAGACAAATATGTATAGGCATATTTCAGTAATTTACTACGATTAGAATCGAGGATTAAAGACCTAATCCGACTTTTTATTATTTTTCTACTACTACACATGATTTTTCAGAGCTTTATAATGATTAGAAGCGCAGAGCTTTTGCCCCACGCTTTTCATTCTTTTACAACCAAGCTGCTCCGACAATAATTAAAAGGATAAACAGCACGACAATTAACGCAAAGTTTCTCCCAAAGCCGTAACCACCACCGTAGCCACCGCCGTAACCGCCGTAACCACCACAGTAACCGAAGCCCATCATGTCACCCCTCAAATGTAGCCATTAGAGCTTGCAATAAATACTCTTGCATCATAGTCTATTCATTACATTCAATTTCGTATGGACGCATGTGCAAAATCCTACTCGCTTCATACTTTTCGCTATACTTATCATTGATTGCTGAAGGCAGTTTACACAGAATGAAATCATTAGTATTAGCAGAAAAACCAAGTGTTGCCCGTGATTTAGCGCGCGTACTCGGCTGTACAAATAAACAAAAACACTGAATTGAAGGTCCAAATTATATTGTTACATGGGCGCTCGGCCATCTTGTCGAAATGAATTTTTACAAATTCAACTTCCACTCTGCTCAATTTCAATTTTTTAGGTGGAAATAAATTTGTTAAATCACGTTTATTTATCATTGTAAAACTCCTCAAACATGAATTAATTACTTAAGTGTACCACCTTAGAATGAGTGTGAACCAAAATAATAAATTTACATAAAAAGGCTGAGTCATGCAGCAATTTCCTACATGCTCAGCTTTTTGTTAGTCGAACTTAAATCCTTTTAATGCTTCTGCAAGCGCATTATTAACCGGTTCTTGTTCTTTACTCTGCTGCTTTAAATATTTCTGAACAGTACGTTTATCGACTTTACCACGGGATTCTTTCTTACGCCTTGCTTCAAAAGCTGATAACTTTTCACGGTAGCCACATTTGCATGCGAAGATTTGACCCGCGCCTTCGCCACGAAGTTCAAGTTTTTCTTACATTGTGGACAGCGTGCATTCGTTACACGTGATACGTTTTACGGTGACCACATTCGCGATCTTGGCAGACAAGCATTTTGCCTTTCTTGCCGTTTACTTCCAGCATTGGTTTTCCGCAGTCAGGGCATGATTTTGTGGAAATGTTGTCGTGCTTGTATTTTTTGTCACTTGCTTTAATTTCAGCAACCATTTCTTTTGTATATTGTTTCATTTCATTGATGAACACATCTTTTTTAGTTTCCCTTTAGCTATCAGCTCAAGCTTTTGTTCCCACTCAGCGGTTGTTGCAGGCGATTTTAATGCTTCTGGTACTAAATCTAGTAGTTGGCGACCTTTAGAAGTGATATAGATTTCTTTTCCACCGCGTTTTTCGATTAGGAATGAATTGAATAGTTTATCAATAATATCAGCACGAGTTGCAACTGTTCCAAGCCCACCCGTTGATTTTAACGTATCTACAAGCTTCTTATCGTTTGTTTCCATGTACTTCGTTGGATTTTCCATTGCTGACAGTATCGTAGCCTCTGTAAAGCGTGCGGGAGGCTTTGTTTGACCTGATGTTTGAGCGATTAACTTTGTTTTTAATACATCATCTTTTTCAAGACGAGGCAATAACTGCTCTTTTACATCATCAGTTGATTCTTCATCATCGAAACGGTTTTCGTACACTTCTTTCCAACCAGCATGAATGATGGATTTTCCTTTAGCAATGAATTTTTCATCACCAATTTTCGCTTGTACCGTTAACTGCTCGTATTCAAAAGCAGGGAATAATACAGCTAAAAACGTTTTACGACCAGGTCATATATCTTACGTTCTTTATTTGCAAACGCTGATAAATTCACATAACCTTCAGTTGGAATGATCGCATGGTGATCACTTACTTTCCTATCATCTACAAAGGCGTTTGTTGCTTTAATTGGCTTTGTTAATACTTTATTAGCAAGAGAACGATATTCACCCACACCACACGCCTTTAACCGCTCCGGAAGCGTACTAACAATGTCTGAAGATAAATAACGTGAGTCTGTACGAGGATATGTTAGCACTTTATGTTGCTCATACAGTTTTTGCATAATACTTAGCGTTTCTTTAGCTGAATAACCAAAGATTTTATTGGCATCACGTTGTAACTCTGTTAAATCATATAGTGCAGGTGAGAATGTTTTCTTTGCTTTACGGTCGATGGAAACAATATTCGCGTCTTTACGTCCAAGTGATTTAACGATTGCATCGAGTTTTTCTTTATTAAAGCTGCGACTATTACCATTCGCATCTTGCCATGTTAATTTCAGTCCATCTGTTTGAGCTTCAATGCCATAATACGTTTGAGGCTTGAAGTTTTTATTTCATCCTCACGTGCTGCAACCATGGCAACTGTTGGTGTCTGTACACGACCACAATTTAATTGAGCATTAAATTTAGTTGTTAATGCACGAGTTGCATTTAAACCGATGTACCAGTCTGCCTCTGAACGTGCTACGGCTGAATAATATAAGTTTTCATAAGCTTTACCAGGCTTTAAGTTATTGAATCCATCTTTAATCGCTTTATCTGTTACAGAGGAAATCCACAGACGTTTGATTGGCTTATGAACTCTTGCTTTTTCAATAATCCAACGTGCAACTAATTCTCCTTCTCTCCCAGCATCAGTAGCCACAATTATTTCATTCACATCACTACGACTTAATTGTGTTTTTATCGTATTAAACTGCTTTCCAGTTTGTTTCATGACAACTAATTTCATGCGTTCTGGAAGCATAGGAAGATCTTCTAGATTCCATGTTTTATATTTATTATCGTATACCTCAGGATCTGCTAAAGTTACTAAATGTCCTAGCGCCCAAGTAACGATATATTTATTTCCTTCTAAAAATCCATGCCATTCTTCGTACACTTCAAAACATTTGCAATATCACGTGCAACGGAAGGTTTCTCAGCAATTACTAAACTTTTTGCCATTTTTCGAACTCCTTTACTGACTATCTACGGTCTAATATACCATAGTTTTAGTGTGGAAAATGTATGAACCCTTTTATTTAGCATTCATAATAGACAACGCTTGTTTCAGAATGATGCATTAAAAGCAGCGATGAAGATAAATAGGAATAGAAAAAGAGTCGATCTTAGAAAAGGAATAAGATCGACTCTTCTTTTACTCTTGCATCGAACGATAAAGATTCGCCATTTCAATTGCACCAACGGCTGAGTCCCAGCCTTTATTGCCTGCTTTCGTTCCAGCACGCTCAATCGCTTGTTCAATCGTGTCCGTCGTCAAGACGCCAAAAATGACCGGGATCCCAGATTGTAATCCAACATTCGCCACGCCTTTTGCCGCTTCATTGCAAACATAATCAAAATGCGGTGTTGCTCCGCGAATGACCGTGCCAAGTGTGATGATTGCGTCATATTTGTTTTGCTCGGCCATTTTTTTCGCTGTCAACGGAATTTCAAATGCACCTGGTACCCATGCAATTGAAACATCTTCTTCCGCAACACCATGACGTTTTAACGCATCAAGGGCTCCCGATAATAATTTTCCTGTAATAAATTC
Organism: Bacillus sp. N9; assembly: GCA_044989425.1. Taxonomy (GTDB): domain Bacteria; phylum Bacillota; class Bacilli; order Bacillales; family Bacillaceae_C; genus Lederbergia. The sequence continues at coordinate 2,248,856 of JBJDRQ010000001.1, forward strand.
ATTAAACCGTCCGACAACAATACCTACTTTTAGTCCAGTTCCTACTAAATTGCCTTCATACACTTGATTCATCTTCTATTCCTCCCTAATAATGTCAACATATGTCCTAGCTTTTCTGCTTTAACTTTTAAATATTTTTCATTTTCTTTTTAGGCATAAATTCAATTGGTACACGTTCAACAACCTCTAGACCACTAACATCCAAACTAGCTACTTTTCTTGGATTGTTCGTCAACAGGCGAATTTTCTTTACTCCCAGTTCTCGAAGCATTTGGGCTCCGATTCGAAAATCGCGTAAATCAGCTGCAAAGCCAAGCTTCTCATTCGCCTGAACCGTATCATACCCTTCTTCCTGAAGCTTGTACGCCTTTAACTTATTGATCAGTCCGATTCCTCTTCCTTCTTGGCGCAAGTACAAGAGTACGCCACTGCCCTCTTCTTCTATCATCCTTAATGCCGTTTCAAGCTGTGGACCACAGTCACATCTGCAAGATCCAAATACATCGCCCGTAAGGCATTCTGAATGCATACGGACCATAACCGGTGTATCTGGAGAAATCTCTCCTTTAACAAGCGCTAGATGTTCTTTATCATCCAATCGATTTGTATAGGCAACAACGTTAAATTCTCCATACTCTGTCGGCAATGAAATTTCCGTCTCACGATTCACGAGTACTTCTTTGTAACTTCGATAAAAAATTAAATCTTTAATCGTGATCATCGTTAATCCATATTTATCGGCAATTTCACGTAAATCTGGGACTCGGGCCATTGAGCCATCTTCTTTTATAATCTCGCATATGACTCCAGCCGGCTCAGAACCAGACATCACTGCAAGGTCAACCGCTGCTTCCGTATGCCCCGCTCTTTTTAACACTCCTCCATCTTTTGCGATTAACGGAAAAATATGACCGGGTCTTTTAAACTCTTCGGGCTTGGCATCTTTAGAAATCAGTTTTAAAATCGTTTCCGAACGTTCAAATGCGCTGATGCCTGTATGTGTGGAAATATGATCAACACTTACAGTAAACGCCGTACCGTGAGCATCTGTGTTTTGCTCCGTCATCATCCCTAAATTAAGCTGTTCCGCTTTATGTTCCGTAATTGGTACACAAACAAGACCTCGTCCCTCTTTGATCATAAAATTAATCACTTCAGGAGTTGCCTTCTCGGCAAGCGCGACAAAATCTCCTTCATTCTCACGATCTTCATCATCTGTCACAATAATTACTTTTCCATTTTTTAAATCATCTAGCGCTTTTTCAATCGTATCAAACATTTTTTCACCTCTCATATTAAATAAATCCATTGTCAGCTAATACATTCATCATGCTCGTTTGTTTTTCAGGTTGCTTAATAAGCCTTTGTACATACTTCGCTAACATATCGCATTCAATATTCACTTTTTCCCCAATACTTTTCTGAGCAAGTACTGTTTCTTTTTGTGTATGCGGAATTAATGAAATCGTAATATTTGCTCCTTCGACTCGAAAAGGGTAAGCGATGTTCCGTCAATTGCAACCGAGCCTTTATCCATTAACAATGGCAAAAATGAATCCGGAATCCGAATCGTTATATACAACGCGTTCTCTTTAATTTGTTTTGCAATAATCGAGCCGGTTCCGTCCACATGGCCGCTCACAAAATGTCCGCCAAATCTACCGTTTGCCGCCATCGCTCTTTCAAGATTCACCTTAGAACTAGAGGAGAGTGTATAAAGTGCAGTTGCTTTAAATGTTTCTGGCATGACATCTGCTTCAAATGATTGGCTTGTAAATCCAGAGACGGTTAAACAGACGCCGTTTACTGCAATGCTGTCTCCCAAATGAATATCTTCTAGAACCTTTTTGCAATGAATGACTAATTTAAGCGAAGACCCTTTACGTTCAATACGAGCGATCGTGCCTATTTCTTCAACGATTCCCGTGAACATCTTCTTCACCTCCGTTAACTGGAATGGCAACTACTTTAAGATCCGGCCCAACCATTTCAACAGATTGAAATTGAACCGGCTTATTTTCTGCCATCATCGTTTTAGCTGTGCCATCAAAAGCTGAGATTCCCGTTCGATCAGCAAGAATTTTCGGTGCAATATACATAATGATTTCTTGGAAGTTCCCACTGTCTAAAAACGTGCCATGGACCGTGCTTCCACCTTCAACATATAGCGAAGTAATTTTTTCTTCACCGAGCCACTCTAGTAGGCGGTTTATTTGTACATCCGTTTGGGGCATTCTTTTACTTTCGCGCCCGTTTTTTCAATTATCTCTTGCTTATACGGGTCTGCTTCCTTTCCACAAACAACCATCGTTGGAGCTTTATGATCTGTTAATAAATTGATTCCATCGGGATCTTTAGATGAGTATCCAACACAATTCGAATGGGATTTTTTCCACCTTGGGGCAATCTGGTGGTGAGAGAAGGATTGTCTCGAATAACGGTATTAATTCCTACTAAGATTGCATCGTGTTTATGTCTGTATTGATGAACATCCGCGCGCTGCTTCAGATGTAATCCATTTGCTATCACCGGTTGATGCTGCTGTTTTTCCATCAAAGGTAACTGCTGTTTTTAACGTAACATACGGTTTCTTCGTTTTAAGAAAATGAAAAAGTATTTGTTTAATTTGATTGCATCGTCTTCGCAAATCCCTATTTCCACATTGATTCCTGCTTGGCGAAGCTTTTCTACACCTTTTCCTGCAACAAGTGGATTCGGGTCTATTGACGCAATAAAAACATTGCGAATTTGTTTAGCAATAAGTAAATCGGCACATGGCGGTGTTTTTCCAACATGTGAACATGGTTCAAGTGTGACATACAGATCTGCTCCCTTTGCATAAGAACCCGCTTGATTCAGCGCATTCACCTCTGCGTGAGCTTCACCTGCTTTTGCATGTACTCCTACGCCCACTACTCTTCCGTCTTTAACGATCACACATCCGACAGCGGGATTAGGACTAGTCTGCCCAATGGTCACCTCCGCCATCTGTATGGCCAGTCTCATATATGATTCTTTTGTAGGCATTCGTAACCCTTTCTACTAAAAACAACGAAGAAAAACAGCAGTTAATATAGACAAAAAGCCCCAAGATGATTGTCTTGGGGCAAAATGCAATACTTAATAAACTGTCACTGTTTTATATTTTAGAAAACCTAAATAAACATGTTTATAGATTTCTTCTAAAAAATAGGTTAAACATAACAGTTGTTTCCTTCTCCCATCCAGACTTTCACTGTCGGCCTCGGAATTTCACCGAATCCACCGTCCCAATCAAGATTGAGCCGGGTCACGGGCTAAGAGAGCTTGTCTCATCACCGCCGGTAGGGAATTTCACCCTGCCCCGAAGGAAAATGTATTCGAATGTATTCTTATTATTTGTAATTAATCATGAAAATGTCAAGTTTTATTTTTTCAATGTAATTAAATCTGAATGGTTTTGTGATAAAATAGACATATCAAGAAGGTCGTTTTGTTCAACAAACTGACCAGATTGTGGAACAAAACGTAGATAGCTAGGTTAAAGTAATGTGTAATATTCTTATGTCTTAAAAACATTTTGTGTTGAATATATTTATTAATAAATTCATCCGAGGTGATTTGTTATGGAGCGGAAAACAGATAAGCTATTACATTTAATACTAATATATGTGATGCTCAGTGGGTTTACATATTGGCTGCCTACAATAAGAGGCTTATTCGATGGACCATCTTATTCGTGGTCAGGTTGGATGGGAATAGAAGGAACAGGAGTTGGTGGGCAGTATTGGCTTTTGTTAATATTTACTGCCCTAATGACCACGGTAATTATTTTAGGATGGAGAGGCAATCACAAGCCATTTCGTTGGTTATTATTAACATGGTTTATTCTTTTAGTCATTGAATCAGGATCATGGTTCTTCTCTCTAGAAACTGTCCATTTAAAAGGAGATACTTTAGGAGTAGATTTGTCTCTAGGAAAAGTAATTTTTCCTTTTGATATCCTTTTTTGTCCCTATCTTGCGTATGGATTATTCGTGAAATGAGGTCGAATGATTCCCCTCATTACCCTTCATGGAAAAGGCTAAATCGCAATCTATTAATCCTCTCTTTCTGCCTTTTGCCACTACAATTATTTTTCCTGAGATTTTTTGATAATTACAAAATACTTGATCAGATTGGGGTATTCCTTACTATATTCCAATGGATATTGCTAAACCTATCGTTCTATCCATGGAAAACTCAATCAAGAGGCTGACCCGTTCATATGTAAAAAAGGTTTTGGATTGAACTCAAATAAACTGTGTCCCTTGTTAAACAAACGGGTGCGATTGTTGATGAAGTCACTATAATAGAATTTGGCAAGTAAAAACGCACAGACAACACTGTGCGTTTTTTAATGCTGTTTATACTGTTAATTAAAGTGCAAGACGGATTCTGATAAGGATGATAATTGTAGTGCGTTTCAGCGTATTCTCCCCATCAACCGAACCCGTTATTCTTATATAGAGGCTTTTTATTTCAATCAAAAATAGCCCTTTACTGTTGAGGGCACAATTAAAACGATCTATATATTGGTCTTCTATCCATAAAATTTCGCCACGCAAATCCAATCACTTGATCACGCGTGTAATATTTTAAAAGTTCGTTAATTAAATTTTGATGTTTGGCTGCATTTTCCAATCCTAAAACATGATTCGAAATACCGTCGAAATCGGAACCTATGCCGATATGATCAACTCCGCCAAGCGAGCAAAAATGATCGATATGCTTAATGAGATCATTAATTGTTGCCTGTTCATTTTTCGTAATAAAAGGCGGATAGTACACAATATGAACCGTTGCATTTTTTCAAAAAGGGCAATGGCTTGTAGATCGGATAAGTTCCGTGGATGTTGACAAATCGCTTTCGAATTGGAATGGCTTGCAATTGGATATTTAGCGATATCTAATACATCCCAAAATGCTCTTTCACTCAGATGGGACACGTCTGTTAATAACTGATACTCATTGTTAAATTGAACCACTTCTCGACCAAATGAAGTGAGGCCCGCTCCTCGTCGCTCTTCTATTCCATCTGCCGCTAAATTGGCATTATTCCAAGTTAAACCTATGGAACGAACACCCAAACGATACAACGTACGCAATTTCTGCAAATCATTTCCGATACAATCAACGCCTTCTAACGTAAGCATCGCACCAATTTCCCACTTCCGCAAATTCTCGAAATCTTCCCAGCATGTAATATGTCTCATATACTCATTTCGTCCAAGAACTTCTGTATAAAAATAATCAATCTGAGCAAGAGCCGCTTGAAATTTCTCCTCTACCTTTAACTCTGCTGGAATAAAAATGGCGAAGCATTGAATTTTTACTTGCCCGTTTTTAAGCCGTTCAAAATTCACATCCAGTTTTTTAGAATTCACAAACGAAAGCTTCCCTTGCTTTCCCAAATTTTTAATAAGACATCACAATGAAGATCAATAATTTCCATGCTTTCTCCTTTACTATTCATGAAATAAGGAATGAAGATGGAATTTTGCAATTAATTATTCATCGCTTTTTCCTATTTATATGAGTTGGTACTTAGTCCTATATCAAAAATAAGCTATTCTCATAAAATATGTTAGAACCTTTTTAAGGAGGTGCGCATTTTTATGGGAAAACATTATGAAGGCGGATTTCACAGCGGCTTTGCGTTAATTGTCGTCTTGTTTATTTTATTAATCATTGTCGGCTCGGCGTACGTTTATTAATGAATATGCAATGAATTCGGTCTGACTCTTATTCGAGCCAGACCCTTTCTTATAAAAACTTTCTTTGTAAATTTCGACCATCATATGTGATCATCATCGAGCGGTTTTCTACTACACTTTCTATATGGACTGGTCTTCCCCATAATTGATAAATGTACGGCATTACTTTTTCTACATATTTCAAATCAAGCTCAATTCCTTCGTACCAATGCTTTAAATACAATTCCCGTTTTTCATATAATCTCCATCATTAACTGTAATATACGGAAACCACCATTCACACGCATATTCACCAATTGATCCCGAACTTCCGTCCAATCTTTATCAACAATTTTATAATCTCGGCCTTGTTTCTGGAATAAGTACATGTCTTCGCGCGTGACCAGATCCTTCGTTAAGTAATTGCGCAGAAAAGAAATATCTGATTCAATTTCCTTACTTCAAACATCTTCTCCTGCCTGAGTTTGGCTCTACTCCTTGCTTTTTCATTTCCTCCGTCGGATTATTCCATCGCTCTTCGATATCTTCAAAAATTTTCAAACCTAAATAATATGGGTTAATGCTCGTTCTTGACGGTTGGACAACCCCGCATTTAATTTTGCAAATTCAATCGTTTCATCACTGGAAAGATCCATTTCCCGAAGAATGCGCTGATGCCAATAGGATGCCCATCCTTCATTCATAATTTTTGTTTCAAGCTGTGGCCAAAAATAAAGCATTTCTTCTCTGATCATCGTCATAATATCTCTTTGCCAGTCGGTTAATTCACGGCTAAATTGTTCGATAAAAAGCATCACATCTTTTTCTGGCTGTGGAGGAATTTCTTTATTTTCTTCTTTCTCTCTTTGTTTTTCAATCCCTGATCGTCCAGCGACCATAAATCATCGTACTCCGTTCGGGTTGGCTCATCTTCCTCGTACTCATCATCTTCTATGCTCCATTGCAATGTTGGTCTTACGAGAGATGGATCAATATGTTCTTCAATCGCAAGAACAGCATCAAGAAAACTTTCTACGTCCTTTTTCCATATTCAATTTCATATTCCCGCACTCGTTCAGCCGTCGCGGCCATGCTTTCGACCATATCCCTTTTTGTATTTTTAAATCGCACATTATTTTTGAAAAAATCACAATGGGCAAGCACATGGGCAACGATTAATTTATTTTGGATCAACGAGTTAGAATCAAGGAGAAAGGCATAGCACGGATTCGAATTTATGACGAGTTCATATATTTTACTTAAGCCAAAATCATAATGAAGTTTCATTTTAAAAATTGCTTACCAAAGCTCCAATGGGAAAAACGAGTCGGCATTCCGTATGCACCGAAAGTATAAATAATATCAGCAGGGCAAATTTCATAACGCATCGGATAAAAGTCAAGTCCTAGTCCGGAGGCAATTTCAGTAATTTCACGGATCGCATATTGCAACACCTTCGTATCTGCATTCATCAGCCATTCCCCTTTATTCACAATATATGTGAATTAGGTAAAAATCATGAAGATTTATGATCGGTTTTCACTTGAACAGCAGAAGTCCCCTTCTACAGCACAAATCTTTTCGTGCGTGCTCGAAGAAATTTGGACGCAATGACGCTAAACGACCATTATTTATTCATGAAAAAGATGGAATAGCGATATATTCACGATTGTCAACATTTTCTCAGCACGATTCACCCTATCGTGGAAATACTAAAATCAACCCCAAAAGGAGGGTTGAGCGATGAATTCAGTTGACTACGACAGAGCGCTTTATTACACACATCGTTCAGAATGGGACAACCTCATCATTCTAATGGTGCGAACACAAGATCATATCCTTTCAAAACGAATTGAACGTTTCTTACACGCGTATCAATTTTCTCGAGACTATTCGATCATTGAACGACAATTGTATGGATTATTAACTTATTTGGAACATGCAGTGTCCGTTACTTCTTCAGGAGAGGAATTGATCAATGGTCATCCGATTATCTCTGTATAACCCGGCATTTGCCGGGTTTCCTATTCCCTTCTAACAAATATGAATTCTCTGTGACATTCCACCTGCAAATTTACATTCCCATTTTGTAATATTATAATCGTGTTAAATGCCGCCATTTTGGAAATGAGGTTTAGATATGAATAATGAGAAACAAAGAGACTCACTTGAGAACATATTGCTATTTGCTTGGGTTATTTCCCTCGTCGCTACACTTGGAAGTCTTTATTTTTCTGAAATACGCCAATATATTCCTTGTGAACTTTGTTGGTATCAACGGATTTTCATGTATCCGATCGTCCTTATTTTAGGGATTGCGGCAGTGAAAAACAGTATCATGCTGCAATCTATTCAGCAGCATTTGCAGGGATTGGAATGTTTATTTCTCTTTATCATTATGCGATTCAAAAATTACCCGCGTTTGCCCAATCGGTGCCTACTTGCGGAATCGTCCCATGTAATGGTCAATACATAAATTGGCTTGGATTTATTACCATTCCATTTTTATCTCTCGTTGCATTCATCCTAATTTTTGTAACTAGTGTCATCATTTTGAAACGCCTGGAGGAACAAAAGAAATGAAAAAAGTGATCATATTTTTAACTGTTTTTGTTGGAATATTTGCGGTCATCGCCATTATTACAAAAGTTCAGCAGAACCAAAAAGCTGAAGGTAATGTGTATCAAAAGCAAATCTTCATCCTGCAACAATTGATCAGCTTGATGATCCAAATTACCAGAACATTATTTTGCCTGGAGAGCTTGAAAAAAGTTGAAAAACAAAGAAGATGCGACGGTTTATTTCTTTAGCTCAACCTGCTCTTTTTGTAAACAAACGACGCCGATAATTAATCCGGTCGCCAAAGAGCTTGATATCGACCTTGTCCAATACAATTTACAGGAGTTTCCTGAAGGATATAACCAGTACAATATTGAAAGCACACCAACGGTCGTTCATTTTGTAAATGGAAAAGAAAAAGCTCGAATCATTGGCGCCGCCCCAAAGAAGATTTCAAAGCCTTTTTCAAAGATAACGTAAAGTGACGTGTAATGAATAAAAGCCTCCTTCATTCGGAGGCTTTTATTATACGAGCATTTGATTCAGCGGATGTCGGTGCAAACTTACCGTTTCGTTCGTTTTATCTTTTTCGTAAAAAGATTGAAAAGTAAACGGAAAAAATAATTCACATTTTTTTAATATATGGACATTTCTATCAAACAATCGTTCATATTTGCGATCGAGTCGTTTTTCTAACATGCAAATAATTACTTGCAAGCTTGCTATCGCTTGGAAAGATGTTTTAAGTGTATAAAGTCTTCCAGCTTCATTGGCTGAAGGAAGCAACACACCAAATTCCTGAAAATTTGCAATTTCTTCGTTGGAATAAAAATGCGGTAAGACGGAAGAATACATGTGCTCGATTAAGTTCGCTAATGTCCGTTCTTGCTCACATGTTGCCGCGTAAACAACTTTCATAACTAACCCTACCTTTTACATAACGATATTTCCAATATCACTAGGATAACATACGTATCCCAATGATTCTCTTGGGAAAAACATGAAACTAAAGGAGACGATATTTTGACAAGCCATTCAATACGAATTAACATCCATGAACAATGGGCTGAAACATCCGTACAAGATTTATTTCGGAAAACATTGCTCGCCCCAAAAAACTCATTCATGAACTAAGGATGGAAAAGGGAGTTCTCCTTAACGGTTCCCAAGTAAATTGGACGAGCAAAGTTGAAGCAAGTGACGAGCTGCTTATCTTCCTTCCAGAGGATTGTAACGATACGGTTATCCCAACATATGAATCCATTCAAGTTCTTTATGAAGATGATCATCTATTGATCGTTAATAAACCGGCTGGTATTACGACCCATCCAAACGAAATGAACGAAACAAATACACTGGCAAATATTGTTGCTGGATATTTACAAAAAAGGCGATCATCGAAAAATCAGACATGTTCAAAGACTAGATAAAGACACATCTGGAGCGATTTTATTCGCAAAGCATTCTCTAAGTCATGCAATCTTGGATCGTATGCTCCTTAATCATCAAATTGAACGTGTATATATCGCATTAGCTGATGGATTAATGAAAGAGAGCCGCTTTACTATCAATGAGCCGATCGGTCGCGATCGTTATCATCCAACGAAGCGAAGGGTGTCAAAAACTGGACAACTGGCAAAAACGGATTTTCAAGTATGTCATACTTTTCCAAATAAACGACTAACTCTTGTCGAATGCAGATTGAACACAGGAAGAACTCATCAAATTCGAGTCCACCTTAGTCATATCGGTCATCCACTTGCAGGTGATCGACTTTATGGAGGGCGTCCTATTTTTCCTAGACAAGCGTTGCACGCCAAAAATTAGCACTCGTTCATCCTTTTACTTTAGAAAAGCTAGAAATAACTGCGCCTTATCTTGATGAGCCGTCAATCTTTGAAGCTCCTCTTTAAGTTTTTCCGACAAATTTCTTTTATAATTTCCTCTTTTACTGTAAAATGATATCGTCATATTAATGCAATTCAAATAAGGGGCTTCACAATGGTTTTCAAAAAGGCAAAAGGATAAGTTTGCCATTCTTCTCGAAAAAATTTCTGCAAATTTAAAAGAGAGTGCAACTTACTTTGCTGAGTTTCAATTAAACGGTAAAGAGGATACAAAAATATTTGCCGAGAAAATGAAAGAATTCGAAACAATCGGTGATTCATTTGTTCATGAAGTAATAAAAGAATTGAATAATTCTTTTATTACCCCAATTGAAAGAGAAGATATTCTTGCACTATCCATGATTATGGATGATGTATTGGATGGAATGGAACATACAGCAGCTCTTTTCGATATGTATTCAATCGTTAAAAGTGATGAATACATGCTTCAATTCGTCGATGCGATTCGCAAATGTGTGGATGAAATCGATATTGCAATCAGCTTAATCTTTAGTAAAAGCTTCCTGAAATTCGCCCACATGCGATTAAAATAAAAGATCTTGAATCAAAATGTGATGAAACATTACGTCAATCGATCAAGCATCTTTTTACAGTTGAAAAGGATCCGATTCAATTAATTAAGTACAAGGAACTATATGAAGATCTCGAAGAAATTGCGGACAGCTGTGAAGGTGTAGCAAATACACTTGAAAGCATCGTTATGAAAAATGCATAAGGAGTCCTTCATCATGGGAATTGATACGGTTTTTATCATCACGTTAGTCATTGTTGTTTTAGCATTATCTTTCGACTTTATTAATGGTTTTCACGATACAGCCAATGCGATTGCCACTTCTGTTTCAACGAAAGCATTAACACCACGAGTAGCAATTGCAATGGCAGCCATTATGAACTTTTTAGGTGCGATGACTTTTACCGGTGTTGCACAAACAATTACAAAAGATATCGTTGATCCATTCAAACTGCAAAATGGCTCGCTCGTAATTATGGCAGCATTAGTAGCCGCCATCGCATGGAACTTAATTACATGGTATTATGGAATTCTAGCAGCTCATCACATGCACTAATCGGCTCAATTGCTGGTGCGGCGATTGCAGCAGCGGGGTTTTCATCATTAAATTTCAATGGGTTTCTAAAAATTATTCAAGCACTCATTTTTTCGCCATTAATTGCTTTTGCGATCGGATTTACGATTTACACCTTCTTCAAATTGGCATTTAAAAATTTAAACTTAGCAAAAACAAATAAACGATTCCGTCATATACAAATCGCAACAGCAGCATTGCAAGCATATACACATGGAACGAATGATGCACAAAAAGCAATGGGAATCATTACAATGGCATTAATTGCGAATAATTATCAAAGCACAACTGATATCCAATTTTGGGTTCAGTTTGCCTGTGCGGCCGCAATGGGAATTGGTACATCTGTCGGCGGCTGGAAAATTATTAAAACGGTCGGCGGAAAAATAATGAAAATTAGACCTGTTAATGGGGTAGCTGCAGATTTAAGTTCCGCCTTTATCATTTTTGAGCTACATTTATTCATTTGCCAGTAAGTACGACACATGTTATTTCATCTTCCATTCTTGGAGTTGGTTCGTCCCATCGTGTTAAAGGAGTGAAATGGGATACAGCCAAAACAATGCTTATTACGTGGGTCATTACACTGCCGATCTCAGCAACACTTGCAGCATTGTGCTATTATTTACTTAGTTTATTTATGTAAAAGAAAGCCAAATAAGGCTCTCTTTTATATAAATAGGAGGTTTTGCTATGCTGTCGATTATTTTATTCGATGGGAATTGTCATTTTTGCAGCTCGACCGTTCAATTTATTATTAAACATGATAAAGCTGGTTATTTTCACTTTGCCTCTTTACAAAGTGAGATCGGACAATCTTTATTAACAACTTATGATATCCCCTCGACTACTGACAGCCTCATTATGATCTCTAACGGAAAGGCATATGTGAAATCAACCGCCGCATTGCAAATATGCCGTCACTTAGATGGTGCATGGAAATGGCTTTTTCTATTTATCATTGTCCCAACGCTTATTCGTAATCCCATTTATGATATAGTCGCAAAAATCGCTACAAATGGTTTGGTAAAACGGAAAGTTGCTTTCTCCTTCTCCAGAAGTTAAGAAAAGATTTTTACCATAATATATTTTATTGAATTTACCCTTGCCAATTTAACCAAAAACGAATATTATACGAAAGGGATTAAATATTATTCGTCTTTTGGAGGTTTTTTTGTTTAAATTAAATGAGAATAACACGAATGTAAGAACAGAAATTCTTGCAGGGTTCACCACCTTTTTACAATGGTATACATTGTCATTGTGAATCCGATCATCTTAAAAGATGCAGGTGTACCATTTGATCAAGTATTTGCTGCTACAATTATTGCTACAGTCATTGGAACTTTGTGGATGGCACTGGCAGCTAATTATCCAATCGCCATTGCACCCGGGATGGGAATGAATGCATATTTTGCTTATTCGGTTGTTGGAACTCATAATATTACATATCAAACAGCCTTTTCAGCTGTTTTTGTTGCTGGCTTAATCTTTACTATTTTATCTTTAACTCCTTTTCGTAGAGTATTAATAGAAGCCATTCCCGATAACTTAAAACATGGAATTACAGCGGGAATTGGTTTGTTTATCGCTTTTATCGGAATGAGACTGACCGGAATAATCGTTTCACATCCATCGAATTTAGTTACACTCGGTGATCTTCATTCCCTAGTGTACTTCTATCCTTGCTCGGTCTTGGTGTCACATTAATTTTTATGGCTTTAAGAATACATGGAGCTTTGTTCCTCGGAATGATTATTACAGCAATCGTAGCCTTTTCACAGGGCATCTATCCTTTGATCAAGGTTTCGTTCAAATGCCGTCACTACCTGATGGGATCATTGTCGCTAATCCATTGACTGCCATCATGGATGTATGGGACCATATGTTATTTGCTGTTGTCTTTTCATTTTTAATGGTGACGATCTTCGATACGACTGGAACAATGATCGGTGTAGCGCAACAGGCGGGTCTAATGAAAAACAACAAAATGCCGCGTGCACGCCAAGCGTTATTAGCTGACTCTGTTGCAGCCACAACTGGCGCTATGTTTGGAACAAGCCCAACAAGTGCATATATTGAATCGTCAGCCGGTGTAGCCGCTGGAGGGCGTACAGGCTTAACTACAGTGACCGTCGCGATTCTCTTTATGATTGCAGCGTTTTTGGTCCGCTTGTTAGCGCCGTTTCAGGGCTTTCTGCTATTACTGCACCTGCACTAATCATCGTCGGAAGTTTAATGATGGGAGCCATTGCAAAAATTAAATGGGATGAAATGGATGAAGCTTTCCTGCATTTCTGATTGTCTTAAGCATGCCACTCACTTCAAGCATTGCAACAGGCATTGCATTAGGATTTATCTCTTATCCGATACTAAAACTTGTTACTGGGAAATGGCGTGTCGTCCATCCCCTTGTGTACGTGTTTGCGATCCTGTTCTTTTATCAATTGGCATTCTTGCCGCATTAAAACAAAAGTCTGAATGTGGACATATTCCCATATTCAGACTTTTTTTCTAAACCGATAATAAAGCTCGATCATTTGTTAATTGCTCCCCGCGAATCCGCTGGAATTCAGCCATTAACTTATCAATCGTTAAGTCCTTTTTCTTACTCGCTTCAACTTCAAGAATAATTTGCCCTTTGTCCATCATAATCAGACGATTTCCAAGGTCGAGCGCCTGTTGCATATTATGTGTGACCATTAATGTCGTTAGTTGATCCTTTTCCACTAGCTGCTTCGTTAAATTCGTAATCAACTCTGCTCTAGCAGGGTCTAATGCAGCAGTATGTTCATCGAGAAGTAAAATGGATGGCTGAGTAAATGTAGCCATTAATAGTGATAATGCTTGGCGCTCCCCGCCAGAAAGCATTCCGACCTTTGCATTTAAACGATCTTCTAAATTTAAATGAAGCGTTGCTAGTGACTGTTGGAAAAATTCGCGTCGTTTCTTATCAACGCCTTTTCTTAAGCGACGCTTTTACTTCGGGAATAAGCCATCGCTAAATTTTCCTCAATCGTCATAGATGGAGCCGTCCCAGCCATTGGATCTTGAAACACTCTACCAATTAATTTCGAACGTTTATACTCTGGCAATCTCGTAACATCTTTACCGCCGATTTCAATCGTTCCAACATCGGGAGTAAGCGCTCCGGAGATCATATTCATCATCGTCGATTTACCAGCGCCGTTGCTGCCGATAACGGTAACGAAATCTCCAGATTTCAACTCAAGATTGATTTGATCGAGCGCGATCTTTTCATCAGGTGTTGCTTCGTTAAATACTTTATTAATCTGTCGGAGCTTCAGCAACGGCTTTCCTCTCCTTTTATAGCAAGTTCAGCAAGACGTTTTGCTTTCCGGCGTTTCTCACGTCTTTTTCGAAAAACTGGGGCATAACCAATGCGAGAATTACGATGACAGCCGTAATGAGTTTCATGTCTCCCGTATCAAGCAAATCAATACGAAGTGCAAGACCTAAAACAATCCGGTAAATGACCGCACCAATAATGACTGCGATCGTAGTTCTAACAATCGTTTTCGTTCCAAAAATTGCTTCCCGATAATGACCGACGCCAAGCCGATAATAATCATCCCTATCCCTAAACCGATATCGGAAAACTTAGCATATTGAGCAATTAATGCTCCCGAAAAAGCAACAAGAGCATTCGAAATTCCGAGCCCAATAATGACTAAATGATCCGTATTGGCGGAAAAACTGCGTATCATTTTCTTGTTATCTCCGGTCGCTCGTATCGCAAGACCAACCTCAGTTTGTAAAAACCAATCTGCAATAATTTTTATAATAATTGTAATAATGACCATTAAAAACAATGTCCCCCATGTGGATGGGAGATGTTTAGCGCCAAGCATACTCAAAAATTGATTCATTGCTTGATCTATTCCAAGCTTGCCCCAAAAAGCATTAAATTTTGTAAAGACCGTTTCGGCATTTAATAGTGGAATATTCGGCCTTCCGACTGAATTTTCCGATGTGAATCCCATGATGCGTAAATTAATAGAATATAAGGCAATCATCATTAAAATACCTGAGAGCAACGGATTAATTTTGCCCTTCGTATGTAAAAGACCCGTTACACAACCAGCCATGAAGCCAATTACTAGCGCAGCAACAGTAGCAAAGACAGGATGATAACCGAGTACAATCATCGTTGCTGCTACGGCTGCACCTGTTACAAAGCTTCCATCAACCGTTAAATCAGGAAAATCTAGCACTCGGAATGTAAGATACACACCAAGTGCCATAATGGCATAGATGATTCCTTGCTCAACAGAGCCGAATATCGCTAAAAACATTTAGAATCATCTCCAGTCTACTCAATCAGTTCAGCATTCCACGCATCCTTTATGTCTACCCCAATGGCAGATGCTGTTTTTTCATTCATCACTAACTTTAAATTTTGTGGGATTTGGACTGGCAGATCTGCTGGTTTGCTTTCACCTTTTAAGATTTTAACCGCCATTTGCCCTGCTTCATAGCCAATATCAAAGTACTCAAATCCATATGCTGCTAGTCCGCCTCTCTTTACAGAATCGAATTCGCCAACCATCATTGGAATCTTGTTATCATTGGCTACGGATACAACCGATTCAAGAGCAGAAACAACCGTATTATCTGTAATAATGTACAATGAATCAACTTTACCTATTAATGATTCTGTCGCCTGCTTTACATCCGCGGAAGTTGCAACTGAAGCTTCAACTACTTCCATATCCATGCCCGCAAGAATATCTTTTACGACGTCAACTTGAGCACGTGAATTTTGCTCTCCAGAGTTGAAGACCATTCCTACTTTTTCGCTCCAAGTTCTTCTTTTAAAAATTCATTGTATTAGGAATCGCGTCAGGATGATTATCAATTGTACCTGTCACATTCCTCCAGGACTTTCCATCGCCTGAACAAGCTCAGCTCCTACCGCATCTGTTACAGATGTAAAAATAATCGGAATATCTTGTGTAGCACTTGCTGCCGCTTGTGCACTTGGTGTTGAATTCGCAAAAATAAGATCTACGCCAGAACTAACAAGGTTCGTAGCTGCCGAAGTATTCGCACTATTGTCTCCTTGCGCAATTTGAACATCGTATTCTGCTTGAATGCCCGCATCTTCTAATGCCTTTTTAAAGCCGTCATATGCCGCATTTAATGATGGATGCTCAACGATTTGTGTAACACCAATTTTGTAGATTTTTTCTTCTTCCTTATTGTTTTCATTACTAGCAGGCTCCTTGTTTTCCTCCGGCTGTGAAGATGTCGTATTACCGCCACCTCCTCCACAAGCTGCGAGGATGAATACCACACTTAATATGGCGATCAAATTTTTCGTCCAACCAATTTTCATTCTATTTCCCCTTACTCTCTTTGTTGCCTAAATTTTTTATGTATTTCGGCAATATTTTATCGTAATCGTACACTGATCACGCTTAATAGTCAATAAAATTCAAATTATCAACCTATTAAGATCGACTAGATTAAGGTTTTTTAGTATAAATTCCTATATATAACATTATTATACAAAGAAAAAATCCAGAAATGAATCTGGATTTTATACAGGCTGACGCTCTTCTTTATGGAAAAAGCTTTTCATTGCGTGAAATACATCCGCTTTTTGCTTTAAAATATAGTAATAAAATTTTTCGTCTTTTATATTTTTATAGGCGGACATTAATGTTGAGTTTCTTTGGTATTGATTCACTTCACCATAGCCAAACATGTTAGACTTTTTCATTAGTTCATCAACGAGCTTAATACATCTTGCATTATCAGAAGTGAGATTGTCTCCATCGGAGAAATGAAAAGGATAAATATTAAAACGACTCGGTTCATATTTCTCATTGATTATTTCTAAAGCTTTACGATATACGGATGAACAAATGGTTCCTCCACTCTCGCCTTTTGAAAAAACTCTTCTTCTGTAACTACTTTTGCTTCCGTATGATGAGCGATAAACTCAATGGTCACCGTTTCATACTTTGTTCTCAAAAATCTTGTCATCCAGAAGAAAAAGCTGCGGGCCATATATTTTTCCCAAACTCCCATACTTCCACTTGTATCCATCATCGCAATGACGACAGCACTTGATTCTGGCTTTTGAATTTCATTCCACGTTTTAAACTTCAAATCCTCAGGGTAGATCGGATAAAAGCCTTTCTCTCCACTCATGGCATTTCGTTTAAATGCGGACATCATCGTTCGCTTCTTATCGATATTTCCCATTAAGCCGGTTTTACGAATATCATTGTATTCAATATGTTCAACCTGATTTGTATCTTGTTCTTTTCTTTGTAAGTTAGGCAATTCTAGTTCTTTAAATAACGCCTCCTCTAAGTCAAGCATCGATACTTCTGCTTCATAATAGTCTTCCCCGCTTGATCCCCTGCTCCTTGCCCTTTTCCTGGTCCCTTTTGCGGAGCACCGTCACGAGCAACGACATCTCCAACCTCACTGTCTCCGTCACCTTGACCGACATGTTTGTTCTTATCATAATTGTAACGAATTTTATATTCATCTAAAGATCGAATCGGAATTTTCACAACATCTTGGCCATCTGACATTATAATGCTTTCCTCAGAAATCAAGTCTGGCAAATTATTACGAATAGCCTCCTGAACTTTTTCTTGGTGGCGTTGTTGATCATCATGACCTTTACGGTGGAGGGACCAATCTTCTTGGGAAATTGCAAATTGCTTCTGATTTGAATCCGCCATCTGAACACCCTCCTTATACAAATTTTAATCAATGAAACTCTTTTTATTACTTTATAATATGCAGAAAAAGCTTTTATTGACAGTTTGTTTTGCATATTGGACAACGTTAAGCAAATAAAGAACAAAAGCGCAAGCGCCCGTTTAGCGACGTACAAACTGCGCCAACAGGATGTTGGTGCGTCGACGTTGCCACAGGACGTGGCGACCTTAGTCGACGATCCTCAAAGGAAACACGGCTTCGATAGAGCCGATGTTGACTTATCGTAGGAAGAAGAGTGAAGTTTGCTAGTCGCTGGGCGACTGGAGCTAGACGTAGATTGCTCCAATCGAAATTGTCCACAAACAAGTATTTTATAGTTTCCTAGACAGTAAAAAGCTCCCCATCCAGAAATCGCAAGTGGATGGGAAGTCACATGCTTAACGATTTAATAAACTTCCGACGTATCGAAGTAAGTCATTGGCTGATGTGGAATTATATCCATGCTCATCAATTAAGCGCGCAACGACCTCATTTATTTTCTTTAGTTGCTGCTCATCTGGTGTTTTCGCTGATGTCGTAATTTTTACTACGTCTTTTAAGTCTGCGAATAATTTCTTTTGAATTGCTTCGCGTAGACGATCGTGTGAACGATAATCAAACCGCTTCCCTTTTCTTGCTAAAGCTGAAATTCGAATAAGTATTTCTTCACGAAATGCTTTTTCGCATTTTCTGAAATGCCAATTTGTTCTTCAATTGATCTCATTAATTTTTCATCCGGATTGATTTCCTCACCTGTTAATGGATCTCTCATTTTTGACTTATTGCAGTAAGCCTCGACATTATCAAGGTAATTGTCCATAAGTGTTTTGGCTGATTCTTCATATGAATAAACAAATGCTTTTGAACTTCCTTTTTCGCCATTTCATCGTATTCTCTACGGGCAAGTGAAATGAAATTTAAATACTTTTCTTTCAATTCACTTGTAATCGATGGATGCTGGTCTAAACCTTCCTTTAAAGATCGCAATACATCAAGCGCATTAATAGACATTATTTCTTTCCGAATGATCGTTGATGAGATTCGATTAATGACATACCTTGGGTCGATCCCGCTCATCCCTTCTTCTTGGTTCTCCTTGCGAAGTTCAGTCACATCAGCAGAGTTAAACCCTTCAACGTTTTCGCCATCATATAGGCGCATTTTTTCAAAAGATCAATATCGCCGCGCTTCGGTTCCTTTAGTCTTGTTAAAATCGAGAACATGGCGGCAACTCTCAATGTATGTGGGGCAATATGCACATCCGCTACATCACTTTCCCGAATCATTTTTTCATAAATCCGCTCTTCTTGAGATACTTTTAGATTATATGGGACGGGCATGACAATAATACGCGAGTGAAGCGCCTCATTCTTTTTATTTGCGATAAATGATCGATACTCTGTTTCATTCGTATGTGCGACAATGAGTTCATCGGCGGAAATAAGTGCAAAGCGCCCCGCTTTGAAATTTCCTTCCTGCGTCAAGGAGAGAAGATGCCATAAAAACTTCTCATCACATTTTAACATTTCTTGAAATTCCATCATTCCACGATTCGCTTTGTTTAACTCACCATCAAAGCGATATGCCCGTGGATCTGATTCCGAACCGAATTCTGCAATTGTTGAAAAGTCAATGCTTCCCGTTAAGTCGGCAATGTCTTGAGACTTTGGATCTGAAGGGCTAAATGTTCCAATCCCTACCCGTTTATCTTCCGAAAAAATATGCGTTCAATGATTACATCCTCGATTCGCCCGCCATAATCTTGTTCTAGCCTCATCGTATTTAGCGGGGACAATGTTCCTTCAATCCGAATTCCATATTCTTGATAAAAATCGTTACGCAGATGCTCCGGAATCAAATGCAATGGATCTTCATGCATTGGACAACCTTTGATCGCATAAACAGCCCCTTGATCTGTTCGTGAATATTTTTCTAATCCTCTTTTTAACATCGTAACAAGCGTTGATTTTCCTCCACTCACCGGTCCCATTAATAATAAAATTCTTTTCTAACATCAAGCCGCTTTGCCGATGGATGAAAATACTCTTCAACTAATTTTTCCAAAGCTTCTTCAAGGCCAAAAAGTTGATGACTAAAAAATTGTACTTCTTATTACCATTTACCTCTTCAACACCTGCGTCTTTAATCATATTGTAAATACGCGAATGAGCAGACTGGGCAATCCATGGCTTTTCTTCAAGCAACTTCAAATAATCATAAAATGTACCTTCCCACCTTAGCTGTTCTTCCTGCAATCGATATTGTTCTACCTTTTTATAATATCCATTTGAACCTCCCTATGGACATGATGAGAGATAATTACTTTAATCCTATGCACGTGGACAACCAAAAATGATTCAACAATTGCATCTTGACATGCCCTTTTAGAAAACATATTCAAGAAGTGAGAGCTTATTCACCATCCCGACATTTCTTTTTATAAAAAATGCCGATCATTCCCTTTAATATAGAAATGGGTTATAATATTTTCAGAACAACCATTATTTATTTCATAAGGAGGCTTACATATAAAATGAGAACGATTACTGTAATCGGTGTGAGCATTGCTTTTTAGCAGTCATGTTTACATCTGGATTTGAAGATAAGCCAGGTGTTCATAAAAATAACAGAAAATCCGGTTCATTTGAACCGGATTTTTCTTTTCTACCTTCAAGTAGCTACCTTTTTGTATTTATTTTTTCGTTTTTTTCTCCATTTGTGCCGGAGGTTTTACCCTTTTAATGAAAAGCGCCAGAACAAGAGCAAGAGCAGCAATAAAAGTTGAAACAAAGAAAGCATGGGTGATTCCATTTAACATGGCCTCATTTAAAATTTGCTTCTGCATTTCGGCAGCCGCCTCGATCGATGGTTGCACTCCTCCTCCAGCAAACTTAGCCATCGCATTTGCCGACAACTCCTCTAGACGACTCTCAGTACGTGTGTTCATTACAGTTACTAAAAGAGCCGTACCGATTGCCCCAGACACTTGCTGAAGCGTATTGTTCATCGCTGTTCCATGTGGATTCATTTCCATTGGCAGCTGGTTCATTCCATTCGTCATTACTGGCATCATGACCATAGAAAAACCAAACATCCGAAATGTATATAATAACAAAAGATCGGAATAGCTTGTTTCTGCAGTAACTGTACTAAATAAATATGTCGTAATGATCGTTATTGAAAGTCCAGTGATGGCGAGCGCTTTTGCCCCATATTTATCAAATAGACGGCCAGTAATCGGCGACATCATTCCCATTACCAATGCACCTGGGAGCATTAATAATCCTGCGTCCATCGGCGAAATACCTCGAATCGTTTGCACATAAATTGGGGTGAGGATCATTCCTGAAAACATTGAAATCGATATAACAATGGAAATCGCCGATGATAAAGCAAACATCGAATGTTTATAAATTCGAAACTCAAGCATTGGATCGTCTAATCGTAGTTGTCGCCATATAAATGTAATGAGTGCAATTGCTCCAATTAAAAGCGTAGCTATGACGATTGGTGCACTCCAACCTATTTCTGGATCTCCCGCTGAGCTAAATCCGTATAATAATCCTCCAAACGCAATGCTTGATAAGACAAGTGAAGCAAGATCAAGCTTCATGTCTCTTTGCGGCGTAATATTTTTCAGTTTTAAGATGGCTAAAAGCAATGTAATGATCGCAATTGGTAAAATAACATCGAACAATATTCTCCAATTGTAATGCTCGATTAAATAACCAGATAAAGTCGGACCAATCGCTGGAGCGGCAATCATAACTAGTCCGAATAACCCCATGGCTGCTCCTCTCTTCTCAATTGGAAAGGCTGTTAACATCACGTTCATTAATAACGGCATCATAATCGCAGATCCCGATGCTTGAACCATCCGTCCAGCGAGCAATACTGCAAACGATGGGGAGATACTTGCTAATAACGTCCCTATTGTAAATAAAGTCATCGCTGTAATAAAAATTCTCCGATTTGAAAAACGTTGAATAAAAAGCACTTGCTGGAATCAATATACCATTTACGAGCATATATCCAGTAGCTAACCATTGAACCGTCGTACTTTTTACTTCAAACTCATTCATAATTGACGGAAGTGCGATATTAATCAATGTATTATTTAAAAAAGAAACGAAAGCTCCAATAAACAAAATGGCAATCATTCCATAAGGTGGTCTTTTATGCATTGCTTGAATGTCCATATCATTCCTCCATATGATCAATTTAATTACTTATTAATTCTATACCCACAGTATAAATAAATCAACAGAATTACCACCATTCGATATACAATCATTGTATCAATAAGGATTTAACGTTATAATATAAATTATACTCATAGTATAAAAGGAGATTTTTATGAACCCTCGCAAAAAACAAATTGTGGATGCCGCCCATCATTTATTTATTGAAAAAGGATTTGCATCAACCTCAATTCAAGATATATTAAAAGAAGCTAAAATTTCCAAAGGGACTTTTTATAATCATTTCACTTCTAAAAATGAGTGTCTAATCGCCATTTTAGAACATGTACAAGAGATCGCTGATCAAAAGCGTTGGGAATTATTAATCGGAAAATCAAAAGAAGATCAAGACGTATTTGCTAAGCAATTAGCTATTCGAATGAAAATGCATCACGAACAAAATCTCTTTTCTATTTTGTCCGCTGTTTTTCATTCCAACGATGAAGATTTAAAATTATTTATTAAAAAGCAGCAGATGCAAGAGTTACATGGACAGCAGAAAGAATCATTGATTTATTTGGGGTCCATGCAAAAAATATGCAGTCGATAATGCGGTCATTTTATTAGGCATGATTCAAAACCTGTTTTTTGTCTGGAGATTGCGAGCGAATACAGCGCGGACACCGGAAGAAGTCATTCAATTTGCCTTAAGAAGAATCAAAGTAATCATCCAAGATCAGATGAAGCTAGATGATGTTTTTATCCAGAAAATTGGCTAGAGCATTGTCATCATTCGATATTGGACAAACCAGAAAAATTAAAACAACATGTCATTACAAAACTCCAAGATTTTTTAACTAAAATTCAAAACGATAAAGCGATCCTGCTAAAAACAAAGATTGTATCCATTTTCTATTAACCGAAATGAGAACAGAGGAGCCGCGAATCTTCTTATTGGAAAGCATTGGACAAACATTGCCTCTTGCATTCGAATATACGGAATACGAGCATGAATTACTCGGATTAACTCGTGAACTATGGAGATTTATAGAGAGGATTCGGTAAAAATAGCTAACCCCCAACAAATGAAAGACCCGGGAATGTTGTTACATCAACATTCCCGGGTCTTCGGCTCTATTACGGATAATGAGCAACTATCAAAAGGGCATCAGGAGCAAACTTCGTTTTATGCCTATCTTCGAAACATCTGTTTTAATGTAAGTCAGGGAACCCCTGCTGTCTCAATGCTTCATATGCAAGAATGGCAGCTGTGTTAGATAAATTAAGCGAGCGTACGTGGTCATTCATAGGTATCCTTAAGCACCTTTCCTTATATCGCTCTATAATTTCCTTTGGAAGTCCCTTTGTTTCGCGTCCAAAAATGAAGTAATACTCTTTTGTAGGATCATCATATTGAAAACTCGTATATGGCTTCGTCCCAAATTTGGATAGAAAGAAATATTCTCCATTAGCTGTCGTTGCGAAAAAGTCATCAAGCGAATCATAATACGTAATTTTTACAAATTGCCAATAATCAAGTCCCGCACGTTTTAACATTTTATCATCTGTCGAAAATCCCAATGGACGAATTAAATGTAAATGGATTCCGTCGCCGCACAGGTTCTTGCAATATTCCCTGTGTTTGCTGGAATTTCTGGTTGATATAACACGATATGGATTGCCACTTGTTTTCACCTCATTTATTCTCATACCGTGTCATTATACAACAAACGTTATGCATCATCTATAATAGTGAACATTTTATATTTGATATTTGGTGTATAGGCAGTTGAATCTTCATAAGCCCAGTATCGCATTCGGCTATTGTACGTATGGGCATTGACTAACGGCATTCCTTCTGGATCTTTCCCGTAACGATTGTATTGTGATCAAATCTGCCATCCCCTGAAAATCATAGCAAATGACATCACCAAGCGTTAATGCTCTTGGATCTTTTACCTCCTTTGCCCTCAGCCCCTTATTCGAATTTTGCAAATAAAGTCTCAAGGCATTGGCAACGGACCAGCTATAACTCCAGTTTTTATTTTGGTGCCACCAACCTACCGACCGATTAGGATATCCGCGCATAGGTGCACCACCGGCATGAAGGCATTGAGAAACAAAATTTGTACAATCGACATCGAATTTTTATATGCTGGATTATAGTCATTCCACCAACGCTCAGCGTAACGAACCGCATTCAAGCGGTTATACGTATAATGAATTCGGCTTTGCTCTATCAAATCTTCGCTTACCTTCGTTAGTTTCTCATTGGTTTTTCAAATTGAAAGTCATTTAGCACTTCAACATCATCGATTTGTTCCCCTTTATAAAAGCGGGCTTTCCTATGCTCTACTTCCTCCTCCATATAAAAGAACCTAATTGCTTAATTAAATACTTATAATGGACACGATACAGTAAGTGTTCTTGTTCTTCCACCTTTTCTCTTGAGCAAACCTTTCCTTCTGCTAAAACTTTTACAATTTCCGCTTTTCTATTTTTAAAAACATGTAATTTTCTCATTATTTTTCCATCTTCTACTGTTCGCTTTCCAACAATCTCATCGAGGCGCTTTTGCAACTGATTCGCTAATTGTTTTTTCACGTAATCCCTCCTCGTATGAGATATATGCACATTTCCACAATTCAGTAAAAATCTACCCAAGCTTATGCAAAAGTTGAAATAAAAAACAGACGAAGCTCCCATCACACTTCGTCTGTTACTGCATAAAAGCTAACCCTTTATCAATTTCGCGCAACGCATCTTCGTCTTGCTCCATTTCTCTCGCTTCCAACAAAGCTGCTTTTGCTTTCTCACCGCCAATTTTTCCAAGTGCCCATGCCGCAATCCCTCTTATATCTGGACGAACATCTTTACGAAGCACCTTGATTAAATCTTCAACAGCAGCTTCTTCTTTAAAATGAGCAAGTGCGATAATTGCGTTTCGTTGAATCGGTTTTTCCCACGCCAAGAGCCTGATATCTCACCAAATTTCTCCCTAAATTCACGATTAGAAATTTGCAAAAGTGGTAACAGTAAAGGCTTAACAACTTCAGGATCAGGCTTCATTTTCGGATGTCCTTCAAAATTCATCCCTTTGTTTTTTGGGCAAACGGTTTGGCATGTATCACAACCATATAAACGATTTCCAAGCTTCCCTCTAAATTCATCAGGCAGTATCCCTTTCGTTTGGGTTAAAAACGCGATGCATCTTTGCGCATTCAACTGACCTGGCTGGACAAGTGCTCCTGTAGGACATATATCTATACACTTTCTACACTCACCACACTGATCATGGAGCGGCTCATCCGGTTCAAACGGCAGATTCGTAATCATTTCACCTAAATAGACATACGAACCAAATTCTGGCGTAATAATTGAACAGTTTTTCCCGCTCCATCCAATCCCGGCCCTTTCAGCAACCGCCCGATCTACAAGTTCACCCGTATCAACCATAAACTTGAATCGTGCCTCTTCCACACGACTATTAATATAAGCTCCGAGTTGCTCAAGCTTTTCCCTTACAAGCACATGATAATCCGTTCCCCATGAAGCACGGCAGAAAATACCTCTTCGTTCACCTCGTACACTGCGTGGTGCATCTTTTAATCTTGAAGGATACGCAAGTGCAATCGCAATAATTGAACGGGGTTCTTCAAAGATAAGCGATGGATCTGTACGCTTATCAATATCCTTCTCCTCAAAGCCTGATTGATATCCGAGTGCTTGTTGGCGGAGCAGTAAATTTTTCATTTCACTAAATGGGTGCGCGCCGGCAAAGCCAATCTTATTAATCCCAATCGATTTGCTATATGCGATAATATCCTCTTTTAGCCGCTTGTAATCCATTACTCCCCACCTTTCTTTATATTTTTATATTAAGGCATCGTGCCCTATTAAAGCATTTCTTCTTCTTATATGGTAAACTATTTTCAATCTATTTTGGAGGTGAAAAGCTTGAAATTACGATTGATCCGCAATTATGCGCGGAAATTCCAAGGCTGCAACTCGGGATCATCAATATGACAATATAACAATTGGTGACTCACCGCAAATGTTAAAAGGACGATTGCGGCTATTTCAAGAATCGATTTATTTTGAACTTGAAAATAAAAATGTAAATGAATATAAAGAAATCAATGAGTGGCGAACGATTTTCAAGCAGCTTGGCAAAGATCCAAATCGTTACCGTCACTCAGCCGAAGCACTTTATCGTCGCATAAAAAACAAAACTATATTGAAACGTTGAATTCCGGTGCAGATATTAATCTTTTTCTCTTTACAATACCGCTTACCAATCGGTCTTTATGACAGAGATTGTATTTATGGTCCTGTCACACTCCGCAAAGGAATGGCGCACGAAACATATAAAGGGCTAAATGGCAGAGTTAATCAATTAGAACATTTACTCGTTTCAGCAGATGAGCAAGGTGCTTTCGGAAGTCCTTTTGTCGATTCAACTCGAACTGTAGTTACAGATAAAACGAAAAACGGCTTACAAATCATCTATTTACCTACTGAGCTAGAAAAGATAATGCGAAACAGCTGATCGAATCATTAATGACAATGTTTACCCAAGTGAATGGCGGCGAAGCTACATATTCAATTATTAACTGTTTCTAGACAAATTAAAACGCAGCACCCCGTTCATCAAAGGAACGAAACACTGCGTTGGGAAAAATATTATGTATGGAGCGGGTGATGAGAATCGAACTCACATCATCAGCTTGGAAGGCTGAGGTTTTACCACTAAACTACACCCGCGTTGCTCCATAGCAAAAGTGATTAACGTAAGTATATTAAATAACGCAAAAAATAGCAACCTTTGTCACAAACTGTCCATTAAAAAGCGTTTCCATCTATATTTCGTAACATTCAACCGAAATCGCTCTTGACAAAACTACACATTTATTAAATATAAAAGAGATGATGAAACCAGAATTGCTCCTTTTTTACCCCTATGAACCTGAACCTTTCAAAGGTTTACTTCATACAAAAATACTCTTGAAGTGCTGTTAGAACAACATTTCAAGAGTATTTAAAGATGATCTATCGAATTAAAAATACCTGAGGTGGGATTCGAACCCACAAGCCCGTGAAGGCATTGGATTTTGAGTCCAACGTGTATGCCAGTTCCACCACTCAGGCAAAATGATTTGGAGGCGGCAACCGGATTTGAACCGGTGATAAGGGTGTTGCAGACCCGTGCCTTACCACTTGGCTATGCCGCCGAATTGAATGGAGCGGAAGACGGGATTCGAACCCGCGACCCCCACCTTGGCAAGGTGGTGTTCTACCACTGAACTACTTCCGCATATACTGGGCTAGCTGGATTCGAACCAACGAATGACGGAGTCAAAGTCCGTTGCCTTACCGCTTGGCTATAGCCCATTGATCGTTTAAATGGGGCGACTGATGGGAATCGAACCCACGAGTGTCGGAGCCACAATCCGATGCGTTAACCACTTCGCCACAATCGCCATAAAAGAAATTGGACAGGGGTAGTAGGAATCGAACCCACACCAAAGGTTTTGGAGACCTCTATTCTACCGTTAAACTATACCCCTATGAAATGGTGGTGGGGGACGGATTCGAACCGCCGAACCCGGAGGGAGCGGATTTACAGTCCGCCGCGTTTAGCCACTTCGCTACCCCACCACATAAGCTAATTTTAAATGGTGGCTCAGGACGGAATCGAACCGCCGACACAAGGATTTTCAGTCCTTTGCTCTACCGACTGAGCTACTGAGCCGAAATTTAGTTATAAGACGCTTATTATAATACCAATTGTCCTTCGTCCCCATCTCAGGAAGATGAATCAAGAATATACTCGATGGGTACGGCTCGCCGCTAATTCAAGGAAGCTTTGCTTCGCTGCTCTACCGACTGAGCTACTGAGCCGAAATTTAGTTATAAAACGCTTAGTTAAAATGGCGGTCCCGACGGGAATCGAACCCGCGATCTCCTGCGTGACAGGCAGGCATGTTAACCGCTACACCACGGGACCAGATAATTCAGTATTTAACTGAATTATGAGTATGTAATTGCGGGAGCAGGATTTGAACCTGCGACCTTCGGGTTATGAGCCCGACGAGCTGCCAGACTGCTCCATCCCGCGATAATAATATGGTGACCCCTACGGGATTCGAACCCGTGTTACCGCCGTGAAAGGGCGGTGTCTTAACCGCTTGACCAAGGGGCCATTAATAGTAGCTGTTTATGGCGGAGAGCAAGGGATTTGAACCCTTGAGACAGCGTTGACTGCCTACACGATTTCCAATCGTGCTCCTTCGGCCAGCTCGGACAGCTCTCCAATGGCTCCGCAGGTAGGATTCGAACCTACGACCGATCGGTTAACAGCCGATAGCTCTACCACTGAGCTACTGCGGAATATCATCGCCTGGCAACGTCCTACTCTTGCAGGGGAATCCCCAACTACCATCGGCGCTGAAGAGCTTAACTGCCGTGTTCGAGATGGGAACGGGTGTGACCTCTTCGCTATCGCCACCAGACAAGTTTTATTCGACAAGTTCTATTATAATACTTTTTCTTGCGAATTTCAAGAGAAATTTTTCATTCTCTCAAAACTAGATAAATGAGAAGATAAACCGTGTAAATATTTGATCATGCTAGCTCCAGCGCCCAACGACTAGCAAACTTCACTCTTCTTCCTACGATAAGTCAACATCGGCTCGCCTTTTAGGCTTCACCGTGTATCCTTTATCTCGTCAGAATCGCTCCAGTTTGTACGTCGCTAAACGGGCGCTTCCGCTTTATATTAGATTAAGTCCTCGATCGATTAGTATCCGTCAGCTCCATGTGTCACCACACTTCCACACCGGACCTATCAACCTGATCATCTTTCAGGGATCTTACTAGCTTGCGCTATGGGAAATCTCATCTTGAGGGGGCTTCATGCTTAGATGCTTTCAGCACTTATCCCTTCCGCACATAGCTACCCAGCGATGCTCCTGGCGGAACAACTGGTACACCAGCGGTGCGTCCATCCCGGTCCTCTCGTACTAAGGACAGCTCCTCTCAAATTTCCTGCGCCCACGACGGATAGGGACCGAACTGTCTCACGACGTTCTGAACCCAGCTCGCGTACCGCTTTAATGGGCGAACAGCCCAACCCTTGGGACCGACTACAGCCCCAGGATGCGATGAGCCGACATCGAGGTGCCAAACCTCCCCGTCGATGTGAACTCTTGGGGAGATAAGCCTGTTATCCCCGGGGTAGCTTTTATCCGTTGAGCGATGGCCCTTCCATGCGGAACCACCGGATCACTAAGCCCGACTTTCGTCCCTGCTCGACTTGTAGGTCTCGCAGTCAAGCTCCCTTGTGCCTTTACACTCTGCGAATGATTTCCAACCATTCTGAGGGAACCTTTGGGCGCCTCCGTTACATTTTAGGAGGCGACCGCCCCAGTCAAACTGCCTGCCAGACACTGTCTCCCAGCCGGATCACGGCTGCGGGTTAGAATGTCAATACAGCAAGGGTAGTATCCCACCGATGCCTCCACCGAAGCTGGCGCTCCGGTTTCAAAGGCTCCTACCTATCCTGTACAAGCTGCACCAACATTCAATATCAGGCTGCAGTAAAGCTCCACGGGGTCTTTCCGTCCTGTCGCGGGTAACCTGCATCTTCACAGGTACTATAATTTCACCGAGTCTCTCGTTGAGACAGTGCCCAGATCGTTGCGCCTTTCGTGCGGGTCGGAACTTACCCGACAAGGAATTTCGCTACCTTAGGACCGTTATAGTTACGGCCGCCGTTTACTGGGGCTTCAATTCGCACCTTCGACCGAAGTCTAAGCGCTCCTCTTAACCTTCCAGCACCGGGCAGGCGTCAGCCCCTATACTTCGCCTTACGGCTTCGCAGAGACCTGTGTTTTTGCTAAACAGTCGCCTGGGCCTATTCACTGCGGCTTCCGCAAGCTTTCACTCGCGGGAGCACCCCTTCTCCCGAAGTTACGGGGTCATTTTGCCGAGTTCCTTAACGAGAGTTCTCTCGATCACCTTAGGATTCTCTCCTCGCCTACCTGTGTCGGTTTGCGGTACGGGCACCCATTTCCTCGCTAGAGGCTTTTCTTGGCAGTGTGGAATCAGGAACTTCGGTACTATATTTCCTCGCCATCACAGTTCAGCCTTAGGAGTAAGGATTTGCCTCACTCCCAGCCTACCTGCTTGGACGCGCATATCCAACAGCGCGCTTACCCTATCCTCCTGCGTCCCCCATTACTCAAACGGAAATTAGGTGGTACAGGAATATCAACCTGTTGTCCATCGCCTACGCCTTTCGGCCTCGGCTTAGGCCCCGACTAACCCTGAGCGGACGAGCCTTCCTCAGGAAACCTTAGGCATTCGGTGGAAGGGATTCTCACCCTTCTTTCGCTACTCATACCGGCATTCTCACTTCTAAGCGCTCCACCAGTCCTTACGATCTGGCTTCACAGCCCTTAGAACGCTCTCCTACCATTGACACCAAAGGTGTCAATCCGCAGCTTCGGTGATACGTTTAGCCCCGGTACATTTTCGGCGCAGAGTCACTCGACCAGTGAGCTATTACGCACTCTTTAAATGGTGGCTGCTTCTAAGCCAACATCCTGGTTGTCTAAGCAACTCCACATCCTTTTCCACTTAACGTATACTTTGGGACCTTAGCTGGCGGTCTGGGTTGTTTCCCTCTCGACTACGGATCTTATCACTCGCAGTCTGACTCCCAAGGACAAGTATTTGGCATTCGGAGTTTGTCTGAATTCGGTAACCCGATGAGGGCCCCTAGTCCAAACAGTGCTCTACCTCCAATACTCTTACCTTGAGGCTAGCCCTAAAGCTATTTCGGAGAGAACCAGCTATCTCCAGGTTCGATTGAATTTCACCGCTACCCACACCTCATCCCCGCACTTTTCAACGTACGTGGGTTCGGGCCTCCAGTAAGTGTTACCTTACCTTCACCCTGGACATGGGTAGATCACCTGGTTTCGGGTCTGCGACCTCATACTCATTCGCCCTATTCAGACTCGCTTTCGCTGCGGCTCCGTCTCTTCAACTTAACCTTGCATGAAATCGCAACTCGCCGGTTCATTCTACAAAAGGCACGCCATCACACATGAATGTGCTCTGACTACTTGTAGGCACACGGTTTCAGGATCTATTTCACTCCCTTCCGGGGTGCTTTTCACCTTCCCTCACGGTACTGGTTCACTATCGGTCACTAGGGAGTATTTAGCCTTGGGAGATGGTCCTCCCTGCTTCCGACGGGATTTCACGTGTCCCGCCGTACTCAGGATCCACTCTGGAGGGAACGAAGTTTCGAATACAGGGCTGTTACCTTCTCTGGCGGGTCTTTCCAGACCGCTTCATCTACTTCGTTCCTTTGTAACTCCGTGTAGAGTGTCCTACAACCCCAAGAGGCAAGCCTCTTGGTTTGGGCTCTTCCCGTTTCGCTCGCCGCTACTTAGGGAATCGATGTTTCTTTCTCTTCCTCCGGGTACTTAGATGTTTCAGTTCCCGGGTCTGCCTTCCATTTCCTATGTATTCAGAAATGGATACTACTCCATTACGAGCAGTGGGTTCCCCCATTCGGAAATCTCCGGATCAACGCTTGCTTACAGCTCCCGAAGCATATCGGTGTTAGTCCCGTCCTTCATCGGCTCCTAGTGCCAAGGCATCCGCCGTGCGCCCTTATTAACTTAATCGTTAAAAAGGTCTTACTTTTTCTCATGGATGAAAATCCATAAGGTGATGCTTCTCGGTTTATTGCTTCTCAATTTATCTAGTTTTCAAAGAACGAATTGACTGACTTCAATCACATCATGTGATTGATCAGCGTTTTTGCTTCATGCAGCTTTGCGACAAGGTGAACAAAAGCTTCCTCGAATACGCTATGCTACAGGAGCAACATATGATAGAGAGTTTAACCTCTCAAAACTAAACGAAACGAAACGTCTTTATTTAGAAATGTCTAGTTGCGGCTCCTAGCTGCTCGAGGTCGCTTCACTTCTTCTGTCAAAACCCAAGGGCTTTTCCGCCAGAAGCTCCAGCGCTTGTCGCAGCTGAACAGTCGCCTCCACATTTCGTTATTCCTTAGAAAGGAGGTGATCCAGCCGCACCTTCCGATACGGCTACCTTGTTACGACTTCACCCCAATCATCTGTCCCACCTTCGGCGGCTGGCTCCCAAAGGGTTACCCCACCGACTTCGGGTGTTACAAACTCTCGTGGTGTGACGGGCGGTGTGTACAAGACCCGGGAACGTATTCACCGTGGCATGCTGATCCACGATTACTAGCGATTCCGGCTTCATGCAGGCGAGTTGCAGCCTGCAATCCGAACTGAGAATGGTTTTATGGGATTGGCTAAACCTCGCGGTCTTGCAGCCCTTTGTACCATCCATTGTAGCACGTGTGTAGCCCAGGTCATAAGGGGCATGATGATTTGACGTCATCCCCACCTTCCTCCGGTTTGTCACCGGCAGTCACCTTAGAGTGCCCAACTTAATGCTGGCAACTAAGATCAAGGGTTGCGCTCGTTGCGGGACTTAACCCAACATCTCACGACACGAGCTGACGACAACCATGCACCACCTGTCACTCTGTCCCCGAAGGGGAACGCCTTATCTCTAAGGTTGTCAGAGGATGTCAAGACCTGGTAAGGTTCTTCGCGTTGCTTCGAATTAAACCACATGCTCCACCGCTTGTGCGGGTCCCCGTCAATTCCTTTGAGTTTCAGCCTTGCGGCCGTACTCCCCAGGCGGAGTGCTTAATGCGTTTGCTGCAGCACTAAAGGGCGGAAACCCTCTAACACTTAGCACTCATCGTTTACGGCGTGGACTACCAGGGTATCTAATCCTGTTCGCTCCCCACGCTTTCGCGCCTCAGCGTCAGTTACAGACCAAAGAGCCGCCTTCGCCACTGGTGTTCCTCCACATCTCTACGCATTTCACCGCTACACGTGGAATTCCGCTCTTCTCTTCTGCACTCAAGTCTCCCAGTTTCCAATGACCCTCCACGGTTGAGCCGTGGGCTTTCACATCAGACTTAAGAGACCGCCTGCGCGCGCTTTACGCCCAATAATTCCGGACAACGCTTGCCACCTACGTATTACCGCGGCTGCTGGCACGTAGTTAGCCGTGGCTTTCTGGTCAGGTACCGTCAAGGTACCGGCAGTTACTCCGATACTTGTTCTTCCCTGATAACAGAGTTTTACGATCCGAAGACCTTCATCACTCACGCGGCGTTGCTCCGTCAGACTTTCGTCCATTGCGGAAGATTCCCTACTGCTGCCTCCCGTAGGAGTCTGGGCCGTGTCTCAGTCCCAGTGTGGCCGATCACCCTCTCAGGTCGGCTACGCATCGTCGCCTTGGTGAGCCGTTACCTCACCAACTAGCTAATGCGCCGCGGGCCCATCTGTAAGTGACAGCCGAAGCCGCCTTTCAACCTTTCCCCATGCAAGGAAAGAAATTATCCGGTATTAGCTCCGGTTTCCCGAAGTTATCCCAGTCTTACAGGCAGGTTGCCCACGTGTTACTCACCCGTCCGCCGCTAACATCAGGGAGCAAGCTCCCATCCGTTCGCTCGACTTGCATGTATTAGGCACGCCGCCAGCGTTCGTCCTGAGCCAGGATCAAACTCTCATGAAGTACAGGATGTACTAACAAAGGCGTTGCCACAGGACGTGGCGAACTTAGCCTTTGCTCCTCATCAAGTTTGTTAGCTCATAAGCTGGCAATGGTTTAAAACCATTGTTTAAAAATTATGTTGACGTTCGTTTCGTTCAGTTTTCAAAGATCAAACTTGTTTGTCGTCTCCTTGAGGCGACTTTTATATCTTAACATCTGTCTGTTCAGATGTCAACACTTTTTAAAAAACTTTTTGCGCCGCCGCTTTTTAAACAGTGTCAGCAGCGACGTTTATAACTATATCAAGATTCGTTTGTTTCGTCAACACTTTTTGCATTTTATTTTTTATTGTATAAAGACACTCATGAAGACTTGTATTATCGTCGTTTATCTCAATCGTGTGAATGATGTTTTTATCAATTAAATACTCTAATAATATATTGATATCAACCCCATAGTATTGAACCTCGGGATGTGAAATGATTTCTTCAATACTCCATAAAGGTCTACTTTCAATGATTTCTAATAAATGGGCTACTCCAACAGAGACTCTCGTATTCATTAAAAATTCACTGGCAAGAAACAATAGCTCCAATCTCTTTTCAATTGTTTCCTCACTTTTCACGAGCTCTTCATAAAGCTTAAATACCTCCGGTTCAATTTTTTCACTTGATTCCAAACGGTCAGTTCTGGATGAAATCCACGTTCAATAATCGATAATCTCCTAAATGGTGAAGCGAATGAACGATATGATTATAGGCGTCTAAATAATGACCGTTTTCAAAAAGGTCTTACCATCTAAATATCTTCGAATTAATTTAGCGAATTCGATTCCCATTTTAATTTTGCGTCCATAAAGGGAATTCATATAATTCATTTCTCAGTTTTTCAAAATACTCGTTTCGATCGAATAAAATTTCTCCCTCATAAATCCATTCGACAATTTTACGATTAGACCCTAGGAGTAGCCATTCATCTAATTGCCCTTCTTCTACTATATGTAACGCTGCTTTTTCTCATTGTGTTGATAATGTTTAATCACCACAGGCTTTTCGAGCGCACGAACGACAGAAAGCAGAATAATGTCGAATGTATCCGTTAATGTATCCGCATTGTATTTTTTATCAACCTTTAAAATTCCTAGCGTATTCAGATTACTCGCTTGCTCTTGATAAACTGACCTCAACATATCGTCCATATCACATTTCCTCCAAAATTGATTTCTCACACTTGTCTCTTTCTTCGACAAATACTCCTACATTTCCTTCTTGTTCATACAACGTTTTATTTTAATTAAATTGTTAGATTATATTTATGATATAGTTAACGTTTAGGAGGGTTTTATCAATGGCAAAAAATATTCAAATAAAATCAACAAAATACGGTCATTTGCATTAAGTTTAGTCTTTATCGGCTTTATCATTATGTATGGAGGAATCTTCTTTCGAAATCATCCGATTGTAGCAACTCTGTTTATGGTGCTCGGTCTTTTATCAATTGTGGCAAGTACGGTCGTTTATTTCTGGATTGGGATGCTTTCAACAAAAGCAGTTCAAGTCATTTGCCCAAATTGTAATAAACAAACGAAAATACTAGGACGAGTTGATATGTGTATGTATTGTTCCGAGCCGCTAACGTTAGATCCGAAACTTGAGGGAAAGAATTTAACGAGGATTATAATCGAAAAAACATACATAAAAAGGATTGCCTATTTTCCGGGCAATCCTTTTCTAATGTGCATTTTTGTCGCAATCCGAACAAACTCCGTAAATTTCCAAACGATGATGCGAAACATTAAAGCCTGTAACATGTGAAGCAAGCTGTTCTACTTCATCTAGACCTGGATAATGAAAGTCAACCATTTTTCCGCATGTCTCACAAATAATGTGATAATGATCAGATGTTACGAAATCAAATCTGCTTGAAGCATCTCCATAAGTTAATTCCTTTACAAGTCCAACTTCTCGAAACACTCGCAAATTATTATATACCGTAGCAACGCTCATATTAGGAAATTTATGTTCAAGTGATTTATAAATGTCATCCGCTGTTGGGTGTGACATCGACTGGATTAAATATTCTAAAATCGCATGACGTTGCGGAGTGATTCGCACACCCGTTTCTTTCAATGTATGAATTGCTTCTTTCAATTGGTTATCTGACATCGCCATGCACCTCTTTTCTAATAATGAATTGATTCTCTTTTATAATCCTTATAAATAGTGTACTAAGTTTAATAAGCGTTTGTCAATCATTACCTTCCTTTAACTGTCATGAAGTTTGTTTTCTACGGCTCCCATTTGAAAATTTACGTACCTAGCAGCAACAAATAATAAGTCGGACAATCTGTTTAAATAAGATAAAACGATTGGGTTTATGTTCTCAATGGTAATTGCACATCTTTCCGCTCTTCGAATGACTGTTCGTGCTGCATGTAAAGCCGCTCCCGCCGGATGTCCCCAGGAAGGATGAACGTTTTCAATGCTGGTAATGTTGCATCCCAATGATCGATCACCGTTTCAAGCTCATTGACATGTTTACTTTCTAGTTTCCATTTGACCTCTTTGCCACTCGGAGTTGCTAATTCGGCTCCAACATGAAAAAGGACCGTTTGAACACGATGAAACACTTCAAAAACTTCTTGAAACTCGCTATTTTGCTCTGGCATATAACTAAGGGCTAAACCGATCATTGAATTCGCTTCATCACATGTTCCATAAGCTTCAACGCGAATATCATTTTTGGCAACTCGTTGCCCATACACTAAAGAGGTCGTCCCTTTATCACCTGTTTTTGTATAAATTTTCAATTCAAAAACCTCCATACTAAATCGATCTATTATCGTTTATTTTATCATCAATTACTTATTAGTACTTCATCTTTATTTTTCCTAAACACTCAAAAAAAGGACTGCGATTAAACAGTCCTTTCAATTATTATTACCTGAGGAGGTATGCCTGATATAATGTATGCTCTAAATCCTTTATCAGCACGGACAACAGCCGTATTTCCATAAAAGGGCGCACTTTCATCAAATTGTGAATGTTTCTTCAATAAATTTCAGAGCCTTTTCAACATGCCCCTTCACTTTTACATTTCTCCATTCTTGAACAAGCTTTCCTTCCTTATTAATAAGAAAGGTTGATCTGACAATTCCCATATATTCTTTACCAAAGGTTTTCTTCAGCTGCCAGACCCCGTATTTTTCGCGACCTCATGATCTTCATCTACTAAAAGAAGAAATGGCAATCCGTGTTTTTGAATAAATTTCTCATGACGTTCAAGCGGGTCAGGGCTGACACCTAGAATGACAACGTCAAGCTCTGAAAAATCTTCATATCGATCTCTGAAATCACATGCTTGTGTTGTGCAGCCTGGGGTCATATCTTTCGGATAGAAATATAAAATAACATGTTTTTTCCAAGAAAATCAGAAAGTGCTACATTTTCGCCATTGCTTGCTAGTAATTGAAATGATGGTGCTTGTTCATATTGTCTTACCGTCATAATTACGCCTCCTAAACATCGTTCACTCCCTTTAGCGTACCGAAAGGGCGAGATGAATTCAATGATTGTTACTTCTTTTCAATTTCGTCGGATCATAATCAATGAATGATCGAACGACGAAAGCAGCAGGGATCGTATAACCAAGCAATGCTTCAACAATAACTAGGAAGCGTCCAATTCCAACTGGTACAATATCCCCATAGCCAACTGAAAACAATGTAATACCACTTAAATAAATAGAAGTTCCGAGGTGCTCGATCCAGCTCGTACTTACTAATTCTTCTGGTTCAATAAATACGACAAACCCTTTTATTTTTAACATAAGAAATATTAAACCGAATCCAATCATAATAATGGCATATGTGTAGCCAAGGAAAACAAAATTCTCGAATGAGACTTGCTTATAGTTAAAGCGAGCAGGAAAAAT
This sequence comes from Bacillus sp. N9, assembly GCA_044989425.1. Taxonomy (GTDB): domain Bacteria; phylum Bacillota; class Bacilli; order Bacillales; family Bacillaceae_C; genus Lederbergia. The sequence goes on from JBJDRQ010000001.1 coordinate 2,286,601, forward strand.
AATGTTTTTAATGCCATGACAATACAAATCATAATGGCTAGCAAAATGACATACCACAATTTAGACCACCCCGATTACCCTTGTCCTTTTATTTTACGCTCATCATGTTTTATCTAGACCAATGCTTTGATTGCGCTGAACAAAGGGAATGATTACAATAGTAAGATGAAACAAGTAAGTTTTAGGAGGCAATTTCATTGAACTTTTCACAATCAGAAGCAATTCATAAGGAAGCATTAGAGCATATTGTCGGCGGGGTAAATAGTCCTTCTCGCTCTTATAAAGCAGTTGGCGGTGGTGCTCCGATTGCAATTAAAACAGCAAAGGGAGCTTATTTATATGATGTGGACGGCAATTGTTACATCGACTATTTAGCTGCATACGGTCCGATCATTACTGGGCACGCACATCCACATATTACAGAAGCAATTAAAACCGCAGCAGAAACCGGAGTATTATATGGAACACCGACTGTTCATGAAGTAAAATTTGCGAAAATGATTAAAGAAGCGATCCCTTCGCTAGATAAAGTTCGTTTTGTTAATTCAGGTACAGAAGCAGTCATGACAACCATTCGAGTTGCTCGTGCATATACAGGGCGCAATAAAATCTTAAAGTTTGCTGGCTGTTATCACGGACACTCCGATTTGGTACTCGTTGCAGCTGGTTCCGGTCCTTCACAACTAGGAATGCCCGATTCTGCTGGTGTTCCGCAAAGTATCGCACAAGAAGTGATTACTGTTCCATTCAATGATATTAACGCTTATAAGGAAGCGATGAATAAATGGGGAAATGAAATCGCGGCCGTACTTGCAGAACCTATCGTTGGTAATTTCGGAATCGTTGAGCCATACCCTGGTTTTTTGAGGCAGTAAAAGAAATCGCTCATGCAAACGGGGCATTGCTCATTTTTGACGAAGTAATCACTGCCTTTCGATTTACATATGGGGCTGCTCAAGATGTAATTGAGTGATTCCAGATTTAACGGCGCTCGGTAAAATCATCGGCGGTGGTTTACCAATTGGGGCATACGGCGGAAGAAAAGACATTATGGAAAAAGTAGCTCCACTCGGTCCAGCATATCAGGCAGGAACGATGGCCGGAAACCCTGCTTCAATGCTCGCAGGAATTGCCTGTTTAGAAGTATTAAAGGCAGATGGAGTTTACGAGGAACTTGATCGGCTTGGCGCTTTATTAGAAAAGGAATTTTACAAGCAGCGGAAAAATATAATGCCCTATTACAGTAAACAGATTAAAAGGTGCGCTTACAATCTACTTTACGAAAGAAAAGTGGTAAACTATGAGCAAGCAGAAGCAACTGATGGGGATCAGTTCGCTGTATTTTTTAAGAAAATGCTAGAACAAGGAATCAATTTAGCCCCTTCGAAATACGAAGCATGGTTCTTGACTATTGCTCATACGGAAGAAGATATTACCAAAACCATTGCTGCAGTGGAGAATGCCTTTAAAGAAATGTAGGCGATCCATTTATTATCCCAAATGGTCATTAGAAAGGAAAATCGAAATATGAAGCTTGGAGCCCGCATGTTAAAAACGGAATTGCCATAACGCTGGCGCTTTATCTCGCACAGCTTCTCCAAATACCTACACCAATTTTTGCAGGTATCGCTGCTGTATTTGCTATTCAACCTACCATTTATCGATCTTATTTATCGATTCTTGAACAAATTCAAGGCAATGTCATTGGAGCCTTGATAGCGATTGTCTCTGTATTATTATTTGGCAATCATATTGTTTTTATTGGATTGGCTGCAGTGATTGTCATTATTATTATGGTGAAGCTTAAACTAGAAAATTCAATCAGGCTTGCACTTGTAACGATTATTGCGATTATGGAAGCCCCCACAGATGACTTTTACAATTTGCCTTCCTACGATCATTAGCGATATTATTAGGAATCTTATCGTCTTTTGCAGTGAACTTAGTATTTCTACCTCCTAAGCATGAAACGAGACTTTTTCAAAGCATCACCGGACCGACAGAGGACATTATTAAATGGATGAGGCTTGCAACAAGATTTGCTTCGGAGGATAAACTTCTTAAACGTGACCTTGGGAAAATGAAGGAGCAGGTTAGTCAAATGAACCAGTTGTATACGATGTATCAAGAGGAGCGGCGATTGTTCAAAAATATGAATTTGCGAAGCGGAGAAAACTCGTTATTTATCGACAGATGATTCTCGTCACACAAAAAGCCTTGATATATTGAAACTGCAATATCGTTACGAGAACATCCTTCATCAGCTTCCAGAGTCATTGCAAGTGCATACGCGTGAGCGACTTGATTATTTATTAAGTTATCACGAGCAACTTTTGTTAAAGTTTACAGGACATGTACGCCCCGATATTGAACTTGATACATTTAACGAAGGCATTTTCAATCGAGATCAATTAATGGACGCATTTATGAAGGAAATAAAAAAGTAAACACGAAGATGATTTTCAGCCGTACCATTTAATGCATATTTTGTCTGCTACAATCGAATACGAGGAACAGCTTGAGCAATTGGAAAAGCTCATTCGCTCCTTTCAAACGTATCATAAGAAGGAAAGTGAGTTAACAATTGCTGAAATATAAGAAACTCCAGGGATGATCTTCACCCTGGAGTTTTTTATCCGTCTAATTGTTGTACTTGGAATAATTGATAGTAATTTCCTCTTTTCGCCATTAATTGTTCATGCGTGCCAATTTCCGTAATCTGACCATGCTCAATAAGGACAATCCGATCTGCATGGGTAATCGTCGACAAGCGGTGGGCAATAATTAATGTCGTTCGATCTTTCGCCAGTTTTTCCAAAGCCTCTTGAATGAGTGCCTCACTTTCCAAATCTAATGCAGATGTCGCCTCATCCAATATGAGAATCGGCGGATTTTTAAAAAGACACGAGCGATGGCGACGCGTTGTTTTTGTCCTCCGGAAAGCTTTACGCCTCGCTCCCTACCATCGTATCGTAGCCATTCGGAAGATTCGTGATGAATTCATGAGCATTTGCCGCTTCCGTCGCGCGAAGCATTTCCTCATCTGTACTATCAGGCTTCCCTAACAATACGTTAGCTTTAACTGACTCACTAAATAAAATATTGTCTTGGAGCACCATTCCAATTTTATCCCGCAAACTGCGAACCTTGAACTTACGGATATCGATCCCATCTAGTAAAATTCTACCTTTTGTTACATCGTAGAAGCGTGGCACTAAACTGACGAGTGATGATTTGCCTCCACCACTCATACCAACAAATGCGATGGTTTCCAGCTTTTACATCAAGATTAATATGATGTAATACTGGAGCCTCTTTTTCATCATAAGCAAACGTTACATTTTCAAATGTAATGTTTCCTTCAACGCCTCTTAACTCGACTGCATCTGGGGCATCATCAATATCATACTTCTCATCGATGAGTTCATACACTCGGTCCATTGATGCAATGGATTGTGTAAGCGTTGTCGACGAGTTTACTAGTCTTCTAAGCGGATTATACAATCTTTCCACATATCCCATAAACGCCACCATCGTACCGAGCGTTAAATGCCCATGTATCACTTGGTAACCTGCGTAAGCAATAACGATCAACGGCGCCATATCTGTAATCGTATTAACGACTGAAAATGCTTTCGCTGTCCAGCTCGTATGTGTTAAAGCTTTATCGAGAAAGTTCGCATTCGTTTTATTAAAGCGCTTCTGCTCATGATCTTCGATCGCAAAGCTTTTAATCACAGACATACCCGCGACTCGTTCATGAAGATAACTTTGAACTTCAGCCAATGCTTGGGAGCGTGCTCTCGTGAGTTTTCGCAAGTTCCCAAAAAGTAACGGACAGAAAACATATAAAGTGGAAATACGATTAATGACACTAGTGTCAAAGGTACATCAAGCGTTAACATAATGATGATGGCAATGATGACGGTTGCTGCATCCAACCAAAGATTCATCAATCCCGTAATGACAAACTCCTTCGTTTGTTCAACATCATTAATCACTCGAGAAATGACCTCTCCAGCCCGAGTATTCGCATAATATTTAAAACTTAATTTTTGAATATGGGTAAAAGCCGTTCGCGAATATCGAATAATATTTTGCTGGCAGTCCACTGAGCAAAATATTGACGATAATATTCAATTGGCGGTCTTATAACGACAAAAATGAAGAACATAATTCCAATCGTCGTCATTAATTTCGTCGTCTTTTCATTTGCAGTCATTGTATGAACGTCCAAAATATCATCAATAACGTACTTCATCAAAAATGGAATCAAAAGCGGAATTGCAAATTTTACAATTCCAATTAATAAAGTCGCGAATATTTTCCAACGATATGGTTTAACAAACTGTAAATATCTTTTTATTACTCCCAAATAAGAAGTCCCCTTTTACAAAAAAGCACTGTATATATTACGACATATGAATTGATTTTATCATACTAAGAGATTTTATAAATTACTTTGCCTTGCAGAGTAAAAATGGAGGTTTCTTTTTAGATACCGAATGTTAAAGTGAAGAAGTGGTGGAACGGTTTGCATAAAGATGATTAGTGATGACGGGTAAGTATGAACGAAGAGAAAATTTACAAGATTGTGTTGGTACAACCGTATCATTTAAAATCCCCAAAAAACGTTAATAAACCTGTTGATAATCTGATCAACAGGTTTATTTTAACTACGATACATTAAATAGCGCTCGTACCACGTATCAATAAAATCAGGCGAGAAAGGACCTTTTCTTTGTCTAATCCAGCGGATAAGTTTATCGACATTTCTTTTCAATATATGGTCAATCACATCTGGATATCCCATTTGCTTTCTGTGAAACTCATATTCGTCTTCATCAAGAAGTGTGTGGGTCATGTCAGGATATACCTTTACATCCAAATCGTAATCAATATATTTTAATGCTTCTTGATCATATACATACGGAGACCCAAGATTGCAGTAATAATACACTCCATCTTCTCGAATCATCGCAATAATATTGAACCACAAATCCGTATGAAAATAACAAATTGCTGGTTCACGTGTAATCAAGTTCGTCCGTCAGATTCGGTTACAACTGTCCGATCATTTCCCCAATGATCAGATGCCTCGTTGCTTTCAACACCTTTGTTTCTTCCCAAATTCTATGTATATGCCCATTATGTTTATAACTATGAATTTGTATGTCTTTTCCTTCTACGGGAATCCCCATTTTTCCCCTACTTTCTAAACTAAAAACAATAGCATGATATATGAATTCATTAAATTATTCATATTATACCGTTTTACTATCTCTTTTAAAACCATTGCGTTTTCTTTTGGCATTGATTAGCAAATTATTCATTTAATTTTCGGGATCTCAGCCAAGTATGCCTTCTTACGAACTTTTACTGCTACTTTACAAGCACATTCACTTATTGTACGAGCTACTACCGTTATTTTACAAGCCACTTTCACCTTTTTACGAGCTACTCTCGTTACTTTACGAGCCACTTTCACCTTTTTACGAGCCAGTACCGTTACTTTACGGGCCAAGCATGCTACCTATTTTGGTTCTTTAAAAAATAAAAACAAGGAGTTCATCCTTTAAAGGGTGCACTCCTTGTCTTGTTCGTTATTGCTGGCCGTAGTTTCCAGAGTTTTTGCTTTATTGGCTTCTGCTTGTTGGTTTTGTTGTTTTACATGTTGTACATCTGTTTCACTTGCGAATTCGGCACCGAAATTACCTTGAGCACCTGCACCTGATTGTGCATTTTGTTGTTTCACTTCATTAATACTTGTTCCAGTTTGAGTTTTATTCGCTTTTTCATTTCCTCACCTCCACGTTTGTTAATGTAACCAAACGCAGAGAATGTTATCCAAACTTTTTTACATTTTTAAACGAGAATAGAACGTCCGCCATCAACGATGATCGTTTGTCCACGGATCATAGAAGAATCATCAGAAACTAAAAACATAATCGTTTTAACGAGATCATCAACTTCCACCATGCGACCTGCCGGAGTATTTTTACGAGCATCTTCAAGCAGTTCTTCACGGTTTGGAAAATGTTTCAACGCATCCGTATCAATTGCTCCACCAGACACTGCATTAACAACGATATTTTTCGGTGAAAGTTCAACAGCTAAATAACGAGTTAATGCTTCAACAGCTGCTTTTGAAACACCTACCGTCGTATAATTTTCCAAATAGCGAATCGATCCTAATGAGCTAAGACTAACAATTTTTCCCCACCGTTTTTCTCCATTAATTTCGCTGCCTCTTGTGAGCAAAATAACAATGCTTTACTGTTAATGTTCATCGTCCAATCCCAATGAGTTTCTTCCAACTCCATCGCTGGACGCAACACACCAGAAGCTGCATTATTAATTAACACATCAAGCCTACCAAATTCTTTGTCGATCTCTTCAAACATTGCTTTAATTTTATCAACATCACCGACATTTGCACGCACGAGAAATGCCTTCCTACCTAATTTTTCAATTTCTTCTACAGTTTCAAGCGCGGCTTTTTGCTGCGCGCATAGTTAACGACGATATCATAGCCTTGTTTTGCTAGTGCAAGTGCGCATGCTTTTCCGACTCCCTGCTGCTCCCTGTCACTAATGCTACTTTATTTCCCATAACAATCCCCTTCCTATTCGTTTCTATATTTTACCGTTGAACAAGTGAATGAGCAATTTATAAATATTGTTCCTTATACGCCTGCCATATTTTTGGTGTGAAACAGGAAAAGCAAATTGCTCAAGCTCCTCTTCTGTAACAAATCGGCATTCCTCAGCAAGCTTAATCGGGTCAAGCAACTGACCAGCATATGCATGGATCGTCCATGTTAAATGTGAAAACACGTGATCAACTCTTACGAATGATCCGTTCTCCAATTGAACATCTGCTTTCGTATGCTTATGTAAAAGGTGTGCAATGCAGACTTCTTCATTTCATATTCGCCTGTTTCTTCAAAATGAGGGAACTCCCATAAATTAGCTAACAATCCTTTATTTGGACGTTTCTGAATAAGGTATTGACCCTTTTCATTTGTTAATACAGCCGCTAATCGATTTTCATGTCGCGTTTTCGTCTTTTTCGTTTTCACAGGTAATTCATTTTGCACCCCTTCCGCAAATGCTGCACAATGTTCCTGAACAGGACAAAGTAAGCATGATGGGGATGTTGGTGTACAAATGAGTGCCCTAACTCCATTAACGCCTGATTAAAATACGATGGATTTTCTCGAAAAATGAGGACACGCACTGCATGTTCAAATAATTTTCTCGTCGAAGCTTTGGCAATATCATCTTTCATTAATAAGATTCGAGAAAGGACGCGCATGACATTGCCATCAACAGCAGGTTCAGGCAATCCATAAGCAATACTTAAGATGGCTCCAGCTGTATACGGTCCAACACCTTTTAACTTTGAAATTTCTTCCGGCGTATTCGGAACGCGACCGCCATATTTTTCGACCACTTCTTTTACGGCCGAATGAAGATTTCTCACCCGTGAATAGTAGCCAAGCCCTTCCCATATTTTTAGAACGGATTCATCATCTGCATCAGCAAAATCGGATATTGTCGGAAACTTTTTTAAAAACGTTCATAATAGGGGATAACCGTATCAACTCTTGTTTGCTGAAGCATAATTTCGGAAACCCACACTTTATAAGGATCTGAATCTTTTCGCCATGGTAAATCACGTTGTTCTCTCGTGAACCAACTGACCAAATCATGTTGAAATTGTTGTATATTTATATTTGCTAATGTATCTTTCATTTTGATAACTCCTACATATTGCTTATAATTAGTTTTAGGAATTAATAATGATAACTCTTATATATATGGGAATGATAATCCCGATATCCCGGCTCGGAGGAGGATTTATTTTGGATACAGCTACACATATTGCAATGGGTGTCGCTATAGGAGGATTAGCAACGCTAGATCCCGTCGTTGCCGAAACAACCGTCAATACGAGGAGTGTTTTTGTAGCAGCAATGATCGGCTCACAAATACCTGATATTGATACGTTTTTAAAACTTAGAAACAATGCTGTTTATATACGGAATCATCGCGGAATTACCCACTCTATTCCCGCTGTTCTTATTTGGCCAATCGTTATCACCGCTTTGGTCGGGCTTTTTATCCTGATGCTAATCGATTACATTTATGGTTATGGTCCTTTTTCGCTGTCTTTTACACGTTTTTGTCGATATTTTTAATGCTTACGGTACACAAGCATTACGCCCTTTTCCGCAAGATGGGTAGCCATCGGAACGATCAACACATTTGATCCCATTATTTTTGGGATGCATATTCTCAGCATCATTATTTGGATGTTTGGTGCACATCCTGGCTACACATTTCTCACTTTGTATATCATCATGATTTTTTACTACTTGCTTAGAGCAATCATGCAACAAACCGTTCGTTCCGCTGTCTTAAAAACAATTGGCGATGCGAAGGAAATAATCATCGCACCAACAATGAATTTTAATCAATGGCGGATCGCCGTGATTTCAGACGAATATTTTTATGTTGGACGTGCATATAAACGCTCCATTACGATTTTTGATAAATTTAAACGCATACCTGTACCTAGTTCCCCGATTATCGAAGCAGCGAAAAAGATCCGAATATTTCCGCCTTTTTATCTTTCTCCCTATTTACCGTTGGGAAGTTGGCGAGTTCGATCATTATTATGAAGTTCGTTTTATTGATTTACGATATCGCAGTAATGGTCATTATCCTTTGTAGCGATCGTTCAATTAAATAACGATCTGGAAATTATCGCTTCATATACGGGCTGGATCTTCAGCGAAGAAAAGTTAAGAAAAAGCTTAATATCGCCATGAATCAATAGTGATGCAACCTAGCTAATAACTAGGCTGCATTTTTAATGCATTAAATCATTATCATCATTTAACAGATGTGCGTATTTACGGTTAATTGCTGCAAATTCATGGAGACGACTCCGTAATGATCGATCCATGAACGCACAACTTTATGAGCCATTTCATGCCCGCGATATTTTCTTCCCGCTTTCGCATATGTTGTTTCAAAATCTTCCCAAAGCAATTCCACCCATGTCCTTGCTCTTGCAACGGACAGATGGGGGTTTATGGAAAGTAAATATGTTGTTAATTGGTCATGATAATCATTCAAGTGGATTTCACCTTTCCCTCATAAAAATACCTTTAAACACCCATAATAAAAGCATGCGGAGTTGATCTTCCGTATGATGTGAAAGGGGCTAGCATAATGCGCAATAAAGCTAAAGACTTTCCTTATGGCAATAAGAATAAATTCGAGGGTGAACCTCGCGCAAAAGCAGAATATGCCTCAAAACGAGCGGATGGAACAATGAATACACATCCACAGGAAAGAATGCGCGCTTCTGGTGCTAGAGAAGATGGCGAATACAATGAATAAAAGGGAATCGATATGACAAAAACGAAAACTCTCATATAAATCGTCAATTAAGCCCTTTTAACCGCGCCTGGTATAACCCAAAAAGGTACACACCCAAGTGAATGGGCATACCGAGCTTTCCGTCGATTCGATCATTTTGCAAAACGATGTTGTCAAACGGCAAAAAGATAACATCGTTCCTAGCAGCGGGTATTTATTCCCCGCTGTTTTTTTATTTTAATAATGAAATCGGCAGTGCCTCTTGCTTTCCCGTTCCGTTTAATCGGTAACCCCAAGCAAAAACACCGTTCATATAATCAATTTTAAAATAAGTGCCTGGAGCGCCATCAATGGCATAAATTTCACCTTGTTTAAAATCAGCTGGATCTAATAAATACGCTTTTGCCATTGTCGCCTTCCGCTCCATGACGGCAAACTCATTCACAATCCCGAGCTGTTCTGCCTTACGCGCTTTTTCTTTAGCAGTAGCAATAACCTGTTTTAATTCCGCTTCCGTCATCTGACTATATCTTTTTCATATTCCATTTCAACAGTCCTCATTTTCCTTTTCTTGTAAAAATAGATTGATCATTTCAATCGAAAAGCCTTTACGAAATAAACTTTGCTTCATTTTTTGCTCATATTCATAACCTGAAAACTTGTGAAATCTGCGGTGCGCCTTCTCACCTTGAATGAGCATTGCTTGCCACTCTTCATCGTCCTCCTTTTCATATTCGATTTCTTCCATTGCAATCGAAATGACCTGAAAAGGAAAGCCTTTTGTCAGTAAAAACTGCTCAATTTTCTGCTTGACGGTTCTTTCAGCCAAACTGCTGTTTTGATTTGCCACTTTATTTCCGAGCTGTATGGCATCGGCAATTTGTTGCTCTTCATGATAGTAACCTAATGCTTCTTCTATATATGGATCTATTACACCTTTTTGTTTTAATTCTTGTTTGATCATCCTCGGTCCTTTTTACCGCCGTTGACCTGTGTCCTTACATATGCAGCGGCAAATTCAAGATCATCAATGTATTTTTGCTCTTTCAATTTATGTAATACAGCGTGAATAACCGGTTCTTCCCATTCCTTTTTCTTTAAATATGTATTCATTTCAACTTCAGAGCGCATCCGAAATGATAAAAGTGAATAGCCGCATTTAACGCTTTGCGAATTTCATCTTCATATTGAATTTGGCTGATCTCAAGCTCCGTCAATTCTTTCCCTTTACGAAGCTGAAAACGAATCAATACGTCTTCATCTACACCAAATGCAAATTTCTCATCGATAAAAACATTATATCGATCCGGACTGTTTTTTGCGTCGATATTTTTGTGATGATTGGCATGAACATCATCCTTTATAAAAACATGATACATCTATTTTAGCATAAATACTTGGGGTATGTTTATCACACTGTTCGGCAAAAATGAAGGATGAGTAAAAATAAAGGAGTGGAATGAATGGGCAAGCGCAAGGATTTAAAAGAGAAGTCGACTTTAACGAATACCCAAGCAGTGCTTTACTCCAAAGAATTTAGGCAAGCGGATAAAGCAGGTGGATTTACAGAAGATAGACGGCGGAGATAATAGTAGCATATGATTGTTGAGCAAAGGAGATTTGACGATGGGACATGAAGATCGAAGAAACGCTAGTGAACAAAATAAACAAATGCAGCAAAAATTAAAGCGTGATGGTGTGGATGTGGAGTTTTCCGAGGCATTGGCCGATCACAATGATAAAGAGGCAATGGCTAGAATGAATGCAGCCGACAAGCGAGCAAAAGAAAATAATAAACAATGGGAGTGCTCATGCGCCTCCCGTTTTTTATTTAATTGGACAAAAATGATCGCTTTACCATAGCCCATTGGCGTTCTTTTCGATATGATAACAGTACGAATCACATATTCACTTATTTAGAGAAGTACATGTACCCTTCATATCAACGATTCAATAAATACGTTAAAGGAACAGATCAAGTATCAATGTTTCTTACTGCCATTTTGACAGCGATCGCTAGCGAAATTAAAGTCATTCCCTTCAGCGAGGAAGCTTTTCGTTTTGGATTAGGTAGTATCACCTTTTTCTACTCATTCTCATTCGAACACCTACATCTTTAATTCGAACAGGACTTATCACTGGGGTAACAGTTGTTTGTTTTCGCCTATTTGGCGATACAATCATCGATAGTGCTCCTTTTTGGGCAAGCTTTAAAAATCATCTACCAGCATTTCTCTTTTATTTCTTATTTGCTCTCGGATTTAGCATAATGAAAATTGAAAAATACAAAAGCCTTCCTCTTCTCCTTGGAGCTTTAGCTTTCGGATTAGAATTTATCGGAAACAGCGCAGAGCACCTTATGCGCTACTGGTTGTTAATTCATCCAAACTTAGGTTTTCAAGACTGGGCATTATTAGCTGGTGTAGCATTATTTCGAAGCTACTTCGTCGTAGGATTATATAGCTCGATTACAGTTACGGAACAAAAGAAACGGTTACAAGAAATGCTTGAAGTAGGATCGGAGTTGTACGCAGAGACACTCTATTTGCAAAAATCAATCAATCATATTGAGCAGATCACAGCTTCTAGCCATGATTTATATCGAAAATTAAAACAAAAAACTTCAAGGTTTGAGCGCCCAAGCATTGCTCATCACACAAGAAATACACGAAGTAAAAAAGATTCTCAAAGGATTCTATCGGGGATTTCTAAAATATCTTTACAAAATAATAAAGAAGTTCTTATGCTTTCTGATGTGCTTAGCTTTGTCGTTACAGCGAATGAAAAATATTGTAAGCTACTAAGAAAAGAGATTACCGTGACCCTTTCATTGTGTACTGATTTTGAAACCGATCAACAAGTCCCGCTTCTTGCGTTTTTAAATAATCTAGTAGCAAATGCCATTGAATCCATAATGGATATTGGGGACGTTGATTTACATGTCTTCGAGGAATTAACTAATATACATTTCGTTATAAAAGATTCTGGTAAAGGAATTCCAAGTGCAGATTTATCAATGATCTTTGAACCAGGTTATACAACAAAATTTAACGATCAGGGAGTAGCATCAACGGGAATTGGCCTGTCTCACGTAAATGAAATTGTTCATACATTAGGAGGCTCCATTCAAGTTAAATCTTCAAAAAAGGAACGATATTTCACGTACACATTCCAACTAAAAACATTAGAAAAGGAGTTGAATGATACTGCGTTATTTTATAGTAGATGATGATACTGCAAGTCGAAGAATGCTGGAAAGAATCATTGACGAAGGAGAGCTGGGTGTAGTCATAGGTGAAGCAAATAGCGGGGTTACGGCACTCCCATTCATCCTTTCGACGCATCCAGATTTCGTCTTAATTGATTTATTAATGCCTGAATTAGACGGAATCGAAACGATCGAGCAGTTACGCGCGCAAGGATTTCGCGGGCAGTTCATCATGATTTCACAAATTATTAATAAAGAAATGGTAGGAGAAGCCTACGAAAGGGATTGAATTCTTTATACATAAACCGATCAATCGTGTTGAAGTACAAAGCATCCTAAAAAACGGCAGAACAATTCCGCTTAAAACATTCGCTGTTGACGATCCGCGAATCGTTAGACCACATCGAATCAGCCAAATCTACACAAAAGCAGAAAAGTGTAAAAGATATTGTTCTTTCAGTCTTGAATGATATGGGAATTATCGGTGAAGCTGGAAGTTCGGATTTGGTTGAAGTGGTGGAATTTTTGATGAAGCGAAAAGACAAAGCTGCTCCATTACCTTCTTTAAAAGATTTATACGAGGCAGTTGCTCGTTCTCATCAAACAGATGAAGCTGATATAAAAAGGAAAGTAAATCGATCGAACAACGCATACGCAGAGCGATTATTGCAGCTGTTAATAACTTAGCCTCTTTAGGTACAATCGATTACACAAATCCTAAGTTTGAATATTATGCCCCTCGCTATTTTGAATTTCAAGAAATCAGAAGAAAGATGAAGGAAATAGATAGTAATAACATGGAATCAAAGAAAGTAAAAATTAACATAAAAAATTCCTCCAAGTCCTTTATCTTGAAACATTGGAATTATATCATCAACTATATTGAGATGATTAAACCCCGCTTCTAGTTGCGGGTTTACTTCTTCTTTTCTCCCTTTCTAAAAACAATCCGAATAACCGAGTCGGATTTTGTCGGATTTTACAACCCATACATATAATAACTTAGATTGATTCTAAGCCCCTGTGACCGCTTTCATTATATAAGGAGAGGTGACTCAATGAAAAAATTAAATTTAGTCTAGCTTATCAAATTTTAGTTGGGTTGATATTAGGGATTATTGTCGGTGCCATTTTTACGGAAACCCAGCAGTATCTACTTATTTACAGCCAATTGGTGATATCTTTATTCGGTTGATTAAAATGATTGTTGTCCCAATCGTTATTTCTACTTTAATTATCGGTGTCGCTGGTACCGGTGATATGAAAAAACTAGGTAAACTCGGCGGAAAAACGATTCTTTATTTCGAGATCGTAACAACAATTGCGATTATCGTCGGTTTACTTGCTGCGAACATTGTAAAACCTGGTGACGGCATCGATATGACAAAACTGGCTAAAGGCGATATTCAACAATATGTTGAAACGACGAATGAAGTAACGAGCCATAGTTTTGCCGATACGTTCGTTAATATTGTGCCAAGTAATATCATTCAATCTTTGGCGAATGGAGATATGCTTGCGATCATTTTCTTTGCGGTTTTATTTGGTTTAGGAATTGCTGCCATTGGAGAAAGAGGAAAACCAGTCTTAGCCTTCTTTCAAGGTACAGCAGATGCCATGTTTTGGGTTACGAATCAAATTATGAAATTTGCGCCCTTTGGTGTTTTTGCTTTAATAGGTGTAACGGTTTCAAAGTTTGGTATAGAATCATTAATTCCTCTTGGTAAATTACTTATTTGTGTATATGTCACAATGATCTTATTTATTGTAGTCGTACTTGGCGTTATTGCTAAGATGTGTGGGACAAGCGTTCTTCATCTTATTCAAATTTTAAAGGATGAACTCGTCTTAGCCTATTCAACTGCAAGTTCAGAAACGGTATTACCAAAAGTAATGGAAAAAATGGAAAAATACGGGTGCCCGAAAGATGTTGTTTCTTTCGTGATTCCAACGGGGTATTCATTTAATTTGGATGGATCTACGCTTTATCAAGCACTTGCGGCGATCTTTATTGCCCAAATGTACGGAATTGAATTAAGTATTGCTCAACAAATTACATTATTATTAGTGTTAATGGTTACATCAAAGGAATCGCCGGTGTCCCGGAGTATCGTTCGTCGTCCTATTAGCAACATTGGGATCGGTCGGTATACCACTCGAAGGACTCGCATTCATTGCTGGGATCGACAGAATTTTAGATATGGCACGTACAGTCGTTAACGTAATCGGCAATTCTTTAGCTGCTGTAGTTATGTCTAAATGGGAAGGTCGCTTTGATTCATACAAAGGGGAACAATACCTTCATTCAATTAAAAAGCCGCTTAATCATTAAAACAGGGCTGTCCAGAAAGTAAGTGAAAACTGACTTTCTGTGCTAGCCCTTTTCTGATTTCTGAAGATTTAAAGAACGTTTGTATTAACGTAAAATCTAAACGATGTTGCCGGTCTGTTGCTTTCCGTTCCGGCGCACGCTTTCCGCGGGCATGGCTTGAGCATCCTCAGTCGCTTTGCGCCTTGCGGGTTCTCAAGGCTCATGTCATTCCCGCAGGAGTCGGCGCCTGCACTACAAGCAACAATCAACTAAAATGGTCATTTTTAATCATTGAAAATAGAAAAAATCGCTGCCTTTAGTAGAATGAAGTTACCATACCACAAACTAAAAGGAGCGATTTTTTTATGTGCAATCCGAAGACTGCTACAGAAAAGTATAACACACAAATCACACTTCCTCTAGAGATAATAGAGCAGACTCCTATTCCTAAAAGGCAACTGGTCCCTACATTTAAACCTTATAATAATCATCAAAGCTTCGTTATTTTCGATATTAAGGAGCATATCCCGGAACATCATGTCGCACGTGTGGTCGACGAGATGGTCGAATCGATTCCAGATGAGCAGCTATTCGCTCATTACTCAGGTGGTGGACGCAGTTCTTTTCACCCGAAAATGATGCTTAAAGTTATTTTGTATGCGTACTCACAAAAGTATATTCATGTCGTGGAATAGAAAATCTGATTGGTGAAAACCTTCCAGCGATGTGGTTAGCTGCCATGCAAAACCAGATTTCCGTACAATCAATGATTTCCGAGGTAATCGGTTGAAAGTCATGATGGATGAGTTATTTGAGACCATGATTCTCAAATTAATTGAGGACAAACATATTACAATGGAAAACTATTTCTTGGATGGCACAAAGATTGAAGCAAGCGCCAACAAGTATTCTTTTGTATGGAAAAAATCCACTATTCGTTATGAAGATAAGTTGAAAGAAAAATTGAAGAAACCCTTCAGCACATTCACGAGATCACAGAAGCAGAAGGAATGGAACTCGGAGACATGCCGACCGGAGACGTAACTCCAGCACAATTGGAATCCCTCGCTAATCAACTAGAAAAACAAGTCGATACCTTGACGGAAGAAATCGAAGCGACGAAAGAAGTTCCTGTGAGAAAAGAACTGCGTAAGCGAAGGAGTGTGTTGAAGAAGCCGGTAAAGGTCATCCGTGAAAACTTCGTTCCACGCATCCAAAAATATCAAGAATATCATAAGATTTTCGACGATCGTAATAGCTTTTCGAAAACAGACCCCGATGCGACGTTCATGCGTATGAAAGACGACCACATGAAAAATGGCCAGTTGAAGCCTGGATACAATGTACAAATGGCAACAGAAAATCAATTTATCCTTGATTATTCGATCCATCAACGCCCAAATGACACTCGCTGTTTTATTCCGCATTTAGAGAGGTTGGCATCGTCTGCTTTACCGATGCCCAAAACAGTGATAGCAGATGCGGGGTATGGCAGTGAGGAAAATTATTTGTATGCGGTTGGTGAAGAGAAAGAACCACGTTTTGATTTTTAATTCCATACAGGACGTATGTACAGGAGAAAACACGTAAATATAAGAATAACATCAAGAACGTAAAAATTGGACATACCATGAACAAGATGATCTGTTTATTTGCCCAAATGATCGCAAGGTACTCTTTAAAAAGTATCAAAATAAAAAGAATGCCTCAGGGTTGGAGCAAAGTTATAAAATATACGAATGCGAAGACTGTTCCGGTTGCCCGTTGAAAGCACAATGTACAAAAGCCAAAGGCAATCGTCAAGTTCATTGGAATACGATATTTGAAGAAATGAAAGCAAAGGCAAAAACAGCCCTTGAATGTGAAGACAAAGCCGCCATCTATGCTCGACGTAAAATTGAGGTAGAAAGCGTGTTCGGTCACATCAAGGGCAATCGGTCGTTCCGCAGGTTTTCATTGCGTGGGATCGACAAAGTGCATATGGAATTCGGCCTTGTGGCATTAGCCCACAATCTACTGAAAGTAGCAGGAATACGCCTGTTGCTTTCAGAGAATGATCCAAAAACTCAAAAAGTTGGAGAAAAACGATGCGTTTTTCTCCAACTTTTATTTTAGAGACTTATTGGACAGCCCCTGTTTTTAATTTTTGTTAATGCACTGCTGCACCACGCATTTTTTTAAGATGCCTTTGTTTTTAAAATGATTGATTGTAGCTGGTACTAAGAAACGATCTACTCCGTAATACGCTGTTCCTTTTACGACGAAGAGGAGAATCATTGCTACAGCTAGAAGAACTGGATTTGTGCTAATTGTTCCAGCGAGTAAGAAATTCAAGTTCATAAATGCGCCTGCGATAAGTGCCGGCAATGTTAACGCTCCAACGATGAGACCAATTCCTACAAGAACCTCGCCCCAAGGGATTAAAATGTTAATCAATTTTACATTTGGCAAAGCAAATGTTTCAACAAACGTTGCATACCAGCCTTGCACGATTGGTGCTTCTCCACCTGCTTTTGCCATTGTACCTGTTAAAAATCCAGTTGCATCAAACGCGCCAATTTTATGCCAACCCGCTTGCAACCATTGGACCCCAAGCCAAATTCTTGCTACCGCCCAAATCATTGCTACCCAACGATTTTCATACCATTTTCTCATTTTGCTCACTCCTAACTTTCTTTTTGTGAAATCATTCACATACAATTGTAAAAAATTAGTTTCTTGATCAACTGACTTTAAATGCATTTAATTGTGAATTATTTCACACACTCTTTACACTCTAAATATACAATGTTTTTTATTTTTTACAAGTTATTTTTCTGAATGTCACGAATTCGCCATGTTTTCATTGTTTATAGATAATTATAATGAATTGCACAATCACTCCGACAATTAGACCGATCATCACCCACATGAATAACGAAAATAAACCGGCAAGGTCGCCCCAGCCTGTCGCAGTATTCATGAATGCGCGAAACATTTCAAAGTAGCCGATTGCAAGACCAATAATAAATATAATGAATATGGGAAAATAGCCACGAACGACAGAAAGCGCAGCAACTCCCCAACGATTGATGAAAATGTGCTAAATACGAGAACGTTCATTGTTGTTAATGGTTACATTTACCCTCAAGTAGATTAATTAACTGCGTAAAGGAAATGAAATGCAGGTTCATTGCAGCTCAACACGAACATTATAGGTCAATAGTCAATGAACTATAAACAGCGGAACCATTCCCTAAAATCGGCCATTTTCTAATACGCGACACATTAATTCCGCATTTGGATATGTAGAGTTTTTATATTGTTTAATTGCTTTAGTAATATCATAGTCAACTCTTACGATTGACGTTTGAAAACCTGAATTTTTCACATCAACAATTGCATACGATGATTTCGTCATTCCGTCAAAAGGCAGACCAACACTGCCTATATTCATCAGACATTTTCCTTGAATGTACCGAATAAATGGTTTATGAATATGGGCATACACGTAGAGATCTGCCTCATTTGTCATCATTTTTTCAATTAATTACTCGTCACTCTCACTTGGTAAAACAACATCAAATAAGCTATTCGGTGAAGCGTGAAAAGCATCGATACGAACCCCTTCTTCTTCAATAGAAAGATTCACAGGTAGATTTTTCAAATAATCGATACTTGCTTTATCTAATTGAGAATAAATCCAATCCCGTTCTTTATTCATCATCGCTAACACCTGATCTGGAACTTCTCCTTCATTAACACCACGAACAACCCATTCATCGGCATTCCCTTTAATGACATCACAATTCAACGACCGAACAAGATCAAGAGCTCGCTGAGGTTCTGGCCCCCGATAACTAATATCGCCGAGAACGAAGATTTTATCGACATTTCTTTCTCTAATATCTTGAAGGACTGCATCCAAAGCAATTGCGTTGCCATGGATATCTGAAAGGAGGGAAGAACCCCATTAGATCGACGCATTCATGGTTTTGCTGAAAAGTATGGTGGATATATATAAGATTATGGTAAAGTATAGCCAAAAGATGAAATAGGTGATTGTATGAAACTTGCTTCTAATTCATCCGTTCCCCATGAATGAGAAGCCGTTGATAATTATGACGATATGGATGACACGTAAGTAAAGTGGCTAAATCTTTATCTTGTTCTATTTCAAGTGAATCCGTTTCATCAGGATAAATAATTTTTTGCTCAAACACCCTATAAGTTAGTGTTTCATTCATCGTATGAATGTAAAATACGTCCCCACTCATTAGTTGATCAACATTCCGGAACATTTCTTTCGTTCCCATCCCCGATGACCAGCTAAAACAGTATGAGTATTCTTTCCGCCAACCGGCAGCGATGATCCTTCTACTTGACCGATTCCCATACTTAATATTTCATCTGTTGCTCCTAAATAAAGTGGAATGATGAGATTTAACTTAGGAATCTCAATAGCCGCAAACATATCCTCGTCGGTTAACTGCGAACAACGCTGAAAATATTGATGTCTCCCTCATTATCACCAAACGGATCGCGAAATCTATCGCTATCATCATAGATTTCTTCATTACACCTTTTGGCTTTCTCCATAATTACTTCGACTTCTTCATTCGATATTTCAATATGACGAAAATCTTCGAGAAAATCCTCCACTTGTCCTTTTTGCTTTTGTGAATTGACCAACTGTGCCATATGTGGATAAAGTAAAATTGCTACTCCAAGGAAAAATATTAAATAGATTGTCGAATTTTTCTTCATTGATCTTCACCTAATTTTTTCTTAATGCGAAAGAAATAAAGAATGATAAGTGCCAACACAACAATTGAATTGCACCCATTAAATAATTCGGCTTATCCTCATTATTCTTTTCAGCTTCTATTTGATTGGGGACGTATGGGACTTGATGACCTGTAACTAACATTCGGTGGGAGTTAATCATATAAGGATCGCATGTTAAAAGCGTCATTTTATTTTGATCCTCTTCCATTATTAGCCAATCCGTTTCGTGAGGCAACACAATATTAATACTTTCAACTTCATAAGCGAGCGTTTCATCTAAAACTCGTACGTAAAATTGGTCACCTATTGTCAGCTTATCTAAATCGCGAAATAATTTGGAACTAGGAAGTCCTCGATGGGCAGTAATGACACTGTGAGTACCTAATTTACTTGATGGTAAGGAGGAATTTTCTAAATGACCTGCACCTTTAGATAAAACATCATCTGATGTTCCATGATAGATTGGTATCTCGACTTTGATTTCGGGGATGATAACACTGCCAATAGTAGATCCAACATTAAGAGCATCGTAGTAACTGGTTGTACTTTGTTCATTTGGCCGGTCCAAAGCAAAAGGATCAACAAAATTCAGATCTGATTGGCCAAGCTTTTCATTATGTTTTTCAACCTTCTTTTTTCCGCTGTAATATCTTCAACTTCCATTTGTTCGATCGTTTGATTATATTCCTTTATAACAGATTTATATACTTTCGTTGCTATCATATTGCTTACAATTGGATAGGAAAAATACTAAATCCTATAATGAATATAGTAATGAACAAGCCTTTTTCATGTTAGATCATCCTAACCTTCTTTAAGCTTATTTATTATTAGATTATGAAAAACTTAATAAAACATGGGAGAGAATAATCCTCCCACGTATAATTATTCAGATTGACTTATTCTTCAACCATTTTATTACGGCGTAAGTAAGCAACTATTGCAGCCCCCATTAACGCAAGGCCTACAAATGTAAATAGTATCGTTCCAATACCACCTGTTGTTGGAAGATCCCAACCTGATTTAGAGTTTTCCACGGTAAGTGTCACATCGTGGTTTTCTGCATTAATTGTTACTTCGATTGGCTTTGTTAATTGACGGTAGTCAGTCGGTGCCTTTGTTTCATAGAGTTTGTAGTTACCGTAATCTAATTCCTTTTAAATACAAATTTACCGTCACTACCTGTTGTACCTTCATCAACTACATTGCCATCTGCATCGCGAAGCTCGAATTCCGCCCTCCCAGTGGTTTCCTGTGGATTTGTCTTGTTTAATTACTGTTAACGATCCTGCTGTCGGTGTTACAGGAATGTCTCCTGTAATTCTTTTTCCACTTGCATCATGTTGATTTGTATAATTAATTTCTGCTTTGTTGTATATAGGATCGTTTGCTGGTGCATCTTCTTTCACTTTTGCTTTAAAAGAAAATTCTACTGTACTTGGCCCGCTAAGTTCTGATGGAGTAGCATTCCAAGTTATTGTCTGCCCGTTTTTATTAAAAGCAAATCCGTTCGGCTGAGATACTACTTCAACAAATTCTAGGTTCTCATGTAATGTGTCAGTGACTACAAAATTCTTATAATCTTTTATATCCCCGGTAACTCCACCGTAATCGTATAAGTGACAGTCTCACCACGGTTAACGGCATTACGATCTACCTCTTTTTCAACATCTGGATGGATGTAGTTTTTAATGGCTACTTTAACCGTTTTTCCACTTTCAGTAATTGAAAATTCAACCTTTGGCTACCTAGTAAGTAGCCGTCTAATGTAGCGACTTCTTTAAAGTAGTAATCACCATAAGCTAGATTATCAACAGTAATTTTTTCGTTTTTAACTGTAGTGAACGTTGTTGTACCTTCTACTTTATTTCCATCAGCATAGTATAGTTCAAATTGCACGCCCTCTAAATTAGCACCTGTATCACCATCAGTTTTCGTTAACTTGACATTCCCGCGAATTGTTTCATTTTTCGGATAAATATGAACGTCATAGTTTAAAGTGGAGCCATCCTTACTCGTCATTGGAATATCAACATGGAAAATTTCGGGATTTAAATTCACATGTGGTGGTCCTTTAATTTCTTTTATTGAATAACGACCTAACGGTAAAGACTGGGCAATTATTCCTTTTTCATCTCCTTCTTCTTTGGTTGTTAATTCGTACTCCTGTCCATTGGTCACTTGCGTCCACTCTGTACCATCATATGCATGAGTTTGTTTTACTTTATACGTAACACCCGCTAATGGAGTTCCAACAGGCGTTTGGTTGCCCGTTCCATCACCCACACCTTGTTCTGCCCCAGTTCTTGCTCATATTTATGAATCGTTAACGTTCCAGTTGTGCGTTCAGTTGCTAAAATGGTACCGGGTAATACTAAACTAAATAATAAGACAGCTATGACTAGATGATAAACGGAAAATTTTCTCTTCATCCTTTTCCCTCCTGCTCATTATATATTTAAGCTCGTTTTCTTCTAAGAATGGCCCATAACGCGATAGCCATTAGAATCAAACCTGCCCCGTAAAATCCAAGCGCTCCAATTCCCCAGTACTTGGAAGTTCCCATGCAATTGAGTATTAATAACCCTTTCTGTTGCGTGCAAGTTATCACCATTAATCGTTATCGCAATCTGTTTTATTAACTTGTTATATCCTTCGGGAGCTTTCGTTTCTATTAATGTATAATCGCCCCATTCGAGCCCTTCAAACTTAACCGTGCCATCCTCGTCAGTAGTAAGTGTACCGACAACATCTCCTTCAGGATGTCTCAATTCAAATGTCGCACCAGGTAATGGTTGACCTTCTTCATCTACTTTCTCTACAATTAACGAACCAAAGCGAGCTGTATTTGTAACGATGATTTTTCCGTTTTCTTCGGTGATGCTGACTTCATAATTTTCAGGAACGTCAACTTCTTTTACCGTATAAATGATTTCTTCACCGGCCATGGCATCGTATTTTCGTAAATTTTTAAAAGCCGCTTCCCAATTGTTGTCTTCATTTAAAGCTATAGTAGCCGTAGTATCCACACCATTAGCGAGAAGCATAATTGTAACTGACTCTGTTTTCGGACCAATCCATCTTTTTCCACTTCAATATTTAGCTTTGTATCGTTCGTATTTGTAAATGTAAACCCGTCTGTAATAGATCCTGACTTTTCTGTTGTATAGCCAGGAACCGTTACTTCTTCTACCGTGTAAGTAATTTTTTCACCCGTTTGATCATGGTAAACATTTAAACTAGTAAATGAACCTGACCAATTATTTCCTTCTGTTAATTCCAGTGTTTTGCCTGTATCCGCCCCATTGGCGAATAGTTTAATTGTTACAGCATCTACATTAGGTCCAATCCACTGTTTATTAACAGCAATAGCAATCGTTTCTGGATTATACGTATTTGTTACCGTTAAACCGTCAATGCTTTTTTCGTAGTTTACTGGTACTGTTTCCTCATCAGCAGTAAATGTATACTTTCTGCCATATGGATCATATTCAGGTACATCTGTCCATTTATACACCCATGCAGTATGTCCAGATCCGTCCACTTCACCTGTTCGTAAAACCTTTTTCCCTTCATTGCCTACTTGAGCCATTAGTTGTAGGGTAATGGCAGGTCGCTCCGTTCCACCAACCCACACTTTCTTTGCTTCGATGGTGGTTTTTGGTATAAGAAATAAGAGAGACCCGCTAACATCGTGACCACCACCAATGCCTTTTACATAGAACGGATATGTCCCACTATCATTTAAATTTAAATCTGCCATATTAAATGTGAAAACAGTCCAACGCGAATCTTTTTCATTACCTTGCAAGCCGCCAGAAGGTACATATTCTACATTATCTATATAGATTGAAATGAGCTTCCCATATTCTTTAAAACTCTTGAAACCTTTTCCATTTAGTGTCATCCCACTCAGATCATGGGTTGATTTTACAGCGACAAGTATCTCATTGCCGTCCGCCCACAACATATGAGGCTTTGTATGAACATTTGTTGATTGTCCTGTTAATTGTGTAGGTACAACAATGGCATTTGGATCTGTATAATAATAACCCGGAGTTCCAATAGCCATCAGTTCGACCGAAGCAACTTTCTCCTCGATCCCCACCTCTACATCTTCTACCGATTCATGTCTTGTTAATCGATCTCCAACTTCTGTTTCTGGTATTATTTTTCTGTTGGTTCTTCATTTGGTTCTTCATATGGCTCGTTACCATCAGACTCATTTTCTTCTTTTATAACTTCCACTTGCTTAACTTCCTCTGCTTCCGCTTTGTCGGACTCATTTTGTTCTATTTCTTCGATTTCAATTATTTCTTCGGGTTCGTTTTCCTCGTCAACTATTCCTTTTTTTCCTCAATTACTACTGTTGTATTTAGTAACTCTCCTGTTCAGATGTACGATCTATTTCCTCTACTCCTTCGTCGATATTTTGCGTTTCTGTAAGTGCCTGCATTTTTGAAGAGGTAAAGGGAAAAGTAATAACTAAAACAATAAGTAGCTTAATGAGTAGTTTATGCTTTTTCAAAATCACCTTACCTTCCTTTCTTACGATGATGATTTTTTGACTAAAACAAAGATAACAAAACTGTCTGAACATACTGATAACCAACTTCTGAACAAAAATAAACATTCTTTAAACAATTTCATTGGAGCCCATAGATATTTGCTGGGATTCGAATAATAAGTTTTTAATAACAAAAAGCGTTCCATAGATCTGTTTTTTAATCTAAAGAACGCTTTTGTTTCTATTAAATGATCCATTTGAAATGAATTGGATTACATAATTAATTGTCGCTTTACCCATTTCTTATACCAACTACTAATTGGCTCGTTTGGCAATGTGCTAAACTCATGTTCAAGCATTTGTTTTAATTTTACATATTGTCTTTCCACATTATATAAGTCGCCTAACTTATCATACAATTTCATTAACATAAAATAAGAATAATCCATATACGGATAGAAGTTCTGGATATCTAAAGAACGTAGAATGGCTTCTTTATAATTCTTTTTCTATTAAAAAATTAATCATATCTATCGATTTGAAAATAAATAAAATTCTGAGTCGTTCTTGTTCATTTTGCTTCCATACATATGTTTCTTCAGCCAGATAATCACCTTTATATAACTTCATTACGTTTTTAAACGTTTCATACGTTCCCTCGTTTACAGTGCCTAATTGCTCAATTGTATTCTCCCATTCCTCTACATCATATTTTACATCATTTAAATTGAGTTCATATCCATACACAGAATTAATAATGTCGATATTCACATCTATTTTTTAAGTATTTTCCTTATATGATAAATTGAAGAATATAAATTATCGTAGGCACTGTCACCACTTAAATTAGGCCATAACAATTCAACCAATATATCCTTCCTCACAATTTCGTGCCTTTTTTGAATTAGATAGATAAATAGCTCCTTAGCCTTGGCTGTTCGCCATTTTACATTTTTAATTTCCTGACCATTTTTTTGAAATGAAAATAGTTGAAGCTGCAAACCGTGTATACATCTTTCTCTACTTTTCTATTTTCCGTATCTAAAATCCGGTCAATTAATAAGTCAATTCGTTCCTTTTTAAAAGGCTTTAATATATAATCCGTAACCCCTATCTCAAAGGCTTTTATCGCAAACTTTTCATAAGCTGTCACAAATACAATTTTGCTTTTAGGTAATAAAGCCTTGATATTCTTAGCAACTTCAATACCTGATTCTCCTAGTATAATACTATCAAGAAAAATCAAATCCGGGTTGAATTGTTCAATCTCATGTATGGCCTTACTACCTTTTGTATATCTTCCAATGACTTTTACAGCATTCGTATCATGTAATAATTGCTCCAAATACTTCATGGGAATTTCTTCATTATCAATAATAATTGCCCTTAACATTGGCAGCACCCTATTCATAGGTTATTCTTTAATATTTCTCTCAGCATTTTTAGCAAGCGAAAGGTTTAGAAAATGCAGTGATGCTTATTTATGGTTTTCTACTGACTCATTCTGCCATTTAATAAATTCCAGTAATATTTTCATTTCATGAATTCGCTCTTTACCATTTCCAACCTTTTTTAATTCATTAATAAATTCCACCCATTCTGGTTCTTCTTTTTCCCAATTACTATCTGCTTGTATCAATGTCTTAACATCTACATTTAGCACATTGGCGATCTTTTCAACAATATGGATTGACGGGTTTTGATTAATATTTCTTTCAATATTACTTAAATAAGACTTTGCTATTCTAGCTCGATTCGCAACTTCTGTTAGTGTCAAGTTTTTATTTATTCGAATCTTCATTATATTTTCCCTATCATTTCCACACCTCTCTTAACCGTATTTAACGAATTTATCCGGAAACACCTGTAATGATTTTTATCAAGCTAATTGATGACTTAATCATCTCCTTACAAACAAACTTCTGCTTAATAGGCACCTTACCGATCCTCACATTACACTTTCTATAGCTGGCGTTTAAGATCTTTCACCCCACAGGTTAACCACGTGCCTCCATCGAGAATGGAATAGAACCATCATCTTATTGCTTCTCTATCAACTAGGAATTCTCAATATAGAACACTCAAACAAAACAGCGTTTTAATAACACCAACAATGAATATCTAACATTCTCATTATTTTATTATCCTTCAACCATCTATTGTTAACATCATAAAGTTAAAATGACGATCCAGAACCTCTTTCAATTATACGAAATAATTCTTACTAGTCACTTTATTCCGTTCCTAATAAAGAACAATTTGACAAAAATAGACTTTATATCATGTGTGAGCATTCAAATTTTAATAAATCGAAAATGTTTTATACGAATAAATAAAAGGGTATTTTGGTTATTTGCTTCGCGTAAAATGAATTCAGGATTACCAATAATTGCTTTATAATAAGGGTAGAGACGCTGATGCTCTGCTAGGTGAGGAAATAGATCCCGATCGATATTGGCGGACGCTCTTTCCTTTTAACAATTAGAAAGTATTGTTTTTCTCCACCTCAAACGAACCCAAGCTTTTGTTATTACAAATGCGATCTTGTCAATTCAATGGAATAATTTTTATCCTTTCAAAAAAGCTGCTATAAGAATCGACTTTCCAGCTCCAGAATCACCAATTAATAGTTACAGCACTTCCGGGCAACAGCAATATGCATCTTTGGCATCTTTGCTATAAACCATTTGATAAAAATACCTAACAGATAAAGATAAATTTGATTATCAATCTTACCAAATATTGACAAGATAATACTTCTCATCACTTTTATATTGATGGCAATTTGTAGAACATGAAAAAACGTCCTTCTGTTACATCCCTGACCTTAATAATAATGACGTTCTCTTGGCTTTTACGATCGTTGGTTGACCAACCCAGAAAGCGATCTCGCTTTAGAGCATAAATGATTCTTATTAAAGAACACCACAAGCTGGACATTGCATAATTAAGTGCTATTTTACCAATCATCCCCTACTATCATTGTTCCTTATTAAGAACAGCATTACAAATAAAATACCATCGATCAATATTAATGTCAACTATAAAACGAAAGTTATATAAAACTCACTCTCAATTTCAATCGTAACAATAGCATATGCTTTCCATCGATAGCAATTGCATTTTATTTCGAGTTTTGTTTAGCTTAGCCTATCCATTTCTTAATCGATTGATTTTATTATTGAATTCCTTCAAGTTTGCAAAAAAGTTGAGAGTATAAAAAAATCAATAAAACATATGATAACTAAAACAGTTCATTGGTACGAATGAGCATGACTTGAATTGTAAAAGACCAGTGGAAAGTATGTGAGGATGAAACAGCATGGAACCTAACTTACAATTGTGTAAACCAGTAATTTTGCTAAACATTGATTCTTTGATGCCTGAACCATTGGAAATAGCTGTCCAAACTGGACGTGCTCCTGCCTTAAAATTTCTAATGGAAAACGGGAGTTATATTCCGAATATGGTCAGTTCGTTTCCGACAATGTCGGTAACAATTGATAGCAGTCTTTTGACAGGTACATATGCTGACAAACACCATATCCCTGGCTTAAACTGGTTTGATGATTCAAAAAAGAAATCATTAACTACGGGACCGGTTTTCGCGAAACGTTTAAGTTAGGGATACGTCGTTCCGTCCATAACATGCTTTATCGGTTGAATAATGAGCATTTGAGCAGAGAGGTTACTACGATCTATGAGGATTTAGCTGACATTGGCATCCGTTCCGCATCTATTAATTCTTTTGTTTATCGCGGAAATACTCTCAAACAGTTACATGTTCCTCGATTCCTCAGTACATTGACACGCTTTGAAGACGGTGAGTGGACAACCCTTACCCCATCAATATTTTCTCTGGGTCTTATTTCAAAACTACGGCCATGGGGATTCACACTGCAAATAGCTGCGGGAAATTATAAATATACCGCCCGGGAGCTTCGACATTTAATTCGTAACAACAAACTACCAGGATTTACGTTCTGTATATTTCAGGATATGGACTTCCGTATTCATTTTAAGGGGCCGATGGATTTAAAAGGAATTGCCAAAATCGACCGAGAAATTCAAAAAACGTTGAATTTGTATCCAAGCTGGGAAGAAGCTCTCAGTCGAAATGTATGGATGGTAATGGGGGACAACGGTCATTCTCCAACAGGGTCGAATTACCAAGAGTTTATTATTGATTTGCGCAAAATACTAAAAAGTATTCCATTGCCCGAATCGGGCGCCCTGTAAATAATAAAGACCAGCTTGTCATATGTGTAAACCAGCGAATGACTTATATTTACTTACTGGATAAAAGTCTTTCACTGTCTACTGTTATCGAACAACTCAAAAATGATCCACGTATCGATATTATTGCCTGGAAAGACGAACATTTCATTCACATCGCATCTGGCATGAGAGAAGGTTCATTACACTATTGTCCAACCGGTAAATATACGGATGTATATAACCAAACATGGAGTATGGAAGGAAACATTGAACTTCTAGATTTGCACGTAACAAATGAAAATGTGTTATCCTATGGGGATTATCCAGATGCGTTAGCACGCTTATTTAGTGCACTGCATTCTCATTCGGGGCGTTTTATTGTCGTTAATGCTAAACCAGGATGTGATTTTAAAGCAGAATCAACACCATTTCATCTTAGTGGTGCAGCACACGGTTCATTACACAAACAAGAGACGCTTGTACCGTTAGTCATTGCAGGAACAACCGAGAAACCTACATTCCCACGTCTCGTCGATATGAAAGAGTTCATACTTCGGATAAGTTCTCAACAATATAAGAATTAACAAGCGGGCGAACATAAGCTCATTCTACCGTTAAGAACCTTCGACATCGTATTAGAATAGGGCCGCACAACACTCCACGTGTGTGGAGTGTATGTAAGACTTCACCTTCAAAATACGGTGCTTTTGTAGCTATTTGTGAGATGATTCTAGAGTTAATATGCCGTTATGGTTGATTATTTCACAATCTTATAAGGATCTTCCTTTGAAGATTCCATTTGCATTTTTCAAGTTCAAGTTTTAATTTCTCTGTTTCTAATAAATAATTTTCATGTTTTATTTTTTCGAATTGCATCTGTTCTTGAATCAAGCTCATTTTTATTTTATTATTTTTTGAATATGCTCGGTGATGATGGCAACAATCGGTATTAAAAGATCATAACTGGAATGATTATCCACATAAAAGAAACCTCCTTATCATTCTTTTAGTATATATTCGGATCAGTTGAACATGTTTCCTTCTTTGACATTATGAAACTTCAATACTTCTCCATAAATATAGCGCTGCATAGCTTAAATATGGGTGCCATTCAGCGCTATATTGCTGCGTTTCGGCAGCTGTTGGCTTTCGCTCAAGCTTAAATAGCGCTTTGATTGCATTTTGAATGCCGATATCTGCCATCGGAAATAAATTTGGTCTTCCAAGTCCAAATAATAGAAAGTTTTGTGCAGTCCAAGGACCAATTCCACGTACTTTCGTTAATTCTTTGATGACTTCTTCATCTGGGAGCATCGCTATCCGTTCTAAATTGAGTTCGCCACTTGCAATTAGCCCTGATAACCCAATGATGTACTCCGATTTCCGTTCGCTAAATTTTAAATTCCTTAATTGCTCGATTTGTAATTCCGCCACGGTTTCTGGCGATGGGTAAAAGGCACTCCCTCCATTTCACTCCCAAATGTTTTAACAAATTGTTCTGTTAATGAAATAGCAAATTTCATGTTCACTTGTTGATGAATAATTGATTTTATTAGCACATTGTATAAGGAAAAATCCAAAACAATCGGAGTGCCGCGATGAACCTTAAAAATATCTTTCAAAGAAGTTGTGGAAAAATGCTTATCAATTTCGCTCAGGGAGGTGTTCCATTGAAAAATAGTAGCAATTCTTTGTAGTATCGTTAATTTTGTTGAAGGATTTTTCCCACGTATTAAAAATATTGGTGTTTCAATTGTTCCAATTGCTTGAACAGTAGCAACTTCAGGCGAAATAGAGTAGATCGGCACTTTTATTGTTCTTTCCCCTGGTCAACTATATTTAGCGGATCCATTGCTAGTCTACTTAATGCGAGATCGAATTGATACGGACCTTTGATTTTGATTGTTTCTTGCCACATAAAGAGTCACCTCGCTTTCTTTTTCTCATTATATAATAATTTATCGTACTAAAAACACACTGCGACATTTGATCGAGTGTGTCTTCAATTGGATTAATCAATAATCGGACTTTTCATTCTTTCCTTTATCATATATTCATCCAAGCTTTTAAAGACATATCCACGCTTCTTCAAGTCTTTTATAACTTGTTCGAGAGCTTTCGCATTATCTTTTGATACGGTGTGAAGCAGCATGACGGAGCCAGGATGAACTTGGGCCATAATATTGTCGTATGCATATTTCCAACCCTTTTGATCATTTGCAACCCAATCTCGGTAGGCAAGTGACCAAAGAACATGAATATAACCGGCATCTTTTGCAATTTTTAACGTTCTTTCGCTTAATATTCCACGGGGTGGTCGTAAATATTGCATCGTTTTTGACCCGTGATCTTGGCGGTTGCTTCTTGTACTTTTGATAGCTCCGTTTTTATTTGCTGTTCACTAATTTGCGTCATGTCAGGATGGCTCCATGAATGATTTCCGATAATATGTCCTTCATTAACCATTCGTTTCGCTAAATCTGCGGCTGTTTGTAAATAATGCCCTGTTACAAAAAAGTAGCAGGTACTTTTTCCTTTTTAGAACATCGAGAATTTGGGCAGTGTAGCCATTTTCATATCCATTATCAAATGTTAAATACAATATTTTTTCGTTTGGACTTCCTTTGTAAAAGCACCGTATTTTTCCAAAAGCTGATCGTAAGGCACTCCTGCTTCTGCTTGTTGTTCATTGGATCCTTTTTAAACCCCCAATGAATTGGTTGATTAGAGAGTGCCAATGCTGGATTGCCAACTAGAAAAATAAGGAAAAGGGTTGAAATGACGTAGCAAATCTTTTTCATTTGTATTCCTCATTTCTTTCTTTTCCTATATATTTTTCTTTTTCCTTAAAATGATGCCTTCCAGCTTTTACAACTTAATTGGCTCTGTACATAAAGGATAGATGGTCTTGGATCGGCAGCCAGGCTCCAATTGGTTGTGATGTTGCATTTTTCACAGCAATTTTTCGTTTTGTACCTTTAATAATTAAGTACACTTCACCATAAGTTACCTCTCCTTTTTCAATGACGGCTGGCACGTAGGCATCTAAATGACCAACTTGCTTTGGATGAACATTATATACTTGGTGATGTTTCGTACCAGCTCCAATATTCGTTTCATTTCGAGAGGAAGCTTTGACTTTTTAAAGCCTTCAGTAAAATCATGTTTTGTACATCATCAGAATGAGGAACTTTCGATGTTAACCCACCTTTTACCCTTTTATGAACCTGCTGTGTATAAGATATCTGATGGTTGCCCGATCCAGCATTATTATCATATACGTTCGTATTCACCTTATGATATTTCCAATTTACATTCATTTCATGTGATTTGTAATTTAATGGCCATTCTCCCATATAAATGGTTGCACGCATTCCAATAGAAAAGGGAGATTTATTAATCGCTGATTCATTTAAAAGTCTAATTAAATGAGGATTTTCGATTGGTTCTTCCGCTGAATCAAGTAATTCCTTCGTAAATTTACTCGGCTTTAAATAAGGCAAATCTTGTGTTTGACTTGGAATTGTATTTTCCTTGCCAATATTAATAACGGAAGATGGTATTTCAAATGTCTTTTCAGCTCCATGAACAGCTGATCCCTCAATTGCAATAAAAAGTAATAAAAGCACCATTTTGACGAATGTCATTGTCCGTTTCATAAAGGTGTACTCCTTTCCTATGGGCGGCTGATCGAGCCGTCGTTTACCTTTATGTTTTTCCTATTTGAACATGTTTATCCACTCTTATAATAAATAAAAGCCAATTCCCATAATTAAATAAGCGGCTAACAACGTTGCCCCTTCAAACCAATTTGATTCACCATCGTTGGCAATTACGATCGTAAGAAGGACCGATGTCACCATTGCAACGACTTCAGGAATGGTAAATACGAGCGGCATTTTAATTGGGAAAAAAGCGACACAATGACAAGAATTGGAGCAACAAACATAGCGATTTGTAATGTCGAGCCAACGGCGATTTCAACTGCGACATCCATTTTGTTTTTATAGGCCATGAATATGGCGGAAGCATGCTCCGCTGCGTTCCCAACAATCGCCACGATGATGACGCCAATAAATAATTCAGTCCAGCCGAATTTTTCACCAACTGCTTGAAATGTATGAACTAGTCGTTCTGACGTATAAGCAACAGCGATTGTCGCAATTCCTAAAATAATAACCGCCTTTGTCTTTTTCCACTCTGGTATTTCTTCTTCCATCTGCTCTTCCACTTCGTTTGGCTGGTATACCCCACGATGGGTAACAAGTCTAAAAAGAGTGCCGCCAAATATAATGTAATCATAATAATGGATATGCCTACACTTAAGCTAATCGTCTTTGCCTCATTCATATTTTGTGAAAAGATTTCTGGAATGACAAATGCGACAATAACAGCAAACATGAGTAGTCCTGAGTTATGTCTGGCATCGTATACATTAAACGTTTGTCGTTTAAATTTTAACCCGCCAACAAAAAGGAAAGCCCACCTACGAGCAATAAATTTCCAATAACAGATCCAGTTAATGAGGCAAGCACAACTCCAATGAGGCCTGCCTTTAACGCAAAGATTGAAATGATCAATTCAACAGCATTACCAAATGTTGCATTGAGTAACCCACCGATGCGAGGACCGGCAACAATGGTTAAACTTTCTGTAGCTCTTCCCATAATGCTAGCAAGGCCAATAATCGTAATACAATAAATACCAAACATGAGTACATTTGAAAAATGGAACAGTGATCCAATTACTGATAGAGGAAATCCAATGAAAACGACTCGAGAAAAAGTTTATTCAACATCACACGCCAAATCCTTCCATTTAGATTAATGCTTGATCTTTTAACTAATATTTCAACTTTTCCCCAGAATAGACTTTTACACCTATTTATTTAGGAGTTATCGATTGAAATAACATGAGTCCCTAAATGAAAGGATCATGTGACTTATTTTAAACGAGCATCGGAATATTAGAGAAGCCTCTTGGACATTCTCTTTGATTTTATATGATCAAGTTGTCCTTGAAATACATTTCATGAACAGTACTTTCAATTTTTAACGTCAAACTGTCCTTGTGAACACGTCTCTTGGACAGTACTTCCTATTTTATACGACAACCTGTCCTTGAAATACATTTCATGAACAGTACTTTCAATTTTTAACGTCAAACTGTCCTTGAAAGCACGCTCCTTGGACACTCTCACCTATTTTCGACGATAAACTATCCCTAAGAACACGTCTCTTGGACAAAATTTACTATTTACCTCTAATGAAAATGTATAACCCATTTTTGATCTTACGCGCCATTATCTTTTCAAGGAAAGGGCTTATCACATAAAGTGACAAGTCCCTTTAAGATTTACATTCTCCATCACCGATAAGCGAATTCACCTCTCCCCTATCATCATGATAATGGCAGAAATATAAAACCAAAGCATTAATATGATGATTCCTCCGATGCTGCCGTATGTTGAAGAGTAGTTTCCAAAATACGAAACATAATGGGAAAAACCTAAAGAAACAATGATCCATCCGACACTAGCAAAAATAGCACCCGGAACAGCTGCTAAGCATTTAATTTTTAAACTTGGTGCAATATAATATATGCCGAGAAATACGATAAACAAAATGACCGGGCTTATGACCCACCGCAATAAATGCCAAGTTTTTAAAAAGCTATTGACAACCCAAATTGTGAGAAAATAAATAAACCGAGCTGTTTCCCAAATACCGGAAGAAGGAGTGCTAAGAGAAAAACAAAGATCATTGCGAGCGTTAATAATATAGCCAACCCTCTTGCTACTAGAAATGGTCTTTTTCCGTTACATTATAAGCTCGATTTAACGAGCGCATGAGCGCATTCATCCCATTTGATGCCGACCAAATTGTCCCGATAATACCGATCGACAGCAACCCTCCACTTCTGCTTTCCATAACTTCATTAATCGTATTTTGAATCATCGAAAATGTTTCCGAAGGGCAAAATCTTTAATAACATTAAAAATATCCTCCTGTGTCAAAGGTGTATACGGCAGCAAAGTTACGATAAAAATAAGCAAAGGGAATAATGAAAGTAAAAGAAATAAGCTAGTTGTGCAGCCATCCCTGTGACATCGTTGTCCATCACTTTTGCCATCAGCTCTTTTATAAACTTACGATAAAATCGTACGTTCGTCTTTTGTTTTTTCAGATTGTCCACCACCTTAATATTATCATTACTTTATATTTTACCTTTTTCCCTTTGAGCAAACATATCGAAAAATGTTGACATTTCTCAGTTGTAATGAAAGGATGGATGGTAGGAATAAAATTATAAGGGGATGGAATCATGAATTTAACAATAAACTCACGCGAAAATATTGAGTATATGCTTAATGAAATTGTTACGAAATTAAAAATGGTGAATATTGGTGCAGTCAAATTGGACAACCTTGACGAAGAGCGCTACGAGGAACTCCATGAAATTTATGAAATGGTAATGAAAAAGAATAGTTTTAGTCCTAGTGAAATGCAAGCATTGGCAGAGGAACTTGGGCAATTGAGAAGAGCTTAAATAAAAATAATTAAAGGAAAGGTCGGAGCCCCGACCTTTCCTTTAATCTATTAAACATATTATCTATTTTGCATCCAATCTGGCTTTGTAAAATCAACAAAATCTGAATCAATGACAGCTTCGAATTCTTCTGATTCTACTACTTCTATAATATCTTTTACAAACTGAGCATCTTTATTTTTTGTATCAATAACAACGCGATTTCGGAAAACATTGTCCATATCTTCAATCGCAATTCCGTCCTGTGGACTCATTTTTGCTGCAAATGCGAAGTTGCCAGGTACTGCTGACATATCAACACTTTCAACCGCACGTGGAAGCTGACCTGCTTCAATTGGTTGGAATTTAATATTTTTAATATTGTCTTTAATGTCTTTTTCAGAAATCGTTAAATGGCTAACATCATCTTTTAAAGTAATTAAGCCTTCTTGTTCTAAAATTAATAATGCTCTTCCCATATTCGTTGGGTCATTTGGCAATGCCAATGTTGCACCATCCGTAATTTCATCTAATGAATTAAATTTATTAGAGAAAATGACCATTGGGGAAGTTGGAACAGTAATGACCTCTGATAGATTGAGCTTATTTTGTTCTGCAAAAGTTTCCATGTACACTAAATTTTGAAAGACGTTTGCATCGATATCACCGTTTGCTAATGCATTGTTTGGCTGAATGTAGTCGCTGAATTCTACTACTTCTACTTTATATCCTTTTTCTTCAAGGCCAGGCTTAATCGCTTTTGTAACCATATCTGTGAATGGGCCAGCTGTTGCACCGATTTTTAATTCCTTTTATCTTCTTTTGCTTGACCTTCGTCTTTGCCACCGCCGCATGCAGCAAGTACACTAATTGCTAAAATAACAGTAATTGCTAAAAACCATTTTTCATGTCTGTTTCCTCCTGAAGTTTATCTTTTATCTGAATATCTCGCCCAACGATCTCCGATAAATTGGATGAGTTGAACTAATAAAACTAACAATATAACAGTTGTAAACATAATGACCGTATCATAGCGGTAATATCCAAAGCGGATCGCTAAGTCACCGACACCGCCGCCTCCAACCGTACCTGCCATC
Organism: Bacillus sp. N9; assembly: GCA_044989425.1. Lineage (GTDB taxonomy): Bacteria > Bacillota > Bacilli > Bacillales > Bacillaceae_C > Lederbergia. The sequence goes on from JBJDRQ010000001.1 coordinate 2,322,629, forward strand.
GCTGAATAAGCGACAAGACTAATTGTTGTTAATGTGACCCCATGTATGAGGCTCGGTTTTGCTTCCGAAATGAGGACATCTTTAATGATCATCCACGGTGTTGCTCCGACTGCGATCGCCGCTTCGATCACGCCTTTATCGATTTCCCGAAAAGATGTCTCTACAATTCTTGCATAAAATGGGATGGCTGCAACCGATAAGGAAACGGAGGCTGCTGTTGGCCCAATTGCCTTTCCTACGATAAATATTGTAAATGGAATAAGTAAAACGAGTAAGATAATAAACGGAATTGAACGAATTAAGTTTACGAGAAAACCAACTGTCGATTTCACAAACTTATTTTCCCAAAACATTCCTTGATCCGTAACAAACAACAGTATTCCTAATGGTAATCCGATCATGATTGAAACGAGAAGTGCGATCCCAACCATATAAATTGTTTCAAAAAAGCTTTATTTAAATCTGGCAGCATTCCGATTATATGCTCAACCATGAGTGATCACCTCTGCATTTCCCGTTCTTTCTTGTAAGTATTGAATAGCTTTTTCTACTTCTAGCTCTTCTCCAATCAATTCCATGATGAATATTCCTAACGGTTCTTCTTGAATGTATTCGATATTCCCATGTAAGAAATTCCCTTTCACTTTGAATTGTTGCAACGTATCCGAAACAACCGTTTCACCTGCTTTTGAGCCTTTAAATTGGACTCTTACAATTGTGCCCGTACATTGCTTCAATAATTTTTCTGGAATATCTAGCTGTAAAATATCTCCGATAAATTCTTTTGTTAGCCCCGCTTGTGGCGTCGCAAAAATATCATATACTGAACCAAGCTCAACAATCTTTCCATCTTGCATAACAGCCATCCGATCACAAATTTCTTTGACAACTTCCATTTCATGAGTGATTAGGACTATTGTGATCCCAAGATCTTTATTGATTTTCTTTAAAAGAGCTAAAATCGATTTCGTCGTGCTTGGATCGAGTGCCGAAGTTGCTTCATCACATAATAAAACAGATGGATTATTCGCAAGTGCTCTAGCAATACCGACACGCTGTTTTTGCCCTCCACTTAATTGTGATGGATACACATCTCTTTTATCGGAAAGTCCTACCATATGGAGTAATTGTTCCGCCCTTTTACACGTTCTGCCTGTGGATAGTCCGCTGCTTTTAAAGCGAAAATAATATTTTCAATAATTGTCTTAGAACTAATTAAGTAAAAATGTTGAAAAATCATCCCAATTTTCAGACGAGCTTGGCGAAGTTCAGACGATGAGAGCTTTGTTAAATCAGTCCCATCAATAATTACAGATCCCGATGTCGGCTTCTCCAGTAAATTTAAACAGCGGATGAGAGAGCTTTTACCAGCTCCGGAGTAACCGACGATGCCAAAAATCTCACCTTTATTGATCGATAAGGATACATTGTCGACACCAACTACTTCGCCTTTTTTTGTTTTATATTTTTTCGTTACATTGCTTATTTGTATCATGTAGTCCACCTCAAAAGTAAAAATGCCTCTTTCATCTTGAAAGAGACATCGAAAATTCATTGTTTGCTTTCGACTTATCTTTCAGAACTTTTCCATTCCGCAGGAAGTGGCACCTTTCTAAATAGGAGGTTGCCGGACGTCTTCGGGCCTGATCCCTCGGTCACTCTCGATAAGTTTCATATTCATTTGAGCATAAATTTATTATTACAGAAAAGTCGAAACTTGTCAACTAGAATAATATTTTGGACGACGATCATCAAAAATAGGAATGCGACTGCGGATTTCTTGAATTTCATTTAGGTCCACTTCTCCAACGACTAGTTCTTCGCCGTTTCCACCTTCTGCAATGATCGTCCCCCATGGGTCTATAATGAGTGAGTGACCGGCAAATACATTATTTTTGTCTTCTCCTACACGATTGCACGCAATGATATAACATTGATTTTCAATTGCACGTGCTTTTAATAATGTTTGCCAATGATCGAGTCTTTGGATTGGCCATTCAGCAACAACAAACAATGCCTTAGCCCCATTTAGCACAGGTTTTCTTAACCATTCCGGAAAGCGAATATCATAGCAAATAAAACTGGCCGCTTCTTCTCCATCAAGTGTAAAATTCGTTTCATCATCTCCCGCTTGCAAATATAAATGCTCGTCCATTAGTTGGAATAAATGAAGTTTGCTATATTCATGGACAAGCTTCCCTTCCTTATCAATGACGTACATCGTATTTTTTACTCCGTCATCTGTTTTATTTGCAACCGAACCACCGACAATATGAAATTGATGCTTCTTCGCTTGTTCTTGTAAAAATGCAATCACATCACGTCCTTCATGATGAGCAATCTCATTCAAGCGAGTTAAATCATAACCAGTTGTCCACAATTCTGGCAAGACAACGACTGTACATTGTTCTTTCGCCGCTTTCTCAAACCATTGCTCTGCACGTGTAAAATTTCCCATTGGATTTCCGAACGCGATATCCATTTGAATACAGCCAACTTTCCACTTCATGCTCAAGTTCCTCCCTAAATTTTCTGTACTTTACAAACATTATTATTCGTTATAACATGGAACACTAGAAATGAAAAGGAAATTCAATTAATTTACTTGAGGTGTCTGCATGAAAAACTTCGAAACTTCCGATATATTAAAACAATTACCGAAGCAATTTTTTGCCTCACTCGTTCAAAAGGTAAATGAAAAAGTTGCTGCTGGACATGATGTCATTAATCTTGGGCAAGGAAATCCTGACCTCCCTACACCAAGGCATATTGTTGACCGCTTGAAAACAGCAGCAGATGAACCATCCAATCATCGCTATCCACCGTTTCGCGGAAAAATAGAACTTAAAGAAGCCGTTGCAACCTTTTATAAACGTGAATATGGCGTTGATCTTGAACCTGAAACAGAGGTTGCCGTTCTATTTGGTGGAAAAGCCGGTCTTGTCGAGTTGCCGCAATGTTTATTAAATCCTGGTGATACGATGCTCGTACCAGATCCAGGTTATCCAGATTATTGGTCCGAGCTGCCTTAGCGAAAGTACAGATGGAAATGATGCCTTTAATAGCAGACAACCATTTTCTTCCACGTTACGATGAGATTCCTGCTCATATTGCAGAAAAAGCGAAGATGATGATTCTCAATTATCCAAATAATCCTACAGGGGCGATTGCTAATTTCGATTTTTTGAAAAACAGTCGCATTTGCAAAAGAGCGAGACATTTGTGTTGTTCATGATTTTGCATACGGCGCGATCGGCTTTGATGGAAAAAACCGATTAGTTTTCTACAAGCACCTGGTGCAAAAGAGATTGGCGTAGAACTTTATACAATGTCAAAAACGTATAATATGGCGGGCTGGCGCATTGCATTCGCAGTTGGCAATCGCTCAGTCATTGAAGCGATTAATTTATTGCAAGACCATTTATATGTTAGTTTATTTGGTGCTGTTCAAGATGCAGCAACAGAGGCACTGCTTAGTTCACAGGCATGTGCCGTTCAATTAAATGAAACATATGAAAAGAGGCGCAATGCCTTTATATCTAGCTTGCATGATATCGGTTGGAAAGTTGATGCACCTCCAGGGTCCTTCTTCGCATGGTTAAAAATTCCGAATGGGTATACATCGGAATCCTTTGCCGAACTCCTGCTTGAAAAAGCACATGTAGCCGTAGCACCTGGTATTGGATTTGGTAAACATGGTGAAGGATATGTAAGGGTTGGTTTATTAACATCAGAAGAACGGCTGTATGAAGCAGCGATGCGAATCGCAAAGCTTAATATCTTTTAAATAACAAAACAGATCTCTTTTAGGATCTCGTTTTGTTATTTAACGAATATGTTATCACTTAACCCGCAAATCGTTTGCAGTAATTTATTTACGTCTTTCCCAGACACATCATTTATACATGATATTTGTACTATTCTTCCTCGTGAAAAACAAATGATACACCCGTATAACTGGCAAGTGCTTTTCCACTTCCTTCTTGACGAATTTCTGTGTGATAAACGGTTTTCGCCAACACATAGCCCATCAATAAATTTCAAGTGCATACGCGCTAACGAGCGAAATCAATTTAATCATCATGCACCCTTTTATACATAATTTTAACATAACTTCCATTTCATTGTATAAACAATTACAATTTCATCTCAACAGCATTTTAGCTGCATTTGACAATCATCGTATATCATTATATAGTTAGCTAGGTAACTATTTATTTAGGAGAGAAAATGACGGAGTATCATCACTTTTTCATTTATTTTTTCAAACTTCAAGAAAGCTTTCCAAAAAATTAATGAACTGCTTTCCCTCACGGAATTTATAGCGCGCAATGGACGGTTGTTTATGTGTTGTATTCGCTTGGACCACTTACACAGGCAGAACTTTGCAATCATTTAAATGTAGAAGCCCCGACGATGACAAGAACAATTCGAAGATTGGAAACAGCAGATTTTGTTTTCAGAGCTGAAGGAAAAGACAAACGTGAAAAGCTCGTTACTTTGACAGATAAAGCAAAAGCTCATTATCCAATATGGAAGAAGACCATTCATTCATTTGAAAAACAATTAATGCAAGAGATTTCAATACAAGAGCAACTGCATTCAGAAGACGTACTAAATAAGTTAATGAAGAACATACAAAAATAGGAGGAATGTTTTTTGAAAAAGAACCATTATGGACGAAAAACTTTATCGGTATTTCGGTTTCAAGCTTTTTTATTTTTAACTTTTTATTTACTCATGGTCACTTTACCTATTTATACGATGGAACAATTAAATGGAACGGCAATTGAAATTGGCTTAGTTGTCACTTCCTTTCTCATTGGCGCAGTCCTAGTCCGTCCTTTTTCTGGCATATGGATTGAAAAATCGGACGTCGAAAAATGCTAGCAATCGCTCTCGCTATTTTTCTTCTCTCAACATTTTCTTATATTTTTCTTCATCACTCATTACCTTTCTCGCCCTTCGTTTTCTTCACGGTATTGGTTTCGAATTGCCACAACGGCAACAGGTACCATTGTAGCTGATTTAATCCCTGACTCAAGGAGAGGAGAAGGGATGGGGTATTATGCGATGTCAATGAACATTGCGATGGTTGTTGGCCCATTTCTCGGCTTAACACTTATTCAAATAACGAATTTTACGATGATGTTCATCATTTGTACTGGGTTAGGCTTATTGGCGATCCTATCGGTATTATTCGTCTCGATTCCTTCTTCCAATGTACAATTAGAAATAAAGTTCTCTTTTAAAAATTAATCGACAAAGGCGCGTTGCCGATTGCGATTGTCGGTGGGGCGCTTGCCTTCGGCTATTCTGGTATATTATCGTTCGTATCGGTCTATGCAAAGGAACTCGATCTCATTTCAGCCGCCACTTACTTTTTGTCGTCTACGCCATATTTTTACTTGCATCAAGACCGTTTACTGGAAGATGGTTTGATAAATATGGAGAAAACGTCATTATCTATCCGGCGATTCTATCCGCCGCGGTGGGACTTCTCCTTCTAAGCTTGTCAATATCTACTTTTACATTTTTATTATCTGCTGCCTTTGTTGGACTTGGGTTTGGTTCATTAACCCCTGCCCTACAAACGATTGTCGTCCGTAATGCAACGCCGACAACTAGAGGAATGGCAACCGCTACGTTTTTACTCTGTTTGATTTCGGCATCGGAATTGGTTCCTACGTATTAGGAATGGTCGCGGCTAGCACAGGGTATGGACATTTATATTTAATACTTTCCTTTTTCGTAATGGGTTGCCTAGCTCTATATTATTTCCTACATGGAAAATGGCAAACAAAAATAATCAAGCAACCCCAGAAACAAGAAGCACATATTTAAAGTTAAAAATGGGTGGTGAAATCTTTTCACCACCCATTTCATTATTCTGCTACTTTTACTTTAGGTAAAATTAGTATTTCAACACGACGATTTTTCGCCCTGCCATCACTAGTTTGATTGTCTGCAATCGGTTGGAATTCACCGTATCCCTTTGCGCTAAACCAACGGGGATCAAGCTTGTCATCTTCTAAAAGAACTTTCATGAAATTGACCGCCCGCATGACACTTAGTTCCCAGTTCGACTGAAATGCCGAGTTACGTATGGGGACATTATCTGTATGACCGCTAATAATAATATTTCGCGGTGGCTCCATTTCTAATAAAACAGCAAGCTCCCTCGCCGTTTTTTATCTTCTTCCCGCACATCTGCCCGTCCTGACTCAAACAAGACATTATCCCTTATCGTCAGAAGCAGCCCTTCCGAAGTTAGAGCCACATCCAATTTATGATGAAAATCATTTTTTGTACGAAGGCATTTACCTTTTCTTGAATCGCTTCTAATTCTTGCTTATCTTCTGTATCAAGAAGCGTTTCGATATTCTGTTCAATCTCATCTTCCAATTTTAATATATTTTCCGGCATATCTGTGCTATGATCATCATTTTCCAATGGCTGTTGATAGTTTAATAGGCCCGTCCCTCCCATAAAAATACCGTTGAACACTTGGGACAACTGTTTAAACTTTTGAGCATCAACCGCACTAGAAGAAAATAATACGATAAAAAGCGCCAACAACAATGTTAATAAGTCAGCATAAGGTAAAAGCCATGAATCACTCATTTCACTTTCTTGCTTTTTTTCTTCTACGCTTCGACATTTCACACTTCCCCACTTTCTAGAGTGAGTGCATCTCGATCTGATGAAGGTAAATAAGATGCAAGTTTTTGCTCCATAACCCTTGGAGCTTCTCCTTCTAGGATTGATAAAATTCCTTCAACGATCATTTCCTTCACCTTTACTTCTTCAAGCGATTTTCGCCTCAACTTATTAGCGAACGGATACCACCAAACATATCCTGTAAAAATTCCTAACAATGTCGCAACGAAGGCGGCCGAAATCGCCTTACCTAATTCACCGGTATTATCCATATTCCCAAGTGCAGCGATCAATCCAATAACAGCCCCTAAAACCCCCAATGTAGGTGCATATGTACCAGCCTGTGAAAAATCAAGGCACCTGCCTCATGGCGCTCTTCCATCGCCGAAATTTCCTCATTTAAAACATCGCGGATATAATCGGCACTTTGACCGTCAATAGCGAGACTTAAACCATGCCTCATAAAGGGATCGTCAATTTCCTCCATTTTTGCCTCCAAAGCGAGTAATCCTTCTTTTCTAGCCAGTTGCGCTAGCTCGGAAAAGTGCAAAATTATTTCCTTTGGTGCTAAAGCATCACGTTCCGTAAAAATGATACGAAATAACTTAGGCACCTTTTAATTTCAGCTGTCGGAAAAGCAATGATTACGCTAGCTGCTGTTCCAACTAAAATTATTAAAATGGCCGCTGGATTAAATAAGGAAAGAAAGCTAACCCCTTTAGCAGCATTCCTACGCCAACTGCTACAATTCCTAAAATAAATCCAATTAGAGTTGTTTTATCCATTTATCTCATCCTAACCCTTTGAATAGAATATGTACTACTATATATATCGGCAAGAAACGACAGTTTTCAATACAGAAAAAAGAGAGCCCAAAAGACCCCCTCATTCATTATAACTATATTTTTTTCCAAATGCTCCTGCCAGATCGCAACAATCGTACAAATTCCCAATAAATCAGAGCAACTAATAAATACATTGTCATATAATCAAATTCTCTGCCGCCAACAATTTTAGCCCGTTGAAATAAATCAGGAACAGTAATCATTGCTGCTAATGAAGATGCCTTAATTAAATCAAGCAATACGTTAGAAAGTGGCGGTATAGCGATTCTCGTCGCCTGTGGCAAAATAATTGATCTCATCGTTTGCCAATAAGTAAGCCCGAGAGCTTTCGCTGCTTCCCACTGCCCTTTATTTACAGCCGTTAATGCTGAACGGTTAATTTCTGCCATATATGCGGCACTATGTGCACTAAAACCGATAAGTGCAGCTTCAATCGCGCTAAATTGTATACCTATATTAGGCAAACCGAAATAAAGAATAAATAAAAAGACAAGCATCGGATCCCGCGCATAAATGAAATATATATGCGCGCTGGCCATCTTAATATCGCGTATTTTGACATTCTGCCAATGGCTAAAAAGAAACCAATGACAAGACCCATTCCCATACCCGCAAATGATATAAGCAATGTATACCATATGCCTTGAATAATATATGGGAAGGATTCAATGGCAAGAGAAACATCAAAAATATGCTGCCATTGAATTTCACTCATTGAAGGACCTCCCGATTATTGAAAATCAAGTTCTTGTTTAACTGATACATCTGCCCCACCGAAAAATTGCTTCGAAAGATTTGTAATCGTTCCATCTTCATGCATATCCTTAAGTACTTCATTTATTTTCTCTAAAATATCTTCATTTCCTTTTTCACAACAATCGCTTGTTCATTCGGATGGTAGCGAATATCAGGGTGAATCGTTAAATTTAATTCTGAAACGCTGCGACAGCAAGGCTGCTTAGATAATAATCGTTCATAATCACATCGGTTCTTCCGATCGAAACATCGCGTAAATATTGCTCATTTGTCGCATTATCATAAATAACTTCTTCTGCACCATATTCACGTGAAATTTGCATATAAATCGTCGTTGATTCACCTGCTGATTTCTTCCCTTTTAAGTCTTCGAGCGTTTTTATTCCTGATAAATCGTCTTTACGTACAACCGCACTGCCAAAAGAAAATTTATATGGATCGGAAAAAGAAAACTTTTCTTTTCGTTCTTCCGTTACTTCAATATCATTTGCCGCAAGATCAACCATGCCACTATTCAAGGCTGTTAAAATCCCATCAAAGCCCATCTCTTTAAATTCAATTTCTACCCCTAATCGCTCCGCTACTTCTCGTAAAATTTCCACTTCAAAGCCAGTTAGCTTATCTGTCTCTTTCTCATGGAAGGATGCTGGATATAGCGTACCTGATGTACCCGCAATCATTTTTCCTGATTCTTCAATCTTTTCCCATGCTGTTTGCGTTTGCTCTTCACCGTTTTTATCACTATTTTTGCTGTCGCTTCCACAAGCTGCCAGCATTAATAGAGTAGTCACTGTAATGATCGCAAGCAATCCTTTGCTCATTTTACTCATGTTAATCCCCTAGATGTTACTTAATTCATATCCTTTTAAAATATACATTGGAGTTACTGATAATGCAACAGACTATATTGACTAAGGGATAGAAATGAGGTTACAATGACCGGCTAAAAAGCCGCCAGCCAATATAACCTCGTATTTTCATACATTTTTCGATTGTTTATTCGTTACGTCTAACACATCAAGTAGGAAAACAAATACAGGAATCCCGATGATGAGTCCCCAAACCCCGAAGAAGTGCTGTGAAAAATGAGAACGATAAACGTATAAAAACAGGGAGATCCGTTTTAGATGACATGAGCTTTGGATTTAACACATACGCTTCACCCGCATGAATGACCGCAATTGCAATCAATACATAAACAACTTTAATGAACCCACCAATTGTGTAGGCAATTAAAGTAAGCGGAATAAGTGAAATAATTACCCCAGCCACCGGAATAAGTCCAAGGAAAAAATCATAATCGCTAAGCCGAAGATTTGTGGAAAGCCCATGATGATTAGGGCAATGACAGTTAACACACAATTGACGATCGCAATAATGAATTGTGCTTCGATTACCTTCCCGAACGTGCTTGTGAATTTCCTTCCAAAAATTCAATTTCATAATAGAACGGGAAATTTTACTCGTTTTGAACTTGCTTGTAAACTCTTGTAAACGAGGCTTTTCAAGTAAGAAAAACAAACTTAAAATTAAAGCAATCAATACTTGAACGCTCGTTTTACTAATATCAGTAAAGTATTTAAGTAAAACGGAAACACCATTTTCTAAATAAGTAGTAATTTGATTATTCGTTAAAATCGTCTCAATATAGTTAATAATTACATTATCATGTGGTTGACTGTAAAACGAGTTAACTCGTTTAAAAAGCTCACTAATTTCGGTCGTAATGATCGGTAAATATTTAGCAAGCCCAAAAGTCAATAATCCGACGATGAATGTGTACAAAAATAACACGAGCAATCGCCGATTAATCGGTATGCGCTTTGCTGTAAATTCGACAAGACGATCCATTAAAAACGCAAAAATAAATGTTAACAAGATTAAATTAATAATACTTCGTACGCTATATAGGAATAAAACCATTAAAGCGAAGATGATGATTCGTTTTACTCCTTTATTTCGAAACAAATCTGCAATTGTTTCCATCTAGACATTTCCCTTAGTAAATATCCCAATTTCCTTATAAATCTAAGAATACTATATAATGAGCGTATGAGTAAATATTTAGCTTGACTTTATTGAACATAAAAAGCTTCAGGTGATCGGTTCATCACCCGAAGCTTTTTATGATTCTTTAATCCGTTATAAATCATCTCTGCGTTCCATTTAACCATTTCAATATACGTATCCCCGTTTGAACCAGGTTTTCCAAGTGAATCCGTAAAAATTTTCCCAACAATTGGGACGCCCGTTTCTTTGGAAACTGTTTCCATGCTTCTTGGGTCCACACTTGATTCAACAAATAATGCTTGAACACCCCGTTCTCTAATTGTATCAACAATGTCCTTTAACTGGTTCGGTGTTCCTTCATCATGAGAGTTAATTTCCCAAATATAAAAAGCTTCAAATCCATAAGCGTCGGCAAAGTATTTAAAAGCTCCTTCACTCGAAACAAGGATCCGTTTTTCCAGCGGGATTTCCTCCATTTTCTTTGTTATATCTGCATGAAGCATTTCTAATTGCTCAATATATTTTTCCGCATTCTCTTCATATAATTCTTTATGTTCAGGATCCACCTTTATTAGTGCTTCCTTTACATTTTCCGCATATTTGATCCCGTTTGTTACATCCAGCCAAGCGTGTGGATCTTCTTCCCCTTCATTGCCCTCTGACTTCAAGTACATCGGTGTAACTCCTTCACTAATTTTAAAAACAGGAGCATCCTTTCCACTCTTACCTGTCGTTTCAAGCAATTTTGTAAACCAACCGCCGCCTGTTTCTAAATTCAACCCATTATAAAACACAACATCGGCATCGGTCGTTTTTGAACATCAGCTGGCAATGGCTCATACTGATGGGGGTCTGAGCCAATTGGTGCCAGGCTTTCTACGTTGACTGCATCTCCACCTACATTTTTAACAATATCATAAATAACCGAATACGTTGTAATTACTTTTAGCCGATCATCATTCTCATTCGCTGATGAGTTTTTCGTACCGCTACACCCATATAAAAGTACCGCTGATAAAGCTAATATCATAAAGCCATTCAATAATCTACGCATTTGTATCCCCTACTTTATTTATATATTGGCGGTTGCCCGTTTTAGTTTCGATCTAATTGTGCGCCAGATGATGCCATTCTTAGGTGATAATAATAAAGCTAAAATAAAAATACAGTTGCAACGAGGACGATGGTTGCACCAGAAGCTAAATTATGTTTAAAGCTAATATATAAGCCAACAACCGAAGACAGCGCACCAAATCCTGCAGAAATATAAATCATTTTCCAAAGCCGATCTGTTAATAAATAAGCTGTGGCAGCTGGCGTAATTAACATTGCAACGACGAGCACGATTCCAACCGTTTGTAATGATGCAACGGTAACCATCGTTAATAAAGTCATTAAGAAATAATGTATGAGCTTATTTGGCAAACCATATGCTTGCGACATTGTCGGATCAAATGAGCTGATGAGCAATTCTTTATAAAAGAAATACACTCCAGCTAATACGATGATCCCAATGACGAGTGTCATCCACATATCTGAAAATCTGACGGCAAGCACATTTCCGAATAAAATATGGTACAAATCAGTGCTGCTTTTCAACAACGTAATTAATATAATTCCCAATGCAAATGCAGCTGTAAAAACAATACCGATTGACGTATCATTTTTAATGCGACTGTTTTGACTAATATAGCCAATTCCAATTGCGGTCAACACCCCTGTAATGACTGCTCCAATAAAAAGTTAATGCCTAATGCATATGAAATGGCCACTCCGGGTAAAACAGCGTGGAAATTGCATCCCCATTAACGCCATCCCCTTAAAATAATGAAGCAGCCGATGACGCCGCAAATGATCCCTACAATTACAGATGTAACAAGCGCTTTTTGTAAAAATTCATAATGTAATAGAGCTTCGAGAAATGTCATGTTGGGTTCACCACCATATTCTTCATAAACGATAATTGTCCACCATACGCCCGAGTAATGACTTCTGGATTTAACACTTTACTAACCGGGCCAAATTCAACTAATTCCTTATTTAAAAGAATTAATTCATCAAAATACTCCTTCGCTTTCGTTAAGTCATGATGGACGAGCATGACTGTTTTTCCTTGTTCACACAGCTCTTTTAATATCCTGACAATCGTTTCCTCACTGCTTACATCAATCCCAACAAAAGGCTCATCTAAAAAAGGATGTCTGTTTGCTGCGCCATTGCCCTCGCTAGGAATACTCTTTGCTGCTGTCCGCCCGAAAGCTCACCAATTTGACGATCCTTAAATGATTCCATTCCAACCTTTTCCAAACAATGTAAACTAATTTCTTTTTCCTTTTTCTAGGTTTGCGAAATGCTTTCAAATTCGGGTATGTGCCAAGCATAACTGTTTCAAAAACGGAAATGGGAAAATCCCAATCAATATTACTACGTTGAGGGACGTAGGCAATTTGTCTTCGAATCTCTTCTATTTTTTTCCTAGAATGCGTACATGTCCGTTATCAATTGGCAATAATCCTAATAAAGATTTCAATAACGTCGATTTGCCCGCACCGTTCGGACCAATGATTCCAACGAGTTTACCAGCTTCAACTTCGAAGCTTACATTTTCACCGCCTCATTTCCATAGTACGAAACTTGTAAATTCTCGACTTTCACTGCTTTCGTGAGCATATTCTCTCACCTTTTCTGTTTTTAATTTAAAATAATTTTACCATTAGCAAATAAGTTTGACAAGGGCAACTTTTAATTTATTTATTCCAATTCTCCTCTAAATGTTCATCTCAAATAAGAAAATAGACCGGAATTAATTACACCAAATAAGTGCTATGCTTTATAGATTGTCTATACCGCTTGATTTTGCCTTTCCAAATGAATAGCTGGTCCACAAAAACACCGGTTTTTCATCAAAGACTGCTAGGACTGGACGAGTAATGTCATATTGAAAACATTGGCATTCTATCCTCCCCTTGGTAAAATAAAAAGAAAACTCTCGTCTATAAAGGAGACATGTTAATGGCACATTTCAATGAAAACTTGAGAAATATGCAGAACTAGTCGTTCAAGTAGGTGTAAACATTCAAACTGGCCAAACACTTGCGATCAATGCGGCAATTGATAATGCTGAATTTATTCGACTTATTGTTAAAAAGGCGTATGAAGCTGGCGCTAAAAATGTCATTGTCAATTGGAATGACGATATCGTTTCACGCTTAAAATACGATATGGCTCCAGATGAAGCGTTTAGCGAATACCCATTATGGCGTGCACGTGAGATGGAGGAATTAGCTGAAGGCGGAGCGGCGTTTATGTCGGTCGTTTCTTCAAGTCCAGACTTATTAAAAGGAGTAAAACCTGAACGAATTGCTAATTTTCAAAAGGCGGCTGGGACGGCACTTGATAAATACCGCCAATACATCCAATCGGATAAAGTAAGCTGGACGGTGATCGCTGCACCTTCGAAGGATTGGGCGGAAAAGTATTCCCTGACGTTGCTAGAGAAGAACAAGTTAACCACTTATGGAATGCAATCTTCCAAGCGACACGTGTGAATGTTGATGATCCAGTCGCAGCTTGGAAAAGCATGATGAAACCCTTCACGAAAAGGTTGATTACTTAAATCATAAGCGTTATAAAAATTGCATTACAAAGCTCCTGGTACGGATTTAACCATCGAGCTTCCGGCAAAGCATTTATGGGCCGGGGCTGGCAGTATTAATGAAAAAGGACATGAATTTATGGCAAATATGCCTACCGAAGAAGTATTCACTGTCCCACATAAAGATGGTGTAAACGGCTATGTCTCTAGTACTAAACCTTTAAGCTATGGCGGCAATATTATTGATGAATTTACAATTACATTTGAAAATGGACGAATCGTTGACGTAAAAGCGAAAGAGGGAGAAGAAATGTTAAAGCAGCTTGTTGAAACAGATGAAGGCTCACATTATTTAGGTGAAGTCGCACTCGTTCCATATAATTCTCCTATTTCACAGTCTAATGTTTTATTTTATAATACGCTCTTTGATGAAAATGCATCCAACCACCTCGCAATTGGTAGTGCATATGCTTTTTGCCTTGAAGGCGGCAAGCAAATGTCACAGGAAGAATTAGCAAAGCACGGATTAAATTCAAGCATCACACATGTGGACTTCATGATCGGATCAGAGCATATGGATATCGATGGTATTACTGAAAGTGGCGAAGTAGAACCGATTTTCCGTAATGGAGATTGGGCGTTTTAAAGCTTAAAAATAAGAAGGACCTGTCTGGATGATAGGTTCTTTTTGTTTTGTTTTGATGACTTCGTGAATTGCATGAATTTTCGAGTAAAATTGCGCATCCTTTTAATTAATTGCGCTACTTTTTGTTTAATTGCGCCACTTCCGATGATTATTGCACAACCTCCCATTTTCTGAAAAACGAAAACCCGAGAACCGTATTCCCGGGTTTTGTTATTCACACATCATTTTCCTCAATAAAAGGTTTGTTAACATAGTAATACATCCAGCCCATAAAGACGCCTCCACCGATCAGATTTCCGATCGTCACTGGAACGAGATTATGAATCATTCCGCTAAACGTTACAGAATCTGCGTGACCAAGCACGAGTGAAACAGCAAATGTACACATATTTGCGATGCTATGCTCATATCCCGATATGAAAAAACAAAAAACAAATAGCATCATCGTAAACAGTTTAGCCCCATCACTTTTAAGCATCATTGGCACAAAAAACGCTAAGCAGACAAGCCAATTACAGAGGATTGCTCTAAAGAATAACTGTGAGGTCGGTGCAATCGTTTTGTTTTTGGCGACCTCAAGCAAAAATCCATTTACTGACACATCATCAAATAGACCCGTTGCATAAATGAGGAGCGCAAAAGAAATGCTCCAACAATATTACCTACGTAACTAAATGTCCATAACTTCCCGACTTGATTCCAACGCATTTTTCGTGTCAGTGCAGTAAACGTGTAATAAAAGGTGTTTCCTGTAAACAAATCGCCTCCACCATACGATATGAGGATAATGGCCGCTCAAATGTGATCGCGGCCATCGGATAAGCAAGAGGAGACTGTTCTAAATAAAAGAAATTTCCCGTTTTAAAAGCAACAATGACTCCAAAACCAATAAACATACTTGCAAGCATCGATCTTAAAAAATAAATAAAAGAGCTTTTTCAAAGACTTTTAATTTTTTTAATGCGAGTCGTTCAACTTCTACCAATGATTTATGTTCCATTAATGTTTCTCATCCTCTAACTTCTTCAAAGTGCGGAGCGAGTATTCCTTTTAATACATGAACACTATTTTCGAAGCGCTCCTCTTCTTCTTGATTAAGGTCAAGCTCGACAATTTCTCGAATCCCATTCCGATTAATAACAGCCGGAACACCAATATACACATGATCTTCCCCATATTTTCCATCGAGATGCGCAGAAACGGTTAAAATGGAGTTTTCATTATAAAGAATCGCCTTCGTAATTCGAACGAGCCCCATCGCAATCCCGTAATATGTTGCCCTTTACTTTTAATAATCTCATATGCAGCATCGCGGACGTTGATGAAGATATCGTCTAAATCTTCTTTCTTGTATTCCTTATCCCTACCAATAATATTCATCACAGGAACCCCACCAATATATGCAGAGCTATAAACAGGCAGCTCACTATCTCCATGTTCGCCAATAATATAAGCATGAACATTTGTCGGCGCAACATTGAAATACTCTCCTAATGAGTAGCGGAACCTTGCCGTATCTAAAATCGTTCCTGAACCGATAACCCGCTCTTTGGAAGTCCACTATAACGCCAAGTAGCATATGTTAAAATATCGACCGGATTCGTTGCGACAAGGAAAATCCCATCAAAACCACTTTTCATTACATTTTCTACGATGCTTTTAAAAATCTTTAAGTTCTTTTCAACTAAATCAAGACGGGTTTCCCCAGGCTTTTGGTTTGCGCCTGCACAGATGACAACCAAGTCCATTTCTGCGCAGTCGGCATATGTTCCAAAACGAATATGCATCGGGTCTGGAGCAAAAGCTTTACCATGATTTAAGTCGGTTACATCCCCTTTGCTTTCTCCTCATTTAAATCAATCATGACGAGTTCTTTCGCAATCCCTTGATTCATTAATGCGAACGCATAACTTGAACCAACAAAGCCCGTACCAATCAATGCAACGCGACTTACTCGATTTTTAATTCCATCAAAACCTCAACCTTTCTTCATTATGATTTGAACAACCATTTTTGTGAAGTTTTTCACAAGTAAACTCATATATTTATTTGTAATTTAAAAACATTTCTTCCTATTTCCATTATAACTAGGGTCTTTTACAATGTCTACACTCATTTGTGAATAAATTCACAAATATTCATTACCTAATATAAATGAGCTTAACAGCATATCCGTTAAGCCCATATATGTGTAAATTCATAATCAATAATCGAGCTCTATTTCCCAGCCACGATCCATCGCATCTTCTTGAGAGAAAAGAGCATTTCACCGATTGACTCATTATTCATTTTTTGTTTATCTATTGGGTCAAAGCCGACTTCTGTGACAATGATCGTCTCATCTTTTCCGATTAATACGACATCATCATTGGAACGTTTCAAGTAAATCGTGCCATCCGGGTTGCATATTATTCGTTTTGTTCTGTCCATAGATAACACCCTCCTTGAATAATTTCCATGTACATTCCTTACTAGTGATTTATTAATACCCTCTTTCACACTGTATTAAACATAAATGTTATAATCAAATGCAATGAAATAGTTAGAGGTGACGCACATGAATAAGCAAGAGACAAAGTTTATGAAAGAAACAGTCACAATCAAAACAAGCCATGTTTTACCACCAGATACGAACCACCTTGGCACGATGTTTGGCGGTAAGCTCATGTCCTATATTGATGATGTTGCATCGATTGCTGCTGTTAAATTTGCCCGCAATTTAGTTGTGACCGCATCGACCGATTCCGTTGATTTCATTAAACCGATTCGAACAGGGGATGCTGTTACGTTAAAAGCGATGGTCACGTGGACAGGAAATAGCTCGATGGAGGTTTTTGTAAAAATTACATCTGAGCATTTATTAACAGGAGAAGAATCGATTGCTGCATTGTCGTTTTTAACTTTCGTCGCATTGGACGAACATGGAAAGCCTACTCCCGTTCCTGAAGTCATTCCAGAAACAGAAGAAGAGCGTTGGTTGAATGAAACGGCGAAAACTAGAGCCGCCCATCGAAAAATTAGAAAACAAGAGAGCAAAGAGCTTGCGGCATTTTTCTCCAATCATGAAAACAATCTGTAAGAATAAATAGTCCTCATAAAATGAGGACCGTTTTCGTTACAGCAAGATTAAGTTTTCTTAACAGCCAATACAAACGATGCCTGCCTAATCTATCTGTACATCACGTATTTCAACGATTTTGACGTTTTCCCTTTGTAACATTCATTAAATCCCATATAATGCCACAAGCAATCATCCTAATTTTTGTCTATACTTAAAAAATAATACATATGTAATTTTTTAAGGTAAGGTGAAAATCATGTTCTCAAACACTGAAATTGGCATTGATTTAGGAACAGCAAATGTGCTTGTTTATACAAAAATAAAGGAATCATTTTAAATGAGCCTTCGGTTGTAGCTGTTAATGTAAATACGAATAAAGTACTCGCTGTTGGTACTGAAGCGAAAAGTATGATTGGAAAAACACCGAAAAACATTGTTGCAGTCCGTCCATTACACAATGGTGTTATCGCAGACTTTGATATTACGAGTCAATTACTCAAAAGTATGATGGCAAAAGCGGCAAAAACATTAGGATTTTCGATTCGAAAACCCGATGTGGTTGTATGTACACCATCTGGTGCGACGTCTGTTGAACGACGCGCGATTCATGATGCGGTGAAAGCTTGCGGCGCGAAAATGTGCATTTAATCGAAGAACCGGTTGCTGCTGCCATCGGCGCAGATTTACCAGTCGAAGAGCCCATAGCAAACGTCGTTGTCGATATCGGTGGCGGTACGACAGAGGTAGCGATTATTTCCTATGGTGGTGTCGTTAATTGCAATACGGTTCGAATCGGCGGTGATTTATTCGATGAAAACATTATTCAACATGTGCGCAAAAATTATAACTTACTCATCGGTGAGCGAACAGCCGAGCAAATAAAAATTGAAATTGGCTATGCATTAATTGACCATGAAAAAAATATATGGACGTGCGCGGACGGGATCTTGTATCAGGTCTGCCCAAAACAGTCACATTGGTTTCAACTGAAATTCAAACTGCGTTAAAAGAATCATTGCTTCACATATTAGAAGCGATTCGAACTACATTAGAAAACTCACCTGCGGAATTAAGTGGAGATATCGTCGATAGAGGTGTTGTTTTAACTGGCGGCGGCGCTCTATTAAACGGCATTCAAGAATGGCTAAGCAACGAGATTATTGTCCCTGTTCATATCGCTCCACAGCCACTGGAATCCGTTGCAATCGGAACGGGAAGGTCCCTTGCATTCATTAATAAGCTTCAAACTGCGTTAAATAAATAACTCTACGAAAACTAGCAATCTATTTTCAATGGATCAAAAGGGCTGTCCAATAAGTCGATTTTTCGACTGTTAGACGCCCTTTTCATGTTTAAGAATGTTGATATAACAACATTCTTATTTTTAAATTTTTAGCGGATTTGTCCTTTTCGGACAGCCCCTTTTATCTTGCCTATTTAAGGCATTTACTCTTGTTCGCTTACTTCCTGCTGCTTTTTCTTGCTGCTCAATTCACCTGTTAACGCATCTATACTACCACGCACGTTATGTTTACCTGATAAATTCTGTAATAATTCTTTTACATCGATACCAGAAGATGCCTTCAACGTTTCTTGCATTGTTGCCATTAAATTCGTTGCGTATCCAGTCACTTTATTGGCGCCACCTTCTCCATTGCTGCCTGTATCAACGACTGTAATTGTATCGATATTGCCAAGCGGTGCTGCCACTTGCTTCGCATATTCAGGAAGCATTTTTAAGACCATGTCGAGTACAGCTGCTTGACCGAACTGTTCGAATGCTTCTGCCACTTTCTGTTTCGCTTCGGCTTCGGCGATCCCTTTAAACGAATGACTTCAGCTTCTGCTTCCCTTGTGCTCGCTGTGCTTCGGCTTTTGCAATACCATCGAGGCGAACCCGTTCTGCATCTGCTTTAGCAGTTGCTTCTACCCGATACTGATGTGCATCCGCTTCTGCCATTTGTTTCATCTTTTCAGCTGTTGCAGACTGCTCAACAGCGTATCGGTCCGCATCCGCTTTTTCTTTACTTCTGAATCGTATTGGCGCTCACGACGCAAAATTTCTTTTCTTCAAGTTCAATTTGCTTTTGACGCTCAATAATTTTGATCTGCATCTCCTGCTCTGTTACGTCTTGCTTCGCACGGGCAGTTTCCAAATCATATGCTTGGTCAGCTGCCGCACGAGCGATGTCTTGCTCACGACGGTATTCAGCCATCTTCAACTGATTAACCTTTTCTGCTTCCGCGATTTCAGTTGCACGCTCAAGCTCGGCTTTTTCGCCTCTTTCGCTGCTTCTGCACGCTTTATGCGAGTTTCCTTATCTGCTTCAGCAGTTGCGATGTCTGCATCTCGTTTCACTTGAGCGATTCTCGGTTTCCCGAGTGAGTCAAGGTAGCCATTTTTATCGCGGACTTCTTTAATAGTAAATGATACGATGATAAGACCCATTTTCGCTAGATCTTGTGAAGCAACACGCTGTACTTCTTGTGAGAACTTATCACGGTTTTTATAAATTTCTTCAACCGTCATTGAACCAAGAATCGAACGCAAATGTCCTTCCAATACTTCTTTCGCTTCGATTTCACGGTCTTCTTTCGTTTTACCTAAAAATTGTTCAGCTGCTGTCGCAATTTCACCGATGGAACCACCAATTTTAATAATCGCCGTTCCATCCGCCATGACTGGTACTCCTTGCTCTGTGTACACTTCGGGTGTCGTTACTTCAAGCTTGCTTGATAAAAGACTTAGCGGCTGTGCCTGTTGGAAAACAGGAAGAACAAAAGTACCACCGCCACGAATAATTTTTATTTTATTTCCAGCATCATCAGTGTGAACATTTTTTCCGCCAAGGTAGCTCCCTGTCACAATTAACGCTTCATCAGGACCAGCCGTCCGATATTTCGTAACAAATACGGCTAATAAAGCGATAAGAATAAATACAACAAGACCGATTACAATTAATATACCTGTATCCATTCAATTACCTCCTCTTTTACGTAAAACTTTTTGATATGGAACAACATAAAGAACACCATTTTTTACTTCGATTACTAAAACCTCTGTTCCTTCAGATATCACTTCTTCCTTAAAGCTAGCTGCTGGCTTAGAAATCATTCCGCTATAACTCTCAATAACAACCTCACCAAATCCATCAGCAGGGATTGAGATAATAATTTTCCCTATCCGACCTTCTAAAGATTTTTCCGTGTAGCTAAGTGACTGTTCCGCCGATTTCATCGGCACCAATACGAATACATTTAACAATACATCAAGCAGTACACTTGCGAATGCGGAAATTGCGATAATTAGAAAGCTATTCAGTGTTGTCGTTTTTTCGAGGATGTACCCGCCAGCAGAAAAAATGTAATGAAGGCTAAAATTAAGACGGGGTTTAAAAGTCCAGAAACTTCATCTAAACCTTCTAAAACATCACCAAACAATAAATACAACACAGTTAAACTGCCGGAAATAATGAGTAACGTTAGATAAATGGTTTCAATTGCCATTCCAAACAACATCATCGTTATCCACCCTTTACTATTTATTTAATGAAATTAAACCACCTACTCTCAATTTTGTTGATAGCATGTATACGAATCGTTTTAATAAAAGTTTCATTTTTTATGAATTATAATACATGTAGGTGCGAGCTTTGAGTAAATACGGATTTTTCTTTATCATTGAAAATAGGTAGCCCTCAACATGAGGACTACCTATTTATGCCACTTTCTGGGTTGCTTTCGTACGCTCTACATCCCTTCTACACCATTTCACAAGCATGTAAACGAGTGGTGTATCGAGAATGGCTACGGAAAATTTAAAGATGTATTGCGTTATGATGAGCATAAGCAATGCAGTAATTGGCATTGTGCCAAGAAATGCAATCGTAATAAATATCGTCGTATCAACAAGTTGACTAATCATTGTTGATGCATTGTTGCGAATCCATAATTTTTTGTCACCATGTTTCGCTTTTAAACGATGAAACACCGTCACATCGAGATGCTGACTAATGAGAAATGAAAGCAAGCTCGCGATCGTCACCCTAAACCCTGCAGTAAAAATCGTTTCATATTCCAGTTGGAACTCATAAAAGATGCGGCAGGCAGTTTAATTGTAATATAAATAAAAATCACTGCCATCATTTGGGTAATTAATCCCGCAGTAACGGTTTTTCTCGCCATTTCCTTTCCATACACTTCTGTAATCGTATCGAGAATCGGGTAGGTAAACACATAAATAATGACCGCAGCCGGAAGTACCGCCCAGCTGCCAAGGCTGAACAATTTTACAGCTAAAATATTGGACAATATTAACAGACCAACAAATGCACCATTCAAATAAAGAAGCATTATTTTTCCTCCTTAGCGGTTATCAACTTTTTCCGGATACATATCATGATTGATCATCCGGTATTCGGCCATTTCCTCGTATTTTGTTCCAGGCTTTCCGTAATTGCAATACGGATCAATTGACAATCCACCTCTTGGAGTAAATTTCCCCATACTTCAATGTATCGTGGATCAAGCAATTCAATCAAATCATTCATAATAATATTCACACAGTCTTCGTGAAAATCGCCATGATTTCGAAAGCTAAATAAATATAACTTTAATGACTTACTTTCAACAATCTTTTGATCGGGAATATAACTAATATACATCGTCGCAAAATCCGGTTGGCCTGTTTGTGGACAAAGAGATGTAAATTCCGGACAATTAAATTTTACAAAATAATCGCGATTAGGATGTAAATTATCGATAGATTCTAATACACTTGGCGAATATTTATATAAGTATTCCGTATTTTGATTTCCAAGCAATGTTAAATCCTTTAATGTAGCTTCGTTTCTTTCCATAAAAATTCCTCCTTATATTTTTTCGTGTTGGAAGGAGGATTCATAAACAAAAATAGCCATATCGCAATTGGATATGGCTATCATTTATCCATAGTTTTTTATAGAGGGTTTAGCGCTATGAACCTCTTCCGTACACATATATAATTTTATCTTTAAATATCATACTTTTTTCTTGCACTTCGTCAATGCTTTTCGGTACAATATGAAAATATACAGAAAGGGTGATTAAGATGTCTTTATTATCAGAAATCCTTGATTATAACAAGATTTTCATTGAGGAAAAATTATATGAACAATATGCTACAACGAAATTCCCTGACAAAAAGCTTGTCATTCTTACTTGTATGGATACGCGACTAGTGGAATTATTACACAAAGCGATGAATATGAAAAACGGCGACGTCAAAGTTGTTAAAACTGCCGGTGCTGTCGTGAAAAACCCATTTGGCAGCATTATGCGCAGCCTTTTAATTGCTGTCTATGAACTGCAAGCGGACGAAGTGTATGTAATCGGTCATCATGATTGTGGTATGAGTGCGGTTAATAGCGAGGAAATACTTGAAAAATGACTGCTCGCGGAATTACGAATGAGACGCTTGATATCATTAAAAATGCTGGCATTAAACTTGAGCAATTTCTCGAAGGCTTTGACAGCGTTGAAGAAAGCGTTGATCATAGCGTCAACATGATTCGTAATCACCCATTAATGGCCGATGAAATTCCTGTTCACGGACTCGTCATTGACCCAGTGACAGGCAAGCTTGATTTGGTTGTCGATGGATATGAAGGTCGCATCAAAAAGATAGTTGTTCAAACGGGAAATAGAAATGATGGGGCTGTCCAATAAGTCGATTTTTCGACTGTTAGACGCCCTTTTCATGTTAAGAATGATTCTTAGTTTTAAATTTTTAGGGATTTGTCCTTTTCGGACAGCCCCATTTTTAAGTATTAACGATCCCTATTCGCTGAAATCAAGCATAAAAAACTGAATCCAGCGACATAACCCACGCTTCTAGATGAATTTATGTGTAGCTAATAAGCCTAATTCCCTCTACCTTTTCTTCCAAAATTGGAGTTGCGGTTTGCACCTTTCATCGGATCCTCTCCATCGGAAAATTCTACCGTGTATTCGGTTTCTTCAATATTTCTTTTCGGTGTTTTTGCATGTTTTTCAGCAGCATTTCTTACAGCTTTACGCTTTACCATTTCAGCATCTCTCCCATTTCTATTAATTGCATCGTTAGTTTCCCCGTTTTTCCCGTACTATCCACGGCGTATTTGGCAATAATATAAGTTGAGCAAAATTGGAAGGGTGATGAAAATGGCAAAGGATAAACAAACGCGGAAAAGCCATCAAGCAGGCAGTCGTGGAAAAGCTGCACCAAGTGTAACCCTCAAGGCTATGGTGATACGGAATTCGCGGAAGAGCCAAAAGCAAACTGGAAAATGCCGCAAAAAGAAAAACACAAAATAACAAGGCAATCGGCTAAATGCCGATTGTTTTGTTTATGCAATGGATTTCAGAGATGACATGATGGAATTTCCGGTTATTTACTCAAGTATGTGGGACGTAGTCATCGCCGTTCCATTAATCGTAATCATGACTCAATTTTTCAAATTATTGCCCATCCTCGCCACTACTTCCCTTCAATCACTGCCATTTTTGGTTATACGATCTCAATTTTTTATAGTCATCGTTACAATATATGGGCAGGCATGATTATGGGTGGCTTTTACTCATCATTAAAAACTACGTGGCTAGCGTTTAGGAATGATGGGAAAAATTGATCCGTCGTACCGCTGACAATAAAAAAATCCCAGGCCCTTTTGAAGTGGGATCTAGGATTTCATTGACCGACTTTATGGATTTTTAACTTTATTGGGAAATGAATCGTTATTCATTGACCACTTTGATTAGATTTTCTACTTTTAAGGACTATGAATCACCGTTCATTGACCCTTTGATACAAATTTTCTACTTTTACGAACTTTAAATCGCTTTTCAATGTCCGTTTCTATAACGACCCCGGCAGGAATCGAACCTGCGACGCACGGTTTAGGAAAATCGACGCCTGAGCTACGGAGCCACGTTTTAGTAGGTACGTTTTTACATTATTCAGCACGTCCATTTAACTTAATAATGTAGCCATAATTCTGACACATTTCTATGAACTCATCTATTATATTACAAAGTTTCTTTGATTATAAGCAAAGGTTCCCCTATAATTATTGGTAGACATATATGATTCGTGAAAAGAAAGATAACCCTTTCTTTTTCACATACAGCTATAATATGATTACCTGTGGGAGGAATTTTACATGCAACTTGGAGTATTACTAGGAATTATGGGTATGCTTGGGGTAATAGGTGCGTTTCTTCTATTTTTATTAGCAAAGCAATGAACTCTGAAGACGCTAACACAATTGATGAATTGCCTCAAAACGATTTTAACCAAAAATAAAACGCCTTACAGTCTCCTGCTACTTTTTGCAGGGATTTTTCTTTTGAAAATATCAGAATTTTGTTTTTATTTACGAAGTAATCGGGTATACTTAGATTATACTTCTCGAAATGAACCACAAAATTTGGAGGGATGAATGATGGATTTATGGGTAACACTTTGTCTCATTGGTGTTTTAGGGTCCATTGCCGTATTTCTCTGTTACTTCATTAGTGGGGCGTTAGATTTCGATGATGCAAAAGAGTTGACAAAGCCCGTTTAGGAAACTTCGATGATGAATCATAATAAAACGTATGTAGAACGATGGAAAAGCGCTGTGTTTAGCAATAAACGCCAGCGCTTTTATATTTTTACAGCTCATAATTTAAACTAATTACTTTCATACTCGTCATTTCTCGAATTCATCCATTTCCTTATTCCTGCAGTTATTGTGCTAGCTCGTTTCGCTCATCTTTTGCTTTGTTCTTTATTCAGACTAACTGCCTCCAATAATCGAAGCGGGACTGAAAACGTATGTTGATCTAGTGAGAGTGTTGTTAACTCTTCATCATCTTCGGCCTTAATTTCGCTTACTTCCTCATGGAGACGCTCCATTTTTTGATCCAATTCAGCTGCAGCCATTGCCGCTTCTTTCAGCTCCATCGTCAAACGTGCGGAATTTCCTTGTCATATTTATAATAAATTTTATGTTCAAGGCTCGCCCAGAAATCCATAGCGATCGTGCGAATTTGAATTTCCACAAGGACCTTTTCTTCCCTATCTGACATGAATACTGGTACCTTCACAATTAAATGCAAGCTTTGGTATCCATTTGGCTTCGGATCTTTAATATAATCTCTCAATTCAATGACTTCAATATCTTTTTGCCGCAAAAGCATGTCACTTAAGCGGTAAATATCAGATCGGAAAGAGCATGTAATTCGAATGCCAGCAATGTCGTGAATGTTTTCTCTAATCGCCGGCAAAGATAATTCAATGTTTTTTCGGGCTACTTTTTTCAAAATACTTTCTGGTGATTTCAAACGGGACGATGTATGCTCAATTGGGCTGTATTCATGAATATAATGAAATTCTTCTTTTAAAATATTAATTTTCGTATTCATTTCATCTAGTGCAAATTTATACGCCATCATAAAACGAGTCAGTTCAACTTTCATTTCCTTCATATTTTCCAATGTAAATGTAGCCATTTCTTTCATCTTCATCCCTCAGTTTCATGGCTTGTTCAACAACACTTTCATTATGACTATCTGGTCATTCCCTGTCAAGATCAGACTTAATTTGATATAAAAATATCATTTGCTTACCATAGTGATGATCACCATAAAAATAGGAGCCATCATCGTGGCTCCTTCATTTTTAGTTAATAAATATTCTATTTTCCTCTTCCCTCTTTACAGAACCAGCTTGAATCTCTACTTTTTCTCCTTCAGCCAAGTTCGTAAAGACGATTGGTGTAATGATTGAAGTTGCTTTATCCGAAATAAAATCAAGGTCCACGTTTAAAAGTGGTTGACCCGCTTTAACTTCATCGCCTTCTGCTACGAACACTTCAAATCCTTCGCCTTGTAATTGGACTGTATCAATCCCGACATGAATTAATATTTCGCGACCATTGTCAGACATAATCCCGATCGCGTGCTTCGTTGGGAATACATTGATGATTTTTCCATCTACTGGCGAGACAACTGTTCCTTCTTCAGGCTTAATCGCAAAGCCGTCTCCCATCATTTTTTGAGAAAATACAGCATCAGGTACTTCTGATATTGGTAATATTTCACCACTCATCGGTGTAGCAATCACATCTTCCCTTCACTAAGAGTACTTGTTTCTGTTGCTGGCACAACTTCTTCTACGCGTGGTTTTTTCCACTCATAATATCATGGATTTGACCTTTAATAATTTCAGAACGCGGACCAAAAATGGCTTGAATATTATTTCCAACTTCAAGGACACCTGCTGCCCCTAATTTTTTCAACTCATCTTTGTCGACATTTTTAATATCTTTAACTGAAACACGAAGACGAGTAATACATGCATCTAAGTTTCCAATATTTTCTTGACCACCCATCGCTTCAAGAATATTGAACGCAAGGTCTGCATTGCCTTTTGCAGATGAATTAGTTTCATCATCAGAAGTTTCCCGACCTGGTGTCATTAAGTTAAACTTATGAATCATGAAACGGAACAAGAAGTAATAAATAACTGCGAATACGAGTCCTAGTAAGATTGCTATCCACCAAGGCTCTTTTCCAGGTAAAATTCCAAATAAGAAGAAATCGATGGCCCCACCAGAGAACGTATAACCAATATTCACATTTAAATACGTCATTAAAACGAATGACAATCCATCTAAGAATGCATGGATAAAGAATAAGACAGGTGATAAAAACAAGAATGAGAACTCAAGTGGTTCAGTGATCCCTGTTAAGAATGATGTTAATGCACCAGAAATCATTAATCCGGCTACGAACTTTTTCCGCTCAGGACGAGCAGCATGATACATCGCAAGCGCCGCTGCTGGTAACCCAAACATCATAATCGGGAATTCACCAGCCATAAAATGACCAGCAGTAATATCCACTCCGTCTTTCAACTGTGCAAAGAAGATCGTCATGTCACCGCGAACAATCGCTCCACTTGCTGTTGTATAAGAACCAAACTCATACCAAAACGGAGCATGGAAAATATGGTGCAATCCAAATGGAATGAGTAATCGTTTAATAAATCCGAAGAAGAAAACTGCGATATACGTCCCTTCTTCAATTAACCAAAGTGATGCACTATTCATTCCGGTTTGAATCGGTGGCCAAATGACTATTAATAATAAACCTGCAATAAACGATACTCCAGCTGTTGCAATCGGTACAAATCGCTTTCCAGCAAAAAGCCAAGAAAAGATGGCATTTCAATTGCATGGTATTTGTTGTAGCAAAAAGCTGCAATAAGTCCGACAATAATCCCACCGAAAACACCCGTTTGTAATGTTGGTATTCCTAAAACGAGTCCGTACCCTGGGTTATCAGCAATCATTTCCAGTGAAACTCCTAGCCATGAGCTCATTACTTGATTCATTACTAGGTAACCAACAAGTGCTGCAAGTCCAGCCGCACCATCTTTCGCTAATCCAATGGCTACCCCAATAGCGAAAATAAGCGCCAAATTACCAAAAATAATTCCACCGGCGTCTTCCATAACCGATGCAGTTAATTGAATCCAATTCGCTGATAAGAATGGAAGCGCCCGAAGCATCGTTTCTTGTTGGGCAGCATTACCAATTCCGAGTAATAATCCAGCTGCCGGAAGTAATGCGACTGGCAACATTAAAGCTTGTCCAACCTTTTGCAATACACCAAATGCTTTTTAAACATTTGAACATCCTCCTTAAACTATTACATTTTTCTTCTCAAAAATAGCAACAAAAAAGGCATGAGAAAAGAAGCTGACGGAAAAAGAGTATTATTTATACTCTTCCCTCAATCTTCTTCACTCATGCCTGATCGAATCAGTTACACGTAACATCTAGATTGATTTATTTCATTTTCGTTTGAATTCGTTGCAAATGTAATGTTAAATAAACCGCTTCTGCTTGATAAACGTGCTTCTTTAACGTTTGTTGCATTACTTTGATTAGTTTCCAAGCAAGATTATAGCATATCGGGTATTCCGTTTTCAACAATTGCGTAATTTTTTCTGGTTCAGCGATTTCTTCTCCCTAATAACCCTTTCGATTGTGAAGCGAAGATGGCGAATAAGGCGCATATAATTGATGCTATTTTTATCTATTCTAATATCCAACTGTTCCTCTATTATTTGCACAAGCTTCACAATCAAATCGGTGTGTCGTGCGAGTTTTCGAACATTTTTATTGACAATTGCGCTATGGATATGCAACGCAATGAAACCGATTTCCCTTCAGGTAAAGAAACCCCTAGCTGCTCATTGATCATCTTTGTCACTTCAGTAGCGATCTCATATTCTTTCGGATATAAACTTCTTGTTTCAAGTAAAAGGGATTGCTTATACCAATACCCTTTTTCATTCGACTAACGGCAAATGCTAAATGGTCGGTAAGTGCGACGTGAATATGTTCATTTAGCTCGGCTGTTGCTCGCATGCGAATATGCTCAACCGATGAAATAATCACTTTCAACGTTTCGTCATCCAATGCATAAAGCAGCTCTTTATATTGTTTTTGCTCTTCTGGATCTTTCAATATGAATAGCTTTTCCACTTTTCTTTGACGATGGGGTCACCGGCTTTTTCCAAAGCCGATCCCCGACCAATGAGTACTACTTCATTCTCCCCATCATCCGTAGCAATCAACACATTATTGTTTAAACTTTTTTGATCAAAAATTTCTCCATCGCCTTAACCTCTTAAGTATATTGCTTCAATTTCCTCTTTATACAGTTGATTCAGCTTTTGCACATAGCCCCCATTTTTACCTGGATATATTCGCCCATCTAGACAGCTTACAGGAATGATTTCCTGAATCGAATTCGTGAAAAATATTTCATCAGCCTTGTGTAAGTCGGCAACGTTAAATAATCCTTCTTCCACACTCATTCCAAGTTGATTGGCTAATTTCATAATAAATTGGCGCGTAATTCCATTTAAAATCCCAGTTTCTAGTGCCGGTGTATAGAGGATGTGATCTTTTGTCCAAAATAGATTCGATGTGACACCTTCTGCTAAAAACCAGCTTGCGTGAGAAAAATCCCTTCGATACCTTGATCGGGACCCACTTCCCGCTTCGCCGCAACATTATTGAAAAAATGATGTGATTTTAGACGGTTCGTCGTTTCTGGCGTATTGCGGGCAAGCTTTAATATGACTGCTTCTTTCTCTCGTAAATTTTCCATCGGAGGTAGCGGTTTTGAAACATAATAACTGTTGCTTGTTCATATTCGGCTGTTTGCAAACCGATTTCACCAATTCCCGCTGAAACATTGAAGCGAATATAGGAATCGGTTAAATTGTTTTTTCGTGATAATTCAACAACAATTGCACGGACTTCTTCAGAGCGAAACCGTTGCTTAATATGCAATTGTTCCAGCCCATCATTTAATCTTTCCACATGTTCTTCTAATAAAAACGGGTTCCCGCCGTATGTACGAAAGGTTTCAAAGACGCCAAGCCCATACAAATACCCATGATCAAATGGAGATATTGTCGCTTTTTCCTGTTCAATCAATTGTCCATTTACATAGATGAACATATTATGATCCTTTCTTTTTGTAATATTGAATGAAGTTTTCTAATAGTTGTTTTCCAGCTTCCGTCGTAATCGATTCAGGTTGAAACTGCACTCCTCAACTGCCCATTCTTTATGGCGAATGCCCATAATTTCTTCCTGTTCTGTCCAAGCAGATACTTCTAAACAAGTTGGTACGTTCTCTCTTTGACGACGAATGCATGATAGCGCGTCGCTTGAAATGGATCTTTAAGCCCTGAATAGATCGTATGATCATCATGAAAAACAGCGGATGTTTTTCCAAGAAGCAGTTGTTTCGCTTTTTCAATTTCGGCACCAAATGCTTGAGCAATCATATGATGACCTAAACTAATTCCGAGCAGTGGAATTTTTCCAGCAAACTCACGAATCACTTGGAACGATACGCCTGCTTCACTCGCGGTCTGTGACCCCGCTGAAAGAACAATATAATCAGGTGCGATTGACGTAATTTCTTCGATCGTCAACTCATCATTTCGTTTGACGACAATTTCTTCCCTAGCTCCCCAAAGTATTGAACAAGATTATATGTAAAAGAGTCATAATGATCAATAATTAGTATCATTTATTTCCACCCCGATTTTCTGCTGCTTCCTTTGCCTTCCAAAGTGCGAGCGCCTTTTTCAATGATTCCTCATACTCGGCTTTTGGATCGGAATCAATGACAATCCCTGCGCCTGCCTGAACATGACATTGCCCGTCTTTTACGAGCATCGTTCGAATGATGACGTTTAAATGTAAATCTTTATTGAAGCCTATCCAGCCTAGTGAACCCGTATATGCTCCACGTTTGACCGGCTCCAGTTCTTCAATGATTTCTAGCGTCCTTACTTTCGGCGCTCCTGTAATCGTTCCACCAGGAAGACCGCATCAATTACATCTGCGTTGCTTTTTCTTCTGCAAGTACACCGCTCACATGAGAAACGATATGCATGACGTGGAGTATTTTTCAATTGTCATGAGCTGATCAACGCTTACTGATCCATATTCACAAACTTTTCCAAGATCATTCCGCTCAATATCAACAAGCATAATATGCTCCGCTTGTTCCTTTTCGTTTCCAAGCAATTCTTCGGCGAGTCGCATATCTTCCTCATCATTCGCTCCCCGCGGTCTTGTCCCGCCAATCGGCCTTGTACTAATAAGCTTACCATCTTTGCGAATGAGCAGCTCGGGCGACCCGGAAACAATTTGAAAGTCTGGTGTATGCATATAGCCCATGTATGGAGATGGATTTAATCTTCGCAGTTCTTTGTACACTTCAATCGGTGGGATATCCAATGACTGTGATTGTCTTACAGTCAAATTTACTTGAAAAATATCTCCTTGTGAAATATAATCTTGGATTTTTTTACTGCAGCAATGAATTCCTCTTCTGTAAATGAAACTTGCCTTTCACCATTCGTAGAGGTTGCATTTGTTGCTGTTTCGTAAGCGAACTCGACCCACTCTTTTTCAGCCGCTTCCAATTGAGCATCAGCCCCTTCTTCATTCAGAGCCATCATCCATAAACATTCTTCCTCATGATCAAATACAGCCCATTCTTGAAAGACGATAAAATAAAGAATTGGAAGTTGAAGATCATCTTGCGCGATATTCGGCAACTTCTCAATGCATTGCCCATAATCATAACTAATATAGCCGATCGCTCCGCCTTGAAAATCCGGAAGACCCGAAATTTTTGGATACTCATACTTGCTCATCCATTGTTCCATTATACGGAGTGGATTTCCTTCAATAGTCGTCCGCTCACCGCGATCATCAATTTCTACTTTATTTTCGCTGCCTTTCAACACCGCGAATGGTTTTATGCCAGCAATGCTATATTTTCCAGTACGGCCACTTTCTAGAAGGATATGTTGTTTCTCGTTAGCTGTACGATTTACATATGCTTGAAAAACTTTTCCTTTGTAAACGGAATTTTCTTATATACTATTCGTTCTTGTTCCAATTGAACGCCACTTCCAATCTTTCATTTAGGATTTTTTAATTTTAGTGGATTAGTTATCTTCGGTCAAATCATACCATATTTCCGTTGCGTATTTTCAACGTGTCTCATTTTGATAACCTGAAAGTTTTTCCATAAAAAACGTAAATAGAGCATTGATTTGCACAATGCCCTATTCCTAGTATTAATTCATTATTTTTGTTTCACTTCCACAAATTTCCGCCATGAATTCTTCGCTGTTGAACATCAAAGCCGAGTTGCCTTCCATATTTCCTCAGTTCACGTACATCACGTGGAGAAACAAGCGAAATAACCGTGCCTTCGGCGCCCATTCTTCCCGTTCTTCCTGAACGATGAACATATTGATCGATATCTGCCGGAAAATCGTGATGGATGACATGGGTAATACCTTCAATATCAAGACCTCTAGCAGCAACATCGGTCGCAAGCAATAAATGGACCTCACCATTTCTAAATGATCGCAATGAGCGCTCACGCTCATTTTTTCCAAGTTCACTATGAAGAACCGCGACAGGCACTCGCTCATAAGATAATTTTTCCGCAAGTACAGCTAAATTGCCAACATCTCTGACAAAGACAAGAGCTTTCAATCCGTTCATGAATGCTATTTTTTTAACAATTTTGCTCGTTCCTCGGCTCACATAATAAATAATAATGCTCAACTTTAGATGAAGCCGTTTCGTTTCTTTCGATTTTAACAACTTCTGGTTTTCTACCAGTCATCGCGGTAATCTGATCGACATCTTGTAAAGGAGTAGCAGAAAATAATAAAGTTGGCGATCATTAAGCGTCGACTTAACGATCGTTCGTACCGTATTTAGATGTTCGTTTCCAAGCAGTTGGTCTCCTTCATCGAGAACGATCGTTTGCACTTCATGCATTTTCAGCTTTTTCATTTGAATAAGCTCTAAAATCCTTCCGGGCGTTCCGACGACGATTTGTGGCTTGTCCTTTAAGCGGTCCAGTTGACGTTTAACATTGGCACCGCCAACCAATGAAGCAGCTTTTACCTTCGTTCCAGCTGTCCATTTTTGTACTTCATTAAAAATTTGCATAACAAGTTCTCGGATGGAGCTAGAATCACAGTCTGCAAACTTTTACTATTGAAATCGAGTTTTTCAAGCAACGGAAGTAAGTAAGCAAGAGTCTTTCCTGTTCCAGTTGGCGATTCAGCAATGACATCCTTCCCTGTAAAATAAGCGGAAGCACAGCTTTTGAATGGCTGTCTCCGACGTAAAACCTGATTTATTCCAAATGCTTTGTGTATTCGTATGAAAATTTGATATATAGTCAGTCATGAATTTCTCTCCATTGCAAAATATTTCTTTCATCATACTATAACATCGTTCATTTTAATAATTTGGGCGCTTTTCGATGGTTTGTTGCTTGCTCAAAAGCATAGGCAATGTTTAGCAATGTTTTCTCACTAAAAGCCGTCCCGGTAAACATGATTCCGAACGGTTCTCCATTCGGAATAAACCCAGCTGGAACGATGACAGATGGATAACCCGCACGTGCAGCAATGACAGAACCGCGATCACCAGCAAAGACGATCGCATCTAATTGATTGCTTTGTAATGCATAATCAATCCCGCGCTCCCTAGATAAATACAAATCTTTTTCTAATGTACGAATATACTCCTCTTCAACAAGAGTGCCACTTAGCTTTTCAGCTGCTTTGAGTAATGTTTGCCCATACTTTAACGTTTCTTCCGGATGTTCGTCATTAAAGGCGATGACATCTGCAAGTGAACGTATCTCATTTGTACTAGCTGTATCTTTCAAATAAGCATGTAAATCTGGTTTGAATTCATACGTAAAAATTTCAAATCCCCATTTTTCCTTTGCGGATGGGATATCGATCTCATCCACAACTTCTGCTCCTAATTGCTTAAGGACCCGAATTGCTTCATCGTATAGGGTAATCTTATGTTTACTTAATCTCTCAAGATAATGACCTCGCGTAACACCGATTCTTATCCCTCTTAAGGAAAGCTCCTTCAGTTCTTCAACTGACAAGCTTGAGTGCGGATTTGTCAATGTAACTGGATCTTTTCATCGGAACCGACAATCGCCTCCAATACATACGCTGCATCCTTCACCGTTCTCGCCATCGGTCCAGGCGTATCTTGGCTATGCGCAATCGGAATCACTCCCGTCCTGCTTACAAGTCCGACCGTCGGTTTAATGCCTACCAATGAATTTTTCAAGGAAGGATTTAATATTGAACCCGATGTTTCCGTTCCAATAGACGCAGTTGCAAAATTAGCAGCAATCGCGGCACCAGAACCAGAGCTTGAACCGCCAACATCAAATTTCCCATATGGGTTCAACGTTTGCCCACCTCTAGAGCTAAAACCACTCGGCATCCCAAATGTCATAAAATTAGCCCATTCCGTCATATTTGTTTTTCCTAATAAAATCGCTCCTGCTTTGCGAAGCTGTGAAGCGACAAATGAATCTTTCAACGCATAATGATCGTTCAACGCCAACGATCCTGCTGTCGTATGCATTTTATCTCCAGTATCGATATTGTCTTTTAATAATATCGGAATTCCGTGTAACGGACTTCTAGCACCATGAAGCTTTCGCTCTGTATCAAGTGCAGCGGCGATATGCAGGGCATCCGGATTGATTTCAATGACGGAGCGGATCTCCTTATCATATTTTCCAATTCGATACACATACATTTGCACAAGATCTACAGAAGATAACTCCCTTCACTTAACTTTTCCTGAATATCATCAATCGTTGCTTCTACTAACCAATCGTCATGCCATTTTCGCAGTCGTCGATTTTCCAACGCTTATGTCTCCTTTTCTACGATTTTCAAAATAAAAATCCGCTTACAAATAATATGAATGAGCTTATATAAAAATAAGATCGAGCGTAAATAAATCAATCATAAAGCCACCGATCATAATCGCGATCGCCGAAAAAATCGATGTCCAAAAATGATAGCGCCCAATCGCAGCGCCTCGGCTCCCTCCTTGAGTAAAGTCAGCGACCAAAGCTTTTCACTTGTTTTCTGCATCGCTCAATCATACCTAAGATGATTTGCAACACGTACACTTGCCAAATCATTGTGATAATCGGAAAAAACAATAAAAGAATAGCCATCCCCCAACTATTTAGAAGCAAAAGAACGTTCTGCCGATACGGTCTGATAGCTTCCCAATAAAAATATGAACAAAGGCAGCGCTCATCGTAAATAGCCCATAAGAAATCCCATATTGGAGAAATCCGCCGCCAATCTCCTTGATGAAAATTAAATAAAATGGAAACACGAGACTGCTTCCAAGCATCGCGATGCTTTGAGAGATAACGACCCATCTCATCGTCCATATTCCTCATAAAACTGGTTCATAAAAAGCTCCTCAGCATCATATTCTCGTTTTTCTGGAAAAATCGGTCCGTTTGCGGATAGGCTGTTTTCATTTGCTCCTTTGTTGGAAAATGATAATAAGGCAAATAATAGCTTCCATTCATCTCCAACGTGAGATCGATGATTTTTCTAACTATATCACCTGTTCGCTCAATCTCCTTTGTGAGATTCCTTGATTAATAAGAAAAACAAGGGCAAACATATCTTCTTTTGCATAAGACAAATGGGCCTCTTCATTTTTCGGAACGTAACGAACCGTAATATTAAGGACGTTCAACTTCCCGTTTTTAATAAATCCCTCAAGCGATCAATAAATTCAGGAAAGGTATCGATTGGAACGAAATATTCTTGCAGAATGTCTGTATCATTTTTTCCGTTATAGTCTAAAAATTGAACTTCTGGTCGCATCACATTGTTTCTTGAAATCCATTCTTCTTTTCCATCTTTAAACGCTTGTTTTTGGACGAACCAAACGAAATTTTTCCCCAATCAGAGTGACGCGATAAGCCGAAGGCGAATTTATTCCTGCGAACATATTTTTCATCCAGCAACTCGTTATAATCACTCACATGTAAAGCTGTCTTATAATAATTGGTCACATACATTTCCGTTAAAAATGATTTGGAGCGATCGAAATTCTTGAGTTATGCATATCAATGTCAGGGTTCGCCAATATTTCTTTCCTGAAATATTGCGGATATTGGCGGTAATCAATCCACTCATGCTTCACTTGATAAACGACATCATCCGTCAGTTCAATGTCGACATCTAAAATGACTCCAAACAGCCCATATCCACCGTTCACAAGCCGAAACAGCTCCGCGTTTTCTGTTCTGCTCACATTCAAAATTTCACCTTCAGCGTTCATTAGCCGAAAAGAGCGAATACTTTCAATTAGCGGGCCGAAGCGAATATCTCTACCGTGAACATTGACGCTCATCGAGCCACCAATTGTAAAAATATTCGGTGCTTGCATCGTCTTAATCGATAGATTGTAAGGGTTGATCGCCTCT
Source organism: Bacillus sp. N9 (assembly GCA_044989425.1). Lineage (GTDB taxonomy): Bacteria > Bacillota > Bacilli > Bacillales > Bacillaceae_C > Lederbergia. The sequence continues at coordinate 2,359,126 of JBJDRQ010000001.1, forward strand.
TGGACATCTGCCCATGTCGCCCCGCTTTGCACTGTAATCAATTTTTCCTCCGGCAGCACTTCAATGATGCGATTATATGTTGTCATATCGAGCACAATCGCGTCTTTATAATACGTATGGCCCCTTGGCTATGCTGTTTTCCAGCAATCGAAATGTGTACATTTTTCTCTTTTGCTTCCTGTAAAATTTCCTTTATTTGTTCCGTTTCTTGACCTTGTTTCACTTCCTTTACTTTAATCGGTACTAATTTCCCAACATCAGTCATGAGCAACTCATCGGCATTTTTAGACTGGAAAGAATATAAAAAGAACGACGCATAACAAATAACAAACAAGATAACGAGAATAGTGATGATCTTTCTTTGCTTCATACGATCCCTCCGAATGGATACTTTCATCCTAATTTATAACACTCTAAGCGATCAATATATTACAAGATATGAAAACCACTCCCCTTTAGCTATTTGAACTTATTTTCCCACGAACTTTCAATGTTGATGATTTACCGTTAAATACAGTTGGAGGTTTGGTTGACTTCATTGTTTGGCATACAGTTATCAGTTTTATAAAAAATGGCTGGAGGAAACTCCAAGCCATTTTTATCTTTGCAACTGTAATATTCCACTTTCCAAGCGCTCGTCCACTTCTTTAGCGTTTTCAATATTTTCATCCACTTTTTCATGTGCGAGTGTAAACAAACTTCGCGCTTCTTGAAGTTCTTTTTTAATTGCCTCCGTTAATTGTCTTTGCTCTTCAATTAAATCTTGGATCGATCCGATGTCGACTTGGCTTTCTTCAACCGTTTTTAAGATCGCCTCAATTTTATCGGACGTTTTAAAACTCACTTGAATGCCTTTATCAATTAATTGGGCACTTTTCTGTGTTGCAGTGAGAGCACTTTCAATCTCTTCCTGAAGTGAAGTTGTTAATGATTGAATATTCGCTGTACTATCTGCTGTGCTTTCCGCAAGTTTGCGAACTTCTTGGGCAACAACAGCAAATCCTTTTCCAGATTCGCCCGCTCTCGCTGCTTCTATTGAAGCATTTAAAGCCAATAAATTTGTTTGTGCCGCAATATCTTCAATTACACCAACGATTGATTGATTTCAACAGAGCGCTCGCTTAAGTTAGTCATATTCCGTTCAGACGCAATGATTTGTTCACCAAGCTCTTGAATGACATCAGCCGTATTATTAACATCTTCTGCCCTTCTTGCGAAGCGTTTACCTTTTAATGGAAAGCTTATGTAATGAAACCCTTTATCATACAATTCATTCGACTTATCGATTGTTTTTTCATTTAAAGTCGATACGTTTTGGAATCTTTCCTCAAGCGAATTGACCGCATCCTCAAGCTCGTGATGCTGTGAATTTACTTTTTTGTTGCTGAACCGCTACATTTAACTCTTCTTTTATTTTCAACATCCATGCTTGATGTTCTTCTTCTTTTAATTGGTGCTTCGTTTTTAATTGTTCCAATTCCATTTGCAGCTGTTCGATTTTCTCTTGACTTTCTTTTCTCTTCTTAAACATGACCTTCCCCATACTTCCTTATTATTCATATAATAGCACATTTTTCCGACAAATACCGCGAAATTTGACAAAGAAAAACACCCTTTAAAAGGGTGCTTTCATTACGCTTCAACAAGACGTGATTTTTCTATTTCCTTCGCTTTCAATTCTCGTCGTAAAATTTTTCCGCTAATTTTTGTTTTAGGTAACTCATCAACAACTTCAATTTCACGTGGCGCTGCATGTGCCGCTAATCCTTCTCGAACGAAGAAACGAATTTCTTCAAGTAAATACTTATTGTTAATAAAGCCTTTGTTTAAAACAATAAAGGCCTTCACGATCTCACCACGGATTGGATCAGGCTTGCCAATTACCCCTGCTTCAGCAACTGCTGGATGCTCAAGCAGCTTGCTTTCCACTTCAAACGGACCAATACGCTCACCCGAAGAATTAATCATGTCGTCACTTCGTCCTTGGAAAAGATATATCCATCCTCATCCTTTGTCGCTAAATCGCCTGCTAAATACCATTCAGGGCCAAATGGGAAATACGATTCGAATTTTTCTTTATCCTTCCACACCTCTTTCATAATCGCCGGCCACGGACCTTTAATGGCCAAATGACCGACTTCACCAGCTGGCAACGGCTTTCCTTCCTCATCCAATATCGCTGTCTGGATGTTCGGCAGTGGCTTACCCATTGATCCTGGTTTAATTACCTCTGTTGGCAAATTAACGATTAATTGCGCTCCTGTTTCTGTCATCCACCATGTGTCATGAATACGTAATTGCAAGTTTTCGACACTCCAATAAATAACCTCTGGATTTAATGGCTCACCTACACTTAAAATATGGCGCAATGATCGTAAATTATATTGCTTAAGGAGTTCGTTTCCTTGAGCCATTAACATCCGAAATGCGGTTGGCGCACTATACCAGACGTTTACACCCGCTTTTTCAATCGTTTCATACCAACTTTCCGCTTGAAACCTTCCGCCGTGTAAAACAATCGTTGCCCGATTAAGCAGTGGGGCAAAATGCCGTACACACAGCCTGTTACCCAACCCGGATGTGCCGTGCACCAATATACATCATCCTCTTTCAAATCCAGTACCCAACGACCTGTAATATATTGCTGAATCATGGCGCGGTGAGCGTGGATAATCCCTTTTGGCTTCCCTGTCGAGCCACTCGTATAATGTATGTTTAATCCATCATCGAGATCGACCCACTCAATGATTTCTTCATTCTCAATCGTCGTTTTTAGTTCACTTGGAATTGAGATTGCCTGGGAAATGGTCGGTTGTTCATCTGTCAGGAAAACCGTTGTCACACTTGGTAAATCGTCGAGTGGAACCCGCTGCAAAAATTCTTCATTTGTAAGGATGTATTTCCCTTCACAATCTGATACACGATCACGAATCGCATCTTCCATAAACGCTTCAAATAGAGGACCGACAATCGCGCCGAGTTTAATCGCCGCAAGAATCGCAATATGACATTCTGGGTGCTTTGGTAAAAGACGAATATAAAATCACCCTTTTTCACTCCATGCTTTTTCAAAACATGTGCCCATTGATCAGTCTTCTCTTTTAATTGTGTATATGAAATTTTCCATTCCTTTTCTCCTTCGATATAATGCAAGGCGATTTTTCACCATAACCTTGATCAACATGGCGATCGACACATTCATACGCCATATTGACTTTCCCTGTCTTATGCCAACTAAATGTTTTTTCGACTTCCCCAAGCAAATGAAGTTTTGCCAGAAAGATCGGTCTGCACATTATGCACTCCTGGAATAGGAGGAATGATTTGTTGTCTCGTCATTGTACGCTCTCCTTTGCCTTATGATTTAAATCTAATAATCGTAAAATCTCGGATTTTTTCTTTGCAAGAGTCGCATCTCCTCGAGAACGCGGTTTCTCTAACTCAACCTTAATTTCAGCATACAGTTCTCCAGGCTGCCCTCGTAAAATAAAAATGCGATCACATAAATATAACGCTTCATCAATATCGTGAGTGACAAGCATCATCGTCGCTTGCGTCCTTTTCCAAATTGAAAGCAATAAATCTTGAAGCTGCATTTTTGTAAAAGCATCAAGCGCACTAAATGGTTCATCTAAAAGCAACACATCTGGCTCGGTAATGAGGGAACGAGCAATCGCCGTTCTCTGTGCCATCCCGCCTGATAAATCTTTTGGAAAATGCTTTTCAAACCCTTCGAGGCCAACAAGCTCTAGCAATTCCTTCGCTCTTTCACTGCTTTTTCTCCCTTTACCCCAAAGGAAACATTATCTTGAACGGAAAGCCATGGCATTAATCGCGGCTCTTGAAACATCATCCCTACTTTGCCATTTTCTAATGTGAAGCTGCCTTTGTACCCGTCATCAAGGCCTGAGAGAACTCGCAGTAAGGTACTTTTCCCACAACCACTCGTGCCTAATATCCCGATGATTTCTCCTTGCTCGATTGTAAAACTAATGTTTTCGAATCCAGCCTTTCCACCATTAAAGGTGCGGCTTATGTTTTTAGCTGCAAGCAAACTGGAAACCTCCTTATCTTTGATTCGCTAAACGATCTTGCCAACGTAACGAACGTTCTTCTACATATTTAAGTATTGAATCGGTCACTTTTCCGATGACCGCAAATAAAAAGATACTTGCAATAATAAGCTCTGGTGAATACGTATTTTGTCCGACGATCAGCAAATAGCCGAGTCCTTGACTTGCTCCCATAATTTCCGCTGCAACAACAAACATCCAGCCTAATCCTAATCCGCTGCGCAAACCAACGAGGAAAGATGGCAAGGAAGCTGGGAGTATGATTTTTCGGAGCGTTTCCGTTGAACTGAACTCATAAATCTTGCCGACTTCAATCAGCTTGCGGTCGACTCCTTGAATACCAGAGACAATATTTAAATAAACCGGAAAGAACACGCCAACTGCAATTAATGTCACCTTCGACGATTCACCAATGCCCATCCAAAGAATGAATAGCGGTACCCATGCAAGCGACGGAATTGCACGAAATGCTTGAATAAGCGGATCCATTAATTTTTCCAAAAAGGGCGAATATCCAACGGCTGATCCAAGAATGATCGCCGTCACTGTTCCCAATAAAAGCCAAGTGCGACCCGATATAATGTAGTACTAACATGACCAAATAATGTTCCCCGCTGCCCATTTCGACGATTTCTCGAATAATCATTGTTGGTGCAGGAAGAAGATGTACTTCAATAAATCCAAGTCTCGCGGCGGCTTCCCAAATAAGTAATAAGAAAAACGGAATGATGCTTCCAATAATCCATTTTTCATTTTTATTATAAATTGATGTTGCAGTGAAGGAGGATTTCTCTCCTTCTTCACCCCAACATTGATCATTTCACTTCTGCTGCTCAACAATATCACTTCCTTATTTAATAAAGTCTGGATTAATTAAATCATCGACTAATTTTTCACATCAATTTTCTCATCAATGATGCTCTCCGCTTGAGCGTTTCTCCTGCTGCTAAAATCGATTCTCTTTGAGCATCACCTGGTACCGATGTGGAAAAATCATTGCGCTCAAGCTGTAATTTCGCAACCGCCAAATCAATTTGTGCTTCTTTTGCTAGAATTTCCGCTGTTTCCTCTGGATTGTCAATTGCCCATTGACGAGCTTCCTCATACACTTGAATGACCTTTTTCACATATTCCGGATACTTTTCCGCAAACTCTTTACGAACATTTAAAGTGCCATACGTGTTGAAATCAGGATTTCTGAAAAGAGCTTCGCCCCTGCATCATTTTCAATCTTTGCCATATGTGGATCTAGACCAGCCCATGCATCCACTTCACCAGAGAGCAACGCAGCCGCACCATCTCCATGCTGTAAATTAATGATTTCTACTTCATTAGCAGCAACGCCCTCCGCATCAAGGGCACGAAGTAAGAAAATATACGGATCTGTTCCCAGTGTCGCCGCAATCTTTTTCCTTTCAATTGGTTAATCGATGTGATCGCTTCATCTTTTGCAACGAGAGCAGTCCATTCTGGCTTTGAAAAATATAGACCGTTTCAATTGGAGAGTTCTTCGCTTTAGCCATCAATGCCGCTGCACCAGCCGTCGATCCGAAATCAACGCTTTTTGAATTTAAAAATTCCAACGCTTTATTGCTTCCTTGACTTAAAACAAACTCAACTTCAATTCCTTCTTCCTCAAACACTGCTTCCGCAAAGCCTTTTTCTTTTAACACTAAGCTCGTCGGTGAATAATGCGCATAATCCAAAACAATTTTCTTCGGTTTTCCTGAATCAGCACTTGCTGAGCATCCCGCTAATCCGATTACTGCCGTGATAATGAACAATGTTTTTATTAACCATGATTTCATTTTTAAATCCCCTATTTTCATAAAAATACTTGGTTTAATATTTAGAAGCGGTTTTAATTTTCTCTTTTAGAACAAGAAAAACCCTCTTCCTTAAGAAGAGGGCGTATATGTCCGGTTCCTCCTCTTATCTTCCGGATCATTAAATCCGTAGGATGTAGCACCTTTTCAAACAAAATTGTTTGCAGGTTGCCGGGCTTCATCGGGCCTATTCCCTCCGCCACTCTCAATAAGAGCTATAATTGAATTGTCAAGTTTTACCTATGAACTGAAGTATATACGATCAAATTTGATCTGTCAAACTAAATTTTGAAAATTATTATACTTACAAAAATGCTTGATCAATCGCAGTATTTAACTGGTTGACGATATCAAGCTGATTTTCAATGCCAATTGAAAGGCGAACAACGCGATCATTTATCCCTAATTTTTCCTATGCCTCCGGCGGCAAATTGCGATGCGATGTTCCTAGTGGATACGAAACCGTCGTCTCTACCCCACCTAAAGACGGGACAATTTTGATCCAACCAAGAGACGCAAAGAACGCTCGAATATTACAATTAGGCGCAAGCTCAATCGTCACAACCGCCCCATTGCCTTCAGCTGACACCTGTTCAGGATAGTATACTTTGGACACTCGTTCATTTTCTTTCAATGCACGAGCAACGAATTCCGCATTTCGCGCTTGCTTTTCCATCCGCAACCCTAGCGTCTTTATTCCTCGACAAGTAAGCCATGCCTCAAATGGACTTAAATTTCCGCCTAAACTAACGACCTTTTGCTGAGCTTGTTGAACAAGCGCCGCACTACCAACTATAATACCGGCCGAGACATCACTATGTCCGCCAATATATTTTGTCGCACTATGAACGACAAGGTCAACCCTAGCTCACACGGCCGTAAAAGGTACGGGGTTGCGAATGTATTATCAACCATCGTTACAAGATTAAATTCTTTGCCAAGTTTTACGAGAGTCGAAAGGTTTTCGACACGCAAAAATGGATTCGTAATGCTTTCTGTATATAAAAGCTTTGTATTTGGCTTAATGGCCGCACGAATGTCTTCCTCATTGGCAAACGAGACGAATGTCACATCAATGCCAAAGTTTCGCAATTCAACATCAAGTAAATGATAGGTCCCGCCATATAAATCATCACAGGCAACGAGATGATCGCCATTTTTGCAACTGCAAGAATGCCCGCCATAATGGCCGACATACCTGATGAGGATGCCGCACCCGCTTCAGTCCCTTCTAATGCTGCAACTGCCGCACCTAACTCATCCGTATTTGGATTTCCATATCTTGAATATAAATAAGGCGTTTCGCCATCAAAATATCCTTCAAGCTCGTCAAGATTCTTAAATGAAAATGAGGACGTTTGATAAATTGGCGAAGCCTTCGCTGTAAAATTATTTGTTTGCTTTCTAGATTGATGTACTACTTTTGTATCAAAAAAACGTCGCTCATCTATGATGTCACTCCTATGTATAAGCGTTCAACAATTGTGATTATACTTACTATTTTTGAAATTGTCAAAACGTAAGTTTTATCGACAAAAAGCCTATCTCAAAACATCTGTTTCAAGATAGACCCCTTTCATTTACCACTGTTCAATTTCTTGCCGTTCTGCTTTTGCATTGCCTTTTTTGATGAGCGTTTGCGTAGTTCTGCTTCAACGGACTCTAATGAAACACCTTGGTCCGAGAGCAGGACGAGCAGATGATAAAGGAGGTCGCCGCACTCGTTTACGAGTTCATCCTTATCGTTATTTTTAGCGGCAATGATTACCTCGCCTGCTTCTTCGATTAGCTTTTTGGCGATTTTATCAGTGCCTTTTTCAAATAAGTAACTAGTATAGGATCCTTGAATCGGAGCCGTTTTTCGCTCTTTGATTTCTTCGCTGAGGTCTTGATAAATCGTTGTGTTTGTTCGTTCTTGCTCCTCGCCATCGACCCAATTGTAGAAACATGATTGCGCTCCTGTATGACAGGCAGGTCCGAGTGGCTCTACTCGGATCAACAATGAATCGCCATCACAATCGAGTTGAATCGATTTGACGATTTGTTTATTTCCCGATGTTGCTCCTTTGTTCCAATACTCCCCGCGGGAACGAGAATAGAACCACGTTTCTTTCGTTTCGAGCGTTTTCTCATACGCTTTTTCATCCATATAAGCAAGCATGAGTACTTCGCCATTGCGATCATCAACAATGACGGCAGGGACTAATCCTTTTGAAAAATCAACCTTCACGCACGATCACTCCCTGTTCACGGCACAGTGCTTTTACTTCTGTTACACTAATAATATTTTCGTGAAAAATCGATGCAGCTAATGCAGCAGCTACATTTGTTTCTTTAAACACTTCAACAATATGCTCACCATTCCCGCAGCCACCTGAGGCGATTACAGGAAGACTGACTGCATCAACAATTGCTTGCGTTAAAGCTAAGTCATATCCGTCTTTTACGCCGTCGCGATCAACACTCGTAAGTAAAATCGAGCCTGCACCAAGTTCTTCAAGTTTTTTGCCCATTCAATCGCATCTAACCCTGAATCATGCAACCCGCCACGCGTCATCACATGCCATGAGCCATCCGAAAAAGCTTCGCATCAACCGCCGCTACAATTCGCTCACGACCAAATTTCTCTGCTGCTTCGGCAATTAGTTCAGGACGGACAACTGCTGCTGAGCTAATTCCTACTTTGTCTGCACCTGCTTCAATTACTCGAGAAATATCATCGAGCGATTTTATGCCGCCTCCGACTGTAAATGGAACATTGACATTTTCTGCAACACGTTTCACGACGTCGACGATTGTATCTCTCCCTTCCGTTGTCGCAGAAATATCTAAAAACACTAATTCATCTGCTCCATTGTCGGAATAGTTTTTGCCATTTCAACGGGATCGCCCATTTCACGCAATCCTTCAAAATTAACACCTTTTACGACTTTGCCATCTTTTACATCTAAACAAGGAATAATTTTTTAAACGTCATTGTACACCGCCTCTTAACTTAACTGTTCCTTCATACATCGCTTTTCCAACGATCGCCTCAGTAATTCCGAGTTCTGCGATCGCATCGAGATCCGCTTGATTTCGAATCCCACCTGAAGCAACAATCGTACAATCAACTGCCTCGTTAATCTTTTGCAGTTGTTCAAGATTAGGTCCTGCCATCGTTCCATCTTTAGAAATATCAGTAAAAACAATCGTCTTAACGCCAAGCTGCTCCATTTTTTGAGCAAATTCAATGTAATCCACATCTGTCTCTGCAATCCAACCGCTCACAGCGACTTTCTCATCTCGAGCGTCGATACCAACGACGATATTTGCTTGATAATTTTTTAATGCTTCTTTTAGGAAGCTTTCATCTTCCAATGCAGCTGTTCCAAGAACAACCCTTGATACACCTGCTTTTATATACGCTCTCACCGTTTCCATCGAGCGAATCCCGCCACCCACTTGGATTGGAACGGTCGATATTTCACAGAGTTGGGAAATCAATTCAAGCTGCTCCGGTTTGCCGGAACGAGCGCCATCCAAATCAACAATATGAATAATCTCAGCGCCGTCCGCGATAAATGTTTTCAGCTGTGATATCGGATCACTGCCTACTTGCGTCGTTTGCTTAAAATCCCTTGATAAAGCCTTACACATTTTCCATTTATTAAATCCATTGCTGGCAAAATCTTCACAAAGCATCCCCTATATTAAAATACTCGACTCATTTACTTTCGTTCGATCAGACTTTACTCGCTGATAGAAGTGGTTTACTCTCGCATAGATGTGGTTTACTCTCGCATAGAAGTGCTTTACTCTCGTATAGCATTGTTTTACTCTCGCATAGCCTTTTCCCTCTTACTCAAGCAACCCTTTCGTCGAGTTGACTCCTCTAATATTCGGATCAATTTGCACCGCTTGCGCGAGTGAACGTCCTAATGCTTTAAATAATGCTTCAATTTTATGGTGTGTATTTTCTCCATATAAAACTCGAGCATGCAATGTAATTCCTGAATTAAAGGCGAAAGCGCGGAAAAATTCTTTGACGAGTTCCGTGTCAAAATTGCCTAATGATTGGCGCTCAAATTCGCCTTCAAAGTGGAGAAATGGACGCCCGCTAATATCTAAAGCGACAAAGCCGAGCGATTCATCCATTGGCACATATGAAGAACCGTAGCGAACGATTCCTACCTTATCTCCGAGTGCTTCACGGATTGCTTTTCCGAGAACGATGCCTGCATCCTCAACGGTGTGATGGCTATCGATATGTAAGTCACCGTCTACCTTTAATGTTAAACCGAATTGGCCATGCCGAGCAAAGGCATCGAGCATATGATCAAAAACCAACACCCGTTTTAATCTCAACAACCTCTGGATCGTCCAGACGAATTTCTAGTTCAATTTTCGTTTCCGATGTTTCTCTTCTATTTGATGCACTACGCATTGCTTTCACTCCATTCATTTAATGCCGTCCGCAGACGATCATGCTCCTCCTTCGTTCCAGCCGAAATTCTGATTGCTTTTAATGATTCATCATCGAAGAAGCGGATTTTAATTTTTCTTTCATATAGAAAATCAGCGAGTTGTTTTGCTCTGTCCATTTTCAGCAAGAAAAAGTTCGCATAGCTTGGAAAAAGCTCGGAATCATTCGTGCGTGCCGCAAATTCCGTCATGATCCCTTCCAGTTCGGCGATTTGCTCCAATTGCAATAATAAAAATTGGTCGAGCACAATTGGTTTTTCCAATAACTGTGTCCCTAGCGATGCCGAGAGTGTATTAACGTTATATGGGGGCTTAATGCAGCTAATACCAGAAATTATTCGATCATTTGCCATTAAAAATCCGAGCCTTAAAGCCGCCATACCAAGAGCTTTTGATGCGGTTCGCAAAATAATCAGATTTTCATAGTTAAGAAATTTATTAGCGAACGCAGACTCTCCAGCAAAATCGATATAGGCTTCATCCAAAATAAGCAAACCGCCCACTTGTGCAAGCTCAGCAATTAATGCTTCAATTTCAGCCTCGGCATACAATTGTCCTGTTGGATTATTTGGGTTCGATAAAAATAATAACTTCGGCTTTTTCGACTGAATTTCTTCTTTTACCATTTCAAGAGGAAGGAAAAGTCAGCATTCAGATCCACCTTTATTACATTCGCTCCCATCACGAGTGCATTCTTTTCATACATTGAAAAATCCGGCTCTAACACAATGACATGATCCCCGGATCGAGTGCGTATTGAGAAATAATTGTAATTAATTCGTCAGAACCATTTCCCGGCAAAATATTTTCAGCAGGAAAACCGGTATATTTTGCAAAAGCAGCGACGAGCCGTTCAGAGCTTTCAGCCGGGTAACGGTTGATTGATACTTCTTCCAATTTTGAAAAATCAGCAGATGAGAGCAAACTCATAAATGCCTCATTGCTATCGAGTCGAATCATATCAAACTCGGGCTTTACTTTATACGGAGTTAATGTTTGAATCGATTTTCTCATTGTTCCATCCTCACTTTTACAGCACGCGCATGGCCATCCAATTGTTCTTCAGTCGCAATTTTCTCAATATACGGTGCAGCATTGCGCAATGCTTGTTCAGAATAATAAACATACGTCGTTTTTTTATAAAATCATCAACAGATAATCCTGAAGAAAATCTCGCTGTTCCAGCCGTCGGCAAGACATGATTCGGACCTGCGAAATAATCCCCAACCGATTCAGGTGTGTAATGTCCGATAAATACAGACCCGGCATTTTTCACCTTGCTTAACTGGGCTAGCGGATCAGCGACCTGTAATTCCAAATGTTCCGGTGCTAGTGCATTAACGAGCTGAAAAGCCTCATCAAGCGATTCGACTAGGACGGCCGCACCTTCAGTTGTTAATGCAACTTCGGCTATCTCTTTTCTCGGAAGAACAGCACATTGCTTTTTCAATTCTTCCTTCGTTTCTTTCAAGATTTTTCCGAAGTTGAAAAAGGAACGGTCTTGCTTTCTCATCATGCTCCGCTTGGGCAAGCAGATCAGCGGCGATAAAGCGAGGGTCGCTGTTTCATCAGCAATGATTGCCACTTCCGATGGTCCCGCGATCATATCGATGCCAACATCTCCGAAAACAAGTGATTTCGCACAAGCGACATATGCATTTCGGGTCCGACAATTTTATCAACGGGATCAATTCCTTCGATCCCATACGCCAATGTCGCAATCGCTTGGCTGCCGCCCATTTTATAAATCGTATGAACACCAGCTATATCAGCGGCAACAGATAAAATTGGCGAGATCGCTCCACCATTTCGGGCAGGAGTCGCCATCACAATTTCACTTACTCCTGCTAGTACAGCAGGAATGGTATTCATTAATACCGTTGATGGATAAACAGCCGTACCACCGGGAACATACACCCCGACCCTTTCAATCGGTCGAAAAAGCTGACCGCTAATGATTTCTTCCGTCATTTCCATCATTCTTGATTGTTGAAGCTGCTTTCCATGGAAAGAACGTATATTTGCAGCTGCTTTTTGTAGCGATTCAATAACATCTTGAGGCACTTCCTCCCATGCAGCCTTTCTTTCCCTTCGGTCACCATCCATTGTGCAGGAATCCCACCATCGAATTTTTCCGTATATTCTTTTAACGCAGCTTCCCCATTTACTCTTATATTTTCAATCACTTCTTTTACCGTTTCAATGACTTGCCCATCAAACGAGTTTTTCTTCGTTTTTCTAGCAATAAATGCGGCAGTAAATTGATCAGCTAGATAAGTTGGAATCATATAACCGCCTCCTCAACTTTAAACGATTCAATTAATGGATAGAGCATTGCTTTTTTAGTTTTAATGAATTTCGATTGGCGATGCAGCGCGCAGAAAGATCGAACATCTCTTCCTTCACTACAAGCCCATTTTCCTTCAACGTATTGCCCGTTTCAACGATATCAACAATATCATCAGCAAGCCCGAGCAATGGTGCAAGTTCCACTGATCCTTCCAATTTCACAATATCAATCGACTTTCCTCGTTCACGAAAATATTTCGTCGTTATGTTCGGGTATTTGGTGGCAATTCGTTGTTTGCGCTGTGAATAATGTGTTAATGGTTCACCCGCAATCGCAAAGCGGCATTTGCCAAATGGTAGTGGTAAAAGATCAAATACATCGGGCTCATTCTCCAATAAAATATCTGCACCGATAATTCCAAGATCGGCAATTCCGTGTTCCACATATGTGGCGACATCTACGCCTTTTGCAAAAACAGCGAAAAACTCACTCGTTTCGACTTGCAGCTTTCTTCCTTTATCGATCAATGGCTGAACGTCATAGCCACGCTCTTGTAAAAATGCGATAAACTGTCTTTCTAATCTTCCTTTTGTTAAAGCAAGGACCGGTTTCATTTTTCTAACACCTCTAGCTTTCCGTCCCGATTCGTAATTTCGAACACTTTATCATATCCGTCTAATCGTGCATTTGCTGGTTGAACATCAACGATACTGTCAGTAAATTCATTTCGTAACTGCTCCGCAAAGACGAGTGAATCATCTTCGGCAATGATGCAGATTTTTCGTTTTGATTTTTCGATTTGAATATGTTCAGCTAACACATCTACTTCAAATGCTAAACCTACTGCTGATACTTGTTCCTGAAATTGATCGTACAATTGATCATAACGTCCGCCTGAAAAGCAAACCGTACTCGATTGCTTCAAAAACCCTCGAAACATAATTCCTGAATAATAAGGTAGATTTTTACTCTTCCTAGATCCACAAGTATTTCTTCATTTCCGGATTCTTTAATAATGAGGACAAGTTTTTTCAGATGCAGGAGCATGTTTAATAATTCCGGCTTATTTTCCCAACGCTTTTCATATTCAGTGATAATTTCCATTTGACCAAATGCATCTACTAAACTCGCTAATTCATTGGCCAATTGTTTATCTCCATTTGCAGAGGCAATTTGGAATACTTCGTCTTTCTTTTTATCATGCATCGCAATTCTTAGTCGTTCACTATCTGCTTTAGATAACGTTAATTCATCCACAAGCTGTTCGTAAATACCGGCATGTCCCAGTTCAATCACACTTGCGCCGACATTCAATTCTTTCAAAAAGATTGGGCCATAAGCAAACTTTCACTTTCCCCATCAGCTCAGGCATATGAATCATTTCCACGCCGGCTTGGTAATGCTCAACTCCAGGTATGTTCTGTTTAAAAATAGATCCAGCATATGCCCATTTCTGCGGGTACTTTTCTTGGTTGGATAAGGCTCTCGCGATCGCCGTCGTCCAATCTGGGCGGAGCACCTCAATCTCTCCTTCTGCATTGAACCATTTCATCATATTTTGCAATTTCATATCAACATATTCATTTGTAAACGTTGATGCATATTCAATCACGGGTGTAGATATTTCATTATACCCACGAAGTGTAGCCACTTTTCTGAACCTTTCTATTACATGAAAGCGACTGCTAACAAGCAATCCCATCTCATCCTTACTTCCCGCTGGCAAAAACATATTTGGTCACCTCTAACTTCTTTACTTCGTTATCACTCTATCGAACTAAAGGATTTAAGTTGATCTTACCTTATCATAAAAGAAAAAGCAGTCAAACACTTTTAGTAATTTCATATTAAAAGCCTGAAACGAATATATCAAATCGGTTCAGGCTTCATTTTAATATAAGTGACAAGCAACGAAATGCCCAGGCTTCACCTCTTGCCATTCCGGCTTTACCTTTGAACATATTTCCATTACGGCGGGACAGCGGGTTCGAAATACACAGCCACTTGGTGGATCGATCGGACTCGGAACATCCCCTTTAAAACAATCCTTTCCCGTTGATGTGTGGGATCTGGAATCGGCACCGCGGATAGCAATGCTTGTGTATATGGATGGAGTGGGTCGTCATATAAACGTAAGCTGTCCGTAAGCTCGACCATTTGTCCTAAATACATGACAACAATTCGATCGGAAATGTATTTCACCATCGATAAATCGTGCGCGATAAATAAATACGTTAAATCCATTTTCTGTTGAAGTTCTTTTAATAGATTAACAACTTGTGCTTGAATCGACACATCGAGTGCTGATATCGGCTCGTCACAAACGATGAATTTTGGATTCAATGCGAGAGCACGAGCGATTCCAATTCTTTGTCGTTGTCCCCACTAAACTCATGTGGAAACCGATTCAAATGTTCTGGATCTAACCCTACTAATGTGAGCAGTTCCTTCATTCGTTCTTTTTCTTTTTGCCATGAAGCGTTCGATGGATCGCAAATGGTTCGCCAATGATTTCCTCAACCGTCATCCGCGGGTTGAGTGAAGCATACGGATCTTGAAAAATCATCTGAATCTCACGTCGTAACTTTGCCATCTCACGCTGATTCGCTGCATATATATTTTTCCCTTGATACAAGACTTCACCTTCGGTCGCTTCATACAATCGAATCATTGTCCGGCCTGCGGTTGATTTTCCACATCCACTTTCTCCAACAAGTCCAACGGTTTCTCCTTGATAAATATCTAATGTTAGTCCATCGACTGCCTTTAATTTCTTATCTGCAACGGAAAAATACTTTTTCAAATTTCTTACTTGTAGCAATGGAGGAGAAGGGATATCATTGTTTTCAGCTATCTTACTATGAAGTTCGACCGTCATAACGTTCCTCCCCTGTCAATTGTTTTTTCGCTAATGGATGATGAAGCCAACATGAGGCAGATTGTTGGTTGTTTACCTCTTGTATTTCAGGTTGATGATCTTTACATACTTTCATCGCAAATTCACATCGTGCATAAAAGGGCACCCTTTCGGTGGATCGATCAAGTCGGGCGGTGTACCAACAATCGGGGTAAGCGGTTGCTTTTTATCCATGTCAAGTCTTGGTACGGATCGTAGCAATCCTTTCGTATACGGATGCTGTGGTTGAGCAAATAGTTCTTCAACCGTTCCTGTTTCTACCACCTGACCTGCGTACATAACGACAACTCTGTCGCACATCTCTGCAACGACCCCTAGATCGTGAGTAATTAAAATAATGGATGTGCCTGTTTGCTCCTGAATGTCTTTCATTAATTCTAGTATTTGCGCCTGTATTGTTACATCAAGCGCTGTTGTAGGTTCGTCTGCGATTAACAGCCTGGGATTGCACGCCAAAGCGATGGCAATCATCGCCCTTTGCCGCATCCCTCCCGAGTATTCATGAGGATACTGGGTGATTCTTTTTCAGGCTGTGGAATGCCAACGAGTTGAAGCAAGTGTAACGCTTTTTCAAAGGCAGCTTTTTTCCCATCTTATAATGACGCATGAGCGCCTCCATAATTTGATTGCCCACCTTGCTCGTTGGATTAAGTGAAGTCATTGGATCTTGGAAGATCATACTAATTTGGTTTCCTCGTATTTTTGCATTTCTTTTCACTTGCAACAAGCAAATCTATCCCACCAAAAGGATCGAACCTTGTTTATATTGAACAGGTGGTGCTGGTAAGAGCTTCATGATGGATTTAGCGGTCACACTTTTTCCACACCCTGATTCACCTACGATGGCAATCGTTTCCCTTCCTTCACAACAAAATCAACGCCCCGAACGGCTTTCACTTCTCCAGCATACGTTTGGAAGGATACGTGCAAATCATTTACTTCTAAAATATTTTCCACAATGCTTCCCTCCTAATTCCGCAATCTTGGATCGAGGGCATCACGCAAACCGTCACCAAACACGTTGAATGCCAGCATCGTCAATGAGATTAAAATGGCAGGGATGAGCAGCTGATAAAAATTTCCAATATGAATACTGCCAAGCGCATCATTCACAAGCGTCCCCCAACTTGCTTGTGGAGGTTGAACGCCTAATCCAAGATAACTTAATGTTGCCTCAGCGAAAATAGCTGTCGGCACAGTCAAGGTTATATTGACGAGAATTGGACCAAGCGTGTTCGGAATCATATGCTTTCTCAAGATCCAGCTCATTTTCGCCCCCATCGCTATGGCCGCATGGACGTATTCCATTTCTTTCAATTGAAGCACTTGACCACGGACAAGACGGGCCATCGGGATCCAGCCAGTAATCGTCATTGCAATAATAATCGGCCAAATTCCTCTTTTCATCGCAATCATGACTAAAATGACGACTAATAAATAAGGAATCGCATATAAAATTTCAGCAACTCTCATCATCACATTATCTATTCTCCCACCTCGGATAGCGGATATCCCCCATACACAATACCAATAATGAAGTCGATCAATGCCGCCATAAAGCCAATAAATAATGAAATTCTTGCTCCATACCAGGCACGTGTAAATAAATCTCTTCCCGCCGAATCCGTTCCAAACCAATGCTCGGCATTCGGTCTCAAATTCTTTTAGCAAAATCCTGCTCGTAATATGTAAATCCATTTAAATGGGGACCAATGATCGCCATCATTAGAAGGAGGACAATCGTAATCAATCCAAACATCGCTAGTTTATTTGCTTTGAGCCTGCGCCAAACGTCATGCCAATAGGAGATGGATGGCCTTGAGATTTTTCTGCTGCCTCAAAATTATGAACAGCTGGTTGAAACATCTCTTCCGTCAGTTTGATTTGATTGCTCATTAACTGCCCTCCTCCGTGATCTTAATGCGTGGATCGATCCACGTATAGGCAACATCTACGATAAAGATTAAAAGATAAGAATTGCACTATAAAAACCGTCGATCCTAAAATAACAGAGTAATCACGATTAAATATACTTTTTACGAACATTTCGCCCATCCCAGGAATGCCAAAAATATGTTCAACAATAAAGCTACCTGTTACTAGGTTTGCGGTCGTAATTCCGAGTACCGTAACAACTGGAAGCATGGCATTTCGAATCGCATGTTTTATAATGACCGCACTTCTTGTTAGCCCCTTTGCTTTTGCGGTTAACATATAGTCTTGATTCATTACTTCCAACATGCTCGACCTCATCAATCGAGCAATATAAGCTAATGGCATCATTGCTAATGAGATGGAAGGAAGAATTGTATGTGACCATGATTTCCATGTAGCAACGGGCAGAACGCGTAAATAGACGGCAAAATATTGGATAAGGAAAGTTGCAAGAATAAAACTCGGAACAGAAATACCAATAATCGCAATCATCATCGAAACGTAATCCGGCCAGCGATTATGGTATAACGCAGCAATTACACCTAAGATCAAGCCTAACGTAACCGCAATGAAAAGTGCTTGCAATCCAAGGTGAAGTGAAACTGGGAAGCCTTTTTAATATAATCATTGACCGTAAGTGTTTTAGATTTCATGGATGGACCAAAATCCATTTGGAGCAATGATTTTAGATACAAGCCATATTGGACAATTTCTGGTTTATCTAAATGATAATGACGCTGCAAATTATTGTATATCGCTTCTGGCATAGGGCCTTCTTTGGCAAATGGATTTCCTGGAATGATTTTCATAATAATAAATGTAATTGTAATGATGACCCATAACGTGATAATCGCCCACACCAACCGCTTTAGCGTATATTTGAACATACATTTCACTCCGATCGACGATTAGAAAAATCGGGGTATGCCCAATTGACATACCTCGATTTCTGATCAAAACGTTTTTCACTTCTCAATGTCCGCATATATAAACTGTGGATAACGATTAATCGGTGTAAAGATTCCTTTCACATGTGATTTCACGGTGAAAGGTTTTGTATAGAAATAAATTGGAATAATCGGCATTTCTTCCATTAAAACTTCTTCCGCTTTATGCATCGCTTCCATACGTTCTTCTATATCCATGGATGTTTTAGCAATATTGACGTTTTTATCATATTCGTCATTGCCCCAATTTGCATCGTTGAACGGACCGTCTGTCACCCATAGATCAATGAAAGTCATTGGGTCTACATAGTCACCCGCCCAACCCCACGGAAATTTCATAATCCCCTGCTTTTTCACGGTCGAGCTTCACTTGGAATTCAACGTTTTCAAGATTCACCTTCACGTCGAGATTTTTGCGCCACATTTCTTGAACTGCTTCTGCAATTTTCTTATGTCCTTCAGAAGTATTATAAACAATTGTAAATTCTGGCATATTATCCATGCCTTCTTCCGCTAACCCTTCAGCAAGTAGTTTTTAGCTTCATCGATATCTTCTTTGAATAATTCTCCGGTAGTTTCCTGAAATCCCCGCTTACATCATTAATACCAGGAGGTACAATGGAATACGCCGCTTTCTGACCACCTTGGGCAACATGCTCTGTAATCGTCCCTCTTTCCATTGCCATTGCAAGTGCTTTTCTTACTTTCACATTGTTAAGCGGTTTCACGTCATTGTTTAAGTTATAATAATAGACCGCTAGATCTGGTCCATTATTAAATTCTGGATCACCAGACTCTATTAATTGACCTTGCACATCTTGTGGAAGTGGATAGACAAGATCAAGTTCATCAGCCTGGTACATTTGCCATGCTGTATCTTCATTATCAATAATGACAAAATGAACTTCATCAAGCTTGATTTTATCTTTATCATAATAATTTTCATTTCTCACAAGTTTCATGCTTTCCTTATGGTTCCATTCAGTAGCTTAAACGCACCGTTGGATACGTAACTTGCTGCCTCCAATGACCAATCAGGATTTGCTTCTTGCACTTTTTTATTCACGGGATAGTATGTGTAAAAGAAGTCAAATCAAGGAAATAAGGCGTTGGCTGCGCAAGCTTCACTTCAAGTGTCTTTTCATCTTTCGCAATTACCCCTACTTTTTCTTCCAACGCTTCGTACTCCGCTTCATTTTCAGAACTATTGTATTCTTCCGCCCCTTCTAAATAATAAAGCTGGTATGCATAATCAGAAGCACTTTCCGGATTCAAGGCAAATTTCCAAGCATACTCAAAATCTTCCGCAACAACCGGATCACCATTCGACCATTTCATTCCATCTTTTAACTGAAACGTCCAAACTAATCCATCATCACTGACATCCCACTTTTCAGCCATACCAGGGACGATTTCTCCTTCAGGGGTTTTCTTCGTCAATCCTTCAAAGGCATGCTCTAATATCCATGAATCATGCGTACCTTGTGCTAAACCTGGATGTAATGCACCTGGTTCTTCATTATTATTGAGATATAAAATTTTCTTCTCTTCAGGAGCTTCTTCTTTTTCTTCCTGTTCAGCCGATTGACCGTCATTTTCGTTTTCACTTTGATTACCCGCTTGTTCTGTTCCACCGCTAAAACAGCCGGCGAGCAATAGGATGAGAGACAAAAACAACACGACGAAAGAAAACTGTGACTTCTTCAAACAAAATCCCCTTATTTATCATTATTAGTAACGAGAAATCTATGATGCGTCTTCATAGCTCGTTCACATTTCCGTCACACATTAAATATACCAAATAATCGACGAAACATTCAATTTTTATTTTATTTTCAAATAATTAATTTTATACACGTAAAAAGCCAAAGCATTTTATTATATCGCTTCGGCTTTTTAATTGAAAATTTAAGTCGCAACATCGCGCTTTGTGAAGAAGATAAGCGCCAAAAGATGAAAAAGGAAGAAGTAAATTAGCATCATCGTAATGGAGAAAGACATCGTCATCCCTTCAACTAACGGCATACCATCCGCATATTGCATTAAATTCGTATTCGCAAAGAGGCTGTACTTTGCCCAAGTAAATTTGCTCGCAAGCAAGTTCGTTATCGTCCCACCCATGAGTAGAAGGAAGATCGAAATCCCAATTGCTAGACCACTCACCCTAAAGACAGCAGAAATCATGAAGGCCATCGTGGCGAGTAAAAGATACTTAATGAGTTTAATAAATAAGATTTAATTAAGTATAGTAGAAGACTTTGTTCCACAACCGTTCCATTTACATAGGCAAGGTGAATATCGCTTGCCTCTCCCCACTCCCAAACAAGATGCCCCCGACAGCGGATGCACTTACGAATAATATCGTTAACACGAGTAGTAAGAACAATATCGTCGTAATATATTTTGCTAATAAAATTTTCCAGCGATGAAATGGTTTGATTAATAATATTTTAATCGTACCCCACGTAAATTCATTCGCGACAATTCCCGCAGCAATGATGATGACGAATAAACCTGTGAAACTAATCAATGAAGCTGATTCATTAATAAAGCTCCAAATCGTCGTTGTGCTATCTGGCGCCAAATCGTGCTCAATCCGATATTCATTAATCGCTATTTGTTTATTAGCAAATTCTCGAAACGACGGTGTTATTACTTGGATTTCTTCCACATCCTTTTCCCATTGCTGATTTTCCGCTGTTAATTGCTCTATCCACTGGGCATTAACTGGAGTTGCCTGGGAGTCGAGATATTTATTAAGTGCACCAAATCCGATGACAACTAAAACAACAATTCCTATCATTACATATGTGCTAATTTGTTTGAATATTTTAATCCATTCATTTTTGATGAGATTATGCATGTGCCGCCACCTCCTCATTACCCGTAATTTCTAAGAAGCGATCCTCAAGCGATTTTGTCGTCATTTTCACTTCATAGATGAGAATATCATGTTCAACTAAAAATTTGATCAATAGCGGAACTTGCTCTCTTTCAAGCTCAAGCTGAAACCCTTCTTTATGAACTCTCATATGATAGCCTACATCTAGTAAAATCTCTTGCGCTTTTTTGGATCATTCACCTTATACACATACGTGTTCTCTTTCAAACTGTCATTCGCTCGAACATCTTGCACATTAATGAGTTTCCCTTTTGAATGATCGCAATGCGGTCACACATCATTTCCATCTCTGACAGTAAATGACTTGAAACAATAACGGCAAGTCCTTTTTCCTGTGCTAAACTGCGCAAGTAATCTCGAATTTCACGAATGCCTGCCGGGTCTAACCCGTTCGTTGGTTCATCTAAAATAAGAACTTTCGGATCGTGTAAAAGGCTTTGAGCAATTCCTAGTCGCTGTCTCATCCCAAGTGAATAGGTTTTTACCTTATCATGGATGCGATCTTTTAAACCTACGAGTTCTACAATTTCGTCGATCTTCCCCTTCGATATCCCTTTAATAAGCCGTGCCACTTGCTGTAAATTTTGATAACCGGTTAAAAACTTGTACATTTCAGGGTTTTCTACGATCGCACCGACATGTTGAATCGCATTTTCATAGTCTTTCTTAACGTTCTTCCCACAAACGGCAATATCCCCTGAAGTGATATTAACGAGTCCAACAATCATTCGTATCGTTGTTGTCTTCCCGGCTCCATTTGGCCCTAAAAAACCGAATACTTCTCCTTCATTGACTGAAAAGGTTAAATCATCAATAATTTTCCGACCACGAATCACTTTTGATACATTTCTCAATTCAACGACTTCTGTCAACTAACCCCACTCTCCTTCACTTCCATAATTGATTTAAACCAATTTAAAACAGAGCTTCCTTGCTCTTCCCGAAGCTGTTCTACATGTTCACGCCCGATAATATCGCCGTTAAAAATGGCGATCACTTCATCCATAATCGGCTCAATTTCATCGATTTCATGTGTGGCAATAATGACGGTTTGCTTTTCAAAATCAATATACGTAAGCAAACTTTTAACAATTGAATCTCTTACTAATGCATCAAGGCCTGAAAATGGCTCATCAAGCAAAATGACAGGTGCTTCACGAGCCAAAGTTAAAACGAGCTTTAACCTGCCTCGATTTCCTTTTGATAGCTGTTTAATTTTTTTATTTATAGATAGGTTCATATCCTTTAATAGCTCATTCGCTTTACTTACATTGAAATCAGGAAATTGAGAATGATAGAAGTCAATCATTCTTTTCACTGTAAAAGATTCATAAAACATGTCTAACTCGGTTAAATAGGCGACTTTTTCACATGTTTTCCTTGTGACTTCTTCTCCAAAAACAGTGACCGCTCCATCATTTGGGTAAACAAGTCCTGTAATCATTTTTAATGTTGTTGACTTTCCACTCCCGTTTGGACCAAGTAATCCGTAAATTTTTCCAGGCTCGAATTCCAGATTGACCTGATTCAATGCATATTCTGAGCCATATTTCTTCGATACATTAGATAAACGAATCGTCATGCTGATCACCTTCCTGAAAGAATTCCTCAAGACCGTATTTCATCTGTTCTTTCGATAGTCCAAGCTCACGCATACTATTTACAAACTGCTCTATAATTTCCGCTGCATCATCTGTTTTAACTCCTCTACTATCGCCGGATTTCCCACAATAAATGTCCCTTGCCCTCTTTTCGTTTCCACTACCCCCATCCTCTCCATTTCGGTATAGGTTCGTTGAATGGTATTCGGATTTACACCAGATTGAATTGCCATCTCCCTTACTGAAAGCAGTTTATCCCTGGCTTAATTTCATTGCGGATCAGTTGTTGGAAGATTTTTTCGGCAATTTGTATATAAATTGGTTTTGATGCAATGAATTCATTTCCCACTCGACTTACACCTCCACTTTTTATCTAATAATTTGCAAGCGATGGAGAATAATCCAAGTGCGAGGATGATATATAAGATGAGAGGAATCACTGGTATAGGCACTGTCATCATGTCAAATGTCCAGCCAGTTTCTGTTTTGTACGACACAGCGTTTGTCGCCTTAATTTCTACAGCCCATGCATACACGTACTCTTGAACAAACTTTAATTTCGAAATAAAAGTTTCCACAATATTGCTAACAATAGTAATGAAGAAAAGGATAAGCCAACGAAACCTTTTAATGACTTGCACCCGTTCTAGCGAGTGATATACGGTCCAAAGGAAAATGATCCAAACGGTGATATACAGTCCAATAACAAGAAGAGCAATATTCGTTAAGACAACCGCTTGAACAGGAAGAGGCATGTCATTAATTACTAATATCTTTATCATCAGCATTCCGTAGCTACTAACAACTAGTTGGGAAATCAATTGAAACAATAAAGCGGTCGTTATTTTTGCCAACAATAATTTTGCACTGCTTTGTGGATTATAAAGCCATAACTGTGTTTTCCCTTCAATTTTAAGCAAAGAATAGATCGTAACTGGCATGAAAAACAAATGTAAAGGAAGAAGCATCATAATCAAAAGTGGAATGACCATGCTCGGCTCATCCCACCGCTGTGATAAATACCCTCCTAAACTAATCGCAATAAAAACAAGAACAAGGTACGTAATATACCAGAATCTTGAAATATACATCTCCTTTTTACAAGTCCAATAAATGGTTTCATTAAAAAACCTCCACGTTGTATTGGTGTTCTATTTGGATAGTACACTAATACACACGAATCCGTCAAGCGGATTTTTCAAATAATTTAAAAATATACAAGTATCTTACTTACCAGAAAAATAAAAAACGCCGTAATGGCGTTTACTAAATTGCATTTTCCTTTATCCCCGATAAATAAATCTAAAATATTTCCAGCCGTTGATGATTTTTTATTATAAAATTCTGAGTACCCACAATTTGTACAGTAAACAACGAGAAATTGATTATGCTGAATATCAAACATTTTGGATAACCCTGTCCCTGTCATCGCAACTTCCTTCGTTTCCGCTCGACAACTCCCACATTTCACACAACCTTTTTCACTCATCTCACTTCCCCTTTATTAAAAACCTAATAATTCCCAATATTCTATACGTCACTATATGGGATAATTGTTTCAACTTTTCATTCATTTCAAAAAAGTATTGACTTTTCCTTTTTAATGTCTACTATATAAACACAAATGTATTTAACAGAAAGACATATGAGGTGAGGAAAAATGAAAAACTATGTATCTATTGGACTGTTAGGACTAGGGACAGTCGGTTCTGGGGTTGTACAATTAATTAAAAATCATCAGGAAGATCTTGCTCATCAAGTAGGATGTGAAGTACGAGTAAAAACGATCCTTGTACGTGACGCAGAAAAAGCGCGCGATATTGAAATCGGTCAAACTTACCTCACCACGGATCCAAATGAAGTATTACAAGATCCAGATATTGATATTGTAATCGAAGTAATTGGCGGTGTTGATGAAGCCCGTGAACATATTATTCAAGCATTGGATGCGAAAAAGCATGTCGTAACAGCGAATAAAGACTTGATTGCTTTACACGGTGTAGAATTGCAAGAAAGAGCCATCGCTAATGGTTGTGACCTCTTTTATGAGGCGAGCGTTGGTGGCGGAGTTCCAATTTTAAGAGGGTTAACTGAAGGACTTTCCTCTGACCGCATTCAGAAACTTATGGGAATTGTAAACGGAACGACAAACTACATTTTAACGAAAATGGACGAAGATGGACTTTCCTATAATACTGCGTTACAAGAGGCACAAGACCTTGGCTTTGCAGAATCAGATCCAACCGCTGATGTAGAGGAATTGACGCAGCAAGAAAAATGGCGATTTTAGCACGACTAGCCTTCCATACAAATGTTGATCTTGATGATGTTGAAGTAGCTGGGATTAGCAATGTGTCTGTTGAAGATTTAAATTACGGGAAAAAGCTCGGACTAACTATGAAGCTAATTGGTCATGCAACGATTGACAACCAAGAACTAGAAGTGAGCGTACAGCCAACATTCCTTGCGAAAAATCACCCGTTAGCTTCCGTTAAAAATGAATTTAATGCGATTTACGTAAATGGAGAAGCGGTTGGTGAAACAATGTTTTACGGTCCAGGTGCTGGTAGCTTACCTACGGCTACAGCTGTTATGGCTGACGTTGTAGCGGTAATTAAGAACATGCGCCTCGGTGTAAATGGAAAAAGTGTGATCGCACCGAAGTTTAAGGGTACATTGAAAAAGCCTGATCAGCGCTTCGGCAAATATTATTTCCGTTTACATTTGAAGGACGAAGTTGGGGCATTTTCAAAAATTACAAGTTTGTTTAATGAGCTTGGCATTAGTTTTGAACAAATTTTACAGACGCCACTTAGTAAAGATGAATTAGCGGAAATTATTATCGTTACACATAAAGTTTCATTGGAACTTTTCCAAAAGGCTTTAATGGAATTAAGAGATTTAGAAGTTGTAAATGAAGTAATCAGTCATTATCGAGTTGAGGGAGATGTAAAGAAATGAACTGGCCAGGATTAATTGCCCAATATAAAGACTACTTACCAGTAAACGAAGAAACACCAGCATTGACACTTCAAGAGGGAAACACTCCGTTAGTACATCTCTCCAATTTGTCAAAGCAACTCGGTATTCAGTTATATGCAAAAATTGAAGGCGCCAATCCTACGGGTTCTTTTAAAGACCGTGGGATGGTGATGGCTGTGGCAAAAGCGGTTGAAGCCGGTAGCACATCCATTATTTGTGCTTCGACAGGAAATACTTCGGCAGCAGCGGCGGCATACGCTGCAAAGGCTGGAATTCGCGCGATTATCGTCATTCCAAATGGGAAAGTTGCCCTTGGAAAGCTTGCACAAGCAAAAATGTACGGGGCCGAAATCGTGGAAATTGAAGGGAATTTCGATGAAGCTTTAAACATGGTTCGGAAAATTAGTGAAACCTCTCCAGTTACACTCGTAAACTCCGTTAACCCATACAGACTTGAAGGGCAAAAACAGCTGCTTTTGAAGTTTGTGATCAACTTGGCGGTGCACCAGACGTATTAGCTATTCCAGTAGGTAATGCCGGAAATATTAGCGCGTATTGAAAGGTTTCAAAGAATACAATGAAGTAAAGCAAACAGGTCTTCCAAAAATGTTCGGCTTTGAAGCGGAAGGTGCAGCAGCGATCGTCCAAGGCAAGCCCATTGCTGAGCCCGAAACGGTCGCAACTGCGATTCGCATCGGAAATCCAGCAAGCTGGGAGCTAGCTGAAAATGCTCGTGATGAGTCCGGAGGGAAAATCAATTCTGTTTCTGATGCTGAAATTCTTGAAGCGTATAAACGGTTAGCAAGCACGGAAGGAATATTCGCTGAACCTGCTTCATGTGCTTCCATCGCTGGCGTGCTTCAGCAAGTAAAAGAAGGCAATATCACTAAAGGTAGTAAAGTTGTTGCAGTATTGACAGGAATGGATTGAAAGATCCTGAAACGGCAATGGATGAAATCAAAATTGATTCAGTCGTTCTACCAAACGATGAAAAAGAGTGCTTCACTACATAGAAGGCGTGGTAAAAGCATGACAAGGTTCACCATTAAAGTTCCAGCAAGCACTGCCAATCTCGGGCCGGGTTTCGACTCGGCCGGAATGGCGCTTACCCGCTATTTAACATTGCATGTAGAAGAGCATGACGAATGGGTGTTTGAACATCATTCCATTCATTTACCTGAAGTAGACGATGCAAAAGATCATTTTATTTATCAAATTGCAAGCAAGACAGCGGAGCATTTCGGATCATCCCTTCCCGCCGCCCGTATCGTCGTCGAAAGTGAGATTCCATTAGCACGTGGGCTAGGTAGCAGCTCCTCCGCCATTATTGCCGGGATCGAGATTGCCAATCAGCTTTGCACACTTCATTTATCCAAAATGGATAAACTATACTTCGCCGCAGCCATTGAGGGTCACCCTGACAACGTAGCCCCTACTGTACTTGGTGGACTCGTCGTCGCTTCTCAATCTTCGAATGAAGAAATTAACTATTTTCAAAAAAGACGATAACCTCGATTTTATCGTTTACATCCCATCGACTGAGTTAAAAACTGAAGCATCAAGAGAAGTATTGCCCGAGCAATATTCTCGCCAAAAGCAACGAGCGCAAGTGCCATTGCTAACGTCATGTTCGCTAGCTTAATTGCGGGAGATTACGAACTGGCCGGCAACATGATGGAAAAAGATTTATATCATGAGCCATATCGCGCATCTCTTATCCCAAACTACGAAAAATTCGGCAAGAAGCAAAGAAACGAGGCGTATACGGAACCGTCATTAGCGGTGCTGGTCCGACAATGCTCTCACTTGCTCCGAAGGGAAAAGGTGCACAAATCGCGGCGGCTTTGCAAGATTTGCTGCCTGACTATACAGTTGATGTATTG
Source organism: Bacillus sp. N9 (assembly GCA_044989425.1). Classification (GTDB taxonomy): domain Bacteria; phylum Bacillota; class Bacilli; order Bacillales; family Bacillaceae_C; genus Lederbergia. The sequence continues at coordinate 2,386,946 of JBJDRQ010000001.1, forward strand.
AAAATGGATTCACATGGAGTGCGGGTTGAAGAAAATTAATGGATGGGTGATGGAAAACTAATCGTTTTTCATCACCCATTTTACATTCCTCACATAAATGAATGATAATTAGAAATACCTAAATATGGAAAACGTGTCCTACTCGTTTACGGTGGCGGCAGCATTAAGAAAAATGGATTGTATGATGAGGTCATAAACCAATTAAAAGAGATAAATGCAGATATATTTGAGCTACTAGGTGTTGAACCAAATCTGCGCTTATCAACTGTACATAAAGGAGTCGCCATTTGTAAGCGAGAAAAGATTAATTTTATTTTAGCCGTTGGCGGCGGTAGTGTGATTGATTGTACAAAGGCGATCGCTGCTGGCGCAAAATATGACGGAGATCCATGGGATTTTGTTATAAAAAAGGCAGTAGCGACCGATGCACTACCATTTGGAACGATTTTAACACTTGCAGCTACAGGGTCTGAAATGATTGCGGGATCAGTGATTACGAATTGGGAAACAAAAGAAAAGCATGGTTGGGGCAGCCCAGCATCCTGTGAACACATTTACAGTCCCTAAAGATCAAACAATTTCCCGCGGTGATTGGGCAACACATAATATTGAACATGCTGTTTCGGCGGTATATGATATTCCTCATGGCGGTGGGCTCGCAATTCTTTTCCAAACTGGATGAAGCATAATCTCCATGTGAATCCGGCACGGTTTAAAAACTTGCAGTCAAATTCGTAAAGTTGCCAAGTTCACCATTGACCACGGCTTTATTAGCCATTTCTTCGAGTTTGAACCAAGAAGATGTCATGGCTATTTATGAGGCTTCCTTATAAAAATAGAAGTCTCCGATTACTCTCGGATAGAAGGAGTTTATTCTCGCATAGATACTATTTACTCTCGGATAGAAGGAGTTTATTCTCGCATAGATACTATTTACTCTTGGATAGCAAAAATTACTCTCGTATAAGGATTTTTCCATAATAAAGCCGCTGACGTTAATTTCGTACAGCAGCCTTATTATTATTTCACTTCGATTTCATATTCCTCATGCTCATGTAATCCATCATTATTTTGCACATGAATTTGTACCGAGTAAGTACCTGTTTCTTCGAAAACAAATGTGGCAGCATACTCCCTGGCTTCGTTTCATCAGCATCTACCCAATCATGTTTATCCGAAATATCGTCATTCCAAATTTCAAAACGGACGCGTGCCTTCTCCATCGGTCCTTCATCGTCTTGAATATGAAGGATAAGCTCCGTTTCTTTTCCCTTTTCAACATTTTCGGGTTTCATGAAATGCATGCTAAATCCATCCGCATGCTCGTGATGACTATGATCATGCTCCGCATGTCCATGATCCTCATGCTCTGTGATCACATCTCCAACCGTAATCGTATTTTTCGGCATGACATGCATTCCTCTTGCGGTTACATGGACTTGTACGTGATAAATTGCATCATGGTCAAATGCTTTTTCAACTTCATACGTTCCATCTTCTTTATTTTTTGCTGTAAGCATTTCTCCTTCTTCTTTTTACCTTCTTCCCAAATTTCGAACTCTACTTCATCCGCATCTGCAACTTGTTCCTTTCCTTGGGTAACAATTGATTGTAACAAGACGGTTTCTCCTACATCCGCTACCTCCGAGTAATTAATTCTACTTCAAGCATTTCCGGATATCTTCCTCACCGGCATTATTTTCATTGTTTCCGCATGCCGCCAAAACAAGGGCTATAATACTCATAAACATAAACCAACGTATTTTTTCAATGTTATTCTCTCCAGTACATGATGATTTTCTTCTAAAACCAAGTATACAACGCTTTTGTGTGAACGTTGTGAAGTTTTAGTTACAAAAGATCGGATCATTCGTTCCCAAGTAGAAGTGGTAATCTGATCGAAATGGTTGTGCCTTTTGAAGTTCACTTTCGATTGCCAGCGTTCCGCCATGGAGCTTCGTTAACTGTTCTACAATCGATAATCCTAGCCCAGTTCCTCCCTCTTTCCTTGTCCGGGCTTTATTCACTCGATAAAACCGTTGTGTAATTTTTCTAAGTCGGCTATCGGAATCCCTTTACCATTATCCTCTATACGAATTAAGCCAACTTCCGCTTCTTTCTTTAGTGATACAAAAATCTTTCCACCTTCCCCGTATAACGAATGGCATTATCAAGTATATTTAAAAGCATTTGTTCTAAACGCTCACTATCTGCATTTACAATTAATTCATAATCAAGTTGCTTGTCTAATTGAATCTGTTTATCTCTTACAAATTGCTCAACCTTTTCAAGTGATTCTTCAATTGTTTGTGCTAATGGAATCGGCATTTTCTCCAAACTGAATTCCTTCGACTCTAACTTTACCAGCTCCATTAAATCTCCGACAAGTCGCTCCATCCGCTGCGATTCTCGCAAAATAATATGTTGATATTTCCTTACCTCATCTTCAGGCGCAATTCCCATTTGAATCGCTTCGGAGTAGCCTTTTATATAGCTTAGCGGCGTACGCAGTTCGTGAGATACATTTTCTAAAAATCGTCTTCTTTCTTCGTCTTCTTTTGAATCGATTCGGCCATATCATTAAAGGTTTTCGCTAGCTGCCCAATCTCATCGTCTTTGTATTGAGCAATTCTTGCCGACAAATTCCTTCTGACATTTGCTTAGCTGCTCTCTTCATTTCTTGCAACGGTTGAATGACATGGTGTATCCATTTAACTCCAATTGTTAACCCGATAATTAAAAACAATGCTGCCCCAGCAATCCAATAATGTGTGTAATAGGAAGTCATTTCACTTACATTTTCCAATGGATAATATAAATAAATGATTCCTTCTAATTTTTCTCATCTAATAATGGAACGACAACAGAAATCACATCTCGATTTAAACGTTTTACGAATCCTTTATGATAAACCGTTTCTCCATTTAATAGCTTTTCACGATCCTCGCCATTAATCAAGGCATCGTAATCGACTTCAAATGGAAGACACATACTTAATTCACGCGGATTTCTAACTGCGAACACTTCAAAATTGGACTTGCTATTAAAAAATGAACTTCATCAATAAATGAATCGGAAACAGGCCCTTTTTCATATGAATAAGCCAATCGTTCCCCTGTTGCCTGTAACTCATTCTCCATATTTTTTACGTAAAAGCGTTCATACAATACATTAGAAAAGAAATAGGCATAAAAATCGAGGCAATTAAGGCAATCAGTAAGACAAAAGAGAGTTTACGCGACAAGCTGATTTTCATTTATGCACCTCAAATTTATAGCCACTACCCCAAATTGTCTGAATTCGACGCCCTGCTTCCTTCCCCATTTTCATCCGCAATGTTTTAATATGTGTGTCCACCGTGCGTGACCCACCTTGATAATCAATCCCCAAACGAAATCTAATAATTCTTCCCTTGTATATACTTTTTCAGGGCGACTCATTAACATTTTAAGCAGTTCAAATTCTTTATATGTAATATTAACTGGCTTATTTGCAATTGAAAGGCTCCTCGCATCGATATCAAGCTTGATTATTCCGTATTCAATCATTGCATTCGAATTGTTTTCATACGATGTTCTTCGTAAAACAGCATCGATTCTAGCCACAAGTTCACCAGGAGAAAAGGGCTTTACAATATAATCATCGCCACCAAGCTGAAGTCCTTTTACTTTATCCCATTCTTCTCCTTTAGCCGTTAAAAAATAATTGGAATACGGCTTGTTTTGCGTATATGCTCGCAAATTTCAAAGCCATCTTTGTCAGGCAACATGATATCCAACAAAATTAAATTGATTTGATTGTTTGCTATTCTTTTATCCACTTCACGGGCGTCTGCGGCTTCAACCGTTTCATACCCTGAATTGTGTAAATACATGGAAACGAGCTGCCTCATATCCGCCTCATCATCAACAATTAAAATAGTTACCATTCTTCCACCTTCTCACGTGTAAAAATGACGAACGGGCCTTTTCCAACTTCAGCCTGCCGTTCAATTTTAAGCGTTTCTGGGTCCAGCCAATAGAGTGTGTCACTATCAAATCCAGCCACCATAACCATCCCAGCAAAAAGCTTAGTGCAAAGGATTCGCTCCCACCTCAACCTGATTCAAAATCCGCTTATTATGATCGAAATGATAGAGCATATTCGTTCCATGACTGATTGCATAAATACCATGCTCATTTTCATGAAAGTCTACTGGCATAAGTGGAGCGGAAAGCTCTTCTTTTAATTCGTGAGTATTCAATGAATAGATAGAAATAAATGATTGAGCTTTATTGCCTGACCCATGTCCTCCAAGCCATATTTCATTTACTTCCTCCCTAATAAGCATGCCTGTTGAAGAGGGAGTAATATTCATTTCTGCCTTGATTGTAAACGTATTTAAATCAATGATTGAAAGCTTTGTCCCTTGAAAGGAAGAGACATATATAAACTGATGGTCCGCCTGCATTGTTAATGGATAGACATCTGTTTTTACATGATTCGTTTCCTTTCCTGAGTAGTCAAAAAACGGACTTCATTTCGAATTTTATCAGTAAATGCTAGTTTCGAAATCGATTCAACATCCAATCCATTTGTAATCCCTTTTCCCGTCTTGATAAAGCTTTTCCGTTCTCCAGTCTTTAGAGAAAATAAATCAACCTCTTCAAGCTCTGTTCCGTATAAAATCAATGTATCTCCATCCGAAAGCAGCAAGCCACCCGTATACATTTTATTTAAATGCCAATGTGCAATACTTCTACCAGCTTCATCTAAGAAGTCAATGCTATACTCTCTTACATTTAATGTAGCGACAAATGGCTGATTCTCTTCGATTGGTTTATATTTTTCCTGCTGACAGCCAATAAGTAGGATGGAGACAATTGCAAGAAATAGTCCCCATTTAATGTTCCTCATTTTTCTCACCTTCATCGTGATCAGTTTCACATCTACCTATAAGCATACATGAAGTTTGTGATATTTTGATGAAATGACTATGGACAATTTAATAAGTAACGTAAAACGCTATTACTAAATTTCCTTTTAACGAATGTAGTAATAGTCTAGAGGTGTATTTACTTAAATTGAATAGGCTCCATTTCTATGAAAGGTCTATCCTTAGATCGAGCCCAAAGATGCTTAATAAAAGATGGGAAAACATTTTACAACGAGAATTCACTTATTTCTGAAGTCGCACTTCAATTAGACAAACATTGCAAAAGTCAGCAAATAAGCTTACAAGTGAAATCAATACCCGACATTCTCCTCTACGCGGATAAAAATCGTATAAAGCAAGTTTTGATTAATCTCATCGACAATGCGATTAAATACAGTGAGCAAGGAGGAAACATCACGATTGACGGAACCGTAGATGCAACATCTTTTATATGCAAAATCCGTGATACTGGCGCAGGAATTAAAAGAAAGATTTACCGAACATTATGGACCCTTTTACAAAGCAAATGTAAACGTAGCTGGGACCGGGCTCGGGTTAGCGATTTGCCAACAAATTATTAAATTGCATCATGGACAGCTTACAATCGAAAGTGAAGAAAGTGTTGGCACCGTTGTTACCATCATCCTTCCTTTAATATAAAAATAAATCCCCAAACGTATGGGGATTTATTTTTATGCATAAACGATTGTTTCTTGTTGAGATGAAATCTTCCCTGCTACAATTTCCTGAACCTCCACTCCATCCAACGTTTCTTTCTTCAACAACGCTTGAACGAGCTGCTGGAATTTTTGATCATTACTTTTGATCATTTGTTCGGTTTTTCTAAGGCATGCTGGAATAATTCCTGCATTTTCGTATCTTTTTCACCTTTTTGGAATGTTAATGTAAACCCATCTTGAAGCATTCCCGTATCAACCATTTGCTCTAAAATATGTTTCGCTTGCTGCACATCCCCACTTACACCGATGCTATGTTCACCGAGATATACCCGCTCAGCGACTCCACCTGCTAAAATCATACTCACTTGATCTAGCAATTCGCTTGTTGTTGTTAAATGGAGCTCTTTTGAATCGGCGCTACATATCCAAGTGCTTGTCCACGTGGAATAATTGTTGCTTTGCGAACTGAACCCGGTTTCGTAAGTTCTTGAATTAATGCGTGTCCAGCTTCGTGAATCGCCACTCGTCGCTTCGTTTCCGGATCATTTAACGCTCTTGAAGTGCTACCTAATATCGTACGGTCAATCGCGTAATCAAGGTCTTCCATGTCAACTGTATCTCTACCTTCTCTAACTGCTTTTCTACTTGCAGATTCAAATAATGAACTAATTTCAGCACCGGAAAAGCCGGATGTGCTTTCAGCGAGCGTGTCCAATGAGGCAACGACAGCATCCGACAGACGTTTTCCTTTCGTATGAATGTCGATGATTTCCTTACGCCCTCTCATATCTGGAAGCGGCACTTGAATGTAAAATCAATTCTTCCCGGACGGAGGAAAGCATCATCAAGCATATCCTTTCGGTTCGTCGCTGCAATAAAGAGGATTTGATCGTTTTCATGGCCGCCATCAAGCTGTACGAGCAGCTCTGTCAACGTTTTTCCGCTTCTTCTCCCCATGCGCTTTCCGTTTCCTGCAAGTGCATCGACTTCATCGATGAAAATAACGGCTGGAGTTTGTTTTCTTGCATTTTCAAATAAGCTGCGAACACGGGAAGCACCCACACCTACAAATAATTCAGTAAACGCCGAGCCGCTAGATGAATAGAAAGTCGCACCTATTTCTTTCGCAATCGCTTGGGCAAGCAACGTTTTTCCCGTTCCAGGTGGTCCGTAAAGTAAAATACCTTTCGGCGGCTTAATACCGATGAATGAAGAACGCTCCGGATCTTTAAAGATTTCCAGTGTTTGATGGATCTCTTCCTTCATTTCTACTGGAAGTCCGCCAATATCATCCAAAGTGATCGCTGGAAGTGGCATTGCTTTCGACGTGTTTTGTTTCATTTTCGTCGCGCCGACTCCTCCCTTTTCTTTACAACAATCGCTGTTGCAATGAGCATGAGAACGATTGCACCAAGAAGAACGTTATTAATCGTACTCCCATTGGAATATTTATAATTAACATTATATTTTTCTACCAATTGCTCTACTAACGGGCTGTTTGGTCGAAAATGAGAAATATATTTTCCGGCTGGTGTATCTATATATAAAGTACCATTGGACATTTCTTTTAAAGTAACCAATGCACCGTTTTGCGCTTGAATTGTTTTTCAATCGCTGAAAATGGAATAACGGTCCCTTTATTATAACTTACAAATGCCCATACAATACATGCTGTTATAACAACTAAACCAATGGCAAAAGGAACAATCTTCGCTGCGATTTTGGAATTCGACTTCACTGTTCCATCTCCTTTGTTGATATGAATCTATTATAGTATACATCGGAATCTCGCAAAGTTCATTAGACACATTATGACATTTATATGAAAAAGGGCTAACTCTTTTTGAGTCAACCCTTTTAACGTTTTATCCATTTAGTCCAAAACAGTTCTCCAATCTAAGTAACCTTTATCAAGGCCGCGCAGCAATATTTCCGCTGTTCCCATATTCGTTGCAAGCGGTACATTGTACACATCTGATAAGCGCATAAGGGCAGAAATATCTGGCTCATGTGGTTGAGCTGTTAGTGGATCACGGAAGAAAATCACCATATCCATTTCATTTTGTGCGATATAGGCGCCAATTTGCTGATCGCCGCCAAGCGGACCCGATTGGAAACGGTAGACATCTAACCCTGTCGCTTCCATAATTCTTTTCCCGGTCGTACCTGTGGCAAACAAACGATGTTTTTCTAAAATACTTTTATATGCAGTTGCAAATCGTACGAGATCGTCTTTCTTTTTATCATGAGCAATTAATGCAATATTCATATTTATTCTCATCCCTTATCTTGTTTTTAGTTCGCCGGTATGTCAACGCTCACCTGTTCTGCATAATTCATCCACTCATACTGACGCAATCTCACCTCAAATAAGGTCAATGGACCACGAAACACCTCAGGGTTTGTCGTCATTTCCGACAATGACAATTGATTTATCTTTCTAATCTGTTCGACTTCCTCTACGATCCTTTGTAATTCAGCGATTGGATCCCTAAAAAACAAGTGAATATCTCTCTCAATCGCTTTTTCGAATAACTCAAACTGCTGGAAAAATTGAGTGGAAATCGCTGTAGCCGCTTCCTCAAAACGTTCATTTTGAATAAAGTTTCTAAACGTATTTGCTAATACTGTATTATTTTTGGAAGTACACCTAATAGCTTGCCTGCACCTTTTAATAATACTTGTGAAGGCGTTCTGCGCAGCATGATGTTCTCAGGCTCAATATGAAATGCGCTAGTCATTCGATCGGCATCACGTCGCCAATCATTAAGCACCTGAAAATCACATTGTAAATGAATTTCCTCTTCGGCGATCATCGAATTAAAGGCTTGCTCCCATTCATTCAACTGTTCTTGACTCAATTTAAATTCATTTTCGGAAAAAGCGATCCAGTCTTGAAGCGAGCTCGCATAAATCGGCATCACATTTTCCTCAATATATGATGCGATCCGCTTATTCATCTCCTCATTTAAAGTAAGATGAATCGTCTTAAAATCACTATCGTCTTTTATCATTTCAGACGTACTTTTAATAATCGTTGGGATTGATTTTTCGAATTCAGCTTTGATTTCATATTTAATCGTCTGAAAAGCCTCTTTTATCACTCGTTTTTTACATCAACGAGATCATCCAATTGATGAATAGAGCCTTGAAGTTTTCCTAAAACATCTTCATCATAATCGACGGACTCATTTAATTCCTCTTCTACTCTCACTCGCTGATCCAATAATTGAGTGATACTGCTTCGGATCTCAGCTAAAACCTTCGTCACCCGCTTATTTTTCCATTCATTGTTTCGAGAACGAATTGATTCGATCCATTGATCTTTTGTTGTAAATAATGTCGCATCTGGAAAATAGATAAGAATTCTTTTACGTGTTTCTTCAAATACCTTTTCTCGGTCGTTGGTCATTTCATCGACCTGCAGCATAAAATCGATTTGCAGATCGGGATTTTGCTCTTTTGCAAGGATTAGAACCAACTGCTCATCGTGTGTAAAAGGAGCGTTAGTATTTAATACATATAGGCACTGATCTGCAAGCCTTGTCAAATAATGGCTTGCCCATAAATCTTCTTGAAGATAAGCAAGCGCTAACTTATGTTCATGTAAAATTTACTTGGCAATGCCTTATCAACTACTGTATCTGGCACAGCTGCATCAGTAAGTGTAAAGCGACCTTTGTCTGTAATTAGATCTTTAGAAGATTTCTGATCATACCGATACATGATTGCATCGCCACTAAGTGAATCTGATTTAATAAGGGATTCAATCATCTGTTTATCATTCAGTAAAACATATTGATCATTCCCTCTCGCCAATTGTTCCATCAACCATACTGTTGATTCATTTACATCAAGCTTATGTGTACGTGCCCATGATTGAATCGCATGAAAAAGCTTAACGCTCTCATTAAATGTATCACCACTGTTTTGGGAGTCTGCCAACAAGGATTCTGCCCTACTAATGACTTCACTTTCGATCTGTTCAGAAAATAAATCATTCCACGCTAATAAGCTCGCCGCCGCTGAAAAGGCTGTGGATGAATTAGCAGTTTTACCCATGCTTTTAAAAGCTCTGGGATGATATCCGTACATGTCGAGATCGCTTCTTTACTAACGATTTTCTTATAGGCTGATTTATATAAAGCAGGTAAAAGCTGCCATTGATAATCAAATGTATTTTCATTAATGAAGGAGTTCATTTCTTGTAGCCATGAAAAATAAGTTTCTTCTTTTTCATAACATTTCCAGAATTCAACAAGTGCTTCTTCTAACTCATTCATATCGAGCGTTGCTAATAATGTAAGCGCCGGAATGAAATAACTTGGTTCTTTTGCCTGTAAATAGCCCTTTTCCGCATAAATCCGCAATAACTTAAACCATTCCAATGACTTTGTTCTAATAGCCTCATTAATCACCAATTCCAAGGCACTGTCCCAATCTTGTTGTTCTTCAAAAAAGCACGAGCGATTTTAGTTACATTCGGGTAGCTTGGATTCATTAACACTGCGTTTTTAATCATTTCATCCGCGTCTTGAATTCTTTGTTCTGATAAATACAATTCGAAAAGTTGTAACGTAATCTCCGTGTTCAATGTAAGTGAATCAGTTGTAATCGATTGATACAGATTTTCGGCCGTTTCAAAAGTTCAAGCTCCAAATATGCATCAGCCATATTTTTCTTCGCCCAAGGTTCCAACTCATTTTGAATATTTTCCCATTTGAATATAGCCGATTCAAAATCTTGCATTTGAAAATAAATTTCCCTTGTGCAAAGCGAATATTAGAAAGGTCGGGAATTTCTTTCTTCTGTTCAGCAAAGTATACATTTCAAGAACGCTTGCTGGATGTTCCCTTTATCTGCTTCGGAAGTAAATGTTTCAAAAATGTTTTCTGGATTAACAAATTTTCCAGTGACATTCCTTTCACCGTCTTTCTATCTTAGTAGCTATACGTTCATATTTTATTATCGGCTGGATAAACTAGACCAATTTGTCTTCTTGCCTCAGCTAAAATACGAGCGGTAATCATCGAGCGATCGTATGAATTAATTGTTGATTCTTGCTTTCCTGCTTGAATTAACCGAATAAATTCTTCTACTTCATAATACATGGATGGATGATTCGTTTCTTCGTTCATTTCTTCCACTACACCATTTCGGTAGTGAATTTCAATCTTTTCAGGTGTCGAAGGCTCTTGAATAATCATCGTCCCTTCTTCTCCTTGTATTTCGATTGGTAAATAAGAGTTAGATATTTTTGAATGAACGATGACTGCTTCGAAATCATCATATTTCAATAAAACTGTGCCACCACCATCCACACCGGACTCTAACATGACTCCATTCGCCTTCACACTCTTAGGTTCACCAAATAATAAAACGAGCGGATAGATGCAGTAAACACCAAGATCCATCAATGAACCGTTTGAAAAAATCGGGTTAAATGCATTTAATATATTTCCTTCACGATAAGCATCGTAACGTGAAGAGTACTTGCAATAGGTTGAAAAATACATTCTTACTTTTCCAATTTTATGTAAATGTTTTTGAATCGCTTTAAAATTCGGTAGAAACGTTGTTTTCATTGCTTCCATTAAAAGCACATTATTTTTCTTCGCACTCGCAACCATCGCTTTTACTTCTTGCGGATTGGAAGCGAGTGGTTTTTCGCATAAAACATGTTTTTTATTGTCTAAAAATATAATCGATTGCTTTGCATGGAATGATGTTGGACTTGCAATATAAACAGCATCAAGGCAATCGCTTTTTGCCATTTCTTCTAGATTTGTAAAAATATGCTTTACATTATATTTTTCCGCAAACTGTTGCGCTCTTTCCTCTGTCCGTGAATAAACAGCCGTTAGTTGAAAATCAGGTAAACGTGCTGCTGATTGAATGAACTCTTCCGTGATCCAGTTCGTTCCGATAATGCCAAAACGTATCATTCAACTACCTCCCTAGCATATAATGGCGAATTATGTATATAACTACTATATTGCATTTTCCTCAATCTTGCACCGTTCTTGTTAAACGATAGACATTTTTTTATTTTGTTCTTTAAAAGCGCAAAAGATTGTGGTAGAATGTTCTGTATATTCTTGTCGAATTTAATTTTATAAAATAAAAGTAATGATGAAGAAGGCTTGTAAGGAAAACAGTAGAGAGTCGGTGGTTGGTGAAAACCGATGTTTTGTTTGCAAATGCCCAGCACTTCGGAACTGGCGATGGCCCGGCGCAAGCCGTTATTGACTCGAGGCTTTTAGAAAAGCTCTGCTAATCAAATTAGTGGAAACTTTTAATAGCGAACGAGGGTGGCACCACGATACGACGTCCCTCATAACAATACGCAATGCATATGTTATGGGGGCGTTTTCATTTTTCATTACAAGAGAGTGATTAATACAAACTAAAAGAGGAGAATTCTAACCATGTACAAAATTTTAGTATCAGATCCAATTAGCGACACCGGGCTTAAAGCTTTGTATGACCATCCAAAATTTGTAATTGATAAAGTTTCAGGATTATCGGCAGCTGAATTGAAAGATATCATTAGTGGTTATGACGCTTTAATTGTGCGCAGCCAGACGCAAGTAACGGAAAGCATTTTGGAAAATGCGAATAATCTTCGCGTCATTGCTCGTGCTGGTGTCGGCGTTGATAATATCGATGTGAATGCCGCAACGAAAAAGGGATCATTGTCATTAATGCACCAGGTGGAAATACGATTTCTGCTGCCGAACTGACAATGGCAATGATGTTATCTCTAGCTCGCAGCATTCCTCACGCTCACGCATCTACGTCAAAAGGAAAATGGGAGCGCAGTTCTTTTAAAGGTGTAGAAATGTACGGAAAAACACTCGGTGTTGTCGGTATGGGGAAAATTGGTACAGAAGTAGCCAATCGAGCAAAAAGCTTCGGCATGAAGATTCTTGGCTATGATCCTTTTTAACAGAAGATCGGGCGGAGCATTTAGGAATTACGAAAGCAACGCTTGATGAAATTGCCAAAGATGCTGATATTATTACAATCCATACACCACTTATTAAAGAAACTCGCGGCATTATCAACGATGAGTATCTTGCAAAAACGAAAAAGGGGTACGAATCGTTAACTGTGCACGCGGTGGAATCATTGATGAAGCTGCTCTTGTTCGTGCACTAAATTCTGGACAAGTAGCGGGCGCAGCATTGGATGTGTTCGAAACAGAACCGTCACAAAACTTTGAACTTCTTGGTCATCCAAATGTGATCGTAACCCCACATCTTGGCGCATCAACGGTGGAAGCACAAGAAAAAGTGGCAAATGAAGTGAGCGAGGACATCATTGAGATTTTTGAAACTCATTCGATTCGTCACGCAGTCAATATGCCGTCTGTTTCAGGAAAAACACAGAAAAAACTACAGCCATTTATTGACCTAAGCGAGCAAATCGGAGCACTTGCTGTTCAACTATTAAATCAAGCACCAGAGCGAATTGAAATTAATTACTTCGGTGAAATTACAAAAGAAGACACAGACCTTGTGACAAGAACGATGATCAAAGGTGTTCTTGCTCATCATTTAGGTGATACGGTGAACATGATCAACGCGATGCATTTAATGAAAGACCAAGGCGTGACATCAAACGTATCCAAAACATCCAAAAGCAAAGGCTTTGCGAGCTATGTCGAGCTTTCTCTTTATCGTGGGGAAAAGAAATCTACGATTGGTGCAACGATCTTAAATGGCTATGGAGCGCGCATCGTAAAAATGAACGAATATCGCGTTGACGTAAGACCTGAACAATATTTGCTTTACATTAAGCATCATGACATTCCTGGCATGATCGGCCGCGTTGGAACGACACTTGGCAATTTCGATATTAACATCGGAACGATGCAAGTTGGCCGTGCAGACGTTGGCGGAGAAGCAATCATGGTCCTAACACTCGATAAAATCGTTGAAGAAAATGTGATTGAAGCATTAACGAATTTAGAAGGTCTAGAAGCTGCACAATTTCTTGAGCTAAATGAAAACCTGCTTAGATAATAGGATATGAAAAAGGACCAAACTGATAAGAGTTCGGTCCTTTTTGTAGCTTAGAAATTCGTATGACGGCTTACAAATGCGCGCGACGGCTTACAAATGCGCGCGACGGCTTACAAATGCGCGCGACGGCTTACAAATGCGCGCGACGGCTTACAAATGCGCGCGACGGCTTACAAATGCGCGCGACGGCTTACAAATGCGCGCGACGGCTTACAAATGCGCGCGACGGCTTACAAATGCGCGCGACGGCTTACAAATGCGCGCGACGGCTTACAAATGCGCGCGACGGCTTACAAATGCGCGCGACGGCTTACAAATGCGCGCGACGGCTTACAAATGCGAAAATCCGGAAGAAATGCAAGCATTTCTTCCGGATTTTCTATCATTTCACCATATTATTTTTCTACGTACGATAGAACAAATTCTTTAATCGCTGACACATCATCAAATATATAATCTGCTTTATACTCTTCAAACTCAGCTCTTGCATCTTTTCCGGACAATCCGGTTAGCACTGCGGCAAATACAGCTCCCATTTCCCTAGCTGCTAATAAGTCGGCAAGGAGTCACCAACGATTAGCAGTTCATTGCCATTTTCAATCGGCAATTTTTCCGCCAAGCATTGCTCCGGACTTTTCATTTTTCCTGATAATCCGAGCACATATGTATACGGATGCGGCTTAGATAATGATGGTCCTTCTTTCAATTCGGCCTCTGCCGCTAAAACGTCATCAGCCGTCACAATATAATTGACATCAAAATATTGCAACCACCCTAAATGTTTAAACGGCTCAATTGTTTCTAATCTAGGACGCCCCGTGCCAATGCCAATCGTTATGCCAGCTTCCTTCAGTGCTTGAAATAACTCGAAATTTCCCGGAGAACGCAATGTTTTTTCATCAGATAAAAATCCCTTTTTCCCCGTCTGTACTGGAGTACGACCAGTTGATGAAACAACATGCTTGTCCCCCACATACCATTCCTGGGCAATGAGTTCATACGTAGACCATAGTTCACCGATTTGTCCAAACACGGTTGCTTCCACTCCCAGTTTTTCTCGGGCTAGAAAATCTAAATGGGCAAATAAACCTGCCTTCGATTGCTCTGCATTAGAAAAATCAGTTAGAGATGCTGAAAAATCTAACACAACATCCTTCTTTGCAAACACTTCGGCCATTTCCAGCAGCACACTGCGATCGATCTCATTCGATACCCATTTAATGATTTTTTCCTTTTCAGTGTCTTTCACTTGCTCTAGTAAACGAATAAGCTGATACGTCGCTGTGAGATAAATCATATCCCAGTTTGAATTAATCCCACCTGATTTCATTAGTTTTAATACTTGATCATTTTGAAAAACTTCGGCACGAATCGCGGTTATTTCTTCATCAGAAGGCTCTGCCTTAAATTTCTCGGGAGCTAACCCTACATATTTATTACTATATAAAACTTCCCAAACAGTTAGCGCAGACATATCAAAATATCGTTCTTCACTTAATAAAACACCATCTACATCGAATAATACTGTTTTAATCATGATATTCTCCCTCTCCACTCACTTCTTTACTTTAGTGTACCACAGTAAGAAAGATTAATCTTCATCTTTAATATCCATATCTTCTGGCATTGGTTCTGATAAATATTCTGCGTATTGCTTTTTGAGCTTTTCCATTTGCTTCAAATGTTGGTTGAATTGCTCTTTATTAATTAAATAAGCTTCTCCATCATAGACGGCCCGAACTTTTCCTTGCTGAATGAGCGAGCGGATAAACGAAGCCGGAAATTGTAAATACTCCGCTGTTTCTTCAATCGTTAAATACATGTCGAATCTTCCTCCTGCAATGTTCGCCAAACGAACTCACTTTCGTTCACTCCACCATGAAACGTAAGCTTTCCTTCGTCTAAGTATAAAACATCTCCCTCATTATACCGAATTTCTTCAATAAAAAATGGGAGGATTACGAAGGTGCTTGAAAATCTATTCTTCTCTAACAGTATAGTAAATTATTTTTTATGAACTATTCTCTATTAAAATCGTCCATATTTAGAAACCTATTCAAACAACGAAAAATGTGTATCTCCACGTTACGCATGAAATGAAAAGAAGCCTCTCAAAAGTTTAGTGAACTTATGAGAAGCCTCCGTTAATTTCCTCACTGTTAGCAAATCACTCTCACCTTACTTCAAAACCCAATCATATCAAGGGTTTTGGGGTGATATTACACCCAAGCCCCATTCCACCTTTCACATTTGTTACTTTCTCAAATCCTTGTTTCTTAAGGAGCTTAGCTGCATTCATACTTCTCATCCCACTCTGACAGATAACAACTACTTCTTTGTTTTTATCAAGTCCCTTCGATTTCTGTACCAATTGCGAAAGCGGAATGTTCTTAAACGGCTTACGGTGATTCGCTTGATATTCACCTGAAGTTCTTACGTCGACAAACTGGACATTTTTGTCACCAACTTTATTTTTGCTTCCTGTGTTGATATATTCGCTATCCCTTTAACAGGTATGAAACGGTTCAGAAAAACCAACCTATCCCTATGATTAAGACCCATTGAATCATTGTCTCCATTCTTTTCTTTTCCCCTTCATAAGCTATCCTTATTTTAAGTTAAAATATTCAACCAAACTTTTATTGCCGTTCCTAAAATTAATATTGCTAATATCCTTTGCAAAAACTTTGTGTTTACCTTTTTCCCAATGCTTGCACCCAACGGAGATGCAAGTAAACTTGCAATAATCATAATTGTTGCGGGAATATATAATATTTGACCAGTCACCATTTTACTCGCTGTTGTACCAATAGATGATATAAACGTAATGGCCAGAGACGAGGCGATGGTTATTCTAGTTGGGATTTTTAATATAACAAGCATGATAGGCACTAGTAAGAATGATCCACCGGCACCGACAATACCAGCGCCAATTCCCACAATGAAAGCAAGTATTGCTGCAAGCCATTTGTTAAATTGATCGATATTAAAGCGGTTTTCGCTTTCTTTTTCGGCATAAACATCATGATGACAGCTAATAAGGCTAATATGCCGTATACTACGTTCACGCCGTCTTCAGACATTTTGGATGATAGAAAGCGCCTGCAAAGCTGCCAATCAAAATACTAATTCCCATGTAAGCAATAATTGCTTTATTTAAATATCCGCCTTTACGGTATGCCCATACACCGCCGATTGTCGCAAATAGCACTTGATCGCTGTTATGCCGGATACTTCATATGAAGTAAATTGCGCAACACCTAATGCTGCCGGAACATATAACAACAACGGAAAATTAATAATGGCACCGCCGATTCCTACCATTCCCGAAATAAAGGAACCGATAAAACCAATCATAAAAATCGTTAAAATAAAGATGATACTATAATCCACAGATGTACCTCCCAATAAAAGAAACTCGCATGACGCGAGCTTCTCCATTAACCTTTTTAATCCAAAATTTAAACACGCCGTCTTCCTCTGTATCTTTTAACAGTTCATGACCGCCTGATTTTGCCCATGCAGTAAGATCACTTTTAGATCCTTTATCTGTTGCATGAATTTCAAGCACCTCTCCAGGGTTGATTTCTTCCATTGCCTTTCTTGTTCTAACAATCGGCATCGGACATGCCAATCCTTTTGCATCTAATACTTTATTTACTTCCATTTTATATTCCTCCTTCAATTATCCTTCCACCGCACAACGGTTAGGGCCTATTTCCATTTCTTTTGTTCTTCCTGAGCCGGGTTTATTTTTCCCATATTGATTTTACGAATATCTTCATACGCATTTGGTTGTGGCGGAAGGTTTTCGGTTACCATTTTCTAAACTCATTTTCATCCTCTACTTGCAACCCTTCATTTTTCTCATAAAGGTCACCTAAACGAGCTGATACTTTACCGCCCTTACCGAGTTCCTCCGCAAATGAGTAATGCGCAGGCAGGACGACTAAATCATCGGAAAGCTCCTTATAGCGGCTGTAAAGCGTATTGCGAAGATCTCCTACCCAATCCTCTGCCTTTCCGGCCAAGTCTGGACGACCGATAGATCTTACAAATAGAATATCTCCAGTTAATAGATATTTGTCGTCAACAATAAATGACGTACTGCCAATCGTATGACCTGGTGAATAGAGTGGCTGCACTTTTACAGTTGTAGTACCTACCTTAATGTCGTTTCCTTCTTCAAGTGGTGTATAGTCAAACTTGACTTCTGTTGCATCTTTTGGCGGTAAATGATAGGTTCCTCCAACCTTTTCAGCAAGTATACGCCCCCAGAAATATGATCTGCGTGCAAGTGTGTGTCAATAACATGCTTAATTTGGACACCTCGTTCTTCTGCAAACTGTTGGTAAATATTCGTCATACGTGCTGTATCAACTATCGCAGCTTCTCCATTTGACTCAATGTAATAAGAAAGGCAGCCTTTTCCTAAACGCACAAATTGGTAGAGACTTCCGCCATCGCTTAAATTAGCTACCTTTACAATCTCCAAATGTTCACTCCACGCTTTCATTCCACCTTCTAAGCTATATACGTTTGTAAAACCTGCTTCTTCCAACAAACCGGCTACCATTTCAGATGAGCCGCCTTTTGCACAAACAACGATAATTTCCTTGTCTTTCTTCAACTTTTTGGCTACACTATCAACACTATCCAATAAGTTAAAGTACGGCTCATTGATCACTTCCACTTTTCCGCCTTCAATTTTCCAATTATCAAATTCATCTGTATTTCGCACATCTAATATAAGTGTTTCTTCATGATTGATTACCTTTTTGCTAATTCTTTCGTTGAAATTGTTTTTATCAATCATTTCCCTCCTGAACTAAAATGATAATGAGATATTGGCATCTTTTGCATAGTCAATAAACGACTTCATTACATCCATCGGCATTTGACAGACCATTAATTGAGTAATGCATTTCATCTAATTATTAGCCTTTTTATTACCTAGAGGGGTATTCAGTTTACTAAAAAATTATATAAATAGATTTACATTACCATCTTCTGCATCAGCTAAATACGCGGCAACCCCTGCATAATCGATATGATCCAAAAGTTCTTCTTGTTGTAGTCCTAATAAATCCATTGTCATCGTACATGCAACAAGCTTTACACCTTGATCTGTTGCCATTTCGATTAAATTTGGCAGTGGCACTGCATTATGTTTTTTCATCACATCTTTAATCATTTTAGGACCGAAACCCGCAAAGTTCATTTTGGATAGCCCCATCTTATCTGCGCCTCTAGGCATCATTTTTCCAAACATTTTTTCTAGGAAACCTTTTTTACTTCAATTTGCTCATCTTTTCGTAAAGCATTTAATCCCCAGAACGTATGGAAAATGGTTACTTCATGATTATAGGCAGCTGCACCGTTTGCAATGATATAAGCTGCCATTGCTTTATCATAATCTCCACTAAATAATACAATCGTTGTTTTTTATTCTCAGTCATTTTTTATCCCTCCTCACTCAACACCTTACCTCTACCCCTATGGGTATTATAGTAAATAAAATAAAGGGGGTGTCAACCCTTTTATTTTACCTGCTTTACAAGTAGATTTACGGCTTCTTCCACTAGTTCCTCTGTAGTCTTTTCACCCATTTGCTCTGCATTACGTACACATTCCACTAAATTAGAACTAACCACTACCCCAATTGTTCGATCAATGGCTGTTCTTGCTGCAGATAGTTGGGTGATGACTTCTTTACAGTCCTTATTTTCTTCCATCATTCTTAAAATTCCTCTTAACTGCCCTTCAATCCGTTTTACTCTATTTTTCATTTGATCGTTATATTCCATATCTTTCCCTCCCTCAACCTCAATATAACTACATGTATATCACTATTTAAAATTTCATTAAAGTTTCTTTTTAGAGCAATTGAACTATTGATTACCCGTTTGATTGATCCTTTAATAAAGGAACATCATTTGCAAGTTCTATGCTATACCCACAAGGGTATGATGTCAACTAAAATTATAATGATAGAACAGGGAGATCAAGCAATTTCATAATAAATTTTACTAATCTTATGTTGTAATGATTGCATATGAACAAATCGGGCTTCCCTTATCATTTCTTTACCTTCTACAAACATAAGTAGAGCCGGTACAGTAAAAATCGAAAAACGCCCTGCAATTTCTTCAATATCATCTGCATTTATATGACCTAGTTGTATTAGTGGAAATTCTTTCAGCATCTCTTTCAACTGAGGCAGTATGGCATGACATACTCCACAATTAGTTTTTGATACATATAAAAACTAAACTGATGATCTCTGATAAATTTTTCCACTAAGGTGAGTGATGTTAAATTAATCATATTTTCTCCTTTCATTTTCATGGATCACCTGTACAATATACCCTAACATGAAAAACGAGCACAATTCTAGCTATAGAATTGCACCACTCTGTTAAAGTCAGTGCCACCAGTCTGTACATCTACGAGACCATCTGACATTTGCAATGAGTACTTAAGACAAAGGGCATGAAATATTCCATGCCTCTATCTTACTTTTCAAAGTCATATTATAAATTTTTCTACACATTTTCTACACATCGTGTATAATAGATAAGTCGAATCCTTATGCATAAAGGGTTTGCACGACGTGGTTCGTAACCATCCCACGATAAAAAACTAAGGAGATATAAATATGAAAGTAAAATCTATGGTCATAAGCGGTATTATTGCTGCTTTGTATGTGACCGTTTCGCTGTTAATTGCGCCCTTGCATTTTCGAATATCCAGTTTAGGATTTCGGAAATATTTAACCATCTTATTGTATTTAATAAGAAATACTTTTTGGAATTGTAATCGGCGTCTTCGTTGCCAATTTATTTTCTCCACTCGGTATGATAGACCTCGTTTTCGGTGTTGGCATGACCGTCTTCGCCCTTACAGCAACGATACTTTCAGCCAAGTTTATTAAAGGAATCACCCAGCGAATGTTTTTAACATTGCGATGTTTGCTATTTTCTCATTCTTAATCGCGATCGAGTTAAACATCGTCTTCGGGGTGCCATTTTGGATGGGCTGGTTGACTGTTGCATTTGGTGAAATTGTCGTAATGACAATCGGAATTCCTGTAATGATCGCGTTAAATAAACGCTTGAATTTTAAGGAACTAATTTAATTCACAATTTATACTCAAAAACCCAAGGATGATTTTTTCAAATCAACATTCTTGGGTTTTTATGATCATCTAGTTTAATTTTTCCCTTTGCTGCAAACTCTACTCAATTGCTTTTTCAATATCTCAAATCGTTTTATTTTGTTTCAACAGGTATTTCCTTATTTAATACTTCAAAGAAGTTAAGAATCGTAAAATAGCTCATTCCAAAATCGCCAAAACCTTCTTTATACGCTGAGACAAGGTCGACGGCACAGCGAAGTGGTTCGACTTGATAAACGGTAATTACAATTTGGTTTTTCTTACCGCGCCTCTTTTTCGATGAGCATTTCACCGCGCTCTTCGTCTACATGTGTAAGACTCCATCCATTTAATTTGTTATTTACAATATACGTTATTTTTTCAATCATATTGCGCTTGCTCGTTTTATAATATCGCGTTTTTAATTTCGGATCTTTCGCCCTGTCGCTTGTCTCTGTGCTATTTCTCCATAAGCCTGTTAAAATTCGAAGCGCCGACATTCTTTCTCCCCTAATCTTTCTGAACAGTTAATCTTATTATATACTATGCCTGTCTACGATGCTATTTCAATTCGATAATTAAATGGTAGCATTTTCATAGTTTTTTATCTACCACTATCCAAGGGCTCATTAATGGATATTTAATTCAATAATATGCCGATCAGGGTCGAGACAAAATATTTGGGTATATCCGCTTCTTGTCGTTGTGTTTTCATAGTTTGGTACATGATGTTTGTTTAAATATTGTAAGACGTCACCATAATTTGCCTCGACACTTAATGCAATATGTGTATCAGCAGTAATGATCTCGCCGCTCTCCCGCAATGACTCCGATTCAGGACAGACAATTAAGTGAAGTTGCTTCTCTCCCAACTCAAACCATGCACCAGCAAATTCAAAATTAGGACGCTTTAGCTCTTTTAAACCTAGCACACTGCCATAGAATTGTTTGCTTTTCTGTAAATCTGTTACCGCTAGACTAATATGATGTAGACCTTTTATTTTGATTCATCACCACTTTTTGTGAAATAACACAAAAAGGAAAACATTCCAGAATTCCTGGCAATAATGTTAGTACCACTACAAACATTAACAGGAGGTTCCAAAATGTTTTCCGTGTTACTAGAATTGCCAGAATTTGAAGTTGTTAATCAAGAAACTTTTGATACCCATTATTTAGTTCATATTGAGAAAAATACAGACGAGGAACGCTGTACTTACTGCGGCTTCCACTCATCATTTGTTCACGATAAAAGGACAAGAAAAATACGGGATCTTTCTGTACTGAATAAACCTTTATATTTAATTGTTTGTATCAAAAGGTATCGGTGCCAGAACTGCGATGAGGTATTTTCGCCTTCTTTTGAATCTGTTGCTTCACACCAGCGCTATACCAATCGTTTTCGACAGTTTATCTATGAACAAGTCCTTGGGACAACCATTCAAGACATTAGCCGGAAACAAAGATTGCTTATTCAACTGTTGAACGAATTTTCTATTCAGTCGCTCAGGAAAAAGCTAATAAGCATGAAAATGTCATTCAAGAAATCCAAAAAGATCAAGACATTACCTTAAGTATGGATGAGGTCGCTGTTCGTAAGGGCCATAAATATGAAACTGTCCTCTATGATGCTAACTTGGGAGCTGTATTGGGCATGAATGAGAATCGTGATTATGCATCAACGCTTGAGCTTTTAAAGAGAAAGGTCGTTCATCCTGAACGTGTGAAAAATGTCGTGGTAGACATGTGGATCCTTTTCATAAAGCCATCAAAGCAGCTTTTCCTACTGCACAAATTATCGTTGATAAATATCACGTCGTTCAAAAAGTAACACAAGCATTAGACCAAGTACGCAAGAAAATACCCGGCTTAAAGAAAGCAAGATTTCATCTTCTAAGAAGTTATGAAAATGTAAAGGAAAAACATCTACCACGACTGAATGAATTATTAGAAACCCATGATAACCTAGCTTATGGATATTTCTTGAAAGAGCTATTTAGAGACTTTTATAAATCAACAGATTATGAAACAGCCGACCTGTTATTATCGGAATGGCTTCAGCTAGCCTGGAGCAGTCCATTTCCATCATTTCATGAGGTGGCTAAAACCATTGAGAATTGGAAAGATCAGATTCTCCAATACTTTAAAACACCTTTTACAAATGGTAGGACCGAAGGTACCAATCATAAAATCAAGAACATCAAACGACGAGCTTATGGATATAGAAATCTTGGCCGATTTAGAACACGTGTGTTTCTAGAGTGTACAGGGCACACTTACCAGAAACAGGTGTCCTAGCCTCTCCTTCTTCATCATTATGGTGATCATAGTTGGTGGAAAAGAAGCCGTCAAGGAAAGCACTTGACCGCTCCTTTTCCACCAACTGGCCGGTCTGTAAGATGAAGAAGGAGAGATTGTGAGTGGCTCCAATCTAGCTAACTAATTGCCAGAATCCTGTGTGAATCACAAACAATGGTGAAGAGACTTTATTTTTATCAATTGCACACCTCTTTAATCATCGTTCAAACTAATCATACCATACTCGATTTAGACAAAATTTATTCACGTGTCGTCATCGAACTTTGTCGATTTTTATGTCATAATTAAGGAACAGCATTATTATGCCTGATTTGTTATTAGGAGTGAACGTATTGACCATTTTCTTAACGGGTTCTGCTGGATTTTTAGGTGGAAAATTAATGTGGAACTTATTAAGTGATACAGACCATGATTTATATATGCTAGTGCGCGATTTGGAAAGAGCTCAGAACGTAACGGAAAATTTTCCGATTGAGTTTCAGAATCGAATTCATTTGCTGCAAGGTGATATTACACAGCCATCTTGTGGATTAGCAGAAAGCCAGATTCAGTCGCTACAGAATAAAATTCATGTCTTTTATCATTTAGCTGCATTAGTAAAGTTTGACCTCGAATTACGCGATGAAATTTTCTCTGTTAATTACGAAGGAACAAAAAACGCCTTAGAATTAGGCAAAGCAATATTAGCCGAGAAATTCTTTTACATTAGCACTGCATATACCGTTGGCAAAAAGGCAGAAGGGAAAGAGCAACTGTATTCCATTGATGACGAATACAACAACCCTTATGAGGAAAGTAAAGCGAAGTCGGAGCATCTTGCCTTTTCATATGCCAATGAAATGGACGTTTCTATTTTCAGGCCGTCAATTATTGTTGGTGATTCAAAAACAGGCGAGGCTGATTCAAAATTTACTTTGTATGGATTTATGAGGGCTTTGGAAATTTTCAAAAGAAGAGTGCTACGGAATAAAGAGAATGAGAGAAAAACGTACCGCGTCATTGCACATGAAGACGGGACTTCTAACTTCGTCCCCGTGAACTACGTGGCGGATATATTAAGCTTAGCCGCAACAAAGGCCGAGCCGAATAAGATTTATCATATCACCAACCCAAACCCGGCTACGAATCTTCAAATTTTTATGATGCTGAAAAATGCCCTTGAATTTAGCCAGTTGAGAATAAAAGGGCCAGGGAATATCGCTGATCTTAATGAAGATGAACAAAAGCTAAATGAGATGATTCAAGTTTTTAACCCTTATCTCACTAGCGCGATCGCTTTCGAAGACGAAAACACAAGAGTGCTTATTAAAAACTCAGACATTCATCATTTACATTTAACACCTGAAACAATGCAAATGATTATCAACGCATATTTCGATCTTTAATTTTGTTCAGAAGAGGCTGCGAAGACAGCCTCTTCTCTATTAACTTGATTAACTAGATTTATACACGCGCACGGGCGATGAACAGGGATTCATTGACCGCTTAACTAGATTTATGCACACGCACGGGCGATGAACAGATATTCATTGACCGCTTAACTAGATTTATGCACGCGCACGGGCGATGAACAGGGATTCATTGACCGCTTAACTAGATTTATGCATGCGCACGGGCGATGAACAGGGATTCATTGACCGCTTAACTAGATTTATGCATGCGCACGGGCGATGAACAGGGATTCATTGACCGCTTAACTAGATTTATACATGCGCACGGGCGATGAACAGGGATTCATTGACCGCTTAACTAGATTTATGCATGCGCACGGGCGATGAACAGGGATTCATTGACCGCTTAACTAGATTTATACACGCGCACGGGCGATGAACAGGGATTCATTGACCGCTTATAAAATTTACATTAATAGTTTAATGTAGGAAACACAGTGGCTATTTCACACATAGTTTCTATTCTTCCTAGCCCCGATTGGTCTTAAGTTTTTAACAAGAATTTTTCTAATTGTTTTTTGGACCGGATTCTGTTACACCATTCATGAACAATGTGGGTAGTAATTTTTCATTCGGAAAAAGGAGCTTGATTTCCTTAGCAATTCGTAATACGGCTGATTCAATATTTTCTTCGCATCCACAAATCACACACAACACTCCCTATCACGAACAATGATTTCAAACGAACGGCAGTCCTTGCATGTCATTCCTTTTTTCAATTGTTCAGCGTTGTAGTGTGGTATTCGACTATACGGAGATTCTGTTTGATGTAAAGTTAATAAGAGGTCAGCTAGCTTTTATGCTGATCATATAGTTTCGAAGGCATTCCATTTATTTTTAATAAAAATTGATTAAGTTGCGTAGGATAAATAATCGGTGTATGTAAAGGGGCTTGATATAAGGTAAATTCGGGGTTTACAAAAGTGACATAACCTTCAATCGGTAAATGAAATCCATGACTTTTAAGCAACGAACGCAGCAGTGATTGACTTCGTTTTAACTGATCTAACGGATTCATTATTTCGTGGTTGGATGGGAGACTTTTAAATCCACCAGATTCGTATACATAATCACCATCATAATTTTTTACTTCGATCGGGAAAATTGCTTTTTGGGAAATGAGTAAGGTGTCGATTTGGAATATGGAGTGATTAAACTCGAGGCATAAATCATGAAGTATGTATATCTCACATTCTAACTTCTTCGTTAATTGATCAAAAATTACTTCTCCCTGATAACCTTTTTCTAGATTCAAATAATACCTTTTATCTTTCTTAGAAAAATTCATTCGTGTGTGTAAGGCTCTGAGAATTTTTAACTTATCGGAAGCTACACATGGTTTTAATAGAATCATTCAATTCCTCTCCTTTTTTCTAAATTATACAATATTGGATTGAATAAAAGCTCTTTGTTACACTTTTTGATTAAAGTGTAATACAGTTGAGAGAGACAGAGATATTTTTAGGAGGCAATATAATGCAAACCGTTATTTTTGGAGAACACGACGAGAATACACTTCGACAGTTTCACAACTGTTTAAAAACTGGCAACGTTGTTGGTGGTGTGCTTTGTGCTGACGGACATTATGGTTACAGCCAGCCGGTAGGTGGGGTGGTCGTCTATGATGGGCAAATCTCGCCATCTGGTGTCGGTTATGATATTGCTTGCGGAAATAAAGCAGTTAAAACGAATATGAACTATAAAGAAATAAAGGACAAACTCCGCGCATCATGGATGAAATTGCTAAAACCATTTCATTCGGAATCGGTCGCAAAAATAAAGAAAAAGTTGATCATGAACTTTTCGATGATCCTGACTGGAACGTATACAAGCAGATAGGAAAACATGAACATGATCAATTAAAAAAGTTGGCAATCGATCAATTAGGAACAGTGGGGGCCGGCAACCATTTCGTCGATATTCTCGTTGAAGAAAAAACGGGGGATGTTTGGGTCGCCAACCATTTTGGAAGCCGAGGCTTTGGACATAGGACTGCAAGTGGTTTTCTTAACCTCGCCAATGGTCGAAATTTTTGGATCGTGCTCGGGAGAAAGTATGGAGCAGGCCCTACTTTAATCGATTTAGAAAGTGAACTTGGTGATATGTATTATCGTGCGATGCTTTTAGCTGGTAAATACGCTTATGCTGGCAGGGATTATGTGATTGAACAAGTGCTGCGTATTCTTGGTGCCGAGGCTACTTTCGAAGTTCATAATCACCATAACTTCGCTTGGAAAGAATCTCATCATGGTCAAGAGTATATTGTCGTTCGAAAAGGAGCGACTCCGTCAGCTCCTGGTCAGCTCGGCTTTATCGGTGGAAGTATGGGCGATATTTCAGTCATCGTGCAAGGAAAAGATACATTAGAAAATCAGAATGCGTTTTACAGCACTGTGCATGGTGCCGGACGGATTATGAGTCGTACACAGGCAGCCGGGAGAATGAATTGGAAAAACGTACCCGAACCGGTGGACAAATTTCTCAAAAACAAATGGATGATGCGGTAAAAGCTTTGGTGTGGAGTTGTGTGGAGGTGGTACGGATGAAAGCCCTTTGTCTACCGTAAACTGCAAAACGTACTAGATGCTCATAAAGATACCATTGATATTTTGCACGTTCTCAAACCGATTGGAGTATGTATGGCGGGCGCCAATGAATTTGATCCATATAAAGATTAATTGTTTTGTAAATCCCAAGCAGTTTTAACTCTTGGGATTTTTTATAAAAATAAGAATACTATTGTTCATTACTTATACACTACGACTTAATTGAACTAAAAGAATACCCACAAACATGATTCATCATCTATAATAGTGCTATTGATCAAAATTGGTGGTGGCTTACATGCAGAAGTATATTGGAGAAGTAGGATTAATTATTACAGCGATTATCTGGGAAGTGGATTTGTCGGCAGTGCCATAGCGCTGGAACACTATACGCCTTATCAGATCTTGGCTGGAAGATTTTTAATCGGGTCTATTATTTTATGCATTATTTTTAATAAAAAATTGAAGAACATGAAAAGAAGCACATTGATAAAAGGTGCAATTCTAGAGCTTTTTTATATGGGGCTTTCGTTTTCCAAACAGTCGGACTCATGCATACGACACCTTCAAAAATGCCTTTTTAACAGCGGTGAATGTCGTAATTGTTCCTTTCATTGGATTTTTATTATATAAACGAAAAATGAATATGTTCGAATTAGTCGGTGCTGTTACAGCTTTAGTTGGTGTTGCGGTGCTTTCACTTCAATTGTCTTTTGAAATCAATATGGGGATTTGCTGACACTTTGTTGTGCAGTTGGATTTGCTTTCCATATTTTTTATACAGGAAGATTTGTTAAAAACGAAGATGGTGTACTGCTTACAATCGTTCAAATGGTAACAGCGGCGGTCATCAGTTGGATCACCGTCCTGTTCAAGGGAGAAACATCCTTTACATTAGCGTCTGAAGGACTACTTCCACTTCTTTATCTTGGAATTTTTCAACAACAATCGCTTATTTATTACAAACCGTCGGACAGAGATTCATTAGCGAAACAAAAGCGGCAATTATTCTATCAACTGAAGCCTTTTGGGGGATGGCTTTTTCAGTCATCATTTTAAGTGAAGTTTTAACAACAAGAATGATCATTGGTGCGATCCTCATCCTAGGTGCGATTATTCTCTCCGAAACAAAGGTTCCATCTGTAAGAAGAAAAAATATCGAAGAAATCGTGTAGTCTTTGAATGATTACACGATTTCTTTCTCCCTTTTTCCATTGGCTCAGAACATAGCGGACAGCTTTTACTAGGAAGATTCGTTTCTTCATGTGATGGGATTCGCTGCCAAGCGATGCAGTTGTTTGATGTACAAATCCATGCATATACTTTTTCCAGCCTTTTTTCGGAGCGTTTCAAAACGTTTGTTTTCTCTTTATCTACAAACACATCTTGAATAAAACGCGAAACTTCTACTTTTTCCCGCGATAGAAGGCGGGCGAACTTATGAATAGCTCTTCTTTTGCCCTTGTAATTGCTACGTAAGCTAATCTTCTCTCCTCTTCGATTGCCTTTAGCTGTTCTGCCTGAACTTTGGCCTTTAGCTTCACATCTTCATATTTTTCATTTCGATCGCTGTAATGTGCGGAACAATTCCTTCTGATGCACCGATGAAAAAACAATCGGAAATTCAAGTCCTTTCGCCTTATGAATCGTCATGACTTTCACTACATCTGCTGTTGAATCATTTCCAGTTGATTTCATTTGTTCATAGCGCTTTTTCATATCCTTAATAAACGAAAGCATGTCTTCCAGACAATCAAAACGACTCGCAGACGTTTCAAGTTCGTCCAGCTGCTCCTTGATCGCCTCTTTTTGTGTCGTCGCCGTTTGCCTATCATTTGCTTCAATATACTTATCATAAAATTGCTGACGGATTCGTTTGATCGCATCTTTTGGCTTTAATGTTGGAAGTTGGCTAAGCAACTGTCTTTTCTGCTCAATTGATCTAAGTTGATATGGCTTTAAACCTGGATACGTAAGCATATGATCGATCAACTGCTCTTTCGGACTGCGGATTTGCTCGGAATGGACTTGTTGCATTCCGACATCTCTTCTTATATACATCGTAGGCAGAATTTTTCAAATGCATGCCAGTCAAGCGGATTGGCCGCTAATTGCATATAAGCAAGCACAACACTTACATTGCTTTGCTCATAGAAAAATAATGTCCTAATCCATAATCAAAAAGGGAATTTCCTCAAGCGCTAATTGTTCAAAAATCGCCCGACTATTACTCGCTGTTCGATGTAAAATCGCAATATCCTTATATGTACAGTGCCCTTCCTTCACTTTTCTTTGAATTTCTTCTGTGATCCATTCAGCCTCTTCGTCCGTTGACCATGGCCGTAAATAAGTAGGCACTTGATTGCTTTTCTGTGTTGATTGAAGCTGCTTCTCTTTACGAATTTTATTTTGCCGAATGACCGCATTTCCGAGTCCAACAATGGGGAAGTAGAACGATAATTTGTCGTTAATAATACTGTTTTTGCTTGTGGATACTGCTTATCAAACTCTAAAATAATCTCATTCCGTGCCCCTTGAAAAGCATAAATGGTTTGATCGTCATCCCCTACGACACATAGATGATTTTGTGGCGAGGCGATCAGCTTGATTAATTCATATTGAAGCGGATTACTATCTTGAAATTCGTCCACCATCACATATTGAAACCGTTGCTGCAATGTTTTTAACAATCTTTCATCACGTTGTAGCAAAGCGTAAGCTTTGTTAACACATCATCAAAATCAAGTTTTTGATGATCCTTTTCCATTGCTCGTAATATACTGCAAGCTGTTTGATTTCTTTGTCTGCTTGCGTCTTTTCAGGCATTTGCTCTATTGTTTTTCCACTCATTTTATACAGTGATAATACGGATAATATCGATTCTGGCTGTAGTTCGTCTGCCATACCAAGTTCTCTCATTTTCTTCTTAAGTAAAATTTGTTTAAATGAATCACTTGTTAACATCTCTTGACGATATCCGGCATGTCTTAATATGTGAAGGAAAAAGGAATGATAGGTTCGTACTTCTACTTGTTTCGTTTGCCAATCATTGATGCCAGGTAGCGCTGAAATCCTCCCTTTCATTTCATCCGCCGCTTTTTTCGTAAATGTCATCAGTAAAACATGCTTTGGTGCGACTTGCTTTACATGAAGCAAATAACCTGTTCGGCAAACGAGTGCGGACGTTTTTCCTGTTCCAGCCCCTGCTAATACTAATAACGGTCCATCGACTTTTCTCACTGCATCTACCTGCGCTCGATTTAGTTGTATGCCTTGCTTTTCCAACTCACGAAAATAAGACGCGTCAGTTTCTGAAGGCTTAACAATGTCCACACTCGTTGCCGTCTCAGCGATCTGAGCAAACGGAATTTGATGTGATCGTGCACCTAAAGGCAGCTTAAAAAGCGTGTTTTTGTTGATTTCATCGTTGTATACTCCTATATCATTTCGTTATTTGAGGTCTAATTTGCGAAATCGCATTCGTTTTATCTTTCTTCATCCAATTGCCCTTTTCATCATATTGGCTATTATTTTAACATGTTGGCAAGGGGTTTTGTGATTTAATACTTCAATCAAATATCGTTTCTTTTAGAGGGTTTTGTAAAAATGAGAACAATAGCTTTAACTGCGATTCAGTATTTCGATTTTCAGATAACGGTGGGAGCTGATCTTCCTCAAAAAGTCAATCTTATTTGTTTCTATCCCTATATTCGCATCTCCGCCGACGATCTCACATAAAATAAAAATTTTATAATAATGATACGGCTGAGGTGGATGTGGGTGTTTATAAGAATCTAGTACAGCGAGAATCCTTTTGGGACGACATCATATCCTGATTCTTCCTTAATTTCTTTCACGACATTTTCAGAAGGTGATAAACCGATATCACAAAATCCCCAGGTAGTGACCAATGCTGATCATGATTTTCACGGACCATCAAAATTTTATTTCCTTGAAATACAGCACCTCTCACATCCACTTTCGGGGTTTGGTAGCCCGTTTCATTCGCGAATAACTCTGTCAACTTCTCCATTTCTACCTTTGTATACTTGTGCATAATTTCCAAACTAATTGTCCGCAACTCCTCGAAACGTTCTCGATCATACACATCATTAGAAAAGTCAATCCCGCCTGTGCAATCGACTGAATTCGCTTCGACCATTCCAACCATTTTTGCACACCATCCACCCCAATCAGTTATTTTAATTTAAAATAAACTGCACTCTACTAGAGGCAGTTTACATTCATTAATAAACAGGATCAATCGCTTCTTTCCCCGTCACAACCGCAACGAGATTTTCAGCCGCTCGCATCGCCATTGCATCGCGTGTCTGACGGGTTGCAGAACCTATATGTGGTACGGTAACTACATTTTTCATGGATAATAATGGGTTATCCTTTTCGACTGGTTCTTTTTCAAATACATCAAGTCCAGCTGCATAAATTTTATTTTGTTGCAAAGCACGAATCAGTGCTTGCTCATCAACGGTTTGTCCGCGGGAGACATTAATAAAAATAGCGGATTCTTTCATTAGTTCGAATTCTTTTTCCCCGATAAGCTGGTATGTTTCAGGAGTAAGCGGAGTCATTAATACAACGAAATCGGATTTTTGCAAAAGCGATTCTAATTCACAATACGTCGCATCATACTTTTCTTCTGCTTCCAATTTTCGACTACGATTATAGTAAAGAACGTCCATATCAAAACCAAATTTAGCTCTCTTAGCAATTGCCTCTCCAATTCGCCCCATCCCAATGATACCGATCGTTGCGTTATGTACATCCACACCGAAAAACGCTTCTTCATCTTTCATTGGCTCCCACCGTCCGCCCTTTACATACCGATCTAATTCAGCAATTCTTCTAGCAGAAGATAAAATAAGTGCAAATGTTAAGTCAGCAACCGTATTATCTAATACATATGGTGTGTTCGTACCAATTACATTTCGAGCTTTCATTGCTTCAACATCAAAATTATTGTAGCCAACGGACATATTGCTGACGATTTTTAACTTTGGTGCATGATCAAGTAATTCAGCATCAATTTTTCCCCGGTCGTAAATAGTCCTTCGGCATCGGCAATTTCTTTAAGTAGCGTTTCCGTGGAATCGGGCCTTCCCAGCCCATTCACGAATTTCACAGTACTTAGCAATATACTTTCTAACTTCCTCTGAACTGGTAAAGTTAAATATACATTAGGTTTCAATATGATTCCTCCTCGGATTTTCAAATCGAAAAAATGCGGGCAGTGTCAGACACCTATATTCATCATACTTATAGAGAGGATTTTTGACAATGCAGTTTAGTGGATTCACTCAAAGCGACTTTGATACATTTCAAATAAACGGATTGGAAAATAGAATGCACGCGATTCAAGAAAGAATCCAACCCAAGTTTCATACAATTGGTACAATATTGGCTGACGATTTATCCTCGCTACTCGGTAATGAAATGTTTTTGCATATTGCGAGACATGCGAGAAGAACGGTCAATCCACCTCAAGATACGTGGTTAGCGATTAGCAATAATAAACGTGGCTATAAACAACATCCTCATTTTCAAGTAGGGCTTTTCGATGATCATTTATTTATTTGGTTAGCATTCATTTATGAATTACCTGGAAAAGCGGAAATTGCTAAAACATTTTTACATCATCTCAACCTGCTTGAATCAACCATTCCAAGTGACTTTGTTGTTTCATTGGATCATATGAAAAAGACGCTGTTGCGATCACAGATTTGGATGTTCAAAAGCACTTGAACGTTTTCGTGATGTGAAAAAGCGGAATTTCTCATTGGTAAGCATATAAGCCCGAGCGATCCCGTTTTACAAAATGGCCCTCAATTAATAAATCTTATGATAGAAACATTTAAAACACTTATTCCGATCTATAAACTAGCCTACACGAAAAGTAAGAGCATTAACACTCTTACTTTTATTTCTCCAAGGAGGAATATCATTCTGATCATTATTACTGCCAAATAAAAATAAGACAATACGCCTGACAGGACCGTTCCGCCAGCAGCGATCAGCATCCTCGTTTGTACATCAATTTCGGAAAAATTCCTTTCAAGAATCCACATCGACATGACGGCCACGGCTATGACGACAGGAATGACGGGAATTAATCTTTTCATCCACTCGCTTCCTTTCATAGAAAATCTCTACAATCTAGTGTAGCATACAAACGCGAAAAGAGAGAAACAGGACTGGTGGAAACTTTGCGGCTGATTTCTTGAGCATACGATCCGAGCTCAAGCGCCATTGATAAAGAATAATCAAATTCCCGAATCACGGCTGTTCAAGAGAGAGAATATTCCCATCAAAGAAGGTAGTATGGGATGTTAGTCGATTTCATTTCTAAGTTATATGGGAAACCAAATCTCTAAGGGGCTATTCGTAAACGAATTTCCAACAGCCTTGATCATTTTATGTCCTTTGTTCAGCATTTTTTGTATTGTAATCCAAGGCCGATCTTCTTCCCAACGTACCTTAATTGGCATTTGAAATGCCTCCGATAGTAGATCATCTGTTAATACTTCTCCTTTTGGTCCTTTGGCTACGGTTTTTCCATCACGTAAAAGAAGCACATGTGTGATCTCTTCGGTAATTTCTTCTATATGGTGTGTAACATAAAGGATATGGCAATTCGATTGAGTGATCTCTTTCATTAAATGTAATAATTCCTCACGTGAAAAGATATCTAAACCTGAACAAGGTTCATCTAAAATTAGAATTTTAGGATCACTCATTAACGCTCTTGCAATGAGCACCCTTCTTCTTTCTCCTTGCGACAACAGATTGTATGCCTTTCCTTGCAAATAATCTAAGCGTAACTTTTAATGATCGTTCTTGCCTTTTCCCAATCAGCTTCTGATACTTTTTCATACAGACCAAAGCTTGCAAATTTACCACTTACCACAATTTCCTCGATTGCTTCATGTTCGAGTATATGAGAAAATCGTTCTAATGAACTACTAACATAGCCGATTTCCTTGCGTAATTCTGGCAAATTTGTTTTTCGAATTCATTTTCCAACACAAAGACATCCCCTGTTGTGGCAAAATGATAGCCTGTAATGATGTTTAATATCGATGTTTTTCCGGAACCATTTAAACCAAGAATCGCCCAATGTTCATTTGGATC
Source organism: Bacillus sp. N9 (assembly GCA_044989425.1). Taxonomy (GTDB): domain Bacteria; phylum Bacillota; class Bacilli; order Bacillales; family Bacillaceae_C; genus Lederbergia. Next base: position 2,421,186 of record JBJDRQ010000001.1, read on the forward strand.
GACATCCCAATTAATTCCGCTTAATACTTCCCGATCACTTCGTTTCCACGATACATCCTTAAAAGAGACAATTTTCCTCAACCTCGTCCACCTACCCCTTCTTATGTATGGGAAGTTAATGGAAATAATACTTCATCATAAAAAGGTTGCTTAGACCTGACAAATAAAGTATCGTCTTCCCAATTAGCAATCATTTTCATGGCTGTATATTTTTTCAATTCAGGAATAAAATGAAATTCTACTTTTGATCCTGAGGAGAGATTATTTTTCAATAACGTCATCTAATTGGATATCATTTTGGCTAATCACATCGTAAATATCCAAATTTCCATTGTTTCGATCAGCTAATACAATCATATCATCTTCAATGAGATAATAACGCTCAAGATAATCACAATATCGGTCAAGCAGGAAACGGAAAGCGGCCATTGGTCATTAACAATGCCCAATATATTCGACGCCGGCTTGCGATTTTCCATGAGCCTTATCATGATTGTTTGATCTTGCCAATCATCGGGATCCAACTTGCGAACTATCGCTTCTTGACTGAAAATATGACTCGCATCCATTGTATAATGCTTTTCCCTAACTTTTTAAAGCCAAAGCGCGGATAAAAGTTTAAGACGGAATCGTTGGCAAATAAGTAGATAAAATCGACTTTTTCCTCATATTCATAAATGATTCTATTTATTAAACGCTTCGCTAACCCTTGCTTCCGAAATTTTTATCTGTCATAACGGTACCAATTTGGATCGCTTTTTCGGTTCACGATTGATGATGGCATCAATAAAACTTATCGACGCATTCGCAATGATTTTTCCTTCATAAGTATACGAATACGGAATATAACGATTTTTGAAAAGCCTGCTTGATACCACGGCTCCATATCAAGCTTGAATATATCATCAGATAGCATGTTAAAGCTTTTCCGTAATTCTTCATTATCAAGGTAGTTACTAACGATTTTAAAATTTTTCATCTTATCTCCATAAGCAACGCAGCAGCACATGTATGGTGCAATTTGCCTGAGCTTCTCGTTGCGTTCTTCTTTGATTGTATTAATAAAATAGCTTGCTTTACATTTGGATCCAGGTAATGCTTTAATGCCTAATACAGCTCCGTTGGCAACCAATTTTATCTTACCATCTTCTAGCGAATGATCAAGTTTACATGATTTACGTTTACCGTTTTTCGTCCGAGGATATCGTTAAATACAAACCCCTTCACTCACAAGGAGAGAAGGGGTTACACTTCACAAATTTAATCTACTTCACTTTCTAACAATAAACAGTTACCTTTAATTGTTTAAATATACTTCCGCAAAATTGTCATTTTCCATTGGATGTGCTTTAAAACCACCAACATAGCTTGCCAATCCCATCGGCGTTGTCGTATGAGCGATCGTTACCCAAGGCGCATCCTTATGGTATATTTCCTGAGCTTTTTGTATAAATCAATACGTCCTTGTTGATCAAATGTAACACGTGCTTCTTGAATCAAGTTTGTAAATTCTTCATTTTCATAAAATGATCGGTTACTAGCAGGTTTTTCGATGTTTGTGCTGCTTAAATTAGGGAATAGGAAGTTGTCTGGATCTGCCATGACTCCTGTCCAACCGAATAATCCCATTGCATGTTCCCCGTTACCTGTTTTTCTAAATAAGTAGCCCATTCATACGATTGAATGCTCGCTTCGATTCAATTTCTTTTAAGGAAGCTTGAATCGCTTCAGCAATTTTTAATGGTTGTGGCATATAAGGTCTTGGATTACTCATTGTCCAAAGCTCTGTTTTAAAACCATCCGGATAGCCTGCTTCAACTAATAATTGCTTCGCTTTCTCGACATCATAAGGATAATCCTCAATTTCATCATTATAACCCCATAGCGATGATGGGAATGGATTTTTCGCTACATCTGCATATCCATTATAAAAAGCATCAATTAATTCTTGTTTGTTAATAGCCATATTAATGGCTTGACGTACTTTCACATTATCAAATGGTGCCATTTTCGTATTGAACATCATAAATCCAGTATTAAAGCTCGGTCGTTCGATCACCATTAATTGCGAATTCGCTTTTACAATATCAGCATCATCTGGATTTAATCCATCAATCATATCCACCTCGCCACTTTGAAGAGCAGTTAAACGTGATGAATTATCAGGAATAACGCGAAAGATCAATTCATCGAGATATGGCTGACCTTCCACTCGATAATTTTCATTTCTCTTTAAAACAATTTTGTCATTACGCTTCCAACTATCAAATACAAAGGGCCCTGTTCCAACTGGATGTTCATAAAATTTATCGCCATATTTCTTAATCGCATCAGGACTTGCAATTCCGAACATTGGAATTGCTAAATAACTAATAAATGGAGCCGTCTTTTCCGTTAATTTAAATTCCACTGTATTTTCATCGACTGCTTTCACATATTCAATTTTATGATTCTCATCGCCTTTAAATCCTCCAAATAAGAATGGATAATAAGGAAAATCATCCTTATGATATGGATTGTCTGGATCCATCCAACGTTCAAAGTTAAACACTACGGCATCCGCATTAAAGTCTGTCCCATCCTGGAATTGAATCCCTTCATTCAGCTTGATTGTCCATGTAAGTCCGTCATCAGCAACTTCATAAGAGGAAGCCAATTTAGGCTGCAATTCCAATTGATCATCGTATTCAAACAACGTTTCAAATATATTGTGAGTGACGCGAATCGATTCACCATCAATAATACTAATTGGATCTAAGGAAATAGAGTCTGCCCCACGTCCATAGATTAAAGAACCTCCACTTTTAGGCTCCTCATTTGCCGAATGATCTTGTGCCCCTTCCTTTTTCCCACTGGAGCAAGCCGCAAGCATAAATGATAGGATGAAAATGATGCTTACGAAAAAACAATTTACGTTTCATTTCTGTTCCCCTCAGTTTGTCTTATATAAAAGCAGAGTTCTGCATTTTATCTAAATTAATTTTTCATCCGCGGATCTAATGCATCCCGCAAACCATCTCCCATTAAATTAAAACCAAGGACGGTTAACATGATCGCCATTCCAGGAAACAAAACAGTCCATGGTGCCTGAATAATATATTGTCTTGAATCAGCAAGCATTTTTCCCCACTCAGCTTGTGGTGGCTGTGCACCTAGCCCGAGAAACCCAAGCGCCGCCGCCTCAATAATAGCTGTCGCAATCGCCAATGTTCCTTGGACAATGATAGGGGCAAAACTATTAGGCAATACATGTCGAAATAAAATCCGCCCATCTGTCATCCCGATTGCCTTTGCTGCCATAATATACTCCTCTTGTTTTACACTTAATACTTTGGATCGAATCAGTCTTCCAAAGTTTGGCACATTAATAATAGCAATCGCAATTAACGCATTTTGTAAAGATGGTCCTAAAATCGCTACAACCGCAATCGCTAGTAGAATACTAGGAAAAGCAAGCATAATATCAAAAATCTTGATATGATGGAATCAATCCAGCGTCCATAATATCCAGCAATAATGCCTAATAGACAACCAATGATCATCGAACCACTTACGGAAACAAAACCTACCCATAAAGAAATTTGCGCACCATAGAGCACTCGTGAAAATATATCCCTACCGAAATCATCGGTTCCAAACCAATGATCCGCTGAAGGTGGTTGATTTCGGTTCATCAATACTTGTTCATCGACACCATAAGGGGCAATCACTGGTGCTAAGATCGCAAGTATAATGAAAAACAGCACAATACTTGCCCCTATAATAGCTAATTTATTTTTCCTGAAACTCCTCCAAGCTTCCTTCCACGGGAAATAGCTTCCTCCGGATGCGGTGCGTTTGCCGTATCTTTTGCTAAAACAGCCATGACACCCTACTTCCTTAGTTGTATTTAATTCGCGGATCAATGGCTACATATAGAAGATCCACGATTAGATTGATAAAAATAAAGATCGTGGCAATAATTAAAATGCCAGACTGAATAACTGGGTAATCACGAAACCCAATCGCATCATAAATATAACGACCAATTCCCGGCCAGCCAAAGATCGTTTCTGTTAAAATCGCTCCACCTAAAAGCAAACCAACTTGAAGACCAATCACTGTTAAGACTGGAATCACGGCATTTTTCAATGAATGCTTGTACACTACCCAAAACATGCTAAGTCCTTTCGCACGAGCAGTCCTAATAAAGTCTGAACGCATGACCTCTAACATACTCGAACGTGTAATCCTTGCAATAATCGCCATTGGGATGGTAGCGAGGGCAAATGCCGGCAAAATGAGATGGCGAATCACTTCATTGAATTGATCGAATCTACCTTGAATCAATGTATCGATTAAATATAAATGTGTGATGGCTTCGACAGGATTACGAACATTTTCCTCCCAGTGGAAGGCAGCCATCCTAATTCAAGGGAAAAAACCATTGCTCCATTAAACCGAGCCAAAATACAGGAATAGAAATGCCAATAAGAGCAAAAATCATTGCAACATAATCGAACCATGAATTTTGGAACCATGCACTAATAATACCTGCGTTCACTCCAATAAATATGGCGATGAGCATGGCAGCTAAAGTTAATTCCAATGTCGCTGCAAGATAAGGCCATATTTCATCTTTAATTGGGGCCGAACTTCGTAATGATTCACCTAGATCACCTGTAAATAACCCTTTTAAATATTGGAAAAACTGAATATACCATGGATCATTGAGCCCTAACTTTTCCGTTAATTGAGCGATTGATTCTTTTGTCGCCTGTTGACCTAAAATGACTTGAGCCGGATCACCAGGTATTGCCCGTATAATAAAAACACGACTAATGTCATACCTAATAGGACGGGAATGAGCATTAACAAACGTCGCATTGTGTAAGTGAACATAGCGTCCCTCCCATTTATCATTAACTTTTCAAATTATTATTTATAGCGGCAAGCCACAAAATGCCCTGGCTCCACTTCCATAAAATCGTAAATTTCCGCTTCTCTTTCATACCAATCATCATCTATTACATACTTTTCTCCCAATTTCCCAGCTGTCACATGATGAGCTACTTCTTGTTTATAATAATCCGGATCAGGAATAGGAACAGCTGATAATAGTTGCTTCGTATATGGATGTAAAGGATGTTGATAGATTTTTCGCTATCGGCTAATTCAACTAATCTCCCTTTATACATCACTCCTACACGATCACTAATATGTCGAACAACACCAAGATCATGGGCTATAAAAATGTATGTTAATTGAAATTCCTTTTGTAAGTCTTTTAATAGATTTAAGACTTGCGATTGAATCGATACATCCAACGCTGAAACAGGCTCGTCCGCAACGATTAATTTCGGTTTTGTCATTAAAGCGCGGGCTATCCCGACGCGCTGACGTTGCCCGCCGCTAAACTGATGGGGATATCTTTTCGCATGGTAACTGGATAACCCAACTACTTCTAGCATATCTTGCACCTTTTTTTCGTTCCGTTGCGTTGCCAATTCCATGGACAATCAATGGTTCTTCCAATATTTTCTCCACTGTTTGCCGCGGATTAAGTGAAGCGAAAGGATCTTGAAAGATCATTTGAATATGACGCCTTACTTTTCTCAACTCTTTCTGTGATAATGAGCCCATATCATGATGATCAAATACAACCTTTCCTTCTGTCGGTTCAATCAATCGAAGCAACATTCTGCCAGTAGTAGACTTTCCACTGCCACTTTCTCCGACGATTCCCAATGTCTCTCCTCATTTACATGAAATGAAACACCATTAACCGCCTTCATTTCATCAATTTTCTTACCGAATATTCCTCCAGTAATAGGAAAGGACTTTTTAAATTTTCTACTTGCAAAATCGGTTTTGTCATTTCCGTCCCTCCGATTCATGAAGAAAACATCTGACTTTCTGTCCATCTTCTGTTTCATATAATGCTGGTGATTCTTTTAAGCATCGCTCAAATGCAAACTCACACCGCGCAGCAAAACGACATCCTTCTTTAATGCTTCCTGGTTTAGGAACATTTCCCGGAATAGAGTATAAACGCTCCACTTTTTTCGCATATCTGGAACAGATTGAATTAACCCAATTGTATAAGGATGCTTAGGATTTTTATATATCGCTTCGACATCACCTTGTTCTACTACTTTTCCAGCATACATAACAACAATGCGTTGACAAACCTCTGCTACTACACCAAGATCATGGGTGATCATCATAATGGCTGTTTTATATTCTTTATTCAACTTTTTCATTAGTTTTAATATTTGCGCTTGAATGGTCACATCCAATGCCGTTGTAGGTTCATCCGCAATCAACAACTGTGGATTACATACCATCGCCATAGCAATCATAACTCGCTGCCGCATTCCACCAGATAATTGATGAGGATACTCTTTTAATAATTCTGTCGGGCGGGGCAATCCTACCAATTCCAACATTTCCACCGCTCGCTCTTTTACCTGTTGTTTGCTCCATTTATTATGTAAACGAATTGTTTCCATAATTTGATCACCAATCGTAAACAAAGGATTTAAAGATGTCATCGGTTCCTGAAAAATCATTGCTATTTCATTCCTCGAATTTGCTGCATCCGTTTTTCAGATGCCTGCGTCAAATCTTCTCCTTTATATAAAACTTCCCCACCGACAATTTTCCCGGTGGACTTGGTAATAATCCCATAATAGAAAGGAAGTAACCGATTTACCACAACCGGACTCTCCGACTACTCCTAATATCTCTCCCTCATTAATATGAAACTTTATATCATCAACAGCAGCCACTTCGCCGTCATCTGTAAGAAAGGAAACAGATAAATTCTTTACTTCTAAGACAGTATGGTCTACCATTTGACCACTCCTCCCGAACACCCAATATAAAGCGATAGAGGCTAGAAAAAGCTTTAAAACGAAAGGGAAAACTTTTTAAGCCTTACAAATCTACTTTTCCTACCATCCTGCATAGAACGTGAATTACCCCAACGACCTTAATGATGGGGTCAAATTTTTTATCAAACTTTATGTAGTATACAACAAAAAGAATATTATTCTATAATATTTTTATAGTCCAAATTGTTGTAATTTTCCACCGTAGGAATACTTCTTAAAACGAATGTTCAGTCAATTCACTATTGTAAAATAATTACTTTATTGGATGCGGGAGGATTCTATATTTCATTTTTGAAAGCAAAATCTTTTTTCCTTTAAGTTGGGTGATTTCGCATGAATGAGGGCTTACGTTGCAATTAAAGGAATTCGTGCATATGGCGATAACCGATCAAATAAAAACCCGTCGTACTTAAAGCGTACGACGGGAAGGATAGGTTAAGAGATTCAATTTTCGCACTCATGAAGAGTTTTTCCCGAAAATTGAAAAGTGCCGAAACACGACTGCTGGCTCTTTTACACCAAAAGTGGTTTTCCTATACCGAAAATTGAAAGAGTGCCGAAACTATAAGTATAGATACCAGTCATCGTAATTAGTTTTCCTATACCGAAAATTGAAAGAGTGCCGAAACAAAGTGGCACATATCTATCGGAAAATACAAGTTTTCCTATACCGAAAATTGAAAGAGTGCCGAAACTTCAGCAATTAGGTCGTTGTAGTACCGATAGTTTTCCTATACCGAAAATTGAAAGAGTGCCGAAACAGGCGTGATTTAAAAGGCTTACGCTCTGAAGTTTTCCTATACCGAAAATTGAAAGAGTGCCGAAACTTAAGTTCGTGAATCCCTCAATTTCTACTGGTTTTCCTATACCGAAAATTGAAAGAGTGCCGAAACAAGAAACGGATGTCCCCAGCAGCGCTTGCTGTTTTCCTATACCGAAAATTGAAAGAGTGCCGAAACTACGGATTGGATGATTACGAGGTTGTGGATGTTTTCCTATACCGAAAATTGAAAGAGTGCCGAAACGCTCAAGGCTATCTCGATTCGTGGGAAAACGTTTTCCTATACCGAAAATTGAAAGAGTGCCGAAACTAGAGAACTCGCAAGGTTGACCGGAATAAGGTTTTCCTATACCGAAAATTGAAAGAGTGCCGAAACAGGCGTGATTTAAAAGGCTTACGCTCTGAAGTTTTCCTATACCGAAAATTGAAAGAGTGCCGAAACTGAACGAAGTCGATCCATTCAAAGTATTTGGTTTTCCTATACCGAAAATTGAAAGAGTGCCGAAACACCAATTGAACATTTACTCACCTCCTTCTTGTTTTCCTATACCGAAAATTGAAAGAGTGCCGAAACTGTGGAGTAATACGAATCGCCTTTATATCTGTTTTCCTATACCGAAAATTGAAAGAGTGCCGAAACGGATATACGCCCTCACTAAATATAGTCAAGAGTTTTCCTATACCGAAAATTGAAAGAGTGCCGAAACCACTTGCATTATGAGGTGCGGAAAGGTACAGTTTTCCTATACCGAAAATTGAAAGAGTGCCGAAACTCCCCTGCCTCAGCTTCCACACCGAGAGAGTTTTCCTATACCGAAAATTGAAAGAGTGCCGAAACGCGGGACCACGTTAAAAACGTAAAGGTAAGTTTTCCTATACCGAAAATTGAAAGAGTGCCGAAACCAGTAAACGCGGTTTTGTCGTCCGCATATCGTTTTCCTATACCGAAAATTGAAAGAGTGCCGAAACTCATTCGAGAAAAGCCTTTAAGCCAAAACCGTTTTCCTATACCGAAAATTGAAAGAGTGCCGAAACTACATTGCCGATCGTAGCCGTGGACGGTAAGTTTTCCTATACCGAAAATTGAAAGAGTGCCGAAACCGATGATGAACGCGTATATGCAATATGACGGTTTTCCTATACCGAAAATTGAAAGAGTGCCGAAACACAGCGATCTATATTATGACGCGTATGGAAGTTTTCCTATACCGAAAATTGAAAGAGTGCCGAAACAGATACAACAACAGATCAACGAGCGCATGTGTTTTCCTATACCGAAAATTGAAAGAGTGCCGAAACCAGTTCGAGCGACGAATATTAGGGTGCATGGTTTTCCTATACCGAAAATTGAAAGAGTGCCGAAACTGGTTGATAAATAAAAGCTGAAAGGATTGAGTTTTCCTATACCGAAAATTGAAAGAGTGCCGAAACGGAGGAGAGGAAAGATGCTAACTCCAAAGGTTTTCCTATACCGAAAATTGAAAGAGTGCCGAAACTTGGCGGAATCAGTGCTGAAGCATACGATCGTTTTCCTATACCGAAAATTGAAAGAGTGCCGAAACTGCGCCCTTCATCAACTTCTCTTTGCTGTGTTTTCCTATACCGAAAATTGAAAGAGTGCCGAAACTGTCGTACCAATGTTCTACAAGCAGAGCAGTTTTCCTATACCGAAAATTGAAAGAGTGCCGAAACTCATTAAACTTGCTTATTTCGCGCGTGTGAGTTTTCCTATACCGAAAATTGAAAGAGTGCCGAAACCGCTCCTAATGAATCAAAAGTGATGATCGGGTTTTCCTATACCGAAAATTGAAAGAGTGCCGAAACATCAGAAAATGACTCTAACAGATACACTCCGTTTTCCTATACCGAAAATTGAAAGAGTGCCGAAACAGAGTGAAACAAGATGGTTCTAAAAAGGTTTTCCTATACCGAAAATTGAAAGAGTGCCGAAACAATCCCCGTTCGGGTTATCTATCTCTATCTGTTTTCCTATACCGAAAATTGAAAGAGTGCCGAAACCCCGCTTCGCTTGATTCTAGGTACTTATCAGTTTTCCTATACCGAAAATTGAAAGAGTGCCGAAACTCCTAGTCGTATCCTGCCTGATATCGCCCGTTTTCCTATACCGAAAATTGAAAGAGTGCCGAAACTAAGTGCTTCAGTTCATTTTCCATTTTATAGTTTTCCTATACCGAAAATTGAAAGAGTGCCGAAACGGATCTAAACCTTACTTGCTTACCATCGATGTTTTCCTATACCGAAAATTGAAAGAGTGCCGAAACCAGGTCCCCGGTATCAAGTTGTATTTTTCGTTTTCCTATACCGAAAATTGAAAGAGTGCCGAAACGATCAACATTAATTCCCTTGCTGATGAAATGTTTTCCTATACCGAAAATTGAAAGAGTGCCGAAACTTGCACTTTAGGCATTTGATCATTTCGTCAGTTTTCCTATACCGAAAATTGAAAGAGTGCCGAAACCAAATCTCCCGACGGTTGTGATCAGCTGTAGTTTTCCTATACCGAAAATTGAAAGAGTGCCGAAACTGATTCGCTCATGGACTCCGTAGGCATCAAGTTTTCCTATACCGAAAATTGAAAGAGTGCCGAAACCCTAAACTTAGTCGATGTTGTGGTAAATGTGTTTTCCTATACCGAAAATTGAAAGAGTGCCGAAACTGACATCCACGCTATTGCAATGACCGTATTGTTTTCCTATACCGAAAATTGAAAGAGTGCCGAAACAAAGTTCGCGCCAATTCTACCCACAGAAGCGTTTTCCTATACCGAAAATTGAAAGAGTGCCGAAACGGTCCGTCTAGGATCCTCCCGACCGGATCGGTTTTCCTATACCGAAAATTGAAAGAGTGCCGAAACACCTTGTTATTTGTTGTGATGTATCAATCAGTTTTCCTATACCGAAAATTGAAAGAGTGCCGAAACGCGCCGTATCCGATGTACGCTGCGATGTGAGTTTTCCTATACCGAAAATTGAAAGAGTGCCGAAACCTATCGCAATATGGCGACCGCTATTACGGGTTTTCCTATACCGAAAATTGAAAGAGTGCCGAAACCACCAAATACAGTATACCATAATAACCACTGCACTTTAATATCGTTTAATAAATTCAATAATATTTGGAGGAAACCCAGTATTATCAATATGTTTCGGGATGTTTAAGTTCCGAAACATCATATGAACTAACACCTTAATAATTGGATCTTCTGGATCGTTTTTCCCTCCCTTTCCCCCATTTCATTAAAGTTATCCACAGCATTAAACACCCAATTTTTTGCTTCTTCGTATTTTGATTTTTCCGCTTCAAAAGGCATGTCGATTAATACTTTATTCTTTATTAACTCCAGCGAGGCTTCATTAATTATTTGGTTGTTAATATAATAATTCTTCCTCCCACTAAATTGTGGGCTATTTGTTACCATTAAAAATTTAAAACCTCGCCTCTTCATTCTAATTATCGTTTCTTTTAAATCAAATAATTTTTCTTGCTCAGCGAATAGCTCGGGTAACTCAATAATAATTAGGTTGTTCTTATCAATTGGTTGTTCACTTATTAATCGTAACAAAAGCAGTTTATACTCAAGTGGGCTCATCATTGACATTGTGCTACTTAATGAAATAAAGCTCCTTATATTTTTTCATCAATATCAGCCATTTCTACTTTTAAATTGTATTTTTTAAAATTTTCGTTTACAAAAAAGCTTCTTCCTGTAATTCTTCCCACACCTCTTTTAATTCATAAAAGATGGGTGACATACTTAATTGTTCAACACAATTACTAACAATTGTATTTAACGGTGATTTTGTTGTTATTTTATCTATTTGTAATTGAGCATCATAAGGTATAAAGTGGCAAATCCAATCTTTTTCTGAATAGCTGCCGTATCTTCCTCCAATTGAACGACCGAATATCGATTGTTAAAGTAATCCTCTATCTTCCTGATCAACTCGTACCAAATAACTGACTGATCAACAAGAATAGTGCAGTCACCTATATCGATATTAAACTCCTTATCACCATATTTAACATTCCATATCTTCATAAAATCACCAAAGTTTCTTCTGTAATAACTTCTTCTTGGATCGTTTTTCCACCGACTAGTATTTGCATTTTTTCATATTGTTTTTCTGTCACTGCCATAATTCTAATTGAACCTTTGGATGGAAGGTTTCGTTTTAGACCTTCAATATATTGAAATAAGGCGGAGCGGTTAGGAAATATTTTTGCATAAACAGAAAACTGAAGCATTGAAAATCCATTATTAATTAAATACTTCCTGAATTTCGCATACGTCCTTCGTTCATCTTTTGTGTTCATCGGGAGATCGAAAAATAACATTAACCGCATAATTCTATATGGCGATACCATCGGCTGGATACAGAAGCAAATCTAAATCATTGTTATTCATCGCTTTAATAAAAGACTGAATATACAAATCAATGGCGTTTAATACGGTCTGATTCTGTCCCCCGATTCGAACCTTAGCGTTTAAACGTCCTACTAAATTTTGCTTCATTTCTCGCGTTAAATAATCATGATCTCTCACAGTTAAAACAACCCACAAATCTATAATCGGGCGAAACACTTCCATGCAGTCGTCAACAAGATTAAAAGCATTAAATTGATTATGATGACCTATGCCAAATGCGGGATGCAATCCGTAAGCAACGATCGTTCTGGCCACACATGCTCTCAATACGATATATCCATAATTTAAAGCAGAGTTAAAAGTATCAATTGCATTACGTTCCCTAATAAAACCTACTCCAAAAAGTTCTTTGAAATATACGCTAGCGGCAAGACCTTCACGATTCGTTTCATCACCAATAACAACTTGGTTTGAATACGCTTTCATTTTAGAGATAATTTCAGCGTCCCTTTTAAATAAGATAAAACGGAATTTTGATTGTTAATCTTAATCTCAATTATTTTCTTCCACATTTCATCCCGTATTTCATCTTTCCATTCTAGTTGTTTATTTAACACACCATATACACGATAATGACTGTAGAGACCTAAGCAGAATAAATTCGGATTATGTGATTCGTCACAAAAGATAAGTAAAATATGATATTCGGTTAATTTATTCATTAACCTTCCTGTTACTACCGTTCTTACATTATCAACAACAATCGTGTGTATATCTGAGAGCGGTATAAGAATTTCCTGATGATCTTTGATAACTTTTAAATTATCTAAGTACAGCTTCATCTCTTCAGCCTCAGCAATGTAAATAATACGCCAACTCATTTGTATACTCCTTTCCAATCTGATTTATAGACATAGAAAAAGCCCCATCGGCAAATGGGGCTTGATTTCGGGATAAACCCTTGTTTCGGCAGGTTCTCCCAACTTTCGGTATAGGGCGATAAACGTCTTTATCGCACCTTTAATATACCCCACTTTCTTACATTTGTAAATAGCTTTTAAACTTTTCTTTTTGAATCTTGTGACGATTACCTAAAACATCGACATTATACTTCACTACATTAGATATAGTAGACGGCGATAATTTAATCTGATTCTTTGATCTTTTAAATATATATTCAACTTCAATACGATTTTCACGTGGGCTATTGTCCCCTCTGAAAACCCGTTCAATAATCTCACCGTCTTTTTCATAAGTAAATAAATCATTTTGATATAAACTTAGTTGAAATTCATAAGAAGCATCGATATTTTTATATTTTTGTTTTTTCCCATCATCATATTTCTTCATGTCTAAAACGAGTCTATCTCCTACTTTTTAAACCAGTGATATGGAACACCTATATATTTGTATTTCCCTTCAATATTTTTATATAAATCAATTCGAACACTTTTAATTTTTTGGAGAACTACATCGTTTTTGGCTCCAGGATAATTATGTGTAACTTTCTGGTGTACCCCTACCCTATCACCACGATATCGCAAAAACTTAACAGGAACCTTCCCATCTTTTAATATATATCCGTGATCATCATAGTAAGCCTTAAATGGATTATCGGCAGTCGAATATTCTTTTATGATCTGCATTATATGGGAGAATAGATCGGGATTATGCTCAGCGATTAGAAAGCTTTCTGGACTTTTATTCAATCTTTTTAATAGTGGTGCTACACCATTTTTGTCTAATTGATAAATATTCCCGACTTTCCTAAGTAATACTTTTCCCCGTCTTTTTCCCTCGTACCATAAATTGTCTGGTTGGTCATTGTTCGATTCCCTTTTCGATCAACCTTATGGGAATAACGAATGGACGGCTCATAGTTCATCAAATCACGTAGAAACATTATAAACTTATGATCGTAAAATTGTTTTTCTTCTAAAGTCTCACCAGTATCTTTATTAAACACAATTCCTTGATCATCCATGTTAAATTCATTAAAAATTCAAACACAGGAAGCTTACCTATTGAAGCTACAATTAATGCGTCAATCGCATGATGTGCATAGCCCGCATCCCTATCTTTTTTAGTCTTGCCCTTCTACGTAATGCCGCAGTAAATGCTCCCTAATCGACAATACAGTTGTATCAATTTCATTCACTTTAAAATAAGTACGGAGCGTCATCGAAAAACTTCTCATAGCATACTGAGTGTCGACTAAGTTTCTATTTATAAACTGTTTTTGCAGTTCTTCATTATTTTGTAGGTCTCGCTGTTCCAGTAAGTAATCCTTTTTCTTATTCGTTATTTTTCTGGCTTTATATTGATTCAAAACTTCTATCTTGAATTCATCGAAAGACCTTTTGCTTTTCCGCTCATCATATATTGAAATGGGGTTCGCTGTCCTTTCTTCTGATTTTCTTCGTGATAACAAAGGACCTTATTAGCCTGGCTGTCATCAAAAGATAAGGAGATTGGTAAAATATGATCAATTTCAAATAGGGTTGGGTTGCTCACTATTTCATGAATGGAAATTCCTCGTCCCGAATAAATACATTTGCCATCCTGTGAGTCCCATAGTTTTAACGCTAAATGTTGTTTACTTGAAAGCTTTAATTCTTTTAATGATTTGACACTTAATAATCCTGCCATCTTTTTCTCAAACTTGCCAATATTCCTTTGAAATTCTTTGTATTTCCTAGACTCTTCTTCACTATTTTTTCCCTTGCCGTTTCAATGACGATTGTCTCAAATTCACCATATTTCTTCCTAGCAGCATTAACAATCTTTATTGCTTCCCGATGAGCCCTTTTCGCTACTGTACTTAAAATTGCCTCATCATCAAATTGAATATTGGCGGTGTTCGTCATATTCTTCAAACGCTTTTCTTCCAATTTCAATTCACTAAATAACTGCATTTGGTTTAAGTTTGTTTCCCATAATTGATCCATTATCAACGTCATCGCTTTTTTGATAATGCATGATACCCTGTAAAAGCTGTGTTCTCTTTAAATGCTTGAATAATTTTTTCCTAGTTGTTCCATCGTACATTGAAAGTAATACATTCATTTGTTCTTCTCGTCTTATGTATGATTTTTCCGCTGTAAGAATATTTACTATTTCATCCAATACATCTATATTCTCTAACAAGTCTTTAGGTAAATTATGATTTTGAACTACTTTCAAAATTTCTTTATATCCTTTAAACTCCGTAAATGTCGGTTTATCAGTTTTCATATCCATTCGATAGCCTGTGACCACCGCATCACCTGGTACACCTTTATATTTTAATATTTGAGCTAAGGTAATGTTTTTTCCTTTATTAATAAATTGCTTCACAAGATACATTTTATCTTCAGGTGTTAAATATTCACCTTCAATTTGAAGTTTATTTAAGTCCCCGCTTAGTAAATTAAATAAATAAGCTGTATAGGACATTTTTGGGATTCTTGGTTCATCCGGAAAATATGTACATTTTCCTCTCATTTTGTCTATCATCGACATTTCGGTTAAGTTACCTTTTTCATCCAGGAAGTATCTACCATATGGGGTAGGAGAAATATCGGACCCTGGCCCTCATAATATTGCCTTCTCTTTTAATTAGCATTATTACTTCCTCTTCAAATTCCTCAGTAATCTCTTTGTGAAAATCCTTTGCTTTGTCAAAATGGCATTGGCTTCGGCGACATAATCATCGGTTCTAAAGCGATTTTCATGATTTCTCATTTTTTCATGTCGATTTGCTAATCTTTCTAACTGAATTTCACAAATATACTTGGATTTAAGTAACTGTTTGTTTCTACTAAGTTGTTCTTTCGTTGATAATTCATTTGTAACCTTTTCTTCTGTTTCTGGGGCATCAAGTTCAATCCCTCTTCTTTTACTAGGTGGTATAGTGCGGCAGATAACTCTTCCTTGCTTACCTTTTGATATAATGAATTCCTTCTTGCTTCATACGGATTTATCTTACCGATACCATCCAATGGAAGATTGTTTTCAGTTAGCAAGTTTTTAAGTCTTTCTAATCGATGAGCTCTCCTTCTTTTAATTCTTCTTCCACTTCTAAAGCTTCTCTCTCTTCATTTGCATTGCGTGTCGCTTCCTCAAATAACCTTACTCCAGCATCTACAATCTCCCCGTTTCACTATTAATCACTCCCCATCCTACCGATGAAATCCCAATATCTAACCCTAGAACTTTTGGCACAACATTTCCCCTATCATTAGTAATGTCCACTTAACCAAAATATAACACATTATTATTAATATTCTCAGTTATTTAACGATTTCATTCATTGAAGAGCCTGAATTAACAATAATTCCTACTACCTTCACAAAAAACTTAGGTAGGTTAACCTAAGTTTAATTTTCCCGACCATCGTCGTGGTGTTAAAGTTCCTTAGCCAGCGTAAACCATGTGTTGATTTCGCCAGCTACCAATAAGGCCCATTGCAATTATACCGATGTTGACGATGTCAGATAGAAGACTATGTTCTTGCCGGCTGGCAATCATGACACCTGTGAACGCTTCATTAATTACGAATATTGTAGGCAATCTTCTAATTTCCAAATTCGTTATTTCTCACCCCGATGACGAATAAAATAAATAAACTGTGCTATAAAAGTGGCAGGTAAATTTAATAGATTTCCTTGCAAGTTGAATTGTAATTGTTGCTCTTCAAAGCTCATTTTTTCATATATTTTATTATGAGTTGCATTCGATTTTTTCATTGATTCCTTCACTACAGCAATGTTTGAATATTGAATTGGGATCAAAACAATATAATACAGCACTAAAGCTAAACCAATGATAATGAGGATATCCATTATTAAGATTCCTCCTTTGTAGTATTCTTATTAATTATTACGTAAATGTTAGTGTAAAGTTTCATATAATTCACAACACTTGGCGGAATATAAAAGAGAGGATTTCCCTAGGAAAATCCTCTCCTTTATCAATTAAAACCTAGTGCTTACTCGACCTCAATCAACACCGCTGCCCCTTGTCCGCCACCGCCGCATAGAGTTGCAATTCCTCGACCGCCGCCGCGGCGTTTGAGTTCTTTGGCAAGTGTGAGCAATGTACGGAATCCGCTCGCTGCTAACGGGTGACCGATCGCAATTGCTCCTCCGTTTACGTTGACAATATCAGATGGAAGACCGAGTTTGCGCTGGCTGGCGATCACTACTCCAGCGAAGGCCTCATTGATTTCGAATAAATCGATGTCTGATAATCGTAGTTTCGTCCGCTCTAATAGTGATTGAATCGCGTTAGCAGGTTGCAAGTGCAATGTTGGATCAGGACCTGCAACAAACGACCAATCAATAATTGTTGCGAGTGGCTTCTTTCCAATTTTCTCACATGTTTCGATATTCGTGATTAAGCCAGCACTTGCACCATCGGACATTTGACTCGCATTTCCGGCGGTGATCGTTCCGTTCGCCTCAAATGCTGGTCTTAATTTTTGCAGTTTTTCCAATGTTGTTTGTGGACGAATGCACTCATCCTCTGTAATGAATTGATCAGCAACTTTGACGCCTACAATTTCTTCTTTGAAGATTCCTTCAGCTTGAGCCTTCGCAGCCCTCACTTGTGATTGTTCTGCGTACTCGTCTTGTTCTTGGCGTTGAATTTGTAATTCTCGGTTTGCTTTTTCCGAGATGCCACCCATTGACTGATCCGATAATGCACACCATAGTCCATCATTAAGTGTGTCCTGCAATTCTACTGAACCAAGTTTTACTCCCGCACGCAAGTTAGAAATATGTGGTGCATTTGTCATTGATTCAAATCCTCCAACAACAAATAAATCACCTTCATTTCGTTCGATGCGCCGAGCAGCATCGGCAACTGTCGCTAAGCTTGCGAGGCAAACATTGTTTAATGTAATCGCTGGTGTACGAATATCAATTCCGGCTTGAACGGCCACTTGCCGTGCGGGATTTTGCCCTTGCCCTGCTTGAATGACTTGGGCGAGAATGACTCCATCCGCTTTTGTCGCCTCTGGATAACGGTCAATTAATTCGGAAACAGCACTGACACCTAGCTCGACGGCTGATTTTGATTGAAAAATCCCTTTAAATCTTCCAATCGGTGTACGAACTCCATCTAATAAAACGACTTGTGTCAATGAAATCCTCCTCCTTCATTATAATGACTCACGATACGTTTCACGTGCGAATAGCGTTGCGATAATACTGAGAACTCCAAGTGCCATCAAGTAAAGAGCTATTGCCCAATATTGTCCATCATATTTTGCCAATAACGCGGTAGCAATGATTGGCGAGAATCCTCCTGCAAGAATTGCTCCTATTTGATATCCGATCGATGCGCCGCTTAAACGAGTTTTTGTGCCAAATAACTCAGAATAATAGACTGCTTGTGGTCCGTAGACCGCATCATGAAGCACATTCAGTCCAATAACAATACCGATTGTAATCAACAGAACTGAGCCTGTGTTCATCATCCAGAAAAACGGAAAGACGAACAATGTAGAAGCAATCGTACCAAATAAATACACTGGTTTTCGACCGATTCGATCTGATAAATGAGACCATAATGGCATCGTTGCTAATCCAATCACGGAGGAAATCATGACCGCATTTAATCCAATTGAACGATCCAACTCATGTGTCGTAACAAGATATGTGAGCACAAAAACAGAATAAATGTAGAACACGGCATTTTGTACAAGCTTCATTCCTATTGTTAAAAACAATGGCTTTTTCTGCTCACGAAGCACGGTCACGACAGGGCGTTCTTCTTGTTGCTTTTTATTTACCACGTCTAAAAACACAGGTGATTCACTTACTTTTAATCGAATATAAAGTCCGACGAACACAAGGAAAATACTTAATAAAAACGGAATTCTCCAACCCCATGCTAGAAACGCCTCATTGGACATGCTATTTGAAATAAGTGAAAATACTGCAGTGGATAATAATAAACCTGCTGGAACACCCATTTGCGGAAGCTTCCATAAAGGCCGCGCCTTCCTTTCGGTGCATGCTCTACCGCCATGACAACGGCTGAACCCCATTCACCGCCAATCGCAAATCCTTGAACAACGCGAAGCAAGCTAATTAATAACGGAGCGAGCAAACCTACAGAATGATAGGTTGGGAGTACCCCCATTAAAAAGGTCGCAATCCCCATTAGTAAAAGCGAAATCGTCAGCACTTTTTTCTGCCGAGCCTATCCCCATAGTGACCAAACACCATGCTTCCGAGCGGCCTTGCGATAAAACCGGCTGCATAGGAACCAAATGCAGCTAGTGTCCCATAAAGCGGATCAAAGTTCGGAAAAATAATGCTGGGAAAACGAGTGCTGCAGCTGTTCCATATAAATAAAAATCATACCATTCAATTGTCGTACCAATAAAACTAGCTAGAGCAACTTTTCGATGCTCTTGGGAAAATCCTTTTTCTTTCTTATTTTCGTCAACAAGTAATTGTTGTGCCATCGTTGCATCCCTTCCTTATCGTAAGTAAATCGAGTGCTTTACTCAATTTGAAACCCGCTTAAAAACGGCAACCATCTTTGATTACATTTCGTGTAGCTTACTTCCAACGGCAAACCTATTTTGAAATCCTCTTCTAAATCAAGCAGGAGATGGGTCATCATCGTTGGACCTTCTTCCAACTCTACAACTCCTAATACGTATGGGGCGATTTCGCTCCATGCTGGGTGTCCTGGCCGATGAACAATTCCCCATGTTTTTAATTTCGCCTTGCCAGAAGCTTCTTTCCACTCTAAATGGTTACTCAACAATGCGGACAAATTGTACGCGGATAAAAGATCCATTGCTGACAATCACCACATTGTTGTAATAAAAATTGCTTTTCTCAATTCCTTCCCAGAATGGTTTCGTAACAGATGTAATTGTTGGTCCCGGCACAACGAGCGCTTCAAATTTTTCACTCATGACTCCACCCCCAATACTAAAGCGGCAGCCTCACTTAATGTTGCACCATTTCCGGTGACGAGGGCGAATTCTGCATTAGGAATTTGTCTTGAAAAAGCTTCCTGTCTTAGTTGACGGACCGCTTCAATAATATGTGACATTCCCCAGCTAAATCTGCTTGTCCAAATCCGAGTTGACCGCCGTGCGTATTCAATGGCCAATCGCCATCATGTCCGAAGGAATGTTCCTTCATCCACGCACCAAATTGTCCAGGTGCACATAACCCTGCATTCTCAATCGTCAAACCAACAACGCTCGTATAACAATCGTATAAAGATAATAGATTCATATCCTCTACCTTTACATTTGCTTGGCCAAGTGCCGAAGCGATCGCAGATACTAATGGAGCGGATTCAAGTGCTGGTGCATGACTGACCGCTCGATGGGTAATCTTTTCACCCGCACCTAGTAAGTAAACAGGTCTTTGTGTTTCCTTTACGTTCTCTTTTGCAGTAACGACAATTGCCGCACCACCAGCAACAGGCATAACGATTTCAAATAAGTGCATTGGATCAATAATTAATGGTGATTGTAACACTTCCTCGACCGTAGCCGGTTTTCCGTAAAATATCGCTTCCGGATTCAATTGTGCATTTTTCGTGCCCAATGAGCGATCAGCGCAAAATCTTCTTGGGTTGAACCGTATTCAGCCATATGCCGCTGTTTCAACAATGCATAGGATGTGTTTGCTCCAGATGCTCCAAATGGTACGTCAAACTCGCGAATTGGATTGCGGTTAGGAGAGCGTGGATTTCCATTTCTTTCGTTTATATTAGCTAACACACAAACAACTGTATTACACATGCCAGCTTCGATCGCTGCCGCTGCTCGCCATAACATGCCAGCAGCGGTTGCTCCTCCAAGGTCAACAACATTTGCCATCGTCGGCTCAATTCCTAAATACTCGGCGACGGTTGCTGGGACATGTTGAGGTGTTTCCCTACTTGCGGACCGACGAGTAATCCGTCGATTGCCTCCTTCTCTAGTCCAGCATCTTGAACGGCTAAACGGACCGATTCGGCAATTAACCCTAATGTCGTCTCACCGTCTGTATATCGTCTCGGTGTTAGTTCGGAGATGCCAATGATTGCGCTTGTGGGAACACGACGTTTTCTCATTAAACATAATTCCTTTCTAATAATGTTTCATAATCTACTAAGCTATTTGGATTACTTAGTGACCCTTTATTTTTCACTTGTTGCCCTAGTACCGTTGAACGGGCAGCCCCTTCCACTTTTTTACCGTTCACCGTATATGGAATTTCCTGAACAGTGTAAATTCGACGCGGTAAATGGCGTGGAGAAGCATTATCTCGAATATTTCGACGAATGTAGGTTGCCAATTCTTCACTTATTATTCCATCTTGGGCGACAACACAGAGAACGATTTCTTCATCACCTTCATTCGGTATGCCAAAAACGAGCGAATCCTTGATTTCTGGCATTTGCTCAAGCACCCGATAAATTTCAGCAGTACCAATTCGCACCCCGCCAGGATTTAACGTCGTATCTGCACGTCCATAAATAATGAGCGATTGTTCAACCGTTTGCTCGGCAAAATCGCCATGCGTCCAAATTCCCGGTCTTTGTTCAAAATAAGATGAATGATAGCGTTCATCCCCGTCCTCGCCCCAGAATGTAAGAGGCATGCTCGGAAACGGGACCGTACAAACCAAATCACCTTTTTGTTGAAGAACAGATGCCCCACGTTCATCCAGTACATCAACCGCCATCCCAAGCGCTTTACACGTAATTTCTCCACGACGGACGGGATGTATCGGGGACCCCATAACAAAGCATCCAATAATTTCCGTTCCGCCTGAAATCGATGCTAGTAAAAGATCTTTTTAATCGTCTCATACACCCAATCATACTGTTCTGCTGAAAGGGTGAACCACAAGCTAGCAAACTGCGAAGCTGACGTAATTGGTGTTTTTCACCTACTAGATAATCAGATCTTTGCAATGTTTCCAAATATTTAGGACTCGTTCCGAAGTGGGTTACACCTACCTTCTCGGCAATTTCCACAGGATGCCTATCTTATCTTTTCGAAGCGGCGCACCATCATAGAGTAGAATGGCAGCCTTACTAGCTAAGCCAGAAACTAACCACGGATACATCATCCAAGCCGTATTCGTATACCAATACAACACATCACCTTGCTTTAAATCACAGTGCAATTGATGTTCCTTCACATGTTTTAAAAGCGTTCCACCAACCGAATGAACAATTGCTTTTGGAAGGCCGGTTGTTCCTGACGTATATAAAATATATAAAGGGTGGTCAAAAGGAACTTTCGTAAATGTCGGTGCAGTTGCACCGTTATTACATAATTCACCCCAGCTTAACAGTTGCTGTGATTGACCGTTTACGAGCTTTTTATCTTCTGTTAATGTGACAATGGCTGAAACATCATGAAGGACTTCGCATACTTTGCTAATGTTTTCACGGATATCAAAATGTTTGCCATTATAGTCATATTCCAATGAAGCAATCAATACTTTAGGACGGACCTGACCGATGCGATCCACAATCCCTTGTGAGCCGAAATCAGGTGAGCATGACGTCCATACAGCTCCTAATGAAGTCGTTGCAAGAAGGGCGACTAATGCTTCAATTCCGTTCGTAACAACTCCGGCAACACGGTCTCCTTTACCTACCCCTAAATTTCGCAGCCCTTCTTGCGCTTTCGCTACTTTACTGCGTAATTCGGCAAAGGTATACGATGTGACCGTTCCATCTTCACGAGCAGAAAATACAGCTGTTTCTGCCCCTCTCCCTGCAATAAGTTTTCCGCAAAGTTTAATCGTGCTTCAGGAAACCACTTTGCCCCAACCATGGAACCATCATCAGAAGGGACAAAAAGTTCTCGCCTTTATCGCCAATCACATCGGCAAAATCCCAAACAGCTGACCAGAACGCTTCCGGATTTGCGATTGACCATCGATGAAGACGATCATATGGGAAAAGCGGAAAACGTATCTGCTCGGAAAACTTTTTCAAATTGGATTGTGAAATCCATTGTTCATTTGGCTCCCATAAAATAGTCGAATCATGCTGTATCATCTTTTTCCTCCTAAATACGTCTTTGTTTATTATTATAAAGTTCATTGATCATCTATTACTTCATCTCTCCGAATTGACAAATAAAAACCCTCTTCAATAAGAAGAGGGTTCCTCATCTTATCTTTCAGGTTTTTAAACCTGCAGGATTTAGCACCTTTTCAAGCTTGCGCTTGAAGGTTGCCGGACTTCATCGGGCCTGATCCCTCCGTCACTCTGGATAAGAAAATATATTTAGTTTGTTTATTTCTATATTAGTAAACTCATATGGATTATAGTTGATCTATTTTTCAAAGTCAACGGCTATTTCGAATTATTTGTATTATTTTAATTTTACCTCACCATTCATTCCCACCCATAAACTCGTTTGCTCAAGCTGTGAAGCAAGTTGTAATAGCAGTCTTTCTTCGCCTTTTTCGCCATTACTTGCACACCTAATGGCATCCCTGTCTCTGAAAGATGAACAGGAAGCGACATTGCTGGCTGCCCCGTTAAGTTGGCAAGCTGTGTGAACGGCGTATATGTTAAACTTGGTAAGAACATATCCCAAATTAGCGCTTGTTGCTGTTCGCTATTCTCTGTTTCAGCCATCATACCACGAAGTCGTTCTTGCTCCTCCCTTGAATGGGTCAACTCGCCAATTTTTGGCGCTGTGAACGCCGTTGTTGGTGTAATATAAAGATCATACGTTTCATGAAAGGCAGCCATTTGTTCCGCGGCTGTATCCCACGAAGCAAGACTCGCTGAATATTTAGCAGCTGATACTGATTTTCCTGCTTCATTAAGCATCCATGTTTCAATTTCAACGTCATTAGCTGTAATTGCTCGCCCGATTCCCGCTTCGATTTGCTCGATCACTGAAGAAATCTCTCCACTATTCATTAAAAAATAATCCTTCATCAATTGAACGCCATTCACATCATTCTCTTGTTCTTCAACGATATGTCCTTCTTTTTCCAACCAACGCACAACCTTTTCAACCGCTCGCTTCGCTTCATCAGAAACCGGTGTATGAACCGGAGAGTTTGTTGTAAACGCAATTCTCAATTGCTTTTTGATTGGACGGTTTAGCGAATCCAAGGAACTTCCCGGCAGAAGAGGCGTATGAAAAGCAGCCGATTGTTGAACGACTTGCAGTGCGTCTAGCATCGCCGCACTATCACGTACGCTGCGACTGAGTACGAAATCAATCGATGCCCTTGCCATTGACGACCAACTCCGGGTCCTACGGGCGTCCGTCCTCTTGTCGGCTTTAAACCAAATAAACTAGAAAAGGAAGCTGGAATACGAATTGAACCTCCCCATCACTTGCCCCTGCGATCGGTACAATCCCACCCGTAATCGCCGCTGCCGCACCTCCACTTGATCCTCCTGGAGAATATTCAATATTCCAAGGGCTTCTCGTTGGTCCATGCAACTCTGGTTCTGTTATATTTTTCAAGCCAAATTCCGGTGTATTCGTATGCCCTAAAAATAAAAAACCTGCATCTTCGAGTTTTTGTACAAAATATGAGTGATGGTTTGAAATCATCGATTTAAATAGTGATGACCCTGAAGTCATTGGTTCGTCTTTAAGTGATTGTGATATGTTTTTCAATAACATTGGCACACCTGCAAATGGCTGATCATCAATCGTTAATTTTTTCGCTTCTTCGAGTACTTTTTCCTTCCTTACATGTGTAACAGCATTCAATGTCGGATTAACCTTTTCTAATTGTTGCAAGCTTAATTCAATTAGTTCACTTGGTGCCACTTCCTTTTTTGAATGAGTTCCGCCATGTCCGTTGCATCTAATGTCGTGTATGTTTTTATATCCATTTCTCCACCTCATTTATTTTACAATATATAATAACTGTATCATTGAAGGTAATTAGAACCAACTAAATCGATCAGTGAAATCCGAATATTAGAAATTCCCTCTGAATATTAATGATTATTAAACCTACGAAAAAACGACAGTCAGATGACTGTCGTAAACCGACAATTCTTAATAGCCCTTATCTTTTGAAGTTGAAACAGAAGAACCCATATTGATCGATTGTACCGCTAATTTGACTTGATGATCATATAGTTTTTGAGCTAATATTCTTTTCGCTTCTAGCGATGCTTCTAAATAATCCGTATCATTCACCGTCGCAACGATCGAAAACTTGTATCCTAATGGACTCGCATCAAGGGAATGCAGACCGTAAACCTTATACATTTCAACGTACTCGCCAAGCTCTTTGTCTATCTTTAAAAAATGGGCCTGCCTTTCGTTTAATTCGTCACATACGTCTTCCAAGATTGGAAAAACCTCTCCGGGGTTCTCATCAAATGAAACGATCACACTTTCAAATATTCGTCTTTTTCAACGGATCCATTCACCATTTTGCGAATTTCCCCATTGGATATCGTCACGAGTTTTCCATTAATTAAACGAATCTTAACGATGCGAAATCCTAGTTCTTCAACGGTTCCCCGTCAAGTTCACCATTAATATGAATAAAGTCCCCGCGTTTAATTGTTCCTTCAAAAATCATAAAAATCCCGCTAATGATATCATTGATTAACTTTTGCGCACCAAAACCAATAACCGCTGCAATAATTCCTCCAGCTAAAATGACTTCTTTTAAATCAACGAGGAGAGGTTTAATTGCGGCGATTAATATGATCGTCGCAAAAATATAGCGTGATGTATTCTTAACGACACTTTCAATCGTTTCTTTCTTTTTTCTTCTATAATGCTCGTATGCTTGAAAATTTGTTTCAGAATTGTTCTGAAGATGATGATCATAAAGTAAGTAAAAATAATTGTAAAAAACAAAGTAGAGAAATATTCTCTCACTTTTTCATAATTAAAATCGAAAAGATCTTGGATCATCATAATAATCTCATTCATTTTCTTAACCCCTTTTAGCAAAAGATGTCCATAGGATGATTATGAATGAACAGATTCATTTCGTAAAGACTAGCTATGAACGGAGGGAATAAAATGGATAAAAATAAAAATACGACGGAAGATAAAGTGAAGATGCAGGCCATTCTAAACAACCTCGAACCCGGAAATTCGGTTGATGAACACCGTGCAATGGAAAGAGGCAATCTACATTTAGCCGAAAAAGAAATTGGACAACAAAATAATCATTTATGAATGTAATTAGCCCCTTTATTAGGGGCTAAAATGTTGGCAAATGATCTAGATTATTTTCTTCAATTCCATCTGGTTCACTTCGAATGATATCTCTTCCATATTTATGAAACACATCGATATGAGCAATATTCCCAACTTTCGCCTCATGCAACGCCGTCACATAATCCAATTCCCGCCCTGTCTTTGTTTTAAATGCAATAATGTTGCCGTCGTTATTTTTCTGACTGCAACAATTTCTTCTTTTCCACTTGTATCGGCTTCGGGTCCATCCGATTGGTTCTGCTTACCCACGTACTCATTATAAATGTTCTCAAAGTCTTGTTGGTCCATTTCAGCACCTCCAGTTGTATCCTTTGCTATTCTATTGGTTTTATGCCCATTTTCTCGTTGTTACAAAAGCAATTCCAAAGGCTACCAAAACAAATATCAAAAGCGAAATGAAACTAATCCCTCCACCAATCACTACCTCCGAAGATAGTTCTGTCATGCCCTCCATCATTTTCGGTTTATGAATCATTGTCAAGAGCAGCCCTGACAATATTTGCAGGACGAAAAAGCCAAGACAAAGCTAATGGAAAAAACAATAATTTCTTCATATACTCCTCCAATGACATTAAATTGCTACTCGATAAATTAAAAATCGTTCATATGAATTACGCTCATATACTTCAGGGATAATGCTTTCCTTCAAAAACGGGTGACTTTCTAAGAAAAACATATATTCTTCCGAACTATAATACAGAACAATTTCAATGTCGCGGATGTTGCTTTCCGCGGATAATAAAATATTATGAATAATATTCATGAAAATTTGGATAGAAAACGGATTAAAAACATAAAATCGGTTGTCCTGAGGATCGATTTCATATTCTTCAGCGAGACAGCAATGAAACTGAAGCTTTTCCTCTTTCAACATACGTGCTACGATTTTTCAGCGCCTTATGATAAAGTTTTTCATTCAACTAATTATAACTTCCTCTGCTTACTTGTAAAACCCTTGATAATAATAAATGACCAAGGGTTTCACAAGCATAACAATGTTTTTATGTTAACTCGTGAGAATCCTTAATATCCGTCTGTTTTATGCCCCATCTTTTCGGCGTCCTTTACAGCCTTATCTGCTGTAGCGGTACTGCTGTGCTCGTAGCTTTCCTGTTTAGCATTTTTAATTCCTTCCGCAACACGTTTCCCATAATCAGGGTCAGCCTTTGTAAAGTATTCAATCATCTTTTCTTGAATTTTAGGGTTGCATATTTTTAACGCATCGACTAAGTTGGATATTAATTCTTCACGTTCCACATCATCAAAGGCGCGATACGTTTCTCCAGCTTGTTTGAAATCATTCGTACGGTCAATTTTTTGCCGAACGAGTTTAGCATTATATTGCGGCTCATGATCTTTCCCAGTTTTTGCTGCCTCCTGTAGTCCACCTAAAACCGATGGCTCATAGTTTACATGAGGATTTTGTCCAGGCGCTCGGTCCACTTTATATTGCATTTGACCACCATTTTGGTTCGTCGCCACTCGACATCTTGAAGCATTGATTGGTAGTTGCAAATAATTCGTACCTACTCGATAACGTTGAGTATCAGAATAAGAGAACGTCCGACCCTGTAGCATTTTATCATCAGAGAAATCAAGTCCGTCCACAAGTACACCGGTACCAAAGGCAGCTTGTTCTACCTCCGTAAAATAATCTTCAGGATTTTTATTTAAGATCATTTTTCCGATTGGCATCCATGGAAATTGCTCTTCGGGCCATAATTTTGTGTCGTCAAGAGGGTCGAAATCAATTCAGGGTGCTCATCATCGCTCATGATTTGGACATGCAGCTCCCACTCAGGGTAATCACCGCGTTCAATCGCTTCATATAAATCTTGAGTCGCATGATTAAAATTCTTTCCTTGAATTTCTTCTGCTTCTTTTAGCGTTAAATTTTTATCCCTTGCTTCGGTTCCCAGTGATATTTAATAAGAACCGCATCACCTTCACTATTTATCCATTTATACGTGTTTACTCCGGAGCCTTGCATTTGGCGATAATTAGCTGGAATCCCCACGGTGAAAATAAAAAGTCACCATATGAGTGGCTTCCGGTGTTTGTGATATAAAATCAAACATTCTTTCTGGATCAGGAAGATGGGACACCGGGTCATGTTTAAAAGCGTGAATCATATCAGGGAATTTCATCGCATCGCGAATAAAAAGATTTTTAAATTATTGCCGACTAAATCCCAGTTTCCTTCTTCTGTATAGAACTTTACTGCAAATCCACGTGGGTCACGTAAAGTCTCTGGAGATTGACCACCACCGGCTACCGTAGAAAAACGTACGAAAACTGGCGTTTGCTTTCCTGCTTCCTGTAATAATTTTGCTCTCGTATATTTAGAGATTGGCTCATTTCCAGCCTTCCCGTAAGCTTCAAAATATCCATGCGCCCCTGCTCCACGTGCATGTACAACTCGTTCAGGAATTTTTCGCGATCAAAATGTGAAATTTTCTCAATGAAATTGTAATTTTCTAAAGTAGACGGGCCTCTCTCTCCTACTGTTCTAATATTTTGGTTATCTGTAATTGGGTGTCCTTGTCGATTTGTTAATGTCATATCTTTTTCAATTTTCGAGTCATTTCTTTTCATCACACTTCCTCCAATTGAATTGTTATCAAGATATTCATGTCCATAAACAAATTTAATATGTACATTATTTCCAACACTACTCAAATATCCATACTTCCAAAAATAAAGAATAGATTCATTCAGCTACACATACTGTACATTTCTTACCTTTCTTGTAGTTGATGGTGATTCTTAACATCGGAATATCACTATTTCTAAAACATATGGAAATCCCTAGTTTTTAATGATTATCGTTTTATAATTCATATAATTACTAGTAAATTCATAATGTTTCTGCTATTATTGATGTGTACAAATTCATGTCAGGAGTGAGATCCAATGAGTGAAAACAAAGGTCAGAAAAGATTAACAACCGCTGCTGGTGCTCCAGTTAGTAACAATCAGGATTCACTGACAGCTGGTCCAAGAGGTCCAATGTTATTGCAAGACGTTTGGTTTTTAGAAAAAATGGCTCATTTCGATCGAGAGGTAATTCCTGAGCGGCGCATGCATGCGAAGGGTCTGGTGCATATGGCACATTTACCGTGACACATGATATTTCGAAGTACACAAGGGCAAAAATTTTCTCAGAAATTGGCAAGAAAACGGACATGTTCGTTCGCTTTTCAACCGTCGCTGGTGAGCGAGGCGCAGCCGATGCAGAACGAGATATTCGAGGTTTTTCTGTAAGATTTTATACCGAGGAAGGGAACTGGGATATCGTTGGAAACAACACACCGGTATTTTTCTTCCGAGACCCGTTAAAATTCCCAGATTTAAACCACGCCGTTAAGCGCGACCCACGGACAAATATGCGCAGTGCAAATAATAATTGGGATTTCTGGACATCACTACCTGAAGCACTTCATCAAGTAACCATTGTCATGAGTGACCGTGGAATTCCAAAATCTTATCGGACGATGCACGGCTTTGGAAGTCATGCGTTCAGTATGATTAACGCAGAAAACGAGCGTGTTTGGGTAAAGTTCCATTTCCGCTCCCAACAAGGAATTGAAAATTTAACGGATGAAGAGGCAATCAATGTCGTCGGCGTTGACCGTGAAAGCCACCAGAGAGATTTATATGAGGCAATTGAAGAAGGTAATTTCCTAAATGGAAAATGTACATCCAAGTGATGACAGAAGAACAAGCAAATAATATGCCATATAATCCGTTTGATTTAACAAAAGTATGGTATAAAAAGATTTCCGTTAATTGAAGTTGGAGAATTTGAGTTAAACCGAAATCCGGATAACTATTTTGCTGAAGTAGAGCAAGCTGCCTTCACACCAGCGAACGTTGTACCAGGTATTGGCTTTTCCCTGACAAAATGTTGCAAGGCAGGCTTTTCTCTTACGGAGATGCACAACGGTACCGTTTAGGTGTCAATCACCATCAAATTCCGGTCAATCAACCAAGATGTCCAGTACATAGCTTCCACCGCGATGGAGCGATGAGAGTAGATGGGAACGTTGGCAGCACACTCCATTATGAGCCAAATAGTTATGGTGAGTGGCAAGAACAACCGGAATATAACGAACCAGCTCTATCCCTTTACGGCAATGCAGATCGTTGGAACTTCAGAGAAGATGATGACAATTACTACGAACAGCCTGGCAAGCTTTTTAATTTAATGAGTGATGAGCAAAAGCAGGCTCTATTTGAAAATACAGCAGCCAATATCGGTCCAGCAGATAAACATATTCAGCTACGTCATATAAAAAATTGCTATAAAGCAGATCCAGCCTACGGCCAAGGTGTAGCCGAAGCACTCGGCATCGCATGGAGTGAGCTAGAAGTAGCCGTGGAGTTGGATGATTAATAACAAGGAGCAGCGAAACAAGGCTGCTCCTTGTTGTTTTGTCGATATTTGCTTATTTAGATAACCATTTTAGTTTTAAAAAATGGAGGGAGACTTGAATTATTACGCACACACTCATCGGTTTCATGCCAGTCTCACAGCGTTTACAAGCCACTATCGTGGATTTACGAGCCACTATCGCGAATTTACAAGCCACTCCCGTGGATTTACGAGCCACTCTCACGAATTTACAAGCCACTCCCGTGGATTTACGAGCCACTCTCGAGGATTTACAAGCCACTCTCACGAATTTACAAGCCATATCTTCAGTCTTACGAGCCGCTTGTTAAATCTCCCACAAATTCCATGGATATTCATTTGGTGGCTTAGAATGAACCTCCACATTTTCTTTTGTTGTTGGATGTGGAAAAATTAATGTTCGAGCCCATAATGCAATTTGTTGCCCTGGGCTATTTACTTTGGCCCATATTTTTGATCGCCATAAAGTGGCAGTCCTGACGCAGAGAGTTGGACGCGGATTTGGTGTGAACGCCCTGTATGCAGGCGAACCGCAAGCAGACTTAGTTTCTCTTTCGTTCCTAATAATTCGTATTCAAGTACCGCCTTTTTCGCTTGCTTATGACTTGCAGAAACCACATGGACTTTATTCTTTTTGTATCCTTATATAGATAATGTTCCAATATTCCACGATTTTTCTGTGGTCTTCCTCTTACAACGGTGATATACCATCGATCCAGTTCCCTTTTCGGATCACATCCGATAATCGTGAAGCAGCCTTTGATGTTTTTGCAAATACCATCACACCACCGACGGGCCGATCAAGGCGGTGAACAAGTCCTAAATAGACATTGCCAGGCTTTTGATAACGAATTTTTATGTCTTGTTTTAATATCGTCAGTAAATCGTTGTCACCACTATTATCTGCTTGTACAGGAATATTTACGGGCTTTTCAACAACGAGTACATGGTTATCTTCATATAAAATCGGTATATTCATCATTGCTCTCCTTACCTTTTGTTCCCATCATTATACATGGTAGAAAAATTTTTTCGCATAATATGTTTATCCCTCTTTTGAATCGGGTAGATAGAAAATACAAGGCGAAACAACCATTGAATGGCATGTATGTAAACAGGGAGTTTACAGTAGCATTCAATGGATGAAATGCACGGCCTTGGCGGAAAATTTGCTTCGTTGGCGATTGGGTACACTCGTCAAGAACTGAAATTCGTTCTATTCACAGTGTTTTATCGTGTATTGGCAGTAGATTTTTGTGAAAGTGCAACTTGAAGACTGACTGCAAAAGGGATGTTTTCTAGGCCGGGTAGGCAATGACAGTCAGATCCATCAAACTGCATTGGCGGGTATTTTATTGTTCGTCAGGAAGGACAGTTTGGGAAATTTGAAATGGAATAAACAAATTTTCCGTGTGCACCCTTTTGAGCGGGTTGAAAAAGAGGAGAAAAATGCCAAGAAACCTCTATAATATTCTGCTTATACTGAAAGGTAATCAATCATGTGGATGGAAATTAGGTTTCGAACGTTCTTTTTCTCAGGCGTTTCAGTTACCTCTTTAAGGGCAAGGGAAAGGCATGGTCCTATTCGGATCACGCCTTTTTCTTTGCCACTTAATGCATACCCTTCCATTCTCCTTGATTTTTCGATGACTTTTCTTTTTAGCTTTTTCCTTATGTGCGCGATTAGCATTTGCGCTACCAAATTCCTTAGAAAATTCTGCATCTGTTTTACTAGGATCGAATCCTTGCTTATTCTTTTGTTCCGCATCTTTCTTCTTCGTTCGTTTCGCCATGGACTCCCTCCTCATTTTATTTTTATTATGAGAATCGAGGCTAATAATATTCACCCATTGATTGTCGGTTTTTCCTTTTACTTCCTCTACATCGGTATCGCTAAAAACCGCTGTGCCCTTTCCACCCGTTGTTCGCGCAAGCCATTCTTTTACTTCATTATAAGACATGCCTGATTGCTCATTTTTCCTTTTCACTTCATTAATATTTGTTCCGGCTACCGTAAATGTGTCATTCACATGATTGTTTTCATTTGCCTTCATCACGCCACCCCTATTTTCTTTTCACGTTATCTTCTCCTGAAAATTGTTTCTCATTCAGATAAATTGTTCTTCGCATTAATCATCTTCTGTGACCTTTTGATCATTTTATAAATTCCCTTGAACTTCCCATTTATTTATATTTTTTATGTTACATTGGAGCACAATATAGAAATCACTATATCAAAACACCGATTTCTTGATTTACTTTCTAATGAAATTTTAATCTTATCCTCATTGTTCTTTTAAAATGAATCGTTATGATGATACTACAGAAGCAAGACATGATTAAAATCTTTAGAAGATGAAATTAGGAGGAGGTTTTCAACATGGTTCAAAATTTTGAAGTAAAAACGCTATTCGAAGGACAAATTCACGAGCGTCAACAATTCACACTAAGCATTGAAGGTAATAAGTATCAGGGATTTTTCATGACAAAGAAATTCAATGGTTTCATCCACACCCTAAAAATGTTCTTGAAGATGAAGATCTTGAGAATGTTGAAACCGAGGTTCATGATTTAATAACCAATGAAGAAATTGAAAATTTTGAAGTAAAACCTTTATTTAAAAATCAAATTCATGAACGTCAACAATTTTCATTAGACATCGAAGGTCATACGTATCAAGGTATTTATCATGATGAAGAAATCCAATGGTTTCACCCACATCCTAAAAATGTCCTGGAAGATAAAGTCCTTGAAAATATGGAGTCTATAGTATCTGACTTAATGACAAATAAATTAGAGCATTAGATCTTACTGTGGCTGCCTGTTCGGACAGCCACAGTTTTCATGTATTCCAATCTGGAAAATCATAGAAATTTTATCTTAGATGAAGGAAAAGTGGGAGCGGTGTCAGCATCCTTAAGAATCGATCGGTCCACAATCATCATAGGTTTAACTTAGAACAAGTTTACTCGTGATTAGGATTCATTCAATATACGTTGATTTTCCTGCGATGTCCTTATTTCGACAGTAAGCGAACCATTTTTTGTATAGGCTTTCATTAAGAAAGGAATACCCGTTGTATTTTGAAAGCGAAAATCCAAGCCACCGTATGATACCGTCGCATCCCTTCCATTTGGAACATAACCAACATCTAGGGAATGATGATGTTTTTCCACATATGAAACAGCAAGTTTATCTACCGCATTGAATAAGGTGGATGAAGTTTGGCAAATGCCTCCACCAATCCCTTCAACAAGTTTTCCATTTAGTGCTTCCATTGCTTTTTGATAACCATGTTCTTCATCACTCGGCCCAACCGTCGTATTAAAGGAAAATATGTCCCCGACTCCAACAATGACATTATTGATCGCATCTGCTGAAAGCTCAATATTCTTCGTTCTTCCAGCTACGCTGCTATCGAAAGTTGTTGAATAGGATGCGATGACTACCTCCTCCAAGTGCGGTACTTCTTCCGGCTTATATCCACTTTCGCTTACATAAAGAGGCAGCTCTACGATGCCTCCCTCTTTAAAAGCGTTGATCACTTTTTCGGATAGCTCTGCTTCCTCTAAAATCACTCGAGGAATGCCTTTGATGACCTGTCCGTTTTCACCGATTTTATCCGGGATCATTCTTTGGTCATAACCTTCCGTTGTTTCTGTTCCTCTCGCCAACCCCTTGCCCATTGTTCGATTTCCTTCTTATTTTCTTCATCGTTAATGTCCATTTCCAGAGGATAAAACGTTTGGATGATCTCGTTTGTCCTTTGATCGACGACTTCCACAGTCATCAGCTTTTCTTCTTCTCTTTGTTCCTCTTCTTCTTTTTGTCGTACTGATCAATTTGCTTTTGTAATTTAGCGATTTTCTCCTCCAACTCTTTTTCTTTCGTGTTTTTGTTGGCGCATCCTGCCATTCCTATTAAACTAGCAACGAATACGATCATCATGATCAAGCGAAATATCTTCATCATTTCCCATCTTTCTTTGTCTTATTTCACCTCTTCATTGTATTCAGCTCGATTTTTTATATGCCATACATAAAATAAATAGGAACAGGACTTTTAAATTTGTCCTGTTCCCACCGACAATAAAGGTGCGCCTATTTGGCGCACCTTTTCAATTAAAGAACTATATGCTTTTTTCCTGTTGATAATAAGATAAACGATCGTGTAAAGTACCTGTATGGAATTCAAACTTATGTCCATCTGGGTCACTAAAGTAAATCGAGTTTTTATCCCGTTTATCTCTTGGACGGCCTGGAAGGATTTGTACTTGTAGCTTTTTTAATTTTTCATACATCTGATCAAAATCCGCTTTATCAATTGTGAATGCAATATGTGTGTATGATTGGTTGATTTCATTACGCGGAATGTTTTTCTTCATTTACACTAGGAAGCTTAGTCTTGTTTAACTCTAATTGATTATGTATCGACTCTAATAAACGATTGAATGATTGGACTTCCTTCTCAATTACAGTAAATTCATTTGGAACGAAAACATTCATGCCAAATTGGCCGGTTGTTATTTTTAAACTCTTCGATTTATTCACATATCTATACCTGACTCAAATAACCGGCCCCAACCATTCCTAGCCCACCATAATGAGACAGCAATAACGAAAAAATAGCTCTGCTTTATGCGCAGAGCTATAATTTACAATAACAATAACCGATTATATTAACATCCAATTGTACCGTTACAGAAGGAAAGTTCATGTAGTTTGCCCCAGATTGCAAAACCTGCACCCCATCTTTTCACAGAAATTCACAAGTATATATCAGTTGCTCAAATCTATAAACAATGACATCCCGCCACCTTGCTCTTACTTACATTGCCGCGGTTTGACTATTATTGTTTTCATTTCTACCCGGTTTTTCCCTAATGTAGCTGGCCTATATTTCTTAAATATCGATAAAAACGCAGATGAAATCGCTAAAACTAAAAATATTGCTGAAATAGGCCTCTCTACAAAAATGAATAGACTTTCCCGGACATGACGAGTGATTGGCGAAAAGCTGATTCAGCCATCGGTCCGAGAATAATCGCAATCAACATTGGTATCACAGGATAGCCGAATTTCGGCAATATATAGCCAATTAATCCAAAAACAATTGCAATCCACACAGATGCTATCGAGTTGTTAAATGCAAATGATCCAAATAAGCACAGGACAAGGATCATTGGAAACAAAATAAATGAGGGAATAAGCGTAATGTGTTCGAACCATTTAATTGTAGATTTTGCAACAACGAACATTAATATATTCACTAAGATAAACCCAAGCATGATTGTGTAAACAAGCGTTCCGTGCGTTTTAAACAATTGCGGTCCAGGCTGAATTCCTTGTATTAGTAAGGAGCTAAGTAAAACGGCTGTTACAACATCACCGGGCACCCCGAGTGTAAGCATAGGAATTAACGTTGCACCAGTTGTGCCATTATTTCCTGATTCGGAAGCTGCTACGCCGTCAAGGCTTCCTTTCCCGAACTCTTCCGGTTTTTTAGAAGAACGGCGTGCTTCGTTATAACTGATAAAGGAAGCGATCGCTCCTCCCGTTCCGGGTATCGCTCCGATAATACTGCCAATAATACTTGACTTAACAATCGTTTTCTTAAATGGCAAGAGGTTTTTCCAACCAAATTTCTCACGCACAACCTCCGCTGTTGATGAGATTTTCTTAATCCCTCTTTCAATTTGGTTAAATATTTCGGAAATGGCAAATAGTCCGATCAATGCAGGAACTAAATCAATACCTGAAAGAAGTGTGGTAATGTTAAATGTAAACCGGGTACTGCCAGTAATAGGATCCATCCCAACTACAGAAACAAGCATTCCAAGGCAAGCCATCACCACTGCTTTGCTTAACGATTTCCACTTACACTCGCAATAATTGTTAATCCGAATAAAGCAAGTGCAAAATATTCAGGCGGTCCAAAATTCAATGCAAACCTGGCAACTTGTGGCGCCGCAAAGAGAAGAATGAGTCCACTAATCAGACCACCTCCTACAGAGGCATAAAGGGACATATTTAGAGCACTTCCTGCTCTCCCCTGTTGCGCAAGGGTAAAACCATCTTCAGCTGTCGCAGCTGAAGCAGCGGTCCCAGGTGTTTTTAACAATATCGCTCCAACAGAACCGGCATATGTTCCGGCACAGTAAACACCGATTAGCATCAAAATGGCTGCTTCTGGAGGTAAACCAAATGTGAACGGTATCATCAAGGCTACTGCAAGGGTTACACTAATCCCTGGGAGTCCACCTGCTACGAGACCAACAAATATACCTATCAGAATAAACAATAAATTTTGCCAAGCAAATATTTGTGTAAAGCTGACCATTAATTCACTCATCGATTATCACTCCTTAAAAGGATTCCCAATTAAATGGACAATTGTAGCAAATATTTAGCCGCTGCATAAAGCGTAAATGTAAATATACTAGAAATGATAATCATTTTTACGAAGTTTCTATTTCCAATGATATACATCAAAATAATCGTAAGCACCAACGTTGAAATGAAGAAACCAATCATGGGCATAAGGATTGTCCAAAATATAAGCATTATAAAAGCGAGGCCTACTCTTTTAAAACCTTTTTCTTTTGTTAATGCTAGATGATTATTCTCTTTTAGGGTCTTTTCAAAAGTAACTGAGCGCTTAGATTTTAATAAATTTGAACCAATTGATATAACACTCATTAAAATTATTAATATGGCCAAAGCAATTGGAAAAACCGTGGTCCGATAGCCATACCAGGCACCTTAGCTATTTGCTGTGGGATAAGATAAAGCAGTAGCACTCAAGTAAAATCATAATCACCTGGGGCAAAAATGCTAATAAACGCCCACTCATACTGTTTCCTCCTAATCTTGTAAGTTTTCAAAAGGAAAATTATCGTTTATTTCAATCCCGATTGTTCAATAATTTCACCATATTTCTTGTATTCTTCCTTAAGCATTGCATTAGTTGTTTTAGCATTTTCATACTTTACTTTATCGCCAATATTTTTAAATTGTTCGATGACTTTAGGGTCTTGCATTGTCTCCGCAGCCGCTTTATCTAACATATCTCGAATCTCATCTGGTAAATCTTTCGGTCCGTATAAAATACTTCCTCCTTCAACATTCATATCATAGTTAAGCTCCATTGCGGTTGGTACATCTGGCAAATCTTCAAGTCGTTCTTCACTGAAGTTCATCAACACTTTTAAATCTCCATTTTTGCAAACGGAGAGATATCCGGATCTTTTAATACAATGAGATCAACATCTTTCCCCAAAAGTGCCGTTCTAGCAGGTGCATTTCCTTCAAAAGGTACTGATTTCAGTTCAATTCCTGACTCTCGTTTAAATGTTTCCATAGCAATTTCTGGGAGCGAACCACTACCAGGATGACCATATAAATATTTCCTGGATTCTTCCTTGCATCTTCTATAAAAGCCTCCATACTTTCCCATGGTGCATCCGGGTGGAATGCAACAAGGAAACTACTCGTGGTCATTAAACTAATCGGTGTCGGATCACTTTCCTCATAAGGTGTCCGACCGTAGTGAGGATGAATCGTCATCGGTCCAGTCGGAGTATAGCCGATCGTATAACCATCAGCCTTGGAATTTATTACTTCAGCCATTGCAACGACACCATTCCCGCCCGGTTTACTTTCAACAACAATATCGACTTTGTTTGGCAGGTATTTACTCATGGATTGAGCAATTATTCTTGCGGCAATATCGGCATTCCCGCCAGCCGGAAATCCAACAATAATTTTAATTGCTTTATTTGGATAATCGGCAGCCTTCTCTCCTCCGCCCGACTTAGCACCATTCACACATCCAGTAAGAAGAATGATTATAGTTATGTACGTAATAAAAGTGATTTTTCCTTTTCTAAATAATTTATTCATTCTACACCTCTTTTAAGGTTGAGCGCCCATTAAAGCGCTTCCATTTTTTGATTTAATTAATTCCAAAAGTGTTTTCCCGTTAAAGAATGTTATTGGTTGTCGTCTTTTTAATCTCCACGATATCCAAATCATCAGGCACAATAATCTTTCCATCAAAATGTTGTGAAGCTTCTTCAAAATCCTGAATTGCGTCTGATTCGGGTAAAAGTGGGTTAATACTAATGTTTTTACATTGGCCTCTTTTCCTATTTTTGCTGCTTCTGTAGGTGTGCAGTGTTCTTTCTGAAGTTGATCCCAGATTTTTCAAGGGCTAAACTTCTCTTACCTTTGGAAAGAGCGGCATCAATCACTAGTACATCAGCATCCTTCGCCAGCTCCATAATTCCTTTGTGTGGTGCTGTATCTCCGGAAATGACAACTGTTCCTTCTGTTGTTTCAAAACGATAACCATACGTTGGAACATTATGTTCCATCGCCATTGCTTTGACTTTCATCTCATGCTGGTTAACCACCTCCCCATCTTCCGTAATTTCGATGATATTTACATCAAGAATCCCTGCACCGGAGCGCCCAAGTGAACAACGGTACTCAATATCTTCACGATACAGATCAATAATTTTCTCATGAAATGCTTTTGTTCCTTTTGGACCGTAAATGGTCAGTTTACTTCTTCCTTGCCCCCAACCACCAAGAAGAAATTGTCCGTATCCTAACGTATGGTCAGAATGTAAATGAGTAAACCATAATGTTTTTATTGATTCAGGGCAATACTCGCTTTCATTAATTGGCGCGTTGTTCCTTCTCCACAATCAATTAATATCGCTTCTTTATTCACGCTCAATACTTGGGCCGGACCCGAACGATTAATATTTGGACGCGGACTACCCGTTCCTAACATAACAACAGATAATGACATTCTTCTCCCCTACTAAAGTAAAAGTTTTCATTGTCATTTAACCTCTGATAATTGTTGGTCTAAAATAGCTGAATCCTGTAACTCCGCACCCTTTTCCAATAATTGGCTGGGAGGCTTTAAAAATAATAAACTAACGATTAGTCCTGATACCGCTATGATAGAGGCAAGATAAAAAGCATTTTCGAAACTTTGTGTGGCGTCTACAATTATACCTGTAATGATAGGAGCAATAATACCAGGCATTGTTTGGAATACTTGTAAAATCCCTCCCTGCGAACCGGCTTGTTCTGGTACAGTATCCGTTAATACAGCACCGACCACACCTCCAATACAGGCGTTTGCTAATGCGGCAAAAGACAATAAGACAATCGCCGCAGATGGTGACTCAACCCGGACGACGAGAAACATCGAGATAGTAACGATCACAAACGCGCCGGCGGCCCAGTATCCTCTCGCAATTCGCTTACTGCCTGTTTTTTAAACAGCCCATCTGACAATTTCCTCCGAATGCAATACCAAAGGCGGCCGCGATCCATGGAAACATCAGGGATAATCCCATTGATTGTATACTCAGACCTCTTTGAAGGGTTAGATAACCCGGCAACCACGTCATTAGGAAATATAGAACATAACCAAAGCAGAAGGCAACCCACCAGTTAGAAATAATCGTTCCTCTTACACCACTTGGGATAGTAAATAATACTTTGATTGATTTCTTTTCTTGATTTGTTTTTCTTCCATATAAAGACTGATCAATTTCAATCATTCTCTTTTCTTCGTCGGACATAAATTTATTATACAAAATCTAAATTTTAAATGTTTTCTCAATATTAAATTACCATCTGTTGATTGCGCTTACAACCCGTCAGTTGTGCTAGAAGCAACAAAATGAAAATGATCTTAATTTTCATTCATAATATTACAAATATTTTTAATTATATATTGACATTTCCTTATTATATTCTCTAATATAGGGAAGCATGTTTGTCTTAAAGTAAAAAAATTTAATATCGATGAGCTTCAATCAAAATTTCTTAATGTATTTGGCGATATTGACACAGTTTGAAACGTAAACTATTCTATTTTAGTTAGTGTTATCTTTGTTTTGGAATTCCTCTTTGCCATGCTGATCACCATGACCACCTACAAAGCAAGAGTTGTGAGGACTCAGGTCATTCAAACAGAAGGAGCCTACATATTGAATACGAGTTTGCTCGCCCCCTTCACTTATATCAAGGGTTTTAACCATAAAATCCAATGTATCGTACCTGCTCAAACTTACCTTTCAAAAACCATTTGACAACTTTGTGAACAAGATGAATAATAAAGAGAAAGGGGCAATTCAATGAGCAATCATGAAAAATTATTAAATGCAGTTAAATATATAGGTTATTTAACCCTCTCAATTGGAAGCGCTCTATTTTTATACGGTTTTTTGTAAGCGATCACAGCATAGTGACAAGTATTGGCATTGGCACAGTGATAGGAGCTATTTTTATCTTTTTAATGGGTGTTTTCTTCGTAGCAACAGAGGAGATGCAAGAAAAACAGAAAAGGGATTAGGCTTGGTAAATAGAAAAGGAGCGCCACCATCGACGCTCCTTTCCGCGATTACATATCCCAAATTAAAATGAGCAATGTCCCGAAAATCGTAACGAGAGCAATCGCAAATCCATAGAAAAGATTCGTA
The DNA here is from genome assembly GCA_044989425.1 of Bacillus sp. N9. Classification (GTDB taxonomy): domain Bacteria; phylum Bacillota; class Bacilli; order Bacillales; family Bacillaceae_C; genus Lederbergia. The sequence continues at coordinate 2,462,347 of JBJDRQ010000001.1, forward strand.
TAAACCGATCCTTTATCACTCGTTTCTCCAGCATGCATAAAGACGATGAGCTGTACAAGTGCTTGAACAAAAGCAGTGGCCAAGAGAATCGTCATTCCGACTGCAAATGAGAGATCAAAGAAGTAAACAGCTAAAGCAACGACAGTAAGGACTAATGAGAAAATGAATCCCATTACTTGCTTTCTAGGGAATAATTCGCTCATATTACATCATTCCTTTCAAATAGATGAAGCTGAAAATAAAGATCCAAACGACATCTAAGAAATGCCAATAAAGTGAAAAGATGAATGATTTATTCGCTGTTGCAGGCGTCAAGCCGCGTTTTTTACTTGGAGAATGATAAATAGTCCCCAAAATAAACCAATTGTTACGTGTGCTCCATGTGTACCTAATGTTGTGAGTAGAGCCGCAGTAAATGCACTCGTTTGAAGGCCTGCTCCAATATGCACATAATGTGCAAACTCATAAATTTCTACCCCTAAAAGGTAAGACCAAGAAGCAGTGTAATCGCAAAGAATGTGATCATCGCATTCTTTCTTCCTAATCTCATTGCATGAACACCGAGCCCAATTGTAAAACTACTCGTTAAAAGGACAAATGTTTCAACAAGTACAGGAGCAATTTCAAAAATCTCTGAACCAGCTGGGCCACTTCCCGTACGACCCACTAATGTGAAATAAGTAGCAAAAAGTGTGGCAAACAGCATAACTTCGGCGCCAAGAAAAATCCAGAACCCTAATATATTTAATTTATTTTGATCCGTACTATATTCTAGTGGGAGCGAGTGATCTATTTTCATTAGCTAACACCTCGCAGTTTTTTTCTGTTTCTTCAACTTCTTTAACAGAAATATAATATCCGTCATCCTTCTCAAATGAACGATGAGCCATGCAAATAAAAATGGCGATCGTTGTAATGATGGCTGGGATCCACATACTAAATACAAACGAGAATCCCCATACGAAGAAAATACTACTCATAATAAATGGAACACCACTATTATTCGGCATATGAATCTTTTCCACTTTTCCAGAGGATAAAGGAATGTTCTTCTTCTTCGCATCCCAGAACGCTTCGATTGAATTTACTTGCGGAGTAACCGCAAAGTTATAAGTCGGAACCGAGTATGTGTCGCCCATTCAAGCGAACGTGCATTCCAAGGATCTGAGCTAATATTTCTTGAAGCATAACGTGTGCTGTAATAAACATTATAAACAATTAAAGCAAAACCAATCGCAAGGCCGACTGCTCCGGCAAAGGATAGCAAGTTTAGCGGGCCAAATCCAGTTGCTTCAGAGTATGTGTACATTCTGCGCGCTTGACCGTCTAAACCAGTGAAAAACATCGGGAAGAAGGTAACATTAAAGCTAATCGCGATAAACCAGAATGCCCATTTTCCAATTCTTTCGCTAAGCATGAAACCAAACATTTTTGGCCACCAATACGTAAGACCAGCAAGCATCGCAAATACGACCCCAGGAATAATCGTATAGTGGAAGTGAGCGACTAAAAACATCGTATTATGATATTGATAATCGGCACTTGCCATTCCAAGCATAACCCCAGTTACTCCACCGATCGTGAAAATCGGAATAAATCCGACCGCATAAAGCATTGGAACCGTAAATTTAATTTTCCTTTCCACATCGTCAATAACCAGTTGAAAATCTTAATTCCCGTCGGAATCGCAATCGCCATTGTCGTAATGGAGAAAATACTATTCGTTAGTGGACCTTGCCCCATTGTATAGAAATGGTGTGTCCAAACTAAGAATGAGAAGAACGAAATAATAACGATCGAACCGACCATCGATTTATAACCGTAAAGATTACGTTGTGAAAAAGTCGAGATGATTTCACTATAAATGCCGAATGCCGGAAGAATTAAAATGTATACTTCAGGATGTCCCCAAACCCAGAAAAGGTTGGCCCAAAGCATGTCCATTCCGCCATTTGTTGTTGTAAAGAAGTTCGCTCCAAACAGGCGATCCATCGTACCTAACAAAAGGGCGATCGTTAATACTGGAAAAGCATACACAACAATGATATTCGTAATGAAAGCAGTCCATGTAAACATCGGCATTTTCATCAATGTCATACCTGGTGCTCTCATTTTTAAAATCGTCGTAATAAAGTTAATCCCCGATATTAATGTCCCGATACCGGCAATTTGGATCGAAAGCATATAATAATTTGTTCCAACCGATTGACTGAAATCATTGCCAGCGAGTGGGAAATAGGACGTCCAACCTGCATCAGGTGAACCACCGATCACGAAAGAAATATTAAACAACATCGCTCCCATGAAAAACAACCAAAAACTAAGTGCATTTAAGCGTGGAACGCCACATCACGTGCACCAATTTGTAATGGAACAACAAAATTCATTAACGCATAAATAAATGGCATCGCCATAAAAATAATCATGACGACTCCGTGCGTAGTAAAAACTTCATTATAGTGCTGCGCATCTAATAATGTATTATCTGGTACGGCTGTTTGTGCTCTCATCATTAGAGCATCAACACCACCACGGAATAACATAAGTAAAGCGGAAATTAAATACATAATACCAATTCGTTTATGGTCGACCGTAGTCAACCATTCACGCCATAAATAACCCCATTTTTTAAAGTAGGTTAAGCCGACTAGGATAGCGATCACCGTAAGGCCGATCGCAACCATTGAAGCATATATCGCCGGGCTAGGGTGTGGAATGGCAAATCGATCAAAGTAACTCATACTCTTGACTCCTTTCATGCAAATCGATTTGGTAACAAATGTTCGATCTATTCATGATGATGTTCGTTTGTTTTTTCATGAGAATGTTGCACATGCTCCTCATGATCGTGCTTGGACTCTTTATCTGAATGCGCTGACCCATGATGGTGACCTTCTGGAGGAGGTAAGAATGTTAAATGTGTTCCAGTGAAAGTCATCTGTCCAAGATGACCTGGCTCTAGCAGTTCATTAAATGTTTCTTCTGTTAATGGTTCAGCCGTCGCCTTTACGTCTTCAACCCATTTATCAAAATCTTTTTGAGACATCGCGGTTACTTGGAAAATATTTTCCGCGAATCCTTTCCCACTGAAGTTTGCGTTCCTTCCCATAAATTCACCAGGCTCACTCGCAGCAAGATGCAACGTCGTCACCATGTCAGACATCGCGTATTTTTGACCGCCTAGTTGCGGAATCCAAAAGCTCGTGATCGGCCCATAAGAATATAATTTGAATTCAAGCGCACGATCAGTTGGGATGTATAAATAATTTACCGTTTCAATTCCCTCTTCTGGATAGCTAAAATGCCATTTCCAATCAGAAGAAGCAGCATAAATCGTTAATGGCTTTTGATCTTCATACCCTTTTGGTGTTGCTTCAACTTGGTATGTCGATTTCACAGTAACAATCGAAAGAAAAACAATTATAAGTACAGGAATACCAACGATGATCGATTCCACAATCGGATTACCTTCAATATGTGGCGGCTCATAATCATCACTTTGCTTCGACGCCCGATATTTTGTCACAATGTATATTAAAAGACCAAATACAACTATTACAATAAATGCCATCGTCACGATAGAAATCCAAATGACATTCGCTTGTGTTTGTGCTTGTGGCCCTTTGGATCCAAAACCATTAACGGTTCACATCCGGCTAACACAACCAAACATGTGATAACCATACTAAACAAAGCCCATTTTAATTTCATTAAGGTCTCCCTCTTTCTTTGAGATGCAAAAAACATACTGAAACAGTATTTTATTATTTTAATACTAGAATAGTGCTAAACAAAAGTTAAATGTGATGCACGTCACAAAGTATTCATGAAATTATTCACAAAATGGTAAAAAATCGCTAAAAAATGAAATTATATCAAAATAACATTTAGCACATTTTTTAAAAATGAGTTATGATATAAGTTTCTTTTTATAAAAATCATACCATTTTAGATTGGAATGGCTTTAACATGAAATAAATAGAACTCCACTTTCATGAACTGTCATGAGCCTTTCTGGCATTGCACAGCCTACGTGTTTTTGAAGAAGTTAAGGTAGAGAATAAAGATGCCCATAGCTTTGACTACACTATGGACGACAATACGATTATGATTATTTATCCAATTCCAACTCACCAAGTTTTATATATGTGGTTAGGTACCTTTTTCTAAAAGGTTAGTAGTGTTGATTTCCGTTCTGACGTCCCAAGAAGCGGAAATCAACAGTATTATGTAGTAAATTTTAGGTAGACTAAAAAATCCTTATAGTTAGTTTTTCATCATTAACTATAAGGAATCGCATATTAGCTTACTCTCTTTTCACATGTACATGTACTTGTTGTTTTTAAATACCCCAAACGGTTTTCCGATCGGCAGCACAGCTTGTCCGAAGTGAGTGTTTAACACATTCGCCGCCGAAGCATAGAAAGATAGCAGAGCGATACACATTTCAGCTACTGCTGCGATCATGTGGGTTACATCATACATAATGTTAAAAGAGCTTAAAGATAAACCAATGAATAAGAAGTCGATAAAGATAAAAATAAAGAATAACACTTTATTTGTTTCCATCGCCCCAATCGTCATAAACAGACTGAAAATCAAATAGCCGATAAATGCAAATCCAAGTTGTTTAGGATCGGCATTTGCAGCAAGTGTTTCACCGAAAAGCCTAACTGAATCAACCATGTTGTTCCGACACCGAACCAGAATAGACCAAATGCCGCGAATGCCGTTGTGCCAAATATATTGTTAAGCTTTGCGTCTAAAATCGAAGCATATATTTGAGCAAGCCCTCCTAAGAAAAATACCCACGGCAAAAGATAAGATAGTCCGTCTGTTATACCTAATTTTTGCGAAGATGCTACTAATGTTACCATCGCTAAACCAAACAAACCTAAGGCGGATGGATCTGCTGTTGTGACTTTTACTTGTGTGTGATTCTGAGCTTCCATTGTTTCCTCCTAAAAAATACATACTTATGTAATGTATCGGATTAACCAACGGGTGTCAATTGTATTTTTCAAACAAACAACCTACATACAAAATGACTAGCTTTTTATTGTTGCAGCATTAAAAAGCGATGACTAGTCATCGCTTTTCATCGTTGACTTTGCTCCACTATATAGACCACTAGCTGATAATCCTAGCATCATGCCGATAAGAATCCCTTGCTTCCAATCCATTGCAGCGACATATACAATTCCAACAATGATGCCATTAGCAAGAGCAATAAAAGGAAGATATTTTTTGTTTACTCCTGCCTTCTTAAACATTTCTACGATTCCCATAATTAATGGGATAAGTACAACATCATAAATTTCAACCATTTCACCGCCTCCTTCTGCTATCTTATGAATAGCTTGCTTTCAAAGAAACGGCATTTTACCTCTGTGAATTGATTAAAAAATATGCGGGTTTTCGCCATTGAATTATAATTGAGTGAATTTACTAAACGATTGCATCACTTTCATCCCGAATTGGCTTCCACCCCAAGCAAATAGAATGGCTAATAAAACAGAAGTAATCATATAAAGAAGGGCGTTTTTCACCTCTTTTTCTCCAACATATCGATCATTTCATATCCAAAGGTAGAAAAGGTTGTATATGCTCCGAGAAAGCCGGTTCCTAGAAGCAACCATACCCAGTCAGTAATCATATGATTTATATGTAAAACAGCGGTAATCCCAAGAAGAAAAGAGCCTGTTATGTTAATAATCGATGTTCCAAAAGGAAAGACTGAATCCGTCTTTCCCGCAATCCATTTCCCAAGCAAAAACCTGACAATTGCTCCACTGATTCCGCCAATGCCAACGTATATCATTCTTTCCCTCCATTCAACATCGCGATTTTCACCCGAGAAATGCGAAAGTAATCCCTCCGAAAACACTCAAAGAAACATATGTAAAAGCCATCATATATTGATGATGTTCAATTAAAGTCAATGTTTCAACTGAAAAAGTTGAAAATGTCGTGAATGCGCCGGTGAAGCCGGTTCCGATTGCTAGTTTTAATTGCGGGCTAATGCTCCAACGTTTAATCGTGACTGTAAAAACCAAGCAAGAAATAAGCAGCCTGATAGATTAATGATAAATGTAGCAATCGGAAACCCGTTCGTAATAGGGAGCCATTCACTGATCAAATATCGAATGATAGCACCAAAGAAGCCCCAATGCCAACTGCTAATATGCTCATTTTCATTGCCTCCAAATTTAACAAGGATGCGAACCGCCACCACATCCTGAAATAAAATATTAATCAAAATCACTTTCCACTTCAACCTTTATCATTGTTCCATTTTTTGCGCGGATCTCTACTTCATAGATGCGATTATACGCTGTTAAAATGAAAGCTCATAAACTAAAACATTCTTTTCTAAATCCATATCTTTCCCGTTGAACAAATAAGCGATTTTGACCGTTCATTCATTTTGGAAAAACTCCATAAAGATACTTACATTATTTACCAGAAAATTAAAAAGGACAACATCACAGCTTAAGTAGTTCCGATAACGTGGAGAAAATCTGAAATCACAGACAAATATCACACGATTTTGCAACCTAAATAGCAAGTTAATTAACAATATAATTAGTACACCAAAAACTTGGGAATATCCAAGTTTTTTGGTGTCTTAAATGAGTTGTTCTTACTTAATTAAAGTTCTCCGTTACGTGAATAACCTAAATTAAATAAATCTGATAATTAAAACAGTAGATATTCCTATGATTATTCCAATATCTGAAACAAAGCTCCTATTTTCTTTTCTCTTTTCATATATATTTATCAGTTTCCCAAGTATCACTAATACTATTGCCGTATTGATTACTGTGTTACTAAAAGTGGAACTGAATGTAACACTATTAGACATTAGAACGATAGACATTGGTATGATAATTAATAAAACTGCAATAAGGTAAAATAACCATTTCAATTTCCCCATACTAAAGTGATTTCCTCTCTTATTTTTATAATAACCATTAACTCTTCTGCTTCGTTAGTTGATGAACTAAATTCCTGAAATTTTAACTATATTTTACCATAAATTGATACAAATCCTTGTTTTTCACATCAAATACTAAAACGGACATATTAAATAACAAATGAAATAGCACCTAATTGGCACGATGACAATATCTATTGTCAATATGCTATTATGGGTGCTATTTACTATGCTATTTTAAGTCAATTTTCTTTCAAAACATTATTATATCAGCAAAATGTCTATGCATTTCACTGTGATAAAAGGTATGTTAATATAGATGCTATTTACAATGTTTCTCCACAAAAACGGAACTACTTAATCACAGCTCTTGCCCTTTTTAATCATATTGACTTTTTAAATAGAAGCTGAACTCTTAATTCGATCAGCCCTTATTGATGTTGATTCCTTCACTACAATAATTATATCGTACTTAAAATCTTATTAATGGGTTCTTTTTTATTATTTCCTTTGTTTGCTTTTCCAATTCAATTAACAAATCACCGATTGAGATCGTCTCACCGTTTTGCACGTGAATATTTTTGATAACCCCGCTAAAAGGTGCTTGGATCGTCGTTTCCATTTTCATTGCTTCCGTGATCAATAAATAGTCGCCTTGGACGACTTTTTGACCGTTTTCTACCAATACTTTTATAACTGTACCAGGCATAGTAGCGGCTAGATGGCTATCATTTTTTAGATCTGCTTTCACTTTCGAAGCAATGGATGATTGAATGCTTTCATCTTTAATGATCACTTCTCGCGGCTGTCCGTTTAATTCGAAATAAACGACGCGTGTGCCATCTGCCTCCGACTGTCCAATGGAGACAAGCTTCACGATCAATGTTTTTCCCGTTTCAATTTCGATTTCAATTTCTTCGCCAAGACGCATTCCGTATAAAAACGTCGGCGTGTCGAGGACAGATATATCTCCAAATTGGTCGAACGTTTTAGCATATTCCATGAAAACTTTCGGATATAACGCATAAGCAATCATATCATGGCTTGTTGCTTGGCGCCCTAATTCTGTAAATAATTCATCACGCAATGCTTCGAAATCGACATCTTTCAGCAATTCACCTGGACGGACGGTAAGCGGCTCTTTTCCTTTTAAAATCACTTTTTGAAGCTGTTCCGGGAATCCCCAAATGGTTGCCCTAAATAGCCTTCAAATAGTTCGATGACAGAATCAGGAAAATCAATTTTATGTCCCTTCGTCAACACATCTTCCTCTGTTAAATCATTTTGAACCATAAATAATGCCATGTCGCCGACTACTTTAGAGGATGGTGTCACCTTTACGATATCTCCAAACAACAAATTCACGCGGCTATACATATCTTTTACTTCTTCCCAACGATCTCCGAGTCCTACTGCTTTTGCTTGTTGCTGCAAGTTGCTGTATTGTCCTCCTGGCATTTCATGCTTGTAAACTTCCGTATGCGGAGCGATCATACCGCTTTCAAAGTCTTCATAATATTTACGGACGCCTTCCCAATAATGCGTGAGCTGCTCTAATGCATCAATATTGACAGATGGTTGACGCTCTGTTCCTTGTAAAGCGTAATAAAGCGTGTTCGCACTTGGTTGTGACGTTAATCCAGCCATTGCACTGATGGCCACATCAACGATATCTACGCCCGCTTCAATTGCTTTTGCATACGTGTATATCCCATTTCCACTCGTATCATGTGTATGAAGATGAATCGGAATATCGACGGTTTCTTTTAGCTCGGAAATGAGTCGGTAAGCGGCCTGTGGCTTTAATAAACCGGCCATATCTTTAATGCCAAGAATATGCGCACCTTGACTTTCCAATGCTTTCGCCATCTCTTTATAATATTGAATATCATATTTCCTGCGCATTGGATCTTCAATGTCCCCCGTGTAACAAATAGACGCTTCAGCAACCTTGCCCGTTTGGCGAACGGCATCAATCGCCGTTTCCATCCCTTTCATCCAGTTCAAGCTGTCAAAAATACGGAACACATCAATACCAGCATTCGCTGACTGTTGAACAAATTCGCGAATGACATTATCTGGGTAATTAGTATATCCAACAGCATTTGATCCACGCAAAAGCATTTGGAACAACACATTTGGAATTTTGTCTCTTAATGTAATGAGACGTTTCCACGGATCTTCCTTTAAGAAACGGTAAGCTACATCAAATGTAGCACCACCCCACATTTCAAGTGAAAACAGATCATGCAGTAGTTTTGATGTCGGCTCCGCGATCCGAGTTAAATCATTTGTCCGCACCCTCGTCGCAAGCAATGATTGATGGGCATCGCGGAAGGTTGTATCCGTAAGAAGGACTTCAGAACGTGATTGGATCCAGTCGATAAGACCGGATGCGCCTTGTTCATCAAGAATTTGCTTCGTTCCTGCTGGAGCAGCCTGTAACGGATTGACTTTTGGAATGAAATTTTTATCAAATAATGGTTTTTTCTTTTCTCAATACCAGGAAAGCCGTTAATGGTCACATTGCCAATATAATTCAACATTTTCGTTCCACGGTCTTGCCTTTTGAAAATACAAATAATTCTGGTGTTGTATCGATAAAAGACGTATCATACTTTCCTGTAATAAAGTTTTCGTGGCGCATCACATTTTCTAGAAATGGAATGTTTGTTTTAATGCCACGAATACGAAATTCCTGTAAGTTTCGTAGCATTTTTGACGCCGCTTGTTCCAATGTCAGCGCTTGTGTAGAAACTTTGACAAGTAGTGAGTCATAATAAGGAGTAATGACCGCACCTTGGAAACCATTGCCTGCATCTAACCGAACACCGAATCCGCCACCAGTGCGATACGCCATAATTTTCCTGTATCTGGCATAAAATCATTTAATGGATCTTCGGTTGTTACACGTGATTGAATCGCATACCCATGAATCGTCATTTCATCTTGTTCAGGGATACGAACTTTATTGCTATGTAATGAATGTCCTTCAGCAATTAAAATTTGTGACTGAACAATATCAATCCCCGTAATCATTTCAGTAATCGTATGCTCTACTTGAATACGTGGATTTACTTCAATAAAGTAAAATTCATTGTCCGCTACAAGAAATTCCACCGTACCTGCATTTACATAACCGACAGTCTTCATCAATTCGACTGCCGCATCACAAATTTTATTGCGTAAGTTTTCAGGTAATGATACACACGGAGCAACCTCAACTACTTTTTGATGGCGACGCTGTACCGAACAGTCTCTTTCAAATAAATGAATAATGTTACCTTCATCGTCACCAAGAATTTGTACTTCAATATGTTTTGGGTTTTGGACAAACTTTTCTACGTATACGTCACTATTTCCAAAAGCTGCTTTTGCTTCTGATTTAGCCCGTTCGTACGCTTCTCTCACTTCTTCGACATTGTTCACAATCCGCATCCCACGACCGCCGCCACCTAGCGCTGCTTTAATCATGATTGAAATCCATACTGCTTGCCGAATGTAACGACTTCCTCAAGATCAGACACCGGTCCATCTGTACCTGGAATGACTGGGATATTCGCATTTTGGGCTTGAATTCTCGCCTTCACCTTATCACCAAACATATCTAAATGTTTTGTTTGAGGTCCGATGAAAATAATGCCTTCTTCTTCACAGCGTCTCGAGAATTCAATATTTTCCGATAAAAATCCGTAACCTGGATGAATGGCATCTACTTTCGCTTGTTTTGCCACCTCGATAATACTTTCAATATCAAGATAAGCATCAATCGGTTTTTCCCTTCGCCTACAAGGTATGCCTCATCCGCTTTATAACGATGATAAGACCCCGTATCTTCTTTCGAGTAGATCGCTACCGTTCGTATATGCAACTCTGTACAAGCCCGAAATATACGAATAGCGATTTCTCCCCGATTGGCAACTAATACTTTCTTAATTCGATTTGCAACATTTGTCAAAAACGTTCACCCCTCAAAAAAATAAACTTTTAATGCGTGAAACGAGTCGATCTAATGATTAATGATTACTGTTATTTTTTACTTTCGTCGACTTTGCGTGCTTTTATATATATTACAGAAATATCTGTAACTTTTAAAGATTAAATTATTATCATTCTACCACTTTTCATCCTGGCTAAGCGAATGAATCAATAGATTGGCCTTTTTAGATGTAAAATCGTTGCTTGATTGAAGTAATGTACGGTTAGATACATTTCAAGAAAATGAAAAGAGGTTGAGAAAATCGATCTGATGTTTCCCAACCTATCGCGCCTTGCTTATTCCACAATAAAAGATTTCTCTTTTTGCTTAGCAACATTCCTGTAACTGCAAAAGAACAGACAGCAAGGACGAGCAGCAAAATAAATACCGATTGCAAGCTTGACTCTAGTGCAAATCCTTTTAATTCTTCGCTTAGCCATAACCCGGAAACCGCGATTCCAATTGCTTGTCCAAGGTTTTTTAATAAATTATGCGATCCCATCGCAGCTCCACGCAATTCCCATTGAACGGCAGATTGAACGGCAACCGTGAATGCAGTATAGGCGAAACCGAAGCCAAGTCCTAAAATCGCCGTCACGAGCATCATCCATGCAAGCGTCATATCTGTCCGAAAAAGGTCAAACCGATACATCCAATAATAATAATCGCAACTCCAAACATCGTAATATGAGAAATGGGCCTTTGCTCATCCATCTTCCCGAAAAACGGCACCTAGAGGCCATGTTAATGACATTGGAAGCATCGCAATGCCAGAAAAGGTTGCATTTAAATTTGTGACCCCTTGCACCCATAACGGAATATAAAACGTGACCGTCACAAGAATAAACCCTAGTAGGAAGCCCGCCAAATTAGCAATCGTAATAAGTTTATTTTTAAACAATTCAAGCGGCAACATAGGCTCTTTCCCTTTGCTTGAAACCAAATAAATAAACAGAGGGCGATGATAGCGACAAGAAATAATATGAGTAAGTGACTGTTCATCTCCTTATATTCTTTTACTAATGTTAAAGCATATAAAAAGGCACTCATACTGATAGTAAAAGCAAAAATTCCTTTATAATCAATGATTTGCTTTTTCTTTTCCATTTGTTCGTGTAAAGACATCGATAACATAATAAGTGCAACGATCCCAAACGGAAGATTCATAAAGAAAATCCAATGCCACGAAATCGTATCGACGATAAACCCACCTGCAAGTGGACCAAAAATACCTGCGATCCCCAAACACTACTCATCCACCCTTGCATTTTTGCACGGGTTTTAAATTCAAATACATCTCCAATAATTGTAAAGGGAATTGTCGCTAATGCACCTGCACCAATCCCTTGAATCAGTCGGAAGATTACGAGCTGTTCCATCGTTTGCGAGAGTCCAGATAGCATGGATCCAAGTAAAAATATGACTGTCCCGATCGTAAACATCAATTTTCTACCGTATAAATCGGCCATTTTTCCAAATATCGGAGTGCTAATGACGACGGCTAATAAATAGATTGAAATGACCCATGTATATAAATGACTTCCACCTAAATCATCCACAATTTTTGGCATTGCCGTACTGACGATCGTTCCTTCAATCGCCATTAAAAAGTGGAAATTAATAATGCAATCACAACGGATTTCTGATTTGTTTCTTTCTTCATTCTATTCTCCTTAAAACAGCGCCAGCCCCCAGCACGTTAAATCTTTAACACACCGGGGTAACGGGGCACCACAAATTATTTTATTTTTCCTAATTCATCTAGGAACGCTGGCCTTCTCTTATATAAGTTAGACATTTCGTTTATCAATTCTACTTGATTTTCTTTACCAGCTAATTTACTTCTTCATTTTATTACATACACTTTGATATGCTTTGCGATAAGATGAAGCCTTTGCTTCTTTCTTTATATATCAATTACTTCATCCAGCTTATTAGCATAATATTCGATGCTTGTGATATAAATCTCACGCTCCTTTTTTCTGAGTCTTATTACATTGAATCAACCAACAATTTCAATATTCCTCGTCATGTAGTTCATACTTATTTAATCGATTTAACTTTTCAAAACCACATTTTCTATAGAACGAATGGCTTGAAGATCCATTACTGCTTGTTTCTCTGTACTAAAAACTCTACGATGCATCACTTTTCACACTTATAACATTTCCGATTTACTCTTGCTTATTAAAAGGACTGTCCACTTTCATATGATTCAAGCACCGTTTGATCAGAAAGCCATTTAGCTAATAAATGATTATCCTTCTATTCTAATTTCCGAACGGATATTTTGCCATTCTTAAATATCATTTTCTCCCTTAAAAGTATTTGTCATCATTAAATATTTTTCAAATCCATCTAATCCTATGTTTCATCTACTAGCCCATGTGATAGGATTCTTAATCCACGTATTGTATGTACACTCTTAAATAGATAAAGTTTCATTATTGATATTTACACATAAGCAAGTTATTATATAAGCATTCACTTATGTATTGTCAGGAGGTTAAAATGGAAAAAGAAACAGTTGAAGAAGAAATAGCCAACGTTTTAAAGCTATTAGGAGATAAAACTCGATTATCGATGCTTGGGCTCCTACAATTAAAAGATTGTTGTGTATGTGAATTCGTTGAAATTTTTAAAATGTCCCAACCTGCGATTAGTCAACATATTCGTCGGATTAAGGATGCAGGTTTAGTTAATGAACAGAGAAAAGGTCAGTGGATTATCTATTCAATCAATCGTGAACATGATTATTTTCCGCTACTTCAAGCTGTATTGAATTATACTCCAAGCCAAGAAGAAAAATTGGTTTGGCTAAAACAACAAGGATTAGCAATTCGTTGCGATTGATTGGAGATTGGTTGAAATGTTACAAACAATGTTAGCGATCATGATTTTTTCATCACCCTTACACTTGTCATCTGGCAACCGCGAAATCTATCTATTGGTTGGTCGGCATGTGGGGGCTGTATTAGCACTAATCGTTGGAGTAGTGGATATTCAAAACGTATGGGATGTAACGAATATTGTTTGGAATGCCACTCTCGCATTTATAGCGATTATTATCATATCACTCATTCTTGATGAAATTGGATTTTTTGAATGGGCAGCCCTCCATATGGCGAAAGTGGCAAAGGAAACGGCGTGAAAATGTTCATTTATGTATCCATATTAGGGGCAATTGTTGCGGCCTTTTTGCAAACGATGGAGCCGCCCTTATTTTAACACCGATTGTCTTGGCAATGGTACGGGCTTTAAAATTCGATGATAAAATGGTCTTTCCTTTTATCATCGCAAGTGGTTTTATTGCTGATACAACTTCCTGCCATTCGTCGTAAGTAATTTAGTCAATATCGTATCCGCTGATTTCTTTGGCATCGGATTTACAGAATATGCAAAACATATGATTGTCCCGAACATTTTTGCATTAATCTCAAGTATCATTGTTTTATATGTATTCTTTAAAAATAGCATCCCAAAAACTATGATCTAGGCGATCTAAAAAACCAGCAGACGCCATACGTGATCCAAAACTGTTTCGCTTGTCATGGCTCATTCTTGGGGTCTTACTTATTGGATACTTTAGCAGTGAATTTATACATATCCCTGTCTCCCTCGTTGCTGGAGTCGTTGCGATTTTCTTCTTAATGATGGCAAAGCGCAGTACCATCGTCCATCCAACGCAAATAATAAAGGGAGCTCCTTGGGCAATTGTATTTTTCTCCATTGGTATGTATGTCGTTATTTACGGCCTTCGTAACGTCGGATTAACATCTCTACTTGCCAGTGTGATTGAGCTTGGTGCAAATGAAGGTTTATTCGCAGGAACGATGCTAATGGGCTTTTGGCAGCTATCCTTTCATCGGTTATGAATAATATGCCTACGGTTCTAATAAACGCTTTAGCGATCGCCGATACGTCGGCAACAGGAGCGATGAAGGTAGCGCTTGTCTATGCAAATGTCATCGGCTCTGATTTGGGACCTAAAATTACACCAATCGGTTCTTTAGCAACACTTTTATGGCTGCATGTTTTAACACAAAAAGGTGTGAAAATATCTTGGGGAACTTATTTTAAAACAGGGATTGTATTAACAGTTCCAGTGTTATTTATTACTTTATTAGGATTATATTTATGGTTACTAATTATTTAAAGGAGTGGACGGAAAGATGAAAAAAGATTTATTTTTATGTACAGGTAATTCATGTCGCAGCCAAATGGCGGAAGGATGGGCTAAAAATATTTAGGTGAAGAGTGGGAAGTGAAAAGCGCAGGCATTGAAGCGCATGGACTTAATCCGAACGCTGTAAAAGTGATGAATGAAGCTGGGGTCGATATTTCAAATCAAACCTCGGATCTGATTGATCTCGAATTTCTAAATCAATCCGATTTAGTTGTCACCTTATGCGGAGATGCGGCCGACAAATGCCCGATGACACCACCTCACGTGAAAAAGTACACTGGGGCTTTGACGATCCTGCAAAAGCAGTCGGTTCGGAAGCCGAAAAATGGACATTTTTCCAAAGAGTCCGTGATGAAATTAACAGTCGAATCAAACAGTTCGCAGAAACCGGAAGTAATGTGACCGAATCAGATGGTGTGGTGTAGCTAATGAATGTAAAGAAGCAAAATAAACTTAGATTATTAATGGAAGTATTCATCGTTTCTTCCAGGCTTGGACTAACTTCATTTGGTGGACCCATTGCCCATTTAGGTTATTTCCATGAAGAGTATATTCGTAGAAGAAAATGGATGGATGAAAAAACTTATGCTGACTTAGTTGCCTTATGTCAATTTTTGCCTGGGCCCGCAAGTAGCCAAGTCGGAATTGGGATTGGGGTCATGCGTGCGGGAGTTTTAGGTGGGATTTTCGCTTTTATCGGTTTCACTCTCCCATCTGTCCTTGCACTCATTCTTTTCGCCTCGCTTCTTCACACGTTTAATATTGAAGATGCTAGTTGGATTCATGGTTTAAAGTTAGTCGCCGTCGCCATTGTAGCCCATGCTGTATTAGGGATGGCCAAAAACTTAACGCCTGATATACAGCGGCGAACGATCGCTTTATTTTCAATTGTTGTTACTTTATTATGGCAGACAGCCTTTTCACAAGTTGGTGTCATCCTCATCTCAGGCATAATGGGGTACTATATTTATAAACAACAGACAATGGATAAAGAACTGTCATCGAGCGTACATTTTCCAATTTCACGTCGTACTGCATATGTTTGTTTATCTTTATTTTTTGCTTTGCTGATCCTTCTTCCTCTTTTACGAGAGTCTGTTTCCATTCAATGGATCGCTTTATTTGATCATTTCTACCGATCTGGCTCACTTGTATTTGGAGGCGGGCATGTTGCATTGCCATTGCTTGAACGTGAATTTGTTCCAACAGGATGGCTAAGTACGGAACAGTTTCTTGCTGGATACGGTGCAACGCAGGCAGTTCCAGGACCTCTATTTACGTTTGCCGCCTATATCGGTACAGTCATTGATGGTTGGCAAGGTGGGGTATTAGCTACTTTCGCAATCTTTCTACCTGCTATTTTACTTGTTTTTAGTGCATTGCCTTTTGGGACTCCTTGCGTCGCAATCCAAAAATAAAAGGCGCTTTAATGGGTGTGAATGCTTCCGTAGTAGGGATTCTAATTTCTGCACTTTACGATCCCATTTGGACAAGCACGATATTAACACCGATTGATTTTGCTTTTGCGGCCGTTTTATTTAGTTTGCTCGTCTTTTGGAAGCTGCCCCGTGGGTCGTTGTATTAACGGGAGTATGTGGTGGAACTCTATTACCATTATTATGAATAGAGCAGGTAGAGAAAACATTTATTTTCCTCTACCTGTTGCCTAATTTTTAACTCATTTCCAAAAGCCTGAGAAATTTCTTTGGCAGCCAATCCGACAAATTGGCATTCATTTATTGAAGAATTGAGTTCTTGCAGAAAACTAGTCAAAAGGATTGGCGCCCTTTCTCTCATATGATAGGATGAAAAAAGGAGGTAGAGAAAATGAGTGAGGAAAGATTTGATCGGATTGAAGAAATGCTCGCACAGCTGTTGTCAATGGTTGGATACACAAATCAAGAGCAAGCAAAAATGAAAAAGGATATGGCTTTGAAAACAGATATGGATGACATGAAAGCTGATATGGATGTTATGAAAGCTGATATGGATGTTATGAAAGCTGATATGAACGCTATAAAAGCTGACATGGATGTTATGAAAGTAGACATAAACGCGATGAAAACAGATATGGGCTTCATGCGCGAGGATATTTCCGGATTGAAAAAAGGGTGATGAGCGTCATGAGCAAATCCTATCTGAGTTGCAAATCATTAAAATCGATCAAGATTTCATTTGGGAAAAGGCCGTTAAAACAGAGCGGGAAGTAGGCGTTTTAAAAAGCAAATGGGCCTATAAACATCATAGATCTATTCTTCCAAAAGTTTTAACCCCTATCTGCCTCGACGTTTCATTCACAGATCCAATCAACGGTATGTTTCATTGAATTTGAATCCGTGTGCCTCGATTGATTACGAAGCACACGGATCGTTATATCTATTCAGGTATTTTTCCATATGAAAATTTTTTCAAAAAACTGCACCTCCAACGTTTAATCCATTCGATAGGGTACAGTTTAATGATCAATCTTTATCCGATTTTATTAAATTTAATTGTTTTTCCTTCTTTACGCCATTCTTTATATTCGGCTGCGGCTGTAAAAGTACGTCTGTTGATGAATTAAGTGCCGTTTCAAATGAGTCTTGTAAAATTCCAATGATAAAGCCTACTCCAACGACTTGCATCGCAACATCATCTGAAATTCCGAATAAACTGCACGCTAGAGGAATTAACAATAAAGAGCCACCCGTAATCCCTGAAGCGCCGCAAGCACAAACCGCTGCCAATACACTTAATATGACCGCTGTCGGCAGATCGACTTGAATACCAAGAGTGTGGACCGCCGCAAGTGTTAAAACGGAAATCGTAACAGCCGCTCCAGCCATATTGATTGCTGCACCTAATGGAATCGATACAGAATAGCTATCTTTATTCAAACCTAAATCTTGACATATTTTCATATTTACAGGGATATTTGCGGCAGAGCTTCGTGTAAAAATGCCGTAATCCCGCTTTCCTTAAACACTTTAATACAAGTGGGAAAGGATTTTGCTTAATAAATACATACACAATGATCGGATTTAAAACTAATGCCACAAAGAGCATACAACCAATTAACACAACAAGTAATTTTCCATATCCGAGTATTGCATCTAATCCATTTGTCGTAATGGATTCAAATACGAGGCCCATGATTCCTAATGGTGCAAGCTTAATCACCCATGTAACAACTTTTGAAACTGCATCGGATAAATTAGAAATCAGTGTTTTTGTCGAATCAGCTGCATTTCTTAAAGCCAATCCAAGAATAACGGCCCAAGCTAAAATTCCAATATAGTTCGCATTAAAAATTGCTTTAATCGGATTATCAACAATGTTCAACAATAATGTTTTAAGAACCTCGGTTACACCACTAGGAGGTGCTACACCTTCAGCTCCTTTTACAAGCGTTAAGCTTACAGGAAAAATAAAGCTAACAATAACAGCAATTAATCCAGCTAAAAAG
Source organism: Bacillus sp. N9 (assembly GCA_044989425.1). GTDB lineage: Bacteria > Bacillota > Bacilli > Bacillales > Bacillaceae_C > Lederbergia. The sequence continues at coordinate 2,480,894 of JBJDRQ010000001.1, forward strand.
GTACCTAAAAGATAAAGAACGATAATCGATTTCATATTCGATTTTTCCCACTTTTATGCTGAGCAATCGCCGATATAACTAATACAAGCACCAACACAGGCGCAACTGCCTTTAACGCACCTACAAATAAGGAACCAAAAATAACAATTGGGCTAGCTACTCCTGGGAGTGTTAATGCCAAAATAACACCTATAACTAAACCGATAACGATTTGTTTTACTAAACTCAATTGATTCCACTTACTCAGTAAATGATTCATAAATGATCCTCCATTGATTAAATCCATTTCTACCACCTTATCATTCCACCACAAAAACACAAATGTCCTTTCAATAAATACGATTATACTTATTTTTTAATATATTACAATAACTATTTTTATAATATTATTCGAATCAACAATATGAAGTTACTTATAAATGAGAGATCATTGAGTTCACACAGGAAGCAAATCATGGATGACTAGTCATTTACCAGCAGAAATTATTATGGGGAAATCCGTAAATAAAACGAACACCAATTATTACAAGTGGATAAGCGGCCAAGAAGTTAACCTTACATTTTCTACACAATACATAGACTAAGCAAAGATATTCATCGTATACTATTTTCATCAACTACTTTAAGGTGGGATACTATGTGGAATCTATCGAAAGAAGCGAAGATACATTTTCAAAAGTGTAATCTTCTCCCTATTCATGAATCAGATCAAGAATGGGAAAACGTCATTCGAGAAGCAATGGAAGATGGTGAAGATCTATTTACCCGTTTAAAAGATGAGCTTGAAGAGGTAAAAGATGAGTTATTATCCATCTTGCCAAGCCGTTTCATTCCATATGTAGAAAATGGTACATTAAACCAACCAAGTTTACCAAAGCCCGTTCGCGAAGATTATTTATGTTGGATCCGAAAAGCGGACAAAGAATTTGGAAAGATATTGGATGCCGCATTTGAACAAACTGAACAAGCAGTTGCCTATCTATCAACTTCGGCTCAAGAGGCATTCTCAGATAGTTTGCATGATTCAATCATTGATAGAATTGAACGGAACGAAGATACACTTCACCTTTACATCAATACAGAAGGGGTTTTTCATCGAAGCCTCTAATTCACTTCATCTTTCAAAATATCCAAATGGAAGAAACAGATGAACCACTTCAAGTTGGACAATGGGTGATTTACTACGAATTACAAAAATCGATGATGGATTCGCGTTCCGTGTATTGTTTGATTGTCCAGATGCGGAATGGACGATTACGATGAATGAGTTGAACGCTAGATATTTTTATCGCCCTGTTGCCTATATGCGATTAAAAGATGAAGACAAATTGGAAGAAACATCTTTAGCAGAATACATAGCACAATTAAACGATGCTCATCCATATTGGCTAATTACCCCACATTTAACGTGTGCCATCCTAGACATTTCAGAAAAGATTACCTTAGAAAACGGGATCATTGAATTTGAACAAAATACAATGTTTGTTTTCGTAGAGAATAAACGTTTTACTTATGATTTAGAATCGTATAATCCTATTCAGTTCATTTACACGAATGTATATGAAGATCCATATGCACAATATAATGAACCTCTCCCAAAAGAAGAAATCGAAGCAGCCGCATTAGGTAACGAGTTAGAGTTACAAGTTCGCGCTTGAATTCAATGTATACCAACCCGAGGGAACTAGCGGATATCATCAATCGTGTATTATCAAAAATCGAGATGACGGAAGAAAATGAAATGATGATCAGTGTCTATATAAGTCATTTTTATGAAAAAGGGATATTAACCGGGGCAGTTACCGGAAAATTTCGCACATTAATTGAATAGTTATTTAAGAAAGGATCCGTGATGAAAACAATTAATAAGTTTATTGAGGGATAACAAAGCTGATTGATCAACATTGTTATTCCTCACGAACAAATGCCAAACCATTATGTACCATATTGGTTTGGCATTTATCATGTGTATGACTCGATTGAATTCATTTTGCATTCACATCATTTGCTCCTTGTATCGAGGGGCGGAATCACATTTTATAGCTAAACTGACAATTGGTAACCCCTCCTCTTCATAGTCACGTAATGACTTCTCTCCCATTCGTCTTAATTTGAAAGATTTCGTTTTATTGCTTTATTTTTTCAAATAATACGATGAGTCCTGGCAAAAGAACACCCCTTATCAAAAATGTATCTAATAAAATACCGACGGCGACAATGAAGCCAAAGACAAATAAAAGTTCAATCGGCTGAGTCATGAGGACAGCAAAAGTTGCCGCTAAAATTAAACCGGCCGAAGAAATGACGCCTCCAGTATTGGCAACAGCAATTTGAACCGCCTCTTTTATAGGATGCTTTCTTCTTTCCTCTTGATATCTAGAAATCAAAATAATGTTGTAATCAATGCCTAATGCGACTAAGAAAACAAAGGAATAAAGAGGAACCCTTTCACTAATCGTATGGATATCAAAGAAAATACTACTTAAAAACATCCCTAAGCCTAAAGCGGCAAGAAAAGAGAGTAAAATGGTTCCCATCATATAAATTGGCATTTTAATCGACTTCGTTAAAACAATTAGCAAGCCAAAGATAAGAATCGTTTCCAATACGACAATTAAAATTAAATCTCGATTATTAATGGAGCGTTCATCCACCTTAGAGGCTGTCTCGCCAGCAAAGTACAGACTGCCATCTAGTTGTTGGTCTGTGATAATCGTTTCCGAGTTGTCGATGATATTTTTTAAAGCACCGATTGTCTCAATCGCATAAGGACTCTCATTAAAAGTTAGGCTATAATTAATCACTTTTTCATTCTCAGAAATGCCATTTATACGAACATTATTCACTAATGGTTGACTCGCCAATGCATTTTTCAATTCTTCTTGCTGCTCTAGTGTAATGATTTCAGTTGCTTCAAACAATACCGTTGTAGGCGCTAAATCTCCTTTATGAAAGTTCTTCTCTAAAATTTCATATCCTTGTCTTGATGGCATATCCTCAGGAAAAGATTTCATTGTGTCAAACTCATATTGCATATTAATTAGATTGATCGCTGAAACGAGTAAGAGAACTCCAATCACAGCAACAGAAACTCCAGGCTTCCTCACCACAAATTTGCCAACCTGATTCCAAAGGGAATTTTCCTTTATATTAACCTCGCCAACTTGTGGAATTTTCGGCCAAAATGATTTTCTCCCAAATAGTGTAAACAACGCTGGAACAAGCGTGATCGATGCGATCATAATAATCACCATCGTTATTCCAAACGTTGGAGCAAAATTCTTATAATCTCCAAATTCAGCGAAGAATAGGACAAGCATCGCAGCTAATACAGTCCCACCCGAAAAGAATACAGGCATCCCTGTTCCCCGCATAGCAGCTTTCATCGCATCATATTTGCTTTCATAGGTTTTCAGCTCTTCGCGATAGCGGAAAATACGAATAAAGAATAATCAATCACAGCGGCAAATAATAAAATTGTCATGATTGACAATGTTTGATTGCTGAAAACAAGTCCAGCAGCTCCCATTATTCCGAGTGTTTGCATAACAATTTCATAAACGAAGGCAGCAGCTAAAAGTGGGATTAAAGCCAGTAATGGAGAGCGATAAATAACGACCAATAGCACTAAGATTAATCCAACCGTTGATAAAATTAAAACGACGTCGGCTCTGGAGAATAATTCAAGCGTATCGGCAGCAATGCCAGCAGGGCCGGTAACATATAATAATAAATCACTTTGCTCCTTAACAATTTTTTCAATTTGTTCTTTTGCTAGCTTTAGCTCTTTATTTCAAGCGAAGCATTGAACGTTAAAGGAATGATTGCCGTTTTTTATCTGTTGAGAAAAATCCAGCAGTTGCTTGTGGCGGCAATGCGGATAATGGGATGATTTGTTCAACTTCCATCATGTCTGCCTTTTCAATTCGGTCAACTAAGTCAACCATCTGCTGAAGCTCGATTTCCCTTTATCTGACTGGAAAACGAGAATCCCCGGTATGCCTTCACTATCTTTAAAATACGTATCGACTTTTTATTAGCAATAACAGATTGTGCATCTTTTGGCAATGTATCAATCGAAGAAACTTGATAATCCTTTGCACTTGGAGCAAAGAGGGCTAGCCCAATTGTGAATATAAACCAGACGGCAAGTGTAAGCCACATTCCTTTTTCGTCGTCACACGATCTGTAATGAATTGTAAAAGGGCTTTCATTTTTTATTCCTTTCTATGTCAGGTGTGGGTTCATCTGTAGATTAGTATCAAATCCGTTTTCGCACCCTTTTCTCCCTTTCCAAAATGAAGGAGCCTGCTATCAGAATTCTTTAGCGCATTACAACGCGCTCTTAATCTCAGAAGATAAAGTCCCCATTATCTTTATCAAAAAGCATGATCTTTCACGATACCATTTATCGGCCCAATTCTAATAAATCTGATCTCTCTATATTTTATAATACTTTATTTATTTTCAATCATGTTATTTTAAAACAAAAGAAATCCTCATCTTTTGCCTATAGATGAGGATGAACCGTATTCTTTAATAAGTATACACCTAACTTTTTGAGGCTTTTACGCTAATAGAAACAAGAACAGATCCTAATAGAACAATGATCGTTCCTATAATAAATTGTAAGTTTATTGACGTACCTAAAAATAATATTTCGGTTAATATCGCCCAAAAACATACGTATTATTAAGCGACTGCCCCTTGCAGCTCCGATCAAGTTGATGGACGTGTAGTATAGAGAATAATTAGCCGTTCCTAATAAACCCGCTATGACAATCATCCATACGATATTAGATGTTGCTGCTTGAAATACTAACGGATATCCATGAATAAATGGCACAATGAATATGGCAAAACATAGTGCGGAGGTCAACTGTCTAATATTAATCGCATACAGAGGAACAACCTCTTTTCCTTTCATTCCCCAAGCTCCGATCACACCTTCAAGCCCCCAAAATACGGCAGCCCCTAGCGAAAATAATATTCCAATAAAAGTTACTGCCAACGATAAACTTCGCTGGCACATAGGCTAATACAATTACTCCGATGATACTTAAAGCAACACCTCTCCATGTTCTTCCGGTCATTTTTTCCTTCAAAAAGTGAATGCGAGTACAGCACCTATTCCAGGGAATATAGAAGCAATACTTGCCGCATATGTCACCCTGCATGCTGAATTCCAAGAAAATAAAGGTCATTGCTAAAGGTCCCCGGCCAACGCCCCTAAAACTAAAATTCCCTTTTACAATCATTAATAAGGAAATCCATAGGGAGGAGAAAAGTCATGCATGAAAGCCGCTATAATTGGAGCAATGACGACAGCCTCTTTAAAAGGTGTACTAGCTATAATAATACCAATGATGACCGTATCCACTCCCAAGCAATAGCGGAAGTAGCTCCTAGGCCTATACCGATTTGAGCTTTCTTACTACTTTTACTCCCATAAACCGCTGCCCCTTTTCCCGACACGCCAATATATCAATTAATTTTCCCTAGAGCATCATATTTAGTCCTAAAATAAGGTTCGATTTATTTCCAAATTTCAACATAAGGCAAAGAGGGCGGAGAATGATTGGAGCGGAGAGAATGGAGATCAATAAAAGAGCCTAGCGACTGAATCATTATTTGGGCCATCTTTGAAATAATTGGGCTAATTTTGGTCTTAATAGGGTCAATTGAGAAATAGAGTCAATGCCCCATCTTTTTTGCAGTTCTCCAATTACATCCTATTTTTCTAGTGATTTCATTATTGGACAAGTCTTCGTTTTCTCTCAAATGTTTGATATAATCAACTTTAGGCATTGCTAGCAATCCTTTCATTCCTCCCACTGTTTGGATCTTTCAATCAAAACAGTCAAGGTTATTTTAGGGGCTGGCAAGCCTTTTTTATGCAGTTAAGTTCTGCACAAATTCCCTGCTGAACTCTGTACTTTTATTATGCAATAAACACTCGTCACCAAATCCATCTCCTTCATACCCAATAAGAATATATGTATAAGGATTTGCATCCATTTTCTCAATTTTATCCGTATTCCTATCTGTCGGTGTATAGAGGATTAAGTTCTATGAAAAAGTCATATATCTAGAATGGGGTTTATTATCTTTTACTGTTGCCATTGTATCAATGTGACTTTCATTACGTATTTTTTCAATATTATCTCTGATTTCTGTTTGGTTCAACTACATACACCCCTTTGTAATGATAATCATAGTATTTGTATAACTATAATACTTTATAAGAAGTAAAGATTTTTATGATAGATAAGCATATAATAAAGTTAAAGAAAAGTCCGTTTTTTCACATTAAATACAAAGGTGGTGGTAAAAGTGAAGGCTATTTCAAATTTACGAATCAAGCTAAAGGGCTCTCGCAAGCTGTAGATCGTTATCCGTTAACGATGCTCTTTCTGTTCGCTACTTTGGTCATTAATGCAACTGCCATTAACGATGATGGAGGTGATTATTCAAAATATATCTTTACTTTTATTATCGGGGCATTCATTAGTGCGGTGGGGCAGCATGTATATGAACGTTTTTTCACAAAAAGGAGTGAGCGTCTTCTCTTAATGGGAGGGCGGTCGTTTTAACGGCTTTATACTTCCTCTCCATTCGAACGACAACGCTTTTAGTATCGAACCTAGTACAAAAACAGCCGTTGCATTGTTTGCGCTCATGATTGCCTTCATATGGGTGCCAACAATCAAAAGCAAGATTTCTTTTAACGAGAGCTTTTTATCTGCTTTTAAGGCGTTTTTCACTACTGTTCTTTTTCAGCGGTCATTGCGGCTGGTGTTAGTTTAATTATTTTTGCAATCGATCAACTCTTTTTCTCCATTAATTACAAAGCAACATTGCATGCGCTAAATATTATCTACTCGTTATTTGCTCCGATTTTCTTTCTGTCCCTGACACCGCCCTATCCCGGAAAAAATGATGCAAATCAAACGGATGAGGTGCTGGCTTTGCGAAAGCAAATGGTAGCGAGGTCCATTAGTTGTCCGAAAATCCTTGGGATTCTGATATCTAATATTATTATACCTTTGACGGCCGTATATACGATTATTCTTCTAGTCTATGTCATCTTAAATATTAGCGGAGATTTTTGGACAAAAACCTATTAGAACCATTGTTGGTATCCTACGCGATTATCGTTATTTTAGTATATATTCTTGCTAGCAGCCTTGAGAATCGATTCGTTTACTTTTTCAGAAAAATATTCCCTAAGATTTTGATCCCAATTGTGTTATTTCAAACACTCGCTTCATTGTTGAAAATAAAAGAAATGGGCATTACCCATGGACGCTACTATGTCATCATGTTTGGGATTTTCGCCATCATTTCTGGGTTCAGTTTCATGAAAACGAAAAAAATGGGTTAATTGCGCCCATTTTAATAATCTTTTCGGCTATTTCTATTACTCCGCCAATCGATGCTTTTACGGTTAGCCGCGTGAATCAATTCAATTTGCTTGAACATACACTCGAAAAAACAATATGCTCGAGAATCATCACATCATTCCTAATTCAGCGATCTCTACAGAAGATAAAATAATGATTACTAAAACAGCCAGTTATTTAGATAGCGTGAATTACAATGATAAATCGGGTTGGTTGCCCGACAAACTATTTTATTACGATAATTTTAAAAAGACATTTGGATTTGACCCCGTGTATGATGGTTATATAAATGGCAGATCGAATCAAATGCATTTTGCCCACCTTGACTGGAATCAAAACCCAATTATTAATATTGATGGCTATGAGCGTATGGTTCATCTGTATATAAGCAGCAATAAGGGAGGTATAGACGCTAATCAAAAATTCCAATTGAGATCAATGGCAACAACTATACATTAACAAAACAATTAGTAGACGATGACGTTATGATCAAATTAATGAGCAATGATGAAGAATTAATCCAGTTCAATACAAATAATATCGTCATCTCGATACAGGAGATGAATCAAGAAAACGATCATCGCAAAGGGTACACTCTAACTACGGAGCAAGCCACATTGATTCATGAAAATGACCAAGTGAAAATGAGCATTCTCATCAATACCGCAGAAATCTATGAGTCTGAGTACAACTTTGACCTATATATTTTCCTTAAAGTCAAATAACGTAAACCGTCGGGGTGGTTTTCAAAAACTACCCTCTTCCTTGTGTGAAGTCGTGTTCCTTATGAGCACTCAACATCATGAAATCTCATCACCTGCAACAACCGATCCCTTAATACCTTTTCTTCCTGACTCTCTGTCGTCTTCATTATTTCAAAATTATTATATTTAATGTATCTATTTGTTCCGTGCATTGATCACTGCCTTCAGCCACTACTACAATGAATTGACCCACCGCTCGCGATACGGCTACATTAATAAGGTTTGGATCATCTGCAAAGTCATGGACATTCATTTTATTAGAAACAGTACTCAAAATAAACTATCCGGAATTTCCTAATATTCAATTCACAATCAAGCAAATTTTTGCCATCGTTGTTTCGCTATTTATGAAAGAAAAGGTTCATACGGCTAAGATCAATTTTAAGAATCAATACTCCCACGATGTTAGGGTAGTGAACCTTTTACATTTCTAATTCCATAGGTGGTTTGCCTTTTTTGTTCATTAACCGTATACCAATCGGATGAATTTCTAGCAATGTATAATTAGGATCTTCCGGTCCATCAAAATACATTTTCATGTCATCATTCCAAAGCTCTTTTTCAACTCTTCTGAGTGGTTAATTGTAACCTTTCCTTGATACTCGATATACTCGTCACCAAATCCATCTCCTTCATACCCAATAAGAATATGTGTATAAGGATTTGCATCAATTTCTTCGATTTTATCGGTATTCCTAGCTGTCGGTGTATAAAGGATTAAATCTCTATGAAAAAAGTCATATATCTAGAATGGGGTTTATTATCTTTTACTGTTGCCATTGTACCAATGTGACTTTCATTAAGTATTTTTCAATATTATCTCTGATTTCTGTTTGGTTCAACTACATACACCCCTTTGCAATGATAATCATAGTATTTGTATATATGTTTAAAAATATAAATGCCTCACCCTTTTAAAGGTATTTCTGCAATGAGTTTCTCCCTTGGAAGGATAACCCTAACAGACTTAGGTACTGCTTGTATACACATTAATATTATCGATGTTTAACTTGTGTTCAATAGTCGAGCCATATACTTAAATTCCTTTGAAAGTATGGAAAGCATTCAAAAACCCCCTTAACACTACTTTTTTGGGGATTGAACGCTTCAAGAAGCTTTATTATTGTTTGAGGAAATCAATCTCAATTTCATTTCTCCATGGTTCACGTTTAAACAAATATTCACCGTTGCGAATGGATGCAAGTACTTCTGCACGCTCACGAATGGCTTCATATGCATCTTTTGCATCTAAAACGATAAAGTTGGCTGGCTTTCCTGCTTCGATGCCATACTCATCGTTCACTCTCATAATGTTTGCGCCGTTATATGTAATGAGATCGAACGCCTTATTAATTTCATCAATATGTGTATAATGTGCTAAATGAATACCATTATCTAAAATGTTCATCATATTTCCATTACCTAATGGATACCAGTAATCTGCAATCGAATCTTGGGCAAAAGCGACATTATTTCCATTATTTAATAACTCTTTTACTCGTGTTAAGCCCCGGCGTTTCGGATAAGTATCGCCACGACCTTGCAAGTGTGCGTTTTCAGTCGGGCAAGAGATAAAATTGATTTTTGATTCTCTAAATAAACCTAACATTTTATTCGCGTAACTGTTTTCTACAGAACCAAAGCTAGTTGTATGGCTTGCTGTTGTGTATGGACCATAGTCTTTTTCCATGACAAGCGCATTTAACACTTCTAAAAATCGACTATTTGGGTCATCGTTCTCATCACAGTGAATATCAATCATGACGTTATATTTTAAAGACAAGTCTACAATACGTTTTAATGACTCCACACCATGTTCATATGAAATTTCAAAGTGTGGAATTCCGCCCGCTACGTCAGCACCCATTTTAAGTGCCTCTTCCATTAACTGTTCGGCGCCTTTATATCTAAAAATCCCTCTTGAGGGAATGCTACAAGTTGTAATGTAACGATATCTTTCAATTCTTCACGCAGCTTAATTAAAGCCTTCATCCCTGTTAGATTAGGATCAGTAATATCTACATGTGTGCGAATAAACTGAACTCCTTTGTTCAATTCTTTCTGAATTCCTTTAATCGCACGTTCACGCACTATTTCTTCAGTCAAAGATTTTTTATTATCACTCCAACGCTGGATGCCTTCAAATAATGTACCGGAGACATTTGCATTTCCTTCGCCTAGCCCTGAGAAGATATAATCTAAATGTAAATGAGGGTCAACATAAGGCGGCAACACTAGATTGCCTTTTAAATCAATCACTTCATCTGCGTCATTTAAATCATTGCCTATTGCTTTAAATTGACCGTTTTCCACTAATAATTCATGAGATTCTGGCTCTCCGTATATATTCGCATTAATAAATTTTTTCATATATACATCACTCCTTACCATCATTTTAATGAATACATTTATTTAGTGCAATGATAGCGTATACAATTGAATTGAGATGAAACATAGTTTGTGAATTACTGCACTTTCTCAAAACAATTAAAGATCTTAAATTAGGGATGTTTTTATGATCTTATTAACCCGATCAAAAAGCCCATAGATAAATCGAGTTTATTGTATTGTATATTTATCGGTTACAAACCTAATAATACATATGAAATTCAGCTGCTAATAATAGGGGGACGTCAATGAATGAAAAAGATATCGCGAAAGAGTTGAATGCGTTTTTAAAAGGGGAATATATGGGAATCCATGCGTATGAACATTACATAAAACATACCCAAGATCCAAAACTCAAAAGTGAGCTTCAGCGTATTCAGCAAGAACATAAGCTGCACGCTGCCAAAATAGCTGAACGAATTCAAAATCTCGGTAGTAAGGCTGTTGAAGATAATGGGATGATGTTATCTATACAAGAAAGTATGATGAAGCTGAAAAAGTCCCCCAATAACAACGAAGATATTATTAAAGCAGTCTTGAAAGGACAAGAAATGGGTGTAAATCAAGCAGTTGAAATCATTAAAGGAGATTTAGATTCAGAAAGCCTTCAAGTCATTAAAGATAATTTGGCTGAGGACAGAGCTCATATTGATCAATTAAAGCAGCTTATGCAGTAATAAAGTTTTATAAACATTAATTGCCCCATACGGTAAGAATTACGGGGAATTAAGCTTAAACCTATCCATACCATTTGAATTCATGTCACCACTCATAACCCTTTTCATATTCTATTGGCAAGGAGGGGTGACATTGGGTTTAGTGTCCTTTTTCAAGAAATAATTGTATTGTACGCAATCGGTCTCGTTGGATTTTGGCTCGGAAAAAGGGGTCCTTAATGGGCATTCGACTGAGGTCTTGACTCGACTCATCCTGTCTCTAACTTTGCCATTTTTAATTCTTTATACTATGGGCGAGCCTTATGACATAAATATAGCAGGCAATTTATTTTGGCTCATTCCTATATCCGCTTTTATATTAACCCTTTCCTGTGTGATCGCTTTACTCATAAGAAAATCTTTAAAGTTGCCTGAAAACCGGCAAAGCGTGTTCGAAGGCCTTATCGTCTTTGGTAATCAAGGTTTTATTGGCTTTGCTATAATATCTAGTCTTTTCCCTGATAAGGGAGCGTTGTATGTTACCCTATTTAATTTACCTTATCTTATTTTGATTTGGACATATGGAATTTATCTTTTCGTGGGAAAGAAGAGGGTTGTTCAATGGAGTATGATTTTTCTCAATCCAGGAATTCTTTCAACTTTCATCGGCCTCTGTATCTTTGTTCTGCCCATTCATTTGCCTGCTACAGTATCCAATATACTTAAAAGTGTTGGAATCATGACCATTCCACTTTCCATGCTTGTTATCGGTGCATTTGTCGCAAACATAAACGTGAAAAATCTCTATTCCTTTTAAAGGATAAAACTTTGTGGGTCGTTACAGTTGTTCGACTGATGATTATTCCCTTATTGATATTTCCGTTTATCCTTTTTTCCTTCCCCTTTCCATTGTTGGCAACAGCCGTACTTGTTTCCGGTATGCCCTCAGCACCAACCATTGCCTTATATGCACAAAAATTTGGAGGTGACACAAATTACGCCGCGATGGGTACGGTGTGGACGACTTTATTGTCTATTTTGACAATACCAGTCCTATATATACTCTTGTACTTTATATATTCAAATACAAGCCTTTAACAGAAATTACATGTTAACTGATCACTCGAGGAAAAGTTTCCATATTTTTAATAAAAATTCATCTTCTTCATCCACACCTAAAACTAATTGTTTATCAAGTGTTATTTTCATTGGAAAATATGTCCGATTTAAATTAAAACAATTTGTCAGCTACTAACATTGGCTGAACATATTATAAGTCAATAATTAAAGCCTAATTTCTCCTTCGCCCATGAAATTAAGCTTTCGTTTTTCAATGTAATGTTAGAGTTGATACAAAGATTTTTTAATCCTCTTCACATATTATTTTTTCAACTCAGCTTTTTCCAAACGAGTGATTTCGAAATTGAGTCAATATCCCAACCTTTTCTCAATAAATCAAGCGCAATTTCTTTCCCTAATTCCTTTTTTCCTTCCTTTATTCCGATTTCCTTTCCAATTTCTTTCCCTTCTTCTTTCCCAATTTCTTTTCCCTTTTCAATATAGGAATTCGTCAATTCAAAAATTTTATCTGCTTCAGCCATTTTTCCGATTTCTTCCATCAGAACCTCCTCCTCTTCTTCTGATAATTTTAGATAAGACTCAAAAAGCCATAGATGAGATGTTGCCTCGCTGAGTCAATTTGCATGCGCACGAACATCCGCCAAAATTCCTTCTTTACTTGAATCCTTTCACTTTCTGTATAGCCCATTTGACTAAGCAATGCAGCAGCGACTAGATTATTCGAATCAATAAAATCTCGCCAGTTTCGTTTACGTAAATGAAGCGTCAAAAAGTTAAAAGTTAACACATGGAAAAACGGAAGTTTCATTTCATATTGATTTTCTTCCCAATTTTGTTCATAACTAAAAACAGCAATAGGAACAATGGGTTTACGATATTTATTATACAGTAGACTAAAATAATGATACATTCTCTCGTGAAAATTAGTTTGTACCGAACTTTGTGGCTCAATATGAACAATAATGAGTACATCCGTATTTTTCAGCTTCGTTTCCACTACAACATCAAGTCTTCTCGTACTGCCCTCATGCAAATCTGCATGCACTTCCTCTGATATTGGTGTAACCGCTTGAAAGTCAATATGTTCATGGACTTCTGGAAAAACAGTGCTAAAAACTCTTCAAAAAGGGATGGAGTAAATTTTTAAAAGGAGATCATGCTGTATGTGTTGGGTATACTCGGATGAATGTTCTTTAACAACTGCAGCCATTGCCGACATTTTATCACATCCTGAGAATTTGATTGAGGATAAAATCTATGAAGTATTTCTTATTTTTAGTATAACACAATAGGAACTAATGTTCTGTATGTATTTGTGTTTTTCAAATACATCTACCAGAAACATGGTAGAAACAAGCCTGAATTCAACCAGTTTATCCAAGCCCTTTCACTAATGATTTCCAAAGGCCTTCGTATTAGAAGTTATCAAACATATTTCCAATCAACCTTACTATTCCTCTAAAAAACCAAAAATCATTCTAAAAGGTAATAAAATTAATTCAGGTATCCACAATAAATTTTTTCGATGCCTTTCATTTATGCTCTCCTCCATACAATCACTTACCAATAGCGGCGCCTTGATGCCCTAGTTTTACCGCCCTTATCTTCCTTGGCAGCGGCATTGTACACCTTGAATTTTTCTGATCTTTTTTCTCTAAGAATTTTTGATTGAGCACGACGACTTTCTCGTTCTCAGTTGTCCTGTATCTTTGGTAGGTGATTTTATACTTTTCAAACGCAACGTGCCCCAAAAGATAAATCGGCAGAATAATAAGTAAGAGGATAGCCGAATGTTGAAACAGTTTGAAATCCTTCCCTATCACATAGATGGTCATAACAGCATAAACGCCTATTGAAACCATGTAAGTGAAAATCAGATTAGCTATATGAAAAGCGCCGACACTCTCTTTTTCCCAAAACAACTGCTCCAATTCATATTTGAGAAAAGGGTTACGAAAACAGAAATCACAATGACGACAAATGTAACAAAATAAGCAATTCCACTATGCACTTTTTGTCCCCACCCTTAATGAAGTTGTATTTCGACCTGAGATTAGATTATAAAAGAAGCAGGATTCCCCTGCTCTTTACTTCAATCATCAGACGTTGTTACAGATACGCCGCGTTCTGCAAATACTTTTTAGCAACGGTTAAAGCATTCAAAACACTCGGGAATCCTGTATACGGGATAAGGTGCATGATGCAACCTACAATCTCTTCCGGTGTTAAACCAACCGTTAGCCCCGTTTTGATATGCATCTCAATCTGCGGTTTTCCTTGAGCTACAAGCGCAGTAATGGTCGTAAGTACTTTCTGTTTGTTATCCAATCCCGGACGTGAATAAATGTCTCCAAAAGCAAATTCAACGACATATTTGCTTAAATCAGGAGCAATATCTTTAAATCCTTCGCCAATGTCCATATCGCCAGTTGGACTTAGCTCCTTTAATTTCTCTAAACCTCGTTGATAACGATCTTCTGCCATTTTAAAATCCCCTTGATAAATCCTCTCCAGTTTATACCAGAACGTTTGAGTTAAAAAAACGTTGGTAAATGGAATTACTCTCTTTATGAATTTCAGACTAAGTGAAATTCCCGTTTTTTCTGAACAATTTTAGTATATAACCTTCAGAAAAATAAGTAAAATGAATCGCTGAAGCTAAGGGAGATTCACGTAAAATTTTGTGCAATTCCATCCCTTAACCATTTTGCTGTTAATGTTTCTGCATATAACATCTCTTCAGGTGTGCCTTCCCATATCACTTTTCCGCCTTGCTTTCCTCCTCCTGGACCCAACTCGATTACCCAGTCACTTGCCGCTATAAAGTCCAGATTGTGTTCAATGATGATAACTGAATTACCTTTGTTTACAAGCGTTTGAAATATACGTAAGAGTTTTGCATTATCTTTTGTGTGGAGCCCTAGGGACGGCTCGTCCAATACGTAGATTTGTCCTTCTTTTTGTAAGTGGCTCGCAAGTTTTAAACGTTGGACTTCTCCTCCGCTTAGGAGCTTGTCGTCTGTCCTAAGGTGAGATACCCTAATCCTACTTCTTTTAATGTATTCACTCTTTTTATGATCTTTGGCAACTTAAAATAGTTCATAGCCTCGTCTATCGTTAAATTTAAAATCTCTACTATATTTTTGTCTTGATATTGATATGACAGTGCTTCGTCTGAATATCTTGTACCACCACATGCTTCACACGGATTGTCACTGGATCAGCAAAGGCTACGTCCGGTTTTGTCACTCCTTTGCCTTTGCAGATAGGACATGCTCCTAATGAGTTAAAGCTGAACAGGCCTGCAGGACGACCTGTTTCTTTTGATAATATGGAGCGAATATCATCCATTATTCCCATATATGTAGCTAGTGTCGAACGGTTTGAAATTCCTATACTGTCCTGCCTTACGATGATGGTTTCTGGATAACGTTCTGTAAATGCGTCCAACATTAGGGAGCTCTTACCCGAACCAGATACTCCACATATAGCGACTAAGACATTTTTAGGAATATGTATGCTTATATTTTTTAAGTTATTATTGTTTGCTCTCTTAATTGTAAAATGACTTTTTATATCTCTTGGATTTTTGTTTATTTGCAGCTTGTGATTAATGGTTGTTGCAGCTGTAGAGTTTTTTAAACCTTCTAATCTCCCTTGATAAACAACCTCCCTCCATTTACACCTGCTTCTGGTCCCATTTCTATTATTTCATCCGCTATTTTGATTATGGATCGATCGTGTTCGATTACAATTACCGTATTATGTTGGGCTTTTATACGTTTCAGCATTTGTATTAACATATCCACTTCTTCCGGATGGAGTCCTGCGCTTGGTTCATCAAAAATGTATGTAAGATTGTTTAGACTGCTCCCTAAATGGCGGGCGATTTTTACCCTTTGAGCTTCGCCACCGGAAAGGGTGCCCAGTTTTCTTGATAAACTCAAATATCCTAGTCCGATATCGACCAGTTGTTTTATATATTGGAGTGCTTGCCGTGCAATCGATTCTCCGATCGGATCTTTTATCATCATTAATTCTTCTAGTATTTCTGTAAGTTCTAATTGATTGTATTCTGCGATATTTAAGCCATTTATTCTACATTCCAATATCTTTGGGTTCAGTCCAGAACCTTGGCAGGTTGGACATAAGGATCGAGTTGATACGGCTAAAACGTCATCTTGAGACACTTGTTTTAGCTTTGAGATGTCTCTGTTAATATAAAGGCGTGTAAACCTAGGCAATAACCCATCCCACTCATGATCTTGAGGTCCGTGTTTTGTATGAAAAGGGGCATAGACTTTTTCACCTTCTGGGGGCCCATATAAGAGCAGGTGGAGTTTTTCTTCAGGGTAGTCCTTTATCGGTTGATCCGAATCGAATAATCCGCCCGTCATCATCCATCTGCCTTGCCAACCTGAAGGCGATAACGGCGTAAATTTTACCGCGTAATTACGAAGTGACTGATTGAAATCAATCATTTTATTAAGATCTGGCGCAAGCACCTCTCCAAATCCCCACATTCGTGGCAGCTGCCAAAGGAGCTTTGACTCGAAAAATCATTGGCAGAACCGATCGATGGACTTCCGATTCTTGAGAATAAAAGTCTTATTAATGGATTGATATCCATGTAGGTGCCGACTGTTGAGCGGGAATTTCCACCTGCTTGTCTTTGCTCCACTACTACAACCGGACTTAAGTTTTGCATAAGGTCCGCGTGGGGTCTTTCGTATCTTGGCATTTGATTTCTGACATAAAGAGGATAGTTCAATGTCATTTGCCTTCTGCTCTCTGTTGCTAATGTATCAAAAACAACTGAACTTTTTCCCGATCCTGAAAGACCTGTAAATACAATGATTTTTTCTTTTGGTATATTTAAATCCACATTTTTTAAATTATTTTCTTTAAGCCCTCTTAAAATGATTTCATCGTTTAATTCTGACATTTTATCGCCCCTTTCTGATTTAAAATTCCGTCATCTAGTAGCACAATAGAGAAAAAAGAGAGGAAAGAACGATTTCATGTCCTCCTCTCTTGCTTCTGTTCTTTTAACTTAAACTTTAAAGACGAAGGGACGGGTTTAATTTCCACTTCACTTTAGCCACTTTTCTCGTCAGACTATTTCACTCAAAATGATCGAGCAATGCCCGCACTTCATCTGTTGACTCAGTGCTCATCAATTGATGCCTTAATTCGCTAGCCCCTCGAAACCCTTTGACATATATTTTAAAAAGCGGCGAAGTGGCTTGAATGGACGTGGCTCTATTTCTGTTGAATACTTATCATGGAGGTCAAGCTGTAATCTTAAGAGGTCAAGCAATTCCTTACTGCTATGCTCCCTCGGATGCTCTTCAAAAGCAAATGGATTTTTAAAAATACCACGTCCAATCATAATCCCATCCACCCCGTATTGCCGGACGAGCTCCAAACCCGTTTGACGGTCAGGAATATCTCCGTTAATCGTCAAAAGTGTATCTGGTGCTATTTTGTCGCGAAGTTTCTTAATCTCTGAATCAGTTCCCAATGAGCATCTACTTTGCTCATTTCCTTTCTTGTACGCAGGTGAATGGAAAGATTAGCGATGTCTTGTTTCAATATGTGTGTGAGCCAGTCCTGCCATTCGTCAACATACGTGTAACCAATCCTTGTTTTTACACTGACGGGTAACCCTCCTGCTTTTGATGCTTGGATAATATCTGCTGCAACTTCCGGGCGCAGGATAAGACCGCTTCCCTTCCCTTTCGATGCCACATTAGGCACAGGGCAACCCATATTAATATCCAACCCCGAAATCCTAGTTTCGCCATACCAATACTCATTTGCCTAAAGTATTCGGGTTTATCCCCCATATATGGGCGACAATTGGTTGTTCATCTTCTGTAAAAGTTAAACGACCACGCACACTTTCATTTCCCTCTGGGTGACAATAACTCTCTGTGTTTGTAAACTCTGTAAAAACACATCCGGTCTAGCTGCTTCACTCACTACATGACGAAACACAACATCTGTCACATCTTCCATCGGTGCCAGTATAAAAACGGCTTCGGTAAATTTTGCCAAAAATTATCTTTCATATTTACATTCGAATCCTTTCGTTATGAGAACTAGGTCAAACCTTTGTCCTAAAATATTAAATAAAGATCTTCCAAAAACAAAACATTTTAAGCACTTACTTTTTCACCTCTACGAATGAAAGTTGAAATACAATTGCAAGCACAGGTAATTCTATTAGTGGACCTATTACTAACGCTAATGCGATAAGAGGCTGATCTGGAAATGCAGTAACAGCAATGGCTAAGGAAACCGGCAAATTTCTCGCTAATATTGCAAGGTTTAAGCTACCGAATCCTCATATGACATTTTTAAAAGTCTACTAACGATACGGCTAAAAATTAAATTTATCATAAAAATAATAACACAGGTAACAGCAATAATAATACCACATTCATATTTTCAAATAACTTCCTCCCTTGTGAAGCAAACATTGCCACAATTGCCAAACTTAGGAACATGATTTGCGTAGTCTCAAAAAATGGGACTATTCTTCCTTTGAATACATCCTGTTTTTCCTTTTCTAAATATAGATCTTGTTAAAATCGCAAGAAAAATAGCAATATTAATACAAGTAAAGCACTCTCAAAAAGAGCAGACACTTTCACTCTCTCCATCATTCCTGCAAAAATCAATAAATAAATCGGTAGTAGCAGAACTTGTAATATTAAAGTTCTGAATAGATTACACTAAGTTAGACAGATTCATTAAGGTCATATAAACTTAATTCATAAAAATCGGGAGAGAATTAATTATGACCAAAAGAGAAAGAAGAACATTCACGAAAGAATTTAAAGAACAAGTTGTCCAGCTGCACCTTACAGGTAAACCTAGAAGTGAAATGATTAAAGAGTACGAGCTGACTCCATCTACCTTTGATAAATGGGTTCGCCAGCATAAAACAAGTGGATCCTTTGAAGAAAAAACAATAGAACTCCAGAGCAGGAAGAGCTGATCAGACTTCGTAAAGAAAATCAACAACTGATGATGGAGAATGATATTTTAAAGCAAGCCGCGCTGATAATGAGACGAAAGTAGATGTGGTACGAAATAACCGTCACAAATACTCGATATCAGCAATGTGCACCGTCCTACAACTTCCTAGAAGCACGTACTATTATGAGGAAAAAATTCGAGATAATCAGGACGAAAAATTAACAGCCTTAATTGTTAAAATCTTTAAAAACAGTCGGCATATTTATGGCCAAAGGAAAATAAAAAGGAGCTTCAAAAACAAGGGCGGACAGTGTCACGTCGCCGTATTGGGCGAATAATGAAAGAGAAGGACTTGTCTCCAAATACACACAATAGCTCCATTTAAACCTAGAAAATATCAGTAAATGAGTCCAAAGTTGGAAACGTACTGAATCGTGAATTTAAACAAGACAAAGAATTAAAAGTGATTGTGAGTGATTTAACATACGTTCGAGTGAAGCAAAACTGGCATTATATCTGTGTCTTAGTAGATTTATACAATCGTGAAATTATTGGCTACAGCGCTGGTCCTAATAAAAGTGCTGAGCTAGTTCAGCGTGCCCTTTCAACTGTAAAATACAACTTACATCGCCTCGAATTATTCCACACCGATCGGGGAGTGAGTTTGAAAATCAACTTATTGACGAGGCACTAGAGACGTTTGATATTAGTCCTATGGCTTTTCATTTAATACCCAGGGAATTCGAGCCTCAAAGTCTAACTGCAAAGCGGGATGAGGAAAATCATTATGTAAAAACATAATATCTTTCTCGAACCCAAATAGGAAATTTTTATTCTTAGCTGTATTGGTATCATTCCATTCAGAATTTGTACAATACTCTCCTTCTACTAATTTACCGACTATATGATAGCTTCCAATGTATAAACGTAATCCACCTTTCACTTCGCCAAACTCAGATAAATGGCTTGGCTTTGAAGGATTAATTCTAACGCATTAAATACTTCCATGATAGAAGGATGAAAATACTTGTACGCTTCCATATAGTTTTCGCAGTATAAACAGTCGCACATCTCATGATCTTTGCTATAAAATTCCCTTGTCTTATTTAAATCAACCTCTAATACCCACTTCATTAGACTAATTTGCTTCATTCCACTCCTCCATCAAAATTTCAACCTTTTTTCGAATTTTTTGTCTTTGATTATAAAATCTCGCACTGGTAGAAGGTATAAATGTCCATTTATATGTACCGTCAATTTCGTGTTGTACTTTTTCGTTAAAATGATTCCCATTTGATTAAATTGATCTTCCAGTTCAATCCCATTAGGAAGCAATCTATCTTTATCCCAATCAATCCATTCTCCATACTTTGTTGCCCAATGAGACAATTCCTCTGCTAATTCATCCGATATTGGAACGTAATCTATGTCGAGATTGCAACCACACTTATTACACCAAATTGGATCTGCTCCAACGTCTCCTTCTATTTTCAAATCATATGTTCTTCCATTTTCACAACAGCAGTTCAAGTTCTCACCCTAATTAATTAAACATCTTTATAGTTTCCTTTTCTTTTCTTCCAACTTAATAACAACCTTGGATCTACGTCAATATTTATTGACAGAATAAAACTTTACTACTAAGCATGATGTTACTCTTACAGAAGGGCTTCATCTTTGGAATCATGATCGTTCAAACAAAAAGTAATCACCCCTACGCTGTCCGGCTAGTTGGGTGATTACTTCTTCTACTCAATGCTAACCGCTAATCAAGCGGGGCAACTATGTTCGGACGTAGTTGTATTAGGGCCTGTGTCTTAGCTTTATATTTTATGCTTATTGGTTTGAAATCACTGTAACCAACATTTAACCCTTTTAAATGAGTCTTTAAATCTTCAATTATATTAGCGAAATTCCATCAAAGAGTTGGTCTATTTTGCTTTGTCGGTGATCATTTAAATTCCCTTCTTTGACACCTTCTCTTTTAACTGTAACTCCTTTTGTGATTGTTGTAAGTTTTAAATCCGTTTCAACATTAGATGCATGATTATCAATCGGACACTTCTTCCTCCCAATAAATCTCCCCATTTTCAATCTTCTTCAAAATCTCCTGCCATTCTTCTGCTGAAAATTTGCTTTCATCAGAAGGTCTCACTGCAATAAGCTTTGCTTCACCATGATGGAAGTCGGAAAAACCAGTCATTACTTCCACGAACTCTTCATGCACAGTTATAGCGGTCGGATTTTCTTCTACTTCCTTTATAAAATCACTATTTCCTATAGCATACTCGAGACTAGCCAATGTTTCGCGTGCTTTTTCATCAATCGTTGGTGTATTGCTTGATGCCCAGACAGACGTAGCTGTTCCTATACCTCCAACACTAATTAAGGCTGCTGTTGTCAATACAAGTGTTCTTTTTTCATTTTTTCACATTTAGCATCATAGTCAACCTCCTTTTCAATAGTTTTCCATTACCAGATAAAGAAACGCAAAATCGAACAGGTATCCCTCTTGAACCTATCATGACGTTTAGGATTGTTTCGCCATACCGTTTTCGTTCTGCATAAGACATTTCTTTGACCACTTCTTCGTCACAAGTCAATTCACTCCACATATGAATGTCTTTTCGGAGAATATGAACCAAAGGATTTAACCAATGCAAGGCACTGGCTGCCAAAGTGAAGGCCTTAACCCATAAGTCATTCTGTTTTAGATGAACTAATTCATGACGGATCACCATGCACATGTCCAGATTCGCACTATTCTTAATAGGGAGATAAATTGTTGGTTTCCATAGCCCGACAAGAACAGGACTCCGAACAGCCGTGCTGTAAGCAAGTCGGACTTTGCTTTTATGCCGAAAACTTCCTTCAGCAAGGTTAGTTGTTGGGCAGCTTTGCAGTTCTCTGGAACAGACGAACAAGTTTGTTGTAATTTTTTATAAACCTCCGATAACAGTAAACCTGCCATATGGCAAAAGCCAAGACCCCTATTCCCCAAATACTCAGAAAAATGAGGACTACATCAGCAGAAAGGTTCAATTCAGGGCTGCCCATTATATTTAGGTCGAACTGTGTTTGTTGTACACTCGAAGGTAATACGGTCATCGAGGCTGTTGTCGGTTGTTTCGTAATCAAGAATGGCAAAATCCATTTCAGAATAAGGGCTATGGGCAAGAGATAAAATCCTACTGCCATTTTTCCAATCGTATACCTCCATTTCGTAGGTAAGACGTCTAGTGAAACAAGCCGCAACAGGAGAATGCAGACTACAACGGTACTTCCCGCAATGGAAAGGAGACGAACAGTTCCAGAAGTTTATTCATAGACTGCACCTACTTTCCTGAAAACCATTGCTTCAGCTCTTCTATATCTTCATCTGAGAGCTTGTCACCGTCATACAGAGCAGCAATTAAGTTTTTAACTGATCCTTGGTATAACCCGTCCAGTACATGTTGCGTTTCCCTTAGCTTGTAATCTTCCCGCGATATACGGGAACATACTTGTTCGTTCGGCCATCCCTTGTGACTTCTAGCGCCGCTTTGTCAACCAACCGAGATAGGAAGGTGGAAATCGTTTGTGCCTTCCACTCCTTACCCCGCTCAGAGAAAATCCGTAGCAATTCGGTTGATGTGACAGGGGGACACACTCCCAAATCACCTCCATTAGTTCCATTTCAGTATCAGATAACTTTTGAACTTTGTTCATGGTGTACACCTCATTACATCGTTATGCGTCCATAACGAAACTTTTTACTACACTACGTAGTAAATATAAACTACTACATAGTGTAGTTGATGTCAAGTGTGTTTATCATTAATATTTGAATTTCTTCATTTGCCTCTAATATGATGCATGCAAACCTCTGAATACGAATAATTTCATATCGGGGAAATTAAAAAGCGGAAGAAAAAGTGTCTCTGATTTAAAATATTAGAGTGTTGCCCAGTTTGTATTTTAAAATCCGTATTCTTAAACCATCATGCTCTTTATAAAGAAAGAGATAATTGAATGTTCCGACTAATTTATCTATCTTTAATAGTTTAGGGAAGACTTCTATTAATCTTGGATGAAGATCGTGAATACGATTGATATGATCCTGCTCCTTAAAATCCCATATAATCTGTAAAGTTTTCTGTCTTAGCGAAAATGTGACTGTTTCACATAAAGTTTTACCCGTTTTTCCGCCTTTTTTCACCTTTTTTCGAAGTTAAAATTAAGTTTTGCCATAATGGAGGAAAGAGAAAATCGGGAAAAGATAGGACTGATAAGGGTTTGGGCATGAAAAGACCCTGAACTAGCAAATGTTAATTATTGCGAAATCAGGGTCGGACTAGCAAGAGTTAATTTTGGCTAGCAAATGTTATTTTTAGTTAGACAATTTCAATTCCAAATAACAAACGACCTCCACATGCGCCGTTTGTGGGAACATGTCTACTGGTTGAATTTCTTTTACTTTATATCCATTTTTAGTTAGATATCTTAAGTCTCTTTCCAAAGTGACTGGATTGCAGGAGACATAAATCACTTTCTGTGGCGATAGTTTTACCAGGGAAGATAAGAACTTTTCGTCACTTCCTGACCTTGGTGGATCCATTATGACTAGGTCCATTTTTGTATGTTCATTTGCAAGTTTCACCATAAAGTCCCCGGCATCATCGTTGTAAAAATAGGCATTTTTAATATTGTTATTTTTGGCGTTTTTTATTGCATCTTTTACGGCATCTTTATTTAGTTCAACACCTATAACCTTCTTCACTTTGTCGCTGACTATTAATGATATAGTGCCTATTCCACAATATGCGTCTATTACTGTTTCATTGCCCTTTAGTCTTGCCATCTCAATTCCCTTGTTGTATAAAATCTCAGTTTGAATGGGGTTGACTTGATAAAAGACTTAGCTGAAATTTGGAATTTTACACCACATAATACATCTTCAATAGTTCCTCTGCCATGTAATATAATTTCCTCACTTCCCAGTACTACTGAAGTCCTCCGCTTATTAATATTCATAATAATAGTAGATATTTCTGGATGAGCTTTAAGCAATGCTTTGATAAAATTATTTTTACCTGGGAAAATTTTCGTTGATGTCACTAGGACAACCATTACTTGATTCGTTGAAAATCCTCTTTTATCAGTACATGCCTCAGGAACCCTCTACCTGTGTCTTCATCAAATGGTTGCATTTTGAAAGACTTCATAAATCCCTTGATCGTTTCGATAATTTCATCTGCCTTACGGTCATGTATCAAACATTCGTCTATATCAATTACATTATGACTGTTTTCCTGGTATATCCCCGATATAATCTGTCTCTTTTTATCATAAGCAAATGTCGAATGCACCTTATTCCTATAGTAATAAGGTTCTTTCATAGTTAAAATATCATTGACTTTACAATATGCCCCTAAAAGCTTTTCCACTAGTCTTTGTTTAAATTCGTCCTGTGCTTCATAGGACATATGTTGAAGCTGACATCCACCACATTTACTATAATATGTGCATTCTGGTTTTACCCGATGCTTTGATTCTTTTCAATTTTGACCACATTAACAGAAGTTTTATGTTTCGTTTTTATTATCTCAACGATTGCAGTTTCTCCTTCAAGTAGATTGGATACAAGGTAATCTTTTCCCTTGATATTTATAATTCCCTTTCCACTTTCATGCAGACCTATACATGTAACTTTTAACTTTCCTTTGTTCATCTTGCACCTTCTCTCTCTACATAATATCACGCAAATTCCTTCACCACCATCTAACAATTCACTTTTTATTGTGCCTATTAACGATTAAAAATCAGATGTGAATACAATTGCTTGCCACACAAATTTTGTAGAATTGGATGATGAAGCGTAAGATGATGGAATCTTTTCTAAAAATCGAAATGTCCGTTTAATATAAAGTAAAAACGATGTTAATCGGAATCGACATACTTGTTGTTGATATTAGCAAGGCATACGACATTGTTGCCCCCTAGGTGCTTTATTAAAATTTTGTTTCAGTAAACAGAAAAAATATTATCTATGGTATATGAGAAAAGCCAAATTACGTATTGCAACCATAAATATTTAATTGTGAATTAGTAACGCTTATTATAGTCAAACAAAAACAGCCCATGCCCCAATATGAGCTGCTCTATCCTTCACATCAATTCTTTCCTTACTTCTTCATCGATATCATCTGTACGTTCTAGATAAGAAACTACTTCAACATGTGTTGATAGTAGGTCGCAGACATATTTAAAAGGATGTAGTTGCGTTTACCTTGCCAATATATAGATTGTTCGTTATTTTAGACGTGAGAGGAGAGAAAATAGAATTGAGGAATAAGAAAAAGGAACAATGCACAGTTAGCCTCTTTATTTACGGAAATTTCAAATGGTACTTCTCTTGGCTCTATTCCTACTAGATAAACTGCTTCTTCATCACTGCAGTATCCAATTAAATCGCACAAGTTATTTTTAATCGTAAACTCAATAGAGCTTATTTTTTCTCTTGGATTCATATCTTACTTTACTCGACTAGAGTAACAATTACATTGGAATGCTCAACCGTTTTGTTATTTGTATATGTTGTTGGATAATCTTGATTAGAACAACCAATTAATAATACTTATAATAGAAGTTATACCAATGGAAAAGAGAATTTTTTCACATAACCACATCTTTCATTAGCATTATGATGTTATAAAAGTACTAATTGGATAGGTTATATAAATGCATTAATTAGTCACTCAATTAAATAATGGAATTCTGAATATTAATTATTATTCTTTTAACGAATGGAAATTGTCAACTTTTAGAATAAAGTTCTCTTTTGATTTGTAAATAATTCTCTATTTCTTTCATTAAATAGAATAAATTTGCCCTTGTTTCAAATTCATCTCTCGTTTTAGGTAAGTCGGTTCTTTTGATTAATTTCCAACTCTCTTTTACTTTTCCAAATGAAATGTGTGTCGTATTTTTCTCATTCACATTTTGACTCAGATATTCGAGTAAATCAGCAATAAATTCCTTTTGCTTTAAGTTTTGTCCAAGGGAAGAAACGACTGGTAACATACGTTTAAGGATGATAAATTGGTCTCCCTCATCTCTAAATAAAAGTAGTCTTGACGATGATTTTTGATTAAATGGTTTTCAATATCCTGTATGACCATTTCTTTTGCTTTTTTATTAAATCCTCCGCTAGAACAATTTCTTGGCTATCACAAGTTTGTTGATGCCCCTTAAATAGACTGCAAACATAGAAAGAATCATACTAAACTTTTCTTCGATTTGATGTTTATAAGTTTCAATTTCCTTTTAAAACTTGGCATGATATTGTTTATAATAAATGCAATGCCGATACCAATGATAATAATCAATAACTCACTTAATATGATTTCAGGCTAAAGTCTCGTAATGTGTAAAGATGAGTAACCACCACCATACTTGTAACAAAGCCGTTCTGAATTTTCCATTTTACCAATAAGGGAACAAACAATAGAATAAAAATTCCAATGACAACCGGAGAATAACCAAAGATTTCAAAAGCGACACCACTTAGAAATAAGGACAATAAACAAGCGAAAAATTTATCTAAGATTGTTTGTACAGTCCGTTTTTTGTCCTTTCAACACACATGATTACAATGATGGCAGCAAATACAGAAAACTCAAGTTGCAGTAAACCTGCAAGCCATATCGCTAAAGATGCCCCTATAGCTGTCTTAATCGTTCTTGATCCCATTCCAACCATAATACTACACCGTCCATATACAAATTTTCATTAATAAAACAACCATTTTAAGCAGCATCAAAGATAATTTAGATATTAATATTTTTTCACCATATCCACAAGTAAGTAGAATAAATTTTTATTAAGCCTTTTCTTACCAAGTTTACTTTTATCAAAAAATATTAAGAACCTGATTGATAATCAGCTCTCTTAAAGTTGAGCTTTGAGATCTCAGTAATTTCAATTTAATTCTTATTTTTGCTTTTATTACTATTTCCAAAGAAAATGAATTACACTTCGCCCTTTTACCATATGATTTTTTAATATAAGCACGTTCTTTTGAAATCACATTAATTTGTCGTAAACTATATAAGAAATAAGAATATAAATATATCTTTATCTAAAGGGAGGACGTTTTATAATGGAATGGAAGGAAATTACCACACTCGAAGAATGGGATGCTATCTTAGAAAAGTCCGCAGAAAAAGACCAAGTTATTCTTAAACATAGTACAACTTGTCCGGTTAGTTTCAATGCGTTAGATGAGTATAACGATTATTTGGAAGATAATCCAGATCAAAATATTGATTATACGTTAGTTAAAGTAAGAGAATCTCGTCCTGTTTCTAATAAAATCGAAACTGATTTAAATGTAAAGCATGAATCACCGCAAATTATTTACATTAAAAATAAAGCGAAATATTGGTCAGCTACTCATTGGGCAGTGACAAAAGCGCATATGAAAGCTGTTATAGACTAAGTTAAATGGTGCTAGATGTGTAGCATTACTTTAGAGATGGAACATCTTTCTTTTATATTATTATGCTTTGAAATTGCTTTTGAATTGGTCTTGAAACAAACTGAGGAACTATTGAAAATGGCAGGATATACTCTTGCAGGGAGAATAACAGAACCTACGGAAAAAGATTTATATGAAATTATTGAGCATGTTGCATTGGAATTACGTGCGCCATCATTAGCAGAGAACTTGATTACCAAAATTGTTAACACCATTTTCACTTAGAAAAAGTGCCTATTAGATTTGTATTAGTCAGCGATGAATGAATAGCCAAACGAGGACTTATAAAATTAATAGTTATAACTACATTGTTTTATACGATTTTGGAAAAAGTCGGTCAGTTATTATCATTAGGATTTTATAAACGAAATAAGAAAGACTTATTGTAAAATGAAACTCCAATTAATGGAGGAATTTCCTCATCCACCACTAATTGCTAGTTGAACCAATCGGCATTATACGAGCAGTTGATATTCTACATATTCTTACACTTTTCCTAAATTTTGAAGTAGAAATCTTACCGCCCGTTAATGTGGGTTAAAAATTACTTTTTACTTTCAACGCTCTTATGATTTATATATCTTTCCTACTCAAATAAAGAACTACTTTTAAGTAATTATCCATTTTACCTAAAGGTAGTTCTTCATATTTTTCTCACTTTATATGGGACGGAAAATCCAATGTATATACTCACTAAACCGACATCTTTTCATCAATTCACCTAACCACTTTCAACATAAACTTGATCTGATTTCACAAACAAGAAAATACCTATTATGCCAAGTTGTCAAATAGATGTTTCATTTAACGTTGGTATATCAATCTTTATTCTTGTGTAATTAAAATATAGTTAATAAACTTTCCCACAGCCCACACCAACCCGCATTCCTTCGTCCGAGTTAAAATAATATTCACCGACCCAACTCCCAAAATGGAGGATTTTTGATTCAAAAATGACCCTTTTTCACCTGTTTTCCATGCGTTTTTTCATATTTTTTGGGAGTTAAAATAAAGTGGATTTTGATTTCAGAATACTCTTGCGGATTACCTCTAATTCTTTAGCAAGATATTTTTTAATATCCTCAGATGTTTGAATAGCATATTCACTAACATGCCATCTTTAAATTTTTCATATAGCAAATCATATTTTTCTTGAGCCGTTTTATCATCCAACAAAACAGTTAAAACATCCCTCTCATCTTTGCTTCCAATCAGATTCTTTACTGAATCCACCATCGTAGGCTTGTAAGTTCCCACAAAGTTAGCATACGAATAGTCGGGATGGAACGTCACACGCTCGTACTCGCCACCATTTTTAAGCAAGGTCTCCTTATCTCGATTTAAAGTATAACTTTTACCTGTTCCTGGAGCACCAAAGATAATTCTATTATGGTGGAAATCAGTTTGATATCCTGTTTTATATTTTATTAATTCAGCATTAGAAGAATCGGTAAGATAGTCATCATTGGATTCATGTGCAGCATCTGCCCCACTCTGTACTTCTTCATACTCATCAATTCCTACAACTTTTGTAGTACTTAGAGACAAGAATGTAGAAACACGTTTTTGATAATCGGCAAGGTTTAGATCCGGATCATTTGTAGAAGTAACTGTTCCACGAATTCCATCTATCATATCGAACACATATGGTTATGACATCTGTTATTTATTACATCTATCCTATCTCCACACCCTACAAAATTATCCATCCTATCTCCTCGACCCTCTGCCGATTTCCACAGTTGATATGTTTCCTTAATAAATAAAAACAAGGGTTTTCGATACTAAGAATATCCACCGCTCAACTGGCAGAATGTTTCCCAATCTCGAAAACCCTTTATTTTTCATTACTTTGAATAGCCTTATTTCTTCACTCTTGACATCAACGCCACGCACTCCACATGCATCGTCTGCGGAAACATATCCACCGGCTGAACTTCCACGGTTTTATAACCGCCATCTTCCAAGATTCTCAAATCACGGGCTAATGTTGCTGGGTTGCATGATACATATACGACTTTTTCCGGTTTCATTTTAATGATCGTATCGAGCAGGGCTTGGTCACAGCCTTTGCGTGGTGGATCAACGACGAGGACATCGGCCACAATTCCCTTCTTGTACCAATTGGGGATAACTACCTCTGCTTCTCCAACAGCGAATTCGACATTTGTCATCTGATTAAGTTCAGCATTTTTTCTTGCGTCTTCGATTGCTTCGGGGATAATTTCGACTCCGTATACCTTTTAGCCTGTTGGGCAAGGAATAGAGAAATCGTTCCAATCCCACAATACGCATCAATGACTGTTTCTTCGCCACTTAGTTCAGCGTACTCTAACGCTTTGTCGTAGAGTACCTTTGTTTGTTCGGGATTCACTTGATAGAAAGAACGAGCTGAAATCGCAAACTTGATGTTGCCAATCAAATCATAGATGACCTCTTCACCCCATAGCACCTTCGTTTTCTCTCCGAAAATAACATTTGTTTGCTTTTTGTTTATATTTTGAACAATCGATTTTACGCCAATTATGTCCCGGAAATTTCTTCAATTATTTTCTTTTGATTCGGCAATTCTTGCGTTCGCGTGATGAATACAACCATGATTTCTCCTGTCACTTTCCCAGAGCGGATCATGACATGTCGAAGCGTGCCTTTATTTGTTTTTTCATTGTATGCTTTTACGCCATACTTTCCACAAATGGCTTTTACTTTTTGCAAAGTGATATCATTTTCCTCAAGTTGGATGAAGCATTCCTTCATATCAATGATTTCATGTGTACGCTGCTTATAAAAACCGCCGATGAGTGCGCCCTCACGTTCACCAATAGGAACTTGAGATTTATTACGATAACGCCAAGGTGTATCCATTCCTATTGTTGGGTGAACGTTTACCTCTTTAACTTGCCAATGCGTTCCAAAACATCACGTACCTGTTTTTCTTTTGCTAATAATTGCCCTTCATAACTTAAATGTTGAAGCTGGCAGCCACCGCATTGGGAATAAATCGAACATGGCGGTTCCACTCGATGATCGCTTTCTTCGTAAAGCTCGATCAATTTACCAAATCCATATCCTTTATTCAATCTCGTCACTTTTATTTTCGCTTTTTCTCCTGGCAATCCGTTTGGAACGAAAAGCGGGTATCCATCTACCTTTGCTACTCCATTGCCATCATGGGTTAAATCTTCAAAAATGACATCGATATAATCATTTTTCTTAATCGGTGCTTGTACTTTAGACATTATATTCTTCCTCTTCATACTGATTTAAGTGATTTGATTGTAGCATACAAAGAAGGCTGACGGAATTCTCACGTTTTTTCGAGGTTGTACAATTATAAATAAACGTCGTACAAGTCTTGATGACACGCCCTATGTCAATTACGAACCCTCTCAATTACATCCATTTTTATCTAGTTTACCCAATTTGCAATGTCACGCATAAATCTCCAATTTTCACCAGGATAAATTTTCTAATTAAAATGAAGTTGATAAGGAAATGAAAGGAAATTGGAGCATTTATAAGCATCCATTGCATTTTATTTGTTCAGTCTATTCTGACCAGATGAAACGTATGAAATATGGATCCATATGACATTTGTGTTACAAGCTAGAAGTCTACTACACTTATATAAGTCGTTAGGAATATTAAAATTACAAGGGGTGATGATGATGAATGATGACAATTATAAAAAATCGAGGTCAAAAATGCGACGAAGATTTTTGGAAAGAACCTTCGTAGAGCTGCCCAGCTTTTACAAGAAGGGAAATCAAAAAGCGAAATATTAAAAGCAACCGGCGCCACCGTTGGTGTAAAGCAAGCAAACTTTGATGTGTACGATGGCGAAATTTTTGTCATTATGGGACTTTCGGGTAGTGGTAAGTCTACACTTGTTCGGATGTTAAACCGATTAATTGATCCAACTTCCGGCCATGTGTTATTGGATGGAGAAGATATTGTTCAAATGAATAAAGAGCAACTTCGAAACGTTCGACGGAAAAAATTGGAATGGTGTTTCAAAAGTTTGCCCTATTCCCTCATCGTACGATTTTGGAAAATACCGAATATGGATTAGAAGTACAAGGTGTTCAAAAGGAAGTACGCCATGCCAAAGCGATTGAAGCATTGAAGCTTGTTGGGTTAGCAGGCTATGAACATCAATATCCTGATCAATTAAGTGGTGGAATGCAGCAACGTGTCGGACTTGCGCGAGCTTTAGCAAATGATCCAGATATTTTACTTATGGATGAGGCGTTTAGCGCATTGGATCCTCTAATTCGTAAAGATATGCAAGATGAATTATTGCAGCTTCATGATGAAATGGGAAAAACGATTATTTTTATTACACATGACCTTGATGAAGCATTACGGATTGGTGACCGCATTGCCTTGATGAGAGATGGACAAATCGTCCAAATTGGTACACCAGAAGAAATTTTAATGCATCCTTCAAATGATTATGTAGAGAAATTCGTTGAAGATGTGGATCTATCAAAAGTATTGACTGCTGGACATATTATGAAACCGGCAGAAACGGTTCAGATTGATCGAGGTCCGCGTGTTGCACTTAGATTAATGAAACATCATGGAATATCTTCCATTTACATTGTTGACAGACAAAATCGATTGCTTGGAGCTGTTACGGCACAAGACGCAAATGCTGCTGTAGATTTAGGGCAATCTCTTCAAGAAGTCCTCATCAAAGATATTTCTACTGTACCTTCTAATACATTGTTGACGGACCTTTTCAACATTGTTTCTACTACTTCAATTCCAGTTGCTGTAGTAAATGAAGAACAAAGACTTCAAGGGATCATCATTCGGGGGCGTTAATTGGAGCACTATCAGGGGACGATCATTTTATTAATGGGCAAGAAGATCCAATTGAAGATCTTCCTTCCGATGATTTACGGGAGGTGAATTAATATGGATCAATTGATTCCGCGAATCCCTTAGCTGATTGGATTGATCAGTTGCTTGATTGGCTAATCGCTACTTTCGGGAACGTTTTTGACGGGATTACCGGCTTATTAGAAGGAACGGTCTCTGGGATCGTTTCAAGTCTCGAGTTTGTTCCTTCTATTATATTAGCCATTTTATTTGGATTGTTCGCATGGTGGGCATCTACTAGAAAGATAGCGATTTTTTCACTCATCGGCTTTTTCATTGTCGACTATTTAGGCTTTTGGAATCAATGTTGGAAATGCTCGCACTCGTTTTAACTTCAGTGATCATTTCCATTGCAATTGGTATTCCGATTGGAATTTGGGCTTCGCAAAATGATACGGTCCAGCGAATCGTGACACCTGTCCTTGATTTTATGCAAACGATGCCCGCATTCGTTTACTTATTGCCAGCGATTTTCTTTTTCAATATTGGTGTCGTTCCGGGAATTGTCGCGTCAGTGATCTTTTCGATGCCTCCAACGATTCGATTAACGACGCTAGGGATTCGTCAAGTTCCAGAGGACTTAATTGAAGCGACGGAAGCGTTTGGATCGACGACTAGTCAAAAATTAGTAAAAGTACAAATTCCATTGGCGATGCCTACAATTATGGCTGGGATTAACCAAAGCATTATGCTTGCCTTATCGATGGTTGTCATTGCTTCTATGGTTGGCGCACCTGGTCTCGGTGCAGAAGTATATCGTGCGGTTACTCAATTAAAAACGGGTGTAGGTTTTGAAGCAGGACTCGCGATCGTCATTATCGCAATCATTTTAGATCGAATTACACAACATGCAGGAAAACAAAAACGAGGGGAATTGTATCATGAATATAGCAAAAAAGTAACAGGACTTGGAGTAGCCGCATTTCTAGCAATTGGACTAGCCGCTTGTGGAAGCAATAATACAGATTCGGATTCAGGAGCAAATTCAGATTCTGTCGGTAAAGGCGTCGATTATAAAATTACAGGAATTGACCCCGGAGCCGGAATTATGCAAGCAACAGAAACTGCCATTGAAGAATATGAATTGAATGATTGGGAGCTTGTATCCGGATCTGGAACAGCAATGACAGCAGCTTTGAAAAAGGCGTATGATAAAGAAGAGCCGATTATTGTTACAGGATGGAATCCGCACTGGATGTTTTCTAAGTATGATTTAAAATATTTAGAAGATCCAAAAGGTATATATGGCGGAGCGGAAGAAATTCATTCGATCGGACGTTTAAATTTGGAAGAAGATCATCCAGAAGCATTTAAAGTATTGCAGCAATTCAAGTGGGAAGACACAGATATGGGTGCGATAATGGTTGACATTCAAGATGGTGAAAAACCAGAAGTTGCTGCTCAAAACTGGATCGATGCAAATCAAGAGAAAGTTGCAGAGTGGACGGACGGAGTAAATAAAGTCAATGGAGATAAATTCCATCTTGTCTACGTTGCGTGGGATAGTACGATTGCAAGTACAAATGTCATGAAGCTTGTTCTTGAAGATTTAGGGTATGACGTAACGATTTCGCAAGTTGAAGCAGGGCCGATGTGGACAGCTGTTGCTGACGGAAGCGCTGATGCATTGCTTGCTGGATGGTTGCCTGTCACACATAAACCATATGTAGATAAATTTGAAGGCAAGTTCGTAGATATTGGTATTAGTATGGAAAACGTAAAAATTGGACTCACAGTCCCTACTTACATGGACATTGACTCCATTGAAGATTTAAAAGAATAATATACACATAAAGCCAGTCCTTTTACGAGGGCTGGCTTTCTTGCAATACTTCTCCAATTTTTCGATCATTGATGACGAGATCCGCATACTTATCAAAATCTGTTGGCTCCATATTAACGATGACAAGCTTCGCCCCATTTTGTTTGGCGATTAACGGAAATTGATTAGCTGGACTTACTGATAATGAGGAGCCAAGAACGATAAATAACTCGGCTTTTTCACTTTCTTCTGCCGCTTTCATCAAAGCATCCTCTGGAAGCATCTCACCAAATAAGACAACGGAAGGCCGTAGTTTTCCCCGCATTCACAGTGAAATTTTTATCTGCATACATTTCATTTCCATATTCTTTACCACATGTATGGCAATGTACCCGTTTCATCGTCCCATGCAGTTCAGCTATATTTTCGCTGCCGGCTTCTTCATGAAATCCATCGACATTTTGAGTAATAATACTTTGTATGATCCCATCTTTTTCCCAATGGGCTAAAATATCATAGCCTTTATGCGGCTTGCATTCATTTACACCGATGACACGCTCGCGGTAAAACTCAAAAAATCGCTCTACATTTTTATTCAACGCTTCTGTTGTTGCGATTTTACTCGGATCTTCTTGCTTCCACATCCCGCTATTGGCCGATCTGAAATCTGGAAGACCGCTTTCTGTTGACATCCCTGCTCCCGTGAAAACGACCGTATAATTAGATTCTTTTAACCATTGTGATAACAATGAAAAATCCTCTCCTTCTAAAAGGTTCATCAACAAACTACTATATACGAATAGAGTGAAAATTGCTATCATTGAAGTGAAAGGTGGGGATTTGATGGAAAAGAAACCGACTCTTGAAGAACGAGTTGACTATTTGGAGAAGCGCGTTC
Source organism: Bacillus sp. N9 (assembly GCA_044989425.1). Taxonomy (GTDB): domain Bacteria; phylum Bacillota; class Bacilli; order Bacillales; family Bacillaceae_C; genus Lederbergia. The sequence continues at coordinate 2,516,237 of JBJDRQ010000001.1, forward strand.
GCTATCTTGAAGAGAAGCTGTATATAACGAAATCAAGCACGGTCGTGAAGGAAGCGCCACCCTCTTTGCCAGTGACATCCACTGAAAAGGTGCCAAAGATTGAATGGGATGTACTGATTTTCCAAAAATCTTTCCCAGACTGTTTATTTTCGTATTGATTATTGGTATATTATGGGGATTTAAAGCCGCATCGGATTATGGCTTTCTGACAAATACTGTGAAAATCATCATTGGCTTTCTCACTTCAAGCGCCCTCATTATTTTCGGCTTATTGCAGTTGAAAAATCGCGCCCAATCTTAGGGCAAGTCCTTCTCGGTGGGGCGATTCAATTTTGATGCTTACGACGTTTGCCATGCACCAACTATACGGAATGACCGGTCCAACCCTCTCGTTTCTTTTAAACATTATTTGGGTCGGGCTTGGTGTTTATTTTACTTATAAATATCGCTCGCAAAGCATTGGGATTGTATCTGCAATAGGTGGAGTCTTCGTTCCGTTTTTGATTGAAAGTACAACTCCGAATGTTCCTGTATTTGTCATGTACGAAACGTTGCTATACGTTATATTCATTTGGGTTGCGCTTACCTATCGCTACACAGCCTTATACTTTGTTTCTGCTATTTTTCTGCATCTTTCCTTACTCATGTTTTTCAACTTTGCTTCTGTTGCAAATGAATATAAATGGATTGCCGTTTCACCGATTCTTTTCCAACAATTCGCCTTGCTAATCGGATTTGTTAGAACGGATTTTCATTTAAAGCGACAAGCGTATACGTTATTTACTAGTGTCTTACTCACATCGTTATGGCTTGGGACCGTTTTAAGAACATTAGAATCATCCGTTGTCTTTATTTTATTAGGATTTCTTTATGTCGCTGCTAATTATTTTTATCAATCCGATCGAATGAGGGCTCCGATTTTTATAGCGAATACGTTATTAAGCTTATTATTACTCGCACTCATTAACTCAAGTCACTTAACATTTGAAGCTTTAATGGGCACGAGTTTAATTTATTTATTCCTTGTGAAAAAATATAAGAGTACTTTTCACTCTTTATTAGCTGGATTTCAATATTTTATCGCCTTTATGTTCATTATTTCATTACCGATCGATTCGTGGATCTCGTGGCAAATGATGCATTGGCTTGTTTTTCTCGCAGCAACAGGCTTTTCTCTTTATTATTTACCCGCAATTAAAAAGGATAACAAACGAATTCTTCATATCGGTATCCCTTATTTCGCGCTGCTTCTTCTTACGTTTACAGCGAAACTGTCCGTTCTTATTACAGGAGATAAAGGAATGAATCATACGGAGCCGATTGTTTTAAGTGTACTTTGGATGGTGGTCGCGATTGGATTTATGCTTGTTGGAAAAAGTCGTTCTATCATCCAAGGCAAATATGTCGGAGTAGGCATTCTCTTTATTACACTTGGTAAAATCATTTTAATCGATATTTATTTCATATCTATTGCAGTGAGAGCAACATTGTTCATCCTGCTTGGAGTTGTCGGCTTGATTGTATCGAGAGCCTATTATAAATAAAAGCAAACAAGCAGGTGAGGATTTTTCCACCTGCTTGTTTCTAGAACTTATTCGATGCTTGCTCCTACTTCTTTCACCATTTGTGAAACAGACTCTAGTCCGCCACCTAAAAGATTGTTGGAGCGATCTCAAAAGATCTTCGTAAAGATTAGATTGTCTTCCAGAAATGATAATTACATCTGGCTATCATAATTCCAGCTTAAATCAATCGTTTTTTGAAAGTTTTCGAATAAAAGGGTTTTCAATTTGCATTTTTGTTTATGTGTTAAAATAAATATAAGTTTATATTATATGAGAGGAATTATATTCATAATAAATTCTTAAAAGTATAATTCAAGGGAGTTACGGATGATCATTAGACAAATAAAACTTGAAGATGCTGAACAATTTGCGAATTTGTTAGTTAGCATTGATGCTTCGAATATGATGCTTTACGACCCAGGTGAACGAAAAACGAGTCAAGAACAAGAAGAAAAGCGAATTGAGGCGATACTCCTTCAAGGGAATTCCACCATTATCGTTGCTGAACAAAATGATCGTTTGATCGGTTATGTGATTATTTTCGGTGGTACAAGCAATCGTAATCGCCATTCCGCCTATATCGTGTGTGGCGTGCTTGAAGATTATCGTGGTCAAGGAATTGCAGTAATGCTCTTTGAAGAAGCTTTTGCTGGGCGAAGGAAGTAGGTATAACAAGACTAGGGTTAACGGTAATCAATTATAATGAAAGAGCGACGAAATTATATAAAAAACTTGGATTTGAAGTAGAAGGAGAAAAAGTTCAGTCACTAGTTATTAATGGCCAACCTGTGAATGAATTATATTTATATAAATTATTGTGACGCAAGAAGCCAACAGCTTGGTAAATCTGTTGGCTTTTAATCTATCCGATCCTCTGGGCGAATTTTATCAATTGGCACGAATACGTCTAGATGACGATATAGGTTGGAAAATTCAGCCGGAAGAAGTCCTCCGTACTCTCCATCAATATTTAATTGCATCTTTTCTGCTGATTTGATTTTAATATGGTTCGCTTTCGTATAAATCAAATTAGGGTCATTAATATGCTCTCCACGAAGTGCGAGTGAAGCGACGCGAATAAATTCGGCGAGATTCGTTTTCTTTAAAATCATTAACGTAAATAAGCCATCGTTTACGGATGAGTCTGGAGCAAGCTTTTCAAAGCCGCCGATGGAGTTTGTTAAACCAATTAAAAATAACATAATTTCGCCTTCAAATAATTTCCCATCATATTCTATGCTTACTTCCGCAGGATGAATCGATGGCAGCATTTCAATTCCTTTTAAATAATAGGCCAATTGTCCGAGTACGGTTTTCAATTTACTCGGTACTTCGTAAGTAAGTTCAGTAAGCCTGCCTCCACCTGCAATATTAATAAAATAGCTGTTATTCATTCGACCAATATCAACAGGTATCGTATCTCCAGCAAGAATAATATCAACTGCCTCATAAATATCCCTTGGGATTTGCAATGCTCGAGCAAAATCATTCGTCGTTCCAGTTGGAATGATTCCGAGCTTCGGCCGGTATTCCTGTTCGGCTAAGCCATTGACTACTTCGTTGATCGTGCCGTCTCCCCTGCTGCGATGACGAGATCATATTTACGCGCAACGGCGATTTTGGCTGCTTCGACTGCATCCCCTTCTCCTGTCGTCGCGTGACATGACGCTTCATAGCCTCCTGCCTCAAGCTTTTGCAGTACGTCTGCAAGATTTCGCTTGAAAATTTCCGTCCAGAGGTTGGATTATATATAATACGCGCTCTTTTTAATTTCATCATACTATCCCCTTAACTGAAGGATCTGCTATTTACTTTATTTATTATATATCTAAATCACTTTTAAATCAATTCGACAACATTCGGACGGCGCCTTAGCCCACCCGAATGTTATCGTATTTGAACAGAATAACTATTTTTTATTTGTAGTTTATGTTCTCCGGATCCAAATGTGACGTTCTCTGTATAACCACTCTCTTCATAAGGGACTTCTTCGACTGCCATATCCCCGTTGAAGGTGCCATCTTCCTTTGTCTTCTTTTCGTTTTTCCACTCTTTACCTTCTAATTGTTGCACGTTAATCGCTTCAATTAATACATTCGCATGATCTGCTACATCAAGTATGACATAACCCATATTGACAAACGTCCAATCTGCTTTTAGCTCCCGAGGATTAATCGTTACGTCATTTCCACTATTGACTTCAAGCTTTACGTTTGCAGGTATGAGCACCTTCACTTCCAATTGACCACCATCATGCATAAATCGACCTGTTGGCATCTTCTTCAATTTCATGTATAAAGTATCGCCTTGTTTTTCAATCAGGGCAAAATCAGAAACCTCTTGAATCGGACTAGCGCCCTTTGGCATACTTCCCCAATATGTCCCAAATATAACCGCTTCGTTGCCCGCAGATGCCTCGATTTGAACAGCATATGATCCCGTTTCGAGAACCACTCGTTGAATATCTGCTGTCAGTTGCTCTTCGTATGTTGGCAAATCAATTGTTCGTTCTTCTGCACTAACGAATTGCTTCGATATTTCTAACAATCCTGTTGTTTGTAACATTGCCATTCCTAGACCAACTGTACCGATCAAACTAATAAAAATAATGCTAATAAAATCATATTTCACTTGCCGCTCTACCTTATTTTTCACTCCTAAGTAAACGAGGATTTCTACTCCGAGAATAATGAAGAGAACGGGCCACCATGAAACCATCGCAATCGCCGGATCCCATTTTAAAACTTGTGCTAAAAGAAGGAACACACCAAGCATCACGAGGGCCGCTCCCATTGAAAAGAACCTACTCGCCACGTCCTCATTCTTCTTCACCTTCTTTTTCTATTGGTTTCGTTCTATTACCCATTAACAGCTTCACCCCGCCAATGATAAAGAGCAGGCATATGACCCCCGTTTGGAAATAGCGATAAATCCAATATTGAAAATCAATGTTAAAAATTGGACCCGCAGCAGGAAGTAAAATATTCGTTGTTAAGTAATATAAACCAAAGGCGATCAGCCCAATTCCGATCCAGCGTTGATGATTAATAAAATAAGATACGATCGGCTCATCTTCTATTGGTCCGTCATCCGCTCTTGATGCTTTTTGCAAACCATCAAAAAGCTGTAAAACCAAATGATCGGGATAACAAATAGGAAGATGCTTAACCGTAGTACGTCTAATGTATAGATCGAGAATAAAAATACAGCCATTAATTGAACGCCACGTTTTTGCAATCCTAAATATAAATGACCGGCACCTGGGATAATCGAAAGCAATGTCGCAAATGTCTTGCTCTTTTTACCTTCTGATCCACGGTTTTCAAAGTCATCAAAAATCGATCGATCGATGAATTGTTCCCCTTTATTTTTTAGTTCAAGTTGTTTCATTGCATCAAAAAGCTATAAATCCAAATAATCGGCAATGATGCAAGGAAAATAAGAAATTCGCTACGATGTGTCAATGCTGTTACAAATAAAATCATAATCGCAAGCCCGATAAACGTAGCGAGCAACGTCATCCCACGATAGACGAGTCCAAGTTGGAAATGTCCAAGCCCTGGGATAAAGGAAAGAACGATCGTGAAAAAGCGTTCAGATTCTGGATTTTTTCTATGTCAGCTTCATTCCCCATATTTTTGTTTGATTATAAAGCTTAGAAGCCGTGACAGTTGTATCGATAAAGTTAACGATATATAGAAGAACACCACCTAGGGCAAATACCGTAAATTGATGCAAGCCAAATATTCCAGCCGCAATAAAGGCGAAAATCGGAATACCGAATACGGATGCGGTATAGAAAAGCCCACGCAATACTTTACCGAGATACATTAAGCCGCCACCCGGAAAAAGGCGAGCAAAAATGCAATAATTGGACTTTTATTCATTTGTTATCCCCTTGTTTAACGTATTTTCAATCTGGTCGGTAATCGAAATGGAGTTATTTAAAAATGCATGGACGAACGATTCTTCGTGTTCATGCCCTTGTTTTCAAATTCACTTGCGACATTCATTAAGTGTGAGAAGACACCTGTTGACATAAGCAGCAATGTCATCGCGGCTGCCAATGCATAATGAATGAACGTCTGCTTCCTTCTTATTTCCGGGTTTTTCCTTTTATTTGAAAACTCAATTTCCTTCATAATTGTATCAGTGAAATCCATTGCGGCTGGCAGCGAAGGCATCTGGGCTTCATTTGCTTCTACCGCTTGTAAATATAGTTCCAAGCAGTCATCGCAGCTATATAGATGGTTTTCATATTCCACACGTGTTTGTTCATCTAGATCGTCTTGTACATATTGAAGCCATTTTTCAAATGTCTTATGCTTCATGAAAATTCATCCTCCTTCCAGTGCTTCTTCATCCACTGCCTTGCTCGGTATAATTTCACTTCAATTGATTTTGGCAACACATTTTCTTCTTCCGCAAGTTCTTTAAACGTTTTATCTTGTAAATAATAGCCTTTCACAACCCCACGGTAATTTTCTGGAAGCTCTTCGATTTTGTCCCGAAGGATTCGCTGCTTTTCTTTTTTATAATAAGCCTTTCCGTACTCGCCGTCGGCTCTGCGTGAAATTCTTCATATTCGATTTGTTCATCTTCTTTTCTTCTAATCTTTTTCGCTTTATATCAATCGCATGATTCACCGCAATTCTCGTAATCCATGTTTTTAATCCTTGCCTCTCGTATTTGGGAGAGAAGTATAGATTTTCATGAACACTTCTTGTGCGGCATCTTCTGCGTCTTTTTCATTCCGGAGCACGCCATATGTAGTGTAGAAAACAGTATTTCGATACTTTTCTACTAGTAGGCGAAATGCATGATCATTGCCTTGTAAAATTTTTTCGATGAGCGCTTCATCCAATCCTTCTCTCCCCCTTTCAAACCCTAACATCTATATAGACGTAAACCTTTCTTGAAACACTACACCATACTATAACATTTTTGCTTCATCATTTTTCAAATCCATAGTCTAGAAGAGAAGCCGAATCACTCCAGACCGTCTCCTTGCCAGAATTAAATACAACGGCAACAAGCTTTCTTCCATGACGTTCTGCCGATGAGGCTAAACAATATCCAGCTTGATCGGTAAACCCGGTTTTTAATCCTGTTGCCCCATCATAGAAATAGGGGCTTGCCGAGTTAAGCAGTTGATTTCGATTCGTATACGTATTTGTTTCTGTTGCAATCTTTTCCTGTCTAACGAGCTGATCAATTTCAACGTGATGCTTTGCCTCTTTAGCAATGAGCGCCATATCGCCCGCTGTCGAGTAATGACTTGGATCATGCAATCCATGTGGATTTGTAAAATGAGAGTGCGTCGCACCAATTTCTTGAGCCTTCTCATTCATTAGCTGGGAAAAATAGTGAATCGCTTCATCGGGAGAGCGTTTTTCGCCAAGCTCCTTTTGTGCAACATAAACGGCAAGCGATCTTGCTGCGTCATTTCCTGATTGGAGAAGCATCGCGGCTAATAAATCTTCCACGGTTAAAACTTGTCCTTCAAATAACCCTGCTCGTGCTTCTGATTCTGTGCTTATGTACACTTCATCGCCAATCGTAACTTGTTCACCTAATTCACTCTTATTTAAAACGACTAACGCCGTTAATAACTTGGTCGTACTAGCTGGAAAAAGCTTCATCTGTTTGTTTTTGCAAACAGGATTTCACCCGTGTTTTCATCGATAATGACAGCTGCCTTCCCTTCCATTTTCACTTGCGCTGAATCGAAGGTGAGCATCATGGCATCTTTATAAAAAATAAAACGCCGATGGTCAATATAATAATTAAAAGCATCCCTTTTTTCTCATCATGATCCACTCCTCACTTATAATAGACGTATCTCATTTCTAATTCCTACACATTTGATAAAATGAAAGGAACTATCGTTAAATGAAGAGAGGTTTAGCCTTGAATAAAACGTTCTTATCCGTCGGGATAGCGATTGTGATAATGAGCTTAATCGGAAATTATCTGTTTTTTCAAAAAACGGTTGGATGAACCGATTTTTTTGAAGCATTATTATGAACGTCCTTTTATGGAAGGATTAACGGTTGATCTTTATTATATTGCAGACCGACATTCGGGTAGAGAAATGGATATTGCTTGGGTAACCGTTCCAGGATTAGATGTAGTATTGGTCCCTGAATTCGAATATACAGTTCATACGTATACACATTATGTGTATAAAGGAGTACGATTTTCGTTTCCAGATGAGATTGATGATCGATTGGAAATCGATGAATTAACGGTTTATTTTACGAACGGAGAAACGAAAACGGCCCGTGATAATAAACTGATCCTTTATAAGCAAGAAGATGAGGCGCTTTTTGAATGGAAAAGTGGTGGAGGATCAAGTGATAACGATGGATTTCAAACGCTAGAAGTAGGAGAAAATCTCACTTTAATGGAATTACAAACACCATTTATTAAAGAGTTGCCCTCAACGTTATCGCTTACGCTGAATGATGAACAACTGGACCTTAAAAATCCTCATCTTGATTTCTTCCCTATTTCATTTGAAGGAGGTGACGTGATTTCCTCACTTATCAATTCTCTTTCGATGCTAATGATATGAATCGCTATAATGTGTACGATATAAATATTCGATTTACCGGAGAGAATGAGAGCGGAAAAAGTTTTATGAAAACCGCTATCCCCATTTTATATCGCCCATCTTTTAGTGACAAAGAGATAAAGGAAATCATTCGGGAGGCTACAAAATGATCCAAATGCCGAGAGTCATCAATCGAATATTTTGGGGACTTATGCTTGTACTGCTCGATATCCATATTGTTTTTATTGATTTATTGCCAGATTTTATCGGCTATTTGCTCATTGCCTCTGCATTAGGCACACTGCAACCATTTTCAACAAAATTTTCAAAAGCGAAAGGGATTGCCTATGCGTTAGCTTTTCTATCGCTTCCATATTTACTCGTGCCGCAAATGAATATATTAAAGGAATTACAGCCATCATTTGGCACGATGCTCGCCAACACACTTTATCACTTAATGCATACTGTTTTTGTTTTTATTTATTGCATGGGTTTGTTGAGTTGGCAAAAAACAGTAAACTTCCATGGTTGGCGAAGAAGATACATAAAGAGGAACGTCTTATATAATCGTTTCGCTCACAAGTACTGCGGCTGTGAACTTTATTTTTAACGTTACAGAGACCACGATGTATTTTCTAGTTATCACCACGGCAATCGCGTTATTTATCGTAGAAATTACGATTCTCGTTCTCATTCAAGATTTTCGCAGTCAATTTCTTAGTATGAATGCTGAAGCAAAGAAGCATCATTGGGCAAAACCGAGGTAAAAGGCTATAAAATTCACAAACTACTATTTCAAACAAAAAATCATCGCGGCATTCATTTATGATTACGATGATTTTTTGCATAATTATTATAGTAATTTCTCTATAACTGATTTAGCTGTGCTTTCCTTATTCACTATTGATTCTTTACTTGTACGTTTAAAGTATTCAGCATACAGTAAATCTAATAAGTAAAGCTGTGAAATTTTCGCAGTCAAGCTTCCTCCTTGGAGTGGCCCTTCATTTGCACCACAAAGTAATGTGATGTCAGAAATGCTTGTTAATGGAGATTTTGCAAATCTCGTAATCGAGATCAGTTTTGCTCCCTTTCTTTGGCAACCTTTGCTACTCCTATCGTATCTTTGGTTGAACCAGAATATGAAATTAAGACTGCGACATCCCTCTCACTCATTAAAGCAGCTGACATAATTTGAAGGTGGGAATCCAATGAACATGATGTCTTATTCATAATTCTCATAAACTTATTATTCGCTTCCATCGCTGTCATTAATGATGCACCGACACCGAAGAAATGAATTCTTTCTGCATCGATCATAAAATCAATCGATTTAGAAATATCATCTGCACTTATAAGATTATGCGTTTCTGTTAGAGCGCCTACCGTCGCAGTCAATACTTTTGTAGACAATTCCTCAATTGTATCTTGCATTGTAATTTTACTAGAGAGTTGAGGTGTTTCATCTTCCAATTTTATGCTGTGTGCTAGGGCAATCTTAAACTCTTGGTAACCCTTTAATTTCATCGATCTACAAAATCGAAAAACGCTTGATTCTCCTACCCGACATGCATCGGCTAAATCAGTGATCGACATGTAGATAACATCCTTCGTATTTTCGATTATATAGTCCGCTACTTTTTTCTGTGTTCGTAAAAGAATGATACTTTGAATGTATGAGAGAGAAAATATCAATTTTTGTCATAAGCACTCCTTCTAATTACAAATGAAGAGAAACCGCACCTAACACTCCCGCCTTGTTTCCAAGAGAGGCTTTCAAGATTTTTACATCAGAAAAGCTTTCCATAATGAGCGTACTAAGTTTATCTGAAACGAGCCCGATAAGTTGCTCTTGTTCCATAATTCCTCCGCCGACGATGATTGCTTGCGGATTAAAAATATGGGTTAAAGAAGCAAGTCCCAGAGCTACTTCATGCACCCAATCATCGAGTACCTTCTCCAGCATTGTATTCTTCTGCTTTAATCTTTCAAAAATTACTCTGCCATTTTTATATTCATCACTTATTTCCAGCGCCTTTTTCACTAAGGCTGTTGTAGAGGCATACACCTCGTAGCAACCAAAATGGCCACAGCCACATCGTTTACCAAACGGATGTGTAATAATATGACCGAATTCTGCAGCAATTCCTTTATGTCCCTTATATACTTGTGAATCGATAATAATTGCCCCACCAATACCTGTTCCATAAGTTAAACAAAGAAAATCATGAAATGCTTTACCAGCCCCAAAATATTTTTCTCCTAAAGCCGCAGCGTTCACATCATTTTCAACTTTAACAGGTACACCAAATCTTTCTTCTAGAATAGCCTTTAAATTTGTACCTGTATAGTTTGGTATATTTTCATTCGCATATACAATCGTCCCTGCTTCGCTATCTACTTGGCCCGCGGTACTAATGCCGATCGCTTCGAAGCCTTCAAATTCTTCGATCATACGAATTAATTTCTCTACGACATGTTTCCCGCCCTTTTTGCTTTCAGAGTCAGACTCTTTAAATATCTCGATATTTCCTTTTTCGTCAGATATACAAAGTTTAATGGAAGTTCCGCCAATATCCGCAGCTAATATGTTCATTTGGTTCATTCCTTTTCAAGAAAGGTCACATACATTTTATTTAATTGCTTTAATAAATCTTTTCGCGATCTCCATTGGTCTCGTAATCGCAGTGCCAACTACTGCTGTATGAACGCCAAGCTCATATACACGTTTCAAATCTTCTGGTGTCCAAATGCCGCCCTCTGCGATGATTGGTAAAGAACAATCCTTCACTAATCGTTCAATCAACTCGACATCTGGCAGACTTTTACCTTGTGTGTATTCGGTATAGCCGCTTAACGTTGTACCTAAACAATCAAATCCTAATCTCTCTGCCTCTTTTGCTTCTTCATAAGTAGAACAATCTGCCATAAATAATTGATTCGGATATTTATCCCTTATGACAGGAAAAATTTCACTAATTGTCTTTCCATCGGGTCTTACCCTTTTCGTGGCGTCTAAAGCAATAATATCTACACCTTCATTATATAATAAATCAATCTCTTCCATCGTTGGTGTGATGAAAACTTGGGATCCTTCATAATCTTTTTAATGATCCCGATAATTGGCAATTCAACTGTCTGCTTAATTTCTTTTATATCTTCTACACTATTAGCTCTAATTCCTTTTGCACCGGCCAGCATTACTGCATAAGCCATCCTCCCCATAATAAATGGGCTATGAAGCGGTTCTTCAGGAAGTGCTTGACAAGAAACAATAAGCTCATTTTTAATCGATTCTAAAATATCTTCATTCGTTTTCATCTCACACATCTCCACATATTAGATTATCCCTTCAAGCTTGCAAGACCCGCTCCAAAATAACTGGTACCGACTACTCCGTATTTAAATTCACTCATATACAATGTCCCCTTCAGGGATTATTTGGGTCCTTAAGCATACTTAGCTATCGCCTGATCGATCATATGTTTAATTTCTATGATTTTATCTAAATCTTCTCCTGTTACAGGCTCAAATGGCGCTCTCACTCCTCCGACATTTACTCCTCTTAACTTCAATACTTCTTTAATGACAGAATACATAGAACCATTCAGCGATGTTAACGCAATAATAATGTCGTTAATATCTCGCTGTATACTTCTCGCCTTAGCAAAGTTACCTAGTGATACAAACTCTTCTGCTTTTAGGAAAAGTTCCGGCATCGCTCCGTATGTGCCGCCTATCCCACTATCTGCACCTATTAATCTACCAGAAACATACTGTTCGTCCGGACCATTGAATACAATGAACTCTTCTCCGCCTTCCGCTTTAAACCTTTCAATATCTAAAACTGGCATCGAAGAATTCTTCACGCCTATTACCTTGTTATTCTCCAACAATTGTTTAAATAGATTCATTGATAGACTGTATCCCGTAGTTTGTGGAATATTATAAATAATAAACGGCAGTTCTGTAGAATCCATGATGTCCGTCCAATATTTATTAATTGAACTTTCAGGTAATCTAAAATAAATGGGTGGTATTGCTGATAATGCATCATAACCTAATTCTTCTGCATATTTTGCTAATATAATACTATCTCTAGTTGATGGTGCTCCCACATGTGCAATTAAAGTAAGTTTGCCTTTTAATTGTTCCGCAACATATTTCAAAGTAGCTTTTCTTTCCTGAACGTCTTGATAAATACATTCTCCAGAACTGCCCCTACGTATAAACCATTTACTCCTTTAGCAAATAAATAGTTAGCAAGACCCTTCGTTCTTTCTTCCGATACTTCACCTAACTCATCATAACAAGCATAAAATGCAGGAAATACACCTTTAAATTTATCAAGTATCATAGATTCTCCACCTATCCCCATATTGATTGCGCTTTCAAAGTAAATATAGCATATCTTTTTCTTAGTGTAAATTTTTTCACTAATTTCATTAACTATGAAAAAAATCCTTCTTTTGCTTGTTTAGTATCCATAGCTATGGCAGCCATATGATGAGCACCGTGCATTGGTTCATCTTCCAAAGTTTGAAAAAACGACCAAGCCATCTTTTAATTGTTTCAACATTCACTTCACCTAGCTTTCTCTTACCTTAGTTAACAGCCCCGAAAGAAGCACCCTATTCGACTTCTACCAAATATAAAGTGGTGTCCTCATCGTCAATATTTCAACAAGAGCATATCCAGGTACAGAGATGCTTCAATTTTTGGTGAAATTATTTTCCAAGTATTTTAAATTTGGGGAAAAGTATTTACATTCAATCTTCACTTTGATATATTCATTTTGAAAGCGGAAACAAAAAAACAAAAAAAAGTGACTGTACAACCTAGAGGAAGTTCAGAGGCAAGAATGAGGGATATCTGCCAGTCCTATTGTCACAAGGTATTGTAGGTGTGAATTCTGGAGAAAAATTTACAAAGTTTGGAGGAGAGAAAAGTAACTATAGCTGAAGTCTGCAAGGGTAACACTAATTGCAAAAGTCAATACTGAAAAAGCTTTAGGTAAACCCGTCATTGATGCGAAATAATTAATTGCCATTGGAAAAACTCTATCAGGAAATCATTTAATCTCGTAAAGATGTGATTGATTGAGGGTTAATACTCTGTACAAATAGAGTTATGAGCTGGAGGATATTATTTTTTATTAGAGAGGGGTATTTTGAATGAAAAGGAAGATTTTAATGCTGTTCGTCTTATTAGTTATGGTGGTTTCCACCGCTTGCAGCAGTGGAGAAAAAACGGAAACGGCCAATAACAATTCTTCAGGCGAACTTGATGGAAATATAACCGTTTGGCATTCCTTCACACAAGGACCAAGATTAGAATACATGCAAGCAGCTGCAGATTCATTTATGGAAGAGCACCCGAAAGTAAAAATAAAAATTGAAACCTTTGCATGGCCGGAATTTTACACAAAATGGACTACAGGTTTACAATCCGGGCAGGTTCGGATGTGAGCACAGCATTACCGAACCATGTCGTAGAATTAATTGATGTAGATGCGCTTATCCCGTTAAATGATGTCATTGATAAGATTGGCAGAGACCGCTTCTATGAAGCTCCGCTGAAAGAAGGAACGGTAGATAAAGATAATTTCTCCATCCCATTATATTCTCATGCCCAAGTTATGTGGTACAGAAAGGATTTACTGGAAGAGGCAGGTTTGGACGTTCCGAACACGTGGGATGAATTATACGATGCAGCCCAAAAGTTAAATAATCCGCCAAATGTATATGGGCTATCGGTTCCAATGGGATCTGGCGACATGATGGCTACAAGATTCTTGAATTTCTATGTCCGTTCTGCCGGCGATACACTTGTAACGGAAGATGGAAAAGCGAAATTGACAAGTAAAGCTGCCATTGATGGTATCAATTACTGGGTAAAAATGTATAAAGCGGCATCGCCTGAGGGCTCAGTCAATTACAAAGTATTAGACCAAGCTACATTATATTATCAAGGAAAAACTGCCTTCGACTTTAATAGCGGTTTCCAAATTGGCGGAGTAGAAACAAACTCGCCTCAGTTAATGGAACAAATTGGTGCTGCGCCTATTCCTAAAGTGAATGCAGATGATCCTGAAAGAGGAATTGAAACGTCTAACATACCGCTTGTCGTGTGGGAAAACAGCAAACATCCAGAGATTGCTAAAGCATTTGTTGAAAGCCTGTATGATAAGGAGGGATATATTAAGTTCTTACATTCAGTACCAGCAGGCATGCTGCCGGCGCTAAAAGACATTGCTGAAGATCCTGAATTCTTAAATGATCCGACTATCAAAAAATTTGATGACGCCGTTAAAGTGATCAGTGCTGCCATCGATAAAGGAACTGCAATTGGTATGGAGAATGGCCCGACCTTGCAATCAGGCATCATCACGAGCCAAGGGGTTATTGAGAAGATGTTCCAGGATATTGTGCTCAAAGATATGCCTGTTGAAGAAGCTGCCGAAAAGGCTGAAAAGGAATTAAACAATTTATTCAAGACGTTAGGATTATAAAAGGGCTCTGACTACGAAACATCTGACGCCCTCATGTTGAATGAGGGTGTTTGCTTTTAAAAGTAAGGGTCTCTGCTTAACAGGAGAGGAGTCGAGACGTGGAGAAAAGGCTTAAGAATTTTAATATAGTGGGTCTGTTTTTCGTTTTACCCTCTATACTAATTGTCACTCTATTGTTAATCTATCCAATCTTTTCGAGTCTCTATTTTAGTTTAACCTCGAAAAATTTAATTCGACCATTTTACGACTTTGTCTGGTTCGAAAACTTTAAATTTGTTCTAACCAATCCGGATTTTTATAAGGCGTTTGTTAACTCGATAAAATGGACTGTTCTTTCGATAGGCGGTCAATTATTTATCGGTTTTACCGCTGCATTGGCGCTGAACAGGATTCCGAAATTCTCGGGTTTTTATCGAACGTTACTGATTATTCCATGGGCTTTCCCGGCAATTGTCATCGCCTTCTCATGGAAGTATATTCTGAACGATGTCTATGGGTTTATACCTAATTTGCTGACAGCTATTGGAATAACTGATCACAATATCAACTTTCTCGCCAATCCGAACTTGGTTTTTGCCGTTGTCGTATTAATAAATATCTGGTTTGGAGCCCCGTTGTTCATGGTTAACATTCTATCTGCTCTGAAGACGATCCCAGCAGAACAATATGAAGCAGCTCAAATAGATGGGGCATCCCCGTTTCAAGTATTTTGGCATATTACCCTTAGACATGTTCGGGTTGTGATCGGGTTATTATTGGTTTTGAGGACGATTTGGATCTTCAATAACTTCGATATCCTGTACTTGATCACCGGTGGCGGACCTTCAGATATTACAACAACACTGCCGATCTTTGCCTATAAAGCAGGATGGGGTATGAAGCAGCTCGAGTGGCTTCTGCCATTACCGTGATTCTATTGCTGTTCTTGCTCGGTATTTGTTTCTTGTACTTTAAATTAATTGATAAATGGGAAAGGGAGGATCGATGATGGTAGGGAGAAGCAAACTATCTACAACACTCAACTATGTTTATTTGACTATATTGGCCATCGTTTCGGTCTTCCCGCTGATTTGGATTATTTTATCGTCCGTAAAGCCTTCAGGGAAATGGCGAATAGTCCGCTATCGTTTTTCCAGAAAAGTTAACATTCGAATACTACTCGAGAGTGTTAAATGATCTGTCGTTTACCGTCAATATCAAAAACAGCCTATTGGTGTCCGTTTCAGCAACGCTCATTACAATCGGAGTGTCCACGTTGGGGGCGTATGGAATTGTTCGTTTCTTTCCGAAGGCAGGCAAGAAAATGACCAAGGTCTTAATTACAGCTTATATGTTCCCGCCCATTCTTTTAGCGGTACCGTATTCTATTATTATTGTATCCGTGGGTCTGGTGAATACATGGACAGGACTCGTCATCACCTACCTATCCTTCTCCATTCCTTACGCTATTTGGATGCTGATAGGATTTTTCAGACAGTCCCTTTGGAGATAGAGGAAGCCGCAAAGGTAGATGGTGCAGGAAAGTGCGTACCTTCCTTCAGGTTGCGTTGCCCATTGCCGCACCAGGTGTGGTGGCAACCGCCATCTATACCTTTATCAATACTTGGAATGAGTTTTTATTCGCCTTGCTATTGATCAATAGCTCTGACAAGATGCCGATATCCGTCGCGCTATATTCTTTAACAGGTTCTGAAGTATTGGATTGGGGAGAGATGATGGCCGCATCCGTGATTGTCATTTTGCCTTCTGTCGTATTTTTCATGATTATACAGAACAAGATTGCAGGCGGTTTATCGGATGGTTCAGTCAAATAATAATCAATTATTTTGAGAGGAGAATTACAATGGGTCAAATCAACTATGGGGTAGTAGGTACCGGATATTTCGGAGCAGGTCTCGCAAGAATACTTAACAGTTTGGAAGATGCAAAGGTTGTGGCGGTATATGATCCAAACAATGCGGAAGCTGTTGCTGAAGAATTGAGCTGCGAGGTTGAACCTAGCATTGATGAACTATGTCAACGTTCAGATATCGATGCAGTCATTGTTGCCTCTCCTAACGGATTCCATAAGCATCCCGTCTTGAGTGCTGCTGAAAATAAAAACATGTATTTTGTGAGAAACCAATTGCCCTATCCTACAAAGACTGCATTGACATGATCGAAGCTACGAAAAAAATGAAGTTACGTTTATGGCAGGTCATATCATGAATTTTATGAATGGGGTACGCACAGCAAAGAGATTGATTAACGAAGGGGAAATTGGCGAGATTCTCTTTTGCCATGCAGAGCGGAATGGCTGGGAAGAAGCCCAAACACAAGTAAGTTGGAAAAAGCAAAGAGAACTTTCAGGCGGTCACTTGTATCACCATATTCATGAACTCGACTTTATTCAATTTCTTATGGGCCCGGCTAAACGCGTATCAATGGTCGGCGGAAATGTTGCTCACCAAGGGGAACAATTTGGCGATGAAGACGATATTTTACTGATCACTCTTGAGTTTGAAAATCAACGCTTTGCAACGCTGCAATATGGATCTGCCTTTAGGTGGAGCGATCACTATGTGAAAATCCAAGGAACTAAAGGGGCTATCCTAATTGACTTGCAAGATGTAAAAGTGGTATTGAAAACACCGGAGACAGAGGAAAGATTTTTGCTGCATGAGTCGAGAGAAGAAGATGAAGATCGGACAAGAATATACAGTGGTCTAAAGTCTGACCAAGCGATTGCCTATGGAAAGCCAAATCAAAAACCGCCAATGTGGCTGCACTCTATCATGGTGAAGGAGATGAAGTATTTCCATAGTATTTTACAAGGAGCAGAGGTTGAAGAAGAATTCATTCCTTTATTGGATGGTACTGCTGCCAGTGCATCGATTGCTACCGCTGATGCCCTTACCTTGTCACTAAATGAAGATCGAAAGGTAAGTGTAGAAGAGATTGTATCTGAAAGGGTCTTGTGAGCGTGATATTTGACCGAATTGAAAATCTGTCGTTGTATTCATTCATTAATGAGTCCCTCAATGAAGTAGTCGATCATATACTTACCAGTCCGCTTGATGAACCCTATCCTGAAGGGGACATTCAAAAAATATTATTCAATTCACTACCCTTGATGTGAAAGAATAGATTCGAGGCTCATAAAATTGATATTCATATTGTACTAGAAGGCAAGGAATTCGTAGAATGTACAAATGTTGGTTTGTTGACGAATCTGTCCCGTTACGATGAAGACCATGATATCTTGTTCGGTGATATGACTTCCACCACCAAGTTATCCGGATATTTAGAGAAAGGCTGGTTTCCTCATCACTTTTCCGGAGGATGCTCATCTTGTTGCCGCCAACCTTGATTGTGAGCAGTTGGTCAATAAGGTTGTTTTTAAGGTCCCTTGTTAAATGCTACGTGGAAACGGTATTTTAGTCTATTTTGATTCTATATAGAATCAAAATAGATGTCCAAATAAAGTACTCTTACCACTAAACTAAGAGGAGGCTTATTATGAAACGTACGATTAAGATAGTCGGTGTCATTGCGTTACTTTTAGGGTTTGGTTTCGGCCAAGTAAGTCCAGCTCATACAAGTGCCAAAAATGAAATTGCGAGCAATCAGGTGCAATCCGTCAGTCAACCAGTATTTGAAAAGAGCAATATAATATTAAATAACCAGGGGCTAGATGTGACGGATGAAGTAAAGCAATCTCTTACTTCAGAGAGTTCCACGATTATTATAAAGTTCAAGTCAAACAATCAAAATGCTTTACAATCTCTGTTTGGAATTTCAAATAAAGATAAAGGTTTTAGGAACAACTACTTCGATATTTTTCTAAGAAATAATGGGAATTGGGTATTGAAGTAAGGGATGCAAACGAGAATATAAATTATCTTATTGCAAGGCCTGCTTCGCTGTGGGGAAAAGATCAACATGGAGAAGTATCCAACACGGTAGCAGTTGTATCCGACTCCTTGCAAGGCACCTATGCTTTGTATGCTAATGGTGATAAAGTTGTTGAAAGTAAAGTCTCTAAGTTCAAACCGATTAACAAAATATATGGATCAAATTCCATTGTAATAGGCGGGGTTAACCGGGAAGGGAAGCTAGATTTTAATTTTACTGGGAAATACAATCAATTAAAATATATAATGAGGCTCTAACTGATGAACGGCTGATAAGTGAGACAACAAATTCAACTACCAACAATATGATTTTTAAAGCCGGGGACACAACTAAAGCCAATTATTTCAGGATTCCCGCATTGTATACTTTAAATAATGGGAGGGTCTTGGCAAGTGCAGATGCCAGGTATGGCGGGACACATGATTCCCGAAGCAAAATAAATATTGCTACCTCGTACAGTGATGACAATGGGAGAACATGGTCTGAACCAAAATTGGCATTGAAATTTGATGACTACGCAGAACAAACCATTGACTGGCCAAGAGACGATGTTGGAAAAAATATTCAAATAGGCGGAAGTGCTTCCTTTATTGATTCTGCGTTAGTAGAGGATAAACAGACCAATAAAGTGTTTTTGATGACTGATTTTATGCCAGCAGGTATCGGAAACAACAATGCATTAAAAACTGATTCCGGCTATAAATCTATAAATGGAAAATTCTATTTAAAATTGAAATATGGATCTCGAGTCGGAATATAATTATTCAGTTCGCGAGAATGGTGTGATTTATAACGATATTTCAAATAGACCAACTGAATATAGTGTAGATAATTATTATAATTTGAAAAGGAACAATGAGTATCTAACTGTGGAGCAGTACTCGGTCAAGTTTGATAACGGGAAGCTAGTTGAGTACAAAAATGGAAACATGGTGAAAATGAATATATTCTATAAAGATTCCTTATTTAAGATAACACCTACGAATTTTATAGGTTATACGACTAGCAGCAACTTTGGCGAAACTTGGGACGCCCCAGTGTTATTGCCGCCTTTTCTTGGATTAAATCATAATGCTCCATACTTAAGTCCGGGACAAGGTTTGGTTGTAAGCGATACCAACCGCATTATCTTTTCATCTTATTCAAATTCACAAATGGTTTTCATTATCAGCGATGATAACGGAAAAACTTGGACATCCAAAAGTGCTCCATTGCCGTTTTCCAATGCAACTGCAGAAGCCCAAATGGTAGAGATTAATCCAGGTGTAATCCAAGCCTACCTAAGAACGACAACAGGTAAAATTGGATATATGACAAGTATAGATGGTGGGGATACTTGGAGTGGAGTGAAATATCTGGACATCGTACAAAGTACCTCTTATGGTACACAGCTGTCAATTATTAAATATTCCCAGCTAATAAATGGCAGAGAGGCAGTGATATTAAGCACACCGAACTCCAGTGCTGGTCGAAGAAACGGACAGCTATGGGTAGGGTTTATCGACAAAGCTTCTAATACGATAGAGTGGCAGAACAAGTATGATATTGATTATCCACAATATGGGTACTCATATTCAGCAATAACCGAGTTACCAAATCATGAAATTGGCTTATTGTATGAAAAATATGACTCTTGGTCTCGAAATGAACTGCATTTAAAAAATGTATTGAAGTACACTACTTTCACTATCAATGATATTATGAAATAATCCAAAAGGACCGGCCATCGCATGCCGGTCTTGTTTCTTAGGTGCTCAGCATGGGCGTAGTCTCTAGAGTGCAAGTCCCGAACTGCGAAGACAGAAGTAGCAGTTAGCTTAACCAATCAAAGTCAAAGATTACCGCTTTAATCATGAGTGGCCCTTCTATTACTTTTCTCGAAAATTTCTCGATTTAGCACATTTTCCATCAGGTCCCAAGCTTCATGACAACTTGGTACTGTAAGATAAAGTTCGAACCCATAGTTTAAATACATATTCAATAAATCTTTTCGTACCATTTTCAAGCGAATACTTTTCATTTCAACCATATCCTTATGAGTCATGTCTCCTTGTTAATACGCCTTATCGGCGACTGCTTTTGCAGTAGCTTCTTTAAATTGTAATGCTTTATCTTTTAATTGACTTGCAACACCATTACATAACAGATCAATTACAAATAATTGGGCTATCTTTGCTGACAGGATCCTCCTTGCAGGGCGGTTTCCTACCTCCTGTCAATAAGACGATATCTGATATTTTCGTAATTGGAGAGCGCGTAAACTGAGTAATAGATACAATTTTCGCACCATTTTCTCTAGCAATATTTAATGCATCTACCGTATCCTTCGTACTTCCACTCACTGAAATACCAATAGCCAAATCTTGGTCCGTCAATGTTGTTGCTGACATTGCTTGCATATGCGAGTCAGTAAACATTTCAGCAACAATACCAATTCTAAGAAATTTATTACGTGCATCTGCCGCTGTATTTCCTGACACCCTGCTCCATAAAAAATGATTCTTTTACTAGTAATGATGTGATGAATGGCCTTTTCCAATTCATTATTATCAATTAAACTCGCAGTTTCTTTTAAAACTTGAACATTATTTGACATGGTCTTTTGGATAATATTTTGAATTTCATCCAATTCTTCCATATTCGTTTCATCAAATTCGCTAGATAACTTAGCGACTTCCTTAGTAACCGCCATTTTAAAAGACTGGTATCCTTTATAACCCATTTTTCTGCAAAAACGTAAAACGGTTGTTTCTCCTACACCTATACGTTCAGCCAATTCAGTTACAGTCATATAAATCGTTAACTCCATATTTGCTAAAACATAATCTGCCACTTTTTTTCTGCTTTGGTGAAGGTATTTATACAACTAGATATTTTAGCAATAAATTGAACATTATTTTCTAGGCTCATTTTAGTTCCTTCCCTCGCTTCCCTAAATATACTTTTCAAACTTTTCAATAACTATAAATTGATTATAACAGCTAAAAAGAATATTCTCACCACTCTTATTAAATAAAATGGTTTATTTCTCCCGACATTTGCTGTAGTGTTTCCTAATCTAGCTGCGTCTAATACAGTAAGAGTGTAAAAGGTGGGAGAAACATTGATTGAAGTGAAACATGTAAGCCATGCATTTGAGATTGAAAGAAGGAGCAAAAGAACATGATCTCTGTTCTTGAAAACATTTCTTTTACGGTAGAAAGGGAGAGATTGTGACAATCGTTGGGAGGAGTGGGTCAGGTAAATCAACCTTGCTTAATATTATTAGCGGATTTATCAAACCGAAGGAAGGCGATGTTTGGATCAATGGAACAAAGGTTAGTGATTTGAATGAAGCTAAATTTGCTGACTTTCGCTTGGAGCATCTCGGCTTTATTTTTCAAAATTTTCAGCTTATCCCGAGCATGACTGCTTTTCAAAACGTGGAACTGCCACTCGTTTTAAAAGGAATGGACGAGCATAGTCGAAAAATTCAAGTTGATGAAACACTAGAAAAGGTTGGATTATTGGAATATAAGGAGCATTATCCGAGTGAGCTTTCAGGAGGGCAGCAGCAGCGTGTGAGCATTGCACGTGCACTCATTGTCAATCCTCCGCTTATTTTGGCGGATGAGCCGACAGGAAGTCTTGATAGTGAAACAGAAACAGAGTTGCTTGAGTTTATTCAGAAACTAAACCAAGAGCTTAAGATTACGTTTCTTATCATTACTCATGATGAAAAAGTGGCAAATATCGGGAACCGCACGATTGAAATTGCGGATGGAAAAGTGTTGGAGGGTATTGTGCGATGACGTTTAAAGATCAGTTCCGCTTTGTCAGACAAAATATGAAGAAGAATAAAATGCGATTATTTATGACGATTTTAGCGACAGCAATTGGTTGTACCTTTTTAATCGTTTTAGCTTCGGTTGGGTTTGGACTTCATAAATCAATTATTAAAGATCGAATGGAAGATCAGCTCGTCACACAGATTGAAGTTCATGGTCGAACAGATGATGCCGGTCAATATTACGGACTGACCGATAAAGATATCGAGCATTTGGAATCGATCGAAAATGTAAAAGCAGTAACACGAAGAAAATCAGTCGAACAGATGCCATTATTTATTACCGAGGATTATAGTACTTCTGCTCAGACTTTCGTAGCTGATTTTCCTTCTGAAATGAAAGCGGGCTTTAAACTGTCTGAAGGACGTCTCCTGAACAAGATAATGAAATCATTGTGGGGCATCATTTTCAGGAATTTTTATCAAAAGAAATAAAAGAAGGCGATACTCCGTATAAAGAAGATGGCACACTGAAAGATGAATTCGCTTTTGACGGGAATGTACTCGGAAAAACGTTTGATATGAAAGTGGTGAGCGTGGAAAATAATGAGGAAACTGCGGAAACGATATCCGTTACAATTGTCGGGATTGCCGAGGTACCTGGAAGGGAATGGATTAAGGATACTTCCGTATTCATCTCAACTGCAGTGATGAAAAGATCGAAGACTTCACTGGCAATATCGGCGGCTATCCTGAGCCTCTAGGTGAGGATCATGCTGCGAATATTTCGAGTGAGCGCTATTATGATCAAGTAAAAGTGTACGCGAATAATGTTCAAGCTGTCACTCGCATCGTTGATCAATTAAAAGCGGAGCAATATTTTACCTATTCGATCGTGAGTGAGATGAAACAAATCAATATGATCTTTACGATTATGAAAATTGGTTTATTGTTTATCGGAACGATTGCACTGCTTATCGCATCAATTGGTATTTATAATACGATGACGATGGCGGTCACCGAACGAGCGCCAGATATTGGCATTATGAAAGCGATCGGCGCCAATCCGAAAACGATTCGCAATGTATTTTTGCTCGAAAGCAGCTATATCGGCTTTCTCGGTGCGGTATTTGGAACGATTGTTGCCTATGGGATTAGCTATCTCGTCAATTTTGCTTTACCATTCGTTATACAAAGCATCTTTGATGAACCGATGCCAGAAGGAATTGTCCTTTCTTATATCCCTTTATCGCTCACTGCCATTAGCGTATCGATTTGCTTAATCGTCACGATTTTTCCGGATGGAGACCAGCAGAACGAGCTACGAAGGTAGACGTTTTACAAGCGATGCGAAGAGAAATATAATAACGAAAATGGATGCTGATATTTTTCGGCATCCATTTTTTATTGAAATAATTGAACACCTCTTTTTCAAGAAATTGAAGCGATTCTGATAATGTGTCGGCATCAATTTGGTAAACCTCTTGAACGAGTTTTTCCCATTTTTTCAAATCATTCATCTTTATCTCGCTAATGTTTCGAAATGTCATCACTTTCATCACACCGTTGCGTAAATAAAAGCATTGATGGCCATTGAAACGCACGGCTGTAATTCGCCTCATTGTTATATTCTCATCACTATCTTCGTAGGAAGAACGAATATCATCTTTAATATCTGCTTCAGTGAGCGGAACCCAATGAATGATTTTTTTACAAATGACTTTCCATTTGAGCGGCGGTCAATCTCGTATTGATCCGTACTTAATTTAGTAATAATGATCTCTTCACCAAATCCGTGCATCATGTGGCATCGCTTCGCTTCAAGCTCCAGTGGTTTCATGATCGGTGAACCGTAGCCTACATCAACATAGTATTTTCGATTTTGAAATTCAATCATAATTGCTAGATGCCCCGGTTCTACCTGTAAATAAGAGCATTGAAAATCAAGCTCAGTAAGTAATCTGGCAAAATTCATATTTAACGTAAAACATGTGCCGCCCCACCCTTTATCAAGCAAATTTTGAATAAAAACTGGCAATGGCGGAATATAATCAGGAGCAAGACTGTAATAATGGAACTTACTAAACGATTCATACGGAATGAGCGAAAGCTGATGCTGAATCAAACGTTGCAAATAATTTAAACTCGGCTTCTCGCGATCGAGCCGCAAATATTTTAAATATGCGTCAACAACTTGCTCCATTTATTAAGCACTCCCCTTCTCAAACGTTTCTTTGTCAATATTATACAACATTTTTGCAGAACTTGTCGGCGATCCCTTACATTTCATTCATGACGTATGAGTGAGGAGTGGAATTTTGTCCGATTGGGCGATTGAGCAAAAGTTGGAAGGCATTTGGAAGGGTGAACGAGCCATTTGATTAGATTTACAAGCCACTTTGCGTAATTTACAAGCCACTTTGACATTTGTACGAGCCACTTCGCGTGATTTACAAGCCACTTTGACATTTGTACGAGCCACTTCGCGTGATTTACGAGCCATAAGCAAATTGTCCATTCGTTCTACTTTGTTTCCTCTATTCTTTTTTCAGATCACTAATAGATAGTTCATACGTTTGGGTTTTAAACTTTCCTGATGTTTGTAAATGGAGGGAACGAAGAAGTTTAGAAGAAACAGAGGGAGTGAGATGCAGAAATTCACTGCACTGCTTGCGGGAAATTGTTGAACCTATGAGCAAGCAGTATTCTAGTAATGCTTGCAGATGAGCGGTTTTACTTATTCCATTGCAATTGGTGCATATCCATGCTTGTCTATACTTTTGCACTGTGAAAATGTTACAGTTCTCGCACTGAATGCCTGTAATTAGATCTTCTTTATTTATTTGAAACTTTTCCAATATATCAGGGTCATCTGGAGTATGCGACTTCAACAAAATTCTAGTTAACTTATTGAGTTGTTTTTTATCGATCAGGTCTTGTCGATTTCTTTCTAATAGAATTGCAGCTCTCTTCCTAATGACCAATGGACGGATTACTTTCTCAGCAATGGCTCGATATTGAGGATTAGGGATAATTGTAGAATTTTGATTCGTGAAGACAACAAATGAGCAGCCTGGTAATTTGATATTTATGTGTGACTCAATTAGATTTTGAAGATGGTATTGTTGATTCGCTACTTGATCAATTGGATTGGAATAAATATTTTTCGTTTCACCGAATGTTCTTTCCATTTGATTTGGATCAATGTAGATGTCTCCACTAATATTTTTAGCTTCGAAAATGATAAAATAACGTTGAGAAAGGAAGAGGATATCAATTTGAAAGAAAGATGCATTAGGGAGAGGTAGGCGAAGATTTTGGAATATAAAATGTCCTTTTTCAGTAATTTGAGCGATGTAATAATCCAATGCTTGTTCGCCGCGTATCCCAGCCTGCCGTGCGCCTAATTCTGCTACAATTTGTTCCCAACTTGGATGCCCCTTTAAGATCCGTCGTAATAAAGCTTCCAATTTTAGAACCCGATATGGGATATCTCTATATTTTTTATCAAAATACCACCTTCTTTTTTATGATACACATTTATTTCTACAAAACAGGACAAATTCCTCCTTTTTTAAAAAGATAACGCGTTAATTCAAAAATGCACTTTAAATTGATCATTTACTTGTTTTGTATGCTAAAATGCTCGCTTGTTTGCTTATATTCGGGCAACCATTATTGCATACTTAAATTTATAAGCCACTATTCCATTTTTGCAAGCCACTTTTTCCAATTTACGAGCCACTATCCTATTTTTACAAGCTACTTTTCCCAATTCACGAGCCACTTTTCTCAATTTATAAGCCACTATCCTATTTTTACAAGCCAACTCGTACGACTCGCGTGTGCATCCCATATAACTGTAAAAATCCAACATCGCCGCACATACGGTGATGTTGGATTTCATATTTATCGTTTATCGATTTCTTGCTTCAATAGCTTGTTAACCATTGGTGGGTTGGCTTGTCCTTTCGTTGCTTTCATAATTTGGCCAACGAGGAAGCCGAGTGCGCGTCCTTTTCCGTTTTTGTAATCTTCGATGGATTGGGCGTTAGCATCTAAAATTTCATTCACGATTGGGATAAGGGCACTTTCGTCAGAGATTTGCACGAGGCCTTTTTCTTTGACGATTGTTTCTGCGTCTCCGCCGTTTTCGATCAATTCACGGAATACTTTCTTAGCAATTTTTGATGAAATCGTGCCATTTTCAATAAGTTTGATCATGCCAGCAAGTCCAGCAGGCGTGAGTGCAACTTCATCTAATTCTTTTGCTCCGAATTCAAGTATGCAGAAACATCCCCATGAGCCAGTTCGATGCTTGTTTCGCATCTGCGCCTTCAGCAACGACCGCTTCAAAGTAATCGGACATTTGCTTCGTCAATGTTAATACCATTGCATCGTATGCAGGAAGTCCTAATTCTTCGATGTAGCGCTTTTACGTGCGTCTGGCAGCTCTGGAATTTCAGCGCGAATCCGCTCTTTCCACTCATCGTCAATATAAAGATGAACGAGATCTGGTTCAGGAAGTAACGATAGTCATCCGCTGCTTCTTTCACACGCATTAAAATCGTTTCGCCTGTCGCTTCATCAAAGCGGCGTGTTTCTTGTTCGATGACTCCACCGGAAAGAAGCACTTTTTCTTGGCGCTTTTGTTCGAACTCAAGACCGCGGCGTACGAAGTTAAAGGAGTTTAAGTTTTTCAACTCAGCCTTCGTACCGAACTCTTTTTGTCCAATTGGGCGCAATGAAATGTTCGCATCACAACGGAGTGATCCTTCTTCCATTTTCACGTCGGAAACACCCGTAAATAAAATGATCGATCTTAGTTTTTCTAAAAATGCATATGCTTCATCAGGTGTACGAATATCTGCCTCTGAAACAATTTCAATGAGTGGCGTACCTGCACGGTTTAAGTCAACGAGTGAATAACCTTCATCTGTATGTGTTAGTTTTCCTGCATCTTCCTCAAGGTGGACACGGTTAATACGTATTTTCTTTTTCACGCCATCAACTTCAATTTCTACCCAACCATGTTCGCCGATTGGCTTATCAAATTGAGAGATTTGGTAAGCCTTCGGATTGTCCGGGTAAAAATAGTTTTTACGGTCAAACTTTGTATCTGTCGCAATTTGACAGTTCAAAGCCATTGCTGCTTTCATTCCGTATTCAACCGCTCGCTTATTTAAAACAGGCAACACACCTGGGTACGCAAGGTCAATAACTGTTGTATTTGTATTCGGTTCAGCCCCGAAGTGATTCGGTGCTGGTGAAAATATTTTTGAATCGGTTTTTAATTCTACGTGGACTTCAAGTCCAATAACTGTTTCAAAATTCATCTCATCTCACCCCTTACAATTGTGGTTTATTCGCATGGAAATTAGTCGCTTGTTCAAATGCATGTGCAACGCGTAAAATAGTTTGTTCGTCAAAATGATTACCGATAATTTGTAAACCAAGTGGCAAACCATCCGCTAAACCAGCCGGAACGGAAATACTTGGTACACCAGCTAAGTTTACTGGGATCGTTAGCAAATCGCCTGCATACATCGTCACAAGATCATCCATCGCTTCACCAATTTTATAAGCTGTTGTTGGTGTCGTTGGTCCAATGACCACATCATATTTTTCAAAAATATGATCGAAATCTTGCTTAATGAGCGTTCGAGCTTGCTGAGCTTTTTATAATAAGCATCATAGAAGCCTGAACTCAAGGCAAACGTACCAAGCATGATCCGACGTTTTACTTCGTCTCCAAATCCTTCAGAGCGCGTCTTTTTATATAATTCCATCAAATTCTTTGGATTAGGTGTACGATACCCGTAACGTACGCCATCAAAACGAGCAAGGTTCGCTGAAGCCTCAGAAGATGCCACTAAGTAGTAAGCAGCTACACCGTATTTAGAATGCGGAAGAGATACTTCCTCCCAAGTCGCCCCTAATCCTTCGAGAACTTTTAACGCATCTAATACCGCTTGACGAGATGCCTCGCTCACACCTTCGCCTAAATATTCTTTCGGTACAGCGATTTTCAGTCCTTTAATATCGCCTGTTAATCCCGATACATAGTTAGGTACTTCTTTGTCTACTGTTGTTGAATCAGCTGGGTCAACGCCTGCAATACTCTGTAACACGACTGCATTGTCTTCAACTGTACGTGTAATTGGCCCAACAACATCTAATGAAGAAGCAAATGCAACGACACCGTAACGGGAAACACGTCCATAAGTTGGTTTAAGACCTACAACTCCACAAAAGCCGCTGGTTGGCGAATCGAGCCGCCTGTATCTGTTCCAAGCGCAAATGGAAGCTGTCCAGCCGCAACCGCTGCTGCAGACCCGCCGGAAGAACCTCCAGGAACACGCTCTAAATCCCACGGATTTCTAGTAAGTTGAAAAGCAGATGTTTCTGTCGTAGAGCCCATCGCAAACTCATCCAAGTTTACTTTCCCGATTGTAATCGCGTTGGCATCGTTTAACTTATTCATTACCGTCGCATTATAAATCGGATCAAAGTTTTCGAGTATTTTACTTGCACATGTTGTTCGCAAGTTTTGAGTTACGATATTATCTTTAATTGCGCCTGGGATTCCAAATAGTGGATGATCCAAAACTTTTCCATCAAGTTCTTTTGCTTTATTTCGGGCATTTTCCTCATCAAGTGTAAGAAATGCCTTCACTTTTCCGTCAACGTCATTGATCCGTTTGAAAGACTCATCAACAAGGTCAGAAACGGTAATTTCTTTTTATGTAATAGCTCATGTAAATCAGTAATTTTATGATCAAATAAAGACATATAATCCCTCCTTATTCTATGATTGTTGGAACTTTAATTAAACCATCTTGATGATTTGGTACGTTTTTCATCACTTGTTCAATTGGCAAGCCTTCCGTTACAACGTCCTCTCTCATCACATTTTTTGATTAAAAACATGTGTAGTCGGTTCAATATTCGCTGTTTCCAGTTCATTCAACGTTTCAGCCATCTCAATCATTTGAGCGAGATCCTTTGTAAACTTTTCCGCTTCTTCATCATTTATTTCAAGCCGAGCTAAATTGGCAACATGCAGTACTTGTTCTTTTGAAATTCCTGACATTTTTCTTCACACCTCCATGATTTGTCGAACCTTGCAATACTATTGATAATATCAGAAAAGGGGAGAAAACGCAAGATTGACAAGCATATTGCCCTTTCGCCATTCTTGCATTATCCCCTAATAAATATGAACATACGGTTCCTTTTCGCCAGCCTTTTTACGATCAATGCTTCTGCACCATTCACCGAAGTAATGTTAACATCTACATTAATATAATCTGGCATATGATCCATAACTAGAGAAGTAGCCCATTGCGTGAAACCAATGACTTCCGTCTTCCCATAAAATTGAATCGTAATGTCAACTGTCAGTTTGATTAGTTGATCATTTTTATAAAAGGCACGTCCAATAATACCGTTATAATTCGGGAAATATTTCTCAACATCATCTTTAAATCTCATGAAAAACGCGACATCTTTCGGATGCTGTTGCTCCGCTTCAGATGTATTTAAAATAAGGTATTTTTCATCGATTTTTTCCAATCTCCAAGTGAAGAACCACGACTTGCATGTGAATACGCAAAAAGTTCCGGGAGCAATCGTATTTCGTCCTTTCTGCTCAAAAAGAGCAATTGTAATTGGAATATCTCCTACCTCTTCCATTGCGCGCAAGCGTGCATACACTTCCTGCGCTATTTTCTTGCCCTCCTCAACGAGCTTTTCGTGAGGTATATTCATTTCAAATGTAGCACCATATTTTTCTTTTTGATAATAATGAACGGAGTTTAATGCAAGCCCGATCACGATTCCGCCAAGCTTCACTGTGTTTTCACTTTTCATTAAATAATCATGTTCCAAAATATGCGCCAAGTAAATCGGGTTCTTCGTATTTTGTTCTTCAACGCTTCCTTCACCATCATTGATCGGATTTAAGCCAACATTATCTTTTTCTGATAGTTTGCGCTCTGCCAATTGCTCTTCTGTATATTTTCGATTAAGCCAAGATGAAACGGTATCGCGATCTAACACTTGCCCTTCTTGGAATACATACGCATCTGGCGAAAAATTTTCCTTCGCTACTCTTAATAATCCTTTTTCAAATTCATCGATGTCATATTTTGAATAAAGATTCGAAACAACCATCCCTCTTGTTTTACTTGTAATTGATCGGAGGAAACGATCGAACGATAATAAGATTCCGAAATTTGGTAGCTCGGAATAATCGACGTTTCTTCTAAATCTTCTTTTCCTGAACAACTTCATTCTTTCCCTCAAAAGCCGGAAGACATCCAGTCAGGAGGGTGACCGCAAGCAGCGGAATGAGCCATTTTTCACGCTGTATACCACCTTTATGAGGATGTTCAAAAGTCTCCTCCTTTTTGAACACGCACCTTTATTGTTCGAGTTCTGCAAGTAACTTTTCTTCATCCCAAACTTCTATTTCAAGTTCATGGGCTTTTGTTAATTTTGAACCAGCATCTGCTCCTGCAATGACGAGATCCGTTTTCTTGCTTACACTTCCAGATACTTTCCCGCCTAATGCTTCAATTTGTTTTTTCGCTTCATTTCGGCTTAGTTTTTCTAGCTTTCCGGTTAGAACGACCGTTTTCCCGTTAAATGCAGAAACGATATACTCCACTTCTGAGCGCCTAATTCCGAGATATTTCATATTCACTCCCGCTGCTTTTAACTCCTCGAGTAATTGTTCCACCTCTTCATTGTGGAAAAATGTGTAAATTGAATCCGCCATCTTTTCGCCAATTTCTGGAACTTCAAGCAACTCTTCTTCTGTCGCCGCTTTGATTCGATCGATCGTTTCGAAATATTCGGCAAGTGTTTTTGCAGCACCAGCTCCGACATGGCGAATGCCCAAGCCAAATAACAACTTCTCCAATGAATTGATTTCGAGCTTTCAATCGACTGTAGCAAGTTGGAAACGGACTTTTCTCCCATTCTTTCAAGTTCGAGTAATTGTTCTTTTTCAAAGAATAAAGATCTGCAACATCGCGCACGAGCTCATGGGCAAATAATTGACCAATTACTTTCTCTCCTAGCCCTTCAATATTCATGGCATTGCGGAAACGAAATGAATGAGGCTTTCACGGATTTGTGCCGGACATTTCGGGTTTACACAGCGCAGTGCCACTTCGCCTTCAAGTCTGACTGCTTCACTGTTACATTCTGGGCATTGCTCAGGCATTGAATAAGGTAATTCTTCTCCCGTTCTGCGCTCTTCAATAACACTGACCACTTCGGGAATAATATCTCCGGCCTTACGAATGACGACTGAATCTCCAATCCGAATATCTTTCTCTTTTATTAAATCTTCATTATGAAGAGAAGCCCTTTGGACAGTTGTACCAGCTACCCGAACAGGTTCTAGAATAGCAGTCGGAGTAATCACGCCCGTTCTTCCGACACTTAATTCAATGTCGATTAGCTTTGTCACTACTTCTTCGGCCGGAAATTTATAAGCCGTTGCCCAGCGTGGAGTTTTTGCTGTCGCGCCAAGTTGCTCCTGCTCATCAAGTGAATCAATTTTGATAACAATCCCATCAATCTCATAGTCTAACGTTTGACGATTGTTCTTCCATTCTTCGATATATTCGAGCACTTCCTCGATCGTAGCACATAATCGTCGCTGCTTATTTACTTTTAGGCCGAGCTTTTCTAATAAATCAAGACCTGAGCTATGTGTCGTTACCCCGGTTGTTCCAAAATCACCGATTCCATAAAGAAAAATATCGAGGTTTCTTGAAGCAGCAATCCGTGGATCAAGCTGGCGAAGAGAACCTGCCGCCGCATTTCTCGGGTTCGCAAACAGCATTTCTCCATTTTCCTCTCTCATTTGATTCAATTGCTCAAATGATTTCTTCGGCATATACACTTCTCCGCGCACTTCAAGTGAATACGGTTCACGCAGGCGTAGCGGAATCGAACGGATTGTTTTCAAGTTAGCTGTTATATCTTCGCCAACTTCTCCATCGCCTCGCGTGGATCCTTTCACAAATAAACCATCTTCATAACGAAGAGAAACGGCAAGTCCATCAATTTTCAACTCGCAAACATACGTAAACGGCTCACCAATTGCTTGGCGGATTCGTCGATCAAAATCACGCAAATCCGCTTCCGAAAAGCATTGGCAAGGCTGAGCATCGGAGTTTCATGGGTCACTTTTTCAAAAGCGGCTAATGCCTCGCCACCAACACGCTGTGTCGGCGAATCAGGCGTCACTAATTCCGGATGCTTTGTTTCCAATTCAACTAATTGCTGCATAAGCCGATCATATTCCGCATCGGGAATGGATGGTTGATCAAGCACATAATACTCATAATTATATTTATTTAATACATTGTGCAGTTCTTTCAGCTGCTTTTCTACTTCATTCATGGATACAGCCCTTTCTAGAGGATGTTCAAAAGTCCGGTAAAATGATACATCGAATTCCTTCGTTGGCTTGCTTTTCTGCTCCTTGAAAAGAAAATCACTTTTCCTGCGTGCAAGAACGTTTGCTCACGTATTATATAGCATACGTTCCGCTGCTTCAAAGCTACGCCGCCTCGAACTTCTCGGTCCTTTTTATCCTTCTTTTTGTACACACATTTCTACACTTTTTTATCGGAGCAAATTCTGCCAATAATCGCTTGATTCCCGTTGGACTTGGAAATGCGATATCGAGTTCAATGCTATTTGCCTCACCCTTCACACTGACGACCGTTCCTATTCCCCATTTATTATGCTCCGCTTTGTCGCCAACCTTCCAAGCTGCCGTTCCAGCACCTTGACTCGGCGTTTGCGTCGGTCTCACTACCGGCCTGCTTCGTCTCATTCCTCCTGAGGCGAAACGTGTTGATGGTGTACGTCTTTTTCCTCATTGGCCGACTCGATTAATTCTTCCGAATTTCATTAATAAAACGTGATACAGGGTTCATATTCGTTCGTCCAAATAGTGTTCTCATTTGCGCATTCGTTATATACAGCTCTTCTTCTGCACGTGTGATGCCAACGTAGGCAAGCCTCCGCTCTTCTTCCATTTCCTCTTCTTCCATAAGTGAACGGCTATGTGGAAAACCCCTCTTCCATCCCAATTAAAAGACGACAGGGTATTCTAATCCTTTCGCGGAATGGAGAGTCATTAACGTGATCGCTTCTTCAGGCGTGCCATCTTCATCAAGCTTATCAATATCGGCAACGAGCGCTAAATCTGTTAAAAAGCAATTAGACTTTTATCATCACTACTATCTTCAAAGCTTTTTGTCACAGAAAGGAACTCATTAATGTTTTCAAGTCTGCTCTCTGCTTCTAAAGACTTCTCAGCAAGTAACATGTCTTTATAGCCAGATTTCTCGATCACTTCTTCAACTAATTCCGTCACCGAGAGAAATTCCTGCATTTGTGTGTAATTTTTGATCAATGCGTGAAATGCCGCCGCTGAATTAGCCGCTCTTCCGGTTAGACCAACGAAATCAATTTCATTCAAAGCCTGAAATAATGATATGTCATGATCTTGCGCGTAATTGGCGATCTTGTCGATCGACGTCGCACCAATCCCGCGTTTTGGAACACCGATCGCTCTTTGCAAGCTAATATCATCATCAGGATTGGCAATTAATCGTAAATAAGCGAGCAAGTCTTTAATTTCTTTTCTGTCATAGAACTTTGTGCCGCCAACGATGTTATACTCAATATTTGATTTTAGTAAAACTTCCTCCATCACACGTGACTGGGCGTTTGTTCGATATAATACAGCAAAGTCTGAAAGCGTACGTTTCCCTTTGCGGATTAATTCTTGAATTTTCCCGGCAACAAATTGAGCCTCTGTTTGTTCACCATCTGCCCGATAATAAACAATCTTTTGTCCTTCATCATTGTCGGTCCACAAATTTTTTGGTTTGCGGTTAAAGTTATGTTGAATCACTTCATTTGCAGCCTGAAGAATTTTTTCGTTGATCGATAATTTTGCTCCAAAATGATCATTTGCGCATTTGGATAATCTTTTTCAAACGATAAAATATTGGCGATATCCGCACCCCGCCAACGATAGATTGATTGATCCGAATCACCGACAACACATAGATTTTTCAAGCGCATCGCAAGCAGCTTCACGAGCATGTATTGGGCACGGTTCGTATCCTGATACTCATCAACATGAATATATTGAAATTTGCGTTGATAAAATTCAAGTACTTCCGGGATACGATCAAAAAGCTGGATCGTCAACATAATTAAATCATCAAAATCGAGAGCACTGTTTCTCCGCAGACGCCTTTGATATTCTGTATACACATCACTAATCACTTGCGCATAATAGCCAGCTGATTGCTTCGCATACTCCTCTGCCGTAATAAGTTCGTTTTTCGCGCTGCTAATCGATCCAAGAATCGCCCTTGGCTCAAATTTCTTCGGATCGATGTTTTTGTCTTTTAAAATATTTCTAATGACAGATAATTGATCGGTCGTATCGAGAATCGTAAAGTTACGATTGTATCCGAGACGATCAATATCACGGCGCAAAATTCGAACACACATTGAGTGGAATGTGGAAATCCAAACATCTTCCGCTGCACCGCCCATAATTTGTCCAATTCGTTCTTTCATTTCTCGTGCCGCTTTATTCGTAAATGTAATAGCTAAAATATTGTACGGATTCACACCTTTTTCCACCATTAAATAGGCAACCCGATGTGTTAGCACACGTGTTTTTCCACTTCCGGCCCCAGCCATAATTAAAGAGGACCGTCCGTCGTTTTGACGGCCTCCTTTTGCTCAGGATTTAATCCTTCAAGGAGACGATCTGTTAAAAAATTCACGGACTCAACCACCTTCCAAGAACATTTGTTCTATTATATCTTATTTCCTTTTGACTGTCAGTTGTTTTTCACTGCATCTACCGTTCGCAACGCCGCTTTCAAATCTTCATAAACAATATTGCCAACGACAATGACATCTGCATATTTCCCATTTCCTTTGCTTGGTCAGTCGTTTCAATTCCACCGCCGTAGAACAGTGTCGTTTCTGTAAGTTGATCTTTCACTGCACTTACTAGAGCGGGATCACCATATGTGCCGCTATATTCTAGGTAAAAATCGGCAAGCGAAACATGTTCTCTGCCATCGTCGCATAAGCAATAACATCCTCATCATCGATACCTGTCATGGCATTCGTCAGCCTTGCTACTTTACAATCATCGTTCAAAATGCAATAGCCTTCAACGACCAGTTCATTCCAATCGATCAGTTCACCGTATTCTTTTACCGCTTCATGATGCAAGCCGGTAATCCATCTAGTGTCTCTACTATTTAGGACCGTCGGGATAAAATACAAATCAAAGCCAGGTGTAATTGACTCGATATTGCTCACTTCTAATACGCATGGAACCGTATATCTACGTACCCTAGCCATCACATTCAATACATTCTCAAGTGTGACGCCATCTGTCCCGCCGACAATGATTGCATCGGTACCAGACTCACAAACAAGCTCGAGATCTCTATCTGAAATTTCCTTATTCGGATCTAATTTAAAGGCATGTCGCCATTGCCTCACATCGTACATATTTTATTTGTCCTCCATTCTCAATTCCATACACCATTATAGCATTATGTCTATTTGTGCAGAAGGAAAACCGCAGAGATTATGTCTGCGGTTTGAATTTAAAGAATGTATGATTTTTATACCGGTTGCTTTATTAAGCATTCGTTTCTTCAAGACGCTTTAACACCATTTCATACGTATCATTGCCATAATTAAGACAACGTTTCACCCTTGAGATGGTCGCTGTGCTTGCACCAGTCGCTCCCTCAATTTGATGATACGTGCTCCCATCCCGAAGCAATCTCGCCACCTCAAGGCGCTGAGATAGCGCTTGGATTTCATTAATCGTACATAGATCATCGAAAAAGCGATAGCATTCTTCCACATCTTTTAACGATAAAATTGCCGTAAATAGTTGGTCCAATTCTTTCCCGCGTAATTTTTCAATTTGCATATAAACCATTCTCTCCTTTTACCGATCAGCCTTATTTCTCGAAAGATACGACGTTCATATTAGGAACGATATGGATCCATGTTTTCCTGGAGTTAATTGTACCAATGTCCCGCCTGCAAATGGAAGCAATCTGCCATCTTGATTTTTCCATTCTACTTCTTGATACACACCTTTTTGCACGACGTACGCACGCCCACCCGATGTTAGGTCGATTGCCTTGCGCCCAGCAGCATCAATCACACGGTGGTCGGTTTCGAAAATCAAAATATTCGATAGCGAGATAGGTTCCTCCGTCTCCAAATTCACCGTTCGTTCACCTGCTGAATATCTAGCATATGTTTGCTCGGCTTCATTATACATATATTCCGCTGTAAATGAACCACCACCATCATAAGCAACTTTTACATAATCTGCTTGCTCACCAGTTGGCGCTTCATCGCTAAACGATAAGCCGTCTGGGGTACGAGTAAGATGATAACCTAGCTTCTCAGCACCTTCCTTTATGCTGCCTGCACTGATATATGAATTATGCGGGGCTTTTCGAAAATCAGCTCTTTTAAATAACGTACCGTCATATTGCATCCCGTTTATTTGGTCGATCACACCTGATAGCAACATTTCTTGCGCATCTGGGCTATACCCATGCGCGATAAAAGACTATCATATCCAAGCGCCAAATGGATATAATAATCGCGAGCGCTTCGAACAGGGCCAATAATATCCGGCCATTCACTTTGATAAATCGCTAGAAATCTTGTTACATTTCCTTCAGCAAGCAGTTCATAGACAATATCTGCCTCTGCAAGTCCGCTTTGTGGACGTGCTTCTGGATGATTATTCACCATGACAGCAATCGCCCTACCCTCAACGGATTCACTCGTCTTTAAACCAGTAAGTGGAAAACTTTCCTGTTCAACATTTGGCATCTCTTCTTGTTTTAGAGGATTGTTCTCCTCCACTTGAATCGGTTGTTCCGTTGTCGTTTTGCTGCATGCACTTAAAAGAAAGGCAAAGCAAATCATCGATGTAACTAGCATTCTTCGATATTGCACGTCTCATCCCTCAAATCCTTTTGGCATCTTTCTATCTATTTTAACGCATTAACGCTGGAAAGAGAATTGTTTTATTCATTACGTCATACAACCCTCGTTGTGTCACGCGGATATAAGGCAAATGAGTCGACGAGAAAAACAGCAAGGAATAAATCGGATCGGAAAAAGGATAGCCTCTTTCTATCAATAATTCTTTTAATCTCTCTTCTGATTTTATAAGCTGAGGGAACTCTTGTTCAGACATTAATCCTAAAAGAGGAAGTTGTAACTCATAGATAACGCTTCCATTTTCAACTAAAACAATTCCGCCCCAATTTCCTTCATTCGTTGAAATGCAAGGAGCATATCCGCTTTATTTTTCCGATTAAAATGAAGTCACCCGTATTGGAAAAGGACGAAGCAAACCCGCTTACATTGTTAGCAAATCCTTTTATAATCGTGTTTATTCTCCATTTTCCTTCACGGTCAATTAGCATAAAATAGCTTTCATCATGCTCACGTGATAGACGGTCAACAGCAAGCTCCAGTGAGACAGAATAAGGTTTCGTAATGACATCATTCACCATCTCAATACCAAATGGCATGGAAAATTGCATATCTGCTTCTGTTAATTCCCACTGGATGTCAAGCGGCTCCAATCCATATGCCGACCATTCCATATTTTCATCTACGATGATTGGCTCGCCATCTTTCTTTACCCATTGCCCTTTTGCTAGGACAGATACCGGTGTTGGCTCATCCTCATTTTTCAAAAGTTAATATTAGCAACGCGCCCCGTTGCAATCATGCCATGATGATGCAATAAGTTAAAATGACGCGCAACATTATAGGATGCCATTTGATAAGCATCGATCGCGGGCACACCATGCTCAAGAGCCAGCTTGATCATTCGATCGATTATGCCTTGCTTCATAAATGCAGGTGTAGAACCGTCGGTTGTAAACATCATCGAATCATATTGATTAAGCCCAAGCTCTTTCATTTCCTTCAGCAGCACGGGCAAGTCTGGGCGAATTGATGAATGGCGTAAAGAAACGGTATATCCATGCATTAATCGTTTATACACATCCTCTCCCGTCATCGCCTCATGATCTGAATCCACACCAAATAACATCATTTTTGCTAATGTGCGATCCGATGCACCTGGAAAATGTCCTTCGACTTTCTTACCAAGTCGCTTTGCCTCTTGAATCAATGAAGCATTAAATCATCTCCAGCTAGCAGCTTGGGCCACCCAGTTAACTCCCCACCTTGGACAACCGAGTCATGCTCAAGCCACGAATGAATATCACCATTTGAAAAGATCGTCTCTTCATCAGCCATTTCTGTTTGTGAATCAAAGCGGCTCCACCAATACATCGATACAGGGATTGGTTCAATTTCGCCAACAACGAAAACGCTTTCTTTTTATTCAATTGTAAAAGAGGACTAGGTTATCATTAATCAAAGTCGTTGTTCCCGTTTGTGCAACAAATCGAGAAAAGGTTTGCGGGTTATACATTTGAAATGGATGAACATGTGGTTCGATATACCCTGGTACAAGCGTGTACTCTGAACAATCGACAATCTCACAATTTTGCGTCGTTTGCGGCAATTCTTTTCCAATATAAATGATGCGATCTTTATATATCCAAATATGTGCTGTCATCCACATGCGCAAAGCAGAATGTAGGAAGCGCGCATTTTTAAAAGGAGCGTTGGGCTCTCTTTTCCATCGATCACAGCTACTTGTTTACGAATTTGTTTGTTTTTCCATCTATATTTTTGCTCTATCATTCTCTTCCTCCTAAGTATTTCCATATAAACTATATTAACATATTAACCTCACTCACGCATGGTCATTTCGGAGTGAATTCGAACATTTTGTGAAAACGCTGCCAGTTGATTGAAGCAATCCGGACAAGTCAAATGATCAATGAGCTAGCTTTTGATTAATTGAGCTGTTTCAATACATAAATGATAAAGTACACATTTCATTGGGTAATTCACCGCACAAAAACGAAAAATGACCCTTTCATTATCAGGGTCATTTCTCTTTTACAACGCTTTATACGCAATATCTTTACGGAAGAAAAAGTTTTCATCCTCGATTTTTTCCATTTCTACATAGACTTTGTCCACTGCTGCTTGAATTGTTTCTCCTTTTGCAGTAACGAGCAGGAGGCGTCCGCCGTTGGAAACAAAACCACCATCAGCCCCTTTTGCCGTACCCGCATGGAAAACGGCTGCTTCCGAAGGGCTAATCGCATTTAGGTCAGGAAGTGCTACACCTTTTCATAATCACCCGGATATCCTTCAGATGCATAAACGACACCGACAACCGCATCATCTGACCAATGGATTTCAGGCTTGTCTCCGGCTAAAATATCCAATAGCAATTGAACTAAATCACTTTCCAATCTTGCAAGAACAACTTGTGTTTCCGGATCACCGAAACGAGCGTTAAATTCGATCACTTTCGGTCCATCCGCAGTTTGAATCAGTCCGGCATATAAAATGCCTGTGAAATTCTATCTTCCGCAATCATCGCTTTTGCTGTCGGGATTAAAATTTCATCGACGCCAAATTGTACATCTTTTTCTGGTATATGTGGAACTGGCGTGTAAGACCCCATTCCGCCCGTATTTGGACCTTGATCACCGTCAAACGCGCGCTTATGATCTTGCGCAATGACCATCGGGTACACATCTTCCCCATGAACGAATGCCATTAAAGAAAACTCTTCTCCATCTAAAAACTCTTCAATGACAACACTTGCTGATGATTCACCGAAGCGAGCATCTAAAAGCATATCTTTCAACGCTTCGATCGCTTCTTCCAAAGTCATTGCTACGACAACACCTTTACCAGCCGCAAGTCCGTCCGCTTTAATGACGATCGGTGCACCTTGTTGCTCAACATAGGCTTTTGCTTCTTCATAAGAGTGGAATGTTTCATAAGCAGCCGTTGGAATTTGATACTTTTTCATTAAATCTTTCGCAAATGATTTACTGCCTTCAATGATCGCCGCATTTTTTCTTGGTCCGAATATCTTCAAGCCCGCCGCTTCAAATTCATCGACGATTCCGCCTGAAAGTGGCACTTCTGGTCCAACAATCGTAAGGTCAATTGCTTCCTTTTTCGCAAACTCAACTAAATCAGCAAAAGCTGTTTCTGCAATCGGAACGAGCGTCGCGTCCATCTCGATGCCTGCATTTCCTGGCGCACAAAAACGTCCGATACGAGCGTACTTTCCTTAACCTTTTGACAGATGGCATGCTCCTGCCGCCACTGCCGACAACTAATACTTTCATTCCATTCACCTTCCAGATGAGGGGCCAGTCCTTAATATGTCGGACTGACCCCTTCTAATAATTAATGTTTAAAATGACGTACTCCTGTAAAGACCATTGCAATGCCGTGTTCATCCGCTGCTTTAATGGAATCTTCGTCACGGATCGAGCCGCCTGGTTGGATAATCGCTGTAATTCCTGCTTTTGCAGCTGCTTCAACCGTATCGCTCATTGGGAAAAATGCGTCGGATGCAAGCACTGCACCTTTCGCGCGTTCGCCCGCTTGTTCAAGGGCGATTTTAGCCGCCCCAACTCGGTTCATTTGACCAGCACCGACCCCAAGCGTCATCTGGCTGTCCGCAACAACAATCGCATTGGATTTTACATGCTTCACAACTTTCCAGCCGAGT
This sequence comes from Bacillus sp. N9, assembly GCA_044989425.1. GTDB lineage: Bacteria > Bacillota > Bacilli > Bacillales > Bacillaceae_C > Lederbergia. The sequence continues at coordinate 2,557,283 of JBJDRQ010000001.1, forward strand.
TTTAATGCAGCAAGTTCTTCCTCCGTTGGCTTACGCTTCGTAGGGATTGTAATTTCCGCATCTTCATACGTATACGCATCTTGATCTTGGATAAGCAATCCGCCTTCTACAGAAGTAAGCATCTTTTCTCGTTTATGAGCCGACTCGAATGGAATCGTTAATAAACGAAGGTTCTTCTTCGCGGATAAAATATCCAATGCTTCTTGTGTAAAACTTGGAGCGATGACAATTTCAGGAAAATTTCATGCAATTGACTTGCTGTTTCTGCATCCACTTCTCGGTTCAAGGCAACGATTCCACCGAAAATCGATGTAGGATCTGCTTCGTATGCTTTTTGAACGCTTCAGCAGCCGTTGCGCCAACACCTGCACCACATGGATTCATATGTTTGACTGCGACAGCCGCTGGCTCTTGAAATCTTTCACGAGCTGTAAAGCTGCATCTGCATCATGAATATTGTTATAGGAAAGCTCTTTTCCGTGTAACTGCTCCGCATGAGCGATCGAAAATTTGGAACCTAATGGACGCTCGTAAAATGCTGCCTTTTGATGAGGATTTTCACCGTAACGTAAATTTTGTTTCAGCTCATATGTAAACGTCACACGCTCTGGCTGTTCTTCACCTGCAAGCTCGGTCATATACTCCGCAATTTGTGCGTCATACGCTGCTGTATGGCGGAATACTTTTGCTGCAAGCCAACGTTTCGTTACTTTGGATACTTCTCCAGCTGTGCGCAGCTCATCTAACACTTTACGATAATCTGCTGCATCAACAACGACCGTTAAATGATCATGGTTTTTAGCCGAAGCTCTTAACATCGCTGGACCGCCAATATCAATGTTTTCAATCGCATCTTCAGCCGTCACATTAGGCTTGGCAATCGTTTGTTGGAATGGGTATAAATTTACACATACTAAATCAATTGGCTTGATTCCCTGTTCATCAAGCTGTGCCATATGTCCGTCATCATCACGTTTAGCAAGCAGGCCACCATGAATGAATGGATGTAATGTTTTCACACGTCCTTCTAAAATTTCCGGAAAGCCTGTCACTTCATCGACCGCTTTAACAGGAACCCCGTTCTCTTCCAACGTTTTTTCGTCCCGCCTGTTGAGAGGATTTCAAAACCGAGCGCAACAAGCTCCTTCGTAAATTCAACTACACCTGTTTTATCTGATACACTGATTAGTGCTCTTTTCATTCCAGCTTCCTCCGCTATTCTTGAAGTAATTTCTCCAACGTTTCTGGGTAAAACACATGCTCAACTTCATGAATTTTTCGTTCTACATCTTCCAGTGCATCTGTGTCAACGAGTTCAACCGCTCTTTGAGCAATGATCGGTCCCGTATCCATCCCCTCATCGACATAATGAATCGTTACCCCGTTACTTTCACACCTGCGCGAACCGCTTGACCGACCGCATCGATCCCAGGAAAGCAGGCAATAAGGACGGATGAATGTTAATAATTTTATTTGGAAAAGCCTCAAGCAACGTCGGGCCTATTAATCTCATATAACCTGCAAGCACAATATAGTCCACTTCATGATCATGCAGCTGATTCACAATCTCTCGTTCAAACTCTACTTTTGAAGCATATTGTTTCGGTGAAAATACAAAAGCCTCAACGCTTGCTTCATTTGCTTTATTAATGACTGCCGCATCTGGCTTGTCACATACTAATAAAGCAATTTGTGCATGAAGGCGACTCTCCTTCACTGCATCAACAATCGCCTGAAAATTACTTCCTGTTCCTGATGCGAAAATGGCTATTCTTTTCACTTTGCTTCCCCGATTTTACGAACTGAACGCCTTCTCCTTTAACGACAGAGCCAATTTGATACGCCTTTTCACCTTGTTCGATCAGGAAGCGAGTGACCGCGTCTGCCTTAGTTGCGTCAACAGCAATAACAAATCCGATCCCCATATTAAAAATATTGAACATTTCTTCTCGATTTAGCTCGCCATATTTTTCGAGTGCTTTAAAAATCGGCAATATCGGCCATGAATCAAGCTCGACGACTGCACCAAGATCTTGAGGAAGCATTCTCGGATATTTTCGATAAACCCGCCACCCGTAATATGTGACATCCCTTTGATGCCAAACTCTTGATGAGCAGCTAAAACAGGTTTTACATAAATTTTTGTCGGTTTTAATAACTCTTCACCTAAGCTCTCTTTAAGCTCTGGCAGCTTCACATCGAGCTCAAATCCTTGATCTTCAAGGAAAATTTTACGAACGAGTGAGTAGCCGTTGCTATGAATACCACTTGAAGCAAGTCCGATCAATACATCTCCATCTTGGATGTTTTCACCCGTAATGATGTCTGATTTCTCACAAGCACCAACGGAAAAACCAGCCAAATCATACTCATCTTCTTCATACAAGCCTGGCATTTCCGCTGTTTCCCGCCAATAAGTGCACATCCCGCTTGTTCACAACCATCAGCAATTCCACTGACGATCTGTTCAATTTTATCTGGAACGGCTTTGCCAAGTGCTACATAGTCGAGAAAATAAAGCGGCTCTGCCCCTTGAACAACGATATCATTCACACACATCGCGACACAGTCAATCCCAATCGTATCGTGCTTGTCCATCATGAAAGCAAGCTTTAATTTCGTTCCAACCCCATCGGTTCCTGAAATAAGGACAGGCTCTTTTAGATTGAGCGCTGATAAATCAAACGCACCGCCAAAGCCTCCTAATTGTCCCATTACACCTGGACGCTTTGTTCGCTTCGTATGTTTTTTATTTTTCAACCGCTTCATAACCGGCCTCAATATCAACGCCGGCATTTCGGTAGGCATTCGCCATCCTTATATCCTCCTCATTCAATCAATTGATGATTTCTTTTCATATGGCAATGGAGTATCTGGATAAATTTCTGTCGGATATTCCCCAGTAAAGCATGCCATACATTGACCGCAATCTTTTCCGTAGCCTTTTCGGCCAATTGCTTCAAGCGTTCCTTCGACACTTAAAAAGGTTAATGAATCAGCTTCAATCATTTCACGAATCTCTTCGACACTATGCGCAGATGCGATTAACTCTTCATGTGTCGATGTATCGATTCCATAAAAACAAGGATTTTTCATCGGTGGAGAACTGATGCACACGTGAACTTCCGTTGCACCTGCTTCTTTCAGCATCCGTACAATTCGCTTACACGTTGTTCCACGAACGATCGAATCATCGACCATGACGACTCGTTTTCCTTCCACCACTTTTCGTACAGGTGAAAGCTTCATCTTTACCTTGCTCGCGCAGTTCTTGAGAAGGTTTAATGAATGTTCGACCAACATAGCGATTTTTATGATGCCAAGCTCATATGGAATCCCAGCTGTTTCCGCAAAACCAATTGCTGCTGAAATACTTGAATCTGGCACACCTGTAACTACATCCGCTTCAATTTGCGCTTCCTTGGCAAGCATTTTCCCAAGATTTTTCCTTGCTGTATGAATGTTAATTCCTTGAATATCACTGTCTGGACGTGAAAAATAAACATATTCCATCGTACACATGGCACTTTTGGCCGAAAGTGAAAATCGTTCAGATTGTAGTCCGTCATCATTAATGACGATCAATTCACCCGGCTCTACATCACGAACAAACTCCGCGCCAATTAAGTCATATGCACATGTTTCCGAAGATACACAATAGGCGTCCCCAATTTTTCCGATTGATAGCGGACGCATGCCATTCGGATCTTGGGCAATAATCAATTCATTTTCCGACATAATGACAAGCGCATAAGCCCCTTTTACCATTGAAAGAGCGTTTTTCACTTTGTCTTTTAATGCCAGATACCCGCTACGCTTAATTAAATGAGCAAGCACTTCCGTATCAGAACTTGTTTGGAAAATACTCCCTGCATTTCGAGCTGATGCCTTAAATCATTCGCATTAATTAAATTTCCATTATGCGCAAGCGTTAAGCTACCGCTTTGTGAATGGAGGAGAAAAGGCTGCACATTCTCCACGCCGCCTTTTTCCTCTCCGCCATACTTCACATGACCGATCGCGCTCGTTCCTACTAAACTTTTAATTTTCTTTTCGTCGAAAACATCGTTAACGAGTCCTTCGCCGCGCACCCTTTTAACCTTTCACGATCGGTAACGACAATTCCCGCACCTTCTTGACCGCGGTGCTGTAAACTATGCAGTCCATAATACGTAAATTGAGCTGCATCGGAATGACCCCAAATTCCGAAGACCCCACATTCCTCGTTTAGCCCTCTAAGTTCAGCAAACATGGAATGGCTCCTTTCCAGGCTTCTTCCATTACCTTAACGTTAGATTGAATCAATTGTTTTTCGGAACCATCGATAACGAGTTCACCGTTATCTGTCACCTCACCGATGTGAACAGCATCTTCAACGAGCTGTTCAAACGCTTCCTGATGCTCCTTTTTCACAGATAAAATAAAGCGAGATTGTGTTTCAGAGAACAATACAGATGTTTCATTTCCTACTAATCTAACTTTTGCTCCAAGACCATTTGTGCCAAACAATGATTCTGCAAGTGCAACAGCCGCTCCACCTTCAGAAACGTCATGAGCAGATGCAACAAGCCCACTGCGAATCGCTTGTAAAATTTGTTTCTGTCTCTTTACTTCGATGTCTAAATCAATCGCTGGTGCTTTTCCGAAAATATCTCCGTGCACCATTTTCTGCAATTCACTTCCGCCAAACTCATCTTTCGTTTCACCAACGAGATAAATAAGGTCGCCTGCAGATTTAAAGTTTTGCGTTGTCACATATGATAAATCTTGGATTAAACCGACCATCCCAATGATCGGTGTTGGATAAATCGCGCTGCCTCCTTTTTCATTGAAAAGTGAAACATTTCCGCCAATAACTGGGCTTTCAAGCGCAAGGCACGCTGCACTGATTCCAGCTGCTGATTGTTCAATTTGCCAAAAAATTTCCGGTTTTTCCGGACTACCGAAATTCAAGCCATCTGTGATCGCTAACGGCTCCGCCCTGAACAAACAACATTTCTCGCCGCTTCCGCTACGGCAATTTTCCCGCCTACTTCCGGGTCTAAATAAAGATAGCGAGAGTTACAGTCCGTCGTAATGGCGATCGCTTTATTCGTTCCGCTTATTCTAACAACTGCCGCATCTGAGCCTGGGCTTACAACTGTGTTAGAGCCAACATGATGATCAAACTGACTGTATACCCATTCTTTGCTCGCAATCGTCGGTTGCTGCAAAAGTTTATGCAATGTTTCATTATAATCAGATACTTCAGGCACTGTTTGTTCCATCGATTGGAACTCACGATAGTATGCTGGTTCAGCAGATGGTTTATGATAAACCGGTGCATCTTCTGCTAATGCATCAGCCGGAATTTCAGCTACAACTTTCCTTTATGAAGCAAGCGTAGCATTTTATCATCTGTTACATGACCAACCGTCACCGCTTCAATATCGTATTTAGCAAAAGATCAATGATTTCTTGCTCGCGTCCTTTTTCAATAACGAGCAGCATCCGCTCTTGTGATTCAGAAAGCATCATTTCGTAAGCCGTCATGTTTTCTTCACGCTGTGGGACAAGATCAAGATTCATTTCAATCCCAGAACCCGCTTTGCTCGCCATTTCCGCAGATGAACTCGATAAACCAGCCGCCCCCATATCTTGAATACCAATTAACGCATCTGATTTTACAAGCTCTAAACAGGCATCCATGAGCATTTTTTCGGTAAAAGAGTCACCTCTTTGCACTGCTGCACGATCTTCATCTTCTTCATCCGATAATTCAACAGATGAGAAAGTTGCACCGTGAATGCCGTCACGCCCCGTTGCAGCACCTGCGTACATTACCGTGTTTCCGACCCCTTTGCTTGGCCTTTTGCATGTCTTCATGATTGATTAAACCAACAACCATTGCATTGACGAGTGGATTATGTTCGTAAGCTGGATCGAATTGAATTTCGCCGCCAACAGTTGGAATGCCTAATCCGTTACCATAGTCTGCAATCCCTGCAACTGCTTGCTCTAATAAATAGCGAACTCTCGGAGAATCTAACTCTCCAAAGCGAAGTGAGTTTAATGATGCAATCGGTCTAGCTCCCATTGAAAAGACGTCACGAACGATTCCGCCAACACCTGTTGCTGCCCCTTCATACGGTTCAACTGCTGATGGTGAATTATGACTTTCAATTTTGAAAACGACCGCTTGATTGTCACCAATATCAACAATGCCTGCCCCTTCACCAGGTCCTTGAAGCACTTGCTTTCCTTCTGTTGGGAATTTTTCAATACGGGCTTAGAGTTTTTATAACTGCAATGCTCAGACCACATAACAGAGAATAAACCTGTTTCCGTATAATTCGGTGTTCTACCTAGCATTTTTTCCGCAAGTAAAAATTCTTCGTCTGTCAAACCCATTTCTTGATAGATTTTTTCCTCTTTAATTTGATTTGGGTTTGGCTCATGCATTTGTGGCATGTGATTCCCTCCAGTTTCTAGCAATTGATTGGAAAATTCTTAATCCGTCTTTACTTCCGAAAATTTGATCCACAGCTCGTTCTGGATGTGGCATTAATCCAAGGACGTTGCCTTGCTTATTCGTAACTCCAGCAATATTTTCAACACTTCCGTTTGGATTTTCCATTTTATAAGTGAAAGTAATTTGATTGTTTGCTTTTAGTTCTGCCAATGTCGCTTCTTCAACAAAATAATTCCCTTTCGCATGTGCGATTGGAATTGAAATCTGTTCACCATTCTCAAATGAAGAAGAAAACATCGTATTATTGTTTTCGACTTTTAACTGAACCGATTTACAAATAAATTTAAGTCTTTGATTTTGCAGCAAAACTCCTGGAAGCAATCCCGCTTCTGTTAAAACTTGAAAACCATTGCCAATTCCTAAAACTGGCTTTCCAGCAGCTGCTGCCTTTTCAACAGCTTTCATGATCGGCTGCATACGGGCAATCGCACCTGGACGAACCGCATCACCATACGATGTACCTCCCGGAAGAACGACTGCATCAAAACGATCTAAGTTATTCTGATCATGTCTAACTAATTCTGCTTCTTCACCAAGCTGATCGACAATCGCATTGTACGTATCTACTTCACAACTTGTCCCTGGAAAAACGATGACAGCAAATTTCACTTTGCTTCAACCTCCTCGATTTCAAAACGATAATCTTCAATTACCGTATTGACAAGCAAGTCGCGACATAATTGATGAACCGTTTCTTCGATGTTTTTCTCCGTTTTTCGATCGTTACTTCCATGTATTTTCCGATACGCACATCTTGAACTTCAGCAAACTCCGCTTTTTGCAATGCTTTTGTCGCAGCAGAACCTTGTGGATCAACAACACTCTCTTTTAATGTTACATACACTTTTACTTTATACATGATGATTTCCCTCTCTTATCCGTTCCAAATTTGAGTTGCGTCTAGTTCTTGTAAAGTTACATCCAGTTCATCCGTTAAAATCGTTATATGCCCCATTTTTCTTCCCTGTTTCGCTTCTGCTTTTCCATAAAAATGAACAGACCAATCAGGACGATGTGGAATTTCATTGACTACTCCAGCGACATGCTCTCCAAGCACATTGACCATAACAGCTGTCCGCAATAACCTCACTTTAGGCAATGGCCAGCCACAAACAGCCCGAATATGCTGGTCAAATTGCGAAAGTGAGCATGCCTCAATCGTATAATGGCCTGAATTATGTGGTCTCGGTGCCAGTTCATTCACATATAACTGTTCTTCTTCAGTTAAAAATAATTCCACAGCCAACGTACCAATAAGCTGAAGCTTGTCTGCAATCTTTTTGCCAATTCGCTTACATCTTGCTCGACTTGCGCTGTTACCCTTGCAGGCACGATTGTTTCATGTAAAATGTTATTTTTATGAATATTTTCACTAATCGGAAACCATGTTAACTCACCGTTTACACTTCTTGTCATGACGATGGATATTTCCTTATCGAAAGGAATCCACGCTTCAAGCACACAAGGACCTGAATTTAATAATGATGCTGCCTCGGCGCAATCTTCACGGTTTTTAATGACGTATTGCCCCTTTCCGTCATATCCGCCACGAGAAGTTTTTAATACACATGGGATTCCAATCGTTTCAACTTCACGCTCTAAATCAACTTCCGAATAAATCACTGCATACGGAGCAACTTCAACTTCTGCTTCAGTTAATGCTTGCTTCTCTAAAATTCGATCTTGCGTTATTTTAATCAGCTCGGCTCCTTGTGGAATGTATGCTTTTTCCGTTAACCATTTTAATGATTCATAATCAATATTTTCAAATTCATATGTGATCACATCACTTTTTCCGCCAAAGGGCAAGTGCCTCACGATCATCGTACGTAGCGATGATTTGTTCATCTGCCACTTGACCTGCCGGTGAATCTGGTGCAGGTTCCAAAATGATGACACGAAAACCAGCTTCTTTTGCGGAAAAAGTCATCATTCTCCCCAACTGACCACCGCCGATGATCCCAATCGTTTGTCCCGGCTGAATGAATGTCTTAGACAAGTTGATCACTGCTTTCCAACACTTTTTCTTTCATTTCATTTCGTCGATTTTCAAGTCTTTTTGCAATCTGTTCGCTCTCTGTACCTAAAATTTGTGCAGCAAGCAATCCCGCATTTACTGCACCTGCTTTCCCAATTGCTACTGTCGCAACTGGAACACCGCCAGGCATTTGTACAATAGAAAGGAGTGAATCCATTCCCTTCAATGATTTCGATTCAACAGGAACACCAATAACAGGCAGTACCGTTTTCGCTGCAACCATTCCTGGAAGATGCGCAGCCCTCCAGCACCAGCGATAATCACCTTCAAGCCTCTTTCTCTTGCTGTTTCTGCGTACTCGAACATTAAATCAGGAGTACGATGTGCCGAAACAACCTTTTTTCATATGGTACTTGTAATTCATCAAGCACTTCACAAGCATGCTTCATCGTTTCCCAGTCAGATGTACTTCCCATAATAATTCCGACTTCGGTTTTCATCAAAATCCCTCCGTCCTTTATGTAAAAACAAAAAACGGATAGACTGCTTTTCTGTAAAGAAAGCAGTCTATCCGGAGTAGAAATCACACTTGAAAAAGCACATCAAATGCTTCCCAAACTTCCACTTTCCTCATAGTCCAATTATTTACGGTAATTGGGTAGAAACGTATGGGCCTTATTCCCATGATATACGAGGTTTTCAACATATTCATCTTAGCAAAGATTCGTTCGGGATGTCAATAAAAATCGAACATTTTAACAAAACTACAATTTAATGTTCGGATTTAGGACTCTTTCACACCTTGAAATACTATTTTTTGAGCAATTGGAATATAATTGATTTCTCCCTTTTTCTTCTCTTCTTTAAAAATTGGCTTTTCAATTCTTCTTACAGGACGATATCCTTCCTCAGCCATCCGCGCTAAACATTGCTGAATCGTTTCGCCCTCTTGAACTTCAAACTGTTTTTTCATTTTACCTTCCTTCCTCTAATTGATTTTACCCAGAATCCGCCATAAATGGCTTTAGGCTCATAAGAAATAATAAATGCCTTCGGATCTAATTCTTTAATTTTTTCATATAATTTTAACTCATGCTTTCTTGCTGTAAGCACCTGCAAAGCCATGCGATCTCCTTCTAGACCTTGAGCTGCCCAGCTTGTTACGCCATACCCTTCTTCGCGTAATTGTTTCGGAAGATCTCGATCATACTCTTTCGTGATGACATTCACTGTAATATACCCAAGGGCCATCTTCTCTTCAATTTTCGAGCCGACAATGACTCCCATTCCATACCCAACCGCATAAGCAATTAGATTTTGAATTTGATTCAAATTATCTAATACGAGCCCAAGCCCGACGACATAAATGACAACTTCAATCATACTTAAAAATGCTGCAAGATAACGATATCCTTTTAGAGTAAGAATCATCCTAATCGTAAAAAAGTAACATACACAATATTAATAAGTAAAATAATGGCAACCATTATCAAGCTATTTTCTAGCATCTAGATTCCTCCATTTTGCAATACACCTTTTTATATTTTGTCTTCCCTAGTTCCATTGTTTCTACTCCTATTTCGTCTTATTGCGCTCAAAGCTATAAGTGTTAATGAACTCATTGTAGTATTATAATAGATATTTTTCGAATATAAATTATGATGTCTCTCTTTATGTAAAAATAATGAACCGAATGACAGGATTTAAATGAATTCAAAATCAAAGTTGCTTATTTATCTCCACATACACTGAGAATACGAGCCACTTACTCTAATTTATGCGCTACTCGCACGGGGATACGAGCCAGTTGCATGAATTTACGAGCTAATTTCGTAGATTTATGAGCCAGATTATTTTTCATTAACTAGTACACTTTCTCCTTTCAATATAAAAGCGTAACACATGTATATGTGTTACGCTTTTTGTTTGCCTGGCAACGTCCTACTCTTGCAGGGGAATCCCCAACTACCATCGGCGCTGAAGAGCTTAACTTCCGTGTTCGAGATGGGAACGGGTGTGACCTCTTCGCTATCGCCACCAGACTTGTTGAGAAAACCTTCATTCCCTCAAAACTAGATAAATGAGAAGATAAACCGTTAAATCATGCTAGCTTCAACGCGTAGCGCCTTCCGCTTTATATTTGATTAAGTCCTCGATCGATTAGTATCCGTCAGCTCCATGTGTCACCACACTTCCACACCGGACCTATCAACCTGATCATCTTTCAGGGATCTTACTAGCTTGCGCTATGGGAAATCTCATCTTGAGGGGGCTTCATGCTTAGATGCTTTCAGCACTTATCCCGTCCGCACATAGCTACCCAGCGATGCTCCTGGCGGAACAACTGGTACACCAGCGGTGCGTCCATCCCGGTCCTCTCGTACTAAGGACAGCTCCTCTCAAATTTCCTGCGCCCACGACGGATAGGGACCGAACTGTCTCACGACGTTCTGAACCCAGCTCGCGTACCGCTTTAATGGGCGAACAGCCCAACCCTTGGGACCGACTACAGCCCCAGGATGCGATGAGCCGACATCGAGGTGCCAAACCTCCCCGTCGATGTGAACTCTTGGGGAGATAAGCCTGTTATCCCCGGGGTAGCTTTTATCCGTTGAGCGATGGCCCTTCCATGCGGAACCACCGGATCACTAAGCCCGACTTTCGTCCCTGCTCGACTTGTAGGTCTCGCAGTCAAGCTCCCTTGTGCCTTTACACTCTGCGAATGATTTCCAACCATTCTGAGGGAACCTTTGGGCGCCTCCGTTACATTTTAGGAGGCGACCGCCCCAGTCAAACTGCCTGCCAGACACTGTCTCCCAGCCGGATCACGGCTGCGGGTTAGAATGTCAATACAGCAAGGGTAGTATCCCACCGATGCCTCCACCGAAGCTGGCGCTCCGGTTTCAAAGGCTCCTACCTATCCTGTACAAGCTGCACCAACATTCAATATCAGGCTGCAGTAAAGCTCCACGGGGTCTTTCCGTCCTGTCGCGGGTAACCTGCATCTTCACAGGTACTATAATTTCACCGAGTCTCTCGTTGAGACAGTGCCCAGATCGTTGCGCCTTTCGTGCGGGTCGGAACTTACCCGACAAGGAATTTCGCTACCTTAGGACCGTTATAGTTACGGCCGCCGTTTACTGGGGCTTCAATTCGCACCTTCGACCGAAGTCTAAGCGCTCCTCTTAACCTTCCAGCACCGGGCAGGCGTCAGCCCTATACTTCGCCTTACGGCTTCGCAGAGACCTGTGTTTTTGCTAAACAGTCGCCTGGGCCTATTCACTGCGGCTTCCGCAAGCTTTCACTCGCGGGAGCACCCTTCTCCCGAAGTTACGGGGTCATTTTGCCGAGTTCCTTAACGAGAGTTCTCTCGATCACCTTAGGATTCTCTCCTCGCCTACCTGTGTCGGTTTGCGGTACGGGCACCCATTTCCTCGCTAGAGGCTTTTCTTGGCAGTGTGGAATCAGGAACTTCGGTACTATATTTCCTCGCCATCACAGTTCAGCCTTAGGAGTAAGGATTTGCCTCACTCCCAGCCTACCTGCTTGGACGCGCATATCCAACAGCGCGCTTACCCTATCCTCCTGCGTCCCCCATTACTCAAACGGAAATTAGGTGGTACAGGAATATCAACCTGTTGTCCATCGCCTACGCCTTTCGGCCTCGGCTTAGGCCCCGACTAACCCTGAGCGGACGAGCCTTCCTCAGGAAACCTTAGGCATTCGGTGGAAGGGATTCTCACCCTTCTTTCGCTACTCATACCGGCATTCTCACTTCTAAGCGCTCCACCAGTCCTTACGATCTGGCTTCACAGCGCTTAGAACGCTCTCCTACCATTGACACCAAAGGTGTCAATCCGCAGCTTCGGTGATACGTTTAGCCCGGTACATTTTCGGCGCAGAGTCACTCGACCAGTGAGCTATTACGCACTCTTTAAATGGTGGCTGCTTCTAAGCCAACATCCTGGTTGTCTAAGCAACTCCACATCCTTTTCCACTTAACGTATACTTTGGGACCTTAGCTGGCGGTCTGGGTTGTTTCCTCTCGACTACGGATCTTATCACTCGCAGTCTGACTCCCAAGGACAAGTATTTGGCATTCGAGTTTGTCTGAATTCGGTAACCCGATGAGGGCCCCTAGTCCAAACAGTGCTCTACCTCCAATACTCTTACCTTGAGGCTAGCCCTAAAGCTATTTCGGAGAGAACCAGCTATCTCCAGGTTCGATTGAATTTCACCGCTACCCACACCTCATCCCCGCACTTTTCAACGTACGTGGGTTCGGGCCTCCAGTAAGTGTTACCTTACCTTCACCCTGGACATGGGTAGATCACCTGGTTTCGGGTCTGCGACCTCATACTCATTCGCCCTATTCAGACTCGCTTTCGCTGCGGCTCCGTCTCTTCAACTTAACCTTGCATGAAATCGCAACTCGCCGGTTCATTCTACAAAGGCACGCCATCACACATGAATGTGCTCTGACTACTTGTAGGCACACGGTTTCAGGATCTATTTCACTCCCTTCCGGGGTGCTTTTCACCTTCCCTCACGGTACTGGTTCACTATCGGTCACTAGGGAGTATTTAGCCTTGGGAGATGGTCCTCCTGCTTCCGACGGGATTTCACGTGTCCCGCCGTACTCAGGATCCACTCTGGAGGGAACGAAGTTTCGAATACAGGGCTGTTACCTTCTCTGGCGGGTCTTTCCAGACCGCTTCATCTACTTCGTTCCTTTGTAACTCCGTGTAGAGTGTCCTACAACCCCAAGAGGCAAGCCTCTTGGTTTGGGCTCTTCCCGTTTCGCTCGCCGCTACTTAGGGAATCGATGTTTCTTTCTCTTCCTCCGGGTACTTAGATGTTTCAGTTCCCGGGTCTGCCTTCCATTTCCTATGTATTCAGAAATGGATACTACTCCATTACGAGCAGTGGGTTTCCCCATTCGGAAATCTCCGGATCAACGCTTGCTTACAGCTCCCGAAGCATATCGGTGTTAGTCCCGTCCTTCATCGGCTCCTAGTGCCAAGGCATCCGCCGTGCGCCCTTATTAACTTAATCGTTTGGTCGAAAATAAGCGGCGAATCTCTGCGTCAGCTACGTTCGCTCGCATCCTCACGTATGTTATACGCTCCGGCGCTCACTCACTTGCTTCCTTGATCTTCTTGCTTCTTTTCACCCAATCAGCTAGAATCAGCGGCGCATTTCTTCGTCAGCTTCCTTCACTCCCATCCTCACGTATTGCATACGCTCCAGTGGTCGCTCAGTTGCTTCCTCGAACTGCTTGCTTCTTTTACCTGACCTTTATTAAAAAGGTCTTACTTTTTCTCATGGATGAAAATCCATAAGGTGATGCTTCTCGGTTTATTGCTTCTCAATTTATCTAGTTTTCAAAGAACGAATTAACTGACTTCAATCACATCATGTGATTCATCAGCGTTTTTGCTTCATGCAGCTTTGCGACGAGGTGAACAAAAGCTTCCTCGAATACGCTATGCTACAGGAGCAACATATGATAGAGAGTTTAACCTCTCAAAACTGAACGAAACGAAACGTCTTTATGTTGGTCTAGCTGCCAACAATATTCCTTAGAAAGGAGGTGATCCAGCCGCACCTTCCGATACGGCTACCTTGTTACGACTTCACCCCAATCATCTGTCCCACCTTCGGCGGCTGGCTCCCAAAGGGTTACCCCACCGACTTCGGGTGTTACAAACTCTCGTGGTGTGACGGGCGGTGTGTACAAGACCGGGAACGTATTCACCGTGGCATGCTGATCCACGATTACTAGCGATTCCGGCTTCATGCAGGCGAGTTGCAGCCTGCAATCCGAACTGAGAATGGTTTTATGGGATTGGCTAAACCTCGCGGTCTTGCAGCCCTTTGTACCATCCATTGTAGCACGTGTGTAGCCCAGGTCATAAGGGGCATGATGATTTGACGTCATCCCCACCTTCCTCCGGTTTGTCACCGGCAGTCACCTTAGAGTGCCCAACTTAATGCTGGCAACTAAGATCAAGGGTTGCGCTCGTTGCGGGACTTAACCCAACATCTCACGACACGAGCTGACGACAACCATGCACCACCTGTCACTCTGTCCCCGAAGGGAACGCCTTATCTCTAAGGTTGTCAGAGGATGTCAAGACCTGGTAAGGTTCTTCGCGTTGCTTCGAATTAAACCACATGCTCCACCGCTTGTGCGGGTCCCCGTCAATTCCTTTGAGTTTCAGCCTTGCGGCCGTACTCCCCAGGCGGAGTGCTTAATGCGTTTGCTGCAGCACTAAAGGGCGGAAACCCTCTAACACTTAGCACTCATCGTTTACGGCGTGGACTACCAGGGTATCTAATCCTGTTCGCTCCCCACGCTTTCGCGCCTCAGCGTCAGTTACAGACCAAAGAGCCGCCTTCGCCACTGGTGTTCCTCCACATCTCTACGCATTTCACCGCTACACGTGGAATTCCGCTCTTCTCTTCTGCACTCAAGTCTCCCAGTTTCCAATGACCCTCCACGGTTGAGCCGTGGGCTTTCACATCAGACTTAAGAGACCGCCTGCGCGCGCTTTACGCCCAATAATTCCGGACAACGCTTGCCACCTACGTATTACCGCGGCTGCTGGCACGTAGTTAGCCGTGGCTTTCTGGTCAGGTACCGTCAAGGTACCGGCAGTTACTCCGATACTTGTTCTTCCCTGATAACAGAGTTTTACGATCCGAAGACCTTCATCACTCACGCGGCGTTGCTCCGTCAGACTTTCGTCCATTGCGGAAGATTCCCTACTGCTGCCTCCCGTAGGAGTCTGGGCCGTGTCTCAGTCCCAGTGTGGCCGATCACCCTCTCAGGTCGGCTACGCATCGTCGCCTTGGTGAGCCGTTACCTCACCAACTAGCTAATGCGCCGCGGGCCCATCTGTAAGTGACAGCCGAAGCCGCCTTTCAACCTTTCCCCATGCGAGGAAAGAAATTATCCGGTATTAGCTCCGGTTTCCCGAAGTTATCCCAGTCTTACAGGCAGGTTGCCCACGTGTTACTCACCCGTCCGCCGCTAACATCAGGGAGCAAGCTCCCATCCGTTCGCTCGACTTGCATGTATTAGGCACGCCGCCAGCGTTCGTCCTGAGCCAGGATCAAACTCTCATGAAGTACAGGATGTACTAACAAAGGCGTTGCCACAGGACGTGGCGAACTTAGCCTTTGTTCCTCATCAAGTTTGTTAGCTCATAAGCTGGCAATGATTTAAAACCATTGTTTTAAAAATTATGTTGACGTTCGTTTCGTTCAGTTTTCAAAGATCAAACTTATTTGTTAGCCGTTCTCTCAGAAGCGACTTTATTAATATAACACACGACCCACTCGCTGTCAATAACTTTTTTAAATTATTTTTTTAGATTTTCTAGCAACCTACTAAAAACAATAGTTCAGAAGTAGCTCGTCTTTGACAGTAGAATCATTCTATCATTTTAGGACAATGCCGTCAACAGTTTTCTACATTTTCTTTTACACTTCAATATTTATAACAAAGAGATCTCCCAAATTTATTTGGGAGATCTTCTTTCTTCTTTATTCTTTACTCCCACTCAATTGTTGAAGGTGGCTTGCTTGTAATATCATACACAATCCGATTTACATGTTCTACTTCATTTACAATTCGAACGGAGATTTTTTCTAAGACATCCCATGGGATTCTTGCCCAATCTGAAGTCATTCCATCTACGGAAGTAACGGCGCGAATTCCGACAGTGTGATCATATGTGCGTGCATCTCCCATTACGCCGACGCTGCGAATGCCAGGTAACACTGTGAAGTATTGCCAAATGTCGCGATCTAAGCCAGCTTTCTTTATTTCGTCACGTAAAATATAATCTGACTCGCGGACGATGTTTAGTTTTTCTTCTGTTATTTCACCAAGCACACGAATGCCTAGTCCTGGCCCTGGGAATGGCTGACGCCAAACGATTTCATCTGGAATGCCGAGTTCTGTTCCAAGTGCACGGACTTCGTCTTTAAATAAAGTATTTAATGGTTCAATTAATGTGAACTCCATGTCTTCAGGCAAGCCGCCGACATTATGATGGGATTTGATCGTTTGCGCTGTTGCCGTACCACTTTCAATGATGTCTGTGTACAACGTTCCTTGCGCTAGAAATCAATTCCTTCAAGTTTCGCTGATTCATCGTCGAACACATAAATAAATTCATTACCGATAATTTTCCTTTTTGCTCAGGATCTGTCACGCCTTTTAGTTTTCCTAGGAAACGTTCTGATGCATCCACTTTAATGACATTCATATGGAAGCCTTCTGTGAATGTCTTCATCACACTTTCTGCTTCACCTTTACGAAGGAGTCCATGATCAACGAAAATACACGTTAACTGATCCCCGATCGCTTTATGGATAAGTACTGCCACGACCGAAGAGTCAACTCCTCCACTAAGCGCACATAATACTTTGCGGTCTCCGACAATATCCCGAATCTTTGCCATTTCAACCTCAGCAAAATTCTCCATTGTCCAATTTCCTTCGCATTGACAAACGTGGAATACGAAATTTTTCAATATGTCATTTCCATAAACGGAATGTTGAACTTCTGGATGAAATTGTACGGCATACAGTTGTTTCTCTTCATTGCTCATCGCTGCAACTGGACATGTCGCGCTTGTTGCATTCACGATAAAGCCTTCCGGAGCACTCTTTACTAAATCACCGTGACTCATCCAAACGACTTGCTCACTCGGCGTTTCAGAGAAAAGAACATTGTTTTCGTTAATTGTCATCGTTGCTTTCCCGTATTCACGGTCTTTCGCTCTTTCCACATTTCCACCAAAATGAGTGGTCATTAACTGCATTCCATAGCAAATGCCCAATACAGGAATACCAAGGTCGAACAAGCGTTCATCACAACGAAATGCATCATCTGCATAAACACTGTGTGGACCTCCCGACAAAATGATCCCTTTTGGATTTAATTTTTTAATTTCTTCAACTGTTATTGTATGAGGGTGCAATTCACTATAAACACCGAATTCTCGAATTCTTCTCGTAATTAATTGGTTATACTGACTTCCAAAGTCCAGTACAACGACCATTTCTTGATTTTGGTACTCTGTCTTTTCCGGCATGTATGACCCTCCCGAACGATTTTAAATAAAAAATTGTCGCATCATGTCTAATTCGTTTTTTATTTTATACTTGATTATGAGCATGGTCAACCAACAGTTCTTTTAATTAGGTTTTCCCATAATTTTCGTACATTTTTCCATTCATCCGCTGCTGAGTCACCACGGTAAATCGAACGTTCATAAAGCTCCGTCAATATAGTCATTTCATTTGTATTAAAGTGTTGATCAATGTATTTTGCATATTCGCGAAGCGTCTGACCTTGTTCACGCTTGGCCCCAATGCGGTCAAGCCGTATGAGCAGATCTTGGTACGCTTCAGCAAACGTCTCTTCCTCATTTTTCCTCGATACATCCAAATTAATACATACGGAATCCACTTTCTTCTCTTCATTGATAACCAAACAATTGAAGAAATGATAACAATAGAAACGATTATAAATACGATCCAATGTCTTACTGAGTTAAGATTTGGCCAAAGGGAAATAGAATGTCTATATTCTTTAGGCTCATTCTTAATGTCTTCTCTTCCCTCCTGAATTGGTTGTGGTGCTTCCGGCTTTGCTTCTTCAGGATTTGGTACAGCAGGCGTACTTCGTTCGACCTCTTCATCTTGCATATACGTAACAGGATGATAAAATCCTTTTGTCGGCTCAAACGGGACCCAACCTTCCGTCGGAAAATATACCTCCACCCAGGAATGTGCTTCATTATTTGTTATTTGATACATACGCGCATCTGAACTAGATGTTCCATAATAATTTCCGGCCGTATATCCTTTTGCCCATCTAGCTGGGATTCCAATAGAGCGCAACAATGTGACCATTGATGTAGAAAAATTATCACAATAACCGCGCTTCGTTTCAAATAAAAATTGATCGACATAATCTTGATTGCCTCGCGGGATCGCGACATCTGTTTGATCGTAAGTAAATTGCGTCGTTTGAAAATAATCTTCAATCGCTTTCGCCTGATCAAACCAGTTATGTTTATCTGCTGTAATTTCCAATGCAAGTTCTCTAACCCTTTCAGGCAATGAATCTGGCAACTGTGTAAAGCGCTCCAACATATGTGATAGATGAGGGGCAATGTTGTCGTTGACCGCATTTCTTTCATACTATATGAAGTCTTTTTAAATGAAACGGTATATGTTTTTAAAAAGACCGGTTCACCATTATTCGATAAAGAAGTCATCTTATCAAGATCTGGATCATATTGAAAATACCCTTCTTCATTCCCTTTATGGCTGTCGCAGCGTAAGGACGAACAATATGCGAATAGGGCAATTGCATATCAAAGGCAGCTTCTTGGATTGTTTCATCTTTTGTCGCAGCAAGTTCATAAGCAAAGTCCGTCTCAGATTTGAACATTTCATTATGATCAGAGCGATCAGAAGAAATCCATCCCTTTCCTGTGTACACATCCTTCACTTCCACTTTCCAATATTGTCGCGAAGGAGTTTTCACTTCAAAAACGACCCGATCATCACCGTGAAACGGTCCCCAAGATTCGTATCATCTGGGCTGTAGCCGATCGATGCAACGTTGTTCTTCTGGCGATCGTTTTCCGCCGCTGATTTAATAAATGGTACAGGATCCGGCCAAACAGGATTGGCTTTTGGGGATATGTATCCAACTAGTACACTCGTCATAATCATAATGGCAAGCGGCAAAGTCCATTTAAAAAATAATCCATTCCTCTCTTCAAGATTCTCTTCTTCAATGAACCGTTGAAAAATAACATACCTAGTAACGCAAAGCCAATCATAAAAAGGCGTACGATTGCATACTTTCCGTTATAAACAGTAAATGTATCAAGAACCGTCACATACAAAATCGTTATCAAATAAAAAACAAATACTTTTTTCCGCAAGATTAGCCAATAACGGAGCAAATACGCCATAAGCCATAAAAGAATAAAAAACAATAAACTTCTCGTTAAATCCGTTAAGTTATACCAATTCCCTACCCAGATCCGTCGTCCATTTTCCAATCCATCAGCTACTAATATTGGCAGCCATTCAATCATACTTACCGTACGTTGCGAAAAGATTAGGTAAAGAAATAAAAGAACGATGAACGCTTTTATAGGCAGACGTAGCCACCAAGGACAGCGAATGATGTATAAAAAAGAGACATCGCGACAAATAAAACAAAATAATGCAATCCACCTGTATACGTAATTTCTGAGAGGGGCGCAGCCATTCCACAAGAGCATAAAGCCAAGTACATACAGTACCATCGTATAGAAATTGCGATTATGAGTCATGCTCGTCTCACCTCTGAATAAACGGTTTGAACGTTTGTATCATCTATTATTTGTATACGCACACCTCTTTGGATGGCACTCGTTCGTAATGCTGCTTCTTCTGAGGTAATTGTTTCACCACCCTTTTTCATGACAAATAGGTACACCCTTCCTTGCGTTGCTTATATGAGCCTATGATATCAAGTAAATCACTCGTTATCATAGATGTAATAATGATGGACGTCGATTGTTGCTTCATCACAATCCCATCTGCTTTAAGCAACTCTCCCAATGGAACATGACTATCTGGCTTCACTTTTGCAAAATGATACATCATTTGTTGTTGATGCATTTCCACCTTTAATTGGGAGAAATGTCTTTTCAGCCCCGACTGATAATAATCCTACTTGACCACCACTATACAAAATGGCCGTTACAGAGGATGCTGCAAAGGTAACGATCTCTTCAAAGGAATGGGTCGGTGTTCGATCTAAAATAAAGAGCAAATCATTCGATCTCCGCAACTCAAATTCCTTCGACATCATGTTATTTGTCCGAGCTGATGCCTTCCAATCAATCCACGCAAACCGGTCACCTGGCTGGTATTGTCTCACACCAGCAACGAGCGTTGTATCTTTTTGAAACTGCGTAGCGGACGCAGTTCCACCTTGCTCAAAGCCACTTTCCATCAATCGATAGCCGATATCGATAATTTTAGGATAAACGAGGATGGTTTGCTCACATGTAATCCAGCTCTCTTTCTCAATGAACCCTAATCCATCTCCCGTTTTTAATCTGACCGCATAAAAGCGTGCTCTCCGCGCTGAATATGTTCAATCTGATAAACAATCGTTATCTTCCTTTTAAAACCAGGAAACAAAAGCTGTTTACTCCTTTTGCTATGACAATCATTTGTAAAAATATCTTCTACAAGTAAAAATAATAAAGGGAATGGCAGCGTTCTGTTTAATTCGAGTGAAACAATCAAATGATCACCTGAGGTCAATTCTTGCTGATCGACCTTTCTCGTAACCCGAAACTGTTGTAAAGGGTAGATAAATAATAAAAGGGAATATAGCGAGATAGGGAGAAAACTAAAAACAAAAACCAACTCACAAAACCACCTTGGAACATCGCGTATGAAAAGGAGAGCCCAACAAGAAAAACTAGGAAAAAAAGCGAATAAATCGTTTTAACTTATTGAAAATATGTCTTCTTTTCCATTTTCCGCTCATTATTTTACGGCCCTTTTCACTGGTACATGCACTTTCGCAAGGATGTTTTCAATTAACTTTTCTGGATGAATTCCTTGAAATTTTGCTTCTGGTTTTAATATAATCCGATGGGCGAAAACATAAGAGGCTAAATATTGAACATCATCCGGAATGACATAATCTCTTCCTGAGCAAAATGCCAAAGCTTGCGCCGCCTTCATTAATGCAATCGACGCCCTCGGACTTGCACCTAAATAAATTTGTTGATGTTCCTCGTCTCATTGGCCATTTTGACAATATATTGTTTGATCACTTCTTCTACATATACTTCCTTCACTTGTTGTTGAAGCTCTCTTAATTCAGTAAGTGAAATGACAGGTTCAAGTTCCTCAATTGGCGCAAGCTTTTGCGATCGAGTCAGCACTTCGAATTCTTCACCCGGCGATGGATATCCCATTTTTAACTTCATTAAAAATCGATCAAGCTGCGCCTCCGGTAACGGGTATGTCCCTTCATATTCGATTGGATTTTGCGTAGCCATTACAAAAATGGCCTTTCGAGCTGCAATGTCACTCCATCGACCGTTACACTCTTTTCTTCCATCCCTTCAAGTAATGCTGATTGCGTTTTTGGGGATGTCCGATTAATTTCATCTGCTAAAATAATATTTCCTACAATTGGACCGGGGCGAAACGTAAATTCCATTTCCTTCGGGTTATAAATCGATACGCCAAGAACGTCGGAAGGCAATAAATCGGGGTGAATTGTATTCGTTTAAATGTCGCATTGACAGATTTAGCCAACGCTCTCACCATCATCGTTTTTCCAACACCTGGAACATCTTCAAGCAACACATGTCCTTCCGCTAATAGCGCGACAAGACTTAATCTTGCGACATCTGTTTTACCAATCATGACTTTCTCAATATTTTGGATGATTTTTTTATTTGCTGCTGCATCATATTATGGTTCATCTGCATACACCTGCCGTCATTTTTTCTCTTACTCCATATATTCTGTCAAAAGATGAAAAAACCTTTCGTAAGTACAAGTTCTACACGAAAAGAATGTTTTTCTTTATTATAACGAAAAAGAGACAGGATTTATCTGTCTCTTAATCTTTCCAAAAGTCATCAAACACAGTCACAGGCAAATGCCGTTTATGCTTTGATTTTTGATACAATGCTTCAATTGTATTTTTCGCTGTTTCTGAAACGGTTTTTCCTTCGAGATAATCGTCAATTTCTTCGTACGATACACCTAATGCCACTTCATCCGGTAGCATCGGTCGATCATCTTCCAAATCAGCTGTGGAATTTTCTTATATAAATGCTCTGGGCAATCGAGTTCCTGAAGAAGCTGTCTTCCTTGCCGTTTATTCAGGCGGAAAATAGGAACAGCATCTGACGCACCGTCTCCATATTTCGTGAAAAACCCTGTCAATGCTTCCGCAGCTTGGTCTGTTCCGAGTACGACACAATTATATGTTGCGGCAATGCTATACTGGACCTTCATCCGCTCCCGTGCCTTTTCATTTCCTTTTGTAAAGTCCGAGATGGCAATGCCTGCTTGATTTAATGCAGCCATACTTGCATCGACGGAATCTTTAATATTGATTTCGTATGTTTTACTTGGTGAAATATAAGCAATCGCATCTTCTACATCGTTCATATCTGCTTGTGTTCCGTACGGTAGTTTTACCGCAATGAATGTATAATGATTGTTAGCTCCGTCCCGCTCGTTTAATTCATCAACAGCGATCTGAGCGAGCTTCCCGACAAGTGTAGAATCTTGTCCACCTGAAATCCCAAGCACAAAACCACGAAAGAATGAATGTTTCTCCATATATGACTTTAAAAATCGACGCTTCGGCGAATTTCTCTTTGGGATCAATTTTCGGTTGAACTTTTAGCTCCTCGATAATCTGACGTTGCAGTTCTTCCATTTTTCTCACTCCCACTTCAGCATTATTTTTCGTTCTATTTTAGAACACTGTTGATTTCCGCTCCAGGCGGACGCTTTCCGCGGGCGGTTCGTGAGCTTCCTTGTCGCTTCGCTCCTGCGGAACTCACGTAGAAGCTGATCCCGCCGGAGTCGTCGCCTTCCGCTGCAATCAACGGAATCTATTGTAAATCAACATTCTTTAACAAAGCTATTTTTTAAGGCATGCACTTTTTCCTTAATCGCTTCAATATTTCTCATTTTATTATCCCAACAATCTTGGCTTAAATCGACGGGGTATTCTTCGGGATTCAGCGACCGCTTATATTCATCCCAAAGGACTTCCAAACTTTCCGCCGCATAAGCTTGAATCTCTTGAAGGGTCGGCAATACATATACAAGTTCACCATTTTCAAAAATGGACTGATGTAAATCTTTCGCTTCAAAGTTTGTCACAAATTTACTTATATATGTGTGGACAGGATGAAACATCTTTAATCGTTCCTCATGTTCGGGCGTTTCATTCCATAATGTAATATAGTCACCTTCTGACTTATTGTTTACTCGGTTAATGATCCGATACACTTTTTCTTTCCTGGTGTTGTTACTTTCTCCGCATTAGCAGATATTTTAATCGTATCTTCCATTTCACCAAGCTCGTTTTCAATCGATACAATTTTATAAACAGCACCTAATGCTGGCTGATCATAAGCCGTAATCAGCTTTGTGCCGATTCCCCATGAATCGATTCTCGCTCCTTGAGCCTTTAAATGTAAAATCGTATATTCATCTAAATCGCTGGACGCAAAGATTTTTGCATCATGAAAGCCAGCCTCATCAAGGAGCTTTCGCTTCTTTCGACAAGAATGCCATATCGCCACTATCTAGTCTAATTCCGATAAAATTAATCCGGTCACCAAATTCTTTCGCCACTTTGATTGCTGTTGGTACTCCTGATCGTAATGTATCGTACGTATCAACTAAAAATACGCAATCACGATGGCTCTCTGCATATTTCTTAAATGCCGTATATTCATCACGATACGCTTGAACCATTGAATGGGCATGTGTTCCAGCTACTGGCATGCCAAATAACTTTCCGGCTCTGACATTGCTCGTCGCTTCAAATCCGCCGATATACGCGGCTCTCGTCCCCATAAAGCTGCGTCCATTTCCTGTGCTCGTCTTGACCCGAATTCTAATGCGACTTCTTCCCCAACAACTTGTTTAATGCGGGAAGCTTTCGTCGCAATCAATGTTTGGTAATTCACAATGTTAAGCAACGCCGTCTCTAACATTTGTGCCTCTGCGAGGGGTGCTTCGATTTGCATGATCGGTTCGTTGTGAAAAACAACCTCTCCTTCGCGCATGGATCGAATCGTACCTGTAAACCGCATATTCCTTAAATATTCAAGGAAATCAGCTTCATAACCGATTTCTTCTAAATAATGTAAATCACTTTCAGTGAAACGAAAATTACGGACGTAATGAATCGCTTTTTCTAAGCCTGCAAAAATCGCATAGCCGTTTGAAAAAGGCATTTTGCGAAAATATAAATCGAACACGGCTTTACGATTATGAATTCCGTCTTGCCAATACGTCTTTGCCATATTGATTTGATACAAATCCGTATGTAGCATCAAGCTGTCATCTTCATAATGATACTTCATTACTGCGCCACTCCTTAGTTTGTAGATCTGATTACTTTTGCACCGAGTGTGTTTTCAAAATGCCCTAAGGCCCAGTCATGACCTGCTGCGTTAAAACTAGCAACCGCATCTGCATGGATCACAATGGCATAACCTTTATTATACGCATCGATTGCTGTATGCAAGACACAAATATCCGTACATACACCACATATATGCACTTCCTCAATTCCTCGTTCACGAAGCTTTATATCGAGATTCGTTCCGGCAAAAGCACTATACCTTGTTTTATCCATATAGTACATATTTGAATCATTTTCATATTGAGTATATAACGTAGCAAGCGAGCCGAATAAATCCCTTCCAGATGTTCCCTCTATATTATGGGGAGGAAAAAGCTTCATTTCAGGATGCAGCTCATCGTTTTTCATATGTTTATCAATCGCCAATACAACAAATTCTCCAGCTTCTAGGAACTCCTTCGTCAAGCGAACGATTGCCTTTTCTATTTCTTGTCCCGGTTTACCACATGTTAGTTTCCCATCATCTGCAACAAAATCATATGTATAATCAACATTTAATAATGCTCTTTTTGCCATTATTACTCCCCTCGAAAGATTTCAGTATTGCAATCAAAGAGTCCGTATATTCTTCAACATGAAGATCGGCTTCAATATCGGCATTTTGAAACGCACATGTTTTCATTCCAACTGCTTTCGCAGGAATCAAATCCAATGCACGATCACCTATTGCCCAATCCAAATCATATTTTTCATGCAAATATTGATAAGCACCAATATCTGGCTTGCGCGGATATCCATCATCATCAGGACTAACAATTTCAGTAAAATAGTGAATGAGTCCCCACTTCTCAAGTAGCTCTTTTGTCGACGCCTTCGTGCGATGAGTGACGATCACATTCACTTCTGCCGCTGCTAATATTGCCTCGATCCCTTCAAAAGGCGGACTTCCCGCTTCTGCTTCAGCGTGATCCAATTCCTTAAATCGATCTCGATATTTTTCCGAAATGCCGAAATGGGCAAACGCCTCTTTCGATGTACGCTTCAACCAACGAAGAGCTTCTTTTCGATCCACTTGCTTATGATGCACTTCTTCATAAACCGTGCAAAAACTGTTTAAGATTGCTGGGTATGTATTAAAAATTGTACCATCTAAATCCCATAATAATCTCATAAAACATCACCTTTTCTTATATTAATTAAAGATTACCACATTTTTACGGAAAATTATTTTTTGTATATATTTTAAGCCTTCCTTTTTGCCAAGTTCGACAATTCATTTTCGTTAATAAACTTCAAAACAGCTTCTGCATTCGTCTTTGAGTATTCCCTTAATGACCAACCAATCGCCTTTTGAATAAAAACTCCTTCAAATGATTCGTCCGTTTAATAATCAAAAATAACATATCAACATCCGTATGTTCTTTATATTTTAATTGGAATAAAATCATCGTTCGTTTGAGCCAAATATTGTCAGACTGAAGCCACCGTTCGCCGCGCTCCTTTATTAAGTGCGGATATTTACTAAATAAAGAGCCAACTAAATGAGTGGCAATTGCGTCAACAGTATCCCACCACGATTTCTCCTCGATTAAAAATTGAATGAGATCGAGATGTTCTTCCTCTAGCTTCTTTTTATTTCTTACGAGCAAATCAACGGCTACATACTGAAATTCACGTTCAGGAAGGTTCCATAATTCTCTTACGATCGTTTCTATATTTTCGGAATCGAATTGAAACTCCTTTATAAATGATTTAGAAAGTTCCTTTCTCTCTGTTGCTTTTAATCCTAAAAAGGAATTTACCTTTCATATATTTTTCCATCGGGCCTGCGTTTTCTATATTTCGTGCATGTATAAAGGTTTTTTAAATATCGAAAATCGTTGCAGATTATCCATTTCACCCTCCTGCTATTTATTACTGATTATTTTATCATATTTTCAGAAGGCAGAAAGAGAACGATGTAACGACAATCGGTCTCCTTGTAGTTGTAGATTCAATGTCACATCTGTCGGAGGCTTAAATTGGATGAGCAATCGTTTGAACCCACTGATTTGAAAAGAAAATATCAATCTTAGGAATAGTCGACTGTTAAGTAAATTTCTGAACGTGCTTTCATTTTAACATGGGATCCATCTCATTTTTATGTAAAAATAAATAAGACCTATCTCGATTTGTACGAGATAAATCTTATAATGAATGAAAGGACAATGTTATCCATTATTTATTTTATTATTTTTAGGCACAGTTGCTGGGGGCAGAAAGATTTGTACTTTTGTCCCTAGTCCTTCTTTACTAGTAAATTGAATCGTGCCTCCGTGATCTTCGATAATTTTATAACAGATCATTACTCCAAGACCGGTTCCTTTCTCCTTATTTGAATAGAATGGCTCCCTTAGGCGTTTTAACCGTTCTTTTGCTATGCCAATCCCTTCATCAATAATTTCAATCGCAGCATATCCATTTGGCAGAGTGGCCGTTTTAATATGAATCGTCCCGCCAATTGGCATGGCCTCGATCGCATTTTTTATCATATTAATAATCACTTGCTTGATTTGTTTCGATTCACAAAACACTGGCGGTGCTTCATTGAATTCCTTTACAATTTCCACATTATGTAGAAGTGCCTCTGGATTCATAAATGAAATGACATCTTTGACGATGTTGTTAATTTTCTCACTCTTCAGTCTCATTTCTTGTTGCGGCTTCGCTAGCACTAAAAATTCATTCATAATGAATTCAATTCTTTCAATTTCCGAAGTAATGATTTGACTATATTTGCTATTCGTTTCTTCGGAAAGTAGTTGGACAAAGCCTTTTACAGATGTTAATGGGTTTCTAATTTCGTGGGCGATTCCTGCTGCCAGCTGACCAACTGCTCCTAATTTATCCAATTGTTTGATTTGATTTGTCTTTTCCTTTAACTCTGTAATATCTTTAAAAACACTAATATGTCGTGTCACCACCCCATACTCATCAACAATTGGGGTAATTTCTATTCGCAACCATCGTGAATCTTCATATACCTCCCTTTGATCTCAAATTCCATTTCCCTTGCTCCAGGGCTTGAATCAACGAAAAACTTAAGAAACATCTTGCGGTCCTTACCTTGAAATTTTTAAGGATTTTTAATGGCTTTCTGTAAATTTCTTCAACATTGATCCCCATCTTCCCTCTAGAAGTGGGCTAATAAATAATGGCTTTCTTTGTTTCAAATCGTATAGGCAAAAGCCTCACTAATATTTATTGTAATATCTAGTAGTAGCTTTTCGCCTACTTCAATCATTTCATTTTGCATTTCAACAAGCATTTTAAATTCCAGAAGCTCCGTCAAATCTTTTGTAACGATGAGAAGCGCCTTTATCTTTCCCGTCTCTTCATAAACCGGTGACATGATGAATTCAACAGGAATGACCGTTCCATCTTTCTTCACCCGAAACGTCTGCTGCTCTATTACCTTTTCCCAACTTAAGGAATTTTTGATCATTTTATCATAATCTTTTTCAATTTATCCGGAACATTCGGAAGACATTTCCTTTAATCTCCGCTAGTGACCAGCCGTATAGTTGTTCGAAGGCTGGATTTACTAAAATTACCATGCCTTTTAAATTAATAATTGCTGCTGCACTATCAGAGAGTTCGAAAAAGTACTCCCCACGCAATTTTTGAAATGTTTTCATTTTGCTTCAAGGTGGTTTTTTCATCGCTTCGTCTGTTATTGCAGTTTTTATATCCAACTGGCTCACCAAACATGCCCCTTTCTAATTATGAAAAGATAGTAGAACATACCTTCCTTTGCAATGTATTTCTATTTTTTCACAAATAGTGAAATTCAATTAATTCCAAATATGTTGTCTCGATGGGAGTATAATTGTAATAATCGTTCCTTTTCCTTCAGTACTTTCTATATGAATATGCCCTCCATGATTCTCAATAATTTTAAAACTTACCATCAGACCTAAACCTGTGCCTCTTTCTTTATTTGAATAAAAGGTTCTCCAAGGCGACTAAGTACTTCCTTTGGAATGCCAACCCCTTCATCCTTAATTGCAATCGAAACAGATTGATCAGACATTAATGTCGTTGTAATATAAACAGTTCCTCCGTAAGGCATAGCTTCAACCGAATTTTTCACCATATTAATAATGACTTGCTTGATCTGCTTTGGTGCACATTGAACATGGAGTGATGAATCCTCAAGCAGTGTATCGATTTCAACCTTTTGCAATAAAGCTTCTCGTTTCATCTTTTGGACGACTTCTTTGATCAATTCGTTCATATTATGCTGACCATATTTTACGTTATGCTGTGACTTAGTAAGCATTAAAAACTCTGTTACAATCGCTTCAATTTGTTCAAGTTCCTGAAGGATGATGTCATTGTACCTATCATCTATTTGTTGTGCCCTTAATTGAATAAACCCTTTTACTGTCGTTAATGGATTTCTAATTTCATGAGCAATACCAGCAGCCAATTGCCCTAACGCTCCTAATTTTTCCTGCCTCTTCAAGAGCATAGTTTGCTTCTTCCACTCTGTAATATCTTGTGAGACGATAATATATCGATAACCGCATCCGTTCTCATTCGCAATCGGGGTAATTTTTGTCCGAACCCATCTTTCTTTCACGTGACAATCATCTTTTATTTTGTATTCAAGTTCTTTTGATACATTTGCTTTCGATTGAAAATAATTGATTATTTTTTCTATATCCTTCTCGTAAAGTTTTCCCTTCAAAATAAATGGATTTGCGTACACGGATTCTACCGGAATTCCCACATTGATTCAAAAGAAGGACTAATGTACAAAAACTTAAATTGTTCATAATCAAACAAACAAATGACATCACTAATGTTTTCAGAGATATCAAAAGGAGTCTCTCTTGTTCCGCTATTTTTATTTTTTGTTGCTCGATCATTAATTTTGTTTTCATTAATTCCGAAAGATCTTTCGTAATCGCGGAAATGGCGATGATCTTTCCATCGCCATCAAAAATAGGAGCAACAATGAGTAAAACAGGAAAGAGTGAGCCATCCTTTTTCATTCTAATGGTTTGATGATGAAGGACTTTTGTCCCATCTAATATTTTTGGCTAAAATCGTCAAATTCATGACGAAACTCCTCCGGAATAATGGGTAACTTTTTCCTAGAATCTCTTTCCTTTTCCACCCATATAACTGCTCAAATGCTTGATTAAGTAAGAGAACCCGCCCTTCTAGATCGCAAATATCCCCTGCTTCATCCGTCATTTCAAAAAATTACTCATTCCAATATTACTAGCTAAAACATAGTTAATATCTTTTTCTAGAATCGTTCCTGCTACAATCCACCCATTATTTATTGCTTTTCCATTATGCCAAAGCAGTTGAATATATGTGCCATCTTTCTTTTGAAATCGATTTGTAAAAGGAGGAAATAATGAAGTATTGCTGAACGTGCTAATCCACTCCGTCGTCATTTCCTGATCCTCTTTATGAATAATATCTAGAAACTTCATCCCTTGATTTCAGATAAATCATACTGCACAGCCTTTTTGAACGAAGTATTGATATACGAAATCCTTTTATTTGAATCAATTATAAGCAATAAATCCCTTGAGGTTTCCGCAAACCAGCCAAGCATTTCTGTCAGTAAAGCAGGTCTTTCTTTATTTTGCAATTTCTCCATGTATGATTCCTTTCCAAAAACATTTCTTAATAAGGCTAGACGTATATTCGCAAATGCCATAATCTAACTTTATTTATACGCTTACATTATCTTCTTACAAATTATATTCTACCAGACATTTACAATTGGGGAAGAAAAAATTAAACAATTTTCAAACAAAATTCAGCAATTATTTTAAATAAATGATTACTCCTTCACATTTATTAGGTTATATTTTTAGCTTGCACATTGTAAACGGGTTCGTAATATGATGTATTACACTCATTTATCAAGCTTTCATTGATTCGAGTAATAACGGATGAGGAGTCGATTAAGCATGGATAAGTCCACTGGATTATGGCTCGGCTGGTTAGCGATTCTAGCTGCTGCTGTAGGATTTTTCTACGCACCTTATTGGCTAGGAGGAATTGCTGCTGTTTTAGGCTTAATTGTTTTAACTACTCCACAAAAGCACTCGCATGGGGTGCCATCGCTTTAGGGGTTATAGCGATATTCGTTCCACTTTTTCATAGTTAGGATCATGAACATCCTAGGAGGTGAACGCCACCCTAGGATGTTTTTATAATAAATTTGCATTCCCTAGCAACGAACTGTAAATGTAGTTGAACTCTTTTCGTATGACGACAAACGTGCAATGAAGTGTGAAAACGATGAATCTATCTATTTTTTAAAATATCATCCTCTTATAAATCCTCCACAACTACATATGCTGCATTTACCGGTCCATGCACTCCGACGACAAGATTCATTTCGATATCAGCCGAGTTACTTGGACCGGTTATAAAGTTAATACAGGAGGCAAGTTGCTCTCCTTTTTCGTTTTTCTCTAATGATGCGGGCTGCTTGGGTCATGCGGGGAACAATTGTGCTTTTCGGGATAATGATGACTGATTTTAAAGGCAAAAGCTAACGGTTCTCCCTTTATCCTTGCCACTAAAAAGGACGGCGGTACCTGATTCTGCAAGCGTAATATCACTTATTGTCATTCCGACATTTGCTTTTTCTGCCAATTGAATGTTTTCTTCTTTTCTCGTATGATCCCATTCATGCACTGTCACATTTTCCTTAGGCCAAATTTCCGTAAATAAAGGCGAAAGTCCATATTCGTCAAAACGAGAATCCTTCCATGTCACAATTGGCCCACCACCATATTCGGCAACGAGATGCTTTACTGTTTCAACTAGGTCTGCTTTATTGGTCACAATACAATCTGTATGAATGTTTGTACATTGGTTCTTTAGGACTTCTAATAATTCGTCTGAATTCGCATCTTTTAAAACCGTATGCTGAGGCTGAAAATTCCATGTTGGACTTTCAACATTTTTAGCCACTTCTGTTCTACCTAATCTTCCCGCAATTTTACTTAAAAAGCCTCTCTATTTTGGATAGAACCAGTCATTCGTGATTCCCTCCTTTGGAACGTTCGTTAAACCAATCTCGGAATCTTTCTTTATTCGGAGCAGGAAATCCCTTATTTCTGTCCATGCTTTTAATGGTCCCACTCCTTTTGTAATTTTATCGCCAGCTGTAAAAGGATTCATTGCTGCGGGCGCCATTTTCGATCCCATTTTATATAAGGCAGGTGATGCGGCTCCTAGGCCAAATGCTTTCATTGCAATCTTCTCAGAAATCGGCGCCCTCCCTTCTTTTTCAACAATGACTTGGCGATGTTTATGTAAAAGCTCATGGAGAGGTATTTTGACCGGGCAAGCCTCTGTACACGCTCCACATAATGTTGATGCATATGGCAATTCTTTATAGTCATCGTAGCCGCCAAGTAATGGTGACAACACCGCTCCAACTGGTCCTGAATAAATCGATCCGTACGAGTGCCCACCAACATGACGATACACAGGACAAACATTTACACACGCAGCGCAACGAATACATTGAAGAATCGATTGAAATTCTCCACCTAGAATATCGGATCGACCATTATCAACGATCACGAGATGAAATTCTTCCGGTCCATCAACGTCGTTCTCTTCTTTGCGCCCGTGAGCATCGTAATATAGCTCGTTAACTTTTGGCCAACAGCACTTCGCGTTAATAATCCAACAAGCACTTCAAGTTCTTCGATCGTTGGTACAAGTCTTTCCATACCCATCACCGTAATTTGTGTTTTCGGTAATGCCGTGACGAGATCCGCATTCCCTTCATTCGTCACTAAACAAATCGAACCTGTTTCAGCAACGGCAAAGTTGCAGCCTGTAATCCCGACGTCGGCAGTCATATATTCCTCTCGAAGCATTTCCGTGCATGCCAAGCAAGTTCTTCAGGCTTTTCTGTCTGTTGATAGTTTAGCTTCTCCGTAAAAACATCTCTAATTTGTTCTTTATTTTTATGAAGTGCAGGCGCAACGATATGCGAAGGTGGATCATGATCATCGACTTGGAGAATATATTCACCCAAATCGGTTTCAATCACTTCACACCCGGCTTCTTCCAAACATGCATTCAAGTTCATTTCTTCCGTGACCATCGACTTCGACTTTACAATTTTTTCGCCTTTTTCTTTTCAACAACACTACGAATATATTCATTTCCGTCCTCTGCTGTTTCGGCAAAAATACATGACCGCCTCTTTTCGCGACATTTTCGCTTAATTGATATAAATAAAAATCAAGATGTTCAAGCACATGCTGTCGAATTTCTTCTCCGTGTGAACGCCACTCTTCCCAATTTCCAAGCTCGGATGCAGCTGCAAGCCGTCTAGATTGGAGCCTTTCTTGTGCTCCTGATACTGCTTTTCTCATAAATTGGTTTTGAATCCCTGAATCAACTCGTTTTTTAAAATCGTTCTCACCGATTTTCATTGACATTTCTCTCCCCTTTCAACGATGATTTAAAACTTCAGCAATATGCATAACCTTTACCGGCTTTCCAACCCGTCCCATTCTTCCGCCAATATTCATCAAACAACCGCAATCTGCACCAATTAAATAATCAGCTTCGGTTTCATCCACATGTTGAACTTTTTCATCTACCATTTGCTCGGAAATTTGCCCCATTTTCACCGAAAACGTTCCTCCGAACCCACAGCATTGCTCTTTATGAGGAAGCTCAACATACTCGAGTCCTTTTACATTGTTTAGTAGTTTCATTGGTGCTTCTTTCACACCTAGCAATCTCGTCATATGACATGAAGTATGATAAGTTGCTTTCCCATCTAAGTAAGCCCCGACGTTCTCAGCACCGAGAACATCAACAATAAATTGGGTAAGTTCATACGTTTTATGTGCAAGCGCTTTCGATTTTAACCCCCAAATTGGATCATCTTTGAACACATGCTGGTATTCATGGAACATATAAACACAAGAACCTGACAAACCAACAACATATTCTGCATGCTCAAACGCACAAATCATTTTTTCATCGCTTCTTTAGAATCTTTCACAAACCCACTATTAAAAGCAGGCTGCCCACAACATACTTGTGATTCTGGAAAATCAACCTCGCACCCTAAATATTCCAATAATTCAACCGCTTCTTTTCCAACATGGCTATGGAACATATCAACTAAACATGTCGCAAACAGACTAACCTTCATAACGTCCCACCTTCTTCCTCCTGTATATGACTACTTTAATCGTAAACTCGATTGCAGTCAACAGGTCATCTGATGACTTAGTTGTTATTAATTTCGATATTATTCGGATTTGAATTCAACACATTAGTATGAAAGGTTTATGTCCTAGAGGCACAGAATTGCACGACCTTTATTGTTAATAGCGTATTTTCCGGATTAATGGCGCCACTTTAGACTTTATCCAATAAAAGATTGGTCAATAAGCATCTGCTTATTACAGATGCTTATTAATTCGAATTAGACCAAATCACAAGCCTCCGCCGGCATCCATTTTGGATCTTTTCCGTCCCATTTTACATTACAACCGAGCGGATTTGTCAGCGGGATCGAAATTGGTTCACCTGATAGCTTTTCGGTTAACACTCGGTCTAAATCATTGACGGTCATTTTTTCTGTATCTTTAGGATGATCGACGCCGCGCCCTGTATAAATTAATTTTCTTGCCTCATCAAAGACGAAAAAGTGAGGAGTACGTAATGCACCATACGCCTTTGCAACTTCCTGGGATTCATCATGTAAATAAAGCCATGGGAATTGATGTTCTTCCATCCGTGCGACCATATTTTCAAATGAATCCTTTTGGTTCGTATTTGCACTATTAGAATTGATTCCGATAAATTTCACACCTTGATCGGCAAATTTATTTGCTGTCTCCCTTGTAACTTCATCGGAGCCAATGACATACGGACAATGATTGCAAGTGAAGAATACAACAAGTACATTCGCATCTTTAACATCTTCCAATGAATACGTTTTACCATCCGTTGCCGGCAAAGTAAATGGTGGAGCTGTTTCCGATGCTTAAAGTAAAAGCCATAACAATCCTTCCTTTCAAAATTCATTATCAACGTATAATTATATCATATCCGCACTTAAATTTCTGAATTATCTATCTATTATTCCTCATTTGTTGCTACTCCTTGAATATATTCGCTCAAAATCACTTCAACATTTTCTAAATGCTCCAACATTGTGTCCCGGGCTTCTTCTACACTTCCTCGGACAATCGCTTCATAAATCCTTTTATGTTCTTCATATAATTTCTCCGTTGTCGTTTGTTTTGAATAAAGCCAAAGTCGTCGCGTTTCTTTCATCGTTTCTTGCATTAGCCCGGAAACATGGTGCAATAGACTCGATAACAATTGATTTTGCGATGCCTCCGCAATAGCAAGATGGAATGCAAGATCCGCTTTTTCACCTAATTCTTCGTTACCACTTGCTAATTTCATCTCTTGTAAAGCGACTTCCATTGCTTTTAAATTAGCTTCCGTACGATTTTGACTTGCAGAGGCTGCTGTTCCAGATTCAATGATTTTTCTTACTTCTAGCAAGTTAGCTACATCTTTTTATTCATTAAAATGGCCGTTGAAAGAGGAAAGGCGATTTGGTCAGGACTAAATTGTTTAATGTACGTCCCTTCCCTTGTTTCATTTCCACTAATCCCATCGCTCGTAGTGCAGATAACGCTTCTCGAATGGCAGAGCGTCCCACTTGAAAGTTTTCTGCTAATTGCTCAACAGAGTCTAATTTATCACCTGGCTTTAATTGTCCAGAACGAATCATTTCATGAAGCGCTTCGGCTACTTTTTCGTATAATTTCTGTTGTTTAATTTGAGTGTACTTCATTAACCTTTCCTCCGAATAATGCAATCTTATAATGTAGTAAGATACATTTTCTTTGCTTAAAATATGCCCACTCTTTAAATCCTATTTCCTTAAGCCTTGTTTTTACAGCCTCAAACTCATCAGCAACACGATCTGGATCATGAGCATCTGACCCAAAGGTTACTTTTACCCCATAATGTAGAGCCTTTTCAAGCAGTTCATCTGCTGGATACCAACCGCCACAATCCTTCGTTTTCCCAGAAGTATTTATTTCAATTGCAACGTCTGATGCGCCAATCACTTTTAAAGCCTGCTCAACGCTATTCGTCGGAATCTCGGAAAAAGCTGGGTAAAACGCCTTCATTGCATCGATATGACCGAGGATTTGAAACAAGCCACTTTGGGCCGATTCGGTGATGAGGTTGTAATACGTTTCCTTCGTCTCAATTCTCTCCTCTGTCGTTAATCGATCCCAGCGCTTCCTATTAAAAATGCTCATTTCATTTACATGGTGAACAGATCCGATAATATAGTCAAATGGATATTGGGCGAATTGTTGACGATATAACTCAATCTGTTTCGGAAAAAGTCAGATTCCACCCTAGTAAAACATCAATCTTCCCTTTGTATTCCTCCTTTAGCTTTAACACCTCAGCGACATATTGAGGAAATTGGCTTTTTGCCATTGCGACAGTTGGAAATGGTTGCTCTTTGTCACTTGCAAAAAGGAGAGTGATCTGAAATACCAATCATGTGTAAACCTTTGCGATGGCAGATTCAATATAATCACGGATCTGTCCCCGTGCATGCCCACAACGGTGATGATGCGTATGAAAATCAAATATGAGATTCGTCATCTGTAGTTACCACCTTTTTCATTCTTTTTACTACTATAACATATTGAAAAAGATCGAAGCCTTGACCTACAACTTTACTGGTACGTGAGAAAAGGCAAATTGCCCCATATAAAATAAATCGATTCATAGATTCTTCTCTCTCTATGCTCATCATCATGCTATTAGATCGACATTAAAAATCCCCTCGAGTTTTCACTCAGAAGGGATTTCAGTTATGAACTTTGTGAATATTTATCATTAAGATGAGGTTGTTGCCATATTCCCTCCATTTGCTCCAATGTTTTCCCTTTTGTTTCCGGAACAAACTTCCAAACAAAAATTGCAGAAAGAACACTCATTAATCCATAAAATCCATAGGTTAAGCCGCCACTAAACTCCATCATCATTGGATACGTGGAGGAGATAAAATAGTTGGATGCCCATTGTGCAGCAACAGCAATAGCAATTGCCTGTCCTCGGATTCTATTAGGAAAGATTTCTGAAATTAACACCCAACAAATCAGGCCCCATGACATCATAAATGATGCTGTGTATATAATAATGAAAATTAACGTACTAATACTAATAATATTCGCAAAAGCCAAACCAGCAACCCCAAACATACCAAACGCCATACCGATTGATCCGATAATCAATAAAGGTTTTCTTCCCCATCGATCTACCGTTAATATAGCGACAACCGTAAATATAACGTTGACTAAGCCCATAACAATGGTTTGTAACATAGATGCATCTTTAGCAGCCCCCATACTTTCAAAAATACGCGGAGCATAATATAATGCTACATTAATGCCAATAAATTGTTGAAATACCGATAATAAAATTCCTATAATAATTACCTTTTACCGTAAGAAAAAAGCTTGCCTGAAGAAACATTCACCGTTTGTTTAATTTCATGTAATATTGATTTTGCTGCGGATTGACCATTTATTTTCGCTAAAATTGCTAACGCGCGATCATCTTGTTTATTTAAAGCTAAATAGCGCGGTGTTTCTGGTACGAAAAACAATAATATTCCGAATAATAAGGCTGGTATAGCCTCTGAAGCAAACATATATCTCCAACCGATTTCATCGATCCAAGCAATCGATTGTCCATTGGCAATGCCCCAGGTATGAGTAAAATGTTTATGGGCAAGGAATAACACATTTATATAAGTTATAATCAAATTCCATGAAAAAGGGCCACTCCCAGTTAGAATTAAAGGCGTGTAAACCAAATCCTAAGGAGTGAACCCTATGAAAGATATTAACATGAATATACCAAATTTAAAAGAATTAGAACAAATGGCTTGGGAAAGTTTGCGGGAAACTTTTTCTGAAATAATGAAAACGATGTTGGAGAAAATTGATAAACAGGTCATGGAATCCCGAGATACAAAAGATTTAGATTATTAGGTTCAAATTCTATTTCCATGGACAGCTTGTTTGGTCCAATTGAGTTTAATCGTCGATATTATCGAGACCGTCAGAAAAAGAAATACGTTTATCTTTTAGATCAATATATGGAGTTTGATGGTCAGCGGGATTTTAGCCCCTTGTGGAAGAAGCAGCCATTGAGTTAGCCGTAACAGGAACCTCTTACAGAAAAGCATCGGATACTTTCGAGACTTTCTTGGGTTATCGGGTGATGAGTCATGAAGCAATACGCCAAAAATTACTGACTGTGGAGACCGTTCCAAAAGAAAAAGAAAAAGTCTATCGTCCTGTTTTATTTGTAGAGGTAGATGGACTATATACGAAGCGTCAAGGTAAAGGAAGAAAGGGAAAAGAGACAAAAATAGCTGCTGTTCATCAGGGCTGGGAACTCAATGGAAAAAGAGTTCGTTTGAAGGGAAAGCGTCATTTTGTTCATAAGGGGAAAGAACCCTTTTGGGAGGCTTTCGAGACTTTTCTTATGGAGACCTTTGACTATGACCCACTCGTTCATCGGCTTGTCATCAATGGGGATGGAGCACCTTGGATAACAGCTTGTAAAGATTATTTTGGAGACCGAGCTTTCTTCTCCTAGATCGTTTTCATGTGGCTCGCGATATCCGATCCATATTTCGGGATCATCCTCGTTATCGACCAATTCGCAAGGCATTGGCTGCCTATGATAGTGAAACCTTGTTACTCGAATTAAACAGCGCAGTAGGCACGGTAGAAGAGGAAAAAGAAGAGACATTGGAAAACTTGATTCGACATTTGGAAAGAAATCGAGAAGCTTTACAAGATTATCGAAAATGGCTTGATAACCAAGGTGTTGATACAACAGGCATGCGACCAATGGGTAGTGCAGAAGGCACAATGAGTGTATTTGCCAAGCGCATGAAAAATGGTCGTAGTTGGGTAGAAACAGGAGCTAGTGCAATGTTTACTGCTTTGGTTGCCTATCATGACAAATTGGCTCTTCGCACAATGATGGGACGAATGGAGAGATGGAATCAACCAGAAGAAACAAAGATCTCCAAGTCTTATCGAAGAAAGGTCAAAACCACCGTAATGGAGACCACCAGAGGTAATCTTCCGCTTCTTAGCCAGAGGGCAAATATCCCTGTCCACTATGCATTAAAAGGATTGGCTGGATTTTAAAAAACGACTTTTTAGATAAACAGTAGAAAAGAATATAGTTGAAAACGCCTACATTTACTAAAAGAATTTTAGCTGGGAGAAGGTTGCCCATAATTACTTGACTCAATCATGCCCCAGTTAACAAAATAAACGACGAGCATGCCAAAAATAATTGCGAACTGATTAAACGAAACCAATCTTCCACGAAGATCTGCGGGAGCAATTTCACCAATATACATAGGGACAACAGCCGAAGCAAGACCAACGCCAATTCCACCAATAATTCTATATAAGTTGAAAGTAAGCAATAGAGCCATCGATGGCTCCCTTTGTAAAAAATAAAAATTCAGGGTAAGCAGAACCTAATGCTGATACAAAGAAAAGACTTGCTGCTAATATAAGTGAGTTTTTTCGTCCTAATTTAGAGGATAAGATTCCCGAAACTAAGCCACCGACAATACACCCTATTAATGCGCTTGAAATGGTTGCGCCATGTGCTAATGTTCCTAATCCTAAACTATTAATTAAGTAAACTTCTATGGATTTTTCCGCTCCTGATATAACAGCGGTATCATAACCGAATAATAATCCTCCAAGTGCCGCAACCAACGTTAGGACAATGATGTAAAATGAATTTCGCTCCTTCTTCATAGCTAGTAGACATTATTAAATAATCGCAAGAGAAATATTTTCAAACTATTATACGCTTTCATAAAAACTTTCCCTCTTAGATTATTTAAATATTGTCCCCATTTCCTCCTCCCAAAATATTATATTTTTAACATGGTATTCGCTTTCATTTATAGTTTAACAATAATCCCTTAGTTTGTCCAATGGATAAACTAAGTGTGTGTAATGGAAACAATTTATCTTCCCACTACATAAAACTAATGACCAATAAAGGTGTGATGATCGATACAATAACAGCAGAAAGGATCATCGCTACTGTACTGGCAGCACCTTCCTTTTCTCCCTCTTCCATTATTCTTGCTGTTCCAATCGCATGGGAGGCACTTCCCATGCCAAGTCCTCGCGCTAAGTATTGCTCAATTTTTAGCCATTTAAATAAAGCTGGTCCGAGAACCGCTCCACCAATTCCGGCAAACATGACTAAGACGGCTGCTAACGAAACCACCCTCCAAGTGAATGGGTAATATCCATCGCTACCGGGGCCGTAACTGACTTTGGTAACAACGATAAAATGATTTCCCGCTCGACTTGAAACCATTTTCCCATCATTATTCCGCTGCCAACTCCAATGATCGAGCCAGAAAAGACACCAATAAAAATAGGAATAGCATAGTTTTTTACTAATTGCCTTTGTCGATAAAGAGGATAAGCTAGAGCAACAACAGCGGGCCGAGAAAGCGTTCAATCCATTGACCGCCAACTAAGTATGTGTCATATGTAAGATTAAATGAAAGCAGACAAATAATTACAATGATCGTCGAGATTAAAACTGGCAAAGTAAACGGGTAAGGAAATTTTTATTCAACCATTTTGAAAAGAAAAAGATGATGATGGTCGCTAAAATAGCAATTAACCCCATTATAAAGTTCATTTTTCCTGCCTCCTTACAAGTAAAGCCCGTTCCTCAATCCATTCTTATTTATATTTAATTGTATGTAGTAATGTAAATAAAAGCAACATCCCGATTATTTAAAATCGGGATGTTGCTTTAGTCATCCATATTCACGAAAATCCCATCAAGATTAGGTTCGTTTTTGATAAGACCTGCTTTTTCATCCACTCTGCCGTTTCTTCCCATGGGCCGATTTCCTGGCTTCCGAATGAAGTTTCTGCTGTCATTTTTGGAAGTAAGATTCTCAGGCTTTCTTTTCCACTTCTTCGATGAGCGGGAAGTTTGCTTCGTCTTGGCGTTTAAGTAGAATGTCCAGTGCTTCATCTGGATTGTCTTTCATATCATTAAAACCCTTTTCCGCCGCTCGCCAAAATGCTTGGATTTCTGCTTCTTGTTCTTTCCACGTCTCCTCGCTCGTTACAACGAGCAACTCGTAAAAGGATGGAACTCCGTATTCCGTCGGATCAATGAATCCCGTTTTGTAACCTTCGTGTTCAAGTAATGGAACTTCATGATTAATATAAGCTCCTACAACCGCATCAGCCTTATGAGTGATGAGCGAAGAATTTAATTCAAAGCCAATATCAATCATGTTCACTTTAGATGGATCTCCGCCATCTGCTTCAACCATCGTTTCGATGATTGCTTCGTTGAGCGGGATGCCTGTATAACCTACAGTTTTTCCTTCTAAATCTTTCGGCGTTGCAATATTCGAATCTGCCAAAAAGCAACATGATTCAATGGTGAACGGACAAGTGCACCCACTGACTTTACTTCGATGTTTTGATCTGTACGTGCTGTAATTACATCCGGCTGATATGTAATA
Organism: Bacillus sp. N9; assembly: GCA_044989425.1. GTDB lineage: Bacteria > Bacillota > Bacilli > Bacillales > Bacillaceae_C > Lederbergia. The sequence goes on from JBJDRQ010000001.1 coordinate 2,598,624, forward strand.
CCAAGCATTACTTTACCGGCAGCAGCTAAATTGATCGGATCCGTTGGATTAGCAGGAAATTGAATATCGAGTTCAATCCCTTCCTCTTTAAAATATCCCTTTTCTTCTGCAACGTATAAAAAGCTGTGGACCGCGTTCGGATACCAATCAAGCATAATACTCACCTTTTCCAGCTTTTCATCTGCAGCTGTCTTTCCATTCAATCCGCATGCTGCAAGCATCATGATCACAAAAATCCCAAGCGCCATTTTCATCCAATTTTTCATTATTTATCTCTCCATTTTAATGTTTTTATTTCAAGCCATTTTACAAGAATAAAAAGAACAATCCCGACGAATGCCAACAGCAGTATTGGTGCGAAGACAGCGGGTCCATCAAATTGAGTCATCATCCGCCGGCTGAAATAACCGAGCCCCGCCTTCGCTCCAAGCCATTCCCCGATCGCCGCACCAATGACACTCAATGTAACTGCGACTTTTAACCCTGAAAAAAATACGGGAGAGCTGAAGGTACTTTTAATTTCGTGAATATTTCTCTCTTCCCGCTCCCATCGTCATCATTAATTCCTCCAACCTTGAATCAGCTGATTTAAATCCATCAAATACATTCACTGTGATTGGAAAAATGTGATAAGGACTGCGACAGCGACTTTGCTCCAAATCGTATAGCCAAACCATAAAACAAAAATAGGTGCTAGTGCTATGACCGGAATCATTTGTGATGAAACGAGCAAGGGATAAATCGCCTGTTCTACTCCTTTACTCATACTCATCCAAATGGCTAGAGCTGTACCGATTATGATTGAAATCGATAAGCCGATTAGTATAATGAGCAATGTTTGTGGAAGATGTTCAAAAAACAGGGGATGCGCAGCTCCCAAAATCGGATAACGATCAATAGAGGCGACGGCAAAATGAACATTTTATTAATCCATCTAGCTACCAGCTCCCACGTCATGATAAATATAAAAATAATTAAGGCTGAAGGTATATACTTTCTCACAGTTTCACTCTCCCGCGCAGCTTATCAATCAGTTCATCTTTTAATTCCAACATGGCGGGTTCCCTTAAATCATTGAATCTACGTGGCCTCTTTGCAGGAACGATGACTTCTTGAAGGGAGCGTATAGGCGTTTCTTGAATGACAAAAATTCGGTTTGATAAAAAAGAGCCTCACTAACATCATGTGTAATAAATAAAATCGTCGTTTTCCTCTTTTCCCACTGCTGCAAAAGCCATTCCTGCAACGAAAGCTTCGTAATGGCGTCAAGTGCACTGAACGGTTCATCAAGCAATAAAAGATCCGATCCCGTCAAGACGGTACGCAAAAGGAAACACGCTGCCTCATTCCTCCTGACAATTCCTTCGGATAAAGATGACCCGTTCCTGCTAAACCAAATTCTTCAAGTAGCGTTTCAACGTTTTCTTTTATTTCTTTTGACTTTTCCCTGCAACTCCAAAGGAAGTGATGCATTTTCCATGATCGTTCGCCACGGCATAAGTAAATCCTGCTGTGGCATATATCCTACTTTTCCAAACCTAGATTCATATAACTCGCCATTCAGAAGAATCTCACCTTCATTTGGGTTTTCAAGTCCAGTAATAAGGCGGAACAAGGAGCTTTTTCCAGTGCCACTTGCCCCGACAATACTAATGAATTCGCGGTTTTTAACACTAAAATTCAAACCTTCCACAATCGCCTCTTTTTCTCCGTACGAAAAAGAGACGTTACGGAATTCTAGTGCATTTTTACTCATCGCCCGGCCACATTTGTTTGTTATACGCCATATCCCAAAACATATATTCAAATTTCGTCGTATGGATAAATATTTCTTCTAGCTTTGCAAGCTCTTTTCAGATTTTCCAGCAGCTTGTTCATTCATTAAGTCCATACACCATGTCGCCATTTCGCCAAATTCCTTTGAAGAGTATGTTTTTACCCAGTCACCGTATTTTGGATGATCGGCAGCACCAGGAATTTCATTCAATTCTTTTCCAATCTCCCAGTAACTCCATGCGCAAGGAAGAACAGCTGCCATCACTTCAGCGAGCGTCCCGTTCTGTGCGACGTGAAGCATATAATGTGTGTAAGCTAGCACTGTTGGCGCAGGCTTTGCAGATTCTAGTTCTTCATTAGAAATACCGAAGCGAGCCGCATAAGAACGATGCAACTCCATTTCAAAATGCAAATGACCTTCAAGGATCTTCGAGAACTTTTCCATATTTTTCAATTCATCTGCTTTGACAACGGCGATCGCAAAAATTTTCACGTATTGGATTAAATATAAATAATCTTGCACCATGTAAAATCGGAATTTATCTTCATCAAGTGTCCCTTCGCCAATTTCCTTCACAAACGGATGATTATGATTACTCCTCCATATTGGTAAAGCTTTCTCTAGCATACGATCTGTAAATTTCATTATTGCTTCCTCCCTTTTTACGAAAATAATTGATAATAAAGCTTCTTCGCTTCTTGCAAATCTTTCATTCCGTGAATAAAAAGTCGGCCATCTTTAAATAAAACGAGTGCTTGTTTACCAACAGAAAAGCTCACTAAAAATTCATTTCTTTTCACGTTCTCTGCGTAAGGCGGCAACTGTTTTGCGATATCTTCCAAATTTCTTTCAAGTTGTCTAGGCGGACGGATTTGAACTGTATTTCGGCCGCATAGAACCGCGAACTTTGTCTGGTTCTCATAGCTTAAAAATGGATACGTTCGCTTATCGCCACATGAAAGACAACTTTCTTTTTTAATGCATCAATTTCCATTTGCGTGAACTGATTATTCCATAGATCGAAGTAAACGAGCTTTGAACGCAATGACTCTTGATCACCAACGAGGATTTTCAGCGCTTCAGCAGTCTGAAATGAGGTCACCATTTGTGCAGCTGGACTAATAATTCCAGCTATATCACAAGTTAAGCTAGTGCCCGGTAACGTCCCTAATAAACAATGTAAGCATGGTGAGCTTCCAGGTTGAATCGTAAAACTAATCCCTGTTGCACCAACACAAGCACCATAAATCCAGGGGATATTCCACTTTTGTGATATATCATTTATAATGAGTCGCGTTTCAAAATTATCAGTCGCATCCATAATAAGATTGGGCGTTTCTTTTGATAGAAACTGCTCCAGCCAGACAGGGTCTGCCTCCTCCACATATGTATCTATTTGGATTGTTGAATTAATCTTTCGAAGTTCCTCTCCGATCGCAATCGCCTTTGGCCATTTTTCATGGGCATGTTGTTCTGTATACATTTGCTGCCGCTGCAAATTGGAAAATTCCACATAGTCACGATCAACAATGGTTAATTTTCCGACACCGGCTCTTGCAAGCATTTCTCCATTAGGCGTACCTAATGCACCTGCCCCAATTAACAGGACGTGCCCGGCTTTTAACCGCTCTTGCCCATCTTTACCAATCGGTTCAAACAGTTCTTGACGAGAATAACGGCGATTCATCAGATGCTTATCCCTCTAGTGGACTAGAAGCTTCGGCATATTTCTTCTTTGCTATTCTTCCAGCTTCATAGCCTTGTCTTCCTGCCTTCACAGCCCACTTCATTGCCTCTGCCATTTGAACTGGATTTTGTGCCCCTGATACCGCGCTATTTAAAAGCACCGCATCTGCCCCTAATTCCATTGCCAAAGCAGCATCGCTCGGTGAGCCAATTCCTGCATCAATAATGACAGGAACTTTGGCATCTTCAATGATTAAGCGAAGATTAAATGGATTAACGATACCTAGTCCTGAACCGATCGGTGAAGCTGCCGGCATCATCGCATGTACGCCAAGATCTTGCAGTCTTTTAGCTAAAATGACATCATCTGAAATATACGGCAAAACGATAAATCCTTCTTCAAGCAACTGTTCACTCGCTTTTAATGTTTCAATTGGATCTGGCAACAGTGTTTTATCACAACCGAATACTTCCACCTTCACCATGTGGCATAACCCAGAAGCTTTTGCTAAACGGGCGATTCTTACGGCTTCTTCAGCCGTTTTTGCTCCCGCTGTATTTGGTAAAAAGAAAAACTTTTCCGTATCGATTTTTCTAATAAGTTAGGTTGTTGTTTATCAAATATATCCATTCTTCTGACCGCAAACGTAAGAACTTCCGTCTCTGAAACATCCACTGCTTCTTTTTGAATATCTACGGACGAAAACTTCCCAGTACCTAAAAATAACCGTGATTGAAACGTATAAGGTCCTATTTTCAACATCATTATCCTCCTCCTACAAATTGAACGATTTCAAATCGATCAGCAGCTGAAATTTTTACTTTATCCCATTCTTGTTTTTCTAAAATTGCTCCATTTTGCTCTACAATCGCAAAATCCTTATTTAATGATAAATGGTGTAGCAACTCCTCCACTGCAGTTATTGATGCAGGAACCTCAATCGTTTGACCATTTACAACTAATTTCATCTCGTCACCTCCTAAACAACAAAAAACCACTACCTCGGAAAGATAGTGGTTAAACATTAGCAAATAAGGCAAACACCTTTAATAAAAAGATCGAATTACCTATTCCCCACTTCCCTCCGCTGGCATTAACCAGATCAGGTTCAAAGAGTCCTGAAGTCGACACTTCAATCTCAGCCTTTCATAAAGGCCCCTCTAGTAGTTTGATACATTATGAAGTTGTTACAGTTAACATCGTAGCATATTTATTATTTAAGTCAAATAATTTTTAAAATATTATCCTTTCAATCTATTTTGAAGAATGATATGATATCCGGAGGAAATGAATTTCATAAAGTAAAGATCACTAGGGGAATCCTTTTAAGGACTGAGAGATGAGTGTAACTCTGATACCCTTACACCTGAACAGGTTCGTACCTGCGGAGGAAAGTGGCGCTTCTTTTATTCGATCACACAGGCCGCTTTCCATTTATTGGGGAGTGGTCTTTTTACGTTCAAAGGAGTAGAAATTAGATGCAATTGATTGCCGTGACGGATGACCGTATGTCAGAAGAAGAACTTCTTAAAACTTTATTTCAGATCGAACCCTATGTATGTGCGGTGATTTTACGCGAAAAGTCAAAAACAGTTGATAAATTACAATTGATGATTAGGAACCTTTCTGCTGAAAATTTTGATCTAAATAAATTGATTATACATAATAACCCAAACCTTGCCGTAGCAATGGGCATTAGCCGCGTACAATTGCCTAGCTACGTGAATCCCGTAAAAATCGATACCCTCACATATCCTTCGGTAGGTCCATTCACTCTTTAGATGAGGTGGATGAAACGGCCGATTGGTTATTGTATGGTCACATTTTTGAAACCGCCTGTAAGGATGGTGCGACGCCGCGTGGAATCAATGCGCTTCACGAAATAACTACTCATGCTTCTTGTCCTGTCTATGCAATTGGCGGCATTCAGCCAGAGCATGTCGAGTTATTACGTAATGCAGGCGCTTCAGGTATTGCTGTTATGTCTTCGATATTTAGTACCGATGATCCAGCGGCAACTGCGAAAGAATATGCCGAAGCATGCGAGGTGTTGACATGAATCAATCTGTTGATGTCGCTATTATTGGCGGTGGAATTATCGGGAATGCGATCGCTTATTTCCTTGCCAAAGAAGGACTTTCAGTCGCACTTTGGAAGCAGGAAAAATAGCAACTGGATCGACGAAAGCAGCAGCTGGCATGCTCGGAGCACATTCAGAATATACCGGCAACAATGCCTTTTACACATTCAGTAGGGAAAGCCAAGCTTTATATAAGAGAATCGGGCCAGATGTAGAAAAACTGTCAGGTATCGCATTAGAGCGAGTTGAAGGTGGAATCTTGCAATTCAATCATAGTCATGAAAATGCGATTCAGTCGATGGGAAAGCATTTACTGCCGGAGGTTATTCAAAGTGCTATTCCGAATGTAAATGTTCCGCAAGGTGGCGGGTTCTTATTTACAGAAGATGTCCACATCCATCCCGAAAGGACTTGCACGGCATTTTCGAAAGCCGCGAAAGCCCTCGGAGCATCAATCTATGAACATACACCCGTATTATCTATTGAACCGGGTGTCATTCGAACACCCAATTTCAAATTAAATGCACATCATACTGTTATTGCTGCTGGTATTGGCAGTGGCTCCATCCTCCCCTCCAAATATATGGAGTGAAAGGGCAATGTATGAAACTCGATGCACCACCTGGTGTTAAATTGCCGTATACATTGTTCCATGAAGGAACATATATGCTTCAACGTGAAGACGGGTCACTTGTTGTCGGGGCAACAATGGAAGCAGAAGGAAAAAGAGGGTTAACGAATGAAGGTCAGGAAAAACTTTCCGAAATTGCCGAGAGTTTTTACATGGCTCCTCTCGCTTTCAAGTGATTGACCGTTGGTACGGATTTCGCCCAAAGACAGTCGATGATCTACCTTATATCGGGATGATGCCTGCAGAAAATAATGTGTACGCAGCAACTGGCCATTTTCGAAACGGTATTTTGCTTGCACCAGCCACAGCAAAAATGATAACAGATTTAGTTATAGGGAATAAAGTCAGTGAAATGTGGACGAATGTGTTTGATCCAGCAAGGGAATGCCAATAGGAAAAGAAAGTCGAGTTGAACCAATAACATTATAATGTGTGCATTCCTTCAATGATTTTGCGGAGATAACCGGCAGTATATTATACCGGTTGTCATCGCTCCCTTAGTTATATCCATTATCTTCTCAATAAACTGACCTAATAATCCTCTATGCCGTATTTACCGATCTATGAATTTCGACAACATTACATGACTGCTAAGTTACTTGAACCTTTATAACTAATTTTCACCTTTCATAGTGATTTAATGATATGTAACATTAGGGAGGTGATGGCAAATAACTCAATGATAAAGCTCATTTCTCCTGCATCCTTACAAGCCATTGACTAATAAAGCCCGTGCCGATCATGACGAGGATCGTACTAATCATAACAATTCCAATAACGACCAACCCTTTACCTTTAAATAAGTCTAAATAATTCATAATCCCAACCGTCACTGGTACGAAAAACAGTGGCAAATAGTTAATTAATAATTGTGATCCCGATTCGATTTGTTCTGGTTTAATCATTCTCATCAGCAATAATGCGAATAAAATAAGCATCCCAATAATGCTACCGGGAATAAATAGATGGAATAATTTTTGAATGAATACACCAAGTAAATAAAAGCTATATAAAAGCAAAATTTGGATGATCAATTTTACGATGTTCAACGATTTGTCTCCTTGCAACTTCATTGTTATTTTGACAATAGTATATCAAAACTGCTTTCTAATTCGAGCAAATACTGTTTCATCTCTATTCCGCCACGATATCCGGTAATGGCCCCATTTTTCCCAATGACTCGATGACATGGGATAGTAATCATTACCGGGTTCGCACCAATGGCTGCGCCTACCGCTCGAACCGCTTTTGGTCTTTGAATGAGTTCAGCTATATCGGAATAGGAACACGTTTTTCCATACGGAATCTGTTTTAATGCTTCCCAAATTTCTTCTTGAAAAGGTGTTCCTTTTACATCGATGGGCCAGTCAAACGTTTTTCGACTCCTTCGAAATATTCACGAAGCTCATCAACATATGGACGCAAAACTTCCTCGTTCTCTTCCATGATTGCTTTCGGAAAATGCTTTTGGACCCACACTTCTAATTCTTTCAACCCCTCTCCAGGAGAACCGATGTAACAAAGACCGCTCTCTGTTTTGGCTAAATACAACTTCCATCTATCACCTTCAAACATTGACCAGTTAATAATTTCTTTCAATCTGAACACTCCTTCTGAATTTTTCGAATGTTGCATATATAAAGTCTTTATACGACGTATGCGACAACGAATCATCGTTCAATATTCATTAAATCATAAATTAATAGCGAATGCGTATCATTAGCACATCCCGAACTAAGTAGAAAAAGCAATAAATGCAAACAGATATTGTTTCATAAAAAATAGACCTCATTTCAAAGTTGAGGTCTATTTTTCGCCTTATAATTCTAACAAATCAAGATGCTTACCAATATGTTTTACAAGTGCAGCTCTGTACTCTTCTTCATGCTTATCAAGCGTAGCAAAGAACTCATCTGCAAATACGAAATGGCCGTTTTCATCTTTCGCTGTCAAAATAAGGCCATATGTTACGTGGAATAATTGACGTGCTGCATCGTCATTCATGTAGTCTGCAAGCTTATCATCTGCCACACTGTCCAACGCTGCAATGCTGTTTAGATCCGGTGTAACATGGTAATATTTCAATGCTTCTTCAAAGTTTTCTAATGCAAATACGTGCATTCTTCTGTAAAGATCTGATTTACATCACCGATTACGCGGATCGCTTCAAGCCAGTTTGTACCAGCTGTTTTCACGTGGAGCTCACCTTTCGTGTACTTTGCAATGATTGGGAATACTTTAAACTTATCACTTCCAGAGTGAATGCTGAGCTTATAGCCGAAGTGCTCGGCAATTAAAGCGTGTTCACTTAACTCGCGCTCGAATTGTTCTACGTCTCCAATATAGTCGATTCCTTTTTGGAATTCTCCGCAAAATCTTGGTGCTAAGCTAATCACTTCTACATTCGCAAGCTTTAATTCGTTCGCAACTAAGAAATGGGCTAATGGAGATGTCACTGTTTCTGTTTCATCAATTGAAATTTCATAGTCGATGTCACGGCCAGCTTTTGTAATATACGTTTCGTATACATGAATCATATACGTAATCGCCTCATGATATTGAAGAACATATTTCTTCAATGTTGCTTCGTCATATGCAAGTGAAAGTCCGTTCATATCAAAGTTTTTATTTAAATAGTGCTCTTCATAGCGCTTTCTTACATCTTCTGACAATTGATTGTATTGCTCAGCAATTTCTTCTGCACTTGCGGATTCAAGTTTTTTGGAATTTGGTCTGAGCAGTCTAACGTCAACATGGATACACCAAGAGACAATGCCATTTCAATATCAGATTCTAGCTTAATATGGTCTCCGTCTGCACCATATCCACCTGTATATCCTTCTTGGAAAACCGCGAAACTAGCAGCATCAAGCATGTCGTTCATGGAGCGATTTGTCAGTGTTAGCTCACGGATACTTTGTTGTGCAAGAACAGGCTTCGCGCTCGTGTTTCTAATCGTTTCAATATGTCCAGGTGAAGCCAATCCTAAACGGTCCCCGAGTCCAACTGTTGCTGTTTTCGTACCAAATGCACGTGGAACTGTATAGTCAAAATAGCGGTTTAAAACGAGACGATTTGCATGAGTTAATGGACATACTTTTTATTTTCTTGGAGAAGTTCCCCTTCTAATTCATCAAACAATGGACCATTTCCAACTGCTAATATCGCTTTTCTCTTTTTGTCTTTTACCATTACTAATTGTACTTGATCATACTTCGTATGTGACCGCTCATATACTTTCACATTTTCTACATCCGTTTTAACCTTTCCTTGTTCGAGTGACTCGAATACTAGTAATAAATGTTCCATCATGACAACCCCTTAATAAATAATATTTACTCATTAATCAGCAAGCGGATACAAACCAAATTTTTTTAAAAAATATACCGTTTTCATTACATTTTGAAATAAAATGCGATTTTAACAACGTTGTTATTCATAGGTAAAAAATGCATCGGCATACTTTTTACTATTCTTATATTATGCTAAACCGATTTATTAAAAGAATCACTTACAGTATATAGCATCCAAAAGTATGTGACAACTCTTTTCTTTTTTTAGATAGATCTGTTAAGATAGCATGTGGATAGATGCTAATAAAGGAGCAATGATGATGAAAATTTGGCATTATGCAGTCATCGTTTTTTTAGGAGGATGTAGTTACGGAATTTTATCAACGTTTGTAAAACTTGCTTATTCTGCAGGGTTTTCAGTAGCGGAAGTATCCGGGAGCCAAGTATTATTTGGGACAATTTTAATATGGTTGATCGTCTTTTTACAAAAAATAAATATAAGCGAATCCCTCTTTCCACACTATTGAAATTGCTTGTCTCCGGACTTCCGATGGGCTTAACCGGATTGTTTTACTATAAATCATTGGAAACGGTCGATGCATCACTTGCGATCATTTTTTATTTCAATTCGTTTGGATTGGTACGGTCATCGATTGGGTCATTTTCAAAAATAAACCAGATCGAAGTAAAATCTTTTCGATTGTTATCCTTCTTGTCGGGTCCATTTTAGCAGCGGGATTATTAGCAGGTGGTTTTCAAGGGCTCTCACTAGCCGGTACAATTTGGGGATTGCTTTCAGCTTGTACTTTTTCAATTTTTATTTTAGTCAGTGGGGCGGTTGCAAACGAAGTGCCTGCGATTTTTAAAAGTGCTTTGCTTGCAACTGGAGGATTAAGCATCGTAATGGTGCTCTTTCCACCGCTCTTTTATTCGATGGATCTACATTATTAAGCTTAGCTCCATATTCATTATTGCTTGGTTTTTCGGCGTCGTGTTGCCCCATTATTATTTTCGATTGGCATGCCCCATATTGGACCAGGGCTTGGTACCATTTTATCAGCTTCAGAGCTGCCAGTTGCCGTCATTATGTCGGCGCTCGTTTTAGGTGAATATGTGACCTTTACCAATGGTGTGGCGTCGTGCTTATTTTAGTTGGGATCATGTTTGGTAATGCTCCATCGTTTCTTAGAAAAAGGGCGCTTCGAAACGGATAGGCATTTGTATTTACGGATGCACTTCTCCTTGATACACTTTAACTATGTAATGATAAAGGAGCGATAATGATGAATTTAAACGATTGGTTTAATAAAGGAATGACGATAGAAACGTATAATAAATCGTTAGACAAGCTTAAAGAAGGAGCTTCACGCGTTTACAATGAGTTTACCTTACCGAATGATGAAGGATTTTTTCAAGAGCTTGCCGATAAGAATTTACGTGTGATCGCTTTAGCAGAGCCTTGGTGTGGACATTGTATGTTCAATCTTCCAGTATTATTTCGATTGGCAGAAAAAGTGAATATGCCAGTCCGTATTCTCGCTCGCGATGAAAATTTGGAACTAATGGATCAATATTTAACGAATGGCAAATCACGCAGCATTCCCATTTTTATTTTCATTGATGAACAAGGGAATGAAGTAGCGAAATGGGGACCGATCGCAACATTCACAAAGGCATTCGTCGATCAACATAAAGAAACATTGCCATCAAAAGATGCAGAAGATTACAACGAGAAGTTTAAAGAAGTGATCAAGTTTATAACAAAGAGTTTCATGAATGACTCCAATTATTGGAATGCTTCGTACGGTGAAATGAAACAAACGTTAGAAAATGTAAAATAACAAATGAATCACAATACGGAACTGTCATGTACAGTTCCGTATTTTTAAATCTCGATTCCTTCTCATAAGCCTTTCAACATATCTTCTCTCAAAATAGATTGAGCAAGTTCTTCCATTTGATCTGCAATCGCGCGATCACTTTCGAGCGGCGGACAAATTTGACGTACCTTTTCTAGATACTCTTTTGTTGCAGGCGCTAATTGATTTTCCGCTTGTTCTAAGTAAATCGCTTGTGATGCACAAATCATTTCAATCGCGATCACTCTAGCGGAATTGTGAATAATTTCTCTCGCTTGTCTAGCAGCGATTGTTCCCATACTAACATGGTCTTCCTGGTTTGCAGATGTCGGAATCGAGTCAACGCTGGCTGGATGTGCAAGTACCTTATTTTCTGAGACAAGTGCAGCGGCTGCATATTGTGGCACCATAAGTCCGCATTCCAATCCTGGGTCCGAAGCTAACGGATGAACCCCTTTATTAATCATATTAACAAGCAGTAGCAATGTTTCTTCTCTAATCCCGGAATATCTTTTGCAAGTGCGTTTGCTCGAAGTGTCATCATTGCTCTTACAACTGAAATAGGAAGCGGCTCTCCGACAGCATCCGCCCGCAGTAAATTCAGCTGTAATTTTGCAATATCTTCTTTTTCAATTTCAATATCGCTTAGTTTCCCAAATCCTGTATTGACACCATACAAAACTTTTCCATCTTCAAGTTGCTTTTCAATTCGATTTCGGCTCGCCCTTACCCGAAATAAGCTTTCTTCACTGACTGAAACAGTGGCATTCCCATTTCGAACAGAGGATATCCAATTTTTCATTGATTATTTTATTAATATGTATCGAACGAAGTTTTCTAAATCTGTTCCACCAATATCAAAAAATTGCATTCCACCCTTTTACAGTATAAATGGCCAGGCAATACTCGAGAACTGGAGCATTTGATTGAAAATATGATCATCCGGGTCGGGAAACGGATCCGTTCATCGACATTGAGCATCTCCCGCATATATGAGAAGAAAAATTTTAATTGAAAAGCAGGAGCAAGAAATAACTAATAAAACACCATTCAAATCACTTTTTGCTGCTTCACAAGAGCATTATATCCAAACGACCTTGGAGCAAGCTGACTGGAATATTTCAAAAGCAGCAAGGAAGCTTGGCATTACCCGCCAGAGTTTGCAATATCATATTAAAAAGCATGGTTTAGTGAGATAAATATATTCATAGTTAGGAGAGGTATGATGAATATTCACGAAGCGATTAAAACACGCAGAAGCATCCCCTCGTCAAAGATGAAACAGTGCCTGTCGAACTCATTGAGCAAATCATTGAGGCTGGAACATATGCACCAAATCATTTTCGAACAGAGCCATGGAGATTTTTGTCCTTCGTGGAGAAGGCCGGGAAAGATTAGGTGAAGTATTCGAAACATCACTCGCTCTGAACTGAACGATACTGCTTCAGACACAAGCATAGCGAAAATAGAAAGAAGCAAAAAATCCATTACGCGCACCGGTTGTCATTGCCGTAGGTGTTGAACCGAGTGATAGAAAAATGTCATTTTAAAGGAAGAATACGCGGCAGTCAGCAGCTGTGTACAAAATATGCTTTTAACCGCCCATGCACTAGGGCTAGGTGCGATGTGGAGAACGGGAGCGATTTGTTACCACCCGCAAGTTAGCGAGTTTTTGGACTGAATAATGGAGAAATCATTGGATTTATTTACGTTGGTTACCCTAATATAGAACCGAAAAGCTACACAAAAACGAATGTTAAAGAACTTACAAAATGGATTGATTAACCAATGAAGGTTAAAGGAATCCGATCATGTTGATTTAACAGTATGATCGGATTTTAAACTTGGTCGTATTACGTACGTTTGAACTTTTAGAAAGCCTTTAAAACGCCCCAGATCCTCCATCGCCCCCACTAAACGAGTTTTATAAAATTGAGAAGTAATTAAGTTCCAAACCTATATAAATTCGAATGAAAAGTGGAATTTACGCAATTGCACCCGAAAGTCACGCAATTAATTGAAAAAATACGCAATTCCTATAATCCAACTAAAAAACCTACCTTTAGATAGGTTCCTACTTCAAATAACGCTGCGCCGCACTTCAGAGACAAACTCATTTTTCTCTAATTTTCTAAAATAAAAGATGAAGGCCATTAAACCGACCAAGATGAACGAAAAGAGTACGAGCGACCATAGCGTCACACTGATCGAATAGCGGTCAATTAACTCTCCTGCAAGTTTAGGTAGGACAGCACCGCCAAGTCCCCCATGGCTACGAGTAAGCTTGTTGTCCATTCTTCCAGTCCTGCGGAATTCTCATTGATTAGCAATAATCCGATGGAGAAAATGCCTCCCATTAATAATCCGGTTAAGAAGATCGCCGAATAACCAATGATTGGTGTTGGAAAAAGCGCAAAAATCACTAAGCTTAGAAATTGACCAATGCAAGAAACAACGAATAGCTTTACATAGCCGATTTTATCAATAACAAAAGTCATCGCTAAGCGCCCAACGGTCATCGCACCCCAAAACACGGTAATACTTAAAGCGAGCGTTGATGCCTCTAGATTCGTTGTTTTACTTAAAATCGTTGGTAAATAATTGGGCAATACCATTTCCGTACCAACATACATGAAGAAAAAGGCCGCACCAATGGCGACAATGGGAATCTTTCTCCTAGAGTAGCGCACCTTCTCTTTTTCTTTCCAGTCTGACTCTTTTCTTTCGGTTGTCGTTTTAAAATAGGGTCCATCTCTCCAAATGAAAGGGACAACCAAAGCAATAATGCGATGCTTGTGACTACGGCAACGAATAAGAAAGACATATTCCATATACCAGACATGATTAAAAAGGCCGATATGATCGGAATAAGCAACGCGCCAACGCCGAAAAATACTTCAACAAGCACAAGTGTCGATGCCTTTTTTCCTTCAAATGACCGATAATGAGTGCAGCTACAAGTGTTTCAGTAATACCGATCCCTGCTCCGCCAATTGGCGTTGTAAAGAGCAGAACATTCCAGTCTGGCTGGAATCCTAGAATAAATTGAGAAATAGCGAAACAAAGTAAGGATATAAAAATGGTAATCCTTCGTCCAAATTCTTTTACAATGGCTGGGGCGATCATCACTCCTACTAAAAATCCTAAAAATTGATTCATAATCAATTGGCCACCGTCTCCATATGTAACCCCATAGGACTGAACCATTGGCTCTAATACAGTACCGATAATAATATGCCCAAAACCGTTCAAGCAATAAATTAAACAAGCTAGCCAAATAAATTTTCTCATCTTTCTCTCCTATTTATTATATTCCATCAATTATATAGGAAGTTTTGAAAATTGATAGCTAACTTTATTTAATTCTGTAACAATACCAATCCTTATTTAGAACAAAAGCGCAAGCGCCCGTTTAGCGACGTACAAACTGGAGCGATTCTGACGAGATAAAGGAAACACGGCGAAGAATGAGCCGATGTTGACTTATCGTAGGAAGAAGAGTGAAGTTTGCTAGTCGCTGGGCGACTGGAGCTAGACGTAGATTGCTCCAATCGAAATTGTCCACAAACAAGTATTTTATAGTTTCTAGACAACAGAAAAACAATCCAACCTTCATTAAAAAGTCAGATTGCTTTTCATGTTTTCTATTTCTTTGATTTTTTTCAACCGGCCCATCACTGCCGCGATACCGACTATACGGCAAAGTGTTCCACGTCCGATATTGTAAATCTTCCGCTCGAAGTGGTGTTGGAATATCTGAAAGGATCTTCTTCGCTACTTCATATTCACGGCGTGCTTCATCCTTATCTTGATACATAAATTCATCCGATGCAACAGCAGGCGCCTGCTCTACTTTCTCCTCTAAATCGCCAATAACCATTTTCTGTTGATCGCGCAAAGTTTCTCGGGCTTCTGCTATCCATTCTGGCTGCAAATTACGATTCGTATCACCGACTTTCGAATACTCCTCAAAAATTTCCCGATAAATTCGATCTGCATTTGCTCGGGCATCCAAATTCGCCATTTCTAAATCGTAATTCGTCAACTCCTCAATCGCTAATGGCGTATTACGTTTTCGTCCCCCTAATCTCGTCCTTTCTAAATAGTAAGGGAACATGCTTTTAATTGTTTTTCCCACCGGTAGGATAGCGCTATCATTTTCATCAAGCCCTTTTGGTTGAACGCCTTGGATCGCTATTCGCGCCGATTCAGGACGAACAATTTCTTTTGGCGGCATAATCCCATGACGGAGCATTTCTCGAATTCCTGTTCCCGAAATATTAATACGGTAACGTTCATCATGCGGACAAGATTGGGTCGTAGCCGGCGTATCACATCTCGTGCAGTAAAACACTTCATGGTACAATCGAACATCAATCCCTAATTCTGCCGGATTAAACTCGTTAAAAATCGTGTGGCTTGCATACTTGTCATAATAATCACCGATTCCCGCATGATCTCGTCCAATAAGCGCATGCGTACAACCATAATTTTTCATAATCAATGCATGTAATACCGTTTCACGCGGTCCTGCAAAAATATACGTCACTCTTAGTGGTGCAAGGATGGAGCGACCTTTTGGATAGTAAGTATCTAACACACTTCGGTATGATAGCATGCGAAACTCATGGCGTGTATATTCGCGTTTAGCCATCTCCACCAACGGTTGAAGGAGCAAGCCATCGACTTCTTCGAGAGCATTTTTATGAATATATTCATGCCCTCGATGTAATGGATTCGCCCCAGTAATAAATCCGGCAGCTGAACGAAACTTCTTTTCCTCATAAAATTCATGCCACGTATCCTTCGGTTCTAAGCGAAGTTTTTCAAATGGTCCCCAATGAACACGGCGCAATAGCCGAATCGGACCACCTAATGCGATATCGCCCATTCTTCGATAAATGGCATCCACTCCTGGGTGATTTCGGTCAGTTGTGCCGAAAAGATGCGAGGCCCGATATTCCTTATCATATTCAAAAATATCCTCAATTTGCAAAAGAGCAACAGGTTCATTATTTTCATCTGCAAGTGTCACTTCTTCCCCACCGCCAGGGACAGAATCACTTCCTTATTGCGATTGCCAATCGGAGCAAAACTTAACGGCACTGGCCAAATTAAGCCATTTGATAATCTACCTTTCGTCAAAACAGATTTATAGTCTACTTCTTTCATAAAGCCCTCGTTAGGGATAAAACACCTGTTGCAATCATTTCAAGAGTAATCACCGCTTCCAAATCTACCATAATGGTTGGAAGCTGTCTCGCTCGGACCAATTCCTCTTCAAGCTCATTCCCAGCGAGCACTAGATCAACGAGTTTACCTCCATGAGGCTGCTGTGGGTAGTGGGAAAACCTATCATTCTTTGTCATATTCAGCATCTAGATTCCTCCTTACGCAAAAATTCTATGTAATGTTAACACAAGGTTGTATTCTGAATATTAACATAATGATTCGTAAACGAAAACCCTCTTTCGTATGAAATTATAAGTATTACCCCGATTTAAAACTTCATTTTTTACAACATATGATAGACTAATAGTATTATTACAGAGAGGAAGCGGTTGCATGAAGTACATAACATTAAATAATGGAGTAAGTGTACCACAATTAGGCTATGGCGTGTGGAAAGTTCCTAATGAAGAAGCAACAAACGCAGTAGAACAAGCACTCGAAACAGGTTACCGTTTAATTGATACAGCGAAAATTTATGAAAATGAGTCTGGTGTTGGAATTGCATTAGCGAATAGCAACGTCCCTCGTGAAGAGCTCTTCATTACAACAAAAGTTTGGAATGCTGATCATGGCTATGACAATGCATTACGAGCATTTGAGGAAAGTCTTGAAAAGCTAAAACTCGATTACGTCGATCGCTACGTCATTCATTGGCCAACTCCAAAATACGATATGTACGTAGAAACATATAAAGCACTTGAACAGCTTTATAAAGATGGGCGTGTAAAGGCGATTGGTGTGTGCAACTTCGCGATCGAACATTTGCAGCGAATTTTAGATGAATGCGAAGTCATCCCGACAATGAACCAAGTCGAATGCCACCCATATTTACAGCAAAAGAATTAAAGCAGTTTTGTAAAGAGCATCAAATCTATGTAGAAGCATATAGTCCATTAATGAATGGCAGAACCGTACTGGAAGATCCAACCATTAAAGAATTAGCAGCTCAATACGGAAAAACACCTGCTCAAGTAATTCTTCGTTGGCATGTGCAATCCGATGTAATCGTCATTCCAAAAACAGTCACCCCTTCGCGCATGGCTGAAAACTTGAATGTATTTGATTTTGAACTCAGTCAAGCCGATATGGACAAAATTGCTAGTTTGGACCGGAATGAGCGAATTAACTCTGCACCTCATGAAAATAATAGAAGATAGTTTCCTGCGGAAGATTTCTAAGCCGTAGGAAGATTTCTAAGCCGTAGGAAGATTTCTAAGCCGTAGGAAGATTTCTAAGCCGTAGGAAGATTTCTAAGCCGTAGGGAAGATTTCTAAGCCGTAGGGAAGATTTCTAAGCCGTAGGGAAGATTTCTAAGCCGTAGGGAAGATTTCTAAGCCGTAGGGAAGATTTCTAAGCCGTAGGAAGATTTCTAAGCCGTAGGAAGATTTCTAAGCCGTAGGGAAGATTTCTAAGCCGTAGGAAGATTTCTAAGCCGTAGGGAAGATTTCTAAGCCGTCGTTTCAATCTCTTATGGGCTAGCCCATAAGAGATTGAAACAGACAAAACCCTTAGATTATTTCCATAAAGAAAAAGCTAACTCAATTGAGAAACCTCTTTGAATTAGCTTTTGTTTTATATCTTTCAGCTATAGAAGCATAACTTTATTAGGATTCACTTTCTTCCCCAATCTCCCTTAACTCACGTAATGCTCCAAGTAAATGTTCCATTAATTGATTGGCTTTGTCTTTGTTTTCTGTATAGCTTGAAATATTAATAGAAATCGTGTCCCCAAGGATGATGTACGCTACACCATACCCATCTGAAACGACGGGACCGAACATTCGATACTTTACATTCTCATAAGCTGTTCCACTTGTTGATATAAAGTCATGGCGCATTGTCATGTATCCTTTATCACGATAAAGCTCCGGCAATTGCTGCATTCCTAATTCAGCACCGAATAAATGATACATCTGTTCAAGACCATACATATGTCGTTCAACACCGAAACCTTGTTGGCAATCACCGATCCGTTTCGAGTGGGCGTTGCTTGCTTTTTCATAAGTGTATGCAACGTTTCATTGCTTTCGTTTCCACTTTCCAATGCTTCAACAAGCTCACATTTTTCCATGCTTGTTGCACGTGCACACTCAGTTCTCCCTCAAAAAGAAGCGAACACCGACTGGCTCATACACACTTTTAAACGTACCAAATGTCCGATATTGAGCGAGTTGCAATGCCATATGAAAAAAGCATCTGGACTAAACTTCATTTGCTTTATTTTTTCCGCGCCAAAATCGTTGAAAATCGTTGATTGAAGATGATATTGATCCACTTTCCGTAAATGGTTTTCTTCCATTTTGGCTAATTGATCACGTATATCATCTGATAATTGCCATTCCAATTTGTCCGCACTCGGCATTTCTAACGCTTGCTTCGTATGGTGAACGTTTTTCTTTAAACCTTTGCTCACATGGCTAATGACCGCAGCCATCGCTGTACCATCAACTGCACAATGCTCGATATTGAAACCTAATTCTTTGCGTTTTGTAATCATAATTTGAATCGTTTTATCAAAATATTTATTATCTGCATGTAACATGAGATGTTTCAACGCTTCTTCCGCATTCTTACTTTCTTCATCGATAGAAATCAGCACCAATGAATCAGCAATCGTTTCGAAGAGCCCGACATTTTCTTTTTCTACATAAAAGCTCGTACATTTTAGCGGCTTCGTCCCGTTGAGCAGTCGTAAAGATGCCTACGTTGATTCCTTCCTTCTCATCTTCGATCGCTGCTTCAATGGCTGCCGCAATTTGCTGACTTTCGTAAATCATTCCTTCATCGTTTGTAACTTCCACTTTATACATATTGTTTTTATATAAAAAGACGACATGATTATTTTTTTATGGAAATCAGCGACATAGAACGCATCTTTGCCTAATTCCGGAATTCGGATCGAACGGAAGAAATGATTATATTGACTCATATCTAACGGTCTTCCTCTAAAGATTTCCGGTTCTACTTCTTCGTCGATGATGCGATGATATAGCTCCGCAACGAAGTAGCTCACTTTTCCGGCCATTTCGATCACGCTATCGTTCTGATTTTCAACATTGCTTTTAAGTAAAATATTAAAGTTGCTATGATACGGCAATGGTTTTCGGCTTTTTAAATAAGATGCATCCCAAAATGGAGCAAGCCAGCTACCAGCATGGCTTCGATCCCATTTCTTCAATTTTTCCTGAAGTTTTTCAGCCTCTCCATCTTTTTTAAAAAGCGATCAATCGCATTGGTTGTTTGTTGAAATTGCTCCGCACTAACTAACGGCTCGATCCATTCCAAAAGTTTCAATTTCGTACTTTCTAATGAGGGATCGGCAATGATGGTAATTCATTTTGGTAAATAAATAATCTTTTTATAGTCATTCTCCTTTCTATCGTTACTCCGCCGTCTGCAATACCGTTTTCTCTTTTTATTTGGTGATAATTTTCGTTCAAACCAGGCCATAATGACATCTGCAAGCACAGCCATAAGAGCAGTCGGGATCGCTCCTGCTAAAATAATGGCCGTTCCATCCGTCGCATTTGTTCCTCGCAAAATAATATCTCCTAATCCACCAGCGCCAATAAACGTTCCGATCGTTGCAACACCGATGGAAATAACTAAAGCGGTTCGTATTCCCGCCATAATGACCGATAATGCAAGTGGGAGCTCAACCATCCAAAGAACTTGAAATTTCGTCATGCCCATTGCCTTTCCCGATTCAATTAAAGCATGATCGACAGTCCGTATGCCTGTGTAAGTATTATTGATGATTGGCAACAAAGAATACAAAAGAGTGCAAGCACGACCGTATTCGGACCAAGACCCATCACAAGCATTAAAACGGCTAACATCGCAAGCGCTGGAATCGTCTGAATAATATTTGCTAATGAAATGACCCATGTGCTTAGTTTTGTAAAACGTGCGATTAAAATACCAACTGGAATCGCTACGATTGCCGCGAATAATACTCCATAAATGGACATGAGAAAATGCCGATAAAATTGTTCCCATACATATGATGCATTTTGTGAATAATACAATAAAACATCTTGAATCGTTTCCAATATCGTCACCTCCTATTTATTCAAAATAATTGTTAGCTTCTAAAAACTCTTTTGCAATAATTGCCGGTTCCTTCATCATTCCATCAGCCTCATAATTTATCGCCCGCATCGTTTCTGTATCAATTTTCCCTGATAATTTCTGCAAAATATCACGTAGCTCAGGGTATTTTTCAAATACATCGTTTCGTGCAACAAGTGATGAATCATAGGGAGGAAAGAAGTATTTATCATCCTCTAGTACCTTTAAATCAAATGCAGCTATTCGCCCATCGGTTGAATAGGCAAGCACGACATCCATCCTTCCGTTTGCTGCGGCTTGGTAAACTAAACCGATTTGCATCGGAAAAGTTTCGCCGAATTGGAAACCATATTCCTCAACAAAGCCCTCATATCCATCACCTTTTCGTTTTAACCATGAATTATCGACACCGAACTTTAAGTTTTGAGCGAGCGACTGTAAATCAGAAACGGTTTGTAAATTGTTTTCTTCAGCTACTTCTTTCCTCACTGTAAATGCATAGGAATTGGCAAAACCATATGAATCGAACCATGTTTGATCAAATCTTTCCGCAAATTCTCGCTGGACAATTTCAAGTGCTTCCTTCGGGTCCTTAACAGGTTCCATTCCTAAAACTCCGGCCAAGTCTGTCCCGGTATATCTCGTCGCTGTAATATCGACATCGCCATTCATCATCGCCTTATGCTGGACGATTGATGACCCTAAATTACTCACCATTGATACTGGTATATCTGTATAATGTTCAATTAACTCCCTAATGATATGCCCGATAATTTGTGATTCTGATGTGGCGAGCGTACCTATCCTAATTGTATTTTTAGCAGGTCCACCAAGTCCAGGAAGAGAACAGCCGCTTATGATCAATGAGCATACAACGCTCAAAATCAGAAGTATTCGATTAATTTTACCCATGTGCATATGCTCCTCCTATTTTGCTTCCTTCATCTTTTTAATTCCTTTAGGTGTTGCCCAGCCTTCAATTTTACCTAAAAAAGGTCGGTAAATAACGCGAGGATTGTGACTGGGATGGCTCCAGCAATGATATATTCTGGTTGGTATAAATTAAGCCCACTGAAAATATAATCTCCTAGCCCACCAGCTCCGATATAAGCAGCAAGGGTTGCCCAGCCAATTAAATAAACAATAGACAAACGTACTCCCGCCATAATTACCGGAATTGACAATGGTAATTCGACATATATAATTCTTTCCCATCCAGTCATCCCCATTCCGCGGCCAGCTTCAAGCAAATCACGATTCACTCCACTTACCCCTATGTACGTGTTCCTCAAAATAGGCAAGACTGAATAGAAAAATAGCGCAATGATTGCCGGTATTTTCCCCACGCCAAAAATGGGAATAAAAAGGCTAAAATGGCAAAGCTCGGAAATGTTTGAACGACACTTAAAATTCCCATCACAATTCCTGCCATTTTAGGCAATCGTGTTAAAGCGACCCCAAGTGGAACAGCGACAATGATTCCTAGCAATGCGGCGATTAATGAAATCCATATATGCTCCCATGTTTTAAATAATAGTTCCGAACCATTACTACTTAAAAATTGAAAAATACTTTCCACCTCATTTCCTCCATTATGTAATGAAGACTCATCTTCACTCCAAATCGAGTCATACACAATATCCACAAGACTTGCTCTTGTAATAATGCCAATTAAACGTTTGTTTTGATCAACGACAGGAATATATTTCATTCCTCTCTTCAAGATTCTTCGAATCGCATCACGAACAAGCGTCCCTTCTGTGACCGTGAACATTTCCGTTTCAAATGCATCAGCAACTAAGCTCGTTTTCTTCCGTTTCTGATCAATCATTTCCACATCAACAAAACCTTCCAGCACATGCTGATCATTCACAACGAGCAACGTATCAACTCTTGACTGCTTCATCAGCTGAATAGCTTCTGACAATGAACGATCCTTCGTAATTGTAATCGGATTCGAATTCATGACTTGCTCAACCGTTTGAATGTTAGGTCTAGCTTGAACGAGTCGGTCTTTTCCAATAAATTCCTCAACAAAATCATTTGCTGGATTGCGTAAAATTTCATCAGGCGTATCACATTGCACTAACTCACCATCACGCAAAATGACAATTCGATCTGCTAGCTTCAGGGCTTCATCCATGTCATGTGAAACAAATACAATTGTTTTTCCCAATCTTTGTTGAAGTTTCTTAAATTCTTCTTGTAAAGAGTCACGTGTAATTGGGTCGAGTGCGCTAAATGGCTCGTCCATTAAAATAAGCGGTTGATCTGCAGCTAATGCACGTAAAATACCGATGCGTTGTTGCTGTCCCCCACTTAATTCATGTGGGTATCGATCTAAATAATCAGGTGTAAGATCAACGAGGCTGATCAATTCCTTTGCCCGCGCCACCCGTTTTTCCTCAGGCCATTTTAATAATTTAAGTACAAGCCCTATGTTTTCTTGAATCGTCATATGTGGAAATAATCCGATTTGTTGAATCACATAGCCAATTTCTCGGCGCAGCTGAACGGGATCTTTATCTAAAATATTCTCTCCGTTAATATAGATGTTGCCAGAAGAAGGTTCAATTAATCGGTTAATCATTTTCATCGTCGTAGTTTTACCACAACCACTCGGTCCGATGAAACATATAAATTCTCCCTTCTTAAAGTGCAAGGATAAATCTTTGACCGCCGACTTTCCTCCTTTATATACTTTCGATACATGTTCAAATCTTAGCAATGATAAAGCACCTCCATTTTTATTTACACACTTTCACAGAAACAACTATACTTTTATACCTTTTTTGGAGAATTTTAAATGCACTTTCGAGGATAATATATGTATTTTTTCTTGCTTTTTATTTTGCGGATTTTTGTCGTTAAAATACATTCGTTTATGTTATGAAGGCACTATGGATATTCCATAAAAAGGTCTCTCATCGAATTCAATGAATTGACGAGAGACCTTCGTTATTAGAGACGATATGCTCTAACACTTCATTAATAATGATTATTTATTACATCATTCCTGGCATGCCCATGCCGCCCATATCAGGCATACCGCCGCCAGCATTTTCTTCCGGTTTGTCAGCTACTACTGCTTCTGTTGTTAGAAGCATTGCTGCAACGGATGCTGCGTTTTGAAGTGCATAACGTGTTACTTTCGTTGGGTCAACAATACCAGCGTCAATCATGTTTACCCATGTGCCGCTAGCTGCGTCGAAACCAACACCAATTTCTTCGCCTTTCAAGCGCTCAACAACAACTGAACCTTCAAGGCCCGCATTGTGTGCGATTTGACGTACAGGCTCTTCGAGTGAACGAAGAACGATTTTAATTCCTGTTGCAACATCGCCTTCTGCTTCTAGAGCTGCAACTTTATTGTATACGTTGACAAGTGCTGTTCCGCCTCCGGATACAATTCCTTCCTCTACTGCTGCACGAGTTGCGTTTAATGCGTCTTCGATGCGAAGTTTACGCTCTTTCAATTCTGTTTCAGTTGCTGCTCCTACATTAATAACAGCTACGCCACCAGCAAGCTTCGCCAAGCGCTCTTGCAGTTTCTCTTGGTCAAATTCAGAAGTTGTTTCTTCCATTTGGACACGAATTTGGTTAACGCGTGCTTCGATGTTCGCGGAATCTCCAGCACCTTCAACGATTGTTGTGTTTTCTTTTGTTACAACGACTTTCCCTGCACGGCCAAGTGAATCAATCGTTGCAGATTTTAAATCAAGTCCAAGCTCTTCTGTGATCACTTCACCACCTGTAAGGATGGCAATGTCTTCAAGCATCGCTTTACGACGGTCACCAAATCCTGGAGCTTTAACAGCAACAGCATTAAATGTTCCACGCAATTTATTTACAACAAGTGTAGATAATGCTTCACCTTCAACATCTTCAGCGATCAACAATAGTGGCTTCCCTTGTTGAACAACTTGCTCAAGAACAGGAAGAACTTCTTGGATGTTAGAGATTTTCTTATCTGTAATTAAAATATATGGATCTTCAAGAACAGCTTCCATTTTATCTGTGTCAGTTACCATGTAAGCTGATGTGTATCCACGATCAAATTGCATTCCTTCTACAACATCAAGATCTGTTGTGAAACCTTTTGATTCTTCAATCGTAATAACACCGTCGTTACCAACACGCTCCATTGCTTCTGCAATTAAAGTACCTACTTCTTCGTCACCTGAAGAAATGGAAGCAACTTGTGCAATCGATTCTTTATCTTCAATTTGTTTAGAGATCGCTTGTAGCTCTTCAACAGCAGTTGCAACAGCTTTTTCAATCCCTTTACGAACGCCGACTGGATTTGCTCCAGCTGTAACGTTTTTCAAGCCTTCACGGATCATCGCTTGTGCAAGAACCGTTGCCGTTGTTGTACCGTCACCAGCAACATCATTTGTTTTGCTTGCAACTTCAGATACAAGCTTTGCACCCATGTTTTCAAATGGATCTTCAAATTCGATTTCCTTTGCAATCGTTACACCGTCATTTGTAATCAAAGGAGAACCAAATTTCTTCTCAAGAACGACGTTGCGTCCTTTCGGTCCTAACGTTACTTTTACAGCATCTGCCAGCTGATCTACTCCGTTTAGTAGTGAGCGACGTGCATCTTCTGAGAATTTAATGTCTTTTGCCATAAAAAATACCCTCCCTGTCATGATTAAAATATAAAATTGATTACCCGATTACAGCTAATATGTCAGATTCGCGAAGAATTAAATATTCAGTACCTTGGTATTTCACTTCTGTTCCAGCATACTTAGAGAAAATAATATGATCTCCTTCTGATACCTCAAGAGCAACACGCTCACCGTTCTCTAATACGCGACCTGTACCAACAGCTACAACCTTACCTTCCTGTGGTTTTCCTTTGCTGAATCAGGAAGAACGATACCGCTTGCTGTTTTTTCTTCCGACTCAACAAGCTCAATAATGATGCGATCACCCAATGGTTTTAACAAGTGAAACAACCTCCTTAAAAATTATGTAAATGTTATTCATTAGCACTCTATCTCTTTGAGTGCTAACACAATTATTATAATAATAAATTCACGATTATTTTGCAAGTCAAGCGCTTCTATTTCTGGAAATTTCTTTTCGTCATTTTTTCAGATGGAACAAATTTACAAAAGGTGCACACAGAATTCAACACTATTAGCGCATTAAAAAATGGCCATTCAATTGCGCTTTCTTAACGTTCATCGGAAACACGGTAAACATAAAAGCCATACAGTTGAATGCTTTCTTGTTTATTAGTAAAATGAACGTTAGCTTGTCTTATTTTGCGGAAAGGATTTATCATCCATGAAAAAAATACATATACATTTTGATTACCTTTATTATTATACAGCTTTCCGGATTATTCGGGTCACCACTCGTTTTTTCATCGGGTCATCGCTGTTCGATGTGGATTCGAATTATATGAGGTTTCTAGCTGCTGGCATTTGGATCGTATTTAGCTTCACAGCGGGACTTGTTGTCATTTTACTTCTTTTAAGAAAAGCAATTCCATTTACAAAGGTGGAAAAGGCTGAGCCAATGCCGATTGGGCGCTCGATTACCTGGGCAATTGGAGGCGTTTTTCTAGCCTTCCTTTCACAAATTGTCGCAGTGCTCGTGGAAAGAGCACTCGGAATTAATCCGGTTTCTGAAAATACACAATTGATTATGAAAATGATCAGTCTCGTCCCGATGGTCGTCATTGCCAGTTCCCTTCTAGGTCCAATTCTGGAAGAAATCGTTTTTCGAAAAGTGATTTTGGGACACTTTATAATCGTTTTCCTTTCTGGGTATCTGCCTTGATTAGTGCGATCATCTTTTCTTTAGCGCATCAGGAGCCTGAACATTTACTGTTATACGCAGCGATGGGCTTTACTTTTCATATTTATATGTAAAAACAAAACGAATCATCGTGCCGATTATTTCACATATGGCGATGAATACCCTCGTTACGGTTGTACAAATCAATGAGTTGAAAAAGCAAGCAAGCTTACTAGATATGATACACGGATGGATTGGAGGGATTCATATGAGATCGCCATTAGCTTCAGGAATACTATATATCTTTTTAGGCGTTGTCTTTACCTATTTTGCGATTCAACAAGTCATCGTTAAAGATTGGAACTTCATTGCCTATTTATTACTCATTATTGCAACCTTTGATTTCGGGCGGGATTTAGACTACTATTTATTCATATGAAGCAGAAGGGGAAGAATTAGGAATACTGTTGATTCTTGCTCCAGTTAACTAACCTACAATTAACCTCTTCTATTGGAAAGAATAAATTTGTATATAAACCTAACTGAACAAACCTTCTTGAATTAATGGATGCTTTAGTTGAAGAAGATAATAAAATAGGACCACACATTTTAGATAGATCTAAAATGTGTGGTCCTTTATTATTAAATATAAATGATCGGGGATTTTGTTAAAGATTTGATTGGAGTGTAGCGACGAAGCGGCTCAAGACACGCCCCACGGAAACATACTAACATTAGTAGTACAAACCAAGGCCATGGTTTGTGCTACTACTTTTAGTAGAAGTGAAGGAAAGTCGTGCGGACGCTGGAATCTTAGAATTCGTATAAGGAAACCGACTCACTTCACAACCTTGCTTGAATCAGTTTAGTATGTTGGATCCCAAAGAGATCGTGTAAGAAAGTGGAATCGATAAGGTATTGTGCAGACTTCTATAATGGCTAGATTAATAGGAGGAATCGAAATGAAACATGTAGTCGCATTTGATGTCAGTATGGGGAAAAGCACTATCGTCGTATATGATCGTTTTCAAGGAAAAAACAAAAATCATTTAGTTGAATATTATGACCGATTAAAAACGCAACCTCAAAGAAAATCTCATAAGGTTGCGGTCATCGCGTGTATGAATAAGTTCTTGAAAGTGGCATTTCACCTTAATCAACACGATTTACCATATGATTACGAAACAGCAACTATCTGTTCGTAAATGGATAATTAAACTATATCATATTTGACCTTGCGAAAAAATGAAATTTCGTTAGGCCTATTTGCCATGCTTATTTTTTTGTTTGATCGTCACTTATTTTTACTAAATTGGGTGTTCTTTTTATGCCGTATTTATTTTGTAACTACGTTGATTGGAGCGGAAGGCACGAAGACTCCTGCGGGAGATGCGAGATCGGCAAGACCCCACAGGGCGAAGCCCGAGGAGGCTTGCCACTCGCCCCGCGGAAAGCGAAGTGCCTGTAGCGTAAATCAACATTCATGTTCGAATAAGGATTTTCATCAATACGTCCATATCGTACATGCTTTACGATTGTTGGTTTTCATCGTTTTCAACAGCTGCTTGCGCTTTTTTATACCCAATTTTGCAAATCCAGATGCTAATTTCATATAAAATAAAGAGCGGAACGGTCACCATTAAATGCGAGATAATATCTGGTGGTGTAATAAACGCTGCAATGACAAATAATACAAAGTAAGCATACTTTCGTATCTTGGATAAAAATACGGGCGTAACGATCCCAAGTCGGGCTAAAAATAGTAATACAACCGGTAATTGAAATAGAATCCCAAATGGCAGTGTAATTTGAAATAAAAATTGAAAATATTCATTTATACCAATCGTCGTTTGAATATCCATGTTTCCAGACAGCTTTAACATAAAATTAATTACGAAAGGAAACAAAATAAAATAAGAAAAGGAAATTCCGGCCATAAATAAGAAAACCGAAAACGGAATATACGCCAATGTAATCCGCCTTTCCTTTTCCAATAACCCCGGGCTAATAAACGCCCATAATTGATACAATATAATTGGTGACGTCATAATTAACGCGAGAAGGATGGCCATTTGTACAAATACTTTAATGGAATCCGTCACACGAAACGCATGCATCGTCAATTGTTGCGCTTCTTCCGCATGTTGAATCATTTTAATTAATGGCTGTGCAATGAAAAAGCCAGCAATCACCGCAAACATGAAGAAAACGACTACAATCAACAGCCGTTTTCTTAATTCTTCTATATGGTCATAAATCGTCATATTGTTCTGACTCATTGTTCGTTCATCCTATCATCGGTCGGCGTTTTCCTTCTTATCTTTCTCATCATCGTCAGCAAGTCCTTTTGTTGCATTTTTAAATTCACGTAATGTGTTTCCTGCTGCTTTTCCGAGTTCTGGTAATTTCTTCGGTCCAAAGATCAATAAAGCAACAAGTGCAATTAAGATCCAACTACCTGGTCCTGGCATGGCCGCCCACCTCCTTATACGTATATTTTAGCGGATTCATTTTCATTTTACTATTCATATCTGCTTAATCGTGTGAATTTTCCGTGTCAGGGCTATCATAATTTTTCAAGAAATAAATGAGTGACTGCAATTCAACTGCTAAGTCAATATGATGGACACGGACGGTAGGTGAAACCGTGAGGCGTGCAGGTGTAAAATTCAAAATTCCTTTAACATCCGTTTTTCTAGACGATCGGTAATTTGCTGTGCTACTCCCGCTGGTACGGTCAAAATGACGGCGGTTACTTTTTCAGCCAAAAGACGTTCCTCAAGCTCATCCATATGATAAATTGGAACATCGCTCATATACTGTCCAACTTTGTCGGCAGCCACTTCAAACGCCATCGCAATTTTTGTATTATTATTTTTCAAGAAATTATAATTTAAAAACGCCGTTCCTAAATTTCCAACACCGATCAAGGCTACCTTCGTTAATTCATCTTGATCCAATGTTTTACTAAAAAAGATAGAAGATAATTTACATTATACCCATACCCTTTTTTCCAAGCGCACCAAAATACGAAAAATCTCTGCGAATCGTTGCGGAATCAACTTTAACCGCTTCACTTAACTCGGCAGAAGAGACACGCTGCTTTCCAGAAGCATGGAGATTTTTAATAAATCGATAATATAACGGCAGCCGTTTCGCTGTCGCTTGTGGAATTTTCATTGTTTCTTCATTCATCCTTTTTCCTCCTTACCCCTCCAAAGTTCCCCGTGAAAAATCTTTACTAGATGTACCACCGGTTTTTCTAGTAGATATGTAGGCCCAATAACCATCGCTTTGTCAACCGCTTTACACATGTCATATACGGTGAGAGCCGCAACAGATACGGCCGTAAGAGCTTCCATTTCTACTCCTGTATTGCCAATTGTTTTCACTGAAGCCCTTATTTCAAGAACTTTCGACTCTTCCTTTCCCTCTTTCCAAGCAAACGAAATATCGATGCCTTTTAATGGGATTGGATGACACATTGGAACGATCTCCACGTCTTTTTCGCCGCCATAATTCCTGCTATTTGTGCAACAGCAAGAACATCGCCTTTTTTATTTGTTGTGAATGAATTCGTTCATAAATTTCTCGATTTACCTCTATATGAGATTGAGCTAAAGCGGTTCGAACCGTTTCCGGCTTCTCACTGACATCGACCATCTTCGCTCGACCTTCCTCGTTAAAATGTGTCAAGTTTCTCATTCAAAACACCTCTTTCCCATCATACACTATTTCGGCGGGGCTGTCTTTTTCTGAGAACGTATTAAGCGATACAAAAACAAATTAAAAGTGTCAATCAGAGCGTTCTGAATGACACTTAAACAATGACTCCTATTAAACCAATACTGCTGATAATTCTTTCGCTACTGCTTTAACTTTCTCTAAACCTTCAGCAATCATTGTCTCTGCTTGATCTGGTGCTGCCGCATGACCTTCAATAATGACTTCTTCAATAACTTCCATTCCAAACACGCCGCCAACGACATTTTTAATGTAGTTCACAGACATTTCCATTGGTGCAGCTTCTGGAGTGGAGTAAATACCACCACGAGCATTTAGGATAACTGCTTTTTGTCCGTCATCAATTGAACTAATTGGCCATTCTCATCATATTTAAACGTATATCCAGCTTGATATACATAGTCAATAAATGTTTGCAGCGCTGCCGGAATCGTTAAGTTCCATAGTGGGAACGCAAAGACAACGATGTCAGCTGCTGTTAATGCATCCATTGCTTTTTGTTTTGCTGCTAAAATACGTTGTTCGATGTCAGTCAATTCCTCGCCTGACTCTAATTTTCCGAAAGCATTGAATAAATCTTGTCCAAGATAAGGCATATCTTCCGCGAAAACGTCAAACGTTGTTACATTGACACCTTCGATATTTTCCATAAACGTTTCATACATCTTACTTGAAACAGCTTCTGAAGCTGGGCGATTATTTGCTTTTACTACTAATATATTCATCTTGTAAATTATCTTTAATTCATAATATGTGAATTAAGGGTAAAAGTCAACAATATGCTCACTATTTTTCCGATGCTCGTTTAATATTAATCACCTACAATTTTGAATGGCACCTTCAGACCAAGTCTTCCTGTCTCGCTTGTAAAAATCGATTAATCTTTTTCACAACTTCCTTTAAATCTGGATGTTCTATTTGGAGCGCTTTCATTATTTCAGTTCCAATAATTTCTTCTGTTTCTCTTAAATTTATTCCTTGACCATGCTCAAAGCAACTTTCCCTTTTTCCTTTATAAAATACCCATGGCTTTTAACAGCCATGGGTACAGCTCTTGGATGGTTGAATTGCTCGATAAGAAAAGCTTTGTTGTGTTGTCACCAAGAAGTGTTCATTTCTGTTTAATAAAAATGTTGTTCATAATTGGTTAACTTTTTAATCGAAAAAACGCTTCGTCAGTTCAAACACTTCATCATAACAGCCTTCATTTGCTAAAATCCAGTCACCGCCTGTTGCATAATCGACAGGGCTGCCATTAAATTTCGATGTCTTAAGTCCTAACTCTTTTGCAAAAATTAACTGGGCTGCTAAATCCCACGGGCCAGACTTCGTATTCACAAATGCTGCAAACTTTCCGTTAAATACATGAATGGAATCGATCCCACCACAGCCAAAATAACGAATATCGAAACACTTCTCTAACAGCTCTTGAAAAATGCCCTTCTTACTCCAAGCCGGAATATTTACAGAAACTAAACCTTCACTTAACGCAATCTTTCTAGGTTTTTCTAATCGTTTACCATTTAAATACGCACCTTGTCCGTTCATTGCATAGTAAAAATCATCGTTCATTACATCGTATATATAAGCGAGCTTGCCAATGTTCTTTTCATAGTAAGAGACGAGAATACAAAAATAATCCTTTTGCTTTACGAAATTTGTCGTGCCATCGATTGGATCAATTACCCAGATTGAATCAAATGACTCTTTTACCCCTTCATATCCGTTCTCTTCCCCAATTATTCCATGGCTCGGATACCTCTGTTCAATTTTAGCTCGAAAAAAGCTTCTACTGCTTTATCAACATTTGTCACAATATCATTGGCACTGCTTTTTGTTTCTACCGTAGGCTCTACAAAAATAGATTCCTTTATCAATACACTCATTTCTTCTATCCATTTTTTCGCTTGTTCATGAATTTCGATTAAATGCTTTTCCATATGTAAATCCCTTCTCCATACTTTCTCATTTTAAACAAAATGTAGCTTTTCGTTCCTCTGTTGTTCCTGGTCCACTCGGATTCGCATGCAACTCTGGGATGTTATCCAATAAAAACGTTGCTTTTTATGAAGATCTGTATTCATTAGCGTATGTGTCGTATACACACATTCCTTCTCACCTATTTCAAAGATTCTAACGGCTTGACTGTCTAATACAGAACATAATTGGACAAAATGCCAGTTCTCATTTTTGACGATGGAATCACAATGATTATGACCGTTAACGTATATCCCTTTTCCTTTTTCTCTTTTAAAACCTCCCAAATATTTGCTTCCGAGTGAATATGGAACATCGATTCATCCGATTTTTTCGTCGTATTATAGACGGGATGATGGGCAAAAATAAGCATAGGTTTTTCACCAGATGTTTCAATCACCTTCTGTAACCAAGTCAATTGTTGTTCAGTTACCCATCCACCAAAGTTATCTTTATTCATTTCTCGTGCCGTTTCTAAAAAACGATCATTGCTTGATCCTTATTGATTACTTGGTCACCATGCCGTCCATCAAAGTAAGTATGTAATTCCTTTCGTGAAAATTTTAATACATCGTGGTTGCCGAACACATGATAAAACGGCTTATGATAAGGTTTAATTAATTGCTCTATTTCGTCATATTCCTCTTTTGTGCCACCATCAACTAAATCCCCAACCGACACATATAAATCTGCTTCTTTCTCCATAAAACAGTGAACAAACTCTTGGTAAAATTCATTCCTAATCTTTAAAACACTTTCATCCATTCCATCCTTATTCGGAAAATGCATGTCTCCGACTACCGCAATTTTTAACATAAAATCACTTCTCATCCTTCCAATCTTATAATCTTTTATACGAGTATTACAAAAGATGAAGGGGGTGACAGCATCGTCTTCTTTCCCTTCATCTTTTGTCGATTTAATCTTATTTCAACAATTCATTAATTTTCTTTTGAGCGTCTGTTACAGCTTTTTCAGCTGATACTTTCCCGCCAAGAATTTGATCACGCATATCTAATAACATTTGGCTAGCTTGTAAGCCATTTGTACCTGGGAATGAAGCAAATGGTACTAAATTTTCCATTTGACTGTAAGAAGCTCTGAACATTTTATCTTCTTCCACTAATTTCTTTAAATCAGCATTTTCTTCAACCGCGTGAATTGTCATCGGTAAATAACCAGTGCTTTCTGTCCAAGTTGCTACACTGTCAGCTTCATATAAAAACTTCAAAAATTGCCAAGCTGCTTTTTGTTGTTTCTCTTCTTGAGCTGTGACTGCAAGTAAAGCACCGCCAGCAGGCACTTTTAAAGCTTCACCTTCCCAACCTGGAACTTTGATAGCAGTAGACTTAAATTTACCATTTTGTGTAATATTGGTTCTCTGTGCAATGGTCGCGTGCAGCATACCAACATCACCAGAAACAAATGCTTGGTAACCTTCATCTGTACTTATATGCAGTGCACTTCCATCAGCAACCATATCTCCCCACATTTTGTATGCAGCAATTCCACCTTCTGTTGCAAATGCAGCTTTACCATCTGCAATTGTTTGTGTGCCTGTACTTTCAACTAGCTGTTGGTTACTCCAGTTATCATTTGATTCAGAAATATATAAGCCATACTTTCCTGTTTTTTCTTTAATTTTCTTAGCCGCCGCCTGTACTTGTGGCCAAGTCGTTAGTTCATCTGCATTTACACCAGCTTTTTCTAGAATATCTTCATTTAAAAATAGCACTGGGGTACTAACAGAGTACGGTAATCCGATTTGATGTCCCGCTTCATTTTTGCTAAATCTATAAAGTTTAGAGCAAATGTATTCGTTATGTACTCTTTATCTTCCGGGAAGTAGTTTTCAATCAATTTTTGTGGTTCCGTAAACTTAAAGTTATTAGCAAAATACTCGCGATAGGCCCAACCGATTTGGACGATAGCCGGAGTATTTCCCGCAGCCACTTGAGATTGTAAGTTTTGCATCAAGCCTTGGTACATACCTGAGTTATATACATCTTTTACTTTCACTTCATCTTGAGAATCATTAAATTTTTCAACTAATGCTTTCACAGCTTTACCACCTTGTGTTTCAGCATTTGCATGCCAATACTCGATCACAACCGGTTCCTTTGTTCCCTCTGATGCCTTCTCCCTCCTGAGCTACATGCTGCTAAAGTTGCTACTAAGCCTAACGCTACAAACCATTTTCCAACTATACGTTTAACATTCATTTTCTTATTCCTCCAAATAATTTTATTTACATTGCTTGGAACTGCCCCCAACACTCTGAAGGCACGAACCAATTAGAATGTGATTGAATAGAAATAGTGAATTTTCCTAGAATCTATATATAAAGCCACTCGACTCTTCTTTCTTTTGAGAAACATTTTTTGGATATCCAATATTCTTTGTCGTAACTTTATTAAATAGATGGATTTGATCCATAAAGGGCTGCAAATAAACATCTTGGTCTTTTTAAAAATATTATGATCCTGTAAGACAATTAGCTCTTCGCCTTCTACTTGGATATATACGGCGTAGTTGCTACCTTGATTTTCTGTATACCTTACTTTTCCTCGAATCGAATTAGCAGTTTCCTCACTAAACAATTGAATATGCTCGGGGCGAATACCAAAGACGATTTCTGTTGCTGAATTATTGTTTATTTGTTCAATCCACTCAGGTGTCAGTTTCCATACTTGATCACCAAAGTTAATCGCCCCATTTTTGTACTGCACATTCTCCAAAATATTTGTCGGTGGGTTCCCTATAAACTTAGCTGTAAAAATATTTGCAGGACGGTGATACACATTTTCCGGTGTATCAAACATTTGGATTGTCCCTTTATTTAATAAGGCAATTCGTTGTCCAAATGTCATGGCTTCAATTTGGTCATGTGTTACATAGACCATCGTTTGCTTAAATTTTTCATGAATTTCCATTAATGATTGACGTGCAGATACACGAAGTTGTGCATCTAAGTTCGATAATGGCTCGTCCAATAAGAAAAACTCACTCTCTTTCACTACCGCACGAGCAAGGGCAACACGCTGCCTTTGTCCACCCGAAAGTTCTTTTGGCTTTCTTTTAACAAAGGCATCAATTGTAAAGATTCTGCTGTTTCTATTAATCTTTTTCAATTTCTCGCCTCGAAACTTTTTCGTTCTTAATCCATACGTAATATTTTCCTCAACCGTCATATGAGGATAGAGTGCATAGTTTTGGAAGACCATCGCGACATTTCGCTTCCTGGGGCAAGATGATTCACTTTTTCTCCCCCATAAATAGGTCTCCCGCAGTTATTTCTTCAAAACCAGCAATCATCCGAAGCATTGTTGATTTACCACAACCTGAAGGACCTAATAAAATCAAACGCTCCCCTTTTTCAATCGATAAATTAATCTCTTCCATGATGACTGTATCGCCATAAGCTTTTTAACGTTTTTAAACTCTATGCTATACATTCCGATATCCTCCTATTTAATTCCTGCTGATGTAAAGGTTCCAATTATGTACTTTTGAAAAATTAAATACAGTAGAAGTGGAATCATCATTGTTACAATGGAAACCGCCATCGCAGCAGAGAAGTCCGTACCACCTTCTGCACTAATAAACATTTGCAGTGCCAATGGCAATGTGTAATTTTCAACCGAACGTAAAATTAATGACGGCCATACAAATTCATTCCATGAGTTTACAAAGAACCAAATCCCTGTCGACGCCAGCTGTGGACTGATCAACGGTAAAATGATATCCTTCATAATTCTGAAATCACCAATATTCTCTAATTGAGCCACTTCAATTAATGAATATGGAATCGAACGCATAGCTTGATTTAATAAGAAAATCCCAGCAGCATCGGCAACCTGTGGAAAAATAACTCCCCAAACATTGTCATTCAACCCCATTTTCGTCAGCATTAAATAGTTTGGAATCATTGTTACTGTAAATGGAATAAAGATCGAAGCGATAAACAGAAAATACTGTCCTCGTTTCCATTTAAAATCAAAAAAACAAACGCATATGCCGCCATAAAGCAAGTCAAGAGTTTCAAGAGTGTAACTGCTGTAGCAATCGTAAAATTATTCATTATAATCTTTAGCAAAGGCAGACGATCGAACAACTGAACATAGTTTTCAAGCGTTGGTGACAGCGGAATAATATTTAACACATTGCTATAAACATCTTCTAACGGTTTGAAGGATGTACCTAAGGCAAAGAAAATCGGAAAGAGTAGAATGATGACGACGAGACCAAAGATAAACTGCCAGATCACCGCAGCCATTTTATTTTCAGTTTTCATAGTGAACCCCTCTTTCCACGAATTTGAACTCAACAATCAATAAGAGACAAAACAATACTAGTGTCAGAATAGAAAAAGCCGCAGAATACCCTGTTCGATATAACACAAATGCTTCATGATACGATTGGTAAATCAAGTTCGAGCTAGCATAGTTTGGGCCACCTTGAGTCATGACCCTGATTGGTGTATAAACAAACTGTAATCCTTGAACAATTGTCATAATTAAGACATAGACACCAGAAGCACTACTCATCGGCAAGACGATATTGAAGAAAATTTTATGCATCGGAATATCGTCTAATCTGGCTGCTTCAATTACTTCCTCTGAGATTCCACTGACGGCAGCAAACAGTGTGATAAAGTTATAACCAAATACTTTCCAAGATGTCACAAGACAAATAACAACAATGACTAATCCTTCCGTCATACTCCAGTTCGGTAATGTTAAACCAAAGTATTCAAACACCTTAGCCACCGGTCCTGAAACAGGATTCAAAATCCACATAAACAAAATCGAACCAACAACCATCGAAATAAATGATGGTAAGAAAATACTTCCTTTGTAAAAACTTTTAAATCGTTTCAAGATGAGATGTAAAACAAAAGAAAAAATATAAGGCATCACAAAATTAATCAATAATAAGATCAAAATAAATAGAAATGTATTCCTAGTACTTTATAAGTAATCGGATCTTTGAAAATCGCAATATAATTGTCCAAACCAACAAACGTTTTCTTTGGACTAATCATATTCCAATCAAAGAAACTCAAATAAAAGGTATACAGGAGCGGCCAAAAGACAAATAATCCAAAGAAAATAGCCGCAGGCAATAATAAGATAACAATCTTTTTATTCATTTTTTCACTTTCTCGACCCCGCTTTAAGTTGGACCTAAACATACATCTACATAGCCAAGCGTTAACATATGGAATAAGAACTGTTTTTTTCAGTCCATATAGAAAATCACTATCTATGAAACAGAAATAATGTTTAGCTGTTTGAATCCTCCTCATTTTTAGAACGTGTCAATTTTTAATGCAATTTTGATTATAAAGCTAAAAAAAGTTATACAATATGATTTATAAACTCTTAATCTATTTTTACAATGTCTTTACAATTCGAGATATTTTTTACGTATTTTTCACAAAATTACAAGATTGATGCATGGGAAGGGTATTATTTATTTTTTAAAAGGGGCTATTTTTTGAAATAAAGTAGAATAGATCGATACTTCTGTGGAGAAAAGAACGATGAAAAGCGATCCTGAAAACGGAGCTTAATGCTAAAAACCCCTTTATATAGGGGTTCAAAAATTCGACTACGTAAATGTAAGCACTGTAAAAAACGACTGGGCTAGATAGGAAGCCACTGAAAAAGTCCCTTAAAATAGGATTATGCTAAAAACGGTTGATTTCCGTTCCGAGCGGACGCTTTCTTACCTCCAGTCAAGTAGTTTTTAAAATATTTTTGTTCAAGAGATGACTTTCTTGGAACCCACTTTCGATTCTGCGTTGAATCTGGATGTTGATTTACGCTACAGGCACTTCGCTTTCCGCGGGGCGAGTGGCAAGCCTTCTCGGGCTTCGCCCTGTGGGGTCTTGCCGATCTCGCATCTCCCGCAGGAGTCTTCGTGCCTTCCGCTCCAATCAACGTAGTTACAAAATAAATACAGCATAAAAAGAACACCCAATTTATTAAATATAAGTGACGAATAAAGATGTAAAGCTGGTCATATGGCGATTTGGAAAGTACGGTCGAGAAATTAAATGTAGGGTAAACGAAAGGGATACGTGTCTCGTGAAGTTTGTAATACAAAAGGGCGAAAATTAAAACCTATTCTGTGACGATGAAATCGACAGTACCTAAGGATCAAGAAGCGTTTCAAAATAGCGAGGAATTTAAAGAGAAGGCACATCTCGCTATAAAATTGAAGCAAAATATAGTGATTTGAGACATAGACACGGTTATGATGTAGCCACATCCGCGGGTCTATTTGGCATGCATATACAAAGAGCGGTTGCAATATTTGCGGTCAATCTTCAAAAGGATTAGGAGACTAATGAGAGAATCAGAGTAAAGAATGTGAAGAGAACAGACGCTATTTTGTTCAAATTTGAACAAAATAGCGTCTGTTTCAATTTAGGTTGACTTATAGGATTAAAA
Source organism: Bacillus sp. N9 (assembly GCA_044989425.1). Classification (GTDB taxonomy): domain Bacteria; phylum Bacillota; class Bacilli; order Bacillales; family Bacillaceae_C; genus Lederbergia. The sequence goes on from JBJDRQ010000001.1 coordinate 2,637,190, forward strand.
ACACAAGTTTTTCCAGTGGCCTCTTAGACAGTTACCTCTTTTTCTACCTTTAGCAATTTAAAGAATTCCCTCATAAAGCCTGGAAGATCCGGCCATGCATGTCCTGAAACAATGTTTCCATCAACGTGCAGCAATTCTTCAATATACGTTGCTCCAGCTGCTTCGACTTCTGGACGGCACGCTGTATAAGCGGTCATCTCTCGTCCTTTAATATATTGACGAACCGTTGTAAGGACAAGCTGACCGTGGCAGATAACGCCCAAAGGCTTATTTTCTTTTAGAAAATGAGCTGTAATTTCTTGTACTTTTTATTCATACGAATGTATTCAGGAGCACGCCCCCTGGAATAATTAGACCATCATAATCAGCTGGATTAATATCGTCTACCGAAGCATGTGACTCAATGAGATACGCCTGTTTCTCCGTGAATGTCTCCAATTCTAGGAAATCATGAACAACGGTTTGGAGTTTCTTTTTGTAGGAGATGCAATCGTACAGCTAATATTTTCTTCAATGCAGCGATAATAAGGATAAAACACTTCTAAAGCCTCTACTGCGTCACCAGTTACAATTAATACATTTTTACTCATCTTCAATCACCTTTTCCTTTTAATATTTATAATTAATTTTTACCAAACTGTCCTCATTCGATGGCAATTTATAGCGGGCCTCTAGCAGCCCTCGGCAATAATGTCCATTAAATTCCATACTCAATCGAGTTCGTTTGAGATTACGCAAATAATCTTCAAATTCATTGGTAGTTAAAGCTTCTCCCTCCGGTTTTGGAAATGCATATGTTGATTGGTTTAAAAGCCTTTTCTTCTCTATATATTTCCCTCTTAATTCTTGTCCTTCTGTTGAAAGGTCTAGCGCATTTAGCTCCTCAAGGGATAAAGTGATGATCTTTTCTTTCGGAATATCTTTGCCGAGTAAATGCTTAATTATTTTTCTTGCCGTGCATAAAACGCTTTTATTTGAAAGGTCTTTCGAACTTCTTCGAGGTCTCCGCCCGCTTCCTCCAAAAGACTCGCTAAACCGCTTACCATCAGTGACACCTTGATTAATTTCATCAGATGCACAATGGTCGATTAAATTCACTGTTACTTTTTTACCCAATTTAGTTCTGATACGTATGTCTTTATATCCTCCGCCATAATATAAGCGAAATTTGGAGAACACCAGTATGTTGGTAACCTGAAAACGACTTCTACTTGATCATCTTTAATAATCGTTCGATCAATAAAGCCTAATTCAGTTAGAGGTTGATCTAATTCAGGATCATAAACTTTATCTAACATCTCGTAGACTTGTTTTTCTTTGTTCACAAAGCGACACCTCCCTATGAATCAACCAATGAATAACTCAACTTAATACTCTAGTACCTTTTCTGGTAATGAAATCACTTTTGAAGCCAGTTTACAATGACGCAGCTTTTCTTTTTGAGCATCAATATCAATGTTATATAGCTTTGCTGCATTTTCCCTAAGATTTTCTTTTTCACATTCAAATCAAATGTCACACCTGTTTCCTTTAAAATATCTTCGGGATCTCAAAGTCAATAAATTTTTCAATAATCCATTTTGGCTCCCAAATGGCATAATCACTTCAAAAAGGATACGATCTTCACCTAGCCAGTACAGCAATTCGCTAATAATTTCTGCAAAATAACGTGGGCGTTGATGAATGAAAGCAATAGCAACCGATAACCCCGCATACACATTCTTATCTTGTTTCGCAATCCAACAAAAATCTTCTAATCTTGGCAACCCAACATGTTCAACGATAAAATTTAATTCCGGAAAAGCACTTGCTGCGTCATCCACATCGGCCACGTCAAATGCATCCCGATTCAATGGTCGAATTGTAGGACCTTTATGAACGTGAATATTTTTCACTCCTAATTCTTTACACTTTTCTAAATAGCGATAAGCCCAAGGATCCGATAGTTTATATCCTTTTGAATCGCCATACCAATCAGCAGTATATAGTTTGACTCCCTTCATGTTGTATTTTTTACTAGTCCTTCTAAATTTTCTAATCCTCGTTCGCCATGACGTGGGTCAAATAATCCATTGCAAATGAAGCGATCTGGGTGTTTCTTCAATATTTCATCAATCGCATGAAAGTTAGCAAAGCCATTTTTATAAAATTCGCTAAGCATAACTGGCTGGAAAATGGCCATATCAGCATATCCATTAATAATGACATCGTTCACTAATGTTTCAGAGTCATATTTCAAAAAGCGATCTTTCGGCCAAATAAATTGTTCTGGACTTATTTGATGATAATCATAAAAGCAGTCAATAAATTGTTCACCGTGAACATTTAATTGATTTTCCTTGCTTGCGTCCCAAATTGCGACATGGGAATCAATAACGAAAATTTCTTCACCATCTTTTGTTTTATACATTTTCCTCCCCTCGTATATGGATTCACTAATATTACAATGCAATTATCATGCCAAAAAACTTAAAACGGGGGATCTATTTCAAGGCGATAATTATTTGCCCTTTCAAAAATATTGATATTATGCGATTGGTTCATAATCATTACTCCGTGATAAATATTTTTAATATAATTAAAATTCCGTTATTTGTATTGATCCTTTTCGATGAAATATGCGACAATGTATTCATTAGGAACATGATGAAGCAATATGCGACATATGGAATTTTCGTTATAAAGGTAATAAATTTTTATATTATTTCACAAAGGATGATTGCCAAATGAAATATCCATTTGTACCATTAAGTGCTTCTTCCTCCCTGGAAGAGAAAGGGTTAAAATTGAAAAAGCCTGGGAACAGTTTGTATCGGGTGAAAAGTCAGCTTCAACGGTAAGATCTTTAACGTATCAATCATGGGAACGCTCTTTAAAATATGGAGTACACCCTCTTCACGGTAGGGCTCCTATTCGCTTAACAGAAGACAAAATTCAAGAATATCAATCGCTCAACCCCTTTTATTCCACCAAAGAATCTCTACTTACTAGATTAAAAGAGTCAGCCGTACACTCAGGGTATTTACTCACATTCTGTAATCCACATGGAGAAATATTGTCTATTGATGGGAATCCATTACTTAAAGAGAAAGCTCAAGAAATGAATTTCATTGTAGGATCTTCTTGGTCTGAACAACATATTGGAACGAATGGGATGGGAACGTCCCTTGCGATCGGTTCCCCTTTCAAGTATTTGCTAGTGAGCATTTTTGTCAACCAGTACATAATTGGGTCTGTTCAGCATCACCGATTAAAGACCCTGCAACACAGAACATTTTAGGTGCTATTAATATAACCGGCATTTGGGACGGAGTACATCCCCACTCTCTTTCTACTGTCCTTTTATGGCTCAGACGATTGAACAACACCTACTTAATAAGCTGAAATTGGAGCATTTCTTATTACTAGAGCATTTTTCAGAAAAAGTACGAAACGGAAGAGGAGATATCATCGCTGTACTTGATCGTGGATATAGAGTCATTAAGGCCTCTTCTCTTTTCTACGAAAAAGGATGGGTAGACGAACAGAACCAACTAGTGAATGACAATACAACCTTATCCGTAGAGCAACCATATAAATGGAAGTTAGAAGAAAGCAGTGAAGGTTGGGCTTTTGAGTCGATTCCTTATTACGTTCAAGGAGCATTGATTGGTTTTATCATCTACGCTACTCCTCCAATCAAGTCCTTATCAAAACGAACAAAGAATGTTACAAAATACTCTTTTCAAGTATGATTGGTCGTTCCAAAAATTTTTATCTATGATTGAAGAGGCGCGTCTAATCGCAAACTTAGATGTAGCTGTGATGATAGAAGGGGAAAGTGGTACAGGAAAAGAATTATTAGCTCAATCCATTCACTCAGCTAGTTCTCGGTCATCCAATCCTTTTGTCGCAGTTAATTGTGGAGCCATCCCACAAGAACTGGCAGCAAGTGAACTTTTCGGATATGAGGAAGGTTCATTTACAGGCAGTATAAAGGGGGCGCACTGGAAAATTTGAACAAGCTCAAGGTGGTACAATCTTTTTAGATGAGGTTGGAGAATTGCCATTAGATTTACAAGTACTATTGTTACGAGTGCTTGAAGAAAAAGAGGTCGTTCGTCTTGGGGAAAGCAACCGATTAAGCTAAATGTTCGAGTCATTGCAGCAACCAATCGAGATTTATTAGAAGCTTGCGAAGCAGGAGAATTTCGCAAAGATCTGTATTATAGGCTTAATATTCTCTCCTTAAATGTACCTCCGCTTAGGAAAAGAACTGGAGATGTTCCTATAATGTTAGATCACTTATTAAAAAAGCTTGTGCAGAGTTGGGACGTCCTCAGATAATCATCGATGAGCAAGTTGTAAATGCTTTAGAAAAGTATTCTTGGCCTGGCAACGTACGTGAACTGAGGAATCTTGCTTATAAAATGGCCATAAAGGCAAAGAGAATCATTTCACGCTTACAGATTTACAAGACGAATGGCTTGAAAATAGTACAATGAACGAACGAACAATCATGCCAAAAATTCTTCCCCATTATTCTTATAAACAATTGAAGAATGAACAAGTTTCCGAATCGCTTCCTCTTTACCAAGATTTAATATCAAAAATGCCATTATTAAAACGGAAGGAATTGGAAGCTATCCTTACTGCACTTAATGAGTCTGGCGGAAATGTATCAATAGCGGCTAAAAATTAGGTATTCACAGAAGTACGATTTATAGAAAGCTGGGAAGTGTTGCTCAAGGCAAAGAATAATTGATAAGGTTCTTCGTCACAACGATATCAAAATAACATCAAAGGTCTCTCGGTAATTCAGTAAATTACTGAGAGTCCTCCCACTCTTCAGCTTGGCAGTAATATTTGATTGCTCTAAGACTCGAATCATGATCTAATCCTTTATTGCACGATTGGATTGCTCTCTCATAGCTCTCAGTTCGTATGATCACTCAACCATGATTTTAAATACTCGATGAATTTTTCGTAGCCGGAGCTATGGTCTTAAAAGATGTCGCTGCAATACCGATTGTGCGATAATATTCTCCTTCTAATTCAATAATTCGAATGTTGGGTGAAACCCTATGTAAAACCATTTCAGGAAGGATGCTAATTCCCATGCCGTTTTCAACCATTGAAATAATAGCTTGGTCATCTGAAAGTTCATATTTTATATTAGGAATCATATTGTTTTCTATTAACATTCGTTTTAAATCGTTATCGCTTCCTTTTTTCGATTTGATTAAAGGTTCCTCCTTGATCATTTCAAAACTAACTTTCTTTTGATTAGCAAGGGGTGATCATCTGAAAGAAGGCAAAGCATTTTATCCTCCTTTAAGGCAATCACTTCAAAGCGTTGCGAAGTCGGCAAAGACACAAAACCAAAATCAACTAAACCAGTCGATATCCAATGCTCGACATCATCATAATCCCCTTCCAACAGTTTGATTTCAATTGATGGATGATTTTCATTAAATATTTTCATGATTTCAGGAAGCCAATGAATGGACACGCTCGAAATCGTTCCTATTCGCACGGTTCCTATTTCCAAACCATTGATATGAGCTATTTCTTGAAGCATTTCTTCGTTCCATCTTAAAATTTCACGTATATACGTTAAGACACGCTCTCCATTGCTTGTCAGATGGATTCCCGAACGTCCTCGATTAAGAATCGTAAATCCCCATTCTGATTCAATGCTCGAAATAGCATGACTAACGGCAGATTGGGTCAAACCGAGTGTTTCTCCCGCTTTCGTGAGGCTCCCTAATTCCACGACCGTATTAAATATTTCAAACTTAGCAAGTGACAGTTTGATCTCCCCTTTCATTAATTTATTTCATGTGAACCTTTAAAAACATTCATTTTTCTTATTCTAATTTTACAACTATAATAAATACTAATCAATTCGCTAAAGAGTAGGTGATTAGATGTGAATGGAAATAAAGCTCTTGAGATCTTCAGATTAAATCATCAAACAAAGGCAAACTTCACGATGATTGTCATTACTATGTTTTGGGGTGCATCCTATTTATTTACGAAAATAGGTCTAGATTCGATTCAAGGATTCAACTTGGTCGCATTACGTTTTTGTCTCGCATTTATGATTGCTGGCGCCTTATTTTACAAGCGCCTCTTACATATCAATTTACAATTAATTAAACGCGGATTTATATTGGGAACCATATTGTTTTTGGCGATTTCCGTTGTAACGATCGAGTGCAATCCACGTCCATCTCAAATGCAGGATTTCTATTTAGTCTTGCAGTCGTATTTGTCCCACTGTTATTAGCGATCTTTTTAGAAAAAAACAGATCGACGAACAGTCTTTGGCATAGGCTTCGCGATAGTAGGCATAGCTCTATTAACGTTAAATCATGATGGATTAAAGATTAGTTTTGGAGATCTTCTCATCATTTTTGGAGCACTATTTTACGCTATGTATATCATTGTTACGGATAAATTAACGAAAAATGTGGATTCCATTACTCTTGGAATTTTACAACTTGGCTTTACTGGTGCATGGGGACTTCTGCTGTCAATATTTTTGAAGAAACACATCTTCCCAACACAACAGAATCTTGGATTTCTATTTTGGCATTAAGTATACTATGCAGCGCAATTGGCTTTATAGGCCAAACTGTGGCCCAAAAATATACAACACCTACCCATACAGGTCTTATCTTTTCATTAGAACCGGTTTTCGCCGCATTATTTGCTTTTATTTTCTTAGGGAATTACTATCAGCAAAAGGTTATTTAGGTGCCAGTCTTGTTTTAATAGGGATCTTGGCTACTAAGATCGATTTTAGCAAGTTCATCATGGGTAAAGAATTAAGCGAACAATTGAAAAGTTAAAAGCTCTAAGCGAAAGTATAATGGCTATAATATTAACAAAAAGTGTGCAAATCTTCTTGAATAGACTGTGAACTTAACGCAAACAAATTTTATATACGCCCCAGTTATGATACACTACTTTCATAGATTGTATATTACTAGTAATGGAGCGAATGTAACAATGAATCATAGCAATAGTGTAGCGACCGAACATCGAAAACGAAATTACCGGCCGATGATCATTACCATTTCCATTGTCCTTATTGGCGCAATTGCTGTTCTTTCAGGTTTGCCGGGAATGGATGATTTCGATGCATTTGATGTAACGATTCTTCCGCGCATCAATGCGATTTTGAATAGCTTTACCTTTTATTTTTACTTGGGGCATTGATTGCCATTCTTAAACGAAATGTGAAGGTGCATCGTCGATTCATATACGCGGCATTTGTGACAACCTCTCTTTTCCTTGTCACGTACGTCGCCTTTCATTATGTTTCTCCTTCCACACCTTATGGTGGAGACGGATTTCTAGCTGTTTTTTATTATTTTATTTTGATCACACATATCCTTTTAGCTGCCGCGATCGTTCCACTAGCACTTACGAGTGTAGCCCGTGCTTGGAATATGGAAAATGAACGTCATAAAAAATCGCCCGCTGGACGATGCCGATTTGGTTATACGTTAGCTTTACGGGTGTGTTAGTCTACATTTTGATTTCACCTTATTATTAAAAGGATGGAAGCACCTCGCTCCCATCCTTTTCTTATTGTAACGTATCGATAAATCTTTTCATTCTTTTCATCGCTTCCTGCAATTGTTCCATTGATGTTGCATACGAACATCTTACATACCCTTCTCCACACTGACCAAATGCGCTTCCCGGAACGACCGCTACTTTTTCTTGCTTTAATAATTGTTCCGCAAACTGTTCAGAGGTCAGCCCCGTTCCTTTGATCGATGGAAAAACGTAAAAGCCCCACCTGGTGTATGGCAATCTAAGCCGATCATATTTAATGATTGGACGATATAATTCCTTCTCCTCCGATAACTGCTTTTCATTTTATCGACAACGTCATCACTATTTCGTAATGCTTCAATGGCCCCATGTTGAAGCATATGTGGCGCACACATCGTCGTAAATTGATGCAGCTTCAACATCACTTGCGTCAATTCACTTGGCGCCGCCACAAAACCTAATCTCCAACCTGTCATCGCAAATCCTTTTGAAAAGCCGTTAATTAAAATCGTCCGTTCATACATGCCTTCAATCGAGGTAATGCTTGTATACTCCTCATCATACGTTAATTCTGCGTAAATTTCGTCTGAAACGACGATCAAATCATGTCTTTTTACAACTTCAGCAATTTCGGTCAATTCTTCTTCATTTAAGTACGTTCCGGTAGGATTATTAGGCGAACATAATAAAATCGCTTTTGTTTTTTCGTCACTTCTTTTCAATTTGTTCAGCTGTTACTTTGAAACCATTATCAGCATTTGTGGCGATCGGAATTGGTATTCCACCAGCCATTGTAATGAGGAAGCATAAGAAACGAATGCTGGTTCGACAATTAATACTTCGTCCCTGCATTTAGTAACGTACGAAACGCTAAATCTAATGCTTGGCTCGCTCCAACTGTGACGATGATTTGATCACTCGGATCATAATGAACGCGAAAACGTCTTTTTACATACATAGAAATTTCTTGTCTTAATTCCAATAACCCAGCATTCGCAGTATAAAAGTATAACCGTCTTCCATAGAAGCAATCGTTGCTTCCCTTATATTCCAAGGAGTGATAAAATCGGGCTCCCCAACCCCTAAGGAAATTACCCCTTCATGCTGGATGCCAAATCAAAAATTTCCGTATCCCAGATGGTTGAATCTTCTGCGCTGTCGCGGATAAATAGGTTTGATAATTCACGGAGATACCACCATTCTGCGGTCCGTATCATCTTTATCTTCCAATATTACACCATCATGCTTATATCTTTTAGCATAAAATGAGTCGTTGTTGAGACAACATTATCAATCGTTGATAATTTATTTGATACGAATGTAGCTATTTCTGTCATCGTCCTGCCTTCGATCGTAATGGATAAATCATATGTGCCCGACATCAAATACAATGACGTTACTTCTGGATAGCGATAAATTCTTTCCGCCACTTCATCAAATCCAACACCGCGTTTTGGCGTAACTTTCACCTCAATCATCGCTTCAATGACTTCTTTTCCTTCTACTTTGCTCCAATTAATTAATGCCGGATAACTAACAATAATGTTTTCCTTTTCTAATTTTTCAATCGTATGTTCAACATATTCAACCGTTGTATTTACCATCATCGCAATATCTTGGACGGGTAATTTATGATTTTCTTCCAATATCGATAAAATTTCTAATTCCTGATTATTTAGCTTCATGCATATACTGCTCCTTCTCAAAAATCAGATCTCTATTTGAAAATTATACTACATATGTATGTGAATGAACAAAATAGACTTTTCTTGTCACGTCAAAAATGCCCATCTGCTAACAAGATGGACACTGGAGACTGCTTTTAAATTTTACATAATAAAATGTATATTAAGTTGCCTAAATACAGTAATCGCAAAGGCACGAATCACCAGCCCTGACCTTGTTGCTCCAACGATGTAAGTCCACTCTGCATTTATTGCTTTTCTACTTAAAAACATCTGTCAAAGCCAATTGAAAGTTTTCAAAAAGCTTGGAGGTAATGTGACCCGTACTTGTTTTTACGTCATGCTGCTCATACATCCCATCTCCATTTAAGGCATAAACAGTGATCGTATCAAGCATCGGGTTGACAATCCAATATTCATTTACTCCGTAATTCATATAAAGATTCAGTTTTGTTACTAGATCGTGCGACTGGTTAGATGGACTTAGAATTTCCACAATCAAATCAGGAACACCTACATATCTCGCATGCGTAAAACCACTTGGGTCACAAATAACGCTGATGTCAGGAATGACGACTATCGTCCCTCCTGTGTTTTCATTTTTCAACTCAATGTCATACGGGGCTGAAAAAGCTTCACATGGGCTTCCCTCAATGAAGTCCCCAAATCGCCGGTAAATTTTACCGGACACGCGCTGGTGCTTCGTTGATGGTGATGGAGACATATAAATAAGTCCATCGATATATTCTAATAATACGTCATTGTTTTCGCGAATTTTCCAATACTCTTCCAATGAGTATGTGCCCTTCTGATATAAATGCAAGCCATTCCCCTAAGAATTATGAATTGAAAAGATTTATAATCGAAAAATACTATCGATCTCAGCACGAAGTCTCTCAAAAATAAAAGATTGTGCTATTTCGCCCTTTTTAAAAGTAGAATATTGATTAATGTTATTTTCTTCAAATTGATAAATGGTTACCTCTTGATTGTCGGGATTGACGATCCAATACTCGCTCACGCCGCAAGACATATATAAATCAAGTTTTTTATTAAGTCTTTTCTTTGTGTACTTTTCGATAGCACTTCCACAACAAGTGTTGGGACACCTTTATAATAGTCATTTTTATCTAAATGCTCTTCAAGGTCACAAATAACCATAAGATCCGGCTGAACAATATTAATATCTTCTGGGGTTCTTCTTAGTTCAATATCATAAGGTGCAAGCATCGGTATACAATCGTTCCCTTGGAAAATATGATAAAAGATCACGAGTAATTCAGTTATCACCATTTGGTGAGCGGTTCGCGGAGAAGCTAGCCAATAAATTTCTTCATCAATATACTCATACCTCTCCTCATTTTCTTGCTGCAATTGCAGAAACTCTTCGTAAGTTGCCTTTTTCCACCATAACTGTATTCTGATGCATTTTCACGAACCGTGCTCGTTTCACCATTATTAGTTGACGATGGTTCTTTTATAGCCGTTAATTTAGCAATTTCTGTTCCATTCCGGGTAATGATGATTTCCTCTTGTCCTGCAAGCATTAGAAACTTTCCAAAATTATTTTGCACTTCAGTTGAGTTAACCTTCATGATAATTCCCCTATCCATTAGCTAAATTAGCTAAAACAGTTAACCCTATTATATATTTATTCGTTTATTTTTTCTAGCGATCATGAAGATAAATCTATGCATCAATGTATTTTCTTTTAGTTTTATCAAACTCCGTCAGAAAACTCCAACCTCAAGGAACGCGAAGGGCGAAGCTCAATGAGTAGGTGGGGGATGAATGGCGGTCGGCGTTAGCCAAAGCACTTTTCCCTTCCTCAGACGTGACACCTACCCTACATTGTTGTATACTTTAATTAAATGGGAATGTACGTTCCTCTTGTGTGAGTATAAATGAGGAAAGTAGGTGAAAAAGTGGAAACGCAAAAATAATATGCCACCCATCAGATTTGGATCAAGAAAGGACATCGACTCTATCCATACTTTCAAGAAATGACTGAAAATGCCAAAAATCTATACAACGTAACCAATTTCTACATCCGACAAGTGTTCACTGCACTCAACAACGAAAAGAATTGCATCCTCTCCAACAAGAAAGCGAGTTTTCTTGACCATGATCCCCTTCCCGTCTATAAAGAAAAGAAGCGTTTGTATTTAGCGGAAAAAGGATCAAACGGGGTCTCTATCAATCCGCCAAGGGATTCTCTTAAATGCGGATGTGAATGGCGCTTACAATATCATCAGAAAAGTAGTTCCGAACGCTTTTGCCGACGGAATAGAGGGGTTGGGCGGTAACCAGTCCGTCAATGTGTCAACCCCACTAGCGTTAAACGTGCGATAATCTCGTTCACTACGCTAGAAACCCCTTCCGAAAAGCACTAGCGTTCGGTAGGGAGTATTCATAGTCTTGGTACGCATGAATTAATCTTGCTTTTCGCAAGAATATTGACGGGGATCGGGGATGCAACGATCTGGGTTAATATGGTATTGATTTTGAGCCAATGGTTTAGTGCAAAGGAATTTGTAAAATTAATTGGTTGGGTAGGAATGACAGGTAGTCTGGGCTTCGTATTGGCGACCGTCCCTTTTTCTTTGTGGATTGACCTGCTAGGCTGGAGGGTAGCATTTTTACAGCAGGGCTGTTATTATGCTTATTTGCGATGATTCTTTATTTTGTCCTTGTAAAAAGCCGAAGCAATCGTTTTTTGTAAAAAATGAAGCACAGCCCGAAAAACAATTGTTTTACTGAAAAGAATCTGCTCGAGTTGGCAAGCATGGACTTTATTCTTTTGTCATTTTGGGGTTGTCGGTGCATATGTTGGTTTTATCAGTTCGTGGGCAGTGCCCTATGGAATGAATGTGTTTGGATTGGCGCGTTCAGATGCAAGCCAGCTTATTATGGTTAGCCTTATCGGGGCTCTAATTGGTGCACCGCTATCCAGCTGATTTCAAATCGGTTAGAAATGGTAAAACGGCCGTATGTTGTCGTCCATACAACCATGTTATTGAGCTGGTCTACCTTTCTGATTTTTATGGGAAGCCGCCGATTATCATCGTTATGACACTTTTTTTATAATTGGCCTTTGTTATGGGGCAAGTATGTTAACTTTGCCCTCATCCGTCAATCATATCCTTTATCAGAATCCGGCCTTGTTTCCGGGTTTGCCAATACAGGTGGATTTCTAAGTGCTGTATTGCTTCCAACCATTTTTGGACGTGTCTTGGATCAGTTTCAAGCTTTAGGAAATTTAAGCGCTGGCTACTACTACGGTTTCATCATTCCAGTTATTTTTTCAATCATCGGTTTGATGGGAGTGCTTTGTATTAAGGAAAAAGGGCGGGGGTAGTCGAAAAGGGTGATATCGGGTTATAGAAAATAGTTTAAGCCCATTCCTTTTCATTCAACCGACCCAATCACAAAAAATGTTTATCTTCATGTTACCTGAGAAATGAACAAAGAGGCCTATCATAAGTTTGCTCAACTCATGAGAAGCCTCAGTATAAATCCTCTATGTTAGCAAAATGTTAGCATTCCACTCTCATCTTACTTACAAACCCATTTATATCATGGGTTGGAAACACTTATTACATTATGCCGCCCATTCTATAAAAATAGACTTCCTATATTAGCCTTAAAACTACCAACCTTTTGCATATTTTTGGAATTGATTCAATCTATTTATATACGTCACCGCGATTATCAATGGATAAAACATAAATAATTTTCTCATTATGATTTACTTCAAAGATCACTCTATATGTGCCAACCCTCAGTCTTAATTTAGCTTGTTTACCTCTCAAAGGTTTAATGTCTCCAACTGGGGGACGATACGTCAATCCTACTAAGGCATTTCCGATTCGTTCACGAGCAATTTTTTCCTGCTTTTTCAAGAATTTAATTGATTCACGACTTAGTGTCAGTTGATAGTCCAAGTTCATGAATCGCATCCTCCCATGACACAAACTCAGAGTTAATCTTTAGTTGACTTTCTTCTTCCTTGCTCAAAGGGATATTATCAGGTTCCAAATCCATAATTTCATCCCAGTCAGGATGCGAATGACTATGAGACAAATACTTCAAATAATCGTAAGCCGATTGTTTAGCATTTTCGGGAAGATTTTTTATTATTTTAAACAATTCTTCATTACTAATAGCCATGAATACATTGCCCCTTAAGAGTCACAATGATATAATTTCTTTTATCATACACCTAACCGAGTGCGATGACAATTCATTTATTATTTTAAACGGAACATGAACTTTCCTTTTACCGTTACGTATCACTAAAATTAAAGCGTCTATCCATCGCTGTGAAGATGATAAAACAAAATCAAATGTTGATCGAAAAGATTGCCTTAACATGCGGCTTTCCTGATTAATCGAGCTTTTACAGATTCTTTAAAAGGAATACAATCTGCCACCGAAAAAATTTCAGAATGAAAATAAGAAACGATATTAATTAGATAGCTATGTATATTAAGCAGAATATTTCGTCATTAACATTTTTCATCTCTATTAATTGGATTAGGAAGATTGCCGGAACCAGTCATTTTACGATAAACTAGATGAAATAGAGGTGAAAAAATGATGTTATTACAGTTGCAACAACTGACAAAATATTTTGGAGCAGAGCTTATTTTATCGAATATAAAATTAGAAGTTCAAAAGAAAGACCGAATCGCTCTCGTTGGTCGAAACGGCGCGGGAAAATCGACACTTTTAAAAATGATTGCGGGTCAGCTTTCCTATGATTCTGGGCAAATTGTGAAGCCAAATGATGTATCGATCGGTTATCTCGCGCAAAACACTGGACTTGAATCAAGTCTCCCGATCTGGGATGAAATGTTAACTGTTTTTTCCGATCTGATCGCAATGGAAAGCAATATACGAAAAATTGAACATAATTTATCCAATCCTGCTATTTATGAAAAAGAAGGACAATATGAACGGCTTTTAACTGAGTATGATCAATTGCAAGTGAAATTTAAAGATATGGGTGGGTATCAATATGAATCAGATATCCGTTCGATTTTGCACGGTATGCGCTTTTATGAAGAGGATTATCGGACGTTGATATCAACTCTTAGTGGTGGACAGAAAACCCGTCTAGCGCTCGCAAAACTTTTGCTTATTAAACCAGATATATTAATTCTCGACGAACCAACAAACCATCTCGATATCGAAACTCTATCCTGGCTTGAACAATATTTGCAAGCATATCCAGGAGCAATCTTAATTGTTTCCCATGATCGCTACTTTTTAGATAAAGTCGTTGATCAAGTGTACGAGCTTTCAAGACATGAATTAAAAGATTCCATGGCAATTATAGCAAATACTTAATTCAAAAAGCTGAAACGTACGAACGGGAAATGAAGCTATACGAAAAACAGCAAGATGAAATAACTAAACTAGAGGATTTTATCCAGCGCAACTTGGCTCGTGCCTCGACGACGAAAAGAGCACAAAGCAGAAGAAAACAACTGAATCGAATGCAAGTGTTAGATCGACCAGCCGGCGGGGAAAAGTCAGCAAGCTTTTCGTTCCGCATCGATCGGCAAAGTGGGAATGATGTATTAAAGATCAATGATGCTTCCATCGGTTATGACAAGGAAGCTTTATCACAACATATCGATCTAGATATAACGAGAGAGGATAGCATCGCTCTCGTTGGTCCGAATGGGATCGGAAAATCAACACTATTAAAAACAATCATTCAAAAGCTTGAACTATTATCTGGTTCAATTCAGTTAGGGACGAACGTAACAATTGGTTATTATGACCAAGAACAAGCCGATTTATCATCGAATAAAACGGTGATACAGGAACTATGGGATTTGTATCCTCAAAAACAGAGAAAGAAATTCGTACAGTGCTCGGTAATTTTCTATTCAGTGGAGATGACGTATTAAAAACAGTTTCCACATTAAGTGGTGGAGAAAAAGCGCGTGTCGCTCTTGCAATCTTAATGCTCGAGGAAGCAAATTTTTTAATTCTTGATGAGCCAACAAACCATTTGGATTTAGATAGTAAGGAAGTGCTCGAAAATGCATTGATTGACTATCCTGGAACAATCTTATTCGTCTCACACGATCGTTATTTTATTAACCGAATTGCAACGAAAGTAGTAGAGCTCTCTACTGAAGGAGCAAGTGTATACCTTGGCGATTATGACTATTACACTGAAAAGAAACAGGAACAGCTTGAGCTTGCACGATTGGAAGCAGAGGCGAAGATCGTCCGCCAAAAACAAATACTTCGATAAAAAAGATGCTTATCAATTAGATAAAGAAGCAAAAAAGTGGAGAGACAACGGAAACGCAGAATTGAAGAAATCGAAGCGCTACTCGCTATTCTTGAAGCGCAAGTAAGTGAGAAAGAAGAACTTCTTTGTCAACCAACTGTTTTCGAAGATCATGAGCAAGTAATGGAGATTAATCAACGACTAGAAGAGCTACAAATCGAAATCAATCAACTGTTAGAGGAATGGACAGAACTATCTGAACAGCTTCAATCTTAATTACAAGTGATGAAAAACAAATTGTTTTTCATCACTTTATTTTTTCCACGTCTATCATCCACATATTTACTCACATTATTAACAATGATATAAAGGCTTTTAACTTACTTTTCCACACAACCCACATTCCTGACGATAGTTATCCACATTACCCACAACCTTATTACCATCACTTTGATAGCGATTGCATTTTTTATTCACAAATGATATCCACAAGATAAAAACTACTTTTATCATGAAAAAACTCCGAAGAAATCGGAGTTTTTACTCATCGTTCAATATCTAATCCCGGTTGAGCGTTCATATCTAATCCGCTTCTTTTATTCAATTCAAACATTACGCTTCCGGCTGCGGCAATCATCGCTGCATTGTCTGTACACAGATAAAGAGGTGGAATGACCAGCTCAATTTCTGGTAGTCCCGCAAACTTCTCTTTCAGAGCCGTTCTTAGTCCTTTATTAGCAGCTACTCCCCTGCAAGAAGCACTTGTTTCACATTAAACTCTTTGGCTGCACGAATCGTCTTCTCTGTCAGTACATCGATCACACTTTCTTGAAAACTGGCTGCCAAATTCTCTGGTGATATCGTTTCACCACGCTGTTCCGCATTATGCAATGTATTGATCACCGCTGATTTTAATCCACTGAAGCTAAAATCATATGATCCTTCTTCTAGCCAAGCTCGTGGTAGCTTGAGCTCAGGTGAGCCTTCATGGGCAAGCCGATCGATATGTGGGCCTCCCGGATACGGAAGGTTTAACGTTCGCGCAACTTTATCATACGCTTCACCAGCTGCATCATCACGTGTTTCCCCAATCACTTGAAATGAACCATGTTCTTCCATTAATACAAGTTCCGTATGCCCTCCCGAAACAACGAGTGAAAGTAATGGAAATTTCATCTCTGTTATTAACCGATTCGCATAAATATGACCTGCAATATGATGGACGCCTACAAGTGGAATTTGATGAGCAAATGCTAATGCTTTTGCCGCATTCACACCTACGAGTAATGCACCAACAAGTCCCGGTCCTTCCGTTACCGCAATTGCATCGATGTCCTGAAACTCATCTCCGCTTCACGCAAAGCATTCTCAATCACAATCGTCATTTCTTCCACATGATGTCGTGATGCCAGTTCGGGAACAACTCCCCAAACCGTTTATGACTCTCAATTTGTGAAGCAACGACGTTTGATACGATTTCGTTTCCATTTTTCACAATGGACGCTGCCGTTTCATCACAGCTCGTTTCGATGCCTAAAACAATTAAATCTTTTTCATTATAAATTCACCCACATTACTAACGCATCCTCATAATTATCGGTATAATAATTTTTCTAATACCGCCTTCTTCAAACCCTAATTTTTTATACAATGATCTAGCCGGTTGATTGCTCACCCTAACTTCAAGCGTCATCGTTATCGCTCCAGCTTCTTTAGCAAGCGACATCATCTTTCTCAACAATGTTTCTCTAGCTTGCGACTACGATACTGTGGCAAGATTGCAATGTTCGTTATATGTGCTTCATCCATTACAAGCCAAACTCCACAATAGCCTGCAACTTCCTTATTACACTCAATCATTACATAAGTAGCAAAGCGATTGTGAAGAATATCATTTTGAAATGCTTCAGCTGGCCAAGGTACCGCAAACGATTTTCTCTCGATCTCAACAAGATGACCAATATCCTGTTCTCCGGCACGTCTAAATGAAATATCACATATATCTTGATAATTAATCATTGCTCTTTCTCCTGTTTTTCTAGCCATTTTGCTTCAGCTTCAACAAGGCGAATATAATTAGGGAAAAGGAATGAATTTCCTCTGTAGGCATATGCATCCCAAGAAACCCTAATTCGCTCGGTCTTGGGTTCCATTCACTCGGAGCCGCATAATTTGCTTGATGCTTTAAATGAACATCAAACGTTTCCTTATGAAGCGGTACATCATTCCCTATAAATAGAATGGGTTCATTCATGCTTTGACATTCAAGAGCCCACTCTTTTGCTTCTATATTGCGATCAGCCTTCACTACTTCTAGGATTCCTTCATTATAGCGATAAAGCCCTGTATAAATTAGTCCCCTTCGCGCATCAAATAAAGGGAGATATATCCAGTAAAATACTTTGGTGCTGCAGCAAGTACTGCTAAGCTTGATACAGCCGATAATGGAATCCCCAAACTCCAAGCCATCGTCTTTGCGACCGTTACGCCAATCCGCACACCCGTGTAAGAGCCGGGACCTTTCGCTACGACGATTTTGTCAAGCTCGGCAGGAACAACATTACACTCTAACAACAAGTGCTCAATCGCAGGCATAAGGCGAATGCTATGATTCTTTTTAAGTTTGTAATGTATTCTCCAATGACTCGTTCTTCCTGTAATAATGCAATGCCAAGCACATCGTTGGATGTATCAATCGCTAATAATCTCATTCCATAACTCCTTACATAAAGCTTCATATCTTGCACCTACAGGCTGAAAGTGAAGCTTTCTTCGATTCTCTCCCTCATGGTACAAAGAAATGATTAAATGATGAGAGGGAAGCTGATCTTGAATCAAATGAGCCCACTCAACAACTGTCACCCCATCACCATAAAAATATTCATCAAAGCCAAGATCCTCATAAGCATCTGCCACCCGATAAACATCCATATGGTAAAGTGGAAGTTTCCCCATATATTCTTTTATGATTGTGAACGTTGGACTGTTCACCGTTTTCTTTATTTGTAATCCCTCTGCGATTCCTTTTGTAAACGTCGTTTTTCCCGCTCCTAAATCACCTTCAAGTAAAATGACGTCACCCTTTTGGAGCAGACAACCTAACCTTTTAGCAATCACATGGGTTTCATCTGTTTTATTCGTCACTATTTCATACATTGGCATGGAAATCTCCTTTTTCATCCGTAATGTCCATTTTACATGATTTGAAAAAATGAGCAAAAGCAATGTTTTTCATTGAGAAACTTAACAATATCGAGTCAATTCTTTCTCTCTTATTAAAACAAAATAACATCAATTTAAGTAAAAAATCCCTTTAAAAGGACGAGCATTAATGAAGAGTATAACATAGGCATCTCATTTCCTCTATACGATTTCACTATCGTCTTTCAACATATACGGAATTAGGTGTAAACGTATTTCAATTAGGATTTACTTTGCTTCGCACTCCAATCACTTATAGCAAAGTAACCTAAATCTGCCGTACCAGATTTTATAATATTAAACAACAAAAAGGCTGAGAATTATCTCAACCTGAATAATTTAAAGGATATATAAGATCGTTCCAATTTCATTGTTATGGCGGTCCCGACGGGAATCGAACCCGCGATCTCCTGCGTGACAGGCAGGCATGTTAACCGCTACACCACGGGACCTTTGGTTGCGGGGGCAGGATTTGAACCTGCGACCTTCGGGTTATGAGCCCGACGAGCTGCCAGACTGCTCCACCCCGCGATAGTAATAATTAAAATATATTCCGCATGCCCATTGCATATTGACTGTCCCGATCTCAGAAAGCTAAAATTTAAAAGTACAACGTACATGTATTTGATACGTTGTACTTTAATATTGCCTGGCAACGTCCTACTCTTGCAGGGGAATCCCCAACTACCATCGGCGCTGAAGAGCTTAACTTCCGTGTTCGAGATGGGAACGGGTGTGACCTCTTCGCTATCGCCACCAGACTTGTTGAGAAAATCTTCATTCCCTCAAAACTAGATAAATGAGAAGGTAAACCGTGTAAATATTTGATTAAGTCCTCGATCGATTAGTATCCGTCAGCTCCATGTGTCACCACACTTCCACACCGGACCTATCAACCTGATCATCTTTCAGGGATCTTACTAGCTTGCGCTATGGGAAATCTCATCTTGAGGGGCTTCATGCTTAGATGCTTTCAGCACTTATCCCTTCCGCACATAGCTACCCAGCGATGCTCCTGGCGGAACAACTGGTACACCAGCGGTGCGTCCATCCCGGTCCTCTCGTACTAAGGACAGCTCCTCTCAAATTTCCTGCGCCCACGACGGATAGGGACCGAACTGTCTCACGACGTTCTGAACCCAGCTCGCGTACCGCTTTAATGGGCGAACAGCCCAACCCTTGGGACCGACTACAGCCCCAGGATGCGATGAGCCGACATCGAGGTGCCAAACCTCCCCGTCGATGTGAACTCTTGGGGAGATAAGCCTGTTATCCCCGGGGTAGCTTTTATCCGTTGAGCGATGGCCCTTCCATGCGGAACCACCGGATCACTAAGCCCGACTTTCGTCCCTGCTCGACTTGTAGGTCTCGCAGTCAAGCTCCCTTGTGCCTTTACACTCTGCGAATGATTTCCAACCATTCTGAGGGAACCTTTGGGCGCCTCCGTTACATTTTAGGAGGCGACCGCCCCAGTCAAACTGCCTGCCAGACACTGTCTCCCAGCCGGATCACGGCTGCGGGTTAGAATGTCAATACAGCAAGGGTAGTATCCCACCGATGCCTCCACCGAAGCTGGCGCTCCGGTTTCAAAGGCTCCTACCTATCCTGTACAAGCTGCACCAACATTCAATATCAGGCTGCAGTAAAGCTCCACGGGGTCTTTCCGTCCTGTCGCGGGTAACCTGCATCTTCACAGGTACTATAATTTCACCGAGTCTCTCGTTGAGACAGTGCCCAGATCGTTGCGCCTTTCGTGCGGGTCGGAACTTACCCGACAAGGAATTTCGCTACCTTAGGACCGTTATAGTTACGGCCGCCGTTTACTGGGGCTTCAATTCGCACCTTCGACCGAAGTCTAAGCGCTCCTCTTAACCTTCCAGCACCGGGCAGGCGTCAGCCCCTATACTTCGCCTTACGGCTTCGCAGAGACCTGTGTTTTTGCTAAACAGTCGCCTGGGCCTATTCACTGCGGCTTCCGCAAGCTTTCACTCGCGGGAGCACCCCTTCTCCCGAAGTTACGGGGTCATTTTGCCGAGTTCCTTAACGAGAGTTCTCTCGATCACCTTAGGATTCTCTCCTCGCCTACCTGTGTCGGTTTGCGGTACGGGCACCCATTTCCTCGCTAGAGGCTTTTCTTGGCAGTGTGGAATCAGGAACTTCGGTACTATACTTCCTCGCCATCACAGTTCAGCCTTAGGAGTAAGGATTTGCCTCACTCCCAGCCTACCTGCTTGGACGCGCATATCCAACAGCGCGCTTACCCTATCCTCCTGCGTCCCCCATTACTCAAACGGAAATTAGGTGGTACAGGAATATCAACCTGTTGTCCATCGCCTACGCCTTTCGGCCTCGGCTTAGGTCCCGACTAACCCTGAGCGGACGAGCCTTCCTCAGGAAACCTTAGGCATTCGGTGGAAGGGATTCTCACCCTTCTTTCGCTACTCATACCGGCATTCTCACTTCTAAGCGCTCCACCAGTCCTCACGATCTGGCTTCACAGCCCTTAGAACGCTCTCCTACCATTGACACCAAAGGTGTCAATCCGCAGCTTCGGTGATACGTTTAGCCCCGGTACATTTTCGGCGCAGAGTCACTCGACCAGTGAGCTATTACGCACTCTTTAAATGGTGGCTGCTTCTAAGCCAACATCCTGGTTGTCTAAGCAACTCCACATCCTTTTCCACTTAACGTATACTTTGGGACCTTAGCTGGCGGTCTGGGTTGTTTCCTCTCGACTACGGATCTTATCACTCGCAGTCTGACTCCCAAGGACAAGTATTTGGCATTCGGAGTTTGTCTGAATTCGGTAACCCGATGAGGGCCCCTAGTCCAAACAGTGCTCTACCTCCAATACTCTTACCTTGAGGCTAGCCCTAAAGCTATTTCGGAGAGAACCAGCTATCTCCAGGTTCGATTGGAATTTCACCGCTACCCACACCTCATCCCCGCACTTTTCAACGTACGTGGGTTCGGGCCTCCAGTAAGTGTTACCTTACCTTCACCCTGGACATGGGTAGATCACCTGGTTTCGGGTCTGCGACCTCATACTCATTCGCCCTATTCAGACTCGCTTTCGCTGCGGCTCCGTCTCTTCAACTTAACCTTGCATGAAATCGCAACTCGCCGGTTCATTCTACAAAGGCACGCCATCACACATGAATGTGCTCTGACTACTTGTAGGCACACGGTTTCAGGATCTATTTCACTCCCTTCCGGGGTGCTTTTCACCTTTCCTCACGGTACTGGTTCACTATCGGTCACTAGGGAGTATTTAGCCTTGGGAGATGGTCCTCCCTGCTTCCGACGGGATTTCACGTGTCCCGCCGTACTCAGGATCCACTCTGGAGGGAACGAAGTTTCGAATACAGGGCTGTTACCTTCTCTGGCGGGTCTTTCCAGACCGCTTCATCTACTTCGTTCCTTTGTAACTCCGTGTAGAGTGTCCTACAACCCCAAGAGGCAAGCCTCTTGGTTTGGGCTCTTCCCGTTTCGCTCGCCGCTACTTAGGAATCGATGTTTCTTTCTCTTCCTCCGGGTACTTAGATGTTTCAGTTCCCGGGTCTGCCTTCCATTTCCTATGTATTCAGAAATGGATACTACTCCATTACGAGCAGTGGGTTTCCCATTCGGAAATCTCCGGATCAACGCTTGCTTACAGCTCCCGAAGCATATCGGTGTTAGTCCCGTCCTTCATCGGCTCCTAGTGCCAAGGCATCCGCCGTGCGCCCTTTCTAACTTAATCGTTTGGTCGAAAATAAGCGGCGAATCTCTGCGTCAGCTGCGTTCGCTCGCATCCTCACGTATTGCATACGCTCCGGCGCTCACTCGCTTGCTTCCTTGATCTTCTTGCTTCTTTTCACCCAATCAGCTAAAAATCAGCGGCGCATTTCTTCGTCAGCTTCCTTCACTCCCATCCTCACGTATTGCATACGCTCCGGTGGTCGCTCAGTTGCTTCCTCGAACTGCTTGCTTCTTTTACCTGACCTTTATTAAAAGGTCTTACTTTTTCTCATGGATGAAAATCCATAAGGTGATGCTTCTCGGTTTATTGCTTCTCAATTTATCTAGTTTTCAAAGAACGAATTGACTGACTTCAATCACATCATGTGATTCATCAGCGCTTTTGCTTCATGCAGCTTTGCAACGAGTTGAACAAAATCTTCCTCGAATACGCTATGCTACAGGAGTAACATATGATAGAGAGTTTAACCTCTCAAAACTGAACGAAACGAAACGTCTTTATGTTGGTCTAGCTGCCAACAATATTCCTTAGAAAGGAGGTGATCCAGCCGCACCTTCCGATACGGCTACCTTGTTACGACTTCACCCCAATCATCTGTCCCACCTTCGGCGGCTGGCTCCCAAAGGGTTACCCCACCGACTTCGGGTGTTACAAACTCTCGTGGTGTGACGGGCGGTGTGTACAAGACCCGGGAACGTATTCACCGTGGCATGCTGATCCACGATTACTAGCGATTCCGGCTTCATGCAGGCGAGTTGCAGCCTGCAATCCGAACTGAGAATGGTTTTATGGGATTGGCTAAACCTCGCGGTCTTGCAGCCCTTTGTACCATCCATTGTAGCACGTGTGTAGCCCAGGTCATAAGGGGCATGATGATTTGACGTCATCCCCACCTTCCTCCGGTTTGTCACCGGCAGTCACCTTAGAGTGCCCAACTTAATGCTGGCAACTAAGATCAAGGGTTGCGCTCGTTGCGGGACTTAACCCAACATCTCACGACACGAGCTGACGACAACCATGCACCACCTGTCACTCTGTCCCCGAAGGGGAACGCCTTATCTCTAAGGTTGTCAGAGGATGTCAAGACCTGGTAAGGTTCTTCGCGTTGCTTCGAATTAAACCACATGCTCCACCGCTTGTGCGGGTCCCCGTCAATTCCTTTGAGTTTCAGCCTTGCGGCCGTACTCCCCAGGCGGAGTGCTTAATGCGTTTGCTGCAGCACTAAAGGGCGGAAACCCTCTAACACTTAGCACTCATCGTTTACGGCGTGGACTACCAGGGTATCTAATCCTGTTCGCTCCCCACGCTTTCGCGCCTCAGCGTCAGTTACAGACCAAAGAGCCGCCTTCGCCACTGGTGTTCCTCCACATCTCTACGCATTTCACCGCTACACGTGGAATTCCGCTCTTCTCTTCTGCACTCAAGTCTCCCAGTTTCCAATGACCCTCCACGGTTGAGCCGTGGGCTTTCACATCAGACTTAAGAGACCGCCTGCGCGCGCTTTACGCCCAATAATTCCGGACAACGCTTGCCACCTACGTATTACCGCGGCTGCTGGCACGTAGTTAGCCGTGGCTTTCTGGTCAGGTACCGTCAAGGTACCGGCAGTTACTCCGATACTTGTTCTTCCCTGATAACAGAGTTTTACGATCCGAAGACCTTCATCACTCACGCGGCGTTGCTCCGTCAGACTTTCGTCCATTGCGGAAGATTCCCTACTGCTGCCTCCCGTAGGAGTCTGGGCCGTGTCTCAGTCCCAGTGTGGCCGATCACCCTCTCAGGTCGGCTACGCATCGTCGCCTTGGTGAGCCGTTACCTCACCAACTAGCTAATGCGCCGCGGGCCCATCTGTAAGTGACAGCCGAAGCCGTCTTTCAACCTTTCCCCATGTGAGGAAAGAAATTATCCGGTATTAGCTCCGGTTTCCCGAAGTTATCCCAGTCTTACAGGCAGGTTGCCCACGTGTTACTCACCCGTCCGCCGCTAACTTCAGGAGCAAGCTCCCATCTGTCCGCTCGACTTGCATGTATTAGGCACGCCGCCAGCGTTCGTCCTGAGCCAGGATCAAACTCTCATGAAGTACAGGATGTACTAACAAAGGCGTTGCCACAGGACGTGGCGAACTTAGCCTTTGCTCCTCATCAAGTTTGTTAGCTCATAAGCTGGCAATGGTTTAAAACCATTGTTTTAAAAATTATGTTGACGTTTGTTTCGTTCAGTTTTCAAAGATCAAACATTTGTTTACTTTTGACAGCAACTTTTATATAATAACATTCACCAAGTCACTTGTCAATAACTCTTTTTAAAACTTTTTTGGAGCGGGTGAAGGGAATCGAACCCTCATCATCAGCTTGGAAGGCTGAGGTTTTACCACTAAACTACACCCGCATTTACTTTTATTTAAAATGGCGCGCCCGAGAGGAGTCGAACCCCTAACCTTTGATCCGTAGTCAAACGCTCTATCCAATTGAGCTACGGGCGCATTATTTTGGTGCGGTCGAGAGGACTTGAACCTCCACGGGGTTAACCCCCACTAGGCCCTCAACCTAGCGCGTCTGCCATTCCGCCACGACCGCATTCTTTTAAAGAACATTTTATATATTACCAAATCGCTTCTCGCTTGTCAACAACTTTTTTAAAAAAGTGGTGAGCCATGCAGGATTCGAACCTGCGACCCTCTGATTAAAAGTCAGATGCTCTACCGACTGAGCTAATGGCTCATTGGCTGGGCTAGCTGGATTCGAACCAACGAATGACGGAGTCAAAGTCCGTTGCCTTACCGCTTGGCTATAGCCCATCAATGTTTTTCTTTAAAAATGGCGGTCCCGACGGGAATCGAACCCGCGATCTCCTGCGTGACAGGCAGGCATGTTAACCGCTACACCACGGGACCACTTGAATTTTCTATTATATTTCAACCACTTAAAAATCTCTTAAGATAAATGGATGACCCCTACGGGATTCGAACCCGTGTTACCGCCGTGAAAGGGCGGTGTCTTAACCGCTTGACCAAGGGGCCATAATATTAAAATGATTTTTGTGGCGGAGAAGGAGGGATTTGAACCCTCGCGCCGTTTACACGACCTATGCCCTTAGCAGGGCACCTCTTCAGCCTCTTGAGTACTTCCCCAAATAAAACTCCGCAGGTAGGATTCGAACCTACGACCGATCGGTTAACAGCCGATAGCTCTACCACTGAGCTACTGCGGAACAACAATCGACTCTTACGATTATAGTTACCTATTAGCAGACTGTCAAGAGAAATCCAAAACTTTTTTAAAAAATTGTTTATCATGGTGTTCCCTAAGCTTTCCCGACATTTCCCACAAACATAACGATCAATATTAACCCTTCTTTTCCGCTTATATATCGTTTCGCATTTCGAGCATATATACACACGAAGGTTGTTTTTCATTTTCTCCATCGTTTCTATTAATGGTGAACAATGACGTGGAGCACCTACTTTTTTAGCAATTCTTGAAACTCAGCGTCGCCATGCTTATATCCCTTTCCTTCAATATGAAGATGGTAATGGCATAATTCATGCTTAATGATCCCTACAATTTCTTCATATCCGTGTTCTACGAAATATTTGCGATTTACTTCAATATGATGGTTTGAAAGTAAATATCGCCCACCCGTTGTTCGTAAACGCGGGTTAAAATATGCCTTATGCTTAAATGGCTTCCCAAAGTAATCAATTGATAATTTCTCAGTTAATAATTGCAATTGTTCGTCTGTCAACTGCTTACCTCCTAGAACATGACAACCCATTTTTCCATACATTAAATAAAAAGAACGATTAATAGGAGGTCCAATCCATGCCTGTTTGGTTTCAAAATCAAATTCAAAGAGCGTTTTTAGAAAAGAACCTCCATCAAATTAGGTTGCTTAATCAATGCTGGTTTTTTATAGAAAAAACACTGCACAACTTAGCAGTGTCTTATACGGTTGTAGGATAAACGTAATTCTCCCTACAACCGCTATCCTCTTACGATGTTTTAATCATTGTCAGCGATAGGCGCCCTTTTGTACATCTACTTTCTCGACCCACACAGTGACAATATCACCAAGTGCCACAACATCAAGTGGGTGCTTTACAAAGCGATTGCTTAACTTTGATATATGAACTAATCCATCTTCGCTTACACCAACGTCGACAAATGCACCAAAATCGACAACGTTGCGAACGGTACCTTGAAGCTCCATACCAGGTTTTAAATCTTCAAGTTTCAGAAGATCCTTTTTAGCAATGGTTTTGGTAGCTCATCCCTCAAATCTCGTCCCGGCTTCATTAATGCGTCGACAATATCATTTAATGTTAGAAGCCCTAGCCCAAGTTCTTCTGACATTTCGTCCATGTTTATTTCATTCAGTTTTTTGCTTAATGCTGGAGTTCCTAAATCTTTTGCTGTCATGCCAAGCTTTTTAATAGTTTCCTTACTTCATCGTAGTTTTCAGGATGAATCGGCGTTACATCAAGCGGATCTTCTCCATCTAAAATTCGCATAAAGCCAATCGCTTGTTCATATGTTTTGGCACCGAGACGTGGGATATCTTTTAGCTGTCTTCTATGTTTAAATTTTCCATGTTCCTCGCGATGCTTCACAATGTTATTCGCAACGGTTTTGCTCAGTCCTGATACATATTGGAGCAAGGAAGGTGAGGCAGTATTGACGTTTACACCAACTTGATTCACAGCCGTTTCAACGACAAATGATAAAGATTCATGCAATTTCTTTTGAGAAACATCATGTTGGTATTGACCAACCCCAACCGATTTCGGATCAATTTTAACTAATTCAGCTAATGGATCTTGCAGTCTGCGAGCAATCGAAATGGCGCTTCTTTCTTCTACCTGTAATTCAGGAATTCCTCGCGAGCAAGCTCTGACGCTGAGTATACACTCGCTCCAGCTTCATTAACTATTAGATAAGCGACATCCAATTGAAGCTCTTTTAACACCTCTGTTGTAAATTGTTCGGTTTCCTGAGATGCGGTTCCATTTCCAATGGCAATAATTTCGATTTTATATTTTTTATCGCTTCAATCATTTTTTCCTTCGCTTCTGCTCGTTTTGCTCGAGGCGGATGTGGATAAATGACATCAATATTTAGCATTTTTCCCGTTTCATCTACAACGGCCATTTTACAGCCTGTTCGGTATGCGGATCAACACCAAGCACCATTTTTCCTTTTAGCGGCGGCTGAAGCAATAAATTCCTTAAGTTCTCGGAAAAATATGAATCGCTTGGTTTTCTGCCTTCTCCGTTAGCTCATTACGGATTTCACGCTCAATCGCCGGCTCAATCAACCGTTTATAACTATCTTCAATCGCTTCGACAACAATTTGTGCCGCAATCGAGTGAACGTTTTTTATAAACCGTTTATTCAAGTGGGTTAAAATGTTTGTCACATCTGCTTTAATCGCAACTCGTAATACATCTTCTTTTTCTCCACGGTTTAATGCCAAGATGCGGTAGGAACAATTTTATTTACTGCTTCTTCATATTCATAATACATTTCAAAAATGCTTTTCTCGTCCTTCTCAGCATTTTTCACCGTGGCAATTACTTTTCCAGAACGCATTGTTTCATTTCGGATCCATTGACGAATATTTGCATCATCCGATACTTGTTCAGCAATGATATCTTGTGCCCTTTGATTGCATCTTCTGCCGTAGTAACTTCTTTTCAGCTGAAATGTATTGCTCCGCCTCTTTTTCAACATCCCTGCTTTTGAAAAGTAAGCAACCACTCAGCGAGCGGCTCTAACCCTTTTTCTTTCGCAACCGTTGCCCTTGTACGGCGTTTCTGTTTATAAGGTCGATATAAATCTTCTACGATTTGAAGTTTATTCGCCTTTAAAATGTCTCGCTTCAATTCGTCTGTTAGTTTTCCTTGCTCTTCTATTAAACGAATGACGTCGATTTTCCTTTGCTCTAATCCTTGCAAATAGTTCCAACTATCCATAATGTCCTTTATTTGTACTTCATCAAGTGCGCCCGTCATCTCTTTTCGATAGCGCGCAATAAATGGGACAGTATTGCCTTCTTGTAATAATTGAATGACGCTTTGAATTTGCTTTTTCGATAATTTTAGTTCATTGGAAAGCTGACGAACGAGCTTATCCTCTTTTTCTTCAAGTTGAATCATGAATTCCCTCGTTTCTCAATGATCAATTTCACATTATAGAAAAAGTGTAATGGTTTTAACAAACCGCTGCAACTTAAGAATACAACAACAGCGTACGTAATGATCATTGCACTCTTTCGTGTAGGCGTTTGCTAGTCTTTAGGTTTTATGAATGAAAACGAATCTACAAGCGCATAGTAGCCGTTCCTTAACAAAGAACAGCCTACCCTCATTAGAGTAGACTGCCTACAACAAACGACATATCGTCAAACGTAGCACTTTGTTTCTCCTTCAATTGATGCGCCAAGTCAGATATCGAATGCTCACTAGTAAGTAATGCCCTTACGTTCACATTTACAAACCCATCCGAATGAATCAAAAACTTTGATTGCGGCTTAAATGGATATGTTTGTGTGCGAAATGTCTGTTGTCTTCCAGATAAATAGCCTGTGACAGGCATCGGATAAATCATTTTTCCAATCGGGGATAGACGTAAAACCGGATGTTTCCGACACAACTGTATATAAATTGCCTCTCCTGAAAATCGACCTTTAATATGGCGACGGCCGCCCTCTTTTTCCGGCCATCGCTTTATTACAGTCTTCAATAAGAACTTCGACTCTTTCTTCGGGATTTGCTTTCACAATCGAAACAGCAGCTTGTGATGCCTCGTAAGCGAACTCACCACTCCCAAGACCATCAGCTAGGATACACACAAAAAGTCATTATTGGCTTCCATATAGAGACTGTCACCACAATAAATATTACCACCTTTAGCCGTTTGAAAAGAATGTACTTCAAGATGGGGGTATTCAAATACATCATAGAGGTGAACTCTCTACGTTTACATATTCTTCATGGATCGCTTCGCGCAATTTTTTATCGCACGTCTTTGCAAGCGTGATACGTGCATTTGTGAAATATTAAGCATTTCTCCCGCCTCTTTCTGACTCTTGTTTTCCAAATAAGTGTATTGAATAATTTTTCTCTCTCTCTGATAACACATGAAGAACTTTCTCTAATACAAGACGCTGATTTATTTTTTCATAACCATCATCGATATTCCCCATCATATCAAGGAGTGTAACCGTACTTCCATCGGCATCCGCTTCAATCGAATGGTCTACCGATAGTGCTTGATAGCTTTTCCCCATTTCCATCGCTTCTAAAATCTCCTCTTCTGAAACATCTAAATAGGAGGCGATTTCATCAATTTTTGGCGAACGTTGAAGCTCTGAAGTTAATGTTTCAACGGTCGTTTTAATTTTGGACCTAGTTCTTTAATTCTACGCGGAACATGAACACTCCATGTTTTATCTCGTAAAAACGTTTAATTTCTCCGATAATCGTTGGAATGGCGAATGCTTCAAACGATTTTCCATACGATTCATCATATCTTCGGATTGCTCCAAGCAGCCCGATAAACCCTACTTGGAAAATATCTTCATGATACGACTTACCCTTCGAATATTTCCGAGCGATCGATTCAACTAAATTTTTATAATGAAAGACTAACTGATCTTGTGCTTCTTCATCTTGATAAAGCTGATAAGCCCTTATCCACCGATTTACTTCATTTTTGTACGATCAGGTTGAGATTGTTTCGACATTCCTCTCCACCTGCTCTCCTTCGAGGTATTTCGTCATGAACACGATTACCCCTTCGTTTTGATGAACGATTACTTCATCCATTAAACTCTCAATTAAATAAAGCCCCAATCCTCCTTCACGTAAAAATTCAATCTGAATATTGTCCTTATACGGGCCCGTTTCTTCACGTATTTGTTGTAAATTAAAGCTTTGACCGGAATCAGCAACCATCACTTCGATTCGATCTTCATAAAGGGCAAATCCAACAACAATTTCCCCATCTTCGCTTGCCTTGTATGCATGCTGAACTGCATTTGTCGTTGCCTCACTTACAGCAATTTTCAAATCCTCAATTAATTCATATGTAAACCCCATTCTACTAGCGATTCCCGACAGCGTTAACCGAATGACTCCTACGTATTCCGCTTTTGCTGGAACTTTCATCTCAATATAGTCGAAAGCTTCCGCCATTACACTCCACCCTCTACCCCGGTATTAATGTCCATTACATCTGCTAACCCAGTAATATCAAAGAGCCGTTTTAATCTGTCTGACATTCCCGTTAATAGCAATTCTCCTTCATGAGACTTCAATGCCTTGAACAAACCAACAAACACACCTAAACCCGTACTATCCATATATATGACACCTGATAAATCGACGACAATTTTGATACCTTTTGTTTCTGCCGCAGGCAATAAAGCATCCCTTAACTCCGTTGCTGTATATGCATCGATTTCTCCTGACACCTTCACGTGAATCACTTGTTCTTTTTCTGTCATATCAATCAATATATTCATAATTTCCACCCCTCTTACCCTGATATGATGGTTCTACCCTTTCAATTTCATTTTTAAACATTTATTTTGTCCGTTTCAAAATAATTAAGGTGAAGTCATCACGAAGCTCGAAGTTCTGGATTCTCTCTAATTCTTTATAAATATTCGTAACGATTTCTTGAGCTGGAAGATGTTTATATTTGTCGATAAAATCAATTAAATCTTCCCGCTCAATAAATCCTTCATCCGTTCTACACTCACTGACACCATCGGAAAATAGGATGATCATATCGTGAGGGATAATTTAAGTGTGTACTCTACATATTTCGCTTGTTTGTCAATTCCAAGCAATAAGCCTTGCCCACTTAAATCCTCGTAGGTATCGATGTTCATCTTGTAAAAAACCTGGTTCATGTCCTGCTGTTGCATAACAAAATTGATGGTCTCTTGAATCGTAAACTCCGTAGCACATCGTAATAAACATGCTTGGGTCAACGTTTTGTTCAACGACCCGATTTAAGTTTTCCAGCACATTTCCAGGATTATGAAGTTGGTCTGGAAAACTATCCATCGCGTATTTAATCATCGACATCGATAGTGCCGCTGGAATTCCTTTTCCAATCACATCGGCAATCGCAATACCGATACAATTATTTTCATCTTTGACAAAATGATGATAGTCGCCATTCATTTGTCTGGCAGGAACACTTATCGCACCAATATCAAGCCCTTCCATTTCTGGAATCGACGTACCTAATAATGTTTGTTGCATATTCGCCGCTACTTCGATTTCATTTTTAATGCAATTTGTTCCGTCCGAAGGCTTTGGTGCTCGCGATACGCTATTCCATAGCCCATCATAACCTCAAGAAGCACATCGAAGGAAGCGATCCAACTTTCTTTCGAAGCTTCATTTTCTAACATAATCGATTTATGTAAACTAATAATTTCTTCCGGAGAAATATGATGCTGAATTAATTTCCTCGTTAATTTTTGGCCTTGGTATAGAATTTGTTCATTTTGATTTTTTAAATACCCATTAATTATTTCTCTATATTTAGGCTTGATAAAATCCATACCAATACTCCTTTCTATCGGAGCCACTTAACTGTAATAATGGTTGTACCCTCATTGACTTTTGATTGGATGTCAAACTCATCCATCAATCTTTTACACCTGGTAGACCAGCTCCCATACCTCCAGATGTTGTAAACCCATCTTCCATCACTTTTCTAATATCTGCAATTCCAGGTCCATCATCTTTTGCAATGACGGTCAACCCTTTCTTCTCATCTACTATTTTTTAAATATACATACTTCGCCTTGACCGGCATATAGAAAAATATTACGCGCCAATTCACTTATTGCTGTTGTAATTCTTGCCTGGTCAACCGTGCCGAATCCAAGTTCCTTTGCCACATTTCTCCCCAACTGGCGAACTGCCACGATGTCCCATTCATTTGATATTTTTACGCAGGACTGCAGCTCCATTGGCTAATCCCCAGTTCCCGATGTAATTTCTCTAAACCATTTTCTAAATCAAGGGCTGTCATGACATCTTCAAGTCGGATACCTAATTCGATTAATGTGATTGCAACTGCTGGCTGGATTCCTGTGATGACTACTTTTGTTCCCATGAGCTTGGACATATCCATGACATCTCCAAGCACTTTAGCAATAAATGAATCGATAAAATCGATGGAAGTAATATCAATAACAACACCTCTTGCATTGGTCGCATAAATTTTTGCAAGAGGTCTTCTTGAAATTCAAGTGCGGTTTGATCATCTAGTTCCCATTGAATCGATACTAATAGACAATCGCCTAATTTTAAGATGGGTATTCTCATCGCTCCCCTCCATCATCACAATCTTTCTATTTGTAAAGGCTAACGCCTGTTCAATTCCTTTGCGCAACGTACTTGTCGTTGTAATTTGGTTTAAATCAATGCCAAGATTGACAATCGTTTGAGCAATTTCTGGGCGGATTCCAACGAGCATGCATCGCGAACCTACTAGCCTTACCGCATCGGCAGCTTGAATAATATGATGGGCAACCATCGTGTCTACAACTGGAACACCAGTAATATCAATAAGCACAACTTCTGAGCGGTGTTTCACAACGCCTGTAAGTAAATTTTCCATGATCAATCGTGCTCTTTCCGTGTCGATTGTCCCAACAAGGGGCATGATGGAGATTTTCTCAAATACCGGAATTAATGGAGCAGACAATTCTTGTAATGCAATCTTTTGAAGCAAGAGGATTTTTTCCCATGAATTTGAGTACGCTTCAATTATTTTTGTAAAAACAGGAGATGTCCATTGGTCAAACCCAATAATTAATTCATTCTTTTCTTCATGTGTGAAATGTACTTCATTTAACATTTTCTCATGAACGATCAATGTTAATGTACGCAGGCCCGATGTAACGAATGTTAAATCCCAGCCAAGACGAACAAGCTTTTCTGCAAAATTACCAACCTTTATTTGATGATTTTCTTCTTTTAACGGAAGATGTGAAACAATGAAGCTAATAAATTCCTTGCATGTATTGGAATAAAGATCGCTTGAAACGATGCTTAGTCCGCGCTCTTCACCGAATTCTTTCATTTTCTCCATCCATATTTGGAGAATTTCTCCCTCGTTTTTTTATATATTCAGTAATTTTATAATCCACAAATTCCTCTCCTTCTAGCACCTATATCTTAATTAAAAAGCGCCACTGCAAAACAGAGCGCCTTAAAAATCGATGAGACCCAGACTAATCTGTAAAGCTTCATCTACTTTTGCCATCATTTCTTCGTCAAGATGCGTGATCTTGTCTGTTAATCGTTGTTTATCGATTGTTCTAATTTGCTCAAGTAGCAGTACTGAGTCTCGTTCAAAGCTATATCGCTTCGAATCAATTTCCACATGTGTGGGAAGTTTAGCTTTTGTATCTGTGCCGTAATTGCAGCAACAATCACAGTGGGGCTAAAGCGATTCCCAATGTCATTTTGAATAACCAGCACCGGCCTAACGCCACCTTGCTCTGAACCGACCACAGGGGATAAATCGGCGAAATACACATCACCACGCTTTACGCCCAAAGATTTAACCTCCGCTTACAAGCCTTTCGACTGTGTTTTCTGCCTCGTACTCCGCTTGAAGAGCTTCTGATGCAATCGCCAAATTAATTTTGGCCATTTCCATGTATCCACGTCTCATCGATTCAACGATATGACGCTTTTTCCGCTCACGAAGATACATTTTTGTTGCACGATAAATAAATTCATCCCGATTCACATTTTCCTGCTCGGCGTAACCGTCTAGTTCCGCGATCAGCTGCTGCGGTAATCGTATAATAATTTCTGTTGTTGCGCTGGATTCTGACACCAACCACACCTCCGTCATTACTACAAGCCCATCAATATAAATCAATACCCATCATACCATCAAACACTTTCACTGGAAAGGTACTTTAGCAATTCTTCTCTATTATCGTCTTATGAAATTATTACTATTACAAGACATTCTACTTTTTCGAAAAAGTCCTTCTTATTTTTGCAAAAAACTTGATTTTTCCCGAGAAAATTTAGTTTTTCTCATTTACATATACCCGCGGAACACGACCAGTGATCGTACATGTCACTTCATAGTTGATCGTATCAAGCTTCTTTGCAATTTCATCAACGGAAATGAACTGATCATGTTGTTTTCCAATTAATGTTACCTTCGTTTCAAGCGGCATATGACGTGGAAGTTTGATCATTGTTTGATCCATACAAATTTTCCCGACAATCGGAACTCTTTCCCCACCGACAAGCACTTCTTGTCCACTTAGCTTCCGAATCCACCCGTCTGCATAACCGATTGGAATCGTTGCAATCCATTCATCGCTTTCTGCTGTGTAACTTGAACCGTACCCAACGTGCTCTCCCGCTTTTAACTGTTTCACATGAACGATCTTTGTGTGTAAGAGAAAACTTCACGTAAAGCATGAGGAATGAAAGGTTTCATTTCTTCCGATGGGGATAGACCGTACAGTGCAATTCCGATTCTCACTGAGTTAAAAATAGAATCGTTATTATGGCAAAGAGCAGCTGCACTGTTAGCAGCATGAATAAAAGGGGCTTTTGTATTAAACTCTGAATCATTTGTTTGAATGTCTCAAGTTGATACTTGTAATAATGTTCATCTATTTGATCAGCCGTTGCAAAATGTGTAAAAATCCCATCGAACGTAAATCGGGACGATCGGCAAATGATTTCTTCTAATTGAAGAAGTTCACTTATTTCCTAATTCCAATTCGCCCCATACCTGTATCACATTTAATGTGAACGGATAAGCGATCCCCTTTTTCAATTGTTTTCTCCGCTTTTTCTAACCATTCTACTTGAAAAACAGTAAGCGAAATATTCTCTTTGGCAGCAAGGCCAGCATCCGTCGGTCTTGTCGCTCCGAGAACGAGGATTGGTGCAGTAACTCCTTTTTCCCTTAATGCAAGCGCCTCATCTAATAGAGCGACGACCAATCCGTACGCACCAGCTTTTAACACCGTTTTCGCAACTTCAATATCTCCATGCCCATACGCATTAGCTTTCACCGCAGCGAATACTTTCGTTTCTTCTGGAACGGTTGCTCTAATCGCTACCATATTTTCATATATTCCATCAAGATTAATTTCTGCCCATGTATCCCGATAAAAGTTTTTCATTATGCTGTCACTTCCTCAATTGCATCGAGTCAAAAAATAACCATTTATTGATTATCTGATTCATACCGCTAGATGTCAATAAGAAAAGCTGAGGTAGCCGTTTAGTGACAATTGCATGATTTTAAAAGTCCCGTAAAATAACAAAAGTAAACGTAATGTATGGGTCATTTTTCCATCTGATTTCGTCATTCTGTTGATGAAGGACAATTGTTGATCTCAACGATTAATGTTGTGCCTTCAAGGTATCGGTTAAAATATAAATAAACACCGTCTGGAAGAAGACCTCTCTTTACGCATACGATTGAAACAAAAACAGACCCGTTCCCATTTGGAAGAGGCCTGCTCGGTCATTTACTATTTTTCAGTTCCCCTTGTACAGACTTTGCAGCCATGACCATTTCATCAGGAGTTAGGTCTGTGGACACGAGCATATAGTCAACTCCCTTTTCACTCCAAGTAATTGATTGATCTGTCATCACTCCGATCGTAGCTCTAAATCGACCATGTCTCCACCTTCGATTTCAATCATCTTCATTGCTGTAGCCGGAACAACTCGTGCTTGTTCTTGGAATAAAGTAAAAGACTTATCTCCCCATACGTAAGGATGATTCGTTTCCCTTTATCTGTCTCAATCTCTTTTTATCAAGGAATGAAACATTCGGTATGTCAGCCATAATATATTTAACCGTAAAATCTCCTTTACTATGACTCGCAAGGACAGGCACTTCCATTTGTGCGCTTGTCATGTTTTTCTCTGTTTCAAATGCATCTTTATCAAACTTTGCATTAAAATCCATTTTGGAGAATTCGACAGTCATAACAGGATTATGATTTGTATCCATTACTTTAACTGTTACAGGCTCAAGTGTATCTTTTCGGAACGTAATTTCCTGAAAGGGCAGCATTTTATTATTTTGATAGCGCGTTTTCGTCTCAAATACGTAATGATCATCCGTCACTTTAAACTTTGCTTCTTTGTCATTTAAAACATCGGCGACAAGTGACTCATACAAATAAGCCTGGCTACTGTTTTGCGGCCACTCACTTTGGAATCGATAGCTCTTATTCAAAGCAGGAGTGACAACGTACACACCACTTTTATTACGGAGAATCATTTGACTTTGATCTTTTTCTCATTTTTCAAATGAACTCGGTAATCACCCGGTTTATTATGCCAAACATCAATGTCGTATGACTGAGGATCATTTCCAACAGTTAGAGTCATTTGTGCAGTAGCCTTGTACCCTTTTAAATTGCCGACCTTTTCCTTTAATCCTTTTGTCACATCCTCCTGCGATTTCGTCCCACAGGCAGATAATCCAACAATCAAAGCGATCATAGCCGAAATTAGCCATAGCCCCTTTCTCATTCCTTCAACCCCTTTATTGTCTCATTTGAACAAAAGAAGAGAGAAAGCGGGTCGGCGGGGTATTTTCCAATCATTCGTTTTCCGCGACGTCCCGCACAATATGGCAATAACACCCTCGACCTACTTTGTCTCTTCTGACGCACTAAAAATATATGAGACAACCACCCTCAATATACCAAGAAAAGCGAAAAGCGCTAGATCAGAGGCGACAAGCATAAGACGTGACGGCGAGAAGGTCGATCTTTGCCTTCTTGACGGATCGGCTTATGACCTCGAGCCTCTAGCGCTTTGAGCTGGACACCAAGAAAAGCGAAAGGCGCTTGGTCAGAGGCGACAAGCATATGACGTGACGGCGAGAAGGTCGAGCTTTGCCTTCTTGACGGATCGGCTTATGACCTCGAGCCTCTAGCGCTTTGAGCTGGACACCAAGAAAAGCGAAAGGCGCTCGGTCAGAGGCGACAAGCATATGACGAGACGGCGAGAAGGTCGATCTTTGCCTTCTTGACGGATCGGCTTATGACCTCGAGCCTCTAGCGCTTTGAGCTGGACACCAAGAAAAGCGAAAGCGCTCGATCAGAGGCGACAAGCATAAGACGTGACGGCGAGAAGGTCGATCTTTACCTTCTTGACGGATCGGCTTATGACCTCGAGCCTCTAGCGCTTTGAGCTGGACACCAAAATACAAGCTGGCGATCAATCAATTATTTATTGACTCCAATATCACTTGTGCAGCTGCATATGCTTTCGTATGTGTAATTGATAAATGGATTTTATAATCGGTTGGCGCAACGATATGTGGCTTTCCTTTTTCATCGGGAATAATTTCAATGTCTTGGAAAGATAACTCACTTCCGATTCCTGTTCCGTTTGCTTTCGCATATGCCTCTTTGCTGCAAATCTTCCAGCTAAAAATTCAGTTTTTCGTCTTTCTGATAACGTAAAATAGGTGGACAACTCCGTTTTCGTCAGGACACGATAGGAAAGCGCTCCTGCCTCCTTCGCAGCTTTTCTACCCTTTCTATCTCGACAAAGTCTAATCCTATCCCATGAATCATAAACATCCCTCTTCTAAAACATAGATGATTATACATATAGTAATATTAGTTGTCCAAAATCGCCTTTTCCTTTACTCTAAATACTGAAAGGAGCTATGAATATGTTTGTTCGAACAGAGAGTTTTGGACAATTTTTCAAGTTGTACCCGATGATTTCAATCATTATTACGATCCAATTGATTGTTTTTCTCGTGATCAATGCGAACCATCATTGGCTATTTGAATTATTATCAGGGGTAAACGGCCTCATCGCCAATGGTGAATATTGGCGTCTCATTAGTCCGATTATTGTTCATATTAGTTTTGCCCATTTATTTTTCAACTCATTTTCACTCATTCTTTTTGGGCCCGCACTTGAACGTGCTCTTGGATCTTTCTTGTTTGTCATTGTTTATTTTTCCTGTGGAATCGGAGCGAATATCGCAACGCTCTTTATTCAACCACTCCACTATGTTCATATCGGGGCAAGTGGAGCTATTTTCGGCTTATTTGGTGTATACGCAGCTGTGCTTTTATTTAGAAAAGATGCGATGCCAGCGCATGGACGGCAAGTTATTATCCCCATAGCTGTCATTAGTGTTGTCATGACTTTTTCCAAGCAAATGTAAATGTAACCGGGCATATATTTGGGTTAATTGCCGGATTGCTTATCGGCAAGTTTTTATTATCATTTCGTAAAATCATTTTTTATTAAGGCGCTCTGCCCTGTCTCATTATTATTCGTTGTCAGGGCAGACAGGTGTCGGTCGATACCATTCATATATAGTTGCTGCATCATTTGCATCTATATGCTTTACTGCAAAGCTCGCCACACCACCGCTCATGACAGCCGTCGTTACCGTTGCAAGATCTACTCGCTTTTGAAACCAATTCACTGAACAATCGATCGATTGAATTCGATTCTTCTTCATATAAACGGTTTGCTGCTGAATATCCCGATATCTGATGACGAGTTGATTATTCGTTATATTCCAACCCGCCGAGCGATATTGTAATATCCCCATCACCCATGACAGACCGATTAATAAACTAGCAATCAATCCGGACGGCCAAAGCCACACAGAAAGAGCGACTGTTACGATTAGCGCTTGAACCATTTTAATTAAGTAAAAGCGACGCTTCGCCCTCTTAGGCACACGTGTAAAATCAAGGTCAAATACGTAGTCAGGAAGCGTCTCTTGAAGCGTAGCGGCAACCGCTTTTTCTTTACGACCGGCATAAGCAACCCGTCGGCTTTTTCCTCCTCCATAGAACTTCCCGCATATTCAACTGCTACACTCGCATAGCCAAATGGCTGTCGGAATGGACTTTCCGTTATTTTCACTGCTTGAATTTTTCTAATTGGAATCGTCGTTGTCCGTTTTTCAAGCAATCCTCGAGTAATAACGAGATCTTCTTCCACTTTTTGAGTGTGAAATCATTGTATTTTAAATAAGCAATGATAACAGAAATAATCCATGCGAATAAGAGTAAAATAAAAACGATAAATGTTAATAATAAATAACCCGTACGGATCAATTCTCCCATTCCTTTGAATATTTTATCAAATGGAATGAGGCCTTCAAATTGACTTCCAAATGCGATAACTGCTGAGATGATCACTCCAGTTCTACCTGATGTGGAGGCAAAAACAATAATTGACGACCCGTTATTTTATACAGAATCGTTTCTTTATCTTCCTTATCGATCGTCAGTTCTTCCGTGACATTTCTATTTGTCTTCGCATCATTAATGAGCTGCTGAATCGCAAGCGCATCATCCTTCTTAATGGCACTCATTTCTGCTTCAGATTCTTTTGCTCCGCCTGCTGTTTCAACTTTTACCTTCACAAGCCCAAACGGTCGGTGGAAAATCCCTTCGGAAAAATCGAGGCTTTGAATCCGCTCAAATGGAATATACCGTTTCTTTTTATAAATAGTCCATACTCAATACGCAATTCCATGTCTTCCACACGATATGTATAACGAACCCATTTAATGATGCTCGCACCCAAAGTGAATATTAGCACGACACCAATTGCGATCATTGGTCCGTACTGTGTGATCCAATCCACCGCCCCTTCAATTTGAATCATTTGATCTTTTCCATCGCGCATGGAAAAGACGATCAAATAAAGAGCGATCGGAATAATGACTTGCCTAATTACCGTTAATAACTCTAATAAAATGATAATAGGATGGAGTCGCTTCGGATTAAACATCTTCTTCCGCCACCCTTACCAATTTGGAAATCTTAT
Organism: Bacillus sp. N9; assembly: GCA_044989425.1. GTDB lineage: Bacteria > Bacillota > Bacilli > Bacillales > Bacillaceae_C > Lederbergia. Next base: position 2,677,479 of record JBJDRQ010000001.1, read on the forward strand.
AGCGTAATTCCTCTGCTTCCTCTATATCGACAGCAGGAATCTCATATTTTGATGCCGCTGTGGAAATTTCAATCGATGCTAGTCGATATTTCCGTAAAAGCGGTCCTTGAACCGTATCAACATGCTGGACACGAACCATCGGCACGAGCGTCCGTGTAATTACGAAAATCCCATATTGCAGTTCAATTTCCTGTTCCCTTACTTCATAACGCCACCACTTCCATCGTAAAGATGGGATGATTTTAACGAAAAAGATTGTACCAATTATCGCAACGACTGCTGCGATCGCTACAATTAGAAAAGACCATTTAAAAAGAAAGACATAATCCCGAAAACAATAACGAACAGCCATATGACCGCTGACGTAATCGTTCCAACGATTCGCCAAACTTTCAAGCCTTTTTTCGAGATTCTCTTTGCCGGCTGATTAATATTCACTTTTCCCCTCCGTTCTTATTATTTATATACGGATAAAGACAAACTTTAGTTTCAGCATTATTTTATTATGTTTCGCCGTGTAGGCACGAATCGATAAATCTTCTTTTATCCCCATTCCAACGAACCAAGATGGCGGATTTATGAACCGGTTGGGCCGTACTTTGCGCCATATTACACATTTATAAGCCACTCGAATTGATTTACAAGCCACTTTACGGATTTTACAAGCCACTTTTCTATTTTTACGAGCCACTTCTCTAGTTTTACAAGCCACTTCCACAGTTATACGAGCCACTTTGCAAATATTTCCCTTTAACTAAAAAGCAATCGGAGTTCTCCGATTGCTTTATCTGTTTCGTAATTACAATCTACAAAACAGCTTGATCGCTTACTTTTTTGAGCGAGCTTTTTTCATGATCAGCCCGTTACGGAGCTGATCACTTTAAGCTTCCGCCCATTTCGCGTGAGCGGATCGTTCGCTTATGGTCTTCTTCCACCTGTTCGACGCTGTGGCTTCCGATTTCCTTTATATGATTGCTGTCCAGACTTTCCACGTCGATGGCGATTATCTCCACCGCCTCGATAATTGTCGCGTTTTGCCGGTAATGGACGCTCTTCGGTAATATGAACCGGAGTTTTATCTGGCTCTTTCGTTAAAACTTTCAATGCAGCTGCAACAACGAGCAATGGATTATCATGTTCATTCAAAATCTCGCTTGCAATTGATTTATAGTTTTCTAAATCGCCTTCTCGGATCGCTTCATCGAGCTTTTCCATCGTAATTCGCTGCTGACCTTCCATCGCATCATCCCATGTTGGCGGCTGCATCGGTGTCATGCGCTTCTTCGTTGTTTGCTCAACGATTCGCAAATACCCCATTTCTCTCGGGCTAACGAAAGTGATCGCCATTCCTTCTTTTCCAGCACGGCCCGTTCTACCAATTCGGTGTACGTAGCTTTCTGGATCTTGCGGAATATCATAGTTATAAACATGAGTGACGCCTGAAATGTCAAGTCCGCGGGCTGCCACGTCAGTTGCAACTAACACATCGACTTTACCGTCTTTAAATTTCTTTAGGACAGACATCCTCTTCGCTTGTGTTAAATCTCCATGGATACCTTCAGCCGTATATCCGCGAAGTGTCAATGCATTCGCCAATTCGTCGACACGGCGCTTCGTTCGGCCAAACACAATCGCTAATTCTGGTGATTGCGTATCAATTAAACGCGAAAGGACATCGAATTTTTCCTTTTCATGAACTTTGATAAAAAATTGTTCAATAAGAGGAACGGTCATTTCCTTCGCTTTAATTTTAACAATCTCAGGTTGATTCATAAAGCGAGTAGCGATTCGACGAATCGGTTCTGGCATTGTCGCAGAGAACAATAATGTTTGCCGCTCTTCTGGAACTGTTTCTAAGATCGCCTCAATGTCCTCAATGAAGCCCATATTAAGCATTTCATCTGCTTCATCAAGAATTACCGTATGAACATTTCTAGCTTCAATGTACGGCGTTTAATATGGTCAAGAATTCTTCCTGGAGTTCCGACAATGATATGTGGACCTCTTTTCAATGAGCGAATTTGTCTTTGAATGTCTGATCCTCCATAGATCGCAAGTACACGAACTCGTGCATCCGTACCAATTTTATACAATTCTTCAGAAACCTGAATCGCAAGTTCTCTTGTTGGCGCAATGATAATTCCTTGCACATGAGCAGATTTCACGTCAACTTTTTCAATTAACGGAATCCCAAATGCTGCCGTTTTTCCCGTACCTGTTTGTGCCTGTCCAATCAAATCTTTACCTTCCATACTTAGAGGAATGGTCTTTGCTTGTATCGGTGTTGCTTCCTCAAAGCCCATTCTATTTACTGCTTTTAGTATCGATGGGCTAATATTTAAATCTGAAAACTTTGTCAATGCTTCTCAATCTCCTTTACATCCTCAAAAACGAGGCTGATGCCATTTCCGGAAATGTTCCGGATTTTGTGCTTATTCATGCACTTCCAAACAAAGAGCTGCTGCGAAAAATTGTAAACGATGGTGACAATTCTACCATTAATTGTTTTTGATTACAATTCATCTTCGCGAATTGTTTTAATTCCTTTTACTTAAACTTAATGCGTTGACCGTCTTTTCCATTCTCATCCCGCGAGATGCTTTTACTAAAATGACCTCATTACCATCTATTTTCGCTTTTAATGCTGAAACGAGTTCATCCTGATCGGTAAAATGAAACACACGATCTTCGGGAAAATTCATTTTTGCCGCCATAGCTATATATTTCCCGAGCTCCCCATAAGTAATTACATATTTAATTTTTTAGGGTCAATTTCTTTTCCTACCATTTCATGATAATGAATGGCTTGCTCGCCCAGCTCTAACATATCGCCTAGTACGATAATTTTTTCCCGCTCATTACTCATGTTCTCGACCATCGAAATAACAGCAAGAGTGGCGGTTGGGCTTGAATTATATGCATCATTTAAAATTCGTGTTTCTTTGAACCCATCATGCCATTCCATTCTCATATTCGACAATTTTACTTCCTTTAACCCGTTTCGCATTTCACTTTCCGTAATCGAAAAATCACCCGCCGCAAGCAAAACAGCTAACGCATTAAAAATATTATGCCTGCCTGGAATCGGAAGGTAGAATGGATTTTCTGAGAGATTTGGTACAACAAATGCACTCCGGAATCATTTATATCAACATTGTCTGGATAAAGGTCATATTCTAATGTTGCACCAAAGGTTCCCGTACGATACTGCTTTAGCATACTTACCCGATTTACAAGCAATGGTTCATCTCCGGGTAAATGAGCAAGCCGCCTTCTTTCAACCCTTCTGTGATTTCTAGCTTTGCCTCAGCAATGGCCTCTCGGGAGCCAAGATCTTGCATATGTGCTTCACCAATATTCGTTATAATTGCAACATCTGGCCGAGCAAGCTTCGTTAATAAGGCAATCTCACCTTTACCGCTCATCCCCATTTCAAGCACAGCTACTTCTGTCGCTTCGTCCATTCCAAGTATCGTTAGTGGTAATCCGATATGATTATTAAAATTCCTTCTGTTTTATGAACATTGTATGCTTGAGAAAAATCGCAGCAGCAATATCCTTTGTCGTCGTTTTCCCATTGCTTCCTGTAATCCCAACGATCTTCGCAGACAGTTCATTACGATAAGATCGAGCAAGTTGCTGTAATGCAAGCAATGTGTCTTCTACGATGAGCACCGGAATATTTTCTGGTGGATTCGGAACGTCTTTTGCCATAGCACAGCTGAAGCTCCTGCTTCAATCGCCGGTAAGGCGAAGCGATGACCATCTGTATGCTCACCTTTAAAGGGACAAATAAATTACCTTTTGAATCTTTCTCGTATCAATGCACACTCCGTGAAATTCAACATCGGCAAATGCTGAGACGTCATTTTCTATTTTTATCATCTTTATTAATTGATCGATTGTTCGTTTAATCATCGGTATATCCCCTGACAAAAACAGTGTCCCTAACTATATAGATGGGACACCCTTTTGCATGTTTTCAAATTAATCTTATGCCTGCAGGACAGCGAACTTATGTGAAATCCGCCAGACGCTTAACATGAATGCAAATCTTTATACTGAAAATGAAGCGTCAGGTACAGGAGTTTGAACTCCTTTTGATTTAAATGGCATACGGCTTTCAGTCCGTCACTTATTGAAGTGGGGCTTCTACCGATTCAAGTTAAAACGTATGAATAATTCGTTGTTTTTCTTGATGACGTTCGATTGCTAGTTCAATCATTCGTTCGATGAGCGCTGGATATTCAACACCCGTATGCTTCCATAAAAGTGGGAACATACTAAATGGAGTGAATCCTGGCATTGTGTTTACTTCATTAATGATTGTTCTGCCTTCGTCTGTAACAAAGAAATCCGCTCGAACAAGACCTGCGCAATCTAATGCTTTATATGCTTTAATCGCCATCTCCTTCATCTTGGCATTTATTTCTGCTGAAATTTCAGCTGGAATAACGAGCGATGTATTACCATCCTTATATTTTGCTTCATAATCATAAAAGTCTTTATCCGGGACAATTTCGCCAGCTACGGAGCATTCCGGGAAGTCATTGCCCAATACACCTACTTCAATCTCTCTTGCAACGACTCCTCCTCAATAATCACCCTGCGATCATATTGAAACGCTTCTGTAAAAGCAGTCGCTAGTTGTTCCCGATTTTCACATTTACTAATGCCAACACTTGAACCTAAATTTGCCGGCTTAACGAAACAAGGATAGCCTAATTGTGCTTCGACTTGTTCATACGCTTTTTCAGGTTCCGCTTCCCATGACGTTCGAACAAACCACGTATATTTCACTTGATCCAGTCCCGCTTGGGCAAATAAATTTTTCATAATCACTTTATCCATCGCCGCTGAAGATGCAAGAACACCATTTCCGACATACGGAATATTTAACAGTTCAAGCATTCCTTGAACCGTTCCATCCTCACCATTAGGCCCGTGCAATAACGGGAAAACCACATCATAGTTTTGTTGCTCACCAGGTACTAGTGCAGCATTCAATGCATGTGGGATCATTTCTTCATCGTGAAAGATGAGCTCTTTCACATCTGAGACTGGCTCTTTCAACTCAGGGCCTTTCATCCATTTTCCGTCTTTCGTAATATAAATCGGATAAACCGCAAATTTATTCATATCTAACGCCTGGCATACCGCCATCGCCGTTTGTAATGATACGTCATGCTCCGCAGATTTTCCCCGTATAATAAACAAATATTCATTTTTATTCTCATCCTCCATGATGTACAGATGTCTTTTATTTTACCACGAGGAGAAGTCATAATCTAAACATTTCCTATAAACAGTATATAGGCACTCCCCATTTCGTGCATGTCGAATTTTTCTTACAATATACCGTACTGTGCAGCTTTATAAATATTAAAAGACCGGAGAGTTGCACATCATTTATTCACTTGCTTTGAACGCTTCTTTTCCTTGAGCGTGCCAATGATTAATAGTAGCAATGGAAGCAAAATTTGAATAATGATTGAGTAAAACGGAAAAATTTCACCATTAAACTTATTCTTCTCCATTGTATTAGGAAGGTCCCAAAACCTAGCTGTACAACCAAAATGCCCGTCGGCCAAATAAGGGGTCGATAATCCGAAAGATTTAACCATTGAGCCAACCCAATGACAACCACATAAAAAACACTGATATTTTTACAAACGCACCTGTGATCCAAACAGCCATTACAACCGCTTCCATATTTTCAAAAATCCTAAACTAACATAACGACTGACAGTCATTAGCGGATACGTTTTTAAAGCTGTCGTTGTACCTAATACAAACAATGTAATTATATTGGTGACAAATAAGGTGACCGTGACACCTAATACAGAAAACATCCCATGTTTCATGGCTTTTCTTCATCTGTTAAAAAGGGTAAAAAGAACAATATAAGAAAAATTCGGCAAATAACCCACCTTCCAAAATGAATGCCTTTATGAATGGGACCATCTCCACATCAAATAAAGGCAAAACATTTCCAAACTCTAAATCATGACCAACAAAAATGATGAGCAATACAATCGGTAGCACATATAAGGGAGCAATAATTGACCAACCCTCGCTAACACCTCCACTCCTCCATATATACAAAAGGCACAGAGGAGCAGCATTGAGCCAATCACAACAATTTGAGGTGTTTTAAGCAAAAACGATGTAACGATAAATTCACTATAATCTCTTGCTATCCCACCTGTCGTGTGAAGCAAAAAAGAAGAATGAAAAAACTCACTATTTTCCCGGAATTTTACCTAACACTACTTCACTGCCTTGAATCACTGTTTTTCCCGGGTGGAGCTTGTATAGACGAACTGCAATAAAAACAGTGAGGAGACCAAAACTTGATGCGATAATTGGGACGAGCCATAAATGCTGTTCGACATACTCAGCTAACAAACTTGGGAAAGAAAGGATAGCAGTAGCGATAATCGTCGGATACAACAATATAGCCATTTGACTGGATGATATTTTTCCTTTTTCCATCGATCCTACCCTTTTGTTTAAACGTCAATGTTGCATAAATTTCCCAAGTGGCTTTAATAATGTACTCACCCACGTGTTGGGACCGGGCGTTCTTTGAAGATCCAATGTAGAAAGAACTAACCCGATGAATAGGAAGACAAGAAAAGTCCCTTTGTCTTTTTTGGATGTTGTTTCATTTTTGGCCATTGTATAAAAATATTACGATCACAATTAACACCGTAATGACGAAAACTCCCATTTCATCAACCTCACCTCTCTCTTTCTTTAACTGATTTATTAATATATCCTTCCCTCTGAATAGTTGCATCAATGATGTATTCCACCTTTACTTCAGAAAATTTCTCTTCCCAACGATGTTGTACCTTTTTCCATTGTTTCGGATACTTCCGATGGAACTCTTTACCAAAATGAACGACATCGACTTTTAGTTTTTTCGTCTCTTCGATCGCTGTTTCAATTCGTTTTTGCAGTTTTTCTTGAAAAGCTTTTTCGATTTTTTAACGAAGCTTGATCATTGACATTTAACTTCGTCGTATTTTGAACAATGGATCCTTCTGCCTTAATTTTGACGATTACTTTCCAATCATCTCTTTTAATTTCAGGAATTAGCCTGATTTTCGTCATTACAGGGAAGATGGCTATATCTCCTTGGTCGTCTATTTTAACAATGGCCGTATAGTTCTCAACCTCATCTCTTAACCATAGCAACCCCTTGTTGTCGCTTCAGAAATTGTTCCAACCATCTGATCTTCCTTAAACAAAGCAGTGCCGATAATTTTCGCATACTGCTTTTTATTTTCTTTCACTTCATCTATATAAGAAATGGCGGCCCCGTGTCATCACTACTTAGCATTTCATCAAAATCTTGCATGGAAACCTCCATTCCATGTTTTCCTTTCGTAATTTCACGAATATACTCGGCCGAATAGCGCTCCAGTTCAGCATTCAATTGCAGGTATTCCTTCGCTTTTCCTTTACTGACAAACATCAATCCTCGTTCTCTTGGCTCCGGATGCCTAAGTAGAAAATCCAAATGATTCTGCATGCCTTCTTTTGCAATTTCTTCACTAAAAATAAATACTTTACAAATTCCCAAAACACTTTACGGGACAATTCGGCTTGTAGTTTTGACAATGCATCGGCGAGATTTTCCCCTTATGCGACATAACCATCGTTTCTTTTCCGCCGCTATTCGATCCGGCTCCTTCAGATCCGGAACCTGTAGCCCTTGGGATGAAGATTTGTATCGAGAGTTCTATCTGACCATCATCCGCCTTATCAATCCCTGCTGCTGTGACAATGGCCAAATCATTCGTTTCCATTCGATCCCAACATCCAGTCAACAAAAGGAGGGAAATGCTAAAAAGAACGGTAAAAGTGCCGAATTTGAAAATGTTTAACTTTTTATTTCCTTCCTGATTCAAAGCCGTTCTCCTCCATTCATTAATTGTTCGTTTCACCTCCTTTTTGAGGGCTTGGCTGTTGATCAGGCGCTTGACGCTGCATATCATACTGGCCAGTGAAATGTGGTCTCGTATCCATCATCCAAAAAGGAGATCTCCATATTGTATCTTTCATTTCTCGCTTTTATACGGTGCCAATGGTGCCATATATGGTTCCCCAAAAGAACGTAATGTGCATAAATGGACAATGATGGCAAGAAATCCCATCATGATCCCAAGCAAACCGAGCGTTCCCGCTAAGAAAATAATCGGAAAGCGAAGGATCCGCACAGAATACCCTGCGATATAACGCGGAATTAAAAGAAGCAATTCCTGTACTGGCAACGACGATGATCATCGGTGCTGAAACGAGCCCTGCTTGAACAGCCGACTGGCCGATGACAAGTGCTCCGACGATACTGACAGCAGAACCGATCTGCTTTGGCAATCGAATCCCCGCCTCCCGCAATGCCTCAAAGACGATTTCCATCAGCAGCACTTCAATGAGTGCGGGAAAAGGGACTGATTCTCTTGCTGATGCAATACTTAGAAGCAGTGCATCAGGTATCATCTCTTGATGGAAGGTTGTGACCGCTACATAAAGTGAAGGCAATAATAAGAAAATAGCAAGAAAGCCATTTCGAAGCACTCGAGTAAACGAACTAATGATAGATCGCTGATAATAATCATCTGGAGCTTGAAGGAAGGTCAAAAAGATACAGGAGCAATTAATATAAACGGTGTTCCTTCCGTTAAAATAATGACGCGGCCCTCTATTAAAGCAGAAGAAGCGACATCAGGACGCTCCGTAGACATAATTTGTGGAAAGGGTGAATACGGATTGTCTTCAATCAACTCCTCGATATATTCGCTCTCTAAAATACCGTCTATCTGAATTCGTTTCAGTCGATTTTTGACTTCTTCAATTAATGCAGGGTCTGCAAGTCCTTCGATATAGGCAACCGACACATTTGTATTTGTATATTTTCCAATTTTCATCGATTGAATTTTAAGTGCAGGACTTTTAATAATTCTTCGTAATTGAGACGTATTTACTTGTAAGTCTTCCGTAAACCCTCCACGCGGTCCCCGAATAACAGTTTCTGCTTCTGGCTCCTCGATTGCTCGCTTCTCCCATTTAGCCAAACCAAGCGAATAGGCTGTGTCTCCTCCATCGTAAAGAGAATTGGATTTCCTAGCGAGATCGATTCGATGCAATCGGTCATTAACCGAATCTTTTCCAGTTTAGAAATAGAGATCTCCTTTTCAATTAAAGTGCTAAGTTGTTGCGAATCTTCCGCTATCTCTTTTTTAAAGAGACAAGAATATGTTCATCTATCCCTTGAACGTCCGACAGCCCCTCGATATATACAATCATTGCTCTTACCTTTCCAAACAGGAAAAAGGGAGAAAACAACATCCGAACAATTGTTGTAAATGGAACGAAATGCTTCTTCATTTTTCTGGAAGTTTTTATGTAAGACGTCCTTGGGCATAGATTCCCTTGCTTCCTTTGAAGAGGCTGTTTCTTATTTACAGCTTTACGCAGCAATTTATTCACATTTCGTATCAACATTTATCCTCCATTCTAAAGGCTGTCTTTTTCTATCGTTCTACATTTATGCCTTTTTATACAAGTAATCTTGAAATTGACACATACTGGGAGGATGTACCGATTCACGCCCTCTAAAATTCATATGTCTGCGAACCTTCGCTTGCAAATATACATAGCTTTATGTTGTTAAGAAAAATGGGTAGGGATTAATAAATCCCCCAAATCAATAGAAAATATTGTCTAAAATTATGTTGTTATCGTTCTAACAGGAAACGATCGGAAAACGAAAAATGGAGAAATTAGCAGATGAGCCAATTTCTCCATTTTGATTACACCGTATGTTTAGAGAAAGCTTGCCATTCTCCGGTTTTTCTGTCAAAAACAATCGTCCCATCCGGGGTGCGATTCGGCATCATGTCATACTCTTCATGCATCGAATCCATATCACAATAATCACCAATTACCCAAATAGGCAATTCAATTTGCTGACGATTCCTACCTGTTTTCTCAATTGAAAAAACAATCCCTTCTTTCATTTGACTTTGAAAAGATTGAAGAATTTCAACAGGTACAGGTGGAATACCTTTCTTTTTCCTAAAGGAAAATAAAGATCGATCTTTTGATTGTTCAACTTATCTGAAATAACAGCACCAAGCATCGCATAAAAATAATCCCACGATCGATAATACGTTTTATTGAACCACCCATCATCTCCTGCTAAATAAACAACATGATTGCTTATTTTCTCATAAAATGGCGATGCTAAATGATCTTTAAAGTGCCCTAAATATAAAATCTCCGCAATTTCTTGTCCACTTAACGAGTTCAAATCCGATTCTTCTTCAAAATCAAGCCAACAAAAGTCACCGTAACTATACACATCTTCTGTTAATAAACTAGGAAGCATTTCGCTATCTACATAATCAAGTTTCGTGTGTAAATTAAAATGACCATCCTCAAATTGGTGGCGCAACAGTAAGAAATTCGGAAGAGTAATAGGAAGCCCCTAATAAATTCTGTGAATTCGATTCCGTATGATAATACGTATTTCCCGTAGTGTTCATATGAATATAGATTAAATCACGACTACTTACATATCTCCTCAAGAAAAACCCTCCAAATACATCTTCTTTTATCAACTTGCTTCGACATTATTTCCCAAGAAATAATGTAAAAATAAAAATAAAAAACAAGCTAGACATACACGATACATGCACACCTAGCTCATCCGCCTTTAAGAGTGAAGCTCGAATACTTATGAATAGGTTTAACATCCTCCAGCACTTTCATAAGCTCAAGCCGGGATTTTGTTTTCGTAATCTTAACTCCGATCTCTGTTAGACTGGTTATTACTTTCTTGAACTGATCATGATCTCTTTCCAAGAAAGACCACCTCTTTAAGAATTGACATCTTGTACTTATTTTACCTTAATTTCATGGCACTGTATATCGCTTTTTTATCCGTAATCAATTTGTCAACTTTTATGTTTCTGTATATTACTATACCCCATTTTTTTCGAATCAATCCTTATCCATGCAAAAATGTAAAAAATCAATATTATTTCCATTTTTCTTTCGAAAGCTATTCCAAAGACAGTTCTTCGAAAATTAACTGACACTCTGTCCTTCGTAAGCAATTAGGAAATAAAATCACTTGAAACTCACTCATTTTAAGGCTAATATTTTATAATTTGTCAGACAACGAAAAAATGAGTGAACTTTTTACGTTCACTCATTTTTTCCACCGATCATAGATGGGCGAAAAAGGCGATCCCTTTTCTTTTCTTTTTTCTTGGGCTTTCTGAAGACGCTGAAATAACAATTGATCCCTTTCCCGCTCCTCTATTTTTTCGGTAAGGCGTTCAACTTGTTTCGCTAAACTTAAGTTCACATCGGCAAATTTTGCCTGCTGTTCTTCCAATTGTGTAATATGCTGAAACAAACGTTCAAACATTTCATTTTTCATTTCCACGTTTTCCTTTTGATCTAACTTCGGATCCCCACATTTATTTGCTATCGCTGTTGCTGCTTCATCAAGAGTCATTCCGTTTACCGATATGTTATTAGACATTTCAGCCATCCGTTCAAGATCTACCTTTTGAAAAATTCGTCCATTATTTGTTCCACGCTGAAACGAATAGCCTTTGCTTTCCAATGTAGCAGCATAGTTTCGTAGTGTACTTGCACCAATCCCTAATACTTTGGCGGCTTCAGAAGAAAAGAGTTGATCCACGACAATCCCCTCCTGGAATGATGTACTCCTAATATTCAACGGCCCCGTGTCATATCCTTTCTCTAATTCTGTTGATTGAAAGGAGCTTTTGTCATCCCATCTAAAAGTTTCGTGTCCATTTTTATGAAGAATGACGTAAAGTCGCAACAACAATTTCTGGTCGATTGAAAATCCGATATGGGAAAATACTATTGCCAAGCCCTCTGTTTATAATCATTTCCGTTATTCCTCTTTGATGTTTGCCAGAAGTGTAAGATGGAAACCATCCTTGTCCCGGAGCGATCAATCCACCAAAACCAGGCAGGCGCAACTGTCCCCCATGAGCATGTCCCGTAAATACAAGATCTAATTGTTGATCAATATATACATCAAATACTTCCGGTCGATGTGAAAGCAAGATCGTATACTCTCCACGAGGCGCTCCTGTTAACGCTTGATCAATCATTTCATCGACAACAATATGAGGTGCAAATTGATTTTTCATTAACGGATCATCGATTCCAGCTAAAACGATTTCCTCTCCGTTTCTCGTCAAACGTTTCGCCTCATTTGTCATTACATGAACACCAAGCTTCGTCAATTCATGTTTGATTTGTTCGACTTCATTTACCGCCACTTCATGATTGCCTGTTACATAATATACATCTGTCATCGTCACAAGTTGTTTTATAAGCTGTAAGCTATTCTCCAAATCATAGCGGTTGCTATCAATTAAATCCTGTAAAAAAATAAGATCAGGGTTTAACTTTTTCACTTTATTAATGAGTGCCCATTGCTGTTTACCAAATGTAGCATCATGCAGATCAGAGAGCTGAACGATTGTCAGTCCATCGAACGATTGTGGGATTCGCTTCGATTCAATCGTATAGAAAGTTGTTTGCAACCATTTATTGTTTATATGTAAAAATAGATAACATGCAATAATGAGTATAAGCGTAATTATTATTATTCGTTTCATCGTATACCTTCCTACCATTCTTAGTCCTTTTATCTTAACATGGTATAAATGAATGAAACGGTTTTTTAAAAAATATCCCTGGCTCGTACCAGGGGATGTCATTAATGTTGTCGTTGTTGTGCTTCTTTATTATAATAATCAACACTATACATTGCGCCTTCATCAACCATTTTCGAATCCTCTATATCATAAGGATCTGGATTTCCGGCTTTTTCTATCATTTTATCATGATTACTTTGGTGATCTTTGCCCCAAATGTTGCGCATTTTCCCTTTCATCGACTCGTACATATCGATCGCTTTATGTCGATTTTCTTGATTTGAAAAATACTTCACCCCAACAATTCCGGCTACTCCTAATAAAAAGTGAATTGAACCCTCTATTCATATGAATCGGCCTCCTTATCACCTTTGCCATTTCTTTACCCGTTTTCTATTCTTTTTAAGCATAAAACACGATGACAAAACGATGACAATCTTGAGACAGACCGAAGCTTTTATAACGATTGAACGACACTCTTTTTCGCTGCTGCAATCAGTTCACTAATCTCAGCACGTTCTCCTTTGCCAATAAATCAACAATCTTACTTCCAACGATGACTCCATCACAATAACTACTCAATTCTGCCACTTGCTCTGGCGACGACACCCCAAAACCGGCAAGGACAGGAGCAGATGAAAATTCCTTCAAATGTTGCAAGTACTCAGCAAGCCCCGCTTCATATTGTGTTCTCACTCCTGTTGTTCCTTTAACTGTAACGGCATAAAGAAATCCTTCCGTTCGCTTCGCAATCTTCTCGATTCTATTTCTTGGACTCGTCGGTGCAACTAAACGAATGAGGGCAATCTCATATTTTTCAAAAATAGGGCGATTTCCTCTTCCTCTTCAAGCGGCACATCTGGAATAATGAGCCCATCGACGCCAACATTTGCACAACGCTGCGCAAACTCCTCGACACCGTAAGCATAAATTAAATTGAAGTATGTCATGAGAACGATCGGAATCGTTCGTGTTTCCTTCCACTCCTCCAAGCTTGTTAATACGCCTGCTAAGCTCGTTCCATTCGCAAGTGCTCGAAGCCCGGCTTCTTGAATAACAGGTCCATCCGCGACGGGATCAGAAAAAGGGATACCAAGCTCGACCGCGGTTGCTCCACATTCTTGTAAAAATAAGATTTGTTCTTTTAACGCGTCAAGCCCGCCATCTCCAGCCATAATATACGGTACGAATGCTTTATCTCCACGCTTGAGCACCTCTTTAAATGCTCTATCGATCCGAGCCTTACCCATTAGCCACACCTCCTAAATAATCGCGTACAGCATCGACATCTTTATCGCCGCGCCCTGATAAACAAACGACGATTGTTTCCCTTTATTCATTTGTTTCGCTAATTTTAATGCAAACGCGACCGCATGTGAGCTTTCTAACGCGGGAATGATTCCTTCTGTTTTTGATAGGAGCTGGAATGCCTCCAGTGCTTCTTTATCTGTTGCGGACGTGTACGTCACTCGACCAGAGTCTTTTAAATGAGCATGCTCTGGCCCTACTCCTGGGTAATCAAGCCCGGCTGAAATCGAGTGGGCCCTTGAATTTGCCCATATTCATCTTGTAAAAGATACGATAAAGTCCCATGTAAAACGCCCGCTTTTCCACTTGTTAACACAGCCGAATGTTTTCCAGTTTCAATTCCTGAACCAGCTGCTTCCACTCCGTATATTTTCACATCGTCTTCTTCAACGAATGGATAGAACATTCCCATTGCATTGCTTCCTCCGCCAATACAAGCAACGATTGCATTTGGTAATTTCCTTCATGTTCAACGATTTGCCGTTTCGTTTCTTTACCAATGATACTTTGAAATCACGAACAATTTGCGGAAACGGATGTGGACCAACGACAGATCCTAAAATATAATGAGTATCTTCCACATTAGCTACCCAGTATCGTAACGCTTCGTTAACAGCATCCTTTAGCGTTCCACTTCCTTGCGACACTCCCTTACTTCTGCCCCTAATAATTCCATCCGGAAGACGTTCAACTGTTGTCTGCGAATATCTTCCTCTCCCATGAACACGATGCATTCCAATCCTAACAATGCACAAACCGTCGCTGTTGCCACGCCATGCTGGCCTGCTCCTGTTTCAGCCACAACCTTCTTTTTCCCCATCCTCTTCGTTAATAACGCCTGACCAATCGTATTATTAATTTTGTGTGCACCAGTGTGGTTCAAGTCCTCACGTTTTAAATAGATATTCGGTCCACCAACAAGTTTCGTTAAGTTTTCCGCAAAATAAAGCGGGGTTTCTCTTCCAATATATTGTTTTAAATAATGATCCATCAGTGCTTGAAATTCTGGATCGGTGATTGCTTTTTCATATTCTTCTTCCAATTCTAATACGGCTGTCATTAATGTTTCTGGTACAAACCGGCCGCCAAACTGCCCATATCGACCTTTCTGATCAGGTGCTTTGTATACTGCCAACTTGGTCACTCTCCTCTTTTTCGCTTCTTTTATAAAGTCGATGATTTTCTGCGGATCCTTCTGCTTATTCGTTTCGACCCCGCTTGAGACATCGACGGCTGCTGGTTTAACTTTTTCAATTGCTTCAGCAACATTGTCTCGATGAAGCCCACCAGCTAAAATAATTTTCTCATTCGGAACGTTCGCTTCACGCAGCAAACCCCAATCAAACGGAACTCCACTTCCGCCGCGATAATCAATGCCGGGACTGTCAAGCAAATAATACGCACATGTATAGTCATTTATACAATCTAAATCGCTTTTTCTCTAATCGAAAAAGCTTTAATTACCGGTCTTCTCAATTGTTGGCAAAGCTCTGGTGATTCATCTCCGTGCAATTGAATGTAGTCAAGTCCAACTTGTTCAGTAATGTTATCGATCACTTCCCGCTGTTCATTCACGAAAACTCCAACCGTTTTAACGTGATCAGGAAGTTGCTTGGTAATTGCCGCTGCATGTTCTGGAGTTATCTTACGTGAGCTATCTGCAAATACGAAGCCAAGCAAGTCAGCGCCAGCTTCACAGGCGGATTTCGCTGCTTCATCGGTTGTAATTCCACAAATCTTCACAAGCATTTACTTCACCGCCTTGCGTAAAGGAATGCGAATGTCCTCCATTGTTTTCGCAATATCGTCTGATCTCATCAATGTTTCACCGACTAAAATCGCTTGAGCTCCTGCCGCTTCTACTCGAGTCACGTCTTCCCGATAACGAATGCCGCTTTCGCTTATGAGTAATACGTCCTCCTTTTCCAATAAGGAAGCAACCCGCTCAGTCGCCGCTAAATCTACTTCAAATGTTTTCAAATTGCGATTATTAATGCCGATGATGTTTGCCCCGATTCGAAGTGCCGTCTCTGCTTCTTTCTCATCGTGGACCTCGAATAATACATCTAAATGCAAGGATTTCGCGTATTGATATAGTTCACTCAGACGTTCTTCTGGAAGTGCCGATGCAATGAGTAAAATGACACTCGCACCATGATCTTTTGCCACATCAATTTGGATGCGATCAATCATGAAATCTTTGCATAAGAGCGGAACATCGACTGCTTTTGACACGGCTGATAAATCGGCCATCGACCCTTTAAAGAACGTTTTATCCGTTAATACAGAAATCGCTCCTGCACCTGCTGCTGCATATTGTTGTGCTTGTAATACCGGGTCTACTTCGCTATTAATATCTCCTTTGGAAGGGAAGCACGTTTCACTTCTGCAATCACATTCATCGTGTCGCTGCTTCGGAAGCTGTCATATAGTGATGGTCTCACTTTTTCATTTTTCACTTCTTGTAAGCCATAAATGACTTTTAATTCACTAACTTCTAATTCTTTCTGCCTTATAATTCGATCAAGTATCGTCATGTTTAAATCACTCCTTGTTTTTGTGAATGTTTGCTCTTTTCAATTAAAAATTCAAGCTTCGACAACGCTGCTCCCGAGTCAATACTCTCTTTCGCCAGCTCTATTCCTTCTTGAATCGAATTCACTTTTCCATTTGCATAAATCCCGATTCCCGCATTTAATATGACTGTATCGCGAAATGGACCTTCATCCCCATGAAGAACACTCATCATAATCCGAGCATTGCGATCGGCATCTCCGCCAGCAATTTCTTCGATCGAATATGTCGGCAACCCAACGTCTTTTGGAGTAAGCGTCATTTCCGTTAACTGTCCGTTTTCCAATACAACGAGATGGTTTTCACCGGCGAGGATGCTTCATCCATATAATTGGCCCCATTAATAATGACAGCCCGTTTTCTTCCTAACTGATGGAGAACTTCTCCCATAAGCTTTAATTTATCGCGACGATAAATGCCGAGCAATTGCGTCTCAAGCTGAACCGGATTCGTTAAAGGTCCAATCAAGTTAAAGATGGTTGGCACGCGCAAATCTTGCCTTACTTTCATGACTGCTTTCATGGCAGGATGAACATTTGGAGCAAATAAGAAGGCAATCCCGTTTTCTGCAAGCAGTTGTGCGGTTTCTTCTGGCTGATTATGAATCGAAACCCCTAATTGTTCAAGCACATCTGCGCTTCCCGTTTGACTTGAGATGCTGCGATTTCCGTGTTTCGCAACCGTAATACCAGCACCAGCAATGACAAATGCGGATGTCGTGCTAATATTAAAGCTCTTCGATCCATCTCCACCTGTCCCACAATTATCCATGATGCTTCCTTGCACAGTCGCAATCGGAATCGAGCGCTCGCGGATGGCGTTCACTAAACCGGTCACTTCCCGGCAGTTTCTCCTTTTAGCGCAAGCAAACCGAGCAAGGCTCCAGCTTCACTTTCCGTTGCTTCTCCTGTAAATAACAAACGGGCTGCCTCCGTCATTTCTTCCATCGTTAAGTCTTCTCCAACCATCAATTTTTGCAAGTACGGTTTCATTTTATCTTCTCTCCTTTTCTTTTTAATGGTGTTACATATTAAAAAGCCCTCTGTAAACACATATCACGTGTTTACAGAGGGCGAATCGTCCGCGTTGCCACCTCTATTCGAAGATTGCTCTTCATCTCAACTCCCTTTAACGGTGGAAAACCGGATTGCCCTACTTCGTTCAGGCAATCTCTCATAAGTCCATTCAGCAAAACCATCTGCACCGGATTCCCACCAACACCGGCTCTCTGTCAGCAATGTGCTTTGCGTACTACTCTTACTCTACGATTTACATATTAAGCTATGGTCACGCCCCAAAACGCAAAAGGGTCCCTCATCCAAAGGACGAGGAACCCGTGGTACCACCTTTATTAGCTGAATATAGCTCACTTTGACAGCAACAAGCGATCTTTTGCTTATTGCCCGCCTTTATAACGCTAAGACTAATGCGCCAAAGCCTACTGATCGATTCGATGTTCGGTTTGGAAGCTCGGAAGTCCATTCATTATTTCTGCATACCGATTCCCACCAACCATCGGCTCTCTTACATGCGATAAAATAACTACTACTCTTCGTCATTGCCAGAAATATTGTTTAAGTTCGAATTATGTATCATATTAACTTTTCCCTTTATGAAAGTCAAGATCTTTTTAAAAACTTTGTACATTTTTGAGAAAAGTCAGGTTGGTAAAATGAAGGTGTTGATTTTGATTTCCGTTCTAGCTGGACGCTGTCCGCCTGGAGCGGGAATCAATAGTATGGAAGATCCCCTACAATAGGAGGTCTTTTTCAATGCCCCTTCCTATCCCTATACATTTCTATACATCATTCTCATCTTCTAATCCACATACACTTTCTCTCTTGAAAAGCCACTTCCTAATATTTCCGAAGCGTTTAGGAAAATGACAAATGAGTTTGGTTCTCTTTCTTGGAGAATCTTTTTCAAATAAACTGCCTCCGATTGTTCGACGACACAAAGAATAACCGTTTTTTCTTTATTTGAGTAACCACCGATCGATTTAATCTTTGTTAAACCGCGATCAATTTCCTCTTTAATGATTTGCTGAATCATTTCTTCTTTTTCCGTAATGATCATGACAAGCTTCGTAGGCGATGTGTGCAATTGTACGAAATCGATCACTTTGCTCGTCACATAAATCGCAATCATCGCAAACAAAGCAAGCTCTAAGTTGAAGACGATCGCTGATGCAGCGACAACAAATCCATCTACGAGCAGCTGAGCAAACCCACTCGAAAATCCTGTATATTTTTTCAATAGTTGGGCAATAATTGCCGTTCCACCCGTTGAGCCACCGCCACGATACACAATGCCAAGTCCGATTCCAAGCACAATTCCTCCATAAATTGCGCCAAGCATCGGTTCATTTATATGGAGGTCAATCCCTTGCGTCAACCAAATAACGAAAGGAACACAGACCGTACCAACTAATGTTTTGGCGCTGAATTCTTTCCTAGAAGAAATAATCCCGCGAAAAATAATGGAAAGCTAAAGCTAAATTGAACAAGTGCTGGATTCCATGCATACAACTCATATAAAATCGTACTTACTCCAGAAATGCCTCCAGCAGCCAGTCTTGAAGGCAATAAAAACATATTATAAGATAGCGCGACGAGTGCCGCCCCAAAAATCACTTGCACATAATCAAAATAAATACTTTTTGTTTTCACAATGATGATTATACCTACCTTTGATAAAATTTATAAAAATGGAAAATTATATCCTTCCTTACTTTTGCAGTCGTGAATCGTATCGATGAATTTCTCTAATGACGTGGTAAGGAATGTATCTTTTTGCGAATAAAGACGGTTTGGATTTTGCTATATTGTTCCGGTACTTCGTGACATTGAATCAATCCTCTTTCTTCATGATGCTTCACCGTTGATCGCGGCACAAAGGAGACGCCTAGTCCAGAATACACACTTCCTAAAATGGTTTCAAGTGTCCCCATTTCCATCAATTTTGAAGGGGCAACTTGCTCATCCCTTAGCCATTCCTCCAGCTTTGAGCGATATCCACATCCACGGTTAAAAACGAGAAATGGCCTCTCTTTTAATTTTTCTAATGTAGCAGGATTCGTATCAGAAATGAGTACTAGTTCTTCATCAAACACATCGTATTGAATCAAATCTGGATGAACCCGACTTCCTCTCCCGTTACAAAAGCTCCGTCGAGACGATAGTTCAACACCTCATCAATTAATTGATCAGTAACCCCGTCGTTAAGGATAAATCAATATGTTCATATCTTTTATTGTAACTCGATAAAATAAACGGCAATTTTATCACTGTTTCGACGGAGCCAATTTCAAGCTTTCCTGTCGGCGTTTCCGAGTGATGAAAGGCTTTTTCATATCTGTTACGAGCGACACAATTTTTTCCGCATAGTCCAATAATTTCCGACCTTCAGGCGTCAATACCATGCCGCGATTATGCCGATGAAAAAGCGGTGTGTGCAATTCCTCTTCCAACTTTTGAATTCTTGCTGATACATTGGACTGAACGTAATTTAATTGTTTCGCCGCTTTGCTTATATTTCCAAATTCGACTACTTTCATGAAAATCAATAAATCCTTTATATCCATAGTGTCTCCCCTGATCAAACCACCATCATAAATAACGATATCTATTATCTCTATTATTCATTTTACATGATACTCATTCTATTGTTAAATAAAGTTACTACACTGAAAGATTTACACATGGAGGGAATATATTGAAGAATCGCTTTTTATACGGTAGTCTTTTATGCCTAATTGCTAGTATATCTTGGGGTGCCATGTTCCCAGTCGCACATCATTCATTTCAATATGTCGAACCTTTTTACTTTACGATTTTTCGCTATATCCCTGTCGCAGTCATATTAGTTATTATGCTTTTAGCAAAGAAGGGAAACAAGCGTTTAAAACGGAAGGAAAAGGTTGGTCACTTTGGTTCTTTGGAACGATGGCATTTACCGTCTATAATCTATTCATCTTTTGGGGACAACATTCGCTCGGTGATTCAGGCGTCCTCTTAGCATCAATTATGGAAGCACTTATGCCGCTCATCTCCGTTCTTATTTTGTGGATGCTCCGTGGAGCTCGTCCAAGCATCACGACGATCATTTGCATCCTTATTGCTTTTGTCGGCGTTTTACTCGTTATCACAAAGGAGATATGACAACATTCGCATCCATCGGAAAGCAAATCGTTCCACTCATCGCTCTTTTAGCGTCCGTGATCGGTTGGGTCGTTTATACACTAGGTGGTAGTGGCTTTTCTAGTTGGTCTGTCCTGCGTTACTCCGCCCTCACTTGCTTATACGGAACAGCAACATCTACGGCAATCGTTCTGTTTGGAACTGCATTTGATTTTGTTGAGCCACCAAGTCTAGCAGCAATAAATGCGATCAAATGGGACCTCGCCTTTATGATTGTCTTTCCCGGCATCATCGCATTGCTTGGCTGGAACGTCGGTGTGAGCATTATACAGCCAGTAAATGGCCTGCTATTTATTAATTTCGTTCCGATCACAACCGTGCTCATCACTTTTATTCAAGGGTATGCATTAACGATTTTCGAAATTAGTGGCATTCTTCTTGTCGTTGCCGGACTATTGCTTAATAACATGTTCCAACGCGGCCGGGCGGCTAAACGCACAGCTAAAGAAGACGACCGCTCCGAATTACAATCCGCTTAATGAAAATCCGATCATCCCCTTAACGGAGATGATCGGATTTTTCTCATATCGTATATAAAACTTCATAACATTGATCAATCTGTTCTCGTAACGAATCCGATGTTTGATCATACAAAATTAGGTCAATCTTTAGAAGTGTATCTAACTCATTTTCCACTTGTTCCGTTAACATAATCCACTCAAGCTCTGATAATCCTGGGGCTTTCACCGCTAAATCAATATCGGACATATCGTTGTAATCACCATGAACACGTGAACCAAATAACATGATCGCTTGAATGTCGGGATATCTACTAGCAATCTCCTTATCTGATTTATTAACAACTCATTCATTTTCATCGTACCCTTTCATATACTGCTGTTCCAGTTTATGAAAGGTGTCCTTCATTTCTGGAAAATAACCGACGATGTTTTGTACAATTTTCTTCGCTAACTCTTCAACATAGGTGTGTGACGTTATATTTCGATCTTTAAGCATTTGCAGCCATGCTTGTTCGTTTGGAAGCCACCCTGCCTGGTAAGCTTCTTTCAACGTTTCACGTGGAGTCTTTGCTTCAATTCCTTCGCTCAGCAATAATCTTTTCAACATCTTCCAGTACAATTCAATCGTAAATTAAAGCGTTGAATCGTTCCATCTACGATCAGACTATTGTTCTGATTTTCATGTAACGCTTCTTCTAAACGTTGTAATGACCTTTCTAGATTTACAAAGCTTTGTTTTAATTTACGGTTTCCTCTCCCATTGAGCTTTCCTCCTTGCCACCATATGTTTATAAATTATTATACCATTAGTGATGTAGCTCTACGCACGACTTAGAATAAAAGTGCAAGCGCCCGTTTAGCGACGTACTTCCTTACGTGATTCTGACGAGATTGATGGAGCAAAGGCTAAAACCACGTCGTGTGGCAACGCCTTTGTGGCCTTCATCATGTAGACCTAAACACGTGAGCGTACAGGAGATCCGAAGTTGACTTATCGTAGCTAGACGTAGATTGCCTAAATAGAAAATGATTCACAATTTCCTAAGCATCAAAAAGACCCTCTCTCGAAAGAGTTGGTCAAAAGTTTGTGCAAATGATTTTTTATTAAAAGTTAGATTCGATCTTTCCGCTTTCGATTTCTTCTACGAAGTGACAAGCAGCTTCGTGACCTTCTCCCATCGTTGCATGAGTCTTTAACTGTGGCACTTCATTCCGACAACGCTCTTGAGCAAACGGACAGCGCGTGTGGAAACGGCAGCCGGTTGGCGGATTGATTGGAGAAGGAACATCGCCTTTCAAAACGATATGTGATTTTTCATGTTCTGGATCTGGAACCGGGATCGCTGAAAGCAAGGCTTTCGTATATGGATGTTTCGGGTTATCAAATAAAGATTCTTTATCGGCAATTTCCACAATTTTCCCTAAATACATAACGATGACCCGATCCGAAATATGTCGGACGACACCGAGGTCATGAGATATAAATAAATACGTTAAATTATATTCCTCTTGTAATTGTTCAAGTAAGTTTAATACTTGTGCTTGAATCGATACGTCCAATGCAGACACCGCTTCGTCACAAATAATTAGTTTCGGATTGACGGAAAGTGCGCGCGCAATTCCAATTCTTTGACGCTGTCCACCAGAGAATTCATGAGGATAACGATCCGCTTGGAACTCATTTAATCCAACCGTCTCTAATAATTCGAGAACACGCTCACGACGCTTTTCCTTTGGTACAGAATTTTGGATTTCCATCGCTTCCGTTAAAATTTCCGATACCGTCTGGCGAGGGTTAATCGATGCATATGGATCTTGGAAAATAATTTGCAAGTCTTTACGATATTTGCGCATTTCTTTTTGATAGAGATGCGAGATTCACATCTTGGAACGTTACTTTTCCATCTGTCGGCTCTTCTAAACGTAAAATCGCTCTTCCTGTTGTTGATTTTCCACAACCGGATTCTCCAACGATACTAACCGTTTCACCTTCATAAACGGTAAAGCTAATATCATCAACCGCCTTAACATGATTAACGGTTCTCCCTAGAAATCCACCTTTAATCGGGAAATATTGTTTAAGCCCTTCAACCTTGAGCAGTTCTTTTTCGCCATATAGCTTCACCTCCGGATCGCCTTCCCATTCGTCTGAGTAAATCCAGCAACGAATTTGATTGCCGTTTTCATCAGTCACTAACTCTGGCATTTTCGCTCTGCATAAATCTGTCGCAGCCGGGCAACGCGGCGCAAACCGGCAGCCTTCAGGCATTTCATGCGCATTCGGCACATTTCCTTTGATCGGAATAAGCTTCTCCTGATCAATATCATGACGTGGGAGCGAATTTAACAGCCCAACGGTATATGGGTGTTTCGGTTTCTTAAATAAAGATTTCACATCCGCGTATTCAACAACTTGTCCAGCATACATAACAGAAACAAAGTCACATGTTTCAGCTACGACACCGAGGTCGTGAGTAATGAATATGACAGACATGCCCATTTTATCCTGTAAATCTTTAATTAAGCGTAAAATTTGCGCTTGAATCGTTACGTCGAGCGCAGTTGTCGGCTCATCCGCAATTAAAATCTCTGGATTGCATGCCAGCGCCATTGCGATCATGACGCGCTGACGCATCCCGCCCGATAATTCAAACGGATACTGCTTTACCCGTTGCTCTGGAGAGGGATACCTACAAGTGTTAGCAATTCAACGGCCTTTTTCATCGCTTCTTTTTTGACAAATTTTCGTGGATGATTAATGCTTCACTAATTTGTTGGCCAACCGTAAAGGCAGGATTTAATGAAGTCATCGGCTCTTGGAAAATCATAGAAATAACGTTTCCGCGAACTTTCCGCATTTCTTTATCCGTTAAGTCTAGTAGATTCTTTCCTTTAAAAAGCACTTCTCCGCCTTTAATCTTTCCATTGCTTGGAAGCAATTGCATAAGCGAGAGCGATGTAATACTTTTCCCAGAGCCTGACTCACCAACAATACCGAGTGTTTTTCCTGCTGGCACAGAAAAAGTAACTCCGTCCACTGCCCGAACTTCACCATTATCCGTATCAAACGAAGTTCGTAAATTACGAACATCTAATACAGGTTGTTCAGTATGTTGTTTCATTAATTATTCACCTCAATTCTCAATCCAAATCAATTCGTTTATTCAACATTCGATACGAAATATCGACAAGTAAGTTTACGAGTACAAAGACAACAGAAATAACGAGGACGGTTCCTTGAACGATTGGAAAGTCACGCTGGCTGATCGCATCGACAGTCAACCTACCCATTCCATTAATCGCAAAGATCGTTTCCGTTAATACCGCTCCACCAAGGAACGCTCCAAATTCAAGACCAACAACAGTAATAACTGGAATCATCGCATTTTTAATGCGTGTTTATAAATAACCAAACGCTCAGAAACACCTTTAGCCCGAGCCGTTCGAATATAATCTTGTCCAATGACCTCTAACATAGAAGAACGTGTCATCCGTGCAATAATCGCCGCTCCACCGGTTCCAAGCGTAATAACTGGTAATATCACTTGTCGCCAATCATCACCCCATCCTGAAGGTCGCATCATCATAAAATCCGGGAGTGGCAGCCAGTCAACACCGACGGCAAACCATTGAATGAGCACAAGTCCCATCCAGAAACTCGGCATTGACAATCCAAATAACGCAACAATCATGATCGAAATATCTGACAATGTATAGTGGCGAACTGCTGATATAATTCCCGCAATTAGCCCGATAAAAACCGCGAGTACAGTCGCATAAAAGGCAAGCTCCACCGTTACCCAAAATCGTGCTTGAATTTCATCCATTACAGGACGTCCGCTGCGGATCGAATTACCTAAGTCACCTTGCAACGCGTTAGAAATATATGAAATATATTGCACATGAACTGGCTCATTCAAACCAAGCCGCTCACGAATTTGCTCAACCGTTTTTTCCGATGCACCTTCTCCAGCAATGATCTGTGCAGGGTCACCAGGAATGAGGTACATCAATGAAAATACTAAAATCGTTACCCCAAATAATACGGGAATTGTTTGTAATAAACGTCTAATAATAAATTTCGTCAAGTTCTTGCACCCTCCTTACTTCTTCATTTTAGGATCGAGTGCATCTCTCAACCCATCTCCGAAAATATTAAAAGCCAGTACAACAAGCACAATCATAATGCCTGGCACTAAAACCATATGTGGAGCGTCAGCCATATACGAACGTCCATCACTTAACATCGCTCCCCATTCCGGAGCTGGTGGTTTTGCGCCCAAACCAAGGAAGGACAGTCCACTTGCTGTTAATACGGCTGTTGCAATTCGTAGAGTCGCTTGAACAATAATTGGCGACATCACATTCGGCAAAATATGTTTAAAAATAATTCGCGCATCTGATGCCCCTAACGCTCTCATCGCATCAATGTATTCCAATTTTCGGACAGTTAAGGTTGACCCTCTGACAATCCTTGCAAATGCCGGGATAGAGAAGACTCCAACGGCGATGATCACGTTTGTTAAGCTTCCACCAAGAACACTGACAATCGCTAACGCCAAAATGATCCCAGGAAAAGCTAGCAAAATATCCATGATACGCATAATGACCGTATCCAGTTTCCCACCATAATATCCGGAAATGACTCGAAGAGAACACCAATAACTCCACCAATGAAAACAGAGAAAAAGCCGACATATAATGTAAGTCCCATCCCGTGAATGATTCTCGTAAAAATGTCCCTACCAAAATTATCTGTCCCGAACCAATGCTCTGCTGAAGGTGGCTGGATTTTATTCACAATATCTAACTCATATGGATCTTTCGTTGTCAAAAATGGTCCGACAATTGCAGTAATTATAAATAATAGTATTAATATGCCTCCGACTACCGCTGCTTTATTCTTCTTCAGCCGATTCCAAATCGTTTTATAATAGTCCAAACGTGGATTTGACCGTTTTTTCGAACAGCAGGCTGAATCGTTTCTTGAGTCATACGGTAACACTCCTTTCAGCCTATTTATATTAATTTTCACCTATCTTATATTAACGTATTTATTATTTGAAAGTAAACATCGAAAAGGACAAAAGTGCTATTTTTGAATAATTAATTACAGTTGATTGAGTAATCACTATTTATCTAAAAATCAAAACAATAATACAATTAACTCACCAATATTGAGTTTAAAATCAATTAATTATCTTCAATCTTATCTGAATATTATTAATCCATAATATAATTGTGAAATAGTTGTTACAGAATATAATGTGTGTTATATTTTTTCTGACTTCTCATCATTTAATTTTACATAGGAGGAAAAAACATGAGTAAACGTAACAAATTTTGGCTATTCGCCTTAACACTTGTCCTTTCAGCGTTCCTAGCTGCATGTGCAGGCGGAAATGACAAGGAAACTGATAAGGAACAAGATAATAAGTCAGGAGAAGCGAAAGTAGGCGGCGACCTGATTCTTGATGTATTATCAGATGCATCATCATTGGACGCTCACGGCTCAAATGATGTCGTTTCTTCTAATATTCAAGCAAACATTTATGAAACACTTGTAAAACGTAATGACAAGAACGAGATCGAACCTAGCCTAGCGGAGTCATGGGAACAAGTTGACGACCTAACTTGGGAGTTCAAACTTCGCGATAACGTAACATTCCATGATGGCGAGAAATTCAATGCTGAAGCAGTAAAAGCAAACTTAGACCGCATTCGCGATCCAGAAGTTGCTTCACCAAGATTTTTCTTATTTGAAATGATTACAGATGTCGAAGTTGTGGACGAGCTTACAGTTCGTATTACGACTGAATACCCATTCGCACCATTACTTGCTCACCTTTCACATAATGGTGGAGGTATGATGAGTCCAAAAACAATCGAAGCTGACTACGAAGGAATGGCAAATGGCAAAGAGCCAGGCGCAGTTATTTCTGAACACCCAGCAGGTACAGGATACTTTAAATTTGATAGCTGGAATGCAGGTTCTCAAATTAAACTTGTAAAAACGAGGACTACTGGGATACACCAGCACTTGTTGACTCTGTTACATTCAAAGTTGTTCCTGAAAGCGCGACAAGAATTGCAGACTTAGAAACTGGTTATGCACATATTGCTGACCCAGTTGAGCCAAACGAAGTAAAACGCGTCAATAACTCTGGCAATGCAACAGTGAATCAAAAACCATCTTCAAGCTTATCTTATATTGGTTTTAACACAGAAAAAGAACCTTTTAATGATGTAAGAGTTCGTCAAGCAATCGCAATGCTCATCGACAAAAATGAAATCATTGAGGGTGTTTACGAAGGCTTTGGAATTCCGGCAGTAGGTCCACTTGCACCTGGCATTTTTGGATTCAATGAAAATGTACCAGTTGTCGAGCATAACCTTGAAAAAGCGAAAGAATTATTAAAAGAAGCTGGTTACGAAAACGGATTTAAAACATCAATCTGGACAAACGACAATCAGCAACGTATGGATATGGCGATTTTAGTTCAACAAAGACTAAAAGAAGCAAATATTAATGTTGAAGTTGAAGTAATGGAGTTTGGAGCATACTTAGAAAAATCAGCAGCTGGTGAACATGATATGTACATCCTTGGTTGGTCTAACCCAACAGGCGATGCTGATTATGGATTATACGCTTTATTCCACTCTTCACAAAAGGAAACCCTGGTAACCGTTCATTCTACGAAAACCCAGAAGTAGATAAATTACTAGATGAAGGTCGCCGCGAAGCAGATCCAGAAAAACGCTTTGAAATGTACAATCAAGTTCAAGAGTATTTAGTTGAAGATGCTCCAATGGTATTCATCCACCACCAAGAATACTTAACAGGAGTAAGCAATAAAATTGCTGGATTTGATATCGATACATCGGGTATCTATCAATTGAAAAATGTTCACTTTGTAGAATAATCGTATAAGTTCATAAAAATAGAGCACTGTTTACATACAGTGCTCTATTTTTTAATGGAAAACTAAACGAATGAGCACTTTATTCACACTGATTATGATTTTTCAGGGGATAGGGGCTATGAACGAGTATTCATTTACCAGCGCGGGGGTTTCGGGAAGGTTGGGCTATGAACGAGAATTCATTTACCAGCACGGGGATTTTTCGGAAAAGTTTGGGCTATGAACGGGGATTCATTTACCAGCGCGGGAGGCTTTCGGGGAAGGTTGGGCTATGAATGGGAATTCATTTACCAGCACGGGGATTTTTCGGGGAAGATCGGGCTATGAACGAGGATTCATTTACCAGAGCGGGGGTTTTCGGGAAGTTTGGGCTATGAACGAGGATTCATCGCCATCTTTCTGACGCCGAATATATTATTAATTATAAAAGGCTCAAATCACATCGATTTGAACCGAAAATTTTAAATCCGATAAAATGTTTTTGTGTTTTGATAGAGCTCTTGATATAGAGCTGAACGTTCGATGTTCTTCAATTCAGCAATCGCCGCAATTGAATGATGAATCATCTTTGGATGCGTCATTTCCTGAAAATTTTCCTTCAAACTGCCACGGTCCATCCGTTTCGACCATCATTTGTTCAAGTGGATATTTTTTAACAAGCTCGCGAATTTCTTTTTCATACAACACATCTGGTGTAATCGAAATGTGGTAGCCATTTTCAATCATTCGCTCAATCGTCACTTGATCACCTTTAAACCAGTGAAAATGGGCATCCGTGATTTGATGCTTTTCTAGTAGACGGCAAACGACGGGAGCATCTTCATAAATCGCATGCAGTACGACAGGTTTCTGCCATTCTTTTGCCTTCTGTAAAAATACGTCAACCAATTCGATGTACCCATCTTGATGACTTTTTCTCGAATAATATGGGAGTCCGATTTCTCCAACGGCACACATTTGATCACGATGCACTTCCATCCATACAAGCAAATCCGCCAATTGCTCGTCCGTCAGCAATTCCTGCTCAGGATGAAAACCGAATGCTACTTCCACTTCAGGATATTTTTCAGC
The DNA here is from genome assembly GCA_044989425.1 of Bacillus sp. N9. Lineage (GTDB taxonomy): Bacteria > Bacillota > Bacilli > Bacillales > Bacillaceae_C > Lederbergia. The sequence continues at coordinate 2,706,737 of JBJDRQ010000001.1, forward strand.
AAGCATTAAATTTCGTTTACATGATTCCAAATCAAACGAAACCGAAATGAGCTTTTCACAGTTTTCTAAAGTTCTCATCAACACGTCAAGTTCATCGTCATTATAATGATCTAAATGTATATGCGCATCAATGATTTTCATCGGTTAGCTCCTTTTGGAAAAATCGTTCCACTCATCTCCCGTTTCCACTCAAGAAATTCTTCGGTCAGCAACAACTCTTCACTACGTGGGCGCTGAAAAGGAATGTGAAATTCAGCTCGGACCGTCGCAGGATTCGATGAAAGAACAATGATTCGATCAGATAAAAAAGCGCCTCATCAAGATTATGCGTCACGAATACGATCGTTTTTTATACTCCTCCCAAATAGAGAGTAGCCATAAATGCATTTCCAATCGAGTAAAATCATCCAAAGCAGAGAAAGGTTCATCCAAACAAATCAACGACTGCGGACTTAATAAAGCGCGAATAAAAGCGACCCGCTGCTTCATGCCTCCAGATAATTCGGCCGGAAGCGCGTGTTCATACCAGAAAGACCCGCCCGCTCGATCATTTGCAACGCTTTCGTTTCATCGCATTTTCCGTGTAACTCTTGCCCTAACAAGACATTTTGCAAAACGGTTCGCCACGGAAACAACGCTGGCTGCTGCGGCATATAGCTAATCAGCCCGCGCTTGCCATTCATCTGTTCCCCATCCAAATAAATAGCGCCATGATCCGGATCTAACAAGCCACCTATTAAACGAAATAATGTGCTTTTTCCACTGCCAGATGGCCCAAGTATCGTTAGAAACTCGCCTTCATTAATCGATAAATCAATATCTTTTAACACTTCACGATCATCAAAGCTTTTCGATACATCCTTGATTTGCAATATCCCCATCATTGCCCCTCCTTCCCATTCCATCTCACTAAGTAACGCTCGACAATTGTAATGATGCCAAAAAGCACAAACTTAATATCATAATAACGATAATCGCCACAAATACACGCTCCGTACGGAAGGACGAGGATGCGAGCGTCATATACACACCGATTCCCTTTTCGCCCCAAGCCACTCGGATATAACAGCGCCTAACATGCTATACGTTGCCGATATTTTTAATCCTGAAAAACAGCCGGCAATGCGTGTGGCCATTCCAATTTTGCAAAAAGCTGTGATTTTGACGCACCGGCCATAAGCATATAATGTTTCATCTCAGGCGGCGTATTCCGAAAACCGCCAAGCGCCGCGATCGTTACCGGGAAAAGCAAACGAGCGTAATGACGATCATCTTCGGCAACATCCCAAAGCCAAACCAAATGACGAGCAATGGAGCAAGCACAATCGTCGGCACGTTTTGCGATAAAATGAGCAGCGGATAAACAGCTTCACGAACACCGGGAGTAAATGAAGGACGGTAGCCGTTGCCAATCCAATCGAACAACCGATCAGAAAACCAAGAATCGCCAGCCCGATCGTTGAAGTGACATGTGGATAAAATTGGCCGAATCCACTAACCGCCTCATTCCAAATTGCGCTCGGTGCAGGGAGCAACCATTTTGGAATATGTGCAAGCTTCACTGCCGCCTCCCAAATAAACAATAAAGGATGAGAACCGCTGCCGGCTTCCATCCTTTTTACGAAAGAAGACATTAGCGGTATTTCTCCGTTAGTCGATCCATGCTGGCACCCGCTGGATTGTATAAAATTTTCACTTGAGAAATGATGCTTGGACTCCCATTTCAGTCATCCGCTCATTCATCTTGCCAATGATGTTCATTAATTCGTATAATTCGCCCTCCATCGTTGTTTCCAACGGGCTCACTTGATACTTGACTCCTGATTCATCAATGATTTTAATCGCTTCATCGACATACGGAATCACATCTTCGCCATTTTTTGTCTTAGGGATAATTTGAATACTAATTAATGCATTTGCCATCTATATCGCTCCTTATTTCGGTAAAAATTCGTTTGTAAATGCTTTTTCTGCGTCTAGCTCTTTATCAAGTAAATCGTGATCGAACATCCACTCTGCATAGTTATCCCATACTTCTAGCTTTTGTTCTCCCCATCTCGGCGCATCATCTTGATAACGCGATGCGAGCCATTCCTGACTTCTTTTTACAAGCTCTTCATCAAGATCAGGCACTGCTTTAATTAAAATACTAGCCGCTTCTTCGTGATTGTCGATCGCAAATTTATATCCTTTTGATACAGCTGCCATAAAAGCTTTCACCGTTTCAGGATCGTCTTCAATCATTTTTTCACTTGTCGCAATGACTGGTGTGTAATAATCAAGTTTATCCGAGTAATCCGTTAAATAAATCATGTTCAACTCATCGCCGCGAATTTCCGCTTCGATGCCTGTCCATGCATAGTAAATCCACGCGAAATCGATGTCTCTTTTGACAGCCGTAAAAAGTCCGTGTCTCCCATATTTACCGTTTCAAGTTGATGAATGTCGGCATTTTCGGTTGCCATTAAGGACTTGAGAACTGCCTGCTCAACCGGTGCTCCCCAGCCACCGTATGTCTTACCTTCAAAATCTTTCGGTGATGTAATATTTTTCTCGACAGGCGAAGCAAATCCTGACGTATTATGCTGAATGATCGCAGCAATTGAAACGATCGGCACATCTTGTACCCGCGCTTCCGTAATACTTTCTTGATAACTAATGCCAAATTCCGATTTTCCCGAAGCGACGAGCTGATTCGCTCCCGCCTCACCTGGTAATATAATTTCTACATCCAAGCCTTCCTCTTCAAAATAGCCCTTTTCCTGAGCAACATAAAGACCTGTATGATTCGTATTCGGCGTCCAGTCCAATACGACAGACACTTTTTCAAACCACTCTCATTATTCCCACTACATCCTCCTAAAAACAATAAAACGATCAAACTAGCAAACCACTTCTTCATGTTAATTCCTCCCTATTGTTTTAAAGGAAATGAACCGCTTAACGAAAAAGACACCCTGCGTTTAGAACCGCGGGCGTCCGAAAGAACACTCATTAATCAAAATGAATTCACGTTCCCTTCGCTGGTATGAGCCAGAGCAGGTTCAAAGGGTCAGCATCTGACGGACACTATCTCAACCGGCCACACCGGTTCCCCACATTCCATATATCGTTCACTTATTTATTATAACAGGTTTCTAATCGGATGCTAATTTTTTGTTTAATTGAGCTACTTCCTTACTTAATCGAGCTACTTTAAACTTTCCGTCAATGCCTCTTCCAAACTAGCATATTCATAGACATACCCATGCTCGAGTGCTTTTTCCGGGAGCGCCTTTTGCCCTTGTAATAGCATTTCACTCATTTCTCCTAGTAAAATTTTCATCGCAAAGCTAGGGAAAGGCAGCCAATGTGAACGATGAAGCACGCGTCCAATCGCCTTGCCAAACTCTCGCATCTTTACCGGCTCGGGTTCCGTCACATTTAACGGACCAGAAAGATCCTCTTGTTCTAGTGCAAACTGAATTAATCCGGCGACATCTTCTACATGAACCCAGGATACCCATTGCTCCCTGATCCGACCGTTCCACCCGCCCCCAACTTATACGGAAGTGCCATCAGCGGTAATGCCCTCCTCGACCAAGAACGATTCCAAGCCGAGCAAAAACAGTACGTACTCCAAATGATTGCGCGGCCGCTGCTTCTTTTCCCACATCCGAACAACAGTCGCAAGAAAATCATGCGCATCTGTCACCGATGCTTCTGTAAAAGTTTCCGTACTAGACATTCCGTAATAACCGACGGCTGAAGCGTTTACTAACACTTTGGGTTTCCTCTCAAGTGCACCGATCAAACGAATGATTTCCTTCGTTGCTTTCATTCGACTGTTAATAATTTTTTGCTTTTTTCTTTCGTCCACCTTAACCCATTAATTGATTCCCCGCCAAATTAATAACCGCATCGACATGTGTCAACTCCGTTTCAGGCTTGCTATTAGGCGTAAGCCATTCAACCGCACGTAATTGCTCTGTTTGATTCACTTTACTTGGAGAACGCGTTAATATCGTCACTTGCATCTCATTGGCAAGCAACCTCTTTTGCAAAGCTTGACCAACAAATCCACTTCCTCCAGCAATCACTACATGCATATGAATTCATCCCCGTTCTTTTATAATAGAAACTTCGGCTATTGATAAAATAAAATTCATTGACCCTTGAGCAGAAAAGTGCTGGCTAATGGTAAATGAAACGATGTGTTTAATTTACCTGCAGGTGGAAAAATAGACAACCGAAGGGTTATGAATTTCGATTCATTTACCTGTCAGTGAAAAAGACAGCCAACGGGCAATGAAACAAGCTTTAATTTACCTGCAGGCGGAAAATAGACAACCTAAGGGCTATGAATTTCGATTCATTTACCTGTCAGTGAAAAAAGACAGCCAGGTTTCGGACTATCAGCAACGAGACTATGGGCTAAGGTTAATATTAAAATGCCAAATAGATCCTTGCCATTACTTATTTACCAGCATTCATTACTATCATACACATTTCACCATTATTTCTACAACATAGGATCCTCCTCAGTGAGTTCGATACTGCCCTGTTTTGGTACTAAAAAACCATTCTATTCATATTTTTATAAAAGAAAACAATAAGAAGGGGTGAAAAGTTGGGTGATAAAAGTTAAGGTTACTTTACGACCCATTGTAAGTAAGATAAATTTACCCACTGTTTTGAAAACAACAATACTCCCTAATGATTCAATTGAAAGTATATTTATTGCAACCCAAGTAGGAGAGATCTTTTACATAAGAAACGGACATATAAGGACTTTTTAGATATTCGACCGCGAATTATAAAACTAGGTGATTCTCGTGGTGGATATGATGAACGGGGATTGCTCGGGCTAGCTTTTCATCCAGAATTTTATTATAACGGTCTGTTTTACCTTCATTATTCAGTAGCTGGAACACAAGGTCCCGGTGCCCTTACTGAACACTTTAAACCTAATCCGTGTGATCCCGAAACTTTAAATTTAAAGTGGACCAATAGAGAAACGAAATATGATCATATCGATACCGTTGAAGAATGGATATTACAATCGAATGGCCAACCTCAAAAACGAAGAACATTACTTAACTTAAGAAGGCCATTTTTTAATCATAATGGCGTCAATAGCTTAAACTTTTCACCTGAAACTGAAAAACTTATTTTAACAATCGGAGATGGTGGGTCAGGCTTTGACCCTTTTAATTTAAGCCAGGACGATATGGAGATCGCTGGTAAAATAATTGAATTAGATGTAGGTAAAAATACTTTTATTTATCATCCACCTGTAGTCACACGTTTCAATCAACTTCCCACACCTATTCAAGAAACGCTTACGGTTATCGCTAAGGGCGTTCGCAATATACCAGGCATTTCATTTCAAAAATTTTATAATCAGTACATCAAATATGCAGGTAATGTCGGACAGAATTTAGTAGAGTCGATTTTTTCATTCGTTCATTATAAACCGATTCCGGTTACTCAGCTTGTTCAAGCGACTTTTAACCAAGAAGGATATATTAACTTTGGCTGGCGCGGGTGGGAAGGTACCTTTCCTACTTCGATGATAAGCGGATGCTCTGCAAACCTTACTGCTGAGGATAAAACAATTGCTTACTACAATGAAGCAGTAGAAACTTCCGTTAGTCGTCTTCAACCTTTAACTAGTTATTATCATAAAGATTCTCGATCCGATAAATTTGAAGGAACTGCACTTACTGGAGTGCAAGCCTATATGGAAATGCAATTCCAAATTTAACGGGAAGCGTTGTATTTTCCGATCTTGCCCGACGCAAAGGATCTCCGACTAGAGGGGTTTTAGCTTATACTAGGCTAAGAACGGATTGTAAACTAAGTGATTTTAGCGTGATTGAAACTGATTATAATTTTGGATCTCAATCCGCTTATTACGTTAGTCTGGGAACGAATCTAGATCAAACTAGACTATATTTAGGCGTTTATGGATCTATGAAAGTGACTGATTTTAACCAAGGTGCTGTTTTTGAAATTATTCCAAATTACAACCAAGGGAGCAATTATACGCTCTAAACTTCCTCTAGCCGTTTATACCATTTCCTAAAGATAAACCTGCTTAATTCAGCCCATATCCAACTATATATAAAAGAAAAATGTAAATACACCCTATAACCTTTAATGAAAAAGATGTACTGGCGACTGGTCCTAAAATAGGAAGCGAACAATGTATAAAAGGAATAAAATTCCACCTAACAATAATAATGACGTAAAAACAATAATTCCAATCCGTCTCTTTATAATAAAAAGAGCGATTCCGATTCCTAAGCCTACGATCCCTGTTGTAAACGAGAACACAAAAGATTCGCCAGGTTGGATCAGTATTAGCAAAAGAAGCGTTAAAATATAACTTTGAATCCCAAATGGAATAGATATAATGGTGCAAAACAAGATAGGAGAGTAGCAAAAGGACTGATTAAATAACCGATCACTGGGAGAAAGTTTCCGGTTGACTGCAGGATCGCTGCAAGTGCTGAAAAAATGCAGTTAATACGAGTTTTTTGGATAAGAAAATGTCTTAAAATAATGGTGAAGCTTGTATGATTCATGTGATAAGGTACGAAACCAATACATAACGTCCTCTCCTTTTAGACTTATTCCAAGCTACCTCCTAATCATTATTCAGTTAGTTGAGCAGATATACTCGGCATATCGGGCCGAATACAAAACGCATGACATTTTGTGTCATGCGTTTGATAAGAGGTGACGAATTATTTCCGCCAAAAATTCGTATATTCTGCTTTATCCTGAATATTAAATTCAATGATTTTCTCAAGCAATTCGTAGTTTACTGGCTCATTCCATGGAATTCGAAACAAACCTTTCGTAGCGCTGTATCCAGCTTGTGCAATGTCATCAGCAAATTGCGCAATGCCTAGTTCTTCAGGAGAAACGCTCAAATGATGTTTCGCTGTGGAAAAGCCGATAATAAATGTGCCGTGATCAATAAACATAGGGGTATTCCACTTAATTTGCGGTTCTAATTTTGGAAATTTATTAGCAACCCACGTCAAAATTTCCTCCGTTCGATCGCGGTGGTCGGGGTTATCGATACTTGATAAATATTTATCAAAAACTTCCATGACTTCCTCCTTCGATCTTAAATGTATTAGTCTCGCTCTACTCATTCAGATCGTGTTCTTACCGCTTCCTTATACACTTCATGAAAAGGAACCTCATGTAATTCCGCTGCTTTTTCACATCTTCGTATTCGGGAACTTCTCGTAATACTTCTCCTTTTTATCGCTTGCTTTAAACGAATCGGCCCGTATTTCGTTTCAACAGTAACAATATTTCGCTGCAAAATGCTGCGTGACCATGTATTTTTCGCACACCGAGTGTCGTCGTTTCTCGGAAAAGTACGTCTGATATTAGTGCCTCCCGCTCATTTGGAGCAAGCACGGTAACGAGCGTTCCTGGTCGATTTTTTCATAAAAATAGGCGTGTAATACACATCAAGTGCTCCGTTATCTAGTAGTCGATCCATGACATAGCCAAACGCTTCACCTGTCATATCGTCCAGTTGGCATTCAATGACCGTAATCGTCTCTGTTGACTCATTCCTTTGTATTAGGTCGCCAACCATGACACGCAACACATTCGGACGCCCTGGAATATCCTTCGTACCAGCTCCATACCCGATCGATTCTACCTTCATTGACGGCATCGTTCCAAACGAATCGGTTTGACTGACGACAATGCCAGCACCTGTTGGCGTCGTTAATTCAAATGTTAAATCGCTAGCGGCAATTGGTACATTTCGCATCATTTCAAGTGTCGCTGGGGCCGGAACTGGATAAAGTCCATGGTCAATACGAATTTTTCCCGATCCGAGCGGAACAGGTGAAGTAATCACTTTTTCAATTCCCAACTCCTCTAAAGCAATCGCAGTCGCGACAATATCGACAATAGAATCGACCGCTCCAACCTCATGAAAATGAACATCATCGATCGTCATATTATGTATTTTCGCTTCGGCTCTAGCAATTGGTGCGAAAATATGTTTACTTCTTTCCTTTACACGCGGATCAAGATCAGAATCGTCGATTAATCTCACAATATCCGCATAACGGTTATGGTGATGGGAATGATCGTGATGATGCGTATGACCATGGTCGTGTCCATGGCAATAACCATGATCATGATCATTACTCAAAATGACATCAAATTTAGTTGAGCTAATCCCGCTTTCACAACCTTTTTCCATTCAAGCTGATAACCTGACACATTTAATTTTCTAAGTTCTGTTTCAATTTTTTCCGGCGAGGCGCCTGCATCGATTAACGCGCCGACCATCATATCCCCGCTTATTCCTGAAAAGCAGTCAATATATAGAACCTTCACTCATTCCAACCCTTTCTTCGTCAACGCTGTTTGCACCGCGGCTTCGATCGTATTCGTCAATGTCCCCGCAAAATAGCCAGCCCCGAATCCATTATCAATATTGACGACAGAAACACCACTTGCACAGCTTGAAAGCATCGCAAGCAAGGCAGCAAGTCCATTCATGCTCGCCCCATAGCCAACACTTGTTGGAACGGCGATTACCGGTTTCGATACTAAGCCCCCAACGACGCTTGCGAGAGCCCCTTCCATTCCAGCGACAACGATCACCGCATTCGCCTCTTCAATTTCCTTCGCTTTATCTAATAAACGATGTAAACCAGCAACACCAATATCAGTGATTCTTTTCACTCGATTTCCCATTAATTCCGCTGTAATCGCCGCTTCCTCAGCAACTGGCAGATCGGATGTACCTGCACAAACGACTGCAATATAACCGTCTTTCCATAATTCCTCATAGTTTGCTGAAACCCAATGAAGCGTCCTTGCCGCTTCATGATAATGAAACATCTCTTGAGGGTGCTCTTGACGCAAATGCTCCAACACATACTCTGCTTTTTCTTGATCGACCCGGGTTGCTAACACTTTTTGATGATGCTCCATCAACGTACTAAAAATCCCGAAAATATGTTCACGCGTTTTTCCTTCGCCATAAATCACTTCAGGAAATCCTGTCCGTTTTTCTCGCTCCAAATCAAGTGTGGCATAACCGAGTTCTTCTTTGGGCCGAAGTATTTTTCCGCATCTTCTACAGATAGCTTTCCTAGTTCGACTTGACGTAAAACATCTGTTAATTTCCTCTTCATACCTTTGCTTCCTCTTTCAATACTTCGTTCATACTTCCCGAACGATATCCTTGTAAATCTAGCGTGACATACGTAAAACCAAATGATTGCAATGCGCGTGAAATTGCTTCGCGTTGTGCAACCGCTTTTAACATATCTTGTGGGTCAACCTCAATGCGAGCGACTTGATCATGATGGCGAACCCGAACTTGATATAATCCAAGTCCAATTAGGAAATCTTCCGCTAAGTCGAGCTGATTAATCTTTTCCTCCGTAATTTTCGTACCATAAGGAATTCTTGAAGACAAACAAGCAAATGATGGCTTATCCCATGTTCTGAGCCCCATTTCCTTTGAGAGCTGCCTAATTTCTTCTTTATAAAATTTCGCTTCTTGAAGCGGACTACGAACTCAAGTGCCCGTGCTGCGTTCATCCCAGGACGATGTTCCCCGAGATCGTCCATAATTGACCCATCGACAACCGTATATCGATCTCCGTATTTTGTCACTAATTCTAGCAAATGATTATATAAACCGTTTTTACAATGGAAGCAACGATTGGCGTCATTAATAACAAAATCTGGATTAGCGAGTTCACTTACCCTAGTTTCGATGTGCTGAACGTGTAATTCAGAAGCGAGACTCCTCGCAAGTTGGAACTCTCTATCTGGAAATGTATCCGATGCTGCTGTAACAGAAAGCACCTTATCACCAAGCGCCTCTTTCGCAACCGCTAACAAAAACGTACTGTCTACTCCTCCTGAAAAAGCAACAAGTACATCGTCCATTTCCTGTAATATTTCAATCAAACGTTGTTTTTCTCTTGTAGTGACTGTCCCATTTTATCCACCTTTGAACAACCGCATGCAAGCGGTAGATTATTAATTATTTCTTACTATTTCCTCTTTAAAGATACCATAAATAGTGATCGATTACATGGGTGAAAAGTAAGTAAGACAAACTTGTTCTGCCGTTTTTTCTAATAAAATTGGTGCTTGCTTCATCGCTTCATCCAATGTCATCGGACGATCGATCATACTATAAACTCCGATCACACCAAATTCATACAATATTTGAACTTTTTCACCAACAGAACCTGCAAGAATAATCGTTGGAACTTGATGTTTCTTCGCCATTTGTGCGACCCCCATCGGCGTTTTTCCCAAAGCTGTTTGGAAATCAACCCGCCCTTCCCTGTTAAGACAAGGTTGGTTCCTTCTAAACGTCTCTCAAATTCAGCATATTCAAGTACAACATCGACTCCCTTTTCATCGTTGATGGGAAAAACGCTTGAAAGGCACCACCAATTCCACCAGCCGCTCCAGCTCCTGGAAAATCATGGAGTCTTACGCCTGTTTCTTTTTCAATGAGGTTGGCAAAATGGAGAAGATTTTGATCCAACTCCTCGATCATATCTGGGTTCGCTCCTTTTGCGGACCAAATACATAGGACGCTCCATTTAGACCAACCAATGGATTGTCCACATCAGATGCGATGAGAAAATGACTATCCCGAATCCGGGCGTCAAAATTTTCCAATGTCATTTTGTGAAGACGGTGTAACTCTCCTCCGCCAAATCCCAGCTCGTTTCCTTCTTGATCAAGAAGCTTCACACCAAGTGCCTGCAACATTCCCGCTCCGCCATCATTCGTCGCAGATCCTCCAAGTGCAAGTACAAACTTTCGAAATCCAGCGTCAAGTGCGTGTTTAATCAATTCACCTGTTCCATACGTTGTTGCTGTAAGTGGATTTAATTCATCGTTCTTAATTAAGTTTAAGCCTGATGCCGTTGCCATTTCGATCACACATGTCGTTTGATCGCCTAGCACTCCGTAAGCAGCATTTACCTTTTTCCGTTAGGGCCGGTAACCTCCATCTCAGTCGTAGACCCTTTCGTTGCCGCAACTAGATTTTCCATCGTCCCTTCTCCGCCATCAGCGACTGGAACGAGTGTCGTTTCCGCTTTTGGAAAAACATTTTTTACTCCTTTTTCGATCGCTAATGCTGCGTCAAGCGCTGAAAGACTTCCTTTAAACGAGTCAGGAGCAATAATAATCTTCATATGTATCCCTCCGAGTCTAGCATCCGCCTTTTTTCCTCTATTATATTATGAAACTAATAACAAGGAGAAGAGTTGTAAGCCATTAGACAAGATTTCTAAGCTAAAAGCCATGATTTCAAGAAATCATGGCTTTTGTTTCATAATAATATCTAATATCAACCCATCTTAGCATTCATTGCTTCCCATTCTTCTTTGCTAAAACCATATACACCAGGAACTTTCAATCCAGCTTGTCTCATAAGGGCAGTCAATTGTCCGCGATGATGGGCCTGGTGCTGAATGAGCAGACGGAAAACAGCCTGAAACGGCATGTCCATTCCAAATATATTGACCATTTCATTCATTTTTTCATCTGAAGCCTGTTCAGAAAAGGCTTGTATTAACCGCTCACTAACTGTATTGTAAGTCTCGCTAATTTCAACAGCTGATTTCGGTGCCTCTTTTTGAAGTTCAGGAATCCTAAATTTTAATCCAATTTGTGATGGGAAGTAGTAAACAGAACTAGTAATATGCCAAGCTAAGCTTCCGATACTGTATAATCCTGGAGAAACCTCCTGATTCAACGATTCATCCGTCAACACATCCAATACTTTTGGGTAACAGTTGCTTCTTGTTTCCATTCCTTTAAGAAATCACTTACTGATACAAACATTCCATCCACTCCTTTAAGTCGTTATCAACTCCACCTCATTATACCCACAATTGTTACAATACATTAAGTGAGGGAAGATCTGGTCTTTCGCTGTATTGGGATAGCCATCCTTCCCTTTCGCCTGGTATGATAAGAATACGATAAGATCCGAAAGGGAGTGATTTTAATGGCGGTCGATTTCAAAGATAGGGAAGTGTTGATAAGAAACGAATCAAGCGAGGTGCTTGCAATGAGTAAGACTATTGATATTGAAGAAATTGAAAAAGCTCTAGGGATCGATAAAATAAAGCCCATTTCACTAACTCCTTCCGATAGCGAGGATTCAAACGAAAAAACGGGAGTTAAGGGATTGGTATGAGTATGAGCTGATGAAATTCTTCGAATCATAAAAAGAAGTCATCTTAGTAAGCGTTCAGCACAAAGAGCTAGGCAAGACGCAAAACACGGAGACTTCTTTTTGCTAAGTGGGCCACAAGTGATGGGTTTGTAAGGGAATCACCTTGCTTTGTAGTGAGCAATCATCCAGATCCTCATAATGAAATTATTATTTTGAAATACACCACAAGCCCAGCTAGAACAGACTTTGATGTGCCTGTTTCTTGTTTAAGGCATCCAACACCATAGATTGAAGCCAGCTGTTATTTCCGATATCAACTTCATTAAATCAAGATGACTACATACAAATAATGGACAATTTAGCTGCTGCGTTGTCTTTATGAGACGTTTCTTTTCAAGAGAACGTCCTTTTATTATTCATTTTTGAACATCCAACGTAGGAATCCTTTTCTCGTTTTTGACCTCATTATCCCACTGCTCAATTATGAGTTTCTATATTTCCTGGACTTCCAAAGACTTCATTATAAGTTCATCACGCTTGTCCAGTCGTTCTTCAATGTATCGATGCTGTTCGTCCAATCGCAGGGACTTTTGGCAACATTTGAAAATTCACCTATTTTTTGCTATAATTATATTAGATTAACATATTTTCATTTTTTGAATGTGCATTCTTTCACATAATTTCATTCGAGGTGAATGTATTTTGTTTGTTGATGATCGATTTCGCGGGTATGAACCTGCAAATCTTCGCAATGACTTCATTTCAGGGATTACTGTCGGTATTGTGGCCATTCCTCTTGGGATGGCTTTTGCCATCGCTTCAGGGGTGAAACCTGAGTATGGAATATATACGACGATTATCGCTGGATTGATTGTCGCTTTGCTCGGTGGCTCTCACTTTCAAATCGCTGGGCCAACGGGAGCATTTATTCCGATTTTGCTAGCTGTCGTTCTTCAGTATGGATACGAAAATTTATTAATCGCCGGCTTTATGGCGGGTATTTTACTCGTCATCATGTCATTCTTCAAGCTTGGCAGTCTCATTCACTATATTCCTAGATCCGTGACGATCGGTTTTACAACGGGGATTGCAGTCATTATTTTCACGGGTCAGCTCGGAAACTTTCTCGGTCTTTCTGAGCTTAAGAAAAGGAATATTTTCATCAAAATATGCTCGAAATCTTCAGGCACATCACACAGTTGAACGGTTATAGCATTCTCACTGCTTTAATTGGGCTGCTCGTTATTATCATCGTCACACGCTTTGCACCGCGTATACCTGTTTTGCTCGTCGCGTTAATCATCCCTACATTGATTGCTGTCTATTTTTACCCGAATAAACTTGATACGATTGGGACTGTTTTCGGTGAAATTCCACAATCATTGCCGAAATTCAAATTCCCAGCGATTACTTTTCAAAAAATGGTTGAACTTTGGTCCGCCGCACTCGTCATTGCCGCATTAGGCGCAATCGAATCGCTTCTGTCAGCGGTTGTTGCTGATGGCATGACAGGAAAGCGACATCATTCGAGCCGGGAATTATTCGGACAAGGGCTCGCGAATATCATTACCCCTCTTTTCGGAGGAATCCCGGCGACTGGAGCCATTGCGAGAACCGCTACAAATATTCGCTCCGGCGCGGTCAGCCCGATGTCAGGGATCATTCATAGTGTGTTTGTATTAGTAACCTTGCTTCTATTCGCACCGCATGCCTCCCATATTCCGCTTGCAGCAATGGCGCCGCTTCTTATGTTTGTCGCTTGGAATATGAGTGAATACAAAGCTTTCGGTCATATTTTAAAATTGAAAACGAGTGACACGCTCGTATTACTAACAACTTTTACGCTAACTGTTTTTGTTAATTTAACGGTCGCCGTTCAAGCTGGACTATTGCTTGCTGTCCTTTCTTTTATAAAAAGAAAAGCGAATCGCTGCAATTCAACGATCGCAAATTGGATTTAACGTCCCATTTTAATTATCGAACATTTGTGATAAAAGGTCCGTTATTTTTCGGAACGGCGCAAGCGCTTGAGCATTCACTCCATTCGACACTACAACGTGCTCCCAAGGCAATTATCCTCAATATGAGCGAAGTATCAATGATCGATGCAACGGGAGAAGAAAAGCTCGCTTCCTTTATTGCTGGAGTAAAGAAAAACGGCGGGGATGTCCTGATTGCTGGCTTGCCAGAGTGGGGAATCGATTTATTTAAAAATAGTGGGATGTATGACACGCTTGGAAGTTCCGCCTTTTTCCAAAACGAAGATCTTGCCATTCAATCACTGACGAATTTGAAGCAAACAGCAGGGATTAAACCCTGCTTATTTTTATTGGCATTGACCTTTAATTCCATTATGATGAAAGTAAAGGAAATGAGGAGTTTAATGAAGAACCTTGCTCTGTTTGCATATACGTATCGAAAATGTATCCTCTTTTTTGGGCTGTGCTCGTTTTGTTCTTTGGATTTTTCGCTTTGAAACTTCCTTCTGCTTTAAATGGAAGTGGGTTTGAATATGCTGGTACATATGAAGAAGTGAAAGAAATTATGCAAGATGATTTTGCCATTCCTACCACTTCGATGATTTTGCTTTTTGAAAAAGGGAAAGATGCAGCAAACGAGGAGTTCACACTCTTTATCGATGAGACACTATCCAATGTGACAGATGTCAAATATGTCCATTTGTTCAGCCCGCCATCTGAAACGACAGACAATCGTTCCTATGCGGTCCTTTCTTTTGACGGGCCGGATGAAAAGCGAGTTGAAACGATTGGAAAAATTCGTTCCCACCTCAATAATGAGGCTTCATTTTCTGTTGGCTTAACAGGTGGTGCCGTCATTGCTGAAGATATGAATAAAGCGTCACAAGACGATTTAGTTCGTGCTGAGTTAATCGGAATTCCAATAGCATTGATTGTGCTACTCCTTGCATTTCGAGGAATCGTTGCGGCACTTATCCCGCTCATTACCGGCTTTGTCAGTGTCGTTATCGCGATGGGATTGCTTTATTTTACTGGACAAAAGTCAATTTATCGATTTTTGTTCTAAATACCGCGCCAATGATTGGTCTAGCTCTAGGAATTGACTTTGCCTTATTATTCGTCAATCGTTTCCGCGAAGAATTAGATCAGCAAGCTGTGAAGGGTGCGACGGTAAAAACAGTGCTTACATCAGGAAGGGCGATTGTATTCTCAGGCTTTTGTGTGTTGCTCGGGCTCATTGCCATGCTGTTTATTCAAGTCGGAATTTTCCAGTCGGTCGCATTAGGCGGTATTGCCGTTGTGTTCACATCCGTTCTTTCCGCGATCACCTTTTACCTGCTTTATTATCGGTTTTAGGACCACGTATTAATAAGTGGTCCGTGCTCAAAGTAAAAGCAAAACGAACAAGCGGCTGGCATCGTTTTGCTGCGTTCGTCATGAAGCGCCCTATCATCATGGCAGTCGTAGCGATCGGATTTCTCCTATTCGGCGCACTTCCGGTTGGAAACATGAACCTTACCATCCCAGAAGCAGACGCACTTCCAACCTCTTATGAATCGCGAATGACATTTGAAAAATACGAAGAAACCTTTGCTCATAAGGGAGCGACGACGGTTCCTTTAATCGCTAAAGCAACCGAGGATATGACAGCAACTACATCACTTGGAAAATTAGAAGACTTAATTGCCTCGCTAACGGATGACCCGCTCGTTGCCAATGTCGATTCCATTCTGTCCGCCACAAATATGACAGCGGATGAACTTACAATCGCCCTTGAAATCCCAGAAATGCAAGAACAATTAAAGCCCGCTTTTGATCAACTCACGAACGGAGAACGAGCACTTCTCCAAGTTCAATTACAGGCAGATGGTTCATCAGAAGAAGCGAAAAACTGGGTAAGAGATTGGAATGACAAACAACATGATTTAGATATAAAAGTTGGTGGTTTCTCAAAGTTCCAACAAGAAATCTTTGATGAAATTTACGATAAAATTGGATACAGCCTTGCATTCATTTTAATTTCAACATACATCGTACTCTTTTTCGCGTTCAGATCGGTGTTAATTCCATTAAAGGCAATCATCATGAATGTGATCAGCTTAAGCTGTACGTTTGGGATCGTCGTATGGCTATTCCAAGGAGGACATCTCGGCAGTGCTCCCTCTGATATCGCCTTAATGATTCCGATCTTCGCCTTTAGCATCGTCTTTGGATTAAGTATGGACTATGAAGTATTTTTAATTTCACGCATGTATGAAATGTACCAAGAAACCGGGGATAATGACCGTTCCACACTTGAAGGATTAATTTCCACGAGTAAAATCATTACATCCGCCGCCGCAATTATGATTGTCATTACGGGTGCTTTCGCCTTCACGGGCATTGTCCCAGTGCAACAAATGGGCGTCACCGTCGCATTGGCGATATTCATCGACGCGACCGTTGTGCGAATGGTGCTTGTTCCCTCACTGATGAAGTTAATGGGGATCTGAATTGGTGGTCACCGCTTCGGAAAAAGAAGAAAGATATTGTGCGAAATTAGGAAATTACGCAATTCATGGTGAAAAATACGCAATTAATGGTAAAAATACGCAATTAATTAAAAGATACGCAATTATACCGGAAAGTCACGCAATTAAGCCGAAAGATACGCAATTCCACCCGAAAGTCGCGCAATCCCGGCTCTTTACAATTTTTTCCGTACAAACAAAAAAGCTATCTATCGTGGTAGCTTTTTGTTTGTGTATAAATTAATGAACAATATTCAAAGCAAATTCTAAATCAGCTTCCAGATGAGTTCGCATTAACTCGCTTGCTTCTTCTGGCTTTCGATCAGCAATTGCTTGGCAAATACGTTCATGTTCATCAATGAGAAATGGTCTTTTATGAAGGACTACTGCTCGGCTAAATAAAAAATAATTGACTGCATCTTGTCTACTGTATCAATCATAATCGGATTGCGGCATTCCTTTACAATGACATCATGAAATCTTTTATTCGCCTTAACAATTTCATCTGGAGAACTTGATCTCGCAATTTCAATCGTCTTTCGCAGTTCCGCAATATTCTCTTCTATCATATAAGATGCCGCCATTTTGGCTGCGTAGCTTTCAATTAACATACGCATTTGAAATAAATGCCGCAAATCCATTTCTGTTGGTTTGAACACTCTTTTCTTCTTGATTAAACCCTCTTGCTCCAAACGGCGAATCGCCTCTCTAATTGGCGTTCGGCTAACACCTATTTCATCCGCTAATCTTTCTTCAACTAATTTCATTCCGCCTGGATACATTCCATTTAGTATTCGATCCCTTATCATTTCATACGCATATATTTGTGCATTCCTGTTATTTGACGTGTCATTGACGTTCCTCCGCGCTTCCTATTTACAAACTAATTATACAGTTTCGTACAAATAAACACTAACTGTATTCATTTTTAAATAAATTGTATACAAAACAAAAAGTTATTGTATACTTTCACTAGAAGCTTCGAGAAAGCACTTTCATCTACTGAGGAGGACTTTACATGAATATTGGATTTATTGGACTCGGTATTATGGGAAACCGATGGTACTTAATTTATTAAAAGCTGGATTTCAAGTGAAAGCGTTTGATGTGAACGAAGAAGCTAGAAAAGCAGTAGCTCAAGCGGAGCCATTGAAGTTGCTTCTCCTCGCGACGCTGCTAATGAAAGCGATGTAATTGTTACAATGTTACCTAATGCTGCCATCGTAAAAGAAGTTTTATTTGGAAAAAACGGGGTAGTTGAAGGAATTAAAGCAGGTACAGTTGTCATCGATATGAGTTCCATATCACCGGTAGACTCAACCTTTTTCGCAAAAGAATTGACGAAATTAGATGTCTCATTTTTAGATGCTCCAGTGAGCGGCGGTGAACCAAAAGCGATCGATGGAACAATGTCGATTATGGTTGGCGGCGATGAACAAGCTTTACAACAAGCTTTACCAGCCTTAAAGGCGATGGGAAAAGATATCACACATGTTGGTGGAAGTGGAAGCGGTTCAACAACGAAATTAGCGAATCAAATATTGGTTAATGTCACGATTGCCGCAATGTCTGAAGCAGTTGTGTTAGCGGCAAAAGCGGAGTCGATGTGGAGAAGATGTACCAGGCAATTCGAGGAGGACTTGCAGGAAGTGCAGTACTGGATGCAAAAATGCCACTTGTACTCGAACGAAATTTCGTTGCAGGCGGAAGAATTGACATTAACTTAAAAGATTTAACAAATGTGATTGATGCTGGACATGAAATTGGCGTACCAATGCCGCTCACAACCGTAGTTGCAGAAATGTTCCACATGCTTAAAGTCGATGGAAAAGCTGCTGATGACCATGCTGGCCTCATTCAGTACTATGAAAAACTAGCAAATTTTCAAGTGGAAAAAGGCGGAATTAACATGATGCATGTAGATGAAATCATTAAAAACTTACGATCATATGGTCCAAAACTAGAAGAAGCATGGAAACAGGAACGTGAATCTTTTACACATAAAATCATCGTGCTTGATGATGATCCGACTGGAGTACAAACAGTCCATGGGATTCCAGTGTTCACTGATTGGTCAGAAGAAACGATTTTCGATGTTTTTCAAGAAAAGCGACAACTCGTATTTATATTAACGAATTCACGTGCTTTCTCAACAGAGAAAACAACACAAGTGCATACAGAAATCGCAGAAAAATCGCAAACGCTTCAAAACAATTCAATATGCCGTTCATATTAATAAGCCGTGGCGATTCGACATTGCGTGGACATTATCCGTTAGAAACAGAAGTGTTAAAGGCGACTTTAGAAAAAATAGTTCCATACATTATGATGGGAAATTATTTTGCCTTTCTTCAAAGAAGGCGGCAGGGAAACAATCGGTGATGTTCACTATGTAAAACAGGGTGACAACTATACTCCGGCTGGAGAAACTGAATTTGCCAAAGATCGGATGTTCGGCTTCAAAAGCAGTAACTTACGCGAGTATGTAGAAGAGAAAACAGTTGGTAAGTATAAGAAAGAAACGGTCGTATCTGTCACACTTGAAGAATTGCGAGCACTAGATTTTCAGGGGATAACAGACAAACTCCTTTCATTAAAAGATTTCAAAAACTAATCGTAAATGCGGTAACGGAAGAAGATGTAAAAGCTTTCTCGGTCGCATTATTGCGCGCGATTCAACAAGGAAAAACTTCCTATTTAGAACAGCGGCTTCTTTTACAAAAGTGATTGGCGATATTTCTTCTAAACCGTTATTAACAAAGGAAGATCTAGTCGATAAAACAAACACGAATGGCGGATTAGTCGTTGTCGGTTCACACGTGCAAAAACGACTGACCAGCTAAACAAGTTAAAAGAGCTCTCTAACATTGAATTTATCGAATTTAATATTCACCTTGTAATGGATGATGTAAAGTTTAACGAAGAAATGAATCGCATCCAGCAGATTCTGAATACTTCTATAGTCAAGGGCATTTCTGTATGTGTGTATACATCACGTGAGCGCCTAGATTTAGAAGAGAATCGCAAAGAAGAAGAGCTGGCTATTTCGGTGAAGATTGCTAATGCCGTTACTTCATTTGTTCATGAATGTAAATCACGTCCACGTTTCGTTGTTGCTAAAGGCGGAATTACGTCAAGCGATGTTGGTACAGTAGGACTTGAAGTGAAAAGGCAGAAGTAATCGGGCAAATTGCCCCAGGCGTTCCTGTATGGAAAACGGGAGAAGATAGTATTTTCCTCATATTCCATATATCATTTTCCTGGAAATGTCGGTGAAGAGGATACATTGAAAAAGTCGTAATGGAACTACAATCTTAACAGAAGAGAGGTAAGGAAATGGTTACAGGAAATATGCTTATTGTTATCTTTATTTTGTCACTAGCTGCCCTATTCTTTATGATTCTAAAACTAAAAGTTGAACCCTTTTATCATTAATCGGTGTGGCCTTTGTTACAGCTCTTGCCATTGGATTTCCTTTAGCAGAAATACCGAAAGTTGTCGCTACTGGATTCGGAAATACGTTAATTGGTGTTGGAATTTTAATCGGCCTCGGTGTCATTTTCGGACAATTTCTCGGGAATCTGGTGCCATTGAAAAATCGCCCAAGCGGTGTTACGAGTATTTGGTGTTAAGCGCTCAGCAGCAGGACTCTCTTTGACAGGTGTAGCTGTTTCCATCCCTGTATTTTTCGACGCTGCCTTTGTTATATTAAGCGGTCTTGTTAAGAGTTTGTCGAGAAGAACCGGCATCTCTATCATTACGTTCGTCACTGCACTCGGTATCGGACTGATCGTTTCACATAGTATGATCGCTCCGACACCAGGTCCTCTAGTTGTAGCTGAAAATACCGGCGCAGACCTTGGCCTATTTATTTTATACGGTATTATTTGTGCCATTCCTGCGGCCATTGTAGGTGGTTATTTATACGGAACGTTCATTGGGAAGCGGATTAAACCTACAATTGAATCTGATGTTGAAGAAGATGAAGATGTCACTCCCACGGAAGATCCGGCTCCACGCAAGGAAATATCAACCGGATTATCATTTTTCATGCTTGGATTACCGATTGTTTTAATCTTACTGAATACGGTTACTAAATTATGGCTTCCAGAAGGTCCTTTATCTAATATCCTTGGCTTTATTGGAGATAAAAACGTAGCACTTTTTATTAGTGTCATTGTCGCATTAATGATCCTTCGCCCTTATATTCGAAATTTTATTCTAAATTATACAATGAAGCAATTAATTCGGCTGGTATGATAATTTTAGTCACTGGTGCTGGTGGTGCGTTCGGTGCAGTTATTAATCAAAGTGGCATCGGTGATTATTTAATTGCAACAATGCAAAGTTGGAGTATTCCAGTATTGTTACTTGCATTTATTTTTTCTCAAATTTTACGAGCGTCACTTGGTTCTGCTACAGTAGCGCTCGTTACAACTTCCTCCATTATGGGACCTATGGCTATGGAGCTCGGTATGTCACCTATTTTACTTGGATTAGCGATCTGTTCGGGAGCCATTGGCTTATCCCTTCCGAATGATTCAGGATTCTGGGTTGTTAATAGATTTGGACGACTTACCATTCCTCAGACGATCCAAGCTTGGTCCATCGGTGGATTTATCGCTGGATTGACAGCACTTACGATGGTTTATATTCTTAGTATCTTTGGTGGAATATTGCCTGGATTGTAAATAACTCTATTAAACTAAAATAAGTGTCTTCCAACGGAGTGAACGCAAACAAAAAGCTGTCCAAAAGTAGGGAACCCCTCTTTGAACAGCTTTTCTTTATTTTTCCGTTTATTTAAATAGAATTACTTGCTAGCCGTTCAATTAAAACGCGCTCATTTTCTCAGCCGGATTCGTTCGTTTACGAACCCTCTTCCCTACAATTTCTTTATCAAAGTAACCGACATGCAATACACCAACAATTTTCTCTCCTGGTTTAACCTCAAGAGCTGTGCGGAATTTCGGATCATAAATATGATTTGGCGTTTTCCAGCAGACACCTAGATCCTGATCCCATGCGAGCAGTTGGAAGTTTTGCAACATGCAGCTTGTCGCCGCTAAGTCTTCTTCCCACTGTTTTTGGCGCGGGTCTTCATTCATAATGACGACTAAAAATGCTGGAACTTCTTCAAACTGACGGCGAAGCGCTTCATGTCTTGCTTTCTCATGACATTCCAAAATCGCCTCAATAAATGCATTCTTTCGCTCACCTGATACGAAAACAAAGCGCCATGGTTCACGTACTCCGTGTGTTGGTGCCCAAACGGCGTCATCTAGTATGGAAAGGACTAATTCTTGACTGACTTCTTTATCAATAAAACCTGTTTTTACAGATGTCCTTTCTTTAATCACATCTTTAATCGTTTTCGTTGCTACAACCATTCAATTAAATCCTCCTATTGCCTCTCAACAATGAGAATCATTTTCATTTATCATATCATACAATCTCAACTTTTGGTAGGGATAACATTACTGATAAATTAGAACAGGACGTTCCGGTTGCTCTTTAGAAAATTGATACGCTTGCATGATACGCTTTTTCACATCGTCCACATCTTCCTTATTGCTATGGATCGTGGCGATCACTTCTCCTGCTGCAACCTGATCAGCAATCTTTTATGTAAGACGATGCCCACGCTTAAATCAATCGCTGACTCCTTCGTCGCTCGGCCTGCCCCAAGCATACTTGCCGCTACACCAATTTCATCCGCAACAATCGCAGAGACAAAGCCATTGTCTGGTGCCTTCACTTCCAGTTTGTAAGATGCTTGTGATAATTTTTCTACATCATCAATGACCGAAACATCTCCGCCTTGTGCTGCAAGGAACGTTTTAAATTGCTCTAAAGCCTTGCCATTTGCGATCACTTCTTCTAACTTCTTTCTCGCTTCATCTTCAGTGTGAGCTTTTCCTGCTAAAAGAACCATCTTGCTGCCAAGAACAAGGCACAATTCTAATAAATCCACTGGACCTTTTCCTTGCAACGTATCTACTGCTTCCTTCACTTCCAACGCATTTCCAACCGCAAAACCGAGCGGCTCATCCATATTGGAAATAACCGCCATTGTCTTACGCCCGACATTATTTCCGATCTCAACCATAGCCTCCGCTAATTTTTTCGCATCATCAAGATTTTTCATAAACGCACCAGCACCGACTTTGACATCTAACACAATCGCATCTGCACCTGCCGCAATTTTCTTGCTCATGATCGAACTTGCAATAAGCGGAATTGAATTCACCGTTGCAGTTACGTCGCGCAAACCGTAAATCTTTTTATCAGCGGGCGTTAAATTTCCTGACTGACCAACGACCGCGATTTGATTGCGATTAACGAGGTCAATAAATTCCTGTTCACTAATTTCAACGTGAAAACCAGGCACTGCTTCTAATTTATCAATCGTTCCTCCCGTATGCCCAAGTCCGCGTCCCGACATTTTCGCAACGGGAACACCAACAGCTGCTACGAGCGGAGCAAGCACAAGTGTTGTCGTATCACCGACCCCTCCGGTTGAATGTTTATCCACCTTCACACCGTCAATTGCAGAAAGATCGATTTGATCGCCTGACTCAACCATCGCCATCGTCAAATCAGCTGTTTCTCTCGCTGTCATCCCTTGAAAATAAACCGCCATTAAAAAGGCGGACATTTGATAATCAGGAATCGTTTCGTTCGTATAGCCATTCACAACAAATTGAATTTCTTCGAAGCTAAGCTCGAAACCATCTCTTTTCTTCGCTAATAGATCAACCATTCGCATTGTTTATCGCTCCTTTTAACTCGTCTTCTTACATTTGATTATTAAGCGAATCGCATACAATGTCAAAGTCTGAAAACTCGCCCTTTACATTTTAAATAACAGCATCTATAATAATATTAGTAACTTACTTTTTGTAACAACATTAATTGGAGGGATTTTATAATGGCCGTTTCAAAATGGAATCTTGATAATGTGCATTCTAACGTTGATTTTTCAGTAAGACATATGATGGTTTCTAGAGTAAGAGGATCATTTAAAGACTTCACTGCGGATATTGAAGCAGATCCAGCTGACTTAACAACAGCTAATATTAGCTTCACCATTGATGTAGCTAGCATCGATACAAAAATGAAGATCGTGACAACCACTTGCGTTCGGCTGACTTTTTGATGTGGAAAATCATCCACAATTAACGTTTACATCTACTGGAATTGAAAGAAAAAGCGGTGATACGTATGCTTTAACAGGCGATGTTTCTTTACATGGCGTAACAAAGCCGGAAACATTTACTGTTACATTCGAAGGCGTTGCAAAAGATCCAATGAGCGGCGCTGAAAAGCAGGGTTCAGCGTAGAAGGTACAATCAAAAGAAGTGAGTACGGATTAAATTGGAACGCAGCACTTGAAACAGGCGGCGTACTTGTCAGTGACGACGTAAAAATTAACCTTGAAATTCAAGCAGCGAAAGAAGCTTAATCATAAGAAAATCCGGTTCATATTGAGCCGGGTTTTCTTTTAAGGTGCTTTATGGAAACTAGCTCAATTATTGTTGGTTTTGGCTCAATTA
This sequence comes from Bacillus sp. N9, assembly GCA_044989425.1. GTDB lineage: Bacteria > Bacillota > Bacilli > Bacillales > Bacillaceae_C > Lederbergia. The sequence continues at coordinate 2,730,981 of JBJDRQ010000001.1, forward strand.
ATTTGGAACTGGCTCAATTATTGTTGGTTTTGGCTCAATTATTTTGAAACTAGCTCAATTAAATTTGAATCGCAAAATTGAGGGTACGGTCGATATGTATAAAATAACACCCATTTAAGGGTGATGTTTCTAAAATTCAAAGGAGCATTACATGGTTACTTTTCGTAATACATGTTGTTCTAAATATTTAGCTACACCGTGTTCTTCATTTGAATAACTAACAATATCAGCACTTCTCTTCACATCATCAGGCGCGTTTTGCATCGCGATCCCTGTTCCTGCATACTCTAACATACTAATGTCATTATAGTAGTTTCCAAATGCAATCGTATCTTCTCGTTCTACTTGATAATAATCTGCAAGCCATTTTAATGCTGCTCCTTTACTTGCTTGTGGACTAACGATATCAATTGCACCCTCACCGCTTCTTATAACATGTAACCGAGAGACAGCTGGCTGAATTAAATTTTCTACTCGATCTAGTTCATCCTCTGTTCCGATAACAGACAGTTTAAATATTGATTTCTGACTTCTTGAATATCGTTAATTTCCTCCATATCTTTCATTCCAGGATAAAATCGTTCCATTAAGTGGGCAAACTGTGCTTCAATATGATAACGATGTTGTGTAGCTGTTACATACCCACACCCCACTCCTTGACTAAGTCCGCTAATTGATTTACTTCATGGTTCATATAAGTGTGTGCAATTTTCACGTCTTTGTTTTCAAGATTCATGACGAGTGCTCCATTAAAACAAACGATAACATCTGTTAAGTTAAGTTCCTCGGCAATCAGATGTGCCGTACAGGAATGTCTCCCGTTGCGATCACAACTTTATGGCCGGCATCCCTCACTTTTGTAATTATTTCGGCAGTAAGAGGAGATACAAGCCCCTCATCATTTAATAATGTACCATCAAGATCAATTGCAATTAATTTCATTATTATTTCATCATCCTTTCTCCTATGATCAGATTTTCTTCCTTGAAATATCAAACAGATCCTATTGCATTGCCCTTGCTTGAATATTCTCAAACCATTGTGTAAATAAACGTGTGATTAACTCGACTCCTAAAATCATAGCAAATATAATAATTGTTATACCAAGTACTTCATCATAGGCTAATATTCGTGAAGCACGGACGAGTTCCCACCCAATTCCGCCTGCCCCTACAATTCCTAAAATAGCGGCATAGCGAATGTTTATATCAAAGCGAAATATCGACCATGAGATAAATATATTCATAATACTCGGAATAATGCCTTGCAAAATGATTTGAAATCTCGAAGCACCTGTCGATTTTAATGCGTCGATTAATGAATCGTCAATTTCTTCAATTGCTTCTGCATACACTTTAAGGAGCATTCCAACACTATTTACTGTAACTGTTGATTGTTAAGTGTATATGAAATTGATGTATAGAGTTTGTAAAAATGTTAATGACTGGTAACTACAACAACATTTACCTATAAAAGAGGAAAAGGATAGATGAACAGGGGTTACCTGCTTACATCTATCCTTTTTGTACAACATCTGTCTTCATTTACTACTACAACATCAACAAGCACGGCCGTTTATGGAAGTTTGAATATTCATTAGAAGAAAATTAAAAGTAGTGTTCCAACGATGAAGCAATAATATGTAAAATAAACTAATTTCCCATTTTTCATAATTCCGATAAACCACTTAAGTGCAAAATAAGTCATGAAAAGTGTTGCAATAAATGCTGATAAATATGGAATTGCTAAGTCTGTTTTATTCGGCTCATTCAAAAAGTCAGAAAAGCCGAGTACCACACCTCCAAGGCTTACTGGAATATACAACATAAATGAAAATCGAAGTGCTGTATCTTGTTTCATCCCAACAGCAATTGCTGAAATAATCGTTGCACCAGAACGGCTAATTCCTGGAGTTAATGCGGCCGCCTGACCTAAACCTACAATCAATGCATCCTTAGTAGAAATCTCTCGTTCACCTTTAGTTCCTCTCATATTACGAATGAACCATAAGGCAATTCCTGTAATAAAAGCATGACTGCAATCGTAACCATACTGACGTTCTCTGCAATATAGTTATTTAATAAAACCCCAAGAACACCTGCTGGAATCGTACCAATGACTATAAAGATAACAAAGCGAAAGTCACTTTTATAGCGATGATTTTTTGTTTTCAAATATTCAATCGAATTGCTTATAAGCCTAACCATATCTTGCCTGTAAATATAAAGAATCGCTAAAAGCGAGGCAGTATTTGTAAGAATGGCAAAGGTAAATCCTTGTTCACCAAGTCCTAAAATTTCACTGGCAATCATTACATGTCCACTTGATGACACAGGGATAGGTTCTGTAAAACCTTGTACTAACCCAATAATAATCATTTTAATGATATATATAATATCTGTTTCTCCCATTTTATCCTCCATTATTCAACGAACTTTCTACCGTTTACTTACGTATATTGTTCCTCAGTCCCCTTTGTATTTTAACACAAATAACTATGTACTATGAATCTTACAATTAAAAATGGAAGGATTAATGCTAAAATAAGAGAATCATTTCAAATAAAGAAATAAGTAAATTTATCATTTCCCAATCATAAATATGCGCGCAACCGAATGAAAGATAGACAGGAAAAAGGAGAAACTTTATTGCTTACTCCTTTTTCTTATTCTATCTTTTAACAATTAACACTGAAACTATTAACGACTTTAGCGGCGAAAGTGGTCATCCACAGCTTTATGCACATTATGAACAGGTATACTACAATGCAAATGCAACTTTTCCACATTATCCACAAAAACCAAGCAGAGATATCCACATTACACACTGAAATTAAAGATTAATTCACACAGTTTGAATAATCCGAAATGTTTTATCCACAATGCCTTTGTTTCCAACCTTAATTTTATAGCTGTCGAGCGATAAATATGAAGACATTAATAAAAATGCTCAATTAATAAGCTACATCCACCCTTTATCCCTGGCAGCCGCAATTGCTTCGATTTTATTTTTCGAATCCAGCTTTTGAAGAATTTCAGACATATAATTTCTAACGGTCCCCTCCGATAAAAATAGTTCTTTTGCTATTTCCTTTGATGTTTTCCCGGCTGCAGCTAATCGTAAAATATCAATCTCTCGCTCTGTCAGTGGATTGTTTTCATAATAGGAATTCATGATCAACTCGTGTGCAAATTCTCGTTTCCTTGCATCACTCTTCGTATGCTCTCCGCTAACTCCTCAATCGAACCATCTTTTAATAAATATCCGTGGACACCTGCTTTGACTGCCCGTTCAAAATAACCTGGACGTGCAAAGGTCGTTAAGATGATCACTTTACAATTAGAAGCGCTGCGCTTTAGTTCAGCCGCAACCTCAAGTCCGCTTTTTAACGGCATTTCAATATCCATTACACAAATATCCGGTTGTAAATCACTCACCATTTTTATTGCTTCTTCACCATTTTCTGCTTGGCCAACCACTTCTATATCCTCTTCAAAATCGAGCAATGCACTGAGGGCTCCTCTTAAAATCCGCTGATCTTCAGCAATGACAATACGAATCATAAGGCAACCCCTTCTTTCTCTTCCTTCATAATTACAGGGACTGTGATTGTAACGGTTGTGCCATTGCGTGAACTTACATTAAGCCTCGCATCAATCAGTGACAACCTCTCTTCCATCCCTTTTAACCCATTACCCTTATTCATTTCTTGCCCGGTGAATCCAACTCCATTATCTCTTACCAAAATCGTATAACTCCCTTTTGTTTTGCTAAAATTGATATAGCAGAATTCAGCTTTACTATGCTTCACAATATTCGTTGCTGCTTCCCGAAGGCACATCCCGATAATATTTTGCTGGAGCAATGGCATATCTGAGACGTTTGATTCTCCTTCAATATGAACGGATATACGAGCAGCTGTAAATATTTGTTGCATATCGGCCAATTCATCGGCGACTGTCATCGTCCTCATATCAGAGACAAGCTCACGCACTTGCCGTAAAGCAGAACGCGATGTCATTTCAATTTCCTTTGCTTCAACCCTCACCTTTGCCGGATCTTTTTCCGCTAAGCGTTGTACGAGTTGGCTTTGCAAAGTAATGAGCGACAGCGTATGTCCCAATGTGTCATGTAAATCTCGGGCAATTCGCACTCTTTCCTCCCGTTTAATTAAGTTTTTAATTTGTTCATTCGCTTCTTTAAGCTCCTTCTCTAATTCCATTCTTTTATTGATCGATCGAATGCCAAAGGAGAAAGAAACATGACGAGTAAAAGGGAGAAAAATAAAGCATTTCAGCCATAAGGCCTTGAATCGCAACAATCAGTGTAGTCAAAGATAATACGACGACAAAAGATATCTGGGCACGATAAAAATACTTTTTCGTTGCGTACCAGCCGATAAAATTAGCCGGGAAGAACCCCAAAAATAAATTATTCGGATGATACGATAAGCTGAGAATGACGATGATGCCAATCTGCGCAGTAAGCCAAAACGAATAGGCTTTAAGCGATATTGGACTATAAAGCTGCCTGTATGTCACGACGAATAGCAACACCAAGGCATAGCCAAGCACCATTTTTATCCCTGTTAGTTGTGAAATATAAAAATCGGCATCACTAAATAGATTAAAAAACATACGGGAAGACACCTAATTTTTTCGGGAAGAGCTGAAAGTTTTTCAAGTGCTACACCGCTTCCTGTTTCCTTCTTATATATGTTGATAATAACATGAATAATAGAAGGTATGCTGCTAAAATAGCAAAATTTCTGAATTCAGGACTATGACCACGGATAATTTCCATGCACCATTTGCGAAATGAAAAGCGGGAGCCAGGTACCAATTGACTGAATTGTTTTCGGCAATATCTCCATTGGCATCCACATCCCACCGGTAATCGCGAGCACCATATACACAATATTGCTCACACCTGCAGCTGTATCCACCCGTTTCATCATCCCGACTAATACACCCATTCCTAAGAAAGGCAACGATGCAAGCAAAATCCAAACCCCGCTCATGATCCACTGTAAAGTCGATAAAGAAACGCCATTCATGAGCACACCCGCTATAAAAATAACCAGAATAGAGAAAACATGGATCATTGTCTGTCCAATCATTTTCGCGCTGAAATATGCAATGCCTGACAATGGTGTCACTCTAATAAAAGTTGTCCAGCCCTCACTCGTTTCCTGAACCATTCGAATCCCTAACGTCATAATTGCACTGCCCATTACACTAAAGGTCGTTACTGACATGAGAAAGTGGGCATTCCACAAAGATTTATCAGGAACATCGATATTCACTACCTTTGTGAAAATGATATAAAAACAATCGGCATAAAGAGCGACCAAAAAATATAATATGGATTACGAAGAATTCGAATGGTCTCCGTTTTAGATTGGTCAATGAACATTCTCATTTACATCGCCTCTCTTTCAACTGTCAATTGTTCAAACGCTTCCTCTAAACGGCCTCTTTCAATTCGGATGTCTTCTATATCCAGCTTTTTCTGAAAAATAATCGCGAGCGCAGCATCCGTGTCTTCCGTTATCATAAAAGTTCTGCCTCCCGACTCATATACTTCAACGATACTCGGCAGTTGGAGTAAATCTTCCTTTATTACCGTCGATCTAGCGATAAAGGAAACCGATTGCGTTGATAACTTCCCTTTTATATCTTTAGGTTTGCCATCAGCAATAACGGCCCCTCTATTGAACAAAATAATCCTGCTTGCGATATCATCTGCCTCTTGCAAATAGTGTGTAGTAAAAATAATCGTCTTTCCCCGATCTGCCAGTCCCTTCACCGTATCCCAAAAACTTTGCGCGCTGAAATATCCATCCCAACCGTCGGCTCATCAAAAACAAGAGGTCTGGATTACCTGCTAATGCCAATGCAAAACCAACTCTTCGCTTTTGTCCGCCCGATAATTTCTCCGTTCTTCTATTTAAGTCTTCCTGCTTCAGCCCAGTCAGTTCGATCAATTGATCCATTGGCAATGGATTTTTATAATAGCTCCTGCATAGCTTAATTAATTCCTTTACCTTTAACCCATCCATTAGACTTACTTCCTGGAGCATGACACCAATCTTTTCACGGACAGCCTTTATCGTTGCTTCTTGATGAAATAGTTTCACCTCACCATTCGTAGGATATAACAGCCCAAGCATCAAAAGCATTGTGGTCGATTTCCCGCCCCGTTCGGTCCTAGAATCGCTACAACTTCCCACGTTTAATTGAAAATGAAACATTGCTGACTGCTTTCTTATCCTTAAACTTTTTCGTTAATTGCTTGATTTCTACAATCGTCTCCATTCACAATCACCTCTTACTGCCATTATAAACATGAATAGAGAAATTGATTAGTTGATTATGTAATGAAATGGAGATGACATCTGTCATTTTCTTTGCCCAAAGACGATTTCAGGAAAAGAACATTTGGAAACTATCTTCTTATTCAATCGTAATATGACTATGTGCCACTACTGCGAAAGGAGGTTGTTGTTTATGACAGCAAATCAATCTGCTGGTCTCGGCTGCCTCTCCCCAGAATTGGTCTTGCTTTAATGATCTTTTTTATACTAATGGATACTTGCTAATTGGAATTTTTATCATTTTCCTATCCATATTAATATCCATCTTTTCATTTAGCTCTTTGGCAGTAAAAGATCAAATACTGAAAGAACAAAAGAAATATTTATTGACATTTCTTCCTTTTAGTAGTGATTTTAAAGAAACGCAATCATTCATTTCCTCAGATTCATTAACAAGGATCGCTTATGATGAGAGCGGAAAACGATTCAGTATTTTGACCTTAACAAAGGAACTTGAAAAATAACAACTCGAACGTATAAAAAATGGCATATGACGTATTTTTATTTGATTAATCCGATCTAGTAACTGTTGAAATTTCCGATAATGGCTATCCGATTGCCTCAGTAACAAGGCGTTTATCAGCTGCGAAGTTTTTATTGGAGGTAGATCTAAGAAAGGAATATGAAGAGAATTTCGGAAGAGTTTCCACAAGCGAGACATCCGGCGATACCGATTCATATGATTCGCTTTTTAGCAATCGAACGACCGGAGTTCTACATAAATATAACTCCGAATTGAAATATCGCCAGCACATCTATGAAATGAGGCAATGGTTTGTAATCATGAATAATGCGATGAAGGAGGCCGATAAACAGGATGATGCAGTTACCACTCATTCTGGCTTAAGCGTAGAAACAATTCCAATCCCTGTTGAAACGAATGTGGCCGGTGAAGAAATCCCGCCTCGCGCGTAAGTGGAGCATGCAGCTGAGGTTGAGTATGTATTTTATCCAAAGACGTAGATTGCTCCAATCGAAATTGTCCACAAACAAGTATTTTATAGTTTCCTAGATAACAAAAAATCCTGAAGAAAACTTCAGGATTTTTTCATCCACTTTTCCGTTCCATCACGTTAATGCCGATTCCCATCATCACGACAGACATTAGCAATAGAATACTAGCCGGCCTCAGTAAATCAGCGTAGCTATATCCGTGAATCGTTGCTCCCTTTAATAATTCCATCCCATAAAGGAGCGGGGAAAATTTTCCTAATAAAAGCATAACTTCCGATGAAACAATTTCGATCGGCCAGTAGGCCCCCAAGCATCGCAAAGCTAACGGATAGGAGCGGAACGAGCGCATTAAAATGCCGCGTCGATTTCGATAAAGCCGCAAGCAGCATACAAAGCGATACAATTGTTAAGACGTACGGAATGAGAATAATGAGCGTTTTACCGAAGCCACCATAAAAATTTACCCCAGCAAAATAGCGAAAGCTCACAAAAACGAGAGCTACTTGAGCATAGCCCATAATAAAACTATACAAAAGATTCCCCACATACATTTCCCACTTTTTCGTCGGTGTAACAATCATTCGATCCCATATACGGTCCCGCTTTTCCTCCAATATATGAATGACATTATAGGCAATTGTATAAATGACGAAAAACAAGGAGAAACCGAATACCCCTTGAAGTGGAGCATCAATCATCTTAAACTCTCTATTTTGAAAGTTACCGACTTTTACATCGAACAGTGGATTGGTTGAAGCTGTCTCCCAAATCTGTTCGACTTGTTCCTTATCATATGACGCAATCAACTGATCCTTTTGTAATTTATTCACATAAACCGCTGCAACAAACTGATCAAGCAAAGGGATATGAACAGATTGAGTTGTCATAAGAACAGTATAGTGATCATCATAGGCTAGCAAACCAGCTTCCACCTTGCCCTCTTTCACAGCATTCCGCAATTCATTTTCATTCACACGTTCAAAAATAAATAACTCGGATTCATTTAATTGATGAAAATCTTCCTGCGCCAGCTGGCTATACACTGGGATCTTCACCTTGACGTCATCGTTCTTTCCAATAAAAAAGGCAAACATCATACAGACTGCCGTCATTAAAATAAATAGCCATGGCTTTCGAATAAATAGACGAAATTTAGTGACGATAATTCCTTTCATCTTGCCCCCGCCTTTCTCGGAAAAACAAACCATGCGACAGTCGATAATATTGCTGCTATAAGGAGCAGCAATAGAACATGGTCAAGCACCCCTATCACCCCAGCACCTTGAAATATATCAAAATAAGCCGCCATCGCTGCACCATTTGGCGTATATCGTCCAACATGCTCCATCACATCTGACATACCGCCAACAGGTACGAAGCTTCCACCAACGAAGGAGAGTACCGCAACGAAAGAAGTCATAAATAAATTGGACGCAGCCTCCGTATTGAGAAGATGATTAAGCGCCATAAGCAGCACCGTAATTCCTCCTACCGCCAAACAAAGAGAAATCGTAACGCATAAAAGGCGGCGAAGTTCGGCCAATGCACCCCGTAAAATATGGCGGCTCCACTAAATAAAATCACTAACTGTAAAAAGGCAATGAATGTAGCAGAGAAAAAGACACTCACCATATATAACCAGCTCGGTACATTCGCAAGTAAAATGCGGTTAAACACGTTTTCCTTTTTTCCATAAACCCCTTGAACTAATCGTTGAGGCAATAAATAACACGAACATGACACCCATTCCTACTGCATAATAGCTGAAAGCACGGATTGGTTCGCGGTTAGCAACTGTTTCGACAGAGCCTTTCACATCTGGCGTAGAGGAAAAGCCTTCATATAGCAGTTCTTTTCCGAGCATCGCACTTCTTGTATACTGTTCTTGGAAAACTTTCACAACATCCTCAACGATTGAAGCGGATAATTCTTTCCCTTCATTTGAATAGATCGTCAATGCTGGCACAGATGTTTTTTCAATAAAAATGGAATAAAGTAATTTGCTTGTAAACTGTTCCGGCACTTCAATGATTGCCGAATATTCACCTTCACTCTTTGCCTTTTGAAGCTGATCGATTGAAAGATTTTCTAATGGAATAACCGAGCGCAGTTCATCACTGCCAAAGATGTTCTCTACTAGCATCGGAATCGGTAATATATGTTCCGCTTGTTCTAATAACTGTTCTTTTATTACTTCCGGGATTGGAAGTTTGGCAAGTTCGTTTTTAAACTGAGCTAACTCTCCTTCATTGCTCGAATGCATGACAATTGCGGCTTTTCCCTTGATCATCTGTCCGTCTCCTTCTAGCACACTACTTAAGGAAAATCCGAGAATGGTGATCAATATAAACGGCATCGCGATTAAGACAAGCAATTCTTGCGGATTTCGTACGAGCAACAACAGTTCTTTTTCATAAAAGGAAATATCATTAATTCCTCAACGCCCTTCCTGTTAAATGAAGAAATACATCCTCTAGTGTCGGTGTTTGAATGTCGATACCGAGTATGCCCGTCTTCGTTCCCTCAGCAAGCGTAATGATCCTTTCAAATAATGACACACCTTTGGAAGCAACAATAGTGACGAGTTGATCGCGCTCATCAACGCTAGATATAACTGGATCCGCTTTTAATGCTTCAATAAATTTCTGATTATGCCGCTCAATCCGCACTTGGATCGTTTGTTCAGCAGCTAAAATATGTTTAATCTCATCTTTTGTTCCAGCCGCAATAATCGTTCCCCGATCCATAATATAAATTCGATCACAAAGAAACTCTACCTCTTCCATATAGTGACTCGTATACAAAATGGTCATATTTAATTCCTTATTTAATCTTTTGACCGAATCTAAAATATAATTGCGCGATTGCGGATCAATGCCTACCGTTGGCTCATCCATAATTAATATTTCTGGTTCATGCAAAAGTGCCGCACCAATATTCAAACGCCGCTTCATTCCACCCGAAAAATGCTTCACAAGCTTTTTCCTTGATCATCAAGACCAATAAGTGCGAGCACTTCCTCTATTTTCCTCTTCAATTCTGGATTTTTCATTTTTTGAATGCGCCCGAAAAACTCCAAATTCTCAGTCGCAGTAAGATCCTCATATAAAGCAAGCTCCTGGGGAACGACACCTAACTTCTTCCGTAACATTTGTGGATTTTTCAGCACATCGACTTGCTGAAAGCGAACCTCACCAGCCGTCGGTGAAATAAGTGATGACATCATTGCAATCGCTGTCGATTTACCAGCACCATTCGGACCAAGCAGCCCGACTATTTCCCCGCTCTAAGTAAAGGTTTATCCCTTGAACCGCCTTATACTGTTTAAAATGCTTCGTTAATTCGACCACTTCAAGCATTTCATCCTCCCCTTCCCATTCATTTTACAATGATACCAATCACTTTCCTACTGCCGCTCGTCATGAAATGAAGGTGACCTTCGTCACTTTTTAGCGTTAGGGAATTAACGGGCAAGGCGATGAACAGCCATTCATTTACCGTCTTCTTGAAAAATTGACGCAAACGGGCAATGAAACCCTTCACAATTCCCTTTTCCTCAACAATTCAACCAACTTAACTATCCTCTATTGAAAAAACTGCCCCCATCGACGGAGACAGTTTTACACGAGGTTATTTTTCACAGCATAAATGGCAAGCTGGGTTCGGTCGCGCAAATCTAATTGCTGCAAAATTTGAGTGATATGATTTTTCACTGTACCAACAGATAGATAAAGCTGACTTGCGATTTCTTTATTTGTTTTTCCTTCTCCGACAAGTCTAGCAATCTCAAGTTCCCGCGTCGTTAAAAATGGAACCTGAACCGGCTCGACCTTTCTATGATCTAAAAGACGCGGAACCATTCTCGCTGCTACTTCTTCATTTAAAACAAGACCACCTTTCAAACAGCTATGTACGGCCTGAATGAGCTTTTCCGGTTCTGCTGTCTTTAATAAAAAGCCACTTGCTCCGTCCTTTAATGTTTCCATCGCCGCTTCATCATCGTTGAAAGTCGTCAAAACGAGTATTTTCACATGTGGCCAGCGTTGTTTGATCCTTTTTGTTGCCTCAACACCGTTCATTTTTGGCATGCGAATATCCATTAATATGACATCGACTTCATATTTTTCCATTATTTCCAATGCTTCTTTACCTGTCCCTGCCTCGGCAACGACGATGAATTGCTCCTCTTGCTCGATAATCATTCGCAATCCTTTTCTCACAATCAATTGATCTTCCACAAGTAAAATTTTCACTTTCATGACGCTTTCTCCTTAACTGGCATTGACCCTTCAATAATAAATTCCTGATCTGTCTGATAAACTCGCAGCCTACCACCTTGTTCCTCTACCCTTTCCCGCATCGATGTTAGCCCGAAGCCAAACTCAAATGGATTCGGCTGAACAATCGGATTGGCAATTACCCATTCAATATCCCCAATTGCTGAGCGTCCGATTGTTACTTCCACTTTTTCGATGTGCTATGCTTCATCACATTCGTTAACCCTTCCTGGATCGACCGATATAATACAACACTTTGCACGTTCGATAATTGAGTCATCAGCACTCCTTGCTTCGTTGTAAAACGGACTAGTAAATGATTCTCTGCCTCAAGCTTGCGGATGAATTGTAATACTGAGGCAATGCCTGCCACTTCATCATGTTTTAACGTTCTCACAGCCAACCTCGTTTCCTCTAAGCTTTGCAAAGCTAATTGCTTCAGGTCAGCGTAATCAATCGATCGATGTTGGATCGATAGCATTTCCACTTGCATTAGAAGTGCTGTTAGCTTATGACCAACAGAATCATGCATATCTCGGGCAATACGTGTCCGTTCTTCTAAGCGAGCCACTCGCTCATTTTCAAGATTCAATCTCTTTACATTTCGATATTCCGCAAGCAACTGCCCATACATTTCCCTTTGTTCCTCACGTTCTCCTACATATTGATGAAGCCGAAGCCCCAAAAACAAGAAAAACCTGTAATAAATAGAAACTCTAACTGCCATTCCTGTTTTAGAATACAAAGGAAAACAATTAAAATAGAACTATATGCTACGAAAAACCGATAGGCTCGCGCTCGTAATTGAAAGACGGCCTCCATCGCAATATACAATACAAATAGCCAGATCCATGCAAAATCAACTTTCAAAAACGAAAGGCTCACATGAAGATTATGTATAAAAACATATAACGAAATTGGATTTTCCATGACAGGAAGAAAAAATACAATGCAAAGGAAACCGCACATCCGAGTAATAGTAAAGAAAAATCAGATCATTTGTATGATGCTCCAATAAAAAACAAATCCAAAGTACAGCAAATATTAGCAAACGAAGGAGCCAGCCTTTCATGAAATCACCACCTTATGATCCATTAACTCTTTAGCAATGGAAGCTTTCCACCTTCTTCTTCATTCTATTGTATGAAAGTTAAGAGAAGCGCGCAATAACGGAAAAAGTACACTACTCCTTCAATGTCTTGCACTTTTTCTGCTATTCTTTAGCTTCTGCATGATATTTTTCGAAAATGTAGCCAAATGTATAAGACCTGCCCATTCAATCATTCCCAAAAATTTCGATTGCCTTGCAATATATAGTGTATTACTATTAATCTAGGAGTGAATATTCTTGAAAAGCAAAAAATCTTTCTAATTGTATTGGGAATGATCGTTCTAAGTTTGACCGCATCCACTGTTTACATCGTGCTGAATCAAAGCAGTGTCACCGTCGAAGAAATAGTAACTGTTACCCAAAATGAAGATGGCACAAATATCGAGGAAATAATCATTGAAATGGATGAACAAAGAGATGTAGCGTTGGAAGAAGAAATGCCTGACCTCATGACTGAATATGCAGTACAAGAAGCAATCCATGCAATGTCCCACCAAAAGGTCAAAGCAGATGAAAAATGGGGATTCCTCCCTTTAACTCAAGATCGAGTCAAAAGGTTAATTGAAGTAGTTGAGAAAAATGAAAAAGAGTACAAACATTCCAATCTTTACTTGGACATTCTCAGACGTTGGGAAAAACATGATTTCTCATCAGTAGATAAAGATCACAATGCCATATGGGAATTACAGGGTGGAACGATCGGGAAAGCATATGGCATATTGTCTGTCGAGGAAGAAAAAGCATTCATCCGCCAACATTTTAATATTGTAGAAAAACGAAGTAACGTTCATAAAAAGAATGACATGCCCCTTTTTAAAATCAATCCAATACGCTCCTCTGACGAATCGAACAAACTAAAGAGCTGACCAGAATGCTAGTGAATCACTAACTTTCTGATCAGCTCTTTTATGAAAGGACGCGCCTTAGAGGATTCGAACCTCTGACCCACAGCTTAGAAGGCTGTTGCTCTATCCAGCTGAGCTAAAGGCGCATATGAATAAAAATTACTCCGCAGGTAGGATTCGAACCTACGACCGATCGGTTAACAGCCGATAGCTCTACCACTGAGCTACTGCGGAATGGTGGGCCTGAGTGGACTCGAACCACCGACCTCACGCTTATCAGGCGTGTGCTCTAACCAGCTGAGCTACAGGCCCATATATAAAATATGGAGCGGGTGAAGGGAATCGAACCCTCATCATCAGCTTGGAAGGCTGAGGTTTTACCACTAAACTACACCCGCATAAAAAATGGGGCGACTGATGGGAATCGAACCCACGAGTGTCGGAGCCACAATCCGATGCGTTAACCACTTCGCCACAGTCGCCATTGTATTCTTTTATTAAAAATGGTGGCTCAGGACGGAATCGAACCGCCGACACAAGGATTTTCAGTCCTTTGCTCTACCGACTGAGCTACTGAGCCAAAATTTAGTTAGAAGACGTTTATTATAATACCAATTGTCCTTCGTCCCCATCTCAGGAAGATGAATCAAGAAGCTACTCGATGGGTACGGCTCGCCGCTAATTCAAGGAAGCTTTGCTTCGCTGCTCTACCGAATGAGCTACTGGTCCAATTAATATGTAAAAATAATAAAATGGCGGTCCCGACGGGAATCGAACCCGCGATCTCCTGCGTGACAGGCAGGCATGTTAACCGCTACACCACGGGACCTTTGGTTGCGGGGCAGGATTTGAACCTGCGACCTTCGGGTTATGAGCCCGACGAGCTGCCAGACTGCTCCACCCCGCGATAATAATAATTAAATTATATGCTGCATGACCATTGCAAATTAACTGTCCCGATCTCAGGAAGCTTATTCAAGTAGCAACATTAAATTAAATATGGAGGAGGTAGAGGGATTCGAACCCCGCGCGGTTTGACCCGCCTGTCGGTTTTCAAGACCGATCCCTTCAGCCAGACTTGGGTATACCTCCAAATATAATGATACATATGGTAGCGGCGGAGGGATCGAACCCACGACCTTACGGGTATGAACCGTACGCTCTAGCCAGCTGAGCTACGCCGCCAATATAAAATTTATTTCCTTAATGGTGGAGCCTAGCGGGATCGAACCGCTGACCTCCTGCGTGCAAGGCAGGCGCTCTCCCAGCTGAGCTAAGGCCCCATCATGGTCGGGAAGACAGGATTCGAACCTGCGACCCCTTGGTCCCAAACCAAGTGCTCTACCAAGCTGAGCTACTTCCCGTTTATAAGAAGAACTTCAACCCACTCAAGAAAATGGTGCCGGCCAGAGGACTTGAACCCCCAACCTACTGATTACAAGTCAGTTGCTCTACCAATTGAGCTAGGCCGGCATATTTATATGGTGGAGGATGACGGGATCGAACCGCCGACCCTCTGCTTGTAAGGCAGATGCTCTCCCAGCTGAGCTAATCCTCCGATGCATAGGATATGTTATGACAGAATGTCGTTCATTCAACATGCCTTCATAAAAAAATGGTGACCCCTACGGGATTCGAACCCGTGTTACCGCCGTGAAAGGGCGGTGTCTTAACCGCTTGACCAAGGGGCCATTTTTAAAATTGATTTTTCACAAAACAATATCCCCAATTGGGGTATTGTCTGGCAACGTCCTACTCTTGCAGGGGAATCCCCCAACTACCATCGGCGCTGAAGAGCTTAACTTCCGTGTTCGAGATGGGAACGGGTGTGACCTCTTCGCTATCGCCACCAGACTTGTACAGGATGTACTGGCTTCTGTGTTGCTCACAGGACGTGAACGATCTTAACAGAAGATCCTTTCCTGCTTGAGAATTTTTTATTCTCTCAAAACTAGATAACATGACAACCATCATTATAAGATAGATTAAGTCCTCGATCGATTAGTATCCGTCAGCTCCATGTGTCACCACACTTCCACACCGGACCTATCAACCTGATCATCTTTCAGGGATCTTACTAGCTTGCGCTATGGGAAATCTCATCTTGAGGGGGCTTCATGCTTAGATGCTTTCAGCACTTATCCCTTCCGCACATAGCTACCCAGCGATGCTCCTGGCGGAACAACTGGTACACCAGCGGTGCGTCCATCCCGGTCCTCTCGTACTAAGGACAGCTCCTCTCAAATTTCCTGCGCCCACGACGGATAGGGACCGAACTGTCTCACGACGTTCTGAACCCAGCTCGCGTACCGCTTTAATGGGCGAACAGCCCAACCCTTGGGACCGACTACAGCCCCAGGATGCGATGAGCCGACATCGAGGTGCCAAACCTCCCCGTCGATGTGAACTCTTGGGGAGATAAGCCTGTTATCCCCGGGGTAGCTTTTATCCGTTGAGCGATGGCCCTTCCATGCGGAACCACCGGATCACTAAGCCCGACTTTCGTCCCTGCTCGACTTGTAGGTCTCGCAGTCAAGCTCCCTTGTGCCTTTACACTCTGCGAATGATTTCCAACCATTCTGAGGGAACCTTTGGGCGCCTCCGTTACATTTTAGGAGGCGACCGCCCCAGTCAAACTGCCTGCCAGACACTGTCTCCCAGCCGGATCACGGCTGCGGGTTAGAATGTCAATACAGCAAGGGTAGTATCCCACCGATGCCTCCACCGAAGCTGGCGCTCCGGTTTCAAAGGCTCCTACCTATCCTGTACAAGCTGCACCAACATTCAATATCAGGCTGCAGTAAAGCTCCACGGGGTCTTTCCGTCCTGTCGCGGGTAACCTGCATCTTCACAGGTACTATAATTTCACCGAGTCTCTCGTTGAGACAGTGCCCAGATCGTTGCGCCTTTCGTGCGGGTCGGAACTTACCCGACAAGGAATTTCGCTACCTTAGGACCGTTATAGTTACGGCCGCCGTTTACTGGGGCTTCAATTCGCACCTTCGACCGAAGTCTAAGCGCTCCTCTTAACCTTCCAGCACCGGGCAGGCGTCAGCCCCTATACTTCGCCTTACGGCTTCGCAGAGACCTGTGTTTTTGCTAAACAGTCGCCTGGGCCTATTCACTGCGGCTTCCGCAAGCTTTCACTCGCGGGAGCACCCTTCTCCCGAAGTTACGGGGTCATTTTGCCGAGTTCCTTAACGAGAGTTCTCTCGATCACCTTAGGATTCTCTCCTCGCCTACCTGTGTCGGTTTGCGGTACGGGCACCCATTTCCTCGCTAGAGGCTTTTCTTGGCAGTGTGGAATCAGGAACTTCGGTACTATATTTCCTCGCCATCACAGTTCAGCCTTAGGAGTAAGGATTTGCCTCACTCCCAGCCTACCTGCTTGGACGCGCATATCCAACAGCGCGCTTACCCTATCCTCCTGCGTCCCCCATTACTCAAACGGAAATTAGGTGGTACAGGAATATCAACCTGTTGTCCATCGCCTACGCCTTTCGGCCTCGGCTTAGGCCCCGACTAACCCTGAGCGGACGAGCCTTCCTCAGGAAACCTTAGGCATTCGGTGGAAGGGATTCTCACCCTTCTTTCGCTACTCATACCGGCATTCTCACTTCTAAGCGCTCCACCAGTCCTTACGATCTGGCTTCACAGCCCTTAGAACGCTCTCCTACCATTGACACCAAAGGTGTCAATCCGCAGCTTCGGTGATACGTTTAGCCCCGGTACATTTTCGGCGCAGAGTCACTCGACCAGTGAGCTATTACGCACTCTTTAAATGGTGGCTGCTTCTAAGCCAACATCCTGGTTGTCTAAGCAACTCCACATCCTTTTCCACTTAACGTATACTTTGGGACCTTAGCTGGCGGTCTGGGTTGTTTCCTCTCGACTACGGATCTTATCACTCGCAGTCTGACTCCCAAGGACAAGTATTTGGCATTCGAGTTTGTCTGAATTCGGTAACCCGATGAGGGCCCCTAGTCCAAACAGTGCTCTACCTCCAATACTCTTACCTTGAGGCTAGCCCTAAAGCTATTTCGGAGAGAACCAGCTATCTCCAGGTTCGATTGGAATTTCACCGCTACCCACACCTCATCCCCGCACTTTTCAACGTACGTGGGTTCGGGCCTCCAGTAAGTGTTACCTTACCTTCACCCTGGACATGGGTAGATCACCTGGTTTCGGGTCTGCGACCTCATACTCATTCGCCCTATTCAGACTCGCTTTCGCTGCGGCTCCGTCTCTTCAACTTAACCTTGCATGAAATCGCAACTCGCCGGTTCATTCTACAAAGGCACGCCATCACACATGAATGTGCTCTGACTACTTGTAGGCACACGGTTTCAGGATCTATTTCACTCCCCTTCCGGGGTGCTTTTCACCTTTCCCTCACGGTACTGGTTCACTATCGGTCACTAGGGAGTATTTAGCCTTGGGAGATGGTCCTCCCTGCTTCCGACGGGATTTCACGTGTCCCGCCGTACTCAGGATCCACTCTGGAGGGAACGAAGTTTCGAATACAGGGCTGTTACCTTCTCTGGCGGGTCTTTCCAGACCGCTTCATCTACTTCGTTCCTTTGTAACTCCGTGTAGAGTGTCCTACAACCCCAAGAGGCAAGCCTCTTGGTTTGGGCTCTTCCCGTTTCGCTCGCCGCTACTTAGGAATCGATGTTTCTTTCTCTTCCTCCGGGTACTTAGATGTTTCAGTTCCCGGGTCTGCCTTCCATTTCCTATGTATTCAGAAATGGATACTACTCCATTACGAGCAGTGGGTTCCCCCATTCGGAAATCTCTGGATCAACGCTTGCTTACAGCTCCCAAAGCATATCGGTGTTAGTCCCGTCCTTCATCGGCTCCTAGTGCCAAGGCATCCGCCGTGCGCCCTTCTAACTTAATCGTTTGGTCGAAAATAAGCGGCGAATCTCTGCGTCAGCTGCGTTCGCTCCCATCCTCACGTATGTTATACGCTCAGGCGTTCACTCACTTGCTTCCTTGATCTTCTTGCTTCTTTTCATCCAATTATTACAAAAAAGAACTTACTTGTTTTAATGATGTCTTGTCAATTGTTATCTAGTTTTCAAAGAACAAAGCTACTGACTTCAATCACACCACGTGAATCATCAGCGCATTTGCTTCATGCAGCTATGCGACGAGGTAAACATAAGTTTCCTCGAATATGCTATGCCACAGGAGCAAGTTTTGAGAGTTAATTCTCTCAAAACTAAACAAAAACAGAAACGTCTTTATGTTGGTCTATCTACCAACAATATTCCTTAGAAAGGAGGTGATCCAGCCGCACCTTCCGATACGGCTACCTTGTTACGACTTCACCCCAATCATCTGTCCCACCTTCGGCGGCTGGCTCCCAAAGGGTTACCCCACCGACTTCGGGTGTTACAAACTCTCGTGGTGTGACGGGCGGTGTGTACAAGACCCGGGAACGTATTCACCGTGGCATGCTGATCCACGATTACTAGCGATTCCGGCTTCATGCAGGCGAGTTGCAGCCTGCAATCCGAACTGAGAATGGTTTTATGGGATTGGCTAAACCTCGCGGTCTTGCAGCCCTTTGTACCATCCATTGTAGCACGTGTGTAGCCCAGGTCATAAGGGGCATGATGATTTGACGTCATCCCCACCTTCCTCCGGTTTGTCACCGGCAGTCACCTTAGAGTGCCCAACTTAATGCTGGCAACTAAGATCAAGGGTTGCGCTCGTTGCGGGACTTAACCCAACATCTCACGACACGAGCTGACGACAACCATGCACCACCTGTCACTCTGTCCCCGAAGGGGAACGCCTTATCTCTAAGGTTGTCAGAGGATGTCAAGACCTGGTAAGGTTCTTCGCGTTGCTTCGAATTAAACCACATGCTCCACCGCTTGTGCGGGTCCCCGTCAATTCCTTTGAGTTTCAGCCTTGCGGCCGTACTCCCCAGGCGGAGTGCTTAATGCGTTTGCTGCAGCACTAAAGGGCGGAAACCCTCTAACACTTAGCACTCATCGTTTACGGCGTGGACTACCAGGGTATCTAATCCTGTTCGCTCCCACGCTTTCGCGCCTCAGCGTCAGTTACAGACCAAAGAGCCGCCTTCGCCACTGGTGTTCCTCCACATCTCTACGCATTTCACCGCTACACGTGGAATTCCGCTCTTCTCTTCTGCACTCAAGTCTCCCAGTTTCCAATGACCCTCCACGGTTGAGCCGTGGGCTTTCACATCAGACTTAAGAGACCGCCTGCGCGCGCTTTACGCCCAATAATTCCGGACAACGCTTGCCACCTACGTATTACCGCGGCTGCTGGCACGTAGTTAGCCGTGGCTTTCTGGTCAGGTACCGTCAAGGTACCGGCAGTTACTCCGATACTTGTTCTTCCCTGATAACAGAGTTTTACGATCCGAAGACCTTCATCACTCACGCGGCGTTGCTCCGTCAGACTTTCGTCCATTGCGGAAGATTCCCTACTGCTGCCTCCCGTAGGAGTCTGGGCCGTGTCTCAGTCCCAGTGTGGCCGATCACCCTCTCAGGTCGGCTACGCATCGTCGCCTTGGTGAGCCGTTACCTCACCAACTAGCTAATGCGCCGCGGGCCCATCTGTAAGTGACAGCCGAAGCCGCCTTTCAACCTTTCCCCATGCGAGGAAAGAAATTATCCGGTATTAGCTCCGGTTTCCCGAAGTTATCCCAGTCTTACAGGCAGGTTGCCCACGTGTTACTCACCCGTCCGCCGCTAACGGTCTGGGAGCAAGCTCCCATCCATTCGCTCGACTTGCATGTATTAGGCACGCCGCCAGCGTTCGTCCTGAGCCAGGATCAAACTCTCATGAAGTACAGGATGTACTAACAAAGGCGTTGCCACAGGACGTGGCGAACTTAGCCTTTGCTCCTCATCAAGTTTGTTAGCTCATAAGCTGGCAATGGTTTAAAACCATCGTTATAATAATTATTGACGTTTCTGTTTTGTTTAGTTTTCAAAGAACTAAGTTGTTTTTGCGACAAGATTTATATTAACATCTTATCACTGTGGCGTCAACCACTTTTTTAAAAACTTTTTAAACTTTTTCGTTGCCGCTAATCTTTTAAGTAGCAGCGACAGTTATAAATATTACTACTCTATTAAAAGAAGTCAACACTTTTTTAAAAAAATGTTCAAACGCAATTAGAGAACCTAATATAATAGGATTCTGCATCGATTTTCAAAAAAGGCTGCCGGAGCAACCTATCCATTTTTCTTATATTCATCCATTAAATACTGAACAAAAATCTCATCTCTCACAAACCACGCAGCATAATTTCGTTTCAAGAATGTTTCAGCTTCTTCGTAGCTTGAAAAACTTGATCCAATTTTGTTTGATCGTGATCGATCGCCCAATCGCCTTCGTTAATACAATATAGAAGAAAGACGTCCTCTTTTCGATTTTTATAAAGAGATCCGAACGGTGAACGTTTCACATTATAGCGGTTTCGTTTCGCATCCTCTCGCAATGGCTCTAAATGAAATGTATCGAGAACGAATTGTTTGTATGCTTTTTCTGTTAATGTGCAGCCGGATGCTTTCGCATGCCCACCCCACCAAATTGGCCAGCCACTTCCGATACATCGATATGATCATGAATCGTTCGAAAGCTAACACGCTTTCCACCCATATTTAAGATCGTTATATAATCGAGATGCGGATATTCCTTTCCTAATTCATTTCCTAACTCTGAATGATACGATTCTGCGTGAACGACTCCTGCAAAAGCCCTTCAACTTCAGCTTGAACAATCTGTCGCTTTTTCCTTTGAATATACCGCTCGATTTTCGTTTCTTCCATATCTAGAATCTTCTGTTCGAATTCATCGAAGTTAAAACGATCACTCTCTTGAGTCGACGAATCATACTCTCCTCAAATTCCTCCATGGACATTAAGAAAAATAGGGCGTTAAGACGATGGGCTTGGTCATTTTCATTTTTCTCCCATTCCCACGTATCATATTGTCTAACGAGCTCTACAAATTCAGCGATTACATCGGATGACTCTAATAAACGATGATGAACGAGATATTCATAAAACAACGATGTCGCTGAAGTTAATTGTCCGTTATTGTCTTCAACGACGACATGCCCCCACTCATAATCATTAAAATGTAATCCGGTTTTGTGATGATCAAGCAACTGGACTTTACCGCCTGATTGATAAAATTGCTCCAGTCTTTCTTCATTTTCCTTATTGACACTTAAATCGGTAATAAATAAGAAGTGATCGTTGCCTTCATGTTCAAAAACCACTCCACTTCACGATCAATGGAATATACGGATTGATAACGCACTTTCACTTCTTTACCGAATGCGAGCTTTGCTAAAATGCCACAGCCGACTCCATCCAGATCATTATGAGACAGTAATTTATACATTTTTTCACCTCAAATATAGTATGGGTTGAACGGTGAAAATTATTGACGTAAATGATAGGATTGCTCTTCACAGAAGTAGACATCCTTGTTCATACTGTAATGGTTAGAGAGTAGCCTGTCTCTTGATTAAGCCGTTCATTCACGCGCTCAAATTCCTCTTGGTTCACTTCTTCGCCTAATTTAATCGCTACTAGACCTTTATCAATATGAAGAGATGGATTTTTCTCAATGCCCATGTCTCAGGAATGGTTGCTACTGTTCGTTGAATGATTTCATTTTGCTTTGGCTGCTTAGCATAAGTAACGGGCATACCGATCCGATAAGACAATTCCGCTAAGTCCATTTCATGCCTCAATGCGATTTGTGGGGTAATAAAATGAACTTCCATTGTACTTTCTCCATTTATTTGCTTAATACCTGTTTTATAGATCGTTATGTTCCGATCATTTGCCCATTTTTTCGCTTCTTCAATTGCTTGGTTGTTTTCCATTTTCGCACCGGAGTTTTGCACTTTGAACACTTCTTGTTTTTCTGTTACTTTATTTTCTTTTTCACTTGAAGAGCGAACCCCGTTATTTTTTAAATTGATCCTGCAGTTCACGTATGTTGTCCGTTGTTTGTAAAGGTGCAATGATTTTCCTTTCTTGAAGATGAATCGATACCGATTCCACATTCTGCTCTAATAATTTTATCAGTTCAGATTGCAGCAAATCTTGACGAACAGAATCGGAAAAGATATATCCCATCCCGTTAAATAATGAATTTTCTCAGCGAGTTCGGACTTCTCGGTCGATGTTACAACATCAGGGAAGTCAAAATAAATGGTCATTCGCTCATCACTTGTACCTATTCCATCGGTTCCGCAGCGAATAAAGCGCGGGTGCCCTTCGAACTCAGCACGAACGATGTCCATTGCCTGTGCGGGGTTCATCTTTAATCCTTGTATAGGCAGTTGTAACTTGGTCAACTTCGTTATGACTTCCTCGTTAAAAGATATTGCTGATTTCCATCTGCTAAACGTCGCTTATTTTCTTCTGGCAATGCTTGTAGAACAAGTGTAACAGCTAATTTTTGTGCAAATGATTGAAGCCCAAGAGTCGAAAAGACATCAGTGAGCACCATCGTTTGCGATTGTAACGCATCCCAAGGAATGTTGTTAATATACGGCCTGCAAAAGTAAGAATTTGATCACTTTGTTCCTTTAAACCTTCCACAGATTGATTCCATTTTTCAATCGTTTCAACCACTTGATTTGCCTGCAATCTTAATGTTTTCCTTTTAGTGTCTGGCAGAAAAGAATAGCCGATTTTGGGTGGACACCCGTGCAAAGTGCAATTTTATACGTTTGCTGATCACTTTCATATAAAAGCAAACAACCTATTTTTTCGGACAACGCTTTTTGTTCGGGATTTACGCCATAGCGTTTTCCAACAATCCCCTTCCCGATTTTCGCCGGTCAAATTGATACGTCTCCCCATTTTCCACTAGCAATGGCTTGTATCGAGGGTTTAATTTTTGAGCTAGTTGAGAACGAGCCTCATCATCTCCATGTACGAGCAACGTATGTGTTGGTTTTAAAGTTTGGATAAAACGGTCCATTTCACTTGCGTCCGCATGAGCAGATAGACCATATTTGCCAATTCGACATTGAACAGGGTATACTCTACCGTTTAGCTCAATCTGATTTTCCGTTCCATTTAAAATATTGAGTAATTTCTTACCAGGACTTTCTTCATCTTGATAACCTGTAATAAAGATGGCATTTTGTGGATTTGTAATAAGCCGTTCCGCATACCACGTACTCGCTCCACCCGTTAACATACCCGACGAAGCAACGATACATCCAGGCTTCCCTTGTAAAATTTGTTCGCGTTCTTTTGGGTGTACAGCTTTGCATCTACCTTCGCGCAAAAACATCTCCATTATTTCGAATATGATGGGCAAGGTTCCCTTTAAATACTGTGGATAATTTTTATAAATTTTACTAATCGGAGTGACGAGTCCATCAACATAGATAGGGAATTCCGGGATCAAGCCTTTATCCATATAATCTTGGAGCACGAGTAATACTTCTTGTGCACGACCAAGTGCAAATGCAGGGATTAACGCAAAGCCTCCATTTGCAACAACCTCAGCAACGTTTTCAGCCAGTCTTTTTCCTCAGTATTTCGATCCGTATGAGCCCTGTTTCCATAGGTCGATTCCATAATCACGACATCCGCTTCAACGTTTTGCGGAACTTTGGCTCCATGAATGGTTCGCCCCGCCCTGAAACTTAAATCACCCGTTACTAAAAGTGTTTCTCCTTCTCCCTCAATTAAAAACATAACTGCCCCTAATATATGTCCAGCCTGAAACGTAGTGATCGTTAAGTTGCCAACCTTTAACTCACCACTTGCTGGAAAAACCAATAAATGATTTAAAAGATTTTGAACTTGTTCTTCGGTATAAGGAAGTAGCGATTCGGTTTGCTGGCTACGCTGTTCTAATATTTTATAAGAATCTTTCATCATAATTTTCATCAGATCAACCGTTGGCGGCGTCGTATAAATCGGTGTCTCTGGATACAAGGAGTGGACAATAGGAAGAGCCCCAATATGGTCTGCGTGTGCATGGGTAACGAGAATTACGTCTGGTGTTTTCAAATGATCTAGCATACCGAGCGCAGGCAACGGATCATCCCCATGCATTCGCATTCCCGCATCAATTAATAAAGTAGTGTTCGCCATTTCAATATGTAAACAAGAGGCTCCAACCTCACTACCTCCACCTAAAATACTAATTTTCACAATTGCAATCTCCTTTCCCTTAGTAAGTTTAACCTTTTAGATTTAGCGTATCATAATTAGGGTGCTGAAACTATCCAATCGTTCGGTATGAGGGTGTTGGTAGCAGTTGGCAACGGAGCTGTTAGAATAGTATCAAAGCCGTTAACAATAGCAACTAATTATATGAAAGAAAAGGAAGAACAACATTATAATCATTCTAAACCTGTTGCACTCGAAAAAGATGTTATGAGAATAACAAACTATTATACCGACCGATGATTCCAACCATAACACTGCCAACCTGGAAAAATAGTAAATAAACAATAGCGAAAACGACAGCAAGAGCAGACATGACGACAATTTCCCGTAAATTCCATTTAAACATATGTAATTGCTCCTATTTTCTCGATGGACTATTCGCTGATATATTCACCGTCATCGTTGTATGACTCACTTGTCCTTGTGTACAAACAAATGCTTCCTCCAATGTTGAAAATACATCATGTGCATCCCCGTCTAAGCGGCTTCCATAGTGTACTCCACCAGTGAAGGTGCCTTTTTCCTGAGCGATTTTGCACACATCCGCGATGATTTCCATATATCTCGTATCGTTCATTGGATACAAAGCAAATTGCGTCGGCGCTTCAATGTGAATATTGGCAACCTTTGAAGCATTATTTCGTATATCGTCCGCAGACATGTATGAATCGCCTTCCGTATCACCAGGACAACCGATAGAAAACGTTCCGTTTAAAACAACATGCTCACCCGTTTTCGCCGCTAGTAAATAAACTGCCTTCGCTACATCAAAGACATGTTCCACTTTCCCGCGAATACACGTGCTAATATCATCTGTCTGCATCCAAACTTTACTCGTATCCACTTCCTGTAAAGTTGATTTAATAATATCGACAAATTGATCACTCATCGGATAAAGCGAAAACCTAAATCCGACAATTCTGCTCGTTCCACATACAAACTCTGACATAAAAACTCCTCCTCATGATGTGCGGATTCCCGCAAATACATTGTTAACAATAAAAAAACTGCATCTAATGGAAGATGCAGCTGTGTACGGTAAAGTCATCCGTAAAACGGCTGCACTTCCCCACGCTAGTATTATCCAGATCGGGTAATAAGGGATCAGAATGCTCCTCCTCATTCCATCTCAGCCTTTACGGCACCCCTAGTGCAACAAATTTATGCAGTTTTCTCAGTCGGCATCATATCTAAAGTTTGCGAAAATGTAAAGGAAAGTGTATGCCATTCCCTTTTTCTAGAAAAGGAAAACATCATCCCTTTAAATAATTACCATTCAGACGCTTCCTTCTAAAATTACTTCTTTACCTAAAATGTCTTCTAGTTGTAAAAGTTGAAATACTTCCATGACTTCTTTTATCAGGAGTGGCAGCCCCTAACCAATATGAAATTTAATATATGTACGATCATCAAACGAAACATTACCTTTTTGCAATCCTTTGGTCGATTTAAATTGTCGAAAACAAAGGGGTCCACCTGAAGCAGATGATCGAGTTCTGCCTCCGTCTGTTCCAATGTGTCTTTTACTACTGGATATCCATCGGATGCGAAAATGATCTCCTTCATTTGATCGGATACTTTTATAACTTTTACTTTTGAGAAATCTACATCAAAGCCATTGATTACCTCAAACCCAAACTGATTCTCCTGATCATTTTGTAAATAATATTGTTGCTGAATTAATGGTTTAATATATTCCCATCCTGTATCATGTAAAAGCAGTTCCGATATCGTTTTACCCTTTTTCAACTCTGCCTCTAAAAATAAAGCCCTTGCATTCGCCGTAATTTCATCAATTTGTTTTTCGTTTGTGTATAAATACCCATCAATCATACATTGGGAATCCCCGATTTGCCAAATCTCCCGGTGAAAATGGCTATAGCAAAGCAAACAGGCAGTCGGCGCCTTCCAGGCATTTTCCTTAATATCTTGCAATATACCATATTCCTCATATATTAAACGTAAATTCCTATTAATGATCTCCATTAATTCATGTAAAGTGACATCTGCTGGAGCTTCTACTATCGAAGACTGAACAACTTCAGCCGCTATTCTTCCAGGTGCTTTTCCATTAATCACATTTCCGTAATATTCGTTGCCCCATCAATAACCGCTACAAAATGATCATTCACAACGTACATATCTTCACATAGATCGGGTTGGTCCAACTTCCCTTATTGAATAATTCCATTATGGATATTGTCATCAGTCATCATCCTCTATTACTATATTTTTTAAAATCATACTCCTTCCAAAATCAGTTTGAATTTACTTTAACTCGCGCTCTATATCTATGAAATAAAAATACCACACTGAGTAATTGCAGCAACATGTCTATTACACGTTCTTATATAATTTTCTTACTATTTTCATCATAACTTCGTTTCAAGTACAATTCAACCACATCTACGAGTGATCAAAGACCCACACATTCTTATGTTTTTGGTATTTTTCGAATTAAACTATATGTCTTGCTCCCTATAATAAAAATCAAAAAAGGAGAGTGTTTTACCACTACTCCTCTCATCGATCACGTGCAACAAGATGATTCGGGAAAAAGCAGGCAACGCTCTACTTTTTCATTTCTAAAAAATAGGCCAGTAGCAAATATGTCAGTCACCGACCTAACCTGTTTACATTAGCGCCAGAAATCACTTGCTAAGAAGTTAATATATTATCAAATCAAAATACGAACGTTAGCAACCGCAAATGACTCGCTATGAAAATATACTTCGCTAAGGTATTCCATTGTTCGCCCTTAAATTTAATCGTTTTCGTTATGCCTTTCGTTTTTTTCGAAATTCGACAAAATTCGATTAGTGCTCTCACCCGATTAATGCATCTCTCTCACATATAGTTCTTTTCCTATTGTATCTATATGTCCCTTTAAATTGTTATTATTGATTTTTCATAATGCAGGAGATCGAAGGAATAAGGTAGTGGATATACGTCATTTAATAGATTATCCAAGCTACACATTGTTTCACTTGTAATCGCTTCTCCCAAAATTGCAATATCCACATCGGATCCATTTTTATAATTTCCAAGCGCCCGACTACCAAAGACAATCGCTTTATCAATTTCCTTAAACTGGGCTAAAGCCTTATGAATATATTTAAGATCACGTTCTAATAATCCATACATGATTCTCATTCCTTTAAAAGCTTTTCATACAGAGAAGTAAATAGTGGTACATATACTTGAATAATTTCACTGACAAATTATTTAGCGAACTCCTCATCATAGGTATGTGTCGTTAAATTTCTTTTCGACAGAGCATCCATCCAGTGGTGACCATCCTCAATGATTTCCATTTGAAATGCTTGTTTTATTGTTTCCCTGGGGCTTTTAACAATAAATCCTTGGGATTCTAAAAATCCTTCAATACTTTCCAAGCCAATTCGAATGTCATGTAAAAAACTGTATCATTCCAGCTCTTTCTAATTCGGTACTGATCTTTTGTTTTGAATACTTTTCTAATAACTTATATGACTTTTCAAAGTTCTCAAACCTTTGTTTCCACCGAGTGTCCTTTAACGAATCCATACATACCACCTCCATTAGAATGACGTATTGTCAAAACTTATATAGTAAAAGTTAATAATCTCTTGATCTGACGGGCTTTAAATGCAAAAACTTGCCACCCCCATAGTTTTAGGTTAAAAGTGAGGTTACGACACCGAACACTTAATCCCTAAAGACAAGGAAGTGACAAGTTGTACCCTCAATTATTAACTTATTTACTCGAATTTATCAAGTACCAAGAACAAATTATTCGTACTTTATTAACTCTTCTTGTTGGTAAAAACATGTTTGAGAAACCAACTGAAGAGCCTGTGAATATGCCTTACCGAAAACTTCAAGTAGATGATTTACCTATCATCGAAACCTCTGAAAAGCTAAATTACAAGCAGCTTTTACAAGAGTATTTAGCTGAACGTGGTAAGCCTCTTAAACCTGTTCAAAGGCGTTCTAACTCAAAGGTTACAGTACCTAAATCAATGAACTGTCCTAAGTGCGGTGCTCCGTCGGACTTTCTATATGCGAATAACGGAGATAAAGGTCAGTATCAATGTAAAGTGTGTTTGTGTCTTTTTAGTGATAAGAATCGTTTTTCTAAAGAAGCGATTTTAAAGTGCCCTCACTGTGCCAAAACACTTGAGAAAATTAAACATAGAAAAGATTTTATTGTATTCAAGTGTAAATACAACGCTTGTGCTTATTACCAAAGAAAACTGCAAGCCATGTCTTCAAAGGAGAAGAAACGCTTTAAGAAAGACCCACAGGCTTTCAAAGTGCGCTATATTTTTCGTCAGTTTCACATTGATTTTTCACCATTGTCTAAACAATCGCCCGAGCTTCCTAAAGTTGATTTGTCTAAGATTTATACCTCGCCACATACATTGGGTTTAATTTTGACGTACCATGTAAATTATGGGCTTTCAGCTCGTAGAACGGCTGCGATTATGCAGGATGTTCATGGTGTCGCTATTTCCCATCAAACAATATTGAACTACGGAAACAGTGTGTCTTTACTACTTAAGCCTTATGTCGA
Organism: Bacillus sp. N9; assembly: GCA_044989425.1. GTDB lineage: Bacteria > Bacillota > Bacilli > Bacillales > Bacillaceae_C > Lederbergia. The sequence continues at coordinate 2,760,303 of JBJDRQ010000001.1, forward strand.
TCATTATCCTTATGAGCTTTCTGATCAATTTTGTGGCGATGAGACCTATATCCGTGTCAACGGCAAATGGCACTATTTATTTTTCTTTTTGATGCGGTAAAGAAGATTATTCTTTCCTATCCCGTATCCAAAAATCGAGATACAGCCACGGCTGTTCGTGCCATTGATGAAGTGTTAGTGAAAATGGACAAGATCCCAGAGGATCTCACTTTCGTTGTAGATGGGAATCCCATCTACCTTCTAGCACAGCACTTTTTGCTCAACACAATATTCAGTTTGACGTGAGGCAGGTGATCGGGCTTACAAATGATGACCCAGTTTCAACCGAGTTCAGACCGTTAAAACAAGTCATTGAACGACTAAATCGCACATTCAAGGGAAACTATCGTTCCACACACGGCTTTGGTTCAGAACGAGGTTCTGTATCTTATGTCACCCTGTTTGTCGCATACTTTAATTTTCTGCGGCCTCATGCCTCTTTGGAAGGAAAGGTACCTGTTGTAAATCCTGCACTATCAGGTCTTCCTACAATGCCTGCACGATGGACAAAGCTAATTGAGTTAGCTCAAAAGTGGATCATTGAGCAGCGAACAGCCTAGCTTTTTGTTTAGCTGAGCCTTTGAACTTTAGCGATCGGCGAAGCGAACTCTTGACAAACCGAAGGAAGAAAAAGGTTAAAATTGGATCATGCCAAGGGTTCTTTGTCGTGCCTTCTTATGTCCCCTTCGCCCTTGATACTCTTCACGCAACCTTTTTGACTGTTTGTCAGGAGCGATTGCGGGCGAAGTTCACCACTGGATAGGGTAAGACGTATAAATCATCGAGTTTTCATAGAACTTTTACACTACCAGGAATAAATGCTTTCGATCAAAGAGAAGGTTTGCTTTTAATTACTTTATTTATACGTAGTATATCTTTTCACGAGAATTTACAATATAAGGTTGATTGTTATAGCCTCAGAAAAAGTTCAATTATTGCTTGGCCTGCAATCTACTTTTTCATTCTTAACGATTCAACCTTCATTAAATGATCCTTTCCAACTCAACATACCTCCTCCAAATTCCCCTAATTCTCTCTATCGCTCCCGCCTTCCACTTCTTCACCGCCGATACCGTTACTCCTTCACGTTCCGCAATGTCTTTCATCGTCATATCATAATAAAATGTATAAACAACCCATTGCTTCTGCCGTTCCGAGAGATTCGCACAATACGAAAGCAACGTCGCGAGCTCAAACGGCACATCCACATCAGCATCATCCACCATCTCCCAAAATTCCTCATCTGGATAGACACTTGCCTCCTCGACCTTTCGATGCTTGCTTAACTCCGTCATCATTCTCCCTTTATATATGAATAAGCATATGTGCTAAACCTTCCTTTATCTGGATCAAACCGCTGCTTAGCCTCCCAAAGGGCAATCATTCCCGTTTGAAAAACTCGTCCACATTTTTATAAATATTTAATGAACGAATCACATGATAAATCATCGGCGTAAACTGTTCTATGACATCCTCGAACCTTTCCATTCAGAACCCTTCCTGGAAAGCGCGCTTTCTATTGTATTCCCGGGTACTCATACAATAGAAAAAGACGTAATATAAAGCGAACAGCGATAATCGAATTTTATGAAGAAAAACAACCTTTTTTGAGTGAAAAAGGCATTTTAATAACTTTTTCCCTTACGACAAAAGTAACTTATTGTTACATTTCCACTCATTTAGTGATTAGCTTAAACATCTTAACGAAAGCCCTTTCCTTAGGACGTGACAATACACCTTTTATGTTGTATACTAAAAATAAACAGAACATACATTCCCTATAAAAGAGGTGAAAGAATGAATATATAAACCAAAAGCCCATGTTACTCATCATCTAACATCGAGATCTTCAAAACAAAGTTCTATTGTCATTACTGTGAAGGAGCGATCGATATGAAAATGTATGAGGATTATATTATTAAGCCGAGGACTGCTGCCTTAATACCGAAATTTGATACGTTGGGTAACCCGTTAACGCAAGTGATTGAAGAAACAAACTCGTTTCTTGTTAAGTCGAGTCCACTTGAGGTGATTGAACGTAGCATCAACTATTATGGAAACGACTACGATGGAGCTAGAAAAGCTTCTAAATTAATACTTGGAGGAGTTGACATGGCTCCCGTTCAGATTTGTGGCGACTTGGACATGTATTGGTTTCCGAGCCATTCTCCATCTAAAGAACATTGCATTTGGTTTGCGCTAGCCCAAATTCGAGATATTATGTTTCAGTCTAAATCCGAAACGAAAGTGTTATTAACATACGGACATACGATCACGGTTGTTATGGGTACAAAGCGTTTTAGAAAGAAAATACATCTAGCCCGAGAACTACAAACGACTTTACAATATAGAAAAAGGAAATTACATATGTCTCAAACAAATCTCCAGATGGGAGTTTTATGTTAAGAGAATCTACCCCTACACCTATCACTTCATTCAATCAACAAGCGAGATCAAAAAATAAACAACACAAGGCGGATGTATTTGAAAAGAGGTTGATTTTTAGATTCAAAATCGTTCTAGTAACTAATAAATCTCCCATGGTTATATGGGAGATTGTTTGAAATGAGTGACTCCGTACCCTAAAACAACTAAGAGAGAGATTTTCATACTCTACTTATTGACTAGATGACTATGAATACTTTTTATCTAACAAAGAAGCCGCTGCATCATCCATAATAAATGTAACATTCGGATGGGCCCTTAAAATCGATGCAGGACATTCCTCATTAATCGGCCCTTCAAGCGTAGCTTTCACCGCTGCCGCCTTTCTCTCTCCAGATGAAGCGACTAGAATATGTTTCGCTTCCATAATATCCGCTAATCCCATCGTCAACATTTGCGTTGGTGCTTCTTCAGGTGACAAATTATGATAACCCATTGTACTATCAATTGTAGATTGGTCACTGTCTGCTAAAAATAGACGAGAATTAAATGGTGTACCAGGTTCATTCGCAGCTAAATGTGCATTCGTTCCAAGTCCAACAATTTGCAAATCACGTGGATATTTGTCAAGCACTTTTCTGTAACGGTTAAGTTCCGCTTCCACATCTTCAACACTTCCATCAAGAAGACCAATATATTTCGGGTGTACCTTAATTAGGTCATAAAACTTTTATGCATATACGAATAAACTGAAAAAGGCTTATCTCTTTCGCAAACGTATTCATCAAGATTCGTAAAAATCGCATTCTCAATATTTAATTCACCGTTATTAATCGCTTCTACCATTAATTCGAATGTCCCATCATAACTTGCACCTGTTGTTGTATTAATGCTTGCATGCTTATTTTGCGCTAGCGTTTCTGCAATCACATCAAATGCTGCTTTGGATAATTCTTTATAATCCCTTACTTGAATAATGTTCATGAACCATTCTCCTTTTTCAAAAATTTAAACTAAGTTTAATTAATAGGGAATTAAATCCAAATACACCCTAAACAAGGTCGATCGACCACTAAATCCAACCCTAATTATTAAACTAAGTTTATTAATTAAATTATAGCACCCAATTATTTAATATACAAACGCAATGTAAAATTAAATAAGTGGATGTTTTATGTAGAAATTGATTGAATAACCTAAATATCATCATTTGTAAATCGCAAAAATTCATTTAACACGAGAGCGCTCGCTCCAATAATCCCGCTCTCTTTTCCAATACTAGGATGTATAAGGTGAAAAGAATGATTAAGTGGTGACCAAACATATTTATTTGTGATTGCTTCAATATCCTTAACTAATAATGGATATTCTTGAATCATTGGGCCAGCCAGCAAAACCCCTTTAGGATTATACATACAAATCACATTGGCAATCGCTAAGCAAAGATAATGACGAGCTCGATCGATCAGGTTACCGCCCAACTTTCCTTTCTTTCATAAGCTGCAAAGATTTCTTGAATGGGTCTTTGTGATTGCTTTTCGATTTCAGATGAACACACATATGTCTGCAAACACCCTAATCTTCCGCAATCACACATCGCTCCATTTGGTTCCATTGTTATATGCCCTATTTCTCCAAGTGTATTAAGATGGCCACGTAAGATTTCACCGTTCATCATCACAGCGCCACCTACCCCACTCCCTATGTAAATACAAACAGAGTCACGAAAATCAGTCATATTTCCAAATAAACTCTCAGCTAATAGTACAGTGCGAACATGGTTATCAACGTATACAATATAATCAATCTTTTTTCTAAATAGGCTTTTACTTGAACGTTTTCCCAGTGAAACTGCGGAACAATGAGCGCTTCACCTTCTGGCCAAGTAATCAGGCCCGGTATACTAATCCCAACCGCAATAATTTTTTCAGCAATCTCATGTTCAACCTGTTCAGTTAATATAGAAATTTCATCCGCAATTTGATCAAGTACCGTTTCCGCTCCTGCTTAGCATCAAATTCCAAGTACTTTTTCTAATACTTTACCGTTTAAAGCGACGATCCCAATTTTTATTGCATTCCAATCAACTTCTACCCCAACGATGTAAGAGCCATTAGGATTTATTTCTAGCAGTGTCGCCCGTCTTCCCACCTCCCCTCTATTTGCCCTACCTCGATTACTAACCCATCATTTATCAATTCTTTAATAATTTTCCCAATACTTGTATGACTCATCTTTGTCAAATTCGCTAATTGACTTCTTGAAATTCGCTTATGTTTTTGAATTAAACTTAATAGCATAAAATAATGATATTTCCTTACTCTGCTTTGGTCATATTTTAAATTAAAACTGGCCATACGCTCGCTCCTTTTACTATGAACCTTTATTAAACTAAGTTTACATATTATATACATTCTCCATCGATTGTCAATTTACGCGGGGTTTATTGAAGCGTCATTCGCGAGTGTCAGGCACCAAGATTTAATGCCTTCTTATTGATTTCTTTATTTCTGTTTCGATGTATGCATCAATTTTTACATTTTTCGCCGCATTTAATCCCTTTTCGATTCCAGTTCATTTATAACTTTTTCCTTGATGCTTTTACCAATTCATGATTCATGCTCCCTGTATCTTCATATACTTTTCCAAGCAAACTCAATGAATTTGGATTAGAATCAATCATCTCCTTTATTTCACTTTTTAGCTTTCTTTTATTCCTCACAAATACTTTTATTTTAGACCGTCGATTATGTTTTTTCTTTAAAACTCTAAATTTCCTTTTCTTAATGCTTTTATTGATAATGGAAAGGAATTTTACGACCATAAAGAATATTGAGTTAATGAATATGATTACGATGAAAATACTAATTAGCTCTGAAAATCTTTCTATTCCAGATTGAATGTATTTCGTTACATTGTAATAAATCTCTATTATATTTACTTTTATTGGGTTATTGAGACTTCTAGTACCCACTGAATCTTTTGCCTCTTTAATACCGTAATTATATCCGAAAGTGAATACCCCTAAAAATAAGGAAAAAATATGATTGCCCTTATGATCCTTCTCAATTTTAGCGACCCCATCAATAATAAATGACTATATCTCTTCGATTAACTTAATTATCATCCTTTTAACAGGCAATTCATCCTATCTATATTTTACCAATAAAATAAGTGTTCTTTTATAGAAGCGTCAGTCAATTAACGATATAAAACGTAACACTTCGACTTTCCCTCTCAAGAATTTACATGAACAAGTAGAACAGAGCGAGGAATGACAGCCCCATATTAAGGAGTACCGGTGCATCATTACCATCGATCATTGCAATTCAAGTTATATAATAAAAATGACCAAGTGCTGTAAACACTCGGTCAAGGCAACGATATGCCGCATGAAGAGCGGCTGGCTGATTTAATAAGATGTACTTCCCTAAGAAGTAACTACCCTTTTCATGGCTGGAGCGGGGCGGTTACTTTTTCTGGGAAGTGCCAGGCAACCCTACTACTTATTCCATCCGTATCGGTATAGGTTTTCGCCTCTCAAATTTGTAAATGTACTTAAAACCGCATGCTTCCGCTATTTGTATCGCTTCTCTTATATGTGACCCGATCGCATTAGGCGCATGAGCGTCAGAGCCGACAGTGAGTATTTTTCCACCTAATTGTTTATAAAGAGCTACTACATCAAAAGATGGAAGCGCCTCCTTTAGACTTCCCTTAAACCAGAAGTATTAATCTCAATCCCTATGTTTCTATCAATTGCTTGTTTCAGAATTGCTTCTATTATCTCTTTATAATCATTCAGCTTGTAGACACCATATGTAGGATGTGCATATCTTTTAATTAAATCTATATGTGCAATCACATCGATATTAGCAACTGAAACCATTTGAAGAACCTCTTCGAAATATGCTTGATGGGCTTCTTCTTTCCCCATCTCCAACACCTTTCGTAACTTTTGGTTATTAATGTTATGAACGGATCCTAAAATGAAATCTAAGTCTAATGGGTCTAAAGTTTCGGAATATAAATCTTTGAGAAGATGTGGTTCGCAGATTTCAATCCCTCTTTTAATGATCAGCTTCCCTTTATATTTCCCTGACAATCATCCAGTTCATGAAGGTACTTTTCAAAATTCATATGTCCGTATGTTGGTGTTTCTGGATTTAATGAAAAATGTTCCGTGAAACATATTTCATTAATCCCACTTGCTATTGCTGCCTCGCACATTTGATGCATAAGAGCCGATGAGTCAAAAGAGTTGTTCGTATGGTTATGATAATCTACTAAATACAAAATAAAAACTCCTTTCTTAGGTCTCATAGTAAAATATGTTTAGGAGAAAAACAAGTTGTTCAATACTGGCAATTCATACTATTGCAATCATTGCAACATCATTTCATGATCATACTTGCAACAACTTGTTATATGAAAACACTCACACGAATGATATCTTCTAATCAAGGGTACTTACCTTAGTTAAACCAACCGAAGTGTCTTCATAAGGAAGTGTCTGAAAGGAGTTTATAAAATGATTTCATTAACAAAACGCCAGAAAAAATCGTTTATTTACTGATCAGTGAACAAGATTACAAAACAACTGAATTTTATTCTGGGCAGATAGGGGTGTCGATAAGAACCGTACATAATGATTTAAAAACATTGAAGCATTTTTAAATGAACAAGAGATATCTTTGCAGAAAAAGCCTGGATCTGGGATAAAAATAAATGCTTCTTATGAAGATAAGTTGGCTCTTCTACAGCTGTTAAATGTAAATCATAATCGTTTTGATCCACTTTCGATTGAGACAAGAAGGTTAAGTATTTTTTCGAAATTATTGTATTCGAAACAAACAACTTCACTTCAAAAATTATCTGAAGAATACATGGTTAGCACAACTTCCATTGTAAATGATTTGGACAAAATCGAAGAGTGGATTCGTCATTATAATATTCAGTTAGTTAGAAATAGAGAGGGAACAAGCATTTCAGGCAATGAGGAAAATATTCGAAGAGCAATTAGCGGGATAGTTAACGACCATCTTTCAATTGGGGCTATAAATGAAAGATTCATTTTGTTTCTCATGGAACAAGATTATTCGGGAAATAGAACGATAAATCCACATTTTCACTTAAATTACTACTGTCGGGGATGTTTTCCGGCAGCGATCTTTGGAATTTTAATTAGAGCTTCCTTGCTAGATATCCATCGATGCCGATTTACGAAGAGCAGCCAAAGTTTTTGGAGACAGGCTAAACATGAAGCCAATAACAGAGAGATTTATGGAAACAGTTAAAAGACCGTGATGAAAATCTATTGTCGCATCCTTTTTTGTAAAGGCTAGGATTATGGGACACTTTGTTATTGAGAGCGAAGAGCGATTAAGTGAGGATGCTATTTATTCTTTATATCAAGTAAATGCGTTGGCAATTATTTTTCCGTATTTGCGGGCGCTTGTTTCTGATTTATCTAGTAAGGGAATGAGACTCTAATCTACAAATTGTAATATCGCCTTCATTAGGTCGCACCTACTAACAATTCTGTCTCAGTGTAAGATTGGTCGATGGATGCGGAAGTCATAACGCTGTTTTTCACAGAAAATACATAGGATGCTTGATGACTTATTAAAATACGACGATTATTTAACTCTTTAAACTCCGGAAATAGCTCTTCAGCTTTCATTTTTGTTTATCAACCCCATCATTAATAAAAATTCCAGGTGTATCGGAATTCGCCTTTATTTTTATCCCCAATCTTTTAGCAATTTCCATTCTATCCTTTTCCATTGGTTTCCACCCTTCGTTTCTAACTACAATGGGTCTCAATTCCCTTTACTCTTATTCCCTCTTCTGCGGAAAGGTATACTTATCGACTCTGACTTCATTACCTTTATATGTTCAAAGTCAATAATCTTTTGATTTCTAACATTCAATTGTACTCCTTGCTGCTTTAAATCCATTCCCATCAAGATATCACTTTTATCAAAAACAGAATTCCCGGAAATGTTCGTTGTAACAAATAGATGTCATCGTGAATCAAGTCACAAAAGTAACATCTTAATTTATGGGCATTTTCTGGCGTAATTTCTAATTCAATCTTCTGGGCTTCTAATTCTAGAAGTTCTTGGCTAACGTGGTCAAAGAATTTCCTTAAATCCTCTCGAGTATCTAAATTCCAAAAATTATGCCTATCTACATCAATAATAGTCTTTATAACCGCTACTCCGACTGGTTCTTTCTGTACATCCTTTTTTCTTATCCACTTTCTGAGTGTGCTTTCTCCCCAAGCCTTTGCCTGATCAAAGTCTTCTCGAAAAAGTATATACCTTGTCCTAACCAGTGGTCCTCTCTATGAGTTGAAGAAAATTCTTTTAAGTCACAATTTTCTTAGCGGCTTTATCAATTGTGCCGTGAAAAGCAACTATTTGTAAATTATAATTTGTGAGAACCATCTAATCATACCCTTTAATACCTTTTTCTTAATAACTATATGTTATCATATGTAGCCGTATGTTACTATAAGCAGCCTTACGTTACCTTCAAAGATTATACAGCTTGTAACGGTGACTATCAAAAGCACGATCTTCTTTTTCCATTTACTGTAGCAGTGAAACAATTCTTTACATATTCTAAAATACCACTAGTGTAAAAGTTATCTAAAATAAAATCACCACATCCCGACGGTACAGGTAAATTGGCTTGCTCATCATTCCTAAAAATTGTAAACCCCTGCACTTATATTCTAAAAAGCCACCCAAATCCCCGGTGGCCAATCATAAAGCATCATTCATATTCAAATAACTCTATTTCTCCACTTTTCACCGCTTATTCTCAAACCAAAATCCTACTCGTCCCTATTCTTGATGCACCGGCCTGAATGAGGTTGATTGCTTCTTGTTTTGTTTTAATGATTAAAATATGAAATGATATATATTTATCTACTTCCCCACTTTTTCGGTTCCGTTTCAGGCCTATTTTCCTTGGGGTGGCCTGATCCATGGCTTCGAAGTGTGAAGCATCAATATCGACCATGTCATCTGTAATGAATCCTTCCGTGATAGCTTGATGAAGCAGGATTTTCAGGGATTTTCTAAAACGTTCAACTCATTGATGATTGTGATCATTCTTGATTATGCGGCCTTTGAAGGACTATTATTGGATACTAAAAGCCGCAATCAAGGCTAAAATTAAGTCGTGCTTTAAGCGCTTGACCAAATCCTTAACGAACGGGATTCACTAAGTAATTCTGGTAACTAAGGAGTAAATCATATAAGTCTTAGTCATAGGATTTATCCTTCAGTCCTTAACGTACTACCTTCATACCGTATGTCTTATTAAGCAACAATGGCCTTAGTAGTCCTGCCAAATTTGACATTGGTAGAATTTCCGGTTTTAAACGAATCCCTAATTCTTCAATCATATAATTCCGGCGCTTCTCCATGCGTTGCCACATCTCTGGATAAGAGGCTTTTATCTCATTTCTTAAATTTTCATCGGCAATCACGATACCATCCTCCGCGTTCGTACTATAATAAGGTGTAACTGGAGCAGGTATGATATCCATTTGAACGATTTGTCCACTTTTAAATTTCATTTCTGCCCCTTCATAAAGGGGAAGAGATATACTCTTCACTAGAAATAAAATGACCAGGATTTAACGTCCATCCGTATACTTCACTTGGGAAAATGGACTGGACTGCTTCGTACATTTCATTCCCCGTTACACCAATACCGATTTTTTCGTACCAAGAGACAACCGCCCCATAAAAGGTTTTACTATTTCATCAATATAATTAGATACATCTGCGGAAAGTTCGTCTATCGTATTTACTACATATCCAGCCCTACAAGATAATCCCCTTGCAATCCAAAGCATGTAGTAAAAGCATCTCCCAACTCTATTTTCTTTGATGTTGGACTGACTAGTCCTAATCGAGCTTGAACTCGGAAGAAACCATTGGATGACATGATAATGGCAATCCTTGATGAGGAAGATAGTTCGCCAATTCAAGCTCACTCATTCCTACTCGAAGGTTATCAATCACCCTTTTAACACCTTCCGAGGCCCATGCTGCCCCATATTCGTAAAAGGCGATTTCGTCTGCAGTATTACATATTCTTAATCCATCTTTTGGATTACTAAACCAAGGAGTTACGTTGATAAGATGATCGCTCCCTACAATATTACCGATTGCACTAACGATAAAAGCAGGGATATCAAACATCTTAGATGAATACTCACCTATTCCTTCTTCAAATAGCTTCCACCCTACAACCCCTACTTTATTGCCATACTTCATTTCTACCTTACTAAGTAATTGTTCCAAACTTTCAAATGTTCTTACATTATTAGGTATAGAGAATGCAGAATATAGTACGGGTTCCACTTCAATTTTACTTAATTTATACATTTCATAGTTTTCAATCCCAAGCAAAATATATGAAGTGCCGCTCTTATGGACGATCAGTAAACCTTCTTCAAATCGCGGTTCAAATCCTGTTAAATAGTGAAAGTTTGAAAAATGTTCTTTATCACCATACACAACGATATAATCCATTTCATACTCTTTCATTTTGACCTGTACTTTCTTTAATCGTTCTTCATAAATATGATCCGGTAAGATAGGTAATTCATTAGGCAAGTTGTTATCAAGCCCACTGACTTCTCCATAGATGATGTTTTCCACTGTAATTGATTTCATATGGTTTCTCCCTTTGAATATTACTAAAAATAAGCGATATACATCTGTTTCACTAACAAGCTTGTGCAACTCGTGACTAGGAATGGCTAAAAGTGCATATGTGCATCGATTAATCCCGGCATGATTGTTTTATCACCTAGATCGTAAATATGAGCATTTTTCGGGTAAACAAAGCCATCTTGATCCTCAATTTTCTCCATGATATTATCTGTGATTCGTTAGCACAACATTTTCTCTTGCAGGTTTCCCGTGCCATCCATGAGTATCTGAGCTTTAATCAATTTTACATTTTTCATGGTATCCTCTCTCTTATTTACACCAATTTAGGCAAGTAGCAGCAATGATTTTAGTAGCCGTAATAATATCCTCCACATTACATTGTTCATTCGTTACATGGGCAAGCATTGGATTTCCTGGACCAAAATTGACTACCGGAATATCAGCTAATCTATCTAACCAACCTGTATCTGTATGAAAGCCGGAACCCAAGACTTTCATATTAGGTCTCGTATGATGGGCAGAATCTTTAAACGTATCTACAAACGGATGGTTCTCCGAACTTCAGAGCAATCTGCTTCTAGTAGCCATTGAATTTTAGGGGATTTTCTCTCAACCATGGGTCAGATTGTGTAACTCTTTCTATATAATCTTGAAATTCTCTTCTAGTGCTAGTTCCTAATCCATCACTATCTGATTCATGAGGTAAAACTTGGATATTAAAAGCAAGCTTACAAAAATCAGGGTAACTTGAGCGATGATGCCCAGCTTCAATTTTGGCAATTTTAACTTCACATGACTCTGTTAATAATGGATGATTTTTATCTGGGCGATTTGCCCAATCATGGTTCAACTCATCAATAGCGTTCATCAAATATCGTGCTTTTTGTATAGCGTCTACAGCTCCCCCTCGGACCAATGAGGTTGTGTCACTTCTAAATGACCTGTTCGTCCATAAACTGTTAAATCCCCCATTGTATTCCTCTACATAGAAGACTTAAGTCTAAATCAGTAGGTTCACCCATAATACCTGCATCGATTTTAATGTTGTTTTTCTTAATATGATTAGCAATTGCAAGAAACCCTGTTCCTCCAGATTCTTCACACACAGCACTCCTAGCCATAAATCACCCTTAAGTTTAACCCCTGACTCTGCAATTGCTTCCATGGCCATTACCATACTCGCAAGTCCACTTAACATATCGACCGAACCGCGACCATGTAAGACTCCATCCTTCACAACTGCAGCAAAGGTGGGTATGTCCATTCCTCCTCATTATCTGCAGCTACAACATCTGAGTGCCCTGTCAGAATGATAGATCTAGCATTTTCAGAATCACTTCCGGGTAAACAGGCCAAAATATTAGGTCTATTTTCAAAGTTCATTTTATCTGTGAACCCTGTTGTAAAGCCTGGCTTATCCCTAAATTCTTCTAGTTCCTCCAACGAAATATCAAATTCGTCCATTTGAATATTCTTTATTCGTGTCAATCGGTCAGCAATAATTCTTTGACATTCTCTTTCATCATCTACTTTTGAATAAGCTGGGTTAACCGGACGTGCTTGAATCATACTTTTTACGAAATCTATTATTTCATCCCTCTTGCTTTCTATTTGTTTGTATACTTTCTCTAACTCGCTCATTTTCATCCCCACTTCCAATATGATTTAGGTTAATAAAGTTACTAATCTCTTTTAGTCGTTAAGGCGATAGCAACTACAATAACAATACCCTTACGATCATTTGCTGATAAACATCCAACCCATATAAAACTAAAGCGTTATCAATCATCCCTATCATAATTGCACCAACTGCTGCTCCAATTAAGGAGACCCTACCACCATAAATACTCGTTCCACCTAAAACTGCAGCAGCAATTACTGATGTTTCTACACCTTCTCCTAATGAATATCTTCCCCACCAAATCTGCCTGCCCACAGAATTCCAGCAGTCGCTGCCATCATCCCAGAAATGAGCATAACCTTAAATTTGGTTCTATTTACATTTATTCCTGAATAATATGCGGCCGCTGCATTTCCTCCAATCGATATTACCTTTCTACCAAATCCAGTTTTGTACATTAATATGTAACCGAAAGTAATTATCACCAACATCCAAATGAGTGAAACCGGAATAACACCAATTTGCCCACCGCCAAAAATATTGATGAATGTCTGATCGGTTATTGGAACCGCTCTTAAATTTGTAAGTGTTCTAGCGATCCAGCAAAGATAGTCATTGTTCCCAAAGTAGCAAGAAACGAGGGATTTTCGCCCATGTGACGAGTAACCCGTTTAATGTACCTGCTAAAATCCCAACACTCAAACCACTAGCTACACCAGCAGCAATCCCATAATCTTTAACAACTAAAGCTGTTATTAATGATGTAACCCCAACAACCGGTCCTATAGAAAGATCAATTTGTGCAGCTCCTAATACAAATACCATCCCCACAGCCATAATCGCTATTAAAGTAGTCTGCCTTAATATATTCATTAAATTTCCTATTTCCACAAAACCACTACCAACATTACTTAGGGTGATAGTAAATAATAGAAACAATCCTAAAAGGCGAAGTATAATGCCAAACCTTTTAGATTTACCCTTTCAAACACATTTTGTTGGTTTTTTCCGACTAAGCTTTTCATTTTTTCCTCCTATTCTTTTATTTTATTGCATAGCCGCTGTAACTGATTCTTGCGTAATCTCCGCCTTATTTGTAATTTCTTTTACTATTTCCTGGGTTTTCATGACTAAAATACGATTCGAGTTATACACCAATTCTTCCATGTCAGAAGAGACTAAAATAACTGCTCCCCGAAGAAATAAATTCTTCTATTATTTTCATAATTTCAGTTTTCGCATGAACATCAACACCATATGTCGGATCATCCAATAAAATAACTTTCGGATTAGTAGCAAGCGCCTTCCTATAACTACCTTTTGTTGATTTCCTCCAGATAAATTCTTTATCTCGGTATCTATACTATTCGTTTTAATATGAAGGCTTTCAATAAACTTCCTAGTTATCTTCTTACCTTTTTGTCATTTATCATAAAAACTTACTTATTTTATGCATCCAAGGGAGCTGAATATTTAAATAAAGACTATGCATCGTGCTTAATCCTAGTGTCTGTCGATTTTCGGGAACTAAAAATATTCCATTATCAAGAGCGTCTTTTGGGCTTTTTACTAATGCTTTTCTTCCATCAATAATGATCTCACCCTGCGTTATTGGATCTACGCCAAATAAATTATTAAATAATTCGGTTCTTCCGCTCCCCATTAAACCAGCAATCCCTACAACTTCACCTGGGTATATTTCAAAAGAAATACTTCCCGTTCTTTTTGGAAGAAATACTCTTCACTTCTAATAAGGGCTTATTCCTATTAATTTTCCTTTCATTTGTAATCGATTTATGAAATTCACCACTTTCCTCACCTAGCATTTGATTGATGATCTCTGCAATTGTTAATTTAGAGGTCTTTTTAGATAACACGACATAACCGTCTCTTAACACTGTTACACTGTCACATACTTTCATAATTTCTTTAAGATGATGAGTAATCAATACTATGGAAATTCCATCTTCTTTTAACTTATTAATGATTTCAAACAGCTTCTCTGTTTGTTCATCATCTAAGGCGGCTGTTGGTTCATCCATTAAGATAATTTTGCTATTTCGAATTACTGCCTTACATATCTCAACCATTTGCATATCTGACGTACTCAATTCTTTAACTTTTTGATTCGGATCAATATCGATACTATACTTATCAAAAAATCATTTACTAATGTAAGACAATATTTCTCATCAATTAGCCCATTTTTTCGTGGCTCATTATTTAAAACTATATTTTGCACGACGGTCATTTCAGGTATTAAACTGAACTCTTGAAAAATCATACTTACTAAATTAGATCTTTTGACATGGATAAAGAGTACGGAATTTCCTTATCGAAGATCTTCATTACTCCATTTGTAGGTTGATGTATCCCTTGTATTATTTTTAAAAGCGTGCTTTTACCAGCACCATTCTTACCTACAAGGCCTTTTATTTCCCTACACCTAAAGTGAAATTTATATCCTTTAAAACAGTCACTTTATTAAAACTCATATCAATATCTCGCATTTCAATTGAATACACTTTTACTCACCGTCCATTTCATATCTTTTAAAGATCAAGTTACTTTATTCGTTATAAAGTAACTAGATTAACTGAAAGATATTACTTTAATGCTTTCTTTATATCATCTGGAAGTGCTTCCCGAATGACATTCTCCAACCTTCTTCAATATTTTCTTTTGTTATTTTAAAAGATGGAGAGGTAATATACTTTGGTGCTTCTTTTCTAATGCCGCATAAGCTCCAAGCATCGCTCTGCCATAACCCATTGCAAATGGTAAATCAGCAACAATTCCATAGATGTTTCCGTCTTTTACCATATCAAGCGAACAAATTGTATCTAAGTCCATAGTAGTAATTTTTAAGTCCTTTTTCCTAATGATCTTACTACTTCAAGAACTTCGATCGCTGGAGTTGAGAACGATACGTAAACCCCTTTAACATTTGGATGTCGAGTTAATAAACCATTAGCTACAGTTCCGGCGTCTTTAACTAATTCAAAACCGCCGTCAGCTACGATTTTTATATTAGGATATTTTTCTTCAATGGTTTCTCGAAATGCATTATCACGTGTATTTGAAACATAGTTGACACTAGATACTGTTATGGTTATAATTTCCCCTTCTCCACCAATTGCTTCCGCAAGAAGATCAGCTGCATCCACTCCCATATCATATAGTGAGTCCGTTAGTGCTGCTGTATAATCTTTACCTGCCACATATCCTTCGGGAACATTACTAAGGAAAGTCAATTTGATACCTTTATCAACCAAAGGGTCATATGTTTTTGCTGCAATTCCAATTTCCTGCGGTTGCGAATCTACAATATCAACACCTAGTGCCGCAAAGCTTTCCATATTTTCCTTTTGGCGAGATGGATCAAGTTCCGCATAGGCAATACCAGCTAAATCAATCCCTAATATTTCAGCGCCAGCCTTATACCCGCGTAAATTTGCATTTCCCACTCTGATTCGGTAGGGGCTTCGAAGGCAGCACGTAAATTCATAGAACGAACTTCCTGTACTTCATCTGGAGTCAAACGTAATTCGTCATACCATGTAGCAGTTTCTCCATCGGGACCTTTAGTAGTAATAATCTCTGGAGCTGGTACAACATCTGGTACTAACAAATCAGAAGTTAGTTTTTCACTTGTACCTATATCACTTTCCTTTTTCCCTTATCATCCTCTTGAACTTGTCCACCACTTTGCTCCGAAGAAGAATCACAACCGATGATGAATAGTATTGTCATACAAAATATTACTGACATGATAAAATTTTTACGCATTCCTTTCATCTCCTATTCCTTTTATTCTTTGAAAACTTACATTCTAGTTTTTCTTTAAAATCTTTAGTTCCTAAGTATTTGGATATGTCCATCTTCTAGCAACCTTAATTGAACAGAATACTCCATCAATTAACAGCACTTCATTCCCGCTGATCATCTCTGCAATGGGCTTTTCCAATTATTTCTCCAATAAATTGGATCAGATAAAGGTCTGAAAACAGTCCCGTCTTCCACAGTCACAAAGCAAACCATTGGGTTCCATGACCGTATGACCAATTTCACCAAGGATATTATTTGTCCCACTTAATAAGCATCTGGGCTTTAAGAACTTTTGCATTAGTGAAGCTGTTTGTGGTAAGTAATTTCTAAATTTTATGTCCCACCTCCTCTTTGTAACCGCAATCATCTCCATCTAAAAAAACGCTTTGCTTCGTGTACCTCAAAGGCATCCCTCCTTTCAAATTAAGATTATTCACTGATCAATCAATTATAACTTTTCACATAGATTTACTTAGTTTAATTCAATTAAAATCCGATCCGATCTCTAAATATGTTCAAACAAAGTTATTGCTTTCAATTTCTCTATACGAAACTTCAAGTCTACCGAAATAAGTAGAACAAATATTCCAACTAACCACATTTTAACGCATATAAAGTTATTGTCAACTATTTTAACGTTATTTACGTTATAAATTTATTTTTCTATTATTAAGCGCCACTTGAACACACTATAATAGAGGTAGGTGATGTGAATTGGATATAGGAACTAGAATTCGTAATCTTAGATTGGCACAAGGTTTAAAAATAGCAGAATTAGCAAAAGGGCATTTATTTCACAGTCTTATTTAAGTGATATTGAAAATGGAAGAACCGCCCCTTCACTCGATAAGTTAAACAGTATTTGTGAAACACTCGGTATATCTTTAAGCGAATTTTTTGAGCTGTGCCAGAGTTACCCGCAGAAATCATTCAACTTATTGAAAGTGCTAAAAGTTAACAGCCGAGGAAGTAAAGCTATTATCAACCTTCCTAGAAGCAATGGTTTCGCGCGACTAAACTTTTACTACAGTCTATCCCTAACAATCATTAACGTGTAGCTGATTCTACTTTTACCAAATACAAATCTGTCTTCATTATCGTTCCTGTGGATCCCCAAAAATATTAAAGCATTTGACTTAATTGAAAAGAAAAATCTGCCGGATGTTTAGCACCAGCAGATCTTTTTGTATTCCTATAGGCTTTACACCCGAATGGAGATGGCATTGACTACTAACTATCTTTTCCTTAAATTCAGGAAGTGATAGCCAATTCACCCTTATCCATATTCGGATATTATGGCTCATTAACAAAGGAAATAATTGTAATTTACACATCATTATTGACATACTTGACAAGTAGTGATTGCTGACTGTCGATGTAAAAGGATCCAATGAATCTCATTCAATGGTTGCTGTAATTTCGCCATCTTTTACATTAACACCATAAGTTTGTTATTCTTGCCTAGTATAGAATTTGCTTAGGACCGGAAATACATGGGAAGTTTCGATGAGAAGTTTTGTACCATGGATGCTTTCCTATCTGTGAGAAAGCGCCTATAGGTGGGAAAGTGATCGCTCTGGCTCATTATAATGTTCACAAAACATGAATGGCTTCCTGCTTGAATAATATGTACTAATCACCTTTTTAGAGGGGAATCATGAGGAGAAACTTTTATACCTCCAGTATTCCTAAAGTTATTCTTGCCATTATTATCATTAGCATCATGATCGTTGCATGTGCACCTTCAGAAGGAAAACGAGCAAAAAGGTCGTTCAGCAGTTTTACTCCTTTGAACAACGAGGCGAATTTGCTTCTTCTTGGGAACTCTTTCACCCAAACATGAAAGAAAAATTTAAAAAGGCGCTTATATTCAAGACCGTGCGCATGTTTTTATGAATCACTTTGGAGTGGAGACTTTTACGTTAAAGCTTAAGTCTCCTAAGAAAATAAAAAATGGACGATGGCACATGATGGCCAAATTTTCGAATATGTTTATAAAGTAACCGTGATTCAAACATATAACAGTAAATATGGCAGATTTCATATCCATCAAGACGTCTTTGCCATCAATGAAAAAGGTCATTGGAGGATCGCTTGGGATTATAATCATTAACTGCGAATGTTAGGCGGTCGGTATAAGAGCTCTTGCTATGATAACGAGCAATCTACATTTACACAATGGACTTCAACTCTTAAATGAAAATGACCGCCCCTCCTAGACCCGCTTACATATTCTCCTGTTAACAAAAGATGGGAGCCCATTCTCCCTACATATGAAATGGCTCACTTTTATGGTAATCACGCCGCAGCAACATATTACCACCGTTTGCCAAAACTTACGCCTCTTCCTTTATCAAAGGAGCTAACTGCTTCCTGCTTCTTCGATCCACTTCTTCAAAGATACATTTTCATCATAGCCTTTCTCATACACATACAATAATACTGTTTTCAATAAATCTTCACTCTTCACCCTAAACGCTCCCTTTATAATTAGAGTTCTAACGAAAGAACTTTCTGTTATTAATTTATTCGATGTTCCACACTATTTTTGTACAATTTTAATTCCAAATGTAAAACCTCTAATTCCTCTGAAAGATCTTCACCGCCCTTCCTCTACTTCATTCGACAAACAGCTTCTATAAACCTACTACATTCAATCGACAAATACTGACAAACTCTGATTCATCCTTGTTCATTTCACTATATGCTTACTCATGACTCCCTTCTCCATTTCCATAACTACCGTCTCCCGATACAACCGTTTCCGCTCATTTAAACTTCCTACATAATAATCTAGAATACGGTCAATATTCATATATCCAGGAAGTTGAATGTCATCGTAAAAAACGATAGCTGCTCCACGGGTATTGCTCAGGTCTTTTAACCATTTTTGCTGTAACGGCTTACAGTAAGCATTCCTTCCTTGTCCTCAATCACGTTGTCGTAAAAACGTTTTTCAAAAACATGTCCCGTTAATTTGTAGCGTGTATTATAATAATCCGCATATCGCTTATTTATAAGAGCCATTACTTTTGAAATGGATTGTTGTTGAGATCTCAATTGGAGGTGAAAATGATTTGTCATTAGGCAGTATGATGCAAGTTCAAAGGGATATTTTTCATAGAGATTGCTGAGGATGTGATAAAAGGCGGAAAAATCAGCGGAATTTCGAAATAAAGGGTCGCGGCGATTTCCGCGGCAGACGATGTGATAGAAGCGATCGGGAATCCAAATTCTTTTTCGTCTAGCCATATTATTGTTCCTTTGCAGCTAAAGTTTGCTGCTTTTCATTCAATCGTCTAAGCGTCATTGCTTCCCAAATCGACTCATCCGTGATCTGCTCTGCTTCTGCTAAGTCAGATATCGTCCTTGCGATACGAATAATCTTTATTTGAACACGGTTGCTCCATTTGTGCTTCATCGAAATGCGAGTGAGCATCCTCTGTTGATGATCCGTGAGTTTGTTATTTTCGGCCAGTAACTCGTATGGGACTTTTGCATTCGTTATGTCCATCCCATAGCGCTCGTATTGCCTTTTCCGTGCTCGTTCAACACGCTGCCTAATGGATAATGAAGATTCTATGTTCGTTTGGGGTTGGTCCAAGCGGACAGAAGTGAGAGATAAGAGAATATCGATCCTGTCATAAACGGCCCTGAAATCCGCTGACGGTAAGAAGTGATTTGCTTTTGAGTACATGTACAATAATGGTTCGGTGATCCAAGATACCCACATGGACAAGGGTTCATTGCTCCAATTAAGATGAATGATGCAGGAAAAGTAACCGTGGAATGTGCTCGACTAATTGTCACTCTTCCAGTTTCAAGGGTTGCCGCAGCATATCCAACGTCTTTTTCGTAAATTCAGCCATTTCGTCTAAAAGAGTACCCCACCATGTGCAAGCGAGATTTCTCCCGGCTTTGGATAGGACCCTCCACCAATTAATGCAACGGAAGAAGCGGAATGATGTGGATGTCGAAATGGAGGAAGCTGAGGGTCGACGATTTTTTCACCTGCTAACTGATAAAGGCTCATCATTTCTAATTGTATAGTTGATGGTAGATGCGGAAAGATTGATGGGAACGTTTCTGCAAGCAGGCTTTTCCACAGCCTGGTGGACCGCTCATTAATACATTATGCTCTCCAGCTGCAGCAATTTCTAGCGCACGCTTCGCTTGTTCGTGGCCAATCACATGTTGAAAATCCTCGACCATTTCGGTTCATCGTTTACCTTGCTTGAACGTTGATTCCTTATAACCATTGGCAGGATAGCTTGTCCATTTAAAGATTGAATGACATCATCAATATGATGAACAACAATACAATTCATTTCTTCTATTAAATGTAAAGGGTTGATTCATCATGCGGAAGATAAACAGTCTTATAACCGAGCGATTGGGCAGCCAATATAGCAGGAAGCATCCCATCAGCAGAATGGATGTCTCCATTGAGGGAAAGTGTCCCGATAAAAGCTGTATCTTCTGGTATAGAGGTTTTTAAATTTCCCTCTCCTTTAAAATGCCAATCACCATCGCCAAATCAAACAGTGGACCATTCTTCTTTTGTTCCGGAGGCGATAAATTGACGACAATCTTTTGATCTGTCACATCACATTCCTGTTGCTGCAAAACTGCAAGAACCCTTTCCTTCGATTCCTTCACCGATGCATCCGGTAGACCAACTATGACCATCGATTCAGTTGCGGTTGAAACATGAACCTCCACTTCCACTCTATACCCTTCGAGCCCTTTTAATCCAATTGTTGAAACTTTAACAGCCAAAGCATATAACCTCCTAGAAATGTTATGAATATATTAGGGAATATTTACTTAATACGAGTAAATTGTTACAAGAGGATAGGATAATCTGAATCTTTCGTAGAAATACTTGTGGGAAATATGATGATCGTACACTATATAGCTATCATACCCCAGCAGGCTAAGATACGCAATCAAATTGACGGAATATTACGACTAGCGTGTACGTATCCATGAAACATTCTATGAAACAAGAGCATTCGGGAAGTCACCGATTTTAATAATAAAATTTCTCTGTCATGAGATCATTGTAGCAACCAGAATATTAATTCATGTTATTTAAACGAACTTTCGCTTCTTCAGATTCGCAGATCTCACTTATTCAAATATTCACCTACATTTAATTTTCCTTCACTATCATAATTGTAATTTAAGGTATAATAACATATAATTAATTATATAATAAAAATGACCGAGTGCTGAAACCACCCGGTCAAGGCAACTATATGCCGCATGAAGAGCGGCTGGCCAATTTAATAAGATTTTACTTTCGAGAAGTAACTACCCTTATCTTGGCGAGGACAGGGCGGTTACTTTTTCTGTTTCTGACAATCATTATGATCACTGTAATCACTCCAATTAAAACTAGATTAGATTGAAATGCTACAGATATTGCCTCATACGTCGTCATTTTACCACCTCCCTTCTTTCGGGAGATGGCCAACCGCCCAGCCGCTTTATATAGTTGCTAATGTAATAATAGCATAATTCTATTCTATCTACTAGTTAAAAGAGGAACGAATGATCCCCTATATGTACTGCTCAACTTTAGAAGTCCTTGCCAAGTAAATATTGTTAAACACTTTTACATTTAGCCAGTAAGATGTGTAGGTGGCAGACACTGGAACTTTGAAGTGATGCTCTGCCCCAATAACATCTTAACAAAAACACCCCTGAATTATTCGACAATTCGATATAATTATTCGATATAATTCGAGGAGTGATAGGCACCGATATTTAGAGCATTCGGGGTGGAGAAATGACTAAACAACGATAATTTACTTTATTTAAAGGTTTATTTCGAGTATAATAAGAATATACTAAAAGGGAAGTGCTAGTAACACTTCCCCGCAACCTCTACCGCCAGGGTGGTGGTTGTCAAAATTACTTGTTAGTTTTTCGAGAACCACCCTTTCGCTTCCGACGGCGCGGGGTGGTTTTCTTTTGATCGATTACGTTTTTCGAAAGATATGTGCAGCAAATTCCCGCACAATTCCTTTCAAAATTTCACGCATGATTTCAAGAAAAGTTTCCATGATTATCACCTCCCTTCCCCGAAAGGAAAGAAGAGGGACAACCAACCACCCCAACAATATTCAGTTGCTTCTTTATTTTATCATATTTCTATAGTTCTTCCCTGAAACTTTCGACAATATTCGGGGAGTGACAGTGACCAAAACTCAAATGAAATAGGAATCCGCATAAGCCTCATCATCTTCACGGTCCACATCTCCATCCCGCAATGGGCTTTTCAAATTCGACGGCGCTTTTCCACCAAACTTATCCTTATTTTCTTGTTTTGCTTTTTGAATGGCATCATTGACTTTCTTAATGGCCTTTTGTCCGTTTTCGGGATAATAATACTCACAGAATACTTTGGATCACTACCATTCACACTTACCGCTTGGTGCACATTTGCATAACTGAAACGTACTGGGTTTTCCTTTGTTCCAATCGTAATTTTTACCATAATTTATTTCCTCCTCATTATTGAAAGTCTACTTCTGGTGAAGCTTTTATTTCTGGTCGCTTGTCCTCTTCTGGCACGAGCTTTACCTTGCCCGGCGCCCTGGTAACCAATGAGCCAAGCAACTCTTGAAATGCTTTTTACCAAGTTCTTTTTCAAGTGTTGTAATCGTGTTAAGTGATTTCTTATAAATCACATCACTGTCATATCCTGCGACGGTGAGAGCTTCAACTATTGCATTTTCATCTGTATATTTGCGGCTGCCTCTACCTTCCACAAGTTTCATACCTGGCCACTGCTTGTTTTCATCCATCGCCTTAGCTAGAGCAAATTCTTGTACATCCCGCACCCAGCTAATGAGTTCATCCATTGAAGTCAACACTTCTACCACTTCTTCATCTGTTAGTAGAGGCGGTTGCTGAAAATCCAAAGATGCTAGTTTCATATTTTCCTTCGCTCTCGCTCTGCAAGTCGCCTTCGCCTTGCACCATCTACAGTGTGTTCCCGCAACAAAGCTCCCCAATCCAGCAAATGCTAATTCAGCTCTTGGTTGAACATCAGCTTCGGCCCAAGCAAGAAGTTCATCTACCGACATCTCAAAAGAAGAAATGCTATCCAGCCTTGGCTGACTAATCGTCATATGAATCGTTTCTAGGTCATATAAGAAACCAAACTGATTGATAGCTCCAAGTGCGTAAAGCTTCATTTGTGTATTCTCATACGCACTAACAGCAATTCCTTTTCCATATTTAAGATCGATAATTTCTAACGTCTTCTCACTTATAATCGTCGTATCAGATGTACCAAAACCTTCTGGAACCCACGGACTGTAATCCAATCGTTGCTCGAGCATAATCACTGCATCCTTTGTGACTGCTTTTGCTTCATTAAACCGCTCGATGCAAAAATCCTTGTGTAAGTCTGTTGCCTTGTCCATTTCTTCCGTAAAGAGTGGATCCGAGCGAATCTGTTTTAACTTCCTAGCGTACTTTTGCTTTGAAATGAACCCTACTTCCTTTGCAATCTTAAGTTCTGCTAGCTCGTGGGCAAGGGTTCCTTCCTCCGCATAGACTGATGTTTCCTCTTCCATTGACTCCTCCAATCTCGAAGACTTGGTACAAACCATCCACCTATGTGCACCAGATGCTGAAAGCAATGCATGCTGTGCCATTAGAGTTCCTCTGCTTTCTTGAGTAATTCTGCATATTTTCCAGCAGAAATATCACTAAGTTTTTTCGCACCAAATTCTGTGATAAGGGCCTTCACTTGGGCTTGTTTGCCGTCTTGTGATAATGCGGCGAGTTTTGCTCTTACCTTTTCAAGAGTAGTAACGTTTTGGGTTGCCTTAGGATTGGCGTTTTCCTTTTCATGTTGCTTGGAAGGTGCTCCTTCCTTCACAGAATCAATTTCTGTTGGTAGACTTGTATTGCTCAAAATATTTGTTAAAGCTGCTACAACAACATCTAAATCTTTAATTTCAATTTCAATTTTCATTATTAAGACCACCTTTTGTTTTATCGACTATATTCAACAGGTAACATTTTATTGACTATA
The DNA here is from genome assembly GCA_044989425.1 of Bacillus sp. N9. GTDB lineage: Bacteria > Bacillota > Bacilli > Bacillales > Bacillaceae_C > Lederbergia. The sequence continues at coordinate 2,784,934 of JBJDRQ010000001.1, forward strand.
AATTGTTACATTCGGTAACACTTAATCCAAAAAATAACTTATCCAGCGATTCCTCAGGCAAAGCTTTGCGAATTGCACCAATCGCTTTTGCTCCTGCACCTCTTTTTTACTTAATATGCGTGAAACTGTTGCAGGGATAAGCCAGTTTTTAAAGCGAATTGCCGCTCTGACCACTGTTTTCGCTTCAAAATATCTTGAAGATACTCTACATTAAGTCGCATGGTTGTTTCACCTCTTTTTTGATTTACATTTGGTAACATAGGCCAATTCTAACACCATCTTTTACCACACGTCAATCGATATCGCCAATAAGTGTTGCCATTTGGTAGCATTTTATGTATAATGAAATTGAAATGGAGGGTTATTATGAGCTTTGGTGAGTATTTAAAACAATTAAGAAAAGACAAGTCAATTTCTCAAAGAGAGCTTGCTGAAAAGTCAGGAGTAAGTAATGCAGAAATTAGCAGAATTGAAACTGGAGGAAGGCAAAAATCTCACCTGATGTATTAAGAGCCATTGCTCCGATCTTGGAAATTCCTTATGAAGAACTTATGGATAAGGCTGGATATATTAATAGCAGATCTAGTTTTATGATTGAACATAGAGAAGCAGAAGAATTGTTTATCGCAACAGTCACACCTAAATTGATCATGGATGGTTGGAGTGTTGAGCGTACAAAAGAGCATCCTTTGCAGGAGATATAGTGGCCAAAAAGGAAAAGAAGAATGGCATATTGATTATAGATTCTTTCGGACACGAGAAGATAATGATAAGCATTTTAGATATGATATGCGTACAAGAGAACTTTTATGGAGAACTTATGGCAGACTAGCTATATATGACAAGGATGATATTACTAAATATACAATAGCGGTAAGCAATGATAAAATATATGAGATTGTACTTAAATATCCCCTAGATTGCTACGATTAAAAGTTACTGCCATGTTTATCGATCTAGAAGAGGGCAAAATTATTGACGAACAGATATTAAATGCATGAAAAATTAAGCCTGACAAATATACCCGCCGAGCCATTAAGCCCAGCGGGTAAATTACTAAATCTCACTATTCTTTATAATTCCTCTCAAATCGCCAAGCATCCCTGCACATGGCGATAATATCACGTTTAGCAGTCCATCCTAGTTCCCTCTCTGCCTTTGAAGCATCAGCATAACATGAAGCAATATCCCCAGATCTACGATCCACGATTTCATAAGGAACTTTAATATCATTTGCTTCTTCAAAAGCCTTCACTAATTCTAGTACACTAGTACCTTTTCCGGTTCCCAAGTTATAAACATGGACACCTTCAGTTAAGTTTTCCAATGCAGCAACATGGCCCTCAGCAAGATCTACTACATGAATATAATCTCGAACCCCGTGCCATCCACCGTTGGATAGTCATTTCCAAAAACACGTAATTTCTCAAGTTTACCTTTTGCTACTTGAGTTACATATGGCATAAGATTATTTGGGATTCCGTTTGGAGCTTCACCGATTAATCCACTTTCATGAGCTCCTACTGGATTGAAATATCGAAGTAGTGATATGGAGAAAGCAGGATTTGCATTTGCTATATCAGTAAGAATCCTCTCACTCATAGCTTTGGTTTCTCCGTAAGGATTAGTCGTTGGTAAGAGATCCATGGGTTCTACAAAAGGTACTTTATTATCTCCATATACTGTTGCTGATGAACTGAAGACAAGTCGATTCACGCCATGTTTCAAACAAGCTTTAGCAAGAACCATAGTGCTAACGATATTGTTATAATAATAAGTTAGTGGCTTTTCTACAGACTCACCAACCGCCTTAAGACCAGCAAAATGAATAACACCATCTATTTCATTATTAGAAAAAATGGTGTTCACTGCTTTCTCATCAGTTACATCTATCTGATAGAACGTAATTTCTTTATTGGTTATTTGTCTTATCTTTTCTAGCGTAACAACTTTACTGTTAGAAAGGTTATCTACAGCGATTACAGAATGGCCTGCCTCTATCAAGGAAACGCAAGTATGGCTTCCTATATACCCTGTACCACCTGTGACTAATATATTCATAATTTTTAACACCCGCTATAATTTCATTCAATGGTTTATCATTATATTATTACTCTAACAATTGCCCTGTTTGTGACTTAGAGATAGGCTTGCATAAGCACGCTAGGAATCACTTTGACTTTCTACATTGAGCCTATTACTGAATGGTTATTGAGATTTTTCAGCTTTAACATATTTAAACTTCTTAATAATTTGTAATATAGGCTTTGTAAGAATATCTTTTTCATAGCTATTTATACCTAAGAACCATATTAATGTAGCATATAAAATTGAATACATAAAGCCTTCTAAACAAAAAACAAACCAATTATTTGTTGGTATATAATAAGTTAGCCCCTAAACAACCTGTTATTAAAATTGCTGGAAGAATTTTTGATAATGTCTCTTTAAAATAACGAGGTATATTAAGTCCTACTCTAAAGTGATAATATAAATTTACTAATAGAACATTACCAAGAACGTAAGAAAAAGCAGTTCCAATGGCTGCACCTATTATACCTATTTGATTTACTAAATAGATACTAATAATTATATTAAATATTGAAGAACCGAGTAAAGCAACCCCTCTAAAAGCGTGCATATTCTTGGCATACAGGATTTGTACACCTACATTTTGTAATAAATCTATTGTAAAAGGTAGCATAATTATTATTGCAATTAACCAAGCTTCTTTATAATTTACTCCTACCCATAAATTAATGAAGTCATTACCCAATAAAAAAACCCTAACAAAATATAACCTATTATAATCAGCTGAATTCTACTTATTTTAATAAACTCATCTGTTAATTCTTCACCACTTGCTTTATTGGTTGACATTATAGTCATTCTCGGGACAAACATACCACTTATCGCACCTGAAAATTGGGAGTAAATCCCCACAAGCGATGCCGCTACAGCAAAAACAGCAACTTCTTCCGGGCCTTTATATATACCTAAAACAAGTTGGCCAGCTCTTTGATTTATTAAATCAGCAATCATACATATAAATACGAAAAATGAATAATTAAATACTTCCTTAAAAAAGTAATCTCTACTTTTACAACCTTGATTCGAACTTTTAATTTAACTAAGACGTAAACAATATAAACAATCCCTACTAAAATGGTTAAAGATGTATCAACTAATACAATAGCTATTGATTTGTAACCAAGATTCAACAGTAAAATTAAAACCAATACTCTAATAATAAGACGAAAAATAGTAATGAACTTATAAAAATAAATCTTTCATATGCCACTATCACACCATTAAAAGCATTAACTGGTAGTGATATTGCTAAATTAATGATTAAAAAATAAAAAGGGTTTCTGCTTTTTTTAGTTGTTCATCTGTTAAACTCTCTGAAAATAATAAATCAATATTGAAATAGAGTATACTGCCAATTAAAATAATTAACAAACTCATTACTATATAAATAATTAGAAACATACTTACTGTTTTTGTTTCACGTTCTCTGTTTTTTCTGTCCGGTACTTAGTTACTTGCCTAACTAAAGCATTGGTAAACCCAAAATCTAATAGAGCAATATAGGATACAACTGAACCAATCAGTACATATAACCCATATTCTGCCTGGCCCAGCTTTCCAAGCAAAAAGGGTACAAAAAATAAAGCTGTTAAATTATTAATAAATAATGATATATATGACAATACTGCTCCAGTTTTAATTTGGCTTAACTTCATTAATATCTCTCCAAAGGTTAACGGTAAAACATACCATTAATAAATATAAGTTACTCAGAAGGCTAAATAACCCAAATGATTAATAAATCTTAAATATATAAGATAGTCCTTAATCTAGTTTAAACTATTTACTGTGATCCCCATTGAAACAAATTTATACTCTACAACCTATTATTAAATGTTACGAGAAATCTTACTTATTGTGCCCCATCTATAATTTTGTTTAGCTTTGCAATTTCAGGCTCATTTATATATTTTTCATTCATTAGATTATTAGAGAAAGTTTTCCGTAATTTTGGGTTCTCAATTAGTATTTTTATATTTTTATATAATTCTTCTTCATTCGAAGAAATAAAGCCCGTCTCACCATGTTTTATTTGTTCAAAGAAGGGTGGACAATTCGAAGTAACTATTGGCCTCAATAATACTTTTGCTTCTGTAACAGTAATTCCGTACCCCTCTTCCCTAGATGGCTGAACATAAATATCAGAGCTCCCAATATATGGATAAGGGTTAACCTTTGAGCCCAAGAGGAAAAAGTTTCCTTCTATTTTTAGTGTCTTAATTAGATTGTCTAATGAACTTTTTCAGGCCCATCTCCAACTACGAACCAATTAATTTTATAATTTTGCCTAACAAGTTTACTACATATATTTATTGCAACATCTAAACCCTTTTCACTTGATAATCTGGCAACTGTAACTAGATTTATATAATCATCTTTAATATTCATATCATTAACAGGCTGTCTTGCCATACTTCTTATTAGTTTGGTATCCGTAATATTCTTCATAACAATAAATTTATCTTCAAATTCTGGAAAAATACTTACTAAGTTAGATTCTGACACTCTCAGAAACTGTAACAATATAGTCTAGCTTTTATAATACTTTCTATCCCATTTTACATCTTTAACTTTTTATTATAATATACATGTTCCCAACCTATCTTGTATCGACTTTTTACTTTATCGACAGAGAGATATACCATAAAGCCTTCTGTATAACCTATTGCAAAATCATACTCACCTGGAATAGTAATATTAGCATGAGAATAGTATTTCCATAACTTCCTAGAGTCAATGTTCATAATTTTATAAATCTTTGATAATACCGCACAAATCAATCTCAATATAATTAATTTATATCTTTTAGACTTAAATAGAATACAAACCGATTTTAGTAACGGTCTATAAAAGTTTTGTACATCTTGTGGAACTGTGATAATATTCACATTAGGCGGAATATACTCTCTTAATGGCCCTTCATCCCTAAAGAGCAACAAATCGACATCATATTTTTCATAGTCAAATTTAGATAATAATGAAACTAAGCTTTTTCGGTCCCTCCTAGATTTAGCATTGGCATTGTAAATATTAACTTTTTCTTCATAAAACACACTACCCTTTAATTTATCGAATTTTTAGTAATTTTAACAAACTATTAATTCTTGAATTAAACTTTAAACCTGAGTTTGAGTACCAGGCGCACAACAGAAGAGTTAAATACCATCTTCTTTCTAAAGAATAAAGATTAAAATATAAAAATATATTATCCTTTTTACATGCATCTTTTTAGGCAATATTTCAAGTGCCTTTCTTACTGATTCATTTGAAACAATTCTCTTAATATTTCTTACCTTCCTGTTGAAATTACTATGGTTTTCTTTAGAAAATTCTTGCCATATAGCTTCAATAGATAATATTAGAAATCTTTTATTTAAGTTTCTAATATTTTCGCTATCATTTAATTCCCATATATCTAAATGTTCCTTTAATGTATTATATAATTTTAAAGAGTAGTCAAATCTTTTTGCATAATATCTAGTTGATGCAGAACTATCAAAAATCCTATAATGATAATATGCATCACCACACTGATAAAAGGAATTAGCATAAGTAAATATCGCAATATTAAAAAATAATCTTCTCTTAGGTGAACATCTTCTGGAAAAAGTATATTATTATTTTCTAACATATTTCTTGAATAAATTTTATCCCAAACAGCTGTAAAAACCTCACCTTTGATAAGGGGCCTAATATCGTTTTTTTTATACCCTTTTTTCTAATTTGGTATCAGATGTATATTTTATACTTTCAACTTTCTCTTTGTTTTTTCATACTCATAAATAAAATTACAACCAACTACCTCACAATTATTTAAAATAGCAGTATTGTATAGATTCTCAAACATTTCCGATTCAATCCAGTCATCTGGGTCAACAAAACCTATAAACTCTCCCTTAGCTATCCTAATACCAGTATTTCGAGCATTAGAAACTCCAGCATTTTGTTGTTGTATAATCTTAATTCTTGGGTCCTTCTCCGCATATTTTTTACAATTGAATAACTATTGTCAGTTGAACCATCATCAACAACTATTATTTCAATAGATTTTAACGTCTGTTTCTAATATAGAATGCAAACTTTTTCTACATAATTTTCAACATTATACATTGGAACTATAATGCTAACTGCAGGTACCATATATCCTCCTTAAAACTATAATCTTATAATTTATGATTTTTATTTCATATAATTTCTCAGAAACAATGAGTATAATAAATTTAGCGGTAAAGCCAACCTATATTTAACACAAAAAATAAGAACCTTTTAATATATATCTTTAATTGTGGTTCACTAGGAAATTCAGATAGCCTAAAATTTTTAAAGGCCGTAATTATGAATTTATCATTTATAACATTTCTTATTTCAACATTTCTCCTTATCCAACCAAGGTTACTACTTGGTTTACAGATATTCATAATTACTCCCATAAAATCCAAACAAAATCTATTGTTTATAATCTCCTGCATATATGAATTTAAATTAGGAGAACACTGTTTTAAAAATTTCAACTTTTTATCAAAGTTATATAATTCATATTTTAACAGTTCTTTTTGAATCCTGTGACAAGGGAGTTCTCATGTAAATTATAATGATAAAGTGCCTTATTTATAACTGCAACTTTATTAGTATAATAAAATGTATACATTCCAAATATCTCATCTTCTTTGAATTTACAATTAGTATCAAATAAAATCTGATAGTTATTTAAAAGTCTTTTTATAGAGGTTCCGCCAAACCATACCCTCAAATATGACGGATTTATCCCCTTTATAAAAGACACTAAATCCGATTTATTAACGCCCATTAACCTTTTCCAAATTTCATCAATAATTTCGGATTTTTCCAAAATAAATATTCCATCTTCATTTTCCTTCGGAAATGGCAAGTATTTAGATTCTGAAGATTGTTTTTTATAAGTCCTATAAAAGCCACAAGTTACAATATCAACTTTATATTTAACAGCTGTTTGTAATAACTCTTCATACATTTTTGGATCAGCCCAATCATCTGAATCCATAAACCCTATATATTCACCTTTTGCCTGTTTAATACCAAAGTTTCTAGCTTCGCTCACACCTCCATTTTTTTTGAAAAAATACCATTCTATCGTCACCCTTAATATATTCTTTTATTATATTTGGAGTGTTATCTGTGCTACCATCATCTACAATCAGGATTTCTATTTCACTTAAAGACTGAGAAGATAAAGAGTTTAAACAGTCTATGATATATTTTCCAGCATTATAAACCGGCACTATCAAACTTACTTTTGGATTATTCATTTCCATCATACCTTTCACAACCATAATACATGAAACTCCTCTTATTTCTGTAAGTTATTACGTTTAAAAGGTTTAGAGTATTTGAACTCCATTTTTGCACTAAAATGACCTTTTCTTTTAAGTTAATTTTTTCTTGAAATTATTTTTCCTATTACATAGCCTATCAAAGTCCAATATATAAAATATACTCCTCCAGGACCAAAGGCGCTAACTGCTCAAAAGCAGCTATAAATAACATACATATTAATAGCATAAATGATGCCATAGTATAAGTATCGTTAAAATTATTTCTGACCGCCTTCAAAAGATTTATGAGAATAGTAAAAAGATATATTAAAAACAAGATGATTCCAAAAAGTCCATAAAGAGCTAATGATTGCACATAAAATGATTCAATGTAAATAAATTCTGTTAAGGCATCACTTGTTCCAAACAAAGGATTCTCTTTAAATAAATTCCAACCAAAAGTATTCATTCCCATACGTGCAGAACTCCATTGACTAATTCCTTGCTGTTCCAATATATCTAACATTAGGCCCTTATTTATTAATTCTAACACTAATACATTTTCCGGTATAAAAGGAATAAATAAAATTATTGAGATTACAGCTAACAAAAATAGAAGTATTTTCTTGATGGTCATAGTACTCTTTATCTTAAAAACCAAGAAGTAAAATAAGAATGAAATAATTAGTGCCATTATCCCTGATCTATTCTGAATACCAAATAATATTAATAAGAAAAACAATAACAAAATAAGTTTAAATATTCGATTAAATAATTTTTTGGCCGAATAACTACTACTAATAATATAATAGAAGCAACTAAAATTGCTCCTAAACTATTTTTAAAAGGATATAAATAGTTAGACATATCAAAAAGATGTCCTTTAAGATAATTACTATATGCATCATAAACAACAATAAAAACTGAAAACAAATAAATATAAATTAATTTATTTATTCTCTTATTGTTTGATGACGAAAGAAAGTATCCTAAAAAATCATAATAAAACTCATTATTAATTCACGCATATAAAGAAGCTTCTTCCACCTGTTAAATCCATAATAATACCAAAAAGTAATAAAGGTATCATTGAAATTCCAATTCGAACAATTTGTATTTCTATTTTATACTTACTACTAGCCAACATAAACAAGAAAACAATCAGCCAAATACCATAAACAAAATTTTTAATTAAAGTGTTTCCAACAAAATCAGGAATTTGCGTAATCATTATCCCAATAATTCCTAGGTAAAGTAAAAATACGAATAAAAATTACTATACATCTTATCCATATTTGTTTTATTGTATAACATTATTGTCCTCCGACCTTAACCCTGTGTCGCTTCGAATAAATATATTCAAGTAATCTATTGTTATATATATAGAGAGAGACTTTTATTTTCCGTTTAAAACCTGGAGCATACTTTATACAATTTTCAAATAGATATGGGCGTTCTATTAATGTTTTATAAACTGTATTCCTATTTTCAGAAGATAGGAACATAAGAGAAAACTGTATTAGATGATCTATAGTCAAAAACATTATCTTCTTACCAATTTTTTTATACTTTTCCGGCAAAGTACATAGATATTTATACTGTTCCTCCATTACTTTTATAAAGCTCAGTACTTTATTAACATCAAATGACTTTGTTATAGAGCCTTCTCTTTGGCGGTACATATAATATTTTTCATTAAGTTGCATTACTTTATTTCCGGTCTTAATAAAGATCTTAGTGTAAAGTCGTGATCTTCGAAAAATAAGCCTTCTTTAAAAAATAGTCCATTTTGAAATAAATAATTTTTTTGTAGATAGTGGTACAGCTAACGACCTCAAAGTTATTCAGTAATATTGATTTTTGAATATAATCACTACCCTCCATAATAATTCCATCGAAGTCACATTCTTTATTCCTATCCAGAAAACTTTGATTACTATCGAAGTATAGTAAATATTTCCCTCTTATTAGATCTAAATTATAATCCTTAGCATATTCTAATAATTTTTCCAATCCTTCATTTTTAATGAAATCATCGCTATCTATAAAAGTGATATACTCACCCGATGCTTCTCTAATACCTAGATTCCTTGCAGAAGATAACCCGCCATTCTCTTTATGAAATACACGTACATTAGAGAAGTTTCTTTCATACTCCTTTGCTATCTTATCACTATTATCAGTTGAACCATCATTTATTATTATAACTTCTAGTTTAAAAGAATGATTATAATCTAGTATAGAATTTAAACACTCCTTCAAATATTTCTCTACGTTATATACTGGAATTATTATTGATAAATCAATCATTTAATCATCCTATCAAATATTTTATTTTTATAACCAAAAATAAACTTACTAATAGTGATATCAATATAATGTCACTGTATCAGCTATAATTCGCCGGTAACTAACTACTCATTAAACTTATTAATACCTATTACCATAAGCCTATATGCCTCTATCATTGATTTACTTTTTCTAAATATCTTATTATGTCTTACCACAAACTGTAAACATAAAGCCTTTGCCCACCACTTCGATAAACTTGCAAAAAATACGCCTTTATCAATAAAAACTTATCCGTGTAACCCTCAAACCAGGTTGATTCATCTTGTTTAACAAACCCAATAATTTTTGGGTTTGTATATATCTTCAAACCCTTCCTAAGACAATCCGCGATAAATAAACTGTCTTCTCCGGCACTGTATCTAGCCCCACCGCCAAAGAGCAAAGAAAAAGAAACGTTTGCTTTTTTAACACTTTCTGATCTAAATGCAATATTAACAGCACCGTACTTTAATGAGTTATACCAACGTACCCGACTAATTTTAGGTATTATATAACTAGGTCTATCTTTGTTAGTACTAGGAACATTGAATAGAATTATATCGGCTTGCGGGTTGTCATTAAATTCTTTGAGTATTATATCTTTATAACCATCAACATATGTTAAATCATCGTCTGCCAATACGCAAATATCCCCTTCTGACCTCATGAGTGCGGTATTCCTACTTAATCCCACACCTTTTTCATTAAGAGATAGGAATCTAACTTTATGACCATTGTAATTAACTACATCAAAATTATTAATCTTACATTGATTAACTACAATAGCGTCTGATTGTATATTCATTTCTTTTAAAAGACTAAAATCAGTTTGATTCATTGTTGAAACTAAAACCTGTAATTTCATTGTAATATCTCCACTAATCTCTCCTAATTATTTCTATAATTTTTTATATATTTGACCCCTATCAAACTTCTCTTCGGCCAATCGTCTACTATTTATACCCATATTTCTCCTTAAACCAGGATCATCACATAATTTTAATAACTTGTTAGCTAAATCCTCTTTACTCCCGTTGATACAGTTTATTCCTATTCGGTTATCTTCAACTAATTTTCTATACTCTATAGATTCCTGTGTATTTAAGACAGGCAAACCCGCAGAAGAATAATCTCCAACCTTATTTATTACACTTCCAGCTGAACCAGCCTTAATGGGATTTACAGCAATATCACATGAGGAGAGAATACCGACCATTTCGGCGTATCCAAGTTTACCAGTAAATTCGGCATATACACCTTGGCTATTCGAATGCTCTTCAAATCTAGTTCTAAGTGGTCCTTCTCCCATAACAACCAGTTTAATATTTGTAACGCCTCTATCCTTAAGCAATTTTAAAGCATCAATAACACTTACTAAGTCATAACTGTGACCTAAAGTGCCTATATAAGCAACCCATATCTCGTCTTTCGGTTTACTTAAAAGTTTATTCTCCTTCACTAATTTATCAAAGTGCGATAATTCAACACCCAGAAAGATATCATGACCTATTCTACATTTATTATTTACCTTCAGTGCCCTATTGACATAAGTCTTAGATACGGCAATTACTTCATCTGCCATGGAATATATATAGTTTGCTTTTTTAACATAGGGTAAAATATTAAATCGCTTATTATTGGCACCCGAATACCATCTTAAATGCTTCAGGCCATAGATCCTGTACATCGATAATAAATCTGACATTTTGAGCTTTTGCATACTTAGCAGCAATACCAGCTGCATCTAAAGAAGGAACTGCACAGTAAATAACATCCGGTACCTTTCTATTTTTAAGTATTCTTTCAGATTTTGCCCCATCACAAAATGGCTATAAAAACGTTTAAACGTAACATTTTTATGATAACCCGGTTCATGAATCATTGTTAATTTAAATTTAAATTTATTAGTTTGTATCTCATCTATTTGCCTAGTTTTTTCAATCCATGAGCAAAATTAGTTGTAACCAACTCTACACTATAGCCTTCCTCAACTAACTTATTTGCTAAATATTCAAATCTTCCTTCTAAAGTACCCCGTATAAAATGTGCAATTATTAATACATCTTTCATTTTTGTAACTCCCTAATCTTAAACTTCGTTCAGTGCTATCTCTTGATTGGTTACTCTCTTTTATTTTCAATAAAAATGGTTATGCCCGGTACAGCGGAAAGAAAGTATCTTTTATATCAAAGTTTTTTAAAATCCTCGATTTAAAACTAATTCATCATATTCCTTATTTTGAATATTACCTATAACAAACTCTAACATTATTATAAAAATTCCTTTTCAATAATAATTGACTTTTTCCCACACTACTTTTAATATTTTACATATATCTTCTATGAATATGAGTTGGTTTTTATTTTTCTCTCACAGGGACTTACAATATATATCATGTCCATTTTGCACAAAGTTCGAATAGGTCAGTATAGATATTTCTATCATAGATGGAATTAATATTGCTTAGCGTTAAGAACATTATCTTCATAATCATGCCCTGTATTCTGGAAAAAAGTATTATTATTCTCATCAGAGTTTTGGAGTTGTCTTATTGAAAGAAGTTTCTTATACTTCTCCTTATCAAATATGTTCTTTCCAATATAAAAATCACAAATTCCATTTGGTGCAAAGCTTTTTATATTTATAAATTCCATCATCTTTGCCATAACCACCACCGAGAATGAATCTTTTAAGACCCTTTTCTTTCGCCCATTTTATAACCTCATACTTTAAAAGAGTATTAGGCTGAAGTTTAAAGTAGTTTCGATCAGTACCACCTAAAAATGAGTAGCAGTTCTCAGAACCATATAGAACAAGTTCAGTAGATACAACTTTATCTTCATTTAGTACATGTATATATACAAAATTACCCTTCATTTTATTAATTTTTTCAAAAACTCTTTTGTAAAAAAGAATCTGTCATCAGCATTATTACGATCCATTGTTCCGTAGTAAATCTCAAGAAAGTCTTCTAATCTACTACCTGTATTATCTATTTCCACTTTTAATTCTGCCTTTTCTGCCTTTTTTAGACTCTTTCTAACTTTATGCTCAAAATCCATCAACATGGCATCAAGTGGCAGATCTAAATAACGTACTATATTATGTGTATTAGTTTCAACTACTCCGGTATAATACGATTCAAATCCACTAAATAGATTAAATCTGACAAATTCACTAACAATTCCGTTCTCTATACAATAACTGTTAAAGGCGTTATTCACTCCTTCGTAGTTATCACCTTCAAGCAAAAAGCCACCATAACCATATGGAGTAGACACATCAAACCAAGTATTCAATGGCAGATTATTTATAAAAGGCTTGGCTTTTGCTATGTCTCGTTTCATCACAACATTTATTCCTCTAGTACTACTATCCACGTAATAAAATAATAAAGGTTCTCCTTCCCCACTTAATTGAAAAGCCTTTGCATATCCACTTAAATAAGTTACGTCATAATTTTTAAAACTTTTTACAACTTCATCCCATTTTTCTGATTCACTCAAAGTAATTATCTGTAATTTCTCGTGTGTAATAGTTCTAAATTTCCCATAATTCATCTATCCTCCATAAAATCTATTAATAGTCTCAATAATTCGATTCATATCTGCGAGAGTATACCTTTGATCACATACTATTGAAAGACCATTATCGTATAAAAATTTGCTTTTAATTTTATGATTATTAGATATCGGCCAATGGACTGGACAATATATATCATTACTAATTAAATACTGTCGAAGTTCATTTCTTTTACCATTATGGACAATTATTGGAACAAAAAGAGGTACATCATTATTAGTTTGAATAATGGTTTCTAATTCATAACGATTACGCAACCCTTTAATTAAATATTCTGCGTTAGATTTTCTTTTTCCCTGATATTATTTAGATCAAGTTTAATAATATAATCTTTAATTTCCTTTTGAAGGGTATAATTCTGATAATCAAATTCAAGTATTTCTTCCGCTTCGTTAAAATAACTTAAAAATGTTTCCTTTTTCCAATTCCTTCTTCAATGTATTGTCTTTTTAATGTAGCTGCTTGTCTCCTAATTTGAATGTATTTCAAATTAGTTTTATTTGGTGGCTCAATAGTAAATGGCCCTTCCTTTTTATCGCTATAGCACCGCCAGGTAAACCAGTCCATTTTCTAATACTCGCAAAAACATAATCCGATTTACGATTGTAAGGATAATCAGAAAACCAAGAATGTGTTGCATCTTCTATAATTATTTTACCCATTTCTTTAAATTTGGATATTATTTGACTGACAGATTCATTATAGTATCCAAAATATTGCATAATAAAAATCACATCGCATTTGGTCTCAAAATCTATTTTATAAGTATATTTACCACCTTCAAAAGTCACATCATAAAACTCCACATTTACTTCATTATCAATAAAAGGTTGAATCATTGAATGACAACAGTATGAAGGCATATAAACTCTTTTTAAATCTTTATTTATTTTGATATCATTTATTAAGTAATCTAATGCCGTCCTACCTGAGAGTAAATAACTATGTGCTATATCTAAAATTGGCTTATTTTGCTTATTTATTTCAACTTCCCAAAATTCACTACCGATTTCTCTACTCAATTAACTCACCTTGCTGAATGGACCAAACAGTTAAATCATGGTATTTTCCATTTTTATAAACTCGATTTCTCAGTATTCCATCTCTTTTAAAGCCACATTTTTCTTTTGCTCTTTGAGAGGCTAAATTATAGCTTAATATTTGACTATAAATTAGATTTAAATTTAGTTGCTCAAAAGCGTATTTCACTAATCCCTTGGTTGCCTTAGTACCATAACCTTTTCCTCTTAAATTTTTACTTGTTGCAATCTTAGAATGGAATTGTGCAGTTCTATTTTTCCAATCAATATCTGTTAGCATAACAAGACCAATTGCGCCTTGTTCTTTAGTTTCAATAACTGTCCTTAGCTCTTTTCCATTGTTTGATAGATTTTCAAACCATTTTTTTGCTGACTTTCTGAAATCGGAAAAGAATATCCACCCGTCATGTTCTCTATTTCAGGGTCATTCATCATCTCACGAATAAGTCCCAAATCAGATTCCTCAATAGCTCTAAGTGTTATATCATCGTAAATATAATTCATAATCTAAATACCTTCCTTTCACTTATCAATTTGTCTTTCTCTAACAATATGAAAGCTTTCAGGTGCTTCTTCTGCTTGCCCTATATTGGATTGTTTTAATACTTTAAATATTGTCCCAATAATAATCTTAATGTCTCCAACAAGGGTTACATCATTAACATATCGAAGGTCATATCCAAACTTACTTTCCCATGAAAGTGAATTTCTACCATTTATCTGTGCAAGTCCCGTAAGCCCAGGTCGGACATCATGTCTATGTTTTTCGGTTTCGTTATAATATGGCAAATACTTAATAGATAATGGTCTAGGACCAACAATTGACATTTCACCTTTTAAAATATTTAAAAGTTCCGGTAGTTCATCTAGAGATGTAGAACGTAGCAATCTACCAAACCTTGTCAACCTAATACTATCTGGAAGTAGATTTCCATTTTCATCCCGCTCATCCGTCATAGTTCTAAACTTATACATCAAAAAATCTCTTCATTCAACCCTGGTCGTTTCTGCTTAAATAGTACAGGGCTCCTAACTTCATTCTCACAAGTAAAGCAACTATTAGAAATACCGGACTTAGAACAATAATAGCGATTAAAGAAAGTATGAAATCCATCGGTCTTTTGACAAAGCTTTTATAAATACCGCCTTTGGAGTTCTTCATTATCCTAACCACAACCTTTTAATATTCTTAACAACTCTTTCTAAGTCTTCATCCGTCATTTTCGTATCAGACGGCAAACAAACACCATTCTCAAACAATTTCTCCGATACACCTTCACCAACAAAGTCATATTTCTCAAAGAACGGCTGCATATGCATTGGCTTCCATACTGGTCTTGACTCGATGTTCTCAGCTTCCAATGCTTCAAATACATCAATAGGTCTTACTTTACCTGTCAATCTGATCGAACTTAGCCAGTAGTTTGGTTCGTCCCATTCATTACTAGGCATGAATTCAGCACCATCAAGCCCACCAAGCTCTCTCTTATAAAAATCAAAAATGTAGTTCTTTTGGCAACTCTTTGATCTAAAACTTTAAGCTGTCCTCTACCAATCCCAGCAACAACATTACTCATCCTGTAATTAAAACCTAATTCACTATGTTGATAATGCCTTGCTTGGTCTCTTGATTGAGTTGCCCAAAATCTTACCTTATCAATTCTTTCTTCATTATTAGAAACTAGCATTCCACCACCAGAGGTCGTGATAATCTTGTTTCCATTAAAAGAGAAGATGCCATAATCACCAAAAGTCCCCGTATGCTTACCTTTATAGTAAGTCCCCAAAGACTCAGCAGCATCTTCTATAACCGCTACATTATGTTTCTTACAAATCTCCATTATCTTATCCATATCAGCGGATAATCCATATAAATGAACAACAATAACTGCCTTCACTTCTGGATATTTTTCAAATGCTTCTTCTAATGCTTTTGGGCTCATATTCCAAGTTTCATAATCACTATCGATAAATACAGGAATAGCATTTTGATAGATGATTGGATTTGCAGTAGCAGAGAAAGTAAGTGTTGGACAGAATACAATATCCCCTTCTCCGACTCCTGCTGCTTTAAGAGCTAGATGAATAGCAGCTGTTCCTGAAGACAGTGCTGCAGCAGCTTTAGAACCAACCTTCTCAGCTAGTTCTCTTTCGAATCCATTTACGTTTTCACCAAGGGTGCAATCCAGTTTGTATCAAAAGCTTCCTTTATATATTGCATTTCATAACCTTCATCACTCATATGTGGTGAGGAGAGGAATATTCTTTCTTTCACTTTTGTCGACTCCATCTTCTAGACTTCCTTCCCTTGTTAAGTTAATATTTTAGTAGATTAGGACTTAATTAGAATCTGTTATTCTTCAATTCCAACTAACTACTAAACCACTAAATCTTATCTATATCTAATAGCCACCTCGTAATATCTATTCAATCTACCAAGCAAATACGAAATAGATATTCACTTCATAACTAACCAAAACCGAGTTTCTTCCTATTATATATACCATTCAATCAATCTATAAATCTCACTAAAAACGTCTCAAACCCTTATCCCGCAAGGTTTCTAGCGTTCAATCTAAGTACGATACTCAGTTCCGAGGTTTTATTCAATCAATTTTCCATTTTTAGGACCTCGTGAAGCCCGTCAAATCAACGTTTCCAACTTCTTGATTTCCAAAAATTAGGTAAAAATGACCTTTTTATCTTTTTATACTAACAAAATGGTACTATGTTAATTAGATAAAATCCATATATTGTATATTTAAGGGATTTTTCGTTAAAAATCATACTATATATTGTGGTTATCTAATAACAATAGTGACTCCCCAACGACCATTCAATAATTTACCATTATTTACAAGCCTCTAAAGCCCGTCAAATCAACGTTTTCAAATTCAATTTCAGCCTTTTATCTTTATATAATCGTCATACGCTCACCATTCAATACTCTCTCATTTCACAAAAAACCATATGTTCCAACAAACCTACATACCCATAGACATTTTAATTACATCAACTTCAGTTAAGCTTTGCTCAGTCAGAAAGGACCCGCTTTTGACTATGGACATTTTCGATTGATGAATGCAGGCTAGGTTTATAAAAGTTGTATTTTTCGAATCTATATTTAGCACAGCCATTTTGATGTAATATTTTATATTTGATTTTCACTTCTTCATCTTAGTTTGTAACCATGCCCTACCTAATTATTTTCAATTGCCGTATATCTTGGATAATCGTAGCCTTCGCTGTTAACCAGAACTTTATCATCAGTATCTTTATTAACGACTCTAATGCAGAGGATCTCCCGTTTTCATTCACCCCACCTGCTACCCCAGTGATCCAAGGCTGGTCCTTAAAAAGTCATTCGCAAAACTGTGAAAATCATTGTAATCCAACTCCACTTCTTTCACTATGATATATCTTTGACCGCGCTGCCCCAGTTTCATAGCATTTTCAGTAATTTCCTTTAACTCCACTAGATTACGAACTTTTCTTCCAAACAAAGATTCCATTTAATCATCACTCCCTCAAATCGCGATCTATCTCATAAATACTGAACTTCCCCTCTTCTTCTGTATCTCGTTTTTAAAATATCCTTACTCAAAAAGCCATCAAATCAGCGTTTTTAGAACCTACCGTTTTTATCTCCCACTATTTTTACCTTTTCCTTGTTCAAGCTGCTTCTGTGCAGTCTTCATATGGTCAATAAAATCTCTCTCAACTTGCGTTAATTGAGCTTTGCTTCGTTCTTTATATTTTTGATACTCCAATTCTGCTTTATATTTTGCCTTTTCGTGGCTAATTTTTCCGGCATGGTTTAGCAATTCACTACCACTCATTTTTATGAAGTCATCCAATTTTCCTATCCAATCCTTCATATACATAGGTCTTTGTCTAATTGCCTGTAGCTCAGCAAATTCTAAATAAGCAGTAACTAACCTATTCAAAATCTTCATCTCATCTTCACTTAAATAATTCTTTGCAATTGAGGCATCTGCTTTCCTTAAACTCTTCCCATCAAATGATGTCATTCCCATGAATTCTTTCTCTGCATCGGCACGCAAATAAACAACTTCTGCAGCTGTGTGGCCATGAGCTGCATAGTGCATTTTATTCTGTACTATTCGGAAAAACTCCGTTGATTCAGATGCACTTGATCGTAATCAATACTTGTTGCATAAATATCAAGTATTTGACGATAAAAGACTTTCTCACTCGATCGAATATCTCTAATGCGTTCTAAAAGTTCCTGAAAATAATTCCCTCCCCTGCATTCTTAAGGAGGTCATCATTCATAGCAAAACCTTTTTGTAGATATTCTTTTAAGATATTGTTAGCCCATATACGAAATTGTGTACCACGTAACGACTTTACCCGATAACCGACTGAGATTATAACATCAAGGTTATAATAGTCAACTTGATAAGTTTTACTATCAGCCGCAGTGTAGGCAAATTTTGCCCAAACTGAATCCTTTTCAAGCTCACCTTCTTTAAAGACATTTCTTATATGCTTACCAATTACACTTCTATCTCGTTGGAACAACTCCGCCATTTGATCTATTGAAAGCCATACAGTGTCACCATCAAAATTTGTTTCTATTTTAGTTAAACCATCTTCAGTCTGATACATGATTATTCTTGAATCCATCAGATCACCTCGTTAATATAGATTGATTAACTAATATGTTTTTTATCTGCTATACATACTCACGTCTCAATCCCCAATCAATCATCGCCATTCAATAAACATTTAATTCCATTTTGAAACCTATCCATTTATGATTGAATGATGTTACCTACACCTTTTTCAAACACTTAAATGCACTTAAAAGGTGCCCCAAACCCCTGGCAAATCTAGTATTCTATAACTATATCTTAATAGCGTTCTCCCTTCCTTAAATTTACTCAATCATTTTTCAGAAAATTATTACTAAAAAACCTTGATATATCAACATTTTCAAAATCCACTTATTTACAAAAGGGCGTTTTTATCTAATTTATCTACCCCATAGTGACCCCACGACCAGTATACACAATAGATAAATTCTATATATTGTGCCATTTATTGATTTCCATAACTTTATGCACACTATATCTTGTGTTTATCTCTATAACATTCTCACTTCCCACCCACCATTCAACCTTTCACATAGAACCCTAGATCATAAAACAAGTAATTAAATGCTGGAACAGTAGCTTTATTTTTATCATCCCATCGGTCTCCCTCCAGGGATTTTCGCACACACTCTCTATATTAATCTTAATTCACTAACGAGGTCTCGCTCTATTATTCACAAATATGGAACACTATCTCCATCTTTTCCATCATCGTGTTCTTCATGTTCATTGCCTTCGTGCGAATGAACATCACAATAAACAGTCCCATTAATATAACTAACCACGCCTCCAACGGGACAAATTTCACCAGAAAAGCGATGTATAAATTGCGCAAATCCAGGACCTGTATGCTCTCTTCCGTCTAATATTAAATGCTCTTCATACTTCTTCTCTAGTTCTTTAGAATTAGCTACACATATCTTCGCTTTCGTTTGTTCAATCGTATTCAAGATTATAGGGATAGCGATCGCTGCGATTATACTTAAAATAACCGTAACAACCAAAACCTCAATTAAGGTAAAACCCTTTTTATTAACGATCATATCTAGCTTTTCACACTCCTTCATAATCGAAAGGAATTTATTAGCGATGATCTTTCACCCTATAACATCTACAAACTAGCAAGCACAAATGCATGGCTAACATAAACGAACTCGAATAATGAACATTAATCAAGCATTGTCGTTCTATATTTCCCAACAAAAAACAGACCCCTGTCCAAAAAACACGTCGAGTTCAGGGTCTCCCAATCTACATGATGGTGCTGCTTTTACCTTTGATTTCCTCAAGAAATTCAAGCACTTCATCCCTCAACTCATCATCCTGTAACGCAAACTCAATCGTCGTTTTAATAAAGCCTATTTTCTCTCCTACATCATGCCTCTTTCCTTCAAAATCATACGCATACACTTTTTGCAGCTCATTTAACTGCTGAATCGCATCCGTCAGTTGAATCTCTCCGCCAGCACCGATTTCTTGTTTATCTAAAAAGGTAAAGATTTCAGGAGTTAGTATATAACGACCCATAATAGCAAGATTAGAAGGGGCTGTTCCTTGTTCCGGTTTTTCAACAAAAGTTTTCACTTGATAACGGCGCCCTTCACTTGAACTTGGATCAACAATTCCGTAACGATGTGTTTCACTATCGGGAACTTGCTGTACGCCAACTACAGAGCACTGTGTTTCTTCATATTGTTCAATTAATTGCTTAAGTCCAGGAGTTTCCGCTTGAACAATATCATCCCCTAATAGCACCGCAAATGGTTCATCACCAATAAACTTACGTGCACACCATACCGCATGTCCAAGTCCTTTCGGATCTTTTGGCGAATATAGTGAATATCTACCTCCGAAGATTGGTTGACTTTGTCGAGTAAATCAAACTTTTCCTTTTTCATCAGATTATCTTCTAGTTCAAAATTATTATCGAAATGGTCTTCAATCGCCCGTTTTCCTTTACCCGTAACAATAATAATGTCTTCAATCCCAGAAGCAATCGCCTCTTCTACAATGTATTGAATCGTCGGTTTATCGACGATAGGCAACATTTCCTTTGGCATCGCTTTTGTTGCAGGTAAAAATCTCGTTCCTAAACCTGCTGCTGGGATAATGGCTTTTTTACAGTTTTCAATATAACTTCCTCCATTAACAATCGTAATAAATGATGAACGCGCGACTATTAGCTACTCCTCGACACAAACACTTCCGAATACTTTTTGTTCGCCGCATCAATGAGCATTGTTTTCATTTCTTCCATCTCAATCGAGGATAGGCTTTCAATCATTTGAAACAATTCCGCCCTCTCCATCGGCTCCGCTTTCCCTATATGAATCTTCGGAAACACTTGCTCTTTCTGCACCTCATTCTCATTCAACAATTCCTCATACATCTTCTCACCCGACGGATTCCACTGTATTTGATTCCAATCTCCTCTATTGAATAGCCCGAAAGTGTAATCAAGTTTTTCGCCAAATCGGAAATTTTCACCGGCTCCCCATATCCAAAACAAACACTTCGCCACCGCGAGCCAACGTTCCTGCTTGAATGACAAGCCTCGAAGCCTCCGGAATCGTCATGAAATACCTCGTCATCTCAGGATGCGTAACCGTTACAGGCCCACCTGCTTCAATTTGCTTTTAAACAAAGGAATGACACTGCCTCGGCTCCCAAGTACATTTCCAAACCGAACGGCGACGAATTTCGTATTACTCTCTTTCGCCAAGTTTTGAATAATCATTTCCGCAATCCGCTTCGTTGCCCCCATCACGTTTGGAGGGTTCACCGCTTTGTCCGTAGACACTAAAACGAACGATTTCACAGCGAATGTTTCCGCTGCTTCCGCGACATTTTTCGTCCCAAAAATATTATTCTTCACCGCTTCTCTCGGATTATCTTCCATTAACGGAACATGCTTATGTGCAGCCGCATGGTACACAACATCTGGCCTGAATTGTTCCATTACTTCAAACATCCGATTTCGATCTTGTACATCTGCAATCACTGCGATGATTTCGATCTGATCGCCGTACTGTTGACGCAATTCCATATCGATGTTGTAAATACTGAATTCCCATGACCTAACAGTACGATTCTACTCGGACTGAACTTGCAAATTTGCCGGCAAATTTCCGACCCAATTGAACCACCCGCACCTGTTACTAACACCGTTGATCCAGTGATCGATTCGGAAATACTGCTAATATCAAGTTCCACTGGTTCACGGCCGAGCAAGTCTTCCACTTCAACGTTTCGCAATGCGCTGACAGACACTCTACCTGTCATCACATCCTCAATCATCGGCATAATTTTCACTTTCGCATCTGTCTTTGCACACACTTCATAAATGCGCCTCGTTTCCTTTTTGATAAGGATGGAATGGCGATAATAATATCTTTAATTCGTTGCGACTTCACAATTTGTGGAATCTCTTCAACACTTCCACATACCGTTAATCCAAACATCTCTAACTTATATTTTCTCGGATCGTCATCAGCAAAGGCAACGGGATGAAGATCGACTTCGTTATTATGTAATAATTGCCTCGCTACTGTTGTTCCCGCTGTTCCAGCCCCAACGATCAATGTTCTGCTTTTCTTATTTCCTGATGAAATAAATCGATCACGATACACCCGCCACGAAAATCGTGAACCGCCAATGAGTAACATATGCAACATCCATGTAATAAATAATACGCGAACGTATGCATCACCAACACCGATGAGTTGAGCAATCCCTGCCGTTATTATCGAGAATGTGACCGCTTTTGCGATCATGAACAGCTCGCCAACACTCGCGTACTCCCACGCTTTATGGTATAAACGGTATACGAATGCAAACACATGATGGCTTACAAGTAAAATCAACGAACTCATCAATAATAATTTTGACGTAAAAAATTCGAATACGGATGCAAAATAAAGTACCCTACATAAATTGAAAATAGTACAATCACCGAATCAAGCAGCATCAAGAGCGGTATTCGCTTTTGATAAGTCACACGCATCCCTTCTTTTCATTAGTTTTTTGAAAAATAAATGTCTAATGAAAACGCACCCAAGCGACGCATTTTCATTAGACATCTAGTTTTATATTTTTAAATATATGGGCATCTAACCCACCCTCACGCCGCACCATCGATAACAAACGCATCTAAGGCAAAGTGCATTTTTGCCCACAGCACAGCCGAGTGCCTCCGATCGTAACGGATAGGAGACATCCCCGTCAATCATCACTTCTATATTCATATTTCTTCACAATATATGATTTCTCATGGAACGTCTCAAACATGTCTTATCTTTCTAAAAGCATTAAGATTTATTTAGTTCTGCGACCTTTTTTGTAAGATTTCGTCTTTTCTCTCGTGATAAGGGGCGCACTAATCGCCTGAATCTTTTTTCACAAGACGAGCCATTTGTAGACTTTCTATAAAAATATCCACACCGTCATCTACTTTCGGCATAACATGAAAACGGATGTCAGACATTGGTAGCCATCCCTTTTTTAACATCCAATCATTACTATATTACCATAATTTTCGTAGGCTGTATAGACTAGCTCTTTCCATAATAATAGTAATAATCGTTGCTTTCCATTTTTTATGGTTTAACACGACACCTAAAACCTTGCTTGCGCCGCCTGTAATAATTCCTTCGTTTTCTGAGCAGCTTCGACTTCTGTTTTCCCACTTGATATGACAAGAATCGTTCCATCACATTGATTTGCTAACACTTGGGCATCTGTCACAGCTAATACTGGTGGAGTATCAAAAATAACGATTTCGTATTCCTTTTCGCGTCTTCGAAAAATTGCTTCATTGCTTTTGAACTTAATAGTTCCGCTGGGTTCGGTGGGATCGGTCCAGATGTTAATACATCTAACCCATCTACATTTGAACGTTGCACAGATTCATGCATCGTTCTTTGTCTAGTTAATACGTTCGTTAAACCAAAGGTATTATTCATACTAAATGTATAATGCATCGTCGGCTTTCTTAAATCTGAATCAATGAGCAATACTTTTTCCCTTGTTGGGCAAAGACGATCGCCAAGTTGGCCGTTGTTGTCGTTTTACCTTCTCCCGGCCTGAAGATGTAACCATAATCGTGCGAATTTCTTGATCGATCGCAGAAAACTGGATATTCGTTCGAATCGTCCGATATTGCTCAGAAACCGGTGATTTCGGATTCAACTTCGCAATTAATTTTCGCTTTGTGCTTTGCAATGCTTTTATATTTTTTTAAGAGCCAACGGTCTCACCTCTCACTCTTGTATTTCGATTTGCTTTGCTCGTACGGCGATCCTTTTGCTCATCGAACGTCGCAATCGCACCTAATACAGGCAATTCCAAAAGCCTCTCAATATCTTGTTCTGTTTTGACCGTATTATCTAAATACTCAAGCAAGAAAGCTAGACCAACACCAGCCATTGCCCCAACAACAAACGCAATCGCAATGTTTAATAGCGGCTGCGGCTTCACTGGTGCAGCATTTGCGCCAACTTCCGCTTTAGCAAGAATGGTCACATTGTCAATATTCATTAAATGAACAATTTCCTTTTGGAACACTTCCGCTACTTTGTTGGCGATTTCTGCCGCTTGATACGGATTTGCGTCTTGAACGGTGACGTTTACCACTTGGGAATCTTTTGCACTTTGGACCGTAATTTTACTATCCAAACTGCCGACGGACATATCGAGTCCGAGATCTTCAATTACTTTTTCTAAAATGTACGAGCTTTTCATAATGACGTTATACGTATTAATTAATTGCAAATTCGTTTGAATTTCCGCTGGATTGTATACTTGCTGCTCGCTTTTCGCTTGGTTGACAAGCAACTGAGTCGATGATTGATAGATTGGGGTTATAACAAAAAACTGACAGCCCCACTAATGACGACCGCTGCCAATGTAATTAGTACAATTAAATTCATTCGCTTGCGCAACGTTTGCATAAGCTCTTTTAAACTAATCGTTTCCTCCATTTTATCCTCCCTAGCCGGTTGTCGACTTTCTGAACATTATGTATTATTATAGCATATGATATTGGTATATTCTCCCGTAAAAATTGTAACATTTTCATACATTTATGTATATACTATTAACTAATTTGTAAAAAATAGATGTTCTTGGAGGTTGATATTTTGAAAGCTTTTATGGCTATAATTGCAACGATTACTTGTGCGATTTTTCTTTTTTCAGTTATACATATTGGCAAGATCAAACATCTGTTTCTTCATTTTCTTCTCATATTCTAACAATGAATCACCGAATCTTGAAGCAAATAACAAACCAATTGACCGATCCGTTTTGGAGAAAACGGAAAACTGGCCTGAAACGGCACGTCAATCGTTTTCAGCATCCATAGAGGCAGGGATCCCTTATCATATTGCCATTGTAGGCTCTCAAGCTTTAGGCGGTGAAGAGGGATGGGCGGCAATGCTTCGAGATGCTTTAGAAGAAACGTATAGTAAAGATTTGATCAACGTGTCGATTTTTGAATTTGGCGATAAAACATCCAATCAATTTCTAGCTGATGGAGGCGATCAGTTGGTTGCGGATCGTTCACCAGATCTCGTCCTCTTTGAGCCGTTCACGCTTAATGATAACGGGAGAGTAGCAGTTAGCGAGAGCCACGAAAACATCGCGACTTTTATCGAGAAAGTGGATGACGCAGTCGTCATATTGCAGCCAACACACCCGATATACAAGGCCACATTATACCCTGGAGAAGTAAACGATTTGAAAATTTTCGCGACTGAGCAAAAACTTCCATACATTGATCACTGGGAAATATGGCCTGACTATAAGACCGAGGAGATTATTGATTATTTAGTTAGGCCGAAACAGAGTGCTCCGAATGAAAAAGGGCATAAACTTTGGTTTTCGTATTTGGAGAAATATTTCATTCATGATTAACAATACGTAAGGCGGCACATGGCGGCCGCCTTCATGATTATATCCAATATTTATATGTCACAATCGTATGAATCGTATGTCTGCTTACCCCGTATTCGACTGCGAGCTGTCGAATCGACGTTTCAGCCTCATTGCTATACCGGTCGCGAATTTCTTTTACGTCGGCTGCTGTTAAGTGCGAACGGCTTTTACTCGTTTTACCTACAAGTCGATGATCCTTCTTCGTTAATGCCTTTGCATCCCCAACATCGTTTGTTTGATCTTCGCCCTCGTACGATCGGACCGCTTTTTACCTAATTTTGCTTTGGATAGTTTTCGTCTATGTGCTTCTGTCAACCTTCTTCCTTTTAACCCATGAGGCCTTTCCTCATTTCCCAAACTTCCAATCATGAAATTTCAACACCCTTATAAAGTTAAAATAAACCGAGTATTTTCCTGCGCCTTATTCTTTCTGGCATTTCTCTATGTATGCTTTTTCCATCAATGATCAATTCCGCATTTTCCATGAAAAGTATGTGTAATCTGTGCCAAATTTCTTATTTACAAAATCATATGCCTGTTCCATATAAAATCTACGCTTTTTTCGGTCATGGGCATCTGATGCAATGAAATGAGTTAAATGAGATTCGATTAAATTCGTTGAGAATTTTTGGACTCTTTTCCCTAATTTCCCGCGAGACTTCCCGCTGTAATTTGTGTTGCCGCCCCATTTTTCACAAGCCGGTACAGTTTATCCGGTTGTTCAATGATTTCCATATTACGCTCTGGATGGACGATGACAGGTGTTAACCCTCTCATCTGAATATCAAAACAAAGCTGATGAATATAATGCGGAATATGATTAGCCGGCAATTCAATCAACACATACGACGATATATTCCCAACCGTTAAGATTTTGCCAGCATTATAGTCATCGAGGATTTCTCCGTACACCCGCGTCTCCTGTCCCGGCAAAACTTCAACTTGGATATTTTCACTCCACAAAAGTTCATTCAATTCCGCTGTTTTATGTATGATATCTCGTTTCTCATTTTCATATCTTCCATTTTTATGATGAGGGGTTGCAACGATCTTCCGAATTCCCTCTTTTCCGCTTGACGGGCCATCAATAGGCTTTCAGTAACACTTCCAGCCCCATCATCCACCCCGCCAATATATGACAGTGGATATCAATCATCCGCTTTCCCCAAAAAATAATCCTACCCCTGTTAGTAAACAGGAAATTAAATATTACAATATACCCATATAAACTTCAATAGAAGTGACTTTATCACTATATTTTTGGATATTAAGGGAATAACCCTTCATTTCCTAAATCGAAATTATTCGACTTCTTGATCAATAAATAGAGTAATATTAATGGAGAACCGCCACAGAGACTTAGTTATCTCCCTTGATTCGAGCGATCCTTCCAGAAACATATTTTTATATTTTAAGTCACAAAACGAAGACTTTATATACGAATCATTTTTCAATTGTAAAATTTTAGATAAGTATATATTACTATAAATTTTCCATATCGACCATACTTTCCTTTGAAATACTTTTCAGAAAAAATAATTTCCCCGTTTGAACGAGTTTAATGTACATTAAAATTAGGAGGTTCGATTTTCATGAGGAAAAAGTATTATTAACCGGATTTGACCCATTTGGTCAAGATAAAATAAACCCGGCACTTGAGGCCGTGAAGAAATTAGATAGATTGGTTATTGATCATGTTCAATTTGTGGCTGTGGAGGTGCCAACCGTTTTTCACGAATCAATCGATGTTGTTTTAAGGGCAATCGAAGCACATCGACCGGACGTTGTTCTTTGTATTGGACAAGCAGGAGGCCGTGCACAAATAACCCGGAACGAATTGCCATCAATATGGATGACGCCCGCATTCCTGATAATATGGAAATCAACCCATTGATGAACCGATTGAAGCGGATGGCCCCACCGCATACTGGTCAACTGTGCCCGTGAAACGGATTGTTCAAAAATTGAAGAAAGCCGGAATTCCTGCGGCTGTCTCCAATACAGCAGGAACTTTCGTATGTAACCATCTCTTTTATGGACTCATGCATTATTTACACACATCCGCTCCACATATCCGCGGCGGCTTCATTCACATTCCATATATCCCTGAACAAACAGTAGAAAATGGAGAGCCTAGTATGAATTTGCAAGACATCGTGCGTGGACTTGAAATTGCCGCAGTTGTTGCAGCCTATGAAACAGAGGATATTCGGGAAATTGGGGAACGACGCATTAAAAGGGGTGGTTATGCGGTTAATCATGCGGATTTGATGGCTATGGCGGCGAATTGGGTGGCCGCGGGTGGAGCTTCTAAGCCGTTGTGCGAATTTCTAAGCCATTGCGCAGATTTCTAAGCCGTCGCGCGATTTTCTAAGCCGTCGCGCGATTTTCTAAGCCGTCGCGCGATTTTCTAAGCCGTCGCGCGATTTTCTAAGCCAAAAGCCATGATTTCAAGAAATCATGGCTGTTGGCTTAACACCTATTCAAATTTACCTACAATCGCCCGTACTTTCTCCGGATCGACAGGTTTCAGTGATTTTCCGTCCACTCTTACAGCTGAACCGAAGTGGATTTCTGCAACTCCGGTTTCCGCCACAAAGGCGTCGACGTTTTCCGCCGTCAATCCGCTCCCCGCAAGGATTTGCAATGGCTTACCCTCCGTTAATTGGACGAGTTTTTTGATCTGCTCTGCCGCATCTGTCACATTCGGCTTTCCACCCGATGTTAAAATGCAATTGATTTGTGGGTAGCGCAATAAAACGTCCAGCGCTGCTTCTTGATCAACTACTTCATCAAATGCTCGGTGAAACGTAACGTCTAAATCTCCGGCAACTGCTAAAAGTTTTTCCAACGCGTCGGTATTAATTGTGCGATCATCGTTTAATGTCCCAAGTACAACTCCATTCGCACCAAGTTCCCGTACGACCTGAATATCTTCGATCATCGTGTTCACATCCCCTTCATTATATGAAAAGGAGTAACTATGAGGGCGAATCATGACATTCACCGGAATCCGGACAGCATTTACGACTTCTTTAATTAGCCCGTAACTAGGTGTTAGCCCACCTTCTGCGATTCCTGTAATTAATTCAATTCGATCTGCACCATTTGCTTCAGCAATCTTCGCCTCTTCAACAGTCGTAGCAATGATTTCAATTTTCACTTGTCATCATCCCTTCTATAATAATAAACGGGAGGAATCATCCTCCCGCATTTTTATCGGTTTACAGACGCAGCCATTCTTACATACGTATGGCGTCTTCCTCTAATTGCGATGGAGTACGTCATAATATTTTCTGGAACAGCAATCCCATAAAAGCCAGTATCACCAATATGATAAATATCTGCACCCGCCATTTTACTGTTGAGGGCAATTTGACGAATCGTTGCTTCATCTGCTCCCTCTTGACTTGTACCGATTGTGAGCATCGCCAGCGCTCCTTTTGAATGAACGAAGCGAACGTATTTTTCGGCTGTATCGAGCGTGATTCCAGGGACTGTTCCCGGAGCCGGCATTAAAATAACATCTGCACCCGCTTCAATAAATCGTGTTAGATCAGCCTCTGAAATGATGCTGCTTCCCGTTTCAGTCGCGACACCTGCACCATGCATTTTTCCAGCAATAATTAATCCTTCATCACCAAAAACTTCACGTGCTTTTTGATCGCAACAACCGTTTCATCATTCGTTACCCCAGTTTTCGGGTTTCCTGTTAAGCAAATAAAATCAAATCCTAATTTCTTCGCTTCTTTTAATGATTCTTCGGTTGCCTTTCTCCCTTTTGAAACGGTATCTAGCTTTTCAATTTGCTTCGCGTTTAAATCAACAGGCTCTAAATTAAGGCCAACAGGACGCCCTGTTAATTGTTTGATTTTATGAATGACCAATTGATGATCTTCACATTCAAATCCTTCAACCTTTGGATTAAACACATCAAACAAATTGAGTAAAAGCAAATCTGCACCAAAGGAAGCAGCTAATTCTGCGTTTGTCACACTCGGATATAAAGGAGAAACAGAGGTCATCGTCTCCGACAACATGACTCTTCCTTCACACGCGCGAATCGATTGTTTTAAGTCTTGTCCATTCATTTTTTGAAAATCTGAAGCTGTACAATCTAATAATCTTTTCACTAAAAGAATTCCTCCCCACATTATTTTTGTATATTTTTCATCTCATCTGCGACGAATTGGACTTGTGTTCCAACAACGACTTGAACATTGTTTTTACCAGTTACTACAACCCCTGGCACGCCTGTCGCTTTAATTTTCCCTTGATCAATCGCGGATGAATCTTTTACTTCAAGTCGTAAGCGAGTAATACAATTATCAATTGAAACAACATTATCATCGCCGCCAAGCCCGTCATATATTTTCGCAGCCATGTCGGCAAATTTATTTCCGCTAGTACCCTCATCTGTTGATACCGCTTCTTCCACGTCATCTTCACGACCAGGAGTTTTAAAATTGAATTTTGTGATTAAAAATCTGAACACCGCATAGTAAATCACGAAAAATGCGAGACCTTGAACCATTAGCATAAATGGCTTGTTCGCCATCGGAAGCCTTGAACTTAAAATAAAGTCAATTAGCCCCGCACTAAATCCAAATCCAGCAGTCCAATGGAACATTGCAGCAATCGCCATTGAAATTCCTGTTAAAACAGCATGAACAACATATAACGCTGGAGCTGCAAACATGAAAGCAAATTCAATTGGCTCTGTAACGCCGGTAAAGAAGGAAGCAAATCCACCCGCTAACATTAATGAAGCAACTTGCTTTTTCTTGCCGTTTTCGCTGTGTGATACATCGCAAGTCCTGCTGCTGGCAGCCCGAACATCATAATCGGGAAATATCCTGCTTGATACATTCCTGTAATTCCTTTTACCCCTGTTCCTGCCCAGTAGTTACCGATATCATTAATTCCAGCAACATCAAACCAGAATACCGAGTTAATTGCGTGATGCAATCCGATTGGAATTAATAATTTATTTAAGAAACCATAAATGCCGGCACCAACTGCACCGAGGGTACTAATCATTTCCCCAAAAGAAACGAGCCCTGTATAAACGAATGGCCATACGAAATAGAAAATCGCAGATACGGCAATCATCACCGCAGACGTTACGATTGGTACGATTCTTTTTCCGCTAAAAATGCTAACGCGGCTGGCAATTGAATATGGCTAAAGCGATTATACATAATTGATGCGATAATTCCCGAAATAATCCCGATGAAAGCATTCTCAATTTTACCAAATGATGCATCTACTTGTTCAGGATCAATCCCTTGTAAAAGCGCAACCGTGTCAGTTGAAAGTAACGTTGTTAAAACGAGGTAAGCGACTAGTCCACTTAATGCAGCAGCACCATCGCGATTTTTAGACATTCCTAACGCAATCCCTACTGCAAATAAAATAGGGATGTTATTAATAATCGACATGCCCGCTTTAATAATAAACGCTGCAGCCGCACTATTAGCCCCCAACCTGATGGGTCCATCCAATAACCAATTCCCATTAAAATCGCTGCGGCCGGCAACACTGCAACCGGTAACATCAACGAGCGACCAATACTTTGAAGGTATTTCATCATTATACTATTCCTCCGATCATTTGTAAGCCCTTTTAAGTGTAGTAACGAAAAGGAAGCAATTAACAATGTTAGCTTAACTTTACAAGTAATAAATATACGCCGTTATTGAAACTGCCTCCATTTTGTTATTACACCTAGCAAGACTTTGCTTTAAACTACAAAAGGATCTTACCACAGGGTAGGTATAGTTGTCTAGACCACTCATGAAAAAAATAATGTTCAGAATCGATTGATTTTTACTTTAAATTTATAGCGATCACCACGATAATACGAAGCAGCATACTCCAGCGGTTTTTCATTTTCCGTAAAACTTGTTCGCTGAATCAGCAGGATTGGTTCACCTACTTTAATATCAAGCGCGATTGCTTCACTTTTACGGGCATTCGTAGCCTCCACTTCTTGTTCGGCTGATTCGAGCCTCAATCCAAGCGTATTTTCCACATACTGATAAATAGACTGTTCCGCAATTTCCTTCGTTAATCCAGGAACAAGATCGACAGACGTATAAAATATTTGATACGCAATGGGTAATTGATCAGCTAATCGTAGACGTTTAATTTGATAGACAGGCGAACCAAGCTCGATTGCTAATTTCTTTGCTATGACGGCATCTGCTTTTTCACTTTAAAATCTACTACTTTTGTCCCCGGATCCATCCCTCTTAAACGCATGTCCTCGGAGAAACTTGTTAGAAAATCTAAATGTTGCTCCACTTTCTTTAAAGCGACGAACGTTCCTTTTCCGCGCTTACGTTGAAGATAACCTTCATTTGTTAAATTATTAATGGCCTGCCTTACGGTCATTCTGCTAATTTCATATCGCTCAGCATACTCTCGCTCAGATGGAATTAAATCTCCAGGCATAAGTTCATTCTTTTCGATTAACGCTTTTATCCCCTGCTCTAGTTGAAGATAAATCGGCAACGGAGAATGTTTGTCTATCATTTCATCGAACACCTCTCTCTTAATCAATGATCGAATTACAATACTATTTATAATTTTATAGTAGTCTTTATTCAGAGAGAAGTAAATCATTTCAGGAAAGTCGATCCCACTATTATCCGCTCGCGGTCGCTCAGCGAAAGTGTGATTTCTAAGCCGGAGAGCGGATTTCTAAGCCGGAGAGCGGATTTCTAAGCCGGAGAGCGGATTTCTAAGCCGGAGAGCGGATTTCTAAGCCGGAGAGCGGATTTCTAAGCCGGAGAGCGGATTTCTAAGCCGGAGAGCGGATTTCTAAGCCGGAGAGCGGATTTCTAAGCCGGAGAGCGGATTTCTAAGCCAAAAGCATGATTTCAAGAAATCATGGCTTTTGGCTATGCATTCACTTGACTGTCTTTTCTCTATTATTTTTGTAACTTTTCTAAAGATAGGTAGTAAACTCGATTTTTCCTAGCGCCGGTTGTTGGAAAATTGAATGATCGGAGCAACTTTGAGGTGGTGGAGTCTGACTCGAGTTGAAGAAATTCCTTACATTGATTTTTTGTAATGGCTGGACCATGGAGAAAATAATAATCGATCAATGCACTCTTATAAGCATTTTCGTCTTCCTTTCCACACTTTTCACAAAACCATCGCTTATACTGCTTTTTCACCGAAAAAGTATCGCAATTCGTGCAATGGATTCCTTTTAAAAGTGACTTTTCAGCAATATTATACTTACTTAAAACATCGGGATCATCTGGTGTATGGAACTTTGATAAAACACGGGCAAATTTCAGAAGCTCTTTCCTATCAATTATGTCTTTTTGATAATAATTAGAAATGATCTCACTTCTTTTTCTAACAGCATCAGGGCGGATAACCTTTTTCGCAACGGCGGGATAATTTGGATTGGACTTGATAATTGAGGACGTATTAGTCATGACAACAAATGAGGCACCGGGTAAGGATAGCGAGTGTTTTTCCATTAGATTTTCCAAATGAAATTGCTGATTTTCAACTTGTTGAATTGGATTTTGGTAAGAATTAACTTTATCCGGGAGTGTTTGGGTCATCTGATTTGGTTCAATAAAAATCGTTCCGCCAATATGTTTCGCTTCAAAAATAAGATAATATCGTAACGTCAAAATAAGTAAATCAATTTGGAAATAGGAATTCTCTGAATGTGGTAAGCGGAGGCCCGGAAAAATTACATATTCCTTCGTTGGGAGGGGAGTTGTTCGATGTAGTAATCGAGGGTTTGTTCTCCGCGATAACCAGCGGATAATTTTGCAAATTGTTCCTCGATCCGTGGTCTTTTGGGGTCAATTACTCGGGCCCGTTTTAATAGAATTTCGAGCTTCTTGAGTTCTCCTGGCTTTTCTCTTTCTTTATTTTTCAAATTGATCACCTCTTGGATAACCACATTCGTTATTGTTGAAAAAATCCTTCTTTATTTATCAGTTTTTTGTAAAATTACGTAGAATGTGATGAGATTTTGTAAACCGTTAATCTAACAGAACATGAGAGTGCGATTTTATTGCTAGTTCTATCAACTTTATCCACTCGGAATGTTCATCATCAGAAACAACTCGCCCCTGTCGTAGTATCTATTGAAATCTGTCCATACGCTGTCGTTCTTAAATTCGATCATGTTTTCAGCAATCAATCTTATTTTCTTGCGGGGATCTATTCTAAATGCTAAAAGGGTCAAAACTAAATAGCGTTTTGACCCTTTAGGTATCGAAATTTTAATTCACATAAGGAACCGGTCTATTTTCTATTTCTTTAAAATAATAGCGAATTGCTTCACAAATTCGGCGTGAAGCCTCCCGTCTCCATACGGATTAACAGCTTTAGCCATTTTTACGTATTCCGATTGGTCAGTCAGTAATTCTGTTGCCATTTCGTAAATATCCTCTTCTTCCAATCCAGTTAATTTCAATGTTCCCGCTTCGATCCCTTCTGGACGTTCGGTCGTATCTCTCAATACGAGCACAGGTACTCCTAATGAAGGTGCTTCTTCCTGTACCCCGCCGGAATCACTTAAAATCAAATAAGCGCGGTTAGAGAAGTTATGAAAGTCAATCACATCTAGCGGTTCAATGAGGTGAATCCGTGGATCATTACCTAGAATTTCATCCGCAAGTTCGCGAACAGCTGGATTCATGTGAACAGGATAAACAACCTGAATGTCCTTTTGTTCGTCCACAATTCGCTTCACAGCTCGGAAAATGTTCCTCATCGGTTCGCCTAAATTTTCACGGCGATGGGCAGTTAAAAGTACAAGCCGATCATTTCCTAACTTTTCAAGCACCTCATGAGTATATTCCTCTTTCACCGTTGTTTTTAATGCATCAATCGCTGTATTCCCTGTGATAAAAATTGTTTCTTCTTTTTACCCTCAGCCAACAAATTATTTGCCGATTTTTCTGTCGGAGAGAAGTGAATATCTGCGATCACACCTGTTAACTGACGATTCATTTCCTCAGGGAATGGAGAATATTTATCCCACGTCCGTAATCCAGCCTCTACATGACCAACCGTAATTTGATTGTAAAACGCTGCCAGGCTACCAACAAAAGTGGTCGAAGTATCACCATGGACGAGGACAATATCTGGCTTTGCTTCTTTCATTACTCGATCTAAACCCTCAAGCCCATTTACTGCAACATCAATGAGCGTTTGTCTGTCTTTCATCATATTTAAATCATAATCAGGTTGAACGTTAAATATTTCTAATACTTGATCAAGCATTTGTCGGTGTTGAGCTGTCACCGTTACGATCGATTCAAAATGCTCAGATTGTTTTTCGAGTTCAAGTACTAATGGCGCCATTTTTATCGCCTCTGGTCTTGTACCAAAGATCGTCATAACTTTAATTCTTTTACTCACGCTGTATCCCCTCTTATTGTAGTGTTTTCATTCATTATGCCTTTGCATAAGAGATGCGTCAAATCATATTGAAAATCTAATTATACTAAACTTATTCCTATTTTAATCATTGTTTTAAATTCTTCATTTGTTTTAAGCTAGAGACTTCATTAATAGACCCATTATAAACATTATTAGGGTCTCGTCACAAAACTTTACATTTACGGAAGATGTAAAATCTAGTAAAATGAATTGTAGCCAAATAAATGATTATTCATGATTTAATGATAAAGGAGATCACCCATATGGGACGACATCAAAGTAAATTACAAAGAAAGTCTATTCGTAAAAACGGATTTTCTGGTTTATTATATTTCCAATGATACTAATCGCAGGCGTAGGACTAAGTTATGGCGTACACCTATATAAAAAGCCGAGTCAATGATGGCCGATTCTTTTGCTGAATTGGATGGTAGAGACGGAAAATCAAGCCTACGTGACAAAAAGTAAATCCGAATATTGACAATGTTTCAATTTTATTTATTGAGTAGACGAAAGTGAAAATCGGGGATTTGGCGAAAATTCTCGATCAGATGCGCTTATGCTTGCTACTCTAAATGAGAAGGAAAAATCGGTAAAACTGTTAAACATTCCACGTGACTCTTATGTTTATATTAACGAGGTCGGATATAAGACTAAGATTAATCATGCTCACGCTTATGGTGGGCCAAGAGCAACAATTGAAACAGTCGAGGATCTATTAGATGTCCCTGTTGATTATTATGTACGCATGGATTTTGACGCATTTATGCAGGTTGTCGATGCATTAGGTGGGATCGATATCGATGTCCCTTATGCCTTTTCCGAACAAGATTCAAATGACTATGAGGGTGCTATTTCACTACAAGCTGGTATGCAAACATTAAATGGCGAAGAGGCTCTTGCACTTGCTAGAACAAGAAAGCTTGATAATGATATTGAGCGAGGCAAACGTCAACAAGAAATTATGAAAGCTATTCTGAAAAAGGCTGCATCTGGGGCTTCTATAACCAAGTACGGAAAAGTCATCGATGCTATCGGCTCTAACATGAAAACAAATATGACTTTTGATGAAATAACTTCACTAGTTGATTATGGTATATCAGGAAACCTCACTGTTGAAACAATGACAATTGAAGGTAATGATAGCTATATTCCAAATCTTTCTGGGAAAAATATATATTACTGGCAGTTAAATGAACAATCTGTAAGAGAAGTTCAAAAAACCTTAAACAACATTTACAAATAGCAAATACTAAATCAACAAATGAATTTGCATCACCTAGCACATCGAATTAATTTCGGTGTGTTTTTTAGCGATAAAAAAGCTTAATGGAATATAGATTCCATTGAGCCTTTTATGATCGATTCAATCGGCCATTTGCCGTTTGTTGTAAAAACTTCATTAATGGTTTGTAGTCCTTTCCTACAAGCCCAATAATTTCTACAAACAACTCAATTGCGATTAATAGCACTGCAATAATTACAAGAGATCCCCATATCGTCGCCATTGAAAATAAGACTGCAGCCAAACTAAACATAACAGCAACCGCATAAATGATCAACACTGATTGACGGTGTGAAAATCCTGTTTTTAACAAACGATGATGTAAATGCGATTTATCCGGCGCCGAAAGTGGTTGCTTATTAACGATCCTACGAATAATTGCAAAAACGTATCAGAAATAGGCACCCCGAGAATAATAACAGGAATGATTAACGAAAAGAACGTAACATTTTTAAATCCGAGCAAGGATAAAACAGCGATCATATACCCTAAAAATAAAGCTCCTGTATCTCCCATAAAGATTTTGGCAGGATGAAAGTTGTAAAAAGAAATCCAAGTGTACTTCCTAAAACCATTAAAGCAATAGCAAGTACGAACATATCACCCATTAAAAACGCAATCAGACTAATTGTTATCAATGCGATGGAAGATACACCAGCAGCAAGACCATCAAGACCATCAATCAAATTTATGGCGTTCGTTATTCCAACAATCCACAAAATCGTTAACGGGATACTGAAATAACCAAAATTTAATTGTCCTCCAAAAGGAAGGTTAATGAAATCAATGTCTAATCCTCCTACTACGATTACGAGTGCAGCAGCTAATTGGCCAATTAATTTATATTTTGCTGATAATTCTTTAATATCATCAATAATACCAGTAATAATTATTATTAGGCTTCCCAAAAGATCGGAAGTGTGTGAGGGTCATCCGGTCTGACAACGAATAAACCGATTATAAAGGCTAAATATATGGCCAATCCACCAAGTCGAGGCATGACTTTCTCATGAACTTTTCGGTGATTTGGTTTATCGGTTGCCCCACATTTATATGCAAGTCTTTTTACAATTGGTGTAATTAAAATAGAGGCAATAAAACAAATGAATAAAACTAGATAAACCAACTTGTTACCTCCTTAAGAATATCATGGCTTTTTATAAATAGTTAATACTGTATGACTTCTTCCATTTTTACATTTTTAGCCTGCTTTTTTATCTAAATTTATTTCCTCACCGTATAGACGAATTGGTGTACAAATAAGTTACATATTTTTTACAAATCTCGTAAACTCTCTATCATATAATAGCGATATTCACCGAGTTTAGCAATGGTAATTATTTTGAAAATAACTTTTTGTCTTAATAAGAAAGATTAGTAACAGCTGAAACACCATAATTATCCAGAACAGCATTGTTCAGTTATCTACTCATGGAGTGCCATGTTTGAATATCACAAAAGCTTTGACCTCTCGCTAACCACTTCGGAATTACCCAATATATTTATGCGGGCTTCAGTTGTTTTAGATCCTTGATACATCTTTAAAGGAGCACGCAAATCCCCATTTCTAAATATGGAATGAATTGACGAGCCCGCTCAAATAAAAAGGCGTAATACTTAAGTATTATACCTTTTTAACAAAATATCGATAAAACAAGCGTTTGGCCAACATTTGTTTTATTTTCGCCATTGTATTTATTATCCCTTCGCTCTTAACACATAGCTCTTAAAAAGGGTCTTAATTTCCTTGTTCTCCTTTTTAAAAAGCACGAGATATAAACTTAGCAAACCAAATACCATGACCAGTTTCAACGATAAATTTTGAAAAAACAACGTAGAAAAGCTGAAAACAGTAACCATTAGAGACATAAGAATAATCTTATTATTAATAGCTAAAATCTTATATCTTCTCTTTAACAGATATGCGTTAATAAGTGTTGAAATCAAAGATGATATTAATGTCGAACCAGCCAAAGTGTAAAAACTAAAGTGTTTGATAAACAGAATGTTAAGTCCTATATTCAATAATACACAACATGAGTTTACGATCGTAGTTACTTTTAAATTTTGGAATGAATAAAATGTTTGTATGACGATTGTTCCCATCGAAGTAAAGAGTGTCATCGGCAACAAAATTAAGGTGATTCGATATAATATATCAATATCATCCAATGTTATGTGGCCTCGATGAAATAGTAACATTAAGAAAAATTTGCCCATTAATATGAAGAGTATGCATATTAGGCTATAAATGAATAAGAAAAAGAAATTTATTTGTTTAATTCGGGACTGAGCTGCATTAATTTGATTATTGCCTATTTCAGATACGATAAATGAATAGGATGCCCCGCTTATCGCATTCGTAATAAGTGAGCTTATTAACAATACAATCATGATTGAATAGCTTATGATTGTTAAAATTCCAGCATCAAAAAGTGTAGCGAATGATTTATCAACAAAGGTATTAATTACACCTAAACCGCCACTAATAAGCAATGGAATTGACTTCTTGATTAGTCTGATTGCGTCTTTATCAAACGTAGTCATCCGTTTTACCGGTAATCTTGAAAATAGGATGACAAAAGATAAAATGGTTCCAACTAACATTCCG
This sequence comes from Bacillus sp. N9, assembly GCA_044989425.1. GTDB lineage: Bacteria > Bacillota > Bacilli > Bacillales > Bacillaceae_C > Lederbergia. Next base: position 2,824,143 of record JBJDRQ010000001.1, read on the forward strand.
ATTGTAATTGCATATGGAGTTTGCCTAAAAGCAACACTAATATTAGAATGCTTAGAATAGATGAGACCAAGTTACTGAAATTTGCTAATCCAAATATCTTTTCTGCTTTAAAGAAATTATCAATAATCCGACTTAGAACTAAAAACAATCCTATTCCAGCATATAATATAGAGAATTTAAATGTTAACGAGATACTCTCTGAATCAAACCCTGGAGCCAATAACTCCATGATGTAATAATAAAATGAAAAAAGATAAGAAATAACAATAAAATAATACATAAAAAGGTAATCATAAGAGAATAAACATAATTCATCTTATCTTGAGTTGTATCCTTATTATTTAAGGAAGGTATAATCCCAACTAAAAGTGCATCTGCTATTAAGTTGAGGGGTGTTCCTAATATATTGACAGTGAAATTAAAAGCATCGGTTATTTTAGAAAAACCATAGAAGGTTGTAAAAATAATTTCTCTTAAGAATTGGATTAATCTAACGCAAATATCGAAAAGAAAAATAACTTTAACCGCTTGTTGAAAATTACTTTTTTCTCAAGAAATCCGAACATGATCATTACTCTCGACTTTCACGTCATAAAAAGTGAATAAAAAGTAAAACTGTTTGGATCGTTTTTTGTCCTCATCACTTCCAACGACAATATGGTCATAATCATTTTCTAAAATCTTTCTGTAAGTTCCATGGATCTTTTGGAAGTATAATTTTCGTAAAATTTCCTTGCATCCTTACCGTAATAGATCAAATCCATAGTATCTATTTCTTCTTTTGATAAATACAGTGCTTTATGGTGATTTCCAATGCTATTTATCGAATGTAAAATTTGATCGATTTGCTTTATTGAAATTTCTGGATATCCTTTATCCACTATTTCCTTTTCCAAAGCTGAAAAACCTTCAATGCAAGTTTGGTATATACAGCCTTGCCTTTTTCTACATTGGAATAGTTATATAATTTTAACTTTCTAAAAACCCGTAAAAATGTCAAGTTAGAAAAGGCAATCAATGGACCAGTTCTAAAATGACTAGCTAGCAGTTTATAGATCGTTCGAAAGCAACCATTGGCCACTTCAAACTTACCAACATCACTATGAATATAATTTTCTTCAAAAACCCTATATTTATACCACGGCTCTATTTTCAATAAATTTAATACAGTAAAGTTTTGATAATCCAAATAATAAATTGTATTGTCGTACATATAATTTGGAAGGATATACTTATCAAAAATCCTTCTTTTACAATGAAAGTATCACCAATAAGATTATCACCTTTATGAAAAAACACCTTTTTAATCACTTCATTTTCATAAATTTCATTTGGCTTTTTCATCGCCCCACTTATATTACTATCCTTATCAATAATTAGATAATCGGCATACAAACCATCAACATTTGGGTTATCCTGGTAGGCTTTTATTATATTTGAGAAAGCATCATTGTTTGCAAGTTCATCATCCGAATGGAATAATAAGATGATCTCGCCTTCAATAAATTGAGAGCCGGCCAATAGTGCATTTAGCTGCCCCTTGTTTTCTTGATAATGATATTTTATTCGATCATCGTTTATCGCTTTAATAATTTGTTCCGTTTCATCTGTAGATCCATCATTCACAATGATTAGTTCCCAATTGCTATAGGATTGATTTAATACACTATTTATGCTTAGTGTTATATATTCTGCATCATTATATGTTGGCATTAAAATAGATATTTTCTCCATCATTACGCATCCTCTATTTCTTACAGACGTAGACCTTAACAATTTCTAACATCCACTGCCCTTTTTATTTTTTACTGATTAAGTTAGGTATTGTTAGTAACAATTACCCCAATCAATGAATATCAGCTAAAAATTTTAAAATCAAAAAAAATTAAGTTTCATTTTCAATAAATTAAGTTTCATACTTGATTTTCCATATAGCACGATTATACAATATACTCTATTTGTGGTAAATTGTAAATGTGAATTGTTACCTTGTTAAACGCTAGAAACTGAATGAGGATTTTTATAAATTTATTCCATAAAAAGTGAGGGTATATCTAGAGTGAAAATATTAATCACAACGATATTTAATTATCCACATGAAGGTGGATTGTCGACACATGTAACAACATTAAAACAAGGATTGGAACAACGTGGTCATCAGGTTGATGTTCTATCCTTCTCAGATATGAATCCAGTGCTAAGGAAAACTTTTACTCAAGCCCCTGGCTTTATATTAAATAAAATTAAAAAGGAAAAGGCCAATTAGTTAACGATAGCCTAAAACAGAAATTGCTTTCCACATATTTATCAAAAGTCAAAGCTAACTATGATGTAATTAATTCCCAAGATGTATTCTCTACCGTTGCATCCATAGAGTCTGGAGTCCCCACTGTCGCAACCGTTCATGGATATTATTCTTATGAAGCTATAAGTCGTGGAGCACTAATTGAAAATAGTAAAGAGGATGTAAAAGTTCAACAAATAGAAAAAGATGCTTATCAAAAAGCAGCCGGTGTGATCGCGGTTGATAAACGTATTCAAGACTATATCAAAGAGAAGGCCAACGTTACAGCTACATCAATTAAAAACTTTATAAATGTTGATGCTATTCAACCTGATAAGTTGAATACAAATAAGGCAAAAGAAAGATACGATATTCCCGATGGGATGAATATGTTGTTTGTGCCTAGAAGATTGACAGAAAAGAATGGCGTTATATTTCCTTTGCTAGCATTGCCCAAAATATTAGAAAAACACCCTAACACTGTATTGGTCTATGCAGGTACCGGCGAACAAATGGAGAAATTACAAGAGGGTATTTCAGAACATCATCTCCATGATCATGTGAAATTATTAGGATCTGTTCCTCATGAACAAATGAAAAGTTTATATGCTTTATCCAATATTGTTTTAGTTCCTAGCGTACATTCCCATGGTGTTGAGGAAGCTACTTCTATTTCTGCATTAGAAGCGATGGGATCAGGCTCTCCCGTTGTTGCTGGGGCAGTCGGCGGTCTAAAAGAAATATTCGAACATGGAGTAGATGGATTTCTAGTCAAAGAACAAGATATTGATGATTTAGCTAGCGCCGTAATCAGTATTTTGGATGATCCATCCTTCGGATCAACACTAGCAAAAAATGCACGTGCAAAAGTGGAGCAAGAGTATTCACACCTCGCCGCTGCCGAGAAATATGAGCGTGTCTATATAGAAGCAATCAATAAGTTAAAATAACCAATATACGAAAGCGCGGGCGAATTGGACCCGCGCTTTCGTATATCGGTCAAATAAATTTCATTCATTAAACGATTGATGAATTTTCACATACGCTTGATAGATGCTATCCACTTGATTTTCGATTGAAAAATTTGATTTGCAATGACTTTCGAACCTTTTCCCTACATCTGAAAGCTTATGCTCACACTTTAGTTGATACGCCTTTAAGAGTGCCGCCCCAATTCCATTAGCATCCCCGACATCTTTGACCCATCCATACTTCTCGGTAGGGATCATTAACTTCACTCCACCTACATCTGTCGTAACTGCCGGAACAGCGGCACGGGCAGCTTCTAATAACACAAGTGGAAAACTTTCACTTTTTGAAGTTAATAACGCAATATCCGCTAATGGAAAAATTTCGATGACATCATTACGGTGACCTAAAAATTGAACTGTATCAGAAAGACCTAATTTAGCAACTTCTTTTGCAATACATGTTTTTCGTCCCCATCACCGATCAACAACAACTTAACAGGAACACTATTCTCTACCGAATATTTAATCGCCTTAATCGCAGTTAGATGGTCTTTCACTTTTTCCAAGCGGGCTACCATCACAACCAAAAAGTCATTTTCTTTTGCATTGAATGATTTACGCTGGTATATTTCTGATGGCTGCTTTTCGAATTCTATCCCATTTAGTATCGTTGTAATTTTCTCAGCTGGAATACCCATTCCCTCTAAAAGAATTTTGAATCTTTCAGAGATCGCAAACAAATGATCAGCCCTCTTGATCGATAGAATATTTAACAAGGTGAATAGTCTCCCTATGATCCCTTTATCCATGAAATCATCTCTAGGATCACTATGGATCGTCGTGATCCATTTACATTTCGTAATAGTGGAAATGATCGCACCTAAAAGATTGGCTCTTGCACCGTGTGTATGTAAGATATCAATCTCATTTTCCTTAATAAAGCATGATATCTTTTTGACAATCGATAAATCCAACCTTGAATTCTGATCAAATACCTCTGTTCGAATGCCGAGTGCTTTTGCATTTCTAGATAATTCGCCTTCTTCTAATAAACCTAAATAAAATTCTTCACGATTAAGATGATTTAATAGTAATAAGAGGTGATGCATCCCACCTCCCGTCTCGTTCCCGGTATTTAAATGTATTATTTTCATGCAAAGCCTTCCTTATCGTCTTTTTTCCATACCTCAATCAAAAACTGAGGCAATACAAGCATTCTTCTCCATCTAGCAGGTTGCTTCAATAATCGATAAAACCATTCTAAATTAAGTTTTTGCCAGATTAGCGGCGCTCTTTTACAGCCCCCGCCAAAACATCAAAACTTCCTCCAACGCCCATAAAGATCCCTTTATTAAATAAATCAATATGATCCTTAATCCATTTTTCTTGCCTTGGATATCCCAGTGCAACAAAAATCAGATCGGGATTTGCTTGCCTTATATTTTCTACTAATCTATCATCATTATCTTTAAAATAACCATGGTGGGTACCTGCAATAATTAGATCTGGATATGTTAAACTAATTTTAGTTTCCATTGTGTGAATGACATTTTCTTTAGCACCTAAAAATAAACCCTCAGCTTTTGATTATTGGCCATTTCTAATAATCTTGTCATTAAATCAAACCCAGCAATTCTTTCAGGTAAAGGCTTTTTCAAAATCCGAGAACCGATAATAACGCCAATCCCATCAGCAACAGTAAAGTCAGCTGATTCGACAATTTCTTTGTACTCAGCATTTTTGTATGCGTACATCACAATTTCGGGTTTGCTGTAACAATAAAGGTTTTCTTTTTCACCGAAATTCTATGTCCTACTATTTGTAAGATGCTTTTTGAGTCTTATTATCAAAGCTCATGCCTAAAATTTTTATTTTTCTTGCATCGTCGATTCTCCATTTTCAAGGACTACAATTAATGTGTTATATCTAAAAATTAATTTCTATAAATATCTTCCCTTGTTAGCACAATATTGCATTTACCTATTTTAAAAAGTATTGTATTGTATTCTAAGACTAATGTTAAGCATATGTCAAAATATTTTTTGGGGATTAAAAATGTTACAAAGTAATATAAATAAAAGAATACTTAACTTTTTTCTGCTTTTTATCGTGTTCCAACCTATAATTGATATATTTACTACCTTCAGCATTATGAAGTTAAATACTGGTGCTACCTTTGGTCTTTTTATACGTTGTTTATATCTATTAATAAGTGTAATATTCATTTTTTCTCAATTCAACAAAAATCGGTTTGCAAAATGGTTTACCCTATACTTATTTGTTCTAGGTGCATTTATTTTAGCTAATTTAAGTATTAATTATTTTACAAAGCCGCTGTTCATTCCAATTGAAGAAGTTAAGTTCTTCGCAAAGTTGGTTTATGGTAATATTGTTTTCCTGAATTTTATACTCGTTTTTCAGTACCTTAAGACTAATTCAGAGAAGTTCCAAAGGCAATTCCTCCAAATGATTTATTATAGTGCCGTTATTATTGAGTCATTATGGTAGTATCCATTGCCACTTCAACAAGTATTAGTAGCTATGACCATACAAAAATAGGTTATACAGGATGGTTTTATGCCGGTAACGAAATAGGTGCAATACTAGCCATTATCTCGCCTATCGTATTGTATAACTGTATCAAGAGTACAACTAGCATAAAGCAACTATACGCTTGGATACCATTTTTACTGATGGGTTTTTCACTCTGATGGTCGGTACCAAGGTCGGTTACGGTGCATTATTCATTATCATAGCAATTGCTCTCATCTCCTTATTATCACCTATTTCAAAGGCAGGAGGCAACCTGAAAAAAGCGAATCAAATAAACTTACTTATTACATGTATTTTGTTCCTTAGCCTAATCATCATTACACCCTTTACACCGATTTATAAAAATACATTTGCCCATATGGAATTGTTAGGCATTAAAATTGATCAACCACAAAAGAAGACAAGTGACGCTAACAAAAGAAGACTGAAAAAAGAAAAGTACACAAATCAGTTCGTCAATTAGCAATAAGCAAATCGAGAATCTAATTTTAAGTAGTCGAGATATTTCATTAGACATGCATAAAGAATATTATGCGAATGCACCAAGCACTCAAAAATTATTTGGTATGGGTTATTCAGGGAACTATACTAAGAAGCCCCGAATGATAGAAATGGATTACTTTGATATTTTCTTTTCAACCGGGATAATCGGTACAATCCTCTTCTTTATTCCATATTTATATTTCGGATTAAGAATAACTATCACCTTTTAAGAAATTGGGGTTTAATCTTTACGCCTAAATATGCATTATTTCTATCCAGTATTTTTCTAACAATTGGTGTTGCACTGTTAGCTGGACATGTTTTTACAGCTCCCGCAGTAAGTATATATTTCACCGCTATTCTTGCATTTTTAGTTGTAGACCTTTTAGATGTTACTCAATCTTCATATAAACAAAAATTAATTTAGTTTGATCTAACTATTAAGACGCATGCAACCTCCTTTTGGTTGCATGCGTCTTAGCTATTTGTTTTTTATGTTCAACAATTGTATAATTTAATAATGTAAATTAAAGGTTAGCTTTTAAAGTATTCTGAAAGGATAGGCTTATGAAATCTGCGTATAAGGTTTTAAAGGAACAAATAGATCACTTTTATTTAATAAGAAGACTTTCTGTATATGAATTAAAAAGTAGCAATAAGAGCAATTACTTAGGGACAGCTTGGGAAATCATTAATCCTCTCATCCAAATTCTTATTTATTGGTTTGTATTCGGTAGTATTCGTCAACGTGCCGATATTGAGATAGCACCAGGGATCGATGTTCCCTTTATTTATTGGCTTTTAGGAGGGTTTATTTTATGGATCTTCTTTTATCAGTCTACTATCCATGGTTCGAAGTCGATCTACTCTAGATTACTGATGCTTTCAAAAATGAATTTTCCAATGAGTGTAATACCTAATATTGCCATATTTTCGCAATTCTATATCCACTTAATTATGCTTGGAATAACAATTATCATATTTCAGATAGCGGGCTACTACTTGACTATTTACTTTCTTCAATTGTTTTATTTTATATTTGCTGCATTTTGTTTAATATTTGCAATATCTTTGATTACTTCAACTTTTTCAACTATTATCAGAGATGTCCACATGTTATTAAATGCAACTTTAAGAATGCTCTTGTATTTATCACCAATACTATGGCAAATTACGATATTAGCGGAGCCACTTCCAACAATCTTAAAGTTAAACCCGTTATATTATTTAATTGAAGGATATCGAGCAGCATTATTTGGATATGAATGGTACTTCATTGTACATTGGCAATACACCCTTTATTTCTGGGGACTAGTAATTGTTTTATTTTTATTTGGATCAGCGTTACATGTCAAGTTCAGAAGACATTTTATTGATTACTTATAGGTGGTTGTAATGATTATGGAAAAAGCGATAATTGCTAAAAACATTACAAAAAATATAAATTATATAATGGAACAAAAGAACGTATTTTAGATCTGATTTCTCCTAAAAGTTATGGAGAAGACTTTTTGCATTAGCAGATGTAGGTTTTGAAGCAGAAAAAGGGGATGTTATTGGTTTTATTGGAGTGAATGGGTCAGGTAAATCAACTTTATCCAATATTATAGCTGGAATTGTTCCCGAAACATCTGGGGATGTCAAAGTAAATGGTCAGGTAGCACTAATTGCAGTTGCCGCAGGTTTAAAAGGAGATTTAACTGGTAGAGAAAATATTGAGCTGAAATTGTTAATGCTAGGATTTAATAAAGATGAAATTAAAGCATTAGAGCCTGATATCATTGAATTTTCGGAGCTAGACAAGTTTATAGATCAGCCGGTAAAATCATATTCTAGTGGAATGAGGTCTAGACTAGGATTTGCGATTTCTGTGAGTGTTGACCCAGATATTTTGATTATTGATGAGGCGTTATCTGTTGGTGATAAGGCGTTCGCAGAGAAAAGTTTAACTAAAATGAAGGAATTTAAATCAAATGGTAAAACTATGATTTTTGTAAGTCATTCCATTGGGCAAATGAAACAATTTTGTGAGAAAATTTTATGGCTAGAATATGGCATGGTGAAAGACTTTGGTTCAGTTGAAGAGGTAATACCAAAATACGAGGCTTTTTTAAAGGAGTTTCAAAAAATGTCTAATTCAGAAAAGGCTAAATATAAAAAGATGCCATGGAGCGTCAACAAAAAGTGTTAATGGCGAGAATGTAAAGTGTTTAATTGAAAACTTAATCACGGTATGTTAATCTCCTTAAAACTAACTTTTCGGAGATATCCAATTCCACAAACCAGTCAAAAGTAACGGTATTCCAAAAATCAATACCGTTACTTTTTCCTATTTTTTCTACATTTTAACTCCCAACAGTTGGCTCTATCTATCCGCAATACTCAAGGAATTAGGGATAGATGTCTGAATTCGAAACTTTATTTTCATCATGTAATTTATGTAGAAGAAACAACTGTATGTTTTTGGTTGTTGGGTAAGCCCGTAATCAAACAACGCATATAAACATGCAGCACCTCTTAGTATGATAAACATATCAATTTAAAGGAGGTGCTTTTATGCCACAAAAACCATTAGGCATCGTCCCCGTTACACTACATCCAGTAGCAAATACCGACCTACCAAAAGTATCTGTAAATCCTCCCGATTTCTGTACGATTACATAAATTACCTTCCAAAATGGCGTAGAAGAGCGCATCATTCAAACGATCAGGAGGGAGTTGATCAATCGATGAGGCAGGATTATACCGAGGTCAAAAACATTTATATCGTCTGCGGAAAAATCGATATGCGGAATTATGCGAAGAGTACTATTATGGGCAGTTGGGATTCCCCTCTGTTAGGATAGATGTCGCACGAGGCTAACGTGATATGATTAAGTAAACAACACGGAGGTCAATCGATATGACTAGACGAAATGGAACACGGTACACACAAGAACGAAAAGTTGAAGTTATCAACCGTATGATGCCACCGAACAATGAATCTGTAGCGAAAATTTCAAAAGAAGAAGGTATCTCAGAAGTGACATTATACAAGTGGCGTAAGGAGGCTCGGGCAGCCGGAACTGCAACACCCGGAAATGGACAAACAAGTGATAAATGGAGCAGTCAGGATAAGTTTTTAATCGTGATGGAGACTTTTGCGATGAATGAGTTGGAGCTTGCAGAATCTTGTCGTAAAAAGGGTTGTATCGTGAACAGATAGAGGCTTGGAAGAGTGTTTGCCTTCAGGCCAATGAACAGGCATTCGATCAAACTAAGCAATTGAATGTACAGTTGAAAGAAGAACAGAAACGTGCAAAGGGTTTGGAGAAAGATCTCCAGAAAAAGGAGAAGGCGCTCGCGGAAGCTGCCGCATTATTACTTTTGCGAAAAAGGCACAAGCGATTTTTGGGGACGACGAGGACGAATGATTGACCCATCAAATCGCGCACTAGCGGTAGAATTAATTCAAGAAGCCAATCAAAACGGTGCGCGATTAGCGAAGGCATGCCAGGAGCTGAATATTAGCGTACGTACGTATGAGCGTTGGGTAGCTGATGGTGGTGTAAGGGTCGATCAGCGACCACTTGTAAAACGCCCCACACCACAAAATAAATTGTCAGAAGAAGAAAAAGATGAAATCATCACGATTGTGAAACAAGAGGAATATGCGGATTTACCTCCTACACAAATCGTGCCAAAGCTCGCAGATAAAGGCACATATATCGCTTCAGAATCAACATTTTATCGTGTATTACGTGAAGAAAAATGCAAAACCACCGGGGCGTAACCAAAAACCGGAGCGCAGAACTCCAGAGAGCCATCTAGCAAAGGCGCCGAATCAAGTGTGGACGTGGGATATTACATGGCTAGGTGGACCAGCGAAAGGTTTATATTATCGACTCTATTTAATTCTCGATTTATTTAGTAGAAAAGTAGTTGGTTGGGAAGTATGGGAAACGGAAGAAGCAAAGTATGCGGAAATACTTGTGAAAAAGGCAGTCATCAACGAGAAAATACAGGGCACACCACTTGTGTTGCATTCCGATAATGGCAGCCCGATGAAAGCAGCGACATTCATAGGTTTATTGGAGAAATTGGGCATACAAAGTTCATTTTCTAGACCGCGTGTATAAATGATACGCTAATTATGTACAGAAATGATCGTTTATGAATGTACAAACTGGATGAAAAAATTGCATAATATTTCCGAGGTGAAAATTATGCATTTACAATTAAATATAAATACGGATATTGAGATTAACAATCTTTTAGATTTACCAAAATTAAAATTGATTACGGAGAGTTTAAAAATGAAAATTAATAAAAGTCAGCTGGCGCGAGATATGGGAGTTGATCGGCGAACGATTGATAAATATCTTGCAGGTTATGTGCCAAAGCCGTCTCGAAAGCGTACATCTAAAATAGACGATTTCTATGAAATTATATCGCTGCTTTTGTCGGAAGAATCTAAACAAATATTCTATTATAAAAGAGTGCTATGGCAATATTTAAAAGATAATCACGGGCTAAAGTGTGCTGCCTCTACTTTTAGAGCTTACATATCAAATAAGCCAGAATTCCAAAGTTATTTTGATTCAGGAAAGCGGAAAAATCAAACAAGGAAGTGATTCGATTTGAAACGCCTCCAGCCGAACAAGCACAATTAGATTGGAAGGAAAACATCCGCTATATCACCAAAGACGGAGAAATCATTTATGTGAATGTTTGTGTACTTTTACTAGCCTATTCAAGATTTAGAACATATCATTTATCCGTTTCTAAATCCCAAAGTATATTATTATCTTTTCTTACGGAAAGTTTTGAAGCATTCGGAGGAGTTCCTAAAACAATTTTGACGGATAATATGAGAACGATTATGGACGAGCCTAGAACGGAGTATGGGAAAGGAAAGGTTAATGAACGTTTTTATCAATTCACAAAGGATATGGGGTTTGAAGTTAAACCTTGTATCGCAGGAAGACCAAATACAAAAGCCAAGGTTGAAGCACCTATGAAAATCATTGATGAGATTCATGCGTATCAAGGAAAGTTTGATTATGAAGAACTTCATCAATTTGTACAAAATCTGTGTAATCGAATAAATCACAGCTTCAATCAGGGAACGGGAAAAATACCTATATTGGCCTTTAAAAAGAAAAAGATCTCTTATCCCCATTGCCAAATGAAAGAATAAGAGATTCCTATAAAATTGATCGTATGCTTGTAACAGTAAATCCATCCAATATGGTCACCTACAAGTCCAATCAGTATTCAGTTCCCGCTGGATACATAGGAAAAACCGTAGGTTTACAAGTATACGATAATCATATCTTCGTTTATTATAACACAGATTTAATTGTCCAACATTCGATACGCCAATCAAAAATCAATTATAAACAAGAGCACTATGTTGAAACGTTGGCGAGAGCGTTACCTTTTTCAACGAATATTGAGGAATTGGCGAAAAAAATCTAGAGGCAATTAATGAGGTGTATAAAAATGAATAGCAGTTATACAAAACTTGTGCAGAATCTGGAGTATTTAAAGTTAAAGCAGATGATTGTACATCTTGATGAAACCATCGATTTTATGAACAATAATCAACTTTCTTTTGTAGATACATTGGTTAAACTCACAGACTACGAGATCGATATGAAGGAAATCAACATGGTGAAATCCATGGTGAAAGTTGGAGCATTTCCTCACTTGAAAGAAATTAAAGACTTTGATTTCACGTTTCAACCTTCGATTAATAAGCAGCAGATATTAGATTTCACCACATTAAGATTTATTGAATTACAGGAAAACATCGTTTTCTTAGGACCCAGTGGTGTTGGAAAAACTCATTTGGCAACTTCGATCGGGATTGCGGCTGCCAAGAAAAGAACAAGTACGTATTTCATTAAATGTAATGAACTGATTCTAAATCTTAAAAAGGCTAAACTTGAAAATCGATTAGAAACCAGGCTAAAACATTATGCCAAGTATAAATTACTTATTATTGATGAAATCGGCTACCTCCCCATCGATGCGGAAGATGCCAAGTTGTTTTTTCAACTCATCGATATGAGGTATGAAAAGAAAAGTACCATTCTAACTACAAACGCAACTTTTAAAACATGGGATGAAATATTCCAAGATCCTAAAATTGCCAATGCCATTTTAGATCGTGTTCTACACCATGCCACAGTAGTAAATATTGTAGGAGATTCTTATCGACTTAAAAATCATTTTGATAAAGAAAATGAACGAATAACTCAATAAGGAGATTGATGGTATGGGTACGTCTACAGCGCTGGAAGCAACGAAATTCTTCCATTCATACGAGGTGAAATGAGATTGAAGCGAGGTTAGAGAGTGGATGATAAGCACTCCTATAATGTTTGGTAGTGTAAAAAGTTCTATGAAAAATCGATGATTTATTCGTCTTACGCTATCCAGTGGTGAAACTTCGCCCGCAATCGCTCCTGACAAACAGTCAAAAAAGGTTGCGTTAAGAGTATCAAGGGCGAAGGGGACAAAGAAGGCACGACAAAGAACCCTTGACATTATCCAATTTTAACCTTTTTCTTCCTTCGGTTTGTCAAGAGTTCGCTTCGCCGATTGCTAAAGTTCAAAGGCTCAGCTAAACAAAAAGCTAGGCTGTTCGCTGCTCAATGATCCATTTTTGAGCTAAATCAATTAGCTTTGTCCATCTTGCCGGCATTGTAGGAAGACCTGATAGTGCAGGATTTACAACAGGTACCTTTCCTTCCAAAGAGGCATGAGGCCGTAGAAAATTAAAGTATGCGACAAACAGGGTGACATAAGAAACAGAACCTCGTTCTGAACCAAAGCCGTGTGTGGAACGATAGTTTCCTTGAATGTCCGATTTAGTCGTTCAATGACTTGTTTTAACGGTCTGAACTCGGTCGAAACTGAGTCTTCATTTGTAAGCCCGATCACCTGTTTCACGTCGAACTGGATATCGTGTTGAGCGAAAAAGTGTTGTGCTAGAAGGTAGATGGGATTCCCATCTACGACGAAAGTGAGGTCCTCTGGAATCTTGTCCATTTTCACTAGCACTTCATCAATGGCACGAATCGCCGTGGCTGTATCTCGATTTGGAGACACGGGATAAGAAAGAATAATCTTCTTTACCGCATCAAAAAGAAAAATAAATAATGCCATTTTCCGTTGACACGGATATAGGTTTCATCGCCACAAAATTGATCAGAAAGCTCATATGGATAGTAATCCACATACGGCTTAAGCAGTAAAGACACACTGTTTTCGTAGTTCAATATCGTTTGATGGGAAATAGCGACGCCATGAACATCCTGCATAATTGCGGCTGTTCTACGGGCTGAAAGCCCATAGTTCACATGGTACGTCAAAATTAAACCCAATGTATGCGGTGAAGCATAAATCTTAGACAAATCAACTCTAGGAAGCTCGGGCGATTGTTTAGACAATGGTGAAAAATCAATGTGAAACTGGCGAAAAATATAGCGCACTTTGAAAGCCTGTGGGTCTTCCTTAAAGCGTTTCTTCTCCTTTGAAGACATGGCTTGCAGTTTTTTGGTAATAAGCACAAGCGTTGTTTTTACACTTGAATACAATAAAATCTTTTCTTTGTTTAATTTTCTCAAGTGTTTTGGCACAGTACGGGCACTTTAAAATCGCTTCTTTAGAAAAACGATTCTTATTACTAAAAAGACACGAACACACTTTACATTGATACTGACCTTTATCTCCGTTATTCGCATATAGAAAGTCCGACGGAGCACTGCACTTAGGACAGTTCATTGATTTAGGTACTGTAACCTTTGAGTTAGAACGCCTTTGAACAGGTTTAATAGGCTTGCCATGTTCGACCAAATACTCTTGTAAAAGCTGCTTATAATTTAGCTTTTCAAAGGTTTTGATGATAGGTAAATCATCTACTTGAAGTTTTCGATAAGGCATATTCACAGGCTCTTCCGTTGGTTTCTTAAACATATTTTTACCAACAAGAAGGGTAAGTAAAGTACGAATAATTTGTTCTTGGTACTTGATAAATTCGAGTAAATAAGTTAATAATTGAGGGTACAACTTGTCACTTCCTTGTCTTTAGGGATTAAGTGTTCGGTGTCGTAACCTCACTTTTAACCTAAAACTATGGGGGTGGCAAGTTTTTTGCATTTAAAGCCCATCAGATCAAGGGATTATTAACTTTTACTATATAAGTTTTGACAATACGTAATGTTTAGAGGGGTTAAGTGACTGAATAGGACATGTATGCCTTTAGCGATTGATGTAGATGTAAAGGAACCGCATATGAACTTGGAATTGATGATCAAAAAAATTGCTAGACTACTCAAGGAAATTACAGAATTAAAAAGAGAACGAAGCTTTAAAGGAAGAAATATACATGATACATATGGATCCGGATTATATACCATTTTAATCTTGACAGCCCCCTTCCGAGTGGGGGATTGGAACACCAAAATTAGAAACTTGAAAAAACTTCGGATCAAAACGGGATAATGGAGGAGAAGCCATGAATAGGACGAAGATGCATTATGATCGGGTGCGAGACCAGTGGTACGTTCTTTTGGGTGGAAAGGAATATGGCCTTCATTGTGGAGAAGTCTTTGATTTATACATTGGTCGTAAGACCATTCCTTGCCAGTTGGAATTAGCCAATAAATGGTATGTCATCATGGGAAATACAAGGCTAGATTTACGGAAAACGATCAATATACGATCAATATATAGTAACATTGAGCTCCGTCAAGGTCGCTAGCCTGACCATATTTTACATGAGTGTTAGATCAAAATTGTACATTCTAAAACAATCAAAATTGTACATAATTTCGTTGACATTTATACGCGTGTAAGTAACGATAATCCGTATTCAGAAGCGATGTTTCGAACGCTTAAATATCGGCCAGATTTCCCACATAAAGGTTTTAGGTCGCTTGAGGAAGCGAGGAAATGGGCACAACAATTTGTTCATTGGTACAACGAAGTTCATTTACACAGTGGGCTTAACTTCATGACACCTGTGCAATTCATACCGGAGCACATGTGGTAGTACTAGCAAAGCGAAAAAAGTATACGAAGCAGCGAAAGAGAAGCATCCAGAGCATTGGGCGCGGGAAACGTGAAATTGGACTCCGTATGAACAAGTAGCACTCAATCCAATGCGAGTTGAGGGGCAACAAAGGCATTGGTTAAACAGTAATCTCCCTTACCCTGGTGATTTGAATTGAAAGAACGCTCTTCCTTTCGATTCAAATCACCAGGCCAGCAAGCGTAGCGCGGTAGCCTTGATTGAACTTGGGGTAACCGTTATATAAATATGTAGATATTAAAAAATTAAACTAGCTAAATGCGACAACTAAATTGACAAACACCGGTATTTACAAATAGAAGCCCCGAGTATATGGAATTGTGCAATTCTATATTATCAATAAGTTCCAAAAACACCTACGGTTGAAATGAACTACTTATCTATTTCAGCAATTAAAGAACTGTTAGCTACTCAGATATATCATATAGAGAAGGTCGTAGGGATTTAGCCATTCTTTCATTACTATACGATTCCGGAGCAAGAGTCCAAGAATTAGCAGATGTATTAGTTGGCGATATAAAAATCAAAGGATCATCAACAATACGTCTAACTGGGAAAGGTAACAAAACAAGGATTATTCCAATTATGCCTCAAACAGTAAATATCGTAAAAGCTTATGTTAATGATTACGGTTTACTAAGTGAATCAAAAATCTCAACACCTTTATTTTTTAACAAAAGGCATGAAAAACTAACACGGGCTGGAATCTCATATATATTAAACAAATACATAGAGACAGTCAGAAAAAACGTCCGGACCTATTTCCCAATAAAGTTTCACCACATATCTTTAGACATAGTAAAGCAATGCATTTATTAGAAAGTGGTGTTAACTTGATTTATATAAGGGATTTTTAGGACATTCTTCGGTTACTACGACTGAAATTTATGCAAAATCAAATCCAGAGGTAAAACGTAAGGCTATTGAACAAGCAAGCCATAATGTGATTCCCTATCTGAAAAAAACTTCAGATAGATGGCTATTCGTTGTGCTTACCGTAAAGGTGCGCTTATTTTTATATTTCGGGCTTACGTTGTTGGCACATGAAAGCACCTCCTAATTGATACATTTAGGAGGTGCTACGTGTTAATATGCGTTATTTGATTGAGGGCTTACAATACTTCCTTTAATTATCGATATACCGGTATATCGAATGTAATTGAATAAGTATCCAGTACCGAATAAAAATCGAATATTCTAGTAGTTTGTTTTACCGCCCATCCAATATCAGTTGCATATTGATGGGTTCGGTGCAGAAGGATTCCATTTCATTTTATATAATGTATCTTGTCCAACACTTACATAGTTTTGGCTAATAAACCTCGCTCCTCCAATAATTGCAGCATCTACGGTAAACCAGCCTTGCTTGTAAGCATACTCTGACCCACATCTTTCAGCACACGAGTCATAGGCTCCAATACCATAAGTATTGTATACAACTCTTGGTGTAACTGGCTTTCCATCAACTGTATTAACTAAAATTCCTCTTGCTAATGTGGATGTACCATTCCCAGTTTCTAATAATGCATGAGAAATTAAATAAATCTCATTAATATTATGGGTCACTGCCGCTTGTGAAAATGCAGAAGCCTTTCCTGCTAGTACACCTTTTCCTGCTAAAATTTTATTATTAACCTCTGTTGTACTTAGCCCTGAACTACCCTTTAAAGATAAAAATTGATAATACTCTTTGGATGCGGTAGAAAAATTATTAGGATTTAAATATTGCTCAACATCACTACGTTTAGCATTTCTCCACGCACCAAAACTGATTTCATGCCATGTACCACCTTGTTTAACAATGTTTACTGTGGTGCCCTTTTCAAGCGTTGCAAATATATGACCATTATCACTAGCTGTTTCACGTATGTTAACCCTGGCAGTTGTAGTAGCTACCAGTGCATTTGGATTCACTAAAGAACTGTGAACATATAACGTGTTATTTTGATAGTTAACCCTATACCATTTGGTGCTTCCTTTATGCAATGCACCAACAACTTCACCTAAAATAGTCACTCTTGTTCCGGTATTTACTGTAGTATAAATATTATTATTAAAATTTGCTGCCGTCCGCAATCTAACCCCATCAGCAGTGATAACTCCTATTCGAGTCATTTCCACAAAATCTTTATGGATAAATGCATTCTGATTTCTATATTTATCCGTTTGCGGTGGTGGGTTAGTGCCCATTTGCCTATTCAATACTTCATTATAAGTATATAAGTAGTTTACCTTTTTATAAACGACTTGTTTTGATGCCTTTGTAATATCTAATTTGATAGCAGCACTATACTTTTCATCAAAATACTCTATTTTAATTGCATGAGTACCGGCTGGAAGGTCGATATTTTTGCTAAAATTATTAACCCCTGCCTTCCAAAGGTCTATCTCCTTCTTCCCATTTACAAATACTCTTATTCCATCGTCTGCTCTTCCATTTATTTGATACGTTCCTGACTGTGAAACAGAAATCGTTTTTTCAAAAATACCTGAAAAGCCATCGTTTGGAATACCTCTTGCCGGGAGCCGCTTCCCCAATTTAAATCCAAATTACTTAATTCGTACCTTTTACCGGTAAGCCAGTAAAGTTTTTATTAGGATAATAGGTTGCTAGCCAAGCATCTTTAGGCATCGAAGCTTCATTTAAATCTAATTTAATTGCTGCACTATATTTCTCATCAAAGTATTCTACTCGAATGGTATGATTTCCTTGGGTAAGATTAACTAAGTGGTTTATCGTGTTTACCCCTGTTCCCCAAGAATTTATAACCATTGATCCATCAACATATACCCTAATTCCATCATCTGCTCTACCTGTAAAATGGTATGTACCCGCTTTGGGAACAGATATGTTTTTTCAAAAACAGCCGAAAAATTATCAACTGGTATACCCGGTGATGGCGAACCACTTCCCAGTTTAAGTCCAAATTACTAGATTCATATCTTTTGACAGGCAAACCAGTAAAGTTTTTATTAGGATAATATGTAGCTAGCCATGCATTATTAGGTACCGCTACCTCAGTAAAATCTAATTTAATTGCTGCACTATATTTCTCATCAAAATACTCTATACGAATCGTATGATTCCCTTGAGTTAAGTTAACTAAATGATCAAAGTTATTAACTCCGGTTCCCCATGCGTTTATTACCATTACACCATCTACATATACCCTGATTCCATCATCTGCTCTACCTGTAATGCGATAAGTAGCAGTTTTCCCCACCGAAATATTTTTTCAAAAATAGCTGAGAAATTATCAATTGGAATACCTGGCGCGGGAGAACCACTTCCCCAATTTAAATCTAAATCTTTAACTTTCGTTTTATACGGCGTTCCTTGAAAGTTCTTTGTAGGGTAATAAGTCGCTGTCCATTCATCAGTTGGAATCATTGACTCGGTAATATCTAAACAAATAGCTGCACTATATTTCTCGTCGAAATACTCTACACGGATCGTATGTGTTCCCTGCGTAAGTTTAACAGGTTGATTATATCGATTTACTCCTGTTCCCCAGGCATTTATTACCATTACACCATCTACATATACCCTAATTCCATCATCAGCCCTACCTGAAAATTGATAGATCCCTGTTTTTCGACATTTATATTCTTTTCAAAAATGGCGGAGAAGTTATCAGTCGGAATACCAGGAGCTGGAGAGCCACTCCCCAATTTAAATCTAAATCCTTAACTGTTGTTCTATATGGAGTTCTAGAAAATTTTTATTTGAATAGTAAGCCGCTGTCCATATATCATTGGGGATTGTAAGTTCTCTAATATCTAAACTAATTGCAGCACTGTATTTCTTTTCTAAATACTCTACCCTAATTAAATATTCACCTGCTGAGAGAGTCACCTTTTACTATACCTGTTTACTCCCTCTTTCCACTCATTAACAATTTCTTTATCATCAATAAAAATTTTAACCCCATCATCCGCTCTACCCTCGAAAATGAATTCTCCTGAATTATTAACAACAAGCTTTTTATGAAATGTTGCAGTAAAATTATCGTTTGGAATACTTGTATCTGGTGAACCACGTCCCCAATTTAAGTCCAAACTACTAACATTCCTAATGATTGGTGTCCCTTGAAAATCGGTATTTGGATAATAAGCTGCTTCCCATTTATTATTAACAATATCTTTTATTGGTGCTATGTCTACCCTAATTGCAGCACTATATTTTTTTCATAATATTCTACCCTAATATCATGAGTTCCTGCTGGTAATAAAATATCTTTATGAAAATTATTAACCCCATCCATCCATTGATTAATTACTACTTCATCGTCTATATATATCCTTATTCCATCATCTGCTCTACCCGATATCCTATAGTATGTAGTATTTGCAACATTTACTTTCTTTCTAAATATCGCAGAAAAATCATCAGTTGGAATAGATGGATCTGGTGAACCATTTCCCAGGTAATATCAAGTTTTTCATATAGTTTTGTGATCGGGTCTCCAGTAAAGTTTAAATTTGGATAAAACTCTGCTGTCCATTGATCATTAGCATTGATAACTGAATAGGATGCTAAACTCCTTATTGAGTTTGTCCCTCATTTAATGATTGAATAGATGTTGAACTATCAGTTATTTCTTTACTAGAGTAGGTAGTTTTTCTTCAATTAAAGTTAAATTGTCGTCAATAAACTGATTATGTTCTTTTTCACTTCCCTCAAGATCAGTTCTAGTTTCTGAGATTTTCTCTAAAAATTCAAATTTATTGCAGGAAGTTCATTGCCATCATTTTTATATTCTACAATAATTCGATGAAGTCCCTCATTTAAAAAATCTTACTATTGACTTGGTGATTTCCATTCTCCCACCTGTCAAACACCAATTCCTCATCAATATATACCCTAGTTGAGCCTTGTATATTTCCTGATAACATATAGTTTGTATCTGAAGCTACTCTATATGCCCGGGCATAAATTACAGAAAAACTCTCATCTAAAGAGAATTTATTAGAAAAGCTATTTTCGTCAATTAATTTCAAGTCTTCGACTAATTCCTCTTCCATTTCCCCAGTAAAATCTGGATTCCAATAATAATGGGCCAGCCATTTATCAGTTGGAAGTTTTTCTGTTTTGAGAAGATCCTTTTGTCAATTTCTGTGACAGTAATCAAATCGGAATCACTTGATTTTTTTATCTTCTATTTCAAAATTAATGTAGGAATTTTCCGAGTGATTCTTGTATTCAACTCTAAACTCATTACTTCCTTTTAATAATAAAATTTCTTGATTTAACTTTGCCTCACTTGAACCATCAATATCTACAATTAATTCATTATTAACGAATATTTTCAGTTCCCCGTTAACACTTCCCACCAGATTAACTATTTCATCATTTTCAAGAGTAAGCTCCTTTGTGAAAATTGCAGAAAAAGTTGCGAGTCAGTACTAACTGGATTAGTATTTCCCCAAGAAAAATCAATTGATTGATATTCCGCCTTTACCGATTCCCTTGTAAACTATGATCTTTAAAGAATTCTACTAACCACACATCATTAGAGGTTGGATTTTCTACTGCCTGTGCAATTGAATTTACTGATAAACTATTGAACATCAAAAATATAACAATATTTAGTATGCCAAACTTTTTAATCAAACTCGTACTCCTTTCAAATTTATATCAATAATATACATACCCAATGACTCAACATGACTCAACTGAATTTAGTCTATCATAAAAAGCTAAAACTTATATCACTATTTCAGTTTTTATTTGGATCAAACAAGAAATTCGAGTGAATTATTCAAAGTTATTATTAACTCAACTTTCGCAGAATGAAATCGGCAAATAATCCTTGATATAACTGGGCAGGTACTCGATCCATTGCTGTAGTTAACTTTCAATTAGTTTTCTGGTCATTTTATTCGTGTTTTTAAGCGCATCTTGAAGAAACTCGATCAACTGCTGCAATGCGACAGCTCAATCCAGTTCGTTTACTTCGTCACACATAAAGAGACCGCCTAATGTGCGTTGATCCGTGTTACAACGGCTTTGCCAGGAAGTACAATATAAAGGGAAAATGCAATAGTGGTATGGCTAATAAGCCCGTCATATGAACGACCTTGGAATTCTTTTTGAAGCTTTAAGAGAGATTTGGTCGTCTTAATGAACACCTCAATATCCCAACGAATGCCATAGATCCGAACAATATCTTGTTCAGAAAGAGTGCAGTCGATACTTAAGATGGCAGGCCACTCTCTTTTCTTGTTTCTGTTTTGGATGAATACAATTTTAACGGGAGTTCCATTTGCCATTGTGGTATGACGGAGCGAAGAATCCCTTTTTCTGTTGAATCGGTTGGGAAAGTCGATAGAGTTCCTTTAAGGAAAGTCTCTGATCTCCAACTAAATAGCGCTGTTTCGTCTCTTTCACCATGCCAATGACATCCAATCCCTGTTCAGCGATGGCTTTAACGAGTGGCGACCTATTAATTAAATTGTGTAAAGGTATCGGTTGTTATAAGTGAATTAATGTTATGGATAAATAATACAGAATCTATATTATTTTTTCAATATAATCCTTGATATCTAGATCTTTGTTATGTCTTAAATCCATTACCCTTGTCTCACTGAAACTTCTAGCAATAAATTGAACCATAGCATTTGCATAAGAATCCTTTAGAATTAATACTTTAATATTACCTTTTACATTCGGATTTTTTATTATACCTTCCGGAACATCACCATCAAAATATGTGATATATCTATTTGTATACAAATCTTTATTCTTCAAAAAGTCCAAATTATAAAAGTCCCTTTCACATTTTCCCCTTGAACATATGCTAGTTTTTCCTCAGAAAACTTCGGGATAACTATTGTAATCGTATCATTACGTTTAGTATTGGATTTGGTCACCCTTCTACTTTCAGAACCGAAAAACGGGGTTTTATCCTCCACCCATTCAAAATCATCTAAAGTTAATGGTTCTGGAATATCTGGGATTACCTTTCTCATCTCATTAATAATTAACTGATAGCTATAAAATGCCGCTTTAGGTTTCCAATGATGATCTGAATAGAAATATAAATCTTCTTCATTTTTATGTGGAAATAGTGCCACCCGTAAATCAATTGGATGTGAATTTGGACGAAGCAACCCTATAACCCGGTTTGAGAGTTCTTTTCCTTTCCCTTTATAGTATTTTGGCAACATTTCTTCATAAATAATTGATTTCGTAGGGGCTAAAGCAAAAAATACACTTACCCCTAAGTCTTCTAATTGGTTAGAAAAGTCATTAATTCTTTTACTTATTAATTCGACGAGATCCTTTTTCTTCTACTGGCTCTATTAAATATCCACTATTATCAATAAAGATAGAATTGATAATACTTTTTCGCAAAATAGTCGTTTCAAACAAACTTTTGTCCTCAATAAATCTCTCCTAAGAGGAAACTGATCATTATAATAACTTTCAAACTCTGAACGTAATCAGAATTAATTACCCTCTCAAACGAAAAAGTAGGTAATTGATTTAAAGTTCTATTTTCCAAGACAGATGTCTCCGAAGGTTTTTTATAAAAAACAAAAACCTAAACCATATATCACTAATATAAATGAAATAATCAGCAATTTATCTTGGTTTACCTTTTTCATATTAACTCCCTAACAGTCCTAAACAGATACTAAAATCTAAAGTAAATGAACGGATTAAACGAATTAGAAACCATGTAAGAAACTGAAATCATTAATATCATTAATGAAAAAGCAATCATAAACAAACCTAATACTGTCGATATTGCATTTTCTAAATTTAATGCTTTCAATATATATTTTTCATAAAGCCATTTAAATAAAGGTGTCGATACAATGATACCCGTAATCAATAAAACAATATTTTGAGATAAATATAATTGGGCTTCCTCTCCCCATATACCTGTACCGTTCAAATTAAACATTGTTTTCATATAATCAATTGCATGCCCTAGATTATCTGCCCTAAAAACACCCATCCAATAATTATAATAAACAACGCGTATACATGTTGTATAACGCTATTCAATTTTTGCAACAATTTTCCTAGGAATGCTCTCTCTAACATTATAAAAATACCATAATATAATCCCCATACAACGAAATTCCAACTGGCTCCATGCCATATTCCTGTTGCAAGCCAAACAATAAATAAGTTTCTATAAGTGATTAATCCACCATTTCGATTTCCTCCAAGTGGGATATATAAATAATCTCTAAACCAAGAGCCTAATGATATATGCCATCTTCTCCAAAACTCAGCAACAGACTTAGAAATGTAAGGATAGTTAAAGTTCTCTAAGATATCAAAGCCAAACATTCTCCCAAGTCCAATCGCCATATCGGAATAAGCAGAAAAGTCAAAGTAAATTTGTAATGAATACATGATAAGCCCTATCCATGCTACCCCAGTAGATATTTCTGAAGGACTCTGGGCAAAAATTTGGTCCGCTACTAATCCGCAATTATTGGCAAGAATCATCTTTTTCCTAAACCGATTATAAACCTTTTTATTCCGGAGGCGAACTTATCGCTAGTATGGATTCTTTTAATAATTTGTTCCGATACATTTTTATATCTAACAATTGGTCCCGCCAATAACATGAGAACAATGAAATGAATAACGCTAAGTCTAACGGATTTTTTGAACAGTTCCATTTTTCCTATAAACATCAATTACATAACTTATAGCTTGAAATGTAAAAAGGATATTCCAATTGGGAGCGGAATCTGCGGAATTTCGATATTTGTTCCTAATAGTAAATTTATATTATCAACGACAAAGTTTGAATACTTAAAAATCCTAATAATAGTAAATTGGCAAGAACCATCACAGTCATAATAAAAATGACTTTTTGCGCTCATCACGATTCTTGTCCACAATTAAACCAAATAAATAATTGATTACGATTGAAAAAATCATGACCAAGAGAAATTTAGGCTCTCCCAAGCATAAAAAATTAGACTTGCAGCTAATAATACATAATTCTTTAATTTATAAGGTGCTAAAAGTACAGGAGTAACACAATAGGCAAAAATAAGAATAAAAAACCGTTGAACTAAATAACATAAAAGTCCCCTTGAAAGTAAATTTCATTATTTATAGACAAATAAAAATGAATGAGGAATAAAAGAATTTATTCATACATCTTTTTACACCCATTCATTTTTTATTTGTTATTTAAATAAATGTTTCACCACTCGATTTCCGGCTTTTCCATCGAGGGAATCAAAGAATTTATTAGCAAATTTATCAATCTTCTCATAATCAAACTTATTTGTTCCAATTAACTCAATAATTTCTTCCGTAGTTTTTGCAATTGGACCAGGTACAAAATCTTCGTATTCGTAGTAAAATCCTCGTTCGTTAATATAATTATCTAAATCATAAGCAAAGAAAATCATAGGTCTATTTAGTAATGCATAATCAAAAACAATTGACGAATAATCTGTAATTAATATATCGGACATGATTAATACGTTGTTTACATCATTTTTACTTAAATTGACGACAAAATCCTTATATCCCTTTGGTATATGGACCCCTTTTGTAACTGATGGATGGAGCTTTAATATAAGAACATATTCCTCTCCAAACCCCTTGAATAAAGCCTCTATATCCAATTCCATATGAAATCTTGCTCTTTCCCCAGGTCTGCCTCGGAATGTGGGGGCATAAGTAATGACTTTCTTTCCCTTTAGTATTGGATAAGCATTCATATATTTATCTTTAACGTACTCTTTATAATCCTCATCTATAAAGAGATCCGTCCTTGGTACTCCAAGCGGGTGTACGTTATTAGCAGACACCCCAAACGCTTCGGCATAATGGCTAGCAACTTCCTTAGATGATACAATTACTTGTTTATAATTTTGATGAGCATTTTTTCAAATTCGTATGAATTACTATCAATTGCTCCAATTGAACTCATCCCAAATTTTTAAAAGCCCCGCAGCATGCCATAATTGGATGACTTCAGTCTTAGTTCTTGTTTTTAAACCGTACATTTGAAAATAATAATCGTCTAAAATTACATACTTTGAAGTTGCTAAATCATAATATAATCGACACATTTCTCTAAATGTCCGATTCTTTTTAAAATACCCAACCGTTTTATACTCATGTTCTACTTTCATTAATTCGTCAAAAACAACTTTAAATGACCCACTTAATTTTGTATCTTTATTTGTGGCAAAGACAATTTTTTCTCGTCAAAGGGCAATAATTTAGAAATATTGAAGACGACTTTTTTGAAATGCTATTTTCAATTTTCTTTTTCATCTTGCTTCTTTTCTAGCAAAGTTTCTCTTTGCTAGAAACCAATAAATTGGATAAACACTGTTTTTTCGAGCCGCTAAATATGTGCTGGCAATTTCATTTCCTCTAGATCCCGCTAATAAAAGGCTAATTGAATCAGGATACAATTTATCAAAGCATATTTTTAATAGTGATAAATGGATTTTTTTGTTTGATTTGATAGGAATAAATATCTGTTTAAAGTCTGAAATGTAATGATATGTGAAATTAATGGCAACTTATTAAACAGGTTATTATCCATTTTTTCTACCCATTGTTTAAAAGCTAAAAATACTTGCTCTTGATCACTACTATCTCTACCTTTAATTGCCTTATTTATAGCTGGCCATAAATCTGCCTTAATAATGCGATTATAATAATTAACTTTCATAGCAGAACTTTTATATTCATTTTCTACATACCTTGCCCAAAGTTGGTCAGAAACTTCCAGACTTTTGTAAATATCTTTGATTACATTTGCTGAATTAACATTCACTATTTGTGATAAAGAGATGTTGTTATCATCCTCCCTTTGCCGATAAAAATAAATGATTTTATCAAGGGTATAAATTTTCTTTGCTTTTAAGTATGCATGTATGATAAACGGATGATCTTCCGTCACTTTAATACCTGTTGGGAACCTAATGTCGCTTAACAGTTCTCTTTTAAACATTTTATTACATGGGCCTAAGGTATAAAGCATCTCAGGATTATTTAAAAGATCCTTATATCCTTCATTATACGCCCCCATATTAAGATGTGATGCAATAAACCATTTCTTTTCACTATTAAAACTTTGGGACATACCTGTAACTAGGTCAGCTTGCTTTTCAATTGCAGCATTGTACATATTTTCCACGGAATCAATAGGCAAAATATCATCTGAGTCCACAAAACTTATGAATTCACCTTTGCTAATTCCAAACCAATATTTCTTGAAGATCCCGGACCAGAGTTCTCTTTTAATACTAACGTAATTTTTTCACTTTCCGCAATAATATTTTCAACTAATTCAACAGTTCCATCAGTAGATTCGTCGTCTATTAGTATTAATTCAAATTTTTCAAATGTTTGATTTAAAATAGATTGTACAGTTTCCTCAATATATTCCTCCACGTTATACATCGGTATAATTATGCTTACTAAGGGTCCGTGTATAGTGGATTGTTTGATAATTCGATAATCCATGAAATACTCCTTAATCATTATTTTCCTTAAGTAATTGTTCAATCATATTTACTACCCTAGTTGTCGATGAACCATCAAAATGATCAAAGTATTTGGAGGCAAATTCAAATTGGTCGATATGGTTAATACATTGATAATCCTTCATTTTTTTACTAAATCGTTAATATCTCGACAAATAGGACCGGGAGCAAAGTCTCGAAACGGTGTATAAAAATCCCTCGACCTGGTATATTCCTCCAAATCAAAGCAATAAAAAATCATTGGCTTATTTAGTAAGCTAAACTCAAAACAAACCGATGAATAATCCGTGATCAATAGATCGGTGATAAATAATAAATCATTTATGCTTTCGTTATTTGTAAAATCAAAAACAGCATTTTGATATTCCTTTGGAATTTCAATCTTATCTTTAACAAACGGATGCATTTTTATCAAGAATACAGAATCTTCATTTAGACCTTCATATATTTTTTAAAATTAAGTTGGTTATATGGATAATAGGCACTTTGTTGGCCATCCCCTCTAAAAGTTGGAGCGTACAATATCACCTTTTTATTTTTAAGGAAGGGATATTTATTATTCAACATATTGCCTGCTTTCTCTTTATAACTTGGTTTAAAGAATATATCCGTTCTTGGTATCCCTGTTGGTATAACCTTTTTAATATCTACTCCAAAACCGTCCGCATAGTTTGAACGTACCTTTTTAGAGCTAACAATCACTTTTGTATAATTTTTGTGGTCTTTTGAAGTTAATAAGGGACCACCGGGTTTTCCAAACCTACTATAACCGAATTTTTAAAGGCTCCAACAGCGTGCCACAACTGAATTAACTCTGCATTTTTCTAATTTTCAGCGGATAAATCATTGGATAGTAGTCATCTAAAAGTATGATCTTGGATGTTGCCAAGTGAAATGCAAGCTTAGTTATTTCTTTATACGTCTTTTTTCCCTTACACTTCCCTTTAATAAAACAAAGAACTTAATATCAGGATTTATCTTCCTAAGTTCATCATAGACACACTTAAAATTATCACTCATTTTCACATTACTATCCGAAATAAGAGCAATTTTTTAGAGTTTATCTTCATTAAAAGGAAAGTATAGTATAGGAGTTTAAATATATATTTTCGGTATATTTTATAAAAGATTAGCTCAATTTTATTAAACATTCCCAATATACCCCGTTTTTACATTTAATATTTTCATTTCAAAGTAAGATGCAGATTTACAAACAAAACAACTTAATTTTCATCACTTTTCAGGAAATGTTTAGTAATTCTTTCAGATGCATTCCCAACATTACTAAAATTAAATTTCATCATTCTTTTTGTATTAAGATGTTCGTTAAAAGAGCGCTCATTTATCCACTCTAATAGATGATTTACATCTCTTATGATTTCACCATCTGAAATAACTTCGATCGGATAATATAATCCTCGATTTGCTAAATATTCATCCAAATCTGGAACAAAATGCGCCATAGGTCGCTCAAGAATAGCATACTCAAAAATAGACGATGAATAATCTGTTATTAAAGCATCTGAAACAAGCATCCACTCATTTAGCGAGTACTGCTCAGCTACAATAATGTTTTCATAATCATCTAATGCACCTAAACTTTCACCAAGTAAATAAGGATGTGGTTTGTACACAATAACTTTATTGTCTTCCATTTTCTTAGAAATTCCAATTAGAATTTCAATAAAATTGATATCCGATTCCTTTTGACCTTCCTCAGCTCTATATGTGGGAGCAAATAAAATCACAACATTATTTTTTATTTTTTCTTTATATTGATGTTTTATTTTCTCAACAATCTCAGTCTTATACTTTGGGTCAAAAACATATCTGTTCTAGGAACACCAAGTGGGTATATGTTTTTAGGATCCATATTAAAAGCCTCAGCATAATGTTTTATAACATTTTCTGATGAAACATAAACATTCGTGTAATTAGAATGAACTGGGACAGCTTTCAAATAAGATGAATCTACGCCAAACGATTTCCTATTGTACTATACCCAAATTTTTTAAAGGCACCTGCTGCATGCCACAATTGAATAACCCTTAATGAGTTTCTAGGCTTTATTAAATATATCGGCAAAAAATAATCATCCAATACTAAATATTTTGCATTACAAAAAGCCACAAGATCTTTAAACAACTTAAGATTCACCTTGTTTTCAGGAAAATAAGGTGAATCTTAATATTTGAATTTTGTTTAATAATTTCATTATAGATATATTGTAAATTACCATCTAATTTAGTATTTCTATAAACAGCCATTACTACTTTATTTTTATTTTGGGGAACTAAATGGGAAATTAGGAAATAAAAACATTGATATATTATTTTAAAAACGATTAATAGCACATTTTTAGTTTTTCGGATTAATTTCATATTAAATCTTCCATCTCATTATCGTTTTTCCCCATGAATTAGATAAATCTGATTCAAATGCATCAATTGCATTCTTAATCGAAGTAACGTCATGTATGACACCAACTAAAGTAGCTAAATAATCAACAACATCTGGATACTTTTTATAAATATCAACCGCTTGTTGAAAATCATTGACGCCACTTCTGCTATTACCGATCAATGTTAACCCTTTTCTAGAACCATCCGCGTATTTATTTCTATCGGATATTCACTTACCCCAAGTAAACAAATAGCACCTTCAGGTTTTATATGGTCAATCATCTGATTAATAGCATATTGACTTCCTTTACCTCCAACACATTCGATTGCATGGTCAATCTCTAATTCATGTGGAATCTCACCAATATTTATCGCTGCATCTACAAATGAAAATTGATCCATTTTATAATCAGTCTTCCCAAAAATAACCACCTTACTTTTGGGATATATTTTTTAATAATAAACACGTAATATAACCTAAATTCCCATCGCCCCACACACCAAATGTCCCTCTACGTTTAATCGCTTTTTTCGAATCTTGCTAATGCATGAACAGTAATAGTAACTAATTCAGTGAAAGCTGCTACATTCATATCCATATTATCGGGTAAAACAACTAATCGATCCCTATCTATAAAAACATAATCTTGCATAAAACCATCATAACCACTTGATCTAAATTTACTGCTTTCCAGATAATTTTCAGCAATATATTCATCAGTTTCGTAAGGGGTATTAGGTACCATCACAACTTTTGTACCTATTTTCAACTTATTATCTGGGTCATAAGCTATTTCGCCAACACCTTCATGGATTAATGCCATAGGTAATTTAACCTTCATAACATCTTCGCCACGAGTCCCTGTATAATACCTTTGATCAGCAGCACAAATTGATAGATGTGTAGGTCTTACTACTATCTTACCCGATGTAATCGTTTCATCATTGTACGAAATTTCAAATTGCCTTGGAGAAACTAATCGATATACTTGATTAATCATTCCCAAAACTTCCTTTTATAATTGAGTTCGCCACCTTCAAGTCGTAAGGGGTCGTTACCTTAATGTTAAAAATTTCTCCTCTAAGTAACTTAACTTTTTCCCTTTTATAGCAAAAATCTTACAGGCATCTGTTAGTATTAACTTTTCATCTTCTGTTAATGATTGATATAAATCTTTTAATTTAAGGATGTTGAACGTTTGTGGTGTTTGCCCTTGATACATATGATTTCTAACAGGTATCGAAGTAATAAATTCATTGTCTTGTGATTCAACAATTGTGTCAATTGCTTCAATCACCGTATCAACTGCTCCATATTTTAAACCTTCGTCAATATTTTCTTCAATAATACGATGAGTAAGAAAAGGGCGAACAGCATCGTGTGTAACAATGATATCTTCTGAATTTAAACCATAATTTTTTTCAATATGATCAATTATTTTCATAATTGTCTCGTTTCGGTCGGTTCCACCTTCAGTAATTACAACATTTGGCAAATCTATTTTGTATTTTTTAAAAATATCTTTAGTATGGTTTATCCATTCTTTTGGCGTTGCAATAATAATCTTTTTCAGTCTATTATTTAAAAGAAACTTTTCAACTGTATGAACTAGGATAGGCTTATCATTTAGTAAAAGAAATTGCTTTGGCATTGGAACGTTTCCCATTCTAGTCCCTTTACCACCAGCCAGTATTCCAGCATAAATCAATGTAATCACCTCATTATTTAACATTTATTTTAACATATTGTCGTTTCATATCAACTTATGCCTATTTAAGGCTGCCTTTATTATACATATTCTTCGTGATAAATCCAGTTTTCATCCCACTTAAATACGTTAAATATAAGTTTGTTTTACCATATTATGAACTAGCATATTTTAGAGGCTGCAATAGACTATGGTAAAAATAAAAGCTTATTTGGGTGTGTACCTTATAAAAGTAAAAGGATTTCTAAAGGTAGTTTCGGTAGTCATTTCCAAAATTTCATCTGAATTTTCAAGAAGCGAACTTGCAATCTAGAAAGTGGTACAAAAAAACTGCTGGCACTAATTTAGGTATTTTCTGTTCAACGTGGAAGTAAAAGTACTTGTTTAATTTTTACTGTTAACCTAGTATAATAGCATATGACACTATAAAAATATCACTATTTTATTTGAATCAATAGCATTATTAAATTCTATCTACCGATTATTATATCTATTATATATATCTATTATAATGGGGGTTATTTTTAATGAAGAAAGTCATCACGTATGGAACTTTCGATTTGCTCCATACTGGTCATATAAATATTTTGCGTCGTGCTAAGGAATATGGTGACTACTTGATTGTCGCTATTTCATCAGATGAATTTAATGCAGTTAAAGGGAAGAAGGCATACTATAGCTTTGAGCAGCGTAAAGCTATTTTGGAAGCAGTTCGCTATGTTGATGAAGTGATTCCTGAACATACTTGGGAGCAAAAGTAGAGGATGTTCGCAAGCACAATATTGATGTATTTGTCATGGGGGACGATTGGAAAGGGAAGTTTGACTTTTTGAAAGAGGATTGCGAAGTTATTTATCTACCCAGAACAGTCGGCGTATCTACAACTCGAATAAAAGTGATTTAGGAAGATCAATTAATGCCTAGAGAACTTAGTATCTCGATTTACTTGTTTGTTTTTCGTATTACGTTTCATATATTTAAATTATTTCCCAAAGAAGAAAACAACATTCGTTGCTTCGTTTGGGGATAATATTTTGTATACAGTCAAAGAATTAGAAAAACAGACAGATGAACAAGTCGTAATCCTTAAAACCCCCAATGCAAAGTCAACTTCAAACATAAATCTAGAATCATTCTAGATTTTGAAACGAAGAATGTTGTTCATTGGATTCGTTCTGTTTACCACCTTGCTACATCTAAGACGATCTTCGTCGATAATTATTATGGTTTTCTAGCAGTAACACCATTCAGAAAAATACAACCTGTATTCAGCTATGGCATGCTGCTGGGGCAATTAAGCGATTTGGCTTGAGAGATCCTTCCATAAAAAACGTACTGCCCAGGCAATCAGACGCTTCCATGATGTGTACCAACAATTTGATTATGTAGTCGTGGGCTGTGATAGAATGGCTAATATCTTTCAGCAAAGCTTCGGTGTATCACATCATCGGATTTTGCGTACAGGGATTCCACGTACTGATTTCTTTTTGATAATACCGAAATGAATGCCATTGCAACATCTCTAAAAATAAAATTCCCGATTATTCAAGGTAAAAGGTCATTTTATATGCACCTACTTTCAGGATCATGAATTACAGGTGGCTGACCTAAAATTAAATATAGAAAAGATGTACGAGGAGCTGCACGACGATTACGTATTATTTTTACGTCTTCATCCGGTAGTAAAAGTAGACGTTACGAACGAATTTCCAGGCTTTATATTTGATGTTTCAGAATATCCAGATGTTAATCATTTATTGGTTATCACCGATATTTTAATTACAGATTACTCATCTATTCCATTTGAGTTTTCATTATTAAATAAACCAATGATATTCTTTGCTTTTGATCTTAAGGAATACGCTCAAGCAAGAGGGTTCTGGGAACCTCTTCATGAACTTGCGCCCGGTCCTATCGTTGAAAGTACAGATGATTTAATCGAAATTTTAAAAACAGAGAAATTTAACTTAGATCAAATTCGAGTATTCGCTCATCAATGGAATCATTACTCAACTGGAACATCTAGCAAAACGCTAATTGAGACCATTTATCCAAAGTTCGGTAGGCTTATGCAAAGAGCAGTTTACTCCTTCTGCATAAGCCTCTTATTTGTTGATAATTTAAATATTTTAGCGTGCAATATTGAATTCTGCCGTTTCTGCTAAAACAGCATTTATATTGTCTACCACTTTGACTACAACTTTCAAACTCTCCCACTTATTTTTCCACTCGGCGATAATTCACTCTTAATTTGGGTACTGTTTATAAAGGTTGTTTTCTGAACATTATCATTAATATATACTGCCGCTTCAGACACAAACCCTTCCCCTCTAATATCCAATATTTCGTTTCCATTCCCATCCTCTGTAATAGATACCGATTGAATATTCATTTTTTCACTACCTAGAAAATAAGAATCTACTGGTACAATTGGATTTTTTCGTATGCAAATTGGGAGCCGAACAAAGCATCATATTGTATCAATTTGTAATCATCTAGCAATGCTTCCTTTACTCCCTCTTCGTTATAATATAATTTTCTTGGAATGGTTGTTATTCCTTCATTGTATAAATTACCCGACACTTGAAAGATTGGTGATTTTTTCTTTTTAGCTTTTGAAAGAATATATGATCCCAAAAATTTGGTGTCATTTTTAAATCTTCTCGTTCAGTTGGCTCCGAAAAGTTGTCCCATACTAGTAGAGGTGTCGTATACATTTTTAAGTATTCTTCGTAACTTCCGTCCCTGTATAAAATCCAGCCTCTCTATACACTGAATAATCTTCACCAAGCATTGGTAAATGATCTCCGTAAATGACAACCATAGTAGGCTCATCTAACTCCTCTAATCCTTCAATTAATAATCTTATCGAATCATCTAATTCCCTTAGGAGCTGGGAATATAAATCAAGAATATACTTAGAGTCTTTTGTTAAGTCCCCTTTCGTAATATTTCTTAGTTCTTCGTACCGTTCATCTTCGTACGGTCCATGACTGCTAACAGTCGCAATATTTAAGAAATCGGGTCCTTCCGTTTTTGTAGTTCATAAAGTGTTTGTTGTATTAATTCATGATCGTCTATATAGAGTCCTATGTACTCCGGATTATTAAAAAACTCTTTACTAACAAACTTTTCAAAACCTAGCCATTTATACATTTCATTTCTATTATAAAACCAATTCGTAAATGCATGAACGGCTGATGTATGATATCCCTGTTCTTTAAATACATGGGCTAATGAGTCAATTGGTTTAACCACATGATGAAGATAACTAACTTGGCCCTCGGGTAGAAACCTAGTTGTAAGGCCGGTTAATATCTCTAGTTCGCTGTCTATTGTTCCTCCCCATAGATATGGACTAATAATTCTCCCGATGAGTGCCTTTCAGTTAAAGACCGGAAATATGGAATAGGATCCTCGGCAAATTCAACATTTTCTAACAGCAATGGATCCCATAATGCTTCAGCTAAAACGACAATCACATTAGGATTAAAATAATTGTCAATACTTTCATCTACTTCATCTTCATACATATTATGAAGGATTTTATCTATTGTTTCTTTATCATAACCAATTAGAGATTCATTCTCTTGCTTTTGATTTAAAAGTGTTAAAAAGCACCAATAAACCCTAAAATTTCATATTTTTCATTCGCATCAATTTCTTTATCTGCATTCGTGCTAAAAACACCTGGAAAATTTATAAAAAGGATAAAGCACGGTATAGCGACGATTGAGGTAATCAGTCGCACAATAAAATGAACTCCTTTGTTCAATCGTGTTAGAAGAATGATACTTACTAAACTTAGAAGAATTATTAATATAATGACGATTATCCATTTCGGATTAAATAAATTCCCCATATATTGTGAAATATTGATTCCTTCTTTTATTAAATGTATATCATATGGTGAAAGATAATCTCCTCTTATTAGGAATTTTTTAGAGCTAATAAACGCAATTAAACTCCAAAATGATAGTTGAAAAAATAGAAGAGTTACAAATATTCCCCTGGTAGAAAATACAATATTGCTATTAAAGTTAAAAGAAATAAATAAGTGATAAAAAATGAGGAGAAATGTTGTGTCATCCAAAGTAAAGCGTCACCAATCCACCTCCTATGGATTGCTTCCATGGTCATCAATGTTAGGAATGGGAAAAATAGTACTACCGTTAGAAAAATATAATGATTTCTTCTTACTCTTTTCACATCAAAAAGTTCATAATAATTTCCTTTCGATTCAATTTTTACTATTTATAATACTACCAATTTTTAGCGAGCATTGGTACACGTTAATCTAAATAAAACATATAAAGTAATTTAAAAACCATATATAAATAAAAAGTGCCCTGAATCATATTGTTCGGGCACCCTCTTCTTTAACTCGCTTTATAATTACTTCTTCTTCCCTTTTCTTTCTTCACCTTCTTCTTAATCTTCACCTTCTCCTCCGTCACATTTCCGC
This sequence comes from Bacillus sp. N9, assembly GCA_044989425.1. Lineage (GTDB taxonomy): Bacteria > Bacillota > Bacilli > Bacillales > Bacillaceae_C > Lederbergia. The sequence continues at coordinate 2,859,585 of JBJDRQ010000001.1, forward strand.
CAAGATCAACCGCTTTAAAAATAAAAGTGTTGTCGCCGTCTTCCAATTGTAATTCGATGCCATCTACTGTTTGATTAAAGCCGTTCATACCATACGGTTCGGATAGGTCGTTTTTGAACACTTCGCTATCGTTTACGCAGAGGCGGATTTGATCAAAATTGTCACGGATTTCTGCAAAAACGGTGACTGTATCGGTTTCTACATTATTTTTCGCTTTTACTTTTAGCTTTGGTTTTCCGTATCGATAAGGAATCGGCGCCCGATTTCTGTTTCGTTTCCGTCTTTATCGGTTGCTTTAATATGATAAAGATAGTAACCATCCTTTTTATGATTGATCGTTATGGAAAAATCGTATTGGTCTTTTTCCGCGTTATAGACGAGTTTTGCTTACTATCATCGATGTAACAGATTTAACACCTGATTTGTCTTTTACATAGCCTGAGAAAACAATCTTTTCGTTGATGAAACGCTAAGGAACTCAGGTGTTAGTACATGCAAATTTGGAGCTGTCGTATCTATTCCTTCACTCGCTGCTTTTTCGGTTGAATTCCCTGCATAGTCAACGGCAACGACCGTTAATGTTTTTTCGATGCTTATACGTTTTGTTAACTGATGCTCTGTTTCGCCCGCTACATATGGTCGGTCTAGAATCGATTTTCCGTCAATTAGCACGTCCCAATAGGTAAGACCGCTTCCGTTCGCTTCGTCTACCGCTTGAATCGTTACCAGTTGTTTCTCAGTATCAAAGCTTGCTTCCAATGTTGGTGCAGTCGTATCAAACCTGACAGGTATTGAGAGGGATTGCCATTTTTGGCACCCGCATAATCAATGATCGCCACTACTTGCAAGTAATATTGTCCGTCTGAGCAATTTTCCGGTTGATTTTACCATCCTCCCCGTGTTGAGCTTAAGGAATACATTGGTGCGCGTCCGCTATCATAGTAATTCTTCTTTACTTCCGATTCGGTGATCAATGTGCGGACTGTTTTTTTGATTGGCATCGAGCACATTGAATTTGACTTTTTCGCATTTCGCAAAAATGATAAGATCATTAATGCATCATCCTGGACGCCGTCGCCATTTGGTGAAATGGCTATTTTCTGAGGGTCAATTGCACCTGTTGTACGATCTTCACCCAAGAAGTTGTAATCATCCTTTCCAGCACTAGTGACACCCCCAGTCAAACCATAGTATGAATCTGCCTCCCACATCGGCTGATCAAAAATAGGAGCCTTGTCCCATTCCCTTAGATTTGGCGCAACTAAAAGATCTGAGCCGTTTTGGACGAACTCTTGTTCAGACGCACTTGCATCAACAAAACTTGCTGGTGAGCCGTGACTCAGGTTTAATACATTGGCATATCGAGATGCGTATAATCGATGCCTGAATCGATGATGCCAACAACCATTCCTTCCCTTTATATCCATAATCACGCCATGCTTCTTGCGCTTGTACAAGCTCATGGCTATATTTCATTTCCGGCTCAACCTTTGGTCGTTCATACTCATTGAGAATATGAACGGATTTAACCTCAGGCATATTTTAAATCAATTCAATATCAGCTTGTTTCAATTCAAGACTGAATCCGTTAATGACGGTCGTAAATTCCTCTAGATATTTGCTTTAATTTTCTTCCCATTGATTTTATCTTTAACGGTCTTTTGCTGTGCTTTCGCTTGCTTTTCCAATTGCTTTTTTGTTCTTTTGCAAGCTTTTTGAATGTTACACGTTTCTTTGTCGCAATTTCAATTGGTGCCTCTTCTTTTAATTCGACAATTATCGGCTGCTACTTGTTTGGATCTGCCGTTTCTTTCATTTCTTCAGATACGGATCGTTTCTTTTTCTGGACTTCTTTAGGCATTGTTTTTCCATAGCAAACGTTAATTTCCAAACGCCAAAAGAAAGACCAATAACAATAATGCGATTCTTTTCAACACGATTTTCCTCCTCGCCAAAATAATACTTAATTATCTGACATCCCCATCGTAAATTGTCCGTTAACAATTAACCAGTTCCAAAAGTTTTCATCTAATAAGCTTAGGTTTGTAGATTTATATTGAATTGTGTCGAACGATATGTGGAGTAATCAAGTAACATTTAATGTGGGCTTGCGTTAGAATGAAGGTGCGAACAAAAAGCAGGTGATTAATATTGGTCTACATAACTAGCATTTTCAAAGGAATCTTTCATTCTCATAGAAGTTTTTTCAATTGGCGAAGGCGGAAAATATTTATGGATTGCGTTGGCGGCTTTGTTGGCTATTTCTTTTCGGCGGGTTGGTTTTGCGTTGAATGGATGGTTTGGCATCGGCACGCATGTGCTGTCACCGCAGCTTACGAAGCTTGCGCCGCCAGAATACGAAGGGTTGAAAAGTTTTTTTATTGTTGGGCGGGTATTATTAGGACTTTTGTATACTGGATTTGTTCTTTTCTTTTCGGCACTTTGGTTTTGGACGATGTCTGATGTGGCTTATAAGAAGCTCGTTGTTATGCAAGCATTTGTTGTGCCGATTTTATTTGTTGAACAATTGACATTTTTGCCGCTTGCGCTCATGAATCTCCTTGGTATTCTTCGCCATTATCGCTTGGGGTGATTGCGCAATTTATAACGGGCAATTCCTTTTTCATTTATATTTTAGGGTGCGTATCCTTTTTAAAGGATGGGTCATCGTTCTTCAATACCGAGGCTTGCGGGCGCTAACATTGAAATCTCGCGCAATGATTTTTGCGATGATTGCCTCAAATCATTTGATTTCATGGGTGCTGACCGCTGCGCTTGCATCGATTAATTTTTACATTCTTTTGCGATAGAGGAGAATTACCATGACTAATATACGGTTACGAAGGATTGGTTGGATAATGATAGCGAGTTTGATTGTTATCAATATTTTTTGCTAGAAAAGAAACATAGTAAAGCGGATCGCCTTAACTATATTTCCAAATGGGAGCGCATATTTAATGGCGATGTAATCGACTCATTTACTGTGGACGGGATTGTTGTACCAGCAGATACGAATCCGATTTTTATTGATAAAAATATGGAATTTAGTCATTTTTAGTAGAGCAAGGCGAATTTGTTGAAGTCGGTACCCCATTATTTGAGTATACAAGCGGACAGTTGGATAAGCAGCTCGCATTGCTTGATGCCGAGATTACCCGGTTAGAAGATGAAGTCCAAAGCATTGAGGCGTTTATTAAAGAGTTGGAGGAATTACAATATTCTTTGCCAACGTTATACACGGATAACTCGTTTTCTGAAACGGATCTTGAGTTATTCGCTCAAGAATATGTGGAGCAGCTTGATGCGATATCCATACGGGAGCTTGAGCTTTCACTTGAGCAACGAATGGCCGAAATGAATCTTGAAAAGGATCGAGTTGAGCTAGAGATTGCTTCCTATACAGATCAGCGACAGACGATTGAAGACGGTCAGAGCGGATTAACGATAATAAGCCCTTATGAAGGAATCGTTGAGACGATGTCGCATGAGTTAGAAATCCTCTATTGACGATCGCTTCGAAACAAACAGCCGTAGAAGGAATATTGACAGAGTCACAGTTGAAAAGTGTTAAGACAGGCATGCGCGTTAATGTTTCTTCAGATCTATTTACTGAACAGATTACGGGAGTTATTAGCAAGCGAGACGAGCTTCCTATTAAAGCCCCAGCTATTGATGTAGCGAGCAAGTACCGTTTTACACTGAGCTCGATGATCACGAAGAGGAGTTATACGTTGGCTACCACGTTCATACGAACATTATTACAGATGAAGCGATTGACGTCCCAATTATTAAGCCAAGAAGCCTTTTGAAAAATGGCGAAGAATCATTTCTATTAATGTTGCAAGAGGGACAAGTTACGAAGCGGAAATTACTCCTGGCTTAGAGGTCGGAAATCAGCAAGAGGTGCAAGCTGGTGCTGAGCCAGGCGAATTTTACGTGCGTGATCCAAATAGAATTGATGTTGATGCTCCTTTTATCACACCTTTCAAATTAAAAGCGCTCTCAAAACACACATGGACGAAAACGAGCCCGAAAAAATTGTATCTTACATCCTTATTGGCGTCTTGCAGCAATGAACAGACGTCACTTAAGAAACGATGTTTGTCCACTTTCTAATGTAAGGACGACGAGGTTTTTGATCGTCTTCCTTTTTAATGGCAAATGATGTAAGCAGCATCACGATGATTTCGATTGGCAAGGGTAACGAGTTTTCTGCATAAGGAATGACAACGAACTCCCAGTTAATTAAATCAATCCGTACGCATTGCTTCCATGTAACATTCATAAATCTTATGTTAATAATAATTTCCATCGTTTCACTTAATGGAGCTGATAAAACTTCGGATGTCATACGGCAATAGGGAAGATTTTTCTCAAGGCATCATGAAAATTAAAAATAGGATTTAAAGCAATCGTTCGATCCTTTTGTAAAATACCGTGACAAATTAGGAGTACTCTTTACTTCCTAAGCGACCATACGACATAATCTGTTTTATTTCGATAGAAACACTCATTTTCCCCTCCTAACTATGAAGCTATTATAGTAAAATATACCCAAATTTGCAAATACCTGTTTATGAATAAAATAGTTCAACACAAATTTAATACTCTATTCAATAACAAAACGTTATATTCTACAGCTTTCCTCGATAATTTCCGCTATCTTATTACGAAAAAGAGTGCGAAGGAAGTACAATGTCATTTTATAAGAAACTTCGAGATTATCGTAGTGACGTATTACATTTAAGTCAAGAAGAGGCAAATTCCGACAGAGGCGTTGCCGCATTTTCAAAAGGCATATTCCATTCCACCCGATTACTTTCTGAACATGCTCTTAGGCACTGACTATGGACAGGAATATCCCCGATGATGCTGCGCGAGCATTCTTATAACACGGATATGCAACGAATTATTGATATGTTAAACAAGCATGAGTCCTTATTTAAATTTCTATCTTCACTTACACATTCGGATGAAAAAACGCAAGAAAATCTTGCTGAATTGCTCCCTCACTTGAAAAAGTTTATACAAAATAAGTAATTTTTTAAGGTCCGTATTTGTAAAATGCGAATGCAGAATGTCTATGAGGATGATTTTGAAGGACAAAAATGGCAAATGTCGGAGGCGGAGTGTCCTTGAATTTACTTTTAAACGACAGTATTCTTTCAACTCCTTGGTACACTGTCCTTTACCAAGCTGTTGAAAGACACTTTTACGAGTTTCAGAGGTGGAGTGTCCTTATAATTACTTTTAAACGACAGAATTCTTTCAACTCCTTGGTGCAATGTCCTTCACCAAGCTGTTGAAAGACACTTTTACGAGTTTCAGAGGCTGAGTGTCCTTGAATTTACTTTTAAACGACAGTATTCTTTCAACTCCTTGGTGCAATGTCCTTCATCAAGCTGTTGAAAGACACTTTTTCGAGTTTCAGTGGTGGAATGTCCTTGTGTCATTGGGGTTGATGAAAACCCGGATCCAGCGCGCAATAAAACAACGCTTAGCCGATCGCGACTAAGCATTGTTTTTTAATTAAGCAAGCTTGCTTGCTGCAGCTTCATCAATGATGATGGTTGTATTTTCATGGTTTTGTAGAACAGATGCTGGGCAGTCTTCGCTAACTGGTCCCTCGATCATTTGTTTTATTGCTTCAGCTTTCTCTTCACCAAATGCCATTAATATGATTTCTTTCGCTTCCATAATCGACGCGATCCCCATTGAAACGGCATGTGTTGGCACATCCTCCACTTTTTCGAAGAAACGTTTATTCGATTCAATTGTCGATTCAGCTAGTTTTACAACCGAGGTTTTTGAATCAAAAGATGTACCAGGTTCATTGAAGCCGATGTGACCGTTTACGCCGATCCCTAATACTTGTAAATCAACTGGATGTTTCGCTAAAATCGCTTCGTATCGTTCACATTCAGCATCCAAATCCTCTGCCATCCCGTTCGGTAAGTATGATTGCTTAAACGTTACTTTATTGAAAAGGTTTTCCTGCATGAAGTAATCGTAGCTTTGTGGATCACTTGCTTCAAGACCGACATATTCATCTAAATTTACGGTCGTTACTTCTGGAGCAGATAAACGTTCTTGTCGCATTTTTTCGTATAATTTTTCCGGCGTGCTTCCTGTTGCGAGTCCTAGCGTTTTAATACTCCCATTTTCTAGACCTGCTTGTATCATTTCAAATGCTTTTTCTGCAGCTTCTTCCTTATTTTTCACTACGATTACTTTCATTTTATTTCTCCCTTTCACATAATCGACACCTAGTCGATATGTTCCTTCTACTTCTAAGTTTTTATTCATCATAACAAAATCGGCATCTTTTCCTGGAGCAAGTGACCCCTTATGAGTAAGGCCAAATTCCCGCGCTTGGTTTCCTGATGTCATTTGTACTGCTTCGCTAATTGAGCAGCCTGTAAATGTGATGATATTTCGAAACGCTTCATCCATTTTCAGCACACTACCAGCAAGCGAGCCGCTTTCAAGACGAGCTTGATTGTCTTTCATCCACACTTTTGTCCACCAAGCTCATATTCACCATCCGGCATGCCCTTTGCGCGCATTGCATCGGAAATAAGTGTAATTCCTTGCGCTCCTTTTAAACGATAGGCTAAATCAATCATATCCGGTACAATGTGGATCCCATCTGCAATGATTTCTACTTGAATGCCATCCGTTAGTAACACATGTCCAGCCACCCCTGCTTCACGATGATGAAGTCCGCGCATACCATTATATAAATGGGTTGCATGGGATGCTTTACTTTGTACAAGTTCTTCCTTACTGCATCTGAATGACCAACGGAAGGAACGATTCCTCGCTCAAGCATCACTTTTTCAAACGCTTGTGCTCCGGGACGTTCCGGGGCGTATGTAACAAGCTTAATCAATTCGCCCGAAGCTTCATACCATTTTAAAAACTGATCGATATCCGGGTCAACAATATACTCATGTGGCTGTGCACCTGCACGTTTTTCGGAAATAAACGGCCCTTCCAAATGCACGCCTTCAATCGATGCCCTCTCTCCTTCGCCACTTTTGCAGCGGTAAGTGCCGCTTCAATTTCACGATGCTCTTGAGTCATCGTTGTCGCAAAAAGGAAGTAACCCCTTCAGTTAATAGCTTTTCACTTAAGAAAAGGAGCTTCTCTGGGTCGGCATCCATAGCATCAACTCCAAAACCACCATGAATGTGAACATCGATCATTCCGGGAATAACGATTCTCCCTTTGCATCGACCACCTTTTCATTCGCTTCTGCATTATAATGTTTCATTTCACCAATTTCAGAAATCTGTTCAGAAAAACGGATAAATCCATCTTGAATCGGTTCATCAGCCTCTCCTGTATAAATCGTCGCGTGAATCAGTACTTTATTTTGCAAAACGCCACCTCTTCCTACTAAAGGAATTTCCTTTTATTATAATTGTCTGTTTCGCTCATGACAAATATTTTTCAGTCAAGCGCCTGTTCTAAATCCTCCCAAATATCTTCCCATGCTTCCAAACCGACAGATAAACGAATGAGTGTGTCGGATATGCCCATTTTCTTACGTTCTTCTTCCGGAACAACGGCGTGGGTCATTGTCGCGGGATGTTGTATCAGTGTCTCACAATCGCCTAAACTTACGGCTATTTTCACAAACCGACAGCGATTCAATAACTGTTGCGCCGTTTTTTCGTTCCTTTCACTTCAAAACTAATCATCCCACCTGGCCGCTTCATTTGTCGAGTGGCTAACTCATACTGAGGAAAGTTTGGATCACCAGGATAATATATTTTGCTGACATTTGGATGTCCTTTTAATTTCTCTGCGATTTTTTCTGCGTTATCGCAATGACGATCAAGTCTCACAGGCAATGTCTTTAATCCGCGCAGAAGCAGCCATGCATCAAACGGGAAATGATGCCGCCGATGTCTTTTAACGTCGACATTCTCATCTCATTCAGCTCTCCTCGCTACCGATGACCAAACCGGCAATAACATCGCCATGTCCGCCAATGTATTTCGTTGCACTATGAATGACATAATCACAGCCGAGAGTAAGCGGTCGTTGTAAATAGGGGAACAAAAAGTATTATCGACAACGACAGGTATATTGAATTCGCGGGCGACTCTCACAACCATTTCCAAATCAACAAGCTTCATCGTCGGATTAATGGGCGTTTCCACATAAATGGCGCTTGTATTTTTACGAACGGCTTTTCTAATTGCTGTTTCTTCATTCATCTGAATAAGACTGTGAGTAACTCCGTATTTCTTTTCCAGCAATTGCAACAAGCCGAACGTGCAACCATAAATCCCTTCCGAGCATAAAAGATGATCCCCAGTTTTCGTCAAATGAACAAGCGTCGCACTTACCGCTGCCATTCCTGAGCCGAAGGCAAGCGCGGCTTCTCCTTCTTCAAGCTTTGCCATTCTCTCCTCCAAAATGGCAACCGTTGGATTTCCTAGCCTTGAATAAATATAACCTTCCGCTTCCCCAGAAAATCGTCGCTCACCTTCCTCTGCCGATCGAAAAGTATATGTTGCGGTTTGATAGAGTGGTGGAACAAGGCTTCCTTCGTGATTCATAGATTCATACCCTAGATGGACCACTTCAGATTCAAAACGCTTCTTCGATTTATCCATCACGCACACTCCTTTTCATTGTTATCTTCATTTTAGGTGATTTACACCCGAAATGAAAGCGCACTCACCTTTTTCGAAGTTTTCTGCTAGTAATTGGTAAAATGTGGTCTATTTATTAAACTCTTGTTACATTTTGTAATTTCTTCATGAAAGCTTGATTGTTTATGATAAAATTTGACTAAAATGATCGGGAATTTTTAGGGGTATTTTTATGCGTAAAAATTGGTTGGAGCAGCATCGGCCGTCATTATTGCTACGTCTTTTGCTGGAGTAGCGTCTGCTTCTACACATGAAGTCCAAAGCGGAGATTCCTATGGAAAATTGCGACAAAGTATCAAACGAGCGTTGCTCAGCTAAAATCATTAAACAATCTTTCTAGTGATTTAATTTATCCGAAGCAAGTGCTATTTGTTGGTCAATCGACTTCTGTAAATATGCCACCTTCTATTCCAGTACAACATTCACAGCAAACAACACCTCCAGCTGCACATACATATACTGTAGTATCTGGCGATAATTTAAGTAAAATTGCCAGTCAACATAAGGTGACAGTTGCACAGCTTTACGAGTGGAATGGTTTGAATTCTGATTTGATTCATCCGGGACTCGTATTAAAAGTTTCACCAACAAATGGGGCTGCTGCACCGATACCGCCGGCTCCAACTGCTCCAACACCAGAAAATAATGAAGCAACAAGTACATATAAAGTCGTTGCTGGCGATACGTTAAGTCGAATTGCCCAAAACTTTGGTACAACCGTTGCAAACTTAAAAGCTGGAATCATCTTTCTTCTGATTTGATCTTAGTTGGACAAACATTAAAAGTGAACGGAAATGGAAATACAAGCGTTACGACACCGAAACAAGAAGCACCAAAACCGGAAGCGCCAGTCATTCCACAACAAGTTGCTTCAGTTATTCAAACTGCGAAAAATGCGGTTGGAACACCGTATGTTTGGGGAGGTTCAACTCTATCAGGCTTTGATTGCAGCGGATTTATTTATTATGTCTTTAATACAGCAGGCCAAAAGGTCAGCCGCTTAAGCTCTGAAGGGTATTATAGTCGCTCTTACTACGTAAATAAGCCAGAAGTTGGCGATCTCGTATTCTTTGCAAATACATATAAGCGTGGAATTTCCCATATGGGCATTTATATTGGCAATGGACAATTCATCCATGCTGGTTCAAACGGCGTTGAAATCGCAAGCCTGAGCAATTCCTACTGGAAGAGCAAATTCGATGGGTATAAAAATTCTATTAATCATTGATTGATGAATAGATTCTAAGAAAAGAAAAGCTAAAGCACGTATCGTTCCTAATCGACGTCCTATAAACGCAAACGATCGTTACACCTATCGTAAGGCTAGTCGCTGGGTAGCTGAAGCTCTTAAAAATATACTTTCTTATCCTTTAAGAAAATCCAGTTCATTTCAGCTGAAATGAACTGGATTTTTGCTTTCCCATCGACCTGCTACCTTTATTTTTTCGTTTTTAAGTTTACCGTTTTTCGTTGAAGATTAGGGGCTTTTTCTATATGCGAGACAGGTGAGACCCTGCAAGACGCATAGCAACTGAAGCCGCTCACCCCGCGGAAAGCGTCCTCCTGAAGCGGAAATCACCAGATAATTATTACCACACTTTCACAAGATATATATACTACGAAAAGGTCAGTTGTTCATTTTTCCTCGAAATTGAGCGAAGGGATGCAAAAGCCCAATAAAGATTTTCTGATGGATATGCTATTTGGTCTAGCAAAAGGAAAATCTGTCAAATTATCTGACATTGCTAAAACACTTGAGGAATCCATTGATACCATTCAGACGGTTAAGCGTCTATCCAACCGACTGGAACAATTCCATGAAGATGATCGATTAATGCAGAATTACGGGAATCTATTAGCTCCACATATCAACAGAGAAGACAATATAATCATTGTCGACACTTCTGAAATCATAAAGCCATATTCAACGAAACTAGAAGATCTTGGGCTAGTTAGAGATGGATCTACAAATAGAATCGAAAAGGGATATTGGACAGCTTAATGATTGCGATCACAGATAAATTCAAGCATCCACTTCCTATTTATTCACATTTGTATTCCTCAAGTGAGGAATAATTCATAAGTGCCAACGAGGAAACATATAAGGGGTACGTCACGTTCGCAATGTCCTAGCCGAAAAGAAGGCCACGTTCGTAATGGATCGTGAGTATGACAATGTAGAAGTGATGAAAAGAATTCTTGAACAAGAGAATCACTTTATCATTCGGTTGAAGAAAAATCGATATTTGGTGCATCAAAATAAGAAATTAAAAGTACGGGACTTATTCCTTAGAAGAAAGGAAACTTAATTTTCAAGCTGAAATGAAAGGAAAAACGTACGATTTAAAGGTGTCCCATATTACGGTAGAAATTCCATCACTTAAAAGATGATGTGTTATCTATATTAAAAGCCTATATTTTAAGATGGCGGATAGAGGAAATGTTTCGAGTGCAAAAGCAAGAGTTCAAGTTGGAAGCCATTTGTGTGCGCACTTTGAATAAGTTAAACAGACTGCTTTTATTCGTCTCACTGATGGTGGCTTATATGTCGATGAAAACGGAAAAGAAAAATAACTTCTTCCATGCCGTCATTCGTAGAGCCCGAGGGATTAAATCGCCTGATAAAATTCGGATGTTTTTATACCGATTTACAACTGGAATGAGGGCGATATTGGAAAAGGATTCTGCAGGAATCCGACATTTTAAGTACATAGAAAAGCGAAGTGGTCCAAAGCAACTTGTGCTCCAACTTTTAAAGAAAAATTGAATACGAAAGGTCTTTGGTGAGATCTATCCAATTTCGGATCGCGTTGATTGGAGTGGCGGCTGGCGACTCCTGCGGGAATAAGCGTGTAGCTTGAGACCCTGCAGGAGCGTAGCGACGAAGCGGCTCAAGACACGCCCCGCGGAAAGCGTCCAGCCAGAACGGAAATCAACATCCCCGTCCCACCACTTCCCTTTTTAAAAATGTACTTAATGTACGTTTATTTGTTATGCCTAAAATGAGCAATAAGAAATCCATCCACCGATTTTTATTATGAAAATGCCTGTTTAATGAAAAAGCCATTATCTCTAATGAAAATCGGTAAACTTAATTTTTCGTTATAGTGACAATCATTCTGAAAAAGGGTATAATAATGTTTTGGAGGTTTTTACATGTATAACAAACAATTGCAGCAGCATATCAAATTATATAGCGAAGAACTCCAGAGCATTCTCGATCCGCGGGCAGACGCACATCAGAAGCTTGTGCAAAAAGGGATGATTCTTTTTCGCCAGCAGCTCGTGCATAATGTCACATTTTCAAATGAAAAAGTAGAAGCAAAAGTACGGGATGTTAGTCCCGTTGTGGTCGAGCTTTATTTTAAGAATATTGCGGAGGGAAGCTGTTCATGCCCGATCGAAGGGATTTGCAAGCATAAGATCGCTTTATTCTTCACCGTATTAAACAAGATGGAAAGCATTTTTACGTGGATACAAGAATGGAAAACCGCTGGCAAGTGACAGACGTTCTTTCCACATTAAAACGCGGCTCGGATTTGATCGATCAATCGGTACAAACATCTCCATCGAGCCCTGAACATTGGATACAAAGAATTCGGGATGCTTATCAAACTGTTTCTGTGAAAAACTACTATCAGCTTGATGATTGGGCTCGGATCCGTTATATGCGTCTACTTGGGTTTGCACCAGTTGAACGAGAATGGAAACCTTTATTCCAATTGTTTGCTGCGTATGAATCGATACAATTGATGAATAAGGTATGTGATGACCTGAATAAACGCCGTCATCTCATTTCATTTATGCAATATATGATTGAAGAGGCAGATGAAGCATTGGCAAAATTAACGACGATCGCTTCCCCTTTGCGTTTGATAAATATTTCCATTATTTACGTAATGAAAGCACGAACTTATTATTAATCGACACGATGTTTCCGTTTGAATTCATGGAAATGTATATGAATATGTGGACGGTCCTATTTAAATCGAAACGGGATCGTGAAGCTGAATTTAAAAAGCTTCAAGCATTAGAAGCTGAGAATGAAAGTTGTAAAATGGCTGCTATTCATATCGCCATTTTACTTGAAGAAGATGATTGGGCCATCGAAAAGATAATTCAATTAAGTCCAGATGCTGCTCCGTATGCATTAAGCTGGTTAAAATTATTGCAAGCTGATCGACAAACAAAACGGCTTGCTCGATTTTTCCCCGTCTTTCTCACGATGATTACGACGTATATTTCTGCATTAACACGCAATTACGAACAAGCACAATTTACTCGGGTGCTGTTCCATGTGTTAGATAGTGAAATGGCTCTAAAACTAGACTCGAACCTGCTCGAAAAAGCATATATCAATCTCTTGCCGCATAGTCGCTATCAATACATCGCCTACTTGCTCGATAAGCAAGATTATCGAAAATGGGCAGAGCTTCAGCTGTATACGGAAAATACACTTGAATACATTGATTCCCATACGATTAGCATCGTAGCAAAGCATGATCCTAGTGCATTGCGTCCACTATATCACGAAACGATAACGGCCCTCATTAACAATCGAAACCGCGATTCTTATAAACGAGCTGTACGTTATTTAAAAAGGTTGCAAAAGCTCTATAAAAGGAAAAAATGCTTCCCCATTGGGAGCGATATTTTTCCGAGCTTCGTAAAAGAACGAAACGTTTGCGGGCCTTTCAGGAAGAATGCAGGAAAGGAAAATTAATCAATGATGAATCTTAAATCGGTCGATATCCATATCACACCTCTAGAGAATGGTGCTTTTTTCATCTCTGTTCTTGATGATGAGTCACATCCGATCTCTCCAGCTCAATGGAAGCAGCAGCTGTTTATTTGGCATGAGGAAAGCTTTTACGGTTCTTTTATTGAAAGCAAACAGGTGAACGGTGATGACGGGATTGAAATCGATAGTTATTCATTGTTAACACTGCTTGGGCATGAACGCTTTAGTTCACTCATCGACTGGAATTGGTGTGAGCCTGGTGATGCGATTCTAGCTGTTGCACCGATCATGCTTGAGGCGATTCAGGAGGGAAATGGCTCCCGCAGTTTACGGATGACTCTGAAGAAGCTTTTATTGGAAAGTTCCACAGATGGTATGGGAAGAGTTTCCTCCACCATTTTGGGAGCAAAGCTTTTCCATACAACGATGAATGAATTTGTTACACATTTTTATCATCATGCCGTCACGGCGCATCTTGAGCAAGGGATGGAAGGTGCAACGCTTGCGGCCAAACTAAAACAACTAAAAGAAAGTCCGCTTTCTGCTGAGGAGCTTGAACAATATTTTGATGAAACACGGTGGATTGAATGGACTGAAACAGTCGATCCACCCCTCCCTTCTCTATTGGTCTACGCTTAATTGAACCAGACGATGATGATGAGCTCTGGACATTGGAAACCATTTTACGTGATCGCAAAAAACAAGAGAAAATCTATTCTCTCGATCGAATACCTAAACGCTGGTCTTCGTTTGTCCCGATGATTGAACTGGAGCAGGACCGTTGGCAGCGTCTCTTTCCGTGGTTGTCAACTGAACTCAATGAAGCATTGGCTTGGGAGTTTTTAACGGAGGCAAGTAGCAAGCTGATTGCGCTTGGTATTGAGATTTTGCTTCCTTCCTGGTGGGAAGCGATGCGAGAAGCAAACTTAATGATGAAGGCAAAAGTAAAGCAAACGGGTACGAATTATCGCCCATCCTTCGTCGGATTAAATGCGATGTTAGATTTCGACTGGCGTTTATCAATGAACGGGGCCGAATTATCAGAGGAGGAATTTCAGACGCTCATCAATGAGCAGCGTCGTCTCGTCAAAATCAAGGGCGTTGGGTAAAGCTCGATCCGAAAATGATCGCCCATATTCAAGCATTAATGAAGCAAGCGAAAAAGAAGGCTTGCGTGTTCAAGATCTTTTTCTCTTGAGACTGATGAAGAGCCGATTCAAAATGATCAAGAACTCTTTGATCCACGTGCATTTGCCCAAGTAAAAATTGAGTTGAACCAGTCACTGAAAAAGATGATGCGCCAACTCCGTGGCATTACGGAAATTCCGACAACCAAAGCGCCTAAGCAATTACTCGGTGATTTACGTCCTTATCAGCAGCTAGGACTAAACTGGTTAACGTTTTTACGCCAATACGGCTTTGGGGCATGTTTAGCTGATGATATGGGATTAGGAAAAACGATTCAATTAATTGGCTATTTGCTTCATGTAAAACATGCAGAGCTAAATAAGGAACCTGCTCTCATCATTTGTCCGACTTCTGTATTAGGAAATTGGCAACGGGAATTGGAGCGTTTTGCCCCCGATTTACGGGTCGCCCTCCATTATGGGGCAACGAGAGTGAAAGGCGAAGCGTTCAATACAGAAATGAAAGATGCGGATGTCGTCTTAACGAGCTATGGACTTTCCCATCTTGATTTTAATGAATTTTCCTCGATTGAATGGAGTACGATCGCGCTTGATGAGGCTCAAAATATTAAAAATGCTGAGACGAAACAATCACAGGCCATACGAAAATTAAAAGGCGGACATCACATTGCCTTAACAGGAACTCCGATGGAAAATCGACTTGCCGAACTATGGTCGATTTTCGATTTTATCAATCACGGCTACTTAGGTACATTCGGGCAATTCCAAAACGTTTTATCGCTCCAATTGAAAAAGATGGCGATGAACGAAAAATTCGCGAGCTTCAACAAATGATTAAACCCTTCTTACTCAGAAGAACAAAAAGGATCCAGAAGTTGAGTTGAACTTGCCCGACAAACTCGAGCAAAAAGAGTATTGTTCTTTAACAGCGGAGCAAGCTGCTTTATATGAAGATCTTGTTCAAGATACATTTAGTAAGATTGAAACCTTATCGTTTTTTGAACGAAAGGGATTAATTTTACAAATGCTCAATAAGTTAAAGCAGTTGTGCAATCACCCCGCTCTTTATTTAAAAGAAGAAATCCCTTCAGAGGTCGAGTCGCGCTCAAATAAAATGGCGACATTAATTGAGCTTGCTGATACGATTATGGATCATCGCGAAGGGTGTATCATCTTTACCCAATATATTGGTATGGGAGAAATGATTCGTACCGTGTTGCAAAATCGCTATGGTGTTTCCGTTCCTTTTTAAACGGAAGTATGCCTAAAAGCAACGTGATGAATACGTAGAAAGGTTCCAGGCAGGGAATTCCCTTTCTTCCTCCTCTCTTTAAAAGCTGGAGGAACAGGGTTAAACTTGACTGCCGCCAACCATGTCATTCATTATGACCGTTGGTGGAATCCCGCCGTTGAAAATCAGGCAACAGACCGTGCTTATCGTATCGGGCAAGAGCGATTTGTTCATGTCCATAAATTGATTACGACAGGAACGCTTGAAGAGAAAATTGATTTAATGCTTGAGAAAAACAAGCATTAAATGAAGAAATTATTCGCAGTGACCAGTGGGTAACAGAGCTTTCCAATGATGACCTACGTGATTTGATTGCACTTGGATGATGAGATCTAGTAATTGTTCAAGAGCAAGCGGACATACGGAGCGATTTTCACGTTAATAGCATTTGCGATAAAAAATAGACGAGTTGCTGAACAGCTGGCTCCCTCTCCTTTTACGTTGGGCGTCGCTTTTTAAAGCAGACGACATGCTTTACATTTTAACAGGTACAGCTTATCATCATTTTGGCTTCGTTGGCGTCAAGACTGTTTACTGCTAAAGAATATTTGAAAGAGCGAAAAGAGAGGCTATGTTTGTCTAACATGCCTCTTTTTCTTATGAGGTGGGTAAAGCGAGGCTAATTTGGATACGCAGCATGTGGAGAGAGTCGTTTACTGCGCGATGCTTTTTTCCTGTATGGTTGAGAAATGGAACGCTTTGGCTGATTATGCATCTGTTCTTCAAGCTTTGAGATTCGTTGGCTCAGTGCGAAGATTTGTTGGTTCGCCTTGCCAAGCTTGAAAATGAGGTCGCCGATTAATATTTCAATCGAATCTCCGATGAACCTTCACCTCCTTTCAGTTGTGACGGGCATCGCGGCTTCATCCACAGGCCGTCCACCCATAAATTTAACAGAATCGGCAATCACTTCAGTAACGTATACTTTTTTCCAGCCTGATCCTCGTAATTCCGCGTTTGAATTTTCCCCATTACTCCAATAATCGAGCCTTTGCTACAATATTTTGCTGTGTTTTCCGCTACTTTATTCCATAATGTGCATAATACAAAATCAGCTTCAATCTCCCCTTGCATTCCGAAATTGGCGATTTAAGGCAAGCGTAATATTTAATACCGCTTTCCTTCTACCGTGTAACGTAGTTCAGGATTTTTCGTCATTCTGCCTACTAATGTCACCTGGTTGATCATCATTCCAACTCCTTTTTCAACGGTGTATACTTATCATATAGAAAGTTGTTTCAGGCGTAAAATCGACAAAATGTGTTTTCAACAGGGAGATATCGGGCAATTTTGCTATTTTTTGCATCAGTTTTTCAATTTCTGGCGTTTTCATCATCGAGAAATTGAATTTCAACTCTTTTTAAAAATGTTATAATTTAGGGAGAGTGGGAGGAGTGACGACGAATTGAAAACATTTAAAATTGTTGCCTTACAAATGTTTGAAGATAAAAAGCCAATCAATATTCCTCTAACCGATGGATTAATCATCAATAAAGAGAATGACCACGGCGATTGGGTCATCGAAGCGTTTATTGATCAGTCCCTTGCACCTTTGTTTCAAAAAAATGGGAAGGAGATCGCACTTTTGAGATTCGAGTCGTAATTACACACGCAGCGAACGATCCTGCACCATTTACCGTAAAATCAATACGATTCGTCCAATCGGTGAACGAATTAGCGTTCTATTCGATGGCAAGCTTAGCAAGTTACGGAATGAATATTCTGAGTACATCCTTGCGGGGCTTATTCATGAAGGCTTTAGCGGTGAAGCGCTCATGGAGGAATTTAAAAAGCGCATGAAAAACCCGTCTAATGACTGACGGGTTCTTATCTTATATTATTATTTATTGCAGGCTTTATTAACCATCGACGTCTGTTTCTTCATTAATGACGCCGTCTTGATTATTGACATCGTTTTCTTCATTGTTGACGCCGTTTCGATCATTGACATCTGTTCTATCTGTCCCATTACGATTGTTCATATCTACGTCATTGTCAATTACCTCATTGTTATCCGTTGCAGGCGGAGGTGGCTCCTGATTATTCGTTGCACAGCCAACAAGCAATAAGGACGCGAGAGCACCGGCTCCAATTAATTTCGTTAGCTTTCCGTTCATATTCGTAAGCTCCTTTCAATTTTTTCATGTTCCTTTTTTGGACCTTGCTCGGTCTGCTGTTAGCTTTCCCATATTTTGAAAAAATACTTCATTTCATTTAAAACTTCAATGAAGAGGTTTTTTAATAATTAGAAACATGAGCCACCATGTATTGTGGAAATGTCCTTGAGAACACATTTCTTGGACAGTTTTCATGATTTTTATCGTTGAAGTGTCCTTGAAACACGCCTCTTGGACAGTTTTCACGATTTTTATCGTTCAAGTGTCCTTGGAAACACGCCTCTTGGACAGTTTTCACGATTTTTATCGTTCAAGTGTCCTTGAGAACACATTTCTTGGACAGTTTTCACGATTTTTATCGTTCAAGTGTCCTTGAAACACGCCTCTTGGACAGTTTTCATGATTTTTATCGTTGAAGTGTCGTTGGAAACACGATTCTTGGACAGTTTTCACTATTTCAAACGACCGATTGTCTATTAGAGCTCGCCAATGTTTTACTTTCACTGAAATTTCAAAAAATACCACAGTTAGCACAACTGTGGTATTTTCAAACTTATTTAAGCGCAAATGTAATTTCCGTTTCACATACAAGCTCACCATCAACGGTTGCGACAGCTTTTCCTTTGCCGATCGGTCCTTTCACGCGAATGATGTCCACTTCGAGCTTCAATTGATCTCCCGGCTTTACTTGCCGTTTGAAGCGGCAATGATCAATGCCTGCAAAAAGGCTAAACGCCCACGGTTTTCTTCTTGCTTTAACATGGCAACAGCACCAACCTGAGCCAATGCTTCCACAATTAAAACACCTGGCATTACAGGATAATCAGGAAAATGCCCATTAAAAATTCTTCATTCGCTGTTACATTTTTAATTCCAACCGCTCTTCGGCTGTCTTCAATTTCGACGATTTTATCCACAAGTAAAAACGGATAGCGATGTGGGATAATTTCTTTAATTTGTTGGATATCTAACATATTAGACCCTCCCTTATATGTATATCAAAGGCCATTGACCTCTCAATTAGTTTTTGATCACTAAATCAATAATATGTGTCCATGTCGACTTGTGAAAGACATCTGTTGGATTGCCATCACCAATCACTCCGTAGCCGACCATTAATCCTGTAGCAAGGCTTAAAGCAATGAGGATAACAACGACGACCACACGAAGCCATATCGGGATTAAACGAATGCGAATCCTTTTCGTTGTTTGTTCATTTGATTCGCGGCTTGCGGCCTGACGCTTCTTTTTTCATTTCTCTTCTCGTTTGGACTTGTCCTTGGCTGACTTGTTTAGCCATCATGCGCTATACTCCTTTGATCCTAATAATAGGATGTAAAAACTATGACCTTATCATAACATATTTACCGGATACCGTTAATAAGCCCCATCATCTGATCTGATAATGAAATGGCCCTAGATTGAAATTGAATCGATCGCTGCACAACTAGCATATCTGCCATTTCTTTCGATAAATCAACATTTGAACCTTCTAATGCCCCTTGCTGCATTGCAATTTGATTTCGATTGTCTTCTGTTAAATTCGTATAAATAAGCGTCGGATTCGCTTCAACATTCTCTGGCAAGCCGAGCAAAGTTTCACCTTTTTGTTCTAAAAACTGCGGTTTATGAACCGTGACGACTCCGACCTGAAAGGTAACAGGCTGAACCCCTTCTCCATGCACTTGAGTGTGCCATAATTGGAGATGATGAACTCATTATGTTCATTTGAAAAAATGACCGGGTTGTCGTTTTCATCTAGAACAGGATACCCTTCGCTTGTCACAAGCATCATCTCATTGTTTCCACTCGGCGCAACATATAAGGAGCCATTACGTGTAAATCGAAGCTTTGTTTCGTTATTTTCCTGTACTTGCACTTTCAAAAATTGGTTTTCTTCCAAAAAGCAATATCAAGCGGTCGATCGGTGCTTTTGATCGGTCCTTGCTGTAAACTCATTGCTGATTTAGCTATTCTTGCTCCAACCCCTTGACGGATACCAAGTGGTGAAAGCCGACCTATTTCATTTTCAGGAGCAGGCTGATTGTTCACATGTTGATAAATGAGCTCGGAAAAGGACACCTTTCTACTTTTATACCCATTTGTGTCTGCATTAGCAATATTATTACTAATGATATCCAATTGTTTTTGCAGTTGCCCCATCGTATTCATCGCAGTTGTCATCGCTCTGTTCATTGATTTAACTCCTTACTTTGATCACTAGCCGTTCACTCTTCCGACTTCATTAACGGCCTTTTCCATGCTTCGATCGTATGCTTGCAAAATTTTCTGATTCGCTTCAAAGGCTCGATACGCAGTCATCAGCTCCGTCATCGCTTTTCCGGCGTTCACTGTTGAAGCTTCAATAAATCCTTGCGTGATGCGAAAATCCGTCGCTTGATCAGCATTTGGCAATGGAGCACCATCCTCTGTTCTGAATAAACCATTTTCTTCGCGAATGAGAGCTTGAGGATTTTCTGTTGCACTTATTCCTAGCTGTGCAACAAATGCTCCGTTCTCTTCGATATTTCCATGACGATCAACGGTAAATTGCTCACTTGTTAACGTAATCCGATTTCCATTTACATCAAGTACTGGCCAACCTGCATCGGTTGTTAATAAGCCATTCATATCAATCGCAAAGCTTCCATTTCTAGTGTATCTTAATTCATCGCCACTTTCTAACGTGAAAAGACAGTGCCACCAGCTAATTCTGTTAACGCCATATCGGTTTGTTTATCTGTCTGTCTCATATCTCCTTGAATAAAGCGAGGGATGCTTTCTTGCATATACACCCCTGTATGAATCGATCCAATTTGTTTTGACGAAGGATTGCCATAGTGATCCTTTTCAACTCTCCGCATCAACATTTCTGGAAAAGCCCGAATCGCCGCTTGATCCTCTTTAAAGCCCGAGTATTCACATTCGCTAAATTATTCGTCAACATATCCGTTTTCCGCTGTTGCGCGTACATTCCAGAAGCAGCTGTATAAAAGCCACGTAGCATGTGCTACCACTCCCTATTTGTATGATCCTTTTAGACGAAATTTCTTCTTGCAATTCGATCCATATTTTCAAGCATAATTCCAGTTCCTGTTGCAACAGCGTCCATTGGATGCTCTGCCACCAAGACAGGTACTTTTAGCTCATCAGCTAATAGTTGGTCAATTCCATGAAGGAGAGCCCCTCCACCTGTCAAAATGACGCCACGATCAATAATATCCGCTGAAAGCTCGGGTGGAGTTTTTCCAGAACATTTTTCGCAGCTTGTACAATGACATGAATCGACTCACGAAGAGCTTCTTCAATTTCCTTTGAATTAACCGTAATTGTTCGAGGTAATCCGGATACCATATCGCGTCCACGAATGTCCATTTCCTCATTGCGGCCATTAGGAAACACTGTCCCGATATTAATTTTAATATCTTCCGATGTTCTTTCACCAATTAACAATTTATATTGTTTTTTGACATAGCTTAATATTTCATTATCAAAGTTATCTCCAGCCATTTTAATGGAAGCCGATGTTACAATATCTCCCATTGATAACACAGCGACATCCGTTGTTCCGCCGCCGATATCAACGACCATGTTCCCGCTCGGTTCGAAAATATCCATCCCTGCACCAATCGCAGCGACTTTCGGCTCTTCTTCAAGATAGATTTTCTTTCCGCCGCTTTTTTCTGCCGCTTCCCGAATCGCTTTTTGTTCGACGCTTGTAATGTTTGTCGGACAGCAAATTAATATGCGTGGCTTTGATAAAAAACCTTTACATTCAATTTATTTATAAAATGCTTTAACATCGCTTCTGTCACATCAAAATCAGCAATAACACCATCTTTTAACGGTCGAATCGCAACAATATTTCCCGGTGTTCTCCCAACCATTTTTCTCGCTTCTTCCCCAACAGCAAGCACTCGATTTGTATTTTTATCAATCGCCACAACCGAAGGCTCATTTAATACAATTCCTTGTCCTTTTACATGAATTAACACATTCGCCGTTCCTAAATCGATCCCTATATCTTTCGCAAACATGACAAAATCCCTTCCTTTAACTTATTCATTTATCTATGTATAAAGTTCTCGTTTTTTAATTTCCCTAATTGTTTATTTTACCATATATGAGTAATAAAAGGAATACGAAAAGAAGAAAAGCCACCTGGCTCCCTTCTAGGTCATTATTTCCCATTCCGCTTTTCATTTCTTCACGCTTATATTTTTGTTTCGTCGCCTCTCCTCCCGCAAATGCCTGATTGATTTATGATAATCTAAAATGCTCTTCACTTCATTTGCTAAATCGGGATTAATTTCCGGCAATCTCTCCGTTAAATCTTTATGAACCGTACTTTTGGATACGCCAAACTCCTTCGCAATGACGCGAACTGTTTTCCTCGTCTCCACGATATACCTACCAATCTTGATTGTTCGCTCTTTGATGTAATCGTGCACACCGCTCGCCCTCCTCAAATTGGATGTGAGGAGTGTGAAATGAGACTCGTCTTTTTTATAAACATTGAATGGTTGATCCCATTGTTCATTGGCAGCGACCTTAGCATCGATACGTATAGCACCATATATTAACTAATTTTAAGTATGAACAAATACATAACTGATTGTAGAGTCTTGATAAACGATTCCTCACCTCAAACACTCTCTTCTTAATACAGTTTGTATATACTTATTTGTACAAAGGTCAATATATGCGTACTTTCTTTCTATGTATCAGGATATGGTATTTTTAAATAAATGAATGGATTATTTCCCAAGAAATATGTCGAGATTTTCATTATTTACATGAAAAAGACAGGCCATTTCGGTCCTGTCAGTACAAGTTTTCCCATTTAATTTGGTAGGATTTCCTCGTTTGATTCGCTTTCGGATACATCTTCTGCGTCATGATCATGATCTGCCTCAGCCTTTTCATCGGCTTCGATTAATGTAGCGATTGGCTGTCCAAAATATGCTAATGGATTGACAGCGACATGATCTTTACGAATTTCAAAATGTACATGATTTTCCACCGCTTGGTTAAACTGACTTGTACTTGAAGTAGCAAGCTCGTCCCCTTGTTTTACCGTGTCCCCCACTTTTACCTTCATGTCTTTAACAGATTGATAAACAGTCATAATGCCTTTTTCATGTTCAATTTCAATGACATTGCCAAGCAATGCATCTTGTCTTACCGTAGCAACCTTGCCACTAAGCGCTGCGACTACTTTGAATTCCTTGCCATCCTTGTCGGCAATATCGAGTCCCATGCTTGGGCGGTATTGATTGCCGTTAACGATAAGTGCTTGTTCTTGCTCTTCCATTGAGGTTGTTGGATCAAAAAGTATGTGACAATTCGAACATCATCCGCGTTTTGAACAGGCATCTCAAAGTTCTCAAACGCTTTGTTCACCTCAATGACAGGCTCTTCCTTATTGATACCAGCCGTTTGATCTTTATCTACCGTATCTGGTGTAGCAGTGTCGTTGCCGCTTGATTGAAACCATACAATCAGCGAAATGAGCAACGCAGCACTAACTAAATAAATTGCCGGAAATACCCACCGTTTTTGAAAAACTTGTTGATTTGAGAAGATTGATTCTTTTCTTCCTCTCTCATTTTCATCACCTCTGTCATCATTCTGAACAGATTTTCAGAATAATATACTCGATAATGAAAAAATTGCCTGTTAGTTTTCGACAAATCAATCATTTTTATTCAAAAATAGTGGGAAATGATGAATCTTTTAGACCTTAGTATATGGGTGCACGAAATAATCATAATTGCTAGCTATGAATGCTCCCGTTCATTGACTGAGAAAATAGGAAAAGACATGAAAGTGGTCAATGAACTGGAATTCATTGATCACGAAAGGGGTAAAACTCAGAATAGCGGGCTATGAACAGGGATTCATTGTCCAGGAAAAGTGTAAAAATCAGACAAGCGAGCTATGAACGAACATTCATTGTCCAAGAAAAGTATAAAATCTTGAAAACGGGCTATGAACGGGAATTCATTGTCAAGGGAAGCTTGTTGAAACACAAAACTTAGCTGTTAAACCAGCTTCCGAAAGCAGACTTTCATATAAAAAGCGCCGATTTTATGCTTTTATAGATCCGACGCTTTTCTATGCTATTTTGAAGCAAGTTTTTTGTCGATAAACTCCGTTACATTTGAGATTGCTACATCTTGATAATAATGGTTTACAATGTCTTGATAGTCTTTTCCTTCTTTCGCCATCCCATTCGCTCCGTACTGGCTCATTCCGACGCCATGACCATATCCTTTCGTCGTTATAATTATGCTGTCGCCTTTATGAACCCAACTGAAATCGGTCGATCGTAGTTCTAATTTCTCTTATTTCTCTCCCTGTGAATGTTTTATCACCAATTTTTACTTGAGCTACTTTTTTCCTGATGTGCGGGCAATCACTGTTCCGATATCGCCATCATCGCCTAGTTTCACGCCTAATTTTTCTTCAAACTCCTTCGTGCTTATCGTCTTTTCCACTTCGAAATTTGGTGCTTGACTATCCCATGGGCTAGCGACACTTTTTAAGTAAGGAATTTGATTTTGCCAATAATCTTCGGCATTCTCCGTGTAACCATTGCTTGTAGAAAAAATTGGGCAAATATTGGCTTCCCATTGTATGTTAATACTTCTCCTTCAGTCGCTTTAACCGCTTCAACAATTTTATCCCAGTTATAATCCGCTCCCCATTCCTTTAATGCTTCTTCTTTGTTTCGATAAACTTGATAATTTTGTGTGTCGGTTACGTCAGCACCTTCAGGAATATTCGATTTATCTCCATTCATGAGATGATTCATTATAAATGTTCTTGCCGTTAATGCTTGTGCTTTTAATGCCTCCGGTTCAAAGCTTGATGGCATTTCAGAAGCGACTACGCCAACGACATATTCTTCTAACGGTAGCGTTTCAACCTCATTTGTTGCTGTTCTAAAAACGGCTACTTCCGTTCCCGAATCTTCTAATTGAACGGTTTGAGGAATCGTTTCTTTTGGTCCTTTCGTTTACCCGTCGTCTTTTCACCGGAATTAGGCATTACGACCAAAGATGGGAGTGTAAAAGTGAGGATAATGAGAACTGCGAATATAATTGCGATTGGTTTAAGTTGATTCATGCCTGATGCCTCCATTATGAATTTAAGGCACGCTGCCTTTATACAACTATATGGGTTAGGACAAGCATTTATTCAAAGTTATAGTTAAATAAAATTGCCGCGACGGCATAGAATTCTCAATAGGTCATCGCATTTTCCACGATCATTCCACTTTTCAAACAAAAAATAAACTGCAACGCCAATTGTTAGATGGTGACTAACAATTGGGGTGCAGTTTGATTTATATATTATTGCGATTTAAGTTTTTCAATAGCCATTTCTTCCGTTTCTTCCGTTACGCGTTCAATATCTGCGCCTAATGCTTGCAGCTTTAGATGGAAGTCGAGATAGCCACGGTCAAGATGTTTTAATTCTGTTACACGTGTGTATCCTTCTGCTCTTAAGCCAGCGATGATTAATGCTGCCCTGCTCTTAGATCCGTTGCAGCAACTTCAGCTCCTTGAAGATTACATGGGCCTGTAATGATGACTGAGCGACCTTCAATTTTAATATCTGAGTTCATGCGGCGGAATTCTTCGGCATGCATGTAGCGATTTTCAAAGACCGTTTCCGTAATGACACTTGTGCCTTCTGCATTCACTAATAAAGCCATCATTTGTGACTGCATGTCTGTTGGGAAACCTGGATGCGGCATTGTTTTAATATCAGCTGCTTTTAATTTTTCTGGGCCGATGACACGTAATCCGTCCTCTTCTTCGATGATCGTTACGTTCATTTCTTCCAACTTTGCAATGACCGATGATAAGTGTTCAGGAACTGCACCTTGTACAAGAACATTTCCTTGTGTAATTGCGGCAGCAATCATAAATGTTCCAGCTTCAATTCGATCTGGAATAATTGTATGATCTGCTCCGTATAATTGATCAACGCCTTCAATTCGAATCGTTCCCGTGCCAGCACCTTTCACCTTCGCTCCCATCGCATTTAAATAATTGGCGAGGTCGACGATTTCAGGTTCTTTCGCACAGTTTTCGATCACCGTTAACCCATCCGCTAATACGGCAGCCATCATAATATTTTGTGTTGCACCAACACTTGGGAAATCCAAATAGATTTTTGCTCCTGTTAAGTGAGAGGCTGTTGCCTCAATAAATCCATTTTCTACTTTTACTTTTGCACCCATTGCTTCAAAGCCTTTTAAGTGCAAATCAATCGGACGAGAACCGATTGCACAGCCCCTGGCAATGCTACTCGGGCTCTTCCTTGACGCGCAAGTAAAGGTCCCATCACTAAAACAGAGGCCCTCATTTTACGAACATATTCAAATGGTGCTTCAATCTTTAATTCATCTGATGCATCAATCGTAATTGATTTATGATTAAATTGTACGCCGGCATTTAAATGGCGTAGTACTTCACCGATTGTATAAACATCAGAGAGCGTTGGTACGTCTCGAATGATGCTTTTTCCTCACTTGCCAACAATGATGCAGCGATCACAGGCAGTACGGCATTTTTGCCCCTTCAACCTTGACAGTGCCGCTAAGCCTTTTTCCGCCGCGGACGATGATTTTTTCCAAAAGTATTCCCCTCCGCGTCCATTTTCTTAATATTAATATTCAATCGTTAAGATGGGTGTGCCGATTACAAAGGATGTTCTCGACCCCGATCCAGTTTTTCGTAAGCCAATTTGCATATTTAAACCATTTTCAGTAAAAGCTATCGGTTGATTCAATCGCAAGGATTTTGCAGAAATCGAATAAAAATCGCTCTCTTTCAACGCTTCAATTTCTTCCGCTTGAAAGACTGAAGCAATCCACTGAGTGAATGATGGATGAATGCATCGAAATCCTCATTGAATTCGCCTTTAATACAAGAGAAAATTACGGGCTCTTTATCAAAAGTATTCCCACTGTATCTTCGGTATAGTTGGACACAGTCTGACTCCAGCTTGTACCAACGACCTCATACACGATGTACGAGGAATTCTGTCTATTTTTGTCGGTTGAAATGAATTTGATCGTTTCGCTGAAAAGTCCATGGTTTTGTTGCCCCATGAAAACATCGATTCCAGCATCATTCGACATGAACCAATTCATCTGTGGAAATTGCTTTTCCAGCGACTCCTTTTTCTCAACCATTCTCTCGTTGTTCGTAGATAGACAGGTTCTCTTGCATATAGAGACCATTCAATCTTCGTCCCATTTTGCTTTTCTATATGAGAAATTAATGTATCTATATCCATACCAAGTTTTGCATTACTACTGTTATTCCCTAGAAAAAAACAACAAAACTACTGATAAGTAAAAGCTGTATCCATGTAAAACAGGATTTTTTCATCTTCTCTCCCTATTCAAAGTGTTTCCACTCCAAGGGAAGTAATACAAAAGGAATATCGCCAGTTTTAGACGTCACACTCCAACTTTCATCATAAACAAAAAATAATTTCTTGAAAACAGGAAAAAAGTCACATTTTTATTTCTTTCGTCATTTTTCGTCAAAATAGCATTGAAAGCTGCCGCGCCCAGTTTAAATAATCGAGAAAAAATTACTAAGCGTTGTTCCCAGTGCAATGGTGAGAAGGATATAGAGGAGTCTTGCTTGAAACACACGGTTTTTCTAAGCAATTTGTCAAAATGCAAAGCTTGCAATCCATAAAAGGCAATTGCAATAAAAAACAAGTGCGAGATGATGCTAAGTAATGCTTGCTGTCCTAGCTCTTCCGCCATGCAACAGACCTCCGATTTTCTACAATAGATAAAGGCTGACCTTACTGTGCCTTATTTCAGTAAAGGAAGTGAGGCACAATATGATCAGTCAGCCTTCCTATCAATCATTATCTATGTTCAGCTACGTTAATGCGGTTCATTGCACGTTTAAGTGCAAGTTCAGCTCGCTTAAAGTCACTGTCATCCTGTTTTCCCTGCAAATGTGCTTCCGCTCGTTTTTTGCCTCTTGAGCACGAGCTAAGTCAATGCTTTCAGCACGTTCAGCAGATTGGGCAAGAATGGTTACTTTTTCCGGTTGGACTTCTAAAAATCCCCCACTGACAGCTACATACTCGACTTCACTGCCTTTAGTAAGACGGACGGCACCAATTTGTAATGGTGCGACCATCGGGACGTGGCCCGGCAGTATGCCAAGTTCGCCTGATTCAGCTTTTGTGCTGAGCATCTCTACATGAGAGTCAAATACCGGGCCATCGGGAGTGACAATACTTACTTGCAAAGTCTTCATCTTTATCCCTCCTGGTCCCTAATTATACTTCTACTCCCATGTCTTGTGCTTTTTAATTGCATCGTCAATTGTTCCAACAAGACGGAAAGCATCCTCAGGTAAATGATCGTATTTACCTTCAAGTAATTCTTTGAAGCCTCTCACTGTTTCTTGTACTGGTACGTATGATCCAGCTTGACCTGTAAACTGTTCCGCAACGTGGAAGTTTTGTGACAGGAAGAACTGAATGCGACGAGCACGCTGAACCGTAAGTTTATCTTCGTCTGAAAGCTCATCCATACCTAAGATTGCAATGATGTCTTGTAATTCACGATAACGTTGCAATGTTTGTTGCACACGGCGCGCTACATTATAATGCTCTTCACCAACGATCTCTGGAGAAAGTGCTCTTGATGTAGAAGCAAGTGGGTCAACCGCTGGGTAAATACCCATTTCTGAAAGCTTACGCTCAAGGTTTGTCGTTGCGTCTAAGTGAGCAAATGTTGTCGCTGGAGCCGGGTCTGTATAGTCATCCGCAGGAACATAAATCGCTTGATCGATGTTACTGAACCAACGTTTGTTGAAGTGATTCGCTCTTGAAGCTGACCCATTTCTGTTGCAAGTGTCGGCTGGTAACCAACCGCTGATGGCATACGGCCAAGTAGGGCAGATACTTCAGAACCTGCTTGTGTAAAGCGGAAAATATTATCGATGAAGAACAGAACGTCTTGTCCTTGCTCATCACGGAAATATTCAGCCATTGTTAAACCTGTTAAAGCAACACGCATACGTGCACCTGGCGGCTCGTTCATTTGTCCGAATACCATCGCCGTTTTGCTAATAACTCCGGAATCTTTCATCTCATAGTAAAGGTCGTTTCCTTCACGTGTACGCTCTCCAACACCAG
This sequence comes from Bacillus sp. N9, assembly GCA_044989425.1. GTDB lineage: Bacteria > Bacillota > Bacilli > Bacillales > Bacillaceae_C > Lederbergia. The sequence goes on from JBJDRQ010000001.1 coordinate 2,888,744, forward strand.
CGAAAACAGAAATACCACCGTGTTCTTGAGCGATGTTGTTAATTAACTCTTGGATAAGTACCGTTTTACCAACTCCGGCACCACCGAAAAGACCGATCTTACCACCCTTAATATATGGAGCTAGCAAGTCAACAACTTTAATTCCTGTTTCCAAAATTTCAACCTCTGTGGAAAGCTGATCAAATTTTGGTGCTGCACGGTGAATGGAATCACGGCGTACATTTTCATCAAGCTTTTCATCAAGGTCAATGTTTTCACCTAATACGTTAAATACACGTCCAAGTGTCACATCACCAACAGGTACAGAAATTGGTGCACCTGTATCAAGAACATCCATTCCACGCTGTACGCCATCTGTTGATGCCATTGCGATAGTCCGGACAGTATCATCACCGAGATGTAAAGCTACTTCTAGCGTCAAGTCGATCTGCTCATTAGCAGATGTTACTTTAAGTGCGTTATAAATTTCAGGAGCTGGCCGTTCGTAAATTTTACGTCAACAACCGGACCCATTACTTGTAGAACCTGTCCTTTGTTCATCGTTTCCCCTCCTAGCTGGGTTATGTTATTGTCTAGCTGCAACGCCTAGCACCTTGAGGACACAAGCCAATTTCCTGTGGTGGCTGAAGAGCTGCCTCCTCGGGAATCGTCTTGTGCTTGTCGGTGCTGTTCAAGGCGTTTCCGCTTTTCCTATTGTCTAGCTGCAACGCCTAGCACCTCGAGGAGGCCCGCACGATGCGGGTCACAAAGGCGTTGCCACAGGACGTGGCGAATTTTAGCCTTTGCTCCTTCATGCGTCCTTAGCCGCTGTTCCTTTAGGCGTTTCCGCTTTTCCTATTCAAGTGCTGCTACTCCACCGATAATCTCAGTAATCTCCTGAGTGATCATCGCTTGGCGCGCACGGTTAAATGATAATGTTAAATCACCTATTAAATCATTGGCGTTGTCTGTGGCACTCTTCATTGCGGTCATTGTCGCAGCGTGCTCACTTGCTTTCGCATCAAGTAAAGCGCCATAAATTAAGCTTTCCGCGTATTGCGGTAATAACACTTCAAGAATTTCTTGTGCAGATGGTTCATACTCATACGACATTAATTTCGTGCTTTCAATATTTGATAGCGGTAGAACCTTTCTCTCTGTCACTTCTTGAGTCATCGCACTGACAAAGTGATTATAGTACATATACAATTCATCAAACGTTCCATCTGAGAACATGCTAACCGCTTTGCTCGTAATTTCCTTAATATCCGTAAATGACGGCTGGTCAGGCAAACCGTTGATTTCAAGAACGACGTTCATGTCGCGTTTAACGAAAAAGTTACGTCCCATCTTTCCAATCGCAATGATTGCATATTCATCATTGGATTGATGATTTTCACGAATCTTATTGTAAACCTTGCGCAAAATGTTCGCATTATATGGTCCACATAAACCACGATCACCAGTAATGACTAAATATCCCGTTCTTTTTACTGGTCGAGAAACGAGCATTGGATGCTCTACATCCGTACTACCAGCAGCAATGCTTGCAGTAACTTCCTGAATTTTCTCCATGTATGGGACGAATGATTTCGCATTCGCCTCAGCGCGGTTCAATTTGGCAGCTGCTACCATTTGCATTGCTTTTGTAATTTGACTCGTTTTCTTTGTCGAGTTAATTCGTGTTTCTATTTCACGTAAGGATGCCACTCATTTCACCACCTTTTATTTTGAGGCCCACAAAATATAGGTCACAACGGTATTACCCGTCGTTCCTTTTAGTGAATATATCCGGAAACGGAGTGTACCGTTTCCGCCATTTATGTTTATTCAGACTTCGCAAAAGTGCGTTTGAATGTATTTAGTGCGTCAGCCATCTTTTCGTCAGCTGGTAGTTTTCCTGTTGAACTAATTTCTTCAAGCAACTCCGCACGGTTATGGTCAAGCCAAGAATATAATGATTCTTCAAAACGACGGATGTCATTCACTGCAATATCGTCAAGGAATCCTCTTGTTAATGCGTATAAAATCATCACTTGTTTTTCAACTTTAATCGGCTTGTTCAAATCTTGTTTCAACACTTCAACTGTACGTGCACCACGATTTAGTTTCGCTTGTGTTGCTTCATCAAGATCTGATCCGAACTGTGCAAATGACTCAAGCTCACGATATGAAGCTAGGTCTAGACGCAATGTACCTGCAACTTTCTTCATCGCACTAATTTGTGCGGATCCACCAACACGTGATACAGAAAGACCCGCGTTAATTGCTGGACGTACACCAGAGAAGAACAAATCAGATTGCAAGAAAATTTGTCCATCTGTAATCGAAATAACGTTCGTTGGAATGTATGCAGAAATATCTCCTGCTTGTGTTTCAACGAATGGAAGTGCAGTTAATGATCCGCCGCCTTTTGCGTCACTTAGTTTAGCTGCACGCTCTAGCAAACGTGAGTGTAAGTAGAAAACATCCCTGGATATGCTTCACGGCCTGGCGGACGACGAAGTAGCAAGGAAAGTTCACGGTATGCTGCTGCCTGTTTTGACAAATCATCATAAACAACAAGTACGTGCTTGCCGTTGTACATAAACTCCTCACCCATTGTTACACCTGTATATGGAGCAAGGAATAATAGTGGTGCTGGTTGTGATGCCGATGCTGTAACGACGATCGTGTAGTCAAGTGCACCGTGTTTACGCAGTGTTTCAACAACACCACGTACCGTTGATTCTTTTTGTCCAATCGCAACATACACACAAATCATATTTTGATCACGTTGGTTCAAAATTGTATCAATCGCAACAGTCGTTTTACCTGTTTGACGGTCACCGATTACTAATTCACGTTGTCCACGTCCAATCGGAATAAGTGCGTCGATCGCTTTCATTCCTGTTTGCAATGGTTCATGAACAGATTTACGGTCCATAACACCTGGTGCTGGACTTTCAATCGGGCGTGATTTTGTCGTGTTGATTGGACCTAATCCATCAACTGGTTGTCCAAGTGGATTCACGACACGACCGATCAATTCTTCGCCAACTGGAACTTCCATGATGCGGCCTGTACGGCGTACTTCATCGCCTTCTTTAATATCAGTATACGGTCCAAGAATAACGATACCTACGTTGCTTTCCTCTAGGTTTTGCGCCATTCCCATTACACCGTTGGAGAATTCAAGAAGCTCTCCTGCCATGACATTGTCCAGCCCATAGGCACGTGCAATACCGTCCCCTACTTGAATAACTGTACCAACATCATTAACTTCCATATCAGCTTGGTAATTTTCAATTTGCTTTTTATCAGCGCACTGATTTCTTCAGCTTTAATGCTCATGAATTTCACCCTCATTTTTCAAGTGTTTCTTAGTTCGTTAATGTACGTTCAAGACGGTCTAGTTTGCCACGCAGGCTGCCGTCGTAAATTCGGTTTCAATGCGGATTTTTAATCCACCAAGCAAATTTGAATCGACGATGTTTTCAATATTTAAAGAACGTCTACCTACTTTAGCAGCGAAAGATGCTGATATTGCATTCGTTTCATCTGCTGTTAATGGACGTGCTGAATATACTTTCGCAAGTGCAATCCCGTTCTCTTTATTAGCTAGATTCATAAACGCATCTGCGACTGCTTCCATTTCAGCTTGGCGATGACGGTCAAGCAGAAGCTCCAATGTATGAAGAACAGATGTTGAAACATTCGAAAAGACCGTTTTTAATACGTTCTTTTTCTCGTGGATCGATAATTTTGGAGAAGCTAGCAATGTAATAAATGACGGATTTTCAGCAATCACTTTTTAACAACACGTAGTTCTTCTTCCAAGCTCGAAACCGTGTTTTGTTCTTTAGCCAATTCAAAAGGGCTAAAGCGTAGCGTTCTGCGACTATACTTTGGCTCATCGCTATTCTCCCGCCCTTTGAATGTAGTCATTGATCAATTGTTGTTGATCTTCTTCATTCAATTCTTTTTCAATTACTTTCGAAGCAATTAATACAGATAAAGAAGCAACTTGTTCACGTAATGCACCAATTGCTTGTTCTTTCTGTTGATTGATTTCAAGAAGGGCTGATTCTTTCATGCGCTCAGCTTCTTGACGCGCTGTTTGAATAATTTCTTCGCGCTGTACTTCACCATGTTCTTTAGAACTTTCAATCATCGCCTGAGCTTCAAGACGTGCTTCTTTCAATAAAGCTTTCTGCTCTTCAAGCAATTTATTCGATTCGATGCGGCTCTTTTCTGCTGCATCAATTTCATTCGCAATATGTTCTTCACGGTTGATCATGATTCCCATTAATGGGCCCCATGCCACTTTTTTAAGTACGAGTAATAATACTCCAAAAGCTAAAACGGTAAAGATAATGTCACCGCCGTTAAAAACAGATTGGGCTGCTCCCAATACAAACTGTTTAGTAAACACGTTTGCTTCACTCCCTTCAAAAATACAATACATAAAGGAATGGCGAAGATTCTCAGCTAGTGAGCTTCGCCATTTTATCGTTCATTTGTCATAATAACTGAACGAATGTAATTTATATTATCTACCTTGAAGCATGAACGCGATAACTGCACCCATGATAGGAATCGCCTCAACGATACCTACACCGATGAACATTGTTGTTTGAAGCATACCGCGTGCTTCTGGTTGACGTGCCATACCTTCAACTGTTTTTGAAACGATCATTCCGTTACCGATACCTGCTGCTAGAGCCGATAAGCCAATAGCAATTGCTGCTGAGATTGCATACATTATGAATTTCCTCCTTGGTTATAAAAATAAATTTCCCGCTCTTATGAACGGTTTATATTAATGGTCAGAACTCACTTTTTGCGAGATATAAACCATCGTTAACATTGTAAAGATAAATGCTTGTAGAGCGCCGACAAAAATACTAAATCCTTGCCATACCATAAGCGGGACAAAACCGCCAACCCAACCAATCCAACCTGTTGCGGCCATTGAAGCCAATAGAGCAATTAATACTTCCCTGCATACAAGTTACCGTAAAGACGTAACCCTAAGCTTAATGTATTAGCTAGTTCACCAATAATTGTAAATGGGAGCATAAATGCTACTGGTTGAAAGTAAGAACGGCCATATGCTTTTGCACCCTTCATTTTCACCCCATAGTAATGCGATAAAACGATAACCATCACGGCGAGAGATAACGTGACAACAGGATCGGCTGTTGGTGATTTCCACCAAAGGTCGCCACGAATAATTAGTGCAAACGGTAACCCTAGCATATTTGATACAAAAATAAACATAATTAAAGTGATTCCAAGCAAATGGAAATTACCGCCTGTTTTCCAATCCATATTACTTTTAATGATTCCTTTAACAAAATCCATAACCCATTCCATGAAGTTTTGCATGCCTGTTGGTTTCATGGATAGATTTCTAGTAGAAAGGACCGCGATGATAATGACAATAATTGCCGCAATGGTTATCATCAATACATTCGATAAATTGAACCAAAGCCCTGCTATCTGTACTGTTGGTGCTCCATGTTCCAATCAAGTTCACCTCTCTTCCGACTTTTGCGAGAATTTAATATTTGCTGAACAAAAAATGTATCATAACAACTGCATAGGCAGTCATTACTCCAATGATTACACTAATCAGGTGAAAAACATCTGGAAACTTCATTGCCACATACACTGCTAAAATGACAGCAGCCATCCTCATTAATGTTCCCAGAGAATACACCTTCTTGTCAGAAGCAACAGCTTCACTAAAGCGAAGTGTTTTTCTCATTAACAACCAATGATTATAAAGGCTGACTGATGTGCCGAGGATCAAGCCCATAAAAACAGTTTTATGCTCAGTAAATCCCCACCCTAGAAAATAAATCGATAGTAGATATAGTATGTATTTGCAATGTTTGTAGAATAGTTGTTGGAGCTCCGGCATGTCCTTTATCTCCTGAAAAGAAATGTCGAACTTTGTGGTTATTACGGTAAGAAGTTCGTTGAAACGACGGGTATTAAAGACGATAATCTAGTTATTTTTTATGTAAAAGTCTGTGAGCGCTCAAGCTAATCATTCAAAAATATATAGTAGAATTTTGTTATCTATACCCTTTGTTAGCATACAATAGCCGAAATTTAAAGTCAATCGCTTTCGAGGCTAAAAATGTAAAGGTTTTAGCCTGTGGCTGCTTTGTTCACAAAATCATCAAAAATGAAAACGCCTAGACAACGAAAGCGGGTGTATCTGGCGATTGACGGCATGAAAAAGACGAAGTTTGTCCTTCGTCTTTTTCTACTATTTCGTACCAAATAATCGGTCACCCGCATCGCCAAGTCCTGGTACGATATAGCCATGCTCATTTAGTTTTTCATCCAAGCCAGCAATATAAATGTCTACATCAGGGTGAGCTTCTTTCATCGCTTCCACACCTTCAGGAGCAGCAATCAGGCACATGAATTTAATATGCGTAGCTCCACGCCTCTTCAATGCATCAATGGCAGCAATAGCTGAACCACCTGTAGCAAGCATTGGATCAACGACAATTAATTCTCTATCTTCCACTCCAGGTGGTAATTTCGTGTAATATTCCACCGGTTGTAATGTTTTTGGATCTCGATATAAACCGATATGACCCACTTTCGCCGCAGGAATCAAATTTAAGATCCCATCAACCATACCAATGCCAGCTCGCAATATTGGAATGATGCCAAGTTTTTCCCTGCTAATACATTAGATTTCGCCGTACTAACTGGGGTTTCTACTTCGATTTCTTCCAGTGGCATATCCCGTGTAATTTCGAACATCATTAATGCGGCAACTTCATCGACAAGTTCGCGGAATTCTTTTGTTCCTGTGTTTTTATCCCGAATATACGTAATTTTATGTTGTATGAGAGGATGGTCGAACACATATACTTTAGCCATGTGATATCGCTCCTTTTATTTGGGTCATGCCGACTTCTGACTTATCGGCTTGTCTTGATTATTCTACATAAAAGTGTATCGTTCAGCAAGAAAAATCCAACGATATTCGATGGGAACCTGAATTGCACAAAACTAGCTTGGAATTGCGCCACTTCGAGTATTAATTGCGTATCTTTTCCCATAATTGCGTAACTTCATCCTATAATTGCGGAACTTTCATTTTTTCAAAGAAAAAACCGTCCAACTCTTATAAAAAGAGTGAACGGTCCCTTGATTATATCAATTATTCATAAAGTGCAAATTGTGCCGTTAATGCTTCTACGCGATTGCGAGCTTCTGCCAATTTCGCTTCATCTTCGTGATTTTTCAATACAAAACCAATAATCGAAGCAATCTCGTCCATTTCTTCTAGACCAAAGCCTCTTGATGTAACAGCTGGTGTACCGATACGAATGCCGCTCGTTGTGAAAGGACCTTCAGGGTCGTAAGGAATCGTATTTTTATTTACGGTTACTCCAACATCATCAAGTACTTTTTCCGCCACTTTTCCAGTTAAGCCAAGTGGACGTAAATCAAGCAATAGTAAGTGATTGTCCGTTCCACCAGAAACGATGTCGAGACCTTCCTTTTTCAAAGATTCACCTAGACGTTTTGCGTTTTGGATCACATTCTCGATATATGTTTTGTAGTCATCTGCTAACGCTTCTTTAAATGCAACAGCTTTTCCAGCGATGACATGCATAAGCGGGCCGCCTTGTAATCCAGGAAAACAGCACTGTCAATTTTCTTCGCAAATTCTTCTTTACATAAAACCATTCCACCACGTGGTCCGCGCAATGTTTTATGTGTTGTCGTCGTAACGAAATGTGCATACGGAACTGGATTTGGATGGAGTCCGACCGCAACGAGACCGGCAATATGAGCCATATCAACCATTAAATACGCGCCAACTTCATCAGCGATTTCGCGGAACTTTTAAAATCAATTTCGCGTGGATATGCGCTTGCGCCAGCGACGATTAATTTCGGTTTATGCTCAAGTGCTTTCGCACGTACATCTTCATAATTAATTCGATGTGTTTCCTTGTCTACACCATATTCAACGAAATTGTATTGAACTCCACTAAAGTTCACAGGACTACCGTGCGTTAAATGTCCACCATGTGATAAATTCATACCTAATACCGTATCCCCATGTTTAAGAACAGTGAAATAAACGGCCATATTTGCTTGGGCACCAGAATGAGGCTGCACATTTGCATGTTCCGCACCGAAGATTTCCTTCGCCCGGTCACGTGCTAAATCTTCAGCAACATCAACATATTCACAACCACCATAATAGCGTCTTCCCGGATATCCCTCTGCATATTTATTTGTCAACACTGAGCCTTGTGCTTCCATTACGGCCTCACTGACAAAGTTTTCAGATGCAATCAATTCAATTTTCGTACGTTGACGCTTCAATTCATTTTGTATCGCTTCATACACTTGTGAATCTTGTTGTGCAATTTTACTCATTGCGCTCCCTCATTTATGTTCGTTCGATTTTAATATGAATCAAAATTTCCTTTCCATTTTACCACTTTGATTCGCCTTTGCCAACGCTTTTCAGCATAAATCAAGTCAAAAATCGAACATTATCATTAAAATATCATAAAATCGTTCAGTTTTTACATTAAACTATGCGTATCTTGCTCTTTCCCCACCAATTAATTTTGGGCGAGAAGCAGCAATCGTTACATGTGCGCTGCCAAGCTGCTTTTGGCTAATACGTACCGGAACAGCCACATGTTTAATATGCATTCCGATAAATGTATCTCCAATATCAATGCCTGCATCCGCTTGAATAAATTCAACGACAACTGGATCAGCGAATTGGCTAAAAGCGAACGTTGCCATTGCCCCCTGCATTTCTTGCGGGAATCACCGAAACTTCTTCCCAGTTTCGGCGCTCGGCTACGGACCTTTCAACAACAAGCGCTCGATTAATATGTTCGCATCCTTGAAAAGCGAGATCAATTCCATATTCATCTGCATATTTTTTCAACTCAGAAAAAATCATTTCTGCAATTTCCACTGTACCTGATGTACCAATTTTTCTCCGGCTACTTCCGAAGTGGAACAACCTATCACAAGCACATTTCCTTTTTCAATTGCAACTGCTCTTTACACCCATGGACAATTTCCGCCATTTGTTCACGCCATTTTTCCATTTGCACCGGATTTACACATCCTTTTAAAAGCAATTATTCTGACTGCGCCTCTTCATATTGACCTACTTTGCCAATTCTCGTCGCATGTCTGCCGCCTTCAAATTCTGTTTCCAACCATAATTGCACAATGTCACGCGCCAGCCCTGCCCCGATAACGCGCTCTCCCATTGCGATCATATTACTATCATTATGAAGTCTCGTCATCCTTGCACTAAATGTGTCATGGACGAGTGCACAGCGAATTCCTCTTACTTTATTCGCCGCAATGCTCATCCCGATTCCTGTTCCACAAATTAAAATCCCACGGTCAAATTCACCTTTTGCGACTTTTTCCGCTACTGGAAGAGCGTAGTCAGGGTAATCGACAGATGTTTCACAGTCACAGCCAAAATCAACGTATTCAATTTTAAGCTCGTCCAATAATGCTCTAATTTCCTCTCGTATATGAATACCTCCATGATCTGAAGCCAATGCTACCCTCATCTTCATTACCTCCTCAATAAATTTAAGAAGCAAGTGTGAATCAACTTGCTTGATTATCTACATTCATTATATATGGAATCGTGAGATTGTGTCTTTTAATATGCTAGATTGTTTTCGTAATTGTTCGCAAAGAGCATCTATTTCCATCATATCGAAGGATTGTTCTTTCGCCTTCGTCGCCACTTCTTCTGCTCCTGCTGACGTTTGTTCAGCAATAGCAGCTACTTCCTGCGATTGATTAGAAGTATGATGAACGCTTTCCATTTGGCGGTCAACTAAAGCAGATATGTCTTTTACAGATGCTGCTACTTGATGAATCGTCGTTGTCATTTTTCCAATGACTTCATTTGTTTTCGTTCCTTTTAATGCTTCCTCATTCGCTGAATGAACTTGTTCTGTAATTTGTTCAACTACATTTGTCACACCCGATTGAATGTTTTGAAGCAAATCTGAAATTCCTTGTACAGCAGATGCACTCTCATCCGCAAGCTTCCTTACTTCTTCCGCAACAACAGCAAATCCTTTGCCATGCTCGCCCGCCCGCGCCGCTTCAATTGAGGCATTTAAAGCAAGTAAATTGGTTTGATTCGCAATATCTCCGACAAGTTGAATAATTTTCTCTACTTCTCGTGCATGCTCTTCTAGCTTACGAACCGTTTTTAACGAAGTGCGATTTTCCTCTGCCAATCGTTCAATCCCAACGACGAGTGACTCGACGATTTTCTTACTTTCGATCAACTCATCGACCATCGCAACTGAAATTCCTTCGGATACTTTTGCTTTTTCTTGAACGTCCATCGCAATCTTACTAATGTCTTCTACTGATTCCACTGTTGCTTGATCGCTGCTGCCGAACTTTCGGCGCCCGCAGAAATTTCCCATCGTGTATGAAGCGCTTTCCGATTCTTCTGTTGCGCGCTTAGACTTTTCAGAAATAGCAATGACCTTTTCGTTCGTTTGGTCAAAATTATCATCAATATGGCCGATCATTTCACGTAAATTAGCAAGCATCTGGTTAAACGCCTTTCCAAGTGAATTGATTTCATCATCGACATTTTTAATATCCACATCTTGTCCAATATCACCTTCACTCGCTCTAATTGCCGCCATTTCCAAACGTTGCAATGGCCTCGTAATGACGATTGCTGCAAAATAAGCCAAAATCCCTGACCACATAATGCCTAATAAAAGCGTCACAAACATAAACAGTTGTTGACTCATAAACTCTTCAACATATGGATAAAGGAAATATAGAAAAACGCACTTGTAGAGTATGTAATGAAAGCGAGCAATACAGTAAATAAAACGAGCTTTTTTGTAATCCGAATTTATATTTTCGTTTTTCCATCATCAACCAACCTTCTCTTCTGCGATCCGCTTAATTAATTGATATAACTCTTGAAATGTTTCCTATAGACATCCATGTCGCCCCCATATGGGTCAAATACATCAACATTTTCACCGTTTGTTTGATTGGCATACTCTTTTAATGTAAACACTTTATGAGCCATTATCGGAAATTGACCAATCAACAACTCTTTATGAGCATTTGTCATCGTTAAAATAAGATCTGCCCACGTTAAGTCCGTTTCACTTACGTTTTTCGATGTATGATTGATCGCTATTCCATTTTCCTCTAATACCGCAATCGAATGGCTCGCAGCATTGGCTCCTTCCATCGCAAACACACCCGCGGATTTTGCGCTCGCACTGTCGGGTGTAAGATGATTGTATATCGCTTCAGCCATTGGACTGCGACATGTATTGCCCGTGCATATAAAAAGAATATTCAATGTTAAATTTCCTCCTTTCTTTCATTATAGTACCCCTTACTAATGGGCATTATGATTGTTTCATTGTTAAAGTTATCCACATGCGCTTATTTTATCACTTCTTTATGAACAAAAAGACAGCTTTCAGGAATGCTGTTTTTACAAGATAAGCGTCTATTTTAAGGAATGTTTGTGTCTAATGCCTAGCCTAGCAACATCATATCATCACAATATACAAAGGGGTTATTTCTCTTACACTGGAAGTAATAATTTAATACCAAACAAAATTAAAATGAGGCCGCCGAGCAATTCACCGTATGCACCGAGTAGGTTTTGCACGTTGCGTCCGATGATTAATGCACCCCACGTTAAAACGGAGGCAACAACGCCGAAACATATGACTGCAGCCGCAGCCCTTACACCAAAGATTCCAAGGCTTAATCCTGCCGAGAAACTATCGAGGCTTACGATAAATGAAAAATGAACAACCCTTTACCGACAGGGATAGCGAAAGATGCCCTTTCCTTTTAACTTGAAAAACAGAAATAATCATCTGCACACCAATTACAATGAGCAAACAACCACCAATATAGTCGGTAATCCTTCCAAACGTATCTGACAATAAATATCCTGCAAATATGCCAATCAAAGGCATGACCACATGAAAAATGCCAACCGTGAGTCCTATGTAAAAATTTGCCGGACTCTAAATTGATAAACACCCATCCCAAGCGAAATTGAAAATGCGTCCATTCCAACTGCAAAAGCCATGATTAACAACGTTATAATTTCTGTATGCAAAATGGATCTTCCCCTTCCCTTCGGACATGCCTTTAGGAAATATATGCAAGAAGATCCATTGATAGACGCCCCTATTTACAGTCTTGTTTTAACCATTTATACCCTGCCGCTTTTTCCAGGCGATTCATTACGGCTGCACCGATGCCCACTCTAGGAAATACTTCAGCAAAAATAAGGTCTGGATGCTCTTCATCAAATGTTCGAAGTGTTTGGAACAGCTGCTGTGCGACGGTTTCGATTTCTTTTCGACTTCCACATGACGCAACGAAGTCAGCTGCATAGATTGATGCTGATTCCTCGTCGCAAGAACCGCCACCTTTAATCCTTGCTGGCGTTTCTGATCAATGAGTTGTTGGATCCATTCCGGTTCGCCATCAACTAAATAAAGTGGAGCAATCGGTGCATAATGTGTATATTTCATGCCCGGCGACTTCGGTTTTCTTCTTTATCCACAAGTGCGCGGTCAATCGCTACTTTATCCACAACCATCTCAATTTCCTCCAGCGAAACTCCCCGGTCTAAGGATAACAGGGATATGTTGTGTACAATCAACCACCGTTGATTCAACCCCGACACCAGTCGGTCCACCATTCACAATTCCAGCGATCCTTCCATCTAAATCATGCTTTACATGTTCTGCCGTTGTAGGACTAGGCTTTCCTGATACATTTGCAGACGGAGCGGCAATCGGTAAACCACAAGCCGTTAATAGCGCAAGCGCCACTGGATGATCGGGCATACGAACAGCTACTGTATCAAGACCAGCAGTAACGAGTGGTGAAACCGATTCTTGTTTTTTTGAAAAATAATCGTAAGTGGGCCTGGCCAAAAAGCCTTTATTAATTTTTTAGCAGTAGAAGGAATGTTTTCGGCTAATTCTTCTAATTGAGCAGCTGTTGATATGTGGACAATTAGCGGGTTATCCGATGGTCTTCCTTTAGCAGCGTAGATTTTCCTAATTGCTTCATTCGATCGGGCGTTCGCCCTAATCCATAGACGGTTTCTGTCGGAAAAGCAACCACTTCATTTTCTTGCAATCGTTGGGCCGCTTCCATAATCTGTGGATAAGTGGATAAGTTATCCTCATCTTTATCCACAAACCAATCGATTGTTTCCATGTTCATGCCTCTTTCTTATTTCAAAATGAAATTCCGATTATCACTTATTTTCTACAAATTTTTCATTCTACTTTTTCACATATTAAGTGAATGATCCACTTACTTATACACAGTTTGTGGATAATTCATACCGTTTTGTGGACAACACCAGTGGATAAATGTGAATCATTTATTAGCGTATAAAGTTAAACACTTCACTTAGGAACCATTTTACTTCTACTTTCTCTTCTTTTTCGGCAACAAAAGCAATTGCTTCGGCTTTTCCTTCAACTTCAAGCTCATGCGATGCTGTTGATTGTTCGGTTACATCCAATTTATCCACAACTTCATCCACCCCTTCGTTTTCCACAGCCTGTTTAGGAGAAGAACGAGATAGAGAACTAACTGTCTCCTCATTTTCAGCAAGGTCTTCCTCAAATCCTTGGCTAACCGCAAGGCCATTTGAATAATCAAGAAAGCAAAGTGGCGGAAATAAAACACACCACCAGTTTGCACCGCCGCCTTCACCAAGTGTAATTAGAACGGCTTCATATGTGCCTGCAGGATATAAATATTGTCCGTACAATTTTGTAGGAAATTGAACATCACCAAATTCTACTTTAATCGAATAATCCAATCCCATTGCATCTAGTTCACGTTGTGTAATCCGCTCAACTTCATCCAATTGGGAAGTAATAACGGTTCGAGCATCATCGAGCGTTGTTAACGTTTGTACCCAATACGTAATTTCTTCATTGACAGCGTCTCGAATCGCTCTTTTTACCGCCTGATCTTTTCATTATCACTATTAGCAAGAATACGCAGGCGAATCGCTTCCTCAGGAATCGTAACGATTGCATTAGCGGCGACCGTTTCCTGCTTTGAATGACGAAGCTAACGATCGTTCCAAGCGTTAAGATGACAATATATAACAAAGCGATATTTTTTGATAGAATCGTTTATTCATAACATTCATTTCCATGCGCCTCCCTTATAGGAGGCATTATAGTCAGAATATTTACAACTTATACGTCTACTTTTAAATTCGCGTTATGACAATCCGATCTTTTCCATTGATATCATATACAATTTCCGTCTTCCCATTTGAAAAGCTTCACGCATTAACGCTGCGACCGCCTCGCCTTGCCCGGCACCAATTTCAAATCAATTAGCGCTTTTTCGGCCATTACTTGCGGAAGCTCATTCGCAAAGCGACGATAAAAATCAAGACCATCATTGCCACCAAATAGGGCAGAATGTGGTTCATGCTCGACTACGACATCTGATAAAAGCTCTGCTTCATTATCAGGAATATACGGCGGATTGGAAATAATCATATCTAGCTTCTCTCCTTGAAAAGGCGCTAGTAAATCACCGAAGCGAAAATCAACATCGGCCTGTAAGCTCTTCGCATTTTCTTCCGCTACTTCAAGCGCCTTATCCGACAAATCGGATGCAGCAACGTATAGTCCCGGACATTCCAGCTTTAATGTCACAGCAATCGCCCCACTACCCGTGCCAATATCTGCGGCTTTCAGGCCAGTAGCAGTTCCAAAATGCTCGTTCATTCGCTCAATGACAGCGACGATTAACTCCTCCGTCTCAGGACGCGGAATAAGTACATGTTCATTGACAAGAAAGCGTCTACCAAAAATTCCTCATACCCGATAATTTGCTGAACCGGCTTCCCTAATGCATGCTCCATAATAGCCTTTTGGAAAGCTAACCATTGTTCCTCTAATAATTCCATTCTTTGTTCAGCAAGAAGTTGCGCTCGACTCATTTGTAAAATCGCTCGTAATAGCAGCTCTGCACTATGCGCTTCCCGTCCACGCTCTTGTAAAAGAAGAAGCCCAACGCAGGGCCTCGAATATTTTTAGTTGGATCATTTTACTCTTCCACACTCTCAAGCTTGCTCGACTGATCTTCAATGATTAATGCGTCAACAAATTCATCAAGCTTACCTTCTAAAATTTGATCGAGTTTTTGAATCGTTAAACCTATCCGATGATCCGTCACCCGATTTTGCGGAAAATTATACGTACGAATTCGCTCGGAACGGTCGCCCGTACCAACTGCTGATTTCCGGTTCGCATCATATTCCGCTTGCGCTTCCTGCTGAAACTTATCGTATACACGGGCACGCAATACTTTCATCGCTTTTTCTTTATTTTTAATTTGTGACTTTTCATCCTGACATGATACGACGACGCCTGTCGGGATATGAGTAAGGCGAACAGCCGACATCGTCGTATTTACACTTTGACCACCTGGTCCACTTGATGCAAAGGTGTCAACACGAATGTCATTATCATGTAATTCAATTTCAACTTCCTCTGCTTCTGGAAGAACCGCAACCGTTGCTGTTGACGTATGAATTCGTCCGCCTGATTCTGTTTCTGGAACACGTTGAACACGGTGTGCCCCATTTTCATATTTTAATTTGGAAAATGCACCGTTTCCGTTAATCATAAAAATAATTTCTTTATAGCCACCTATCCCTGTTGAATGAGCTTCAATGACATCTATTTTCCATCCTTGCGTCTCTGCATAGCGGCTGTACATCCGGTACAAATTACCAGCGAATAACGCCGCTTCATCGCCACCAGCAGCACCGCGAATTTCCATAATAACGTTTTTATCATCATTCGGGTCTTTCGGAATGAGCAAGATTTTCAAGCGTGCTTCTAAATTTTCAATTCGCTCTTCAAGTTCGCCGATTTCTTCCTTCACCATTTCACGCATGTCTGCGTCTAGTTTATCATCAAGCATTTCTTTCGCATCATTATATTGAGATTGAACTTCTTTATATTCTCGATATGCCTCTACCGTTTCCGCAATCTGAGATTGTTCCTTTGAATAATCTCGCAGCTTCGCTGGATCATTTACAATTTCAGGGTCACTTAAAAGCTCATTTAACTTTTCGTAACGTTCCTCCACTGATTGTAATTTATCGTACATGCCCATTCACCTCTACTTATTTGCATATTTATATAGTATAACGTTCACGTAAATCAATGCAAAGAAAACTCGCAAAAAACATAAAAAACAGCACTCGAAATTTTATTGAGGCTGATATAAATCGATATTGACCCCTGCTGGCACTTCATGGTGATGACGGCATCTTGCTTCATATGCTTCCGCAGCTCCAACTAAAATAATTGGATCATCATAACATGCTGGCTTCTCGTTAATTAATCGCTGGGTTCGACTCGCAGGTGATCCACAAACCGCACAAACAGCCTGAAGCTTCGTTACTTGTTCAGCCACTGACATTAGATTCGGCATAGGTCCGAATGGCTCTCCTTTAAAATCTTGGTCAAGGCCGGCAATGATGACCCGATGACCATTGTTTGCTAATTGTTGAGCGACATCGATAATCCCTTCATCGAAAAATTGCGCTTCATCGATCGCTACAACATCAATATCCATTGAAACCATTTGTAAAATGGTTTCCGATGATGCAACCGGTTCGGCCATGATCGATGTACCATTATGAGATACAACCTCCGTTACACTAAAACGATCATCCATTTGTGGCTTAAACACTTTGATGCTTTGTTTCGCAAATTGAGTTCGTCTTACCCGACGAATTAACTCCTCTGATTTTCCCGAAAACATACTTCCGCAAATTACTTCTATCCATCCTGTATGTTTCAAGATGTCCATCATAATGGCCGCTCCTTCCCATTTGTTCATTTACCCACTATTATCGAAACTGGCTCAATTAATAAAATTTGGGTGAAATAATTGCTTCTTTATCGTTATCATTCCCGGTTTTTATGCTTTTTGTAATAAAAAACAGGCAATCGTTCCCTGCCTGTTTTTTAACTAGATTACTTCGGCTAGCTTCAGCGCCTAGCCTCTCGAGACTGACAAGACGCTTACGCTTTTGATTACTTAAGACCGTATTTCTTATTAAAGCGGTCGACACGACCATCTGCAGTTGCGAATTTTTGACGACCTGTATAGAACGGGTGGCATTCTGAACAAATTTCAACACGTACGTTTTCTTTTACAGATCCAGTTTCAAATTCGTTACCACATGCACATTTCACTGTAACTTTTTATATTCTGGATGAATTCCTGCTTTCATTCCTTTTCATCTCCTTATGCCCTGAATCATTTGCTGAAACAGAGTTATATATAACGATGCGACAGGCGCATTCATTTTTTAAAAACACAGTTTTTATTATAGCAAGTACATGTTTGAAATGCAATGCTTGTCGATTAATTTTTCTCGTCGCTTCTGTTTCAAGCGAATCAATAAATTCCTCATTTGTCTTCGTTTGCTTTAGTTTACGCATGAACTTTTCTGCAAAGTCAGGATTGTCAGACATAACCTTCCTAATTTTCCACAATTTCTCAAGCTGTCTTTTCGGTACGAGAAGTTCTTCTTTGCGTGTTCCTGAGCGGCGAATATCGATGGCAGGGAATATTCTTCTTTCAGCGAGGGCACGATCTAAATGAAGCTCCAAGTTTCCAGTTCCTTTAAATTCTTCATAAATGACGTCATCCATCCGTGAACCCGTGTCAACGAGGGCTGTTGCTAAAATCGTTAAGCTACCGCCTTCCTCAATATTCCGGGCTGCACCGAAAAAGCGTTTCGGACGGTGGAAAGCCGCAGGATCGATCCCTCCGGATAATGTTCGACCGCTTGGCGGAATGACTAAATTGTACGCACGCGCAAGTCGAGTAATGCTGTCCATTAAAATAACAACATCGCGCTTATGTTCTACAAGTCGCATCGCACGCTCCAATACTAATTCAGCAACTTTAATATGATTTTCAGGCACTTCATCAAAAGTTGAGCTTACGACTTCGGCGTTCACCGAACGTTCAATATCTGTCACTTCTTCTGGTCGTTCATCAATTAATAGCACGATTAGTTCAGCCTCAGGGTGATTCGTCGTGATGGAATTCGCGATTGCTTTTAGCAGCATCGTCTTACCTGCCTTTGGAGGAGCAACAATGAGTCCACGTTGACCAAATCCAACAGGAGAAACTAAATCGATAATTCGCGTTGAAACATTTGTTGTCGTCGTTTCAAGTGTAATTTGACGATCAGGATACAGTGGCGTCAATGCTGGAAAATGAACGCGTTCTTTTGACGTTTCAGGATCATCTCCATTTACAGCCTCAACGTGCAGGAGACCAAAATAGCGCTCATTTTCTTTCGGCGGACGAACCTTTCCAGATACTTTATCGCCGTTTCGTAAATCAAAACGGCGAATTTGCGATGCTGATATATATATATCTTCTGAGCTAGCCGTGTAATTGATCGGTCTTAAAAAGCCGAAACCTTCCGACTGGATAATTTCGAGAACACCTTCCATAAAGAAAAAGCCTTCTCTCTCAGCTCTCGCCTTTAAAATCGCAAAAATAAGTTCTTTTTTGTTAGTTTGCTGTAATAGGAAACTTTATATTCGCGTGCAAGCTCATATAGTTCTTTAAGTTTCATATCTTCCAGCAGTGATATTGTTAAATCACCCATTACGACACCACACTTCATTATTTTGATTTATTTTTTCTAAAATGCATGTTCAAAAAGGAGGATAAAAATGATCAAAACGTTCGAGACGGCGCAAATTTGAGCAGTAGGCTTGTATAGGATATACTGACTTCCTTATTGCTCACAGGACGTGAGCGCTTTTAACAGAAGTTCCGCTTTCGCTATCAGCGAAAAACATGCCAACGAAGAATTTCGATTTTTCATTTTCACCGGACTTTTGAACACCCACTAAAAGGAGGATTCGTTCAGTTGGAGAGTAAGAAGCGGTTGAAGATCTTTGAGGGCTTCATCCCCACCTTAGTTTATATGTAAAGGTGATACTTGTAAAGAGGGGCGTTGATATCTGCCTCAAATGTTCTATTCAGATAAAGAATCAACAGCCCGTAAACTAGTTCGCTCACATCTGTTCAATACAGACATTGAAGGGTCCTCACTAAGTAAAGGCATACTTGATTAAGTAGCCTCTCAAACATTATTTGATTACTAAATTGGGCTTTTATGAAGGCTGTGTGTTCCTTCAATAAATCGAACCGTTCCAGATCTTGCCCTCATTACGAGCGAATGAGTTGTTGCGTATGCCCCAGTAAATTGGACACCTTTTAAAAGTTCTCCGTCTGTTACACCTGTTGCGGCAAAGATTGCATCATCGCCTCTAACGAGATCATGCATGCGCAGCACTTTATGTGGATCAATCCCCATTTGTTCACAGCGTGCAAGCTCTGCTTCCGTTTGCGGTAATAGCTTTCCTTGGATTTCCCCACCAAGGCACATAAGTGCAACCGCAGCAATGACACCTTCAGGCGCACCACCGGAACCAAATAATATATCAACACCTGTTTCATCAAAGGCCGTATTGATTGCACCTGCCACATCACCGTCTGAAATGAGCTTGATGCGAGCACCCGCTTCTCGAAGCTCCGCAATGATTTTTCATGGCGAGGACGATCTAAAACAGTCGCAACAACGTCTTGAATATCTTTGTTTTTCGAACGTGCGACCGCCTTTAAATTATCAAACACGGACGCTTCAATATCAACATGACCAACAGCTTCTGGCCCGACGGCAATTTTATCCATATACATATCAGGTGCATGCAAAGGTTGCCATGATCAGCAATGGCTAGAACCGTTAACGCATTCCATCCCCTGATGCTACGATATTCGTTCCTTCGAGCGGATCGACAGCAACATCAACACGCGGCCCATAACCGGTTCCAAGCTTTTCCCCGATGTACAACATTGGCGCTTCATCCATTTCACCTTCACCGATGACGACCGTTCCTTTCATCGGAATCGTATCAAATACGTCGCGCATGGCGGAAGTAGCCGCATCATCCGCCTCTTCCTTTTTCCCACGCCCCATCCAGCGTGCAGACGATAACGCGGCTGCTTCAGTCACCCTGACAAGTTCCATTGATAAACTTCTTTCCATTAGGCTTTCCCCTGTTTTTATTCATGAATAATTAAATAGGAAAGCCAAAGTCTAATTCTACTCAATGGTTGTGATTTTCTTAGATGTGTATCGAAATTACGAACTTTTAGCTGTTCCATTTCTTCTTCACTCATTTTTCACGCCAAATCGTTGCCCCAAGACCGTTTAATTTTTCAACTAATCCGCTATATCCGCGGTCAATATGTTCCAATCCAGATACTTCCGTAATTCCTTCAGCCATTAATCCAGCGATGACGAGAGATGCTCCAGCTCTTAGGTCAGAAGCTTTCACCTTGCCCCTTGAAGCTTTGCAGGGCCGTTAATAATGGCCGAGCTTCCTTCAACTTTAATGTCTGCATTCATTCTTCGTAGTTCATCAATATGTTTAAAGCGGGCGGAGTAAATCGTATCGGTGACGAGGGATGTCCCTTTTGCTTTTGCTAAAAGTGCGGTGAATGGTTGTTGTAAATCGGTTGGAAAGCCCGGATAGACGAGCGTTTTTATGTCAACCGCGTTTAATTGATCGCTTTTGCCGATAAACACTTGTTCATCGCCTGTTTCAATCGGCACTCTCATTTCCCTTAGCTTGGCAATTAATGATTCTAAGTGGAAAGGAATCACGTTATCAATAAGCACACCTTCTCCGACAGCCGCCCCTAAGATCATATATGTTCCAGCTTCAATCCGATCAGGAATAATGGTATGTCGACAGCCTGTTAATGTCTCAACGCCATCAATTCTAATGACATCTGTGCCAGCCCCTTTTATTTTCGCTCCCATATTTGTAAGCAGTGTAGAAACATCGATAATTTCAGGTTCTTTTGCCGCATTTTCAATGATCGTTTGCCCTTTTGCTCGCACAGCAGCTAGCATAATGTTAATGGTTGCCCCTACACTGACAACATCTAAGTAGATTCGAGCACCTCGCAATTCGTCAGCGCGCAAATAAATGGCCCCTTGTTCATTCGTTACTTTAGCACCTAATGCTTCAAATCCTTTAATATGTTGATCAATCGGGCGTGGCCCAAGATAACAACCGCCCGGCAGTCCAATGACGGCCTTTTTAAATCTTCCGAGCATTGCACCCATTAAATAATAAGAGGCACGCAACTTCTTGACCTTTCCATTTGGAAGCGGCATTGAAATCATATTACTTGGGTCAACGGTCATCTGACCATTACTAAACGTAACATTCCCACCGATTTCTTCCAATAGAGACTGCAATGTATAAACATCTGAAATATCAGGAAGGCCCTCAATCGAAACAGGCGATTCAGCCAAGATTGTCGCGGAATTAAAGCAACAGCACTATTTTTCGCACCACTCACTTTAATTGTCCCTTTCAACGGATATCCGCCTGCAATTTTAAGCTTTTCCATTTTCGACTTCCTTTCTGCCTGCTTGGATACAAATCCACTCATTTTCTACGAGTAGCTAAAGGATATATGTAGTCCATGAGACTGACACCTAGAGCTAGCCATCGAAATGATCGGCATTTTACCTATTATTATATACGAATCCGCTTGAAACATGTAGAAATTACCAACTTTTTGTCATTAAGCATTATTTGCCATACCTTCCCAATCTTTAAGAAAGCTTCAATGCCTTTATCAGTTAATGGATGTTTAAATAATTGCTCAATGACACTGTATGGCATTGTTCCAATGTGTGCACCACTTAATGCAGCTTGTGTCACATGTTGAGGGTGGCGGATGGACGCTGCAATAATTTCCGTATCAATATTGTGAATATCGAAAATTTCTGCAATTTCGGAAATCAATTCAACGCCATTATGACCAATATCATCCAAACGACCAAGGAATGGTGAAACATACGTCGCACCTGCACGCGCTGCAAGTAATGCTTGGTTTGAGCTAAACACGAGTGTTACGTTTGTTTTAATTCCTTCTTTCGCGAACGTGCTTACCGCTTTCATTCCTTCCGGCGTCATTGGTACTTTCACCGTAATGTTTGGAGCTATAGCAGCAAGTTCTCTGCCTTCTGCAATCATTCCTTCAGCATCTAGTGCAATGACTTCCGCACTAACTGACCCCGTTACAAAAGATGTAATTTCTCTTAAACGATCATGGAAAGAAACCCCTTCTTTTGCTACGAGTGATGGGTTTGTCGTTACTCCGGCTACAATTCCAAGTGCATGTGCTTTCTTAATATGTTCAAGGTTAGCTGTATCAACAAAAAACTTCATTTTTCTCCATCTCCTTTTAAAGTCGGAAACCGCTCCATTTTTGGGCGGTTTCCTTTATCCTTTAATTTTACCGCAATCGTCATGTTGCTAAAGTCTGAGATGAATTTGCTTAATGATTGTTATGCTCTACCAGATGAACCAAATTCACGCATTTTGCCAATGACCGTTTCTTTGATTGCATCACGAGCAGGTCCTAAGTATTTACGCGGATCATACTCATTTGGAAGATCTGCCAATACTTCACGAACACGCTTTGCAGAAGCAATTTGGCTTTCTGTATTTACGTTGATTTTTGCAGTCCCTAGAGAGATTGCTTTTTGAATATCTTTTAGCGGAATACCTGTCCCACCATGTAATACAAGTGGAATACCCGTTAAGTTCATGACTTCTTCCATGCGATCGAAGCCAAGATTTGGTTCGCCTTTATATGGTCCATGAACAGAACCAAGTGCTGGTGCAAAGCAGTCTACGCCAGTTTCACGCACTAAACGATCACACTCTGCTGGAATTGCGTAAGTTGCATCTGCCTCATCTACAGATAAATCATCTTCTTGACCACCGATACGACCAAGTTCAGCTTCAACAGATACACCATGGATATGTGCAAGCTCAACAACTTTTTTGTTAATTCAATGTTCTCATCAAGTGGAAAGTGTGATCCGTCAATCATTACAGATGTGAAGCCAGCATGAATTGCCTTCGCACAAGATTCAAAACTTGAACCATGATCAAGATGAATAGCAACAGGAACAGTTGTCCCATATTCCTCCATTAAAGCTTCAACCATTTTAACAACAAACTTGAAGCCACCCATGTAACGTGCTGCCCCTTCGGATACACCAAGGATAACAGGAGACTTTTCTTCCTCCGCTGCTTGCAGAATCGCTTGAGTAAACTCAAGGTTGTTCAAATTGAACTGACCAACTGCATACTTTTCTTCTTTTGCTTTATTGAGCATTTCAGTCATGGAAACTAAAGGCATTACTTTTCCTCCTTAGATAGACGCACAAAGCTGTGCAAAATTACCATAATCTTTTTCATTGTTATCATATCAAATTCGCCTTCGGTTTACCAATACTGAAAAACGATTTTTAAAAGAAAAATATGGATTTTTAGTTTTATGTGAAAAAGTTTCTATCATAGAAAATATGATTGCTCATTCGTTAACTTCTATTAGTCCTGAATACAATTGAATGTCAACGCTTGCATATGCGTATGTATTTCCCGAAAAGCTATATTAAAAAACTCTTAATATGATGGTGTCGTACGGATATATTTTTTCACCGCATCTCGAATTTCATTAATATCAAAAGGCTTGGCAAAATGAGCAAGTGCCCCAAGCTTATCGGATGCTTCAATCATTTCCAATTCCCATACGCTGTCATAATGATCACCCGAATATTAGGTTCAATTTTTTCATCTCTCTATATATTTCCAGTCCATCCATTCCTGGAATTTTCATATCGAGCAATACAAGATCCGGGGTATGTACTTTTGTAATTTCTAATGCTTGTTGTCCATTAGCCGCTTGATAAATTTCATATCCCTCTTTTTGCAGTATTTCATTTAATAACACCCGAATCCCAAACTGGTCATCGACGATCAAAATTTTCTCGGACATGTTGATTCCCCTTCTATTATTCTCTAAATAAAATCTCCTTGAATGAAAAGATCCATTCTAATTGTCTTGTCATATAACTAACTTCAACATTAGCTCGACGTTTCCCTCTAAAATTTATACGATTTTTTCACATAGGCGTATAATAGGAGTATTGATACGAAAAGGAGAGAAAAATATGCTCAAAATGTTTTCAACCCAGCTTACAGGGTTGTTTCAACGAATTTTAGAAAAGAGTCGTTTCAGTTTGAAGATGGTGCTAGATTACTCGCACAAGCACCGATTGGCGAAGGACTCATTTATATAAAAGGATTCAAAGAAATGAGTGCGGTCTTAAAGGAAGCATTGGAAGGCGCAGAACCTTTAAAAATGCCCGAATACTTGAATCCTCGACTTTCCTTTCGACAGCGGATCGCGTCATTATTATTACGAGATTTGCGGACGATGAAGAAGCTGTTGAACTTGGAGAAAAGCTCCAAGCTGAAGGAGTGCCTTTCGTAGCGGTTGCTGGGAAAGATCTGAAAGCAATCAGCTTAATCTTGAACAATTAGCTGATGTTTTCATCGATACGAATGTAACCCGACCACTTCTGCCTACTGAAGACGGGACACGAGTCGGTTTCCCTTCATCCATCGCAGCATTGTATATTTATTTTGGATTGAAATTTATGATCGAAGAAATGTTAGCTGAATACGAATGAAAAATGGGTGATGAAAAACGGATTATTTTTCATCACCCATTGCTTTTATTGTTTATGTTTTAATGCCGCCTCTACAAAGCCATAAAACAATGGTTGTGGACGTGTCGGTCTAGAAGTAAATTCGGGATGGTACTGACAAGCGATAAACCAAGGATGATCGGCAAGCTCAATCACTTCAACAAGTCGTCCGTCTGGGCTTGTTCCAGAAAAGATAAGTCCAGCCTCTTCCAATTGTTCACGATAAGCATTATTAAATTCATAGCGGTGACGGTGACGCTCTTGAACTGCATCCTCATTATACAATTGATGCGCTTTTGTACCTGGTTGTAACTTACATGGGTATAAACCGAGTCGAAGTGTTCCGCCGAGGTCTTCTACGTCTTCTTGATCTGGTAACAAGTCGATAATTGGGAATTCCGTCGATGAGTCAAGTTCAGCAGAATGAGCATTGTTTAATCCTACAACATTGCGAGCAAATTCAACTGAAGCAAGCTGCATGCCTAGGCAAATACCAAAGAATGGAATCTGTTGCTCGCGCGCATAACGAATCGCCGCGATTTTCCCTTCAACTCCACGATCACCAAATCCACCTGGAACAAGGATTCCATCTACATGAGCAAGTAAATCCGCCGCATTTTCATCAGAAATTTCTTCCGCATTTACCCATTTAACTTCAATATCTGCATCAAATGAATAACCCGCATGTCTTAATGCTTCAACAACTGAAATATACGCATCTTGAAGTTCAACGTATTTCCCAACGAGGGCAATTTTTACTGTTTTGAAAGCCCAAGCACCTTTTCCACTAGCTGCTTCCATTCCGTCATATCCGCTTCACCGCACACTATTTTTAAATGATTGCATACGATCGAATCAAGCTTTTGTTCTTGTAGAGAAAGTGGAATGGAATACAATGTGTTCGCATCACGCGCCTCAATAACTGCGTCTTTATCGATATCACAAAATAAAGCAATTTTATCTTTCATATCTTGAGAAATAGGCTTTTCTGTACGAACGACGATCACATTCGGTTGGATTCCAAGACTGCGAAGTTCCTTCACGCTATGCTGGGTCGGCTTTGTTTTCATCTCTCCCGCTGCATTTAAATAAGGAACGAGTGTACAATGAATATACATCACATTGTCACGACCAACATCATTTTTCATTTGGCGAATGGCTTCAAGGAATGGAAGTGATTCAATATCGCCAACCGTTCCACCAATTTCTGTAATAACAACATCTGCCTCTGTTTTTCTGCAGCTCGATAAATTCGATCTTTAATTTCATTTGTAATATGAGGAATGACTTGCACCGTTGCACCATTATAATCGCCACGGCGTTCCTTTTTAACACTTCCGAGTACACTTTTCCTGTCGTTATATTGCTATACTTATTTAAGTTAATGTCAATAAAACGCTCATAATGCCCAAGATCAAGATCCGTTTCCGCACCATCTTCTGTTACGAATACTTCACCATGTTGGTAAGGGCTCATCGTTCCTGGATCGACATTAATGTATGGATCGAATTTTTGAATCGTTACACTCAACCCACGATTTTTTAACAAACGGCCGAGCGATGCCGCGGTAATTCCTTTCCTAGTGATGAAACAACCCCACCCGTTACGAATATATATTTTGACACAATTTCTTCCTCCTTCTCGACATTCATATGTTTTCACATTTCAAGAGCAAATAATCTATTTATTAAAATAAAAAAGCTCCCGCACAAACGTATGGGAGCGTACCTATTATTTTTGTCCTCATTACGAGGAGCCCAAATAAAATATTACATATTCACGGAATGAAAGTCAAGAAATTATTCCTCTTCTTCTTCCTCTTCTTCCTCTTCCTCGTCAATCTCTAATTCATCGTCTTCATCGAGATCAAACTCACCATCAAGGAGATCTTCTTCTTCGTACTCTTCCTCTTCTTCCTCAATTAGAACTTCTAAACTTTCATCAAGATCTTCATCATCTTCCTCTTCAATATCATCGCCCTCTTCAAAATCAAGATCTTCATCTTCAAGCTCTTCCTCTAAAACATCATCAAGATCAACCACTTTTTTCTTCTTTTTCTTCTTCGGTTTTACAGGAGCAATAATTTCTTCATCTACTTGGTCAAATAAATACCATTCACGGAGTCCCCAACGATTTTCACCTAGTGTGATAAAACGTCCTTCTACATTCAAGTCCGTATAAAATTGAAGCATACGCGGGCGAAGTTCCGCTTCACTTAATTCAAAATGCTTGCAATTTCCTTCACTAAATCTTCAAATAAAACCGCTTCTCTTCTTTCATAAAAATATGCTCGGCGATTTCAATAAATGACATTTCCGGCGTTCCTCCAACGATAGTTCAAGTAAACTCAACAATCGCACGTCCCTTCATTTCTTCTATTTTAAGTAAGAGGATGTTCAATAAGTCCTGTAAAAATAACTGATTGAATGTCTCCGTTAGTTTCAGGTCCTTTCTATCATCCTTTTTGCACCTACTATGAATAAAAAGGCAATCAAACTTGCTTAACCTCATTCTGTCTTCAACATTATAAACAAATTGTTTTCATTTATGCTACTGTTTTTCGTTATTATTTATTTTATATTATCCAAACATCAAATTTTGAAGAAAATTCAGCAAAAAAAGCTAGCCATCTAAATATGACTAGCCTTTCATATCCACTCATCTCAAACCCCGACAAGCACTTGCTCATTTTGCTTTGATGTTATTACTTCATTGTGCCGGTATGGTTGGGCTCTAATAAATCACATGGTCTACCAACATGTTTAATCTTACCTTTTTCAATTTTGATAATCTGATCCGCAATGGCAAGTGCATCATTTTCATCATGAGTTACAAAAATAGAAGTAATTTGCGCGCTTTTTAAAATGGAACGCAAGTCCTTTCTAATTTTTAATTGCAATTGTGCATCCAAATTACTGAACGGTTCGTCAAGCAAAATAAGACTCGGGTTTGGGGCAATCGCTCGTGCGATCGCGACACGCTGCTGCTGACCACCACTTAATTGATGAGGATATCTCTTTTCGAATTCGGATAACTCAACTAATTCCAATACTTCTTTGAGTCTTTTTCTTTTCTCCGTTCTATTAAAGTTAAACAAACCGAATAAAACATTTTCTGCAACAGTCATGTGCGGAAATAGTGCATAATCTTGAAACACCATGCCAATGCCTCGTTTTTCTGGTTGTGTGAATGTTTTATCGTCAAAAATCACTTTATTTTGTATCGTAAATGTACCGTGGATAGGAACTTCCAAACCGGCTAACAATCGTAATACTGTGCTTTTTCCACTTCCACTAGGGCCTAATATTGAGACGACTTCCCTTTATCAACGGTCATCGAAAAACAGTCCAGTGCCTTTTCTTTTACATGGGGATAAGCGAAACAAACATTTTCTAATGTAATAAACATTTATTTAGACTCCTTTTCGAGTAGCTTATGAAAAACAAAAATAGCTAAAGCGCTAAGGGTAATGATAAATAACGAAGCATGTGAGGCTTCCATTATTTTCTCATCACTCGCATATTGAAATGCTTTTGTCGATAATGTATCAAAGTTAAACGGACGAAGAATTAATGTCAATGGGATTTCCTTTAAAATATCGATAAAAACGAGGATAAAACCACTAATAATCGCACCTTTCATCATCGGAAGATCCACTTTTATAAATGTTTTCGTTAACCCCATCCCTAAGAGGCGTGAAGCATCTCGAAATTTATTCCGATCTTATCGTACCCGCTTCAATTGAATGATAGCCAATCGCAAAGAAGCGAATGATGTACGCCGAAATCAACATGATGAGACTAACACTTAACAGCAACGTTGTTCCATACCCCATTAGCTGATAAAGAGGAGCAAGAAACGTATCAAGTGCAATAAAGGCAGTGACTACAGCGACAGCAATAACTGCTCCCGGAATGGAATAACCGAGTATCGTTAGCTTCGGCAATACCTTTGCCACCTTCCCATGTACGAGACGACCGAAATTCCCAACGATAAGGGCGAAAATAATGATTAGCGCCGAACTAATCCCCGCGACCATTACGGAGTTTTTCACATATAGAAGAAAATCATTAGCAGGGATTTTCCCCACGTTAATACGAACCAATCGATTAATTGAATGACTGGGATCATAAAGCCAAGACTGAATATGACGATAGCATATATGGTTGCCCACGCTGCTTTAGCCCCTTTAATTGAACTAACGGCAAAGGTCTTATTTTTGTCGTTGCAAAGCTATATTGTTTATTTCCCTCAGCCATTTTTCAATCATTAATATAAAGATAACAAGCAACATTAATGACGCTGCAAGCTTAATCGATGATTCGATATCACCAAAACCAAACCACGTTTGGAAAATGGCTGTACTAAATGTTTGAATTCCGTAATATTTGACGACACCGTAATCATTCAGAACTTCTAAAACTACTAAACTTGCACCGCCAATAATAGAAATTCTAGATATCGGCAACACAACTTTAAAAAATATTTGCCATGGACCTCTCCCTAATACTCGCGCACTTTCGATCAGTGAAGCGGATTGCTTTGATAAAAAGACTTGCGTAATTGTGTATACATAAGGATACAGAAAGAGCGTATAAATAAAAATCGCGCCAGGTATATTCATAATATCGAAATAAGCCGGGTTTACAATGAGGTCAAAGTGATTTCTCAATGTCTTTTGAATAACCCCTGTATAATTCACAATCCCATGATACGTATACGCTCCGATAAAAGGTGGGATCGAAAGTGGTAAAATAAGCGCCCACTTGAAAAAGTTCCGGAGCGGAAACTGATACTGCGCAATTAACCATGCCAGGCTAAGCCCAATCACAACCGTTAGGATCACTGTTGCGCTTACAAGAATTAGCGATGTTTGAAGATATTTATATAGAACAAATTGTTTAATATGTTCCCAATTTTCGTTTGACGGTGAAAACAAACCCGAAACGAGTGCGATATTAGGCAAGAATAACAAAATAATAATGACGGTTGCTGATATAGTCCACCCGTTTACATTCACCAATAACTTACGCATTTCATTCCACTCTCCGTTAATCCCCAGAAACCCCTTGTCACATAATGGTGACAAGGGTTATCATTCATTTTGTAGGTCTGTACAGGATTGCACGATGCGACTCAAAACAGCGTTGTTCTATCGCATGCTCTTTTATTATTTCCAGCCAACCTCATTGAAGATCATGATGGCTTTCGCATTGTTGTCACCAAGAGAAGAAAGTTGAATATTTTGTTCCTTAAACTCTCCCCATGATTGCAATAATTCTGAAGGCTGCACTTCTTCATTGACTGGATATTCATAATTCGCTTCAGCAAATGTTTTTTGCGCTTCTTTTGCTGATAAAAACTCAAGTAATTTAATTGCATTTTCTTTATTTTTCGATGCTTTTACAACACCAGCACCACTCACATTAACATGTGTACCTGTTGTCTCCTGATTCGGGAAGAAAACACCTAGTGCTTCTGCCACTTTTACTTCTTCAGGATCCTCGGAATGAAGCATTTGACCAAAATAATACGTGTTCATAATTGCTACATCACCAATTCCTGCTGCAATCGCTTTGGCCTGGTCACGATCCCCACCTTCAGGATTTCTTGCCATATTGTCGACAATGCCTGCTGCCCATTGTTTCGCTTTATCTTCTCCATCAATTTCGATGAAAGATGCTAACAAGGATTGATTATACACATTTTCAGAAGAACGTACTAGTATGCGCCCTTTCCATTTAGGTTCCACTAATGCTTCGTACGTTGATAAATCTTCTGGTTTCACTTTATTTTTATCATAAATGAGTACACGCGCTCTTTTCGTTAATCCGTACCACATTTGGTCTTTATCTTGATATTTTTCGGAATTTGTTTGTCCAGTATATCACTCGACACCGCTTGTAACACTCCCGCTTCTTTGGCACGGAATAATCTTCCTGCATCAGCCGTTAAAAATAGGTCAGCCTTCGTTACATCGCCTTCACGTTTAATTCGCTCTAGCAATTCGTCTGCTTCCCTTTAATGATATTCACTTTAATGCCTGTTTCACTTTCAAACTTCGCATAAAGATCATTATCAACATCGTAGTGACGGCTTGTATAAAGATTCACCTCTTTGCTTTCTGAAGTTTGCTCTGGTGATTCTGATGATTCTTTTGGAGATTGATTGCCACATGCAGAAAGCGTAATGGCAAACACACACACCATAATTGTAAGTAACCTCTTCACTTTTCCCACTCCTATTTATGTAAGTTTTATTATAATTGAAAACGATTATCAATTTCAATTATAATAAATATTCGATGTGTGTCAATCATTTTTTAAAAATAAAAGTGAAAAATTATTATACTAATTCGCAAATAAAAAATTCCCGCAAGCAGACATGCGGGAACTCATGGTTTTTCTTGCGCTTTGATTGTAATAGAAGACGGTTCTTCAATATCTTCTGATTCACATTCTTGTTTGATTGATGAGCGTAAAATAAAACGATAACTTACATAGAAAAGGAACATCGAGCCAAGCAAAAAGGGATTGCTCCAAGCTGAATCCGATATAAGAAAAAAGATCACTGCAACGATACAGCTTACCAAAATCATTAGCACGACTCTCATCTGTTCACATCCTATTCATTAAGCCATTCTCAGTAGTCTATACATTTATAATACCATATACATATTAAATACCCCTATTACCGTTTGATTACATATTTCTTCGATACTGTCCACCCACTTCGTAAAGCGCCTCGGTAATTTCCCAAGGCTTGCTACTTTTGTCGTTTCCATTAATTCCGCAAAAATATTGCCGCCATTGATTGCCGTTTCTTTCAATTTACGCAATCCTTTCGCTGCTACATCTTTATGGCGATGTTGAAACTCCCGTAAATGTTGAATTTGTAGGTCCTTTTCCTCCCTTGATGCCCGAGCTAATTCCATACTATCGATTTCATCTTCCGTAGGAGGATTCGGATTTACGTACGTATTTACCCCAATAATTGGCAATTGCCCTGAATGCTTAAGCATTTCATAATACATCGATTCTTCTTGAATTTTCCCGCGCTGGTATTGCGATTCCATCGCTCCTAGCACACCGCCGCGGTCATTTAAGCGTTCAAATTCTTGCAAAACCGCCTCTTCGACAAGGTCTGTTAGTTCTTCAATAATAAATGAACCTTGTAATGGGTTTTCATTTTTAGAAAGACCATGCTCCTTTGTTATGATCATTTGAATTGCCATTGCGCGACGAACCGATTCTTCTGTCGGTGTTGTAATTGCCTCATCGTATGCATTCGTATGGAGCGAGTTGCAATGATCTTGCAACGCCATTAACGCTTGCAGCGTCGTTCGTATATCATTAAAATCAATTTCTTGTGCATGAAGGGAGCGCCCTGATGTTTGGATATGATATTTCAACTTTTGACTTCGTTCATTCGCTCCATATTTATCGCGCATAACCGTCGCCCAAATTCTTCGCGCCACTCGACCGATGACCGTATACTCTGGATCAAGCCCATTGGAGAAAAAGAAGGATAAATTCGAGCAAAGTCATTAATATCCATTCCCCTGCTTAAATAATACTCGACATACGTAAAACCATTAGCAAGTGTGAATGCGAGCTGAGAGAGCGGATTTGCCCCTGCTTCAGCAATATGATACCCGGAAATCGAAACGGAATAATAATTGCGTACTTGATAGTCAATAAAATATTGTTGAATATCTCCCATCATCCGCAGCGCAAATTCCGTTGAAAAATGCACGTATTTTGCCCTTGATCTTCTTTTAATATATCGGCCTGAACCGTGCCGCGCACCGTTTTCAATGTGTATGTTTTCACTTCTTCTACTTCTTGTTCTGTTAATTTTCGACCTAGTTGTTCCTCTTTGGTGTCTACTTGTTGGGTAATCGCCGTGTTCATAAACATTGCCAAAATAATTGGGGCTGGACCGTTAATCGTCATCGATACGGACGTGGATGGAGCACATAAATTAAATCCTGCATAGAGCTTTTTCATGTCATCAAGCGTACAAACA
Source organism: Bacillus sp. N9 (assembly GCA_044989425.1). GTDB lineage: Bacteria > Bacillota > Bacilli > Bacillales > Bacillaceae_C > Lederbergia. The sequence goes on from JBJDRQ010000001.1 coordinate 2,921,492, forward strand.
CTCACACCACTCTCACCGATCTTTCCATAAATATCAGGACGCTCATCCGGATTTTCCCCATAAAGAGTGACCGAATCAAAAGCAGTACTTAATCGTTTCGCCTCATCATCCTTTGATAAATAATGAAAACGGCGGTTCGTTCGTTCTGGTGTCCCTTCCCCAGCAAATTGCCGCTTCGGGTCTTCCCTTTTCGTTTAAACGGGAAAACACCGGCAGTATATGGAAAAGCTCCCGGCACATTTTCTTTATACACCCAACTAAGAATTTCACCGTAATCTTCATATTTTGGTAAAGCTACTTTCGGAATCGCCAAACCAGATAAGCTTTTTGTCGTCAATTCCGTCGAGATTTGTCGACCACGAATCTTTGTAATGAAATGCTCTTGTTTGTATGCTTCTTTCGTTTTTTCCCAGTTCTCAAGTATTTGTCTAGATGCAAATGTTAATTGTTTTGTGATATCATCATGTAATTGCCTCAATGCTACGATTACATCCTCATCATTATTCGCTTCTTCTGCTGCCGAAAGTGCGCCTTCTAATTGAAACATTTTACGCGCGAGCTTCACCTCAGCTTTTGTATGCTTGTGATAGTTTCGTACGGTTTCGGCAATTTCTCGCAAATAATGTTGCCTGCTGTTTGGAATAATGACGTTGCGCTTTTCCACGATTTCGTCTTTTGATAAAGAAGTGTACCAATTGCGATTTAATTTTTCCACGAGAGCAGCGAATAATGCATTCGTGCCCGGATCATTAAATTGACTGGCAATCGTCCCGTACACAGGCATTTGTTCGAGCGGAACATCAAAAGCAAATGGCTGCGCTGATATTGTTTACGAACTTGATTTCGTGCGTCTTCCGAACCTTTGCGTTCATATTTGTTAATGACGATGAAGTCGGCATAATCGATCATATCGATTTTTCCAACTGTGAAGGTGCACCAAATTCGCTCGTCATCACATACATCGACACATCACTAATCTCCGTAATTTCCGCATCGCCTTGACCGATGCCGCTCGTCTCAACAATGACAAGGTCAAATCCAGCCGCTTTCACGATCGAAATCGCATCGCGAATCGCAAGTGATAATTCGCTTCCTGAGCGTCTTGTTGCCAAACTTCGCATATAAACACGCGGTGAGAAAATTGCATTCATCCGAATTCGATCGCCTAATAAAGCACCACCTGTTTTTTGTTTCGTCGGGTCAACCGATAAAATGGCAAGCTTCTTGTCTGGAATTTCGTTTAAAAACGGCGAATGAGCTCATCTGTTAATGAACTTTTTCCCGCACCGCCCGTCCCAGTCATTCCCAATACTGGCACGTCAGCTTCTCGTTCTTTTATGCGCATAAATAAATCCGTTTCATCTTTTGTTCGGCGGCAGTAATTAATCTGGCAATCGCTTGCTGATCCCCGATTGCCAAACGCTCTACTTCATTCGTTAAGGGCAAAGGCGGAAAATCACATTCCTCAAGCATCAGGTTGATCATCCCTTGTAATCCATAGGTGCGCCCATCATTAGGAGAAAAATCCTCGCGATCCCGTATTCATGCAACTTTTTCTCTCGCGTGGGATAATGACCCCGCCTCCGCCCCCGTAAATGCGAATATGGGAAGCCCCTCGTTGCGCAAGCAAATCATACATATATTTAAAGTATTCCACATGCCCACCTTGATAGGAGGAGATGGCGATCCTTGCACATCTTCTTGGATCGCCGCATTGACGACTTCCTCAACAGAACGATTGTGACCGAGATGAATGACTTCCGCACCGCTTGACTGTAAAATTCTCCGCATAATATTAATCGATGCATCATGTCCATCAAACAAACTTGAAGCCGTTACGAATCTGACATGATTTTTCAGCTTATACACGTGTCCAGCGCTCATCATCTTTCGTCTCCTTTCACACTTGCTCTAAATTGACTCCAGAAATAAGTAACTCTGTCTGTAATTCAATATACTCCTCAAGTGAATACATTCTTTTTAATGCCCAGCGTCGAAAGCCCCACATTTGTCCTTGGACAAAAATATTATGAGCAAGTAAATGTTGATACGCCTTGCCAATTGTCAGTTCGCCATTTTCAACACAGCGCTCGATGAGCCGTTCGAACATGGATACCATTTCCATTTCTTTCTGTAATACATAGGGAGTGCCTCTTGTGACAATGCCTTCGCTTCCTGGTACATGACAAGCACTTCATCTTGCATATCGTCGATCACTTTAAAATAATGACGAATGCCAAGCTTTAAACTTGTAAGCGTACCTTGTTCCTGATCAATGCTGCTTAATCTCGTGCTAACTTCATCATAAATGCTATCGCAAACGAGATAGAGCACATCTTCCTTCGTGCGAATATATTCATACAATGTTCCGATGCTAAAGCCTGACGCTTCTGCGATTTCCGCGTTGTTGTTCGATAGAATCCCTTCTCTTTAAAGAGTAGGACCGCTCCGCGAATCATTTGGCTACGCCGCTTTTTACAAGTGCCTCATCTTTGACAGATGCGTAAATTTCCCGCTTTTGCCCCACCTATCTTCACCTACTTCTATCGTTATTTCAGCAATATTCGAGAAATGACAAGACGTTGAATTTCTTGTGTTCCTTCATATATTTGCGTAATTTTCGCATCGCGCATCATTCGTTCAACGGGGTAATCCTTTGTATATCCATATCCACCAAAAACTTGGACGGCATCGGTGGTTACTTTCATCGCCGTATCACCTGCCATAAGCTTCGACATCGCGGATGCTTTTCCGTATGGGAGCCCTTCAAACTCCAGCCAAGCAGCTTGATAGGTTAGCAAGCGCGATGCTTCAATACTCGTTGCCATATCAGCAAGTTTAAAAGAAACCCCTTGATTGTCAGCGATCGGTCTGCCAAATTGCTTTCTTTCTTTGCGTACGCAATCGCTGCATCTAAAGCTCCTTGGGCAATGCCAACCGCTTGGGCGGCAATTCCATTCCTGCCGCCATCAAGCGTCATCATTGCAATTTTAAATCCTTGACCCACTTGACCGAGAACATTGGCGACAGGCACTTTACAATCTTCAAACATAATTTCTGTTGTTGGCGATGAGCGAATACCGAGTTTCTTCTCTTTTTCCAATTGAAAAGCCTGGGAAATCCCTTTCAATAATAAAAGCTGTTGAACTTCGTTTATCGTTTGGATCCGTTAAAGCGAATACGATGTAGGTATCAGCAATCCCCGTTTGTTGTGAAAATCTTCGATCCGTCCAGGACATAATGATCTCCATCAAGACGAGCGGTTGTTTTCATTGCGCCGGCATCCGAACCGGAAGCTGGCTCCGTCAAACCGTATGCACCGATTTTCTCCCTGTTGCAAGCGGCTTTAAATAGGTTTGTTTTTGTTCTTCGGTTCCAAATGTGAATAATGGCCAGCAAGCGAGCGATGTATGGGCTGAAAGCGTCACTCCTGTTGAAGCACAAACACGAGATAATTCTTCAACAGCGATGCAATAAGCTAAATAATCGCTGCCAATCCCTCCATATTTTTCTGGCCACGGAATGCCCGTTAGCCCGATTTCAGCCATTTTTGTAAAAATATCGCGATCAAAACGCTCTTCCTCGTCACGTTCCGCTGCACTTGGCTCAACTTCTTTTTCGCGAAATCACGGACTAGCTTGCGAATCATTTCATGTTCTTCGCTTAATTGAAAGTTCAATTTTTCCGCCTCCTTTCGTCATAATCAAAGCTGTCTGCCAATAACGATTCGCTGAATTTCACTCGTCCCTTCATATATTTCCGTCACTTTCGCATCACGGAAATAACGCTCAACTGGATAATCTTTCGTATATCCATACCCGCCAAATACTTGAATCGCTTCGGTTGTTACATCAACAGCCGTTTTTGTCGCAAATAGTTTTGCCATTGACACTTCCTTCCCGCAGCGCAGGCCACGTTCACATAAATCAGCTGCCCGGTAGACGAGAAGGCGGGCGGATTCAACCGCTGTCGCCATATCAGCAAGTTTAAAAGCGATTCCTTGTTGCTCGGCAATCGGTTTGCCAAATTGTTTTCGTTCTTGGGCATAGGTGACCGCTGCCTCAAAAGCCGCTTCGGCAATGCCTAATGCTTGGGCTGCTATGCCAATTCTGCCGGTGTTTAAATTAGCTAATGCAACACGAAAGCCATCCCCTTCTCTACCAAGCAAGTTTTCTGCAGGTACTTTCATATTTTCAAATGTTAGCTGAACCGTTCTTGATCCGTGTAATCCCATTTTCGCTTCGTCCTTGCCAATCACTAGACCCTCTGTACCTTTTTCAACGATAAAAGCAGAAATGCCTTGGTCGGTTCTCGCAAACGTAATATAAATATCGGCTTCTCCCCATTCGTCACAAACAATTTCGTTCCATTTAAAATATAATGATCGCCTGTACGAACAGCCTTCGTTTGGATACTCGCAGCATCTGAACCCGCACTCGGCTCTGTTAAGCTAAATGCACCTAAATATTCTCCACTCGCAAGCTTTGGCACATATCGCTGCTTTTGTTCTTCTGTTCCAAAGGAAACGATTGGATACGTTCCAACCGATGTGTGCACAGATAGGATAACACCAACCGTTGCACTCACTTTTGATAATTCATGAATCGCAATAATATAGGAGACAAAGTCCATATTTGCTCCACCGTATTGCTCCTCAATTGGAATACCCATTAAACCGAGCTCGCCCATTTTTGTTAAAATAGGGCGCGGAAATGTACCTGCCTCCATTTTTTCAATGAATGGCTCAATTTCTGCTTTGGCAAAGTTACGAACCATTTTTCTCATCATTAATTGTTCTTCCGTAAATTGTAGATGCATCGTCATTCGCCTCCAATTTACTCATACGTGTAAAATCCACGACCGACCTTTCTACCAATCCAACCAGCTTTCACATATTTTCTTAAGAGCGGGCACGGACGATATTTATCATCACCAAAGCCGTCATGTAATGTTTCCATAATGTATAAACACGTATCGAGCCCGATAAAATCTGCAAGCGTCAATGGTCCCATCGGATGATTCATCCCAAGCTTCATCACTTCATCTATCGCTTCCTTCGTCGCCACCCCTCGTACAACGTGTATACTGCTTCATTGATCATTGGCATGAGTATGCGGTTGGAGACGAAGCCCGGAAAATCATTTACTTCAACCGGAATTTTATTTAATGTTTTTGCCAGTTGTTCGACTGCTTTGTACACTTCATCTGTCGTCGCCAACCCACGAATGATCTCGACAAGCTTCATCACCGGAACAGGATTCATAAAATGCATACCAATGACTTGCTCTGGTCGCTTTGTCGCCGCCGCAATTTCTGTAATTGGTAGAGATGACGTATTCGACGCCAAAATAGCATGTGCAGGCGCAAATTGATCAAGCTCAGCAAAAATCTTCGTTTTTATTTCCATATTTTCCGTCGCTGCTTCAATGACGATGTCTACTTTTTCGGCATCGTTTATTTTTGTTGAAGCGATGATATTTTCTAATGCCGCCGTTTTCTCTAATTCTGTCAATCTTGCTTTTTCAACTTGACGGTTCAAATTCTTTTAATGAGCGCGATGCCATTGTTCACGATCTCCTCATGTAAATCTTGTAAATAGACATCATACCCAGCGAGGGCACATACTTGGGCAATGCCAGATCCCATTTGCCCCGCCCCAATCACCATGACCGATTTAATGTTCATGTTAAGCCTCCTTCGGTACTTCGATTAATACCGCATCGCCTTGACCGCCTCCGGAACAAATTGACGCGATGCCAAGTCCGCCGCCGCGCCTTTTCAATTCATACGCAAGCGTCAATATGATTCGCGCCCCACTCGCACCAATCGGGTGTCCTAATGCAACCGCCCCGCCATTTACATTCACCTTTTCTAGATCAAGCTTGGCGATTTTACTACTTGTAAGTGCAACTGCCGCAAAAGCTTCGTTGATTTCAAAAGATCAATCTCATCGATTGTTTTTCCTGTTTTATTTAATAACTGTTCGATGACCAAGCCCGGTGTTTTGGAAAATCTTTCGCCTCCATAGCGATTTCGGCGTGACCTAACATGTAGGCAAGCGGTCGTCTGCCCTCTTTATAGCACGTTCTTCGCTCATTAATACGAGTGCGGCTGCGCCGTCATTCACTCCCGGAGCATTACCAGCTGTAATCGTTCCATCTTGATCAAACACTGGTTTAAGTTTTGATAATTTTTCAATCGTCGTATCTGACCGTGGTGCTTCGTCTTTGTCAATAATGAGTGGCCCCCTTTGCGCTGAGGGATTTCCACTTGGATGATTTCCTCTGCAAAATATCCCGCTTCGATCGCCTTGATTGCCCGTTCGTGGCTTCGCAATGCCCACTCGTCTTGTGCTTCTCTCGTAATCTTGTATTCTTTCGCCGTTGCATTTCCGAACGTTCCCATATGAACTCCAGTAAACGAACAGGTTAAGCCGTCATATGTGAGTAAATCGACCAACGCTGCATCGCCCATTTTATAGCCCCAACGCGCTTTGGCCAGTGCATAAGGAGCATTGGACATCGACTCCATCCCACCCGCAACGATCAACTCTTCGTCACCGGCTCGGATAATTTGATCTGCCAACGTGATCGCCCGCATTCCCGAAGCACACACTTTATTAATCGTTTCTGTTTTTACATTCCAAGGCAGCCCTGCCTCACGTGCGGCTTGCCGTGATGGCAGTTGACCTTGACCAGCTTGCAAAACGGTGCCGAGAATCACTTCCTGAACTGCTTGCGGATCAGATCGGCTCGGTGTAACGCTTCATTTACCGCGATTCCTCCGAGCTTGGCTGCAGTTAACGAACTCAATAAGCCTCCAATTCTGCCAAAAGGTGTCCGAGCCCCTGACAAAATCACCGTTCGCGTCATCACCCATCCCTCCTCATTTAAGCTGTACTTGCTACGATCGATCTTTCTAACAACTCAGCGATATCATATGTTTTCACCTGATCCTCTACTTCTTTTGCTTTCGTTCCGTCTGATAGCATCGTTAAACAATATGGACAGCCTGAGCTGATGACCGTTGGATCAACCGCTAATGCCTGTTCCGTTCTAACAACATTCACGCGCTGACCTGTATCCTCTTCCATCCACATCATTCCTCCGCCAGCCCCACAGCACATTCCGTTTTCACGGTTGCGCTCCATCTCGACAAGCTTCACACCAGGAATCTTTTTCAATAGATCACGTGGTGGATCGTACACGTCGTTATAGCGCCCTAAATAGCATGAATCATGAAAAGTGATCGTTTCCTCCACGGCGAATTGCGGCTGTAAACGTCCCGCTTTTACTAGCTCGTAAAGCACTTCTGTATGATGATACACTTCTGCTTTTAATCCGAAATCACGATACTCATTTTTGAAAATATTGTATGCATGTGGATCGATCGTCACAATTTTTCTACGTTATTTTTCTCGAACTCAGCAATATTAGCGCTTGCCAGCTCTTGAAATAAAAATTCATTTCCTAATCTTCTTGGTGTATCTCCTGAGTTTTTCTCTTTGTTACCGAGAATGGCAAACGTAACCCCGCTTCATTCAACAGCTTCGCAAAAGAAAGAGCGATTTTTTGGCTGCGATTATCAAATGCCCCCATCGAGCCAATCCAGAACAAATACTCGAAGTCTTCACCTGCTTTTTCAATTCCTTCACCGTTGGCACATGCACATCTTCACGGGCATCGCGCCAATTTTCTTTTCTTTGCGGTTTAATCCCCAAGGATTTCCTTGGCGCTCAATGTTTTGCATCGCTCGTTGTGCATCAGGATTCATTTTTCCTTCTGTTAAAACGAGATAACGGCGCATATCGATAATATGGCTCACATGCTTATTCATCACAGGGCATTGATCTTCACAATTGCGACATGTCGTACATGCCCATAACTCTTCCTCCGTAATAATATCCCCGATCATACTTGGGGCGTATTCGACAGTGGAAGCGGCCTCGATCGTTCCTTGACTGCTAGCTGCCTTTGCAAGCTGATTTCCGATCGTACCCGAAAACGCATATGTCGGCACCCATGGCTGTTTATGTGTAACAGCCGCACCGTAATTCGTCAGATGATCGCGTAGTTTGATCATAATATCCATCGGAGACAGCATTTTACCGGTACTAGTAGCGGGACACATATTTGTACAGCGCCCACACTCTACACATGCGTATAAATCAACGAGCTGAACATCGGTAAATTCATCAATTTTTCCAACCCCAAATGTTTCTTTCGTTTCATCCTCAAAATCGATCGGCGTAAGCTTTTTCCGCCATCCAATGGCTCCAGGTAGACATTCGCCGGGCCAGCGATTAAATGAGCGTGCTTTGATTGCGGGACGTAGACGAGGAAAGAGAGCAATAACAATAAATGAATCCACCATGCAAAATAAAAACAACCGCAGCAACAGTGGAACTCATCCAGCCGAAAGACACCGCAATCCCAGAAGCAATTGGTTCAGACCAAGCGAATTCATTTCCATGCCATATGATTGCCATGCCATTTCCGAGCAACACTGTCAGCATTAAGCCACCGATGAACAAAAGGACGAGACCTGCATAAAATCCACGCTTCAGTCTAACAAGTTTCTCAATATAGCGGCGATAAAATGCCCAAACGACCGCAATTAAAATCGCAAGCGTGACGATCTCTTGGAAAAATTTAAAACCTGGATAGAGTGGACCAAGCGGAAGATGTGATCCAGGCACAAGTCCTTTCCAAATGTAGTCAATCGCACCGAACTGTACGAGAATAAATCCATAAAAAAGACAACGTGAATGGCCCCACTTTTTTATCTTTCAAAAGCTTCTTTTGCCCAAACACGTTGATCCAAATTTTTTAAGACGCAATATTACGTTATGATCGAATTCTGCTTTTTACCTAGTTTAATGAATGCAATGCGCGTCTTCACGACATAGATAAACAAAGAAATGGCGTAAGCGGTTACAACAATGAAAGCGATCCAGTTCACCCATAACAATGTATCCACTGATAGCACTCCTTTCTATATTTTCTTAATATTGTTACTATTATTATATAATGAATGAGCATTCAGTCAAGATAGGATTTCTGTTCGGGCCTCGTTAAGAGCAGGGTAAAGTACATTCATTGACCAAAAAGAAGGAAAAACGATAGGGATGGGCAATGAAAACATCATTCATTGACCTTGAGAGAGAAAAACAGCGAGGACGGGCAATGAACCTCTGTTCATTGACCAAGAAAAGAAAATGCGCCCGGAACGGGACATGAACGTTCTTCATAACAGATAGCAGGCATGGACCAATTAAATCGTTGTGATCCATGCCTTGATTTTTTCTGTTATTTTTTTGTTTGTAATATATTTCCTGTCTGTGTTGCACCAATAACGATACTAGTTCCCGCCTGAGTGATTGTAGCTGCAATGTTAGCGATGATTGCGATCAATTTTTCATCAGACAAGACCGCTTCGATAAAGATCCATATTGCATCATCCGACTTAACAAGGAAGGCAGAAAACTCATTTTCCGTAATCAGCTTTGTCATCACATCCTCTTTCGGGGATGCATGAGCAGAAAAAATACTATTTGTTTTCTCCTCCACTTTTCCCTGTGAGCGAATAAAGGACTGATGCCAGCCGATTCCCCGCCGAAAGCAACACCGGTGGCAATTGTTCGTAACGGGACTGGTGAATGATATTCCATTCCGCTCTCTTTTTAATAAAAAGCGTTCATGCACACTTACACCCGCTTCAGATTGCATTGTTTCAGGCAATAGGAGCATTTGCGGCTTTGGGACAGATGGATGTGGCTGACTCACAACCTCAGTTCCATATATTTCGCGGATTTTTCTTGTAGTAAAATTTGTTGCGGCGGACCAAGCAGATCGATCTCTCCACCGTTTAATAACAAAAGCCGATCACAATAAAGACCCGCAAGATTTACATCATGAAAAATGGAAATGACGGTCATCCCCTGCTCTTTCGTCCATTTTTTCAATTGATCTAAAAGAGCTTTTTGAAAGGAGAGATCGAGATGATTCGTCGGCTCATCCAATAGTAAAATTTCCGGTTCCTGTGCGAGCGCTTGGGCTAGAAACACACGCTGTCTTTCCCCACCTGATAACTCGTGGAGCAATTTAGATTGAAGTTTCGTCACTCCCGTCATTTCCATCACTGATTGAATGATTGACTCATCATTAGGATGCTTAGAATGAAGCAAGCCTCTTTGATGAGGGTAGCGTCCAAGTGCGACTGTTTCTTTCACTGTATAGGAAAAACATCCGATGACACTTGTGGCAAGACGGCTATTTTTTTGCGAGTGCTTTTGGAGAATACGTATGAAGTGGACGGTCTTTTAGCAAAATCTCCCTCGTTCAGGGGCAAGCAATTTACTAATCATCTTCAGCAACGTTGTTTTCCCGCTTCCATTCGGACCGAGAATCCCGAATAATTCCCCACGCTCAACTGAAAAATTCACGTTTCTTAAAACTGTATGGCCAGCATACCCTCCTGATAACTCGTGTATTTTCAGCATTTTATCCTCTTCTTTCCATTCGTCTTTTCACTAAAATTGCTGCAAATGCTGGAGCACCAATAAGCGCAGTAATGACGCCAATTGGCAGTTCAGCCGGCTGAATGATTGTCCGGGCAGTTAAATCAGCTAAAATGAGAAAGGCCGCTCCGACAATCATCGATAATGGCAGAAGTTCGCGATGATTCGGCCCGGAAAGGATTCGAACGAAATGAGGAATGACGAGTCCAACAAAACCAATCGTCCCTGAAACAGCAACGGCGGCACCTGTTAATAAAGAGCCGGCAGCAAGAATGACGAATTTACGCAACTCTACGTTAACCCCCAAATGTTGTGCACGCTCTTCTCCGAACGACATCGCATTTAATTCCCTTGCATTGAAAAGCAAAATGACACTTCCAATGAGGAAAAAGGAATTATAATCCGGACATAGCTCCAGCCCCGCATCGAGACACTGCCGAGAAGCCAACCGATTATTTGCCGCAATTCTTCTCCAGACAATGCGATTAGGAGGGAAAGGAGTGCACCAAGAAAAGAACTAAAGATAATTCCCGTTAAAATAATCGTTTCCACCTTCATCGAAGGCTCAACACTTTTAGCGAATATTAAAACGAGGAATAATGTAATGAAAGCAGCGATCATGCTTACGAATGGCAATGTGAAAGTTCCAACAAAAGGGAGACTTAGTTGAAAAAATAACACACAAACAGCGCCAACAGATGCACCTGATGAAACGCCAAGTGTGTACGGATCTGCGAGCGGATTGCGGAGTAAACCTTGAAAGCCGCTCCCGCTAAAGCGAGAGAGGCTCCAACAAGTCCAGCTAAAATAACACGAGGTAAGCGGATTTTCATGACGATATTAGTATTCATTGAATCAAGCGAAGTATTGATTGGTAAGTGAAATACTTCGCTGCCAATGATGGCCATGATTTCCTCAAAAGGCACATGTACCGTTCCAAGGAAATCGCAAGCAACATGGCGAAAATGAAGCAGCCCGTTGCTACACCGTATGAAATGACCGTTTTACTTTCCGAAAACATCCGGGTAAATGGCTTTTGCAAGCTCCTCTACTCCTTCAACGATCCGTGGGCCTGAACGGCTCACAAGGTCTTCGTTCACTTCATACACTTGCTTTTCTTTACTGCCGTTACATCTTCCCAGCCTGCACGCTCTAACACTTGATCAGCTGCATCTTCAACATATCCGTACGTAAGCACGATCACATCCGGGTTAAGGGCGATGATCGCTTCTTCGTTCATTTGCGGCCATCCTTCTTCTTCAACGACATTTTTCGCATGAATCAATTCAAGCATCTCGTTCATAAATGTGTTTTTCCCGTTGCATAAATTTCTGGTGAAGGGGATATTTCAACAAATACTGATTTTTGATCTTCTGCTGAAATGGTCTCTGCTTGTTTTTTCAGGTCCGCCAGCTTCCCTTTCATCTCTTCGATCAATTTTGAAGCTTCCTCTGTTTTCCTGTTGCTTTTCCAATCATTTCAATCGATTCATACACTTCATCGAAGCTTTGAGCATCATTGACGACAAGGACGGTTACGCCGCTTTCCTCTAACTGTTGTAGTCCCGCTTCCCAAAACGAAGCAGTTGAAGCGTGCGCCAGGACAACATCCGGTTCCAATGAAATGATTTTTTCGATATTAAGTTCCATAAACGTTGAGACGATTTCTTTATCCGTCACTTCTTCTGGATAATTATCTACATCTGTAACACCGACGATTGTTTCACCTTCCCTAATGCATAGACAATTTCTGTGTTGCTCGGGATAAGTGAAACGATTTTCTCTGGTTTATTCTCAAGGACGACATCTTTTCCAACACCATCTTTTATCGTAACCGGAAATGCCGCTTCTTTTTCATTTGATCGTTCTGTTACTCGTTCTTTTTCAGCTGGATTTGGTTCTGCTGTGTTTCCACAAGCAGTTAATAATGCAAGTAGCAAAGCTGCTAACAGTAGTTGTAGTTTTTTCATTTGTTACTTCCTCCTTATTTTTTACAAAATAAAAACACCCTCACGAAAGAAGATGTACATTAGAACATAAAGCGACAAATGCCGCTTCTTCACCTCCCCATCCTCGTAGGTTTAATGGTGCAATGGCATCGGCAGGTCTCCTGGCTCATGATCATTGCTTGCTGCACCTTCCCATGCGTTGCACAGTGGTTTTTGACAGCTCGCTCCCATATACAGTGGCGGGACCGCGTTGGAGTTACACCAACTTCCCTTTTCAGCTTCTTTTTGAAAAGAAGCACCGACGTCCTAGCTATGTAGTTTGAATGAACATCCATCATTATACATGTTTTTTCCGTTTCTCACATCTTTTTGGTACGATTAAGGGAATACTAGCGATTGAAAAGCCGTTTGGAGGATGACTAATGGGATCGTTTGCAGGAATATGCGTTATTATTTTTATCATTGCGCTATGGGGATACATCGACTTTCACATAGGCAAATACGTGCATAGGAAACAATGGAAAAAGCGTGAGTATCCTGTAAGAAACGGCCAATTGGAATTAATTACGAACGGATCTGATTTGTATAAAGCATATTTTGCTGATTTACAGGCATCGTCATCAACGATTCACATCCTCTTTTATATCGTGAAAAATGATCGGTTCAGCCGAGCTTTTTTGAGGCATTGAAAGAGCAGGCTGTAAAAGGAGTAAAGGTTCGCCTGCTGCTCGATTGGCTAGGTTCTCGTAGTGTACCGAGCGAATGGATAAAAGAAGCACGCAACGTCGGTATCCATATCGCATATTGCCATAAGCCGCGTTTGCCGTTTCTCATTTTTCACTGCAACAGCGCAACCATCGGAAAATTACGATTATCGACGGCAAAATTGGTTATTTAGGCGGATACAATATTGGGAAGGAATATATCGATCTTGACCCCGAATTATCACCATGGCGCGATTATCATGTTCGCCTGCTCGGTGAAGGGGTTGTAGACCTTGAGAACGAGTTTTTAATGGATTGGAAGCGAGCAACAGGTAAAGTTTTTCCTATTAAGCAACCAACACCTTCTCAATATAACGCAAGGCACCGGCTATTCCCGTCAGAAGGAATTGATGTAGAAGATGTACTAGTTGGTCTCATTAAAAAGCAAAAACATCCCTGATCATTGGAACTCCTTATTTTATTCCTCCACATAAACTGTTCGTAGCAATCGAAGCGGCAATGGATAGAGGGGTCGATGTTACTGTACTCGTCCCAAATAAGTCAGAATCATCCGATCGTCAAAGAGGCTTCTTTCCGCTATCTTAGGCGAGTCCTTGCAAAAACGGCATCGTCTACCAGTTTGAAAATGGCTTTTCCATGCAAAGGTCATTGTCATCGATGGAGAAATATGCGACATCGGAACAGCAAATTTTGATTACAGAAGCATCCATTTGAATCATGAAATTAATTGTTTTATTTACGACCAGGCATTTATTGCCAAAGTCGAAGCGGCTCTCGCCGAAGATATTCGTCATTCGTCTTGCCTCAAACTAGAAAACTTGAATAGAGTCCCGTTCTCTGTCCGCTGGAAAGAATGGATTGGTTTTGTCATAAAAGGTCTGTTGTGAAAGCACGTCCATCTATCTGTAAAAGCCGCTATTTTCAAATAGCGGCTTCCGTGTTTTTAGTTTACATTTTTCTGGTGCAGATACACCTACTAGCGCAAGTGCATTTTTCAATGTAATTTGTACAGCTTTTACAAGAGCAAGTCGAGCTTTCGTTTCTTCCAGATTGTCTTCGTTCAACACTTTTTCCGCATTGTAGAAGCTATGGAACGTCGAAGCAAGCTCAAAAATATAATTCGTAATGCGATGCGGGATTCGCTTTTCAGCTGCATCCGCGACCACTTGAGAAATTCCCGAGCTTCTTCAGTAATTCGACCGTTTTCTCGCTATTTAGAGAAGTAAGATCTGCATTTTGTTCGACAGCAACGCCTTTATCTTCAGCTGAACGCAGAATGCTGCAAATTCGCGCATGTGCATATTGCGAATAGTAGACCGGGTTTTCATTTGATTCAGAAACAGCGAGATCCAAATCAAAATCCATATGCGTATCACCGCTTCTCATTGCGAAAAAGTAACGAACGGCATCAAGGCCCACTTCTTCAATCAATTCACGCATCGTAACAGCTTTACCTGTTCTTTTACTCATCTTCATTCTTTCCCCGTCTTTATATAGGTTGACGAGTTGAATGATCTCAACTTCCAAGCTATCTTTCTCATGGCCGAGCGCTTCAACCGCCGCCTTCATTCTCGGAATATATCCGTGATGATCCGCTCCCCAAATATTGATAAGCTTATCAAAGCCGCGCTCATATTTATCTTGATGATAAGCAATGTCAGGAGTTAAGTACGTATACGTTCCATCATTTTTAATAAGGACGCGATCTTTATCATCCCCAAACGTCGTTGATCGGAACCATGTAGCTCCATCCTTTTCATATATATGGCCTTGATTGCGAAGCACATTTAACGCCTCATCAATTTTCCCATTTTCGTATAAAGAGGTTTCTGAATACCATACATCAAATAATACACGGAATTGTTCCAGATCTGCTTTTAATTTTTCCATTTCATAGTCAAGTCCATAGCGGCGGAAAAACTCAAAGCGCTCTTTTTCATCCATTTGGACATATTGGTCGCCGAATTCTTTCGCGAGCTTTTTACCCATTTCTACGATATCTTTCCCATGATATCCATCTTCCGGCATTTCCTTGTCTAATCCAAGTGCTTGAAAATAGCGGGCTTCGACAGATAAAGCCAAGTTATGAATTTGATTTCCAGCATCGTTAATATAATATTCACGGGATACACGATAGCCGGCTTTGTCGAGTACATTGCATAGTGAGTCCCCAACCGCTGCTCCTCGTGCGTGACCAAGATGGAGATCGCCCGTTGGATTAGCCGAGACGAATTCTACTTGTACTTTTAGCTCGTTTCCTGCATTGGAACGGCCATACTCATCTCCCGCTTCTAAAATAGCAGGAACGAGCTCCGTTAAATAACGATTATTTAAATAAAAATTAATGAATCCTGGTCCAGCGATATCAATTTTTTCAATTGATGCTTTGGAGCAATCCAAGTTCGCTTGAATTTGTTCCGCAATCATCCGTGGTGCCTTTTTCGCTATTCGAGCAAGCTGCATAGCCATATTCGTCGAATAGTCACCATGAGATTTATCTTTTGGCGTTTCTAAAACACTTCTGGCATTTCTTCCTTCGTTGCCAAACCAGCCTTTACGACCGCATCTTGAATGGCCGCTTTTAAATTGCTTTGCATTTTCTCAACTACATTCATTGTGACTCCTCCGTATATGAAAATTCTAATCGATAAGCTCCTACATGCTGATCCCCAGCAAGTAAGTCGTATTCTACATAAAATTGACGTTGATCACGATCAAATGTTAAACGATGGGTATGAACCGTAATAGCGAGTGAGCCAAACCCACCATCATAACTGCCTGGCTGTTGTTCATCTAAGCGAAATGGCAAGCGCATCCGAATTGCCCCGCCTCTTAATATAAGCGCTTCATGATCGCCCATTCTTACCGTCGTCCTTACATTTCCGCCCTCTTGATTTCTGTGTATGATAAATACATTTGATCTTGCTTGCGAATGAGAAACCCCTCTACCCACAGTTCAAATGTCTCTTTTTCTTGGTCTGGATGACGGATCGTCGTAATAAGCTTTATTTTCGCTGGGCTTTTATTTTCTATTGCGTTCATAAACTTCGCCCTCTTTCAATCTTTACAATAATCTCCTCATTATAAACCGGTATGTCCTATCTTTCAATATAGCATAATTGTGCTTTGATCACGAAATGAGAAGAACAGAAAATAATTTCGGAAATTTTTGAATAAAACTTGTTTATTGACCTCATACTGTTGAGAAAAAGATTCGGAGTATGGGGTGAAAACGTTGGAGCCAAAAAGGTGACACGGAGATCGCGCAGAAGATGGAGAACGATACGGTTATATAGCTATGCTGCACTTATTTTGAGTGTTGTGACCGCTTGTTTGCTTTTTCTGGTTATTTATATATTAAAATTTTAGGTCCGCCTGCACTCGCCATTCCACAGTCGACATTATATTATGCCAATAATGGTACCATTATCGGTGAAAGCAATAGCGGGCAAAAACGTTACTGGGTTCATCTAGATGACATTTCTCCGAACGTAAAAGATGCGGTCGTTGCGATCGAAGACCGCACGTTTTACAACCATTTTGGATTCGATATAAAAAGAATCGGTGGTGCCATTTTAGCAAATGCCAAACATATGGACAAAGTGCAAGGGCGAGTACGATCACCCAGCAATATGCACGAAATTTATTTTTAACGATGGATAAAACGTGGAAGCGTAAATTGTTCGAAGCATTTTATGCGATACGATTAGAAGTGAATTATGATAAAGATGAAATATTAGAAGGTTATTTAAATACGATTAATTTTGGACATGGGGCTTATGGAATCGAGGCAGCAAGCCAGTTTTATTTTGGTAAACGTGCAAAGGATCTCTTTAGCAGAAGGTGTAATGCTTTCAGGGATTCCGAAAGGTCCGAGCAGCTTTTCTCCGCTCCATGCTTATGAAAAGGCAAAAATCGCCAATTGCTTATTTTAGACGCAATGGTCGATACAGGGGTAATTTCACAACGCCAAGCGGACATTGCCGCGAAGGAAGAACTCAACTTTACAGGTGAACATCCACATCATCGGGCAGAATCAGCCCCATATTTTTTGATGCGGTACAAAAGAGCTTGTGACCACCGTTGGACTCGATGAACGAATGGTCTCACTCGGTGGGTTAAAGGTGTTTACGACTCTCGATGAGCGACAGCAAAAATTGCGGAGGAAGTCGTTAAGGAAGCCATTTCCGATGAGTCAGAATTACAAATTGGTTTTACAGCGATGGATCCAAAACCGGGTTTATTACTGCTATGATTGGTGGACGTGATTATGATGAAAGTCCATTTAACCGAGCTACCCAGGCCATTCGCCAGCCGGGATCGACGGTCAAGCCGTTGCTTTATTACATGGCGCTTGAACATGGCTTCACTCCTTCTACCTTGTTAGACAGTGAACCGACGACATTTAAGCTTGAAGGAAATGCAGAGTATACACCGCATAATTTTAATAATGAATATGCAAACAAAGAAATAACGATGGCGCAAGCGCTAGCCGTCTCTGATAATATTTACGCGGTGAAAACACATTTGTTTTTAGGGCAGGATGTACTCGTTGATGCGATGAAACAATTTGGATTTTCAACTAAAATTAATCAAGTTCCATCGCTTGCACTTGGGACTTCAGGTGTCAAGGTCACCGAGCTTGTAAATGCTTATAGCATCATTGCCAATGGCGGGAGAAAAGTAGAGCCGACACTCATTCAACGAGTGGAAGATAAAGACGGGAAAATCATCTATGAAGCCAATTCAAACAATGAACAACTCTTAAATCCGCAGCATGCTTTTGTAATGAGCCAAATGATGACAGGGATGTTCGATACTAAATTAAACGGTTATGCGACGGTGACAGGCGCGTCGATCTCTTCACAAATGAGACGTCTATATGCAGGAAATCTGGTTCAACCCAATCGGATAGCTGGATGGCAGGATTTACACCGGCGCTAGCTGCTGCCGTTTGGACAGGCTATGACCAAGGAAAAGACTTAACATTGACAGAAGATAAAGTCGTCGCCAAAAATGTGTGGATTCGTTTTATGGAGCAAGCGATCGAAGGACAAATGGAACAGCTTCACGAATTCAAACCTCCAGCCGGTGTCGAGGCGTTGCCAATCGATCCGGAGACAGGTAAAATTGCAACTGAATTTTGCCCGGTCTTCCGACTTACTTATTTTAAAAAGGGACGGAGCCAGCTGAAGTTTGTACTGATCACCTTCCGATTGCACCAAACTAGGTCAAATACGCAATGATCTATGAAAAAGGCGCAATTAACACTAAAAAGGCGCAATTAATCCAAAAGATACGCAATTACAATCGAAAGTGGCGCAATTCCTGATTTTCTTCATATAAAAAACCCGAGGTGTGCGGCCTCGGGCTTTTTCTGTCCTAGTTGCTATTGTGCAAACTACTTTCAGTTTACTTTTTTCAGAAATTCAGCAAGCAAGCTTTGTTTGTTTTGCTAAACTGTCATAGATTGTTCACATTAAGCTTTGCTTTAATTCCTCACTGGAATGTTCCCATATGGACTCATCATGGTCCCGCAAAAACTTTCCAAGCAACTTACGCGATTTTTCATCCATTTGATCGACAATGATCTTCCCTTTCATCGCCCGATCAAGATGGTTTACATGCTCCGGCATCGATTTATAACCGCGACGGATCGAGCGATTGATGAGCAGTTCACACGCCGTTACTCCAGCATAATAAGGCCCTTCTGGTTTGCGATCGATAGCTACCCATATAACCCAATAAAGCTTCGTTCCTTCTGTTGGCAATTCGGTACGATCTTTTAAATATTTAACTCCTCGCTCTGTTTTACTGCGCGCATGCATCGCTTGCGGCTCAATCCATACTTCATTCTCTTCTGGGTCAATTAATAAAGGCGTTATATTCTCGAGATTAAGAGATCCAATTCCAAAGCCTTTATGACCATCTGTCGGAGCGTTTTTAATAATATTAAATTCTATCTTTCGATTGCCTTGGCTCATTAACAAGTTCCCCTCTACTCATTTCATAAAAACACCGAAAATAACTGATTAATACTTTGAATAAAAACGGCACGCCATGATGAATGATTGGATAAATCGTATATCCTCCCAATGGAGTGATGACGAGAATCAAAAAACGAGTGAACCATATTGCTCGTATTGGGTCATCTTCGCCCTAATGGAAGGTGACACAAGATCCTCGACAATTCGGTATCCATCTAATGGTGGTAACGGCAATAAATTAAAAACGAATAAAAGAACATTTAAGTATACGAATAAATTGAAAAACTGCATAACCATCGAAGGCATTGATGCTGCCACACCCGTTGTGATTAAAACAAAAATAATCGCCGTCCCGATGATCGCAAGAAGCAAATTACTTACCGGGCCCATAAGAGAAACGAGAATTTCCCTATTCGTTTGTTTCTCAAAAGAAAACGATTAACAGGGACGGGACGAGCCCAGCCAAATCCAACGATAAAAATGAGCAATGTCCCAATTGGATCAAGATGTTGCATCGGATTTAGCGTCAGCCTTCCTTGATCTTTCGCAGTTGGATCTCCTAATTTATATGCAGTATACGCATGAGCAAATTCATGAACGGTAAATGCAATTAATAAAGCAGCCGCAACGAGCGGAATTTGTTCTAAGCGAAATGCGAGGAAACGCTCCATACATCCAACTCCCTTTTTCTAACATAATTTCTATTATACAAAAAAGCATTGAATTCTCCATCTTGCTTCAACTACTGAAAAAGCATACACTTTTCATGATACATATTTTCTAGGAGGATTGCAACATGCCATATGTAACCGTAAAAATGCTTGAAGGTCGCAGTGAAGAACAAAAGAAAGCGCTTGTGGAGAAAGTAACAGCCGCTGTTAGTGAAACGACTGGCGCTACCGAAGATAAAATTGTTGTCTTCATCGAGGAAATGAGTAAAACCATTATGCCGTTGGCGGCAAACGCCTTAGCGATCAATAAGAAAACAACGAAGGAGTCCAACAATGGGCTCCTTTTAATGTTTTTTCAAAATCGATAAAATTTGTTGCTTAATGCTCGCATGCTTTGAATCATCTAAAAGAAAATCCTCAGGAAAATACAATTTATGATCCGTTCGTTTCTTCCCTGAAATTGCCTCAACAATCGTCGACTCCTTGAAAGCTCGCGAATATCACCATTTGGCATTAATAATTGAATCGGCATTCGTTCTTCCTCTTCCCCACCACGATAAAAATCATAAGGCAAATCAGATGAAGAGTCGACCGCTAAATAATAATCTGGATCAATTTCCGCTTCTCTAAAAGATCATGAAGGAGAACCGATAATTTATACTGTCGGGCTGGATCAAATTCAATGTATTTGAATAAGTTCCGGTTCATAAACCGCTGACATAAATCTCTTAAAATAAAGTCATCCTCATCTTCCCACATTTGAAAATAATATAAAATGACGGCCTCATCTAATTTTAAATAATCTTCCAATGTGACTTTTCCCGCAAAAAGCGAGACAAAATGCGCAGGTTCATACTTAAAAGAGTAAGAGTCTTCATATAAATCTTTCGCGCGTTTTAAGATTTTCGTCAAGATCACTTCCGCACTTCTCGTGACAGGATGAAAGTACACTTGCCAGTACATTTGGTAGCGGCTCATAATATAATCTTCAACCGCGTGCATACCCGTCGATTTAAAAACGACTTGATCCTCTCGCGGTCGCATGACACGTAAAATCCGCTCCATATCAAAATGACCATAGCTCACACCCGTAAAATACGCATCACGCTGCAAGTAATCCATTCGATCCGCATCGATTTGACTGGAAATTAAACTAACGACAAGCTTATCTTCATATGTTTTTCCAATTACTTGTGCTACTTTTTGCGGAAAGTCTGGACTCACACGTTGCAGAACGGCATTTACTTCTGTATCACCGAGAATGATTTGCTTCGTAAACTGTTCATGATCTAATCCGTACACTTTTTCAAACGAATGAGAAAATGGTCCATGTCCAAGATCATGCAAAAGTGCAGCACATAAAGATAACAACCGTTGATCTTCGTCCCATTCCGGTCGTCCTCTGAAAACATCGTCAACGATTCGTCTTACGATTTCATACACACCTAATGAATGATTAAACCGACTATGTTCCGCACCATGGAACGTTAAATACGTCGTACCGAGCTGCTTGATTCGGCGCAGGCGCTGAAATTCCTTCGTGCCGATTAAATCCCAGATCGTTTGGTCTCTCACATGTGCATACCGATGAACAGGGTCTTTAAAAACTTTTTCCTCGTTTAATTTTAAATTGGATTGATGCATTGGCAACCCTCTTCCTATCTATCATGATTCCATTATATCGGCTTTATCCTTTTATTAAAAGTACAGAAGTTTCTATCATTTTTTGCGATATTGGTATAAAGATGATCTTCCTTGACCATCCTATGATTACTGAATCAAAAAATCAAAAGATGAATGATAGGAGTTGAAGAGGAATGAAAACACGACAAGATGCATGGACGGAGGAAAACGACCTGCTTTTAGCGGAAACAGTGCTTCGCCATGTTCGTGAAGGAAGTACACAGTTGAATGCGTTTGAGGAAGTTGGTGATAAACTTAATCGAACATCAGCAGCATGTGGCTTCAGATGGAATGCAGTCGTACGCCATCAATACGAAAAAGCGCTAGACCTCGCCAAAAAGCAACGAAAACAACGACAACGTATGCTCGGAAAAGACCAAGGGGCAAAAGAAACTACTTTATCAGCCACCGATTCCGACCGTCGAAGAAATTCTTGAACCAATGTTAGAACCTGAGTTAACAAAAATGACAACTGTTGAATTCTCAGAGGAAAATGTTCCTGTTTCAACGCATCTCCTACCTGCGCCTAAGCCGGAAGGACATTCGGAAGGAATCAATATCCGTTCTATCATTGCGTATTTGCAACAATTACAAACTTCTGAGTTTCAGTTAGATATATTAAAAAATGAGAATGCAAGATTAAAAGGGAACTCGCTGATTTAAATAGTGAGAACCAGCGATTACAGCAACAAGTGACTAAACTTGAAGACAAATCGGTTACGATGCAAGACGATTATGAAACGATGATGAAAATCTTAAATCGTGCGCGCAAACATGTTTTATTTGAAGATGAGGAACGGCCGACAACATTTAAAATGGACCGCAACGGAAACTTGAAAAGCTAGCAGAATAAGAGTGCCTCCCCTATGTTCATACGCGGGGTAGGCATCTTTTATATTTTCCTATTTCTTTCTACGATTCGCTCGTAGTACGCTTGGAACCATTCTAACTCCTCCCCATGTAGCTGGTCGGCGAATAGCTCCTCGCTCATTTTTTGTAAAACGTTCATGAATCTGAACATCACATCTTGAATCGTCAATTGTACACCGAGCAGTTCTGACAGAGATGCCATCACTTCTGGGCGCACTTCTGGGAAAATAAATTTCGTTGGTTGATCGGTTTTTGCACGTTTGTAAAACTGTCTAATCAGTTCCGCACGTTGCCTTCCGCTCCCTGACACGCATAAATAAATTTGCACAGCAACTCCTTTGCGGATTCTCCGCTGAGAAATACCGGCAAATTTCTTTCCACCGATACTCAAATCATAGCTTCCTGGACAATAGGAACCGACAATTTCACGTGCTTCAATCTCGAATGGAAAGTCCTGAAACATGAGACGGATCAGTTCCCACATCGAGTCATAGCCACGATTAATATCAATCCCCTCTCTTTTTCAGGTAGAATAAGCGAGAGATTAAGTACCCCGTCGTCAAGCACAACGGCTAATCCGCCGGAATTACGAACGATCCATTCATAATTTTCCTCTGCAAGATAAGCTAATCCTGCTTGTAATTCTGGGAGTTTCGTATCTTGAATCCCAAGAACAATCGTCCGTGGATGAACCCAAGCTCTTGCCGTAGGAGGGAATAGCCCCTTCCTACTGACATGCAAAGTGTATCATCGATTGCAAACGACTGTAATGCATGAAAATGAGGATTGAGCGAGGATTGATCAATCAATCGCCACTTTTCTTGCTGCAATAATAATATCCCTCTGACATGAGCTGAACCCCTTTTATGTGTAAACTTAAGCGTCTAGTGATTGCAGTGCTGTAATGAGAGCTAACTTGTACACGTCCTCTTCACTGCATCCGCGTGATAGATCATTTACCGGTGCATTTAGCCCTTGTAAAATCGGACCAACCGCTTCAAAACCACCTAAACGCTGGGCGATTTTATAACCGATATTTCCTGCCTCTAAGCTAGGAAAACAAAGACATTCGCATCCCCTTGAATCGGTGAATTCGGTGCTTTTTCGCAGCAACGGACGGAACAATCGCAGCATCAAATTGGAATTCTCCATCAATGAGTAGTTCTGGATTGATTTCCTTCGCTAACTCCAATGCGTCTGAAACCTTTTTCGTTTCATCAGAAACGGCTGAACCTTTCGTTGAAAAGCTGAGCATCGCTACGCGCGGATCAATATCAAACATGGTTGCTGTTTTCGCACTTTCTACGGCAATTTCCGCTAAGTCCTGGCTATTTGGTGCAATATTAATCGCACAATCAGCAAAAACAAATTTTTGATCTTCTTTTACCATAACAAAGACACCGGACGTTTTTCCAAGTCCAGGTTTCATTTTCACAATTTGCAATGCCGGGCGAACGGTGTCGGCTGTTGAATGAATCGCCCCACTTACTAAGCCATGAGCTTTATTCATATAAACGAGCATCGTTCCAAAATAATTTTCATCAAGCAATAGTTTTCTCGCATCTGCATCTGTTGCTTTTCCTTTTCGACGCTCAACAAATGCCGCAACCATTTCGTCGAACTCTGCATAATTTTCCGGATCATACACTTCCATTTGATCTAATTTTACGTTAAGCTCTTTTGCTTTCGCTTGAATCGCATCTATATTTCCAACGAGAACCGGTTTAAGCAGTCCATCTTCCGCAAGTCTTCCTGCCGCAACAAGTACACGCTCATCTAACGCTTCTGGAAAAACAATTTTCCGATCTTGTCCAGTAATCTTTTCTTTCATTCCTACAAATAAATCAGCCATTTATTTCGTCCTCCTTATTTTCGTAAATCTCGTCTAAGATGTCTTAAGCATAAATAGCTACCATTACCATCATATACCCTTTTCCCCATAACTCATAATGATATGGGTGTATTATTGACTTTTTCTTACATTTAAGCCTTGAAAACGCGATCTTGGCCAAACTATGCTATATTAAGATCAGAATATAATGAATAGGAGTTGATCTACATGAGTGAACCAGCACAAACGTTAGATGGTTGGTATACATTGCATGATTTTCGATCAATCGACTGGGCTGCATGGAAGAAATTATCAAATGAAGAGCGCCAAGCAGCGATCCATGAATTCACCCAATATCTTGAAAAACTAAATGTTGTTCAAGAGAAGAAAGAAGGCAGTCATGCCCTTTACACGATCGTTGGTCAAAAGGCAGATTTCATGTTGATGATCTTACGTCCAACGATGGAAGAATTGAATGACCTCGAAAATGAATTTAATAAATTAACGATTGCTGAATATACAATCCCTACATATTCATACGTATCTGTCGTTGAGCTAAGTAATTATTTAGCAAAAGAGTCGGATGAAGATCCGTATGAAAATCCATACGTACGTGGACGTTTGTATCCAATTTTGCCAAAAATGAAGCATGTATGCTTCTATCCAATGGATAAGCGCCGTGAAGGAAACGATAACTGGTACATGCTTTCCATGCAAGAACGTAAAGATTTAATGTACAGCCACGGCATGATCGGCCGTCAATATGCTGGAAAGGTGAGACAGCTCATCTGTGGCTCTGTCGGTTTTGATGACTGGGAGTGGGGCGTCACCCTTTTCTCTGATGACGTACTTCAATTCAAAAAATCGTTTACGAAATGCGCTTTGATGAGGTAAGTGCACGCTATGGCGAGTTCGGGTCATTCTACGTTGGGAATTTACTTGAAGACAATGATCTTGAGCCATTCCTCTCCGTGCCGAGCACAGCAAAATAACAGTAAAGAGATCCTAATGAAACACTCACATAGGATCTCTTCTTTTTGCATATCGCCAGTCCCTCCTGCATAGAAATGAAAGAGAATGATGTTCGTTTTCTACCAATATGCTCATATTTATAATTAGGAGGGAATACTTTGGCACAACAACCAAATCCAGCTGGCTTTTTCCCCAAGGTCAGTTTTCACAAATGCCTTACGGTCAACCTTTTGCTCCAATGCCACAACAGATGAATGTTCCATTTCCGGTCCAGCAACCAGTCACACCGAGTGGAGGATTCAACGTCCCAGGAATGTTGCCAGTAGAAGAGTCGTATATTGAAAATATCCTCCGCTTAAACAAAGGGAAGCTTGTGCAAATTCATAGCACATATGAACATAATAAAGAATGGAACGCAAAAGTTTTTAACGGCATCATCGAGGCCGCTGGTCGGGACCATGTGATTTTGAGCGATCCACAAACGGGAAAACGTTTTTTAATTCCGATGATTTACGTCGACTTTATTACGTTTGATGAGCCGATTGAATATGAGTATCCATTCGGTGGCGGCGCAGGGCCACTCGCTAGTTACCCACCGAGGTAAAGAAATGGGCAGTGATTTATTCACTGCCCATTTCTAATGAGGTCGCGTTTGTAAAATTTTCTGTGTGTTTGTAAGCTGCTTGCTAAATTATAAGATTTCTCAGCTATTATGTAATTTATAAGCCATTTGAGTCGATTTACGAGCCACTTTTCGCAATTTACAAGCCACTTAAGCCGATTTACGAGCCACTTTGAGCAATTTACAATCCACTTTTACAAGCCGTTGCCTATTTTCAAACCATATTAAAGATGTTTTACAGTAAAAATAATGAGTAGCACCCATGAAATGAGAAAAGCTACTCCGCCTAGCGGTGTAATTGCGCCGAGCACTTTTATACCGGATGTACTAAGCACGTATAAGCTTCCTGAAAAAGAATGATTCCTGCCAGCATGAACCAGCCCGACGATGAAAGGAGCGCAGATGGAGAAATATTTCTTCCGATCATACCGATAGCGATTAAACCGAGCGCATGAAACATTTGATAGGTTACTCCTGTTTTCCATACTTCCAAGTATCGAGGTTCTATTTTCCCTCTAGTGCATGTGCGCCAAAGGCTCCTAACGCAACTGACAAAAAGGCATTGATCGCCCCTAAAATAATAAATACCTTCATTCTATAAGCTCCTCTATTCTATTCATTTTAAAAATCAAAGAGTGAATCTCCATTTGCTCCATCTTCTGTTTTAAGTGTCTTTTCACCTATTCCTGTAACGGTTGGAACTGGTGAAGGAGCAACCTGAGAAACGAATGGTTGTTGTTCTATCGTAACCTTTTCACTTTTATTTTCTTCCAACATAACTTCGGCCAAAGCTCTAATTGCATGCATATGCCCTTGAAGCTGCTGTTTACTTCTTGTTGCTTTTGCCTTTTTTAATTCTAGCTCCATCTTTTCAAGAAGCTTTTCATACGAAACATTCATGTTCGCCCACTCCCGTAACCCATTTTCTATGTACAGCATAGGCATTTTTCAAATAAAAATCAAAGATTTGGAATTTGCCAATCGATCGGCTCCTCACCGATTTCTTGCAAAATTTTATTCGTTTGCGAAAATGGACGACTGCCAAAAAACCTCTATGTGCAGCGAACGGACTTGGGTGCGGCGATTGAATAATCGCATGTTTCTGCGTATTGATTAGCTTTATTTTCTCCTGAGCAGGCCTTCCCCATAAAATGAACACAATCGGCTTTTCTCGTTCGTTCAAAAGAGAAATGACTTTATCGGTAAAAATTTCCCAGCCTTTTCCTCGATGGGAATGAGCATCACCAGCTCGCACTGTTAAAACCGTATTTAGCATTAGCACTCCTTGTTCTGCCCATTTCACTAAATGCCCGTGATTCGGAATGTAACAGCCGAGATCATCGTTTAATTCTTTGAAAATATTTCTTAATGATGGCGGGATATTTACATCTGGCTTTACAGAAAAACTTAAACCATGTGCTTGCCCTTGGCCATGATACGGATCTTGGCCAAGAATGACTGTTTTTACTTCGTTAAATGATGTATAGTTCAATGCGTTGAAAATATCTCCTATTTCGGGATAAATCACTTTATGCGCGTATTCGTCTTTTAAAAAGAACGAAGCTGCAAATAATACGGTTTCTGAAATTCTTCATTAAGAAGAGATTCCCAGTCATTTTGAATTATTTTTTCAAGTAAACCATCCTTTCTTTTCCCTCCTAATGTTTAAACGAATGAGAAAGGGATATAGAACAAATATGCAAGACAAATAGCTTTTTTAAAGGAGGATATTTTTCCATGCATATAGTAAAAGTTTGTGAAAATGGTGTACAAGCGTTAGATATCGTTGAAAATTTGACAGCTCAAGGGTTTAACCACGATGGGATTTATGTATTTGCTCATGGGACCGAGCGATCTAAAGATTTAACAGATGCAACGGATACGGCTGAAGTTGGCATTGGTGAACAAGGGTTATTTCATACCATTAGCAACGTGTTTCAAAGAGAGGTGATGAGCTTCGTTCAAAATTTGAAGCCGTCGGGTTATCGAAACAAGAAGCTGAAAAATATGAAGAAGTGCTTGATCGCGGGCAAGTAGTCATCGTTGCAGTCCATTAAAATATGTCGGATGTAAGGCTGTCCTAATATAGGGACAGCCCCTATATTATTCTGCAAATAATCGTTTTGATTTTACGTTCCATATAATTCGCCAATAGCAGCGGGCAAATCAAAGAGTACATGAATCAAAATCGCATAAACGAAGTAGACCAGTCTCTAGCTTTTGATCGTATAAAAACGTCATCATACCGAATTTCTTTTTTAAAATAATCAGCAAAGCGATTGATGCACTTATTAACCAGTCGCAGCCATTGGAGTCCTCCCTTTATCTCATCCAATGAAAGAATCATATATTTTCCTTGCCTCCTTAACATCTTTCGTACCATGGATAAGCGCGCGTCCATCTTTAAAAAACACCACCCGGGTCCCTTCCTTCAAAACAGAAACGAGGAATGGATTTCCGCCAACTTCATAGCCCGCTGCACGCCATTGATCAGCAAGCTTTTCCAACATGAATTCTTTGCGATATGCTGGGCGAATTTGAACGGTGTCTCTGCCACATAAAACGGCTACTTTGATGCCGGCATCAGCTTGCAAATACGGGTATGTCCGCTCATTCCCGCATGATGGGCAGCCGGCATCTTTTAAAGCTCCCGCCTTTAATGATAAATAATGATTTTCCCATAGATCAAAAGAAACGTAGGCAGCTCTTATCGCATTCAAATTCCCCGATAAAATTTTTAATGCATCTGCTCCTTGATGCGCTGTAACCATTTGCACAGTCGGGGCAATAATTCCGACAGTGTCGCATGTTTGTCCTTGCAATGGCAATCTTTTCAGTAAGCATTGCAAACATGGAGTTACACCTGGAATGATCGAAAAAGCCATCCCAAAGCTGCCTACACATGCTCCGAACAAATATGGAATATTATATTTTTGTGCCACATCATTTAGTAAAAGCGCGTTTCAAAATTATCCGTTCCATCGATCAGTAAATCGACATCTTCAACAAGATTTTCCAAAAGCACAGAATCAGCTTGAGCAACGATTGCTTCAATTTCAACGGTAGAATTGATTTGCTCCAAACTTTTTTGGCGGCTGCTGCTTTTGGCCATTTTTCCAACGCATCCTCTTCTGTGAATAAATGCTGTCTTTGTAAATTGCTCATTTCCACATAGTCGCGGTCGATCAACGTTATCTTGCGAATTCCCGCCCTTGTAAGCAGCTCCGAAGTATGGGTTCCAAGCGCACCAACCCCAACAATTAATGCATGCTTTTCCCAATTTCCGCTTGTCCTTCTTCCCCAATTGGCTTAAATAATATTTGCCGTGAATAGCGTTCATCCACCGGGATTACCCTCCGCTCACTGGCGGGATCAGTGCAATTTCATCGCCAGCTTTGATGATGAGATCATCCGTTGCAAACTCCTCATTGACTGCAACCATAATTCCTTCTAAGCTGCCAAGCGAATACTCCACTTCTAAATACGTTCGCAACTCCTCGACATTTTTCCCAGCAGCATTTATAGAAAGCTCTCCACTGCCAACCTCATCTTTTAGATGAGCGAATAATAATAATTTATTCATGCAAATCTTCCTCCTTTGGCTTTCCATCAGCATATTGCTTCGTACCTTGTTGATTACCGACCCACATTTCTCCATCTTCCCAATGTTCTTTTTCCAAATCGGCACAATTTCCTTCACACGCTCAAGCGCATACCGATTTGCCTCATACGCTTCTGGTCGATGTGGTGCAGAAACAGCAATCGCAATGGCAACATCGCTAATTTCTAGGCGGCCAAGCCGATGGGACATGGCGACTTGCACTCCTGGCCAGCGCTCCTTCATTTCCATAATGATTTGCTCCATTTTTTCAGCGCCATCGATTCATATGCTTCGTATTCAAGGTATAATGTCCTTTTTCCGTGCGTCAATTCTCTTACTGTCCCAATGAATGTCGTTACAGCACCTGCTTCACGGCGCACGACTTTTTGAAAAACATCGTCGATCTTAATCGGCTCTCTCGTCATTTCACAGCTCATCACGCATTACCTCCCTAGCCATTTTCTTAGCTTCTATGTAATCTTCTTGTGTATTCATATTCCAAACAAGTTTATCGTCTCTCTCTATTTGAAACCACTCTGTCGTTACTTGATCTAGCAATGCCTTTACAGATCTTTTTCCTTCTTTTAATGTCTGTTCCACCTTGCTAGCAATTCGTGGATCATAAGCAGCAAACAGTGGATGCATTTGCTTCTGATCCATTGGAACGACTGCATCGCAGTTTTTTCTAGCAATCTATTTACTAACATTTGCCCGAATTGTGAAGTCGCAAACGGCAGATCGCATGCGACGATCAGACATGGATCGTTATTTACAGCCGAAAGCCCGGTATATATGCCAGCTAATGGACCTTGCCCTTTATAAGATAGGCAATCTTCTAAAAGTGTAACGGGCAGTTCTTCATATAGCAGCGGATCATTCGTAACTAGTATGACTTCTTCTGAAACTGGTGAAAATTCCGCGATGAGCCGATCAATGACCCGCGCACCATTCATTTTCATCAATGCTTTATTCTCACCCATTCTACTTGATTTTCCACCTGCTAAAATAATCGTTCTCATCCGTAAATCTCCTCCTTCATTCGGATTTACTAATTAGGAAAAGTCCGCTATTCTAAAACAATCTATGATTCTTGGCTCAAAAGTGAACGGCTTGCATTGCTGAAAACAATGCTAGTCAGAAAATAAGTTTGTCTATTCATTATAACAGAAAGCATTTCTTTTCCCGGATGACATTCGATGGAGAAAAACAATGAACGAAGCATCACAAATTTATTGGAATGAATTTTCCCTTGGAAATTGGTATGATGACAGAAGTAAAAGCGTTACAAGCGCCAGATTGTATTTCTCCTTGGAAAATCTGATGTATTTAATACAATTAATTACTATGGTAAGGCATTATTTGTTAATGTCAGATGTTTAATCAAACGTTTGATTAATGAAAACGTCTCCCTAAAATTACTATATTTCCTTACTTTCTTTTATCAACATATTCGTATATTCTAAAATAAACATCAAGCGAAATCTGGGAGGAAATTTTTATGATAATGAAAAAACATTAACGCTCGCTGGCTCCGATTCAAGCGGTGGAGCAGGTATACAAGCAGACTTGAAAACTTTCCAAGAAAATGGTGTGTATGGAATGACGGCGTTAACATCTATCGTAACGATGGATCCAAGCAACGGATGGAATCATGAAGTTTTTCCGATTGATGTTGCTACCGTTGAAAAACAATTAAATACGATTCTTTCTGTTGGAATTGAGGCAATGAAAACAGGAATGCTCGGTTCTGTAGACATTATTGAGCTTGGTGCAAGGAAAATGGACGAACATCAAATCACGAACATTGTCATCGATCCTGTCATGGTTTGCAAAGGGAAGATGAAGTACTTCAACCTGAAAATACAGAGGCCATGCGTGAACTATTAGTTCCACGTGCAACAATCGTGACACCAAACTTATTTGAAGCATGGCAGCTCGCCAAAACTGGGCCGATCAAAACGATCGATGATATGAAAGAAGCCGCAGCAAAAATTCATGACCTTGGTGCTAAAAACGTCGTGATCAAAGGCGGCGTAGGCATTGAACATGATAAAGCCGTTGATCTTTTCTATGATGGAAAAGATTTTACACTGTTTAAAGAACCTAAACTTGAAACAACGTATAATCACGGTGCCGGATGCACATTTGCAGCAGCAATTACTGCTAACCTTGCAAAAGGAAAGTCAGTAAAAGATGCGGTCGAAGCTGCTAAACAATTTGTAACAGCTGCAATCAAACATGGCTGGAAATTAAATGAGTATGTCGGTCCAGTCATGCATGGAGCTTATCGTCAATATGTTGGTAGTGTGAAAAACTAATTTCAAAACCCGTTGGGACACTTTTATCTCAATGGGTTTTTTGATCATCATTCGATTTAGTTCACGTAAAGTTTAGTCTACTTTTGACTGTGAAGATGCTCTAACCATTAATTTACAAGGAAACACATATTGCCGAGCAACTTGCGGCTCCTTATTTTCAATATTGTTAATAAGCAATTCTGCTGCCTTTTGCCCCATCTCAAATCCGGGCTGTGCAATCGTCGTTACTGGCGTCTCGACTAAATGTGCAAATGGAATATTATCAAATACAATTAATGCGATGTCTCTTCCAATTTTCACTTGATTTTCTTTAAAAGCCTCAAGTGTTTCTAGGAAAACGAGATCATTTCCAGCAAATAAAGCGGTTGGCGGTTCTGGTAACGAAAAAGCTTCTTTAATTCAGCTTTCATTTTATGAATTTCTGCATGTATCATATAGTCTTCTCTAAGCGGAATATTCTCTTCCTTCAACGCATTTTTATATCCTTGAAGTCTGTCCATTCGCGGACTAATGCTTAATGGCTGGGTGGCAATCGCAATCCGCTTATGCCCGTTTCTAATAAAATGACGAATCGCTTCATAACTCGCTTCACTATTGCTCGCTAAGACAAAGTTCGCCTGTAAACCTTCCACCTTTCTATCCATGAAAACAACGGGATAATTTTCTTTCAACATTTTTTCATACAAATCGATATTTTCTCCCGTTGGAAAAATAATCAGACCATCCACTTGCTTCGCGCGTAACACTTCTATATATTCTCTTTCCTTTTTCGGATCATCATCTGCATTACAAAGAATGGCGTGTAATCCATGTTGCTGGCAATAATCCTCGATAGAGCGACTGACTTCTGTGGAAAAGCGGTGCATAATATTCGCGACAATGACCCCGATCATCGATGTGCGTTTTTGCTTAAGGCTCCGCGCCAAATAATTAGGTTGGTAGCCTAGGTCTTTGATCGCTTGATCGATTTTTTCTTTGTCTCTTCACCCATATATTCAAATCGTTTATTAATAAATTGAGAAACGGTACTTTTGGAAACCCCTGCTTTTTGGCGACATCGGCCATCGTTACCCTTGACATTTTAATCTTCCTCTTTCAACTTACTTTTATATTAATAATAAAGACTCTCATCTTTTAAATCCACTTTCTTTACGCCCAAATAATGTTTTGAAGAGAACTGTCCCTCGTAATTCCACCACTTTTTAGTAAAATAGAACTATTACTCCATAATAAAGGGAGGTTTCTGAGATGGAGGAAATGAATACGAATCAAGTTCAGCAAATGATCAATCAATTTGCTGGTAAGAAAGTTTTCATACATTTAGAGACGACGAATGGCGCTTATGCCTCACATAAAGACGAAACATTTTTTTCCGCTGGAGCCTATATTCGCAATGGCGAAATATGTTATGAGCATGGGAAAATTGTGGGGGATGGCCCGTACCGTGTCGGTTTGAAGCTCCCATATGGTTGGGTGTATGCTGAAGGACTTACCCATTTTGAAATTGATCATCTTGGCAGGCTTTTGCTTGCTGGTCTAGACTACGATGGTAAATTGGCTGTTGCACTTGAGCTAAGTGAAACACCATTCGAATAATTTTTAATAAAAGGAGACGAATTCCGTTGGAACAAGAACGCCACGTATTAATTGTGCTTCCCCATCCTGATGATGAAGCATTCGGAATTTCTGGGACCATTTCTGCATATATCGACCAGGGAATTCCCGTTACGTACGCCTGCCTAACATTAGGAGAAATGGGAAGAAGCTTAGGTAACCCGCCATTTGCAACCCGTGAGTCACTTCCACATATTCGTAGAGAGGAACTAAAAGCCGCTGCTAAAGCAATGGGATTAACAGATTTACGTATGATGGGCTATCGTGATAAAACATTGGAATTTGAAAATGATGAACAGCTCGCAAACATGGTTTTTGGCTTGATTGAAGAACTTAATCCTTCACTTGTCATTTCCTTTTATCCCGGTTACTCGGTTCATCCCGATCATGAAGCAACAGGAAGAGCCGTCGTTCGCGCCGTTCGCAGGTTGCCGAAAGAATCCCGTCCAAAATTACATTGCGTCGCATTTTCAAATAATCATGAATCTGAAATCGGTCAAGCCGATATCGTTCACGATGTTCGTCCGTATTGGAATAAGAAAATCGAAACGTTAAAGGCTCATATTTCTCAAACAGCCGAATTGTTTGAGGACATGGAAGACGAACAAGCAGCGCAAAACCCAGACTTAATCGAACGTTGGCAAAAAGAACGATTCTGGACATATGACTGGGAAAAAGATAAGGTTTTATAGTAACGAAAAAGCGACTCTAAAAATTCAAAAATTGAATTAAGAGTCGCTTTTTATGTGAATGGGGATGCTCACTCCCTTATTTAATTCATTAGTTTTAGTATTCGCTTGAAATTTACTGTAAATATGGCCATTGAGCCTTGCATTTCTACCGTTATTATGGCAGTAATTATCTTTAAGCTCGTCATAAACAAATGTAAAATCAATCCATTCGTTAATTTTACGCAAAAGATGATCCTTCGGAACAACTAAATCATAAAGATCCATTATAAGGGCTGAAAATCATAGATTGTTGGTTATGTAGCATGGCACCCATCCGTTTAAAATTGATACGATAATTATACAGCAAAAAGGTATAAATCCTTTACTTATAAGGAATGTATACCTCTTTAATTTTGGCTTGTCGAAACCGCTAACAATTTTTAAACACCGTTGATTGGAGCGAAAGGCGGCGACTCCTGCGGGATTAGCGTGCAGCTTGAGACCCTGCAGGAGCGTGCGACGAAGCGGCTCAAGACACGCCCCGCGGAAAGCGTCCGCCTGTAGCGCAAATCAACACCCATGTTAAGGACTTTTTCAGTGCCCTCAATTTACTTCAGCGGTTTCGTTGTTATTTTGATATTTTCAAACCTTCAAGCGCATGTACAATTGCCTTCGCAACTCCGTCATTATCATTTGTATCCGTCACATGCTTTGCAATTTCTTTTACAGGCTTTTCTGCATTGCCC
This sequence comes from Bacillus sp. N9, assembly GCA_044989425.1. GTDB lineage: Bacteria > Bacillota > Bacilli > Bacillales > Bacillaceae_C > Lederbergia. The sequence goes on from JBJDRQ010000001.1 coordinate 2,956,270, forward strand.
ATCGCAACCGAATGGCCAGCTATTTTCAGCATGGAAACGTCATTATAGTTATCACCTAACGCCATTGTATCTGCTAATGAAATGCCTTGCTCTTCCGTATATCTTTGCAATGCTGCTCCTTTTGTGCTTGATAGTGCATCACCTCAAGGTTGTTTCGACCTGATGATGTCACTTCAATTCCAGTGATTTCTTTCAGGAGATTTCTTGCTTTTTCCAATGTTTCTTCATCTCGTGAAAAGCAAGGAATTTATACACATGACAATCTTCTTCTTCAAAAATTGGATGATAATCGTCAATGACTTTGATTAATCGTTGATTGAAACGGTCATCAGCCGATTGGCGAATCTTTTCAATGTCCATCGATGGATTAGCCGTATGGAAAATATCGACAATGACTTGGATTCCATTTTCATAGCTAGTCGTATAAGTTCCACCTTTTGTATATAATTCAAAATACATATCAAGCTCGGTAAATACTGAAGTAACTTTTGCAGAAACGGCGCCATCAAGTCCGACCGAATAACTGACATTCCCATCAGCATCACGAATTTCTCCGCCATTTACACAAATAGCAGGACACTTAATTCCAGCCCTATCTAATACGTAGCGCACCTCATTGTACGCTCTACCTGTTGCAACGATAAAATCAACGCCTTGGTCTTGTACCGCTTTAATGACTTTAACTGTTTCCTCACTTACTTCTTGCTTCGCATTTAACAATGTTCCGTCCATATCTGATGCAATCACTTTAATCATTGTAATAACTCCTTTGCAACCAAATTCAATGATGCCTCTCCTGTTGCCTTTCATTGTATCTAAATAACGTAACCTTTGCAAAAGCTGAAAACTTTCTATTCGCTCTGTTTTAGTAAAAACGCCCGAATCATGAAAAAGCTAATTTCATCTGGGAGAAGTGCTTTAATCGGAGTTAACCTTGTTGATTCTGCTTTATTAACAGCTTCTTCAATCATTGGTTCATATTGCTCTGGTATAAAAGAAGCCCAGTCAATCTTCATCTCCTCATCATGGCATTTTATTAAATGTGTTTCAATGGTTCGCTCAGAAAGTTGACGCTGAACAGCGATTTCAGCAATGGTGAGCCCTTCTTGGAGCATGTCATACGTTGTTAGGTGACTCGCTTCCGTGTTTTTACAACTGCCTTTTCTCTACAATCGCAGTACGTGATTCCTGAGCAATCCCATTTTCTTCACAATATTTTTTATCACTTCGAGAAATGGTGCTCCATATGCATCTAATTTTCGTTCTCCTACACCTTTAATATGTAGCAGTTCCTGCTCATTGCGCGGCAACAATCCACTCATTTCTCGTAATGTCGCATCCGAGAAGATGATATATGGAGGCACTTTTTCTGCTTCAGCAATTTCTCTTCGTAATGCGCGCAGTTGTTCGAACAAATCATTATCTTCAATAATTTGTGTAATTTTTACTTTTTCCTTCTGCATCACACATTCTTTTCCGCGGAGGACTTCACCTGCCTGATTTGTTAGCAGTAAAGTCGGATATGCGCCATCTGTTGGCCGTAAATATCCTTCGGCCGTTAGAAAATCGATGAATTCACTTACTTCCTTCTGCGTCTTTTCCTTCATAATTCCGTACGTCGACAGCTGATCAAACTGAAAGCTTTTGATTTTTTATCCCCTGAACCTGTAAGGACCTTTGCAATCATCGTCTTGCCGAATCGTTCATTCATCCTTCTAATACACGACAATACCATTTGCGCCTCGACCGTTACATCGACCTGTTCCCGTTCATCTGTACAATTTCCACATTTTCCACACTCAGAGGCATTCTCTTCACCAAAATAATGGAGAATGTATTGCTGTAAGCATGATTCTGTATGACCATAGGCAACCATCTGCCTTAGCTTTGCATATTCGTTTTCTTTGCGACCTTCATCCATATCAGATTGTTCAATTAAAAACGACTGAATGTGGATATCCTGTGGAGAAAATAATAGAATACATCCGCTCTCTTCGCCATCACGTCCAGCTCTGCCCGCCTCTTGATAATAAGCTTCCATATTACGCGGATATGATAATGGATGACAAACCTTACGTTTGATTTATTAATCCCCATTCCGAACGCATTCGTTGCTATCATTACCGAAACATCATCATATAGAAAACGTTCTTGCATTCGATTCCGCTCATGCTCAGACATTCCCGCATGATATTTCCCTACCGCTATCCCTCTTGTCTGTAAAAATGATGGAGTCGATCAACTTCCTTCCGAGTTGCTGCATAAATAATGCCCGCCTGATCTTTGTTTTTACTAATATAATCTGTAAGAAAACGATCCCGATCTTGTCCTTTTACAACTTGAAAATGTAAATTCTCTCGTTCAAAGCCTGTGATTACCGTGTTTTGATCCTCAATATGTAAAAGTTGACAAATATCCTCACGCACATGGGGTGTAGCGGTTGCAGTTAAAGCTAATACAACCGGCTTTGGCTTAATTCTACTAATCAATTGTTTTATATTTAGATAGCTCGGTCTAAAATCATGACCCCACTGCGAAATACAATGTGCTTCATCAATCGCAATGAGAGAAATGTGAATCCCATCAAGCAAACGAAGAAATGACGGAGCTTCAAGGCGTTCCGGTGCTACATAAACAAGCTTATACTCTCCGTTATAAACACCGGAAAGCCGTTGCTGCATCTCATCTCCAGAAATCGCGCTATTAATATATGTAGACGGAATGCCTGCTTTATCGAGCGCATCCACTTGATCTTTCATTAATGAAATAAGAGGAGAAATGACAATGGTTACCCCGCGAAAAAGCATCGCCGGAATTTGATAACAAACTGATTTTCCGCCGCCCGTCGGCATGATGCCAAGCGTATCCTTTCCATCCATCACTTTTTGAATAATCGCTTCCTGCCCTTTTCGAAAGTGATCATATCCGAAATGTGTGTGTAACAGGTGATTTGCTTTAGTGAGCAATTAATAAACCTCCAAATTGATAGATACGTCTAGTATATCAAAAATACAGTTAGCAAAAGGTGCTTTTCAAGAAAAGCACCTTTTTTATTCAGTCACTCAATTCACTTGCAAATTGATTCATTTCCTATCCAATTCCACCAATATCCGTTCCATATGTTCTTGATTGGTCACCGCAGCAAATATGCCTTCCAATTGATCTTGATAATGCTTCGCTTCAGCCAAATACCTTTTCCCATCATCCATGTTTTTACGATAAGCCGCCTCGATTTTTGCTATTTCATCAGCAAAAGCCTCATCCGTTCCAGGTGCGACTGTTAGTTCATACATATCAATCATTTCATCACCTGCACGACTTGGAAAATACTCATGTGGTTTTGTACTATCAAATACAGCCCAGCCAAGTTCTCGGACGAGCACCATATCAAGACTATTTGGATCAAATCCACAATGATATATTTCTAGATCATAGCCGCGGCGTCTAGCTTCTGCCGCAATTTTCTTTAAAAGGTTGATTTTCCTGTCCCCGCTCTCCTTTTAGGAAATATCTTGCCTGTAAACCTTGCGTAATATTATCAACAAAGTCAACGGGGCCGTTCGGAGTTGCTGCCCCTAGGAATCGACAGAGCACAGATGATTCCCTTTTCGTTTCTTGCGCTTGGGCAAATAATTTTGAAATAAAAGTGCTCGCAACATGATCTGCTTTTTGAAAGTCCATTTGATCAATGTATATTTTTCCCAATCATCATGAACACGAAGCCCTGCTGCATATGATTTATACGCATTATTTAACGCAATATCCTTTTGCTCGCTTAGTGCATTGATTTCATTTACCTTTTCATCAAGATTAGCCGTTCGGCAAGCATGATCCATATCAATCGTTTCCCAATATGACCCCACATATTCTTTCCCAATCGTTCTAGGTAAATCACCATCAACAATGGCAACCGCTAACGATCGGATGATCGCCCCTTCTAAACGATCCGGATCATTTGCACGATGCAAAACTTCAAGATCATAACCAACACCATTCCATTTTTGAACTAAGTTCTCTATGATCGATGATTTTTCAGTTGTTGATTTCCTGACAAAATAAAAACCCGTTCAAGATCAGTAAGATTTGAGTCATATAAATTATAAAAACCTTTGGCTGTATTCCCGCCGGCAAAGTATCTTAGAATTCCCATTTCGCCACTCCCGTTATCAATGATTCCTTTTAGCCTATGCGATGATGCTTGGATGTGTACTCATCTGCTAAGCTTTCTTCATGATTAACGATTTGAGCTTCTTCTATACTCATTTGGTGACGCTCCACTATATTTCTTAAATGCTTTAGAAAAGTGTGCGTAATCAGGATAACCGACGAATTCAGCTACTTCATAAGATTTTAAATAAGGATTTTCTAATAAGTTCTTAGCCTTTTCCATTCGAACTTTTGTGACGTATTGGATAAAACTTAGTCCTGTTTCTTCCTTAAATGTTCGGCTAAAATAAGCTGAAGAAAGTTCAACATATGTCGTGACCTTTTGCAATGAAAGATTTTCATCATTATATTTTTCCTCAATAAATTTCACGGCTTGATTGATTTTAGGCGATAATTGTAGGCTGGATATTCCAACATTTATTCCCTCTTCTTCATTCACCCTTCGTTCCAAAATATCGTTTACTCTTTGCAAAGCCTCTTGAACTAAATCGATCTTAATTGGTTTTAATAAATAGTCAATGGCTCCTAATCTCAACGCTCTTTGGGCATACTCAAATTCACCGAAACCTGATACGACAATAACCTCTGTTCGTTTATCGTATTTCTGAATCTCTTGTATTAATTCTAAACCATTCATTATCGGCATACGAATATCCGTCACTAATAAATCAGGTTTAAGTTTCTCCACTAGTGCCAACGCTTTTTCACCATTATCCGCTTCACCAACAACTTTAAAATGAACAGGTGAACGTTCGATCATGACGGTTAAACTTTTTTAATCATATATTCGTCATCTGCAATTACTACTTTAAACATTTAAATCACCTTTCTTAGGTAATTTCTTCATTGTCCAATTCAATTAAAGGCAGTTTCATTTGTACGGTTGTTCCAGATTGCCCAGACCTCTTTATGTACATTCCATAAGGTTTTCCAAATGCTAAGCGAATTCGAACGTGGACATTCCACAAACCAATTCCATACAACTGCATTTTATTATTCATATTATTTATGTGATCGATGTCGGATAGATCAAAAGCTTGATTATAATTGTTCATTACCTCTTTAGACATTCCAATTCCTTTGTCAATGACTTCTAAAAGAAAATAACAATCATAACGCTTTCCGAAATTTTTAAGTAGTCAGGCATTAACTTGTTCGCTTCATACCCATGCTCAAATGCATTTTCAACAATCGGTTGTAATACGAGCCTTAAAGCATTCACATTGGTAAGTGGTGTTTCATCAAAAGGAATTCTACATGTAGGTCCCGAAATCTTTCTTGTTGAATGTCAATAAAACTTTTTATGTTTTTCATCTCATCATCTAATGTTATTTGATCGTTATTGCTTTCGACCGAATACCTAAACATATCTGCAAGTGCAGTCGTCATGCGACTAATCGTCCATTCGCCTTTAATAATTGCTTGAGAGTTTATAATTTCAAGTGTGTTATATAAAAAATGCGGGTTGACTTGAAACTGCATCGCTTGAAGCATCGCTTCCCTTGCTTGATTGTCATTTCCTTTTCGCGGAGTTCAGATTTATGTACGACGACGATGAGCCTCTGCATTTCGCTAACCATATTATTGAAGCTTCGATTTAATTTTCCGATTTCATCCTGTTTTCCTTCGTGGACTCTTACCGTCAGATCACCTAGCTCCGCTTGCTTTATTTTCTTCTGTAATTCCATTAAAGATTTGATTATTTTAAGAGAGTAGCCACCAATGACGATTAATGCGATGATCGTGATTAGGCCCATAGAGGTAGCTGCAATATTCCGTAAATTGATGAGATCAGTCATTAGCTCCTTTTTGGTACTTCTGCAATCGTAAATACGTAATAATGTTTTTATCTCTGTTATTTTCATTAATAAAGGATCCGTTCGGTTCTTTAAGAAATTGATGTAATTTGTCATTAGAAATAAATGATCCAATTTTTTCTTTATGTTGATGATACAGAATGAGTCCATTTGCGTTTACGATCGATATATTTCCAGATTCTCCTAAATGCACCCCGCTAATTATTTTTGTTAATTGGTTTAAGTTAATATAAATTAATAAAATTCCCGTAGATTCATATGTCTTGGTATCTATTAATCTACGAGCAATCGTTAATAGTGGTTCCTCTTGGTTGCCAATCCCCATAATTGTATAATTTTTACCATGAAGGTCCTCTTCACTATACGTTTGATTACTCGTTGTTCCATAGCTAGTTACCTTGCTGCCATCATTCAAAACGATTGAAAAGCCAGAAATATCTGGTCTGCTTAACCGTACATTCGAAAGTAACTCCGTAGCAATTTGCCTTCGAAGGGAAAATTGTTCATATTGATCTTCAGCGTCAACGTTTATTAACTGTTGAATCAAAGGATCGGTGAAAATTGGTATTGTTGTACGTTCTAGATTAGAAAAATAATAATCGAGATGGTGATTTAATTGTTGAACATATCGAATACTCGATTGTGTTGCATTATTTTCAATGGCAATCGTTGACTTTTGGTACCAATACAACCCAGAAAGTGCAAATGGTATACATAAAGTCAGAACGATTAAGCAAATAAGTTTTGTTCTTATTGATAAGGAGCCCATTTACAATCCCCTCTTTGAATTATTTATGAATTAGTAAACATCCGTTCAATTCATTATAATGGATAAATGAAGAGGAGAAGTATTGTGGATAAAAATTGTTAAATAAAACTCAATGTTGCCCGGACAAGGCATCATTGAGTTTTAGCTGTATTATAGGTTTATATTAACGACCCTGTTTTCTTCGTTTGCACGATCAGCTGCAAATACGATTAAGTGTCCATTAATGGAATCATCTAATGAAGTTGTAGAAATAGATGGTTCATTTCCTTTCAACACATTCACAAAATCTTCTACCAAAAGTAGATCTCCCCACCGTGCATATCATTGGAAACATTCACATCTACTCTCTCTTCTGTATATAAATGACCTTTACGAGCATCAGGATGGCGAACAATAAAGTATCCGTCTTCCATACACCCTTGGATTTCACCTTTTGTACCAATAATATGGATATTTCGGCAAGGCTTGGCAGATCCGCCCATTAAATTATGAGTAGCTGTCGTACCATTTTCAAATTCAATGACGACTGACTGATGATCGACAACATCATTATCACTATGCCAAACACAACGACCATATGGATTATCTGTTTTCAATGATTCTATTTTTTGTTCGTTCGTAGGGTCAGGACCTAAATGTTGAATGCTTCTCCATGCATACCAACCCCAATGACCTTGTTCGATATAATTCTTTTAGCCGAAAATGGACATTCATGTTCAATTTTACAATCAACTAAACATCGTTTTCCCGCACCCACTGGAGCTTTTTCTGGACGGAAATGCATTAAACTCCCAAAGCTTGATACTCTTTTCGGCTTCATGCCGCTCATCATCCACGTAATAATATCTAGATCATGGCAACATTTCGCTAATAGCATAGTGGATTTGCAATTTTCCTTGTTATTCCACTTACCTCTTACAAACGAAACCGCCATATGGCTGTAACCAACATTTTCAGCCGTTTGAATATTGATAATTTCACCAATGTCTCCATCTAGTACTCTTCTTTTATTTCTTTATAAAACGGGGCATAACGCAATACGTGACAGATCATTACTTTTCGATTGTATTGAGCAGCAACTTCATTTAACTCTAAAATCTCTTGTTCCGCCACACCAATTGGCTTTTCTAGTAAAACATCGTAGCCAGCCTTTAAGACAGGGATCGTTGTCTCCACATGAATTTCATCCATCGTCCCATTAATAACAGCATCTGCAAATTTTGGCGTCTTTATAAATGCCTCAATCGATTCAAAGCATCTTTCCGTAGGTATATTAAATTTCTTAGCCGCATTATTTCTTCTAAGCGAATCAGGTTCAACGACCCCAACAATTTGTAAATCCGCTGGATGTTCTATTGCATATGCAGAATATACATTCGTTCTATTTCCAGCTCCCATTATTACTGCTTTTACTGGGCCCGTCTGACTTTTGATTTCTTTTATATTCGTTTCAATGGTTTGTACCATAACAACTCTCTCCTCCCAGTTTCAAATAAATCCCCGTAATGACTCGGGGATTTATCTTTATTTCTTATTGGCTTCATACCATTCAGTTGCTTCTTTAATCACTTGATCTCCGCCGCGTTTTTTCCAATCAGCAACAAACGCATCGAAATTCTCTAATTCTTCTTTCCTGTTAATACCTTTGCAGCAAACTCAACCCATAATCCATTCTTTTGCAATTCTGGTCTTTCTAAGATTGTCGCCGGGTTAGGCATATCAAGTCCATCGTTTTCGCGTCCTTCACTATTCGCAACATCAATCGCTTGCTTGATTAGCTCCCATGTGGTCGGTTAGATAAGTATTCCTCATCCTCTAAATGTGAAGGTCCAATAAATCGTAAAAGATTTGATACAATGTTTCGTTTTGAATACTTTCTTGATCTGTCGGATATTGATAGTTTATCTTTCCATCTTCAATCGTATAGTTATCGCCTTCAAGTCCATACGTTAATAATGTTTGAACTTCCTCTGTGAAAAATTGATCTAAAAACTTAATTGCAGCAACTGGATCTTCGTTTGAAGCTGGGATGGCCCAGACCATTTGTGCTACTGGCGAGAAGATCGAATGTCCACCTTTACCATCCGGACCAGTTGGAGCAGGAATTATTTGCAGCTCTGCTTCAGGTGTATTCTTTTGAATTTCTGTTAACCATTTATCCGGATATGTTGGCTGATGAATGAACATCCCAACATTTCCTTTCCCTTTAATTTTTGCATCCCAATCTTTTCCTTGTTGAACAAGAAACTCATTATCTAATAATTTTTCTTCATATAGTTGTTTATAAACAGCGAGCGCTTCTTTCATTTCTGGGCGAATAAAGTTTGGAATGAGTTCGCCATCAAGATATTTCCAATCATTTGGCAGGACATCATAAGCTCCAAATACCGCTTCCCCATGCAAAGTTTTCACGAGCTGACCAAGGAATTGCGTCACCATTGCCTGTCGGATCTCCATCTTTGAAACTTCTAAACATATCAATATATTCTTCTAATGTTTTCGGTGTTTCGATGTTCAGTTTATCCATCCAATCTTTTCGCACCATGACGACTGCGTCATTTCTTACAGCACGTGTTGATGGGATCGCATAAATTTGTCCATCTTTGCTTACATTCGGGCTATCCCATTGTTCTTGTGTAATATATTTCTTAATATTTGGTGCATGCTCTTCTATGAGGTCATTTAATGGAATAAACACACCTGAATCGATCGCCGGAGCAACTTGTGGTGAGTTAATTCCATTCACTTCCATTAAATCCGGATATTCTCCCCAGCAAACGCTAAAGTTAAAGATTGTTCATATTCTGCCCATGATAAAAGTTCCATTTCGATTTTCGTATTTGTTAGCTCACCTAATTTTTTACGTATTTATCGTTATTAATATTTGGTGAACCTTCAACTGCTTGAATTCCTTATCAGCTAAAAGGATGCTAATTTTTTCGCTCCTTCTTCTTCCGACCCTGATGCAGCTTGTTTATCATCTTTCCCACAGCCAGCTAATGCAAGTATCATCATCGTTAGTACACTTATCATTACCCATAGACTTTTACCTTTTTCTTAAACATGTCATCACCTATCCTATTATTCTTTTATTGAGCCAAGCATAGCTCCTTGTGTAAAATACTTTTGAATAAACGGGTAAATCATTAAAATTGGAATAGTCGCGATCATAATTGCTGCCATTTTAATTCCTTCAATCGATGATAACGTCAATTCTACACTTTGCATCATCGCTTCCGCGTCACTTTCTACTAACAGCTTCCGTAATTTCACTTGTAGCGGGAAAAGACTTGAGTCACGAATAAACATTAATGAATTGAAATAACCATTCCAATGTCCGACTGCATAAAACAGTCCCACGGTTGTCATTGCTGGCAATGACATTGGCAAAGCAATTTTCCACCATGTGCGATATTCCCCACAGCCATCTATTCTTGCCGCTTCCAATAAATCTTTAGGGATTCTTTGGAAGAATGACATCATAATAATGAGATTAAATGCACTAATCGCATTTGGTATCATGATCGACCAAAGTGTGTTCAACATGCCTAATTCCTTAACGACCAAATAGGTCGGAATCATCGGCGCTTGGAAAATCATTGTGAATAGCACTAATAGAATTAAGAATGAACGCCCTTTCAAATCTGTTTTTGCAAGTCCATATGCCATCAATGATGTTAACAACAGATTGATAGCGGTACCAAAGACAGTAACAAAAACACTAATGCCGAAAGCCCTCCAAATTGCCGCGTCATTTAATACTGCCTTAAAGTTTAATAACGTAAAATCGACGGGGATAATAGTGACCTTTCCTTGCATAATTGCATTACCACTACTGAATGATCCTGCTAATACGTGCAAGAATGGCAATAACATGATCAAACCTAAGACCGTCAAAAATACATAATTAAACCGAACAAATAATTGACGTGACATTGATTCCTTCATTCAGTACGGCCTCCTCTCGCTGACTTTTTCCGAGTGATTAATAAATCGAATTTCCAGTCGTCTTTTTACTTAGTTGGTTCGCACCAACGATTAAAATTAAACCGATGACTGACTTAAATATGCCAATCGCCGTAGTATAACTAAATTGCCCGCCAACTAAACCAACGCGATAAATATACGTGTCCAATACTTCTCCTGTTTCTCTTACTAAAGGGTTTAGGAGCATGTAAATTTGTTCAAATCCTAAATCTAGAATGTTCCCGATTTGCAATAATAAAAGAATCATAATCGTAGGTAGCAAAGAAGGTAAGGTAATGCTCCATGCTTGACGTAATTTTCCAGCACCATCCACCTCTGCTGCCTCATATAACTGAGGATTAATTCCCGCCAGAGCGGCCATGTAGATGATCGTATTCCAGCCTACATCTTTCCACACTCCTGATCCGACAACGATCGATCGGAAATAGCCAGGTTCTTGCATAAAGAATATTTCTTTTCCACCAAAAGCTCTAATGATTTCATTAATGATTCCTGTACTCGGAGATAAAAGATTTATCACTAATCCTCCAACAATAACCCAAGATAAAAAATGTGGTAAATAGAGCACTGTTTGCACCGTTCTTTTAAATGCCATTTTCCTTACTTCATTTAATAAAAGCGCTAACAAAATAGGTGCAGGAAGCCAAACAGAAGTTTATATAAGCTAATTAACAATGTGTTATTAAAAACCTGACTAAACTCTGGATATGTAAACAAATTAACAAAATGTTTAAAACCAACAAATGGACTTCCAGAAATCCCTTTAAAAACATTGTAATCTTGAAAGGCGATAATACTTCCGGCCAATGGAATATATTTAAAAATCACAAAGTAAAGCACACCCGGATGATCATCGAATAGATTGGCCAATGTTTTAAAAAATAATTTTTCTTTTTAACCGCTTTCAATTCAACCGAAGCATTCTTAACCGTAAGTTCATTGGAATTTATCAACCTCTTTATCCCCTTTCTTCTTGATGCACACTTATTATATAGTTCAATAAAAACTAATAACATGTTTATTCTTTCTGAAAGTTGTGCTTTTTGCTCTTTTCGACAAATTGCACCTAAAAAGACAATAATAAAAACACGGAAGAGGATGTCCGTGTTTCCATTACCAATTATTGGGATTATTAACTTCTTTTTTACTATTTAATTAAACACACGTTTGAATGATAACCTACACAAACGCAGGAACTACTTTCCCTCACTGCCAACCATTTTAATTTTTGATTTTGCCATCTCTTTAGCCGCTTCCTTTGCCTTTTGTAAGTAAGAGCGCGGGTCAAGACTTTCTGGTTCATCCTCAAAATGTTTACGAATGGCTTCAGAGTAAGCGTTCTTTAATTCCGTAGATACGTTAACTTTTGCCATGCCTAGAGACACGCAGCGACGTACATCTTCATCTGGAATAGCTGAGCCACCATGCAGCACGAGTGGAACGTCTACTAGACTAGCAATTTGAGCAATTCTCTCAAAGTCTATTTCTGGTTTCCCTTTGTAAATACCATGTGCTGTACCTATTGCAGGGGCAAGTGTGGGTACACCAGTCAATTCCACAAACAGCTGACATTCTTCCGGAATCGCTTTTTCCGCATCTTCCATTGCTACGACGATATCATCTTCTACGCCACCTACTTTTCCAAGCTCCGCTTCGACATTCACACCAAGTGATTTTGCTAAATTCATTACTTCTTTTGTTCGTTCAACATTTTCTTGGAACGGATGCATAGATGCATCAATCATGACAGATGTGTAGCCAGCTTGAATTGCTTCTTTAATCACTTCAAAATCCGTACAATGATCCAGATGCAAACCAGTTGGGATATTGTAGTGTTCTGAAGCGGCTTTCGCAACTGCAACAATGTTTTTAGCACCGAGCGATTGAACTGTACCAACCGTAGTTTGCAAGATGACAGGTGATTTTAATTCCGCTGCGGCTTCCAACACCCAAAAATACTGTCAAACGAGTGAACGTTGAACGCTACAATGCCGTGTTTGTCTTGCTTTGCCTTTTCAAGCATTGGTGTCGTTGAAATAAGTGCCATTTGGTTATTTCCCAATTTATGTTAATTTAATGGAATGAATCTCTTCTACATGCATTTGCTCGATACACCAATTCAGTTTTTCCGGGTTAATATGTCCCGTTTTTTCTTCAAGTGCATTGAGCACACCCATCGATAATCCGAATTTAATTAGGTCTTCACCTGATAGTTTGCGAGATAAGCCAGCAGCGAAACCGGCAATGACAGAATCTCCCGAACCAACCGGATTGACCGCTTTCACTTTAGGAATTTGGACACGATATGCTTTATCATCGTTCCTGACTATCGCTCCATCAGCACCCAAAGTCACAACTACCCATGGAATTCCAGCAAAAATCGGCGCGTTGATCGCATCGAGTAATTCATGACCTTCCCCAATTAAATCAATTAATTCCTCTTCATTTGGCTTAATTAAAAATGGTTTGCTCTTTCCTTTTAATGCAAATTCAAGAGATTTTCCACTTGTGTCTAGTAATACTGGCGTACTTTTCTGAGTGGCAATGTCGAGAATTTTTTCATAAAAATTATCTGTTAATCCTTTTGGTAAACTTCCAGAAATTGTTATCAACTCAGCTTGTTGAGCGTAAACGGAGAATTTTTCTAAAAAGCCGTTGCTTCATCATTTATAATTTCAGGGCCGCTTTCTAAAATTTCAGTCTGCTGACCCTCATGAATGACAGCAATACAGTTTCGGGTAGCGCCAGCAATTTCTTCAAATAAATCTTTGATCTCAAGCTTTGTTAATTCAGTCCGAATAAAATCACCCAAATTCCCGCCTAAAAATCCTGTGGCGGCAACATCTTCGTTTAGCTGTCGGAGTACCCTCGAAACATTCAAACCTTTACCACCTGCTGTTTTTGACACATCACTCGATCGATTTACTGTATCGAGTGAAAATTGATCTAGCTTATAACTCATATCCACAGAAGGATTCAATGTAACGGTTAAGATCAATTTTGGAACGCCTCCGTATCATATTAATAGTTTTATTTAAAGAACTTTTACACTAGTGTTGCATTAATTAAATCGCACTGTTAAAAATACTCAAAATCTCCACTAATTTTACTTTGTGCAAAGAAAAGTCCTTTATAATGGATAGTGTCAGGTGGTAACCCGTCCAAATCCACTAAAAAGGACTAACGCATGGACAAGATTACACGAAAAACTTCATTTGGGCAATGGTTTTCACCAATAAATCTTCAATTATTTGAAGAAAGCGTGAAAACGTTGAAATTAGATTACTATACGAAAAAATTAACGACTGAGTCATTCCTAAAATTACTACTTTTTGCGCAGCTAGAGGAAATCGAAAGTTTGCATGCACTGGGCGATTGTCTTTTCGATGACCAACTTCAAAAGAAATCGATCTTGATTCTATCAGTATTTCCCAGCTTTCACGCCGATTAAATGGCATGAATCCAGATATTTTCCAAAGGCTATTCCTTGATTTGGTAGCACAAATTCATGCTAAAACGCATTATACAAAACTTGTTATGCCGTTAAAAATCATTGATTCAAGCACATTGCCACTCAATTTAACCAATCATAAATGGGCGAAATTCCGCAAAACAAAAGCAGGAGTGAAATTGCATCTGCGTCTTGTATTTATGGAAAAAGGTACATCCTATCCCGAAAAGGCTGTTCTGACAACGGCAAAAGAACATGATCGTGGTCAGCTTGAAGTCATGGTAGATGACAAGGAATGCATGTATGTGTTTGACCGTGGCTATCTGGATTATGAGCGCTTTGACCGCATGACAGATGATGGCTACTTTTTCTTTCAAGGCTACGGAAAAACGCTGTTATACGGGAAGTTTACGACTTTAAACTACCTGAGGATACAGCTGTTTTATCGGATCAAATGGTGTTGATTGGTACGACACAAAACCGTGCCGAAAATTACTTTCGCCTGATAAAAGTCATGGATTCGAAAGGAAATGAACTCAAATTAATTACCAATCGATTTGATTTGAGTGCCGAAGAAATTTCAGAGATGTATAAATCACGCTGGGCAATTGAACTGTTTTTCAAATGGGTCAAACAACATATGAGCATTAAAAAATTCTACGGTCAAAGTGAATGGGCGATTTACAATCAAGTGTTTATCGCACTAATCGTTTTTTGCCTAAATGTTCTCGTTCAAATCGAGACGAAAAGTAAGCGAAAAATTTTACAAATCAGCCGTTATTTAAGGGCGTCCTTGTGGAAACCAGCTTATATCTGGCTTCGAAAAATAGAAGGAAAAGGCGTTCCTTAACAAGCAAATTGTCGTCGGTACACAGGATTAATTGTAAATAAATCCCAAATGGACGGAGCCACCTTTGATAGGGTATTTACTTTTTGGCTCTTAACAGGAAAACCAATAGATTGAATATTGTGACTACATTTATGCAACACTAGTGAACTTTTTACTATATTCCAGCTGAACCATCTACTACTGATTGCTTTTGTCTAGTTTCAAATTCCTTAATATTTTCCTTTCCATCCTGTAAAACTTTTGCTACGAATTCATCAAGTTTAAACTCTCGTTGAAATAAGCCGCTTAATAACATTGGAGAGTTCGTTCCGCCAATTACACGAACACTTTCATTTTTCAAAGCCAATTTAGAGCAAATGTTAAATGGGGTTCCGCCAGCTAGATCAGTAAAGCATACAACGCCCGCTCCTGTATCCACACTGTTAATTGCGTGCTCGATTTCCCGTTCTAGCTTTTCCACGTCTTCCTCAAAAGGAACAATTTTAATTTGTCTAATTTCACCAGCGATTAATTGAACTGATTCTAGCATTCCAGTTGGAAAAGCCCCATGACCTGTTAGTACGATGCCAATCATTTCGTTCATCTCCTCGTATCAATAGTTTAATCGTTAAAATTATAAAATATTAAAGAAGGATCCTAATAATCCGACAATAACTGTTAAACCAATTAACATAATTGGTGACCGACCTTTTTAATAACCAGTACATTATTAATGTATATGCTAATGGGAGCATAGCTGGCATGATCATGTCTAATACTTCCGTTTGAATATTTAATTCAGCCTCTCCGGATTTCCAAATGTAATCCACTTTAAATGCTACATAAGTTGCAATTAATCCACCTACTACTGTTAGACCAACGATAGATGCAGCGCGTGAAACAAATTGCGTACTCTCTTTTAATTTTGCAATTGCATTTACACCTGTTCTATATCCATAATTCATTAATCCAAAGCGCACACCAAAGTGAATGATGTTAAATAGGATCAAGAATACAATTGGTCCGAAGGCGTTTCCTTCTATTGCTAATGAGGCACCTATTCCTGCTGTAATTGGTAGTAAAGTAAGGAAAACATTGCATCTCCAATACCACCTAGCGGCCCCATCATTGCTACACGAATTCCCGGATGGACTCACGATCTTCTTTCTTTTGCTCCATTGCTAATATTACGCCCATAATAAATGTAACTAAAAATGGATGTGTATTAAAAAATTCCATATGGTCCTTCATCGATTTACTTAAATCTTTTTATTTCTATGAATATGCCGTAGACCAGGTAAAATCGAATAAAGCCAACCAGCTGATTGCATACGCTCATAGTTAAATGATGCTTGTAGTAGCAAAGAGCGCCATGCTAAATTTCGTAATTGCTTAGAGTTTAAATCAGGAGCTTCAGTCATATCTTCGTACTGATTATATGCCATCGGTGATTTCCTCCTCGTTGAACTGATTATTACTTGAGTTTGCTTGTCTTTGTTTTGATAAAAGTCATATAATGCGATTGCCAAACCGATTAACGCAATTGCTAAGATAGGCAATTTTAAATAAGCGGCTACGACAAATCCAATAATGAAGAACATAATATATTCAACTTTCATCATAATGTTTAATAACATAGCAAACCCAATTGCCGGCATAATTCCCCAGCGATAGATAGTCCACTAATAATCCATTGCGGGACGGTTTCAACAAATCCAGCTGCTTTTTCTGCTCCAAAGTAAATCGGTAAAAATGCTATAACAGCATAAAATATAAACAGAATAATTAAGCCAAGATAGTTAATTCGCTCAATCCCTTTATAATTGGCATCAAGTGCATATTGATCCGCTTTATGCATCATCGGCGCATATGCTGTAAAGAATAAAGTAATCAAGCCTTGTACTGCTACAGCAAAAGGAATTGCTAACCCAACGGCAACAGTCGGCTCTTGACCAGCAATAATACCAAAAGCTGTTCCGATCACTCCACCAATAACAACGTTTGGTGGTTGTGCTCCGCAAGCGGTACCATTCCCATCCAAATTAGCTCCAGCGTACCACCAACAATTAAACCCGTCTTAACGTCACCTAATATAAGACCAACAACAAGCCCTGTTACTACTGGACGATGAATATGTGTCAATCCATTAAATAAATCGATACCTATAATCCCAGCCCATAAAGCAATTAATAACGCTTCAATTAACATTGAACTTCCCTGCCTTTAATTTCTAGTTTTTTAAAATAAATCTAAGATGTTTTGACCCTTCTCAGTTGGCACCCTTCTTAAATCTAATTTGACACCTAATTCATCTAGTCGTTTGAATGCCGCGATATCTTTATCATCAACAGAAACAGTCGGTGAAATCTGTTTTTTCCTTCCTCATAGTGCATGTTGCCAATATTCAATACATCAATTGGCACTCCACCTTCTTTTAAGGCTAGTGCGTCATGTACATCCTTTACCACTAAAAATATCTTTTGACGCGGTGATGCTTTATGGATAATGTCGATTGTTTTTTGTATTGAAAAATAACGAGATTGGATAACGTCAGGCAATACCATGTCCATTAAATTTTGTTGAACCTCATCTGTTGATACTTTGTCATTCGCAACTACAATTAAATTAGCCCCCAAATGGTTTACCCAAGTGACTCCAACTTGTCCGTGGATCAATCGATTATCGATTCTCGTTAATAAAATGTTTGGTTGTGACATATTTAATCTTCCTTTCATAGTTAGCAAGATAGTTGGCTTTTTTATTGTTCTAAAAGGCATTTACCACACTAATTCATCAACTGATTTACAGCAGCAAATGCCCCACATAAAGCAGCATCATTGTGCAGCTCTGCCAATACAAGCTTTGTCGATTCTTTATATACATCCATCACTTTTTGGTTGAATTTTACTTCAACATCGTTGAGGAACTTCTCGCCCTGTGCAGTAATCCCGCCGCCAATAATGATGATTTCAGGATTATACAAATGGGCAATATTTACGAGTCCAGTAGCTAAATAGTCTAGGAAAAGATCATAAGCTTCTAAGGCCTGTGGATCGTTTTGTTGGACAAGCTTCATAATTTCTATTCCCTCTGCATCGCGATTAGATGCTTTTTATAAAAACGGCAAAGGGCGGAAGTCGAAGCGTATCTTTCTAAACAGCCTGCATTGCCGCACGGGCATTTCTCACCATTATGAACGATTGTCATATGTCCAATTTCCCCAGCTAAATTGCCTGAACCTCTCATTAACTTTCCATTTTGGACGACAGCGCCGCCGATTCCTGTACCGAGCGTAATGAGAACGACTTCCTTTTGCCTCGCGCTGCACCACGCCACATTTCTCCAAGGCAGGCACTTCTGACGTCATTTTCCACTGCAACGGAAAGCCCCGTTTTCTGTTTAATAACATTAGCTAACTTAAGTCCCGAATAACCGTTTACATTAGAAGAAAAATGACGGTTCCTTCGTAATGATCAATTAATCCACAAGAGGAAATCCCGATGTTTTCAATCGGGTATTTCCCTTGAACATTTGCAGCTTTTCTGTGATGATTTCAGGAATTTCTTCTTGGGCATTTATCTGTGGGGTTTTCGCTTTCCTTGCAGAAAAATATCTCCCTGTTCAGAAACAACTCCATATTTAATAAAAGTGCCACCAATATCGAAACAAGCGCTATATGTCATTTCATCACCTTCTATCTGATGATTGCCTTATTTTTCTTCCTGATAAGGATAAATTTGTACTCCTTGAACAACACGATTGATCACTCCATCTGGAGATGGATTATCCGGTGAAATGCCGCTATGGAATGATTTTTCATACGCAAATAATTGAGCGAATATGACGTATGCGAATGCCAGTGACATATCGTCTAAGTTTTGATCAGCAGAGATTGTCAAAATCGCATCACAATGTTCAGAGACATCTGGATCAACGAACTCAGAAATAGCTACTAATGATCCACGATTTTTTCGTAATATAATTCTTTCAACATATCAAGATCGTATTTCCTCGTATACGGGTTATTTGATAGGTATACAACGACCATTGTTTCTTTGTCTAATATCGACTTAGGCCCATGACGGAATCCTAATGGAGTATCGTACATTGTTGAAATGGACCCTCCAGTTAACTCGAGGCATTTTAAAGCTGATTCACGGGATAAACCTTCGAAAACTCCCGATCCTAAATAAACCAACTTAGAGATGGATTCTTTCACAAGCTGTGGAATGATTTCCTTGCTAGCTTTCAATATTTCCTCGCCAGCATTAGCAATCCGCTCTACTAATTGCTCAAATTGCTCTTTATTTTCACTGAATAAATAAAGGGCAGTAAGCATCATCGTTGAATAGCTGCTTGTCATCGCCAAACCTTTATCATTCGCTTCATCTGGGAGCAATAAGACAAGCTGTTCCTCTTCTGATCTTTCACGCTTCGCAAGTGCTCCGTCACGGTTACATGTAATGGTAATTTCATAGAAATCCTTCACGATCTTTTCAGCTAATTCGACTGCTGCAATACTTTCAGGACTATTACCCGAGCGCGCAAAGGAAACCATGATCGTTGGAATGTCAGCGTCTAAGAAATAATAAGGTGTTGCTGTCAAGTTCGTCGTTGAAATACACTCCGCTTCCCATCCTCTATTTCTAATGGCGCGACGGACATAAGGGTAGATCGTTTCACCGATAAAAGCGCTCGTTCCTGCTCCAGTAAAAATAACTCGAATATGCTTATGCTTCTTTTCAAGATTGTCCAAAAACGCTTCCATTTTTGTTTTTTCTTTTGCAAACTGTTTTACTGCCTTTACCCATAAAGCTGGCTGCTGTTCAATTTCCCTTAGCGTATGCGACTGTTCTACTTGACTACTTGTCATTTTCCACATCATCCTTTTCATGTTATGTTGTCACTACCAGTTGAGCAGGCAAGGAATATTTATTCCTGCGTGCCAGTTAATTCAACTGAATAAGTAAATTTGTCTCCTCTGGCAATGGTAGCCGTGTATTCAATAATCGAGTCTTTTTCATACGTCAGTCTTTCAATAAAAAGACTTGGCACTCCTTCTAGAACACTTAATTTCTTCGCTTCAATTGCAGACGTAGGAGTAGCCCTAAAGCGTTCATATGCCTTTGTGATGATCACATTGTATTTTTCGCGAAATAAATCATACATCGGTGTTTTTCTAAATCTCCCATCTTTAAATCGGGAAACCTTAGAACAGGGGCATAAGTTGTCTCATACATCATTGGCTCATCATCTGCATAGCGCAGTCTTGTGATCATGTAAATGAGATCATTTTCAGCAATTTCCATCTTCTTTGCCAAATATGCATCCGCATGAATTGTTTTAAACCCAAGCACCTTAGATGAAGGTGTTTTACTAATTTTCTTCATTTCATCCGTAAAACTATAAAATTTGACGAGACTTTGGTCAATCACTTTTGGCGAAACGAAGGTACCTTTTCCATGCTCCTTGTAAATTAGCTTTTCTTTCTCAAGCTCCTGCATCGTCTGACGAACCGTCGTACGGCTCACATTGTACATTTCGCATAATTCCCGCTCTGATGGCAGTTTATCATATTCCTTCAATTCCCCGATTCAATTTTACCAACGATGATATCCATCAATTGATAATAAAGGGGAGCCGATTATCTTTCTGAATCATCGATCATTCTTCTCCTTTATAACAACGGTTCACCACACCCTTTTGTAGTGTTGTCATTACCAGTATAACATCTCTAATAGGAATTGCAAGAGAAAGCGGTTAAACATTTTCACCGCTCCTCCACATCCCTCACACATCTAAACCCTAAATTCCCTGTCGAACTGTCAGGTGTGTTTGATGTTCTAGCCGCAACGCGATAGCGGTTACAATAAGAATCATGGCATAAATAAGAACCACCACGCATTGATTTCGTCTCACCAAGAGCGGGACCTTTCGGGTTATTCCTTCCTTGAAAATTTGGGCTAAACCAGTCTTCACACCATTCCCAAACATTTCCGGACATTTGATAAAGTCCGTATCCATTTGGCTTAAACGTGTGAACAGGCGCAGTACCTAAGTAGCCATCTTCCATCGTATTATGTGCAGGAAATTTCCCTTGCCAAATATTGCAGCGATGTTCTCCGCTTAGGGTTAGTTCGTCTCCCCATGGGTATCGCTTTTGTACCAATCCCCGCGAGCCGCGTACTCCCACTCCGCTTCTGTCGGCAGTCTTTTCCCGCCCAAACGCAATAAGCTTTTGTATCGTTCCATGAAATATGGACAACGGGATGATCCATGCGTGATTGGATTGTCGAGCCTGGACCTTCCGGTTGAAACCAATTAGCCCCCTCGACGACGCTCCACCAAGGTGTGCTCTGTACAACTTGAGTAACAGAATGGGCTGTTTTTTCAGAGAGCAGCTTATAAAAACAAATGACCAGCCGTATTTTTCCGCATCCGTTTGATACCTTGTCTCGTTTATAAACGTAGAAAACTGCTTGTTCGTTACAGCATAGCGATCCATTAAAAATGAATGTACTTTTACTTGCCTAATTGGGCTTTCTCCATCGGCCGGATTGCGATCGGCATCATTAGTTCCCATTAAAAATTCGCCGCCTTTAATGAGTACCATATGATCGTTTGATACTTCCCCAACCTTCATTTCTTCAGATTCCGCTTGCCCCGACAACTGGCTGTTTACAAGTGAACGATCAATCGAGCAACATGATTTTAAATGTTTTGAACTCACTTTCATCACCTCTCTACTAAACTAGATTACGAATGATATTATAAATGTTTAATAAAATAATCCCTAACAAAGTTAAAACGAATATCCGATCGATTTGCCGGTTGGTAATTCTTTCTGTGAGAGACGCCCCGACGAATCCTCCAATAATTCCTCCCGCAACCATATACCATAGCATTGACAAATCATATATAGCGAAACCTGTTGTAAATGCGGTAATGGCCAATGAGGAAAGCTGTGAGAAAAAATAATGAAAATCGAGTTAATTGCCGATTCTCTCACATTCATTGAAAAGGCAAATGCGAGGATCGCCATGTTTAAAGGACCTCCACCGATGCCAAGAAAGGATGCGACCGTTCCTAAAATAAAGCCGACAAGAAAAATATTAAGTACATTTCTTAGTTTATATGTACGAACGCTTTCCTATGTCTGACAAACAAAAAGATGATAAACATTAATATGGCTAAAATACTTGCTTGAATGACAGTAATTATTTTTTGGTTTTGCAACGAGCTGATCAGAAAGTTAAAAAGAATTTTCCAATTATTCCACCAGAAATGGAACCAATGGCTAGTAAATAACTGACTTTCCCATTTACTTTAACTCCTGATCTTGCTGCTTTTAATAAGGAAACACAAGCCATGGCAAACACAGTCGCTGCTGACAATATACCAATTGTGGCTACATCATACGTCCCTATTCCATCCAAAACAGGTTTAATAATAATACCTCCGCCAAGACCTGCAATTGCACCGATCGTAGAAGCTAGTAAACCGACGAGAAAATAAATAATAGTTACGATGAACACCTTCTAACATTCTCTAATTGCTATTAGTATAGCATGAATGATTCGACAAGTTCCGTATTAATTTTCAATTGAATAATGAAAAAAGGAAGTCCAATCGCTCCCTTTTTCTTAATCAAACGTTTGATTAATACATGCAAATACGCATGTATCACTGTTTTATCGTTCATCTTTCCCTTAATCAAACGTTTGATTAAACCCTGCATATCTTCTTAATTAAAATTTAAATCCTCCTTCTTATATCTGAAATAAAAATTCAAATAAATAACAACTAATGTGAAATCTGAATATTATTAACTATCAATATTCAACTGAATGATTTATAATAGAATACAAGGGACAGTTAGAGAAAGAAGGTGAAAACATGTAAAAAACAGGCATAAAATTGATAAAGCAATAATAGAATAAGGTGTTTAATGAAATAAGGGGGTATGTTCAAATGATGAAATATTTACAGAAAATTGGACGTTCCTTAATGTTACCAGTTGCCGTATTACCAGCTGCAGCCATATTAATGGGGATTGGTTATTGGATTGACCCTTCAGGTTGGGGAGAAGGAAGCGCATTAGCCGCATTCTTAATTAAAGCAGGGCGTCAATTATTGATAATATCCCTATTTTGTTTGCTGTTGGCGTAGCCTTAGGTATGTCAAAGGAACGAGATGGTTCAGCCGCGTTAAGCGGACTAGTTGCTTTCCTCGTTGTTACAACTTTGCTTAAAACAGATACGGTCGCATTGTTAAAAGGAATTGACGTAGAAAATGTAGACGCAGCTTTTGGAAAGATTGGAAATGCCTTTGTTGGAATTCTATCTGGGATCGTTGCAGCGAACATGTATAATCGATTTAGCCATGTTCAATTGCCAGACGCGCTAGCATTCTTTAGCGGAAAACGACTAGTTCCAATAATGACAGCGGTTGCAATGCTGGTCACTTCTTTAATTCTGTTTTTGTATGGCCGGTCATCTATGATGGTTTAGTTGCATTTGGTACAGCCATTAGTAAAATCGGGTTTGTCGGCGCGGGACTATACGGCTTCTTTAACAGACTTTTAATACCAACAGGACTGCACCATGCATTAAACTCCGTATTCTGGTTTGATGTTGCCGGAATTAATGATATAGGGAACTTTTGGTCAGGTACAGGGGTAAAAGGAGTTACAGGAATGTATCAAGCGGGATACTTCCCAATTATGATGTTCGGTTTGCCAGCGGCTGCGCTTGCAATGTATCATACGGCAAAAAGTTCAAAGAAAAACAAGTAGCCTCATTGATGTTGGCTGCAGGCTTTGCTTCTTTCTTCACTGGAGTTACGGAACCAATTGAATTTGCATTTATGTTTGTTGCTCCTGCCCTATATCTTGTTCACGCCGTATTAACAGGAATTTCATTAGCGATTGCATCGCTTTTCCAATGGACAGCCGGATTCGGGTTTAGTGCGGGTTTGGTCGACTTTATATTAAGCTCACGTTTGCCATTAGCAAATAGCCCCTATATGTTAATCGTTCAAGGATTGATTTTCGCAGTCATTTATTATTTCTTGTTCCGATTCTTAATTACGAAATTCAATATCACGACACCTGGAAGAGAAGACGATACAGATGAGGATGTTGAACTAGTAAGCGATGCTAAAGGCGATAAATTCGCGGTCATGGCCGCTAGAATTTACGAAGGACTAGGTGGAGACGAAAATGTTGTGTCTGTTGATAATTGCATCACACGCCTAAGAGTAGAAGTGAAAGATATGAACGCTGTGGATCAAAAGAAAATTAAAGATACGGGAGTTCCAGGTATTAATATTGTTGGACCGCAAAGCATTCAAGTAATCGTAGGAACACAAGTACAATTCGTAGCGGACGAAATTCATAAACTTCGTAAATAAACAAAATAGAGGATTGCCGTTACGTGCGGCGATCCTCTTTATTTTCGCAGGGTGAACTGCTACTATATACTCGTCATATTTTTACCCGTTCGAATATTTTCTCGTAATGTTTTGATTGCCCCTCTCGTACCATCAATATGTGTCATTACTTCATCATACTGCTCGGATGCTACGCTCATAAAGAGAATATCAATCGCATGAAGCTGAGCGATTCTAGATGAGGTGGCACCGCTCCGAAAAGCAGGCTCCCTCGTTGCTGACGTATAAAGTCTGAAATCGGCTTGTTCAGCTACAAGTGAAGTTCCATATTTAGTGAGACTAACTGTTTTTGCCCCTGCTTATTTGCTAGTTCTAGTATTTTCGCTACTTCGAATGTTTGCCCTGAAAAGAGATGCCGAACACAACATCATTTTTCGGGCATTGGCAACGATCGTTGCAGCCATATGGGGTCATTAAAAGCAGTTGCGTGCTTATTAATACGTAAAATTTCTGTTGAGCATCTTGGGCAATAATGCTCGATGCTCCTACACCAAAAAGTGTAACGAATTTGCATGACGAATCGCTTCAACAACCTTTGTCAGTTCGTCTATGCTTATTAACTCAGCCGTTTCCTGGAGTGTTTGAATACTGTTTGAAGTCATCTTTTCGATGATGGAATACTTCGATTCATTCGGTTCGACATCACGAAATTCCAACGGCTTTTCTTTTGCAAATCGCCGGCAATTCTTAACTTTAATTCTTGCAAGCCCTTTAAATCTAGTGATTTACATAGTCTGATCACGGCTGCACTGCTCGTGTTGCTTTGCCTGCCGAGCTCGTTTGCGGTCATGGAAATCGCCTCTTGAGGGTTTTCCAAAATAAACCTCGCTATTTTTTCTCTGAAGGAGGAAGCTTCTCTACCATTTCAGAAAGCATAATAAGCCCACCCATTGCGAATGACATGTATCTCTACCTCACTTTCCAACACAGTCCCAAAGATTATTATTAAGGTCGTTTTGCAATAGAAACAGCGCCTACTGCTGGTGAAAGGTCATTCATCATGATTTCAATTTCACCGATGCTTTTTGTAGGGTCGCCTTGAATTGTGTTTGAACATAAGGATTTTTTCCAATAGTGAACCTTTGCAAGCAATGTTCAACGGGGAGGTCAACCGTAGTTTATGAAATAACCATGTCGTTTGAACAGCTAATTCATACCCGGCATCATAAAAATATTGCCTAGCCGCTTCATTCCCTTTTTGCGCCTCCTTAAAAACCGCAAACGAGATAGAGGCGATTTTGCCTTTGGAAGCTTTGTATATAAAGCCTTTTAAATCAAGAGCTTCTTTCATTCCGATTTCTCGCAAAATGGCTTTAGACAACGGAGAGTAGGGATTTCCTTTGTCATATTCCTCGGTAATTTGCTTACATACCTTTATTGCAATATCATAAGAGCTTCCCTTATCACCAAGAAGATGCCCCCATCCCCTGCATATCCTTCAATTTCTCCATTTTTTCCATATGAAATGGATCCTGTACCTGCAATCGTGAGTATTCCGTTTGTTCCGTCAAGCAGTGCATGAAAAGCGAGAACTGCATCATTAACAAAAATAGCAGGAATATTCGTCTTGCGTAAAAAACTGTTCAAACCGTTGTTTATTTCCCTCCGCTTCAATACCTGCAACCCCTGCAACAATCGTGGTGCAGCTTTTTCCGTATTCGCTAGCTATACACGCTTCGGCGGCAGCCCATATATTAGCTAGCGCTTGGTCAAAGTCAACATTGGGGTTGCCAAATCCTGTTTCGATTTGGAACACACAGTTCTTTTGATCGTCTAAAACCATTGCGATTGTTTTTGTTCCCCTGCATCAATACCTATCGTATATTTCAATCCACAATCCTCCCTATGGACCATTTTATAGATCATTTAGGAAAACTAAAATATTATTTCAACTTTATCACATATTGAATCCACTTACAAAATATGATTCTCTTATAAAAAGAAAGACTGCCTAGAGCTAGTCTTATACTAGCTCGGGCAGCTTCTTTCTTTTAGTATAATAAATACTTATTTCTTACTTTCTTAAACTCTTTTAAATCACCTTCCCAACGTGATTTCATTTCTTCTACTGACATACCGTCCTTAATGCCTTGAGCAATCCAATCGTTTCCAATTAGATTGTTAAAAAACGATGTGATCGTAACTTGGCCAGGGTACAAGTCATAAATAGTCTTGACAATATGAAGCCCTGTTTCAACAGGTTCGTAAGCATCACGGTCTGTTACGTGAATTTGAATGCCGTGGGATAATTTCCCGCTATGTTTTGAAAAACTCGGCGTAAATGATGCAGCACGGAATGTGACTCCAGGAAGATTCAGCGCATTTAGTTCTTTAGCGAGCTCCGTACTGTTAATGAAAGGCGCCCCAATTAATTCAAATGGCTTCGTTGTTCCCCTTCCTTCTGAAACATTCGTACCTTCAATGAGCGCTGCCCCGGAATAAACGAGCGCTGTATCCAGTGTTGGCATGTTCGGAGAAGGAAGCACGAACGGCAATCCTGTTTCATCATAATAGGACTTACGCTTCCATCCCTTCATCTCTACGACCGTCAAATCAGCATTGATGCCAAATTCCTTATTAAAAGCTTTGCTATTTCTCCAACGGTCATACCATGGCGAAGCGGAATCGCATACTGGCCAACGAATGAAGCAAACTTCGGATCAAGTACAGGCCCTTCAACTTTCGTTCCGCCAAGTGGGTTAGGCCGGTCCAATACGATGATAGGAATATTATTTTCCTTCGCTGCCTCCATTGCATAGGCCATTGTATAAATGTACGTATAGAAACGGGTTCCTACATCTTGAATATCAAACAATAGCACATCTACGTTTTCAAGCATTTCCGGTGTCGGTTTCCGTGTTTTTCCATATAAGCTGTATACAGGCAATCCTGTCACATCATCGACGTAAAACTCTACATATTGACCAGCCTGAGCATCTCCGCGCACACCGTGTTCAGGACCATAAAGGGCCGTCAGTGTAACGTCCGGGTCGTTATGAAGAAGGTCTACGATACTATTTAAATTTTGGTCTACTCCTGTTGGATTTGTGATCAATCCAACCTTTTTACCTTTAATCAAATCCTTTTGTTCGTTCAGGAGCACCTCCACACCAATGGCGAACTTATTTTCATGACCTTTAGCTTTACCTTGTGACTTTCCATTCCCTCTGTCATGATCTGCCAACACGACAGATAATGAAGATAGGACTAGCAAGGCTGTTAACAAAGAAATAAACCACTTCTTCATTTTTTGCTCTCCTCCAATTTAATAAGTTAATCCATGTCCAAAATCATATAAGACACCGCCTGCGTAATTTGGAATTGTTACAGGTAATTTTCCAATTGGTGCAATCTCACCAAACATGATAGATGCTGTTGCTTTGAAGCTTGAAGTTCTGAAACTATATTGTGCCAAGTACGCATCAACATTCGGATAGGCCATAATGTCATAAGGGTTGCGAATTCCGATTGCAATGACAGGTGTATCTGTTTCTTCCACCAACTGGTTCACCATCCTCATTTGGGCGGCGGCCGGCGATCTTTGTGCTACGTTTGCCGTAGTCGTACCTACGATGACAGCTTCTGCAGCTTTCACTTGGTTTAGTTGAGCTTCCGTAAGCGGATTGCCCGTTTTATTAAAATGGTATTAGCATGCTTATCCTTTACTGCATTGTAAAGTTCCTCAATATAAGTGTTGCCAACAACGACAATTTGTTCGTCAGTAGCAAGCGTCAAAGGCAATACATTTTCATTTTTTATTAATGTAACGGATTTTTCAGATGCTTCTCTTTCAACTTGCTTATGCTCCTCGGAACCTACAACTTGAAGTGCATTTGCAATTTTCTCCTCAATTGGCTGTGGATTTTCCTCTTTAAGAATGCCACGTTTGAGCTTCAAAGCCAAAATTCTCTTTACAGATGCCTCTACACGCTTTTCGGAAATTTCACCAGATCTGATAGCCTCATATAATCCGTTCGCTACACTTTCTAATCCAACTGGCATCAAAACAAGATCTGTTCCTGCATTGACTGCTCGAATGACCGCTTCAACGGATCCAAAATGATCGGTAATCGCCTTCATGTTTAGTGCATCAGTCGAAATGACTCCTCGTAGCCCATTTCTTCCCTCATCAATTCAGTTAATACTTTATACGATAGAGTTGCGGGAAGATTAATCTCTGTGCCATCCTTTTTGGAAATGACCTTCGTACCATCAATTTTCGGGAACGTTACATGCGCGGTCATGATCATATCTATTCCGGCATCCATTCCCTTTTGGAAAGGATAAAGCTCTACCTCTTTAAGTCTATCTATCTCATATGGCACTTCAGGAAGACCTAAATGTGAATCTACAGCAGTATCTCCATGACCAGGAAATGTTTCGCTGTCGCTGCTGTACCAGTGTCCTGAATCCCTTTGTATAAGCAAGACCAAGCTTTGCTACTAATTCAGGATCCTCTCCGAATGAACGAACTCCAATGACAGGATTATCCGGATTGTTATTCACATCAAGTGTAGGTGCAAAGTTTACATTAATGCCTAGAGAGGATAATTCTTCCCCAATTGATTTTCCAACTTTATAAGCAAGTTCTTCCGACCGGGTCGCACCAAGCGCCATATTTCCTGGCATATCGGTACCCGATTGAAGTCGTGTAACAATGCCTCCTTCTTGGTCAATCGTTAGAAATAGCCCATACTTTTCAGAAGCAGCTTGATAGTCTGATACAAGTCTAGCTGTTTGCTCCGTCGTAACGACATTTTCCCTGAATAGAATGACGCCGCCAAGATGGTATTGTTTAACAAGTTGTTCAATTTCCGGAAGCATATCGGTTACGTTTTTCCCTTTCCAATTTCTGAAATCGGGCATGAGCATTTGTCCAACTTTTTCTTCCATCGTCATGCTTGCAATTGCGTTGTCTATTACGTTGTAACGGTTGCCCTTTTCTTTTCAATCGTAACTTTCACAGGAGGCTTCCCTTTTCCTTCTCGTGCAGCTAGGTCTCGTTTTACATCAATAGCAATTCGATCTGAATACGTCCCGTCTGAAACATTGATGAATGTGCGACCTGGTTTTCCATTCGTTGTTACCTTTCCATTCTCATCTACAGAAGCAACGGTTTTGTTAGAGGAGCTCCACTGCAAATCTTTTGAAGCTTGCATAAAATGTCCTTCGTCATATACATGAAGAGCCTGAAGCTGAAATTCACCACTCCCTGCTTCCACTTCTACTTCAGGTACATTTTGAAGCATGACTAAATCCTTTATTCCATTTTCTGTTTTTGCTTCGACAACACTTGCCATCAAAGGCGAAACGATTAATGCTGCAATGAGAGCTGGGAGCAGCATAACCTTTCGTAACATAGACATTACCCATCCTCCTCTTATTATCAAAGATGCCTTGGCGGAGTTGCACCCAGATTTTATCGAGCTTAGGCTAACACATTGTTGGTCATACATGCGTTACGACAGGATGTCGCGTTCTTAGCTTGTATTCCTTCTTTTCCTTTAAAAACCTGTGGCATTCGGTCGAATGAAGTTAAAATTCCTTTATTGCATCCGCTACAAGTCTCGCAAACTCTCTCCGAATTCCGTTTAATGAAACGGTGTTTCTCGATGGATGGACGCGATTTGTCAATAAAATGGCGATTGTATTATTCTTCTTATTGACGACGATGCTTGTCCCTGTATATCCTGTATGTCCAAATGTCAAAGGATCAGCAAGTGCACCCATATACCAAGCTTGGTTCAATTCCCAGCCTAATCCATGGTCATTGCCAGGAAACTCTGGAATTTGATTTTCTTCTAGAAGCCGAACAGTCTCAGGCTGCAAAATACGATTTCCACCATATCTTCCATCATTTAAAAACATATGAGCAAGCTTGGCTAAATCATTTGCTGTTGAAAAACACCTGCATGACCTGCAACTCCATCTAATGACCATGCATTTTCGTCATGCACTTCCCCCAAACGAGCCCTCTTCCAATCGCCTGCTGATATTCAGTAGCAGCAATCCTGTCTTTTAATGATGCGGGAGGATTGTACATTGTATCCATCATTCCGAGAGGATCAGTGATTTCATCCTTAATAAATTGATCGAGCCGCTTATGTGATAATTTTTCAACGAGCGCTCCAAGCGTAATCATATTTAAATCACTATACGTATATTTTGTTCCTGGTTGATTAGCAAGTGGATAGCGAAAGACAATTTGATGCCTATCCTCTCTACTTTTCCCTGCCTATAAAGCGGTATCCATGCTGTGAAACCTGATGTATGTGTCATAAGCTGTCTAATTGTCACCTTATCCTTTCCATTTTCCGCGAATTCAGGAATATGAAGGGCGACCGGGTCATCCAGTTGAAAGTAACCTTCTTCATATAGCTTCATTGCAGCTGTTGTCGTAAAAATTTTACTGATGGACGCGAGATCAAAAATCGTATCCTTGTCCATTTTGATTGGATTTTCCATTTCAGTAAATGTATCATCTTTGTAAAGAGCTGAATATCCATATTCCTGATGCTTCACGATATGCCCACTTCTAGCTACAAAAGCAACAGCACCAGGCATTGTCTTTGCAGCTATCGCATTTTCTATCGCATCATCAATTTTATTTAATGGTTCCATACTCATTCCTGCTCCTTTTGCTGATCCGGGGTGAAGTACTGGAGACATTGGCCCTGGTTGATTCCATTGTTTTGTAACCGAGATAGGCTTAGCGGCCGTTGCAGAGGAGGTGAGCACGAAAGATAGACCTAGAGAACAAGCCATCACAGTATAAAGCGTTCTTAGCTTAGTCTTTTAATCACTTTTCCTCCTATTCAATAAACAATTTGGTTATTATGACTTTAGACACACTACTTTTTGACCATTCTAAAAATTCGGATAATTATTTTCACACTTTACCTGTCACCCCTTTACGTTATTAAAAACAGGAGACTGTCTCGAAATATCAGTCCCCCTATTTATGTTTACTTTACTGCCCCGGCAGTCAATCCTTCCATAAACTGCTTCGAAGCAATAAAGAACAAAACAAGCATTGGTAACGAAGATAATGTTAAACCTGCAAATAGCGCTCCCCAATCTGCTGAGTGCTCACCAAATAATGAAAGCATACCAGCTGGGATTGTTTTCTTTGTTTCATCCGTAATGAAAATTAAAGGAAAGAAGAAGTCGTTCCATGATTGAATAAAGTTGATAATGACAACCGTGCCAAGTGCAGGGCGCATTAATGGCAAAACGATGTTCCATAAAATCGTTAAATCAGTAGCACCGTCAATTCGTGCCGCTTCCTCTAATTCAACCGGCATCGTTTTAAAAATCCCGTTAATATAAGAATCGACAATGGAATTCCAGTAGCTGTATACATAAAAATGAGCGACCAAAGCGAATTTAGCAAACCTAAATGATTCATAAGAATAAACAACGGTACGATGCCTAGCTTAATTGGGATCATCATGCCCATTAGAAAAAGTAAGAACAATAGATTATTCCACCTGAATTTAAATCTAGCAATATAATAAGCTGCAAGTGAGCAAGTAACCGTAATGAACAACACAGAAACAATGCTTACTAGCACACTATTTAAAAAGTAATCTGAAAATGGAACTCGATCTAATAAATTTTGATATGTTTTCAAGCTGAAAGATTCTGGAAAAGATAACGGGTTTTTAAATATTTCCATACTTGTTTTAAAGGAAGACATAAACATTAATACAATTGGATATAAGCTAATGGTGGCAACTATGAAAACAATTCCGTAATATAATAGTCTTGTCCATGCTCTGTTATTCATATCTACCACCCCTACATTTCCACTTCTTTTTCTGCATGACTTTTAAAATAATGATTGTAAATGTTGCAATAAAAATAAATAATACAGTTGCTAAGGCTGACCCTAGTCCAATCGCGGTAGAATCTCCGCCTGATGTACCGCCAAATGCTAAACGATAAAAATAGACGGCCAGTGTATCTGTTGAGCGGTACGGCCCGCCATCAGACCCTTGCATTGCATATACTAATTCAAAAGCTTCAAATGACTGAATAAATGTCAAAACCGTCATGATCATCATGGAAGGGATCATTAATGGCAAGTAAATACTTCGCAGCATATTACGACCTTTAGCTCCATCTAATCTCGCTGCTTCAACTAACTCTTGAGGGATCGATTGAAAACCAGCTAAGAAAATGAGAACGCCAAATCCTAAACCAAACCAGCAGTTAACCAAAATAATTGCAATAAGTGCGGTTTTCGGATCACCGAGCCATGCCTTTTGCAATGACTCAAAACCAAACTTCCCTAATATAATGTTCAGTGCACCATAATTTGGATTTAAAATAAGTTTCCATAAAAAGCCGACAACAATGACAGATAATAAACGCGGGAGGAAAAAGGCAATTTTAAAAAATTCTGCGCCACGGATTTTTTATAAAGGATAAAGGCCAATAAAAAGCTAATCCATTTTGGACTACCATTTGAATAACAAAATAGAGAACATTATGTTGAAACGCATTCCAAAATAATCCCGCAAATGGCTCTAATGTAAAGAGGTTTTTAAAATTTTCAAAACCGATGAAAGCGCCTCTCTTAATGCCTTGCCAATCAAAAAGCTGTATGTAAGAGCTGCAGCAATGGGATAAACGATGAATAACCCATAAATAATAAGGGCGGGAATGGGGAAGAGGTGGATACCCCAACCCTTCCACTTCCGGAGCCTTGCCTTTTTATAGGAATATTCATTTCAGTATTCGCTCGCATCATTCACCGCCACCTTCATTCCTATTGAAACGGCTGAAACCACGTCTCTGCATTTTCTTGCACTTTTTAGCCACGTCTTCTGGTGATTGTTCACCTAAATACATTCCTTGCATTTCGGTTTCAAGTGTTGCTTTTGTCGTAGGATTGCCCCAGTAAAATGGACAACAAACATGTACGGTGTCGATTGTTCTTCGACTGCTTTACTTAACCCATTTACAAGCTCGTCATCCGTTGAAATTCCAGGATCGCACTGATCATTTTAAATTCATCTGTAAATAGCTTTCCAAACTCTTCTGTTGTAAGGAACTCTAAAAATGTTTTAGCAGCGTCTTTATGCTTAGAGTTTGCATTCATTGCGAAAGATCCATCAACCCAAGTCGTCACTGTTGGTTCCTTTCCTACTGCAGATGGCATCGGGAAGAAACCAAAATCCAATTCTGGATTCATTTCACGTAATACTTCAATCTCCCAGCTTCCCATTGGGAACATGGCAGCTTGTTCCGTAAAAACAACGTTCGAAGATCTTCCATACCTAACCCTTCATGATTTGCTGGGAAATATTTACTTAGGTCATTCATAGCCTTTAGAGACTCAACAAACTCAGCACTTGTAAAGTTAGTTTCACCATTCGTAATTTTTTCAACAAATTCAGTGCCGCCGTAGTGAGCAGGACCAATCATTCCGTGTGCAGCTGAAAGTAGCCAGCCTTCTTTTGATCCTAAAGAAATAGGTACAATATTTTCATTTAATAATTTCTCGTTTATCTCGATAAATTCATCCCAAGTTTTAGGCTCTTCCAAGCCTAAATCACTAAAGATTTTTTGTTATAAAACATTTGAGTCGTACTAATATTTAATGGAACCCCGTATTGCTTCCCATCCGCTCCTTTGGAAGCCATTAATGCGGATTCAGGAAAAGCGTCCAATCCATTAAGCCCATCTAATGGCTCAACATGCCCTGCATCAGCGAGTGCAATTCCAGCGGCATACGGGCGCAAATGGAAAATATCCGGTCCTTCTCCTCCTTGTAATGCCGTATTAAGGATTGTATTGTATTCTGTATTTTTAGTTGGACTAAACGTAATCTCAATATTTGGATGTTTCTCATTGAACTTGGCAATTACCTTTTTATATTTATCCACATCCTCCGTTCTCCAACTGCCCATCGTTAATTGCACTTTTTCTTCAGAATCATCAGCCGGCTTAGGTTCCTCAGCTGGCTTAGAATCTCCACCTTGATTAGAAACAGTATCTCCGCCTTTATTTGAGGAACAGCCTGAAACAACCAATATCATTACAAGTACACTTAATAGCCACCATCCGTTAAGCTTTTTCATGAATCGATCTCCCTTTTTGTATAATCAATCTTATTCATTAAAAAACGGTTTCTACCCCTCCCCTTCTTCAAGCTAGAATAATAGTTTGTTAATTCTTGATAGCGCTATCAAAATGATGGTTGGATTACTTTGCTCTCTTCTATTAAGTATATTATACACAATATCACTCAGTAATGAAATGAAAATTCAAAATAAACGAAATTATATTGGTGAAAAATTTCAGTGATCTTCAGAGGTTTTGTCGTAAAATATCCATTTTCCTTTATAATGCTTTTCGGACAAATCCGTCTGCTGATTGCAACTTCTCCTTCGCCTCTTCCAGTGAACATTGAAGCAAAATCATAACGATCGCTGTTTTTACATGACGTTCAGCTTTTTCGTAATACTTCTGCGCCGTTTCATAATCGACTTGAGTCGCTTCCATAATGATTCTCTTTGAACGCTCGACCAATTTTACATTTGTCGCTTGAACATCGACCATTAAATTTTTGTATGCTTTACCAATTCCAATCATCGAAGCCGTTGAAATCATATTCAGTACTAATTTTTGTGCTGTACCCGCTTTCAATCGGGTTGAGCCTGTTAATACTTCTGGACCCGTTTCAATTTCAATTGATAATTGTGCATATTTACTCATTTCAGAATTTTTATTACATGAAATTGCTGCTGTTGTTGCACCTTTTTCACTCGCATATTGCAATCCCCTATGACATATGGTGTTCTTCCACTAGCGGCAATTCCAATAACCATATCCTTCTCTGTTAATGAAGCTGATTTCAAGTCTTCGGACCCAAGATCCGTGTCATCTTCTGCACCTTCAACCGCTGTTGTGAGCGCTTCCAATCCACCTGCTATAAAACCTCTTACCATTTCTGGTGAAACCCCAAATGTTGGAACACATTCAACGGCATCTAAAATGCCAAGTCGACCGCTCGTTCCTGCCCCTATATAAAACAATCGTCCACCTGCTTGAAAAGATTGAACGACAGCTTGCACGACTTGTTCAATTGAATCAATTTCCTTCATGATCGCTTCCGGGACATAGCGATCTTCCCTATTCATCGTTAGAAGAATATCCCTTATCGTCATTTCATCTAACTTCATCGTCTTACAGTTCCTACTTTCCGTAGATAATTTTTCAAGCATCGAATCATCCTTTATGAAACGTATTTATTACTTTTATTGTACATCTGTAAAATTGTATGTCAATATGTTTAATTTATTATTGAATTTATATTTCAATCAACGTAAAGATAATAGTAGCGACGTTTCATAAATATAAAAAACGAAAGAGGGAGCTAGATTCAAATATCTGCTCCTCTCTTCTTAATCAAACGTTTGATTAAGCGGTTTGATCATTGTTCGATTTCATCAAGCATTTTATTTAACTTTTGTAATTCCTTTTCCATTTCAGCCAATTGTTTTTCCAATGGATGTAAATTACCTTTAACATACTCAAGCTTTTCTAAATCATGTTGCAAACGAACGTAATCTGTTTTTAAATCAAGAATTTTATATTCAATTTCTTTTTATTCAATATACCCACCTCATTAACATAATTTTTCCGATCATCCATCGCCATTCATTTATAGCTAACATTATAACCTCTTTCTTTGTATAAAGACTTTCTTTCTTATAAGATAACAGAAAATAATGTGAATTAGGAGTGATTGAATTGAAAGCCGCATTCGTTGATAATGACTCAAAGCGATTATATATAGGTGAAGCAAGCAAACCTGCTATAAAGAAGGACGAAATCCTCGTTAGGGTAAAGGCAACTGCATTAAACCGCGCAGATCTTCTTCAAAAACGCGGATTGTATCCTCCACCAGAAGGAGCATCTCCGATTTTAGGCTTGGAAATGAGCGGTGTGATTGAAGAAATCGGTGAACATGTTCAAGGCTGGAAAATAGGAGATCGTGTCTGTGCTTTACTGCCTGGGGAGGATATGCACAATATACTGCTATACCTTCATCTATGGCAATTCCTATTCCAGATCATCTTTCTTTTGTGGAAGCTGCTGCAATCCCAGAAGTTTTTTGACAGCCTATATGAATTTATTTTGGTTTGGCTGTTTGCAAAAGGGCAAACCGTCCTCATCCATGCCGGAGCTAGCGGAGTCGGCACCGCTGCGATTCAACTAGCAAGAGAGGCAGGGGCAAAAATCATCGTGACAGCTGGATCACATGAAAAAGAGAGCTTTGCCTTTCTCTAGGCGCACATCAAGCTATTGATTATAAAGCTGGCCCGTTTGCAGAGGCTGTGAAAGAAATGACGAATGGAAAAGGTGTCGAAATTATTCTTGATTTTATCGGTGCGCCATATTGGGAACAAAACATCGATTCACTTACTATTGATGGAAAACTTGTCCTCATAGGAATGATGGGTGGCTCAAAAGTTGAGCAAATGAATTTAAGCCCATTGCTGATGAAGAGAATCCAAGTGATCGGCACGACATTACGCTCCCAGCCCGTTGAAAAGAAGATCGCTCTAACAAAGGAGTTTGCTGAGTTTTCCTTAGCTAAATTTATATCTGGTGCAATCAAACCGGTGATTGATTCGATTTGGGATTGGGAGCAAGCAAATGAAGCGCATAGCCATATGGAGCACAATAAAAATGCGGGTAAATTGTATTGCAAGTGAAATAATCGTTCACTTGCAATACATTTTTTATTTGCGAATCGAAAAACCTTAATGAAACGTTCCTTTTGGCACAAAATAGGATGAAAGAGGAGGATTTCAATGGGCATCATTTCATCTATATTCAAACGCTTTTTATTGACCGATTTCATGATCAATCCGCCCAAATGGCTTATTTTTTATGCTAGCCATTTTTCCTTTTCTCATTTTTGTCGTATCGCTTTTAAGCTATTTGCCAATCTATTCGGTTGATGTTTTAGCAATCATTGAGCCGTTTGCCCCTAAAGGAAGTTATCGACTCATCGAAAGCAATTTAATTAGTATCCTTGATCAGCAGCGAACTAAACTCGCATCCTTTAGCTTACTCGCGACTTTCTGGATCGCTTCAATGGCCGTTCAGGCCTTTGTTCGGGCAATGAATGATGCTTATAACATTATTAGAAAGGAAACCTTTTATCGCCCTATTAAAAGATCTACTATTAACTTTTATTCTTATGATCACATTAGCGATCTCGCTGCTTTTTCCAATTGGCGAAAAATAAGTCAAGTCTTTCTTGCAGAGCACCTATATGTTACGCATCATTTTTATCAATCACTCGTAATCATGAAATGGACGGTGAGTTCAGCCTATTTGCTGTTATTATTTATTTTAATGTATAAATACGTCCCTAGCACAAAACTGAAAATCCGCTCTGTTCTTCCAGGTGCTATATTTTCTGTAACGAGCTGGCAATTCGTTTCCGTTGGGTTTTCGTATTATGTTTCTTTGGCTAATTATTCCCAATTATATGGCCAGCTCGGAAGTATTATTGTACTCATGATTTGGTTTTATCTAACCGCTGCGGTGCTGCTTACTGGGGGCTCATTAATGCCGCCTGGATCGAAAAAAGAGTCGTCTATATCGTAGTTTTACTTTATAGCCCAATTAAGTGGCAGTTTGACCCAATTAATAGAAAACTCCCCAATTATTTCATTTTTAGCCCAATTAATTAGAAATACCTCCTTTCGCATTAATTTTTACTCAAAAGAAGCGGCCCTTTATTACGGACCGCTTGGACTTTCTGCTGTTTGATTATAAATAGATTCATCAAGTTCTCCTGTGATTTTTCCAGTTAAAACTCCGGCTGTCATACTACCGCTTACGTTTAATGCCGTTCTTCCCATATCAATCAATGGCTCAACTGAAATTAATAAGGCAACAATCGCAATCGGTAAGTTCAAGGCTGATAAAACGAGCAACGCGGCGAATGTTGCACCACCACCAACACCAGCTACACCAAATGAACTAATCGCAACGATGATAATTAAAGTCGCAATAAATGCGGGATCAAGTGGATTAACACCAACTGTTGGGGCCACCATTACCGCCAACATGGCCGGATAAATACCCGCACAGCCATTTTGACCGATCGACAGACCGAATGAACCTGCAAAGTTCGATATCCCTTCTGAAACACCAAGTTCTTTATGTTGCGTATTAATATTCAATGGCAATGTCCCAGCACTTGACCTCGAAGTAAAGGCAAATGTAAGAGTTGGGAGTGCTTTTTTATATACGTAATCGGATTTTGCTTTGCTAAAGCAAGTAACAGAAGATGAACGATAAACATCGCGATCAATGCTACGTAGGAAGCAACGACAAACTTTCCTAACTTAGCAATCGCTGAATAGTCACTCGTCGCTGTTACTTTTGCCATCAAAGCAAGTACACCGTATGGCGTTAACCGTAAAATCAATGTCACAACGCGCATCACAATTGTATAAATCGTTTCAATCATTTTTGCGAAAAACTCGGCATGTTCCGGCTCTTTTCTTCTAACACCTAAATAAGCAATTCCAATAATCGCAGCAAAAATGACAACCGCAATTGTCGAAGTCGGACGTGCTCCCGTTAAATCCATAAATGGATTTTGCGGAAATAAACTAACGATTTGCTGTGGAATCGTTACATTTTCTACATCTGCCGCTCTTTGTTCAACGATTGCTGTACGAGCTGTTTCCGCTTCTCCTTCTACCAATTCAATTCCCTCAAGCTGAAAACCGATCGCAGTGGCAATCCCGATCCCAGCAGATATCGCGGTCGTCCCAATTAATATTCCGATGACAAGACCGCTTATTTTCCCAAGATTATTCGTCAATTTCAATTTCGTAAAAGCCGAAACGATAGAAATAAACACAAGCGGCATGACGATCATTCTTAATAATGATACATAGCCATTTCCGACAATGTTAAACCACTCAATCGACCCTTTCGTAATGTCAGAGTTATTCCCATATATTAAGTGCATAGCAAGACCAAGCAAGATCCCCAGTCCAAGCGCCGTAAACACCCGCTTTGAAAAGGAAACAAACTTTTTTGCATATAAAATAAACCATAAATGAGTAAAAGTAAGACAGCAATATTAATGATAATAAAAGTCGTATTCATCATCATTCCCTTTCTATTAAGTTGCTGATTTCGACTTGTATACTATAAACCAACTAAACCAACTAGTCAAATAGGAATTAATATATATTGTTTTTCTTTCTAAAGGACAGGGTATGATATTATATATTACCCAATGAAAGGATTCGATATTTATGCGTAGAGCAACAAAAATGATTCGCTTTGCTATAAAAGCAGCCCCTATTATTTTACCCATCGTGAAGAAGATAATGAATAATCAAAAGACGAAAAAAATATACAGCAAATTCCCAAAAATAAAGGTGCCATGTCGGCACCTTTATTTTTATAAGAACGGAATTTACTTCCACCGTTATTTCGATTTGTGTTTGAAAATTCAATCTCACTGGATCAAGTTTTCCCTCATTGTATGTATGGAAAACTTGTTCCTTAATCATAATTTTTGGCCAAGTGTACAATTTCTCGTACTTGCATTAATGTAGACCGTTGCTCCAAACGGAAGGGAGATCATCGGCATACAATGCCCTGCTCTTACGTTCAAGAGCGTAGGCTTGCCAAACGGAGCAATCATTTGCTCTAATAATTGCTCAATCGTAAATCCGAGAGAATCATGATCCGTTTGGCATTGATTCCACGTACCAAGTACAATCCCAACAGCATCAGAAAATTTCCTGCTAATGCAAGCTGTGTCAGCATGCGATCGATTTTGTACAGTGGTTCAGACACTTCCTCCAAAAATAAGATTTTCCCGTTTGTATTTATTTCAAAAGGAGTACCGAGCGTGCTCGTTATGACACTTAAGTTTCCTCCCGTCAAAACCCCTTCAACATAACCAGGAACTAAACAGCCGATTTCTTCGGAAGGAGGATTGATCATGTTAAAGGATCGTTCATTTTGTAATCGTTTCAATAATGATTTTATTGTAAATTGATCCGCCGCAATGAGATCGGAAGCAGGCATCGGTCCGTGAATGGTTGCAAGATGGCATTTTTGTTGAAAAGCAATATGAAGGGTCGTAATATCGCTATATCCTACAAACCATTTTGGATTTTCACTAATTAAATCATAGTTAAGTAACGGCAATAATTGTAAAGTACCATAACCACCCCGTAAACAAAAGATCGCTGAAATGCTTGGATTTTCAAACATTGAATTGATTTCCCGAGCTCTCATCCTCGCAGATCCAGCTAAATAACCGCCAATATTTTCATAGCACGTCATACCTATTTCCACTTCGAATCCAAGTTTTTTAATGGTTACAACTGCCTGTTCAAGTTTTTCTTTACTTACTGGACCCGCTGGAGCGGTAAGGCCTATTTTATCTCCACACTTTAACGGTTCTCCATGTTTCATATCGAAACCTCCATTTTTTGAATATTTCCGGGAAATACGACAAATATTTAGACATGTTTCGTTCTCCCCATTATATGCAGTTGAGTCTTCGTATATGGGGAATAAAAATGACTGATTACTACACACTAGCGCTAAACGGCTAAACGGAGGCTACGATGAAAGCATCAGATGTGCTCGTGCAATGGAAGGCGTTGAAATGGAAGAAGGGGCTGTCCAATAAGTCGATTTTTCGACTGTTAGACGCCCTTTTCATGTTTAAGAATGTTGATATAACAACATTCTTAGTTTTAATTTTTAGCGGATTTGTCCTTTTCGGACAGCCCCTCTTTTTCTCGTTACTTAAATAAATTAGCAATCGAATCAATTAAATTTTGAAAAAGCTCTTTACTTTATCCCAAAATCCTTCATCGCCAATGACATTTTCTAATTTCTTGGAAAGATCCTTCGTTATATCTTCCAACTGTTGTTTCACATTGTCGAAATTAATATTAAGAGAACGCATTTTATCAAATAAATCGATGAGAAGCTGACGATCTGCCTCGCTCAACTCAATATTCAACTTACCCAACTGTTCTTTTACAATTTGCTCGACATCTTCCCTTGTCGCTGGATTTTGCTCTGCAATCATCTTTTTAATTTCTGTTAATAATTCTCCAACCTTTTCACTATCAAGCCCTTCTTTTTCAGCGAGATCTGTCGCGAGGTCGAGCTCTTCATTCGCTACTTCCATCCGCTCCTTATCGAGCGTTTGTCCTTTGCTTTCAAACGCTTTATAAATACCGACAAGCGCAGAATGGCCACTTACTTTAATCGGAGAGGCAACTTCGACATTCGCATTTTCAATTCCTGCTGTTAATAAAGCATTTGCATACATTTCTTCTGTTACTTGCGTAATATTATTAGGGTAACCCGAGTAATGACAAGCCCATTGCCCTTTTCCTTCAACGTAATTTTCGCAGATGAAAACATCCGCGAATTCGATTCCCATCAATCAATCTTGCTAAATCTTGAGCCGTAACAGTGATTTCTTCCACGTTTGCCGGATCTGTTATTTTAAGGGATTTCCGTACCT
This sequence comes from Bacillus sp. N9, assembly GCA_044989425.1. Taxonomy (GTDB): domain Bacteria; phylum Bacillota; class Bacilli; order Bacillales; family Bacillaceae_C; genus Lederbergia. The sequence continues at coordinate 2,998,297 of JBJDRQ010000001.1, forward strand.
CATCCTTTTGTTCATCTGTCAATGTTTCCCCATAGACGACAATCGGCAAGCCAAATTTTTCATCAATACTATCTTCTGCTGCTACTTGTCCAACTGCTTGAAATAAAAATCCAAACATGAAAACTACAAGCAAAAGCTTTTTCTGATATGTCTCATCCTTACATTCCCCTTTATGTCATTTTTTGGGCGGCAATTCACGTAAGTAATTAATCGCATCTTGTAATGTTTTCACTGGCACGACTGTTACTGAATATCCTTGCTTCTTTACTTCATCAAGCACATCTTTTTCGTTTGTATCATTTGCGTGTATATCCTGTGGACAGAAGAAAATATCGATTCCCGCCTTATGGACCGCGGTGATTTTCTCGCGAATTCCGCCAATTTGACCAACATTCCCATCCATATCAATTGTACCCGTACCCGCTATTTCATAACCTTTCGTTAAATCACCTTCAGTTGCTTGATTATAAATTTCTAATGAAAACATCAATCCTGCAGAAGGTCCGCCGATATCCTTTTCATTAATTTCTACGTTCCTTGCAGTGTGAAGTTTCATTTGGTCTTCTGGAACGATGCCGATCCTGCCTTATTCACTCCATTCCGTAATGGAATAAGTTCAATTTTCTCATTCTTTTCAATTCCATCACGGGTGAACGTAAGCTTCACCGTATCTCCTACCTCTTTTTTGCTAAATAGTGAATAAAGTCCTCAGAGTTCTCCACCGCCCTTTCGTCCACCTGCCAAATGATGTCCCCAACTTTCATCTTTCCCTTTGCATCGGACGATTCATGTACACCTCTAACAAAGATTCCAGCAGGAATGATTTTTACATCTTCACCAGCTGCTTGAAGCCCGGCAGCAAGAGCACTCTGCTGAGAGGAAATCATCATATGCTCTAGCATTTTACTATATTCCTCATCTGTTAAATCGCCCCGCACATCCTTTACTTTGCGCAAATCCGTATGAGGTGCCACAAGGCCATAAGCTAAATAATAAATATTACTCGCCCTAAGTGAAAGAACCGTCGTTAAATATAAATGGCCAGTCGCCGTTTTTTCACCATCTTCCACCGTCACTTTTGATTGCAGTTCTTCAACGGATCCTGGTTGAAAAAGATAGTAAGGCGTCGGAATAAAAAGGCAATGATACAAATGACGATCAATCCGGTTAATCCTTTTTTCCTATTTGTCTGAAAGAAGCGTTCATTCTATAACCCTTTCTTGTCGCTCATCATTTATAGACGTAGTTTAACATTATTTTGTCTACATTTTTGCAAAATATTTTTAAACAAAAAAGTCAATGATTCTCCGAATTGTAACAATCATTGACCTTCATGATTTATTTATTCCACACATCCATTGGATTTTCCATCTGATCTTCGAGCGGCATTTGAATCATTTCAACTTTTCTTTGCTCCTTGGCAATGCCAGTTCTTTATAAATCATCGCTGATTTGCCAAGACCGAATGCCTTAGCCTCTTCAAGCGGTGCACAATAATATACTTTCTCAATGCCTGAAAAATAAATGGCCGTCATACACATCGGACATGGTTCTCCACTTGCATACATCGTGTAGCCTTGCAAGTTATCTGTCTCGTGCTTTTCCTGAGCTCTGCGAATGGCTAATAGCTCAGCATGTCCACTTACATCATGCTTCAGATGAAGCTCGTTCACACCTTCAGCAACGATCTCTCCGTGTTTGACAAGTACAGCGCCAAATGGTTGACCGCCTTCCTTTACATTATTAACAGCCAATTCAACAGCTCTTTTCATAAAAGCATCCATGCTAAATCCCTCCTGAATTGATTAAGAAACGATAAGCTTTTCTAATTCGAGCGGTTCAATATAAACTCCGTCTTTATACGCTCTCATATTTCCACCAGAAATTTCATCGATGAGCATCACTTTGCCCTGTTCTCCAACTCGACCAAACTCAAGTTTAATATCGTAAAGTTCGATTCCCTTTTTCGCAAGCTCTTCTTTGACCACTTCACTAATCGTTAATGTTAATTGTTTTATTTCTTCATATTCTGCAAGCGTTACAACCCCGAGCATGTCTAAACCATCCGCACTAATTGGCGGATCATTGCGCTCATCATCCTTAAGCGTCACTTCAACGAATCCATCCAAGCTTTGGCCTTCCTTTGCATACATTCCGTATCTGCGCAAAAACTTCCAACTGCTCGATAACGGCAAATCACTTCTAATCCATTCCCAAACATAGTCGCGGGCTTTACAATCATTTCAGCATTTTCTACATTTGCATCAATATAATGAGTTGGAATTCCTTTTTCTCGTAAAATTTCAAAGAAATACTTCGTTAATCGAAGACCAGCTTGACCAGCGCCTTCAATTTGTAAGCCAACTTGGTTCGCACCGGGATCAAAAACGCCGTCTTCACCTGTTACATCATCTTTAAACTTTAATAGAATGTTTCCATCTGCTAATGAATAAACGTCTTTTGTTTTACCTTGATAAATTAATTCCATAGTTGTTTTCCTTCTCCTATGCGGAAATATGAACATATAATTAAATTATAACAAATAAATCACTTTATATCTGATAGAATAACAAAAAGAACGTGATGTTGAAAAGGGAGAAAGGAAGATTAATGATGGATGCAGATTCACATAGACAGAAAGTGTTCACTACTTTTGAATACCTCCATGCTCATCCCGAATTAAGTTGGGAGGAAGTAAATACGACAGCGTTTATTAAGGCGCAGCTCGAAGCGAGTGGCTGTCGAGTGCAAACTTTTCCCGATTGTACGGGGTGATCGGCGATTTTGGAGAAGCTTCTGATGATGTTCCGGTAATTGGAATACGGGCGGATATGGATGCACTTTGGCAAGAGGTTAATGGCAAGTTACAAGCGAATCATTCATGTGGACATGATGCACATATGTCGATCGTACTTGGTGTCTTATGGAAGCTAGCACAAATGCCTGATCTTCATAACCAAATGGCTGTTCGCTTTATCTTTCAGCCAGCCGAAGAGGTTGGAACCGGTGCATTAAAATTAATTGATCACGGAGTCGTTGATGGGCTCGATTATTTATTTGGGATTCATTTGCGTCCAAAAGAAGAAACACCCAATGGGTATGCTACACCCGCGATTATTCATGGTGCGACCTATGCGATTGAATGTGAAATTATTGGTGATGATGCTCACGGCGCAAGGCCACATTTAACAAGTAATGCCATTAATATTGGAACACATATCGTCAATACGCTTAATACGATTCATTTGGATCCTACTGTCCCACACTCTGTCAAAGTAACAAAATTTCATTCGGGTGGTAAAAATACAAATATCATACCTGGTCAAGCATCTCTCGCATTTGATTTACGTGCACAAACGAATAAACATATGAAACTGCTCAAGGAAAAAGTGTACGATGTGCTCACATCAGCAGAACAACTTTTTGAATCGAAAATCATTATTACGAATGATTATGGCATTCCGGCTGCAGAAGTAGATCCCATTGCCGAAAGCATTTGCAAGCAAGCGATTGAACATGCAATCGGCAAAGAATATGTCATGCCTCCACTGATTACTCCAGGCGGTGACGACTTCCATTTTTACACAATTAAACATCCAACATTAAAAGCAACGATGCTCGGATTAGGTTGTGACTTGCAACCAGGGCTTCACCATCCGAATATGAGCTTTGACAAAGAGGCACTTTTACGTGGAATTGATATATTAACAGAGATGATTTTATTAGCAAGCCGAAAAAGGTGAAGAGCTAATCAGCAATACTGAAGGACTTTTCCCTTCTTTTTTATTTAAACATGCCATTAATGCTACTTGGGGTATTGGAGACCTTAGTTCTATTGTCCTTTGTATACAAATTGAGACATTGACCGATATTTAACAGAACAAATGAACGGGCAGGTTGATCGTTCGAAACTTTTCAACGAACGTATAAACAATACGAACAATCGATTCAATTGATTAAAATTTCACCTGTCAAAAGGACTAACCTATTGAAAACCCGTTAATTGCCTGAAAAATGTAATTAGAAATTCATAAAAAGTCGTTCGGTTGGCAGCAACTCTCGATCTTTTGGTACGATCATTCCGACAGTACGAGTGACATTCGGTTCATGGATCGGAATTTTTACAGTTGCACGGGGTAAACTATCGACGAGTGTAATTTCAGGTAACAATGTTACACCAAGCCCAGCGGAAACAAGCCCCTTGATTGCATCAATATCTTTTCCTTCAAATGAAACAATGGGTTCAAATCCGTGTTGACGACAAGCATCCCAAACGACATCTCGCAAAATATATCCTTTTGGTGAGAGAATGAACGGGTCACCGCGTAAGTCATCCAATCGAAGGGATTTCCTGTAGCGAGCGAGTGGTTAGAAGGCAAGAGGGCATAGAGATTTTCCATAAAAGAATCTCACTTTTCACGCGGCGTTCCTGCATTGGTACAGGACCTAATAGGGCAATATCAATATCACCTTTAATGACGGTATCAATTAAATTTCGATACGATTCTTGGTAAAGCTGAAATGTGACATCAGGATGCTTTTCCTAAATGCCGATATGACTGTCGGCAAGATATGAGCAGCCAGACTACTAGGGAAACCAATTCTTACGACTCCTTTTCGGGATCGAGGTATTGGTTAATCTCTCTTCTCGCTTGCTCGATCACATCCATCGCTTGTTCCATCTTTTCTAAAAACATGCGGCCAATAGGGTTAAGCGGATATTTCTTCCTTCCCTAATAAACAAATTTACACCAAGCTCGGCTTCGAGATTAACAATTTGCCGACTGACAGCGGATTGTGCTACGTGTAAAGCATCAGCCGCATCTGTCATATGCTCGCGTTTCGCTACTTCAATAAAATATTGAATTTGTCTTAATTCCAAAATATCACCCTTTTCCGTATCAATCTCACAGCGGCATGAATATTATCTAACATCCGTATTGTTTAGATTAATTGTAAAAGATAAAATATTTTATAACAAGTTTTTAATGTCCGGTTGGTAATTTTTGTATAGATTATTGAGATTTGACGGAAAAGGAGTGTTAAATATGGCGATGGTGATTGATATGAAAGATAAAAGATTAAAAGATGCACATGCTTATGTGAATGAAGTATATAACATTGTAAAGAGAGAAATGCAAATGAACATGAATTTCTCCAAGCAGTGAAAGAAATTTTTATTCATTAATTCCTGTTTTTGCACAAAATCCACACTATATTCAGAATAGTATTTTAGAAAGAATTGTGGAGCCAGAAAGATTGATTTCCTTCCGTGTTCCATGGGTAGACGATAAAGGAAAGTACAAGTAAACCGGGGCTACCGTGTTCAATACAATAGTGCTATCGGTCCTTATAAAGGCGGCATTCGCTTCCACCCTTCCGTCAATGCAAGCATTATCAAATTTTTAGGTTTTGAACAAATTTTCAAAAATGCTTTAACAGGTCAGGCAATTGGCGGCGGTAAAGGCGGCGCCGATTTTGATCCAAAAGGCAAATCCGATATGGAAATTATGCGCTTCGTTCAAAGCTTTATGACCGAATTAAGTAAGTACATCGGTTCGGACGTAGACGTTCCAGCAGGCGACATCGGTGTTGGCGCACGTGAAATTGGTTATATGTTTGGCCAATACAAGCGGATGCGCGGCAATTTTGACACAGGCGTATTTACAGGCAAAGGCATCGGCTACGGTGGTAGCCTAGGTCGAACTGAGGCTACTGGCTTTGGAACGGTTTATTTTGTTGAGGAAATGCTAAAAGATCAAGGACTTAGCTTTGCTGGAAGTACGGTCATTGTTTCCGGTTCAGAAATGTATCGATTTATGCCATCCAAAAGGCGCAACAATTTGGGGCAAAAGTTGTTGCTTGCAGTGATTCTAATGGCTATATTTACGATAAAGAAGGAATTTGCCTTGATACGTTAAAGCATTTAAAAGAAGTTGAAAGATGCCGGATTGATCAATATGTAAAAGAGCGTCCACATGCAGAGTATTATGAAGGAAGCGAAGGAATTTGGACGATTCCTTGTGACATCGCTCTACCATGTGCGACCCAAAACGAACTTGACGAAAACTCCGCTAAAATGCTAGTAGCCAATCGTGTAAAGGCAGTCGGTGAAGGGGCTAACATGCCTTCAACACTTGAAGCGATCAATGTTTTCCATGAAAATGGCGTCCTGTTTGGACCTGGCAAGGCTGTTAATGCAGGCGGCGTAGCTGTATCTGCTCTTGAAATGGCACAAAACAGTTCTCGAGTAGCATGGACATTCGAAGAAGTCGATGAAAAGTTAAAACAAATTATGAAGGATATATACAAAAACAGTATTAATGCCGCAGAGCAATACGGGCAATCAGGAAATTTAGTAGCTGGGGCAAACATTGCAGGCTTTACAAAAGTAGCTGATGCGATGATTACACAAGGGTTATTTAACATAAAAACGATTCTTTCACTTGGAAAGAATCGTTTTTTATTTGTTATTATGACAGTTATCAACTATTCAAAAAAATCCTTTCTTTTACATAGCATAAAGAGGATTTCTTAATTGTCAGGAAATCAAAAAGCACTAGGAGGAACATCCTCTTAGTGCTTTTAAACGTTAATTATAATTTAACAACGTTCGCTGCTTGGTCGCCACGGTCACCTTGTGTAATGTCAAAGCTTACTTTTGACCTTCATCAAGTGATTTAAAGCCGTCGCCAACGATTGCTGAGAAATGTACGAATACATCGTCTCCACCTTCAACTTCGATGAAGCCAAAACCTTTTTCTGCGTTAAACCATTTAACTGTACCTGTATTCATTATGAATAACCTCCAAAAATTTGTTACTTAATAGCGATGTAAAACGAAAATTCACACGCTTTCCCGTATTTTCATCAAATATAATCCGGGAAACATGTGAATTATAAGATTCAATACTTATTAAGTGTATAAAAACTATACCATGAGTTAAACGAGATTGCAACATTTTTCAGTCTTATTAACTGGAAAAGTTATGGAAGTGCCTTTGTGCTCTCCCGATTTAACGGATTCAGATCGACTTCAAACCCCAGATCTTCTAACATTCGCTTATCAGAATTGCTTTCCTGTCCTTCTGTTGTTAAGTAATCACCGACGAAAATGGAGTTTGCCGGATATAAACCGAGCGGCTGTAAGCTCCGCAAATTTACTTCTCGCCCACCAGAAATTCGAATTTCCTTCGTTGGATTTATTAATCGGAAGAGACATAATACTTTTAAACAATAACGAGGATTAAGCTCATCCGTTCCTTCTAGCGGTGTGCCATCCACTGCATGTAAAAATTTACTGGTATTGAATCAGCATCGAGCGCTTTTAAGCTCTTCGCCATATCGATCACATCTTCTTTTGTTTCCCTCATGCCAACGATTACCCCAGAGCATGGAGAAATACCCGAATCCTTCACATGCTCGACAGTTGTTACGCGATCGGCATATGTATGTGAGGTCGTAATTTGTTGATGATGGTTTTCAGAAGTGTTGATATTATGATTATAGCGGTCAACCCCTGCATCCTTTAATCTTTTAGCCTGCTCTGGTTTTAAAATGCCTAAACAAGCGCAAATCGTCATGTCTTTGTAATTATTTTTAATTTCTTTCACTGAGTCAATTACGATATCCAGTTCCCTATTAACTGGTCCACGTCCGCTCGCAACGATGCAATACGTCCCGGCATTAAGTTCCGCGGCTCTTGCCGCTCCAGCCACAATTTCATCCTTTTTCATCATCGCATATTTCTCAATCGGCGCTTTAGAAACGATCGATTGGGCACAATAGCCACAGTTCTCAGGACATAATCCAGATTTTGTATTTATAATCATATTCAACTTTACTTTATTGCCAAAAAATGCCTGCGAACTTTGTACGCTGCATACAAAAGCGGTAATAATTGTTCATCCGGACACTCAAGTACTGCCAAAGCTTGTTTCGTCGTCAACTCGCCACCTGCAAGCACATAATCAGCCATTTGTTCAAATGTCATTATTCATCACCTAGACCTTTTCACAATTTTCCGCATCCTATGGGCAAATATTCCTGCAAATACAGCAAGAATGACATCCTTAGGAAATGGAACTGCCATCCACATCCAAGCTACCTTATATGAAAATGCCTCTGGAGCAGTAAACCAAAGCTTATAAGCTGCATACATCCAATTCGTACCAAATATATAACTAACAAACGTGCCAATTAACGCTGCAACGATATAAGCATAAAACTTTTTATTTTTTCAATGATTTTACCAGTAATATAGGCGGTTAATATAAAAGAAAGAATGAATCCAAATGTTGGATTTAATAACTGACCGATCCCACCGTTAAATCTCGCAAACACCGGTGCACCTACCAAACCGATAAACGCATACAATCCTATCGACGCAGCACCTAGTCGACTGCCTAAAAATGCTCCAGCGAGTACCGCAAAAAAGCTGCAATGTAATTGGTACTCCCCAATAACCATAAACGGCACAAATGATGTAATATTTGCTCCGATCATCATTAACGTGGCGAACATGCTTACATAAACCATATCAAGCGTTCCTAGCCTGTTTTTGTTTTCACTACTGTCGTGCTCATTTTTTCACCTCAATCGATTAATATAATATGAGAATAATCGATTCACTCGCGATATGTCAACCTAAATAATTTTTAAGTTAACATATATTTTTTGTAACGAAATGAAACTTCAAGGTACTAATCATACGAAAGGAGGGGTGACACGATGAACGAGCTTGAAGAGTTGTATGAACAAATTCAGCCTAAAATTTATGCTTTTTCTATATAAAGACACTTGATTCTGCTACTGCAGAAGATTTAACTCAAGATGTGTTTTACGAAGGGTTGAAAAGCCTGCCCTCTTTTTCACGTCAATCATCGCTGCAAACATGGCTCTTTTCAATTGCTCAAAACCTGTTAAAAAGCATTATCGCTCGAAAAAATATAAACAGAATTTAGAAAACATGCTTATAGCAGATGAGAAAAACGCCCCTCCTTCGCCGGAAGAAATCTACCTTTCAAAAGAAAGCGAATCATATTTCTTCAAGCGGCTTCATAAGCTTGATGATTTATCAAAGGAAATCGTCACTTTACGTATTTATGGGGAATTGTCGTTTAAAGAAATCGGTGAACTTGTCAAGAAAAGTGAAAATTATGCGAGGGTCACCTTCCATCGTGCTAAGTTAAAACTTCAAAAGGAAATGAGGATGAGAGGATGAATAAAGATTGTTATATTGTTGAAGATTTATTAGCTCTTTATCATGATGGCTTGCTTCAAGATGAAACTGTTTCTTGGGTGGATGAACATTTGAAAAGATGTGACCACTGTCAAGAAATCGCTCAATTTTCAAAAGAACCAATCCATCCTGAACACATTCAATCAACGGTAAACCATGATCAAATGATGGCGAAGATTAAATTACGACTATCTATATACCAAATTATTTTTGTGAGTATTTCTTTTCTATTTGCGATCAAAACTTCTCTCTTGAACAATAGTTTCGGTTTTATGTTGTCGTATGCCATATTAGGAATGATCACGTATTTTTTTATAAAAGCTTCTCGATTGTCGTTACAATTGCTTTTTGCCCAATTTTATTTGGTCTTTAATTGATGTCAGTGCATTGCATTTCAACTCAATAGTCGGATCGATGCTTCTTGCAGCCATCCATGTCATTTTGCAGTCGCAGGCAGTATCATCGGTTTACTCATCTTAAAGTTAAGGAAAGGGGTTAACAGAAATGAAAAAGAAAAAATCGTTGTATATTGTTTTGCTCATCATTTTGATTGTGCCGATTTTATTTTTATACCAATCTTTCAATGGCAACCCTTTAACAAAATTTATGTCAAAGACGGTTGTAAAAAGTATTTATCAGAGCACTATCCCGAACACGAATATCTTATTCGGAAAGATGTTTATAATTTTAAAATTAGTGGATATAGTTATGATGTCGTTCAAGTCGGGAGTGAAGAAAACTACGAATTCGAAGTGACCGGGTGTTCAAGCCAACTGTTACCTATGATGGAATTTACTATGCGAATCTTGATTTGCCACTCATCGAAAAGTTACAAGAGCAGGCAGCGGCAGAACTTACAACTTTGCTGCAAGAGCCTGTTCCTGAGCTTACAAACCTTTCCGTCCAATTGGAAGTGTTAAAAGGGACATATGATGCGGCGACTAATTGGCATAAAAATTTAAAGGTGGAAAAACCACTTTACATCCATCTAACGATCGATGTAACTGATCTTACGAAGGTAGATGTTTTGACAATAGCGAAAAAGTGCAGCAAATGTTAAATGATGAAGATTACTCATATAGTCGTGTAAGCATGAACGGAAACTTGTTTGATCTGGCCGATGATAAAGAGGGCTACGGGTATGTAAAATATGCGGTTGGTTTTGATCGAAATACGAAGATTACACGTAAGGAGATAGAGGAATTTGAATAAGGAGGGTATCCCTAAAGTATAGGGATACCCTCCTTTGCTGATTTCCACTCAAGCGTTCTACTTATACAAACTTTACACAAACAACTTCTGGAACCTCAACTTCAGAGTCAAGTTTCGTTAACTTTCCTGTTTCTTTGTCTCTTGCAAATAAAACGAGATTGCCTGTATGCTGGTTTGAAGCAATTAGAAATGCATTCGTCGGGTCTAAGACGAAATCGCGTGGCCATTCTCCTCCTGATGGTGTATGCTCAACGAAGGAAAGTTCTCCACATTCAGAATCTACACGGAATACCGCAATGCTATTATGTCCACGATTTCCAGTGTAGACGAAGCGACCATCGTCCGAAATATGAATCGCACTCGCATCATTCGTCGCTGTAAAATCTTCAGGAATCGCGCGAACGTATTGTTTTTCCGTGAAACTTCCGTTTGAAGCATCATAATCAAGAACGACAACTTCTGAGCTTAGCTCCGTTAATAGATACGCGATTTTTCCATTTGGATGGAAAGTAATGTGTCGAGGACCACTGCCAGCTTTCACTTTCAATGTGCTAGCGTGCTCAAGCACCTTATTTACTACTTTATACGTAACAAGCTCATCCGTGCCAAGATCAGCAACGACGACGTATTTGCCATCTGGAGTATGTCCCGTGTAGTGAACATGCGGCTTCTCTTGACGCTCATGAGGCCCATTTCCTTCATGTTGTACAATTGATGAGGAAGGTTGAACGCCCTCTTGATTCACAGTATATAAGCCAACGGTTCCTAAATGGTAATTCCCTGCTAGCAACTCATCTTGATGAATGCTCACATGACATGGTGGAGCACCTTCCTGTAATCGTTCGTTAATGAACGTTAATTCACCCGTTGCTTCATCAAGCTGATAAGCAGCCACACCCCTAACTTCTCATCTTGCGCAACTGAATATAGAAAATCGCGATCTTCACTAATCGTTACATATGTAGGGTTACCGACTTTCGCAGCAACTTTCACTTCTTCAAGCTTTCCATTTTCAACATCAAGCATAAATGAATAAATTCCTTCACTGCTTTGACGTGTGTATGTACCCGCATAACCAATATATTTTTTCCCATGAACCTTATCCCCTTTCCAATCTTCTATCATTAGTATAGCATTCATCTGCAAAAGATGAGTAGTGGCCTAAATGTAAAAAAGAACAACTGCCCATATTCGGACAATTGTTCCCTGATTATTTAAACACTTTCATGCGCTCTTCTAATGGTAGGTATTGTTTTTCTCCCGGCGCTGCGGTCGGTTTACCGAATGGCATTTGAGCAAGCAATTTCCAATCAGAAGGGATATCCCAAATCTGCTCGACAGCGTCATCAATGAGTGGTTGGTAATGTTGTAATGTCGCCCCAAACCCTTCTACTTCTAATGAAGTCCAGATGATGTATTGCAGCATTCCAGACGATTGCATCGCGTACTCCGGAAACTTATCCGCGTATAATGGGAATTGTTCTTGTAATCCTTTTACAACTGATTGATCTTCGAAAAACAGAACGGTTCCAAAACCATTGCGGAAGCTTTCCATCTTTTCTGCTGTCGGCTGGAAGTTTTCAGCAGGGACGATTTCTTTTAAAGCCGCTTCCGTAATATTCCACAGTTTATCGTGATTTTCTCCAAATAGAATAACGACTCTTCCACTTTGTGAATTGAATGCTGAAGGTGCATGCTTCACCGCATGTGCAACGACTTCTTCCACTCGTTCTTCTGAAACGACTGCCTCTTTGTTAATTGCATAAATGGAACGTCTGTTTTCCACTGCTGTATAAAAGTTTTGTTCCGTTTTTATCATGCACAATTACTCCTTTACAATAAAATGAATATGATTTCCAGAAGGATCTTTCACAATTAGTTTTCCATTGTTAAACCTAAACGCTGCTTGTTGTGCTTCTAATTGCTCGACGATTTTTCCAATTCCTTTTCATCCTCTAAAGCAACCGAGAACCAACGCAAACCGGTACTATTTTCAGCTGGGGTTCGGCACCTTCACTATTCCATGTGTTCAGACCAATATGATGATGGTATCTATGCTTAGAAATGAATAACGCTTGGCTTCCATAATTAAGAATGGGTTCGAATCCCATCCTATCGCAATAAAATTGCTTCGTTTCCGCCAACTCGGACACCTGTAGATGGATATGGCCAATGAACGTTCCAGCAGGCATTCCTTTCCAACCGGTTGCTGAACCGTCCTGTAATAAGTTTTCGATGTCCAATGCCTTCGTCGTCATATACACTTGGTCACCATTCCACGTCCACGCATCTGGTGAGCGATCAACATAAATTTCAATTCCATTTCCTTCAGGGTCTGCTAAATAAAGGGCTTCACTTACATCATGGTCAGACGCCCCTTGTATAGGAATTTGCTTTTGAATGAAATGGTGGACGATGTCAGCCAAATCCGAACGATGCGGCAATAAAAGGCAATATGATATAAGCCAGTCGAGTATAGAGCTCGAGGCTTCGCATCTTTATTTTCTTCAAGAATGAGTAATCCATTTTTTCCATCTGCGGACAAGACAGCTCGATGAGCAGTTTGATCAATCACTTGAAATCCAAGTTGCTCTTTATAAAAAATCATTACTTGCTCCAAATTTTTAACGGTTAGTGCTACTTGATCAATGATTCGATTCGAATGCATCTTCATCCTCCTCCCACAATTAACTTACTTTACGTAAGTAACTATATTATAATTATATTGTGATGTCAAGTAAGGTGGGTGTAAATTAAAAGGTAGGTAAAAAACGGACCGAATGGTATAATAAACATAACGAGGTGAACGATATGAACAAATTTGCATGCCCAAGGTTTGAGAAGGCAATGAGTATATTAGGTCAGCGTTGGACAGGATTAATTATTCATCAGTTATTAAATGGTCCTCAACGTTTTTGTACGATTGAATCTGCAATGCCGATCAGCGCGAGAGTATTATCAGAAAGACTTAAGGAATTAGAGAAGGAAGGAATCGTCAATCGGCAAGTATATCCCGAGACACCTGTCCGAATCGAATATTCTTTAACAGATAAAGGGTTAGCTCTTCAACCACTAATAAAAGAAATTGAAAATTGGGGGAACAATGGCTTGAAGTTATCCCAGACGAAACAAACAATCGTTAATAGTCGTCTGTGTCCCTAAACAGTTGACTTCTTTATTTTTACATGCTTATCGGTAATATGTACGTATGATACAAATAAAGGAGTTTTGCCGAAATGAAAAAGAGATCATCCAACGGTTTGTAACGTATGCAAAAGTAAACACACAATCAAATGAAAACAACGATACATGTCCATCAACAGAAGGACAATGGACGCTCGCCCATATGCTTGTTGATGAGCTACGATCAATCGGTATGGAAGACGTCTCCGTTGATGGGAATGGGTATGTTATGGCAACCCTGCCAGCCAATACAGACAAAGAAGTACCAGTGATCGGATTTTTAGCACATCTTGATACAGCAACTGATTTTACTGGTGCAGGCGTGAACCCACAGATTGTAGAAAATTATAATGGCAAGACTCTTCAATTAAATGACGACATCGCGCTTTCACCAAAAGCTTTTCCATCTCTTCAACATTATATCGGTCATACATTAATTACGACCGATGGAACGACGTTGCTTGGAGCCGATAACAAGGCAGGAATCGCGGAAATTATGACCGCGATGAAATATTTAATTGACCATCCTGAAATCAAGCACGGAAAAATCCGTGTTGCCTTTACACCTGATGAGGAAATCGGTAGAGGTCCTCATAAATTTGATGTTGATGCGTTTGCTGCTAGCTATGCGTATACAATCGATGGTGGACCACTTGGTGAACTGCAATATGAAAGCTTTAATGCAGCAGGGGTCAAACTCACTTTTAAAGGGACGAACATCCATCCTGGGACAGCAAAAGGAACAATGGTCAACGCCGCCAAACTTGCAATGGAATTCCATAGTCAGTTGCCAGCCCAAGAGGCACCAGAGTTCACAGATGGCTATGAAGGCTTCTACCATCTTTTATCGTTCCAAGGTGACGTAGAAAAACAAATGTAGCCTATATTATTCGGGATTTTGATCGGGAGAAATTTGAAGCGAAAAAATTCCGTGTAAAACAAATTGTCGCCTCTCTTCGTGAAAAATATGGACACGAACGGATTGAACTTGAAATGACCGACCAATATTACAATATGAAAGAAAAAATTGAACCTGTCATTGAAATTGTCGAGATTGCCTCAGATGCAATGAAAGCTTTAGGCATTAAACCACTTATTTCACCGATCCGCGGTGGAACAGACGGTTCGCAATTATCTTATATGGGATTGCCAACACCGAATATTTTTACCGGCGGGGAAAACTTCCATGGACCATATGAATTTATTTCCGTTGATAATATGGAAAAAGCCGTACATGTGATCGTTGAAATTGCAAAATTATTTGAAGAGCGAGCATAAATTTTAATCAAAAATTGACCATTTAATTACGGATCCTAAAATTAGGAGCTTTTTTGTTTGTAATTCCCAATGATCCATTTCTTTAAAATTGTTGCAAAATTCGACAAAAACAGTATAATAATCCTTATATCTTAAGGAGGAAATGTACATCATGAGAATGTTAGAAAGAATTAGTCAGTTCGCCGGCAACACATTTGCTATCTGGGTTCTGCTATTTGCAGCCTTGGCATTTTTATTCCGGGAGGTTTCACTTGGATTGCTCCCCATATTTCGACACTACTCGGCGTCATTATGTTTGGAATGGGTATGACACTTTCGACCGATGATTTTAAAGAGGTTTTCCGTCAACCGAAGAATGTTTTGATTGGAGTTCTTGGACAGTTTACGATTATGCCACTGCTTGCATTTGGGCTTGCAGTTGGACTTAGACTTCCGGCTGAAGTGGCGATTGGATTTATTCTTGTAGGTTGCTGCCCCGGTGGTACTTCATCAAACGTTATGACTTTTTAGCAAGAGGAAATGTGGCTTTATCAGTCGCTGTCACATCTGTAACAACGTTATTAGCACCATTAGTAACACCAGCACTTATTTTATTATTCGCAAGTAAATGGATTGATGTATCAGCTGGCGCTATGTTTATATCAGTCGTAAAAATTGTTCTTTTCCCAATTATCCTTGGTCTTGTTGTGAAGATGATTTTCCGTAAGCAAGTAGAGCAGAGCGTCAAAGCGTTGCCACTCGTTTCCGTTATTGCAATCGTTGCGATCGTTGCCGCTGTTGTGAGCGGCAGCCAGCAAGGATTGCTGAAACTGGATTGTTGATTTTGCTTGTCGTCATTTTACACAATTCATTAGGCTATATGCTTGGCTACTGGCTTGCCCGCTTACTGAAGATGGATTATTCGAACCGAAAGGCGATTTCCTTTGAAGTTGGTATGCAAAATTCTGGGTTAGGCGCAGCATTAGCAACAGCACACTTTTCTCCGCTCGCTGCCGTTCCAAGTGCAATCTTTAGTGTTTGGCATAATATTTCCGGCTCCTTGCTTGCCACTTGGTGGAGTAAAAGGCCGATAAGTAAGTAATCTGGTGAGATTTTCTCACCAGATTTTTTCGGTACAAAATTTTTGTTGACTTTTGTAGAAACAACTGCAATAATACTTAAGACAAAAGAATCAGATTGCCTTTAAAACAGTCCTGTGAGGCTGACAAGGTTGCATGCGCACGCGATTTGTGCGTCATTTTCAGCATAGCGATGAATGGATATTTCCGATTATTATGCACCTTGCCGTCTTTGGGTAAGGTGCTTTTTGCTTCCCAAGGATAAAATCTGAACTCTAGGAAAAACTTGCATTAAGGAGAGATATCAGATGACACAAAGAGAAATTCTAGTTAACGAAAAATTACCGTTATTACAGAGTTTGCCACTTAGTTTCCAACATCTATTTGCGATGTTCGGTTCGACCGTATTGGTTCCCATTTTATTCGGCGTCAATCCCGCCACAATTCTACTTATGAACGGAGTTGGAACGCTTCTTTATCTTTTTATTACAAAAGGAAAAATTCCTGCTTATCTTGGATCGAGTTTCGCTTTTCTATCCCCGTGTTTGCTGTTTTGAGCAAGTACACAGGCGGTGATGGGTATGGATATGTACTTGGTGGATTTTTAGTAGTTGGAATTGTTTTATTCCTCGTTTCCTTAATAATTAAAGCAGTAGGAACAGCTTGGATCGATGTAATTTTTCCACCGGCAGCGATGGGAGCGATCGTAGCGGTCATCGGGCTTGAACTTGTACCTGTTGCTGCTGACATGGCTGGGTTAATTACACCAGAGGGCGAAACAGCAAATACGAACGCAATTATCGTTTCATTGCTTACACTTGGGATTACAATTGTTTGTTGGGTCACGCTAAGAGGTTTTTGAAAATCATTCCGATCTTACTCGGTATCATTTCAGGTTACGTCATTGCTTCTTTCTTCGGAATGGTTGATCTTACAAACGTTAGAGAAGCGGCATGGATTTCAATGCCTACTTTTTATCAAATGAAATTTAATCTGTCTGATATTCTGATCATATTACCAGCCGCACTCGTCTTAATTCCTGAACATATTGGTCATTTAATTGTAACGGGAAATATCGTCAAAAAGATCTAGTGAAGGACCCGGGTCTCGATCGTTCAATGATGGGAAATGGGATTTCAACGATTATTTCTAGCTTAGTTGGTTCAACACCGAACACGACATATGGAGAAAACATTGGTGTACTAGCGATCACACGTGTCTATTCCACTTGGGTGATTGGTGGAGCGGCAATTATTGCAATCATACTTTCTTTCTGTGGCAAATTAGCTGCCCTTATCTCATCCATTCCAACACCTGTCATGGGTGGAATTTCGTTGCTTCTCTTCGGGATCATTGCAGCTAGTGGAATTAGGATGCTTGTTGAAGCAAAAGTTGACTATAGTGTCTCACAAAACTTAATCTTAACATGTGTTGTGCTTGGGATCGGAATTAGCGGTGCAGCTATCCATCTAGGCACTGTAAAACTTGCTGGAATGGGACTAGCTACAGTCGTCGCTATCCTTCTCAGCCTATTCTTTAAACTGCTCGACGTCTTTAAACTTTCAAATGATTAATGTGCCAGGCACCACTCGTAATATGCCGAATCTTAATCAAATAAGCCCTGCGAAAGGAAATGCTACTTTCTTTCACAGGGCTTTCTTTGATGCCTACTATCATTTTGCAATTGTTTGCACCAAGTTTTTATAGTTATTATAAATTTCTTGATACTTTTGGTGACGATCTTCATTTGGAGTGATCGCTTCTCCTAATACAACTGTTTCTTTAATTTGCTCAAAGCTCTCTGCCTTGCCTGTTGCCACTAATGCTGTCCATGCAGCTCCCCATGCAGAGCTATGGTGTGTCTCAGCAACATATACTTTTTGCCAAATACATCTGCTAGCATTTGTAACCATAGCGGCGAGCGCGCGAGTCCGCCATTGACATAAATCGTATCCGATTTTCCTGCCAAACGCTCAAGTGCCTCATCAATTTGATAGAGATTGAACGTAATTCCTTCGAGCACTGCTCTTACGAAATGTTCTTGTTTATGTGTAATCGATACACCGTAGAATGTCCCTGTTGCATTTTGATTCCATAAAGGAGCCCTTTCACCATTGATGTACGGCAAGAAAATCATACCTTCCGCACCCGGCTTTACCTTCTCTGCCTCTGTAATAAATTCAGTGTAGCCACCTTCGTAATTAACAAGGTCTTTTAACCATTGCAAAGCGATCCCACCGTTATTCGTCGGCCCTCCGATAATCGCGTACTCATCTGTGAAAGCATAGGAGAATGTTTCGCGCTTTTCGTTGACGCGATAGCCTTTTGTAAATTGTCTAATTGCCCCACTCGTACCAACGGTTAATGCGACTTCACCTGGAGCAATCGCACCGATACCGAGATTGGCAAGCTGACCATCGGCCGCACCTAATACGATTGGAGTTTCAGAAGCAATCCCCATCTCATCAGCTAACGGTGCACTTAAGCCTGTTAGGACTTCAGTAGGAGGAACGATTTTCGGCAATTGATCAACCGTTAATCCACTTAACTCTAGCGCCTTTTCATCCCATTCCAACGTTTCTGCATTCATTAACCCACTCGCCGCTGCCATAGAATAGTCAGCGACCATTTCTCCATACCATTTCATTAAAATATATTCTTTTACAGACATGAAATAGCGCGCTTCTTGATATGGCTCAAAATTCGTCTCCTTCATCCACATTAATTTCAAAAGTGGTGACATTGGATGAATCGGCACTCCCGTACGTGCATACATATCCGCTCCATCGGTTTGCTGCAAACGCTCTGCCACATCACTGCTTCTACCATCAGACCAAATAAGAGCGCGCGATAAAGGCTGACGAGCTTCATCTACACAAATGATAGAATGCATAGCACAGGAAAGTCCGATTGCAGCAATATCTTCTTTTGAATACCTGCTTGTTCTACAACCATTCTTACCGCTTTGACCGCCGATCGCTCAAGTTCAACTGGATCTTGCTCCACCCAACCAGTCTGTGGATAATATGTCTCGTTCAACTGCTCAGCTTCCGCCTTCACTTTTCCATTCATATGAAATACAACTGCCTTGACACTCGTTGTCCCGATATCAAGACCAATGACAAACTGTTGCGGCATAAAACATCTTCCTTCTTTATATTTTTTATTCATGGAGAAAAAGCTTTGGATATATCCAAAGCTTTTCATTTTACATAAAACTAGATGGTCATGCTTCCAAATCCACCATCAACTCGAATAAGCGTACCCGTTACAAAGCTTGAAGCTGCATCAGATGCAAGCCATACTGTTGCACCTTGTAATTCGCTTGGCTCTCCGAAACGATTCATTGGTGTATGGTTCATAATCGATGTAATTCTTTCCTCACTTAAGATCTTACGGTTTTGTTCAGCAGGGAAAAATCCTGGAATGATTGCATTTACACGAATGCCATGTGGAGCAAATTCACGTGCTAGAAATTGCGTAACGCTGTTAACGCCCGCTTTTGATACGGAATATGTGAATACTCTTGACAATGGTGTTGTCGAAGAAACAGAAGAAATATTAATGATGCTTCCTTTTCTTCCTTGCTCAATCATTTTCTTAGCAAAGATTTGACATGTAACGACGATCCTTTTAAGTTTACATCCATGATATCGTCCCACTCATCCATTTCTAATTCGAAGAAAGGTGTTGGACTGTTTTTACCAGGTGCGTTTAGAACGATGTCCCAACCACCTGACCAATTTTCTACGTCTTCTGCTAACTGCTCCAATGATTTATGATCGATCACGTCCGCTTGGAATGCTTTAGCAACGCCGCCTTTTGCTTCAATTTCTTTTACAACTTCTTCTGCTTTTTCTAGATTACGACCAACGATCGCTACTTTTGCTCCATGCTCGGCAAGACCCAACGCCATTGATGAACCTAAAACACTATTTCCACCAATTGCTACTGCTGTTTTTCCCGTTAAATCGAATAAGTTCCCCATGATGTTCTCCTTTATGAAAAAATTATTTTATATTTCCATCCTGATCGTAATCAAGCTCATATAGACCCGAAATTAATTCCATTTCAGGATGATTTTTCACATAATCAACTAACGCTTCTGAAACTTCGATTTCACTAATTTCGAGCGTGTTTTTAATGCGTACCATTTTTACCTTTGTAAAATCAAGAATATTACATGTTTTAATCGCTGCTTGAACCGCCATCCGATCATTATCCAATGTCGTGGCAACCTTTGTTGGCGCTACAACCGTTGAAGTTAACCCGTTCGCGTATGTTGCTTCAAAATCCATCTTATCGACGAGACGGCGCGTCGTAAAATCAGCCGTACCTACACCATTGGCGTTTCCTTCTGTCTCTGGTGTTAAATCAAGTACGATCATTTTATTTACTTCTGGGCCACCATGAGCGTATGGTGTTGGATAGCGTCCGGTAATATTTGGATCCATCCCATCACCACTAATGTTTTTCCCAATTTCGTCAATGACAAGCACATCGATTTGATCGAATAGAAGCTTCGGCAATAAACTTTTCGCTTCTGCTTGCAGTTCTGTTTCCTTTTCTTCAATTTCATGAGCTAGCATTACTTCTACTCGCCACTTTATCGAAGGCATTTTCAACCGTAGCTACACCAAAAGGATCGGCTTTTCTTCCATAATCATATTGGCCATATCAGGTACGTTTTCAGCCATATGTTTAAATCCTAGTTGATGACAAGCCTCCGCTCCCTTTGTTTTCCAAGACCAATGCTGATCATTTTCATAATACCGCTTTCAACTTTGCCACGAAATGCTGTATGCGGCTTTACACGGTTAAGCACGACAATGCCGTCCGCTGCAGAAGCATGTTTGTCCAAATAAACAGGTAAACCATTCGGAAGTTCACCTAATTTGACAACTTCCATCGAAGAGCGGATTTCACATCCTGCCGTTTCTTCGGTAACACCTAAATGGTTAAGAACAGCAACTTGGCCTTCAGCCGTTGCACCGCCATGACTTCCCATGCTAGGTACGATAAACGGTGTTGCACCCATTTCCTTAATAAACTTAACTGTCGATGCCGTAAGCTCGGGCAAACGGTCCATTCCTCTGCTTCCGACTGCAATTGCAATTTCCATTCCAGGCTTAATCGTTTGCTTAACATCTGCCCGGTTAAACTTTTCCTTTAACACTGCTGATAAATCATCAATCTGTTGATCATCAAAGCGTTGCTTTACTTTAGCCATTTTAGGAATCGGAATATCTTTTAATAATTCATGGAGAATACTCATGCGGAATACGTCACTCCTTTTTCAATGAATATAAAAATACAAACGCAGTGTAATCCCTTTCAACAATTCACTACATTTGTTGACCAAACAAATAATTAAAGATAGAATAGCATTATCAAGCAATTTAGTCAATTAATTCGGTAAATACAGATTTTATATCTTTATAATTGTATGCGCTTTATTTTGTTACTAATGAATGAGGAGTGATGTAAAAAATGGTGACCGGAGATGCGGCTTATATTAAAAATTAAATAGAAGCTTAATTTTAAGTAAAATTGTCGAACATAATGGGATTTCTAGAGCGAATTTATCTAAAGAAACAGGATTAAACAAAGCAACGATTTCCGTCCAAGTCGCAGATCTCCTTCAAGAGGAGCTGCTCGTTGAAGAACAGCAAGAGCATACAAACCTAGGAAGAAGACCAATCATTCTTACGCTAAACCGTAAAGCAGGGTATGCTTTAGGGATTGACCTAGACAAAGATCAAGTCATCTTTACATTATCGGATTTGCTCGGATCGCCAGTTCAAACAAAGGTCGTCTCCCTTCATACGAATGACTACGAAGACATCGTTAAACTACTGACAGACTATATTTTTAGTTTCAAAAATATTTGTAAAAGTAGCACGTACGGAATAATTGGTGTCGTCATCGGTATTCATGGAACCGTATCGAATGATGAGGTTATTTCATTCGTCCCACAACTTCAGTGGCGTGAGAAAAATTTAAAAGCCGATTTAGAAAAACAAGTAGCACTCCCAATCTATATTGAAAATAACGCCAATTTAACAGCGCTTGCCGAGAGAGTATATAAACATCATCATAGCGAGAGTTTACTAAGTATTACGATGCAGAGCGGGATGGGACTTGGGATGATTATGAAAGGAGAAATTCTAAGAGGGTTCCACGGGTATGCTGGGAAATGGGACATATGATCGTTGTACCCGACGGAAAGGAATGTGCTTGCGGCAATCATGGATGTTGGGAGCAATATGCATCTGAAGCAAACTTTTTAGAGAACTTGAAAAAGAGAGCGATAAACGTAAGCTAACGTTCATAGATGTGAAAACATTACTAAATGCTGACCACCAACTGACGTATCAAAAGATGAATAGCTTTATAAAATACGTTGCGATCGGCATGAATAACTTAATCAATCTATATAACCCACAAACAATCGTTTTAAACAGTGAATTGCTGCGCATCTACCCTGATGCAGTCAATGTAATTAAACAACAATTAACATCAAGAATTAGTCATTATGGTGAACTATTCATTTCAGATCTTGGAGAAAATGCATGCGTGATGGGAGCCTGTGTATTCGCCATTAAAAACTTCCTCGGCATTTCCAATTTGAGCTTAGATGTTAGTAATGAATCTATGTCCCAAACACGCGAACATGCTATTGGCTAGTTAGCCAGATTTCTAAGCCGTTAGCCAGATTTCTAAGCCGTTAGCCAGATTTCTAAGCCGTTAGCCAGATTTCTAAGCCGTTAGCCAGATTTCTAAGCCGTTAGCCAGATTTCTAAGCCGTTAGCCAGATTTCTAAGCCGTTAGCCAGATTTCTAAGCCGTTAGCCAGATTTCTAAGCCGTTAGCCAGATTTCTAAGCCGTTAGCCAGATTTCTAAGCCGTTAGCCAGATTTCTAAGCCGTTAGCCAGATTTCTAAGCCGTTAGCCAGATTTCTAAGCCGTTAGCCAGATTTCTAAGCCGTTAGCCAGATTTCTAAGCCGTTAGCCAGATTTCTAAGCCGTTAGCCAGATTTCTAAGCCGTTAGCCAGATAAAAACCCTAAGCGAATAAATTCGCTTAGGGGTTTTATCTTTAATTACTCACCCATCCACTCTGTATGGAATGTTCCTTCTTTATCGATGCGATTGTAAGTGTGTGCACCGAAGTAATCACGTTGTGCTTGAAGAAGGTTTGCAGGCAATGTTTCTGTACGGTAGCTATCATAATAAGCAACAGCACTTGCGAAACATGGAACAGCAATTCCGCGCTCAACAGCAAGGGCAACTACTTTTCTTAATGCACCTTGGTAGCCTTCAACAATTTCTTTAAAGTATGGATCAAGCAATAAGTTTGCAAGAGCCGGATCTTTGTCGTATGCGTCTTTAATTTTTTGTAAGAATTGTGCACGGATGATACAGCCTCCGCGGAAAATCATTGCGATATCGCCATAGTTGAGATCCCAATTGTACTCTTCAGACGCTGCACGCATTTGTGCAAATCCTTGAGCGTAAGAACAAATTTTACTCATATAAAGAGCTTTGCGAATTGCTTCGATTAACTCGTCTTTATCGCCATCATAAGCTTGTGTTTCCGGACCGCTTAAAATTTTGCTCGCTGCCACACGCTCTTCTTTCATTGCTGAAATAAAGCGAGCGAATACAGACTCAGTTACTAACGGAAGTGGAACACCTAGGTCAAGTGCGTTTTGACTCGTCCATTTCCCTGTTCCTTTTGACCTGCTGTATCAAGAATGACATCAACAAGTGGCTTGCCTGTTTCTTCATCCATTTTTGTGAAAATATCGGCAGTAATTTCAATCAAATAGCTGTCAAGCTCACCTTTATTCCACTCTGCAAATACTTGATGAAGCTCTTCTGCCCCAAGACCAAGAATGTTCTTCATCATGAAGTATGCTTCACAGATTAATTGCATATCACCGTATTCGATTCCGTTATGAACCATTTTCACATAGTGACCTGCTCCATCTGGACCGATGTATGTTGTACAAGCATCACCTTCAACTTTTGCGGAGATTGCTTCGAAAATAGGAGCAACAAGCTCATATGCTTCTTTTGTCCGCCTGGCATAATGGAAGGTCCCGTTAAAGCGCCTTCTTCGCCGCCAGAAACACCCGCTCCAATAAAATGAAGACCTGCTTCGCTTAATTCTTTGTTTCGGCGCATTGTGTCAGGGAAATGAGTATTTCCGCCGTCGATTAAAATATCGCCTTTTTCCAAATAAGGTTTTAATGATTCAATTGTTGCATCAGTTGCAGTACCTGCTTGAACCATCAGTAAAATTTTGCGTGGTTTTTCTAATGAATGAACAAATTCCTCAGGAGAATACGTAGCTACTACATTTTTACCTTTTGCTTCATTTTCCATCATTTCTTCTGTTCTATGGGAAGAGCGGTTATAAACGGAAACTGAGTAGCCACGGCTTTCAATATTTAGTGCCAGGTTTTCCCCATTACTGCTAAGCCAACAACACCAATTTGCTGTTTCGACATTGTATTGCCTCCTTCATCTTATGTAAAATTTTATTAAAAATTATCTCAAGCAACGAGAGAAAAATACATCCCATTTGCTTGTAACTTCCCATGTAGAGTTTATCATATATCTATCATACAAAGTTAATAAGAAGTGTCGCAATTTTTTCTATATAGTTTGTTTTAGAGTCAAACTATATGTAAATTAAAGCATCGTTTATGATTTTCGTCAATTAAAATAAGAAAAAGCCAACCTAAAAATAGGTCAGCTTCGCACTTACATATTTAAGCTTCTACCGTTTGTACTTTTAGTCCGAGTCCAGCCGCAATCCGCTCACCATATTCTGGGTCAGCTTTATAAAAATGACCAATCTGACGAAGCTTAATTTCCTCTAGTTGGACAGGCTTCATTGCTGCAACAATGTTTTCAACTAATCGGGTACGCTCTTCTTCAGTCATAAGTCGGTATAAATCTCCTGCTTGTGTATAATGATCATGCTCATCATAGCTAACACTTCCAGCCATCCCTGCAACTGGGAATTCCTTTGCTTATGTTTCGTGACTTCTTTTGGTCCTCCAAAGCTATTCGGTTCATAATAAACAGATCCACCACCATTATTGTCAAAACGCATTGCACCTGCACGTTGGTAATTGTTCACTTCATTTTTCGCTCGGTTAATTGGAAGCATTTGATGGTTTGTACCTACACGGTAGCGATGGGCATCATGGTAAGCAAACAAACGCCCTTGTAGCATTTTATCCGGCGATGCTTCAATTCCGGAACGAATGTACCCGGTGAAAACGTTGCTTGCTCCACTTCAGCAAAATAGTTTTCAGGATTGCGATTTAGCACCATTCGTCCCACTTCCATTAATGGATAATCCTTTTGCGACCACACCTTCGTAACATCAAACGGATCAAAGCGATACGTGTCTGCATCTTCCAATGGCATGATTTGAACGTATAATCTCCATGCAGGAAAATCGCCCTTTTTAATCGAATTGAAAAGATCTTCTGTATGATAATCTGGATTTTCACCTGCTAACCTTTCAGCTAAACGAACATCAAGATTTTTCACACCTTGCTCTGTTTTAAAATGATATTTCACCCATACCGCTTCCCCTCGCCATTCACCCATTTAAACGTATGGCTACCAAACCCGTGCATATGTCGGAACGTTGCCGGAATTCCCGATCAGACATCAAAATCGTTACTTGGTGCAATGATTCAGGAGAATGTGACCAGAAATCCCACACCGCTGTTGGATTTTTTAAATTCGTTTCTGGATCTCTTTTTTGTGTATGAATAAAATCTGGAAACTTAATCGCGTCTCTTATGAAAAATACGGGTGTATTATTGCCAACAAGATCATAGTTTCCTTCCTCTGTATAAAATTTCACAGAAAACCCACGCGGATCACGTACCGTGTCAGCTGATCCAAGCTCGCCTGCCACAGTCGAGAAACGAATAAACATTGGCGTTCGCTTCCCTACTTCTGATAAAAATCAGCCTTTGTATATTTAGACACATCATTCGTCACTTCAAAATATCCATGAGCACCTGCTCCTTTGCATGAACAACTCTCTCAGGTATACGTTCACGATTAAAATGTGCCAACTTCTCTAATAGATGAACGTCTTGAATTAAAACAGGACCGCGTGATCCTGCTGTCATTGAGTTTTGATTATCGCCAACAGGCGCTCCCCAGCTCGTCGTCAAATTCCGATTGCTTTTCCCCATTATCTCCCGCCTTTTCATATTTATTTTAACTATTTATAGACTACCAAAAGAGATAATCTATTTCAAGTAGAAACTATTATCTAATAATAACAATTATAATTAAATGAATAAATGCGCGTCTTTTATTCTCTTTCTAGTAAAACAGATATTGAAAAGCGCTTTCAATTCCTTTATGATAAAAGATAAATCGGTTTAGTAAACCGGTTTATAATAAAAGCTTAGCCGAATAGTGAGGAGATTTGACAATGAATGATGTAATTACGATTGGTGATGCGCTCATTACGTTCAATCCAAGCACAAAAGGTCCAATGAAATATGTCCATACATTTGAGCGAAAAGTAGGTGGGGCCGAATTAAATTTCGCCATCGGCTGTGCTCGCCTCGGTTTAAAAACAGGCTGGGTAAGCAGACTTGGCAATGATGAGTTTGGTCAACATATTCTTAATTTTGTACGCGGGGAAGGCATCGACACAAACGAAGTCAAACTTGTTAACGGTTACCCTACTTCTTTATATTTTAAAGAAGTTTTGGAAGATGGCAGTGGTAGATCGTTTTATTATCGCTCCAACTCCCTACGGATACGTTAACAGAAGAAACATTGAATAAAGAGTATATAAAAAAGCGAAAGTGCTACATATTACCGGCGTCTTTCTTGCCGTTAATAAAGAAAAAATATTTCATTAATTAAAAAGGCGGTAAAGGTTGCAAAAGAAAATGGTGTGCTTATTTCGTTGGACCCGAATATCCGCTTGCGTTTATGGACGAAAGAAGAAGTCAAAGCAGCATTAGCTGAACTTCTCCTTACGTAGATATTTTATTGACGGGTGAAGAAGAAGCCGAAATTATGTTTGAAACGACCGAAACCGAAGAAATTATCGCAAAATGTAAAGAGTTCGGCATATCCTATATTGCCATTAAACAAGGTGAAGATGGCGCGATCGGCTACCATAATGGCGAACGAATCGATGCCCCCGGTAAAAGCAAAAAAGTAGTTGATACAGTTGGTGCGGGTGATGGTTTTGATGCTGGCTTTGTTTACGGCATTCTCCATGAATGGTCACTTGAAAAGACGCTCACATTTGCTACGACGATCGGCTCGATGGTTGTAAGTGTATCTGGCGACAATGAAGGTCTTCCATACTTAGATGATGTGTTAATCCAAATGGGTGAAAAAGAGTTTATAGAAAGATAATCGATTAGAATGGAGTTGATGATAAGAATGAACGTTATAGAAGAATTAAAAAAGTGGATTAGTTGCGGTTGTAAGAGATTCAACGATTGATAATATCATCCCAATTTGTGAGGCATTAGTAGCAGGTGGAATGAAAGCACTCGAAATTACAGCCGAAACATCGAATGTAGCAGCCATCATTGAGAAGGCAGCTAGAAAAGTTGGAGATAAAATATTAGTTGGTGCTGGGACGGTCCTCGATCCTGAAACAGCAAGAAGTGTCATTGTGGCAGGAGCTGTTTTCGTTGTCACACCTACTTTAAACGTAGAAACAATTAAAACAGTCAAGCGCTACGGTGTTGTTTGCATTCCCGGAGCCTTTACGCCGACAGAAATTTTAACCGCGTACGAACATGGTGCAGACATGGTAAAAGTATTCCCGGCAAACGTTGTCGGTCCTAGCTACGTGAAAAGCATTCACGGTCCCATGCCACAAATTCCATTAATGGTTACAGGGGCATCAACGTAGACAATCTTGAAGAGTACGTTCAAAACGGCGCAGCTGGAATTGGCATTGGCAGCAATCTTGTGAATCCAAAGAAACTCCTTTCCGAAGCGGATTATGAAGCACTCGTCCTAGAAGCGAAACGCTATGTAGCGAAGTATGAGGAAGCGTTGAATAAGTAACTATTTACTAAAATAAAGTCGGTGAAGAAAAATATCGATTTGCTTCACCGATTATTTTTGATCCTTTCCGATTTCTAAGAAAGAAGTGCTTTCTCCTCCCGACTTGCTATATCCTCTAAGGGTAAAAATTCTTCATTATAATCCACTCGAAACATCACAAGCAATCGTTTACAATAGAGAGAAGGAGCAGATAGGAGAGAATGAGGATGGTAAGCATTAAAGATATTGCAAAAAAGCGGGAGTTTCTATTTCCACTGTCTCTTATGCACTTAATGGGAGTTCAAAGGTAACCGAGGAAACGAGCGCAAAAATTTTAGCGATTGCGAAGGAATTAAATTATGTACCGAATGCAGCGGCGAGAACGTTAAAAATGAGGAAGACAAAAATCATTGGCGCCTTTCTTCCCGATTATGGTGGCCCTTTTATGGCCCCTTGCTACACGGAATGCGTGAGGCATTAAATAAACAGGAATATGACTTAATTGTTTGTAGTGGTAGGCGTTCCCATCGTTTACTTCCGGAAGGGATGATTGACGGAGCGATCGTCCTTGACGTCACTTTTTCTGACAAAGAGCTGTTAAATCATGCCGAACGTGGTAATAAAATCATTGTCCTCGATCGAGAAATCGATCATCCGAATATCCATGCTGTTTTATTAGACAATCAAATAGGGACGGAGCTTGCCATTCAATATTTAATTGACAAAGGACAACACATCATCTATTTGGTTACTGGACCTCAAGAGTCCTATGATTCACAACAAAGACTTCAAGCGAGCTTGCGTTTATTAGAAAAGAACAAGAGTGTATCGTATAAAGTAATTTATGGGGACTTTAATAAAAAATCAGGTGAATTAGCTGCACAGCAAATATTAAACGAATATAAAGCACCCGTCGCAGTTTTTTGCTTTAACGATGTAATGGCAATTGGAATGTACGATCATCTGGCAAAGACGGATTATATCATTGGTGAGCATGTTCATATTATCGGCTTTGACAATATCGAATTAGCACGATACGTTCACCCCGGCTTTCAACCATTCAATTCTCAAAGGCAGAATGGGGAGCAAAGGCAGCTGAACAGCTTATCGGCTTACTGCAAAATAAACCCGTTCCCCACAAAAGATTTCCGTCACCCTTAAAGAAGGCGAGTCCGTTCAAGAACATATAAATAAATAAAACCCTCCACAAAGAGGGGCTACTTCGCCTATGCTTTTGCACGCAAATTCCGCAATACATTATAGCCAAAGAAAAAGATCCCAATAACGGTAACCGCTCCAGCAATTGTAGCGATCGGAAAGAATACATCACTAACATTTAAAATGGCTAAAGCGATACTGAACATCATGACGGGTAAACCGAGATTGTGTAGCCAAAAATGAGTTTTTGCAGCCGTTGTCTCAGAAAGTTGCGGGAATGAAATATATAAAATACCAGCAATTGAAAGGGACATCCAACCAAGTAAATTTACATGCACGTGCACCGTCGCTAAATTAAACACATGAAACATCGACATGTACAACCCAAATGCATTACCGAGCAAAAATACACGACTGCAATCTTAATCAGTTTGATCCCCATATGGATTTCCTCCTTTCCCCTTAAATATATGTGTAGCACCAGTAATAGATACGTTTTTATGTAAAAAATATTCAGTTCAATAGAGGTCAATTAAGTCCTTTCCTTTTCAAATGAACAAAAGCGCAAGCGCCCGTTTAGCGACGTACAAACTGGAGCGGTTCTGACAAGCAAGTATTTTATAGTTTCCTAGAAAATCAAAAAATCCCGAGAGAAACATTCCCTTCTCTCAGGATTTTGCCTATACCCACCACATATTGGCTGGCTGTTCTTTAATAAGCACGGTTTGTAAATTGCTCACTGCACGTTGGAAGCCTTCTTCGATCGACATGATTGGATCCTCATGCTCGATGCTGACAACAAAATCGTAGCCGAATGTTCGCAGAGCACTCATCATATCTGACCATTCTTTTAAATCATGCCCACAGCCAACAGATCGGAAGTTCCATGCGCGCGTCTTTACTTCACCGTATGGCTGCATATCCGTCAAACCATACATATTAACGTTTTCTTGATCGATATACGTATCTTTCGCATGGAAATGATGGATCGCATTCTCTTTTCCAAGAATTTTGATGGCGGCGACTGGATCGATCCCTTGCCACCACATATGACTTGGATCAAAGTTCGCACCAACTGCTTCACATGTTAATTCTCTCAGTTTCAGCATCGTGTGCGGCGTATGAACCAAAAGCCTCCATGCAATTCAATCCCTACTTTTACGTGATGATCTTGGGCAAATTGCCCCCACTCTCGCCAATATGGAACAAGATTTTCTTCCCATTGCCATTTCAACATGTCACTGTATTCATTTGGCCATGGTGCAACCGGCCAATTCGGGTGCTTTGCCCCTCATGGTCCCCGGTGTGCCTGAAAATGTGTTTACAACTGGAACATTCATCATTTCTGCTAGTTTCACAGTTTTAACGAATGTTTCATGGGATGTCTTGGCAAACTTTTTATCAGGCGTGAGTGGATTGCCGTGGCAGCTAAATGCACTGATTGTTAAGCCACGGGATTCAATTTGCCTCATATATTCCTTACGCTTCGCTTCACTTTCCAATAGTCCATCAAGATCACAATGGGCATTGCCAGGATAATTCCCGTGCCAATTTCTACAGCTTCAAGCCCTGATGCTTGAACATAATCAAGCATCTCTTCAAATGATTTATCTGCAAATAATACTGTGAATACTCCTAGTTTCATGTCGCACACCCATTTCTTTAGATTTTTATGCTAGTCCTTGCCTCGCTGCTTGCGTATATGGCTTCGATTACTTTCGAAACGTTCAAAGCTTCTTCTGGCTTAACAATAAAATCTCTTCCCAAGACAAGCATCAATGAAGTTTTTCGCCTGTACGAGCCCCTCATCTTCTTCCCCAGGTGTCCATGCTACTTGACTATTAAATAACATCCCATGTTTTGGATAATTGACCGTTAGTGGAAACACTTCTAACCCGCCTTCAGCACCAGAAATGCTTACATTCTCAATCGATTCTTCTTTTATATTGTTGGACCATGATGTTTCTAGAAGCATCGACGCACCATTGCTAAATGTAATATAAGCAGTAGCATGATCGTCAACATCAAATGTAGCAGCGTCAAATTCCCCACTGGTTTACTTGACCTGGGGTTTTACTTAAAGTGTTATAAGTGGAAGCCATGACTTCGATTGGCTCGACGTCACCGATAAGCCATAAGGCTAAATCAAGCATATGACAGCCATAGTCTATTAAACTCCTCCGCCTTGAAGCTCCTTATTTGTAAAAACTCCCCAGCCAGGAACTTGGCGGCGACGCAACGCTTGGACACGAATAACAAGTGGATTGCCAATATCACCCGATTCCATGATTTTTTAGCTGCTTGCACTTGTTTCATCGAACGATAATGATACCCGATTGCTAACACCTTTCCAGTAGTTTTAGCAGCCGCAATCATCGTTTCACACTCAGCAACGGTCAGTGCCATCGGCTTTTCACAAAAACATGGACACCTGCCTGAAAAGCCGCAACCGTCATTTCAGCATGAAATTTATTCGGTGTACAAATGATTACAGCATCTACATGTTGCAACATTTCCTCATATGTATCATATACATTCGGAATATTGAATTCCTTTGCTACCGCTTGTGCTCGTTCTAGCTGAACATCAGTAACCCCTTTAATCAACACTTCGTTAGTTAATTTTTGAAAGGCGGGAATATGTCTTCCACGCGCAATACCACCAACACCGACGATTCCTATTTCCAATATATCCATGATCGATCATCCTCTATTTAGGCATGTGTATTTACTTCTGAATCAATCGCAACGATACGTTTCGTTAGATTCGATTCGAGTGCAGCAAGTACAACATTTAATGATTTCATTCCTTCTTCACCACTGACAGCAGGCTCCGTATCGTTGATGATGCAATTAATAAATTGATCAATCGTATGTGAACTCGTTTGTCCACCTTCATCATTCGACTGGATTTTCCCCAATTTATACTTCCCTACGTCTCCATTGCTATATTGAATAATTAATGAGTACTCTGGATCATCTTCAAGACGAATGACCCCTTTTTCACCATAAAGAATTGTGGAGTTGTCTTCCTTTTATAGACCCAGCTCGCTGCAAGCGTGCCAATGACGCCGCTTTCAGTTTTCAACACACAAACTGCATTATCATCTACCGTACTATTTTCCTTCGCTCCAGATTCAACAAAGGCAGCAGCCTCGACAAACTCCTCCCCAAGCAAGTAGCGGAGCAAATCTGTTTTATGTACACCTAAATCGCCCATCGCTCCAATAAACGCTTCCTCTTTCTTGAAAAACCAACTATCCTTCCCATCTGCACTCCATCCTTCTGGACCTGGATGACCGAATGCGGTGCGGAATCCATAGATTTTTCCAATCTCACCATCAGCAATAAGCTGACGTGCTTTTTGATGTGAAGCAACAAAGCGCTGATTATGACCGATCATTAGTTTTTTCCGTTTATCTCGGCAGCTTCTATCATCGATAAAGCCTCTTCTTTAGAGGTCGCCATTGGCTTTTCACATAGTACATGCTTACCTGCATTTAATGCGGCAACCGATATCGCTGCATGCAAGTAGTTTGGCGTACATACTGAAACCGCGTCAATCTCGACAGATGTGAGCATTTTATTATAATCGATAAAAGCTTTTGCGCCATATTTATTTGCTGCTTCTTTTGCTCGTTCTTCAACAATATCACATACTGCCACAATCTCTACATGCTCATTTGCCGCATATTCAGGCAAATGACGGTATTTCGCAATGCTGCCACAGCCAACTACGGCGACTTTTATTTTTTCATACAACATCCCTCCATAATTATATCTTCACTCATCTATACATCGGAAATTAATATGATAATATTTAACCATAACATTATTTTTAAGGAGCGAGTGAATTGGATTTTTCACAAGTTAGTATTTTAGCTATTGTATTAGCCGTAATCGCAAACACCATCATCGGCGCCTTATGGTACTCACCTATTCTCTTCGCAAATGTGTGGCTGAAAAGCCTTGGTAAAACTGAAGATGAATTGAATAAAAGCAGTGCAAATATTGGATATGCACTAACGATGGCAGCAGCCGTTATTTCCGCTATTGTCCTATCATTGTTTATCAGTATGATGAATAACATCACAATTGGCGGAGGTGCGCTCATCGGTTTGTTAGCTGGATTAGGGATTGCCAGTGCTCGCGAGATCTCCCCAACATTTTTTGAAGGAAGAAATATGACGCTGTTTTTTATAAGCGCTAGCTACCATATTGTTTCGCTTACAATCATGGGAATGATTATCGCTTTTTTGCAAAATAATGATTAGAGACTTTCCCATAACCGGGCAGTCTCTTTTATTTTGTTGTAAAATTAGACTCCGCCACCTGTTTGACACGTTCAACAAATGCAACAACAACTTTATCACTAGCAAATAATAAGAACGGTTTAACATACCACTTCAACACTTTATTCGTTGCTGTATAGCGAAATTGCGTCCTTGCTTCGTCGATCCTCTTCAATTCATATTGTGCTGTAATGTCAAAACAGTTTGCGAGGATAAACCCTACTTTTAGTTTCTTTTCGTTTTGTTCATCGAGATAAAGCAGAGTCTCGACATCATATTCTTCGATTCTTTTTCCTTCTTTATATTGCTGGCGATAAATACTTCCAACGACCTCATCCGTTATTTTCACAGGTTTATGTTCGACTACTTGAGGCATTATCAATTGCATCTTCTCGAGTGAGCCATCAAATAAATCCCATATTGTTTCAATGGGAGCTTCGATTGTCACTTCTTTAGACCATTCCTTCATTCAATCACCCTTTAATTTCTTCTAACGGCTGTGCATTGCCATATTGAGGACGTTTCCGCTCAACTGGCTTTGCCCAGTTTACAGCGTTAATAATTACTTGCTGGACATCGCGATTGTAATATGTCGGATATGTTTCATGACCAGGTCGGAAATAGAATACCTTCCCGTTTCCGCGTCGATACGTACAGCCGCTCCTGAACACTTCACCACCTTCAAACCAACTTAAAAACACGAGCTCATCTGGTGTAGGGATATCAAAATGCTCACCGTACATTTCTTCCTTTTCAAGCTCTATGTATTCTCCTATCCCTTCCGCAATCGGATGACTCGGATTAACGACCCATATTCGTTCCTTTTCATCTGCTTCCCGCCATTTTAAATCACAGGATGTGCCCATTAGATGCTTAAAGATTTTCGAGAAATGACCAGAGTGAAGAACGATCAATCCCATGCCATCAAGCACACGCTGTTGAACTTTTTCTACAACGTGGTCGCTTACTTCTTCGTGAGCTACATGGCCCCACCAAATAAGTACGTCCGTATTCTGTAATACTTCATCCGTCAATCCGTGTTCTGGCTCATCCAATGTAGCCGTTTTCACTTTACTTCTGCTTTTTTAAAAACGAAGCGATCGTACCGTGGATGCCTTCCGGGTACACTTCCTTTACAAGTGGATTTTGCTGTTCATGGCGATTTTCATTCCAAACAGTTACTCTCATATTCAATTATCCCCTTTTCTAATCGAAACGTTTCTATTGAAAATATACCATCTTATTTGAAATATGGAAACCACTATTTTTAACATACATACGATTTAATCAAGTAAATCCATATTTCCAATGTTTTTGAACAACTCTTATATGAATCATTCGCTAAAGGGATGAATTTCCTTCATTTTTCATTAAAATCATCAAACACGTGAAAGAATCGAAACAATTTGAGATAATATAAGAAAAGGATGAAAGGATGAAGACGATGACACAATTACAAGAGGTAACAACAGAGCAACAGTGGAAACATATATTAGAGGAGTCCAAGCAGAAACCTTTGCTTATTTTTAAACATAGTACAACATGCCCGATTAGTGCTAATGCTTATGATGAATTTACTTCTTTTCAAACAGATCTTCCGAAGTATTATTTAAAAGTGAGAGAGAGTAGACCTGTTTCTAACATGATTGAAGCCGATTTAGGGGTTACACATCAATCACCCCAAATTTTTATTGTTCAATTCGGAAAATCTGTTTGGACTACCTCTCATCGCAATATTACAGAAGCAGCCATTGAAAAGGCAGTTTCTGAAAGTACGAATGAATGAAAACCTTTTAGACTGTTGACAAACGCTCGCATAATTGGTTACTTTCCTTGTTCGGTTGTGCACCTTGTATGACGAGTGTTTTCAAAATTCAATGATTTTCTTTAAAGATCGGAAATTTCCTCGTATTGACTTTCCTTTTTCATATGTGAAAATCTTCCCATATGAAACTTTCTCTTTGCGCCGCATATGATAACTATTAAAAATTCGAACTGCAGGAGTATACGCCATGCCAGAAAATATGTTATTCGCTTTCAGCCTTACTTTAATGGCAGGTCTCGCTACTGGAATCGGTAGCTTTTTGCCATGTTTACATCAACGACAAATACAAAGTTTTTATCATGGTCTTTAGGCTTTTCTGCTGGAGTAATGATCTATGTGTCGATGATTGAAATATTTGTAAAAGCAAAGGACGCTTTAACATTCGCTCTTGGAGTCAGCTCAGGTAATTGGGCAACCGCCGGAGGATTTTTCGGTGGAATGATTCTCATTGCTTTCATCGATAAGCTAGTGCCAAAGCAAGGAAATCCGCACGAATTAAAAAAGTAGAAGATATAAGGGAAATGGAACAAATCATGCTGAGCTCTTAAAGATGGGAACATTTACTGCACTTGCCATTGCGATTCATAACTTTCCTGAGGGAATTGCTACGTTTACTGCCGCTTTACAAGATCCTGGACTTGGAGTTGCGATTGCAATTGCAATTGCAATTCACAATATCCCTGAAGGCATCGCCGTAGCCGTACCTATTTACTTTGCTACCGGAAGTAAAAAAGGCATTCCGTTTATCTTTTTATCGGGTCTTTCAGAACCAATTGGTGCAATCATTGCATTTCTCGTTCTTATGCCTTTTTAAACGATGTTCTATTTGGGATCATTTTTTCCGGAGTAGCAGGAATTATGGTATTTATCTCGCTCGACGGACTCTTGCCTGCTGCAAAAAATACGATGAAGAACATACATCGATTTACGGTCTAATAAGTGGGATGATCGTTATGGCTGTCAGTCTTATTCTCGTTATTTAAAATAATAAAGGTGTGTTAACACACCTTTATTATTTTATTGATATATCCTTTTCTCAAATAAACGATCGCATCTCAAATTTCAATAGTTCATTTGCCTTGAACGCCGGGAAAGCACGATCAACAAACAAAAACAGTTCCCACAGCGGTGATCGATGCCCCTAATAAATACGTCGCACTCGCACCAAAATGGGACATAAAGAATCCGCCCCCACCACTGCCAATTAACCCACCAATTCCGACAATGACAGCAATAAATATCGTCTGACCGGTAGCGACAATTTCTTCTGGCACGCTTCTCGTTACGAAAAACATCCCGGCAACAATAAAAATAGGAAAGGTAAGTCCATGCATCGCTTGCAATAGAATGAGTGCAAGCGGCTCATCAAAAGGCTGTATAATAGCCAGCGCACACAATATAAGATAGCGGATACAAAAATTAATGTTAACTCTTTATATTGAGTAAGCAGCTTCCCATCATAATAAATAATGGAACCGTTGAGAATGTTGCAACCATCCATGATACACCGACTTGTAATTCGCTTGCTCCAAGATCAGATATATACACCGTTAACAAACTATCATTCATTCGATGCGTCATAAAAATGAGTAAGCATATAAATAAAAACAACATATATTCCCGATTTTTAAATAATTGCTGGATAGACCGAAGTGTGATTGCCTTCGCAGTTGTCTTTCTCCCATCCTGCAAAAAGAAACCAACGATAATTGTTAATATGAGAATGATCGCGTACATTGTTCCTAAATGCATAATGCCAATCACTCCAATGAGAAAGCCGATGACGACCGACCCCGTTCCTACACCGACATCCCCCATAACCTGATCGCCCCATAATTTTTATTATTTCTTTGTGAATAAGTAATTGATAAGTTTTCAGTAAGTGGCCCCGTTGAACTTGCAAACAAATTTAATATCATAAAAAGGATTAACAATAATAGGCTTGATTGTACAGAAAAATAGAAAATACTTACGGCTAATGAGGCAAACATAAGCGCTATTAACACGCGCTTTGTCGACTGAATTTTATCGCTTAAGAAGCCAAATAAGGGCTGACCAACGATGGAAATGACCGCTCCCATTGCAAGCTGCAAACCAATTTGCTCTGTGCTTAGTCCCAGTTCTTTCAAATACAAAGGCATAATCCCACCGGTGATTGAAAATGCTGAAAATAGTAAAAGAAAAAGATTGATAAGCGAAACATATGAACTCTCCTCTAACACTACGAATAATATTAACCTTCTATCTATTCCCACAAACGAGTGTACGAGAAACCACCCTCATCCAACTTCGTCTCGCTTTTATCTACTTCTGATCTTGAAGCGCTTTAATCAAGTGTTCGCCATTAACAAATTCCCAGCTGTATTCATATGTACCCCATCTGTCGTTAATGGAAAACCGGATTGATAAGCTAGATATGTAAGAAAAGCTTGATGTGTCGGAACGATAATTGCTCCATACTCCTTCGCTAAACGATGAACAGCGTCAATATATGGAATGAGCATGCGATTCCCAATTGCATCAGCGTTTTCTTCAATAACCGTTGGCTCCATTAAAATGATTTTTGCCCTTGTTTTTGATACTAATTGATTTAGCAAGTCCGCATATATTTGCTCGAACTGATCCCGGTAAATTTGCTTCTCTTCTGGTCGTTTAAGTTGCCTCCATACATCATTGATGCCTATCGAAATCGATACCCAATCAGGCTTATGATCAATAATGTCCCTCTGCCAGCGAGCAGCCAAATCATCCACTCGATCCCCACTAACTCCTTTATTTATCATTTCTAGACTTAAATGGGGCACCGTTACTGCATAATAATCACGAATGAGTCGCACATATCCATGTCCCATTCCTTCTGGGTCGTCCCTTCTCCCTGTATCTGTAATGCTGTCACCAATGAACACTAGCTTATTTCCACTTTGAAACAAATCGATTCATCTCCTCATGAACATTAGTTACATTGTATCATCACAATCTTAAAAATACTCAATAAACTTTTAAAGCAGTCCAAAAATGGACTGCTTTTCATTCATGCTTTATGCGTAATAAAACGAAGTCTGCCTATTTATTTTGACCAGACATATCTTGGCATTTGATTCCTTATGCTAATTGATGCGATTAGGCGCTCCTCATTATGATTGTGTTTCAACAACCTCATCTGCAATATTAACTGCATGGTCACCAATTCTTTCAAGATTGCTGACAATATCTACATAAATAATACCAGCCGTTCCTGTACATTGATTTTCATTCAGTCGTTTAATATGATTTTTACGGAGATCGCGCTCCATTTTATCAATCTTTATTTCATTTTCACGGACAGCCTTAGCTAGTTCAACATCATCCGTTTCCAGCGCCGCAACCGATTGTCTAATCGTCTCGATCGTTAAATCAAACATGGCATCAAGGTCATTAAGTGCCGATTCGGAAAATTTCACCTTGCTATTAACTTGATGATCAACAAGTTCCATAATGTTTTCCATATGATCACCAATCCGTTCCAAATCCATTACAGCATTCATTAATGCATGATGCTGTTTTAGATCTTGGTCTGATAATGAGTGATAAGAGATTTGAACTAAATAGTCGGTAATATTTTTATCTAAATTATTTAATGCATCTTCAATTTGTGGAATTAATTCCCGATGCTTTTTACCTTGAGTATGATAATACTTTCCTACTTCTTCCATTCCTTGTTCAGCAAGTTCTGCCATACGTAACACTTCCTTTTTCGCTTGTCCAAGCGCAACAGAAGGAGATTGGCGAATAAATTGTTCTCCGAGATGAATCGGCTTATGTTCAATTGTTGTTTCTTCACCAGGAACAAGTTTCGTTACAATCCACGCAAGTATGGCGATGAATGGAAATTGAATAATTGTATTCGTTATATTAAACGTTCCATGCGCAAAAGCAATGGTCATTTTCGGACTTAGCCCGAGGCTTGCTTGAAAATACTCTATTAATGCGGTGAAAGGTACTAAAAGTATTAAAACTAAAACAGTCCCGATCACGTTAAATATGACATGGGTCAAAGCCGCACGTCTAGCAGTGATCGACGCTCCGATTGAAGCCAATACAGCAGTAATCGTAGTTCCGATGTTGTCACCGAACAAAACCGGTAAAGCCGCATGCAAATTAATTGCCCCTTGATCAAATAGAGTTTGGAGCAGCCCAATCGCAGCTGATGAACTTTGCACGATCACTGTAAAGACTACACCGATTAAAACACCTAGCAATGGATGGTCGCTCATGCTAACTGTTAAATCGGTAAAAGCTTGAGCACCACGAAGAGGCCTCATAGCATCTCCCATTAAATTTAGACCTAAGAATAACGCACCGAAACCAAAAAATACTTGACCAAAGTTATTTATTTTATGATTTTTAAAGAAGAAAATTAAGAATGCGCCCAGTGCAATGATAGGAAGGGCATATTCTGAAATATTAATACCAATAATGAAAGCTGTAGCAGTTGTACCTATATTTGCCCCCATTATTACACCGATTGCTTGCCTAAGGGTCATAAAACCAGCTGTTACGAGTCCGATCGTTAAAACGGTAGTTCCCGAACTTGTTTGCAACAAAATTGTAACAACAATTCCAGTTAAAACACCCATGATCGGTTTCGTTGTAAACCGATCCAAAAGATCCCTAAGTCCATCTCCAGCAACTTTTTGAAGGCCGTCTCCCATGGTTTTAATTCCAAATAAAAAGATACCTAAGCCTCCAACAAACGTGAAAAGCAGTGTCTGCAAGTCCATCTCTTCATTCCTTTTCTTCATTATTCGACATATTTATTAAAATAAATACCCTTACTTATGTTAATGAATAACCGATAAAAGTAAACAAAAATATCGTCATTCATTATTTATTGTAGGATGGAAAATGTCGATATTGAAAAGGCTGATACATCGTTATCTGGCAACGTAAATAATGTCATCATTTAACCAATCTGGGAAATCGGTAATAACACCATCAACACCAAGATTTAATGCTCTTTGCATTGACTTTTTTCCTTGATCGTCCATGCCATGATCTTTTTATCTCGTTTATGAATTTCGGATACAATTCGGGAATTCAAATATTTCACATTATAATTAATATATGTAGCGTATTTGGCTATGTCATCCAATTGCTTTCTCGTTAATGGATGTTGAGAGCGTGATACTAATGCAGCCACTGGAACCTCTGGCAATAGTGTATGAAGTTTTTTAAGAAAATCAAAATCGAATGATTGAATAATGATATTTGAGGAAACATATTCGTTTACTACATCTGCAATTTTCTTTTCAATCCTGGATATAGATGGGGATTTTTCACATCGATAATAATACCAATCCGATAATGAAACTCGTCTAGCAGCTCTTTTAACGTAATAATTTGTTCTCCTGCAAAAGCACGATCAAACTTACTCCTGCATCAAGCTGTTTTAATTCTTCCAACGTAAAATCCTTCACATAGCCAAATCCATCGGTTGTTCTATCTACCTTTTCGTCATGTATGATGATCAATTTACCATCTTTCGATAAATGAACATCACATTCTATAAAATCTACACCATGTTCGACACCAAGGCGAAATGCGGACATCGTATTTTCTGGTGCATACGCAGATGAACCTCGATGTGCCACATTTATAATTCCTTGAAGCTCGATATGTTTGTTTGGCTTATGCATAAACCCGAACAAAGCAATTATCATTCCAATCATTATGAATAGGCTAATAACTGGTTGTACTGCTCTAGATGTTTTCAACCTCATTCTCCTTTACTTTTACCAAGACGTCGCAGCCTTTACGGTTTATTAGTATATAAGAGTAATAGAATGGACGAACAAATTTGTAAGCGCTTCCTATTATACATTGTATCATAATCTCTGCGAAAACGGACTATTATATACCGAAAATTCTAACTCATATTCAAAAACAGGCAATAGAACTAGATTGGGTTTTTCAGGAGAAAAAAACGAATGGAGTACAAATAAAAAACTGCCCACAATGTAGGATGGACAGTTTGGCAGGATATTGATTTCTAGTAAAAGAAAAAGAATAGGATAGCAAATTCTCTACCCTTTTCTGCGATTAGTTGCTTTTTCCTTCTTTAAACTTCCTCACTTCTTCTTCAGTCAAATCTCTCCACTCTCCTCGTTCAATGCCATCAAGCGTAATATGTGCCACTCTAATACGCTGTAGTTTATACACTTGATAGTTGAATGCGGAGCACATTCGCCGAATTTGCCTGTTCAATCCTTGTGAGAGCGTAATCTTAAATGTGCGCTCACCCAACTTTACGACCTTGCACTTTTTTGTTATTGTATATTCATTTTTTACGGGGTTATAAATTTCTACTCCATTTGACATATCGTCAATAAAAGTGGAAGTAATTGGCTTATTTACCATGACAATATAATCTTTTTCATAATTATTCTCTTCGCGTAAAATTTCATTAACGATGTCTCCATCGCTCGTTAAAAGGATCAATCCCTCAGACTCTTTATCCAGTCTACCAATCGGGAAAATCCGTTCCGAATGTTGAATATAGTCAATAATATTCCCTCAATATGGCGCTCTGTAGTACAAGTAATACCTGGCGGCTTGTTTAAAGCAATGTACACATCATTCTTTTTTGTTTTATTATTTGACCGTCTACTTCGACCACATCATCTGGACCAACAGCCAGTCCTAATTCTGCGATCTCCCGTTTACTTTTACTTTTTCTGTATAATGAGCTCATCCGCTTTTCGTCTTGAACAATAACCAGTTGAACTAATGTATTTATTTAGCCTCATTTTGCGCACCTTCTTTAATCACTCTTATGTAAAAGTATCAGATTGCTCGAATTAGAACAAGCCTGACCTATGTATGAGCTTTTCGATGTACTGTTTTTTAGTTTTTATGAGTAAAAAATAAAGTGATTATTTCTCGCAAAAGGGTTAATTC
The DNA here is from genome assembly GCA_044989425.1 of Bacillus sp. N9. Classification (GTDB taxonomy): domain Bacteria; phylum Bacillota; class Bacilli; order Bacillales; family Bacillaceae_C; genus Lederbergia. Next base: position 3,040,549 of record JBJDRQ010000001.1, read on the forward strand.
TACTGCTCTTTCGTATACACGGGATGAGTTGTTGCCCTTTGAAAATCATCAACAAAAAAGGGCACACGTATCCTGTTATCCACAATCCACAGATTTGACTTCGGAATTTCCCCTTACAAAACGTGAGCGGTAGTCACCGTTGATTTCCGTTCCAGGCGGACGCTTTCCGGGGCGTGCGGTGAGCCTCCTCAGTCGCTTTGCGCCTTGCGGGGTCTCACCTGTCACGCTGAATCCCTCGGAGTCGCCGCCTTCCACTACAATCAACTAGGCTCTCTTTTGCACATGGAAAGCCCCTTTATATTAAGATACTAGGCTTCTCATTTTTCAAGGTGATTTTCTTTGAGCTGCCTTCTAAACCGCATAACTAGCGCAATTGTGCGTTTCGGCTTAGTTCTCGTCGGAGTGACTAAGTCGAACGATGCTTAAAACAGCTCCGGCTAATAACGTGTACCAAACTGTACGTATTGAGAGGCAGCATGATGGGAATTTAACCATTGTATTAAGCAACATGTGTCGTACCTAATGAAAGAATCACACTTTCTGCTTTAATGTATCAAGCAATACTTGGATGCCCCATAGTCAAAGCCAATTATGTGTTTCTCCTATTTTATCACCCGATCAATAATAGATTTGTTACTACTCGTTACTTTCTAAAAGGGCATTTTCTCGCTCTCTAAAATAATTTGCCGTTTGGGAAACTAATTGATCAAGCTTTTTACATCTGGCAAAGCATTCATCGCTGGATATGGGTCTCCACCTGGGCCAAGTGGTTCAGGAGTAACAAACTTACCCTCCTGATTAAAGCCAATTAAATACAACGCCATAATAATCGTATCTAAATCCATGAATCCCTCTCCTAATGCCCCGCGATTACTATCAGCCATATGAAGATTGACTAATTGATCACCTGCCTCAAGAATCGCTTCACCAATATGGGACTCCTCTGATTGCATATGATATACATCTGCATTAATATGATTGATCCCTGGATGATCTACCGCCTTGATATATTCTATGGCATCAGCTACGGTGTGAATAAAACTTGTTTCGGCTGCACGAATAGGCTCAATCGCCCCTTGACGTCGTATTTCACAAAAAGATCACTAACAATTTTTAATGTCTCAATGCTTCTTTCAAATTCTGCATCATCGTATGCGTCAGGTCTGCCAACCGCACCAGGAACAACTAGTAAATAATGTCCGCCAACTTTATTTGTGAATTCTACTTCCCTTTTAATATAGTCAATCGCAGCTTGTCTTTTACTTGGAATATTACTCGATAGATCATTTTCTTTAGAAAACATTCCGCAAATGCCTGATACTTTCATTTCATACTGTTCAAGGACTTTCAGCGTTTCCTCTACTCGATACCCAAGATCATCACCATAATGATTACCATGAAGTTCGATATAGTTGATTCCATTGTCCTTTAAGCGCTTAACAGACGCCTCTAACGTTTCAAGCCCAAACCCCCAATTGCTCCATGACAAATTCAATTTCTTTTTAAACCGCTTTGGCTGTTCTCTTTTAATTTGAAAAAGGCTTCTCTAATTTTTGATCCTTAATTTGATAGTTTTGCTTTTGCATTCATTCCACACTCCCTCTTCTTATCTAGCCTTTCAATATGAAAAGCCCCTTGACTGGGTTTTGCTCCAATTAAGGGGGCTTCGTATTTTATCGCCTTATTAGAAATCAAAGTCTCCCGCATTTTCTTTTGTAAAATCTGTCGGAGGTCCCATGATAATTGTTTTGCCGTCTTCCCAAAGCTCAATTTCCCTACATTTTCAATATTTTGACCGTTTTCTGTGCAGTCGTATAAGCTATGTGCGGATCCTCATTTGTTGGTATCACTTCAACTAATTCCATATCAGGGTAATACTCAACATTCTGCTGATTTATCCATTTGATCCAATCATTTATAGTCGCTGCGGTAGACGATCCGGTCAATATTACATATTTCCCTTCTCATTAATTTCTAAGGCAAGTGTATCCAGTATATTCCTTCCTAAAATTTCGGGATTTACCATATTAACAAAGAAACTTCTAAATTCAGGGTTCGTATCTGAATCCCATGTGACCACCTTGATCCCACGGTCTCTTGCCTTTTGCAAAACATTTTTGAGCTTTAAGGGATCATTTGCTGCGACTGCAATGCTATCGACATTGTTATTAATAAACTCTTCGATTATTTGTGCTTGTTGCTCAGAGCTAGCAGAAGATGGTCCTTTATATAAAATGTTTACCCCTAAATCTTTACCTGCCTCTAAAGCGCCTTCTTTCACAGCATTAAAGTAAGGGATTCCTTCAATTTTTGGAACAAAAGCAATTGTGTATTGGCTTTCATTTTTTAGTTCCTGTTTTTCATTTTCCGGCATTACTTGATTAACTTCTCCATTGTAAACGACTTCATATTTGGACGATTGTTCCACAAATAATCCACAACCACATAAGAGTATGAATATAAATGGATAAAGCAGATATTTTGATTTCATCTTTGCTGCCTCCTATGGTCCATGATTTAAAGAATGAATTCACATTGGGACTATGTAAAGATAGCGATTTCAAAAAATCATTAACGAACCTACTCTAGTATATAATGACTAGTTGAAAGATGCTAATAACAATTGTAAGAACTAAAAAGAGTAATGGGGGAAAATCGATCTTACTAAATACCTAAAAATATTTTTTCCTTATCCTATCTCATATCATTCTTTCTTTGGGACAAAATATAAAATGAGAACACAAAATCAAGGAGGATACAGATCATTGAACAGTAACGGCGAGAAATCAAAACAAAACAAGTCCAATCAACCAAAGCCATTAAGCGGATCCCACAAAGTAAAAAATCAAAATCACTCTAGACAGAAGAAGAACAGTAGTCATGATATGTAGTTTCTAAATTCGAAAGAAAAAATCCCTCCAAGGGATTTTTTCTTAATGAACGTTCGGCTCGGGTACACGGGCGAGAATGATAATCCCAATGATAAATAAGATGACTAAGCTAAATACTCCGTTGGCGGAGTTTCCTGTTATTTGGGCGGTTACCCCTAGTAAAAGCGGCCCCATAATTGCGGCGAATTTTCCAAAGATGTTATAAAAACCGAAAAATTCGTTCGCACGTTCTTTCGGGACGAGCTTGGCGAAATAGGAACGGCTTAATGCCTGAATCCCGCCTTGGGAGGTAGCAACGAGCATCGCTAAAATCCAAAAATCTAAAGCGGTTTTCAAAAAATAAGCATAAATACAAACGATTATATAAATAACGATTCCTACATAGAGCATTTTTTCCCAGAAAATTTTTCAGCTAATTTTCCGTATAAAATTGCAAATGGGGCAGCAACGACTTGTGTTACAAATAAAATAATTAATAAACTGATCGGGCTAATCCCTAAATCGGTTCCATAGGCGGTTGACATCGAAATAATCGTTCCTACGCCATCGATATAAAAGAAATAGGCAAGCATAAATAAAAATAAGGCGCGGTATTGCCGAATATCCTTAAATGTGTGGCCTAGGCGCTTAAAGCTATTCACAATCGGTTTTGGTTCCCGTTCAATATAGTAGCGCTGGTGAACGTGCTTGAACATAGGAATCGTGAACAGCCCCCACCACAGAGCCGTAATAAAAACGCAATTTGGCTTGCACGTGTGCCGGATAGAGGAATCCATTCTTGTTGTGCCGAAATGATGATCGCGATGCTAATAATGAATGGAATCGTACTGCCAATATATCCGATTCCATAGCCGCGAGCAGAGACTCGATTCATTCGTTCTTCACTTGTCACATCAACAATAAAAGCATCGTAAAATACATTCGCTCCCCAAAATCCTAAAGCGGAAATCGTGTAGAAGATTAATAAAAGCAGCCATTGATCACTTGGGACAAAAGCAAGCAATGCAGTAGCCCCGACACCAATGGCAAAGAAAAAGGTAAAAACTTTTTCTTAAATCCTTGATAATCAGCGATCGTTCCTAAAATCGGACCGAGCATCGCTAAAATAAAGGTCGCAATTGCTATCGTATATCCTAAATAAGCCGTCGAATTTGCTGCACTAATACCGGCTCTTGTCGCCGCAGCTTTATAAAAGATTGGAAAAACTGCAGAAGTGATTATAATTGAATAAGCGGAGTTAGCCCAATCGTACAACATCCAACTTTTTTCTTTTTGTATACTGCCCCATCCCTTCGCCCCCATTTCTCACTGATCGATCATTTCTTCCAGCACCCTTCCATCTGTTTCACCAAGGTGAAGACCGAGTAAGCGCGCAAAGGTTGGACCTTCATCAACAAGATGCATAGATGGAATGACAATCCCTTCCTTCACCCCTTTTCCTCTCGCCATAAATACAGTTGTGTAATTTTCTTTATTAGGAGAATATCCGTGAGAAGCAACCGTATATTTGCCTGATTTTACATCGTCCTTCGTAATTTCATCAATCCACTTTCCATCTAAATGCTCGGTGAAATAATAACCTCGGCTGGCCTCAATCATAAATGCGGCATGTTCATCCGCCCCTCTGTCACCTGCTTCGTCGCCAGTTAAAATCATTTCAATACCGTTGCTCTCGTCTTGCATTAACCCGCGTAAGAGTTCTGCTACGGACGATTTTACTTGTTCATTCTTAATATAAATATATGCGGAACCATCACAACTTTTACAATAAGCATCCCAATCTGTTACACGCCCCGATGGTCCACCCGGATAAGACCACTCTCTTTCAATAAAACATTTGGCTTGATCGCTTTGGATTCATCTAAGGCACTATGATCTCCAAGCACAATCATAGTGGAATGTTCATATTGTCCGCTTTCTTGTAATGCTTGAACAATTCGACCAAGCCTTACATCATGGCGACGGATCGCTTCATAAGCTTGGTCCGAGGAGAAACCGTGAAAATGACGATTTGTATCAAGATCTGTAAAATGTACAAGCATTACGTTTGGTTCCTTTGTTTTAATCGTATGAACAGCTGTTTCCAATACAAAATCATCGAGCTGAGGCTGGCTTAAACCCTTTCGAATATGACCGAAGCGTTTATTCATTTCCAATTGATAGCGAACACTTCCGTTCATAAGCGACACAGGAATTTGATGTTGCCATGGTCGATTGGCGAAAATTTCTGGCATATTATAATCAATATCTGCCTTTGCTGTCACGGGCCATAATAAGGAAGCTGTTGTCATACCAGCTTTCCTCGCTTCATCATAAAGTGTGGTTCCTTTAATATGATAGCGGTGCCAATACCAGTCAGGAGAAAGTCTGCCAGGCTGGAGCAATGTATTATTAATAACGCCATGCCGGTTCGGGAATCTACCTGTTACAATCGTTGTATGGCAAGGATACGTGATAGACGGATAAACCGTTTCGACATTTTTACAATAGGATGCGGTTTGCAAAAACTTTTGAAAATGCGGAAACTCTTGCAGCATAGGAAATCCAATGACGATAGACAATCAAACGAAATGACAATGAGTTGGTCGGTAAGACGCCCCATAACACCCTCCCTAATTGATGATTGTATACGTATATATTCGACGAAATGTGAAATTATCCCGGTCCCTTTTAAATGACTGGCGACTGGATTGATACTTTAACAGGTTGCAACTCAATTTCGACAACCGCGCCAAGTTGTTTAAATTGTAAGATCGCATCAAATAACTTTAAACTTGTGTGCAGCTTTTCATCGATATGCAGCGGACTAGATATCGTAAAGGCAATGAACTCGTTACTCATTGTCTCTACATGAAATTGAATGATTCGGTCAACGGTTTGCGGTGATTCATGGAGCATATAAATCAAATCATCAAAAATAACGCTTAGATAACGAATTTGTTGCAGAGTCGTTGGTACATTCGTCTCCCCAGACACTTGTATAGGAATGCAAAGCAAGTTTGCTAACTTTCTTTTAGTAGTCAAAAATGCATATAGCAAATCATCTTGTAACACCGATAAATCCGAATGTAAATCCAGTTTTAAAGAGCCTTTATCCAGTTGGTTTGTTTCAATATATTCTTCAATCAGCTCAGGCATTTGACGCTCCAATAGTTTAACGATTGCTCTAAAATGCTGGACATCATCATCCCTTACTTTCGCTACAAGTGATGTCGCTTGTTGCTCTTGACTTAAAAGAATTGCTTCGTTTCAATGATTCGCTTCTTTTGAAACTGGATGTGTAATATTAAATAGAATGATAAGGTGACAAAGATCGTTACGATGATGAATAAAATAGCTATTTGTTTTTGTCCCGAATCTTCAGCGAACATCATAAAAATAATAAGACATGTGAAAATATACGTTAATATAGAGATAAACATAATAATCATTTTATATTGTTTATGAGCATTAGGGATTTTTAAATAATAGCGCAGCTCATCTAAATGGTACTTCGAATAATTAATAACGAAACTTAAGGCAAAAACGAAAAGGAAATTCACGATTTGAAGAAATGTCATTCCATTGATTTTAAAAATAATTTCAAAATAATCCAGCTTTAAAAATCGGACAAGTATTTCAAGGAAGATCATTTGTGTAAACACATAAAACCCATATCCCATACTCGTAACAGCGAGCGTCTCCAATTTATTAGCTCGAAATAACCACATTACAAGTAAAAATACGACGATCATTTGAATCAAGATTACCGCGCTGATTGGCAGTGACATCAATCGCATTCCAATCGATAATACACTCATCATTCCGGCAATGAGGAATATTGATTTCATATATTTACGGACGTGATAGCCTAATAAAACAATTGGAAAGATTAATAAGGCAGTCCATTCAAAAATGGACATAAAAAGTGTGATCATTTGATTCATAATTATTGCTCCTAATCTATCGCCTATGTTTAAGCAATGGTATTTCCATCCTTACTTCCGTCCCTTGAGGCAAACGGTTTTGAAGAGAAATGGAACCACCCAGTGTTTCTACGATGGCTTTACAAACAGGCAGACCTATACCCGTTCCTTCATCTTTTGTCGTAAAAAGCGGATAAAAAACTTGTTCGATTTGTTCAGCAGAAATCCCACTTCCGTTATCCGCTATCGATATCGACATATTTTCGCTATCCTTTTAAGATAAATATCGATTAAACATTCCGTTCCTGACGCTTCAATCGCATTATTAATTAAATTAATGAGCAATTGTTCGAGCCGGTCGGCATTGCCTTTTATATACACTTCATCAACAAGGGTTGTCTTGAAATGAACATTTTGATGATCCGGCTGCATTTGGAAAATAACAATCGTTTTTTCAATAATGTATTTTACATCAACAATAGAGACGTTATCGCGTTGAAAATCAGTTGTAGCTAAGCTAAGCAACTCTTGAATTAATGATTCCATTCTTAATGATTCTTCTTTAATAATGGAAAGATATTGTTGAATTCTTGGATTTGCTTGTACAACTTCATCTTGCTCAAGAAACTGGGTAAAACCAATGATGGATGTTAGTGGATTGCGAATTTCATGCGCAAAGAACGCGGACATCCGGCCAACAATTTCATCATAATTTACTACTTGTGTTTGTTTATTTAATTCCTCATGATGTGGTGCCGGGTTTCCTTGGCCCGCTTTGTTTTTTCGCCCTTTTCGGAAAATTCTACTGAATAATTGCCGTATCATTCGTCTATTAAGCTCCCATATGGTTAATTAGATTGTATATCTATACGATTCTATTATAGTATAAAAGACTATAAAAAACTTGGAAATGACAATAAAAAAATCCCGTTCATTAACGTAACGGGATTGTCATTTATTCATTTGTGCAAGAAAATCTCCAAGCGGATCTTCCTCTTCTTCTGTCATAACCGAATGTTCAGCCATCTTTACTGCTTCCCAATCAAATTGATCTAAATCATCGTCGATATCAATTGGTTTGGGTGGAGCTTGATTTCTCTCTTTCTCCATCCCGGCTGTCGCCTTATTTGATTCCAATTCAACATCAGCACTCACTTCATCTTGTACATATAGATGATCATCTACTTCTAATACGTTGCTGTTAAGTGAAGTGAAAAGCGCAGCCGTCCGAATTGGATCTGATAATAACTGATATACAACACTTCCTAATAACGCCTCTGAATGTTCATGTTTTAACCAATCACGCTGGGCTTTATTTAACCCTTTAGGAAGAGGGATCGTGATTGCCTCTCTTTGTTTGATGAGGGAATCACTCACCCCTTCCATGACAAACTCTGCAATTTTACTAGAGAAGTTTCTTCTTTCAACTTCCTTCAGCTTTTGCAATTGTTTTAAAATATGGTCAGAAGTATCAGAGGGAATACGGAATGTAATAGGCTGCCCCTCTTCAATCCCTTTTCTGTCATGAAATATCACCCTATTTTGTTTTGACCAATTTTTCTTCTTGTTGTTGATTTTTTTAGCAAAATCTGAAATCAATTTATAATAAGCATTAGCCATCATCCAAACACTTTCTTTTTCATCTTCAAAGAAATCGATATTATATCCATCAAGATTATTATTTAATAGCTTCAAATAATCTTTAAGGACAATCGATCCTCCACCGATGAAATAACAAATTTCCGTTTGCGAGTTTCTTTGCCATACGTTTCGCAAATGACGGTATTGCTTTTTGCTAACTCCAGCAATATCCGGTCGACAATATCGTGAACGCTTGTCCGACTTCCTTTACCATAATATGATTTCGGTCGTTTTTCTTCGTAATGATTTCAACCACGTCACGTCGGCTGTCCAGTTCAACACCGTATCGAGAAAAATCTCTTCACGAATCTCATCCAATGACTCAGATACACCTAAATTAAAACCTTGAGCCTTATCATCATCGACTTTTCGATTTTTAATAACTGCGACATCTGTTGAAAGACCACCAATATCCTGGATGAGAATTCGCTTATCAATGAGTTCTTTATTAATAATATTTAAATTATTGTCCATCACTAGATTAATAAATGCGGCAAACCCTTCAGGATACACTTTCACTTCATCAAATTTAATATTCACTTTCAAACCTTGATATTTCGGTGTTACTAAAAATTCTACTTGGTGAACAGAGCCAAGCAATTGCGAACGGTAGCCAACGTCTTTCCCTTCCTTTACTTCTCTTAGCGGAAGGCCTGTTCCTAATGTATACGTTGCTTCAATCACATTGTTTGAGCGTCTGAAAATGTGTTTATTTTCGTCTCTCGCTGCATCCAACGCTAATGCGGCAAACAACATGACGAGTGTTTGATCTTCTTCTGATTTATTGCTTCCCGGATCCAGTTCAGTTGAATTACCGCTTTTCGTCGCCAAATTTCCTACTCTATAAATCGAATTATTGTCTTTTAAAGTAGGGAGTGCAGGCGGATATGTATCCCATCTGTCGGATCTTGATGATCTAATTCTTCAATTCCAATAATTGGACGATCCGCAATATCATGTGCAATCACATTTGGTATATTTAGTTCAGCCTCCAGCTTTCCAAAAATCGCCTTTAACGAGTCATTTCCCACATCAATTGCCGCAATACGTGACTTTGTCAATAAAATCATCCTTTCGGTTAATAGATTTATATAATAAAAGATTATCGGAATTGACTTGGTAGGTCAATCCTATTTATCCAACTATTACATATTTGTAAACTTATACACATATTCGTAAACATGTATACAAGAGCGAACACATACCTACACACCAACTTGTACACATAATCGTAAACAAGTTTACGTTTTTGTTTTCACACATACCCAACACGTAAACAAGTATACACAATTGTAAACAACGATGAATTGTTGGCATTTTAAAAAGCTAATTTTAATTATTTTTATAATTGTTTCCTGTACCTCCCCTCTCATCATTTGTGTTTATCATTGTAAATTTGTGGGTATTTCTCTAAGGAAAAGGTTATTCTAACTACATAGTTATAGTGCAGATTTTCATTATTGTCGGAACAGAAATATTATTTTGAAATAACTAAATTCAATAAATATTAAACTTCCCTAAGAATAATGTTAAAATTTAAAGGTTATTTTTTTAACGTGAAAAATATTACTATTTCAAAAAATAAAATGGAGGAAAATCTATGTCGGATATAAACAAACAAAAAGTTGTTGATAGTGTCCCACAAAAGGGATTTTTCGGTCACCCTAAGGGACTACTTACCTTATTTTTTACTGAATTTTGGGAGCGATTCTCCTATTATGGTATGAGAGCGATCCTTGTTTTCTATATGTATTATGAAGTATCGAGAGGTGGATTAGGACTTGATGAACATACGGCCCTTGCAATCATGTCCATCTATGGCTCACTCGTATACATGTCCGGAATTATTGGCGGCTGGCTAGCTGACCGAATTTTCGGGACATCAAATGCTGTATTTTATGGCGGAATCTTAATTATGCTCGGTCATATCGCCTTAGCTATACCTGGTAGTATTACATTGTTCTTCGTATCGATGGTATTAATTGTACTTGGTACAGGATTGTTAAAACCTAATGTTTCAAGTATGGTAGGCGATATTTATAGTGAGTCTGATCACCGTCGCGATGCTGGTTTCAGCATATTTTATATGGGAATTAATCTTGGAGGGTTTCTTTCTCCCTCATTCTCGGAGAGGTGATGAAGTACAGCTTCCACCTCGGCTTTGGAATCGCCGCTGTCGGAATGTTCCTCGGATTAGTCGTATTCATTATTACTAAAAGAAAAATCTCGGACTTGCTGGCACATATATTGCCAATCCATTAGCGCCAACTGAAAAGAAAAAGTGTATACGATGATCGGTTTAGGTGCGGTCATTATCGCAATCCTACTAGCCATTGCGATTCCAACAGGACTACTTACAATTGAAACATTTATTAAACTAGTAGGTATTTTAGGTTTCTTATTCCGACCGCTTATTTTGTTATTATGTATAGAAGCCCAAAAACAACGGCAACAGAACGTTCGAGAATTATTGCATTTATTCCATTATTTCTTGCTTCTGTTATGTTCTGGTCCATTCAAGAGCAAGGTTCTACAATCCTTGCCAATTATGCCGATAAACGCACACAATTAGAATTTGCTGGTTTAACGATTTCACCTGCTTGGTTCCAGTCATTAAACCCGCTATTTATCATTATTTTGGCGCCAGTATTTGCTTGGCTATGGGTTAAATTAGGGAACCGTCAGCCATCGATCCCACAAAAGTTCTCATTGGGCTTATTATTCGCTGGGCTTTCCTTTCTAGTAATTCTTTTACCTGCTTATTTTGGCGGCGAGCAGTCACTCGTCAATCCTTTATGGCTTGTTTTAAGCTATTTCATCGTTGTGCTTGGAGAGTTATGCTTATCCCCTGTCGGACTCTCAGCTGCAACGAAACTAGCACCAGCAGCATTCTCAGCGCAAACGATGAGTTTATGGTTTTTATCAAATGCGGCTGCTCAAGCATTGAACGCACAAATTGTAAAATTTTATACACCTGAAACGGAAATGATGTATTTTGGTATGATTGGAGGAATGGCTATCGTTTTAAGTATCCTTCTATTCCTCGTTACCCCAGTCATTCAGCGTTATATGAAAGGTGTCCGATAACTCAAGAAAAGCGGAAAGCGCTCGGTCAGAGGCGAAAAGCATAAGACGAGACGGCGAGAAGGTCGCTCTTTACCTTCTTGACGGATTGGCTTATGACCTCGAGCCTCTAGCGCTTGGAGCTAGACACGAATACCTACTTTGAAAACAATTTATACTACTTATTCTTCGACGAAAGAGCCCGCTCTTTCGTCTTTTATATTCCTCGTGGAAATCAGATCATTGGACGGTGTTAACGAAACAACGTATCATTAAAAAACATCTGTAAGGGAGTGGATTTTTTGACAGTGAAGGCTTTTCAAAATACCCCGTTGTCTATTCTTGACCTCGTTCCAATTACGGAAGGTGGCAATGCTACTGAATCTTTTAAAAATAGTGTTGAGGTGGCGCAGCATGCCGAAGCATGGGGCTATAACCGCTACTGGCTTGCTGAGCATCATAATATGCCGGGTATTGCTAGCTCCGCCACTTCCGTCATTATTGGCCATATTGCGGGAGCGACAAAGAAAATACGAATCGGCTCTGGCGGCATCATGCTGCCAAATCATGCTCCGCTCGTCATCGCAGAGCAATTTGGTACATTGGAGTCCATGTACCCCGGGCGAATCGATCTCGGCCTCGGGCGGGCGCCAGGTAGCGATCGGGCGACTGCTTATGCCTTAAGACGTTCATTAGTGAGTAGCGGGGAAGAGTTTCCGGAACAGTTAGAAGAGCTGCTAGGTTACTTTGAAGGAGACGATCAAGCACCCGTACATGCTTATCCCGGTAAAGGCTTGCAAATCCCGATTTGGTTGCTTGGCTCAAGCGGCTTTAGCGCCCAACTCGCTGCTTTTAAAGGACTTCCATTCTCATTCGCCAGTCACTTCGCACCTGACTACACACTGCCTGCATTGCAGCTTTATCGTGACAATTTCAAACCGTCAAACAGTCTTGAGAAGCCATATGCGATGGTTGGCCTTAATGTGATCGCCGCTGACACAGATGAAAAAGCACAATGGGTTGCGACGACGCTCCAGCAACAGTTTTTAAGTTTAAACCGTGGAACACCGATGAAAGTACAACCTCCCGTCGACAATATGGATGAACTTTGGTCCCCGTTTGAGCGCGAAGCCATTAATAGAACGCTCGACTCTCGCTCAACCATTATCGGCAGTCCTGAAACGGTTAAACGCGGACTTGAAGAGTTTATTGCAAGAACACAAGCAGATGAACTGATCATTCGCTCTACCGCATTCTACCAAGAAGATCGCTTGCGCTCTTACGAAATTATCGCAAGCTTGATGGAGTAAACTGGGCATTACAGATGCCCAGTTTTTTGTTTCTTTGCATCTTTACCAAAAAGTAATCCTATTTCAGCCCTTTTAATAGTATAGTTATTGGGTAAGGGAGGGTTATTGATGAAATACAATAGTATTAAACATACGGAATTACATGTTTCAAACTTGATTATGGGATGTATGCGCCTGCCTCAGCTTTCAATTGCAGAAGTTGAGCATTTAATTCGAACGGCAATGGATGAAGGAATTAATTTCTTTGATCATGCGGATATTTATGGAAAGGGCCGCTCAGAAGAATTATTTGCTGAAGCGATTCAAATGAACGATGACACCCGAGAGAAAATGATCATACAAAGCAAATGTGGCATCCGCTCTGGATATTTCGATTTTTCAAAGAGCATATTCTAAATTCCGTCGACGGAATTTTAAAACGATTAAACACCGATTACTTAGATATTTTGCTTCTACACCGCCCTGATCCGTTAATGGAGCCTGAAGAAGTAGCAGAAGCATTCGATCAGTTACATCATAGCGGGAAAGTTAAATATTTTGGCGTGTCCAATCATAATCCAGCTCAGATTGAATTATTGCAGAAACATCTTTCTCAAAAATTAGTCATCAATCAACTTCAGTTTAGCGTCGTACATACACCGATGATCGACTCAGGCATTACGTTAAATATGGATGTCGACCAATCGATTAATCGCGATAGCAGCGTGCTTGATTATTGCCGTTTGCAAGAGATGACGATCCAAGCTTGGTCTCCATTTCAGAACGGATTTTTAAAGGACCGTTTCTCGGTGACTTGGAAAACTTCCCGAATTAAACGAAGTCATTGATGAAATCGCTCAAAATTATGAGGTAACGAACACAGCGATTGCGACAGCATGGATTACTCGTCATCCCGCAAATATTCAAGTCGTGCTTGGAACGACAAATGCCCAACGCTTAATAGACGCGTGTAAAGGTTCTGAGCTTCGACTAACGAGAGAGGAATGGTATCGAATCTATAAAGCTGCAGGGAATATCATTCCTTAATGACTTAGCCACAGGTGTTTAAATGCCCTGTGGCTTGTTTATACTTAATTTACTGTCATTCCACCTGCCATATAATCAGATTTCAAATAAAGTATTTGCTTTTATTTGAAAATGATCGTGGTAAAGTTTTAATGTCTAGCTTTGACTATTAGAGAACGAACTATTGTAAGCGGTTAGGTGGGTCTATGTTGTGTTGGCTTTTTGCTACTTCAGAAAAGATATTCTGTGTATTTGATTCTTGAGCATAAGCATTCTTCTCTATAGTTTGATTGAACAATTGAGTAATTTGTTGGATGTCTTGCTGTAGTGATTGGATATCTTTTTTGGTGGCAGGCTGGTAGTCTGATTTTAATTCAAACCCAACTTGTCCATTTGGTTCTAATGTTGCCCACTTTACGTTCTCAATGGACGTTACATTTTGTTGACGTAATTTCATCTCCATTTGATCTACTGTAAAACGCAACTTTTTTAAATTCTTTTCATTAATGTTTCCATTTTCAATGAGAATTTTTGACTTTCCTGTAATGAATTGTTCAATTTTATCTGATTTCAGTTGAGCATACTCCATGACGATGAGGGTAATAACGAGCACGCTTCCTACTGCAAGCGTAGTCCAGATATTCTTTCCAGCAAGCGGTTGGATCAATAAAGACCCAATTCCGATCATAATAACCGTCTGAGCGAGTGTCATTTGGGAAATGGACTTTCTTCCAGCTACTCTTAATAATAATGTTCCTCCTACAACAATTAATATTGATTTCCATATCCAAGCAAAGTCCATACAAACCTCTCCATTCTACTGTTGTTACAGTATAGTTTGGATTATTTTCCTCAGAATATTTAAATCGTTTAATGGGAACTAATACACATAACCAATTTTTTATAAATATAAAGCCAAGTATTTTCATGCGAATAATCATAATACGTGGTATACTGCTTATTACATACTGTCATTACCCTTTCATATTTTCATAAATATATATAAAAGGGATGTACTTTCATGAAGATGGTGTGATAGGTTAATCATTAAAAACAGAAAGGATGATTGAAATGGCAAAGGTAGAAAGCTTTCTTCTTGATCATACGATTGTAAAGGCTCCATACGTTCGACTCGCTGGTACGGAGCAACATAAGCAAGGTAGTAAACTACAAAAATACGATTTACGTTTTTTACAGCCGAATGAAGATGCGATGCCAACGGCTGCGATTCATACGTTGGAGCATTTGCTTGCGACGTATATGCGTGATGAATTGGAAGGAATTATTGATATTTCACCAATGGGATGCCGCACGGGCTTTTATATGATCATTTGGGATGAACATGATCCAAAGGATGTTGCTGCTGCATTAACAAATGTGCTAAAAAAGTGATCGAGACAGAACATGTTCCAGCAGTCTCTGCCCTTGAATGCGGAAATTACCGCGATCACTCGCTTTTTAGTGCCCAAGAATATGCGAAATTAGTCGTTGAGGCAGGTCTTAGTGAGGACCCATTTCGAAATTAATTTTTCTTGTCCAGAGTAGTAGAGAAGCTGACCGTATGATACGTTAGCTACAAACTTTTTAGGAACTGTGCTAATTCCAGAGGGAACCCTCTTCCTATTTTATTAAGAAGAGGGGTTTAATTTTTCAATCATACATAAAGGATAGTAAGATTGAATAAATAGCTATCTGACCGAACTTGCAAAAATTACCTTCTTTTCTTTTTCGGATCGAGAGTAAGTTTGTTTTTCGCAACCTTATCTAGAATGATCTGAACATGAACATTCCTTTCATCGATATTTTGTACATTTGTCACTTTTCCTTTACGACCTTTAATTTTTATCTCTTCCCCAACGGAAGGCACATCTTTACGCAGCTGCACTAATAACGTATTTTTATTCTCCTTAAAATAAACAATTAGCATTCCCCTCACCTATTCCATATGAAATTATCCCTTTCATATAAAATATGAGCTTATGGTGAGATTTAGCCCATCCGTTTCTTTAGAAACCCACATCTTCTGTCACAACTTCGATCACTTCCTTTCAGCATCGAAAAATGCCTTATTTGTCACCTACTCAACCCCATTTGCATAATCGTTAATATGTCTTGGTCGACTATTTAGATCATTATACTTACTTCTATTTTTACCGGCATCTTCAGCAATTTCTTTAAACGATTTCACCTTGCCATGTGGGTTTTGCGATTGCTTTCTTTTTCTCCATTCTCGTTCCTCTTGCTGCTTTGATTGAGTCATATTGAACACTCTCCTCTTACGTTTTTCATTCATATTGTTACCGTCTTTAGATGTTACTTTCATGACAATCTTTCCTAGTATATTTCCGTATGCTCATACGAAAGATAAGATAAAAATGGAAAGGAGAATGGAATGGACAGTGAGCGCGCACAGGAAATCTTGAATTCGCCGGTGAAAATCAATGTTTCCTATCACGGAATCCCTGTATTTATAGAAAAGGTAGATGCCGAAAAACAAACCGCAATCGTATTTCCTCTCAATGAAATGAAAAATAGCCAAGAAGTGGAACTAGAAGGTCTATATGAAGAAGGTCCATACTAAACTAGGGGTTATTTATTTGAACAGATTACGAGCAGAAGAAATCGCAGCATCACCAGAATTAAAAACAGTCATATATAAAGGAGAACGTGTTTACATCCAAAATGTCGATCCTACAAACGATACTGCCCGAGTATATCAACTAGATGACCCTGGGAACGAATTTGAAGTACAACTTGTACATTTGAGTGAGCAGTAACGAGCAATTGGTGGTAAAAGAAGCTTTTTTACCACCAATTATTTATAAGAATCCCCACCTTCCGTTCTTTCATTAGCAAATAATTAGGCAGAATCATCTTTAGTAATATGTAAAAAATTTGCATTATTTGATGGAAGTCTTTCTTACTCAGCCGCTTTTCTTTTTACCGCTTCTTTATACAGATCTACCCTTTGCCCAGTATTCCTACGTTAGAAGAAGGATATTAAAGCATGTATGTATTTTCACACAAGTAAAGAGGACACAGCTACGATTATCGTCTGTAACGCCTATTTATCACATTTGATTCGTATTTATGGTGTTTGTTATAGTTAATTGCATGGAATAAATTATTTGAACTGTTTGCATTGTTAATGTGAAAAAGACACAAAGAGGAGTTGATATGTATGGGATCTGTTCAAACTACAGATCACAAAGAGATGAAAGATGATTATTCATTAGATCGGGTGCCTCGTTCAAAACGAACGATGGGTTGGTTAAGTATTACGAATATTACTTTTGGTATCGCAACTGCCATATTCTACTTTCAAATGGGAAGTGTTATGGCCCTTCAATTTGGAGCCATTAACGCCATCATCTCTGCGATTTATGCCATCATTGTTGCCGGGGTACTTGGGACATTCATTGCTTATTTTTCAGCAAAATCTGGGATGAACGTCAATTTAATGTCCAGAGGCGGCGGATTTGGTTATATCGGAGCATCTTTAACCTCATTCATTTATGCTTCAAATTTCATCATGTATTGTGCATTTGAAGGCTTGATTTTAGTATCCGCTGTTCACACATTCTTCCCTGTTATCCCCGAATGGGTATTAATTATTTTCTTCGGAACCATCGTCATCCCTTTAAATTGGTTCGGTATTAAACAGCTCGACAAATTACAGAAATGGTCATTGCCGATTTTCATAATTTTCTTAATCACGGCGATCGTCGTGTCCATCTATACGCCATCATTATATGAAGGAAGCTTCTGGAGCTATATGCCTGAAGGTGTTCAAGTAGGCGGAACAGATTTATTGCTTTGTATTGGTATGCATCATGGAATTATGGGTTTGACAGCTTTATTAGCTTCCGATTATGCCCGCTTTCTAAAACCTGAGGATATTAAAATCGGATCTGTTGCGATCGGATTCATTCCACAAATCTTCTGTTTTGGTGTCATGGGAGGTCTTGGCATTTGGTTTGGCGTCCGTCTTGGTGAACCCAATCCTGGTGTGTACATCGTGCTTCTACTTGGTATAGGCGGCGCATTATTTACAATGCTTACACAATTAAGAATCAATGTAACGAACATATATAGTGGTTCGCTTTCTCTTGCTAATTTCTTTGAAAACATTTTCAATTTCAAGCCAAGCAGACGGTTCTGGGTTGTTGTAACAGGTGTATCTGCGATGGCCTTAATGCTCGGTGGTATTGTCAATCACTTGGATACGGCAATGACGTTCCAAGGTGTATTTCTATTAGCTTGGGCAGCCATTTTAGTTACTGACGCCTTAGTCGTGAAAAAATGCTTAATATCGGTCCTAGATATTATGAAGCACGTCAACAATATTTATACAAATGGAATCCTGTCGGCGTTGTTTCCTTATTGATTGCGAGCGGACTTGGTACGATTGCAGCATTAGGATATATGGGCACATTCTTGCAAAGCACGGCTGCCTTTTTGCAGCAATCCTTGCAGCAATCCTCACAGTTGTCATGGCGATTGCTACAAAAGGAAAATATTATCTAAAAGAAGAAGCAAATGATATCCCACGTGAAGACTATGTGGCATAAGTTTGAAAGGTCAAAATCCCTTCCTAAAAGGAAGGGATTTTCTCATTACAGCTCAATCATTAATTGACTCGTTAAATGTTCTAAGTCATTTGAAATTTTATTTAGATTATGAGAGATTTCTTGATTTTCGTTTACTAGTTTTAATTGGCTTTCAAAATACCCTGACATTTCCTCCGTGCTCGCTAGTGTTTCTTGAGAAATACTTACAAATCTTTCTACAACTTCCTCCATCTTTGGTACCATTGATTGTAAATCATGTAAAGATAGCTCCATATTTTTCAACTCTTTTGTTGTATCCGTCATTTTCCTCACTAAATATTGAAATGCTTCATTGGAAGCATCTGCCACATTCATATGGTCTTGCATTTTTTCTAGGATAGGAGTGAATTCTTTAGAAACTTGTTCACTAATGTTCGCCATTTGTATAATCGGAACTGAAATTTCTTTTGTTGCATTAGAGGTTTGTTCAGCTAGCCTTTTCACTTCGTTTGCAACAACAGAAAAGCCCTTTCCTGCTTCTCCAGCTCTGGCCGCTTCAATTGTTGCATTTAAAGCAAGCAACCTTGTTTGCTCAGAAATATCTTGAATGACTTTAACAACCACAGCGATCTTATTGGACTGATCCTTCACTAGTGATATCGTCTCATGAATGTTTACAAACGCCGTATCTAAGTCACTCATTGACACCATCATTTTACCAATTTCTCGCTGTCCCATTTGAGCTTGCGCATTCATATTTTCTGCACTTCTATCAATGAGTTCAACTTGGTCAACGACTTGACGAATATGCTCCTTCATCATATGAAACTGCGCCATGCTCCCACTTGAACCTGCTGCTGTTTGTTCAGCCCCTTCTTTAACGATGTGAACCATATGCAATAGTTCATTTGTATTTTCATTGACGACACTTGATGAATGATGAAGCTGGGAGCCAGTATGCGCCAAATGTTCTGTCGTCCCTTTCATTTCTTTAACTAAATTGTTCATTACATCCATCATTTGATTAAAACCTTTCGTCAAGGACACAATTTCAGGAGTGGTCGTTGTCACTGTCACTGTTTGACTAAAATCCCCTTACTCACCATATCCATCACAGCTTTTAATTTAGCTAATGGTTTCGTCAGTTTCTTTATTAACAAAAATAGTAAAAAGAGGTAACGACCATACTGATGAATACAATGATCTGAATTGAATTCCGCAAACCCCAGATTCCTTCCAAATAATCCGCAGTTGGAATGGCTATAACGAGTGTACTTCTTATATCTTGCACAAATAAAAGGCGACGATGTATTCCACGTCATCGATGTGCACATACATTTTCCCTCTTTTTCCTCTAAGATTTTCGTTGCCAACGCTTCATCGAAAGAGAAGTTAGCTGCTTTGCTTACATTAAACGGACGAACCTGTCCCTCTTCATCGATTCGAAAAATTCGGCTGTCAATCCATCTTGGAGCATTTCCACAGATTGGGCTCGAATTCCATATTCCAATTGTGATTCAAACTTTGCTAAGTCATTAATGTAAGAAAGCTTTAAATATTCGGCTCGCTCACGACTTACTTTAATCTCTCTTTCAATTCTATTTTCATTTGCTTCCATTAGCATATTCTTTGCTTGGGTATAACTAATGTAGCCAATTGCCCCCATCGATATTAAACAAATACTTACAACTAACAATATCAATCGAGCACTAAAAGAAATACGATGAGTCATGTTTCCTTTCATTTTTTGACTTATCTTCATTATTCTACGTTTCGTCTTACGAATCCCCATCTATATACTCCTCCAAAACGAGCCTTTAGATCTATTATGGCAAGCATATGTAAAGACATTTTTAATAAAGTGTAAAGATTTGATATAGTTTTAGAGATACATAGGCTTTAGTTCGATTATCGCAACAGAACAAAAAATGCATCACCCGTTTTATCTTTGGTGATGCATTTTATTCATTTCTCCAACATCGTCAACACCGTATCCAAAATAACATTGACTCCTTTTTCACAATCTTCCCATGAAGTGATCTCCTCTTCACAATGGCTTTTCCCATTGACGCTTGGGACGAATACCATTGCTGTCGGGATATAGCTAGCGATGAATTGGGCATCATGCCCTGCGCCGCTGACCATTCTTTTGTATGAGTATCCTAATGACTTCGCAGATTCATCGAGCAATTGACAAATATGTGAGTTAAACCAAACGGTGTCTCGCCCCCATAGCTTCGTTGCCTTGACCTTGCATCCTTCTAAGGAAGCTTGTGGCAGATCATTCATGACTTGTTCAACAGAAGCGATCACTTCCGGATCTTTATGCCGTGACTCGAGGGTAAAAACGACTTTGTTTGGAATGACCGTATGAATATTTGGATATACATTCATTCTGCCGACGGTGTACACCAATTCTTCGTCTAAACTACCTAATTGTTTCCGTATATCTGTTAGCAAGTCGTTCGCCGTAAAAGCGCATCTTTTCTCATAGTCATCGGGGTTGTCCCTGCATGATTAGATTCCCCTATAACCTCTATTTCATAGCAAACCATTCCGACAACACATTCTACAACACCAATCGTAAGGTGTTCCTTTTCCAAAATCGGTCCTTGCTCAATATGCAGTTCTAAAAGGCCGTGGCCTTTGTTAAACGATTTTCTCTCTCACCGGCATAGCCGCTCGTTTGCAGCGCATGCTTAAATGTCATGCCATTCTCATCTTCTTTATTAAGCATTGCTGTTTTCTCAAATTTCTCCGAAAGGACGCCGGACGCCATCATCGACGGTTCAAAGCGTGCGCCTTCTTCATTTGTAAAATTAACAATCGTGATAGGGATCGAGGGCTTAATATTATTTTCAACTAATGTTCGCACAACTTCTAAGCCAGCAACTACACCGAGAACACCATCAAAACGACCGCCCTTTTTCACGGTATCTAAATGTGAACCGATGACAATCGGCGGCTCTTCGTCTGTGCCCGCAAGTGTCGCATACATGCATCCCATATCATCGACCTTCACTGTGAGTCCAAGTTTTTCACAACAAGAGCGAAAATAATCTCTCACTAATCGATCTTCCTTTGATAAAGCCAGCCGAGTGACACCGTTATTTTCTGTCCGGCCAAAGTTCGCAAACCGTTCAAGCTCATCTTTCAACCTTTCCCCGTTTATTAATCGTTTTTGTTTTTGCATGTGAACACTCCCTCACTTTTTACTTTAAGTAAAGAGATTTCCCAATATTACAATTATAACGGATGATGCTGTTTTGTCATTGGACAAAACAGCAAATTAACTTCACTTTTTTAGATACTATGTAAAAAATAGGATGGCTGATTTCTATCCATGCTCATTCAATCTGTTGAATCTAAATAGTTTATTAAAATCATGTTAGCCTTTTTCTAACCTGCAAGAGACACTTTCTTATCTTGTCTCATAAACTATTAAAGATGGGTAAGGAGGTGTTGAGAATGAGAATAATTCATGGGGAAAACCAAGAGTAGCAGGACCTCGAAAAAAGCGCGCAGAGGCTGTGGCTGCGGTCAAACCAAAGTGGTGAAAAGAGGATAGAAATACAGAAACTACCTCACTACAATCACTGCAAGCACAAGTATAGTAAACTCTTTTTAAGTCGGTTTTCATTAGTAATTTAATGAGTAAACAGAAAAACCCTGGATTTTGCATCCAAGGTTTTTTCAATCAAGTTTCAATAGGATTCTTATCGTTCACTTAAAGAGACTATTAACAAGGTGGAGGAAGTGGCTCACAGTCGTTGCAATTATCCTTTCTAATACAAACCTTGACGATGTCTTTTCGAGAACTTTCCAGAATACATCGACAGATCCTGTTCCTTGAGGTCCCGGACGTGTTCCTCTATTTTGTAATCTTGGTGTGCCTTCACATAGAACGGCAAATCCACAAATGACAAAAGTATCTCCTTCATTTGCATCATCACGGTCAATGATGCATTGGAACGCTCTTTCGTCACAAAATACTTTCTCACATTGCCTTCCTTCTCCGTCAACCGCTGTATACGTAATTTCTTTCGTTAATTTACCGCAAACGATGACCTTTTCAGGACAAACATCTTCGACAACTGGAGCTTGTGAGAAGAACACTCGACTCGATACGCTATTCGCCAATGCTGGTGGAACGAGCTGTGTTTCAAATTCAACAACCTCTTGACAGCAAGTTTGCGGGTTTGCAATTGGACATCCCGTTGGAATAATAACTTGTTGCCCTCCTATCGCAGCGGCGATTCCTGTAGCGGCATTTGTCGCTAATACATTTAAGAAAGATGGAAACGTAGCATACTCATCATGCCAACAGCAAACATCTAATGCATCAGTAACACCGACCGCCAAGCCCTCAGTGGTTGGCGTGATATTATCATAACCAAGACCAGTATTTACTGTAAAAGAACCTACATCAGCCAAATAAGCATAAGGGTTTGTGAAATCGGTTTGACTAAAACCAAGCAACCCACCGCCATTATTAATAAACGTTGCAATATCTGATTGCCGAGTTGCCAATGCATCGTTTTCAGCTTGTGTTAAACCGCCAGAAGATGTTTCAGGAAACTACTAACAATTCCGAGCATCGCAAACCCTGCGAATGATTGCGCTGCAATGTTTCCAGCACCGTTTACATAAGTCACCGTTTCTCCTGTACCTGCGGCTATTGCATCCCAAAACTCTGTAACATCATCAGTAGCACTTTTCCCCCACCGATAACTAAAATACCTGAACCGCCATTCGAGACATTAGATAAAATGCTATTCACTACTTGTATATAGTTTGCAATCGGACCATGACCGTTAACGCCACCATCCTCCGCATCGATCCCCATTAATATAAGTGGACCTCCAGCCATTTAAATTCCTCCTTGTCTTTTAGACTATGAATCAAAACTACAATAAATCATTACATTCCTTTTAAAAGAGACCTCAAAACATCGTTATATGAGGTCCCTGTCATACATTGTTCTCAATTAGACGTTATGCTACGGATTAAAATCCGCCTAATACAAACCTTACAATATCTTTTTTAATCACTCTCCAAATTGAATTGAAAGCAACGATTAACAAGGTGGAGGAAGTGGTTCACAGTCGTTGCAATTATTCTTTCTAATGCAAACCTTAACAATGTCTTTTTCAATAATTTTCCAGAATACATCAACAGAGCCTATTCCTTCAGGTCCCGGACGTGTTCCTCTATTTTGTAATCTTGGCGTGCCTTCACATAGAATATCAAATCCACAAATGACAAAAGTGTCTCCTTCGTTTGCATCATCACGGTCAATGATACATTGGAATGATTCTTCGGTACAAAATTCTTTCGGGCATTGATTTCCTTGTTCATCAACTGCTGTATATGTGATTTTTTCGTTACTTTACCACAGATGATGACTTTTTCAGGACAAACATCTTCGACAACAGGATTTTGCGAGAAAAATACTTGAGTCTGAACGTCTGCCGAAGCCAATGCAGGTGGAACAAGTTGTGTTTTAAATTCAACAGTCTCTTGACAGCAAGTTAACGGGTTTGGAATTGGGCATCCAGTAGTAGTTGTTGTTGTAGATGTTGTAGATGTTGTAGTAGAAGTTGTTGTGCTTGTCGTCGTTGATGTTGTGCTTGTCGTTGTTGATGTTGTGCTCGTCGTTGTCGATGTTGTGCTTGTCGTTGTCGATGTCGTGCTCGTTGTCGTGGATGTTGTGCTTGTTGTCGTTGATGTCGTGCTTGTTGTCGTTGATGTCGTGCTCGTTGTCGTTGATGTCGTGCTCGTTGTTGTCGATGTTGTGCTTGTTGTTGTCGATGTTGTGCTCGTCGTTGTTGATGTCGTGCTCGTTGTTGTTGATGTCGTGCTTGTCGTTGTTGATGTCGTGCTTGTCGTTGTTGATGTCGTGCTTGTCGTTGTTGTCATTGGTGGTGTACATGATGGACCTGGTATTGTTGTATCTCCCGTGTCAGATGCCTGCCCTGCTTTTCCGCTGACAAATACACAACCGAGAAATAATGCTTGAGCGGTGCTAATCGTTACACAAAATGTTACTGGACCACTTTCCTCAAATTCAATATTATCGAATTTGAAACCGCGAACTTCGTTTGTATCAGGGTTTCGTACGACTTCACAATCTACAGGTCCACTATCAGATCGTGTACATGTAAGATCGTCATCATCAAGTTCGTCTAATAAATTGGGACAACCCGTTTCGTCAATCCCAATCGTAAAATGGCTTAAACCTTGGGGTTGCCTACTTTCTCTACATCATAACAAAATTTATTATTTGCTGGATCCGATGCTGTTGAGTTATAGGTGATTTGCCAACCGTTATTGTCATCGATGATTATGACAGAATTACCTTGACATGCCATATGATCTTTCCTCTCCTTTCAATTTGTTCTCATTTCACACTATGCATGGTGTTTTTAAGTGTCTGGACAATCCGTTTATTTTAAAAGCCCTTTTTACAACAATTGGGGGATAATCCTAGAAATGTCTTTTTTAATTGACATTACTAAAAAACAAGTTTCATTCCGCTAATTAAAATAATAAGTAAAATAAAAATACGTAAATGATTTGTTCGAATTTTTTTGTAAGTTTACTGCCGATGAGTGCACCTGGGATCGATCCGCATAGAAGATTTGCCGCTAAAAAATAGTCGATATGACCATAGCCGGCCATTAGAAGACCAGAAATTGAGGTGAGTAAAAATGCATGAGTAATATCTGTTCCAACTAATTCCACGGTTTCCATTTTATAAACGTATAAGATAAATAACGCAAAAAGGCTTCCCGCTCCAATAGAAGTAATACCAACGACCGTTCCGATAATGACTCCACTGATGATTGTCATCGCTCGCTTTTCATTTAAAGGTTTCATCTTCCAGCGGTTAAATGATTGACGATTAAACATGATTTGAACCAATGTAATGACTGAAACGATCATAAGTACAGAACCAAGCAGCAGCGTAACAAAATCTTCATTATAATAGTCGGACAAAAACAAATAAAATAGCATATTGGCTATAATCGCAGCTGGTAAGCTGCCGATTGCTAAATATATTACGAGTTGAAAATGAACCGTTTTTTGCCTTGTATGTTGAATCGCCCCGAATAATTTTGTGATCGAATTATAAACAAAATCAGTACCGATCGCTATCGTAGGCTGGATCCCCATAATAATTAACAACGGGGTAAGTAAAGATGCCCCTCCGACACCTGTCATTCCAACTAGCCATCCGACTAGCAATCCAATGAAAACGAAGTCTACACTCATTTCTTAATCACTCCAAATGTACGATCAATTTTTGTACAACATCATATGCTATAAGGAAAATTCAAGATAAGCATAGAGAGGTGATGTATTACATGACAATATCCCCCATGGTGGTCAATTAGTCGATCGTTTCAACCCCCAATTAAATGTTAATGACATCGAACAACAAATAGAAATTGATGAATTTACTTCGCCAATTTAGAATGTATAGCCAACGGCGCATTTAGTCCCCTTCAAGGATTCATGAATAAAGGAGATTACGAAAATGTCCTTTATCATATGAAATTACTAAATGGGTTGGTTTGGCCGATGCCTATTACACTTTCAATTTCTGAAGATAAATTACAAACAGTCACGAAAGGCTCCAAAGTGAAACTTGCTTACGATCAGATCATCTATGGGCTCATCGAAGTTGAAGACATATATGAATATGATCAAAAGTTAGAGGCTAAATATGTTTATGGAACAAACGACGATAACCATCCGGGCGTTGCAAGGCTTTATCAACAAGCAAGCATTTATATTGGTGGTAAGGTAACGATGATAAAACGTCCAAAAAGAAAGGTCACAGAAAAATATTATTTGGATCCGGTGGATACAAGGGCAGAGTTTAATCGACGAGGCTGGTCAAAAGTAGTCGGTTTTCAGACACGAAACCCCATTCATAGGGCCCATGAATATATTCAAAAATCGGCGCTTGAAACCGTCGATGGGCTTTTCATTCATCCTTTAGTCGGAGAGACGAAAAAGATGATATCCCACAAAACATTCGCATGAACAGCTATGAAGTATTAATCAAACATTATTACCCTGAAGCATATACGATGTTAGCAGCCTTTCCTGCCCCCATGCGTTATGCAGGACCTCGGGAAGCGCTTTTTCATGCGCTTGTAAGAAAAACTATGGCTGTACACACTTTATTGTTGGTCGCGATCATGCAGGTGTTGGAAATTATTATGGAACCTATGACTCCCAATTTATTTTCAACCGTTTCAAGCAAAGTGAATTAGACATCATTCCGCTCTTTTTGAACATAGTTTTTATTGTAAAAATGCGATGCGATGGCGTCCCTAAAAACTTGTCCACATGATGAAGCAGACCATTTAATTTTGTCCGGTACAAAAGTGAGAGAAATGCTAAGAAATAGGAAAAGGCCTCCACTCGAATTTAGCCGTAAGGAAGTCATTGACATCTTAATAAAAGGTTTACGTTTGGAGGAATAACCGTTGGATCAACAAAAAAAGAGCATGTTATTTGGCATGGTACAACCGTAAAAAAGAAGACCGACAAAAATTACACGGTCATAGAAGTTGTGTCCTTTGGTTTACAGGATTATCCGGTTCTGGTAAATCAACAATCGCAAATAAAGTGGAGGAAAAGCTTCATTCACTTGGCATATCTACTTATTTATTAGATGGAGATAACGTTAGACACGGCTTAAATAAAGACTTAGGATTTCAAGAGGAGGACCGAAAAGAAAATATAAGACGTATTGGTGAAGTTGCCAAGTTATTTGTTGATAGTGGCATCGTCGTCCTATCAGCATTTATTTCTCCATATACAGAAGACCGTAAAAAGTAAGAGATCTTTTAGAAGAAAGCGAGTTTATTGAAATATTTATAAAATGTTCTTTAGAAGTTTGCGAACAACGCGATCCAAAAGGCTTGTATAAAAGCAAGAAACGGTGAGATTACCGGTTTTACCGGTATATCCGCACCCTATCAACCTCCGATCGATCCTGAATTAACGATCGATACTGAGACGATATCGATTGATGAGTGTACGGAAAGGATCGTCGGCTATTTATTAAATCATGGCTATATATCGTAGTTTACCAATATTCCATATCTATCGAACTGCATAGTAAACGCAGGACTTTTATTAAAAAGGTGTGAATTAAATGGATATTATTATTTCAGCAGCAACTCATCGTTCAGGTTCTACGCTTTTACAGCGTATTTTTAACGTTAGAAAAAGACATTAATATGGGGCGAGCAGGATGGTTTATTAACACATTTTTTCAAATCCATCGGAAGTTAGAGCACTACTCAGTTAATTTAAAACAACAACGCTTGAATTATTTTAACAATGACGAAGATCCTAATCATTGGATTGCCTGTATGAACCCGGAGATGGAGTTTGTTGACAATGCAGTCACTAATTCGTTAAAGGTATTATTTGACTCTTTGTATAAACAGCATCGTGAAGGGAAAGACATCATCGGATTTAAAGAAGTAAGGTATGGTGAGGACGAATTAACACTGTTTAGAAAGTGTTATCCAAATGCTAAAATCATTTTATTAGTCCGCAATCCAATTGATGTATGGAAAAGTATGTTAGGGGCAGGATTAGGAAACAATAACGTCCCTTTTGCGAAGAAATGGAATAAACATGCCTCCTACTATCTTGAATTAGCAAAGATCGATCCAAATACTCATTTAATTAAATACGAAGATATAGTAAATAAAGATCCAATGACGATTGAAACAATCTCTCGATTAGGAAAATTACGTTTGAAGAAATCGATTCTGTTATATCAAAGAAAATTTGGAGTACCCTAGAGACATTACTTTTGCAACAGAGAAATTTATTATTAATGAGTGTGGAGAAATAATGAAACAGTACGGGTATTTATAGATTACGGGACTGAGTAGGATTAGTGAAATCGCATATGGTTAATTTCATAAAAACTCTGACATAGAAAACAGCCTCTATGTTAGAGTTTTTTGTATAAGCAAGAGAGGTCGATTCATATAATCGTCCAAACCATTCCGTTACATTTTCATATATTACCGAAAGGGTATTAAAAGAAAGGGATGACGTTTATTGTTAAATAATGTATCGGTCATCATGCCTATTAGTTTAAATGATAAACCAAGAGAACAAGCTTTTCAGTGGGTTAAAAAATATTATGAAACTATGCTTCCAGAGGTAGAGTTATGTATTGGTACAAGCAACGAACAACCATTTCCTAAGGCAAAAGTAATAAATAAAGCTGTAGAATCATCTAAAGGAGATATCCTTGTTATAGCTGATGCAGATATTTTCTTCTGCCCCTCACTATTAGAGCAATCTATTAAACATCTTGAAACACATGCTTGGGTGATCCCTTTCAAAAAGTATTAAATATATCCAAAAATAGCACTCACAACCTGCTTCAAACGGAACCGCAATGGCCTATACCGATCGAAATTGAAACTCGCCTGCGTCCGTATGCGGCAATGGGCGGAATAAATGTTGTACCACGTAAACATTTTGAGACTGTTGGCGGTTTTGATGAAAGGTTTGTTGGATGGGGAGGAGAAGATGATGCATTTGCCGCTTCACTTAATACATTATGCGGCTATGTAAAGAGGCTGGATGCTACTATTTATCATTTATGGCATAAACGGAATCATTTGGGAATTACAAAGCAAATCGGAATTTGCTAAAAGCTTATCGTCAAGGAAGAGAATCTATTTTGAAGGAAGTTGAAAAAGACGAAAGGCTGATGAGTAAATGGAAAAGAGGAAATTTTTAGTTTTAGGACATCCAAGAAGTGGTACTGGGTATATGGCATATTTATTACGACAATTTGGGTATGGAATTGGCCATGAAAGAATGGGGAAAGATGGAATAAGCAGCTGGATGTTTGCCGTTAATGATTACCAAGTGTTTGCTGATCAAACACTGAATAAGAAGAACTATACTTTTGACTATACGATTATGAATTTACGACATCCGATTGATATCGTCAGCAGTACTTTTATACAGAAGATACTTCAAAGAAAAGTCTAGAATTTCGTAAAAAACATCTCAATTTGGAAAATCTAAATAATGTCGAAAGGGCTGTAAAAAGTGTTCTTGAATGGTATAGATTAATAGAGTTGCAAAGACCTATTTTAAAAGTTTGTATCGATAAAAATCCAGAAGAAACGTTATTTCACTTTTTAAAGCGATTTGAAAATTACGAGTCATTATTACCAATTGAAAAAGTGAAAGGGAAAATTAACGCAAGAAATCACCCTCATATGGAATTCTCGTTTATAAAAGAACATTGCCATAAAGATATCGTGCAGGAATTGGAAACTTTTTGCTGTTTACACGGATATATCCTTAATTAATAAAACGAAGGCTTTAACTAAGTGATATTTTGTTTACTCACTCATATAAATTTAAACAGGAATGCTTTGTATGACGGAACCATATTAGGAGGTTTATTGAATGAAAGTTGCACTTCTGACAATGTTCAACGGGCTCGATAGTACGTATTCATTAGTTAATGTTACAGCTGAGCAATTAAGAATGATGTTAGATGATCATATACAGCCAGTTATGCTTGTCAGTGAAAATTGTCCGCTTGATTCACGCTACGGAATTTTCCTGGATGAACGTATCGAATGGAGAACAGTTGTCAATCAATTGAACGGCAAGCCGATCCATTGGAGAGACTATACACAAGCGAGTGGAAATGTACATGAAACGTTCTTCCAAGAAGCAAATGTGATTGCAGACGATTTAGTCAAAAAATTATCTGATGTTGACGCATGTATTATGCATGATATTCATTATCAAGGTTGGCATTTAGTCCATAATGTAGCAGTTAGAAAAGCTCAAGAAAATTTACCCCAATTAAAGTTTATTGCTTTTACACATTCTGCACCTGTGAATCCACCACTCCATCCGAAATGGCCATTTTCGGCTCGGTATACACCAATGCCCAATACAATATATGTATATCCAACTCAATCAGGAATATCCGCCCTTGCAAAACAATATCAAGCTCCAGAAGGCAACTGCAGAGCTGTCAATAACAGCCTTGATTTGTTGAATTACATGAGCGATGATGTGAAAACACTCGCACAAGAAGTTGATTTATTCTCTCCTGATATACTTGTCGTTTATCCCGGTCGATTGACACCTGGAAAGAAATTTGAAAAGGTCGCTGCATTATGTGGAGCGATTAAGAAAAACTGTGAGAAATCAGTAAAAGTTATTTTCTGTGATTTTCCAAGCGCTGACATTACTTCTAAACAGTATAAATCGGTTATTACACATAGTGGTACACGTTTTGGGCTAGAGCAAGATGATATCCACTTCACGTCTGATATTGAAAAGTATAAAAATGGTTTTCCTAGACAAGGGGTGTTAGAATTATTTTCACTTTCTAATCTTTTTATATGTCCTTCATTCTCCGAGTCTTTTGGATTAACTGTACTCGAAGCGGCAAGTAAAGGTAATTTTATTGTGTTGAATGAGAGAGTTCCTGCTTTGGAGGAGATTGGAAAGAAACTGAATGCCTACTTTATGAAGTGGGATGCAAGAAATTTCGGGTATGATACGCACGAAAAATATCATCCATCAGAGGAAGCGTATTTAAAGGAAAATGCAGAGACCATTATTAATCTCATGCGTGAAAATCAGGTCATTCACGCTAAAACGATGGCAAGACAACGTTATAGTCCACAGTGGATTTGGTTTAACCAACTGAAACCTCTACTATAAATGTTTAATTAGTGGGGCATTCTCTGCCCCTATCTCCTAGATGTATAAGAAAGGACGACCTTTCCCTCAGTAAAGGGATTGATACTATTTTTTCACTTTTTCAATACAAATTTTTATGACTTCTTTTTCTACAAACCGGAATGCAACTTCTTCTCCAGTCGTTTTGTCATGGGCAAAATTTGCTTCTTCCCTAAAACATCACAAATAATATCCAACGAACTGATTGTAAATGTATCATTTTCTTTTATATCATCCCTGTCAATCAAACAAGTAAATGGTACTTCATCAATAATGATATGGTTAGGGACAATCATGCCCTCAATCAGTGCTTTATACGTAATTTTTTCTCTAATAAACCGCAAATAACGACAACCTCATTACATATTTTTATAATTTCCGCGGTTAATTTTTTTTACTTCTGTACTGCCTACTAAAGCCGGAGGTATCAATTGTGTAGAATGCTCTAATAGTAAACGACAGCACAAAGCTTTAGGAGGAGCTGGTGGTCCAGGGGTCCAGGAGGTCCCTGTGGTCCTCGTGGTCCCTCAGGTCCTTGTTTTCCTCTTTCTCCCTTAGGTCCCTGAGGCCCTGTTTTACCCCTATCACCTTTTGACCCCTTAGGTCCAGTTGGCCCTATTTTCCCCTTTTTCCAGGTGGCCCGATACAGCAGCAACGGTTTTGGCTACAATTTTGGCACATCACTTCACCCCTCATTCTCTATTTTTGTATATACTATGTGAACAACGCCTTTCTTGTAAGTCTTTATTAAAAAATCCACTATCGTACCATTTTTTTCACAAATGAAGACAGGTACCCACACAGATAACACGTAAATTAATATGTTATGGATAAAGAAGATTTACTTGAGAGGGGTGGACATACTTGTTATATGAAAATGATGATACATTCGGGTGTTCCGACCATAATAAAGATCATAACAATGAAGTTTGTGACTGCAAGAAATGTGTTTGCGGAGTTCTTTCCGATATTTTAGAAAAACAGAAAGAATATAATAAAGATAAAAAATGTGTAGTACATCTTGTCATGCACGGCCATTGGGATTAAAAAGCTATCTAGCGATACAATCCCTTTCATTTTACAAACTCCTTTCGGACATCCATTTTTTACTTGGGGAAAATTGGGGAAAAGGGTTGTTTTGTTACTATATTCTTTAAAGTAGTAAAAGTCGATTGCAAAAATAACTGCGCTGTATTACAACTGCTAAAACCGAATAAGTCTATTATTGATCCAGATACAGATAGTGTTGAAATATCGAAAATTTGTAATGTTGATTATGTTAAACTAACGAAAGAATGTATTCAGGTGGATTTGAATTGTTATTCTGCAGTTAAATGCATTTCTCCTGACTTTGTAAAAAATAATCGTAAAGCTGTAAAATAACAACATGTTCTTCATGGTACCGACTTACACCCACTCCAATCGGACGATGCGCGGTTAAGTCAACCAAAATAGGACCACCTTGATGGCGGTCCTATTTCAAAATCTCGGTTTCTAATAATTTAAACTCTGTTACATCGACAATGCCACGGTTAGAAATCCGGATTTCCGGGATGACGGGCAATGCGATTAATGAAAAGGTCATGAATGGTGCGTGTAATGGGCAGCCGATTTCTTTCCATGCTTTTTCCAGTTGTTGAACCTCTTCTACGACCGTTTCTAAAGGCTGATCTGACATCAGTCCTGCAATCGGCATACTCACTTTTGCAAGCACTTGCCCATTGTCTACGACGATCATTCCTCCGCCGATTTTCGCTAACTCATTTGCAGCAAATGCCATATCCGCTTGATTTGTCCCCATCACAAG
Organism: Bacillus sp. N9; assembly: GCA_044989425.1. Classification (GTDB taxonomy): domain Bacteria; phylum Bacillota; class Bacilli; order Bacillales; family Bacillaceae_C; genus Lederbergia. The sequence continues at coordinate 3,073,498 of JBJDRQ010000001.1, forward strand.
CATATTGTGGCTATCATGGGCAACGGTTGATGCAACCGCTCCTGTCTTGAATTGGAAGCCATGAGCAAATCCAAGAGAAATTTGACCTGATCGATGATGGCGATCGATACATGCGAGTTGGATGATATCTTTTTCAACGGAAGGATCGATCACCCCATCCACAACCCGTAATGTTGCCGTCATTTTTTCTGTCCGTGCGCTATTTTCGATTACTTTAATGACATGGACATCTGTTTCAGCTTTTTCACCTTTACTTTTCAGTGAAAAATCAGCAGCTGTTAAAGCTGATTTCAAATGAATTGAATTTCTAATATGTTCTGGATACGTAAAACTTGGGAATGATTTTACAATCTTGCCATGCTCAAAAACGACTTCTCCGTCCGTAATCACGGTTTTCGGTTCCACTTGATAGAGATCTTCAATTAATAAAATATCGGCAAATTTCCCAGGTGCAACCGCTCCTAAATCTTGTTCCAAATGATAATATCGCGCAACGTTAATCGTCGCCATTTGAATCGCAGTTACTGGGGCAACCCCTCTTCAATTGCTCTGCGGACGACGTGATTTAAGTGACCTTTTTCAACGAGTGTTTGTGGGTACACATCATCGGTAACTAAACTAATATTATCCGTATTTACTTTATCCTCTGTTACGACTTTAATAACTTCCTTTACATCTTGCCATGCAGACCCTTCACGAATCATTAAATGCATCCCTAGGCGCAGCTTTTCAAGACCTTGCTCCCTCGTCACGGTTTCATGATCGGAAGTTACACCAGATGCAATATATGCTTGAAGCATTTGATCATCTTCTGGAGGAAATGACCCGTCACGGTTTTATTCGCCTTCATTGTTTCTTCAATTTCGCCAAGCATGAGCGCATCTCCAAAAACAACGCCTGGAAAATTCATGACTTCCCCAAGTCCGGCAACGTTTTCCCATTGTAATCCTGCTTTAATATCATCTACACCTAATGATGCCCCAGCATCCTCCAAATCCGTCGTCGCCGGTACACAGGAAGGAATCGTTGTGTACACTTTCAACGGAAGCCGTTGCCCTTCTTCGTGCATGAGGCGAACCCCTTCCATCCCGAACACGTTGGCAATTTCATGAGGGTCCATAAAATTCCCGTCGTCCCTTTTGCAAGTGCCGCTTTTGCAAACTCGGTAACAGAAAGCATTGTGCTTTCAATATGCAAATGTCCATCAAGAAATCCCGGGCAATGTATTGATTGCTTGCATCAATTACGTTCGTCTTTTCACCAATCGTATGGTCTGCCTTTCCAACATACGCTACTCTTCCTGATGAAACTGCTACATCGATGTTTTCAAGTAATTCCCTGTCATCACATTCACTAACGTTCCATTTTGAATGACAGAGATCCGCCTTCTCGATTCCTCTTGCGACCTTTGATAAATGTTGGCTAACCTCATATAACTTTTTCTTTTATTCACGAAACTGCCTCCCTGCTATTTTAAAAATAGGAATGCCCATTTTTTATGTGCATTCCCATCATTGATTTGGTTAAGCAGCCCAGCCTAAATAAGCTAGGAAGATAACAAATAATAAGTACATAATCGGATGTACTTCCTTATATTTCCCTAAAGATCATCGTTAATGGGTAAATAACGAATCCGAGGGCAATCCCCATTGATATACTAAATGTTAAAGGCATCATAATGACAGTTAAAAACGCTGGAATCGCATATTCAAACTCTTTCCACTTAATTTCGGATAGCGACGATGCCATTAATACACCTACAATAATTAACGCTGGTGCAGTAACCGCTGGTGTTACAACTGTTAATAAAGGTGAGAAGAATAAAGCAACAAGAAATAATCCAGCTGTAACAACGGAAGTAAATCCTGATCTACCACCAGCCGCAACTCCTGATGATGATTCTACAAAAGATGTTGTCGTTGACGTTCCTAAAACGGCACCAGCCATCGTTGCAACCGAGTCTGCCGATAGCGCTCGACCAATTCTTGGAAGCTTCCCATCTTTCAATAAACCTGCTTGTCTCGTAACTGCAACTAATGTTCCAGCTGTATCAAAGAAATCAACGAATAATAATGTGAATATAACGACTAATAATTCAAGTGTAAACAGATCACCCAAGTGAGGGAACAACGCCCCAAACGTTGGCGCAAGACTTGGAATTGGTGCAACAAGTCCTGATGGTAAATCAATCAACTGGAAAATAACCCCTACAGCAGATGTCGCAATCATCCCATAAAAAATAGCGCCTTTATATCCTCTAATCATAAAGAATGCTGAAATGATCAATCCAAAAATAGCAAGCAAAGTGTTAGGGGCTGTTAAGTCACCTAAAGCAACAATCGTCGTTCCTGGTGCAGCCTCAACAACAAGTCCAGCATTATGAAGACCAAGGAATGCAATAAACAAGCCTATTCCTGCCGCAACAGCTAGTTTAAGCTGTTCAGGAATCGCATTAATAATTGTTTCACGTATTTTTGTTAATGTTAAAATAAAGAAAATAACTCCAGAGAAGAATGTTCCCGCTAAAGCCGTTTGCCACGGAATACCCATTCCTAATACAACCGTAAAAGCGAAGAAGGCATTAATTCCCATTCCTGGCGCGAGTGCAACCGGATATTTTGCCCAAATCCCCATAATGAGCGTACCAATCGCAGCTGATAAACCAGTCGCTACGAAAACAGCTCCTTCATCCATACCTGTTGCCGTTAATATCGAAGTATTAACGAATAAAATATAAGCCATTGCAAGGAAGGTCGTAAAACCTGCAATCGATTCTTGGCGGTAGTTCGTATTTAACTCCTTAAATTTAAAATAACGTTGCATTTCCTTTTCCTCCTAAAGTTCAATTGAACAGAAAAACCCTGGATATTATTCTACCCAGGTTATGAGTCTACATCCAAACAATAAACAAATGACATATATCGACAAAAATTGTCGTCATTTTTCTATTGTTCTTCATGTAGTCTGGTCATTTACGGTTACCAGGTAGAAACACTTGAGCCTTATTCCCAAGCATATACATTCAACAGAACTTTTTAATTTATATTTTTTACTCTATCATTTATAGCACAAAACACTTATCTTCGTCAACGAAAAACACGAATGATATCCAAATAAAATTATCGAATGTTCGTGAATGGTCTACCCCTTGATTGCACCACCGACATCGTACCTGTCTAGATCAATATCAACCTCTTCACCAAGAGTAAGTTTGGCAAGCTGCATCCCTAAGTAGGGACCCACTGTTAATCCTGAAGCTCCAAGTCCATTCGCAAGATACAGGCCTTTATATCCTGGTACTTGGCCAATGATTGGAAGGAAGTTCGGCGTAACAGGCCGAAAGCCAACGCGTGCTTCAACGAAGGTTGCATCTGCCAATCCAGGGGCAACGGTGAGTGCCTTATCGAATACTTCATGCAGTCCTCCCACTGTTACACGGTGGTCAAAATTCGTATCATCTTCATGCGTTGCCCCAACGACAATGCGCCCATCCGCAAACGAAAGAATGTATTGATTATTTGGCGGCATAACGACTGGCCACATGTCAGTTTTTCTCGTTCAAGCTGAAGATGGGCAATTTGTGCTTTTGCTCTGACACTTGCAAATCAAGTCCAAGCGGCGACAACAATTCAGCCGCCCATGCTCCAGCGGTTACGATTATGTAATCAGCTCTATAATGCTTATCATCAACAAGAATTCCAGTTACACTATCATTTGTATCCATCAATTGAGCAGATCCCTCAATCAATTGAGCGCCGTATTTTTCGCTCCACTTAATAGTGCTTGTCGCAAAGCTCGTCCGTTCACACGAGCTGCTCCTTGAACGTATAGGGATAAATACTCTTGTGATAATGGTGGAAATAATGCCATTGTTTCTTCCGCAGTTCGCTTTTCGATTCCGCCTATTTCTGGGGCATCCTCACGTTTTTCAACGCTAACTCTTCCATCTCATCAAGCTTTTCACTATCCGTATGAAGACGAATCGCCCCGACTTTTTCATATCCTGTTTCAGTTTCTCCATCTTCTTTTAGCTGTTGAATTAGTGATGGATAGTAGGCAGCGCCACTTTTGCTAGTGCATACCACGCTTTATTTCTCCGTTTTGTTAACCAAGGACAAATAATCCCCGCGGCTGCGTCTGTCGCCTGCCCTGGATCTTGTCGATCAACGATGGTCACTTCAGCCTTACCTGATTTCGCTAGATGGTATGCCGTTGATGCCCCAATATTCCCGCACCTATAACAATATATTGCTTCATAAAAAACATCCTTTTTTACATTGAAACCATTCTCCATACTTCCGTATACAATACAGAAATGGGTATTTCGTTCATTCATAATTTTACCCTATAATTATAGCATGTAAGCCCCTAATTCTATGAAAAGAGAGTATGTAACAAAGGGAGCATTAAAAACTTTTTCAAAAATCATACATTCGTTTATACAATCCAAATTGAAGATAATGTCATTCAAAATGACTCCCAGTTAGCCGCCCGTCCTGATCAACTTGCGATATTTTTAAAGGAAGGGATAATTGCCGATGTTTTTGACGAAGGAACGCATAAGCTTGAAACGAAGAATCTTCAGTCGTAAGTCAAAAATAAAAGAGTGACCAAGAAAATTCTCAACGGCTTTTTCATATTTTTTCATTTCTAGTGAAAACTAAAGGAGAAAGGAGCGAATGAAAATGAGTCGTGGTAAAGGATTTGACCATAAAAAGAAGGGACATCCAGGAGATTTCCCGAAAAATAGCGCCCTGCTGAACGAAAAGATCATAGCCGTCAATATGAACAAGTAGAAGACATTGTAACGCATGAAGCGTTCAAAAACCGAGTGAAAGACGATGAAATGCCTTAATGGTTGAGCCCCGCCTTACAAAAAGGTGGGGTTCATCCTTTTTGTGTAAAATGCTAAAATAGAGAAAACTAATTGAAGGGGTCTAGAGATGTTAAAAGATCGATTATATTATGAAGATGCCTATTGTAAGACGTTTTCGACCCGTGTCGTTAGAGAGGCACAGGATGCGGAGGGAAATTGGTACGTCGTGCTGGAAAACACCGCTTTTATCCTACCGGCGGCGGGCAACCATTTGATATGGGAACATTGAACGGGATTGAAGTGCTGAATGTTGAGGAAGTTGATGGGGAAATTCATCATACGGTTTCGAAACGGCTAGACACTACGGATGAAATCGAAGGCGTCATTGATTGGGAGCGGCGCTTCGACCATATGCAGCAACATACAGGGCAACATATTTTAACCTCCGCATTTGTCGAATTATTTGGATTACATACAGTAAGTTTTCATTTAGGAAAAGAAATTTGCACGATTGATTTGGATGTAGAACATGTTTCAAGTGAACAATTGGTGGCAGCAGAACGCTTGGCAAATGAAGTCATTTTGAAAAACCTTCCGATTGAAACAAAGTGGGTTACAGGGGATGAGCTGGAGCAATATTCATTACGCAAAGAATTAGCTGTTACCGATGACATTAGACTTGTGATCATCCCTAACTTTGATTATAACGGATGTGGCGGAACACATCCAAGTTCAACGGGACAAGTGAGCGCGATAAAAATTTTAGCAACCGAAAAACAAAAACAAAAATACGTGTGCACTTTGTTTGTGGTTGGCGTGTATTAGAGCAATTGCATCGGAAAACGGATGTATTAGCGGAAGCTTCCGCCAGTTAAGTGCACCTGAAGAAGGTGTCAACGTTGCAGTTTCAAAGCTGCTAGAGGCGAACCGCTCACTTGAAAAATCTTTGGAAGCTGCACGTGAAGTATTATTGTCATATGAAGCAAAGGATTTGCTGTTGGGTCGGGAGCAAGGCGTTGTGAAAGCTGTTTTTGTGGAACGAACGATGCAGGACTTGCAAAAATTAGCTCGCTTGCTTGTAGCGGAAGCGGATGATGTGATCGTACTTCTTGTAGCCGAATCTAACGAGCGATTGCAATTTGTTGCTGGGCGAGGGGCGGCAATTGAAACGAGAATGAAGCAGGTGTCAGCTGCGGCGCTTCAAGCTCTAAATGGAAAAGGTGGCGGAAACGATGCGTTCGTCCAGGGCGGTGGAGAGCGGGTGATTTCCGGCGAAGAGTTGTTGGAAGTCATGGTGAAAAGCGTTCTTTAATGTGCGGGGTATTGTAGATAGGTTGGGTCATGTAAAGTAAATTCAGAAAATAGGGCATTAGAAAGTGGCTTATTTACCGAAATCCAAATGAATTTGAAAAAGCGGGCAAATAGAAGGTGCTCGATTTACCTTGTGCCCGCTTTTTCTGCCTGCACGGGCAGTCGAATGGAGTTCGATTTACCTTGCATATGCCTTTTTCACCTGTACGGGCAGTCGAACTGCATTTTTTGAAATCGCTTCGGTTGCGTACCCTTTTTCCAATAATGGGGATGAAGTTCATAACCAATTTCCGCTCTTTTGTGTTTTGGAGACCAAGCGTTAAAACCAATCGTTCCAATAAATTCTTCACTTTCTAATAGTTCAATTTCCCATCTGATTCCTCGTTTTTCTCTGTTCACTAGGGTTAACAAGTTCCCATTCTCTTATCTCCATCTCCTGGACCATAGACATCGTTCAAAAAGCATGGAGTATCGTTTCTTGAAAATTGTGATCTGTAAACAGGCGTCTAAATAATTGTTCATTCGAGTATTTCGTCGCCATGAAGCTTTTAAAGCCTTCGGCGATTTCATCAATAATCACGCTCTAAAGGCGATAAGATATATTTTCCATAGAAGAAACGTGTTATGATGGTATTATTAAATTACAATTGTACAGAATATTCATTTTTCCACGAGGTGAATTATGCGAAAAATAACGTTCGATGAAATTAATGAGAAGGTTAAAATACGTGGACGCAACATTGATTATGCGGTGCATACATTTCGTTCTAAAACGAAAGAAGATGGTTGGACCACGGGACGTGTTCGTCCACGGGATTGCGACGAAGTGTTAGCATTAGATCGGTTATCCCGCTTAAAAATTCGAAAGGCGCTTGCAACTGGCAGGGTACAATATGATAAAGAAAGACGGGTGTTTAAGGTTGCTGACTATATCTGAAGCGAAAAAGGCCTTACTTGTCTTGGAAAATCGACCTAAATTTGAACGGATGGTTCATACTGCAGCAATTTTGACCGAATTAATGGAACAACAAAACATTATCCCCATCATTGTTGGAGGATTATCTGTTGAAATTTATACTTTGAATGGATATACCACCCAAGATATTGATTTTGTACTAGATGGGTATGAAAAAGCAAACGAGATTTTAACCTTGTTAGAGTTTGAGAAAATCGGAAAGAATTGGATTCACCCAAAGATAGGAGTTTCAGTTGAAATTCCAGATAATCATTTGGCTGGCGATTATGAAAAGGTCACAATTGTACCTGTTGGAAATAGAAAAGTAAATGTAATTGGAATTGAGGATATCATTTTAGATCGGTTACGTGCTGCCGTACATTGGAAAAGTGCACAGGATCGCGAATGGGGATACCGATTATTCTTGATGTATTATGAAGACATTGATTTGGATTATATCAACTTGATGCTAGAAACAACTTCCGAAAAAAGCGAATTGGACCAATGGAAAAAGAAGCCAATCACATAAATCGAGAAACATAAAAACGATAAAATACAAAGTAGGTGAATTTTCACCTACTTTGTATTTTATCAAATCGGCAAATTCTCCCTTTAGCTTCGAAGTACTTCGCTCTGTTCGTTCTCAACCTCATATTTAAGCATGGTAAGTTTATTTTCCCAAAATCGTTCAACCTGCATTCATCCGGTCGCGAATAACCGCATTCGTATCTTGCGCCTTAGGAACGACCGCTCCAGGCTGTTTCCATCCACCGTGAATAAGCGTGAACTCTGTTTTTTCCCCACCTCTTTTAAAATAAAGGAAACGACCCATCCATCCGTATCCCAAGTAAAGCTAAGGCGATGTGGAGCATCAATTTCAATTACTTTGCACGGCGACGGCCCAAATGGCGATTGCAAATGAAATTCACGGCCAACTTCAGGCTGAAAATTATTCGGCATAAACCAAGCCGCAATTCCTTCTGCCGTCGCCACCTTTTCCCATACTTCTCCAATCGGTGCCTCAATCATAATTGTTTGGTTAATATCCGCTACATTGTTGCTCATATCCTTATTCCTCCTTGCGATATATAACCCTTTGGTTTCACATTTCAATTATACGAAACCTTTTGGTTCTATGTTAAAAGAAAAAGGCTGTTCTGCGACAGCCTCTTGCTTATGAAACTACACGTGCTTCTACCGTATCATTGAATTCCTTATCTTTTATACCATGAAGGCGATGATAAACAAAAATGCCTGCGACAATAAACGCTGCAAGTGATAAATACATACCTCGGTAACCAATTAGGGAACTAAGTTGCCTAAAATAACTGGACCTATCCCTAATCCAAGATCTAAAAATATGAAATACGTAGATGTCGCTAAGCCAATTCGATGGCGTGGTGTCACTTTTACTGCCAACGCTTGAGTGCATGATTGAAAATTCCCATAGCCAAGCCCGATGATGGCTGCTGCCAATAATAAGATAAAGCTAGATTGCGCTTGACTTAGTATAACCATGCCGATCGCAAATAAGACGAGAGCTGGATATGCGACCATGTTTCCGCCTTTCGCATCCATTAATTTTCCAGTGAAAGGCCGCGATAGTATGATCACGACCGCATAGACGAGGAAATAAAAACCGCCTGCCTCGATCAAATCTATTTCAGCTGTATACGTCGTTATAAAAGATAAAATACTAGAGTAAGCTAAAGCGATGACAAACATCGTGATGGAAATCGGAAATGCTCTAACTTCAAAAAGTTTGGATAGTTGAAACCCATTATGGCTGGAATGAACCGGTGATTCTATAATTGGTGCTTGTATTGGAAAAGCGAGCAGTAAGCTAATGACAGCCATGATAGCAGAAAATACGAAAATCCCGATATAACCAGAATAATTGATGAGTAGAATACCGATTAATGGGCCAATTGCCGTTGATAGGATGGCACTTAAGCTAAAATAGCCAATCCCTCGCCATTTCTGCTTCTTGGAATGACCTGACCTACGATCGTCCCCGTTGCCGTCGTTGCGAGCCCAACTCCTACTCCGTGGAAAAAGCGGATGATAATTAATGTGGACATCGACATTGGAAGAAAATACAAAAAGCCATTGCTACAAATAGCAGGCTTCCGATGATCAATAGTTTTTTACTGCCTAATTTTTCAATCTGCCTTCCCGCAAATAACCGCCCTGTCATGGCACCTAATATAAAGATACTAGCAACGATTCCCGCTGTACTTGCAGATGCATCGTAGTTTTCCGTCGCATACGTGGCCATCGTTACTAAAAGCAAATACATCGAAATAAAAATCATAAAATTTACGATTGAAACAAAAATAAAATCCTTTGTCCATAATTTTTCTTTTTGCATATACCTCATCCTTTTTTGTTGATACAGGATTAACAAGCTTGCTTACATCAAGATCATCGTCAATCTGAGTCTAGACTAACTCTAGTATATTTCGAACCACTTTTTTGAAGATATTATGGGAAAGATTACAATGTGAAGATAATTTAGCCAATCTAAAGTTCAAGGAGCTAGCCGCATTTTCATATAGACAAAGCCGATGCTTCCTACACCTAGGAAGATCGGCTTACCCTATACAAATAACCACGAAGAAATAACTGCACGGCATCTCCAAATACGGAAGTGTCCTGCGGTCTCCCCTCACCATCTAGCAATTTTCCAAGCGAATACTAACTAAGTAGTGCGGATCAATAACAATGGATTCGTTCCATTATAAAGAAGAGCGATTCTCGTTAGCAAACCTACAATTAGCCCTAATCCAACCATGAAGGAAAACATTCTCACACCATGTTCATTCGCCTTTTAACAGACCATCCCTTAATAAATTTATTTCAGCTGTGTAATGAGCTAGCGCTTCCTCATAAGGTAATTGTAGAGCAAACTTGTCAACAACATTACGGATCGTCACGGACGTAATAATCTTCATCACATGAAATAACCCTGATTCGTCAGAAATATTCAAGTTCGAAGTATGAATGAATATGCCCATGTCCTTCAGCGTAATTCCATGATCACCGAAGCTTTTCGCAAATGTACTTTCGATTTTATGAGTCATGTTTAGAAAGGTGTTTTGTAAAAACTGGAAGTTTTCTTCTTCTTTTATGATGATCGCATAAAATTCAAGCATCGCTTCAAATAAATCACCTTTATGTTTTTGTAACGTGTATACAAACTTTTTTTGTTTTCCTGCGTCAATTCATTTAACAAATAGAAAAAGGCATCCTCTTTGTCCTCAAAATATTGATAGAAGCTCCCTCGTGGAATTCCCGCTTCCTTAACAATATTTGCGATTGAAGCTTCAAATAAAGGTACCCGTGAAAATTCTTTTTTGCCGCATTAATTAACGATTGCTTTTTATCGTCTGGCAAATTATAAAAGTTACTTTCGGCAATTTTTCCCTCACATGTTCAAAATAAAGAAACACCTATCACAATTAGGTGTTTGTATCGTTTATCTTCTTATTACCCAAAAACTAGATTTATTAGCATCCTTCTTTTTTAACATCGGTCGTTTACAAATGGATACTTTGATCCCTTGTGCTTGTAATTCAGCAATAAGTTTTTTAAACTTTTCCATATATGTATCTTTTTTATTCACTTTTGGTCCACCCCAATAATGACAATGTGTCATTCAGTATACATTCATTTTAAATGGCATTACGACGCATGTCAACCATCAAATGACACGTTGTCACTTTATAAAAGGTGGTTATTTTTCTTCGTGAAGCCGCGCCATAAACTCCTCCATTGCACTATACCCTTGTTGCCTAAGATTCCAGTTATTTGCTGCCGCTTCAATTAATCCGACGACGTCACGCCCAGGTTGAAGCTGAATTTCGATATGCGGGATTTTCACCCCTAAGTACTCCGTAAATTTAGACTCAACCTCTAATTCATTATTCAGAGAATCCTTTCTCCATTTAGTTAATTCAATATCTAAGGCGATTCGCGTCTCATCTTGGAAAGCCTTGTTACCGAAAACACGGACAACATTTAACAATCCAATGCTGCGAAGGGCTAAAAACTCTTTGTTTTTCTCATTATGCGTGCCAAGAATTGTTTGTGGACTGATCTTCTTTAAGACGACGATGTCATCAGCTACTAACCGATGGCCACGGCCGATCAATGTGTGCGCCGTTTCACTTTTGCCGATACCGGAATGGCCGCGCAATAAGATTCCCATCCCAAACACATTAAGACAAACACCATGTATCGCTGTTTCTGGCGCCAATACTTTCGTCAAATATCCGTCTAGTTTAGCAATGAATTCAGGCGTTGTTTCATGTGTACGCAATAATGGGATTCCTTCTTCTGCACAAAAGCGGGTTAAATACGTCAGCCCCTCTTGTTGAGTTGTCACAATAAAGCAAGGAGGTCGGTATTTTACGATATTACCGATTCTCAGTTTTCGCTCTTCCTCACTTAATTCATGCAAATAATTGATTTCCTTTTGACCGAGAATTTGCACACGTTTTTTCGGAAAAAATCAAAGTAGCCAATGAACTCCAATCCTGGACGATGTGTCCGCGATCGATTGATTGGTCGTCGTAGTTGATCCGCTCCAGTTAATACTTCCAAAGAAAACACTTGAACTAACTTTTCAACGGTTATTGATTTCACGTCCATACGCCCCATTCTTCACAACCTTATTCCTTTATTATCCATTGAAGAATGGATAATTGCAAACGCTGCACATTCACTATGAAAATCGGTAAATTAAAAACTTCTCTTTGCTATCATAGGCACCGGGAACTCGGATTTTATTGATTAACTTGAATGGTGTGCTCAATTTTAAATAGCGTATAAATTCCGGCATTGGATAATAAAGAATCATATCCACTGGGCGACGATTCTCTTGAACGGATTGCAATATATTTTGGACAACCTTTTTAAAAATCTGAACAGAAAATGGGTTAAAGAAATAAAACACATTATCGTCCTTTTCCACTTCATAATGTTCGGCAAGGCCGTAGTCAAACCGAAGCGGAGCAGCAATATGGCGAGCCCTTTGACGGTAACGGACCTTATTATCAAGCGCCTCGCTATACGTGAGTTCATTTACTTCAATCCCTGTCACCGGTATTTGAAAGCGATGATGAATATAAAAGGAAACCCTCCCTCTGCCGCAGCCGTAGTCAACGACCTGATCCGTTTTCTCTAGCTTATAGCCTTTAAAAGCGCCTCTAATGCCGGATAAGGCGTTGCTTCATAACGGTTATACGGCACCTTTTTCTCCATTCTCTAAGTCCGGATGTACGAATCCGTAGTGTTCTTTCGTATGTTACTTCAGGCATCTCGCAAATCCTCCTATTTTATTATAAAATCCCCAACATCCTATGGTACTAGCTTTGAAGCTATGTATCTAGTGCTAGTGCCAATATTTATACTTTTCATCAAAAACCATGTAAAAAAGCTGAATAAAGGCATATAAAGGGAGGACGAATAGCAATCGCAAGTAGATAAATGTTAAGAAGATTACAGCTTAAATATTCATATTACAGGACATCAAAGACACTTGGCGATCAGCAATCAGTAATATCATAGAAAGTAGGGAAGAATTTCCCTTTATTTTCTAGCAAACTCGCATGTAACCCATGTTTGAAACTTCATGTAACAGTATAGCAAGCGTGCATGCCTACCCTCTTTCGTTCGTTCATGAGTCATCGTCTTCAATCGTTGCAAAAAGGCACGATCACAGTCACATGCATTTTCATTCCTCCGATAACAATCATCATGTGCTTTGCAAGCTGCATCCACCGCATTAATCGGAATACCCGGTCCACTGCATCCCGGTCCGCACCAGCGATACCCCGGGAAGACACAAAAACCTCTCCTTCTACTTTTCCTTCGCATCAAACGAAAAGCCTCCCTTGCTTGAACTTGGATACTACAAAATATTCAATAGCATGCGTTCCTGTCCAAGCGGCTACCTATGTTTAGGCAGACAATACTAAAGCCTTTTACAACAATCAGACCTGATACGAAATAGATATACAATAATCGTTCACTTTTGAGCCCCAATAAAACGAATGCAGCTCCAAACATAAAAATACCAGTATTGTAATGAAAAATATAATGTGTAAATGCGAGCAACTACCCTCAACATTACCCTTGCACCGAATAAAATGAAGAGAAATAAAGAGATTGAAAAGGAGTTGCCGGGTGTTGAGCATTGAAAAAGCAACCTATTTACAAAAGGAAATTAAGGGACACATTCAATTTTTCCGACATAGGAAAAACCGTCATAAAAAGAAGGCGTTCCATTTAAACCTCATTACGGTTATCTGTTCCGCAACGATTACAACATTGCTCGGTTTACAAGATTTTAATGTAGGAAGCTGGTTTATTAACATCTCGATTATTCTTGGCGCCTTTGTCACTGTACTAAATTTTATTAATGGATTTTACAATTATAAAGAGCTCTGGATCAAAGATGGAAAGACCTTTATTGAATTGCAAGAATTGAGCGTGACTTGATGTTTTATCTTGAAGGAAGGGAACCTGATTCATTCGCGACAGAGGAGTTGGAAAAATATCGGATTCGGCTGAACGAAATCATCCATTCAAGTGCGGACATTTGGTATAAAATGCACCAAAAGAAATAGACAAAGGCGATGAGGAAGAGAATAAATAAAAGCACTGCTCACACTTTTTCCAGAGCAGTGCTTTTTGGCGGATATTTAAAAGAAACGTTCCCCTTCAATAATTTCAACAAATTTCGTTGCGGCTGGCGACAATGGGACATCTTTGATCGAGCAGATTCCGATGCTTCTCTTTGGGATTTCCTCTTGTAGAGGAACTTCAAATAATAATCCTTTGTTTAAGTATTCCTCGGAAAACTCCCTTGTCACACAGGCAATTCCTAAGTTAATTTTGGCAAACTCTAATAGTAAATCATAAGAACCTAATTCAAATTCGGGTGAAATTTTGATCCCTTTAGAAATCATATAGCTTTCTACATATTTCCGCGAATTGGACTCAGGTTCAAGAAAAATAAGCGGATATTTTATAAGCGTATCAAAGGAAACGGGCTTTTGTAATAAATGCTTATATTTTCCCCACAAACAAAAACATCGTGGATATCGAAGCATGGCCGTAATTCCAGCGCAGGATCCTCAAGTGGAAATTACAAACAACAATATCGACTTCACCCGATTTCATAATAGAACAAATTTCCGCTGTTGTGCCGTTCACCATTTTGAACTTAATATTCGGATAACGGTTATGAAAGGCTTCCAAATACGGAAGGAGAAAGTATCTTGAAATCGTATCACCAACCCCAATGATTAATTCTCCTGCGGTTAAATTTTTAAATTCCAAAATTTTTTCTTCACCAGCCTCAATTAATTTCAAGGCGGAATTTACATATTCAAACAGAAGGTTCCCTTCAGTCGTTAATGTCACACCTTTATGTGTTCGATTAAATAGACGCGTATCCAATTCCGTTTCTAGTTGCATGATCGACTGGCTAACGGCCGGTTGCGTCATATAGAGACTTTTGCCGCTTCGGAAAAGCTTTCACTTTTTCCAACTGTACAAAATACTTTATATAAATCCAATTTGCTAACCATATAAGCACCCCTTATACCTATCATTAGATATACACATTTTACTTATACCACTCTGTTCATGTATATTACAAGTAGATAAATGAGTAAACTAACTCTATTAGTTATAAGGAGCGATTATATTGGAAAGAGTAGTTGGAACCGTTGTAAGGGGACTTCGCTGTCCGATCATTCATCAAGGGATCGCATTGAAGAAATCGTTGTTGACAGTGTACTAAAAGCTTCTGAAGTTGAAGGCTTTCAATTGAATGATAGAGATATTGTTACATTAACAGAATCGATTGTTGCTCGGGCACAAGGGAATTTTGCAACGATTGACCATATTGCTCAAGACGTCCGTTCGAAATTTGGGGACGATCAATTGGTGTGATCTTTCCGATCTTAAGCCGCAATCGTTTCGCTAACTGCCTTCGTGGAATTGCTAAAGGAGCAAAGAAAATCATTTTAATGCTTAGTTATCCGTCGGATGAGGTGGGTAACCATTTAGTCGACATTGATATGCTTGATGATAAAGGAGTTAATCCTTGGACAGATGTATTAACTGAAAAACAATTTCGTGACCTTTTCGGATATAATAAGCATACATTTACAGGAATTGATTATATTGACTATTATAAATCACTTGTTGAAGAATATGGGGTTGAATGTGAGGTCATTTTCTCTAATAACCCGAAAACAATTCTAGACTATACAAAAAGCGTTCTTGCTTGTGATATTCATACAAGATTTAGAACGAAAAGAATCCTTGAAGCAAATGGCGGAGAAAAAGTATATAGCCTCGATAACATTTTATCTGCCCCTGTCGATGGCAGCGGCTATAACGAGGAGTACGGGCTGCTTGGCTCCAATAAATCAACTGATGACGGCGTAAAATTATTCCCACGTGATTGCCAGCCTGTCGTTGAAACCATTCAGCAAATGCTTAAAGAAAAACAGGCAAAACGATCGAAGTGATGGTTTACGGGGATGGAGCATTTAAAGATCCTGTCGGTAAAATATGGGAACTGGCAGATCCGGTCGTTTCCCTGCCTACACATCAGGACTTGACGGAACGCCGAATGAAGTGAAATTAAAATACCTTGCTGATAACAATTTCGCCGAGCTAAAGGCGAGGAACTCCAGAAAGCCATTACTGAATTCATTAGTAACAAAGACGAAAACCTCGTTGGCTCCATGGAATCACAAGGAACAACACCAAGAAAGCTAACTGATTTAATTGGTTCATTATCAGATTTAACATCTGGAAGCGGCGATAAAGGAACACCGATCGTATACATCCAAGGTTACTTCGATAACTTCACAAAATAAGGACGCGCAGAAATATAGCGGTGACTAAAATGTCAATAGATGGATTAGAAGTTCGTGCATTGGTTTAGAAACGACGCGACGGCTTACAAATCAAAGGGAAGCTATTAAATCCCTTATCGACCTAGATTGTAACTTTTTATATTTAGAAAAAGGTGCCATTCCTCTTTAGAGGGGCACCTTTTAATTTTTGACTAATACATACGCAACGTTGATGACCCTTAGCACAAAAAACATCGAAAACAGCATCGATTCTTATATATGACGTTGGGGAAAAACACGCTCGCTCCCTCGATTAAGTGAGGAGTCAACCTGCTTAATACTTGCAGCAACGTTGATTTCCGCATCCGCTCAAACCAAGTAATCATACTATTTCACCTTACTTTACAAAAAATTAAAGACGGCTCCCCGAAAACTTTAGACGTAATTTCTTTTCATGAATACTCAAGAAATAACAACCTCCTTATTGCGCAAATCGTATTCCTCTTTCGTTACTGCGCATCAAGCAAAAATCCTTTTTCAAATTCACAGGAAATTTTTATTCGAAATCTTATTGCATACATCTAACTGCTGTTGTATACTAATCAAGCGAAGTCGAACATTTTATATGACCATCATTACCAATGTTCGTATTCTACATAATACAGGAGGAATTTACAGCTATGAAAAACAAATTTACCCTCAAATTATTTGCAGTTCTTATGGTCGCGGCTTTCATGTTAATTGGTTGTTCTGCTAACCAAAAAGAGTCGAATGAACAACAAGAAGAAAAAACAAACACATCTCAAACAGACCAATCGGAAGCACGAGTAATCGGTATTATTGGGGCAATGGAGGAAGAAGTTGAAATCCTTCGTGAAAAATGGAAATTGAAGAGACTAAAACGATCGCAGGAATGGATTTTTATAAAGGAACATTAGATGGCGAGAACATTGTCTTAGTTCGATCAGGAGTCGGAAAAGTGAATGCAGCTGCATGTGCGCAAGTGCTAGTTGATCATTTTGGTGTTGACTATTTAATTAATTCGGGTGTTGCCGGTGGCCTTAGCCCTGATGTAACCGTAGGTGATATTGTCATTTCTACAGACGCTGTCCAACACGATGTTGACGTTACTGTATTTGGAAAAGACCCTGGTGTTATCGCTAGAATGGATGTAAGCAATTTTACAGCGGATGAAAAGTTAATTGAACTTGCACAGACTTCAACTGAGGGATTATCTGAAGATATCAAAGTAGTCAAAGGAACAATTGCGAGCGGTGACCAGTTTATTGCAAGTGCAGAAAAGAAGGATTGGATTTATCAAACATTTTCTCCACATGCAGTAGAAATGGAAGGCGCAGCGATTGCTCATGTCGCCTACTTGAATGATGTACCATTTGTTATTATTCGCTCGATCTCAGACGATGCTAGCGGCGAGGCTGAGGTAAAATATGAGGATTTTGTAAAATTGCAGCTGAAAATGCGAGCAAGATGATTGAACAAATGATCATAGGTGCTAAAGAAAGTCTGTAACATAAACGAAGAGTAACAGTGCAGCTACAATCAAACACTGTTACTCTTTTATATTTCCGTAAATTCCTTATGTACCACAGTAGGTACGATAAGGTGTCGTTGACTGAGGTACTGTTGTGTACTTTTCTTGATCAGCCGAGTAGACAAATGGTTTTTCAAGCACGTTTAAAAGACGCTCGAGTACGCTATAATCGCCTTGCTCCACTGCTGCTTCCAAGGCCTCTTCTACTTGATGGTTCCGCGGGATGACAGCAGGGTTGCTATTTCTCATCAATTGATTAGAAGCTGCCTCTGATTGCTGCTTTTCACGTCTTGCTTGCCAGCGCTTATGCCACTCCACAAACTCAGGAATTGTGAACAGATTCGCACCTTCTAACTGGTTTAATGTTAATGCCCGGAACGTATTCGTATAATCTGCTTTATCATTCTCCATTATTTTAAGAAGATCATCAATGAGATCTTCATCTTCCGCTTCTTTATTGAACAAACCCAGTTTCGCCCGCATTCCCGCATACCAATGAGCGTGATACAAAGCATTGTAATTTGTAATTTCTTCCTGAGCTATTTCAATCGCCTTTTCAATATTTTCATTCAACAACGGTAATAATGTTTCAGCAAAACGTGCAAGATTCCAGCCGCCAATCATCGGCTGGTTGCCATACGCATAGCGGCCTTGACGGTCAATCGAGCTAAAAACGGTCGCCGGATCGTAAACATCCATAAATGCACATGGACCATAATCAATCGTTTCTCCACTAACCGCCATATTATCGGTGTTCATCACCCCATGAATGAAACCAACAAGCTGCCACTTCGCAATCAGCTCCGCCTGGCGCTTAATCACTTCCTGAAGCAATGCAAGATACTTATTTTCACCTGTTTCAACTTCAGGAAAATGGCGCTCCAATGTATAATCTGCCAAGGTTCGTAAATCTTCCTCTGTTCCCCATTTGGCGACATATTGAAACGTACCGACACGTATATGGCTGGCGGCCACCCGGGTTAAAATCGCGCCAGGTAAGACCGATTCGCGGATAATTCCCTCACCTGTCGTTACAACAGCAAGACTTCGGGTCGTAGGAATATTCAGCGCATGCATCGCTTCACTAATGATGTATTCACGCAACATCGGTCCTAGCGCCGCTCGACCATCACCGCCACGCGAATATGGCGTTCGCCCCGCTCCCTTTAGCTGAATATCCACCCGCTTTCCGTCAGGGTAATTTGCTCACCAAGCAGCACCGCTCGACCGTCCCCTAACATCGTAAAATGACCGAACTGATGCCCAGCATATGCTTGTGCAAGCGGTAAAGCACCTTCTGGAATCCGATTGCCAGCAAGCACCGCTACTCCCTGTTCACTTTGTAGCGCCTTAACGTCTAACCCTAGGAAGCCGCTACATCCTTATTGACAATCACTAACTCTGGCTTATTGACATGCGTTGGGTGCGTATATGAGAAAAACAACTCCGGCAAGCGGGCATAACTATGATCAAAATTCCATCCTGTTTCCATTTTCATCTACCTCGCCTTTTCAATGATTCATTTTTTATAGTATCCTCCGTTCATTATATTAACAATCACTTAACGATAAAAACTCACTTTTTACCCCGTAGCCTATACACTCGCGAGACGATTGCGATATATTAGAAGAAGGTGATCATTATGAGACTATATGTAAATAATAAACAATTTATCGCGGGCATGACGATGAAAAATGAGGCCAAGCTTGAAAATAACAATATGGCCCTTCACGTCTGCCAAAACCCAAGTCATGTCGTGGAAAATCGCAAAAACCTAGCTGCTATCTTGAATTGTGGACTAGATGCATTCGTCTGTGCCAATCAAACACATAGCGCTAATTTCCAGCGGATAACGGTTGCTGACAGTGGGCGTGGCGCGAAGCAACAGAATACTGCCATTCCAAATACAGATGCACTCTATACGTATGAACCAAATCTGCTCTTATGCAGCTTTAGCGCTGACTGTGTTCCTATCATTTTTTACAATGAAATCGACGGTCTAATTGGCGTCATTCATTCCGGCTGGCAAGGCACGGTGAAAGAGATTACGCTTAAATTATTCGATCATTTAAAAAGAGTTGAACATGTTCGACTAAGCGATGTTCATGTTCAAATTGGTGCGGCACTAAGCCAAGAGAAGTTTGAAGTCGATGAAGATGTGTATGTTAAATTCAAAAAGCTCGGCTATGCTGACGATTTTATGTACTACAATGCACAAACAAAGAAATACCATATCGACAACCAACTGACTGTGAAAAGGCAATGTCAATTAGCAGGTATCCGATCCGAACAAATTTCGATTGACCGGACATGTACGTATCTCGATCCAAACGGATTTTCTTATAGGCAAGACAAACAAACGGGAAGACATTTGAGTTTTATTATGAGGAGAAAGTGAATCTGTATATGCTAGACGTATTATTCCTTATCAAGAGTCAGGGACGAATCTGGTCCGATGATCCTGAAGCGGCAACCACCCTTAAAAATCAAGTGAAAAGGTGCTAATTCCAGCAAGTATGATTCAAGTGATGTCTGTTTCAACAATGCCTATTCCTTAAGTGTAGAAAAAGCTTCCTTTAATGCGTTAAAATTTTATCAACGAAAACAAAAGCAAAAAACACAAAAAAAGGTATTGCCACTTAGATGATTCAATAAAGTTCGCTTCTCTTCTTGGAACAAGCACTCCAAACTGAAAAAATAATCAGGACAATGAATATCTTAATCGCCATGTCTTGTCCTGATTATTTATAGTATAACTTATCATTGCCGAAAACATTACTTTAGCATCTTTCAGAAATTTCCCCAATCGTTTTAAGTGCTTTTAGTTTCCTTAAGTGCTTAGGAGTAAACTCTTACCAGTAAAAATACTGCTTAAAACGGCACCAATTCATTTAATCGCTCTTCCGCCACTTCGCGATCATATTCATCATTTGCAATCTTTATTGCTTCCTTATATAGCCTTATTGATTTTTCTTTGTTTGCTACTTTTGACCTCATTTCTGGGTTATACAAATCCCCCAGTGAATATAGGGCCAAGGGTTATCTGGATTTTCTTTTATAAAATCTTGAAAAACCTTATCTGCCTCTTCCATTTCCCTAAATAAAATAAAGATTCACCTTTTGCAGTAACCATTATCCTAATTAAGGAATACTTTGAATTCGGGAATAGTTTAAGAAATTCTTCTGCATAAGTTAATCTCATTTGGTTGAATTGTTTATTATGATTACCTGCATTCGTTAATGCCATATCAAAGTCTTGGACCCAATTTGAGAAATAATGATTTATTATTCCCCTTGTGCCCCTGTCCAATTCATCAATTGAGGTAATGTTTTTATCACGGATCCATATTTGTAAATAGCTCCATGCTTTCCACCATATATTTGCAGCACGTTTACTGTAAATCCGCTCAGCATCATAACCTTCCCAGATCCAACCGTCTATACTCTCGAGTAATATATGACTGGGCACCAATCGTTGGGCTAAGACCCTTATAGCAAAAAAGTAAAATCAATGAGTCGATTTTTAATATCTAGCTGATAGCTTCCTCCCATTCTTGCATCATTTCTTCTGCCGATGAAAAGTCTTTGATTTCAGAAATAAATGTTTCTTCACTTACAGGAACACCAAAATTATTCAATTTCTTAAAAATATGGTCCGTTTCCATTTGTTCGACCTGTTTTAAAGTCCAAATATGATTGCTATTTCGACTGCTTTCTAACTTTTCAATACAACACTTTTTGTACTTCTTCCCACTACCACAAGGGCATGGATCGTTTCTTCCTATCTTCAATTTTGCGGCTCCTTTCTGTTCATCCAATCTCTTAAATATATTATCGAAATAAATACCTTTAGACAAAATAAGCATATCCAATATTGAAAAAGGCGACCTAAAAATAATTTCCTAAGCCTTAGATAGACATTGAAGAGATTTCATTTACTAAGGATGGTCATAGCGACATGGTCGTTATGAGTATTGAAGCCTATGAGCGTAAATTATACGAGAGTGAAGTATATTTTTAAGCTAAAAGAAGCTGAACTGGAAGCGAAATTTTCCGTTAAAAAATATTCACGTGAAGAAATATTTTCGGATTTAAGAGCCCCGACTTGCGGATAGGATTGAAGGTGACCGTCTATAAGCTGAATTATTGACCCTTAACCTTAAATGATTCAAGGGTGATTATCGATTATATTTCTCATACGCTTAAGGCACCAAATACTGCAAAGGATTTAGAGATTGAATACAGATTTTTACCCGTCAGGAGCTAAGCTATTTTCTAGTTTGTTAAGAAACTTGTTGTTGAGATTCACAGAATTGTTTATGCTAAAAGAGGGATGAGTTCGCACATTGTCGCATCCGTACAAAACATCAGTGCAGTGACGGAAGAAACAGCAGCGGGAACAGAAGAAATTTCCGCAACAGCTGAGGAACAGCATCATTCTTTCCAAAACGTACAGGAGCAAGCGAATCAACTTGAACAAATGAGTCATCGATTAATAGAGCAACTCAGCCGATTTAAATTACACTAGTAAATAGGGCTGTCCATAAACAACTTATTGGACAGCCTTTTTACATTTCGGATACTTTTCCTTGAGTCTTCCACCATTTCATGTGTTTTTTAAATTTCTTATCATCATTATTAAGTTTGATTGTTGCTTTTCATTATAATAGTTTATTAAATTTATAGGATAGATCCAATGTTCTTCCGTTTATTTACAATTCCCTTTGATTGCCCTTTCAATTTCTACATCTTACTTAAACGGTTAACAATATTTTTAAAACAAAGGTATTAGCTTGGTTGTAAAATAACTGCTCATTTTCGCGAGATATCCCACACTTTCTCCATTTTATCCTTCAAGCACAAAAACTGGCTCCAATTGGACACCAGTTTTTGTTTTCTAATCTCTTTATTGACCTTTTCGAGGCGGTTCTTGTTCTTTTGGTATAAGAGAAAAATACATTTCACCATCAAGTCGTTCGTCAAGTTCTGCTTTCGCCTGTGCGAGGATATCAGGATTTTCCATCACCTCGATTGCCGTACAAGCAATTACTTTTCCTGCTTGTAGCATGCCTTTGTGTGCAATCGGCATTGCGCCTTGCGAAACGACCTGCCACGTATGGAAAGGAGTTCCAAGCGCCCAACAAGCTGTCATACATTGCATCGTTGGTACAATCCAGCTAACATCTCCGACATCCGTGGAACCTGATAACATGATTTCTCTCGCTAAGCGGAACGATGCAATCAGCAATATGTTTCTCTTTCAGCTTTTCAGCCGTATGTTTACCCAGCCCTACTAATGCAGCGTCACGATCTTCAAGGGATAGCGAATCTCTTATTTCCTTCGCATACTTTTGATCAGCCTCATCATATGAAGGAACGCCAATGACTGATAAGTTTTTGTGCATGACTATAGCAAGGGTGTTGTTTGGAATTAAATCCGAAGCAGCCCCTTCAAACATGACTTCCACATTTGTCCCAGTCATCAAGGCTGCACCCTTCGCTATATCATTTACTCTATTATACAAATCCATGACTTGCTTCTTTTCGGTGCACGGATTAAATAGACGACTTCTGCATGTGCTTGTACAACATTTGGTGAAGTACCACCCGTATCCGTGATTGCATAATGAATTCTTGCCTCAGGTATCATATGTTCCCTTAAGTAATTTACTCCAACGTTCATCAACTCAACCGCATCAAGAGCACTGCGGCCTAAATGGGGTGCAGCTGCCGCATGAGCACTTTTTCCAGTAAAAATAAATCGAACCGCATAGTTGGCAAGCGAACTGAAGTTCATAATCATAGGCTTCGTTTCCGGATGCCAAGAAAGGGCGAAATCGACATCATCAAACAATCCAGCGCGGGTCATGTAGGCTTTTCCAGAACCACTCTCTTCAGCTGGACACCCGTAATATCGCACCGTTCCTTTTAACCCTGTTTTCTCCATATACTCTTTTATCGATACGGCAGCAGCAAATGCACCCGTTCCGAGTAAATTATGTCCGCATCCATGTCCAGGATCACCGGCTGAAATGCTCTCGTTTTCGGTCAGTCCCTTTTTCTGACTTAACCCCGGCAAAGCATCGAATTCACCTAATATCGCCACGACAGGCTTCCCACTGCCAAAGCTCCCGATAAATCCCGTTTGAAGGCCAGCTACATCCCTATCAACGAGAAAGCCCTCCATTTCCAACGCTTGACATATATATTCCGCAGACCGATACTCTTCAAAGCAAATTTCTGGTGTTTCCCATATTTTATCGCTCAGCTGGATAAACGTTTCTCTTCGTTTCTCAATATAATCAGAAATAAACGCTTGTATATTCAAAATTCAATCCTCTCCTTCCCACAGAACACGCTTATTTAGTAAGTAATTCCCTTTTTCATAGTTGATCGTTATAAGAGAAACTGCACATATACATGCAAAAATAATAAGCATCCAAAAGGCCGCATTAAACGATCCGCTAAATGCATCAACGATAAATCCGATCGCAAGAGGTGTGACAAAACCGGCAAGCTGCCCACCTGTATTCACTAGCCCCATAGCAGAACCAGTTACAGAAGATGGCAAGTTTTTTAATATGACTGCTGGTAAAAGAATAATAACGAACGAAATAATTAACATAATGATCGTTTGATAAACAATGAAAGAAGACACACTCGAAGCAGTAAACATCAAGTACAATAATATAGAAATACAAACACAAGCAATCGTGCCTGCGATTCTTTCATTCCCTTTGATAACTTGTCGATTAAATATCCACTTAAGTAAATTCTAGTAATTGCGCTACTCCAGGAATCGTCTGCAGCCATCCTAATGAAACTAAATCTAAACCGCGAACATTAACTAAATAAGTAGGAAGCCATGTAGCAAGACCCCAGTTCACTGCATATAAGGAAAAATACGCAATAAATAAGTTTAACATTAGCGGTGTCCTAAACAACATTTTAAACGGAACCTTTTGACCCCCACTGGATTTATCTGTAACTATATTCTCATCGTTGTTTGGAAGCTTAATAAAATACCAATATAACGCTGCAATAATGGCACCAACGGCCCCAATAACGACAAAAGTGATGCGCCAACCAATCGTTGTAAGCAATACAACGGATAAAATCGGGATAATAAGTGCAATAATCCCACCAGATGATAACATAATCGACATCGCCCGGGCCCGTTTCTCTTGCGGAAATACTTGTGAAATGATTTTCGAGCTAGCAGGCTGAAATCCCCCTTCTCCAATTCCAAACAAGAAACGAATGACAACCATTGAGAGCATCGACCACGCCGCACCCGTTAATCCAGTAAAAATCGACCACAAAATGACTGAAGC
Organism: Bacillus sp. N9; assembly: GCA_044989425.1. Taxonomy (GTDB): domain Bacteria; phylum Bacillota; class Bacilli; order Bacillales; family Bacillaceae_C; genus Lederbergia. Next base: position 3,098,348 of record JBJDRQ010000001.1, read on the forward strand.
GATAAGCACTTTTCTAGCACCAAACCGATCAGCCAACCATCCTCCAGGCAACTGCATTAATGCATATCCTGCGAAAAAGCTACTAAGCAATAAACCTGTTGATGATGCATTCAGATTCAAATCTTCTGTAATGTGCAATACAGCATAATTTATTATATAACGATCCAAATTCCCTAAAGCCCAACCTAAAAAAGCAAAGCTAAAATCCAATTTCTTTTCCGTACTGATATCAATTCTTTCTTCCCCTTATTCATCTTCAAACTGAGTCCCTCATAATAAGAAAAGCATTTGTTTCATGTTCGACTATAAACGACACATTCACCTTGAGGGGGTAGCTGTATACTCCTCGTTGAACAAATTGATACTCTCTTATGTTTTATAAACTTCAGCAAAATTATCCATCAAATTTTTAAACACCGGTATAATAGTGAAAGCCATTTGATTTTTGTACTATAAAATTTTACGAAAATATACAAATCAGATCAATCATTTTTTGATGAAAGATGAAATAAGCATGATTAGGATCATTGCTTATTTCATCTTATATTCTTTTGTTTATCTTTACTTAAACAAGGACCGCTTCCCTCTCACCATGACATATCTCATCTAGGGAAGCCTGTAGCGGCAGGCTTTCGCTAAGACCTAGCGTCTGCGCTGTGAACGTATGAATTTCGTGTAAAAGCTCTTCATTTTCCATTAGCGAGAAGCCATAAGAAGGAATCATTTCTTTTAGTTTCGGTTCCCATTGTTTCTTATGTTGCGGAAAGCATTTTTCGATTACTTCAAGCATTACGTGAACGGCCGTAGACGCGCCTGGAGAAGCTCCGAGTAATGCGGCAACCGAACCATCAGCAGCACTCACGACTTCGGTACCAAATTGCAGTGTTCCTCTACCACTAGCCTCCGTATCTTTTATCACTTGAACACGTTGACCTGCGACAACGATATCCCAATCTTCACTTTTAGCATTTGGAATAAATTCTCGCAACTCTTCAATGCGTTGTTCTTTTGATAACATCAACTGTTCGAGCAAGTATTTTGTTAGTGACATATTTTTTGCACCTGCCGCTAACATCGTAACAAGATTATTCGGTTTTATCGAACGAGCAAGATCCAAATTGGAACCTTCTTTTAAAAACTTCGGTGAGAAGCCCGCAAACGGTCCAAACAGTAATGATTTTTGATTGTCGATGTATCGGGTATCGAGATGTGGGACAGACATTGGGGAGCACCAACTTTCGCTTTCCCATATACTTTTGCATGATGTTGCTCGACAACCTCTTGCTTATTACACGCTAAAAATAAACCACTTACTGGGAATCCTCCAATATGTTTGCTTTCAGGTATACCTGTTTTTGTAATAAAGGTAAACTTCCACCACCGGCACCGATAAAAATGAATTTTGCCATATGGCTTTCGATGTTACCGCTGTCAATATTTTGCACCTTCACTTCCCATAAGCCTTCGCTCGTACGTTTTAGATCTTTCACATTACAATTGTAATGAAGATTGACACCTTCACTCTCTAATTGGTCGAACAATAGGCGTGTTAAAGCACCAAAATTAACATCTGTGCCAGAGTCGATTTTTGTTGCTGCTATCGGTTCATTCGATGTTCGCCCTTCCATCATAAGCGGAATCCATTCCTTCAGCTTCTCAGGGTCATCTGAAAACTCTATCCCTTCAAACAGCGGATTTTTGGAAAGCGCTTCAAACCGTTTTTTCAAAAATGCTACATTATTTTCCCCTTGTACAAAACTCATATGTGGTATCGGCATAATAAAGTCCTGAGGATTACGAATCAGGTTACTCTTTACAAGATAAGACCAAAACTGCCTTGAAAGCTGAAACTGTTCATTAATCTGGATTGCTTTGCTAATATCAATTGATCCATCTGACTTTTCGGGTGTATAATTTAGCTCACATAGAGCTGCATGACCCGTTCCCGCATTATTCCACTCGTTTGAGCTTTCTTCTCCCGCCTTTGCAAGTTTCTCAAACACTTTTATTTTCCAATTTGGTGCTAACTCTTTCAGCAACGATCCCAAAGTCGCGCTCATGACTCCGGCACCAATTAAAATCACATCTGATTTAGTTTGTCTGCTACTCATTTTTACCGTCCCTTAGCAATAAAATTTCCAAATAGAATGTAGACGTCCTTAATCAAACAAAACAAGCCACATACATATCCTATTTATTCCTAATTATACAACTATTTTTAATAGATTTAAATAGTGTGATTTTATTGAATGAAACAGCTATCTAACATTTGATGAAAAGTTAGCGGGGACAACGAAAATATTCTACAAGAAAAAAACTGACTGATGTTTTAATAGAACCAATCGGCTTTTGAATGTTGAATCTAAACATAAAATGTCGACGACTAAACTCGTTCCATGGTAGGTGACAGGCATATGTTCAAACAATCTCTCTATAAAATTTCGCTCCATTTCGTATCGCATCTCTTGCTTCAGGCACCGTACTCGTATAATGTAAAAATCCATGGATGACACCTTTAAATTTTTCTAATACTGCTTTTTGATCATGGTAAGATAAAATATCATATAATAATTGACTATCATCTTGAAGTGGATCCAAATCTCCATAGGCAATATAGCAAGGAGGTATTCCGTAAGTTAAATCATTTGAAAAACAATCGAAATAACGTAATTCTTTATTTTCGACCCCAACATACATGTTGATATATGTCTTTAGATCTTCGCGGTCTAATCCATCGTAATCACCGCCAAACAAACGCATTGACTTAGAATCCTTGAGTCCATAGGTTCCATAATAAAGAAGTAAGCAACGTAAATAAGATACATCACTCTTTTGTCTCTTAAATACAGGGCCGTTGCTAAACATAAATTTGCTCCCGCTGAATCTCCTGCAAGGGCAATATCATTTTGATCGATATCATATTTCTCCGCATGGCTCCGTAGCCACTCAACTAGGAAGGCACACTCTTCTACTTGCATAGGGTACTTATATTCAGGCGCTAAATGATAGTCTATTCCAACGACAACAGACTCTGTCTCTGCCATTAACGTGCGCATAATCCTACTATGAGTGTCTAGACTTCCAACGACGAACCCACCCCCGTGGATATAAACAATTGAGCCTTTACCACTCCTTTTTGGGGATAATGGATACGAATAGCCATCGAACCGTAAGGCCCCTCCACCTCTAAATCGACGGTTTGATCAGGCTTAGGACCGTCTTCATTCCAAAACCTTCTTTCAATAACGTAGTTTTCACGCATTTTTCATAAGTAACATCTGTTGAAAATGCATCTTCAATAAGTTCCGTTTGTTTTTTAACGCTTCAAGCATTTCAGAAGTCATCATTTTGTAAGCATTTATTTTGTTCATATCTATTCTCCATTCTAAACATTTTCCATGCGCCATTTCCTTCCATCCAGCATTCCCACTTCTTTGCAAAAAGAGCCCCCAAAGCCTAGCAGTTAAGCCTTTCCTCTCTATATTATGACAGTGAAACATTTCCCATTAAAGGAGAGTTACATTACAATAAAGGAAATAGATAAAAACAAATAGTGAGGGATTCATATGATGTGCGGATCAAAATGCTTCCTTGTAGAAATTGAACGAAATGGGGAAAGGCAAATCAAGAAAGTTACAGCGAGAACCCCGGCAACGCTAGAAAAGTGATTAGAAGAAAATACGGTGCTACCGCCGAGATCATGTCAGTAAAAGAGGAGAAGAAAACTCCCTCTTCTTTTAATTGAAAAAATCATCGATAGACAGATACCTTTTTACGTCAATAATCCCCAACTAAAAGAGTTTTTCTATTACAGGAACTCTTGCCACCTTCCCTTATTTACTTCATAATATTTCTTTGACGTCTACATATTAAAAGACTAGCAACTGATGTCGCTAGTCTTTTGATCATTATTTAACTTGCATTGCTTGTTTATCACATAGCTTATGTTCTTGGATAAAGTCTTTTAAAACATCACTCAAATTCGGATCGCTAATTTCGTCCAAATCATAATGTACTCTTGTACATGGCTTATTAATTGAAATGACGCGTGTTAAATCAATCGGCGTACCGATAATTACTACATCACAATCAGCCTTGTTAATCGTTTCTTCAAGATCTTTCAATTGTTGTTCACCGTATCCCATCGCTGGAAGGACGTTTCCGATATGTTGATATTTGTTAAACGTTTCATTCAATGTACCTACTGCAAATGGGCGTGGATCAACGATTTCCTTCGCACCTAAACGCTCAGCTGCTACGATACCTGCGCCAAGTTTCATTTCTCCATGAGTTAACGTTGGGCCATCTTCAACGACTAACACACGCTTGCCAGCAATACTTTCCGGCTGATCGACTGTGATCGTTGATTCAGCTTTAATAATTGTGCTGTTCGGACTTGCAAACTTAATATTATTTTCTACGATTTGAACAGCTTCTTCTGCCGCACTATCCACTTTGTTAATAATCGCCACATCGGTTGTTCTCAAGCATACTTCGCCAGGATAATATTTTAACTCATGGCCTGGACGATGCGGATCTAAAACCGTCACAGCTAAATCAGGCTCGAAGAAAGAGAAATCATTATTTCCTCCATCCCATAAAATAACGTCACAGCCATCAGGATCATTTTCAGCAGCTTCTAAAATGTCGGCATAGTCAACGCCAGCATATATAATATTGCCACGTTCCACATGTGGCTCATACTCTTCCATTTCTTCAATCGTACAATTATGTTTCTTTAAATCTTCCACTGTTGCAAAACGCTGAACACGCTGTGCGTTTAAATCCCCATAAGGCATTGGATGTCTTACTGCAACGACTTTTAAATTATGCTCCAACAGCGTCTCGATAATTTTTCTCGACGTTTGGCTTTTTCCCGTTCCAGTTCTCACAGCACAAACCGAAATGACTGGCTTATTGCTTTTTAACATCGTACTCTTTGGCCCTAGCAATGTAAAGTTCGCACCGGCAGCATTAACGATCGCGCTTACGCCCATGACATCTTCATAACTAACATCACTATATGCAAAAACACATTCATCCACTTGTAATTCTTGAATTAACTCAGGCAATTGTTCTTGCGAATAAATCGGAATCCCCTCTGGGTAAAGTTCACCCGCTAATTCACTTGGATATTTACGTCCATCGATATCCGGAATTTGCGTTGCCGTAAACGCAACAACATTATATGAGTCATTATTACGATAAAATGTATTAAAATTATGAAAATCTCTTCCAGCAGCACCGATAATAATAATATTTTTTTCATAGCACTCGCTCCTATAATTGCTTTAACTTTACTTATAATTATAACTAAACATGAATATTAATACAATGCATTTTTTAAAATTATTTTATATTCATTATTTTAGCTACATCGACTACGTAGTAATTATTTTTGTCCATTTCGATCAATTAAATGTCATCGAACCCGGTCGTTAGCGAATCTAGAAAATAAAAGAGAGCCCCTTATGCCTATGAATCGACAAAGGACGCTCTACGGTAGTAAATTTACAAGACAAAAGCATTGCTTATTTAATCATTTCTATAAAATGCTTTAAAATCCTAGCTGTTATTCCCCAAATCGTATACTCGTTATACTCATAAAACCATTCCTCAATTGCACGAGTCCTCCATTGATAATTGGCGCCATTCACGATTTTCTCAAAGGGAAATCTGGTTCTGGCATTGGTTTTACGGGAACTAAATGCATATAAGGTTCATAACTTAATAGCCATTTGACTGGTACTGTAAATACCTCCGCAACCTCTGCTTTATTGTAACAATGGATAATTTGACTGTAATCAATCATTGCTACAAATGGATAGATGACAAATGAAGGGGATGCAATATAGGGGCTTAATTGCCGTACAAGTGTTACCGTTTTCGGGTCGACGCCTAACTCTTCATTTGTTTCTCGTAAAGCTGCTTCCCATGGTGTCCGGTCCGAGGAGTCGATTCGCCCCCAGGAAAACTAATATCACCTGGCTGTTTTCTCATCGTAAATGATCGTACTTCAAAAGGATATGCCATTCTCCATCGACTTGTACCAATGGAATGATAACAGCCGAGCGAAAAGCTGTTTCTTCTCCTATAAATAAAGACTGATTTTCATTGTTCCTCAGTTTATCTAAGAACACAGAACTCTCCTCACTTCAGTGTTTGTATTCGTTCCATCGTATCATTAATAGACTCGTGGTTAAACCTCAGTTTTCAATCATTGGAGTTTGAACGCATATGTATTGTTATGTTTTATTATAGAAATCGTTTACAATAAAAGTGCATAATGAAACGGGGTGAGTTCTTTGACAAATGGAATACATCGAAGAAAGGAAGTACTCGTAGATTTCGAAGATAAGATATCTTTGACGAATGCAGCTACGTATTTTGAAACAATTGCAAAAAACTAAAAGAAGAAGGGGCATTCACGCTAACACATAACGGACAAACCATTGAAATCAAGCCTTCCTCAACCGTTGAATTGGAAATAAAAGTTGAAAAAACAAAAGAAAAACAAAAATTTGAAATTGAACTTGAATGGACGGAAGGCGCGGAAGATACTGAACTGAAAATTGATTGAACCGTGCCGTCACTCCTCGAAATGCGGAAGTGACAGGCACTTACTTTAAAACGTGATAACTTTACTTATTTTAATCGATCGATTAAGTGGAATGTTTATTTGAATAGATTCATTCACACTTTTCAGGAGAGGTAGGACAGGAATCTTGTCATTCACTCCAATAATTTTAGCATGTATGCCATTGGAAAGTTCTACAATTGCGTTTAGAGGATAAATATTTAACATATTAAAAAATTATAAAAATAATGATTACTTATTAATTTGTATTCGTTTATTAAAACTTTCTGTGCTATTGTAGAACCATATGCTTGACGATAGGGACGATTTAACGTTAATGATGAATAGCGATTTACGATACCTAATATTTTTATCTCTGTTTTAATCTGAGTATGTTTAAGTCCCTCTGGATAGCCACTACCATTAGATTGTTCATGGTGATATTTGGCCATCATAGCTATATCCTCAGAGAAATTATGATGCTTTAAAATATTATAGCCATAACTCGTATGTTTTTTACTAACTCGCGCTCGTTTAAACTAAGTTCACAAGGTTTATTTAAAATATCATTAGGTATTTTTAACTTACCTATATCATGGAGTAAGCATCCTATTGCAAATTTTTCAATATCATCTATTTTTAATGCTCTAGCATATAATGAACCTAGAATGAAAGTGTCGAGTGAATGCTGGTAAGTATTATAATCCCAACTTTCAAGCTCCTTCATTAATTTGTAAATTGTTTTATTAGACATGATCTTAATAAATAATCCCTCTAACCAATGATAGTTCTCTGGTTTATGAAGAGCATCGCCATAACGATATTCATGACCTATGTTAACCAAGTTGTTAAAAAACTCACTTTTTAAGTCCAATATATTTGGCATAGTATTATTTGATGAGTAGTTATTCGACGCGTTATTATCAGTGGATTTAGCAACTTCAATACCGCTTGTCTCCCAATTCTCTAACTTTGAAATAACTTCTTTGTCAATGCACTTCCGCTTTTAGTAATAACGTACCTCCCTTATAAACATCTTTTAGCAAAATGTATTCGCCTTTATCATTTTGTATATTATTCACTTTAATCTATTGCCACCTTTAATCAGGTAATTTGTACTGGTTCTTTTTACCTATATTACCATCCTTAATAAATGATGTCGAATAATTTTTCTCTTTAGATAATTCTTATTTTATATGTCGACTTTTAGCTTCATGGCTAAAATCTTTATTTATATGTTTAAAGGGGAACGATAAATACGATTACGTTTTGAGATGAAGAAGAGCTACCTTTCGTCTTGTTACTTTAACATCGCCCGTTTTTGGAAAAGCACACTCGCAAAAGGCAGCTAAATATCGGCAATGCTATGTGCTAGTCACCTAAATCTATTCATGTATTCCCTAATTATTTAGGCATGTAAAATAAAGCATGACAAAACGTTACGTTCAAGTTATGATAATTGTAAAAATATTGTGATTAGGAGGAGTGAATCTTTGAAACTTCGTGTCTCTGCTATTCAATATCATATGCATGATATCCGTTCCTTTGACGATTTTGCAAAACAATGTGAGCATTATGTTCGAACTGCTCAAGAATATGAATCGGACTTTGTGTTGTTTCCAGAGCTATTTACGACACAGCTCATGTCGATTGGCAATGGACAAGGTGAAGCTCTGGATATTACTGCGCTGCCGGCATTTACAGAGCAGTATAAACAATTGTTTACAAAATTAGCTAAAGAATCGAATATGCATATCATCGGTGGAACGCATATTATCGAGCGTGGTGGCAGTTTGTATAACATGGCTCATCTTTTTATCCAGATGGGAAAATGGAGGAGCAAGCGAAATTGCATATTACACCTTTTGAAATCGAAGGATGGAATATGGCAGCTGGCGAAGGGTTGCGGGTTTTCGACACAGCGAAAGGTCGTATCGCCATATTGACGTGCTATGATATCGAATTTCCAGAAATTGTCCGGATGGCAAAAGCAAAGGTGCCGATGTTATTTTTTGCCCGTCTTGTACGGATGATCGGCATGGCTTTCATCGCGTACGTTATACAAGTCATGCAAGAGCCATTGAAAACCAAGTGTATGTCGTGTTAACGGGAACGGTCGGTTCGATTTCCGTTGATTTGATGCGGGCAAATTTTGGGCAAGCCGCGATTATTTCACCTAATGATATCCCGTTTCCACCAAAAGGCTTGCTAGCAGAAGGTGAACTCAACCATGATATGCTTGTAACGGCTGATTTGGACTTGTCTTTATTATACGAAGTGCGGGAAAAGGGTCTGTCACGACATGGCGTGATCGCAGAACTGATTTGTATGTCGATTGGGAAAGTGGAGAAAAAGATGGCTTATCGTAAGGAGCAATTTGCATTCGATGCCGGCAAGCCCATTCCAGCCATTATTCGTAATTATACCGCTGACGACTTCGAAGGGATGATCCGACTGCAGGCGGAATGCTTTCCTCCCCTTTTCCTTCCGAGCTTTGGTGGAATGAAAGGCAGATTCAAAACCATGTTTCCCTTTTTCCGGAAGGGGCGATCTGTGTGGAGATCGATGGAGAAATCGTTGGTTCGATGACAGGTCTTTGTGTACAGTTTGACCCGAATAATCCAAGGCATACGTGGGAAGAGATGACAGACAATGGATATATCCGCAATCACGATCCGAACGGAAATACGCTTTATGTTGTCGACATTTGCATTAGCCCTCGTTACCGGAAATTAAAACTAGGCCAACAGATGATGCAGGCGATGTACCAAACAGTCGTTGCACTGAAACTCGAACGCTTAGTTGGCGGGGCGCATGCCAGGGTATCATCGCTACGCAGATCGGATGACTGCTGAACAATATGCCCAGGCGGTTGTTAATGGCGAAGTAGTTGATCCTGTCGTAACCTTTTACTGCGTTGTGGTCGAATGCCGCTTGCGCTCATTGAAAATTACTTGGATGATGAAGAATCACGCAACTATGCTTTATTAATGGAATGGAAAAATCCATTTCTCAGATAAGGAGGAGAAATATGGACTATATTCGTATTACAACGATTGAAGACCCGTTATTTGCAAAAATGCATGCATTATTAGGCAAGGTTTTTCCGCCTGAGGAAGTGCTGGAATTTGATTTGTGGAAAGAACCGTTGGAAGATCCGAGCATTCGAGTGTTCGTTGCAGTCGATGAAGGAGAAGTGGTAGGAGCAACTGAATATCGCTATTATCCCGCATGGAATATCGCGATGACCGATTTTACAATCATTGGAGAGCCAAACCTAGGAGTAGGCCGTTTTTGGCAGTGAATCGTGGTATAGATCTGGAGAGACTTGCTAAAGATAATGGGAAAGTGCTGTACGGCATGTTTGCGGAAATTTATGATCCGTACGAACGTGAGGATTTCGCATTCGGCGGTGTGATGGCGATGAACCCGTATGTACGCCGCGAAGTTCTATCTCATCTTGGCTATAAACGCCTCGATTTCCCGTATGTCCATCCTTCTTGGAAAAATGACGGAGAAGCGATTGAAGGGCTGGATTTCTGCTTTATGCCAACCGACGATTCTGTCACGGAAATTGAAGCGAGTTTGGTCGTTGATTTCCTCACAGATTATTATTCCGTCCTATCCAACAAACCGGCACGTTGGATCGCCATGATTGATGATTTGAAGACGAGAGATAAAGTGCAATTGCTACCACTTTGAAGCGGTGCCTGTCACTTCCCGCATAATGTCGAACGATTCGACAAAATGTAGAGAGTGACTAGGCTCCTATTTCTACTTCATCTCATGAATACACTCCTGGACAAGAGTAACACCTTGACTAACGGATGCTCCACCACCAAGGGCTGCGGTCACACCTACAACTTCAAGAATTTCTTCCTCAGAGCATCCCTGATCAAGGCATCCTTTCGTATGGTAGATGATACAATACTCATCTTGAGCATGGATACTAATTCCTAATGCGATTAACTGCTTTTGTTTTTGAGTTAATTTTCCTTCTTTAAAGCATTCTTCAGTAAAATCATTAAACTGCCTTACAAATTCGGGCATTTTTCACTAAAAATAGTAAGCCCTTCTTTATATTTGATAAGTGCAGCTTCCGTAGAGTTTCAGCTTCGATTTCCAATTACAATCAACTCCTTCTATGCAAATCAAAGTTATTATGATCCAACTATAAAATATTTATTACTCCTTGATAATTTTATAAATGGAAGCTTAGAATACTGTTCAAGGAAGCTGTCCAGATGTAGCTCTATACTTACAGGAACGCCCTTTGTTAAATAAACGATAAAAATGGGGATTGCTGTCCCCATTTTTTTATTGGCTTCTTAATGAATCAATTACAATAAAAACACCCACAAACGTTAATATTTCAAACTTCGTGAGTGTATGCTTTCATTCTTGGTCCCTTTAATTTCTTCCTCCACGGGCATTGGATCTACCCTTTTTCTTTTGTTGTGCAGGTGGCCGCTTAGCGACATTATTTCTTTCTTCTTTATGTGCTTCCGAGTCTTTAACCATGTTATTCCCTCCGTTATCACTTAGCTATTATAGATATATGGTTATTGTTGCTATTTACATACTGGTTAAAATAACAACAATAGCTGTATTATAATAACCTGAATACGCTAAATTATTCTGTGATCGTTTAGGACTTTACTATTATGGAATAAAAACTGATTTACTTATCGTACGATTCTCTGTAACGTATCTAAATGAGTAGTTTTTTATTACGTATTTTACTTTCATTATAAAAAACCTCTAAACTGGTAACAAAAGTTTAAAGGTTTTCTACATGAATGAAACGTTTGGACCAAAGAGATGTACCTAAAATACCATCTATCTATTAAAATTAATCTTTTCTTCACATTGTTCTAAAGTAATTGTTGTTTCGCTTGGCCTTGTTTCAGCAATAATCTGGCCATTTCTAAAGGAATATCTCACTGTCGCTTGCTTGCGAATTGCCTCATATTCATTTTCAGCAGACAAGACAATAAAGTTAGCTGGTTTACCTTCTTCGATTCCATAATCTTCTTCAACTTGTAATGTTTTAGCACTATTCTTAGTAATTAAATCTATTGAATTTACAATTTGATCATACCCCATCAATTGTGAAGCATGGATTCCCATATGCAATACTTGAAGCATGTTCCCTGTCCCTAATGGATACCACGGATCAAATATATCATCGTGTCCAAAGCAAATGTTTAGTCCCGCTTCCTGCAACTCTTTTACCCGCGTCAATCCTCTTCGTTTTGGATATGTATCAAATCTTCCTTGAAGATGAATATTCACAAGCGGATTTGATACAAAATTAATGGAAGAAAGCTTTAATAAGCGGAATAATTTATACGTATATGCATCATTATAAGAGCCCATTGCCGTTGTATGGCTCGCTGTTGTACGAGTACCAAATCCACGTTTATAAGCCTCCGCGGCTACAACTTCTACAAACCGAGACTGTTCATCATCAATTTCATCACAATGAATATCAACTAATCGATCATATTTTTCAGCAAGGTCAAAGGACATTTTTAATGAATCGACTCCGTATTCTCTTGTAAACTCAAAATGAGGAATGCCGCCTACTACATCTGCCCCCATTTTCAAAGCTTCTTCCAGTAATTCTGCCCCATTAGGATATGAAAGGATTCCTTCTTGGGAAACGCAACAAGCTGAATGTCTACATAGGGAGCCATTTCTTCCTTTACTTCAAGCATTGCTTTTAGTGCTGTTAACTCTGGATCTGTTACATCTACGTGCGTACGGACATGCTGAATCCCTTGAGCAATTTGCCACTTTAACGCAGTTTTCGATCTTGCTTTTACATCTTCTATCGTTAAAGTTTCTTTTCTTTGTGCCCATCTTTGTATTCCTTCAAACAATGTACCACTTTTATTCCACTCAGGTTCACCTGCTGTTAAGGTTGTATCTAAATGGATATGCGGCTCAATAAAAGGTGGAAGCACAAGAGACCCTTCAACATCTATGATTTCCCTTCCATCAATTTCCTCTAGTATTTGCGTAATTTTACTAATTCTACCATCTTGTATAAATAAGTGCCAATGGCCATCTTTTCCTCTGAGCTTTGCATTTTTAATGATCACTGATTATCTCACCCTTTTGATTTAGTTTACTTAATGATACGTCTTGCTGAGGGATATATTTCATCGCGACACCATAAATAATGGAAGTCCCTAATAGTGCATTAATTGGAGGAATACCTGGTGCAAAATTCGCAATACTAACTCCTCCTATCCATGCTAATATAGCGATCCAATTTATCGCTTTAAATTTCATTGTTTCGAATGGTTGATATTTACCGCGCTTTAATAAGAAATAATCTACTAATATAATAGCTCCTATTGATGGCAATGCAGAGCCTAAAATGGTCAAGAATCCAACAAAATTATTATAGAGCCACAACGCCGCCATTGTTCCAACAATTCCGTTGAAAACAACAACTTTATGTTTTGGTAATTTCGTAATATTTGAAAACCCTAGTCCTGATGCATATAATGCACTATCATTTGTTGTCCAAATATTTAATCCTAGAACAATGATCGCTGGAATCATTAACCCTTGTAAAAACATCACATCCGAAATATCTGCTTTACCGTAAACCATAGCTCCAACTGCCCCAAATAAAAACATGAGCGAATTACCAAGAAAGAATGCAATCATATTAGCAGTTACAGCAGAACGTGATGTCTTAGCAAAACGGGCAAAGTCGGGTGTAAGCGTTCCAGCGCTAATAAACGATCCAATACAAATGGTTAATGCTAAAGCAACGCTAAGTGCCTGTTTCGGTTCATAAGCAAATAATTCTTGAACTCCTCCAACTGTATTAGCTGCGTCAGTCATCGAATAACTACCTAAAATTGCGATTGCTGGGACAGCAATAAATCCTAAAATGGTCAAAGTCTTCATCCCAAAAATGGCCGAGACAGTCATCAACAAACCAAAGATCACGATTAATAGATGAACATTGGCTCCAGTCGCCTTTGCAACAGGAACTGCAAACATCGCAAGTCCAACACCAAACCAACCGACTTGAGTTGAAGCGAGTAAAAGCGAAGATAAATAAGAACCTTTTTCACCAAATGAATATCGAGCCAACAAATGAGTTGATAACCCCGTTTTTGCTGCGATATAAGCTAATGAACCTGTATAAAGCCCAAGTATAAGATTACCTGCTAACACAATCCAAATGAACTGTATAAACGACAACCCTGTTCCTAATGTTCCTCCAGACCACATGCTCGCCGAGAAAAAGCTCAGTGAGAGCATCACCGCAAGAATTTTCCAAAAACCATTTCTATTCTCCTGAGGTACTGCCTGTAACGAAAATTCTTTATCCACTTTTGACATACCAATTCCCCAATAAGTTAGTTATTAAGAAACTGGTACCGAAGAAAGCTTCGATAATTGTAGGAAATTAGGAATAAAAAGCTTCTTGCCATTTCTGACAAGAAGCTTTTTATACAATGAACCATGGTACACCTACATGCATAGGCTACCAAAGCAATAATCATTATTTCCGCTGTCCTTGTCAGCCTCACGGGACTGAATTAAAGGTACCAGTATTTAATTATTGATTATTATTACAGGAAAACGATATGATGTCAACTAGCTTTTTACCGCCATTCTTCATGTAGGCCTTAATAATTCAATATTTTAAATTTACAAATCGATGGGAGTTGATTACTTAGCACTTTTAATCCAGAAAAATTTCCTGTGGAATACATGGAAAGTACTACATCTATGCAACCCGTTATTCTAAGGCGTGACACACTAACCCACTCTAATTTAACTGAAAAACTATTTTTAAATATCGGAAATGGGATAAGGGGATTGATAAACAATCACAGTTATTTCTTGCACTGGCACGTTTTCACCCACTACACTTCATCAGCTCTAACTATCGGATTAAAACTCATGGTTTTACTTTCGATTAAGAATCGTTCCATTTGTTTGGGTAGAACGGAAGGGCTATAATAATAGCCCTGCACTTCCTTACATTTCTCATTAAATACAGCTTGTAATTGTTCTTGGTTTTCAACACCTTCAGCAATGGTATTTAATTGCAAGTGTTCTGCCAACGTAATAATAGACTTTACAATCGCCACACTCGTATTATCTAAGTGGAGATCGCTAATAAAAGCCCGATCTATTTTAATTGTATTAACGGAAAAAGATTTCATATGGCTCATGGAGGTATAACCAGTACCGAAATCATCAATGGCAATATTAATTCCTATATCGCTTAATTGTTTTAAAGTGAAGATAGCACTATCTTCAGTTTCTATCAAAATAGTTTCAGTAATCTCGAAAACAAGCCACTGAGGATCAAGTCCTGTTTCGTTAAGAATAGTAGTAACCGCTGTGAGAAACTTGTCCCTTTGCCGCAATTGGACGACCGAAATATTCACAGTGACCTTAACAAAGGTAATCCTTTCTCCTGCCAATACTTGCATTGCGCACATGCCTCTCTTAATATCCATTCTCCTAAGGAAAGTATTAATCTTGATTTTTCTGCCAAGCTTATAAATTCACTCGGGGCAATACGCCCCATTTCTGGATGATTCCATCGGATCAACGACTCCATTGCGACAATCTTACCTGAATGAACTTCAACAATAGGTTGATATTCTAAAATAAATTCTTCATTGATCAATGCTTTACGAAGATCATTTTCTAACATAACCTTTCGTAACGACTTAGTATCCATTTCATCAGTATATACACTATAGCCGTCTTTCCCATTTTCTTTAATATAATACATCGCCGTATCTGCTTGTTTAATCAGTGTATCGTGAGAAATAGCCTCACTACCATCAAAATAAGCTATCCCTATACTAACTGATAAATAGAATGGCAATTCCTCAAAAACAAACGGTTCCTTTAAGGCGTTTGTTAACTTATCAGCCATGTTTTCTACATCTTCTTTTGCTTTATTTCCGGTAACAGAATAGTAAATTCATCCCCTCCCATCCTAGCTAATGAATGATCGCTATCCAAACAAGAAGTAAATCGAATGGCAACCTCTTTTAATAATTGGTCGCCTACATGATGACCTAACGTATCATTTACTAATTTAAATCCATCTAAATCGAGAAACATCACAGCCATGGTACATTTCACTTTTCTTGAATGTTTCCAAGCTTGCAGAGTACGGTCTCTAAATAATCTCCGATTTGGCAAACTAGAAAGTTGATCATAATAAGCCATGTATTCAATTTCTTCTTCGTGGTTCTTCTGTTGCGTAATATCTTTAGCTATACCGAATACCCCTATCACTTCTCCACGGACAATCATAGGTACATTCGAAACATTGAGGATGACTCTCTCTCCACTTTTATTCATGATCGCAACTTCATAGTTTTGAGCTTTACCTCTTTTCGCCTCTTCAAAATGCTTCATCGTTTTTTGCAAGTCTTCCACCAAAATAAATGAGTGGAAAGACAATGTATTTATTTCTTCTATAGAATAACCGGTTAACTGTTCACAAGCAGGATTTGCAGTAATAAAGTTTCCGTCTAAATCCATGGAATAAACAGCGTCAAAGTTATATTGGAAAAGGGATTCATATTGCTCTTTTGTACGAATAACTTCCTGCTCAATCAGTTTCCGTTCGGTCATATTATGAAACACTATAACAGCACCAGAGATTTCCCATCACTATTAATAATTGGTCTACCATTAATAACGATATTCTCCTTCATTCCATTTTCTTTAACCTCAATCCATATCTCGTGTTGTTTAAGCACTTGGCCTTTTAAAGCTAAATACAGTGGCAGTTCTGTAAGTTCAAGTATTGTCTTTTCGTCTTTAGCATAAAAAGTATAATGTTGGTTCCATTGTTCTATTGATGCACCTATCAGATGCTCAAGATGGCTAGCTACATCATTTATATAATTTATTTTACCGTCAGCATCGCATGATATTACAACATCCTCCATATTGTTCAATATCGTTTCAAAGAAAGTGTTTTGTTCAACCAACTCTTCCTTTAATTGCTGTAATTCTTTTTTGCCTGTGAACGCTTAATGCTTATGTATGTTAGAGTAAGCAATATGGACCAATTAACGAAGAATCCAACAATCTTTTCCACATTTACTACATATGAAAGATTAAAATCATATATATATAATAGAGTGCTTAACTTCAATGTACTCGCGAAAATTCCAAAGAAAATAGCTACTGTCCAATAAGGATGCTTGTGGACTAGCAATATAGCTGGCACTAATAATAACGGCCATATCACATCAATAAACTGACCCGGATCAAAATAATTAATACTAATTAATAACACCGTAATAGCTACGATACTTATATAGATGTACTTTTTTTCATACCCAATTAAATCACCCTTTTCTACTTTCTCAATAATGTATCCTTACAATAAAAACCAATAGAAGCAAACGAACTACCCAAAATATGAACCTTCCATACTCTATATTCATTTATATAACTGACGCTTAATTTCCCAGCATGAGACCTTCTCTAATCATCGACTGACTCGTTTGACTTATAATGGATCTAATTTAGCTTGCACCCATTTCGCAAATCGCATTCGGCCAAGTTATGATTAAAAGGAACATTGGAATTTTCCACAAATAACAGCTCTGAATCTTGACGCTTTGAAAGCCAATTTAATCACTTTTTGCGTTATGATTAGCTGCAATGGCAATTTCGATATATCCTATTTCCAAAATGTCCATATACGTATTTTCCATCCTAGCGATCACCATGGGATTCGGGGATCCTCTTGATATTCTCTCTGACGCTTGGCCAAGAGAAGAATTTCAATCATATCCTGAGTTCATGTTGTTTGGTTTGTTCATAAACGACCTTTATGTGGCGAAGTAAATGGGCATTACATACGGCATGTTCACATTTTTCATAAACAATGTATGAAGACTAGCAGTGATGAACAGCGAAGCCATGAAATTTCGGCAATAGGTTGATGTCGTTTATGGCCTCTGTTCCGCGTTTTTCGCGAACATACTGTAAGGTGAAATGATTCGGAGACAAGGCGAATTTTTCAAGAAATTATAGGGGGCTGAGTAGTTACGTTATTTTAAAATTCTATTTGCGGCCATCTACATTTCCTTTCATTGATTTACTACATCTTTACTAGTATAACAGCTTAACCATAATTAATTTACCCTGATCTTAGATTAATTCCACTACCTACTTTCTTTCAACTCTGTAAGCACATCATCACTAAAGTGCCAGTGAGATTCGAAATTATTTTCCTCAGGAAGCGCCCTTGTAAACCATTGTTTTCTTCAGATTATGAAAATTTATGAATGTATTTATCACAGGGTTTTTGAATTTCTTCCTCTTTCGTTCCTATACTTCACTACTCAAAGTAAAACATCAGTATTTTAAAAGATTGTCGTATGTACATTTATAACCAGCATACATTAGTACAAGTATTCATAAAATGGAACTTCTACAGTAGGGGCTTGCAGTCAGTTAACCTACCTACGATGTATTAAGGAGGCAATAGCTTGAGCACATATATAAGCTACATTTTACTAGGATTGTCATTATCCGCACCAGTTGGGCCAATTAGCGCAGCCCAATTAAACAAAGGTATTCATCATGGCTTTCTACATTCGTGGCTTGTTGGATTCGGGGCGATGGTAGGAGATGCGCTCTTTATGATTCTAATTTACTTTGGGATCGCCCAGTTCTTAACAACACCGTTTATGAAGTCGTTTCTATGGCTATTTGGAAGCTTCATTTTAATTTACACGGGTATAGAGAGTATTCATTCTGCTAAACATGAAATAAAAGCAACATCTCCCAGTAATGCATCCACTGGCAAATCGTTTCGTTGCGGATTATTCTTGGCAGTCTCTAACCCGTTAAATATCCTGTTCTGGTTAGGAATCTATGGATCCGTATTAGCTAAAACAAATGATTTGTATACGAACACACAGCTTCTTATTTATAGCAGTGGAATATTCTTAGGATTTTACTTTGGGATCTATTTATGGCAACTGTGTCATCAAGTTTTCGTCGGTTCATGAAATCAAGAGGATTACAAGTAATTACAGTAAGCGCTGGCGTTTGCTTAATTGGATTTGGCGGCTATTTTGGATACCAAGCATTTCTGCTTATTTTTACACCTAATATATGGACATTCACCTATTTGAACCTCCTTTAATAACGTAACAGTATAAGAAGGAGGTATCTCAAATGGGAGAACTATTTCAAAAAGTATGGTTAGATGAACACGTAGCTACACTACCTATGTGGAAGCAATCAGCTTATCACTCTTTCGCTTCTACAATTGCAGATCATGAGAATACTTATCCGTGTGTTCCTGCAAGACAAGGTTTTTTAACGAACAATCTTCGGTTTAGTTTTGTAGGAGATCCACGTTTAACGAAATCAGCGAAAGAGCTGGCAGATACATTAAAGAATTATGGGAAATGTTCACAAGATACTGGGAAATATGCATCGTTAATTGTGTTTTTTGAAACCCCTAGAGATATGATTGAGAACTATGGTATTGAGGACTATCGTGACCTTTTTTGGACAACTATAAACAATGTAACTACATTTGATGAAAAGGATTGGCCTGAAGACATACCAACTGACCCATCCCACCATAAATGGGAGTTCTGCTTTAATGGTGAGGCTTACTTTGCGTTTTGCGCAACTCCTGCTCATGAAATACGTAAAAGTCGCCATTTCCCATGTTTATTAATGGCATTTCAACCACGGTGGGTGTTTAAAGAAATGAACGATGCTTCACCATTTGGGCGTAAAATGAAAAATGCCATCAGAAACCGTTTAGTGAAATATGACAATATGCCAGGACACCCTGATCTAAAGTGGTATGGTCAAGAGGATAATCTTGAATGGAAACAGTATTTTTAAGTGATGACGATACGAGTCCTTCCAAATGTCCATTTGTACGGATGAAAAACGTATTTTCAAGTTTTCTCAAATAAGCGATCCTCTTCTTTCTTCCATTTTTTCTCATGAAGAAAGCCGTAATGGCAATTATCATTAAAAACAACAGGCTTGCATACAAACCAAGTCTGCTTGATTTTTCACCTATTGAACCAGTTATTGTTACTAAAATAAGCAAAACCCCAATTCCTGTTTTTATACGATCCCACCTATTTATTTCCATGAGCTTTGTATACGTAAATAAAATAAACAACCAATTATAAAGAAGCATTAAGCCTGCTGCTGTTGTAAAATACTCAAAGATTTTTTCAGGTACTAAAAGGGCAACAATTACAGAAGCAGCTAGGCCGCTCGCTGTAAATAAGAACGCTGGTAATGGAATCTTTAATCTTCCATTTTTAGCAAAAATGCAGGGGCATCACGGTCCTCTGCGAGTGAGATTAATATCGTAATGACAGCATATAAAGCCGCAACCATCGTAGAAAACCCAGCGATAATAAGGATACCGTTTAATATATCGGATACAAACGGTAATTGAATACCCTCCAACGCTGTAATAAAAGGGCTCTCATCTGTATTTATCTTTTCCCAAGAAAATAAAGCCAACACTAAACCGATCGATAATAGGTAGATGATCGTTAGAACGATGATCATTACCTTCCCTGACTTTGGTGCCTCTTTAGGATCTTTCATATCGACAACTAACAAACCCATAATCTCAATTCCCCAAATGCATAAAATGCATAAAGTAAACCAATCCATAACCCTTTGACTCCACCAGAAAAAAAGGATGATAATTTTCTTTGTAAAATCCTTTTGATTTGGGTTGTCGATGATGCCGGATAGGATAAGGACTGCAACGATAATGAACATAATAATTGCAGCAGTTTTTACAACACCGAATAGGTTTTCAACTTTTTCAAATCCGTTCATTCCAGTTAGAATGATCAATAAACCTAGGACGGAGTAGATGGATATTAATATCCATAAAGGTACATTAGGAAACCAA
This sequence comes from Bacillus sp. N9, assembly GCA_044989425.1. Lineage (GTDB taxonomy): Bacteria > Bacillota > Bacilli > Bacillales > Bacillaceae_C > Lederbergia. The sequence continues at coordinate 3,118,870 of JBJDRQ010000001.1, forward strand.
AATTGCGTAAATAACCCTAATGCCATCAGTTGACTTCCCATAATTAGCATTTCTGAAAACAAATACACCCATCCGTTACTAAAGCCAGCCCACCTTCCAAACGCTATCTTTGAATAAGAGCGAAAAGAGCCCTTATCTGGCTGTTCGACAGACATCTTGGCAAGGGCTTGATAGACAATATAAGTCCCTATCGCTGCTAAAACAAAGAGAATTAATACTGCAGGTCCACTTTTTGAATGGCAATACTAGAACCTAGAAAAAACCTGTTCCTATTGTACACCCTACCCCAATTAGAGAGCTGCCACCATGTCAATTGTCCCTTTTTCTGCTTATTGTATCCCAACTTGTTTCACGCTTCCTTTTAAATTTGTGTTATGCATTTCGACGAAGTGGCAATGTCATACAGCGAATACCACCACCCGACTTTTCCAGTTCTGTTACTTCAACCTCTATTATCCTTTTCTTTGCTATCTTCGGATGTTTCTTCAGCATATTTTTATTAGCCTGCTTGCTAATCAACAGCGTTTCAGGATTAAGATTCAAGAAGTTGATATCAGGAATCGTTTGATAATCTGTTATCCAGTAGACATTGAAGCCATGTCTTTTCAGAAAGTTTTCTATCATTTCAAAGCGAGTTTCCTTTTCAGAGATGACATGAACCGGAAAATAACGTAAGTAACTCTTAGAAATTAGCAGATCTTTATTTACAACATTACAATTCATATCCAAATGTAGCGTATCCGAGCGCCTTGGCAAATCAACAATACCTATTTCAGAGAAGCCAGCTCTGAAAACTTTATCCTTTATCTTCTCAACACTCTCCATACTTGTTCGCATGCCTACGTTTATAAGAATTGCGTCTTTATTCAAGATTAGGACATCACCAAATTCTAGAGCTTTTCTATCATTATTTTCATAAATGGAAAACGTATCTGGAAACCATTCTTCAAATAAAAGATGTGCTTGTACATACTCAGGTCTCCTCATTGAAATCCCAGGCTCACCGGGGAGCATGGTTGTTCCGAACATACAGGCTAAATCACGTACGAAAAAGCGATTGATTAGCTGGTCACTTAAATGACGTTCTTTATCCGAAAGCATTTCTGAATAGTCGATAACTTCAATCCCTTCGCTTTCTAATGTTTGCCTTAATTTATTAAAATCATCATGCGCCTTCATTTTGTTAACCGGAGCGTTCCATTGAACATCTTCAGCAGTTTTTACGTCTGGAATATCTAACAGTGATGGTTTACAAAGCAAAACAACTTCAAGTTCTTCATGTTCTGACCAACAGCTTGGTTGAAATGGAAACAATGTTTATCCCTCATTTAGTTTTTCCTCATCAATTATTTGAAATGCGTCTCATTCTATAAGTTTTTCTTAAACGTGCTTTTTATATTCAAGAATAAACTTTTTTAATAACTTGCTTATTTTAATTGAATGTTTATACATGAAATGTTATTCAATGTAAAAGATAGGAATTGAAAGAAATAGACTTTTAATGATTAGGAGGATTAACATGGAAAATCAAAACATGAATCACAATGGGCAGCAAATGTCACCGAACATGAACAATACGATTCCAAATTTTAAAAATCACGGTGGGCATGAAGTTTTTGATGCACATGAGGTTATCGCTGGCATTATTTCTATGCTTGATCAATATCAGATGTATGAGCAGCATATAAAAGACCCAGAATTGAAAAGTATTCTTCAACGGCAATCCGCGTTTGTTACACAGATGTACAATACGATTGTTGAAAGCTTCTCAACTGGTCAAGATCCAACCGTTCCAACCCAACAATACAAAATGGTTCAAAACAATAATACCGTTTATGGAATCAAACCAGGCCAACCAAAAAGCCAAATCAGTCTATAAACGAGTTGTCAGATCAAGGCCTATCAGCATATATGTTAGGTCATACAAAGTCATTATCCTCTCTCTTAGCGATGACGTCATTAGAGATGACCAATCCTGTTTTACGGCGTGTAATAGCAGACAGTGTGCCAAATTTCATTGAATTAAGCTACGAAATCTTCTTATATCAAAACAAGCATGGCTACTATCAAGTTCCAAAGCTAATGGAACAAGACATGAACGCCATGTTAAATAGCTACACTCAAGTACCAGAAAAACCGTATATGTCACACTAATACTTAAATTTAGTGTAACCAATAAAGAGGATTAACAGTGAATCAACAAACACCCTTACTCCAAGTGAAACGTTCTGCAAAAGAATACACCACAGCAGCGACCGAGGCGAACTGCCCAGTGGCTCGTCAAATGTTTGAGCAACTTTTAATCTTCAGAGCCAAACGTATCAATTAATGTCTTAGCAGGGCTGGAATAATACATCTTCTACTGCACCTGATATGGAGATTAATAAGCAAATACAGACGTATCAACAAACAAATCAATTGATTGAACAAAACTTGGGAATGGGTCAGTGATCATTATTTTTAAAATATAAAGCTTAAAAGATATATAAATAAATCTTCATAAGAGAAGAGGGATTATATTGAAAAATCAAGATCTGCAGGGTTTTCACCAGATGAATTTAAGTTATCAAAATCAGGTTTCGATCCACAAATGCCTGGGCATAACAGTCATCATGTAAATGAAATGATTCTGCGTCAAGAGCCTAGAACGGCTAGAAAAGAAGGTTCTGGCATTAGTCTTCCATATGATACGCGGTTAGAAATGGGGTTGATGCTTGATGAACATTTATGTGCTTTAAACGTAGCATTACATCAATATACAAAGCATCATTGGCTTACTGAGGGAGCTGAATCTTTTGGTAGTCTACACCACATTTTAGATGAGCACATAGATGTAACTCAGGATCATATTGATAAAGTGGGGAACGCGTGGCACGGCTAGGAGTGGTTCCAACAGCTCATCCGGTTACACAGCATGAAATATCTTATATTAAACATGAAGTGGAAGGTCGATACACCATGCGGGACTTTCTGCGGAATGACCTCGAGCATGAAATTAAAATTCAAGGAATGTTAAGAAAAACGATTAAGCGCGCTCATGAGCTTAATGACTTTGGCACCGTCCAAGTGTTAGAAGAAGTATTATTAAAAGAGAAGATTTAGGATATCATCTGTGGAGTCTACTAGAAGATGATTCGTTAGTACGTGGGTTGAATCATTTACTTGACAATAATGGAGATATAGCATTAAACCGGCACTTAAACGATAAACTTAATTAAATAATTTTTGTACACTCTTGTACTCTAATTAGTCTTGCTGAGTCAATCAGCAAGACTCTTGTCAGTGCGCTAGAAAGGCTCATATCCCTTGCGTCCGTAAGGTTAATATCATAAATATTATAAAATGCAATTGAAGAAATGTGGAAAAGTTAGCTGAGGGAGCAATTATTCACTCTGATCAAAGAGCTCATTATACTAATCCAGTTTTCCAGAAACAAGTTAAAACCATCAATTTACAGAATAGGTAACTGTTGGAATAACACGCTACAGGAATCATGTTTTGGTCATTTTAAAAACGAGGCATACACTTGCTTTTTTATTTGTGAAAAAACCTCATTTACTTATGATACGTTTCCCGTACCTGTTTAACCGGCAGTTTTTTATAGAAACTTTTCCTATGCAAAAAAACCTATCCGATTGGTCACCGGATAGGTCCTCGTGTATTAATGCAGTTAGCAGTGGTTCATTCATTAGTTAAATTATTATTTACAAACGATTTCTACATTATCAATGTTTGCTGTAGTATTGCCGTTAGCATCAATCGTTACATGTAGAAGGGATTTAATACGTTGATTCGGGGCACTTCCTTTAGAGATTATCTGTTGTTGGAATGGTTGTGTAATGTTAATAGGAAATGGAAATTTTAAATTTTTGTGTTCAACAGTATTAATTTCGTTAATAATATATTCAGTTCCAGTTGATAACCCTATAGCTGTTGAATGTGCATTGAATCGGATAGTAACATGAATACCTCCAGCTCGATCAAAGGTTAGTAGGACAATTCCATGTAAAGATACATTCACAAACATGCTTTCACCAGTACATGTATTGGGAAATTATCTATTTGGAAGTGTGAAGTAAAATTAGATGTAATAGCCATCGATACACCTCCTTTCGCCCGTGCTTATTCAGGGTTATATATTCGTTAATAATATATTCAACATACGTGGAAAAGTATAGACAGGCATTAAAAATGTGCGTATAGAGCAATTTAAACTGTTACGATCGGGGACTGAAAGGAAAAAGATCAGTGCCTGTTACAAACCGAATAACATCGTGATTTCGACAAAATACGAGTTGTGACAGGCACTAATTTTATATCATATTATTTTCTGCAAGTAGAGATTCTTGAAAATGAAGAATCAACCAAGGTCTGTAAAAATGTAGATTAATTGGAAAAAGGGACCCGTGTATGACAGGGTACAGCATCAAAAAAGAGGAAAAACTACCCCACTTTCTAAACGACGAAAAAATAGACCTCTTTAAAAGTATAAGGTTTATTTTTTGATTATATATTAATCAGATGGTTAAGACATCCTTAAAAATGCCAAATTATTTCCATTGGAATTTTGTTGCAAATAAGTGAAGGAGTTATTTGAATAAAAGTAATCAAGTTTATCAATGGGCTCGTATTCTACACAAACAATTCTCATGCCTAATACTCGATAAATAATTTCACAGTTTTCAAGTGCGAGCATCAACAATTTCGAACCCGAAACCTTACCATTATATCGGTCTGCTCTCCCCAACTGAGCTATTAATATGGTACTTATTGATGAAGCATGTTTGCTAAAAGCCAGTCTTTGTTTCATAGAATTTGAAACACTAGCTGCGAAATCAAATTGTTTATTCATTAATGTAAAATAACCAATTATATCGTTATTGTTTTCCTCATCAGTTACTAAACTTGTCCGTGCAAAGTCTCTTCGTTCACTTTCAATCGCCTGGTTTTTCAGAAAATTCTCCACCCCTGGATTTAAAGAACATGAAAAAGAGGAGAGATAGTCACGCACCTCACTCTCCTCGCCTGCTTCAATTAGACTTGATAGACTAATTACTTGCATTTTCTGCTTTTAAGGATATTTGCAGCATGAGCAATTCTTTCTTTATCCGTTAAATAAAGATCGTTGAACTCATTGCTTTTAGGTAATTTAATAGGGAGGTGGAAACAATTTTTCTAGCCGCTTGTTCATCTATAATATACTGTTCATTCAATGCTAAAACAGCCATTTTATCTTCCTCCTTATCGCTATCCATATACCTTCACCACTTTCAATTAGGGTAATAATACAGTATATGGTAATTATTATTTACATTATACATCCCGTTCAAAAATATTACAACCTGCTTCCCTAATTAATACCTTATTTTATTGAATACTTCATAACGTCTCTTACCAAATTTCCTAAAGTGAATAAGAATTAGGTTCACGGCAACGCATATGAGTAAAATGATTACGGCTGTATTTATTGAATATTCAGTTCATTTATGCAAAAAATATAAAAGACTCTCACCTTTGATACAATGGTTTTTAAGCCCAAAAACCAGAAAGGTGGAGTCCTCATGCTCAATGATATGAATAATAACGATGATTTGCCATTTTACTTTGTGCAAAGAAAAGTCCTTTATAATTACGAGTTGTGACAGGCACTAATTTATTTTAATAATCCTTCCCAGCAGAATAAAAAACAGCCTAATCATACTAATTAGACTGTTTCCATGGAAAAGTAAGAAACCCCATTTACTTATGATACGGTTCCCTGTGGTGATTTAAAGGTAATGAGTGTCTAATAAAAATTACAGACGAGAGGATCTAACACTCTCGTCTTTTTTGGTTATCTATTTCTCATATTGAGTTAAAATTTTTACAAACACTTCCAATTCATCAAATGAGGCATTTTCAGGAAATCGTGAGTATCAATAAAATTGGCATTAAAGAACATTTCAAAATAGGCTTCAACGGATCTCCGAGGAACTTTCCACAAATGTGAATCAAAAAATGATTTGTGTGTTTCATAATGATGAGTATGAATAAACTCGCTCCAAGTGTTCGCTAATTCATCATCTTCCTTAATATCAATAATTTCAATTTGCTCCATACTCCGATTCTCAATATCTCCCCATGCCCTTTTCATTAAGTCAACTGCTTCAACATCAGATTTTGGAGCACCATAACCAAAAATGGTTAGCGTGTATGCTTGATCAATTGCTTGTCTCAAAATACTCCATTGTTCCTTAATAAAGGAATCATCATTATAGTTCTTCTCGTTTATCGGATAAAGAAGTTTAGTTGGCTCCATTACTTCACCACAATACCTACAAAGACTTCCTTTCTTACCTATAATTTTGCACTGCCCACATGTTGCTACTCTAACATTCCCGTGCAAAAACAGTAAGTGAGGAAGGTTTGAGGTGATTTTATAACACCTTTCCCAAGCATCAACCAATAAAGGATCCCAATTAAATGTTGCTATTACATCTTTCCTTCTAAGTGAAAGAACAAGATAATCATAAATAGTTGGGTTGTCTGGTAGTTCTAAGTATTCAAAGTAATTGTGAACCCTGTGCTCAATCTTTTTCAATAACTCTGGATACTGATTTTTGGAAAACAATTCACTATACACATCTTCAAAATTACTACTATTACATTCCAATTCAATTTGACTTAGTAAATCTTCAAGTCCAATAATATTAATTAGGTTATTCATAATGGGCAGTTTTTTCCACTTTTATCTCCATTTGTTGGAGCTGTAACTGCAAAACTTGCACCAGCACCTAAAATAACAACATGTCTTCTATTCTCTTTAGGTTTCCTATTAAATTGGCAACCATCCACATTCACCTTCTATTAATAAAATTCATCTCTACCTTCGACCCAACTCTTAGTCAATTCGTTTTGAAGTAAAAATTTTTCGATATTACCTAACAACTCGTAATCAAGGGAAAGGGAGAGTTTATCCTCTTTCTCATAAACCTTATTCAAATGATTTGCCAAATCGTACATTAGTGGATTCTCATCTAAAAACACCATTCCTTTATGTCCGTCAAAGCTTTTTACAAAGAAGTGTCCATCTTCGCATCTAAATAAAAGATGTATGTTTCCTTGTGAACGAAATTGGTAGTTTGTCTTTACTGAGATAGTATACTTTTGATTAACGACAAAATCAGTGGCTTGATAGTCGTCGTTATCCTTTACATTGATCATCCCTATTAAGTGTGTGTAATCATAATCACAAACCGAACAAAGTAACTTATTTTCCATTTACCCTCACCCCAAATGAATATTTTTCTTTCAAAATACTAAAATACAATAGACCAACAAAAACAAAGGAGGTGTACCGATGAACAAAGACAATTTCCTACAATGAGTAGTAAACAACGAGTAAAAATCGTCAATGACCTACTCAAAAAGGAAGGTTTTGATTTACAAAAGGTGGCGGATCATCTTGGCATGAAATACTCCACGTTTACTAAGCTGATGCAGGAAGATGATTACGTTTATATCAAACGTGACAATCAATACTACAAGTTCGTTCGTAATGAGAATCAATTGACTGACATTCAGCCAACGAAAGACGATGAGTTAGCCTATTTGAAAGTCAATTTTACCGTTCTACAGTCATTAATTGAGCGTCATAAAGACAATAATGACTTCATACTGGACAAGCGTATTTTTCATTCTTCCTCCAAAATTGCCACGAAAAACTTCCGCATTTCAGATGATCTCTACAAGCAGTTTGTGAAAACATGTGATGAGCATTTCCCACCTAAAAATCCAGGATATTATTGCCCAACTTCTGCTAAATCTCGTTGACCAATACCCTTCCCAAATCAAATAACTATACAAAAAGGCAGTCCTGTATCGCAAAAATACATGTAAGAACTGCCTTTTGTTGTGTTTATCTGGTTGTTTTGACTCGGCTGTTTAAAGCTCTTTTACAATCTCTTCGTCCAAAATCGCCTTTCGTTTTTCCCAGTCAGGCATAAGGGCATAGAGCATGTTGTAGAAGCTGTCGCTGTGGTTGTTGTATTTAAAGTGTATCATTTCGTGCAAGATGACGTATTCTATACAGTGTTTTGGGGCTTTAATTAGCTCCGAATTAAGTAAAATGGTGTTTGATTCGACTAAAGCGGAACCCCAACGTGCCTTCATAACCCGCATATCAATCATAGGCTTTCTAACGCCGTACTTTTCAACAAGGGGTACAACTTATCCAATAGTTGCTGGAATGTACGATATGCCTTCTCACGATACCACTCGTCCATTAGTTTCGCTTTCCGGCCGAAGTTATGACGATCTTTTACAATTAAGTAAATAAAACCTCGAAAATATTTTACTATTTCCTCTTCCTCTTCCGCTTCCTGTACCTTTAAACGGTACTGCTTGCCAAGATACCTAAACGACTCGCCACTTACATACTCACGTTCACTTTGCTTGTATGGTTGAACCTCTTTAAACTGCTTTACTTGTTTCGTAATCCAAGCTCCCTTCCCTTTTACAAAATCATAGATAAAAGCAAGGGTACAGCATCATTTGCAGAAACAGTTATAGTCATATCTGGTTTGATATTGAGATTGACGTTCTTGACGTTTTTCTTTCCAGTTCGAATTCTATCCACTTTGAACCATATTGGACTTGGTGTATTTCCATTAGTTGTTCACGTCCTTAGTAACGTCTAAGTGCTACCGTTTTAATTTGCTCAATGATCTTATCTGCCTGATCCAAGTTAATATCTACTTGATGTTCCTTGGAAAAGTCATATAATAGGTCGTCCAATTCCTGAGCAATTCGATTATGCACTTCTAAATTATCGTGCCAATCCCTCTTTGTATATTCACGAATGATCTCATCCATTTTCAAAGCAAGCTCACCCATTGTGTCATAGCCGACGGCGTTTTCATGTACTTCACTAAGAATATCCTTTGTCACGCCATAAAACGCTTGTGCATTGCTGTTTTCCTTAATAACACCAGGAAAATCATCAACAGGTTCCCCACGACGATATTCTTCCATAATAGCTTTCATCGAATTCAAATACTCCGCCTCAGAAATTCGCTGTTCCTTATAAGCTTGAATCGCTTCTTGATTCGTTCAGAAAAACGTTTGTAGTAAGCAGGGTTTTCATCCCATTTCGTATTGACACTTTTCGTCAAGCGTGTCCGAATGGCATCTGCTTTTGCACGTTTTGAACCAAGCCGTTCAATTTCTTCTTCAAACTGTTTTTCATTGAGAATATCAACGGGATTCGTAATACGGATAACCTCTTCTGCTGATATATAGTTATCCATCAACTTCTGCATTTTCGCTTCGTATTCCTTATGGTCAATCGTATCGGAGTAACGGAGCTTGACACTTTTTCGAAGCTCTTGATAGAACTTCAAATCCTTTTGTATGTTTGAAGCTCTTCAGGTGGAAGGGCATTGTACACTTTCTCCGACTCCAATGCAATACCGACATTTCGTCCGAATTTACTAAGGACATCATAAAATGCATTTCGACGTTCTTCATCCTCAAGGGAGACTTCATATTCTTCAATATCCCTCTTATTACGAATGGACATAAACATTTGAACTAAGTCGGAATGTGTTTGACGGAGCTGACCAATGATACTGATTACATCATAAATTGCCCCTTTTAAATCATTTGGATCAAAGTTTTCAAGCCCCGCCCCGAATACATTTCAAGTGCCTCATCCAACTTTTCAAGCAATCCACGATAGTCGATAATTAACCCGTAATCTTTTCCTTCATATAGGCGATTGACCCTTGCAATAGCTTGTAGAAGCGTGTGTTCTTTCATCGGCTTATCTATATACAAAACCGTCGCTCTTGGCGCGTCAAAGCCTGTTAAGAGCTTATCAACGACAATTAAAAGATCAATATCATCGCCATGAATAAATTCTTCTTTAATGGCATCTTCATAAGATTCGGCTGTGCCGTAACGATCCATCATTTTCTTCCAAAATAATTGAATCTTATCTTTCGATTCTTCGTCAACCGAATCATGACCTTCGCGTTGATCAGGGAGAAATGACGACTGCACAGTTTAAATCACCAAGTTCCTCAAAGGATTCCAAATAACGAATCGCTTCAATTTTGCTATTCGTAGCTAACATCCCTTTGAACTGACTGCCTTGAGTTTTGTAGTTATTTAAAAAGTGTTCATTAATATCAAAAGCAATCATGGTAATCCGCTGATTTGAAGAAGCAATTCGTTCAAAGTGGCTCCACTTCTTCATTACTTCTTGTTTTTGTTCGTCATTCAAATGACGAGTAATCATTTCCAACCGATTATCAATTGCCTTTTGATTGACCGTTTGATCGACCATTTTCCCTTCGTATAGGAGGGAACAATTGCTTTATCTTTAACACCATCCGCAATTGTATAGGTATGGATAAGCTTACCGAATTTGATCATCGTGCTTTTTCTTTTTCATAAGGGGTGTACCAGTAAATCCAAGATAACATGCATTCGGGAACACCTTTTTCATTTTAATGTGAAGCTCACCATACTGACTTCTATGCGATTCATCAACGAGAATGAAAATATCTTTTGATTCAATTGGTTTCTGGATCGTTGCAGCCGTATCAAATTTATGGACAAGTGTCGTGACAATATCAACATTTCCATCATTAATCAGTTCAACAAGGTGACTTCCTTTTGTCGCACGGCTTGCTTTCAGCCTTGTATGATTGAATGTGCTATGGATTTGCTTATCCAGCTCTACACGGTCTGTGACAACGATTACTTGAGGATTAAATTCCTTTAGCTCCGAAAGCACATACTTCGCAAGCATGACCATCGTTAAACTTTTCCCGAACCTTGCGTATGCCAAATAACACCTGACTGCCGATTGCCGTTGTCGTCCCGTACCTCAATGGTTTTCAAAATTTCCTTTATGGCAAAGTATTGCTGGTAGCGGGTTACTTTCTTCACATCTTTATCAAATAGCGTGAAAAACTGCGTTAGTTCAAGTAAACGTTCAGGATGGAATATCGAGATAATGTTTTTATCCTGCATCGTCGGCAGGCGATCGTGAACCGTTTTATCCAACCATCCTTGCAACCATTCTTCTTGTTCTTCTTTCCAAATTGACCAGAATTTCTTCGGTGTATTACATGTAGCATACTGGGTTGCATTTTTGTTCGTTGACATGACGATCTCGCACATACTTGAATAGCTGGGGGCATAATCCTTCCCTGATTGCGAATCATTTGGCTAATGCCTTGTTGCATGGAAATAGAAGCCTTTTGCACTCAATGACACCAAAAGGAATCCCATTCACAAACAGAACAATGTCGGGACGTATTGTTCCCTTCCCATCTTGCCGTACGATCGAAAACTCCTCAACGACATGAAAATCATTCTTTTCAACGTTGTACCAATCGACAAACTGTATCGTAAACGATTTCTTAGAGCCATCAGGCAAAAATTCTGTATAGCTTCGCCCTAACAGCAATGTCTCAAAAATCTTCTCATTCGTCTTCACAAGCCCATCCGTTAAAGCTTCTTCTAAATCACGAATGGCTTGCTGGATGTTTGTCTCACTAAATTGATAAGAGACTCCTTTATATTCGTAGCTGTTTAACTTTCTAAGCTTCTGTTCCAATACTGTTTTCAGCAGAACTTCATACAGATTCCCTCGCATTGCTTCTGCTTTGATTGGGTTAATAGTTTCATAGCCTAATCCTTGTAACACTTCAATTGCTGGTTGTTGGCTTATGTAACGTTCATCAAACAACTTTTCCCTTGGCATTTTTCACACCTCCGTCTATCAAGGAAAAGAGTAAAGTATTAAACCTTTACTCGGATTTTCCCTGTAAGTAAGTTTTGCATTAGACCTTTTTTTGATAACGCTTCTCATAGAGTTCTTTTGTAAACAATTCAATTTGTTTGTCTATAGTTGATAAGATATCTACGATTGCTAACTGCTCTTTTTATCAGGTATTAGTAGCTTAACTATCGTCATATTTTTTCGACTTATTCTTTTCGAGTACTTCCCGCACCAAGAGAGTCCATTACTCTCAATGTCTTCGGTAAGTTTAAAAGGTAATTTAAATATTTGTTAGAAACAATATGTTGTTTACCCCTTAATATAGCAACGTCTACAGACGTAATCATTTTTACATTTAAATCAGGTGCTAAACAAGATCGACCTATTGGATCTGCTAATCGACAAATCAATAGATCTCCTGGATTTACTTCAGTACATTTCAATTCGTGAAAACTTTCTATTGAGATATACTTCTGATCGTCTTTTTCTATAAATTCACCTAAACCAATATTACCAGTTTGAATTAATCTAATCCCATTATTTGTTATATGCCGTGATTCAATCCAATCCCCATCTGTGAAAGTATCGGCAACTTGGTCTACAGTGTATCTTTTCCATTCCCCGTCAAATCCAGCAAGCCGCACCTCACCCGTAAGCAGCTTCTGCATAAGCCCTTTTTCTGCTCTTTCTTCTGCTCAATGAGCTTTTCCTTCAGCTCAATTGCCTTGTCCCAGGTGGAAAGAATAGAGACGATTTTTTGTTGTTCTTCTAATAAAGGAACTGCAACTTTTAATTTCTTAAAAAATCTAAACCAATTGTTTTAATAGTGCTGCCTGTTGCTATCCTTTCAAAAATGTGACTATTGAAAGATAGATAGTAATAGAGGTAGAAATTATTAATACTATCTCCACAAATATAGTTAATAAAATGTTGACTTGTAGCCATTTCGGTAGAAAGAATTCCTATTTTACCCACAGAAGCATCCCTTGAAATGACTACGGTTCCTGGCGGTAATAGTACTGCAGAAGAGTTTTTATTCCTTCTTCTGTTGTATTATCAGTTGTTTCATAAATGAATCTTTTATCTAATCTCGATAAATCTTTAAGAGAGATCCATGGTATTGAACCATTCCAATAACTTTTGATTTTTTATCTGGAGTATGTCCCGATTTTCTCACAGCAACTTTATCGAGAAGTTCAACCTTCCAATCTACAGGTATTTCTCCTAATTCCGTCAAGACCATTTTATGATTAGTTTTTACTTCAAGGTCTTTCACCCTCTTCACACCTCATTCCTTAATTCTTTTTGCTCCTGCTTTTCAATCTGTTTAATACTCTTCTCAGGAGTAGGCAAGTCCTCTGGCATTGTTCCGCCAAGTTCTTCTATCGTTTGTCGCACTTTTGCACCGACTTCAAAATGTGTTTTATACGCATTTGTTCTGCCTTGAATATTGTCCCGACGCAGTTTTTCATCTGTCTGTGTTGCACGAAAGAGGTTAGCCGCCAGCTCTGTGCTTCCCATATAATCCAGGATTTGATGACTCTTTTTCAAACCCTTTTTGGCATGAATCGCATTTCGATCTAAACCACCGTATAATCCTTTATAACCATGATTTTGAAAGATAGCATATTCTACAGGCGTTTCCACTCCTGCGTTTTGGGCCGCTTCCGCTAATGATTTGTTATGTTCCTTTAACTCATTGCGAATGGCTAATCGCTTTTTATCTTCGTCAAGAGATTCGAACTCCTCTTGCAACTCTTGCTTGCGTGTTTGCACTGCGAAGTAAGTTTGTCCTAATGCAACCACTTCTTTCTTTGGATCACCATTTTGGACGATTAGATAACATGCGTAACGGGATAACATAATATCGTCTATTTCACGTTTTGCACCTTTTGCCAAATCTATCATTTTGTTGACCCCAACAAAATGATCCAAAGTATCGTTACCACTGGATTCACAAGCCGTTTTTGCTTTATCAATAACCTTTATGAAATTTCGCCATTCCGTATACTGGAGAACAATTTGCAAATCCCTTGCAAACCAAAAATCCTCTCCATACTCATTGACGTGCTTGTATTGCTCAAAGGTATGTTCACTATACTTTTCAACGTCTGCCATTTTAAATCCCCTTTACACTTAATTCTCACGAACTTGTAAGAATTACTTACAAGTTCGTATTGAAACTAATTAAATCCATCTTTAGATGTAAGAATTTCAGACGTCAAGTGATACTTGACAACTGCTTTACAATCAAAGTCCCAATTCCTCCAAATACTTCTCCATCTGTTGTTCAACATCCGCAAGCTCCTGCTTGATGTTTTGAATGTTTTCTTTCACTTGTGCCATATCGACAGGCTCTTCTTCTTCGAATGTATCGACATAACGTGGGATGTTCAGGTTATAATCATTTTCTTTAATTTCTTCTAGTGTTGCGACATAGGAATACTTATCTTCCGCGGCATAGTTTTCATAGGTCTTAACGATTTTTACAAGATCTTGTTCACGCAACTTGTTCTGGTTTTCCCCTTTTCGTAATGTTCTTCACCCGATGCATCAATGAAAAGGACATCTTTTCGGTTACGGTCTTTTTCATCACAAGAATACATGCAGGAATGCCTGTTCCGTAAAACAGTCCTTCAGGTAAGCCAATTACAGCATCCAACAAGTTCATGTCGATAATTTGCTTACGAATTTTCGCTTCGCTTGAACCACGGAATAGTACTCCATGTGGAAGGATTGTTGCCATTCGACCGTTTTCAGCCAATGAATAAAGCATATGCTGTACAAAAGCCATATCCCCCTTGAAGCTGGCGGTACACCCCATTCAAAACGGCGGTGCGGGTCAAGGCTTGCTTCCATTTTGAATTTGCTGTCCGTATTGCCTTCCCAGCAAAGCCCATTGCCCATTTATCTAATGAGAACGGAGGATTAGCGACGATTGCCTGGAACTTCATAAGCTTTCCGTCTTCTAAGTGAAGTGGATTCGCCAATGTGTCCCCCACTCGATCTTTGCATCATCTATCCCGTGCAAATACATATTCATAAGTGCAAGTGAATGCGTTGCACCGTTTCTCTCCTGTCCATAGATAGCAACCTTCTTATTCGGTACTTGATTGGCTACTTTAATCAATAAAGACCCAGAACCACAAGTCGGATCATAAATGCGATCATTTTCTTGAGGTTTTACAAGTCGAGCAAGTAGTTCCGAAGCCATTGTTGGCGTGTAAAATTCTCCGCCTTTTTTCCCGCATCTGAAGCGAACCGCTCGATCATGAATTGGTATGCGTCTCCAATAACGTCTTCATTTCCAACAACGGATGGTTTCAATGTGAGCTTATTAAAATCCTCTAATAACGCCCGTAGCATGGCATTACGTTCTTTCGTTTTCCCAAATGTAGCCTCACTGTTAAAATCAATATTGCGGAATACCCTCGAAGCTTGGCTGTATTTTCATCCTCCAAATGCTCCAATGCTTTGTTGATGATTTGTCCAATTTCCGCATCATTTCGGTTACTGTAAAGGTAATCGAATGTAGAATGTTCATCCAATACGAAACGTTCCCTTGATAAAGCCCGTTTGATACGTTGTTCATCCCCGTCATAACGTTTCGTATATTCTTCCAAATGCTCTTTGTATGCATCACTTAAATATTTGATGAAAAGCATCGTCAAAATATAATCCTTATATGTACTGGAGTCTATTTTCCCCGAAACGTATCGGCCGCTTCCCATAAAACCTGATTGATTCTGTTGTTGTGTCACTTGCTCGCTCATACTATCTCCTCCTCCAATGTCCCATTAATAATAGAATTCGATATTCCTTTAAACCATTGTTCTTTTTCTTTTATTAACTGCTGATACAATGTTTTCTCCCGCAAATGAAGTTTCCACATGTCCACCAATGCCTTTTGCTTATTTAACGATATTTTAGCAATAGGCAATCCATTCATTACGTTTTGGTTCATACTTGGTATACGACTTCCTGCTTGGGAACGTTCCAATTCTTTCTTCACTTTATCTGAATTCAAATACCAAGCAACGTATTGAGGCAGGAAATCACCGTGGTGAACCTTTAGTATCGCAAAGTAAGAGGGAACTAATAATCCACTCTGTTCTTCGTCAATGTATACTGCCATATTCGGCTGACTAAGACGCATCAGTACATCACCTTTGGTGGTGAAGTAATGATCATCTAAAATGTCATTACACTGGAACTGGTCATAGGAATCAGTTCGAATGACACCATCTTCTGCTATGTTTTTTAATGTTAGCAGATCGTACGTTGCTCGTACTTCATAATCAACTTCCGCTTTCTTTCGGCTTAAAACAAGCCCTGTTTTTACATCTGCAATCTCACCAAGTAACATTTCGCACCCCGTTTGAAATTCAAATATTGTATTTGAATTGTATGTGTTAAATACATCATATGACTTTCAAACACCTACGTCAACTAATAATGTGCTTTAATCGACATTGAATATAAATAAAATGAAAATATACTACGATACCCTTGATATAATTTATGTGCTTCAAATACTATCTTATAGCGCAGAGAGGCGGAGAGAGAAATCTCCTCTGTCTTTCCGTACTTCAGAATTTATTTCCCAAAAGAATAAAGCCCCCACTTAATTTAAGTGAAGAGCCTACATGTCTCATGCTCCTTTTTGGTTGTAGATCATTGGAGCTGTTATTGTAATAATTTGTCTAGACAATTGAAACGCTTTTAACCTTTTGGACATACTTTTTCACAACTTAATGAAGCAGTTACTACGCAAAACAACAACTTCCAGTCCCGCCCGACCAGCTCAGGAACTTTCAAATGTTCTTGAATAACTCCCTGGTGAGTGCCAATAGTGAATTATTCAAGCTCCAACAGAATGAAACGAACAATCATACGGCTATGAAGCCCGTTTCACCTGAATTTAATAAAAATCAACTTGGGAGTTTCGTGATTTACTCGTAGCTTCCATCGAGAGAATTGAAGCAACTAAAAGGAACTGAAGAATATACATTTCTCCTTCATAGCACACTTACCTGAAAATGCAAAGAATCCATTAACGGATTCTGCATTACATACCGCCTCGAAGTCACAATCGCTGTTACTTCGAGGCTTATATTTCACCTCAAACCATTACCTATTTATGATACGGTTCCCCCTATTTATCCTAAACGCTCGATACACCTGCTCCACCAATATCAACCTCATCAATTGATGTGGAAACGTCATCTTCGAAAAGACAGGCTCTCGTCCGCTCGCTTCATCACTTCGTCGCTCAATCCCAACGATCCGCCAATGACAAACACGATCTTGCTTTTTCCATATGTCGCTAGGTGGTCCATCCGCTCGGCCAGTTCCTCAGAAGACATCATTCTCCCTCTATCGCCAGAGCGATGACATGAGCATCACCTGCGATTTTCGCAAGGATGCGTTCGCCTTCTTTTCGTTTGACTTGTTTCATTTCGTTTTCGCTCAATATTTCTGGTGCTTTTTCATCAGGAAGTTCGATGATGTCAATATTGGCGTAAGCGGAAAGGCGTTTGACGTATTCGGCGATTCCTTGTTTTAAGTATTTTTCTTTTAGTTTTCCAACGGTTACGATTAAAATATTCACAACTTTCATCTCCTAGGTTACCAACAGCTTACAAACAACTTGTCCACAGAAATTATCCACATATCCACAACACTCATCTATATCGGGTATAAGAATATTAGTTCCCCACAAGATAGGCCGCTCGGTTTTGGCAATATTCACAGGATGTGGATAAGTTTTCAGCGACTTTTAACTCCTCTAAAACAGGTGCCGTTTCGTGTTCATCAACGATCACATCCAAGGCTAATTCAACATGATCTTTACAGCAATAAATCATTGCAAACCCTCTTTCTTATTGATATTTTAACAAATAATCATCTTCATTCGCTATTCAACCGTCATGCATACATGTGAGAATCACTTTTCCTTCCTTCCCAAAACAGTTATCCACAAACGATTGATTGAGCGATAAAAAATTGTGGGAAAGCTTTTGGTCGCCTCCCCACCTTTAGTTATCCACAATTACATTCTTGTTTCATCACTTAATGTCAAAGTGACCTCTTCTTCCTTGCCGCCTCTGTAATATTTCACTGTCATTTTATCGCCGACTTTTTCTGATTGTATAAATATTTGCGTAGCTCTAATATATCTGCGACCTTTTCTTCATCAAGCTCGATAATGACATCCAGCTCTTTTAATCCAGCTTTATCGGCAGGAGAATTTGGAACAACTTGCTCAATCATAATGCCTTCATTCATTCCATTTGGCAATTTTAACGTTTGTTGTTGATGGTACGCAGGATTTCCGATACATTACGCAATGTGACGCCCATCGCCGGACGCTTCACTTCACCAAATTGCTCTAAATCTTCAATGATTGGTACGACATAGTTAATCGGAATTGAAAAACCAATTCCTTCAACAGCTGCCTGAGCGATTTTCATCGAATTAATTCCGATCACTTGTCCAGCAATGTTCACGAGTGCGCCTCCACTATTTCCTGGATTAATGGCTGCGTCTGTTTGGATGACCTCTGCCTGCCAGTCTGGAATTCGGTCATTATTAATATCGACTGGCACGGTACGGTTTACACCTGAAATAATACCTTGTGTAACTGAACCAGAAAATTGTAAACCGAGTGGATTTCCAATTGCCAACACAGGTTCACCGATTTTTAATGCCTCTGAATCACCAAATTCAGAAATTAAATCATTGCTAATTCCTTCCGCACTCATTTCAACAACAGCCAAGTCTGTCCATACATCGGTTCCACGAATCGTTGCTGGCACCTTTGTTCCATCTGCTAGCGTCACTTCTAACTGTGAGGCGCCTTCAACAACATGGTTATTTGTCACAATGTAAACAACATCCCCTGCTTTTTATAAATCACACCTGATCCAACACCGGCTTCCTGTGTCTCCGTCGTTGACCAAAAATTAACCGATTGAATATTCGTAATCCCAACAACGCTTTTACTTGCCTTTTCAACCGCCTTTGTCACATCTGTCGTAATATTGAGCGAAAGATTTTTCGTCAAATTATTATTATTACTTCCTTGATTTGTTTCAACAGTTGCTTGATTATGACCTTGCTTTTGCATGCCAAACATTCCCGGAAAATTAATCCAACGAGCAAGGCGCCAATGATTCCTCCAATGAGACCGAAAAGAAGCTGGATCTACCCCGATTCTTCGATTGAAAACGATTAGGGCTGTGATCATCGTAAAATCCCACAATGCATCATCCTCTCTACACAAGTTCATACGTATTAGTTTGCCTTCTCATGTCATTATTATAATGGATATACATAAAAATCAAAGATTGTTTTGCTTATACGAGAAGATCCTGGCTACCTGTTAAGTAAAAAGGAATGATGGCAACCGAGATGTTTCCGCGCGCTTCATTCCTTTTTACCATAAAAATGAATGCTAAACCATTTTCATTACACAGCCGTTAATTCGGTTGGAATGCTTGGATCTGTATCAAATAGGTGGAATTGTGACCCTACCGGCATTCCTTGTGCTTCGAGTGTTTGTTGCACACTCATCCGCGCTAAATCTTTCATATTATTGTCCCGGCTTAAATGAGCAAGATAAATTCGTTTCGTCGCATCACCAATTACTTCGCTCATTGCAAGCGCCGCGTCTTCATTTGAAACATGACCAAAATCGCTTAAAATTCGGCGTTTGACGCTCCATGGATAACGGCTCATTTGCAGCATTTGAATATCGTGATTGCTCTCAAAAACATACACATCGGCATTAGCAATCATTCCTTTCATCCGATCGCTCACATAACCTGTATCCGTAATAATGACGAGCTTCTTGCCACCCGACCGCAAAATATAAAACATCGGCTCGGCAGCATCATGTGAGACACCAAATGATTCTACTTCAAGTCCAGCGAATGATTGTACCGTTTCCATTCCAAAAATAAATTTCTGCTCCGTAGCAATTTCACCTACAAGTCCATCCATCGCTTTCCATGTCCGTTCATTCGCATAGATTGGCAGCTTATACTTCCTTGCCATAACGCCTAGTCCTTTAATATGATCACTATGCTCATGTGTGACAAAGATTCCATCCAGTTTTGCTGGATCACGGTCAATTTTTTCGAGTAAATTCCCATTTGCTTGCAGCTTAATCCCGCATCAACTAAAAATGCTTTTTCAGCGGTCTCAACGTAAATCGCGTTTCCAGAGCTTCCGCTTGCAAGCACACTGAATTGCATTGACATTCATTTCACTCCATTGCCTTTTTCTCTTGGTTTAACGTATTCATTTGAATGATTTGACCATCAAATGCATTCACTAATAAATGCTCTCTCTCCATCATGTTCTACATCTAAATGCCATGTTGGTGTTAATACTTGCGATTCTTCCATACTAACGAGTGTATAATAGCCCATTTCTACCTTCTTTACCCAACTATTCGGTTTCAACATGCCGTTACGATATAAAATTTCTAAACTGCGAATCGCTGTTAATACTTCCTCTTCTTTATTCAGCGGATCACCAATTTCAAGCATCGTTTGATCATAGGCATATATTTCATTAAATTCGTTGAAATAAAAACGAGATGCGCGCTTCCGTTCATGAATAATTGTTGATCATTGAACGTTTGGTAATACGTAATTTTCATTGCTTCTTTATCGTAATCCCAATAGCTATATTGATCACCGTATAACACATTTGCTTTTATAAAACTATTTAGTTCAGAGATGAAGTCTTTTTCCGATAGTTTTATTGGTTCATGTAACTCAGAATGAATGGTTGAATGGTCTTCAATTATACTTTCCTGATTTTTTAACCCTTTTAATTCATCTTCGGTAAATTCTTTTGTATTTGCACTCATATATTGGTAATGAGGGTATCCTTTGGTAAATTCTCGTATATGATGCCATCTGTTTTCAAATTTTCCTCAAGAGTTGTATCACTTTTCACTTCGAGTTTGTTTGTTTGATGCTTTGTCACTAATTGGCTAACGAGAAAAGATCGAGAATTAAGAATGCGACGATAAAAATCGTTTTAATCCTACTCCAATCCATTCAAATCTCCTCCTATATCCTCGGATCGAAGGCGGATCCACGATCCTCCATATAAATAATACCAAGAAGGCTCAAGGATAAGCACTTTTGATTTATTTGGATCATTTCTTAATCGATAGCCTATAAGTAAATCCTCAATCATGTTCACATTAATCTCATCTTCATTCAATAACTGGTTTAAGGCGCTTTCCCTGATGGCAATGTGATCGGCTCTCGGTCAGGTGAAATATCTATATCTAAAGAAAAGTATGGACGTTGGTAGCGATAAATTTCAGCTGCTCCCCAATGTTGACGTATTTCTGCCATTCCCTCTTCATTAAAAACCGGATAGCTATTATAAAACAATCTGAATATCGTTCTTTGGCGATAGGCATCAAATCAAAATATCGGTAATTGTCTGTCCATCCTGAATGTTCATTTACAAAATCAATGCTTCTTTTCAATAAATCCGGGTGAAGATTAGGCTGGTTTCCTCCCGGCTCTTGAATTGGATTAATATAAAAATAAGATTGGTCGTATAATCAACGTTCATCATACTTCGATCATCCGTAAACTGTTCACCATTTGCCTTCATATCTCTTCTTACGACCGCTGGATCACTAAATAGGGCATTTTTGAATTTTTCCGGATCAATATAATCAGGAAGATATTGATACGTGTAAAGGCTTGTTTCCTTTGCAGGTAAAAACACGTTTCGTTCGCTCGTAATCGGATATGCTTCGTACTCATCCAATCGTTTATAATTCACTTTACTAAGCAATTCTGCAATTCGCTCTCGATTTACATGACCTTCATATACGATGTTTTCTTTACTGTTAAGAAAATAAATGAGCGCATCGTCTTCTGTATTGCTTGCAATATTAATGCTTATTCGATCAAAGGATGCTTTTGGTAGATTTTCCGTTTCTACATGTACAATCCCTTTATACAATTCAAAGGGAGCAAATCGGGATAAAACAATTCAATGCGGTTATTAGAATGAGCAATCTCGGACATTTGTTGATTATTGACACTTCTTGCTTCACCAATATCATAAAAATTCCAATGGCGCATTTCCTCCATTATAGAATCAATCTCATCATCGATTACCGTACCATAATGAAGATCATCGATATGAAATAAAACACGGATAGGTTTAATTAAGTCAGCCGCGTCTCTTTGCTCTGAAACAGATACTTCATGCACATATTTATTATCAACTACATCATATTTCGGCTGATACGTCCAAAGGCTCCATGTTAAAACACCGCTAGCCGCTACAAGCAGAAATAATACGAGTGATTTCACATTTTCATATTTCACAGCCAATCATCCTCTTGTTCGGGGTCATAAGGCAAAGTAAAAGAATCGTCGTTCCTTTTCCTTCTTTACTTTTCGCCCAAATATCTCCGCCATGCGCACTAATCATTTCCTTTGCGATCGCTAATCCAAGCCCTGTTCCCCGAGTTGTCTCGTTCTCGCTTTATCTACCCGATAAAAACGTTCAAATACTCTTTCCACATTTTCTTTCGAATCCCAATGCCTTGATCACTAATGCTCACTTCAATTTTATCTTCTTGCTCTTTAATGCGAAAAGTGACCCTTCCACCTTCTGGAGAATATTTCAACGCATTGGAAATAATATTATCGATTACTTGAGTTAATTTATCTTCATCAAATTCTACAAATATTGCTTTATTCGGAAACACTCGTTTAAATGTAATATGGCGCTCCTTCGTCATTTCAAAACGATCAATAATATGATTAAGAAATTTCACAAAGTCAATCCATGTCGGGTTAATTTGATAATTTCTACTATCCATCTTCGAAAGATCGAGCAAATCATTGACAAGGCGAATCATCCGCTCGGTTTCATAGCGAGTGACTCTAGAAAGCGCGGCGCTAATTCGTCATCATAGAGCGCTCCTTCTGATAAAGCTTCTAAATAACTGCGCATCGTTGTCAACGGCGTTCGCAGCTCATGGGAAACATTGGCGACAAACTCTCGGCGTTCAGCATCAAGCTTCTCTTGCTCTGTTACATCGTGCAATACAGCAATTAATCCGTTAGAAAAACCTGTTTCACGTTGGATCACTGACATATCCGCCCGCAGTATATACGGATAATCATCCGTACTATAATCAAGAATGAGCGATTCTTGTTCCTCAAACAAATCATCAAAACTATATTCATCATCTAGCTTCAGCACTTCAACAAACGGTTCAGCAGTCACTGTTTCACGTGAAACATTCAGCATTTCAGCCGCCCGCTCATTAATTAATATAATTCTCCTTTTCGATCAGTTGCAATTACGCCATCAGTCATAAATGAAAGAACTGATGATAGTTTTCGGCGTTCTCCTTCTGTCATTGCATGAGCTTCTTGGAGCCTTTTTGTTAAGTAGTTAAACGAACGGGCAAGTTGCCCAATCTCATCTTCTCCGTACACCCGTACTTTTCTTGAAAAATTTCCTTTAGCCATCGCTGTTGCTTGCCGTTTCATATCCGAAATCGGTCTTGTAATCATCCGCGCTAGGACAATACCGAGTAATGCAGTAATTAACATTGCTATCGCTGTTCCAGCAATGAAAATGCCATTAATTTCATCCATCTGCTCAAAGACCGTCTCAATATTGGCAACGAGGTAAATGGCTCCGATGACTTCACCATTTAATTTAATCGGCGAGGTTAAAATCCAAATTCTCCCTGTTTGTTGGTCGATTTGCATTTTTCTTCTCGCCCGCCCCCGAAAGAATTCGTTTCACCATTAAATCCGTCGTTTTTTGTCCAACAATTCCTTGATTGCTCGGTTCTGATGTCCCAATAAAGATGCTTCGGTTGTTTATAATTCGAACTTCAGAAATATCGTTTGCAGAAAAATCGACTAATAAATCATATATATCTTCTTCAAGTGGTGGCGCATCTTCACCTGATCGATCTTTAATGATCTCTTCTCTAATATTGTACTCCAAGAGCGGAAGGCGACCTTCAATCGCATTTTTAAAGTTTTTAACAAGCTGGTCTTCTAATTTTCCAACGAAATAAGCACCAATGATTTGCATCGCAATGATAATTAGCAGTACATATATAAGAGCAATTTTAAAATGGATCGAACGAAAAAACTTACTTTTTGCATGTAGATTACTCCTGTTCAGGTGCTCGTAAATAGTAGCCGACTCCTCTTCTTGTTACAATCCATGTCGGATGACTCGGGTTATCTTCAATTTTCTCTCGCAAGCGGCGCACCGTTACATCAACCGTTCGTACATCTCCGAAATAATCATAACCCCAAACGGTTTGTAATAAATGCTCTCGCGTCATTACTTGTCCAATATGCTTCGCTAAATAATGCAAAAGCTCGAACTCACGATGTGTTAATTCAATTGTTTCACCATGTTTGGAAACGACATACGCATTTGGATGAATCGTTAATGTTCCAACCGTAATTTCATTATTTTCTTCCTCTTCCACCTGTTGGGCAATTTGAGAGTGACGTCTTAAATTAGCTTTCACACGTGCAATTAATTCCTCGTGCTAAATGGTTTTGTTACATAATCATCCGCACCAAGCTCAAGTCCGAGTACTTTATCAATTTCAGAGTCCTTTGCAGTAAGCATAATAATTGGCATATCGTATTTTTTCGAATTTCTCGGCACACTTCCATCCCATCACGGATTGGCAGCATAATGTCGAGTAAAATCATATCTGGCTTTATCTCTTCAACGAGGCGTAGCGCTTCTTCCCCATCATAAGCACATTGAACAGCAAAACCTTCTTTTTTAAATTAAACTGCAATATATCTGCAATTGGTCTTTCATCATCAACAACTAGAATCTTTTTCTCCATCGATTATAGTCTCCTTTGTTAAATAATCGCTCTATATATAAAATGTAAATTCTTTTGGCTTCTAATCTATATATTTTACCATAATGAAAGAGACAGATCCAAAAGCATTTATGCTTTATTGGACCTGTCTCTTATAAAGGATGTTCAAAAACCCGGTAAAAATAGCACCTTGAAATTATTGAAACTTCTTGTACAAGTCCGCTGCACAAAGCGGCAGAACCTCGAACTTCTTGGTCTTATTTAAAAATAGTTCACCGGGTTTTCAAGTTTTCCATTTTTATACACTTCAAAATGTAGATGAACCCCTGTCGAATGCCCTGTTGATCCCATGACACCGATCGCAGCGCCCTTTTCAACGGTTTGTCCTGCTGACACTCCTACTGAATCTAGGTGAGCATATACTGTACGCATTCCATTTTGATGGTCGATCACAATTTTATTGCCATATCCGCCATTGTCCCAACCCGCTGAAACGACAACCCCGTTATCTGCCGCTTTAATTGTATAATTACTTGGGCGGGCAATATCAATTCCTTTATGGAGCTTGCCCCAGCGATGTCCCATATGACTAGAAATATATCCACCGTTTGCTGGCCATGCTAAGCTTCCTGTTCCTCGCGAAGGAATCACTTTTGTTCCCTTTGAATCACTTCTTTAATAGGCTTTTCAATCGCTACTTCTTTAGTTACTTCCTTGCTCATTTGCTGACCATTTTGTTTTATAATTTTATATGTGAACCCACTCTTGCCATTTTTTCCTTGTTGAGTAACTTTCGTTTCTCCTTTAGGCATCGAGCCATTTTCAACAACTTCTTTTGCAAAGCTTACCGTTTTCTCATTGTATACTTCCTGTTCAACAATGACATGAAGAAGTGGTTTTGTCACAGTCACGTTTAACTCTTGACCGATTTTTATTACAGAGTCTTCCGTAAGCCCTCATTTAATTCAATAAGTTCATTGCTCGTTAACTCATAGGCAATTGCAATTTTCCCTAACACATCGCCTTCTTTTACGACATATGTTTCCTCTTCAAGTGTACCTTTTACTAAAAGAGTAACAGCCTCATCGGCGCTTAATACTTGGGCAGGATCAATAACATCGGCCTGGAATGTAACATCCTCATCCATTTTCACATTTAGCACTCGACTTTCACCATCCGCAAGTGCTGGCAAAGCTTGGTCAGAAGCTTGTGCTGCTTCTACTTGTGCTAACTCTTCCTCTGTAACATAGAGAAGTTTCATCTTGTGTAATGTGAGCTCTGCTTCGTCTTCATCTTTGACGTAAACTAGTGTTTGATCGTCTGACGTTAACGCAACAGCTTCTGCTACAATCGTCAGTCCATCTTTAAGGTTTGCAGCGACTTGTTCATTATCTGCTCTGGAACGAAAAACCTGTTCCGTAATATATGTAAGCTCGTTTCCAGCTTTCAACTTCAAATCTGGATATTGTTCCTTTATCCCATCAATCGATTGGTCAATTGCTTTATCGACGATGCTTTTATCTGAGACAACGCCGAGATATGTATCATCAAGATAGACATGATAATCAGTGCCGAGCTTCGTATCGGCTGATGCTGTATAAGAAATCGTTATAATTGCTATGGCAAAAACGATAAGTGTTGTGAAGAATCGAACCATTTTGTTCGCCATTGGCCGCTTTATCCGTGAAGACATTCAAATAATCCCCTAAAGTGCTATTGCCTGTTTCTATATATATAGGTCATTAGTTGCATAGAATAATTTACCTTCTTTACTTTAACATAGGAATCTAGCAATTTGAGGAGAATAAGAAGAATGTAATATAATTGTATAATTACACGAATGATGGTCGTTCATAGGGACGCTTAGACCGTTGATGGCGTTATCTTTAGCAAGGATTCGACACCATTCGTCACAATTGTCAGATTTATTGCAGAAGTATTTCATGTGTAATTCAATTGTGTAACAAAGGAGTTTATATACTTTCCCATCTATTTCGATTTAATTAAATGAACACAAATTAACATAATAAAAGAGATACCGATCATACAAGCGACCCAGAGCCAAGCGAGTTGCATATTGCCAGAGTCAAGAGCGATATAAATAGCGGTCGATGTTGTTTGTGTTTTCCCGGTATGTTTCCTGCAAACATGAGCGTAGCACCAAACTCACCTAATGCTCTTGCAAAACTCAAAATAACACCCGATATAATTGACTTAAGTGCAAGGGAATCGAAATAAAAGAAATAATTTCAGATGTCCTGCTCCATCTACTTTTGCAGCATGTTCAATATCTTCATCTATTGATGCAAATCCTGTTTTCGCAGATTGATACATGAGCGGAAAAGCGACAACGGTCGAGGCAATGACAGCCGCCCACCAAGTAAATATAATTGGCTGATGAAAGATCGACTCGATCCATTGTCCGACCGGGCTACTTCTTCCAAATATTACAATTAATAAAAACCAATAACAGTCGGAGGCAGTACGAGTGGTAACAGAAAAATCGTTTCAATGATTGCCTTTCCTTTAAATGTTACATTCGACATAACTCTACCTAAGATTAACCCCAAAACGAAAACAATGACACATGATACGAGTGCAATCTCGACAGATAGTTGAATGGGTTGCCAAAAGTCTTTTGTCATTTTAATGAACAAGTCCCTTAAAACCGTATTTTTCTAAAACTTTCATTGCTTCTTCACTTTGTAAGTACTTATAAAAAGCTCAGATTCTTGCGGATAAGCGCTATTTTTGATCACACCAACTGGGTAAGTAATGGGTGTATGTGTGTTCACATCCGCTGTTGCAACGATTTCCACTTTATCCGAAACAAGTGCATCGGTTTTATAAACGATTCCAGCGTCAACATTTCCAGTTTCAACATATGTTAGCACTTGGCGAACATCCTTTGCATATACGATTTTTTCCTCAATCTCATTCCAAATATGTAAATTTTCTAATGATTGCTTCGCATATTTCCCGCTGGTACTGATTCGGGAATACCAATGGAGATTTTATCCACCTTCATAAGCTCTTCAAATCGTTGAATTCGCTTATTTGCATCTTTCGGGACGACCAATACGATTTCATTGCCTACAAGATCGATTCCCTTATCCTTTTCAATCCATCCTGCTCCGATTAAAAGATCAAATTTATCTTTAGCAGCGGAGAAAAATAGATCGACAGGAGCCCCTTGGCTGATTTGTTGTTGAAGCGATCCGGAAGCACCATAATTAAAATTTACTGTTACGTGAGGTTGCTTCTCTTCAAACATAACCGTTATTTCATTTAAAGCATCTTGTAAACTGACGGCAGCTGATACTGTTAATTGCACACTTTGTTTCTGTTCTTTTGGTGCACAACCTAATAGAAAAATGCGAATAGCATAAATGGGAAAAATAATCTTTTTATCATTTCTACTTCATCCCTATTGATCATATCACTTTCATTTATAAAAGTATAGATTACTAGAAGGTAGGTCGTAAATGTGAACGGAGCTTGCCTACGCGGCTGTCGAAGCGTACCAAAGTTAGTGATTTTTCACCTCGTAAATTCAATGGGAATGATCGTGAATTGCCTTGCCCACTAAAATAAGGTGAAGAAAAATGTTGTTTTTCTTCACCTTATTTTACATTTTGTATTGTATGAAACATGTTACTCAAGATCAATGTCTTTCAACGTTATTTATTTAATGCCAAACGAATCATTAGCTCAATGGCAGTTGGAATCGCATCTTCATCAATATCAAACTTCGGATGATGATGAGGATATTGGCTTTTCTCACTTTGCATTCCGACATTAATAAATGCACCCGTTTTTCCTTTAAATAATAAGCATAATCTTCTGCACCCATAGATGGGTCCATCGCCGTAAAACATCGTCTCCAAATGTTTGTGCAATAATTTCTTTCGCATAATTACAAGCTTCTGGATGATTATAAAGCGGTGGTGTCCCTTTAATATACTCATAATGTCCTGTCGCACCAAAGCTTGCACAAATCGATTCTGTCAGTTGCTTTGTCCGTTCATACATAAGATCTGCCGCCTCATATGTCATTGCGCGAATCGTTCCTGTTAATCTTGCCTCAGATGGAATGACATTGTATGAATTTCCCGCTTGAATGCCACCAAACGAAATCACGCCCGCATGAAGAGGGTGAAGACTTCGACTGATGACTGATTGGAACGCTTGAATGAGGTGTGAAGCGATATAAATCGGGTCAATTGCATCTTGAGGCTGCCCGCCATGACCACCGACACCTTTGATCACAATATCAAAATCATTGCATGACGCCATCGCTGGCCCTTGGGCAAATCCGATCTTCCCCATTTCAAGATTTTGAATGAGATGAATTCCAAAATCGAATCGACCCCATTAAGCACGCCTTCTTTTACAAGTTGCTCTGCCCCACTTGGTGAAGCTTCCTCAGAGCTTTGGAAAATAAACTTAATATTATTTTTCACTTCGTGGCGATTGTTGCTCATCCAATTAGCAACTGCCAAGAGAATTGCTGTATGTCCATCATGTCCACACGCATGTGAAACACCGTGATTTTTAGAAATATACGGTTTGTTTTCTCCCTCTTCCACAATCGGTAGGGCATCCATATCGGCACGAAGCGCAATGGTTTTCTTTCCTTCCGTCCCTTTCAAGAAGGCAACGACATTTGGTGCGGAATAGGTTTCATCAATTGAAATGCCAAATTCGGTTAATGTTTTTTACGTATGCAGCCGTTTCAAACTCCCGGCCTGAAAGTTCAGGATGCATATGAAAATGTCTACGCTGTTCAATTGTCCACGCTTTTAAATCTGCATCTACTAATGGTGTTTGTAACATGGTAACCCTCCCTGATTTTCTTTGTAGCTGTTTTTGTTGCTCTAACCAACCCTTTTTGTCATAAGAAAAGTAGAAAACAACCTTCTTTAAAATGGACCATAATTAATTGCTTGGGCAATAAGTAGGAAAATAATCCCTAAAGTAATTTCGATTAAAACAAATGGCAACACCCAACGGAACCACTTTGTATATGGGATTCCAGCAACGGCAAGACCAGCGATTAACACTCCCGCTGTTGGGAAGATCGAATTTGTAATCCCATCACCAAGCTGAAACGCGAGTACAGCTGTTTGTCTTGTCACACCAACTAAATCGGCGAGCGGTGTCATGATTGGCATTGTTAACGCAGCTTGTCCACTTCCAGATGGTACAAGAAAGTTTAAAAGAGCTGGACAACAAACATCCCAATCGCATTAAACGCCGGTGATAATTCGTTTAGTAAAGAAGAAGCATAAAATAAAATCGAATCCATTAATTTTCCATCTTGAACAACGACAAGAATCGATTGCGCAAAACCGATAATTAACGCACCACCAATAATATCCTTTGCTCCAGCGATAAAATGATCGGCAATGCTACTCGGAGATAATTTCCCGATAAAACCGATGATAATCCCAAATAATAAAAACAATCCAGCGATTTCTGTAATATACCAATCGAACTTTAATACACCAATAATAAGAATAACAAAATTAAATAAAAAGGCGACTAATACCCATTTATGTCTAGTTTCTAATTTTAAATCCAGATTGATGGCAGTTGTGCCTTCTGTCCGGCCAATAAAACGTAATTCAGGCTGGGCTTTTATTTTTCGCATAGCGATATACGTAAATGACACCCGCTAAATAAAACGTAGCAAGTATGATAAGGCGAAGACCCATTCCCGAAAACGTCGGCAATTCGGCGATCCCTTGAGCAACCCCAACGTTAAATGGGTTTAACACAGCGCTAAGAAACCCAATGTTCGCCCCTAATGAAACAATTGCAAACCCGACAATCGAGTCAAATCCAAGAGCAATTGCAAGCGGAGCAATGATCGCTACATAAACGATTGTTTCTTCCGACATCCCCATCAACGTTCCCCGACTGAAAAGAATAACATCAATGCAGGGATAAGAACGAGTTCTTTATTCGCTAATTTTTTGTAATCGCAACAATGAAAGCATCAAGCGCTCCTGTTGCTTTTAGTATACCAAATGCCCCACCGATCATTAATACGAAAAAATAATTCCCGCACCCGCAATCATTCCCGAATGGATGCTCGTAAAAATTTGAAACAATCCAACCGGGGACTGTTCGACAAATTGAAATGAATCTGGATTAACGATTGTTCGCCCACCCATTTCAACTCTTTCATATTCTCCCGCTGGGACGATATATGTTAATAATGCTGCGACGACCATTACGCAAAAATTAAGACGAAGGCGTTAATATTTTTCCCGCAGATTTTATCTCTTTCATACTGCCTTTATGACTCATCGTTAAGTACTCCACTCTTTATTGTATTTTTACTGACATGATAGAATAATTATGCACTTTAGTGTAATCAATATTCATCGAAAAAGCAAGAGGAAATTTGAACATATCCTTACATAGTCAAGGGATGAAGCCATCTTTAATAAATTAATCAATTATTCTATCCTTTGTTAATTTTCAAGGCCATTTTCCAATGGTAAAGAAGAGCGTTGGTTTGCTTCTTTATTAAAAAAGACGACTAAAATTCAAAAGTGAATTTTGAGTCGTCTTCTTCAAATTATTTTTACACGTTTCGTTGATTATTTAGCCTGAGGAAGTTCACGCGGAAAATGTCCACTATGCTCCAGATGGAATCGCCGAGTCATCGTATCGATACTCAAGGTTTACGAATTTATTATATTCTTTTACAAACGCTAGTTGAACAGTACCAACAGGACCATTCCTCTGCTTTGCAATAATGATTTCAATGATGTTTTTATTCTCTGATTCTTGGTCATAATAATCATCACGATAGAGAAAGGCAACGATATCGGCATCTTGTTCAATACTTCCTGATTCACGAATGTCAGACATCATTGGGCGCTTATCTTGCCTCTGCTCTACCCCACGAGAGAGCTGTGATAAGGCAATGACAGGCACTTCCAGTTCACGAGCCAATGCTTTCAAAGATCGGAAATCTCAGAAACTTCTTGCTGACGGTTTTCCTGAGATGAACGGCCGCTTCCTTGAATAAGCTGTAAGTAGTCAATTAAAATCATTCCTAGCCCATGTTCTTGCTTCAATCGGCGACATTTTGAACGGATTTCACCAATTCTAATTCCCGGTGTATCATCAATGTATATCCCAGAATTCGATAAGCTTCCCATCGCCATCGTTAGCTTTTTCCAATCATCGTCTGTTAAACTACCCGTCCGTAAGTTTTGTGCATTGATATTACCTTCCGCACAAAGCATCCTCATGACGAGCTGCTCAGCTCCCATCTCCAAACTGAAAATCGCTACATTCTCGCCAGCCTTCGTTCCGACATTTTGCGCAATATTTAAGGCGAATGCGGTTTTCCTACCGATGGACGGGCGGCAACGATAATTAAATCATTTCGTTGAAAGCCAGCCGTCATCCGATCAAGCTCACTAAACCCAGACGGGATGCCGGTAATATCTCCCTTTGATTGTGCATAAGCTCAATATTATCGTATGTTCGCACAAGTACGTCTTTAATATCATGGAATGCTCCAGCATTTTTACGCTGCGCCACTTCCATAATTTGCTTCTCCGCCTCATCCAGCAGCTCGTTCACTTCGTCTTCTCGTGTATAACCGTCTGTTGCAATATTCGTTGCTGTCCGAATTAATCGACGTAATAATGCCTTTTCTTCAACTATGCGAGCATAATAACCGATATTCGCTGCTGTCGGTACGGAAACGGCAATTTCACTTAAATATGAAACTCCTCCGACATCTTCCAGCATTTTCGCAGCTGCAAGCTCCTCGGTTACCGTAATTAAATCGACAGCCTTCCCAAGCTCATTTAATTTCAACATCACATCAAAGATTTTTTGATGTGCACTTCTATAAAAATCTTCTGGAATAAGAATTTCTGATGCTAATATTAATGCAGGCGGTTCGAGGAATATCGCCCCAATCACTGCTTGTTCCGCTTCAATATTTTGCGGTGGGATTCGATCCGCAAATAAGTCACTCACACTACTCCACCTCCATACATCTATGAATGGGCAGTAACTCTACGAATCTATTTATATTATGTTCGTCCATACACTCATAGAAAAATGTGATCGGCCAAGACCAGATCACATTTTTATCTACATCTATTCTATCATGGATTACCTATTTTAAATATGGTAATTTTAGTTTTCCTCTTTACATGGACATTCACTGTTGCTGTTACTTGAGGATGCAGTTTAATTGGAAGTTTTGTTACTCCTAATGAACGAATCGCATCGTCAAGTACAATCTTTCGACGATCAACCGTAATTTTATGCGTCTTTTTCAATTCATCAGCAATTTGTTTGCTCGTAATCGAACCGAAAAGTCGACCACCTTCACCTGATTTCGCCCTCAATTCCACCGTTAAACTTTCAATCGTTTCTTTCAATTTTTGCGCTTCAGCTAACTCTTGATCCG
Source organism: Bacillus sp. N9 (assembly GCA_044989425.1). Lineage (GTDB taxonomy): Bacteria > Bacillota > Bacilli > Bacillales > Bacillaceae_C > Lederbergia. The sequence continues at coordinate 3,151,972 of JBJDRQ010000001.1, forward strand.
CCAGCTTTTGTTCTTTTTCTTTTTGTTCTCTAAATTTTTCATATTGCCAGGAGTCGCTTCAACCGCAAGCCCATTCTTAATTAAAAGTTTTGCGCATAACCAACCGCAACATCCTTCACTTCGCCTTTTTTCCTCTACCTTTTACATCTTGTAAAAAATCACCTTCATGATATTTGGCTCCCTTCCATATATTCATCTAATGCTTGTTTTAATGATAACTCAGCTTCAATGATTTGAACCCCAGGCAGCTGAACGGCAGCATTTGATAAATGGCCGCCACCACCAAGAGCTTCCATAATCATTTGAACATTTATCTCTCCAAGCGAGCGGGCACTGATGCCAACAACATCTTCCTTACGTTTAGAGATGACAAACGATGCAGTGATTTCATTCATCGTCAATAGGATATCAGCCGCTTGAGCAATGATGACTGGGTCATACACTAAATCTTCATCTCCGGTAGCAATCGCAATCCCATCTCTATAAAATTCAACCGTTTCTATGAGCTTCGAACGCTTAATATACGTAGCTACATCCTCTTTCAGAAACCTTTGAACCATAACGGTATCCGCACCTAGCGCACGTAAATAAGAGGCAGCATCAAATGTTCTTGACCCTGTTCTTAATGTAAAGCTTTTCGTATCGACGATAATCCCCGATAATAACGCCGTCGCTTCCAACGAATTAATTTTAATTCCCTTCGGCTGATATTCAAGTAGCTCGGTCACAAGCTCTGCTGTTGATGAAGCATATGGCTCCATGTATACAAGCAATGGTTTTTAATAAAATCTTCACTTCTGCGATGATGGTCAATCACAACGATCCGATCTGTTTTATTCAACAACTGATCATCAATAACAAGCGATGGTTTATGTGTATCAACAACGACGAGCAGTGTATTATCCGTTATTAACTCACTTGCTTCTTCCGGTGTGACTAACCAAGAGTACAATTCTGGATCTTTTTCATTTCTTCGATCAAACGTTTTACTCCCGTATCAATTTCATTAAAATCGATCACGATGTAGCCTTCGCGGTTATTCATTTCCGCTGCTTTTCGAATACCAATAGCCGAGCCAATCGCATCCATGTCAGGATATTTATGCCCCATTACAACGACGTGATCACTTTCAACCATTAATTCTTTTAATGCGTGGAAATGACCCGTGCTCTCACACGTGTACGCTTTTCCATTGGATTCGTTTTCCCACCATAAAATTTAAGCTTTCCGTTCGGCAACTTCATCGCTACTTGGTCACCACCACGGCCTAATGCCAAATCAAGACTTGATTGTGCGAGAACACCCAATTCTGGTAATGAAGATTCCCGAGCCCGACTCCGATACTAAGTGTGAGCGGAATGTTTTCTTTCGCTGTCGTTTCCTTACTTTATCCAAAATGGAAAACTTCTCTTTTCTAACTCTTGTAAAATTTGCTCGTTTAATAAAATGACAAATCGATCAGATGATGTTCGCTTAAGGAAAATCCCATGATCTAACGCCCATTTATTTAGCAAGGATGTCACCGTACTGTTTAACCGGCTCCGCGTTTGATCATCCGTCCCTTGAGTTGCATCATCATAATTATCTAGGAAAATAACCGCGATCACATTCCGTTCGCGCTCATACTTTCTAACCGTTTCAATTTGTTCAGTAACATCAAAAAGTAAAGTAGCCGTTCTTCCGGTTTAATATGGACTCGAAATTTTTGCCCATTGAGAGTGACAATTTCCGATTCAATTTCCTGTTTAATGATCGGAATAATCGTTTCTGCTACATCATACAAAGATCGACCGGCAAGTGTATTTTCATTCAAGCTAGAGGCCATAAAGGAATTTGTCCATTCGATGTAATAATCATCATTAATGAGCATAATTCCAATCGGCATTTCCATTAGCGCTTCCTCGCCAACTTTTTTATCCGGTATGACAATGTCGTAATATATTCTTCTGTTGCTTTTACCATTTGTTTTTCAATTTTAAAGATGGAATAAATGAGCACCCTAGAAGTGCTGCTCTGATAATGGCCAGCCACCAGCGTTGCAGGCTAATAAACACTAAAAGAATCGCTGATATAGCCATAATGCCATATAAAGGATAGCGCAGCTTTCGTTGATTTAAATATGAAGGCATCCCTTCAGCTCCTTCTCTAGTTTTCATTTATGACCCATACGCTGTCTTAAATCGAATCCTAACTCAATTATACCTAACATTTTTACAATGGAAAGGAAGAGTGGCATAATTAATGTTAATACAACTGCGATGATCGGCAAAATCCTCGGCCACTTTTTTCATGGGCGAAGAAAAAACAAAGGACAACCCTTGAATGACTAAGAGGGTTTGTAAAATAGATGCACCATTGATTAACACCATATATGAATACGTTCCAACTTCAGGATTCATCACCAACGTCAATACAAGTGCAATCAAATAATACCATAATACACTTTTAGGAAATTTCAACTTACGAAATGGTTCAAACTTTGGAACATCGACCCCAAGTCGCTTAACAATTGGTAAATTGATGACTAACAGTAACCAAACAGTGAAAAAGCTGTCCCAACTAATAAACTTGGCGCCATTGCTCCAATCATCGAAATCATTTCATTCATTTGTTCTTGTAAATTAGCCGGTGGTGCTTGTCCAAACCTTTCAAGCGCCTCTATGTATTGATTTGTTGAAGACCGTAACATTTGTGCCAATTCATCTAAGAAATTTAAGTTTAAAAACTTCGATGCTATCGCAAAACCAATCACCAAATTAAAGAGAAAGACGATGCTCGAAGAAAGATAAATGATCAATTTGCTTTTGCCTGTTTTTACACCATACCCCATCATCATTCCAGTCGTACCAAATAGCATTGTGAACGGTAGTGTGGCGATCCATGGACCTACAATAAATGACATCATTAAAGAACCAATAAGCAAAAGTATGGCATATTTTAATGGATATTTGCTGCTATATAGAAGGAAAGGCAAGATTAATATGAGCTGCACAACAATCATAATGACTGGCACATATATAGAAATCCATAACAATACCGTAAAGATTGCCAGCATCATTGCTCCTTCTGTAAGCATTCGAGTTTTATTCACTCTTTCACCTCTTCTAAACTAATCGATAATTTCCTATTTTACCGATGATTCATCGATGATTCAACTTTACTGCTAGCTTCTTTCTAAGAAAAGCGATTGAATCAAACAAAAAGAGCAGCAACGCGATGTGCTACTCTTTAATATTTATTATTCTCCTGCAACGAATGGAAGAAGTGCCATTTGACGAGCACGTTTGATTGCTACTGTCAATTTACGTTGATACTTCGCGCTTGTTCCAGTCACACGACGTGGAAGAATTTTTCCGCGTTCAGAGATGAATTTTTAAGCATGTCTACATCTTTATAGTCGATGTGTGTAATTCCGTTTGAAGTGAAGAAACACACTTTACGACGTCTGCGTCCGCCTCTGCGTCCACCTGCCATAGTGAAAACCTCCTTTTCTTTGTCGTCCAGCTTCAGCGACTAGCCCTTCTAAGTCCAAGTTTGCTCAGGTGGCTTGAATAGCTGCCTCAAGCATACGATGCAGGTCACATCAGCGTTACAACAGGATGTGTCCTTATCCCTTGTGCTTGTCGGGGCTGACCAAGTCGCTTACGCTATTGTATTTTAAAATGGAAGATCGTCGTCTGAAATGTCGATCGGTTGTCCGTCATTTGAGAACGGATCTTCATCCGTACGGGTATAGCCTTGGTTGCCGCGCTGATTCTGATTTTGGCCATAGGAGTTGTTCTGACTTCTTTGGCTGTCGCCGAATTGGTTTCCACCACCGAATTGGTTACCGCCAAAGTCGCCTCCGCGCTCCTGTGATGCTGCACCTCTAGGCTCAAGAAATTGAACACTATCTGCAACTACTTCTGTCACATATACACGTTTGCCATCTTGACCTTCAAAATTTCGTGTTTGGATTCGACCATCGACACCAGCTAAGCTACCTTTTTCAAATAGTTAGCAACGTTTTCCGCAGGTCTACGCCAAATGACACAATTAATGAAGTCGGCTTCCCGCTCCCCTGTTGATTCGTAAAAGTGCGGTTAACAGCCAACGTAAATGTTGCAACTGGTACCCCATTAGGAGTGTAGCGCAAATCTGGGTCTTTTGTTAATCGTCCTACTAGTACAACTCGGTTCATCATCAGAATCAACCTCTTCCCGATTTACTCTTTATTAAATGTTTCACATGAAATATATGATGGTTATTTTTCGTCTTTAATTACAATATGACGGATAATGTCGTCACTGATTTTCGCAAGACGCTCGAATTCCTGAACAGCTTCAGGTTTTGCATTCGTTTGGATTAAACGGTAGAAACCGTCACGGAAATCCTCAATCTCGTATGCAAGTCGACGCTTACCCCAATCTTTTGATTCGATGATTTCTGCGCCTTCAGAAGTAAGGATGCCATCGAAACGCTCAACTAGAGCTGCTTTCGCTTCCTCTTCAATATTCGGGCGAATGATGTACATGATTTCGTACTTTCTCATCGGTCAGTCACCTCCTTATGGACTATGCGGCCCTTTTTTACATAAAGGGCAAGGAGCAATTTTCATTACTCACAATGAGAAATTATATCATATGAAGCTTATCATTGCAAATAAAAGCCCGACAAATTGTCGGGCTTTTACTTATACTAATTCATCCTTTTCACGATCATCTTTTTCATACGCTTCCCTTGAAGGATTGTACAACCTTTCAAGGTCTGGTTCCTCAGCAAATTCTGTCGCATAGCTCGTATTGGCATAGCCTTGATTTTTTCCTTGCAGGAATATCGACTGTATCAGAATTAAATAGGAGCCCTAGACATATAATACCGCCAATTCCGACTAACGTGTAAATAAATCTGGCGAAGCCTCCATCTCCAAAGATTGCACCAACTAAGTTAAATTCAAATAACCCAATTAGCCCCCAGTTTATCGCTCCAATGACGACTAAAGCTAATGCAATTCGCCGTAACGTTTTCACATGATCTACTCCTTTCCTCTTCATCGAAATCAAGAACATGATTGCTCATGATTCCATTCTATTTTTGAAGAAAGTAGTAGTTTATAACAGGTAAAAATTACCACAACTATTTAAGGATGTTAATTCAATCTCTCAACAATCGTGGCATTTGCCATTCCATATCCTTCACAAATTGTTTGCAAACCTAAGCGTTTGCCTGAGCGCTCCAACTCATGTAAAAGTGTTGTCATCACTCGCCCCACTTGCCCCTAATGGATGACCAAGCGCAATCGCACCACCATTGACATTTAATTTATTCGGATCAACACCTGTTTCCTTTAACCAACAAAGTGGGACAGACGCAAAGGCCTCATTTACTTCGAATAAGTCGATATCATCCAACTCCAGCTTTGCCTTTTGAAGAACTTTTTGTGTCGCCGCAATCGGACCAGTTAGCATTAGCGTTGGGTCTGAACCGACTACCGCTCGGGCAACAACTCGAAAGCGCGGTTGCAAGCCGAGGTCGTCGGCCTTTTCTTTTGACATTAATAAGATCGCCGCTGCTCCATCGCTAATTTGGCTAGCATTACCTGCGGTCACTTTTCCATTCGGTAAAAATGGCGGGCGCAGTGCTGAAAGCTTTTCCAATGATGTATCTTTACGTGGACCCTCATCAAAGTGGATTAACGATTTTTCAATTGCAATCGGCATGATTTCCGGTCAAATCTGCCTTCATTTATGGATCTAATTGCCTTTTTATGACTTTGTAATGAAAATTCATCAAGTTCTTCTCTTGTTAACCTCCATTGATCGGCGATTCTTTCTGCTGACACTCCTTGATTGATGATTTCATACTGGTCCGTTAAAAGCGAACTATGCTGATTCGTACCCCTATATTTGAAAACATCGGAACGCGCGACATGCTTTCCACGCCACAAGCAATAACGACATCCATATCACCACTCGCAATTGCTTGTGAAGCAAAATGAACAGCCTGTTCACTCGATCCACATTGGCGATCAAGCGTCACTCCAGGTACATCGACCGGAAATCCAGCAATTAGAGTAGCCATTCTCGCAATATTAGATGCTTGCTCACTTACTTGGGTGACACATCCAGCAATGACATCCTCGACGATTGAAGAATCCACCCCGCTCGATGTACGACCTCTTTTAATACGAGCGCTAGCAATTCATCTGAGCGAATCCGACTAAGCACACCGTTTTTTCTGCCAATTGGTGTCCTTACCGCTTCAATTATGACAACATCTCCCATGCTAATCTCCTTCCCTTTTTCACTTTCAATAACGTTACAAAGCTTCTTAAATCTATTCTCTTTATGGATGATGTAGTCCTGCTTTATAGAAAAAAGACACCTCATTTAGTGTCTTATACATTGAAACGGAAATGGATGACATCTCCATCTTTCACGATATATTCTTTTCCTTCTAGTCTTACTTTTCCTGCTTCTCTTGCTGCTGTCATCGAACCGCCTGTAAGCAAATCCTCATATGAAACTGTTTCTGCACGAATAAAACCTTTTTCAAAGTCTGTATGAATAATGCCAGCACATTCTGGTGCCTTCATCCCTTGCTTAAACGTCCATGCCCGTACTTCTTGTACTCCTGCTGTAAAATATGTCGCAAGGCCAAGCAAATGATAGGCTGCACGGATTAACTGATCAAGACCAGACTCTTCAATGCCAAGCTCTTCAAGGAACATTGCCTTTTCATCATCATCAAGTTCAGCAATTTCCTCTTCGATTTTTGCACAAACAACGATCACTTCTGCATCATCTTTTGCCGCAAATTCACGAACTTGTTGAACATATTTGTTCCCAGATGGATCCGCAATATCTTCTTCCCCGACGTTCGCCACGTATAAAACAGGCTTACTCGTTAAGAGATGCAATCCTTTTACTAGCTTCATCTGTTCATCCGAAAATTCAACTGTCCGTGCTGGCTTGTCTGCTTCGAATGCTTCTTTAATTTAGAAAGCACTTCAAATTCATACATCGCTTCTTTGTCTTTTTGCCTTGCCATTTTTCCAACGCGCTCGATTCGTCTTTCGATTGATTCAAGATCGGCGAGAATCAATTCCAGATTAATCGTTTCAATGTCATCGATCGGGTTTACTGTTCCTGATACATGTGTAATATCGTCATCAGCAAAACAGCGTACAACATGACAAATCGCATCAACTTGGCGAATATGAGAAAGAAACTTATTTCCAAGCCCTTCACCTTTACTCGCACCTTTACAATACCAGCAATATCGGTAAATTCAAACGCCGTCGGAACGGTTTTCTTTGGTTTTACAAGCGACGTTAATTTTTGTAGTCGATCGTCTGGAACTTCAACAATCCCTACGTTTGGATCGATCGTGCAAAACGGGTAGTTTGCAGCTTCCGCCCCGCTTTTGTAATCGCATTAAATAACGTTGACTTTCCTACGTTTGGTAAGCCGACGATTCCTGCTGTAAGAGACATTTCCGTCACTCCTCTTCCGGGGCTTACACCGCTATACGGTCATTTCCCATCATTATCCTTTCACAATTATAGTGATTTAAGATCAAAAGCGCAACAAGTTAAGAGGCAAAGGATTACTCCTCATGCCTCTCTAAAATCTTTCTAATCTTCCTTGTAAATTCTCTGCGCGGTAGCATCACACTATGATTGCAACCGACACATTTAATCCGGATGTCCATCCCCATTCGAATGATTTGCCAACGATTGGTTCCACAGGGATGCGGCTTTTTCATTTCCACGACATCATAAAGATTAAATTCTTTTTCTCCAATTTTTATCCCTCCAGCTCTAATAATCGAGCATCAAGCTCAATTTTTAGTTCCCGTCGAATTTGCCGTTCCATATACGATTGTTTGGATGGAGTTGTTTCTGCTGTTATACGAAACACAAGATCTGAACCGCTTACTCGCTCAATTCCAAGCAATTTTGGTGTTGAAATAAGTTCTTCATATTTATTCGGCAATGTTTGCAGAATCTGTTCAATGAGCGACTCTACTTTATAAATGTTATCTTCATAGGTAATCGAATAATCAATTACAGCGGTACTATTATAAATTGAAAAATTCGTTACATTTGTAATGCTCCCATTTGGCAAAATAAATAATTTACCTGTCCAATGGAGGATTTTCGTTGTACGCAAGCCTATTTCCTGCACGGTCCCTCATATTCGCCAATTTTCACTTCATCACCGACAGAAAATTGGTCTTCAAAAATAATGAAAAACCAGAAATAACATCTTTAACTAGATTTTGTGCACCAAACCCCACGGCAAGCCCTAATATTCCTGCTCCGGCAAGCAAACCGGTAATATCAATCGTCAATGTCGAAAGGATCGTTACAAATGCAATAAATGAAACGACATACGTAACAACATTTTGCAAAAGCTTGACGAGCGTATTTTCTCTTCTTTCGGACATTTTAATATGATTTCTTCTCTGCCCTTTTAGCATATTACCAATCGCCGTTCTTCCAATCCGAATGACAATACTAGCAAAAATAATGATAAGCATAATCTTTGCGGCCTTCCAACCAAAATTTACCCACATATCAGCGTCCATTATTTTTTGTTTAAACCATGTTAGTTCTTCGAATTGAATCGGTTCCTCTTTCATTTAATCACACCTTTTTTATAACATCTATAGCTTATTTTAACATACGATAGCAAAACACTGGAATCATACGTATAGAAAGGTATTTTTCTCCGTATACTGGGAAAAGAGGAATGAAAGGAGCGATCTTGATGAAGCCTCGACTGTTATTTAGCGCACAAAAACAAGATGAAATACGTGTCAAACATGATGAGGAAGCTTCGAGTGAGAAGCTTTCCAAGGCAATTATTGATTACCTCCCATTTGGGCACCGCCGCCCAATCGTCATCGTTTGTATTGGAACGGATCGATCAACTGGTGATTCACTTGGACCTCTCACTGGAACTTTTCTCGAAGAGGCGGGATTGAAGCGATTCCACTTATATGGAACATTAGATGATCCTGTACATGCCGTCAACTTACAGGAAAAACTATCATTTATCCAAAAGCATCATTTTCGCCCTTTCATTATTGGAATCGATGCTTGTTTAGGAAAAATCAATAATATTGGCTCATTAAAAGTTGGCGATGGTCCTGTTAAACCTGGAGCTGGGGTGAATAAAGATCTTCCTTTCGTCGGGGATATGCATATTACTGGAGTCGTCAATGTAAGTGGTTATATGGAGTTTTTGTTTTGCAAAATACAAGATTAAGTCTTGTTATGAAGATGGCAAAACAAATGGCTAGTGCGATCATTCATGCGGAAAGAATGTATGCAATGATTGGCAACTCATTGCAGTTGGAATGGGATATGAATGATGAGGCATCCGCGAAATAATAGAAACAGGTAGCTACCTGTTTCTATTACCAAACATGTTCAAAGGCATAAAGTAAGTTCACAATGATTCCAACGACGATGATTCCTGGAAGTAAGTTAGCGATCCTTATTTTCGTTAATCCTAATAAGTTTAAACCGATTGCTAGGATCATTGCCCCGCCAGCAGCGGTCATTTCAATGATGAACATATCCATCACTTCTTGAGGAACGATCCGATCAATTTGTGTAGCGAATAAAGCGATGGTCCCTTGATAGACCACTACCGGTACTGCTGAAAATATAACGCCAATTCCTAATGTTGATGTTAAAACAAGCGCCGTAAACCCATCAATAATCGCCTTCGTATAAAGCACCTGATGGTCACCGCGGATCCCGCTATCGAGTGCGCCAATGACAGCCATGGCCCCGATGGCAAAAATGAGCGTTGCTGTCACAAACCCTTGGGCAATATTCCCTTTACTCGATACTCCCACTTTAAGCTCAAGCCATTTTCCCGCTTCATTTAGCTTATCTTCCAATCCCCACCATTCACCTAAAACGGCTCCAATCACAATGCTTAAAATAACAATTAAAAAATTTTCACTTTTTAACCCCATTTGCAGACCCAAAATAATAACAATGAGGCCAATTCCTTGCATAACTGTTTCTTTCATTTTCTCTGGGATCCGATGCAAATATCTACCGATCATCGCCCCAGCAATAATACATATTCCATTTACAATTGTTCCTAAAAGTACCATCATTTCACCCGATTTTCGAAAAAATAATAAACCACCCAAAGATGGCTTATTTAGATTGCCCAAGTATGTCCAAGATTCGTTCAAGATCATCATTTGATAAAAACTCAATTTCAATTTTCCCTTTTTTCTTCGTCTGCTTAATCGTTACCGTTGTTCCAAATTTTTCTCTTAAATGATTCTCTTGTTCTTGAATAAATACATTTTTCTCTTGTAATGTTTTTTTGTTTCACGTGGAACATCCTGATTGATGTTTTGTACAAGCTTTTCTAATTGGCGAACATTTAATCCCTCTTTCACACATTGTTCGGCAATGACAATCATTTTATCTTTTTGCTTTAAACCGAGCAATGTACGTCCATGTCCCATCGATAAGATTCCATCCGTAATATACTGTTGAATTTGTTCTGGAAGCGATAAAAGCCGGACGTGATTCGCAATATGTGGACGACTTTTTCCAAGCCTTTTGCCAATTCTTCTTGAGTAATATATAGGCGATTCATTAGCATCTCATATGCTTGCGCCTCTTCAATCGGCGTTAAATCCTCCCTCTGAAGGTTTTCCAGCACTGCAAGTTCCATCATTTGCTGATCATTTAATTCACGAACAACAGCTGGAATCTTTTCCAATTTTGCTGCCTTCGATGCACGATAGCGACGCTCTCCAACGACAATTTCATACCCTTTTATATTTTTCCGCACAATAATTGGTTGGAGCACCCCATGTTGAATAATCGATTCCTTTAATTCTTCAATCGCTTCCGCTGTAAACACTTTACGCGGTTGGTATGGATTTGGTTGAATATCTTTTAACTCAATTTCGCGAACCGCTTCATCTGTATGAACATCCATATTTGCAAATAAAGCATTAATCCCTTTACCGAGACCTTTAGCCATTTTCAGCCACTTCCTTTGCAAGTTCTAAATATACTTCCGCTCCCTTGACTTTGGATCATAGACAATAATTGGTTGACCGTGACTTGGCGCCTCACTAAGCCTAATGTTACGAGGTATAATTGTTCGATATACTTTATTTTGGAAATATTTCTTTACTTCTTCGATGACCTGAATCCCAAGATTTGTTCTTGCATCAAGCATCGTCAAAAGAACACCTTCAATCATTAAGTGATGATTCAGATGCTTTTGCACGAGACGAACGGTATTTAATAGCTGACTTAATCCTTCCAGTGCATAATACTCGCATTGAACAGGAATGAGTACAGAGTCAGACGCTGTTAACGCATTGATCGTTAACAACCCAAGTGATGGAGGACAATCAATTAATATATAATCATATTGATCCTTTATTTCATCTACGGCCCGTTTTAATCTCACTTCTCTAGAAATCGTCGGAACAAGCTCAATTTCAGCTCCCGCAAGTTGAATCGTTGCCGGTGCCACATGTAAGTTTTCTACCGCCGTTTCTTTAATAACCTCTTTTATCTTTACATCATCGACGAGCACATCGTAAATACATTGGTGAACCTCCCCTTATCAACCCCCGCCCCACTAGTTGCATTTCCTTGTGGATCGGTGTCAATGAGCAACACTTTTTCCCGATATATGCTAAGCAGGCCCCAAATTAACAGAAGTTGTCGTTTTTCCGACGCCTCCTTTTGGTTGGCTATGGAAATGATCTTTCCCAACGATGTCACCTACCCTTTACTCCTTCAAAATTACAATATTGTCTCTATTCTAGCAAACAATGATTAAAAATTACTCTCTTAATAAAAAAATAAAAAGATGAGCAGTTCATAAAAAATTGCTCATCTCTTTCTTCATTTTTTTCGAATTTTAATTGTAATTTGATAAAACTCATCAAATTCTTCTTCTTCCGAATCGAGCGTAATTCCGCTATCAGCGACCATCGAAAGTGATTGGCGAATCGTATTGACCGCAATCCGCATATCTTTACTAATTGCTTTACGCCGTTTCTTCGGCTTCGGTTCAGCAGCCGAGAGCATTTTGACTACTTGTTCCTCCGCCTGTTTTACATTTAAATTCCTCTCGATGATGAGCTCCATCAGCTGAATTTGCTTTTCAGGAACTTTTAATGGAATCAAAGCCCGTGCATGGCGTTCTGTAATTTTTTGTGTAATAACGCATGTTGCACTTCCTCGGGCAATTTTAATAAACGGAGTTTGTTGGCAACGGTTGATTGCCCTTTCCCCAATCGTTGCGCCAATGCCTCTTGTGTCAAATTATGAATTTCCAAGAGCTTTCCATATGCCATTGCTTCTTCAATCGGTGTTAATTCTTCACGCTGAAGATTTTCAATTAATGCGACAGAAGCTGTTTCTGCATCGCTTAAATTTCTTATAATGGCAGGTACTTCTTCCCAACCAAGTAATTGGACAGCTCTAAAACGCCGCTCTCCTGCAATGATTTCATATTGATCATCGCCTAGTTCACGGATGACGATCGGTTGGATAATACCATGAGTATGAATTGTTCTTGCTAATTCTTCAATTTTCGTTTCATCAAAAACCGTTCTTGGTTGGAAGCGATTGGGGACGATTGTAGATACGGGAATGTTTTTAACCTCATCGCGTACTTCTGCCATTTCTTTTCTAGCGGCAATTCTTTTCGCCCAAGCCAAATAAACGAGAGAAAGGATGTTTCATCCTTCTACACCACCTTAAATAGAAACTCCTTTATATACACCATTCTATTTTCTTTATCAATATCCTGCAACATGTTCCCTCTTAAATTAAGAATCTTCATTCATTCGAGCGGCATTTTATTCGGTGTACCGGGCTTTCTTGGATATTTTTTCGGCGTTTTCTTCACCTTGTTAACAATGATGATATTTCGTTCACTTTCTTCAATCGGCAATGTAAAAGAATGAATCGTAGCAAGTTCTCCGCCAAGCTGATGAATCGCTCGCTTCGCTACTTTCAACTCTTCCTCTGCATTCGCTGCCTTCATCGCGATAAACTGCCCGCCTTCCTTCACTAATGGAAGACATAATTCGCCTAACACAGACATTCTAGCTACTGCTCTTGCGGTAACAATATCAAATTGTTCACGAAAATCTTGTTTTTGTGCAAATGTTTCAGCTCGATCATGATAAAAATGAGTATTTTCTAATTGAAGTTCCTTTGCCACATGCTCTAAAAACCAATTCGCTTTTGCAATGAATCGACAATTGTCACATCAAGCGCTGGAAAGCAGATTTTTAAGGGCAAGCTAGGAAAACCAGCACCTGCTCCAACATCACATAGTTTAATTTGCTGATGAAAATCGTAATAAAAAGCAGCGCTAACTGAATCAAAGAAGTGTTTCAAATACACTTCAGATTTTTCGGTGATTGCTGTTAAATTCATTTTTCATTCCATTCAACGAGTAACTCAAAATAGCGCTCAAATTGAGAAGCTGATGGGAATCAAGGTTGATTCCCTTTCTTCTAGCATTTGAATAAATTGATCCTTCGTCATTCTCATTCATTCCTTATCAATCTTCTCCAGATACCCGTGCAATTTTTCCTTGTTCAATGTACACAAGCAAAATGGAAATATCGGCAGGATTTACCCCTGCGATTCGGGAAGCCTGGGCAATGGATAATGGGCGGACTCGGTCAAGTTTTTGACGAGCTTCCGTAGCAATTCCATTGATCGCGTAATAATCGATATTGTCAGGGATTTTTTATCCTCCAGTTTTTCAAGCGTTCAACTTGCTGAAGCGATTTTACAATATATCCCTCGTATTTAATTTGAATCTCAACTTGCTCAATGACATCTGTTGGTAATTGTTGCTCAGCCGGAATTAACTCGTGGATATGGGCATATTTCATTTCTGTACGTTTTAGTAAATCAGATGCATGAATCCCATCTTTCAATTCACTTCCACCTGCATTGCGAATGACTTCTTGCGTTTTTCGTTTGGCTTTAAGATCGTATGGCGCAAACGGTCAATTTCCGCCTCAATCATCGCCTTTTTCGCCAAATATTTCTCGTATCTTTCTTCAGAAATAAGTCCAATTTTATGCCCTAATTCTGTCAATCGTAAATCGGCATTATCATGACGTAGCAATAAGCGATATTCCGCTCTTGACGTTAACAAGCGATATGGTTCATTCGTTCCTTTTGTGATAAGGTCGTCGATTAAGACACCGATATAACCATCAGAGCGGCTTAAAATCACTTCTTCTTTGCCAAATACATTTCTTGCTGCGTTGATTCCAGCCATTAAGCCTTGAGCAGCTGCTTCCTCATATCCAGATGTTCCGTTAATTTGTCCAGCTGTATATAAGTTTTTAATTTTCTTCGTTTCAAGTGTTGGCCATAGCTGAGTTGGAACGATCGCATCGTACTCAATCGCATAACCAGGACGCATCATCCGTGCATTCTCCAACCCTGGTACCGTCTCGATTAATTGTTGCTGAATTTCTTCTGGCATACTTGTCGAAAGTCCTTGAACATATACTTCGTTCGTATTTCTTCCTTCCGGCTCAAGGAAAATTTGATGGCGTTGCTTGTCGTGGAATTTCACGACCTTATCTTCAATTGAAGGACAATAGCGTGCTCCCATCCCTTTTATCGTTCCTGAAAACATCGGTGAACGGTGGAGATTTTCATCGATCAGTTGATGTGTGCGTAAATTCGTATATGTGAGCCAGCATGGAAGCTGATCGGTAATATATTTCGTTGTTTCGTAGCTAAATGAGCGTGGTTCTTCATCGCCAGGCTGAATTTCGGTTTTACTATAATCAATCGTATTGCTATTAATTCGTGGTGGCGTTCCTGTTTTAAATCGCTCCAATTGGAATCCAAGTTGCTCAAGATGTTCAGAAAGTTTAATGGATGGCTGTTGATTGTTTGGACCGCTCGAATATTTCAATTCACCAAGAATAATTTCTCCACGTAAAAATGTTCCCGTCGTAATGATGACCGTTTTCGAGCGATAAACTGCCCCTGTCATCGTCACGACTCCTGTACAAACTCCATCTTCTACGATTAGCTCATCCACCATCCCTTGATGCAATGTCAAATTTGGTTCATTTTCAAGTGTTCGTTTCATCTCATGCTGATATTCAAACTTATCCGCTTGTGCTCGTAACGCTTGAACGGCCGGACCTTTTCCGGTATTAAGCATGCGGATTTGGATCATCGTTTTATCGAGATTTTTAGCCATTTGCCCGCCGAGCGCGTCTATTTCGCGAACAACGACCCCTTTAGCAGGGCCCCGATTGACGGGTTACATGGCATAAACGCAACCATATCTAAATTCATCGTAATCATCAATGTTTCTGCGCCCATTCGAGCGGCTGCCAGACCCGCTTCACATCCGGCATGGCCTGCACCAATGACTACGACATCGTATTGTCCTGCCTCATATTGTTGCATAATCGTTCCTCCTTTTTTATATTGTACTTTTATCGAATACCGTTGATTTCCGCTCCAATCAACTGGGCTCAAAATTTACAATTATCTTTTACAGCTTTTATTAAGCAAAAATCAATTATTTTCCTAGACAAAACTGTGAGAAAAGCTGGTCAATTAAGCTTTCCTGTACAGTATCCCCAATTATTTCTCCTAGCAATTCCACGTGCGAGTTAAATCGATCTGAATAATATCAATCGGTGTTCCTAAATCAATTCCAGCTAGCACATCTTCAATTGCTTGTAATGCTTCGTTTAAAAGGGCGATATGGCGGTTATTTGACACATATGTCATATCAGCAGCTTCGAGCTGACCTTCGAAGAACATACTTGCGATTGCTTGCTCGAGCTCGTCAATTCCCTTTTCTTCCACCAATGAAGTCGTAACAATTTGGTGATCTCCCGCAACGGTTCGCAATTCATTCATATCGATTTTTGCGGTAAATCGGTCTTATTCGCAATAACGATGACGTTCATGCCTTCAACCGCTGCAAATAGCTGCTCGTCTTCTTTGTAAAATGATCGGCAGAGTTGATGACAAGTAAAATCAAATCTGCTTCTTTTAATACTTGTCTTGATCGTTCAACGCCAATTCTTTCAACGATGTCTTCCGTCTCCCGGATTCCCGCTGTATCAACCAATTTAAGTGGAACACCACGAACGTTCACATATTCTTCAATGACATCTCGTGTTGTCCCAGGAATATCAGTAACAATGGCTTTATTTTCTTGAACAAGACTATTAAGCAAAGATGATTTTCCGACATTTGGGCGACCAATAATGACCGTTGAAAGACCATCCCGTAAAATTTTCCCTTGCTGCGACGTTTGCAGCAACGCTTGAAGCTCGTCCTTTATATGTGTAGCTTTTTCAACAAGAATACGATGCGTCATTTCTTCTACGTCATCATATTCAGGATAATCAATATTGACTTCAACATGTGCGACCGTTTCGATAATATCTTGCCTTAATGTTTGAATTAATTTAGATAATCGCCCTTCCATTTGATTGAGCGCGACATTCATTGCTCGATCCGTTTTCGCACGAATTAAATCCATCACTGCTTCAGCTTGGGATAGATCGATCCTCCCATTTAAAAACGCCCGCTTCGTAAATTCACCTGGCTCAGCTAGTTGGGCACCTGCTTGTAAAGCAAGCTGAAGCACGCGATTGACCGATACGATCCCACCGTGGCAATTGATTTCAACGACGTCTTCCCTTGTAAATGTCCGCGGCGCCTTCATCACACTTACCATAACCTCTTCAGCTGTCTCTTCTGATTTAGGATCGACGATTGTCCCATAATGAATCGTATGTGATGCAACTTCGGAGAGCTGCTTTTTTCGCTCCACGGAAAATCCGATCAGCAATTGGAATAGCTTCATCTCCACTTAAACGAACAATCGCAATTGCTCCTTCACCCATCGGTGTAGAGATCGCGGCAATTGTTGCAAATTCCATCGTTTTCACCTCACCCTACTTAAAAAATACATTTTATATGAAATGTTATAGCCATAGAAAAACTTATCCACAATATAATAGAATAGCAAAATTTCCACTTAATCGAAAGTCGATATTATTTTTGTGCCAATTATCCACAATCACAAAAACCCGTATTCTTCATTTTATCTTATCCACATGTGAATAACAATAAGCGCTTGAATGAAATAAAAAAGTTTGTTGAGAAAACACCATTTCTCAACAAACTTTTATTTATAACTAAAATAAGCACCTAAATAAAAACAGCATAATCGTAATACCTCAACGGATCAAGCCGACAAAATCACTAAAATCATAAATTTGTCCTCCTATTGATCGGCTTTATATTTCTCTGCATCGATGAATCTTAACAAATCACCATAAATGACCTTGTCTGAATAGGTTAATTCCTGCTGAACGTGATGAATATATGGCGTACATTTATTTCTTTTTACCTTTTCACCCGTTTTTCCGCTTAGACATGCCCCTTCCGTATAGACATAATCCTTCGTTGCAAAACTTCCATCGCGAAAAATAACAAAATCTTGATGATCGTCTAGCAACAAGCTTGAACCAAATTGGATTGTGTCTCGTTTTTTTCAATCCCAAGCAAATCTATTATCGTTGCGCGTAAATCAATTTGACCGCCAACCGTATCAATCACTTTCCCTTCCATGCCTGGAATATGGATGATAAGCGGGACTTTTGCAGAGCTATATGTTCTGCTGGTGTTATTTCCATTCCTAACACTTGTCCAAGTGCATCATAATAATTTCGTGATAGTCCGTAATGATCACCGACTAACACAAAGATCGAATTTTTATACAGATCGGTACCAGCAATTTGCTCAAAGAACGTTTTAATCGCTTCATCTTCATAACGGACCGTTGTAAAGTAGCGGTTCACTACACCTTGATCTGTATTCGCTTCAGCGATGAATTGATCTTCAGGCTCCAGTAGAAAAGGAAAATGGTTTGTTAACGTTAATAATTTCGCATAAAAAGGCTGCGGAAGTGATTGTAAATAAGGAATGGTTTGCTGCAAAAATGGAATATCTTTCAATCCGTAATTAATAGAATTCTGCTCATCTACATCATAATATTCCTTCGAGAAAAATAATCATATCCTAGTGCATCATAAATAACCGCGCGATTCCAAAACTGTGCATCATTTCCATGGAACGAAGCTGAAACATAATTTTGTTCTTTCAAAATATGCGGCAATGAATAAAATGTATTTTGTGGTTTTCTTACAAAGACCGATCCTCCAGATAACGGAAATAAACCATTATCGATAATAAATTCTGCATCAGATGTTTTTCCTGGGCTGTTTGATGATAAAAATGAGGAAAATACAAGCTTTCCTTCTTTAACTTATTTAAAAAGGGGTCACTTCTTGATCATTTATGTAATAATCAATAACAAAATTTTGCGTTGACTCTAAGAATATAAGCACGACGTTTTTGTTTTTGCCACGCCATGCCATTCCGATTGAGTTGTATCTTTTTGTTCTGTATACGTTTGAATTTTCATAATTTCTGTCTGATCGGCAAAAGCACTTTTACAAACGTTTGCGAATAAAGCAGCGCATCATATATATGATAATAATAAAGTCCTAGCGATTTTACGATTAATTCTTTATCGTATGATTGTTTCCAAAATCCTGTATTCGTGATCATACTTGCGACAATAGGAACAATAATAATAAATGGAACGACTCTAGACATGAATGTTTTGCTCGGCGTAAACGTTGGAATCCATTTTTCTTTGTTAAAAAAGAAGAACTACAACATCAACAAACAAAAATAAGTCGGTCAGTTTGATTAATTCAATTGTACTTTGGCTAAGTCCGCCTACATTTTGAAATTGGAATAAAACGGGGACGGTTATAAAATCAATATAAAAGCGGTAATATAATATGTTGCCAAATAGCAAAAACGTTAATAAAACGTGAATCGTTAATAAAACTTTACCCTGGACCGTTTTCCGAAAAATAAAGCTAATTCCAAGTAAAAAGCGGCCGAACCTAAAGATGTGAAAGCAAGCACGATTGCCTCACCGATCGATTGAATATTAATATGGAATACCCATCGATAAAGTGCACACATTTTCAGCGTTAATAAAATAATGCAACAAAAATAAAGAAACAATATATTGTTTTCATTCATTTTTCCCTTTTCATGTATGCCACATCCAATTCAGTTAATATCTCTAATATTCTACCATGATTACTTGCTAGAATAATAAAAATCCATCGTCATATTGTAAGACGATTCGATCTTCTATAAAGTTTCACTTAACGAACAGAACCCTTCGTATTGATCTCTTAATACTGTTGATTTCTGCTATAAATTAACATGAAAGCTTAAAAGAGAGCATTAAAAAAGGTATAATTCCCATGTTGAATGGGTCTTATACCTTTTGAGTTCTATTTCGGTCGGATGACGACGTAACGATTTGGTTCTTCCCTTCAGAAACCGTAGCTACTTTAGGGTTGTCCGATAGGGCGGTATGAATAACCTTCCGTTCGTAATTTGGCATAGGTTCAAGCGAAACGGGCTTACCAATATGCACCGACTTCGATGCAAGCCTTTCAGCCAGTTGCATTAATGTTTGCTTCCGGCGTTCGCGGTAATCTTCCGGATTTAAAATAATGGTCATATAATGCTTAGAATGGCGATTAGCCGCTAATTGGGTTAAATATTGGAGTGAATTGATCGTTTGTCCCCTTTTTCCAATGAGTAAACCCATTTTTTCCCAGTAATATTAAAAACAACGTTTCGTTCATCTTCACGGACGACATCAATTTCAGCTTCAATTTCCATTTGCTTCAAAACAGTTTGTAAAAGGATTCAGCAATTTCAACAACATCCGGCTTTTTCTTCACATTAACGACCGCTGGGCGAGCACCGAATAAGCCGAATAACCCTTTTTCCCTTCATCCACAATCCTGATGTCTGTTAAATCTCTTGTAGTGTTTAGTTGAGCCAGTGCGGATTCTACTGCTTCTTCGACTGTTTGTCCGGTAGCAGTGATTTCTCTCACTTTTTAGCTCCCCGCTCCATCTTTTACTTTCTCTTTGCTACAACTGGCGATTTAATGAAAAACGTTTGAATAATCATGAAAATATTCCCGACCACCCAGTAAAGAGCAAGTGCAGCTGGAAATTAATAGCGAATACTAAAATCATAACCGGCATAATATAAAGCATCATTTGCATTTGCGGGTTCGAAGTTGGCATGTCAGCCATCATAATTTTTTGCTGTAAAAATGTTGTTACCCCTGCAATGATTGGTAATAAATAAAGTGGATCCGGCGCCCCAAGATCAAACCAAAGGAATGATCCTGCTTTCGAAATACCTTCCGTACGAATAATCGCTTGATAAAAACCAATCAAAATTGGCATTTGAACAAGTAATGGGAAACACCCTGCTAAAGGATTTACTTTATGTTCTTGGAAGAGCTTCATTGTTTCTTGTTGAAGTTGTTGCTGAGTCTTTTGATCTTTTGAGCTATATTTTTCTTTTAGCTTCTGCATTTCAGGTTGCAAAGCTTGCATAGCTTTCGAATTTTTCATTTGTTTGACCATTAATGGCAAAATCGCTAAGCGAATTAAAAGTGTTACAATAATAATTGATAAACCGTAGTTATTGCCAAACTTGTGAGCAACTGTCGTCATTAACCAGGAGAGTGGATATACAATATACTTACTCCAAAATCCCGTACTTTCTGCTGTAATATAATTGGGATTATCTATTGTTGAGCAGCCGGCTGCAACAAATACGAGCAAAATGACTGCTGACAATAATAATATTCTCTTTTTCAAGCTCTAATCCTCCCTATTTTTAAAAATCACAATGAATTCGATTATTGTCTATCGGATATTTTAACATTTTTTATAATAAAAGCATAAACATATTAGCCATTTTCTCTCTTTAAGCATTTCCCCAATTTTAGAACATGTTCAATACTTTTCTTAACCGAATGAAAATCCATTTCTCCCGCAGGTTTCTAGCAATAATTACATAATCTTTTCCATGTTCTACCCGATCATGCAATTCAAGAAATGCTTGGCGTATATAACGCTTAATTTGGTTTCTCTTTACCGCATTTCCGATTTTTTACTTACCGATAAACCAATCCGAAAGTTTTTTGATCTTCTCTTTTAATATATACAAAACAAATTGCCTATTCGCTAGAGAGTTCCCCCTACGAAAGACAGTTTGAAATTCATCATTTTTTTGATCCTGTACGTTTTTTCATACATTCACCTTCATTCAGTATGGCGCTCTTAGTTTAAAAAAGACCACTGAGACGTTTCAGTGGCTTACGCTGATAACACTTTTCTTCCTCTGCGACGACGTGCAGCCAAAATTTTACGGCCGTTTTTGTACTCATGCGCGCACGGAAACCGTGTACTTTGCTTCTTTTACGAGTATTTGGTTGGAAAGTTCTTTTCATGTATGACACCTCCTCGAGGGTATAAAAAGTTTCACATCTAGACATACTAACTAATTATAAATACCTAAGCAAATAAATGTCAACCTTTCATTTGTAATTTCCTCCGATCATCCATTTTTTCGTCCTTATTTCCCTTACATAATAAACTTGTGGATAAAATAATCTGCATTTTTCTTATCCACAACACATATCGACAACTTTTTCACAAATTAACTCCTGTGGACAATAGAAATCCACGATCCGTTGCTATTGTGGATAGTTTTTAAAACTCGTTGCGGTTCAGCATTTTATTTGGTATGATTATGTTGTTTTCACTTTGGATAGTTTTTGTGCATAACTCAGTTATCCCCAGTTTGTGGATAACTTGTGGATAAGTAATTCACCCTCGTTAATTAATTTGTCCACAACGCGTGGATAATGTCGAAAACCGAGTTCTTTCTATTATATGTTTTTCCACATTCATATGACTGTATATTTATGAATTATTCTAATTAATGTCGAAACAGTTGTATAACAGTATGCAATCATTTGTGAAGGAGGTAGTCGATTGGAAAATATAGCTGATCTTTGGGACAAGGTCCTAGCGCGTATCGAAAAAGGTCAGTAAACCTAGTTTTGATACTTGGCTTAAGTCAACAAAGGCACACGAATTACAAAGCGATACAATGGTTATTATGGCGCCAAATGAATTTGCCAGGGACTGGTTAGAAGGTCGTTATTCTCCATTAATTTCTAGTCAGTTATATGAAATTATTGGTGAAGAACTTCATATAAAATTTATTACTCCTCCCCAACAAGACGAAGGAACCTCGATCACTAAAGCAGAGAAAAAGTGAAAGAGGATGAAACGATTACTGAGTTTTATCAAAGTATGTTAAATCCAAAATATACGTTTGATACTTTTGTCATTGGATCTGGAAATCGCTTTGCACATGCTGCTTCACTTGCGGTCGCTGAAGCACCTGCAAATGCTTATAATCCGCTATTTATATACGGCGGAGTTGGTATGGGGAAAACGCATTTAATGCACGCGATCGGTCATTACGTCGTCGAGCATAATCCGACAGCAAAAGTCGTTTATTTATCATCGGAAAAATTTACAAATGAATTTATTAATTCTATTCGGGACAATAAAGTTGAAAATTTTAGAAATAAATATCGAAATGCTGACGTCCTTCTTATTGATGATATTCAATTTTTAGCTGGTAAAGAACAAACACAGGAAGAATTTTTCCATACTTTTAACACGCTGCACGAGGAAAGTAAGCAAATTGTCATTTCAAGTGATCGGCCCCAAAAGAAATTCCCACGCTTGAAGACCGACTAAGATCTCGCTTTGAATGGGGATTAATTACCGATATTACTCCTCCTGATTTAGAAACGAGAATTGCAATTTTGCGAAAAAGGCGAAGGCAGATGGACTCGATATCCCAAATGAAGTCATGCTTTATATCGCCAATCAAATCGATACGAATATCCGTGAATTGGAAGGTGCACTCATTCGAGTTGTCGCCTATTCATCGCTTATTAATAAAGACATTAATGCAGATCTAGCTGCTGATGCACTCAAAGACATCATTCCTAGCTCAAAACCAAAAGTCGTAACGATCTTAGACATTCAAAAAATGGTTGGAGCTGAGTATAATGTTAAACTGGAGGATTTTAAGGCGAAGAAGCGAACACAATCGATTGCTTATCCTAGACAAATAGCGATGTTCCTTTCTCGAGAAATGACGGATTTTTCATTGCCGAAAATTGGTGAAGAATTTGGTGGACGAGATCATACAACAGTCATTCATGCTCATGAAAAAATTTCAAAACTTTTACAAACGGATCCAGAATTACAAAGAAAAATAGAGGAAATACGTGAATCTCTTACTAGAACATAATGGGGATATTGTGTATAACTTCGTCCGTGTTGTACACAACTTATACACATGTTGATAGGTTGTCTTTTATAATGCCATAACGGTTATCCACATATTCACAGGACCTATTACTATTACTATGATCTTTTATTCTTTAAATTATTAAATATGCTGGCGTCTAGCCAAATTTTAAAATGACGGGGAAAATAGCATGAAGTTTATCATTCAGCGCGATCGGCTGATCGATAATGTGCAAAATGTAATGAAGGCTATCTCTTCAAGAACGACGATTCCTATACTAACAGGGATAAAAATCGTTGCATCAGAAGAAGGGGTTATTTTTACCGGTAGTGATTCAGATATTTCAATTGAATCGTTTATTCCAAAAGAAGAAGCCGGTGAAGAATTAGTTGTAATTAAACAAACAGGTGGAATCGTGTTAAATGCTCGTTTTTTGGGAGATTGTTCGAAAACTCCCTATGGAAACCGTTGAAATTGAAGTATTAAATCATCATCAAACAATTATTCGATCTGGTAAAGCAGAATTTAATTTAAATGGTTTGGATCATGATGAATACCCACATTTGCCACAAATTTCAGAGGATCATGTTTTTACGATTCCAACAGATTTATTAAAAACATTAATCAGACAAACAGTCTTTGCAGTGTCCACGTCAGAAACACGACCAATCTTGACAGGTGTAAACTGGCAGATTAAAAACAGCATATTAACATGTACAGCAACGGACAGTCATCGATTAGCAATGAGAAATGCACCAATTGAAATCGATGAAAGCATCAATTATAGCGCAGTGATTCCCGGTAAAAGCTTAATTGAGTTAAGTAGAATTTTGGATGATTCAAATGATCCAGTTGAAATTGTTTTTACAGAAAACCAAGTTCTATTTAAAGCAAAACATTTATTATTTTTCTCAAGAAGACTGGAAGGTAATTATCCTGATACATCAAGATTAATTCCGACAGATAGCAAGACTGAGCTTGTATTGGATGCGAAAGATTTCCTTCAAACGATTGATCGCGCATCATTGCTTGCACGGGGAGAAAGAAACAATGTTGTTAAGTTAGCAACACTTGATGAAAAAATAGTCGAAATTTCCTCGAATACACCTGAGATCGGTAATGTCATTGAACAAATTCAAAGCCAATCGATCGAAGGAGAGGAATTAAAATTTCATTTAGCGCTAAATACATGATGGATGCATTAAAAGCGCTAGAAGGTACGACAATTACAATCAATTTTACAGGTGCGATGAGACCATTTATTATTCAATCAACAGAAAACACGTCGATTTTACAACTGATTTTACCAGTTAGAACGTTTTAATAATGGGAAAGAAAAACCGAGCATAATCTTTGCTCGGTTTTCATCATTTTCCCCATAACTTTGTAATCATCATGAAAGTTTAGTAAAATAATGAGAGGTACTATACATTGGAAAAGAGTGAGAACGTGGAAACAAAGATCACGATCGATACAGAAACAATTACATTAGGGCAATTTCTAAAGCTTGCAGATATTATCCAATCTGGTGGCATGGCAAAGTGGTTTTAAGTGAACATGATGTGTTTATCAATGGTGAACAAGATCAAAGGAGAGGAAGAAAGCTTAAACCAACTGACAAGATTGAAATACCAGGAATTGGAACATTTATCATTGCCCGCTAAAAGGAAGCTGACTTCATGTACATTGAACAACTCGATTTAGAAAATTATAGGAATTACGAGAAACTTAGCGTTTCTTTTGAAAATAATGTCAATGTCATACTTGGAGAAAATGCCCAAGGAAAAACAAATGTCATGGAATCAATTTATGTATTGGGCATGGCAAAGTCACACCGGACATCTAATGATAAAGATTTAATACGCTGGGATACAGAGTATGCTAAAATAAAGGGTAGAGTACAAAAGCGAATGGCTCAACTCCACTTGAATTACTCATTTCAAAAAAGGGAAAAAGGCAAAATTCAACCATATTGAGCAACCAAAATTAAGTCAGTATGTTGGAAATATGAACGTAGTTATGTTTGCGCCTGAAGATCTCCATCTTGTAAAGGGAGCCCTCAAGTAAGGCGTCGTTTTATTGATATGGAAATTGGTCAAGTTTCTCCTGTCTATTTATTCGATATGAGTCAATTCCAAAAAATATTGCAACAACGCAATCATTATTTAAAAAGGCTACAAATAAATCGAAAAACAGACGATCCATTTTTGAATGTTTTAACTGAACAATATATCGAAGTGGCTATTAAAGTGATAAAAAACGCTATGAATTTATCCGGATGCTGGAAAATTGGGCTAAGCCAATTCACTCCGGTATTTCTCGTGGATTGGAATCATTGGAAATTCACTATAAACCATCGCTTGATGTATCGGAAAGCACGGACTGGTCAAAGATGGTAAATGTATTAGAGAATAAATTTAATACGATACGGGAGAGAAATCGACCGCGGCATTACGCTTCTCGGTCCACATCGTGATGAAATTCTTTTCTTTGTGAATGGTAGGGATGTGCAAACGTTTGGATCACAAGGACAGCAACGAACGACGGCATTGTCAGTCAAGCTTGCAGAGATTGAACTCATCCATTCAGAAATTGGTGAATATCCGATTTTGCTTCTTGATGATGTATTGTCTGAACTTGATGATTACCGCCAATCCCATCTTTTAAACACGATTAAGGATAAAGTTCAAACATTCGTAACAACGACAACAATCGATGGAATTGATCATCAAACATTACGAGATGCATCAACTTTTTCTGTTAAAACGGGAATGATTGAAAGATTGAAATGAGGTGGAAGCATGTATATCCATGTCGGTGAAAATATTATGGTCCGAGCAGATGAAATGATCGTCATGCTTACAAAGGAAAGCGTTCAAGCTTCGAAGAAATGCAAAAGTGGTTGGAAAAAGGACGAATATGATCTTCGATATTGCTGACGGTCAGTACAAATCAATTGTTTTCACAAAAACGGATATTTATCTTTCACCAATCGCAACAAGTACGTTAAAAAACAAATAACAGAATTAAATAATCATGCTCTGTTTATATAGATTCATTGAGTTAAATTAGATTGAAAGTGCAGGTGAGCTTTTGACGATGGATCAAAAAGAGATGGAACAGCAGTTATACGATGAAAATCAAATACAGGTTCTTGAAGGTCTTGAAGCTGTCCGTAAACGTCCTGGATGTATATCGGTTCTACGAGTGGAAAAGGTTTGCATCACCTCGTATGGGAAATTGTTGATAATAGTATTGATGAAGCACTTGCAGGTTATTGTGATAAAATCATCGTTACGATTGAAAAGGATAACAGTATTATCGTAAAAGACAACGGCCGAGGAATCCCAGTCGGTATTCAGGAAAAAATGGGCAGACCAGCGGTGGAAGTCATTTTAACGACTTTACATGCGGGTGGAAAGTTCGGTGGTGGTGGATATAAAGTTTCCGGAGGATTACATGGTGTTGGTGCATCGGTCGTAAATGCCCTTTCGGAATCATTGGAAGTATACGTACATTTGAATGGTCAAATCCATTATCAAAAATATGAACGCGGAATGCCACTTTTGACTTAAAAGTAACTGGCGAAACAGACGAAACTGGTACAATCATCCACTTTAAACCAGATCCAGAAATCTTTACAGAAACAACGGTCTTTGAATTTGATACACTTGCTACGCGCACACGCGAATTGGCGTTTTTGAATAAAGGCCTTACGTTGATTATTGAGGACTTGCGCGAAGACGAGCCAAAGAGAAATGAATTTTACTACGAAGGCGGAATTAAGTCATATGTCGAACATTTAAATCGCACAAAGGAAGTTGTTCATGAAGAGCCGGTTTATATCGAAGGTGAACGCGATGGAATATCCGTCGAAATAGCTTTTCAATATAACGAAGGATTTTCGAGCAATCTTTATTCCTTTGCGAATAATATCAACACATATGAAGGTGGTACGCATGAATCTGGGTTTAAGACAGCATTAACTCGGGTCATTAATGATTATGCACGGAGAAATAATATTTTCAAAGACAATGATAGTAATTTATCTGGAGAAGATGTGCGCGAAGGAATGACAGCAATTATATCGATTAAGCATCCTGACCCACAGTTTGAAGGACAAACAAAGACGAAGCTTGGAAATTCTGAAGCTCGAACAATTACAGACTCATTATTTTCGGAGCATTTAGAAAAATGCTCATGGAAAATCCAGTGCTTGCTCGTCAAATTGTTGATAAAGGACTTATGGCTGCTCGTGCTCGCCTTGCTGCAAAAAGGCCCGTGAATTAACACGTCGAAAAAGTGCTTTGAAATTTCAAATTTACCAGGTAAACTGGCAGATTGTTCGTCGAGGAACCCGGAAATAAGCGAGTTATTCGTCGTTGAGGGTGACTCGGCGGGTGGATCGGCAAAGCAAGGAAGGGATCGACATTTTCAAGCAATTTTGCCGCTAAGAGGGAAGATCCTTAATGTTGAAAAAGCTCGCTTAGATCGAATACTTTCAAATAATGAGATTCGAACAATTATTACGGCACTTGGAACTGGGATTGGCGAAGAATTCGATATCGCTAAAGCTCGCTACCACAAAATGGTCATCATGACCGATGCCGATGTTGATGGTGCACATATTCGAACATTGCTATTAACGTTTTTTATCGCTTTATGCGTCCTTTACTGGAAGCGGGATTTGTTTATATTGCCCAGCCACCTCTTTATAAAATAAGCCACGGAAAAAGGATAATTACGTCTACTCCGATGTGGAACTTGACGAATTTTTAGTTCAACTACCCCAAGGGGTAAAGCCAGGCATTCAACGGTATAAAGGTCTTGGGAAATGAATCCAGAACAGCTATGGGAAACGACAATGAATCCTGAAAGTCGGACTCTATTACAAGTAAGTCTTGAAGATGCAATCGAGGCAGATGAAACCTTCGATATGCTCATGGGTGAAAAAGTAGAGCCAAGAAGAATTTTTATTGAAGAAAATGCTTTGTATGTTAAGAATTTGGATATTTAAAACGGAGAAATAAAAGTGCAAGGCGCCGGTTGAGCGACGTACTTCCTTTGGAATCTAACTTATCGTAGATGCCGGAAGTTTGTACGTAGCTGTGCGTCTGAAGCTGGATGCCGGAAAATCGCTTCTAGCGAAAGAAAGGGAGGCTCCCAACAGTATGGCAGATGTACCAAACTCGAATATAAAAGAAATTAATCTAAGTCATGAAATGCGTTCATCTTTTCTTGATTATGCAATGAGTGTCATTGTTTCTCGGGCTTTGCCTGATGTAAGAGATGGATTGAAGCCCGTTCACCGTCGGATTTTATACGCAATGAATGATCTTGGGATGACAAGTGATAAAGCGTATAAAAAGTCAGCCCGGATTGTCGGTGAAGTCATCGGGAAATATCACCCTCATGGTGACTCAGCTGTATATGAAACGATGGTGCGGATGGCTCAAGATTTCAGTTACAGAAATATGCTTGTAGACGGTCATGGAAACTTTGGCTCCATCGACGGTGACTCGGCGGCAGCGATGCGTTATACGGAAGCGAGAATGTCGAAAATATCGATGGAACTCGTTCGTGATTTAAATAAAGATACGATTGATTATAAAGATAATTATGATGGATCGGAAAAGGAGCCTGTCGTGTTACCGGCGCGCTTTCCGAATCTCCTTGTTAATGGTTCATCTGGAATTGCGGTTGGAATGGCGACAAATATTCCACCACATCAGCTTGGTGAAGTGATCGATGGCTTGCTAGAATTAAGCCGTGATCCGGATATAACGATTCCAGAATTAATGGAATATATTCATGGACCTGATTTTCCGACAGCAGGTTTGATTGTCGGTAGAAGCGGCATAAGAAAGGCGTATGAAACTGGTCGCGGATCGATTTTAATGCGAGCAAAGGTAGAGATTGAAACGAAGGCTAATGGCAGGAGACGATTATCGTCCATGAACTTCCATTTCAAGTGAATAAAGCGAGGTTAATCGAACGAATTGCTGAACTCGTTAGGGAGAAAAGATTGACGGATTAACAGATTTACGAGATGAGTCCGACCGTACAGGTATGAGAATTGTAATGGAAGTACGCAGAGATGCAAATGCGAATGTTATTTTGAATAATTTATATAAGATGACTGCACTTCAAACAAACTTCGGGATTAATATGCTTGCATTAGTTGAAGGACAACCTAAGGTATTAAACTTAAAACAATGTCTTTATTATTATTTAGAGCATCAAAAAGAGGTTATCCGGAGAAGAACCCAATTTGAATTAAGAAAAGCTGAGGCTAGAGCCCATATTCTTGAAGGATTAAGAATTGCACTTGATCATATTGATGCGATTATTAGTTTGATTCGTAGGTCTGAAACAACAGAAATCGCTCGTGCTGGCTTAATTGAACAGTTTAAATTAAGTGAAAAGCAAGCACAGGCAATTCTTGATATGCGCCTTCAACGTTTGACCGGTTTGGAGCGGGAAAAATTGAAGATGAATACCAAGAGCTTGTGAAACTAATCGCAGAATTAAAGGCAATTTTAGCTGATGAAGAAAAGGTTTTAGACATTATTAGAGAAGAATTACTCGAGATTAAAAGTAGATTTAATGATGGGCGCCGCACGGAAATTGTTGCAGGTGGCGTCGAATTTGAAGATGAAGACTTGATCCGAGGGAAAATATTGTCATTACTTTAACAAAAAAGGCTATATTAAACGATTGCCGATCTCGACCTATCGCAGCCAGCGGAGAGGTGGCCGTGGGATTCAAGGAATGGGAACGAATGACGATGATTTTGTTGAACATTTAATGACAACATCAACACATGATACGATTTTATTTTTCACAAATAAAGGAAAAGTATATCGGACAAAAGGATACGAAATTCCTGAATACAATCGAACGGCTAAAGGTTTGCCGATCATTAATTTACTCGGAATTGAAAAAGGCGAGTGGATTAATACGATTATTCATGTTGAAGAATACAGTGAGGATGGCTATTTATTCTTTGCGACAAAGCATGGAATTGTCAAGCGTACGCCAGTGACTGCGTTTGAAAACATAAGAAATAACGGGCTAATCGCCTTAGGTTTACGAGAAAATGATGAATTAATTTCTGTTAAGCTTACAAATAATGATAAAAACATCATTATGGGAACGAAAAATGGGTTATTAATTCGATTTCATGAAACCGATGTTCGACCAATGGGAAGAACAGCAACGGGCGTGAAAGGAATTTCTTTATCGACTGAGGATGAAGTCGTTGGCATGGATATTCTTGAAGAGGATCATGATGTGCTCGTTGTAACGAAGAACGGGTTTGGAAAAGAACTCCGGCGGCCGAATATCGAATTCAAACGCGCGGAGGAAAAGGGTTAATAACGAGCAATATTACCGAAAGAACAGGATCGATCGTTGCGGTCGAAACGGTTCGTGGTGATGAAGACTTAATGATTATTACTGCCGGAGGAATTCTCATCAGAATGGATGTGGATGACATTTCCGTCCTTGGTAGAAACACTCAAGGTGTTACACTTATTCGACTTGGTGAGGAAGAAAATGTGGCGACAGTCGCTAAAGTTGAAAAAGAAGAAGTAGAAAATACGGAAATGACGGAAGATGAAGAAGAAAAGGGTAATGACTAGAAAGGTACTTTTGAAAAAGGACGTCAACGGACGTCCTTTTTGATACAATTATTGTAAAAGTAAATGAAGTGGAGTTGGGGTTTCGATGGTGAAAATAAGAGTAGATGACGTAAGGCCCGGCTTTATTTTACAAAAGGATGTAATGGGAAAAACGAAGAATCCAATTATACCGGCAAATACTGTATTAACCGATCAACATATACATATATTAAAAATGTTTTTCATTCAGGAAGTCGAAGTGATAACAGCTACTAACTTGAATAAAAGCAACAGAGAAGTATTGGGCATTTCTTTTCATTCCTCTTATATAAAGGCTGTTGAACACTATAAAAGAGAGTTTCAATCTTGGCAAGCAGGAGTTAGTGTTGATATTTTAAGTATTAGAAAAATTATTCTACCGTTAATTAAAAAGTATAAGGATGAAAAAAGCTGGTTACAAAAAATTCATCTTTACTCAACAAAGAAGATTATTTCTTTCATCATGCAATTAGCGTCGCATTAATCGCACATTTTATTGCTAGAGAGCTCGGCTATGATAAAGGACAATCACTTCAAGTAGCATTAGCTGGTTGCTTAGCAGATTGTGGTATGGCAAAAGTGAGCCCGTCTATTTTAACGAAAAATGCTGTTTTAAATGAAGCTGAATGGAAAGAAATAAGAAATCATCCTATATATAGCTATCAAATGACAAAAAACATATCAGTTTTGAAGCCGGAAACAAAACTAGCGATATTACAACATCATGAGCGCTTAAATGGTAGTGGTTATCCATTCGGTGAAACGGGATTGCGAATCCATCCACATTCAAAAATTGTTACTATCGCGGATATCTATCATGAGATGACAACGCAGAGAACATACAAGGAAACGATATCGCCATTCAAAACATTGCAAGTAATGGAAGAAGATTTATTTGGGCAACTAGATATTAAGATGTATAAAACGTTATCTAAGGCCGTTGCTTCCTTTTCAATCGGTGATCAAGTACAATTATCCGATGGAAGAATTGGAGAAGTTATTTATAAAAACATGATGGACACACTCGACCGATAATAAAAATAAATGATAGTGAAGATATCGTTGACTTAGAACAAAATCGACAATTGTATATTGGAAAAGTAATGAATGAATAACGAAAAAACAGACAGGAAAAAGTTGCTTCCACTGTGTAACAGCCATTATATATTTTCAGAAAAGAAGAATTTTAATAAAACTGTTGCAAACCTATTAATATCTTGTTATATTAATAAATGTGCTTACGGGCACGAAAAAACATTTGACAACAAATGATTGATGTAGTATTGTTGTAAGGTCGCCTCAAGGAGACGACAAAC
>JBJDRQ010000002.1:0-6539 GCA_044989425.1 Bacillus sp. N9
GCAACGTCCTACTCTTGCAGGGGAATCCCCCAACTACCATCGGCGCTGAAGAGCTTAACTTCCGTGTTCGAGATGGGAACGGGTGTGACCTCTTCGCTATCGCCACCAGACAGGTTTTATTATAATACTTTTTCTTGCGAATTTCAAGAGAAATTTTTCATTCTCTCAAAACTAGATAAATGAGAAGGTAAACCGTTAGATCATGCTAGCTTCAGCGCGTAGCGCCTTCCGCTTTATATTTGATTAAGTCCTCGATCGATTAGTATCCGTCAGCTCCATGTGTCACCACACTTCCACACCGGACCTATCAACCTGATCATCTTTCAGGGATCTTACTAGCTTGCGCTATGGGAAATCTCATCTTGAGGGGGCTTCATGCTTAGATGCTTTCAGCACTTATCCCTTCCGCACATAGCTACCCAGCGATGCTCCTGGCGGAACAACTGGTACACCAGCGGTGCGTCCATCCCGGTCCTCTCGTACTAAGGACAGCTCCTCTCAAATTTCCTGCGCCCACGACGGATAGGGACCGAACTGTCTCACGACGTTCTGAACCCAGCTCGCGTACCGCTTTAATGGGCGAACAGCCCAACCCTTGGGACCGACTACAGCCCCAGGATGCGATGAGCCGACATCGAGGTGCCAAACCTCCCCGTCGATGTGAACTCTTGGGGAGATAAGCCTGTTATCCCCGGGGTAGCTTTTATCCGTTGAGCGATGGCCCTTCCATGCGGAACCACCGGATCACTAAGCCCGACTTTCGTCCCTGCTCGACTTGTAGGTCTCGCAGTCAAGCTCCCTTGTGCCTTTACACTCTGCGAATGATTTCCAACCATTCTGAGGGAACCTTTGGGCGCCTCCGTTACATTTTAGGAGGCGACCGCCCCAGTCAAACTGCCTGCCAGACACTGTCTCCCAGCCGGATCACGGCTGCGGGTTAGAATGTCAATACAGCAAGGGTAGTATCCCACCGATGCCTCCACCGAAGCTGGCGCTCCGGTTTCAAAGGCTCCTACCTATCCTGTACAAGCTGCACCAACATTCAATATCAGGCTGCAGTAAAGCTCCACGGGGTCTTTCCGTCCTGTCGCGGGTAACCTGCATCTTCACAGGTACTATAATTTCACCGAGTCTCTCGTTGAGACAGTGCCCAGATCGTTGCGCCTTTCGTGCGGGTCGGAACTTACCCGACAAGGAATTTCGCTACCTTAGGACCGTTATAGTTACGGCCGCCGTTTACTGGGGCTTCAATTCGCACCTTCGACCGAAGTCTAAGCGCTCCTCTTAACCTTCCAGCACCGGGCAGGCGTCAGCCCCTATACTTCGCCTTACGGCTTCGCAGAGACCTGTGTTTTTGCTAAACAGTCGCCTGGGCCTATTCACTGCGGCTTCCGCAAGCTTTCACTCGCGGGAGCACCCCTTCTCCCGAAGTTACGGGGTCATTTTGCCGAGTTCCTTAACGAGAGTTCTCTCGATCACCTTAGGATTCTCTCCTCGCCTACCTGTGTCGGTTTGCGGTACGGGCACCCATTTCCTCGCTAGAGGCTTTTCTTGGCAGTGTGGAATCAGGAACTTCGGTACTATATTTCCTCGCCATCACAGTTCAGCCTTAGGAGTAAGGATTTGCCTCACTCCCAGCCTACCTGCTTGGACGCGCATATCCAACAGCGCGCTTACCCTATCCTCCTGCGTCCCCCATTACTCAAACGGAAATTAGGTGGTACAGGAATATCAACCTGTTGTCCATCGCCTACGCCTTTCGGCCTCGGCTTAGGCCCCGACTAACCCTGAGCGGACGAGCCTTCCTCAGGAAACCTTAGGCATTCGGTGGAAGGGATTCTCACCCTTCTTTCGCTACTCATACCGGCATTCTCACTTCTAAGCGCTCCACCAGTCCTTACGATCTGGCTTCACAGCCCTTAGAACGCTCTCCTACCATTGACACCAAAGGTGTCAATCCGCAGCTTCGGTGATACGTTTAGCCCCGGTACATTTTCGGCGCAGAGTCACTCGACCAGTGAGCTATTACGCACTCTTTAAATGGTGGCTGCTTCTAAGCCAACATCCTGGTTGTCTAAGCAACTCCACATCCTTTTCCACTTAACGTATACTTTGGGACCTTAGCTGGCGGTCTGGGTTGTTTCCTCTCGACTACGGATCTTATCACTCGCAGTCTGACTCCCAAGGACAAGTATTTGGCATTCGAGTTTGTCTGAATTCGGTAACCCGATGAGGGCCCCTAGTCCAAACAGTGCTCTACCTCCAATACTCTTACCTTGAGGCTAGCCCTAAAGCTATTTCGGAGAGAACCAGCTATCTCCAGGTTCGATTGGAATTTCACCGCTACCCACACCTCATCCCCGCACTTTTCAACGTACGTGGGTTCGGGCCTCCAGTAAGTGTTACCTTACCTTCACCCTGGACATGGGTAGATCACCTGGTTTCGGGTCTGCGACCTCATACTCATTCGCCCTATTCAGACTCGCTTTCGCTGCGGCTCCGTCTCTTCAACTTAACCTTGCATGAAATCGCAACTCGCCGGTTCATTCTACAAAAGGCACGCCATCACACATGAATGTGCTCTGACTACTTGTAGGCACACGGTTTCAGGATCTATTTCACTCCCCTTCCGGGGTGCTTTTCACCTTTCCTCACGGTACTGGTTCACTATCGGTCACTAGGGAGTATTTAGCCTTGGGAGATGGTCCTCCCTGCTTCCGACGGGATTTCACGTGTCCCGCCGTACTCAGGATCCACTCTGGAGGGAACGAAGTTTCGAATACAGGGCTGTTACCTTCTCTGGCGGGTCTTTCCAGACCGCTTCATCTACTTCGTTCCTTTGTAACTCCGTGTAGAGTGTCCTACAACCCCAAGAGGCAAGCCTCTTGGTTTGGGCTCTTCCCGTTTCGCTCGCCGCTACTTAGGAATCGATGTTTCTTTCTCTTCCTCCGGGTACTTAGATGTTTCAGTTCCCGGGTCTGCCTTCCATTTCCTATGTATTCAGAAATGGATACTACTCCATTACGAGCAGTGGGTTTCCCCATTCGGAAATCTCCGGATCAACGCTTGCTTACAGCTCCCGAAGCATATCGGTGTTAGTCCCGTCCTTCATCGGCTCCTAGTGCCAAGGCATCCGCCGTGCGCCCTTATTAACTTAATCGTTTGGTCGAAAATAAGCGGCGAATCTCTGCGTCAGCTGCGTTCGCTCGCATCCTCACGTATGTCATACGCTCCGGCGCTCACTCGCTTGCTTCCTTGATCTTCTTGCTTCTTTTCACCCAATCAGCTAAAATCAGCGGCGCATTTCTTCGTCAGCTTCCTTCACTCCCATCCTCACGTATTGCATACGCTCCGGTGGTCGCTCAGTTGCTTCCTCGAACTGCTTGCTTCTTTTACCTGACCTTTATTAAAAAGGTCTTACTTTTTCTCATGGATGAAAATCCATAAGGTGATGCTTCTCGGTTTATTGCTTCTCAATTTATCTAGTTTTCAAAGAACGAATTGACTGACTTCAATCACATCATGTGATTCATCAGCGTTTTTGCTTCATGCAGCTTTGCGACGAGGTGAACAAAAGCTTCCTCGAATACGCTATGCTACAGGAGCAACATATGATAGAGAGTTTAACCTCTCAAAACTGAACGAAACGAAACGTCTTTATTTAGAAATGTCTAGTTGCGGCTCCTAGCTGCTCGAGGTCGCTTCACTTCTTCTGTCAAAACCCAAGGGCTTTTCCGCCAGAAGCTCCAGCGCTTGTCGCAGCTGAACAGTCGCCTCCACATTTCGTTATTCCTTAGAAAGGAGGTGATCCAGCCGCACCTTCCGATACGGCTACCTTGTTACGACTTCACCCCAATCATCTGTCCCACCTTCGGCGGCTGGCTCCCAAAGGGTTACCCCACCGACTTCGGGTGTTACAAACTCTCGTGGTGTGACGGGCGGTGTGTACAAGACCCGGGAACGTATTCACCGTGGCATGCTGATCCACGATTACTAGCGATTCCGGCTTCATGCAGGCGAGTTGCAGCCTGCAATCCGAACTGAGAATGGTTTTATGGGATTGGCTAAACCTCGCGGTCTTGCAGCCCTTTGTACCATCCATTGTAGCACGTGTGTAGCCCAGGTCATAAGGGGCATGATGATTTGACGTCATCCCCACCTTCCTCCGGTTTGTCACCGGCAGTCACCTTAGAGTGCCCAACTTAATGCTGGCAACTAAGATCAAGGGTTGCGCTCGTTGCGGGACTTAACCCAACATCTCACGACACGAGCTGACGACAACCATGCACCACCTGTCACTCTGTCCCCCGAAGGGAACGCCTTATCTCTAAGGTTGTCAGAGGATGTCAAGACCTGGTAAGGTTCTTCGCGTTGCTTCGAATTAAACCACATGCTCCACCGCTTGTGCGGGTCCCCGTCAATTCCTTTGAGTTTCAGCCTTGCGGCCGTACTCCCCAGGCGGAGTGCTTAATGCGTTTGCTGCAGCACTAAAGGGCGGAAACCCTCTAACACTTAGCACTCATCGTTTACGGCGTGGACTACCAGGGTATCTAATCCTGTTCGCTCCCCACGCTTTCGCGCCTCAGCGTCAGTTACAGACCAAAGAGCCGCCTTCGCCACTGGTGTTCCTCCACATCTCTACGCATTTCACCGCTACACGTGGAATTCCGCTCTTCTCTTCTGCACTCAAGTCTCCCAGTTTCCAATGACCCTCCACGGTTGAGCCGTGGGCTTTCACATCAGACTTAAGAGACCGCCTGCGCGCGCTTTACGCCCAATAATTCCGGACAACGCTTGCCACCTACGTATTACCGCGGCTGCTGGCACGTAGTTAGCCGTGGCTTTCTGGTCAGGTACCGTCAAGGTACCGGCAGTTACTCCGATACTTGTTCTTCCCTGATAACAGAGTTTTACGATCCGAAGACCTTCATCACTCACGCGGCGTTGCTCCGTCAGACTTTCGTCCATTGCGGAAGATTCCCTACTGCTGCCTCCCGTAGGAGTCTGGGCCGTGTCTCAGTCCCAGTGTGGCCGATCACCCTCTCAGGTCGGCTACGCATCGTCGCCTTGGTGAGCCGTTACCTCACCAACTAGCTAATGCGCCGCGGGCCCATCTGTAAGTGACAGCCGAAGCCGCCTTTCAACCTTTCCCCATGCGAGGAAAGAAATTATCCGGTATTAGCTCCGGTTTCCCGAAGTTATCCCAGTCTTACAGGCAGGTTGCCCACGTGTTACTCACCCGTCCGCCGCTAACATCAGGGAGCAAGCTCCCATCCGTTCGCTCGACTTGCATGTATTAGGCACGCCGCCAGCGTTCGTCCTGAGCCAGGATCAAACTCTCATGAAGTACAGGATGTACTAACAAAGGCGTTGCCACAGGACGTGGCGAACTTAGCCTTTGTTCCTCATCAAGTTTGTTAGCTCATAAGCTGGCAATGGTTTAAAACCATTGTTTAAAAATTATGTTGACGTTCGTTTCGTTCAGTTTTCAAAGATCAAACTTGTTTGTCGTCTCCTTGAGGCGACTTTTCTAGTTTAACAACCCTCTAAAGAATTGTCAATAGTTTTATTAAAAAAATGGTGGAGCCTAGCGGGATCGAACCGCTGACCTCCTGCGTGCAAGGCAGGCGCTCTCCCAGCTGAGCTAAGGCCCCGTATAAAACTGGTCGGGAAGACAGGATTCGAACCTGCGACCCCTTGGTCCCAAACCAAGTGCTCTACCAAGCTGAGCTACTTCCCGTTCTAAATATTAAGAAACTTAAAACCTAAATATTATGTTTCCATTTCATTTTATAAATGGCGCGCCCGACAGGAGTCGAACCCATAACCTTCTGATCCGTAGTCAGACGCTCTATCCAATTGAGCTACGGGCGCAAATAAAATGGTGCCGAGGACCGGAATCGAACCGGTACGGTAGTCACCTACCGCAGGATTTTAAGTCCTGTGCGTCTGCCAGTTCCGCCACCCCGGCAACAAATTTTGGAGCGGAAGACGGGATTCGAACCCGCGACCCCCACCTTGGCAAGGTGGTGTTCTACCACTGAACTACTTCCGCGTTTGAACAAGATGTTCTGACTTCTATGTTTACCACAAGATGTGGTAACTCTTAAAAGAAGTTGATTTAGTTAAAGTGCGGGTGAAGGGAGTCGAACCCCACGCCTTACGGCACTAGATCCTAAGTCTAGCGTGTCTGCCAGTTCCACCACACCCGCAAATTTGAAATGGTGAGCCATGCAGGATTCGAACCTGCGACCCTCTGATTAAAAGTCAGATGCTCTACCGACTGAGCTAATGGCTCGTACAAGTGGTGCCGGCCAGAGGACTTGAACCCCCAACCTACTGATTACAAGTCAGTTGCTCTACCAATTGAGCTAGGCCGGCATATTAAAGATGGTGGAGGATGACGGGATCGAACCGCCGACCCTCTGCTTGTAAGGCAGATGCTCTCCCAGCTGAGCTAATCCTCCAAAGTATAGGATGTACAAGTGTATGTCTTGTCTTATTTCAACTTGTCATCCTTAAACTTTATATGTGTGCCT
>JBJDRQ010000003.1:0-11753 GCA_044989425.1 Bacillus sp. N9
AGGCTGCCGGCTGCCGCCGCTACCGCTGTCACCGCTGCTGCCGTTGCCGCTGCTGCCGCTGGGCTGCTGGCTGGGCTGCCGCTAGGCCGCTGCTGCTGCCGCTGCTGGGCTGCCGCTGCCGCTGCCGCTGCTGCCAGGCTGCCGCTGCTGCGCTGCTGCTGGGCTGACAAGGCCGCTGCTGCCGCTGGGCCACATGCCGTTGCTGCCGCTGCTGCCGTCGCTGCTGCTGCTGCCGCTGCTGCTGCCGCTGCCGTTGCCACAAGGCTGCTACACGGCTGCTGCTGGCTGCTGCCAAGGCCGCTGCCGCTGCTGCTACAAGGCCGCCGCTGCCAGCCGCTGCTGCCGCTGGCCACAAGGCTGGGCTGCTGCTGCACAAGGCTGCTGCTGCCGCTGCTGGCTGCTGCCGCTGCCGCTGCTGCTGGGCTGCACAAGGCTGCCGCTGCCACAAGGCCGCCGCTGCCGCTGCTGCTGTCACAAGGCGCTGCCGCTGCCACAATGCTGCTGGGCTGCCGCTGCTGCCGCTGCCACGCTAGGCTGCCGCTGGGCCGCTGCCGCCGTTGCCGCTGGGCCGCTGCTGCCGCTGCCGCTGCTGCTGCTCGCTGCCGCTGCCGCTGCCGCTGCCGCTGCCGCTGCCGCGCTGCTGCTGCTGCCGCTGCCGCCGCCGCCGCTGCCGCTGCCGCGCTGCTGCCGCTGCTGCCGCTGCTGCGCGCGCGCGCGCTGCGCGCGTGCCGCGCGCGTGCGCGCGCGCGCGCGCGCGCGCGCGCGCGCGCGCGCGCGCGCGCGCGCGCGTGCGCGCGTGCGCGCGCGCGCGCTGCGCGCGCGCGCGCGCCGCCGCGCGCGCTGCGCGCGCGCGCGCGTTGCGTGCCGCGCGCCGCTGCTGCGCGCTCCGCGCGCGCGCGCGTGCGCGCTGCTGCCGCGCGCGCGCGCGCGCTGCGCGCGCGCGCTGCCGCGCGCGCGCGCCGTTGCGCGCGCGCGCGCGCGCGCGCGCTGCGCGCGCGCGCGCTGCCGTCGCCGCGCGCGCGCGCGCCGCTGCCGCTGCGCGCTGCCGCTGCCGCCGCTGCGCGCTGCCGCTGCGCCGTCGCCGCTGCCGCTGGGCGCTGCCGCCGCTGTGCCGCTGCCGCTGCCGGGCACAAGGCCGCTGCGCGCTGCCGCTGCGCGCTGCGCGCTGCCGCTGCTGCCGCTGGGCCGCTGCGCGCTGGGCTGCTGCCGCTGCCGCTGCTGCCGCTGGCCGCTGCCGCTGCCGCTGCCACAAGGCTGCCGCTACAAGGCTGCTGCTGCCGCCGCTGCTGCTGCCAAGGTTGCCGCTGCTGCCGCTGCCGTTGCCGCCGCTGCCGCTGCTGCTGCTGCCGCCACAAGGCTGCTGCTGCTGCCGCTGGGCTGCTGCCGCTGCCGTTGCTGCTGCGGCTGCCGCTGGGCTGCTACAAGGCTGCTGCTGCTGCCGCATGCTGCGGCTGCTGCTGCTGGGCTGCTGCCGCTGCTGCGCTGGGCTGCCGCTGCTGCAAGGCTGTCATGCCGCTGGGCTGCTGCTACAAGGTTGGGCTGCTGCCGCTGCTGCTGGGCTGCCGCTGGCTGCTGGGTTGCTGCTGTGCACAAGGCTGCTGGCCGCTGGGTTGCTGCTGCCGCTGCTGCCGCTGCTGCCGCTGGGCTGCTGTTGCTACGGCTGCTGCTGGGCCACAAGGTTGCTGACCAATGCTGGGCTGCTGCTGCTGCTGCACAAGGTTGCTGCTGCTGCTGTTGCCACAAGGCTGCCACAAGGTTGCCGTTGCCGTTGCTGCTGGGCTGGGTTGCTGCTTGCCAAGGCTGCTGGGTTGCCGCTGCCAAGGTTGCCGTTGCCGTTGCTGCCGCTGGGCTGCCAAGGCCAAGGCTGCTGGGCTGGGCTACAGGCTGCTGCTGCTGCTGCTGCTGCCGCTGCTGCTGCCGCTGGCGCTGCTGCTGCTGCCACAAGGCTTGCTGCCAGGCTGCCGCTGGGCTGCTGCTGCTGCTGCTGCCAAGGCTGCTGCTGCTACAAGGCTGCTGCTGCTGGGCTGCGGCTGCCGCTGCCACACAAGGTTGCTGCCGCTGCTGCATGGCTGCTGCCAAGGCTGCTGCCACAAGGCTGCTAGTCGCTGGCGCTGCTGCCGCCGCTGGGCTGCCGCTGCCGCTACGGCCGCTGCTCGCCGCTGCCGCTGCCGCTGCCGCTGCTGCCGCGGCTGCTGCCGCTGGGCTGCCGTCGCTGCCGCTGCTGCTGCCGCCGCTGCCGCCGCTGCCGCTGCCGCTGCCGCCGCTGCCGCTGCCGCAAGGCTGCCGCTGCCGCTGCCGCTGCCGCCGCTGCTGCCGCTGCCAGGCTGCCGCTGCTGCCGCTGCCGCTGCTGCTGCCGCGTTGCCGCTGGGCTGCTGCTGCCGCTGCCAGGTTGCCGCTGCTGCTGGGCTGCCGCTGCTGCTGGGCTGCTGCTGCCGCTGCCACAAGGCTGCTGCTGGCTGCTGCCGCTGCCGCTGGGCTGCTGCTGCCGCTGCTGCTGCCGCTGCCAAGGCTGCGGCTACCAGGCTGCCGCTGGCTGCCGCTGGGCTGCTGCTGCCGCTGGGCTGCCGCTGCCGCCGCTGGGCTGCCGTCACAAGGCCGCTGCCGCTGCTGCTGCCGCTGCCGCCGCTGCCGCTGCTGCCAAGGCTGCCGCTGCCGCTGCCGCTGCCGCTCGCTGCCGCTGCCGCTGCCGCTGCTGCCGCTGCTACAAGGCCGCTGCCGCTGCGGCTGCTGCCGCTGCCGCTGCCGCTGCTGCTGCTGCCACAAGGTTGCCGCTGCTGCTGGGCTGCTGCTCGCCGTTGCTGCTACAAGGCTGGGCTGCTGGGCTGCCGCTGCCGCTGCCGCTGCTGCCACAAGGCTGCTAGGTTGCCGGCTGCTGGGTTGCCGCTGCTGCACAAGGTTGCTGCTGGGTTGCTGGTGCTGCTGCTGCTGCTGCTGGGCTGGGCTGCCGCTGGGCTGCTGCCAAGGCTGGGCTGCTGCTGCTGCTGCTGCCGCTGCTGGGCTGCTGCAAGGTTGCCGCTGCTGCCGCCGCTGCCGCTGCCAAGGCTGCCGCAAGGCTGCTGCTGGTTGCCGCTGTTGCCGCTGCTGGGCGTTGCCGCTGCCGCTGTCACAAGGTTGCCGCCGCTGGGCCGCTGTACAAGGCTGCTGCTGCTGGCTGCCGTTGGGCTGCAGGTTGCCGCCGGCTGCTGGGCTGCCGCTGCTGCCACAAGGCTGCTGCCGCTGCTGCTGCTGCTGCCGCTGCTGCCGCTGCTGCTGCTGGGCCACAAGGCTGCTGCTGCTGCTGCCGCTGGGCTACAGGCCGCTGCTGCTGCTGCGGCTGCTGCTGCTGCTGCTGCTGCCGCTGCCGCTGCCACATGCTGCCGCTGGGCTGTCACAAGGCTGCTGCGGCTGCAAGGCTGCTGCCGCTGCTGGGCTGCCGCTGCTGCTGCCGCTGCTGGCTGCCGCTGCCGCTGGGCCGCCGCTGCCGCTGCTGCTGCTGGGCTGCCGCTGGGCCGCTGCCGCTGCTGCCGCTGCCGCTGCCGCTGCCGCTGCCGCTGGGCTGCCGCTGCCGCTGCTGCTGCCGCTGCTGCCGCTACAAGGCTGCTGCTACAATGCGCTGCTAGGCTGCTGCTGCGGCTGCCGCCGCTGCCACAAGGCTGCCGCTGCTGCTGCCGCATGCGCTGCCGCTGGGCTGGGCTGCGTTGCCGCTGCTGCCGCTGGGCTGCAAGGTTGCGGCCGTTGCCGCTGCTGCTGGGCACGCTGTTGCTGCTGGGCTGCTGCTGTTGCCAAGGCTGCTGCTGCTGCCACAAGGCGCTGCTGCTGCGCGCTGCCACAGGCTGCTGCCGCTGCTGCTGGCAAGGCTGCCGCTGCCGCTGCCGCTGGGCTGCCGCTGCTGCTGCCGCTGCCGCTGCAAGGCCGCTGGCCGCTGCCGCTGCCGCTGCCACAGGCTGCGCGCTGCTGCCGCTGCCGCTGCTGCTGCCAGGTTGCCAAGGCTGCCGCTGCCGCTGCTGCTGCCGCTGCCGCTGGGCTGCCGCTGCTGCTGGGTTGCCGTTGCTGCTGCTAAGGCTGCTGGCTGCTGCCGCTGCCGCTGCTGGGCTGCCGCTGCCGCTGCCGCTGCCGCTACAAGGCTGCCGCTGCCGCAAGGCTGCGCTGCTGCTGCTGCCGCCGTTGCCGCTGCTGCCGCTGCCGCCGCTGGGTTGCCGCTGCCGCTGCCGTTGCCGCCGCTGGGCTGCTGCTGCGTTGCTGCTGCTGCTGCTGCCGCTGCCAGGCTGCCGCTGCTGCTGGGCTGCTGCCAAGGCTGCTGGCTGCTGCTGCTGCCGTTGCCGCTGCCGCTGCCGCTGCTGCTGCCGCACAAGGCTGCTGCGGCTGCCGCTGCTGCCAAGGCTGCCGCTGGGTTGCCGCCGCTGCTGCCGCTGCCGCAGCCGCTGCTGCGCGTTGCACAAGCGCTGCCGCCGCTGCTGCCGCTGCCGCTGCCGGCGCTGCTGCCGCTAGGCCGCTGCTGCTGCCGCTGCCACAAGGTTGCCTGCCGCTGGCCAAGGCTGCTGTTGCCGTCAAGGCTGCGGCTGCCGCTGCTGCTGCCGGCTGCTGGGCTGCCGCTGCCAGGTTGCCGCTGCCGCTGCTGGGCTGCGGCTGCTGGCGCTGCTGCTGCTGGCTGCCGTTG
Organism: Bacillus sp. N9; assembly: GCA_044989425.1. Classification (GTDB taxonomy): domain Bacteria; phylum Bacillota; class Bacilli; order Bacillales; family Bacillaceae_C; genus Lederbergia. The sequence goes on from JBJDRQ010000003.1 coordinate 4,638, forward strand.
CCGCTGCTGCTGGTTGCCGGGCTGCCGTTGCCGCTGGGCTGTTGGGCTGCACAAGGTTGCCGCTGCAGGTTGCCGCTGGGCTGCTGCTGCTGCCGGCTGCCGCTGCCGCTGCCGCTGCCGCTGCCGCTGCTGCCGCTGCCGTTGCTGCTGCTGCCGCAAGGCTGCACGCTGCTGCTGCCGCTGCTGGGCTGCCGCTGCCGCTGCCGCTGCCGCTGCTGCGTTGCCGCTGCCGCTGCTGCTGCCGCTGGGCTGCTGCCGCTGCCTGCCGTTGCTGCTGCCAAGGCTGCACAATGCTGGGCTGGGCTGCTGCTGCCGCAAGGCTGCCGCTGCCGCTGCCGCTGCTGCCGCTGCCGCTGCCGGCTGCCGCTGCGCTGCCGCTGCTGCCGCTGCTGCCGCTGCTGCTGCTGCTGCCGCTGCCGCCGCTGGGCCGCTGCACGGCCGCTGCCGCTGCCGCTGCCGCTGCTGCGGCTGCCGCTGCTGCCGCTGCCGTTGCCGCTGGGTTGCCGCTGCCGCTGCCGCTGCTGGGCCGTTGCCGCTGCTGCCGCTGGGCTGCTGCTGGCGCTGCCGCTGCCGCTGCTGCTGCTGCTGCCGCTGCTGCTGCTGGGCTGCCGCTGCTGCTGCCGCTGCCGCCGCTGGGCTGCCGCTGGGCCGCTGCCGCTGGCTGCTGCTGCTGCCGGCTGCTGGGCTGCTGCTGCTGGGCCGCTGCTGCCGGCCGCTGCTGCTGCCGCTGCTGCCGCTGCTGCTGGGCCGCGGCTGCCGCTGCCGCTGCTGGGCCGCTGCTGTCAAGGCTGCTGCTGCTGCTGCCAAGGCTGCTGCCAAGGCTGCTGCTGCTACAGTTGCGGCTGCCGCTGCCACAAGGCCGCTGCTGCTGGGCTGCTGCAAGGCAAGGCTGCCGCTGCCGCTGCCGCAAGGCCGTTGCCGCTGCCACAAGGCTGCTGCTGCCGCTGTTGCTGCCGCTGCTGCGCGGCTGCCGCTGCTGGGCTGCTGCTGCCGCTGCCGCTGCTGCTGCCGTTGCCGCTGCTGCCGCGGCTGCCGCTGCCACAAGGCTGCTGCCAAGGCTGCTGCTGCTGCTGCTGCGCTGCTGCCACAAGGCTGGGCTGCCGCTGCTGCGGCTGCCAAGGCTGCTGCCGCTGCTGCTGCCACAAGGCTGCTGCTGCTGCCGCTGCTGCTGCCAAGGCTGCTGCTGGGCTGCAAGGCTGCCGCTGCTGCCACAAGGCTGCTGCGGCTGCTGCTGCTGCTGCCGCTGCCGCTGCTGCTGCCGGCTGCCGCTGCTGCTGGGCTGCCACGCTGCCGCTGCTGTTGCCGCTGCTGCCGCTGCTACAAGGCTGCCGCTGCCAAGGCTGCCGTTGCCGCTGCGCTGCCGTTGCCGCTGCTGCTGCCGCTGCTGCCGCTGCTGCTGCCAGGCTGCCGTTGCCGCTGCTGGGCTAAGGCTGCTGCCGCTGCCGTTGCCGCTGCCGCTGCTGCTGCTGGGCCGTTGCCGCTGCTGCTGGGCTGCTGCTGCCGCTGCCGGGTTGCTGCCAGGCTGCTGCTGGGCTGGCCGTTGCCGCTAGGCTGCCGCTGCCGCTACAAGGCTGCTGCTGCTGCGCTGTCGCTGGGCCAAGCTGCTGCCGCTGCCGCTGTTGCTGCTGCCGCTGCCGCTGCCGCTGCCGCTGCTGGCTGCCGCTGCTGCTGTTGCCGCTGCTGCCGCTGCCGCTGCTGGGCTGCTGCTGCTGCTGCCGCCGCCGCTGCCGCTGCACAGGCTGCCGCTGCTGCTGCACAGGCTGCTGCCGCTGGGCTGCTGCCGCTGCCGTTGCTGGGCTGCTGCCGCTGGGCCGTTGCTGCTGCACAAGGTTGCCGCTGGGTTGCTGCTGCTGGGCCTGCTGCCGTTGCCGCTGCTGTCGCTGGCTGCCGCTGGGCTACAGCTGCCGCTGCTGCTGCTGCCGCTGCTGCTGGTGCCGCTGCCGCTGCTGGCCGCTGCCGTTGCTGCCGCTGTCGCTGCCGCTGCACGGCTGCTGCTGCCAAGGTTGCTGCTGCCGCTGGCTGCTGCTGGGCTGCTGCTGCCACAGGCTGCACGGCTGCTGGGCTGCTGCGCTGCTGCCGCTGGGCTGCCGCTGCTGCTGCCAAGGCTGCTGCTGCTGCCAAGGCTGCTGCTGCTGCTGCAAGGCTGCTGCTGCTGCCGCTGCGGTTGGCCGCTGGGCTGCTGCTGCGCTGCTGCTGCTGGGCGTTGCCGCACAAGGTTGCTGCTGCTGCGGCTGCTGCCGCTGCCGCTGCCGCTGCTGCCGCTGCTGCTGCCGCTGGGTTGCCGCTGCTGCTGCTGCCAGGCTGGCCGCTGCTGCTGCGGTTGCCGCTGCCGCTGCTGCTGCCGCTGCTGCTGCGGCTGTCGCTGCCGCCGCACAAGGCTGCTGCCGCTGCACGCTGCCGCTGCCGCCGCTGCTGCTGGCGCTGCTGCCGTCGCCGCTGCTGCTGCTGCCGCTGCTGCCGCTGCCGCTGCCGCTGCCGCTGCCGCTGCCGCTGCCGCTGCCGCTGCCGCTGCCGCTGCCGCTGCCGCCGCTGCTGCCGCTGCCGCTGCCGCTGCCGCTGCCGCTGCCGCCGCTGCCGCTGCTGCCGCCGCTGCCGCTGCCGCTGCCGCTGCCGCTGCCGCCGCTGCGCGCTGCCGCTGCGCGCTGCCGCTGCTGGCGCCGCTGCCGCTGCGGCTGCCGCTGCCGCTGCCGCTGCTGCCGCTGCTGCCGCGCGCTGCCGCTGCTGCGCGCTGCCGCTGCTGCCGCTGCCGCTGCCGCTGCGCTGCTGCCGCTGCCGCTGCCGCTGCTGCCGCGCGCTGCTGCGCTGCCGCGCGCTGCCGCTGCCGCCGCCGCTGGCTGCCGCTGCCGCCGCTGCACGCGGCTGCGGCCGTCACAAGGCCGCTGCCGCTGCCGCTGCCGCTGCTGCCGCTGCCGCCGCTGCCGCTGCTGCTGCTGCCGCTGCCGCTGGGCTGCTGGGCACAAGGTTGCCGCTGCTGCTGCCGCCAAGGCTGCTGCTGCTGCTGCACGCTGCCGCACAAGGCTGCGGCGCTGCCGCGGCTGCCGCTGCCGTTGCTGCTGTCGCGCTGCCGCTGCTGCCGTTGCCGTTGCCGTTGCCACAAGGCTGCTGCTGCTGCCGCTGCCGCTGGGCTACAAGGCTGCACAAGGCTGCCGCTGCGGCTGCTGCTGCCGCTGCTGCTGGGCTGCCGCTGCTGCCGCTGGGCTGCTGCCGCTGGGCCGGCTGTTGCCGCTGCTGCTGGGCTGCTGCTGCTGCACAAGGCTGCACAAGTTGCCGCTGCTGCTGCCGCTGCCGCTGCCGCTGCTGCCGTCACAAGGTCACAAGGCTGCCGCTGGGCTGCCAGGCTGCCGCTGCTGCTGCCACAAGGCTGGGCTGCTGCCGTTGCTGTTGGCGCTGCTGGGCTGCTGCTGCTGGGCTGCTGCATGCTGCTGGCTGTTGCTGGGCTGCCGCTGCTGCCGCTGCTGCCACAAGGCTGCCGCTGCTGCTGCTGGGCTGCTGCCGCTGTTGCCGCTGTCACAAGGTTGCCGCTGCCGCTGCTGTCACAAGGCTGCTGCTGCTGCTGCTGCCGCTGCCGCTGCTGCTGCCGCTGCTGCTAGGCCGCTGGGCTGCTGCTGCACAAGGCTGCTGCCAAGGCTGCTGTTGCTGGGTTGCTGCTGCTGCCGCTGGGCTGCTGCTGCTGCCACAAGGCTGCTGCCGCTGCTGCTGCTGCCGCTGCTGCCGCTGCGCTAGGCTGCTGCCGCTGGGCTGCCGCTGCCACAAGGTTGCTGCGTTGCCGCTGCTGCTGCCAAGGCTGCCGCTGCTGCCACAAGGCTGTGGCCACAAGGTTGCCGCTGCTGGTGCTGCTGCTGTTGCCACGCTGCCACAAGGTTGCTGCTGGGCTGCTACAAGGCTGCTGGCGTTGGCTGCCGCTGCTGCGTTGCTGCTGCTGCTACAAGGCTGCCGCTGCTGCTGCTACAAGGCTGCTGCTGCTGCCGTTGCGGTTGCCGCTGTTGCCACAAGGTTGCCGTTGCCGCTGCTGCTGCCGTTGCCGCTGCTGCCGCTGCTGCTGCTGCCGCTGCCGCTGCTGCCGTTGCCGCTGCTGCCGCTGCTGCTGCCGCTGGGCTGCACAAGGCTGGGCTGCTGCCGCTGCTGCTGTTGCACAAGGCTGCGGCTGCTGCTGCTGCTACAAGGCTGCTGCTGCCGCTGCCGCTGCTGCTGCTACAAGGCTGCTGGCTGCTGCTGGCGCTGCTGGGTTGCTGCTGCTGCTGTTGCTGCACAAGGCTGCTGCTGCTGGGCTGCCGCTAGGCTGCCGTGGCTGTTGCCGCTGCTGCACAAGGCTGCTGCTGCCGCTGCTGCCGCTGGGCTGCTGGCGCTGCTGCTGCTGCCAAGGCTGGGCTGCCACAAGGCTGCTGCCACAAGGCTGCCGCTGCCGCCGCACACACGCTGCCGGTTGCCGCTGCCAAGGCTGCTGCCGCTGGGCCGCTGCCGCTGCCACAAGGCTGCCGCTGCCGCTGCCGCTGCTGCCGCTGCCGCTGCCGCTGCCGCCACACTGCTGCCGCTGCCGCTGCCGCTGCCGCTGCTGCCACAAGGCCGTTGCCGCTGCTGCTGCCGCTGCTGCCACAAGGCCGCTGCCGCTAGGTTGCCGTTGCCGCTGCTGTCGCGCGTTGCTGCTGCTGGCTGCTGCTGGGCTGCCGCTGCTACAAGGCTGCTGGCCGCTGCTGCTGCTGGGCTGCTGCTGCTGCGGCTGCTGCTGCTGCTGCTGCTGGGCTGCTGCCACAAGGTTGCTGCTGCACAAGGCTGCTGCTGCTGGCGCTGCCGCTGCTGCCGCTGCCGCCAAGGCTGCCGCTGCCGCTGCTGCTGCCGCTGCTGGGCTGCCGCCGCTGCCGCTACAAGGCTGCCGCTGCCGCTGCCGCCGCTGCGCTGCCGCTGCAACGCTGCCGCCGCTGCTGCCGCTGCCGCTGCCGCCGCCGCTGCCGCTGCCGCTGCTGCCGCTGGGCTGCTGCCGCTGCCGCTGCTGCTGCTGCTGCCGCTGCCGCTGCCGCTGCCGCTGCCGCTGCCGCTGCTGCCGCTGCCGCACGCCGCTGCTGCCGCTGCCGCTGCTGCCGCTGGCCGCCGGCTGCCGCTCGCTGCCGCTGGGCTGCCGCTGCCGCTGCGCGCTGCCGCTGCTGCTGCCGCTGGCCGCTGCCGCTGCCGCTGCTGCCGCTGCCGCTGCTGTTGCCGCTGCTGCCGCTGCCGCTGCTGCTGCCGCTGCCGCTGCTGCCAGGCTGCCGCTGCCGGCTGCTGCTGCTGCCGCTGGGCTGCTGCCGCTGCCGCTGCGCGTCACGCTGCCGCTGCCGTCACAAGGCTGCCGCTGCTGCTGGCTGCCGCTGCCGGCTGCCGCTGCTGGCTGCTGGCGCTGCCGCTGCCGCTGCTGCCGCTGCCGCTGCCGCTGCCGCTGCCGTTGCCGCTGCCGCTGCCGCTGCTGCTGCCGCTGCCAAGGCTGCAAGGCCGCTGCGGCTGGCCGCTGCCGCTGCTGCTGCCGTTGCCGCTGCCGCTGCTGCCGCTACAGGTTGCCGCTCGCTGGGCTGGGCCACAAGGCCGCTGCTGCTACAAGGCTGCCGCTGGGCTGCTGCTGCTGCTGTTGCTAGGCTGCTGCATGCCAGGCTGCCGCTGCTGCTGGGCTGCTGGGCCGCTGCTGCGCACAAGGTTGCTGCGCCGCTGCTGGGCCGCTGCGGCTGCTGCTGCCGCAAGGCTGCCGCTGCCGCTGCTGCTGCCGCTGCCACAGGGCTGCTGGGCTCTGGGCTGCTGGCCGCTGCTGCTGCCGGCTGCTGGGCTGCCGTTGCCGCTGCTGGCCGCTGCTGCGGCTGCCGCTGCTGCCGCTGCCGCTGCAGGCTGGGCTGCCGCTGCTGCCGCTGCTGCTGCTGCTGGCGCTGGGCTGGGTTGCTGCCACAAGGCTGCTGCTGTCACAATGCCTGGGCTGCCGCGCTGCGGCTGGGTTGCCGCTGCTGGGCTGCTGCTGCCGGGCTGCTGGCTGGGCTGCTGCTGCCGCTGCGGGGCCACAAGGCCGCCAAGGCCGCCAAGGCCGTCACGCTGCCGCTGCCGCTGCCAAGTCGCCGCCGCCGCCACAAGCGCCGCTGCCGCTGCCGCCGCTGCCGCTGCCGCCGCTGCGCGCTGCTGCCGCCGCGCGCTGCCGCGTCGGCCGCTGCCGCTGCACGCTGCGCGCGCGCGCTGCTGCTGCCGCTGCGCGCGCGCGCGCGCGCGCGCGCGCGCGCGCGCGCGCGCGTCGCGCGCGCGCGCGCGCGCGCGCGCGCGCGCGCGCGCGCGCGCGCGCGCGCGCGCGCGCGCGCGTCGGCAAGGCCGCCGCTGGGCGCGCTGCCGCTGGGTCGCCGCTGCCGCGCCGCTGCCGCTGCCGTCGCCGGGCCGCTGCTGCCGCTGCCGCTGCCAGCTGGGCGCGCTGGCCGCTGCCGCTGCCGCTGCGCGCTGCGCGTCGCGCGCGCGCGCGCTGCGCGCTGCGCGTCGCGCGCGCTGCGCGCTGCTGCGCGCTGCTGCGCGCTGGGCGCGCGCAAGGTCGCTGCTGCCGCTGCGCGCTGTTTTTCGCGCGCTGCTGCTGCTGCTGCTGCGCGCGCGCTGCTGCTGTCAAAGGCTGCGCGTCGCTGCTGCCGCCGCCGCCGCCGCCGCCGCCGCCGCTGCCGCCGCTGCTGCCGCCGTTGCCGTTGGGCTGCCGCAAGGCTACAAGGTTGCCGCTGGGCTGTTGCTGTCGCTGGCCGCTGCTGGGTTGCCGTTGCTGCCGTTGCTGGGCAAGCGCTGCCTGCTGGGCTGCCACAAGGCTGGGCTGTCACAAGGCTGCTGTTGCCACAAGGCTGCTGCTGTCACAAGGCTGCTGCTGTTGCTGGGTTGCTGCTGCTGGGCCAAGGCAAGGCTGGGCACAAGGTTGGCCAAGGTTGCTGCTGCTGTTGCTGTTGCTACACAAGGCACAAGGTTGCCACACATTTCACACACACACACACACACACACACACACACACCACACACACACACACACACATGTTTTTTTTTTTCACACACACACACAATTGCTGTTGTCTCGCTGTCACAATTGCTACATGGCCATGGCTGTTTTTTTTTTTGTCATATTGTTGGGTTTTTTTTTTTTTTTTGTCATTA
>JBJDRQ010000004.1:0-20228 GCA_044989425.1 Bacillus sp. N9
ACAAGCACAAGGCTGTTGGGCGCTGTTGGGTTGGGTTGCTACATGGGTTGCCAAGGTTGCGCACACAGCAAGGCTGCCGCACAAGGTTGCGGCTAAGGCGCGGCGGCTGCTGGGTTGCTGGGCCACAAGGCGGCTGGTTGCTGGCGCTGGGTTGCTGCTGGTGCTAGTTGCTGCTGCCACAAGGTTGGGCCACAAGGCTGCTGCTGGTTGCGGCTGCTGTTGCTGTCTGGGCTGCTACAAGGCTGTTGCTGCAAGGCTGGGCTGTTGCCACAAGGTTGCTACAAGGCTGCTGCTGCTACAAGGCTGCTGCACAAGGCTGCTTGCTGCTGCTACAAGGTTGCTGCGCTGGGTTGCTGTTGCCACACGCACAAGGTTGCTGGCTGCTACAAGGTTACAATACAAGGCTGCTGGGTTGCTACAAGGTTGCTGCTGCTGCTGGGCTGCCGCTGCTACAAGGCTGGCTGGGCTGCTGCCAAGGTTGCTGCTGCTGGCGCTGTTGGGCTGCTGGGTTGCTGGGCTGCCAAGGCTGGGTTGCGGTTGCTGCTGGGCTGCTGCTGCTACAAGGCTGCTGGCTGCTGCCACAAGGCTGCTGCTGGGTTGCCAAGGCTGCTGCTGCTGCTACAAGGCTGTCGCTGGGCTGCTGTTGCTACAAGGCTGCGGCTGCTGCTGGGTTGGGCTGCTAGCAAGGTTGCTGGGGCTACAAGGCTGCTGGGCTGCTGGCTGCTGCTGCACAAGGTTGGGCTGGGTTGCTGGCTGCTACAAGGTTGCTGCTGCTGGGCTGCTGCTGCACGTTGCTGCTGCTACAAGGTTGGGCTGCTACAAGGCTGCTGGGCTGCTGGGTTGCTGCTGTTGCCACAAGGTTGCTGCTGCTACATGCAAGGTTGCTGCGTTGCTGGGCTGCTGCTGGCACAAGCTGCACAAGGTTGGCTACAAGGCCACACTGGCTAAGGCTGTTGCTGCACAAGGCTGCTGCTGCTGCTGCTACAGGGTTGCCGTTGTTGCTGCTGCTGGGCTGCGGTTGCCACAAGGCTGCTACAGCTGCTGGGTTGCTGGGCTAAGGTTGCTGGTTGCTGCTAGGCTGCTACAAGGTTGCTGCTGCTGGGCTGCTACAAGGTTGCTGCACAAGGCTGAGGTTGCTGCTGGGCTGCTACAAGGTTGGGTTGCTGTTGCTGTTGGCTGTTACAAGGTTGCTGTTGCCGTTGCTACAAGCACAAGGCTGGCCACAAGGTTGGGCTGCACACAAGGTTGCTGGCTGCTACAAGGTTGCTGCTGCTACAAGGCTGGGCTGCTGCTGCACAAGGCTGCAAGGTTGCTGTCACAAGGTCACAAGGTTGCCGCTGGGTTGCTGCTACAAGGTTGCTGCTGTTGCTGCTGTTGGCTGCTGCTGTTGCCACAAGGTTGCTGCTGCTACACAAGGTTGGGCTGCAAGGTTGCTGCTGTTGCTGCTACAAGGCTGCGCTGTTGGGCTGCTGCTGGCTGGGTTGCCACAAGGTTGCTAAGGTTGCTGGCTGGGCTGGGCTACAAGGCTGGGCTGCTGCTACAAGGCTGGGTTGCTGGCTGTTGCTGCGCTGGTTGCTGCACGGTTGCTGCTGCTACAAGGTTGCTGCACAAGGTTGCTGCTAGGCTGCTGCTGCAAGGTTGCCGCTACAAGGCTGCTGCTGCTGGGCTGCAAGGTTGCTGCTGCTGGGCTGCTGCTGCACAAGGCTGCTGCTGGGCTGTTGCTGCTGTCACAAGGCTGCTGCAAGGTTGCGCTGGGCTGCTGCTGCTGCACAAGGCTGCTGCTGCTGCTGCTGCTGGGCTGCTGCACAAGCCACAAGGCTGCCGCTGCTGCTGGGCTGCTGCTGCTGCTGGGCTGCAAGGCTGCTGTTGCTGCGGTTGCCGCTGCAAGGCTGCTGAGGCTGCTGCTGCCGTTGCGCTACAAGGCTGCGGTTGCTGCCGTTGCTGTTGCTACAAGGCAAGGCTGCTGCTGGGCTGCTGCACAAGGTTGCTGTTGCTGTTGGGCTGCTAAGGCTGCTGCTGGTTGCTGCTGCTACAAGGTTGCTGGCTGCTACAAGGTTGCTGCTACAAGGTTGCCACAACAAGGTTGCTGCTGCTGTTGCCAAGGTTGCTGCTGCTGCAAGGCTGCTACAAGGTTGCTGCTGCTGGTTGCTGGCTGCTGCTAGGCTGGGTTGCTGCTGCTGCTGCACAAGGCTACAAGGTTGCTGCTAGGCTACAAGGCTGCCACAAGGTTGCTGTTGCTGCTGCTAGGTTGCCAAGGTTGCTGCTGCTGCTGCAAGGTTGCTGCTGCTGGTTGCTGCACAAGGCTGCTGGGTTGGGCTGCTGGGCTGGGTTGCTGCTGCACAAGGTTGCTGCTGCACGCAAGGCTGTTGGCCAAGGCTGCTGCTGCCAGCTGCTACAAGGCTGGGCTGCCGCTGAGGCTGCTGCTGCTGCTGCCGCTGGGCTGGGCTGCTGCGGCTGCTGCTGCTGGGCTGCTGCCACAAGGTTGCCAGGCTGCCAAGGCTGCGGTTGCTGGGCTACAAGGTTGCTGCTGCTGCCGCTGCTGCTGCACAAGGTTGCCGTTGCCGCTAGGCTGCTGGGCTGGGCACAAGGCTGCTGCTGGGCTGCTGCTGCTGCAAGGTTGCTGCTGCTGCTGCTGCCAAGGTTGCCACAAGGCTGCCGTTGCTGCTGCTGTTGCCGGCTGCTGCTGGGCTGCTGCTGCTGCCAAGGCTGCCGCTGCACAAGGCCAAGGCTGCTGCACAAGGCTGCTGCTGCTGCTGCTGGCTGCCATGCTGTTGCACAAGGCTGCTGCTGCACAAGGTTGCTGCTGCAAGGCTGCTGGGTTGCTGCACAAGGTTGCTGCACAAGGTTGCCGTTGCTGGGCTGCTGCCGCTGCTGTTGCTGCTGTCACAAGGCTGCCACAAGGCTGTTGCTGCTGGCTGCTACAAGGTTGCCGCTACAAGGCTGCTGGCTGCACAAGGTTGGGCTGCTGCTGTTGCCGCTACAAGGTTGCTGCTGCTGCGGCTGGCTGTTGCCGCTGCTGCTACAAGGCTGCTGCTGCTAAGGTTGCTGCTGCACAAGGTTGCTACAAGGCTGCGCTGCTGGGTTGCCGCTGCTGGCTGCTGCCAGGCTGCCGCTGCACAAGGTTGCTGGGCTGCTACAAGGTTGCTGCTGCTGTTGCTGCTGGGCTGCTGGGCTGCTGCTGGGCTGCTGTTGCTACAAGGCTGCGTTGCCGTTGCTGCTGCTACAAGGCTGCTGGGTTGCTGCTGCACAAGGCTGCTGCTGCCGTTGCTGCACAAGGCTACAAGGCTGGGTTGCTGTTGCTGCTGGTTGCCGCTGCTGCTGTTGCTGCTGCTACAAGGTTGCTGCTGCTACAAGGCTGCCAAGGCTGGGTTGCTGCTGCTGCTGCGGCGTTGCTACAAGGTTGCTGTCACAAGGTTGCTAGGTTGCGGCTGCTGCTGCCGTTGGCCGCTGCTGGCTGCTGCCAAGGTTGCTGCTGCTGCTGCTGCACAAGGCTGCTGCCACAAGGCCGTTGCCAAGGCTGCCGCTGCTGCTGCGGCTGTCACAAGGTTGCCGCTGGTTGCTGCACAAGGCTGCTGCTGGGCTGCTGCTGCTGCCACAAGGCTGCTGGGCTGCTGCGCTGCCACAAGGCTGGGTTGCCACAAGGCTGCTGCTGCTGGGCTACAAGGTTGCCGCAAGGCTGCTGCTACAAGGTTGCTGCTGCTACAAGGCTGCACAAGGTTGCTGCTGTCACAAGGTTGCACAAGGCTGGCTGCTGCTGCTGCCGCTGGGCTGCCGCTGCTGCTGCTGCTGGCTGCTGCTACAAGGCTGCTGCTGCTGGGCTACAAGGTTGCTGCTGCTGCGTTGCCACAAGGTTGCTGCGTTGCTGGGTTGCTGGCTGCACAAGGCTGGCTGCTGCTGCCACAAGGCTGCTACAAGGCTGCTGCTGCTGCTGGCCGTTGCCGCAAGGCTGCTGCTGCTGCGCTGCTGCTGGGCTGCTGCTGCACAAGGTTGCTGCACAAGGCTGCCGTTGCTGCTGCTGCCGTTGCTGCTGCTGCTGCTGCTGCTGCGGCTGCTACAAGGTTGCTGCTGGCGCTGCTACAAGGCTGCTGCAAGGCTGCTGCTGCTACAAGGCTGCCAAGGCTGCTGCCGCTGCTGCTGCGGCTGCCGCTGCTGCTGCACAAGGCTGCTGCCACAAGGTTGCTGCTGGCTGCCAGGCTGCCGCTGCTGCCGCTGGGCTGCCGCTGCTGCTGCTACAAGGCTGCTGCTGCTGCAAGGCTGCCGCTGCCGGCTGCCGCTGGGCTGCTGCACAAGGTTGCCGCTGCCGCTGCTGGCTACAAGGCTGTGGCTGCTGCTGGGCTGCTACAAGGCTGCTGCTGCCAAGGCTGCTGCTGCTGCAAGGTTGCTGCTGGGCTGCTGCTGGGTTGCTGCACAAGGCTGTTGCCGCAAGGCTGCTGTTGCTGCTGCACAAGGCTGCTGGGTTGCTGCAAGGCTGCTGCCACAAGGCTGTTGCGGTTGCCGCTGCCACAAGGCTGCTGCTGCTGGCTGCTGCTGCACAAGGCTGCGGTTGCTGCAAGGCTGGCTGCTGGGCTGCTGCTGCCGCTGCTGCACAAGGTTGCTGCTGCTGCCGCACAAGGCTGGGCTGCTGCGCTGCTGCTGGGCTGCTGCTGCTGCTGCTGGCCGCTGCACAAGGCTGCTGCTGCCACAAGGCTGCCACAAGGCTGCTGCCACAGCTGCCGCTGCACAAGGCTGCTGGGCTGCTACAAGGCTGCGCTGCCGCTGCTGCCACAAGGTTGCTGCCGCTGCTGGGTTGCTGCCGCTGCTGCTACAAGGCTGTTGCTGCTGCTGCTGCTGCACAAGGCTGCTGCTGCCACAAGGTTGCTGGCGCTGCTGCTGCTGCCGCTGCTGCTGCTGCTGCTACAAGGTTGCTGCTGCGCGTTGCTGCACAAGGCTGCTGTTGCTACAAGGTTGCCGCTGCTGCAAGGTTGCTGCTGCTACAAGGTTGCTGCTGTTGCTGCTGGCTGCTGCCGGGCTGCTGGCTGCTGCACAAGGTTGCTGCTGCTGGCTGCTGCTGCTGCTGCTGGGCTGCTGCTGGGCTGCTGGGCTGCTGCAAGGCTGCTGTTGCCACAGCAAGGCTGCTGCTGCTGGGCTGGGCTGCTGCCGCTGCTGCTGCTGGGCTGCTGCTGCCGCTGGCGCTGCTGGCTGCCACAAGGCTGCCAAGGCTGCTGCCGCTGCTGGGCTGCCAAGGCTGGGCTGGTGCTGCTGCTGCAAGGCTGCTGCTGCTGCCGCTGCTGCTACAAGGCTGCCGCTGCTGGGCTGCTGCCGCTGCCACAAGGCTGCTGGGCTGCTGCTGCTGCTGCACAAGGCTGCTGCTGGGCTGCCGCTGCTGCTGGGCTGCTGCTGTTGCTACAAGGTTGCTGCTGCACAAGGCTGCCGCTACAAGGCTACAAGGTTGCTGCTGCTGGGCTACAAGGTTGCTGCTGCGTTGCTGCTGGGCTGCTGCTGCTGCTGCTGCTGCTGCTGCTGGCACAAGGTTGCTGGTTGCTGCTGGGTTGCTGCTGCTACAAGGCTGCTGCTGCTGGCTGCTGCACAAGGTTGCTGCTGCTGCTGCTGCAAGGCTGCTGCTGGCTGCTGCCACAAGGCTGCTGCTGCCGCTGCTGCTGGCTGCTGCTGGGCCAAGCTGCTGCCGCTGCTGCCAAGGCTGCTGCTGCTGCTGCTGCACAAGGCTGCTGCTGCTGCAAGGCTGCTGCTGCTGCCGCTGCTGCTGCTGCTGCCACAAGGCTGCTGCTGCTGCTGGGCTGCCACAAGGCTGCTGCTGGCTGCCGCTGGGCTGCCGCTGTTGCCGCTGGCGCTGTTACAAGGTTGCTGCTGCTGCACAAGGCTGCCACAAGGCTGCTGGCTGCTGCTGCTGGCTGCTAGGCTGCTGCTGCGGCTACAAGGTTGCTGCTGCTGTTGCTGCGGCTGCTGCTGTTGCTGCTGCTGTTGCTGTTGCTACAAGGTTGCGGTTGCGGCTGCTACAAGGTTGCTGCTGCTGCTGCCAAGGCTGCTGCTGCTGGGCCACAAGGTTGCTGCGTTGCTGGGTTGCTGCTGCTGCTGCTGCTGCACAAGGCTGCGGTTGCTGCTGCTGCTGCTACAAGGCTGCTGCCGCTGGGTTGCCGTTGCTGGGCTGGGTTGCCGCTAGGCTGCTGCTGCTGGGCTGCTGCTGCTGCTACAAGGCTGGGCTGCTGCTACAAGGCTGGGCTGCTGGGCTGCCGTTGCCAGGCTGCCGTTGCCGCTGCTGCTGCTGCTGCTGCCACAAGGCTGCCGCTGCTGCTGGCTGGGCTGCTGCTGCTGGCACAAGGCTGGGCTGCCGCTGGGCTGCTGCTGCCGCAAGGCTGCTGGGCTGCTGCTGGGCTGCGGCTGCACAAGGTTGCTGCTGGGCTGCTGCCAAGGCTGGGCTGCTGCTGCTGCTGCTGCACAAGGTTGCTGCTGGCTGGCGCTGCCACAAGGCTGCTGGGTTGCTGCCAAGGCTGCTGCTGCCGCTGGGTTGCCGCTGCTGCTGCACAGGTTGGGCTGCTGGCTGCTGCCGCTGGGTTGCTGTTGCTACAAGGCTGCTGCTGCACAAGGCTGCTGCTGGGCTGGGTTGCTGCTGCTGCTGCTGCTGCACAAGGCTGCTGCTGCTACAAGGCTGGGCTGCTGCTGCCACAAGGCTGCGGTTGCTGCTGCTGGGCTGCTGCTACAAGGTTGCCGCGTTGCTACAAGGCTGCTGCTGCTGGGCTACAAGGCCACAAGGTTGCCGCTGCTGTCACAAGCTGCACAAGGTTGCTGGCTGCTGCCGTCACAAGGCTGCTGCTGCTACAAGGTTGCCAAGGTTGCTGCTGCTGCAGGTTGCTGCTGGTTGCCGCTGGCTGCAAGGTTGCTGCTGGGCTGCTGTTGCTGGGCTGCTGTTGCCGTTGCCACAAGGTTGCCACAAGGCTGCTGGGCTGCCACAAGGCTGCTGCTGCTGCTGCTGGCTGCTGCCGCTGCACAAGGCTGCCACAAGGCTGCTGCTGCTGCACAAGGCTGCTGCCAGGCTGCCGCTGGGCTGTTGCTGCTGCTGCCACAAGGTTGCTGGTTGCTACAAGGTTGCTGTTGCGGCTGCTGCAAGGCTGCTGCGGCTGCAAGGCTGCCGCTGCTGCTGCTGCAAGGCTGCTGCTGCTGCTGCCGCTGTTGCGGCTGCTGGGTTGCTGTTGCCACAAGGTTGCTGCTGCTGCTGCTGGCTGCTGCGGCTGCTGCTGCCGCTGCCGCTGGGTTGCTGCTAGCTGCTGCCACAAGGCTGCTGGGCTGCAAGGCTGCTGCTGGCTGCTGCCAGCTGCTGCTGGGTTGCTGCCACAAGGTTGCACAAGGCTGGGCTGCTGCGGCTGCTGGCTGCCACAAGGCTGTTGCTGCTGCTGCTGGGCTGCTGCTGCACAAGGCTGCTGCTGTTGCCGCTGCGCGTTGCTGCTGCGGTTGCCGGCTGCTGCACAAGGCTGCTGCCACTACAAGGCTGCTGGGTTGCCGCTGGTTGCTACAAGGCTGCTGCACAAGGCTGCTGCGGCTGCTGCTGCACAAGGCTGCTGCTGCCAAGGCTGCCGCTGCTGCGCTGCCGCTGCCGTTGCCGCTGCTACAAGGCTGCTGCCGCTGGGCTGTTGCTACAAGGCTGCTGCTGCCGCTGCTGCTGCTGCTGCAAGGTTGCTGCTGCGGTTGCTACAAGGTTGCCGTTGCCACAAGGCTGCTGCTGCTGCTACAAGGCTGCTGCGCTGCTACAAGGCTGCTGGGCTGCTGCTGCTACAAGGCTGCGGTTGCTGCTGCTGCACAAGGTTGCCGCTACAAGGTTGCTGCTGGGCTGCTGCTGCAAGGTTGCTGCTGGGCTGCTGGCCGTTGCTGCTGGGTTGCTGCTGCACAAGGCTGGTGCTGCTGCTGCCACAAGGTTGCTGCTGCTGCTGCTGTTGCTGCTGCTACAAGGTTGCTGCTGCGTTGGGCTGCTGCTGCTGCCACAAGGTTGCCACAAGGCTGCTGCTGGGCTGCTGGCTGCTGCTGCTGGGCTACAAGGTTGGCACAAGGCTGCTGCTGCTGGGCTGCTGGGCTGCCAAGGCTGCACAAGGCTGCTGCTGCTGCTGGGTTGCCGCTGCTGCCACAAGGCTGCTGCTGTCACAAGGTTGCTGCTAGGCTGCAAGGCTGCTGCTGGGTTGCTGCTGCTGGGTTGCTGCTACAAGGCTGCTGCTGGGTTGCTGCTGCTGCTGGGTTGCTGGTTGCTACAAGGTTGCCGCTGTTGCCGCTGGCGCTGCTGCTGTCACAAGGCTGCTGCTACAAGGTTGCTACAAGGTTGCTGCTGCTGCCGTTGCTACAAGGTTGCTGCCGCTGGGCTGCTGCGGCTGCTGCTGTTGCTGCTGGGTTGCTGCCACAAGGTTGGGCTGCCGCTGCTGGCTGCTGCCGCAAGGTTGCGCCGCTAGCCGCTGGGCTGCTAGGTTGCTGCTGCCGCTGGGCTGCTGCCGCTGCCGCTGGCTGCTGCTGTTGCTGCCGCTGCCGCTGCTGCTGCTGCACAGGGCTGCCGCTGCTGCTGCCGTTGCCACAAGGTTGCTGCCGCTGCTGCTGCTGCTGGGCTGCTGCCGCTGCACAAGGCTGCCGCTGCTGCCGCTGCCGCTGCTGGGCTGCTGCCGCTGGGCTGCTGCCGATGCTGCTGCCGCTGCCACAAGGCTGCCGCTGCCGCTGCGGCTGGGCGTTGCGGCTGCCGCTGCACAAGGTTGCTGCTGCTGCTGCTGCTGCTGGCCACAAGGTTGCCGCGTTGGGCTGCTGCTGCCGCATAGGCTGCTGCTGCTACAAGGCTGCTGCTGCTGCCGCTGGCTGCTAAGGTTGCTGCCGTTGCCACAAGGCTGCTGCGGCTGGGCTGCCGCAAGGCTGGGCTGCTGCGGCTGCCGCTGCCGGCTGCCGCTGCGCTGCTGCCGCTGCTGCCGGGCTGCTGCTGCCGCTGCTGCTGCTACAAGGCTGCCGCTGCTGCTGCCGCCGCTGGGCTGCTGCGCTGCTGCCGCTGCACAAGGCTGCTGCTGCGGCTGCCACAAGGCTGGGCTGCCGCAAGTTGCCGCTGCCGCTGGGTTGCCGGGCTGCTGCCACAAGGCTGCTGCGCTGCTGCTGCCACAGGCTGGGCTGCTGCACAAGGCTGCACGCTGCTGCTGCCGCTGCTGCTGCTGCTACAAGGCTGCCGCTGGGCTGCCGCTGCTGCCGCTGCTGGGTTGCTGCTGCCGCTGCCGCTGCTGTTGCCACAAGGCGCTGCTGCCGCTACAAGGTTGCCGCTGCTGCTGCAAGGCGCTGCCGCAAGGTTGCTACAAGGTTGGGCTGCTGCTGCCGTTGCCGCTGCTGCTACAAGGCTGCTGCTGCCGCATGCCGCTGCTGTTGCAAGGTTGCCGCTGCTGCTGCTGCCGCTGCGGCTGCCGCTGGGCTGCTGCTGCTGCTGCCACAAGGCTGCTGCTGCTGCCGCTGCTACAAGGCTGCGGCTGCCGCTGGGCTGCCGCTGCACAAGGTTGCCGCTGCTGCTGCCACAAGGCTGCTGCTGCTGCTGCTGCTGCACAAGGCTGCCGCTGCCGCTGCTGCTGCCGCTGCCGCAAGGCTGCTGCGCGCTGCCACAAGGCTGCCAAGGCTGCTGCTGGGCTGCCGCTGCCGCTGCTGCTGCTGCCAAGGCTGCCGCTGCCGTTGCTGGGCTGCGCTGCTGCTGCTGCTGCTGGGCTGCCGCTGCCGCTGCTGCTGCCGCTGGCCGCTGCTGCTGCCGCTGCCGCTGCCGCTGCCGCAAGGCTGCTGCCGCTGCGGCCGCTGCCGCTGCCGCTGCTGGCTGCCGCTGCTGCCGCTGCCGCCGCTGCCGCTGCTACAAGCCGCTGCTGCTGCTGCCGCTGCTGCCGCTGCCGCTGCTGCTGGCCGCTGCTGCCGCTGCTGCCGTTGCCGCTGGGCTGCCAGGCTGCTGCCGCTGCCGCTGCGGCTGCTGCTGCCGCTGCTGCCGCTGCGCTGCTGCCGCTGCCGCTGCCAAGGCTGCTGCCGCTGCTGCTGCCGCTGCCGCTGCCGCTGCCAGCCACAAGGCTGCTGCTGCCGCTGCCGCTGCTGCACGCTGCTGCACAAGGCTGCTGCTGCTGCCGCTGTTGCCGCTGCCACAAGGCTGGTTGCTGCTGCTGCACGGCTGCCACACAAGGTTGCTGCCGCTGCTGCTACAAGGCTGCTGCTGCTGGGCTGCTGGGCTGCTGCGCGCTGCTGCTGCCGTTGCTGCACAAGGCTGCTGGGTTGCCACAAGGTTGCTGCCGTTGCTGCTGCTGCTGGGTTGCGGCTGCTGCACAAGGCTGCTGTTGCCACAAGGCTGCTGCTGCCGCTGGGCTGCCGCTGCCACAAGGTTGCCGCTGCTGCTGGGCTGCTGCTGCCACAAGGCTGCCGCTGTTGCCGTCACAAGGCTGCTGCGGCTGCTGCCGGCTACAAGGCTGTTGCTGCTGGGCTGCTGCTGCTGCTGCCGCTGCTGCTGGGTTGCTGCTACAAGGTTGCTGCTAGGCTGCTGCTGCTGCACAAGGCTGGGCTGCTGCTGCGGCTGCTGCTGCACAAGGCTCACTGCCACAAGGTTGCCGCTGCTGCCGCTGCCGCTACAAGGTTGCTGCCGCTGCCGTTGCCGCCGCTGGGCTGCTGCTGTTGCCACAAGGTTGCCGTTGCCAGGCTGCTGCTGCCGTTGCCGCTGCTGCTGGGCTGCTGCTGCCAAGGCTGCCGCTGCCACAAGGCACAAGGTTGCCGCTGCTGGCTGCCGTTGCTGTTGCTGTCGCTGTTGCTGGCTGCTGCTTGCCGCTGTTGCTGCTGCTGGGTTGCCGCTGCTGCTGCTGTCGCTACAAGGCTGCTGGGCTGCCGTTGCTGGCTGGGCTGCTGGGCACAAGGCTGCTGGGCTGCCGCTGCTGGGCTGGGTTGCTGCTGTTGCCGCTGTCACAAGCTACAAGGCTGCTGGGTTGCTGGCTGCTGGGTTGCCGCGCGTTGCTGCTGGCTGCTGCACAAGGCTGCTGCCGCTGCTGCTGCGGCTGCGGCTGCTGCTGCTGCCGCTGCCACAAGGCTGCCGCTGCCAAGGCTGCCGCTGCCGCTGCTGCCACAAGGCCGCTGCCGTTGCCGCTGCCGCTGCTGGGCTGCGTTGCCGGGCTGCTGCCAGGCTGCTGCTGCTGCCGTTGCAATGCTGCTACAAGGTTGCCGTTGCACGGCTGCCGCTGCTGCTGCCGGGTTGCTGGGCTGCTGCCAGTTGCCGCTGCTGCTGCCGCTGCTGCGGTTGCTGCTGGCTGCCGCTGCTCGCTGCTGCCGCTGGGCTGCAAGGCTGCTGCGCTGCTGTTGCCGCTGCTGCCACAAGGTTGCTGCCGCTGCTGCCGCTGCCGCTGGGCTGCTGCTGGCGCTGGTGCTGCTGCCAAGGCTGCTGCGCTGCCGCTGCTGCCGGTTGCCGCTGGCTGCTGGGCTGCTACAAGGTTGGCTGGCTGCTAGGCTGGGCTGCCGCTACAAGGCTGCTGCTGCTGCGTTGCTGGCGCTGCACAAGGCTGCCGCTGCTGCTGCTGCTGGCTGCCGCTGCTGCACAAGGTTGCCCAGCTGCTGCTGCTACAAGGCTGCCGGGCTGCTGCTGCTGGGCTGCTGCCAAGGCTGCGCTGCTGCTGTTGCTGCTGGGCCGCTGCTGCTGCTGGGCTGTCACAAGGCTGCTGCTGCTGCTGCTGGCTGCCACAAGGCTGCCGGTTGCTGGCCAAGGCCTGCTGCTGTTGCCAGGTTGCCGCTGTTGCTGGGCTGCTGGCTGCGGTTGCCGGCGCTGCCGAGGCTGCTGCTGCTAGCCACAAGGCTGCCGCTGCTGGGTTGCCGCTGCTGCTGCACAGGCTGCTGCTGCTGCCACAGGGCTGCTGCAAGGCTGCCGCTGGCCGTTGCTGCTGCCAAGGCTGGGCTGGCCGTTGCCGTTGCTGCTGCTGCCACAAGGTTGCCGCTGCTGCTACAGGCTGCTGCTGCTGCTGTCACAAGGCTGCCGCTGCCGTTGGGCTGCTGCTGCTGCTGCTGCCATAGGCTGCTGCTGCTGCTGGGCCAAGGCTGCTGCTGCTGCCACAAGGTTGCTGCTGCTGGGTTGCCGCTGCTGCTGCTGCTGCTGGGCACAATGCCGTTGCTGCTGCCACAAGGCTGCTGGGCCGCTGCCGTTGCCGCTAGGCTAGGCTGCATGCCGCTGCTGCTGCCGCTGCCGTCAAGGCTGCTGCTGCCGCATGGCTGCCGCAATGGCTGCTGCGCTGCTGCCGCTGCTGCCACAAGGCCGCTGCTGCTAGGCTGCAAGGTTGCTACAAGGCTGGGCGCTGCTGGTCAAGGTTGCTGTTGCTGTTGCTGCTGTTGCTGCTTGCTGTCTGCACAGGTTGCCACAAGTTGCTGGGTTACCACAAGGTTGCTGCTGTTGCTTGCACAAGGTTGCTGTTGCCACAAGGCTGCTGCTGTTGCTGGTTGCTGCTGGGCTGCTAGGCTGGGCTGCCAGGTTGCTACAAGGTTGTCACACTGCAAGGCTGGTCACAAGGCTGCTGCTGGGCTAGGCTGGGCTGCTGCTGCTGCTGGGCTGCCGTCAAGGCTGCCACGGTACAGGCTGAGGCTGCTGCTGCTGGGCTGCCGTTGCTGTCGCTGCTGCCACAAGGCTGCACACAAGGCTGCTGCCGTTGCCGCTGGGCTGCAAGGCTGCTGCTGTCGCTAAGCTGCCAGCTGCCGCAAGGCTGCTGCTGCTGGGCGCTGCTGTTGCGCGGCTGGGTTGCTGGCACAAGGTTGCTGCTGGGCTGCCGCTGCTACAGCAAGGTTGCTGCTGCTGCTGCTGGGCTACAAGGCTGCTGGGCTAGCTAAGGCTGCTGCTGTTGCTACAAGGTTGCTGCTGCTGGGTTGGGCTGCAAGGTTGCCGTTGGCTGCCACAAGTGCTGCCACACAAGGCTGCCGCTGGCTGCTGCGCACAAGGCTGCTGCTGCCAAGGCTGCTGGGTTGCTGCTGGCTGCTGGGCTGCTGCTACAAGGCTGCTGCTGGCCAGGTTGGGTTGCTGCTGCTGCTGTTGCGGCACAAGGTTGCTGGGCTGGGCTTGGGCTGCTGCTGGGCTGGGTTGCCGCTGCTACAAGGTTGCACAATACAAGGTTGCTGGGCTGTCGTGTCGCTGGGCTGCTGCCAAGTTGCTGCTGCTGCTGGGCTGCACAAGCGCTGCAAGGCTGCTGCTGCTGCCACAAGGTTGCGGCTGCTGCCAAGGCTGTCGCTGCCAAGGCTGCCAGGCTGTGCACAGGTTGCCACAAGGCTGCTAAGGCTGGGCTGTTGCTGCACAAGGTTGCCGCTGCACGCTGCTGCTGCTGGGTTGCTACATGGCCGTTACACATGGCTGGGCTGCTGCTGCTGGGCCACGGCTGCTGCCGCGGCTGCTGCCAAGGCTGCTGTTGCTGCACATGCACAAGGTTGCTACAAGGCTGCTGCATGCAAGTTGCCACAAGGCTGCTACAAGGCTGCTGCTGCTGTTGCTACAAGGGCTGCCACAAGGCTGGGCTGCGTGCTGCTGTCACAAGGTTGCTGCTGCTGTTGCTGGCTGTTGCTGGGCTGCTGCTGCTGCAATGCTGGGCTGCTGCTGCTGCTGTCTCGGGTTGCTGCTGGCTGCACACAGGCTGCGGCTGCTGTCACAAGGCTGCTGCTGGGCTGGCACAATGCGCTGTTGCCACACAGGTTGCTGCCGTTGCCACAAGGCTGCTGGGCGCTGCCGCTGGCTGCTGCTGGGTTGGGCTGCGCGTGCTGTCGCTGCTGCTGGGCTACCAAGGTTGCTGCTGCTGCCACAAGGCGTTGCTGCACAAGCGCTGCTGCCACAAGGTTGCTGTTGCTGTTGGGCCACAAGGCTGTTGCTGCATGGGCTGCACAAGGTTGGGCCGCTGGGCTGCTGCTAAGGCCAGGCACAAGGCCGCTGCTGCGTTGCGCACAAGGCTGCTGTACAAGGTTGCTGGGCTGCTGCACAGCAAGGTTGCTGTTGCTCACAAGGCTGCTGGGCTGGGTTGCACAAGGTTGCCACAATGGCTGGCTGCCACAAGTGCCGTTGCTGGGCTGCTGCTGGGTTGCTGCTGCCGGCTGGCACAAGGTTGCTGCTGCTGTCACAAGGCTGGGCTGCTGCTGTTGCTGCTGGGTTGCTGCAAGGTTGCTGCACAAGGCTGCGCGCTGGGCACAAGCGCCACTGCACAAGGCTGTCAAGGCTGCTGCTGCCATAAGGCTGCTGTTGCCGCTGGGCTGCTGGCTACAAGGCGCTGCGGCTACAAGGTTGCCGCTAGTCGCCAAGGCTGCTGCCGCTGTCGCTACAAGGCTGCGGTTGCTGGCTGCTGCCACAAGGCTGGGCCGTTGCTGGCTGCTGCTGAAGGTTGCTGTTGCTGGGCCAAGGCTGCCACAAGGCTGCTGCTGCTGCTGGCCGTTGCTGGGCTGCTGCTGGGTTGCTGCGCTGCCGGGTTGCTGCTGCTACAAGGTTGCTGTTGCTGCAGGCTGCTGCTGTCACACAAGGTTGCCACAAGGCTGTTGCTGCTGCTGGCTGCTGCTGCTGCCACAAGGCTGGGCTAGCTACAAGGCTGGGCTGCTGCTGCTGGGTTGCTGGGCTGCCGCTGCTGCCGCTGCTGCTGCTGTCACAAGGCTGCTGCCACAAGGCTGCCACAAGGTTGCTGTGCACAAGGTTGCTGCTGCTGGGCTGCTGGCCACAAGGTTGCCGCTGTTGCTGCAATGCGCTACAAGGCCGCTGCCGTTGCCGCTACAAGGCCGCTGGGCTGCTGCTGCGTTGCTGTCACAAGGTCGCTGCTGCTGCTACAAGGCTGCGGCTGCTGCTGCTGCGGTTGCTGGCGTTGCTGCTCAAGGTTGCTGTTGCTGCTAGGCTGCTGTTGCTGCGCAAGGCGCTGCAAGGTTGCTACAAGGTTGCTACACAGGCTGCTGCTGCTGCTACAAGGTTGCTGCGGCTGCTACAAGGTTGCTGCTGCACGCTGGCGTTGCTGCTGCCGCTGCTGCTGTTAGCTAGGCTGCTAGTGCCACAAGGCTTGCTGTCAAGGCTGCTGCTGCTGCTGGGCTGCACAAGGCTGTTGCTACAAGGCTGCTGGGCTGCTGCTGCTGGGTTGCTGCTGGGCTGCTGCCACACAAGGCTGCGGTTGGGCTGCTGGGTTGCTGCCAGGGGTTGCCGGTTGCCATGCTAAGGTTGCTGGGTCACACGCTGCTGGGCTGCCGCTGCTACAAGGCTGCAAGGCTGCAGCTACAAGGCTGCTGCCACAAGGTTGCTGCGGTTGCTGGGTTGCTGCTGCTAGGTTGCTGCTGCTGAGGTTGCTGCTGCTGCACAAGGTTGCGTGCTACAAGGTTGCTGGGTTGCTGGGTTGGGTTGCTACAAGGTTGCTGCTGGTTACAAGGTTGCTGTTACAAGGTTGGGCTGCTACAAGGTTGCTGCTGCGGTTGCTGCACAAGGCTGCTGCTACAAGGCACAAGGTTGCTGCAAGGTTGCTGCTGGGTTGCTACAAGGTTGCTGGTTGCTGCTGCAAGGCCACAAGTGCTACAAGTGCTGGGCTGCTGCTGCTGTTGGCACAAGGCTGCACAAGGCTGGGTTGCTGCAAGGTTGGGTTGCTGCGGTTGCTGGGCTGCTGCTGTTGCTGTTGCACAAGTTGCTGTCACAAGGCTGCTGGTTGCTGGTTGCTGCAATACAAGGTTGCCACAAGGCTGGGTTGCTGCGGTTGCGCACAAGGTTGCTGTTGCTACAAGGCTGCATTGGCTGCTGCACAAGGCTGCGTTGCTACAATGCAATGTTGCACACAAGGTTGCACGCTAAGGTTGCTACTAGGCTGCTGGGTTGCCGCTGCTGGCGCTGTTGCTGCAAGGCTGCTGCTGTCGCTACAAGGTTGCTGCTGGGTTGCTACAAGGTTGGGCTACAAGGCTGGCGTTGCACAGGCTGCTGGGCTGCTGCTGCTACAGGCTGCTGCTGGGTTGCTACAAGGCGCTGGGCTGCTGCTGCTAGGCTGTTGCTACAAGGCTGCTGCTGCTGTTGCTGCTACAGGCTGCACGACACAAGGTTGCTGCTGCGTGCCGCTGCTGCTGGGTTGCTGCACAAGGCTGCTGCTGCAAGGCTGCTGCACAAGGCTGCTGCTGCAAGGCTACAGGGTTGCTGGTGCTACAAGGCTGCTGCACAAGGCTGCTGCTGGTTGCTGGTGCACAGGCTGCTACAAGGCTGGGTTGCTGCTGGCTGTTGCCGCTACACACACAAGGCTGCTGGCACAAGGCTGCTGCCACAATGCTGCCACAAGGCTGCGGCTACAGTCACAAGGTTGGGCTGGGTCACAGCTGCGCTACAATGCTGCACACACAAGGCTGCCAAGGCTGCTGCTACACAAGGTTGCCGCTGCTGGGCTACAAGGTTGCCACAAGGCTGGCGCACAAGGCTGCACACAAGGTTGCTGCTGCTACAAGGTTGCTGCCGCTGCTGCTGGGTTGCTGGGCTGCTGCTGGGTTGCTACAAGGCTGGCTGTTGGCACAGGCTGTTGGCCACAAGGCGTTGCTACAAGGTTGGGCTGCTGCTGCTGCTGCCACAAGGTTGCTGGCTGCTGCTGTTGCTACAAGGCTGCTGTCACAAGGTTGCTGCAAGCGTTGCCACAAGGTTGGGCTGGGCTGCTGCTGCACAAGGCTGCTGCTGGGTTGGGCTGCACAAGGCTGCTGCTGCTGCTGAGGTTGGGTTGCTGGTTGCTGCCGCACAAGGTTGGGCTGGCTGCACAAGGTTGCTGCACAAGGTTGGGCTGCTGCTGTTGCACAAGGTTGCTACAAGCACAAGGTTGCTGGGTTGCTGGCTACAAGGTTGCTGGCACAAGGTTGCGGTTGCTGCTGCTGCTGGGTTGCTACAAGGTTGCTGCTGGCTGCAAGGTTGCTGCTGTTGCTACAAGCTGCTACAAGGTTGCTGCCACAAGGTTGCTGTTGGGTTGCTGCTGCACAAGGTTGGGTTGCACATGCTACACAGGTTGCTGCTGCTGCTACACAAGGTTGCGGCATACAAGTTGCTGCTACACAAGGTTGCAGTACAAGGCTGCTACAAGGCTGCTGCTGCTGCTGCTACAAGGTTGCTGGGCTGCTGCTGGCTGCAAGGTTGCCGCTGGGCACAAGGCTGGCTGCTGGGCTACAAGGCTGCTGGCTACAAGGTTGGGCTGCTGCTGTTGGCTGCACAAGGTTGCTGCTGCTGCTAGGCTACACACAAGGTTGCTGGCTGGCTGCCACAAGGCTACGCAAGGTTGCTGCTGCTGCTGGGTTGGGCTGCTAGGCTGCTGCGCACAAGGTTGCTGTTGCTGCGGTTGCTGCAATGCTGGGTTGCTGCTGCACAAGGTTGCTGGGTTGCTGGTTGCTGCTGCTGCTGCTGCTACAAGGTTGCTGCGGCTGGTTGCTACACAAGGTTGCTGCTGGGCTGCTGCTACAAGGCTGCCACAGGCTGGGTTGCTGCTGCTGCACAAGGTTGCTGCTGGGTTGCTGCTGCTGCTGCTGCACAAGGCTGTTGGGTCTGCCACAAGGTTGCTGCCACTAGGCTGTGCTGCCACACACACAAGGCTGTCACAAGCTGCTGTCACATGTCACACAGTACAAGGCTGGGCTGGGTTGCCACCAAGGCTGCACAAGGTTGCTGGCTGGGCTGCTGGGCTGCCACAAGGTTGCTGCTGCTGCACAAGGTGCTGGGCTGCTGCAAGGCTGCTAAGGCTGGGCTGCTGCACAAGGTTGCTGCTGGCTGCTGCTGGGCTACAAGGTTGCTACAAGGCTGCTGCTGCTGGGCTGCTGCTGGGTTGCTACAAGGCTGCTGCTGGCTACAAGGTTGCTAGGTTGCTGGGTTGCTGCGGCTGGGTTGCTGCTGGGCTGGGCTGGGCTACAAGGTTGCTGCTGCGCTGTTGCCGCTGTTGCTGGGCTGCTGCCACAAGGTTGCTGGACAAGGCTGCTGCTACAAGGCTGCTGGGTTGCTGCAAGGTTGCTGCACAAGGCTGCTGCACAAGGTTGCTGTTGCTGCGCACAAGGTTGCTGCTGCATGTTGCTGTCACAAGGTTGCCACAGGCTGCTGGGCTGCGGCTGCGGCCACAAGGCTGGGCTGTTGCTGCACAAGGCTGCACGGCTACAATGCGCTGCTGACAAGGCTGCCAGGCTACAATGCTGGGCTGCCAAGGTTGCGCTGCTGGGTTGTCGCTGGGCTGGGTTACAAGGTTGCTGGGCTGGGCTGCTGCAAGGTTGCTGCGGTTGGGCTGCTGCTGGGTTGCCACAAGGTTGCTGCTGTTGGGTTGCTACAAGGTTGCTGGTTGGCGCTGTTGCTGGTTGCTACAGTACAAGGTTGCTGGGCTGGGTTGGGTTGCTGCTGCTGGGTTGGGTTGCTGTTGGGCTGCGGTTGGGCTGTCACAAGGTTGGGTTGCAAGGTTGCTGCTACAAGGTTGCTGCTGCCGTTGCTGCAAGGTTGCTGGGCTACAAGGCTGCTGGCTGCTACAAGGTTGCTGGGCCACAAGGCTGCAAGGCTACAAGGTTGCTGCGGTTGGGCTGCTGGGTTGCTGCTGGCTGCTGGCTGCTGCTGTTGCTGCTGTTGCTGTTGGGCTGCTGTTGCTGCTAAGGTTGGGCTACAAGGCTACAAGGCTGCTGCTGCTGGCTGCCACAAGGCTGCTGCTGCACAAGGCTGCTGCTTGCCGCACAGGTTGCTGCACAGGCTGCTGGGCTGCTACAAGGCTACGCACAAGGTTGGCTGGGTTGCTACAAGGTTGGGCTGCGGTTGCTGCTACAAGGCACAAGGTTGCTGCTGCTGCTGCTGCTGTTGCTACAAGGCTGCAAGGTTGCCGTCAAGGTTGCTGGGTTGCTGTTGCTGTCAAGGCTGTTACACAAGGCTGCGCGTTGCTGCTACAAGGTTGCTGGTTGGGCACAAGGTTGCTGCTAAGGTTGCTGCTACAAGGTTGCTGGTTGCTCACAAGGTTGCTGCTGGGCTGCTGTGGCTGCTGGGCACATACAAGGCTGCTGCTGCTGCTGGCTGGGGTTGCCAAGGCTGCAAGGCTGCCACAAGGCTGCTGGGCTGCTGCTGGGCTGCTGCTGCTGTTGCTGCCCGTTGCCGTTGCTACAACGTACAAGGTTGCCACACAAGGCCACAAGGCTGTGGCTGGGCTGCTGTCTACAAGGTTGCTGGCTACAATATAATCACAAGGTTGCTGCTACAAGGTTGCGAATGGCACAGGCTGCCACAAGTTGTTGGCGCTTGCTGTTGCTAGGCTGGCCACAAGGTTGCTACAAGGCTGTTGCCGAGGTTGGCTACGGGTTGGCTGCTGCTGTGCACAAGGTTGGGCTGCTGCTGTTGCTAAGGTTGCATAGCAAGGTTGCTGCTGTCACAAGGCTGTGCTGCTGTTGCTGCTAGGTTGGGCTACAAGGCTACAAGGGCTGTTGCCACAAGGTTGCTGCTGTTGCTGGGTTGCTGGGCTGCACAAGGCTGGGCTGGGTTGCTGCTGCTGTTGGGCCACAAGGTTGCTGCTGTCACAAGGCTGGGTTGCTGTTGCACAAGGGTTGCTGCTGGCCACACAGCTAGGCTGCACAAGTGTTGGGCTGCTGCGTTGCCACAATACAAGGTTGCCACACACAAGGCTGACTGTTGCTGCATTGCTGGCCTGGCTACAAGGCTGGGTTGCTGCACAGCCATGGGCTACAAGCTACACGCGGCTACAAGGCTGCACGGTTGCCAAGGCTGGCTGGGTTCGCTGCTGCTGGCCGTTAAGGCCACGGTTGCTGCACAAGGCTGACATAGGCGCTGCCGCTGCTGGCTGCTGCTGCTGGGTTGCGGCACAAGGTTGGGCTGCTGGGTTGCTGCTGTTGCTGAGGTTGGCGCACAAGGCTGGCCACAAGGTTGCTGGCTGCACAAGGTTGCTGGTTGCTGCTGCTGCTAGGGCTGGGCTGCTGTTGCTGGGCTGGGCTGCTGCAAGGTTGCCAAGGCTGGGTTGCTGGGCGTTAAGGCTGGGCTGCCGCTGGGCCGCTGGGCTGGGGCTGTTGGCGCTGCCAAGGCTGCCGGTTTGCTGGGTTGCTGCTGCTACAAGGCGTTGCCGGGCGCTGCTGTTGCTGCTGCTGCTGCTGTTGCCAAGGCTGCCGTTGCTGTCACATGCCAAGGTTGCTGCTGCTGGGTTGCTGCTGCTGGGTTGCTACACAAGGCGGTTGCTGCTGGGCTGCTGGGCTGCTACAATTGGCTGCTGCTGCCGCTGCTGCTGCTACAAGCGTTGCCACAAGGCTGGGCTACACACAATAACACACAGAAATGA
>JBJDRQ010000005.1:0-2500 GCA_044989425.1 Bacillus sp. N9
AATAATACACACACACACACACACAATAATAACACACAATAATAATAATACACACACACACACACACAATACTACATAATACACAATAATAATAATAATAATAATAATAATAATACACAATAATACATACACACACATAATAATAATACACATCATCACACACATCACAACAACAACAATAATCATCATCATCATCATCATCATCATCATCATCATCATCATATCAATCATCACACACACAATAACGACACAATAATAATAATAATAATAATAATAATAATACATCACATCACATCACACATCACACACACACACACACATAATAATAATAATAATAACACACACACACAGCATACACACACATACATATACACACACACACACACACACATAATAATAATACATAATACACACACACACATATACATAATACACACACACAATAGTTAATAATAATACACACATAATAATAATAATAATAATACAATAATAACACCGTCAATAACAATAACACATATCATCATCATCATCATCATCATCATCATCATCATCATCATCATCATCATCATCATCATCACATCACACAATAATAACATCAATAATAATAATACACACACAATAACACACACACACACACACACACACACACACACAATAATAATACACAATAACAATACACACACAATACATACACACACACACACACAATAATAACACACACACACACACACAATAATAATCAATAATAATACATACACATACATACACACATAATACATAATAATAATAATAATAATACACACATAATAATAATAATACACAATAATACACAATAATAATAATACATACACAACACACATAATAATAATACATAATCACACATAATAATCATCATCATCATAATAATCACATAATAATAATAATAATAATAATAATAATACATAATAATAATCATCACACATAATAATAATAATAATCATAATAACAATAATAATAATACACACACACACACACACATACACACACATAACATACATAACACATAATAATACATAATACACACACACACACACAATACATCACACACACACACACACACACACATACAATAATACATCACAAGTAATAATACAATAATAATAATAATACATAATAATACATCAATCACACACAATAATACAATAATAATAATAATAATAATAATAATAATACATACACACACAATAATAATACACAATAATAATAATAATAATACATACATAATACATAATAATACATAATAATACACACAATAATAATAATAATCACACACACAACAATAACAATAACAATACATACACAATAATAATAATAATAACAATACATACACAATACACACACACACACACACACACACACACACATAATAATAATAATAACACACAATAACAACACACAACACACAACACATACACACAATAATACATAATAATACATACACACACAATACATCATCATCATCATCATCATCACATCATCACATACATCATCACATACATACATAATAATACACAATACATAATAATACACACATAATAACAATAATAATAATACATACATAATAATAATAATAATACACAATAACAATAACACACACATACACACACACACACATCACACATCAATAATAATAACACATAACACATACATACACACATAATAATAATACATAATAATAATAATCATACATACATCATCAATAATCATCATCACATAATACATAATAATAATAATAATAATAATAATAATAATAATAATAATAATAATAATAATAATAATAATAATAATAATCATAATAATAATAATACATCAATAACACACACACACACACACACACACACACACAATAATACATACATAATAATAATAATAATAATAATATATACATAATACACACAATACATAATACATACATACACAATAATAATAATAATAATACACACATCACATAATACAATAATACACAATACACAATAATACACAATAACAATAATACACACACACATACATCACACACACACAATAATAATAACACACACACACATACACACACACACACACACACACACACACACAATAATACATCACACACACAATAATAATACATAATAATAATAATAATAATAATAATACATACACACATAATCATCACAATAATAATAATAATAATAATCACACACATACACAATAATAATAATACAATAACAATAATAATAATAATACATAATAATACAATAACACACACACACACACACACACACACACACATCATCATCATCAATACACACACACATCACATCATACATCATCATCATCATCAATAATACATACATCATCATCATCACATCATCATCATCATCATCATCATCATCATCATCATCATACATCATCATACATACATCACATCACACAATACATCATCATAATAATAATAATACATACATACATACATACACACACA
>JBJDRQ010000007.1:0-9489 GCA_044989425.1 Bacillus sp. N9
CTGCCGCCGCTGCTGCCGCCGCCGCCGTTGCCGTTGCCGCTGCCGCACAGGCCGCTGCCGCTGCCGCTGCCGCCGCTGCCGCCGCTGCCGCCGCCGCTGCCAAGGCCGCTGGGCTGCTGGCCGCTGCTGCCGCCGCTGCCGCTGCTGCCGCTGCCGGCTGCTGCTGCTGCGTTGCTGCTGCTGCCGCTGCTGCTGCTGGGCCGCTGCTGCTGCTGCCGCTGCTGCTGCTGCCACAAGGCTGCCGCTGCCCGTGCTGGGCTGCCGCTGCTGCTGCCGCTGCTGCTGCCGCTGGGCTGCCAGGCCGTTGCGCTGGGCCGCTGCTGGCTGCTGCTGCGCTGCTGCTGGCTGCTGCC
Organism: Bacillus sp. N9; assembly: GCA_044989425.1. Classification (GTDB taxonomy): domain Bacteria; phylum Bacillota; class Bacilli; order Bacillales; family Bacillaceae_C; genus Lederbergia. The sequence goes on from JBJDRQ010000007.1 coordinate 354, forward strand.
ACGGCTGGGCTGCCGCTGCCGCTGCTGCCGCCGCTGCCGCTGCTGCCGCTGCTGCCGCTGCGGTTGCCACCGCTGCCGCTACAGTTGCCGCTGCTGGGCTGCTGGGGCTGCTGCTGCCGCTGCCGCTGCCAAGGCTGCCGCTGCTGCTGGCTGCTGCCGGGTTGCTGGGCTGCTGCTGCTGCTGCTGCCGCTGCCGCCGCTGCTGCCGCTGGCCGCTAGCGCTGCCACGGGCCGCTACAGGCTGCTGCCGCTGCCGCTGCTGCCGCTGGCCGCTGCGGTTGCTGTCTGCCGTTGCTGCCGTTGCCGCTGGGTTGCCGCTGCTGCTGCTGCTGTTGGGCTGCTGCTGCCGCTGCTGCTGCTGCCAAGGCTGGGCTGCTGCTGGGCTGGGCTGTCACAAGGCTGCTGCCTGCTGCTCGCTGCTGCGCGGCTGCCGCTGAGCTGCTGGCTGCTGGCTGCAAGGCTGCCACAAGGCTGCTGCTGCTACTGGGTTGCTGCTCGGCTGCCGGCTGCTGGGCTGCTCAGCTGCTGCCGCTGGGCTGCCGTTGGGCTGCCGCTGGGCTGCCGCTGCTGCCGCGCTGGGCTCGCTGCCGCTGCCGCTGCCGGGCTAAGGCTGCCGCTGCCGCAAGGCTGCCGCTGCTGCTGCTGGTTGCCGCTGCTGCTGCTGCTGCCAATGGTTGCCGCCAAGCGCTGCCGCTGCTGGGCCGGGCTGCCGCTGCTGCCGCTGCTGCCGCTGCCGCTGCCGCTGCCGCTGCCGCTGCCGCTGCTGCCGCTGCGCTGCCGCTGCCGGTTGCCGCTGCTGCTGCCGTGGCTGCGTTGCTGCCGGCGCTGCCGCCGCCAAGGCTGCCGCGTGCCGACAAGCCGCTGCCGCTGCCGCTGCCGCTGCCGCTGCCGCTGGTGCTGGGCCGCCGCTGGGCTGCCGCCATGCTGCCGCTGCTAGCTGGGCTGTTGCCGCTGCTGTCACGCTGGGTTGCTGCTGCTGCTGCTGCTGCCCGCTGCTGCCGTTGCTGCTGGGCTGCCGCTGCTGTCAGCCGCTGCCGCTGGCTGCCGCCGCTGCCTGCCACGGTTGCGCGCCGTCGCTGCTGCCGTCGCCGCTGCCGCCGCCGCTGGGCTGCATGCCGCTGGGCCGCAATGGCTGCTGCTGCCGTTGCCGCTGCCGCTGCTGCCGCTGCTGCCGCCACAAGGTTGCCGCTGCTGCCGCTGCCGCTGCCGCTGCTGCCGCTGCCGCCGCTGGGCTGCACAGGCCGCCGCCGCTGGGCTGCCGCTGCTGCTGCTGGCGCTGCCGCTGCCGCTGCTGCCGGCCAAGCCTGCTGCCGCTGCTGCCGCTGCCGCCGCCGCTGCCGCTGGCTGCTGCCGCTGCTGCCGCTGGGCTGCCGCGGCTGCTGCCGCTGTCAGGCTGCCGCCGCTGCCGCCGCTCGCCACAAGGCCGCTGCCACGCTGCCGCTGGGCTGCTGCCGCTGCCGCTGCCGCCGCTGGGCTGGCCGCTGGGCTGCCGCTGCTGCTGCGCGCCGCTGCCAGGGCTGCGGCTGCTGGCCGCTGCCGGCTGCGCGGCTGCCGCTGCCGCTGCGCTGCCGCTGCCGCTGCTGCTGGGTTGCCGCTGCCGTGCCGCTGCTGCCGCTGCCGCTGCCGCTGCTGCTGCTGCTGTCGTGTTTTCGCTGCTGCGTGCGCCGCTGCTGCCGCTGCTGCTGCTCGCTACCGCTGGGTTGCTGCTGCTGCTGCCGCAGGGTTGCTGCCGCTGGGCCACAGGCTGCTGTCACAAGCTGGCCGCTCGCCAAGGCTGCCGCCGCTGCTGCTGCTGCTGCCGTCACACGGCTGCTGCCGCTGTCTGCCGCTGCCGCTGGGCTGCCGCTGCTGCTGCCGCTGGGCTGTTGCCGCTGGGCTGTCGCCGCTGTTGCCACAATGGCCGTTGCTGGGCTGCCGGTTGCGCTGCTGTCACAAGGCGCTGTTTGCCGCTGCCACATGCTGCCAGGCCTGCTGCCGCTGCTGCCTGGGCTGTCACGCAAGGCCGTCGGGCCGCCGCCGCTGCCGCTGCCGCCGCGGGCTGGCGCTGCCGCTGCGCCGCTGCACGCTGCCGCCGCTGGCCGCTGCCGGCCGGGCTGCCGCTGCCGCCAAGGCTGCCGGCCGCCGCCGCCGCTGGCCGGGCTGCCGCTGCTGCGTTGCCGCCGCTGGCCGCTGCTGCCGCTGCCGCCGCTGCCGCAGCCGCTGCCGCTGCCGCCGCTGCTGGCTGCCGCTGCTGCCGCCGCTGCTGCCACAGGCCGCCGCTGCCGCTGCCGCTGCTGGCGCTGCCGCTGCTGCCAACGGGCCGTTGCCGCTGGGCCGCCGCCGCCGCTGCCGCGCTGGGCCGCTGGCTGCCGCCGCGCCGCTGCCGCCGCTGCTGCCGCCGCCGCTGCCGCTGCCGCTGCCGCTGCCGCTGCAAGCCGCTGCCGCCGCCGCCGCTGCTGCCGCAGCGCCGCCGCCGCCGCTGCTGCCGCTGCTGCCGCCGCCGCCGCCGCCGTTGCTGGCCGCTGCTGCTGCTGCCGCCGCTGCTGGGCTGCCGCTGCCGCTGCCGCTGCCGCATGCCGCTGCTGCTGCCGCCGCTGCCGTCATGCCGCTGGGCTGGGCTGCCGCCGCCGCCGCAATGCTGCCTGCCGCTGCAAGGTTGCCGCTGGGCCACAAGGCTGCTGCCGCTGGCGCTGCCACCGCTGCCACGCCGTTGCTGCCGCGGTTGCCGCTGCTACAAGGCTGCCGCCGCTGCCGCTGTTGGCTGCTTGGCTGCTGCTGTCGCTGCTGCCGCTGGCTGTCACATGGCTGCTGCCGCTGCCGGTGCTGCCGCTGCCTGCTGCCGCTGCCGCTGCCGCTGGGCTGGCGCTGCCGCTGCCGCTACAAGGCGTTGCCGCTGCCGCTGCCGCCGGGCCGGGCTGGGCTGGGCTGTCGCCACCGCTGCTGGGCTGCCGCTGCTGCCGGCTGCCGCGCTGGCCGCTGCCGCTGTCGCTGCCGCCGCCTGGGCCGCTGGGCTGCTGCCGCTGCCGCGCTGCCGCTGTCTGCCAAGGCCGCCGCCGGGCCGCTGCCGCTGCCGCTGCTGCCGTCTGCCGCTGCCAAGGTCGCTGCCGGCGCAAGGCGTGGCCGCTGGGCTGCCGCCGCCGCCGCTGCCCGCCTGCTGGGCTGCCGCTGCTGCCGCTGCCCGCTGCCGCTGCTGCTGCTGGGCTGCTGCTCAAGGCCTGCCGCTGCCGCACAGGCCGCTGGGCTGTCGCTGGGCCGCTGCTGCCGCTGCCGCCGCCGCCGCTGCTGCCGCCGCCGCTGCCGCTGCCGCCGCTGCCGCCGCTGCTGCCGCCGGCCGCCGGCGCCGCCGCTGGGCCGCTGCCGCGCCGGCTGCTGCCGCCGCTGCCGCTGCCGTCTACAAGGCCGCGCGGCCGCTGCCGCCTGCCGCCGCCGCTGCCGCCGCCGCTGCCGCCGCTGCCGCTGCCGCTGCCGCTGCCGCCGCTGCCGCTGCCGCTGCCGCCGCCGCCGCCGCCGCCGCCGCTGCTAGGCCAGCTGCCGCTGCCGCCGCCGCTGCTCGCCGCTGCCGCCGCCGCCGCCGCCGCTGCCGCCGCTGCCGCCGCCGCTGCCGCTGCCGCCGCTGCCGCCGCCGCCGCCGGCCGCTGCCGCTGCCGGGCTGCCGTTGCCGCTGCCGCTGCTGCTGCCGCTGCCGCCGCCGCTCACAAGGCCGCCGCTGGGCCGCTGCCGCTGGGCCGCCGCCGCTGCCGCTGGCGCCGCCGCTGCCGCTGCCGCCGCTGGGCTGCCGCTGCTGCTGGGCTGGCCGCTGGCTGCCGCTGCTGCCACACCGGGCTGGCCGCTGCCGCTGCCGCTGCGGCCGCTGCTGCCGCTGCCGCTGCTGCCACAAGGCTGCCGCTGCCGCGCCGCCGCTGCCGCTGCCGGCTCGCTGCCGCTGCCGCTGCCGCTGCCTGCCGCTGCCGCCGCCGCCGCCGCTGCCGCCGCCGCTGCCCCCTGCCCCTGCCACCACCATCATCAATCACACCACCACATCAACATCAACCAATCACCAATCAATTCCATCAATCAATCAATTCCATCAATTCCATCAATCAATCAATTCCATCAATCAATCAATTCCATTCCATCAATCAATCAATAATCAATTCCATTCCATCAATCAATACCATCAATAATACCATTCAATAATTTCCATCAATCAATCAATAATAATCCAATCAATCAATCAATATTCCATCAATCAATCAATCAATCAATACCATTCAATACCATCAATCAATCAATCAATAATCCAATCAATCCATCAATTCCATCAACAATTCCATTCAATCAATCAATCAATTCCATCAATCAATTCAATTCCATCAATCAATTCCATCAATCAATTCAATTCCATTCAATCAATAATCAATTCCATCCATCAATCAATTCCATCAATCCATCAATAATCAATAATTCAATTCAATCAATCAATCAATACCATCAATAATCAATCAATCAATACCATCAATAATTCCATTCCAATTCAATAATAATCAATCAATAATCCATCAATTCAATCAATAATCAATAATATTCCATCAATCAATTCAATCAATACTCCATTCAATCAATCAATCAATCAATCAATCAATTCAATCAATCAATCCATTCAATCAATCAATAATCAATAATTCCATCAATCAATCAATCAATCAATCAATCAATCATCATCAATTCAATCAATAATCCATCAATTCCATTCAATCAATAATAATTCAATAATCCATCAATAATACCATTCAATAATTCAATCCAATCAATAATAATCATCAATAACAATACCATTCGCTGCCGCCGCTGCCGCTGCCGCTGCTGCCGCTGCCGCTGCCGCTGCCGCGCTGCTGCTGCCGCTGCCGCGCGTTGCCGCTGCCGCTGCCGCTGCTGCCGCTGCCGCGTTGCTGCTGCCGCGTTAAGCGTTGCTGCTGCTGCTGCTGCTGCTGTTGCTGCGCGCGCGTTGTTGCTGCTGCTGCTGTTGTTGCCGCGTTGCTAGCGTTGCTGCTGCCTGCTGCTGCTGCTGCTGCTGCCGCGTTGCTGTTGCTACAAGCGTTGCCGCTGCTGCTGCCGTTGCTGCTGCCGCTGTCGCTGCTGCTGCTGCCGTCGCTGCCGCTGCCGCCGCTGCCGCTGCCGCTGCCGCCGCTGCCAAGCGCTGCCGCTGCCCGCCGCTGCCCGCTCGCCGCCGCTGCCTTTTCCGCCGCTGCTGCCGCCGCTGCTGCCGCTCGCTGCCGCTGCCGCCGCCGCTGCCGCCGCCAACCGCTGCCCGCTGCCGCTGCTGCTGCTGTCAACGCTGCCGCTGCCGCCGCTGCTGCTGCCGCTGCCTGCCGCTGCCCGCCAACCGCTGTCGCTGCCGCTGCCGCTGCCGCTACCATACACAACGCCGCCATTGCTGCCGTTTTCGCTGCCGTCTTTGCCAGCCGCCGCCAGCGCCACGCCGCCGCCGCCGCCGCTGCCGCCTGCCGCCGCTGCTGCCGCTGCTGCTGCCTGCCGCTGCTGCTGCTGCTGCCGCCGCTGCCGCCGCCGCTGCCGCTGCCGCCGCCGCCGCCAAGGCCGTCGCCGCTGCCGCCGCCGCTGCCGCCGCCGCTGCCGCTGCCGCTGCTGCCGCCGCCCGCTGCCGCTGCCGCCGCTGCCGCTGCCGCTGCCTGGGCCGCCACCGCCGCCGCCCGCCTGGGCCGCTGCCGCCGCCGCCGCTGGGCCGCTGCCGCCGCCGTTGCCGCCGCTGCCGCTGCTGCTGCCGCTGGCCGCTGCCGCCGCTGCCGCTGCTGCCGCTGCCGCTGCCGCTGGGCCGCCGCTGCCGCTGCCAAGCGTCAGCGTTCGCTGCCGCTGCCGCTGCCGCTGCCGCCGCTGCCCGCTGCCGCTGCCGCTGCCGCCGTCGCTGCCCGCCCGCTGCCTCCATTGGGTCCAATAATTCCATTCATTCAATAATACCATCAATTCCATCAATCAATCAATCCATCAATCCATTCAATCAATCAATCAATTCAATCAATCAATCAATTCCATCAATAATAAATCAATTTCCATCAATCAATCAATAAATCAATCAATCAATCAATTCCATCAATCAATACAATCAATTCAATCAATTCAATTCAATCAATTCAATTCAATTCCATTCAATACCATCAATCAATCAATAATCAATTCATCAAAATTCCATCAATAATCAATACCATTCCATTCAATCATTCAATTCCATTCAATACCATCAATCAATAATAATAATCAATAATTCAATAATCAATAATAATTCAATAATCAATAATAATCAATACCATTCAATAATCAATCAATAATCAATCAATCATATCAATTCCAATCAAATTCCATTCAATCAACAATCAATCAATCAACAATTCCAATCAATCCAATCAATCAATCAATTCCATCAATCAATCAATCAATTCAATCAATACCATCAATCAATCAATCCATCAATTCAATCAATTCAATCAATCAATCAATTCCATATCAATTCCAATCAATCAATCAATCAATCAATTCCATCAATCAATCAATTCCAATCAATTCCATTCAATCAATCAATCAATCAATCAATTCCATTCCATCAATCAATACCATCAATCAATCAATCAATCAATTCGCATCAATATCCATTCAATAATAATCAATCAATCCAATCCAATTCGTCCATCAATCAATCAATCACTCCATCCATTCCATCAATCAATAAACCAATTCAATAATCAATTCAATCAATCAATCAATAATCAATCAATTCAATCAATCCATATCAATCAATCAATCAATTCCATCAATAATAATACATTCAATAATCAATACCATCATTCCATTCCAATCAATCCATCAATAACAATAATACCATCAATAATATCATTCAATCAATTCAATTCCATCAATCAATCAATAATACCATTCAATTCATCATCAATCAATCAATACCATCAATCACACACCGTCATCATAATAATCAACAATAACATTCAACTCCAACTAATAACAATCAATAATACTAATGTCCATCGTCATCATCATCACACCAAATCATCATCAACCAATAATCAACAACAATTGGCCTGGGTCACACATCATCGTCAACACCGCCACCAATCACAATAACAATAACAACCGTCGTCACCGTCATCGCATCAACTGGCGCAACCGTCTGGCGTCTGGCCCGTCTACCACCGCTCCGTCACCGTCATCACCGTCCGTCAGTTCCGTCCAATGTCCGTTCATGTCGTTCATTGCCATTGCCACACAATCAATCACCATCAATAATCAATAGTCAGTCATCATTGTCAATAATAATACCACAATTGTCATGTCATCGATCACTTCCATCAATCGGTCCATTCCACTCCATCATCAACACACCAGTCAATCAATTCAATCCACAACAATAAGCCACACACACACATTCACACACACACACACCAATCATAACCAATCCATTACAACCCACAATAATAGCACACACCAATAACAATAACACACGCATTGGCGTCTGGGCAATGGTAACACCGCACCGCAATAATAACAATAATAACACACCACTTTTTCACATCACTACTGTCACATCAATAACACACAATAACAATAACAATACACACACACACACACACACACACACACACAATAATTGCCGTCCGTCATTGTCACACTGTCTGGTCATTCAACACCGTCACAACAATCAATCAATCAATCAATCAATCAATTCAATACCATCAATATCAATCAATCAATCCATCAATCCATCAATTCCATCAATTCCATCAATCAATTCAATCAATAATCAATCAATCCATCAATCAATAATCAATTCCATTCCATCAATAATTCAATAATCAATACCATCAATCAATAATTCCATTCAATTCCATCAATAACACCATCAATCAATAATTTCCATTCAATAATTCCATCAATCAATACCATCAATAATAATAATAATTCAATTCAATATCCGTCAATTAGTCAATCATCATCAATCAGTCATCATCATCATCATCAATGGGTCATCATCATCATCATCATCATCATCAATCATCATCATCATCATCATCATCATCATCATCATCATCATCATCATCATCATCATCATCATCAATCATCATCATCATCATCATCAATCATCATCATCATCATCATCATCATCATCATCATCATCATCATCATCATCATCATCATCATCATCATCATCATCATCATCATCATCATCATCATCATCATCATCATCATCATCATCATCATCATCATCATCATCATCATCATCATCATCATCATCATCATCATCATCATCATCATCATCATCATCATCATCATCATCATCATCATCATCATCATCATCATCATCACAACAATCATCACCGTCTTCCATACCACACCTCTCTCAATACCATTCCATCAATAACAATCAGTCCAGTTCGATCACTGTCCGTCACACTCCATCACACTACCATCGATCCGCTCCACCAATCAATCAATAACAATAACAATAACCATAACAATAACAATCACACCACCGTCATCACCACCACACAACACCGTCACAATACCGTCATTGGTCAATCATCAATACCGTCAATCATTGTCATTCACATCAATTCAATAATCACACACACACACATTCAATCAATAATAATAATCACACAATAACACACACACATCAATCACTCCGTCCTTCGTCATTGCCATTACCGGGTCAATCAATCAATTATCCGTCACACCAATCAATACCATCCGTCAACAATACTCGGGTCCACCGTCACCCACACCATCACACCGTCCACCAATCACCACCATTCAATACCATCAATACCATCAATCAATTCCATCAATTCCATTCGGGTCCACCAATTCCATTCAATTCCATCAATCAATAATTCCATCATTCCATTCCATCCATTCCATCAATTCCATCAATAATCAATACCATCAATTCCATCAATAATACCATTCCATTCCATGGGTCCATCAATAATCAATCATTCCATCAATCAATAATCAATTCAATAATAATAATACCATCAATAACCAATACCGTCCATCAATACCATTCAATAATAACAACAATAATCAATACCAATAATACCATTCCATTCAATCATTCAATAATCAATCAATAATCAATAATCAATAATAATCAATA
>JBJDRQ010000008.1:0-2500 GCA_044989425.1 Bacillus sp. N9
CAACAATAACAACAACAACAATCAACAATCGTCATCAATCATCAACAATCAATAACAATCAATAATCATCAATAATAACCAATAATCAATCAATAACAATCAATCATAACAATCAATAACAATCATCAATCACATCACATCAACAATCATCAATCAACAACAATAATCAATCAACAATCCAACAACAACTACAATCAACAACAATCAATCAATCAATCAACAATCAATCAATCAATCAACAACAACAATCAATACCATCAATCAACAATCAATCAACAACAATCAACAACAACAATCATCATCAATCATCATCATCATCATCAATCAATCAATCATCAATAATCATCATCATCATCATCATCATCACATAACAATAATAATCAATCAACAATCAATAACAATACATCAACAACAATCAACAATAACAATAACAACAATCACACAACAACAACAATAACAATAACAATCAATAACAACAACAACAATCAATCAATAATCAATCAATCAATCAACAACACATCAACATCAACAATAACAATCAATCAATAACAATCAACAACAATCAATCAATCAATCATCAATCAATCAACAACAATCATCATCAATCAATCAATCAATCACCATCAATCAATCAACAATCAACAACAATCAATCATCAACAATCATCATCATCATCAATAATAATACCATCAATAACAATCATCAATAACATCAATAATAATAATAATCAACAATCAATAACAATAACAATAACAATCATCATCATCATCAATAATCAATAATCAACACATCAACAACAACAACAATCACCATCAATAACAATAATACACAATACATCAACAATCAACAATACACACCACAATCAACAACAATCAATCAATAACATCATACTATCATCATACAACAATCATCAATCATACATCAATACCATCAATCATTGATCATCAATCAACAACAATCATCACAACAATAACAACAATCATCACACTAACAATCATCATCATCATCAATCAACAATCAATCATCAATCATCATCAATAACAATAACAATCATCATCACACACATCACAATCAACAATCAATCAATCAACAACAATCAATCAACAATCAACAACAACAATAACAATCATCATCAATCAATCAACAACATCACACAATCACATCAACAATCAATCAATCAACAATACATCAATCATCAATAACAATAATCAATAACAATAACAATCAATCAATAATCAATCAATAACAATCAACAATCATCAATCAATAATAATCAATAATCAACATCATCAATCAATAACATCAATAACAATAACAATCAATCAATCATCAACCAATAACAATAACATCACATCAATCATCAACAATAACAATAATCAATAACAATCAATCAATAATAATAATAACAATAACAATAATAATAATCATCAATAACAATACTATCAATATCAATCAATAATAATACAATATAATACATAATATCATCAACACACAACATCAATCAATAACAATCAATAATCATCAACAATAACAATCAATCATCAATCAACAATCATCATCAATAATCAATAATAATCAACAATCAATCAATCAATCAATCAATCAATCATCACATCAATAACATCACCATCACCATCATTAACAATTACATCATCACCATCATCAATCATCATCAATCATCATCATCAATCAATCATCAATCGCATCATCATCATCATCATCATCAATCATCATCAATGACATCACATCAACAATCAATAATCATCAATCAATCAACAATCATCAATATCATCAATAATCATATCATCATCAATCAATCAATCAACAATCATCATCAATAATCATCATCAATAATCAATCATCATCAATCACATCACCATCAATCAATCATCATCAATCATCAATCAATCAATCAACAATAATCAATCATCATCATCAATCATCATCATCAATAATCAACAATCAACAATCAATCATCAATCATCATCATCAACAATCAATCAATCATCAACATCCATCATCATCACAATCAATAACAATCAACAATCAATCAACAATCAATCAATCAATCAATAACAACAATCAATCAACAATCATCAATAACAACAATCAATCAATCAATCAATAACAATCAATCAATCAATCATCATCAATAATCATCATCAATCATCATCAATCAATCAATCAATCAACAATCAATAATCACACATACCATCAATAATAATAATCAATAATAACATCAACAATAATAATAACAATAACAATCCATCATAATCAATCAATAATAACACCAATCAACACACAATCAACAATAACAATCAACAATCAACACATCAATCAACAATCATCATCAATAACAACAATAATCAATCAATCATCAATAATCAATAATCAATCAATCAATCATCAATCATCAATCATCATCAATAATCAATCATCATCATCAATAATAATAATCAATCATCAATCATCATCATCATCAATCATCAATAACAATCAA